>CAVRKZ010000002.1:0-1510992 GCA_963722435.1 uncultured Solirubrobacteraceae bacterium | reverse complement strand
GCGGCGACATCATCGTGTTCCGCCATCCGACGTTCTCAACGTAGAATTACGTGAAGCGCTGCATCGGAGTTGCCGGGCGATCACATCAAGCTGGTGAACAAACAGGTCTTCATCAACGGCAAGCCGCTGAACGAACCCTACGTCATCCATCAGGACGATTCCTTGCTCTATCGCGACAATTTCCCGCAAGGCCAGCCCGAATACATCCAGGATCCGAAGTGGCCGAGCGCGCCCACCAGATGCTGCACGACGATGTCGTGAACGGCGAATTGGTGGTTCCCCAGGGCAGCTATTTCGCCATGGGCGACAATCGCGACAATTCGCTCGACAGCCGCTACTGGGGCTTGGTGCCGCGCGACAACATCATCGGCAAACCGCTGATCATCTTTTGGTCCTACGATGCGCCCACGGAAGACCTGGTGGACTACAACCTGCATCACTTTTTCGATCTGGCCACGCACTTTTTCACCAAGACTCGCTGGAACCGCACGCTTGAAGTTGATTCACGGCTATCACGATCCAGTAGTTCCCGCTGATGCACTGACGCCGCATGGCTCCACCAACCATCTACGGCCTGATTCTGGCCGGCGGCCGAGGTACGCGCTTCTGGCCGCGCAGCCGCCGCGCGCACGCCAAACAAGTGCTGCGCTTCCTCGGCGAGCGCTCGCTGATCCAGCAGACCGTGGACCGGCTCGAGCCCGGTGATCCCGCCGGATCGTCTGTGGATTCTCACCAACGATCATCTGCGCGCCGAGATCGTCCGCCAGCTGCCGGAGGTGCCGAAGAGCCAGATCCTGGCCGAACCCGCGCAGCGCAATACCGCGCCCGCCATCGGCCTGGCGGCCCACATTCTGCAATCCATCGACCCCGAACGCGGTGATGGGCGTGTTTCCGTCCGACCACGTGATCGCGAAGCCCGCGCGCTATCTGCGATTCGTCCGTCCCGCGTTCCAGGCCGCCGCCGAGCGGCAAGATCGTCGTGCTCGGCATCCAAGCCGCGCTGGCCGGAGACCGGCTATGGCTATATCGAGTTTCCGAAGAACGTGCAGGCCGGATCGCGCGAGCCCGTCCCGGTGCGGCGCTTTCGCGAGAAGCCGGATCTGAAAACCGCGCGCCGCTACGTCAAGGCCGGCAACTTCTATTGGAACGCGGGAATGTTCTTCTGGAAGACGTCGGTGCTGCTGGACGCGCTGCGCGAATACCTGCCCGAAGACCGCGACGCTGCTCGCCAGCCTGCCCGACATTCGCCAATCGCCACTTCGCCTCGAAGCTGAAGGAGGCGTTCCCGCACTGCGAGAACATCTCGATCGATTACGCGGTGCTCGAGAAATCGCCGCATGTGGTCGGCTTCGCCACCGACGATTTCGGCTGGAACGATGTCGGAAGCTGGAACGCGGTCTACGAGCTGCTGGCGACGCGACGAGAACGGCAATGTCTTCCGGGCGAAGCTCTGGCGCGCTCCAGTTCGGGCAATTACGTGGACGCCGAAGGCAAGCTGGTCGCGCTGCTGGGCGTGAAGGATCTGGTGATCGTCGATACCCCCGACGCGCTGCTGATCGCCGACCGCTCCCGCTCGCAGGAAGTGGGCGACATCGTCAAGGAACTGAGAAAAAGCACCACCATCACCATCTGCTCTGACAGCTACCGACTCCCTCACGGTCGCGGTTCTACGTGCCGGCATGTTCTCGTTAAACCACCGCAACACCCGCTCGAACCGGTCGCGAATGTGCTGCGGATCGTGGAACCCGTGCCCTTCGCCGGGATACAGCACGAACTCCGTCTTCACTCCCAGCGTCTTCAACGCATGCCAGAACTCGTAGGATTGCGGCGGCGGGCATTCGGCATCGCGATCGCCCACCATCACCAGCGTCGGCGTCTGGACGTTCTTGATGAAATTGATCGGCGAGCTTTTCGCGTACACCGCCGGATCGTCATACACCGATGCGCCGAAATACGGAATCATCCACTGATCGATCCCGTTCTCGCCGTAATAGCTCTGCCAGTTCGCGATGCCCGCGCCCGCGAATGCCGCGCGAAAGCGATGCGTCTGCGTGACGGTCCACATGGTCATGTAGCCGCCGTAGCTCCAGCCCCCGATGCCGACGCGCTTGTCGTCCACCGGATAGCTCTTCACCACCGCATCCACGCCGGCCAGAATATCCTCCAGATCGCCGTGCCCGAAATCCTGCACATTGGCGCGCGTAAACTCTTCGCCCTGCCCATAACTGCCGCGCGGATTCGGCATGAAGACGAAGTAGCCTTGTTCGGAAAACAGTTGCAGCGGCAGCCCCGGCACGCGGCCAACTGGCGCGAACCACCGACGCCGGCCCGCCGTGCACCATCCACCAGCATCGGATAGCGCTTCGCCGGATCGTACGGCTGCGGAAGAATCAGCCAGCCTTGCACGTCCAAGCCGCCGTTCTTCCACTCGATGCTCTTCGCCTCTCCCCACGCGCGTTGGGGATCGTGAACGCCAGGCTGCGATCGTTGGAATGCGTGATCTGTTGCCACTTCCCGGTAGCGTCCCGCCCACACTTCCGGAGGCTGAGCTCCACGAATTGCGAACCACCGCGCTCGTGGTGGCGTCGCCCGAAAACCGCCCGCTCTCGGCGCCTTTCCACAATGTTTCCGTGCTGCCCGACGCCAGATCCAGCGTCGAAATCGCCGAGATCGCCGGCCACGTTCTCGCCCATCAGAATCTGCTTCGACGACGGCGACCACTGGAACCAATTTGGCGACGACTTTCGATTCTCGGTCAGGTCGCGCGGCGCGCCGCCCTCGGCCGGCACCGCATAAATGTCGCCGCCGATCACCCCTTCGTCGCTCATCAGTCCGCCGATAAATGCGATCGTCTTGCCATCCGGCGACCATCGCACGTTCGCCGCCTGCATGGCCGGCTTCAAAATATGCCGCACCGCGCCCGACTCCGCGTCGATCGCATACAGCTCCGCGATGTACCAGTTGTCGTCGCCATCGCCGGGCGCGGCCAGGTAAGCCAAATTCTTGCTGTCGGGCGACCAGTCGAACTCGTACACGTACATGTCCGCGGGCGAAATGGATCGCGCCACCCCTGTCGCCACGTTCACGATCGCCAGGCGCTGCTCCACGGTCTTCGATGCGATGACGCCCGATTCCGGCGCCGTGGCCTCGGTTGGTCCGGGCACGCGGGTGATGCCTTCGATCAGAGCACCGCGATGCTCTTGCCGTCGGGCGACCAATGCGGATCGGCCACGTAGCCTTCAAAATTTCCGATCTTGCGAGGCTTGCCGCGCCCCGGCTTGTCCACCACGTACAACTGCATCTGGCCATGCGATTCGGCATCGGAGAGAAATGCGAGCCTGCCATCCTGCGACCATGCCAGCCCTTGCACCATGGGCGCCGGATCGCCGACGCGCTTGGCCGCCAGCGAGCTCGAGATCGCGCAGATCTTTGAGGTAGACGGAGACACTTGGGCGATCATTCTCCGCCTTGCCGGGCGACGTTTCAATCCACGCCACTCGCGCGTGATCCGGGGAGAGCGCTACTTCGCGAAACTCATGCAGCGCGGAGAGCGAATCAAGCGCGGCATCGATCGTTGGAGGCGCAGCCGCGAGCGCGAAGGCACGCCAAGAAGCAGAGCATGACGGAACAAATAATGGAGCGCAACTAACCGTAGTATAGCTTGCGCCTATTGGCGGGCTACCGCGCCCCGCCGCATCATCGCGCTGGCCCTGCTGTCACCGTGTAATCGGATGGCACGGCGAACAGCGCCGGATCCGGCTCCGTCCGCGCTGATGGCGTTCAACTGATACACGGACTCGCCGAAGCGCGGATCGCTGGTCTTGCTCATCACCACCACTTGGAGGTCCGGCGAATACCAGGTCTCGGTAACAATATCGATTTCCTTCTCGTTGCCTTCTTTACCCGCGGGAATCGCGCGTGTCACTCGCTTGCCCTGCGCGCTGACGCCTTGGATCACCTGCGTGCCCAGGTCCTCCGTCTTCGCCGCTGCCGAGTTCGCGCCGGCGTGCGTGCGGCGTCGGCTGAGCCGTCCGCGCCGCGGGTATCTGCATCGACCGCGCTGTCTGGCTCGCTGGATCCAGCGCATAGCTCATGCCGGCCACCGGATCGTGGATCATTATCGCGCGGGCCTGCCCGCCCGCCGTCGCCGAAAGAGCGCCGACGCGCCGAGATCGACCGGTCCATGCGCGTCCGCCCCTGGCTGTCGCGCGCCATGGAAGCCGTGGTGGTCCGCTGAATATGATCGCCGTTCGCCAGCGTCTGCGTGAACTGCGTCACCGCCTGCGCCGAATAAGGCGCGCCTTGCACAACTTTGTTGGAGACGCCGAACTCCGCCCGCACCAAGGCGAAATCGCCGCCGCCCGATCCGCCGGTCCCGGCCCCTGCGCAAACAAGCTGGCAGCCGCCAATCCAGCGGCAATGAAATAATGACAATCTGCGAACCATAATCGTTCCTCCACAATACGAAATTATTGCACCAGGCGCACACCGCGCGCCAAACCATCCTGTCCCAGCAACAGCTCCGCTTGCAACGCTCGAATCCGCGCGCTCTTCGCCGACTGGAACTCCCATCAACTGCAATGACGAAACCGGCAACTGAACCCGGACCACCATCGCGTTCTCCACGGCGGGCAACGCTTCGGCCTCAGGCAATGGATAAAAGCCGTCGGCTCTCTTCCTCGGCGACAGGAGCAATAGCGTGCGCCGCCGCATCAGCCTGTCAGCGGAGCCGGTCTCGGCGCCTCGCTTCGAACCCACAACAACAGCGCGATTCCAGCGGCAGCCGCAACGCTGGACGCAGGCACCCAGGTCAGCAGGCGGCGACGCCGGTTCTGCCTCCGAAATTCCGCACTTGAGCCGCTCTTCGATGCGACCCGGCGCTTCGCGCGGCCCATCCGCCGCCAGCGCCCGCAACCCTTCCAATAGCTCGCGATTGTTTTCGTTCATACCGCACACCTCTCGCTCGCCCGCATCTTTTCCGCCAGCAGCGCCCGGGCCCGATGCAGCCGCGACCGCACGGTTCCAATCGCGCATCCCAGTGCGCTCGCCGCTTCGGCATAATCTCGTTCGTGCAGATCGCACAGCACCACCACTTCGCGATAAGCCGGCGGCAGCGCCAGCACCGCCTTCCGCAGCGTTTCAAGACGTTCGTTCTGCGCCAGCTCGCCCGAAGATCCTGTTCGGCCGTCAGCCGGCCGATACTCGCTGTCGGATCGTCCAGCACCGGTCATATAAGGTCTCTCCCGCTCCAAGGCCCGCAGCACGAAATTCCGCGCGATCCCATACAGAAACGCCGCCACCGAGCCTCGCTCGCTGTCATATCGCTCGGCCGACTTCATCACCACCATGAATACGTCCTGCGTCACCTCTTCGGCAATTTCCGCTTTCCCGCTCATCTGCAGCGCGAATCGATACACCACGCCTTGATGCTTGCGGTAAAACTCGAGAAAGCCTTTTCGTCGCCGCCTGACAGCAGCCGAAGCAGATCGCCATCACTATGGGACGGGGATTCCAGCATTAGTTGATTGCGGCGATCCGCATCGGCCTTTGATAAGTATTCTCCGCGCCGGCCTCGAAAGGTTCCAATTATTTGAGCCCATATGCTCACGGCTCCCGCAAGGTCACTACGGTCGCGCCCCAGCCGCCCGCCTCCGCCGGAGCATCCGAAAAGCTTGCAACGAAAGGCGTTTTACTCCAGAATGGACCGCACCATCTCGCGCTGCACCCCAATCCCCCGGCCGTGGATGATCCGCAAGGCGCGGAACCCCATCCGATGCGCCTCTTCCAGATAGTTTTCCACCACCGGCTCTCACTTCGCGCGCTGGAACGGTGTGCAGATCAAAAACGTCGGTGACGGGAATACGAATCGGTTCCTCGTCCATGCCCACTGCTGTTAGCCTAACATTGTGAATCCTTTGGAAGAGTACCAGGCGCGCATCGCGAGAGCGCCGCCTGGCATCCGAGCGCCTGGAAAAGCAGTTCCGCCGCATCGGCAATGCGCGCCTGGCCGCCGGATTCGCAGCCGTGCTGGCGGCTTTCTTCGTCTTTGGAGAAGTCTGGATTTCGGTATGGTGGCTGCTGCTCCCGGTGGCCGTCTTTGCGGCGTTGGTTGTGGTACACGCGCGCATCGTGGAACGGCTGGAGCGCTCCCAACGCGCCATCCAGTTCTACGAGCGCGGCTTGGCGCGCCTGGAAGACCGCTGGATCGGCACGGGCGAAACCGGCGAGCGTTTTCGCAACCCCAGCCACGTCTATTCCGAAGATCTCGATCTGTTCGGCAAAGGCTCGCTGTTTGAGCTGCTGTCCACCGCTCGGACGCGCGCCGGTGAAGATTTTCTGGCAGGCTGGCTGCTGGCGCCTGCATCCAAAGAGGAAGTCGACGCCCGGCACGAAGCCGTTCAGCGAACTTCGCGCGATGCTCGATCTGCGCGAGGATCTGGCTGTGCTCGGCGCCACCGTCCGCTCGGGACTCGATCCCGACGCCGCCGCCCGCTGGGGCGAAGCGCCGGAAGTCCGATTCCCCGCCGGAGCGCGCTATATCGCACCTGCGTTCGGTGCGGCGATTGTGATTTCGTTCGGCCTCTACATGGCGGGCGTCTTCACCCGGACGCCCTTCCTCGCCGTACTCTTCGCCGAAATGGGCTACGCGTTCTTTCTCGGCACTGCAAACGTCGCGCGTCACCCATGCAGTGGATTCGCCGTCGCACGACCTGGTTTTGCTGGCGGAGCTCCTCGAGCGCCTGGAGAACGAAACTTTCCGCGCGCCGCTGCTTCAACAACTGCATGCGCGATTGAAGCATGGAAACCAACCGAGCGCATCCGTTCAAGATCGCCCACCTCGGCCGGCTGGGTGCCCGTCTCGACTGGACAGGAAAACAAAGTCTTCCAGCCCATCGCCTTTGCTTTGCTGTGGACCGCGCAAGTGGCCATGGCAATCGAGCGATGGCGCCGTTCCTCAGGCCGCCACATCCGCGAATGGATCGACACTGCTGGAGAATTCGAAGCGCTCTGCTCGCTGGCGGGCTACAGCTACGAGCATCCCGCCGATGTTTTTCCGGACTTGGCCGACATCGCAGGCGGCTGGTTCGAAGCCGAAGCACTGGCGCATCCGCTGATGCCCGAAGCCCATTCCATCCGCAACGACGTGCGGCTAGGCGGCGAGACCCGGCTCTGGATCGTCAGCGGCTCCAACATGTCCGGTAAGAGCACCCTGCTGCGCACCATCGGGATCAACACCGTGCTGGCGTGGGCCGGCGCTCCGGTGCGCGCCGCGCGCCTCAAAATTTCGCCGCTGAGCCTGGGCGCTTCGATTCGCGTGCTGGATTCGCTGCAGGACGGCCGTTCCCGCTTCTATGCCGAGATCACGCGTCTGCGCGAAATCGTCGCACTCACCAGCGGCTCCGCGCCCGGTTCTGTTCTTGCTGGATGAATTGCTGAGCGGCACCAACTCGCACGACCGCGCAGATCGGCGCCGCCGCCATCGTCGAAGCTCTCATCGACCGCGGCGCCCTGGGGCTGATCACCACGCACGATCTCGCGCTGGCCCATATCGCCGACGCTCTTGCCCGGCCGCGCCATCAATGTTCACTTCGCCGACACGCTCGAGAACGGCCAACTGCATTTCGATTACCGGCTCAGCCTGGCGTAGTGGAGCGAAGCAACGCTCTGGATCTGATGCGCTCGGTCGGCCTGCAGGTCTAAGCTGTCGCGCGCGACACCGGGAATCCAACGATCCAGCGCCTCGCGCAGCTTCTCCAATCCTACCGGCTTGCTGATGTAATCGTCCATGCCCGCGGCCAGACAGCGCTCCCGGTCCCCATCCATGGCGTTGGCCGTCAGCGCGCAGATGGTCTGGTGGCGGCTCTCGCCTTCGCGGCTGCGGATCACGGCCGTGGCCTCGAAGCCGTCCATGTCCGGCATCTGGCAGTCCATGAGCACCAGATCGTACTTGCGCTTTTCGAGCGCTTCCACCGCCTCGCGCCCGTTCACCACCGCGTCGGCCGCCAGGCCAAGCTTTTGCAGCAACCGCAGCGTAATCCGCTGGTTGATCTCGTTATCTTCGGCCAGCAGAATCCGCATGGACTCTCAGGCGTGGGCAGCACGTTTGGGCGGCCGTGGCCGCGTGCTGCGCCGTCGCGGTCTGCGATTTTGCCGCTGTTACACGGCGGCGGCGCCGTTTGGCGCACAGGCGTCGGTAGCCGCTTGCGGCTTGGTCGACTTGCCGAAGGTGGCCGTGAACCAGAACCTGCTTCCCTTCCCGGTTCGCTCTCCAACCCGATCTCGCCGCCCAACAGCTCCACCAACTGCTTCGAAATCGCCAGCCCCAGCCCAGTACCCCCGTATTTGCGGGTGTTCGATTCGTCCACTTGGGTGAAGGTGTCGAACAGCCGCCCTGCTCGCTCCGCTGGAATCCCGATGCCGCGTATCGTGCACCGATGAACCGCAATCGGATTGCATCGCCCGTCTGGCTCGCGACCTCCGCCTTCAGCCCCACCGTGCCTCGCTCGGTGAACTTGATGGCGTTGGCCAGCAAATTCGTCAGCACCTGCCGCAGCCGCCCGGATCGCCCACCGCTGCCTCCGGCACGCCGGGCGCGATCGTGGATATAAACTCCAAGACCCTTGGCCGCGGCCTGCAGGGCGAACATCGAAGTTGTCTCCGCGATGGTCGCTTGCGAGCGAAAAGTCCACCTGGTCCAGGCGCAGCTTCCCTGCTTCGATGCGCGAGAGATCCAGAATGTCGTTGATCAACGACAGCAGCGAATCCGCCGAACGCTTGATCGACTCGGCATATTCCTGCTGCTCCGGACTCAGAGCTGGTCCCAGCAGAAAGTCCGTCATCCCCAGCACGCCATTCATGGGCGTGCGGATCTCGTGGCTCATGTTTGCCAAAAACCGGCTCTTCATCCGCGTGGCTTCCCGAGCCGCGTCAGCGCCTTTTCCAGTTCTTCGTTCTTTTGCTCCAGCTCCTGCGCGTACTCCTTGAGCCGCTGCTCGCTGGCTTTGCGCGCCGTGATGTTGCGAACCACCGCGATCCATTGGTCCCAGTTGAGCGGCAGCAGTCGCATCTCATAAATCCTCTCGCCCAGCCGGTCCGCGAATCGGCGAACTCCACCATCTCCATGGCGTTGGCTGTTGCGGACTCTTTCCTGCGCGTTCGCGAACCTGCGCCAGCACGCTCGGCCGGCAACAGGTCCTGCAGATTCCGGCCCGTGAAACTTGTCCGCGCTCAGGAACGAGTCCGGAGCTCTGGCCGCCCTTGGCATCCAACACTGTTTCGTTCTTGTCCAGCCGCAGGAACAGATCCGGGAAAGCCTGAAACAGCGCCCGCAGTTCGGTGGCGTTTTGATAGGCCGCATCTTCGCTGTTCTTGCGCTCGGTGACGTCGATGGACGCCATCCGCATCCCGGCGATCGCGCCATCGCTGTGCTTCAGCAATTGCTCATGAACTTCCACCGTGATCTTGCGCCCGCTGTCATGCACATACTCGCGCTGATAGGTCACCAGCGCGGTGTGGCCCTCCATCTTGCGCTTGATCTGTTCGCGGTACCGTGTCGCGCTCCATCTCGGGGATCAGGTCGGCGCAATGCACGCCCAGCATCGCTCTCTGGTCGCGCCCGCGCAGCTTGCATTCCATGCGGTTCACGCGCCGGACGATCCCTTCCGGTCGATTTCCATGTACCCGATGGGCGCTGTCTCAAACAGGTCTCCGGCCGCCTCGCCGTCAAACGCCTTCGGCCGCCGTGCGATGACCTGTCGCCGGGTACGTCCGTGCGGATCAGGATCCACAGCCAGCGCGGCAAAGCACAGCAAGACCTGGGAGGAAAACCATTCACGCGAACTATCGTCAGAACGGCCCAATCGTTTAGTCCTGGTAGTTCTACCGGACGCGTCTTCGAGGCGAGTGGTCTCAGTTCGCGATCAGATTGATGGCCCCGATTCCGCCCTGGATGTCCAGATGCACCGTGGTCTTGGCGTGGCCAAGGAATCGTTGACATACCGGCCGTCCCGCTTTTCCAGGCCCGGCGCGTGAATGTCCCCGATGCCGCCTTTCACATCGGCCTCAATCCCAACGCCGTTCCCGGAAGATAAACCGTCGCCTCGCCTACGCCCCCGCGAATGGTCACCGAGTAGTCGTTCTTAGGCGTGCCCCGCAAATCCATTTTCAGCTCGCCGACGCCCATCTCGACGTTCACCCGCCGCAGCGCCAGTTCTCCCAGATCCAGCCGGGATTCGCCCGGCGCCGCAGTGCACGTCCAGGTCCAACGGCTTCTGGTTGTTGAAGTCGCAAGTCCCA
Organism: uncultured Solirubrobacteraceae bacterium; assembly: GCA_963722435.1. Taxonomy (GTDB): domain Bacteria; phylum Actinomycetota; class Thermoleophilia; order Solirubrobacterales; family Solirubrobacteraceae; genus Palsa-744. Next base: position 1,500,696 of record CAVRKZ010000002.1, on the reverse strand, counting down.
GGCATACCTGTGCGATGCCGACCCGACGTGGCTAGGCTCCTCCACCACCAGATGCCCACGAAAGCCGCCGGCGTTATAGGATAACTTCCGGCCGCAGGCGCAGGCGATTATAGGTAAACCTGCCCTCCATCAACTTGTCCGCTCCCCCGCGAACCCGCAGCTCTCCCGCCCCCATCTTCAAATCCACCCGAACTTCTTCGGATTTGTCCAGTTCGATGCTTCGCGTTTCCGTCCGCTCCGGCCCGGGCCGGTCGCCCAATCCCGCCCACAAGCAGTCAACAACAAGCAGCCCAGCCCAACGCAGCGCAGGAAGACATCGGGTGGAGGTCAGCATCCGTTGAATACCTTAATCCAGCATACGAGTGATTACATGGCTTCATGTTCACGTCATTTTGGCGCGAGTACGAGAACCTCTAAGGTCGTTTCCTTAGTCCCGTCAGCACGAACTCCCATCTCACTTGTATTCTTTGCCTTAGTACATTTCATTGGGACCGGCCTGATTGCTACACTGGGTCATCGTGACCGCCAGTCCTACGGGCTGCTTGTATTGCCGGAAGAATATCGGTCCTCTGCGCAGGCTGAGGGACCCGCATTTTTGTTCCAACGACCATCGCGAGAAATATGCCACCAAGTCTGCCCGCGCCCTGCGGGAAGCTGAAGATTTGTATGGCTTTGAGAAGCACGCGTCATTGGTTGCCAAACCCGGAGGATAAATCCGGAGCGGCGGGCCGGATTGGGCGACCACCATTTTTGTGGGGGTCGCCGTCGTGGTTCTGGTGCTGGCGTTTTCGCAATTGCCCATCGAATTCCACCGGCGCCCAAGGCGATCTCACCGCTGCCGGATACCAATCCGCACCCCAATCAGGGCGGTTTTGGACAGATTGATCGGCAATCTGATTCAAAGCAAGACCTCCGGAACCTTGCGCGACGATTTTCACGCCGGGTCTCAGCGGTTGGGAGGGTCTTCAGATCGCTCGGCTCGGATTGGAGCGTGGAAGCCGGCCAAGTTCGTCCGGCATCCTTGCGGCTTTGGAAGCCTTCCACCTCGCTTTCCAACTATGAGCTGGAGTTCCTGGGACAGATCGATCACAAGAGCATGGACTGGGCGTTTCGCGCCGCCGATCTTCACAATTACTACGCCACCAAACTGGTGATGACCCGTCCCGGGCCGCTGCCCAATGCCGGCCTGGTTCGTTTCGTGGTGCTGGATGGCCGGGAGCGCGAGCGCGTGGAGCTGCCGCTTGCCCCTCACACTCGAGCGCGGCGTCGATTACCGAGTTCGCGTCAGCGTGCGCGGCGAATCGCTTCCTCACTTCCGTCAACGGCCAGTTGATCAGCTCCTGGATGGACAGCCGCATCAGCCGCGGCGGCGTCGGCTTTTTCTCCGAGGACGGCGAATCGTCCATGCTGAAGTGGGTCAGCGTATCGGAGCGCGACAGCTTCCTCGCGCGCATGGCTTCGCACTTCTCTCTGATTACTTTCCCTACTGCCGCCGTCGCCAGCCGTTAGCTCTCCCGTTCCTCGGATTCATCCCCCTCCAGCGCGTCCAGCACTTCCGGCTGGCTCGCAAAGCGCTTCAACACGCGAATCGACTGCCCGGCTGAGAATCCCGCATAGCGCAGGCGGCGAAACGCCGCGGCCAGATTCTTTTCCTCGCTGAGAAACGCGCCGAGCTGTTTGCCGCGATACTTGCGGCGCAGAAATTCCTCGATCAGATCGGCTTCATTGGTCTTCTGGTAAGTCTGCTCGGTCACTTGTTCGGCCAGCTTGGGCGCCACGCGCCGCTGGCGCAGGTCCCGCAAGACCCGCATCTTTCCCAGGCCTTGATTCTGAAGGCGAGCGGATGCGTAGTTCTCGGCGAAATGCCGGTCGTTCAGGTAGCCGGCTTCCTTCAGTTTCGCCAGGACCGCGTCCACGTCCTCGTGGTTTTGCGCGCGGCGGCGAAGTTTCTCACGCAGCTCTCCCGAGGAATGCGCGCGCCCACCCAGTGCGCGTAGTGCAACGTTTAGGAGCTTTTCGCGATCTAACGGTTGTGGCGGTCGTTTCGCCATCACAATGGAACACTAACAGATTCGAGACTGCTATTGTAGAGGAGAGTCTGAACTTATTGGAAAGAAAGGACGGCTAACAATGGACGACGACAACAAGTTTTCGTACTTTTTTCTGGGGTTGGGGCTGGGAGTCGCGGCGGGGCTGCTGTTTGCTCCCAAATCCGGGCCCGAGACCAGGGATCTGCTACGCTCCAAAGCTGATGAAGGCAAGGAATACCTGAAGCGGCGGACTATGAGTTGCGGCGACCAGGCGACGGACGCGATCGAACGCGGCAAGTCCACGGTCACGCGCCAGCGCGATAACCTGGTGGCGGCGGTGGAAGCCGGCAAGCAAGCCTATCGCGAAGCGGTGAGCACCACGCGCCGAACGATTCGTGGAACACATCTAAGTTCCGCCGGAGGTTGATCATGAACGAGACCACTCTGCTTTACGTGATGACGGCCTTCGTCATCATCTCCGCTATCGCGCTGTGTATCCAGGCGGGCATGCTGGCCGGGATGTATAAAACCACCAAGGCGATGCAGGAGAAAATCAATCCCCTCGTGCCGAAGGTGGAGAGTCTTGGTCGAGAACTGGCCAGCGACTTCGACCGTGGAGCAGAGTGGGCGGCAGATCACCGAGATCACGCACCCGGACCAACGATATTTTGGATTCCACCAAGCGCCAGTTGGCCATTGTGGAGGACGTGGTGGGCGACGCGGCCGTGCGCGCCAAAGTGCAGATGGAGCGCGTGGAGCTGGTGCTGGATGACACTCTGAGCCGCGCGCACGAGACGGTGCCGTGGTCCACGACGGCATCATGCGGCCGTTGCGTGAGATCAACGGACTGGCGGCAGGCATTCGGGCGGCGCTGGGCGCCATGGCGCGCGGCAATCGGCCGACGGTGGATCGAGCCACCAGCGACGAAGAGATGTTTATCTAGATTCGCCTACTTACTGGGACGGCGGCGGTGTGGTCGGAGCAGCTGGGCGCTCGCTGAACTTGCGGAATTCGTTGGAGTGGAACTGAACGGACTCGAGCTCGGTGAATTGCTGCTGAACGGACTGCTTCCGAGCGGGCCATTGTTCCGTTTTCTGCTGTATTTGCTGCTGCACCTGCTGTTGTTGCTGCTGACATGCGAGCAGGTTCGCGGCGCGGTTGGTGACTGCCCGTCACAACAATTTGATGAAATCGCTGTCAGCAACCCGCCTAGTCGATGTCGAAGGCGGCCATACAGCTCAGACGCGCCGGTGAGGCCGTTGATCTCGGTCGCGAGCGGGCCGACGACTTCGATCGTGCCAACGAGGAACGACATCGAGATGGATCGGCCGTAACATCGCTAACGCGATACTGTTTCCGCCGATGCCGGTGGAGGACCAGCGGGGGGACGCTCGAACCCGCATAGTGCGCGCCGCAGCCGAACTGCTCGCGACCGGCGGACGCAGGGCGGTCACCACGCGAGCGGTGGGCGCCGCCGCCGGGGTGCAACCGCCCACGATCTATCGACAGTTCGGCGACATCCAGGGACTGCTCGACGTGGTCGCTCGCGAGACGCTCGCTGTCCACGTGCGCGAACAGGCCACCCGCGCACTTACGAACGACCCGGTCGAGGACCTGCGGCGCGGGTGGGATCTCCACATCGCGTTCGGCGTTGCCCACCCCGACGCGTTCGCCATGCTGTACAGCAGCGCCCCGTCCGTCGCTGCGTCCGTGTCAACGATCCACGAAGGCGTTGCGGTGCTGCAGGGGCTCGTCGCCCGCATCGCCGAGGCCGGGCGGCTCCGTGTCGCTGTTGCTCGCGCGACATCCTGATCCACGCCGCGGGTACCGGCGTCACGCTGACCCTCGCCGCCACCCCGCCAGAGGAACGCGACCCGCGGCTCTCCGAGACCATGCGCGAGGCGATACTCACCGCCATCACCGTTCCGGCCTCCGCCGAGGCCCGAAACCGAGGACCCGACCCGTCACCGACGGCTGAACGGGTCGCGGTGCACGCCGTCGCGCTGCGCGCATTGCTAGCCGAGGCACCCGGCGACCTGTCGCCAGCAGAGCGGCAGCTGCTCAGCGACTGGCTGGACCGACTGGCCGCGCCCGCGGCAGCCCGCGTCAGCGCCCATGACCGTAGCTTGGAACGGAGTTGACGTGATCGCGCAGTTCGCTGACCCGCGTGGGGGAGGGCTTGTCGCGCGACGGAACCTGTACGACGTGTTGTCGGCCGCCGAGCGGGTGACGGTTGTGTCGGCGCCTGCGGGTAGCGGGAAGAGCGTCCTCTTGCGGTCATGGATCACCGATGCCGACGTGGGTGAGCGAACCGCGTGGGTGTCGGTTGGCGGGGAGGCACGCGATCCGCAACGGTTTGGCTATCGCTGCTCGACGCGTCCGCGGCACCGCCGACGGCGCCGACCGGGTGCGGGCGGTGAGCGCGTCCCCGGATCTCGACGGCTGGAGCGTCGTCGAGTGGCTGATCGAGGATCTGGGCACCCTCGAGGAGCCGCTCTGGGTGGCCATCGATGATCTGCACGAGCTCCCGGCGGGCGAGGCCCTCGAGCCGCTTGCGTCTCTCCTGATGGCGGCGCCGGCGCAGCTTCGGTTCGTGCTGTTGGGGCGCAGCGACCCCCATGTCGGGCTGCATCGGTTGCGGCTGCAGGGCGAGCTCACAGAGATCCGGTTGGAGGATCTGCGGTTCACCGTGGAGGAGGCACGAGCCCTTTTCGAAGCCGTGAGCGTGCGGCTGTCGGATCATGCGCTGGAGTCGCTGGTCACGCGAACGGAGGGCTGGGCGGCCGGGCTGAGGCTCGCCGCACTGTCGCTGGCTGGGAACGCGGACCCGGAGCGGTTCGCAGCCGATTTCTCCGGCAGCGAGCGAACGGTCGCCGAGTACCTGCTCGCCGAGATACTCGATCGCCAGCCCGAGGACGTCACCAGGCTGCTACTGCGAACGTCGATCCTCGAGCGAATCAATGGTCAGCTGGCCGACCGGCTGACCGAAGTGTCGGGTCCGAGCGGATCCTCGCAGAGCTCGAAGAGGTAGGTGCGTTTGTGGTGGCGGTCGATCCGCAGCGCACGTGGTTTCGCTGTCACCGCCTGTTCGCGGACCTGCTCGCGCTCGAGTTGCGCCGAACCGCGCCGGATGAGCTGCCGCAACTGCATGCTGTCGCCGCCGACTGGTTCGCCGAACACGGTTATGCGGTCGAGGCGATTCGCCACGCCCAGGCGGCGGAGAACTGGGAGTGGGCGGCTCGCCTACTGGCAGACCACTGGTTCGGCATCTTTCTCGACGGCGACTGGGCGTCCGCGCGCGAGCTGCTGAGCGCATTCCCCGCCGGGATGGCCGAAGAGAATGCCGAGCTGGCGCACGTCGCTGGCTCGGTCGAGCTGACGGACGGTTCGCTCGAGGAGGCAGAGCGGTATCCACGCTCGCCGAGCGTCAGTCGGAGTCGGTCCCCGAAGATCGCCGCGGACGTTTCCAGGTCAGGCTCATAGGAGCTCGCGTGGTGCTCGCGCGAGCCCACAACGACGTGACGGCCGTCGCCGAGGAAGCCGAGCGACTGTTTTCCGCTGAGCCTGACCTTATGCCGACTGGATTAGCTGACGACGCGCGCGCGATGACGCTGCTCAACCTCGGTATGGCCGGGATCTGGACAGGGCGCCGTGAGGACGCCGAGCGCTACCTCGAACAGGCGCTTGCGCTCGCGCGACGGATCAAGCGGCCATACATCGAGCTCGGCGCGCACGCACATCTTGCGACCCTCGCCCTGTCCCCGTCGCGTTTGGCGATCCCTCTGGCGGAGGAGCGAAGCCGGCAAGCGGTCGAGCTCGCGCATGCCCACGGCTGGGCCAAGGAGACATTCGCCGGTGTTGCGTTCGCGGCGCTCGGCACGCTCACGCTATGGCGAGGGCGCCTTTCGGAAGCCGAGCAGTGGATCGAACAGGCCGAGGATGCACTGGGAGCGGACGCCGACCCAACGGATGCCGTGATATTGCACACCAACCGAGCGCTGCTCGAGCGGGGCCGCGGACGCAACGAGGAGGCGCTGGCGGCGTTTCGCGCGGCTGACCACGCGGAGTCACTGCTCGCAACCCACACCTTCGCACCGTACCTGCGCGCCCACGGGCTCGTCGCGCGGGTAGCGATCGGCGAGACCAGGCGGGTGCAGGATGCACTCGCGCAGATGGATGACGAGACCCTCGACTCGCTTCAAATCCGGGTCGTGCGGGCAGCGCTTCACTTGGCGCAGGATGAGCCGCAGGACGCCTCGGCGGCGCTCGCGCCGATCCTCAATGATGGCCCGACGTCGTTCGACCCCCGGTGGACGATTCAGGCGCTGCTGCTCGATGCGATCGCGCTCGACGCCCTCCGTGATCCTGGCGGCGCCTCGCGTGTCCTTGAACGCGCACTGAATCAGGCCGAGCCCAGCGGTGTGCTGCTGCCGTTCCTGTTCTTCCCGGCGGCCGATCTGCTCGAACGCCACGTTCGCCTTCGCACCGCTCACGCCTCGCTTATCTCAGACATCGGCGACCTCCTGTCGGGACGAACACCGCCGTCACGAACCGGACAAGCGGAGCCGCTGCTGGAGCCACTCTCAGAGAGCGAGCTCCGCGTGCTCCGCTACCTGCCGACCAACCTCCCCGCGCCTGAGATCGCCTCCGAGCTATTCGTGTCCGTCAACACGATCAGGACCCACACGCGCCACATATACGCCAAGCTCGGCGTCCACACGCGAGCGGAAACCGTGAAGCGCGCCCGCGAGCTAGGTCTGCTGGCTCCGACCCCGCGCAGGCGATAGCGATGCCTGGCAAGACCTGTTTTCGCACGGCGACGAGCATCACGGCGCCGGCTAAGACCGGCCCGGCATGCGCGGAAAGCAGGGGTATGTTCGGCCGCTCAACCGGCCTCGAGATCGTCGCGTCAGCGCCAAGCTCGGATGCCGCGACTCTTGAGACTCGCGGTGGTCCGACGTGCCGACCAGCTTGCAGCCGCCGCGGGTGCGCAACGGCACGGCGAATCGCTTCCGAGTGGACGGCAGAACCGACAACGGCGGCAAACAACGGCTCGCTGAACCGCACGGAAGCAAAGCCAGCGGTTGATTGGGTCGTGTGTAGCGTCTATCGTTTGGGACGTAAACCCTGAGCGGCATGCTGCCGACAAGATTGATGATGGCTTCGATACTCGACACCCACAGCAAAGGCCAGCAGCGGGATCTGCGCGAGGAGATCGTGGCCGTCGTGGATGCCGAGGAGTTCGACGAGGCCCGCCGTGATCCGCGTGTTCGGGCCTTTGTGGCGGAGGCTGACGCCTACCTCGCCGACGTCGAGCGACACGCTCGAAACAGCTAGTCGACCGGCTGCAGCGGCAGCCACAGGCGCTTAGGTGTGCGAGATTCGGACGAGGGCCTGAAACCGAAGCGCTCGCGCCACATCCTCGCGGTTGCCTCATCATAGGGGTCGACGACGAGCACGGACGTCGCCTGTAGCTCGGCGGCTCGCCGGGCCGTCGCAGTGGCATGCAGAAGCAGCTCCTTGCCGTCGATGCCCGCCCGCTTGTCCTTCGCGATCCACGTGACGAGTGCGGCTGGAACGCGCACGGGATCAACGCCGAGGCGACCGCGATCACGCTGGCTCAGCTCCACCTGCGCCGACGCGAGCGAATAGAAGCCGGCCAGGCGCTGATCGGCGATCAGCAGCCGCGTGCGGGACGTAGCGTGCGAGCCGAACGCCTCGGCCCGCAGCCAAGCACTGGCCGCGACGGCCGCGGGGCGATCGCCGGCGTCGAAGTCGTCGAGGAGGGCACCCAGCTCGCCGGGCACCTGCGCCGGGCCCGACGGCAGCGTGAGCCATGTCGGCGCTGGATCGACGAGCGCCTCAGCGATTGCTGCGCCAAAGTCCACCCTCCCCACGTCCCGTCCGGTCACGCGCTTGCGGCCTTCGCACTCGCGGCGCTCTCGATCGGAGCGCGAACGAACGGCCCCTGCAGCGCGTAGTGGTTCTCGACCGTGTACCCCAGCCGTGTTCGCGGAGCCTTCTTCGCGCGGGTCCACACCTTCAACAGCTCGAGCTCGCGCAGCTCGTCCAAGCCCCGCTGCAGCGTGTCGGCCGAGACCCCGTACCAGCCGGACGCGTGCTCGGTCGGCAGCGTGAACGTCGGCGACTGCGCGAGACAGATCAGCAAGGTCGCTTTCCCCGGTAGCTTGAGCTCCTTGTGCCAGCGCTGCGTGAAGTAGGCATACGGGAGTTTGAAGAAGCCCCGCTGCGTTCCGGTCGGACGGCTGAATGGGCGCCGGGACCCGTCCTCCATGAGCAGGAAGACCTTGCGCACGCGGTGGTCGCGCTCACTGCGAACGAGGCCCTGCCGCTCGAGCCAGGTCCAGTTGCGCGATATCGTCGTCTCGGAGCTCAGCGTCTGCGGGAGGTCGAGCATCCGCGCCCAGCTCATCGCCGGCTGGCGGACGTCCCACGGATCTGATGACGCACCGGCATGCAGCAGGAGCCAGAGGTCGAGCGCCACCGGCCTGCGACCCTCGACGAACCCCGCGAGCGGACCAGGCTGCTTCGGCGGACCGGGGATCTGCAGGAACGATCTGCGGATCGGCACGTTGCGCCGCCGTGATCGGTCCAGCAGGTCCAATAGGGTGTCTTCAGGAGTGGCGACTACGTCGATGTCCATGGTTACAAGGATGACACAGTCAGGCCATATTCATGGCCCGCGAACATCCGCTCATTCGACACCTCAGCGGTAGCTCTAGTAGCTCATAAGAGACCCGGACTACCCCCGTGATGAAGACCGGGACGAATGCCTAGAGGCGACTCGCCGTGACGGCCCGGGCCAGCGTGACCCCTACTGCCCAGGCGATCCCCGCTTTGCGCGCGACTCGTCAATGATCCGCTGGCCCGGCCGCGCAGGTGGAGCACTGCGTGGACGCACCCTCCAGTACGAAGTGATGCGCCAGCGCTCGACTGCGACACCTGCCAGGCAGCTCGCAATCCCGCCGGTCGTGGCTGGAGAATCGGATGATGCTCCGAGAGGCAGAGCTCGATGCCTCAATCGCCGCTGAGGAGACGAGGCTCGCCGAGCTCGAGCGGCTGAGCGACGAAGCACGAAGGCGGATCTCAGAGCTGCGCGTCGCGCGCGAACGGGCCGCGGTAGTCGACACGGAAACCGAGCGAGCCGACGAGGGAGATGCTCCTTGGTCACCGGTTCGCAAGGTGGCGCTCTTCGCGAGTCTGTTCCGGGGTCGGGACGATGTGTTTCCGCGTCGTTGGGAGAAACCGGGGAAGGGGCGCAGTGGGTGGGCGCCGCGCTGCTCGAACGAGTGGGCCCAGGGGGTGTGCGCCAAGCCGCGCGTGAAGTGCGGGGAATGCTCGCATCAGGCGTTCCTGCCGCCCACGGACTCGGAGTTGGTTGCACACCTGCAGGGCAGGCAGGTGATAGGTGTCTATCCGCTGCTCGCCGACGACACGTGCTGGCTGCTCGCCATCGACCTCGACGGCGGCGCCTGGCAGGCCGATGTCGCGGCGCTGCGCGAGGTGTGCCGCGAGCTGGGTGTGCCCCCGGCGGTCGAGCGCTCGCGCTCGGGGGACGGCGCGCACCTGTGGTTCTTCTTCACGGCTCCGGTTTCGGCCGCGCTGGCCCGGCGGTTCGGGCTGATGCTGCTGACGGAGGCGATGGGGCGCTGCTCAACGCTGAGCATGGCCTCCTACGACCGTCTGTTCCCGGGCCAGGACACGCTCCCGCGGGGCGGCTTCGGGAACCTCATCGCGCTGCCCCTGCAACACGAGGCTCGCAAGCGTGGCAACTCTATGTTCCTCGACGATCAGCTCGAGCCCCACGAGGACCAGTGGTCATACCTGGAGTCAGTTCCACGGATCGAGCCCAGTCGCCTGGACGGCCTGGTTGACGAGGCCGATGCCGCCGGCCAGGTTCTGGGCGCTGCCGGGGAGAATGTCGACCGACAGGCGCCATGGCGCGCCGCCCGGTCGCTCTCCAGCCGACTCGCGGCGGCGGCGATGCCGGACGCCCTGACCGCAACACTCGCACAGCGCTTGTACATGCAAACCGATGGGCTGCCCGCCGCGCTGCTGGACGGGATGCGCAGGCTCGCGACGTTCTCCAACCCCCTATTCCTTGAACGCCAGCGGCTTCGGATCTCCACGGCGCGCACACCGCGCGTGATCGCGTGCTTCGAACAACAGGGAGACTTCCTCGTCCTTCCCCGCGGCACCCTCGCACCGTTGCAGGAGATGCTCGACGGCCTTGACGTCAAGCTGGACCTGGCGGATGAGCGCAGCGACGGGGCCGGGCTCGAAACGTCGTTCACCGGCGAGCTGCGCGACGACCAGGCCGCCGCCGCGCGCGAGATGCTCGCGCACGAGCTCGGGGTGCTGTGCGCACCTCCAGGGATGGGCAAGACCGTGATCGCGGCGAACGTGATCGCGGCCCGCGGACGCTCGACGCTCGTCGTGGTACACAGCAAGCCACTACTTGAGCAATGGGTCCTGCGGCTGACCCAATTCCTCGATCTCGATGTCAAAGACATCGGCATCATCGGCGCGGGCAAGAACAAGCCGAAGGGTCGCCTGGATGTCGCGACCCTGCAGAGCCTCGGGCGTCGGGAGAACCTGCAGGAGCTGCTCGCTGGCTACGGGCACATCGTGGTCGACGAGTGCCATCACGTTCCGGCGGTAACCGCCGAGCAGGTACTGCAGTCCGCTCCCGCGCGTTACGTCACAGGCCTCACGGCGACCCCGTATCGGCGCGACGGACATCACCCGATCATCGCGATGCAGTGCGGCCCGATCCGCCACGAGATTGACCGGCATGCAACCAGCTCAGGACCCGAGCTGAGACTGCGAATCGTCCGCCGCCAGACAAGCTTTGACCCGGCCGTGCTGCCAACCGAAGCCGGCATCCAGGAGATCTATGGTGCACTCGCCGCAGACGAGCTGCGCGCCGATTTGATTGCCCGAGACACGATCAAGCTGACGACCGAAGGACGCTCGCCGATTGTCCTGACCGAGCGACGCGAGCACCTGCAGCAGCTCGCGGTTCGCCTGCGAGAACACATCCCGGCATTGATCGAGCTGCACGGCGACATGCGCCCCCGCCAGCGAAGAGCCGCAATCGAGCAGCTCGCTACCACCGATGCGGACACCGCGCGCGTGGTGCTCGCCACCGGCCGCTACATCGGCGAGGGCTTCGACGACGCCCGTCTTGACACTCTCCTGCTCGCGATGCCGATCGCTTGGAAGGGAACCGTCGTGCAATACGCCGGACGTCTGCACCGCCCGCATCCCGGCAAGCACGACGCGCTCGTCTACGACTACGTCGACGCCGAGGTACCCGTGCTGCGGCGCATGTTCGCCAAGCGCCTGAAGACCTACACCACCCTCGGCTACGCGCTCGAGTAAACCCCAGACGTTAAGGCCACTGGAGCCGCTCGTTGGCCTAAACCCCCCTGAAATGAGCCCAATTCAGCCGGTTTCCGGGTTCTCACGAAGCGACCAGATAGTGCTGATTTCCAGGCATAACTGTGCCAGCAGGGCCCGAGTGCGGTCCTTTTTCACACGCGAGAGGTCGCAGGTTCGAAACCCGCCGCGCCCATTGGTTTGGCTGGAACGCAGCACATCGCACGAGAGCGCAAGAACTAGCTGATTAGCAGGGATTTTGGGCGCACAACCGCGCATGACCGCGCACCACCGCGAAGACCCCGAACGACTCTCCATGTAGCAAGAAGGTAGCAAGGGCGCTGCTCGTGGGTAGCAAATCCAAAGGGGGCTGGGACTGCGTGGGTAGGTACCGACCTAAAGGGCGGGTTTGATGACGAACCAGAACCGCTCGCGCATCGCAACGCCTGCCGTGAGCGCGGCTAGAGCCGTCCCGGAGAACGCATCGAGCGGCCCCCCGTGCGCTTCATGGGGATGCTCGTGGGCGAAGTAGGGAGGAGACATCTGGTGCGTCTGCCTGAGGATGGCTGAGGACGCTCCCGACGTAGGCCACCATACGCTCGCGCCGTAGGCGCTGACCGTCGCGAAGTACATGGCAGCAGGGTAGCTAGTTTGGGACCGGAATAATGCCGCCCGTCTTGCTGTGGCAGACGACCTGCGAACCCGCCGACGTTTCGATGTGCCCGACTTCCCCGCCTATCGCTCGGCAGTTTCGTTCGTAGCGTTCGACCGCTTCAACTTCGCGACGTTCGCGTGTCTCGCGTTCGCGTTCTTCGCGTTCGCTTTGGTGATCTAGTTTGCGGATTTCGGCTTGGGAAGCCGCCCTCCATCCGTGCTTGCACCACCACAAGCTCGCGCCGGTGAAGTGGCCGCTCTCTGTTTCCGTCTGTCCGGTTGGTCCCGTAACCGTGACCACCCACGCATACACGATGCCGGGACGCTTGCAGGACCACGCATACTCGACCCATTCGTCAGCCGTGCTGCCTTTGTCCGGTTCTATCGGTCGGATGGCTTTGCCTTTGACCCGCACGACAGCGGTTTGATGCCAGTACGGTTCGCCGTTGATTTCTAGTGCCGTGAAGCCGGGATAACGCAAGAACGCACCGCTGTGCATCGGTTTGACGTGGACGCTAAGCGGATAGCTGAGCGGCGCTTCGGAGGAGTTTTCCGCGAACGCCGTGCCGTGACCTGCGACGGCGAGCAGAAGCAGCAGCGCAAAGACCAAGATAGGGCGTTTCATGGCGGTGGAACTTGTCCACGCTGAAGCCTACTCCACCCACGGCCTCCGGCGGCGCTTGGAGCGCCGATGCGACCGGCCCACCGCTGGCAGCCCGCTCGGGCTTCGCGCTGCCGCGCTACGCCCTCGCCGGTCTGCCGCGGTGAGCTGGCCTGGGGGCGGAGGCGCTGCCCTACGTGTCCGCCCGTGGAGGATGCGAGCGCGGAGCGACGCCTTTATGCCTCCTCCTCCGCCGCCTCCGACAAAGCGGCGTTTTGCGCTGAAAAAGCGGCGTCTTGCGTTTTCATCGCTGCGTTAGTCGCAATCCAGGCCTTACGCATCGCAATAAAAGCGACCGCGCGCGCAACATGCGCCCAGTCTGGCTCCGGCTCGCCCGGAGCCGGGTGGTAAGCGCTCCTCACCTCACCCAAGACTTTCGCTAGGTCTCGCAGCAGCCCTACGGCGACCATCTGCGCGATGATCCTGCTCGCCTCGGGCAGAAGTGCTACGTCGCCGCACTCGCGGCGTAGTAGAGCGTCGCCCCGTGGGTCTACCGCCTTCTCTTTGAAGGTGGTGACTAGGCGACGCTCCACCGCGCCAAGGTCGGGTGGAGTGTTCAAGGTGCCTCCCCCGACCCAACCACGCCGACAACCCGGAGCTTGAAGGCGCGACCCTTTCCGGCAAGTTCAACCTGCCGGGTTACCACGTCAACGGTCACGGGACCCTCTGCCATCCTCAGCGCCCCGGCGACCTCAGGGGAACACGCGAGCCTAAACACGTCTCCCGTCTCGCGCTGATGCAGAGTTGCGATTTGCGTTACTGGATATGGGTCCTTCGCTGGCAACTCCACAACACTTAACACTTCAACACCCGCTAGTCGTAACTTAATCATTACGTACTAGTTATACGCCTCCCGGCGGGCAGGTGTCAAGTTTTTACGTACGTTCTAGCGATTTTCTTTCCTCGCTTAGTTACGCTACTCACTCGCGGTTTGCCGCTAGTCACGTGAACGGTTTTGATTTTACCACCACTTGCAAAAAAGTCAATAACTAGCTGGTCTGTCCCTCGCACTGTCGCAAGACTAACCGGCTGTCTCGTCTGACTGTTCATGCTGCTCACGGTACTCACCCAATGAGGTCACATCCTTCGTCGTGGCAGGCCACAATGCCGCCTCTATCTCTGACAACTCGTCGTTCTCGTTTGGATGCCCATACAGCGTTTCAATAAGCCTTGCGTCGGCCTGTCCGAGTTGCTTTGCGGCGTGACGCGGGCTTATACCCATCACATAGACGAGCCACGTAGCGCAATAATGGCGCAGCTCGTGGAAGTCGTAATCGGGCTTCCCAAACTTGACGCGTATAGGGTTCCAGTAATAATGCCAACTGCTCTTGGTAAAGAACCTTCCAGACGGCGGCGCAAACATTAGGCCACGGTGAAGGTGGGGCGTCATGTCCCGCAAGGCTTCCTCCGCGATTGGAGGCAGCACGACCGTTCTGGCTTTGTCGTTCTTCGGCAGGAGGATTTCCTTGTCGTTGGAGACGGTCTTACTCACGGAGACCTTTTTAGAGGCGAAGTCAACGTCGCTCCATTCCAGTGCGGAACACTCGCCACGGCGAAGGCCCGTGTAGGCGGCAAACAAAATCATTGCCTTCAACTCTTTGCCCAGCCCCTCACCCCAAACCTCAACCGCACAATCTGCCAGGCGCTGCACCTCATCGGCGCTTAGTACGTCTATGTCCCGTCGTCCCCGACTCTTAGGGTGCCCGAGATTTGCGAACGGGTTGCGCTCGCAGCATTCCATCTTGATCGCATCGTTGAACATCGCCCGTACCGCTTGCACCCGCCATTTGTTGTTGAGTGCCCATTCCTCGGCTTGCATCGGCTTCACGTCAAGCAGGCGCACGCCCTTGAAATCTTCAGAGAACTTCTTCAATGCTGTGCGGTTTAGATCATTGGTGGCAGCCCTCGCCCGTGGCTTAAGTTCAAGCCACTTCTTCGGGAAGCTGTCGCAGGTGGCGTCGCTCGCTGACGGCTGCACCATTTTGAGCAATTCTTCGCGCTCAACCCGCTTAGCCTCGTTCTTAGTGTCGTACGTCCCAACCCAGCGCTGCCGTCCCTTTACCTTGATCTTCACGCCCCAGCGGACGCCTTTCGGCCCAGGCCTCTTGATGACACTCATTGTCGTGCTCCTGTCGCTTGCTTGCTTATCCAATCTTCTACCTGGCTCGCTCTGAACCTCGCCCGGTTGCCGAAGTGCACCATTGGCATCCCCTCGCGCACGCGCATCTCAATCCAACGCACCGACATACTTAGGTGGTTGGCAAGTTGCCGCTTCGTCATCCACGGCTCCGGCGCGTAGACATCACGAACAGCAGTCGTACCGTCGCTATAAACACTGTTGGTGATGTCCATGAAATCATCAGTATCACGAGTGTCTCCACCGCTGCATCAAAAGGCGCAAGAATCGTTGCAATGCCTTGTACGCGGGTTTTTCCGGGCTTCCGAAGCCGCCCAATCGGTCGGGAAGGTGTGGAGAATCGGGCCTCGTCGCCGCCTCTGACGCCTTCCGCGCCGTCGCTGCCCCGTATAGGCCCCGATAATGTTCCAGGGGTGTTCCCGTCGCCTTCCGCGCCGTCGCTGCCCCGTATAGGCCCCGATAGTGCTCTAGGGGTGTTCTCGGAGGTCTTTGCCGGAGGACCGGGGTAGCAAGAGCGCGGCCAGAGCCGATCTTCGGGTAGCAATCGGGTAGCAAGGCGTCTGAGATGCCCCGTGTTCCGGGCCTATCTGCGCCCCAACTGAACCTATCGCGCCCATAAGACCTACAAATAGCCATCTCTGGCACGTACAAATAGCCATCTCTGGCACGTTCCTCGTTGAGTCAGCGGCTGGACGCTAAGGCGTTTATGCCTACTCCGCCGCAAGAGCAAGAGCGTTGACGTGGTCGTGTGGTCGTCGCTGACGATCGCGTTTCGTCCAGCGGGGTAGCGCGGGGCCAGGCCCGTCACACGCTCGCCTAGATCCGAAACCAGCGGTCGGGGATACTCACGGACGATGCCCGAGGAGTCCTCGATGTCGCAGGAGAACATAGTGCGGGGATTGTTCGGAGCCGCCAGCCGGCGTGACTTCGCGACGGCCCTGGACGCCTTCGATCAAAACGTGATCCTGGTCGTTGTCCCGGACGCTATACCGACGGCAGCCGGAACGTACGTTGGCCGAGAGGCGGTGGGCAAATGGTTCGCGGAATGGTTCAGGTCGTTTGCCGACGACTATCGGTTCGAGGTCGAGGAGCTTCGGAGCGTGGGTGAGCGGGTGTTCGTGGTTGCGAGACATCACGGGCGTGGACGGGCCAGCGGCGCAGAGGTCGGCGGACTGTTCGCCTACGTCTATACCGTCCGATTTGCAAAGATCGTGCGCGTCGAGATATTCCGCGACCGCGAAAAGGCCCTCGATGCCCTGGGACGTGAGAGCTGAGATGTCGCAGCAGAGCTCCCGACCTGTGACGCCGAGCGAGCGGCCGTGACAGTTAGTCGCGAGATGGCGACGGCGTTCGTCGAGGGCTATGGCAGAACGTGGGGGAGTTGGGATTTCGACGGTTTCGTTGACCTGTTCAAGGACGACGTGGTCTATGTGGAGCACCCCGTCAACGAGACCGTCGTCGGACGGGAGGCGATGGAACGCTACATCCGGCGGGAGCAAGCCGAAGCGGGCACCGTTCGCGTCCGCATGGGCAAGCCGATCGTCGACGGAGATCGGGTCGCAGCCGAGTTCTGGACCGCAATGTCCAACCGTGATGGAGAGCCGGAGGAAACGCTCGCCGGATGCTTCATCGCACGGCTGGACGCGATGGACGGACGATGCACCCACTTTCGCCAGTACTTTTCCGAATTTGAGGGACACCCCAGCCCCTTTGAGGGTTGGGGCGAGTGAGCACCGAATAGGAGACCTACAAATAGCTATCTTTGGCACGCTCCTCGTTGATTCAGCGACTGGACGCTAAGGCGTTTACGCCTGCTCCAGGCAGCGATGAGTTTCCAAAGTGGGCCGAGTCCCTGTGTATATGATTTGACTGCCAAACGCGAAGATCGTTCGATGCGCAAAGTTGCGGCCTCTCTGTTCCTGTCCCTCGCCCGTGCCGCCGAGCAGTCGGACGACTTCGTGACCGACGTGGATGACGCCACGGACGTGAACCCGAGGGGCGTCTCACGATGACCATCGTCATCACCGCCTTTGAGCGGTCGCCCGATGGCGGCAAGGGCCTGGCGCGCGATACGCGCGTTCGCTGGGCGCTTGAAGAGGTGGGCCAGCCCTACGAGGTTCGCCTTGTCTCGTTCCGCGCGAAGAAGGAACCTGCGCATCTGCGCCTTCATCCTTTCGGCCTGATTCCGACCTATGAGGACGGCGATCTTGTCCTGTTCGAGACAGGCGCGATCGTCTTCCACATCGCCGAGCACCATGCGGGACTGTTCTCGGACGATGCCAATGCGCGGGCGCAGGCAATCACCTGGATGTTCGCCGCGCTCAACACCGTGGAGCCGCCGATCCTCGAACTCGTGACCGCCAGGTTCGTGGAGGGTGACAAGCCATGGGCCGAAGAGCGCCGAGGTTGTCCCGTTCGCCGTGGAAGTTCGCGGTGGCGGTTCCCGGTGTGATGGTTACACGGTGACGGGTATCCGGGCGTCCTGGCTGCTCGTGGTGTAAATCGGCGTGCGCTGAGCGGCGAGGTCGGCTTCGACGGCGAGGGCGAGCTTGGCGAGGTCGCTGTAGCCCATGATCTTGCGGAACTGGGACTCGGCCTCGAGCATCCCGGCGGCCGTCCACCGCAAGCACATGTCACCGTTTTGCCAGCGCTTGACGTTGCGGCTCGTTTGCCGGACGGTGCCGATCATCGACTCGATCGGGTTCGTGCTCTGGAGCGTTGTCCTGAGCTTGCCGCGCACCCCGAGACGGGTCAGGGTCAGCGTCTCCTCCACGCCCTCTCGCAGGGATGCGGCGGCACCGGGGTGGGAGCGCTCAAGCTCGCCGGCGAGCAGCTGCAGCCCGTCGAGGGCTTGCTGATAGTTCTCTGACGCCCACGCCTTCCTGAGCCTCGTCTTCACGGACGGCCGGTCACGTTCGGGGAGATGATCGAGCACGTTGCGTTCCTTGTGGCGAACACACCGCTGCACCGGGACGGGCCCGAAGACCTCGTTTACGGCGGCCCTGAGGGCCTTCCCGCCGTCCAGGACGACCAGAACCCCCTGCTCGACATCAAGCCCCCGCTCGACCAGGTCGGCGAGCAGATGGACAGTGACGGTCTTGTTCTCCGTGGAGCCATCCCAGAGCCCGAGCGGGATCTTGACCCCCTCGGTGCTCACGCCCAAGGCCACGACGCAGCAGCGGCCCTTCAGCTCGATCCCGTCGAGCATCAACGCCGCCAGGCGCACATCAGACAGTGGACGCGCCATCAGCGCGGCGAGATGCTCGCCGGTGCGCGCGACGAACTCGCGGCTGACCGTCGACTTCGACGTGGAGCGCTCCGCCCCGGCCACCGTCTCGCCGACAGGCTCACGGGTCCTCGCGAACCTGCGCGTGGAAACACCAGCCAGCATCCCCTCCAACACCACCTTCGTCAGCGGGTCACGGTCAGCGAAATACGCATAGGTCTGGAGCGGAACCTCGTGCTCCCCGCCGGGCGTGCGAGCCCGGGGATGCTTCACCGCGACCCGCCGGCCACCGAGCGTGACCGCGCCGTCCTCTTGGCCGTGACGAACAGCGGTGCGCTCCTTCACGGTCGCGTGCTTGGGACCGACGACCTCGTCGAGCTCGGCCTCCATCATCTCGCTCAGCACGCCCAGCCCGACGCCCACGCTGAGCGCGAGCAGCCCCTCCTTCGCTGCCCCGACCAGCTCCCCGAGCGCCTGCTGCACCCGCAGCGGCAGCTCCTCGGGGCGACTGTCCTGCTCCTGCATTACGGTCTTCATGGCGGTTCCCTTCGTCTCGATGGACTGATTTCGCACTCGCCAAGGTCCCAACGGGACCGGACGAGGCGAAAGGGACCGCCACTACAAACTTCTACGAACTACGGGACAACCTCAGAGCGCCTGCCTCTGGTCAGAGACCGCATTCGCGATCGACTGGTTCAACTTTCTGCCCGCTTGGGCGATGCCGACTGGCTCGATGGGGACTTCAGCGCGGGCGACCTCATAATGGTGTCGGTGCTGCTCAGGCTTAGACCTTCGGGCCTACTGGACGAGTTTCCGAAACT
This sequence comes from uncultured Solirubrobacteraceae bacterium, assembly GCA_963722435.1. Lineage (GTDB taxonomy): Bacteria > Actinomycetota > Thermoleophilia > Solirubrobacterales > Solirubrobacteraceae > Palsa-744. The sequence continues at coordinate 1,481,765 of CAVRKZ010000002.1, read as the reverse complement.
GGCCGCCTATGTTGCCCGCGGCGAAGCGCGGCCCGCATACGAACGGGCTTTCGCCGCCCAATGGGCGATCAGCGCCGGTCATTCGCAAGCTGAGCGAGACTATTGAGGATGTAGGACCGGCGAGCTAGAGAGGAGCCGTGGAATGCCTGATAGTGCCGCAGCGACAGAGGCTGACAGTCAACTCGATTTCCATCCTGGGATGGGCGAGCGGTGGGAGATCACGCGGAGCACCGAGGACACCTCCGGGGAGGTGTTCGAATCGACGGTTTGGTTCGATCCTCGGATGCCGGGGGCTCCCCCTCATCTGCATCCGAAGAGCGAGGAGAGCTTCGAGGTGATCGAGGGGTCCTTCGATGTCTTCAAAGATGGGCAGTGGACGACGTTGCGTCCCGGCGCGACGGCGACCGTCCCACCCGGCGTGCCGCATACGTTTCGCAACCGGGCCGATGAGACGGCGAAGGTTGTCATCCGGATCCGGCCCGCAGGGAGGTCGGAGGCGTTCTTTCGTCACATGCAGAAGTTGATCGGCGAGGGCAAGGTCAAGCGGCTGCCGCCGAAGGAGCCGCGGTCCGCGATCTACGCGGTGATGCTGTTCGAGGAGTATCCCGATTGGACTCGCCCGACCGGACCCATGAGCGGCGTTTTCAAGGCACTCGCGCTCGTCGGCAAGGCGCTTCGGTTCGAGCTCTAGCACACACAAGCCGCGATGCGCGGTGCAACGCGTGACCGTAGCGGCGAATTCCAGAGACGGAGGTAAGCATGAGCACCATCGACGACGAGCTGGTCTTGGCTCATTTCATCGTTTCAGATGATGTAGAGCGTTCCCGGCGCTTCTACACGGAAGTGCTCGGCGGCAGGGTGGTCTTCTCCGGGGAGCCAACCTATGTCGCACTATCCAACAGCTGGATCATCATCAATATCGGGGGAGGCCCGACCGACGACAAGCCGGCGGTGACCCTGGAGACGCCACCCGAGCCCGACCGGGTCAGCAGTTTCCTCAATATCCGGGTCAGAGACATCGAGGCCGTGTATGCCGAATGGAGCGCTCGGGGCGCTCAATTCCTGACGCCGCCGAAGCAGCACCAGTACGAGATCCGTTGCTACATCCGCGATCCCGACGGTCATCTGATCGAGGTGGGGCAAACCACCGACCCTGAGGGGGACTGGACCCCCCCTCAGTGGCTATCGAGTACGTCCGTAGGACATACTCTGTAATCGAGCACTACGTCCCAGCATGCAGCTCGCTGGGCAGACGACCCAGCGACGAAACCCCCAAGGAGGCCGTCATGATCGGAGACAAACAGGAGCACTTTCAGGACAAGGGCACGGACCTGAAGGCCCTGCAGTCCCACATCGAGGAGTACCTGAAGGCCGACAGCTTCACGGTCCAGACCTCGGCGCCCAGCGCAGACGGCGTGGTCATCCAGGCCCGCAAGGGCGGTTGGCTGGCCGGGGTCATCGACGCAGACCGTGCGATGACTATCACGATCACGGGAAGTCCAGCCGACTTCACCGTCCGCATCGGCATTGGCAAGTGGCTCCAACACCTCGGGGTGGCTGCGATCGAGACGCTGCTCATCTCCGACCTGTTCCTCGTCGTGGACCTGGCCGAGTCCGCGTGGAACATCGAGATCGAGGACAAGCTCGTCAAGGACATCAGGTCATTCATCGACTGAAGCGCCCCCGGCCAGGATGAGCTCGGGCGCCGACCGAGCAGGCGGACAGCTCGGCCGCGAAGACGAGATAGACAGCGATGTTTTGGCTCTTTGAGCAACGCGAGGCGGCGGCTCGCCGGGAAGGAACCCGCGACGGCGGCGTCATACGGGAAGCGCGCGAAATGCCGCCGCGCGTTGATCGCTGCCGCACAGCCGACGAAGGGCTCGCAAGATCTCCGTCGGGGCGGCGGCCGTGACCAGGAAACCGTTTCGTCCGATTCCGATCCACAGGAGACATCCCAGTGCCTAGAACGTCGATCCTTGCTCTAGCTGGTGTTGCGCTCGCCCTCGCCGGCTGCGGCAGCTCCAGTAGCACCGGCAGCTCGTCCAGCGCCTCCGTAGCGAGCACGAGTACGCCTGCTGCATCGACGCCAAGCTCCGGCCCGTTCCTGGCCAAGTTCACCAGCGTCAGCAAGGTCGCCACGACGGTCCCGGCCAACGGCGACGTGAATCCCTACGGCATCGTTTTCGTTCCCACCAGCGTGGGCAAGCTCCAGGCGGGCCAGATGCTGATCAGCAACTTCAACGCCAAGGAAGGTGCAAAGGAAAGCGGTCAGGGCACGGGCACGACGATCGTGCAGGTCTCGAGCGCCGGGAAGGTCTCGCTGTTTGCGACGATCGATGCAAAGACGCTCCCCGGCCCTTGCCCAGGCGGCGTCGGGCTGACGACAGCGTTGAACATCCTGCCGGGCGGCTATGTCGTCGTGGGCAGCCTGCCAACCACCAACGGCAAGACGGCGACGGCGACGTATGGATGTCTGATCGTGCTCGACAGCGACGGCAAGGCGGTCGAGACGATCGCCAGCAAGAACATCCAGGGTCCTTGGGACTCGACCGCTAAGAGCGAAGGCTCCAAGACAAGCCTGTTCGTCAGCAACGCGCTCAACGGCGGCGCCGCGAAGGGAATCCACACGATCGACAACTCGACCGTGCTGCGGATCGAACTGGAATCCGGCGAACACCAGACACCAACGGTGCTGAACGAAACGGTGATCGCCGACGGCATCCCCTGGATCGATTCAGCGGAAGCCCTCGTGCTCGGCCCGACCGGGCTCGCACTCGCCTCTAACGGGACGCTGTATGTGGCCTCGACCGAGGACAGCAAGATCCTCGCGATCCCCGAAGCAATGACGCGCACGACGCCTGCCGCGAAAGGCGGCACGGTCCTCACCGAAGGCGGCCACCTCAAGGAACCGCTCGGCATGGTGCTCGCACCGAACGGCAACATCATCACGAGCAACGGTGGTGATGGCAACATGGTCGAAACTACACCCGCCGGTCAGCAGGTGGCCGTGCAGACCGCCGACAAAAAGACCGGAGCCGGATCGCTATTCGGCCTGGCCCTAGCCCCAGAAGGCAAGGGCGTCTACTTCGTCGATGACGGCGAAAACACGCTGAACTTCTTGCACGAAGGCTAGCCGGCCACGCCGACGACATCGAGCACGACGGCGTCCCCGACGGCGACGACGAACTGAGACCGTCCCGCCGGAAGGGAACACGCCTGCGCGGAGTCTTCCCCAAGTACAGGAGGCTCACGCGTCCGTGCGGTGCCCCGACTTATCCATGGGAGTGAACACATGCGCCATCTACTGAAGCTGTCCATACCGGCGCTTGCCGCGTCGCTGTTGCTTGCCGCCTGCGGCAGCAGCTCCACGAGCACCAACACGACCAGTGCGGCCGCCAGCACACAGCCCGCCTCACAGACAAGCAGCAGCTCGTCAGGTGCTCTCGTGAAGACCGCCTCGAACTCGCTCGGCACGATCCTCGTCAACAGCCAGGGAATGACGCTGTATCACCTCAGCGGTGAGGTCAACGGCAAGTTCATCTGCATGAGCGCTGCCTGTATCGGTATCTGGCACCCGCTGATCGCGCCGGCCAGCGGCACTCCCAGCGGCGTCGGCTCGCTCGGGAGCGTGAAGCGCCCTGAAGGGACGATGCAGGTCACCTACAAGGGCACGCCGCTGTACACGTTCACGGGGGACCACCAGGCCGGTGAAACCAATGGGCAGGGCATCAAAGACGTGGGCATCTGGAGCGCCGTCACGACCAGCCCCACCAGCACGGCGCCGAGCACGAGTAGCTCGTCGAAATCCTCGAGCGGCGGCGGCTACGGCTACTGAGCCCGCGGCGGATGCGCGGCGCAGCGCTCGTGGGTGTGACAGGCCACCCGCGCGCGCTGGCCGCCGGTTGTTTGTGTGCGGTCGCACTCTGCGGATGTGCTGGCCAGACCGGGTCGGCGGCCACAACGCGACGTGCGCAACGGGCAGCGATCGAGCGCTATTTGGGCGAGGTCGAGCCGATCAGGCTCGCCGTCAACCGGCTACTGGAAGGAGCCGATCCGATCCTCGACGCCTTTCACGACCGACGCATCGCACCCGGCGAGGCCGCCCGGCGTATGGGCCAGCTAGAGGAGCGGTTTGCGGCCTACGCAGTCGATATCGCGGCAGTCGATCCGCCAACCGCCCAGCTGCGCGCTCTCAACGCCCCCTACGCCAACACCTACGTCTTCGAGGACGCCTACCTGAGTGCGCTCGTTGCCGGCCTCGCCGACGGCGAACTCACCAACCCGCCCAACACGCAGGCAGCCCAGCGCGCCGCGATCATCCGCTGGCGCATCGGCCTGACCGTCCTCGCGCGCGCCGCCGACGCGCCCCTGCCGGCAGACCTGCAACAGGCCGGCCGCGGCGAGATCGCGCCATCTCCCAACGGAAGCTGAGCGCCAAGCAGCACGTTAGCCGGTGGCGAGATTAGAAGCGGATCGCGACCCTGACCCACACCGCGGAGTTCCACGACATAGGCAAGATCGCGCCCGTCGCCTGACGCGCGCCGAGCCCGCGCGGCAAAACCGGCACTGCCGGGCACCTCGCGCCGACCGCGTACGCTGCCGCGATGCCGCCAGGCGAGTCGCTGAAACCTTCGCTCGCACAGATAGCGCACGAGTGGGGGCGGCTTGGCTGCATCGGCTTCGGCGGCCCGCCTGCACAGATCGCGCTGCTGCGCGAGCTGTGCGTGCAGCGCCATAGCTGGATAAGAAACTGTCCGAAAACTCTTCAGGCGGGTTGGAGTCGTTGGTGGCGTCGGCGGTACCAGAGCAGGGCGCAGGCGAGTTGGATGAGGCCGAGGTAGTTGGTCGGCTTCTTGTCGTAGCGGATGAGCAGGGCGCGGCAGCGTTGTAGCCAGGCGATCGTGCGCTCGACAACCCAGCGGCGGGCGGGCTGGGTCTTCTCGCCCCAGCTGTCCTTCTTCTCCTCGCCGATGCGGCGGATGTGCGGCACGTAGCCGCCGGTAGCGCACGCAGCGTCGCCGGTCGGGTTGTCATAGCCCTTGTCCAGGCACAGCTGCTGGGTGAGCTTCGTGGCGTCTGGGCGTGCGATCACAACCGCGTTGATCGTCTCCTCAAGCAGCTTGTGATCGTTGACGTTCGCGCCTGCGATCACGACGGCGAGCGGGCCGCCGTGCTGCTCGACCTGGATGCTCTTCTTGGTGCCCATCTTGGCTCTATCAGTCGGATTCGCGCCGGTCTTCTCCCCGCCGAAGCGGCTCTTGCCCATGACACCGTCGACGGCCTGCCACTCCCAATGGACCTCCCCGAGCTCCTCGCACTCCCGCACGAGGTAAGCCCAGATCTCCTCCAGCACGCCGTCCTGGGCGAAGCGCTGGAACCACCCGTGGACGGTCGAGCGAGGGCCGAAGCGCTCCGGCAGCCGCTCCCATTGGCAGCCCGAACGCAAGCGGAAGATGATCCCATCCAGCACGCCGCGCAGATCAGCGCGTGGACGTCCTGTCGGCGCGGGCGGATAGAAGCACTCGAGGATCGGCTCGATCTCTTCCCAGAGGTCATCCGGGAGCTCCCAGATCGTTGGCAGCGGGCAAGCGCAGCTACGCTCAGCGGCAGGCAAGGCACACTCCTTTCGACGGGTGGTGTGCCTTGCCGCTTCAAGACTGCTTTACATAACTCCTGCCGCCCGCCAAGAGTTTTCGGACGGTTTCTAAGCCAAGATGAGTTTGAGGACGCGATTGCCGCGTGCAACCTGCTTCCGGGTCCGGCGTCGACGCAGCTGGCAATCTTCTGCGCCTGGCGCGTGGCCGGCCCTGCCGGCGCGCTTGCGGGTGGCGCGGCATTCATCCTCCCCGGTCTGGCCCTGATCCTGGCGCTCGCGGTCGTGTTCCTCGCGGCCTCGCCGCCAGCTTGGGTGCGTGGTGCAGGCACTGGCGCAGGGGCGGCGGTTGCCGCTGTGGCCGTGCGCGCCGGAGTGAGCCTGCTGCCTGCGAGTTGGCGGCGCTCTCCCGCTCACGTGCGTTGGCTCCTCTATGCCATTGCCGGTGGAGTCTCGGCCGCGACGATCGGCCCGTGGCTGGTGCTGGTACTGCTTGCCTGCGGAGTGCTCGAGGTGGCCTGGCAGCACGGGAGCGATAGCGACGCTCGCGCGCTCTCCGGCTACGCGTGGCCGCTGGCAGCGCTAGCAGGGGCCACGACCGGGGGTCTGCTGGCACTGGCATGGGTCGCGTTCAAGGTGGGGGCGTTGTCCTACGGCGGGGGGTTCGTGATCGTTCCGCTGATGCAGGCCGAAGCGGTCAACCACTACCACTGGATGAGCGCCGGCCAGTTCCTGGACGCCGTGGCCCTCGGCCAAGTGACCCCCGGGCCGCTCGTGCAGACGGTTGCGGTCGTCGGCTACGCCGCCGCCGGGATAGGTGGTGGATTGCTGGCCGCAGTGATCGCATTTGCCCCTTCGTTCTCGTTCATTCTGCTCGGAGCCGAGCGCTTCGGCCGCCTACGTGCCAACCTGCGCGCCCAGGCGTTTTTGAACGGGGCCGGTCCGTCCGCGATCGGGGCGATCGTGGGCTCAGCGGTCCCACTCGCCGCCGCCTTACAGGAGGCCTGGCAGTACGTCGTGCTCGCCGCCGCAGCCATTGCTCTGTTCGCGCTGCGCCGCAGCATCGTCCTGACCCTGCTCTCCGCCGGTGCGCTCGGCGCGGCGGCGGCGCTTCTCGGTGCACCTGCCCCGCATTAGGCCAGCTCGCGCATCTCCCAGCCGGGCTGTCGCTGGCGCGCCCGGCTCACCCAGGTGTGCCGCTTCGCCAAAGACCCGCACGCCGCGCACCGCCTCGACGGCTGAGCTGGTCGAAGTGATCGAGCGCTTGGCCCGAGCCGGTGACGACGCACGTCAGCGGCGATGTCGCGAGGAGGACCGGTATACCGGTCTGCGCAGCGACGAGCTCTGGGAAGCCACGAAGCAGGGCGCCGCCGCCGGCGAGCAGGATGCCGTCGCGCGCGATGTCCCCCGTCAGCTCGGGCGGGGTTTGCTCGAGCGTGTCCTTGATCGCGTCGACGATCTCGCGCAGCGGGCCCTCGAATCGCGGCGCGCACCTCCTCGCTGCGGAGGTGGATTTGGGTCGGAAGGCCGGTGATCAGGTGGCGCCCGCGCACCTCGCTCGTCTCTTCGGGCACGAAGCGTCGATCGCCGATCCGATCGCGATCTTGATCGCCTCGGCCGTCTGCGAGCCGATCGCCAACGAGTACTCCGCCGCGCAGGTAGCGCGTGATCGCTTCGTCCATCTCGTAGCCGCCGACGCGCACCGAGCGCGACAGGGCGATGCCACCGAGTGAGATGACGGCCATCTCGCTCGTGCCGCCGCCGATGTCGACCACCATGCGCCCGACCGGCTCGGCGATGTCGAGGCCCGCGCCGATCGCGGCCGCGATCGGCTCCTCGATCAGGTGGACACGACGGGCGCCGGCCGCAAGCGACGCCTCCTCGACCGCCCGCTTCTCGACCTCGGTGACCCCCGACGGGGCGCACACGATCAGCCGCGGGTGTGCCCGCTGTCGATCGAGCACCTTGCGGATGAAGTAGCGCAGCATCTCCTCGGTGATGTCGAAGTCTGCGATCACGCCGTGGCGCAGCGGGCGCGTCGCCGAGATCGTCGCCGGGGTGCGACCGATCATCCGCTCGGCGTCCGCGCCCACAGCGTGCACGCGACCGGTGCGCGAGTCCGATGCCACGACCGAAGGCTCCGAGACCACGATGCCCCGCCCCCCGACGTACACGAGCGTGTTCGCCGTGCCGAGGTCGATCGCCATATCCCGGACCCCGAGCGTGGGAGCCAGATGACGGCGGGAGACGTCGCGACGGGAGCCGTCTCTGTGGAAGCGCATCGCTACAGACTGTCAAAACCGCTGCCCGATGCCGGCCCGCCGGCTACTCGACCGACGCGTCAGCTCCAGCGACTCCTCAGCCCGATGTCAACCGGAAGACCGGGTGATCGGGGGCGATCCGCCGCAGCTCCTCCTCGGGGGAGTCGGGCCCGACGCCGTCAAAGAAGACGCCGACCTCGAACTTCCACTTCTTCAGGTACGCACGCAGGAGCGCCGGCTTCTGCTCATCTGAGAGCTCGACGGCTGTGAACGGCTGCGCGCGCCTGCCGAGGCGCAGCTTGCCCTCACCGCTTGCCCGCAGGTTCTTGACCCACTGGGTGTGCCCGCGCGGGGCCACCAGATACTCGGCGCCCTCGTAGCGCAGCAGGTTCACGGGCACTCGCCGCCACTCGCCCGACTTGCGCCCCTGGACTTCGAGCACGCGCGAGCCGTAGAGGCTCACGCCCGAGCGCGTGAGCACGGCCACGAAGCGGTTGAAGACGTGGGTCGTGAACCATCCTGGGCGCTGGTAGTGCTCTGGCACGGCAACGATTCTGCCAGTCTGTAGCGATGCAGTACGTAAACCTGGGAGCGACCGGTCTGCGCGTCTCGCGCGTGTGCCTGGGGATGATGAGCTTCGGCAACGCAAGCGACAAACCGTGGGTGATCGACGAGGAGGCCGCTGCGCCGATCGTGCGCGCCGCCGTCGAGGGCGGGGTCACGTTCTTCGACACCGCGGACACGTACTCCCAGGGCGCCAGCGAGGTGGCGACCGGCCGCCTGCTGGGCAAGCTGCTCACGCGCGAGGAGGTCGTGGTCGCGACCAAGGTGTTCATGCCGATGACCCCCGGCGAGAACGGCGGCGGGCTCTCGCGCAAGCACGTGCTCAGCGCGATCGACGCCTCGCTCGAGCGCCTCGGCATGGACTACGTCGACCTCTACCAGATCCACCGTTGGGACAACCGCACGCCGATCGAGGAGACGATGCAGGCGCTGCACGACGTCGTGCGCGCGGGCAAGGCGCGCTACATCGGCGCGAGCAGCATGTTCGCGTGGCAGTTCGCAAAGGCCCAGCACCTCGCGGAGCGCGCCGGCCTGACTCGCTTCGTCTCGATGCAGAACCACTACAACCTCGTCTATCGCGAGGAGGAGCGCGAGATGATCCCCCAGTGCGTCGAGGAAGGGGTCGCCGTGATCCCCTGGAGCCCGCTTGCGCGGGGGATGCTCGCGGGCAACCGCACGCGTGCGGGCGAGCGGCGCACCACGCGCGCGGACAGCGACCAGTTCACCGACTACCTGTACGCCCAGCCGACGGACTTCGACGTCGTCGAGCGCGTCGGCGAGGTGGCCGAGGCGCGCGGCGTGCCGCCAGCGCAGCTAGCGTTGGCCTGGCTGCTGCACAAGCCCGGGGTCACGGCGCCAATCGTCGGCGCGACCAAGCTCGAGCACCTCGAGGATGCGCTCGCAGCCGAGCAGCTCGAGCTCACCGGGGAGGAGATCGCGCGCGTGGAGGAGCCCTACGTCCCACACCCCGTGCTCGGCCACGGATAGGCCGCTGCTCCGGACCAGCGCTCGCTAAGGATCGGGGGCGGGCAGCGCAGTCGGCGGGCGCTCAGGAGCGGCGCTCGAGCACCACGACGGGGATCTGCCGTGTGGTTTTCTGTGCGTAGTCGGCGAATTGGGGGTAGCGCTCCGCTTGGCGGCTGAAGAGGCGCTCTCGCTCCTCGCCGCTGGCCACGCGGGCGGCGACGTCGATCGTCTCGGTGCCGACCTCGACCGTCGCGTCGGGCTTGGCGAGCAGGTTGTGATACCAGCTGGGGTTGGTGGGCGCGCCGGCCTTGGAGGCGAATATCACCATCCGCTCGCCGTCGGGGAGGTACATCACGGGCGTCGTGCGGGACTCGCCGCTCTTCGCTCCGGTGCTCGTCAGCAACAGCAGTGGCGCGCCCTCGAAGGGTCCTCCGACTTTGCCCCCGTGGGAGCGGAACTCCTCGATGATGGCCGAGTTGAAGTCGCTCATGCGCGCCCGTTAGCGTCGAGCCGGCTGATGAGAAGCCTCACCGAGTAGACGGACGGGCAGCGCCTTGAGCTGATTGATGAAGAGCGATTCGACGTGTGCGGGCGTGCCCGCGAGCTCGATCTGGGGGTAGCGGCGCAGGGTCTCCTCGAGCATCACCTTCAGCTCCAGGCGCGCGAGCGCGGTGCCAAGACAGAAGTGCCGCCCGCCGGCGCCGAAGGCCTGGTGCTCGCAGCGGCGGCGCACATCGAAGCGGTCGGGGTCCTCATAGCGGGACTCGTCACGGTTAGAGGACACGTACCACATCACCACCTTCTCGCCCTCACGGATCTGCTGCCCGTGGAGCTCGGTGTCCCGCGTGGCCGTACGCCGGAAGTGAGCGAAGGCCGGGAACATACGCAGCGACTCCTCGACCGCGTCGGGGATAAGCGAGGGGTCATCGAGCAGCAACTGCATCTGCTCGCGGTCTTCCATCAGCGCACGCATGCCGCTGCAGTACGTCGCCTTGGTCGAGTCGTTGCCCGCGGCCACCAACAGGAAGAAGCCCATCACGATCTCATGCTCCTCCAAACGCTGCCCATCGACCTCCGAGTGCACCAGCACGCTCGTCAGATCATCCGTGGGGCGCTCACGACGCTCGGCGATCAACCGCCGGCAACGATCGAAGATCTCGGGCAGGTCTTTGTCGACTGCGCCCTCGAAGCCATCCGGGTTGATGTCGGGATCGGCGGCCCCGAGCGTCGAGTTCATCAGCCGCGCCCAGATCGCATCGTCCTTCTCGGGGATGCCCATGAAGCTGCCGATCACGCGCGAGACGACCGGCTGGGCGAGCTCGTTGACGAGGTCGCACTCCTCGCGGCCCTCGAGACGGTCGAGCACGCGCGTCACGATCGCCCGGATCGCCGGCTCGTGCGCGGCGATCCGCTTGGGCGTGAAGCCGGCCTGGAAGAGCGCCTTCAAGCGGTCGTGCTTGGGCGGGTCCATACCGATGAACATCGCCTGCGCCAGCTCCAGCGGGAAGCCGGCGGCGGCGACCAGAACGCCGCCGCGTTCTGAGGAGTAGGTCTGCCAGTCGCGGCTGACCGTGTGGATGTCATCGGCCGTGGTCACCGACCAGAATCCCGGCTCCTCGGGGAACTCTTGAAAGTTCTCCGTCCAGTGGATCGGGCACTCGCGGCGCATCTCCTTGAAGAGCTCCAGCGGCGGGCCTTCCTCCCAGTGCTCACGCTCGGTGAGTTCCACCGACTGGATGTCGCGCCCCACAGTGGCCATGCCAACCTCCACGATCGCCGTTCGAATGGACGGCCGATCATACTGGCTGACTGGCCAAACCGCGAGCTTTCGGTGCTCGCGCCGGGATTGCGCCGGGGCGGCCTATTGAATAGCGTTTTGCGACCAGCGATGCGCGTCCAGAGCAGACACGGCGCTTACCAGACGGGCTCCTCGCGAGCATCCCGCGCGGGCGCTGCTGCGCATCGGGCACCCTTCACGCCGGCTCGGCGTGGGCGTCGAGTGGTGGGCGTGACGGCGCTGGTGGTGCTCGTGTGCACGCTTGCGCTCGCCGGCTGTGGCGCCAGCACGCCGAGCAAGTCCGAATACATGGCCAAAGCTAACGCCGTGTGTGCGAGCGCAAACAAGCAGGTACCCGTGCTGATCCGCCAGATCACCAGCGACGCGGTCGCGCTGGCGGGCGGCAACCTGAAGGCCGTGGCACGGCTGGCGGGCGCGGTGCAGGACCTGCACGCGATGGCGGCCGCCGATCTCGAGCAGCTTCAGAAGATCGAACAGCCGAGCGGCGAAAGCGCCGCGATCGACCGCTTCCTCACGCCGTTCGCCGGTGTCGTGAGCGCGATCGGAGAGGCCGCGACGACGCTGACGCAAGATCCGCAGAGGTCGGTCGCGCTGCTCGAACAGGTTCGCCCGACGGCCGAACACGCCATCGCTGGAGCGCGCTCATACGGCCTCTCCAAGTGCGAGACCGTGTTTAGCGCGCTGGCCTGAGCCCACCGCCCGCGGCGGCGGATGCAGTCAGACTGCGAGCGGCGTGACACGACCGATGCCGCAACCGAACGTGCCGGGCAGGGGCATCGTTGCCTCCTACGGCCTTCGCTTCTGGGCGATCGTCGCGATGATCGGCCTTGGTGCCGGCGTCGGCGGCGCGGGCTTGATCGAGCTGCTGCGGGCGATCCAGCACCTCGCGTGGTCCTACCACAGCGGTGACTTCCTCGAGGGCGTGAAGCGCACGTCGGCGGCGCGGCGCGTGCTCGTGCTGCTCGTCGGTGGGCTCGTCGCTGGCGGAGGCTCGCTGCTGCTCGCGCGCGGCGGCGCCGGCGAGGTCTCGGAGTCGATCTGGCTGCGCGGTGCGCGCCTACCGCTGCTGGCGAGCCTCGCGCGCGCGGTCCAGTCGATCGTGGTCGTGGCACTCGGCGCCTCGCTCGGACGCGAGGCGGCGCCGCAGCAGACCGGCGCCGCGTTGGCGAGCGCGCTGAGCGAACGTGCACACCTGCCCGACTGGCAGCGCCGGCTGCTCGTGGCGTGCGGGGCGGGAGCGGGGATGGCGGCCGTCTACAACGTGCCCCTCGGCGGTGCCCTGTTCGCGCTCGAGGTGCTCTTGGGAACGCTCGCGCTGCCGCTCGTGCTGCCGGCGCTCGCCGCCGCCTCGATCGCCACGGTGACCGCGTGGGTGGCGCTGCCGAGCGCGCCGACGTACGCGATACCGACATTCAAGATCAAGGCGACGCTGGTCGTCTGTGCGCTCGTGCTCGGCCCAATCGCCGGTGTGGCGTCGCTCGCGTGGATCCACCTGATCGCGCGCGCGCACGCGATCAGGCCGCGCGGGTGGCTGCGCGTGGCCAATCCTGTCGTGGTGTTCACGGCGTTGGGCGCACTGGCGGTCGCCTATCCGCAGCTGCTGGGCAACGGCAAACCGGTCGTGCAGCTCGCCTTCGTGGGGCGCTTGAGTGTGGGGCTGCTGGCGGTGCTGCTCGTGCTCAAGCCACTGGTGACCGCGGCCTGCCTCGGCAGCGGCGCTCCGGGCGGCCTGTTCACGCCAACGCTCGCCTACGGCGTCCTCCTGGGCGGGCTCATGGGAGAGGGGTGGACGCAGATCTGGCCGGGGGCGCCGATTGGCAGCTACGCGATCATCGGCGGCGCGGCGGTGCTCGGCGCCTCGATGCAGGGCCCGCTCGCGGCAGTCGTGCTGATGCTCGAGCTGACGCACCATGCCGATTCGCTGATGGTGCCGGTGCTGCTTGCGGTGGTCGAGGCCACGGTGCTCACGCGCGTGCTCGGCGCGCCGTCGATCTACTCGGCGCGAATCTCGGCCGGAGACCGCAGCGCGGGCGCCGCGCGCGAGCACGCCGACCCGGCGCGTGCCGCGGGCGAGGAGCAGGGAAGGGACTTTGCAGAGGTGGTTGAGCCCCGCGAGGAGTGGTAGTACTACTAGGCCATGCCCCGCGCGATGTGGACCGGCACGATCAGCTTCGGGATGGTGACGGTGCCCGTGCGCCTCTACAGCGCCGTGGACCGCAAGACGGTGCGCTTTCACCAGCTCTCGAGCAAGAGCGGCGCGCGCGTGGTGCAGAGGCGCGTGGACCCCTCGAGCAACGAGGAGATCCCTTACGAGGAGATCGTCAAAGGCTATGAGCTGGCGCCGGACCGCTACGTCGTGATCGAGCCGGCGGAGCTCGACGCGCTCGAGCCGAAGAAGACCAAGACGATCGAGATCGAGGACTTCGTCGACCTCGCCCAGATCGATCCGATCTTCTACGACCACCCCTACTACCTGGCGCCGGGCCCCGGCGGTGTGAAGCCCTACAGGCTGCTGCTCGAGGCCATGCGCGAGACCGGCAAGGTGGCGATCGCGCGCGTGGTGATCCGCTCGAAGGAGCAGCTCGTGGCCGTTCGCCCGCTCGGCGATGCGCTGGCGATGGCGACGATGCTGTTCGCCGACGAAGTGCTCGAGCCCGACCGCCTCGACGAGGTGGCGCAGGCCAGCGAAGTGAAGACGACCAAGCGCGAGCTCGACGTCGCCAAGCAGCTGGTCGAATCGCTCGCGACCGACTTTGAGCCGCAGAAGTACCGCGACAGCTACCGCCAGGAGGTGCTCGACCTGATCGAGCGCAAGGCCGAGGGCAAGGCGATCGCCGTGCAGCCGGCGCCCGAAGTGCACGCAGAGCCGGCGCCCGACCTGATGAGCGCGCTGAAGGCGAGCCTGGAAGCGGTACGCGCGCGCGAACGCGCCCCGGCGCCGGGCGCCGGCGCATCGAAGCCGCGCAAGCCGCCAGCCAAGAGGCCCGCCGCCGAGAAACCGGCCGCCGGCAAGGGCGCGGGCGCGAAAGCGAGCGCGAGGAAAGCTGGCACGAAGAGACCCGGCACGGCCAAGCGCTGAGCCGGCGCAAGGCGCGAGGCCGCTGAGCGGCTACCGCGCCAAACGCGACTTCTCGGCCAGCCCCGAGCCGCCAGGCAAGCTCGAGCCGGGGGCCAAGCCGCGCGCCGGCAAGGCGCCGCGCCAGCGCGCAGCGAGGCGCCCCCAGGCGCCGCGCTTCGTGATCCACGAGCACAGCGCGCGGCGCATGCACTGGGACCTGCGCCTGGAGCGCGACGGCGTGCTCGCCTCGTGGGCGCTGCCCAAGGGGCTGCCGCAGGCGCCCGGCGAGAACCACTTCGCCGCGGCGACCGAGGACCATCCGCTTGCCTACCTGGACTTCTCCGGCGAGATACCGAAGGGCCAGTACGGCGCCGGCACGATCTCAATCTGGGACGCCGGCACCTACGAGGCCCTGAAGTGGGAGCCGCGCAAGGCGGAGGTGGCGCTCCATGGCAAGCGCGTGGACGCGCGCTACGCGCTCTTCCCGATCGAGGCGGGAGAGCGGCCGAAGGCGTGGCTGATCCACCGCATGGACCCGCCGGGCGACGGCGCGCGCGAGGCGATGCCGGAGCGCGTGCTGCCGATGCTCGCCTGTGCCCGTGAGGGTGCGCGCGCCGGCGAGCTGCCCAGGGACGCGCAGCAGTGGGCCTATGAGATCAAGTGGGATGGGGTGCGCGCGATCGTGTACTCGCGCCCGGGCGAGCTGCGTGTGCAGAGTCGCAACCTCAACGACATCACCGACAGCTATCCCGAGCTCGCGCGGCTGAACCGCGCGCTCAGCTCGCACAGCGCGATCCTCGACGGCGAGATCGTCGCGCTCGACGAGCACGGGCGCCCGAGCTTCGCTGCGTTGCAGCGACGCATGCACGTCGCGAACAGCGCGCAGGCCAGGCGGCTGATGCGTGAGCGGCCGGTGACGGTGATGCTGTTCGACCTGCTGTGGCTGGACGGCCACTCGCTGATGGGGCTCCCCTACGGCGAGCGGCGCGAGCGCCTGCGCGCGCTCGGCCTCTCGGGCGAGAGCTGGCAGACGCCCGAGCACGTGATCGGCGAGGGCGAAGCGCTGGCGCAGGCGGCCGCCGCGCAGCGTCTCGAGGGCGTCGTGGCCAAGCGTCTGGACTCGCCATATGCGCCCGGCGTGCGCGCGCGCACGTGGGTGAAGGTAAAGACGGTGGGCCGCCAGGAGCTCGTCGTCGGCGGCTGGATGTCGGGCAAAGGCAAGCGCGAGGGCACCGTCGGCGCGCTGCTCTTGGGCGTCCACGATGAGGACGGCAGCCTGCGCTACGTGGGACGCGTGGGCAGCGGCTTCAGCGAGCTCGAGCTCGAGCGACTGTCGCGGGCGCTGGAGCCGCTGCGACGCGAGCGCTCACCGTTCACCACCGGAGCGCGAGCGCCTCGGGGCGCCGTCTTCTGCGAGCCCCAGCTCGTGGTGGAGGTCGAGTTCGCGCAGTGGACGCGGAGCGGAAGCCTGCGCGCACCCACCTACCAGGGCTTGCGTGAGGACAAGGACGCGGCCACGGTGGTGCGCGAGCAGGCGACGCCGGCGCCCCTCGCGATCGACGAGCGCTCGGGGAAGAGCGCGCACCCTCACGGGCACCCTCGCTACGCGAGGACACCCTGGCGGGCGCAGGCAGGCGGGCTGGCGCACGTCGGCGGGCGCGAGCTGAAGCTCACGAACCTGGCGAAGGTCCTCTATCCCCGGGCGAAGCTCACCAAGCTTGCCCTGATCGAGTACTACGCGGGCGTGGCGTCGGTGCTGCTCGCGCACCTGCAGGGCCGGCCGCTGACTCTCACGCGCTGGCCGGATGGCGTGGAGGGCAAGTCGTTCTTCCAAAAGCACGCGCCCGCGCACCGCCCGCAGTGGGTGCGGACGGTGTCGTTGCCGGCGGCAGGCAAGCTCCTCGACTACGTCCTGGCCGAGGACGAGGCGACGCTCGTGTGGCTCGCGAACCTGGCGGCGATCGAGTTGCACGTGCCGCTCGCGCGCGCCGAGGACATGCAGCGACCGACCGCCGTCGTGTTCGATCTCGATCCCGGTGCGCCGGCGGGCATGCTCGAGTGCTGCGAGGTCGCGCTGCTCCTGCACGACACCTTCTCCGGGGTGGGGCTGGAGAGCTATGTGAAGACGTCGGGGTCCAAGGGCCTGCAGCTGTACGTCCCGTTGAACAACGAGCGGGTCCGCTACACGCACACCAAGCCGTTCGCTAAGACGGTCGCGGAGCTGCTCGAGCAGGCCGAGCCGGACCTCGTGGTCTCGCGCATGACGCGCGCGCGGCGCGCCGGCAAGGTGCTGATCGACTGGAGCCAGAACGATCCAAAGAAGACGACCGTGTGCGCGTACTCGCTGCGTGCCCTCGAGCGCGCGAGCGCCTCGACGCCGCTCGAGTGGCACGAGGTCGAGACGGCGCGCGAGCGCTCCGATGAGAGCACGCTCGCGTTCGAGGCGCACGAGGTGCTCGCGCGCGTGGCCGAGCACGGAGACCTGTTCGCGCCGCTCCTCTCAACGGTCCAGGAGCTTCCGAGCTTTTGAGAGAGCCGGCCGGAAGGCCGGCTGGGATCGACGCGCGCCGCGCGCGAGCAGCGCCTGCTATAGCGCCAGCGCGCGCTGCCCGCCCTACTCGAAGGCGGGCGCCTGCCAACCGGGCATGACCTCGGGCAGCCCCTCGCTGACGCGGTCGGGGAAGTGTGCCGAGCGCTTCTCGAGGAATGCGGTGATGCCCTCGACGGCGTCGGCTGACTGCCCGCGCGCGAGCAGGCCGCGCGAGTCGGCGCGGTGCGCGAGCATCGGATGCTCGGCGCCGAGCATCCGCCACATCAGCTGGCGCGCCAGCGCAACTGACACCGGGGCGGCGTTGTCCGCGATCTCCCGCGCGAGCTCGCGGGCGGCGTCGAGCAGCTCGCCCTGCGGGTGCAGGCTGCGCACGAGCCCCGCCTCGAGTGCCTCCTGGGCGGAGAACACGCGTCCTGTCGCCACCCATTCCATCGCGCGGCTGATGCCCACGACGCGCGGCAGAAACCAGCTCGAGCACGCCTCTGGAATGATGCCGCGGCGCGCGAACACGAAGCCGATGCGTGCGTCCTCGGCGGCGATGCGCACGTCCATCGGCAGCGTCATCGTCGCGCCCACGCCCACGGCGGGGCCGTTGATCGCGGCGATCACCGGCTTTCTCGAGTCGAAGATGCGCAGCGTGAGCTCGCCGCCGCTGTCACGCGGCGGACCCTCGCTCGCCTGTGCCCGTGAGGGTGCGCGCTGGCGGTAGTCGAAGGTCTCGCCGCCGCGCTCGAGGTCGGCGCCGGCGCAGAAGCCGCGGCCCGCGCCCGTGACGATGACCGCGCGTACCTCGTCGTCGGCGTCGGCGGCGTCGAAGGCCGCGCGCATCTCCACGCCCATCTGCTGCGTCCACGCGTTCAGCCGCTCCGGGCGGTTGAGCGTGATCGTGAGGACGCCCTCCGCGAGCGCCGTTGTGATCTGCTCGAAGTCCATGCTGACCGCCCGATCATATGCGCGCCGGTGCGCAGCGCTCTCGCTCGGCCGGTGCCCGAGCTCTCGTGCGCTCGTCGCGCGCTAGAGCTCGCGTGCGCTCAGCTGGCGCTCGTAGGGCCCGCGCCCGGTCAGGCACACGGCGCCGCAGCGCGCGCCGAGGGCGAGCGCGTCCGCCGGCTCGAGGCCGGCGCCGAGCCCGTATGTGAGCCCCGCGGCGAAGGCGTCGCCGCAGCCGTAGGAGTCGACGGGCGGCGCCGGTGGCTTCGCGGGCGCCCAGCGCCCGCTCTCGCCGGAGCGGCGCCGGTAGCTGCCGCCGCGGGCACCTTCGGTGAAGACGAGCAGCTCCGCCTCCTGCTCGCCGACCGCGGCGAGCGCGCGCCGCTCGACCTCATCGTCGGCGCTCAGCACGAGCGCGTCGAGCGGGACACCGCGCCCGAGCGCGTGGCGGGCGCGCGGCGTGGCCACGAGCACGCGGGCGGCCTCGCGCGCGGCACGCAGCGCCGCCTCATCGCCGGCGGTGAAGTAGATGGCGTCGCTGCCTGCGAGCGTGCCCCATTTGAGCACCTCATCGTCCCCGCGCGGCTCGAGCCGCTCGCCGAAGGTGGTGATCGTGCGCTCGCCGCGATCGTCCACGAGCGTGACCGCGAATCTGGTGGGCAGCTCGAGCCGGCAGGCGCGCACGGACACACCGAGCTCGCTCAGGCGCGCGATCGAGCGCCGTCCGCGCTCATCCTCGCCCAGCGCCGTCGCCAGCACCGCGCCGCCGGCGAGACGCGCGAGCTGCACGGCCGCTACCGCCCCGCCGCCCGCTGGCTCCTCGAAGGCGTGGCGCGCGTGCACCACGTCGCCGGGCCCGGGCACGCGCTCGACGCGTGCGAACTGCACCCACTCCACGTGGCCCACGACGGCGAGCTTCGGGGGCCTCTCCGGCACGCGCCCTTCAGGGGACGAGCAGGAGCTTGCGGTGAGCGCCCGCTTCCAGGCGCTGCCAGGCCTCCCGGACCTGCTCGAGCGCCATGGCGTCGACTTCGACCTCGATCTTGCCGGCCGATGCGGCCTCGACCATGCGCCCGTAGGCCTCGCGCTTGACCGCGGGCGGGACGGCGCCGTTCGTGTGACCCATGAGCACGAGCATCTTGCCGCGGATGACCGCCGAGGAGAGCGTCGCCTCGGGGCTCGCCCCCGTGCCGATCTGTACGGCGCGAGCGCCAAAGCTGGCCGCCTGCAGCGCCGCCACGAGCGGCTCGCCGAAGAGCGGATCGAGCACGACGTCGATGCGCCCCTCGGCGGCCTCGCCAAACGCCTTCGCGAGGTCCTCCTGAGCGCCGAGGCGCACGGTCGCGTCCGCTCCCAGCTCGAGGCAGCGCTCGAGGCCCTCTGGCGAGCGCGCGGCCGCGACCACGCGACCGGCCCCCAGCAGCCTCGCCGCCTGCACCGCGATCTGGCCCAGCACGCCACTCGCGGCCAAGACGAGCACGTGCTCGCCTTCCTTCAGCTGCGCGCGCCACGTCAGCGGCAGCCAGGCCGCGAGGCCTGAGATGCCAAGCGCGACCGCCAGGCCATCGCTCACCCCCTCAGGCAGCTCATACGCCGAGCTCGCATCGATCAGCACACGCTGCGCCATCGAGCCGAACGGGAGGATCGGCCCATCGAAGTACACGCGCCGCCCGTCCAGCATCCCCACGCCCTCGCGCCCCGCGATCAGCGGCAACGGCGGCTTGCCCGCGTAGTAGCTCCCGGCGCAGATCATCACGTCGACGGGGTTGACGCCGGCGGCGAGCACCTCCACGAGCGCCTGCCCCTGCTTCACCGCAGAGGGCTCCTCGAAGTCCGCGGCGCTCGGCACGCCGTACTCGCGCAGGACCGCAGCCCTCATCGTGGCCATCGTAACGGCACTCATACGCGGGCGGCGAGCGGGCGCATCCTCGGCGTGCGGTCAGGCCTTCCTCTATATGAGGTCTCTCTCCATCACCACGTGAGCTCCGATCTGCGGGATCTCGAAGACCTCGGAGGCGACGTGAAGCCCGGCGCGCTCGTAGAACGTGACGGCGGCGATGCGCGCGTTGCACCAGACGCGCGCGCCACCACGCGCGCGGGCATGCGCCACGAGCGCCGCCAGCACCGCCGAGCCGACCCCCCTTCGCCGCGCGTGCTCGGCCGTGGCCATGGCGCGTACGCGCCAGGAGCCCGGCGGCCCGTCGGCCGCGATGAGACCGACGGCGACGAGCGCGCCGTCCGTGAAGGCTCCGAAGGCGACCGCATCGGCGGCCTCCTCGCCAGCCATCTGCGCGACCGTTTCGTGCGGGCGCAGGATCGCCTGGCGTAGCGCCCGCGTCTGCGCTAGCGGGACCTCGTGTACCTGGCATGCGCCTGCAGCCGGCTCGATGGCCGCGAGCATAGTGCTCGCCGGTCGGGCGCTGCGTCAAGCTGCGGAAGCGATGAGCAACCTGGGCGAGATCCGGCGCGTGCTGCGCCACCGCGAGTTTCGCCTGCTCTGGGTCGCCCAGTCCGCGAGCGTGCTCGGCGACAACATCGTGCTGGTCGCGCTCGCGCTCTTCATTATCGAGCGCACCGGCAGCGCCAGCGATCTCGGGCTCGTGCTCGCCGCCCAGGCTCTTTCCCTCGTCGCCTTCCTGGCGCTCGGCGGCGTCTGGGCCGACCGTCTGCCGCGCCACCGCGTGATGGTCGCGACCGACCTCGTTCGCTGCGCCTTGCACGCGCTGCTCGCGGCCCTGATCTTCGCCGGGAGCGTCCCGATCTGGCAGGTGGTCGTGATCGAGGCGCTCTTCCGCAGCGCCGAGGCCTTCTTTCGCCCTGCCGCCAACGGCCTGCTGCCGCAGACGGTGCCCGAGTCCGACATCCAGCCGGCGACCGCGATCACGACGCTCTCCGAAAACGCCGCCCAATTCGCGGGGCCCGCGCTCGCGACCGCGCTCGTCCTCGGCGCCGGAGCGGGTTGGGCGTTCGTGCTCGACGCCGCCACCTTCCTCGTGAGCGCCGCCCTGCTCGTGCGCATGCACCCGCGCCCGCGCCTCGAGGACGCAGGCACGCAGGCCCGCAGGCCCGCGCGCAACGCGAGCGTGTGGCGCGACATCCGCGAGGGCGCCCGCGAGGTGCGCTCGCGCGTGTGGGTCTGGGCCACGCTCGCCTCCTTCGCCGTCGCGCTCTGCTGCGGCCTGGGCACCTGGTTCGTGCTCGGGCCGCTGATCGCGCGCGAGCAGTATGGGCACCTCGGTGTCTACGGCGTGCTCGAGGCCGCGCTCGGGCTCGGCACGATCGCGGGCTCGCTGCTCGGCGTCGCCTGGCGTCCGCGCTTTCCCATGCGTTTGGCGATGCTCGCCGTGCTGCTGTGGCCCCTCCTCGACATCCTCTTCGCGGAGGGCGTCACGCTGGCGCTCGTCGGCCCGGCCGCTGTGCTCGCTGGCGTCGGCTTCGCGCTCTTCAACATCTGGTGGCTGACCGCGTTGGCCGAGCGCATTCCCGCGCACGCGCTCTCGCGCGTGACCTCCTACGACTGGATGGCCTCCTATGCGCTGCTGCCGCTCGGCTACCTGCTCGCCGGCCCGCTCGCGAGCCGCCTCGGCGCCGTCGACGTGCTCGCCGGCGGCTCAGCGCTCGCCGCCCTCGCCTTCGCGCTCGGCCTGCTCCCGCGCGAGACGCGCATGCTCGAACGCCTCCCCGACCCGACCGGCAAGCTGCGCGCGCGGGTCGCGCTCGAGGAGTCCCACGGCGGCCTCGCGCGCAGGTCCTGATCGACGCGGTCGCACTCGGCCGGCGAGCCTCAGTTGGCGAGCGCGAGCAGCAGCTTGCCGTTGTTCTCGCCGTTGAACAGGCGCAGCAGAACCTCCGGGAAGCTCTCGAGACCCTCGGCGATGTCCTCGCGCGAGACGAGCGCGCCCGAGCTCAGCCAGCGCCCCATCTGCTCCACCGCCTCGCCGTAGCGGTCGAGGTAGTCGGACATCACGAACCCCGTCATGCTCGCGTGGTTGACGAGCAGGGAGAGGTAGTTCGACGGGCCGCGCATCGCGCCCGTGGCGTTGTACTGCGAGATCGCCCCGCAGATCGCCACGCGCGCGTGGCGAGCGAGGTGCGCGAGCGCCGTGTCGAGGATCTCCCCGCCGACATTGTCGAAGTACACGTCCACGCCATTCGGCGCGTGGCGCGTGAGCGCCTCGTCCACGTCTTCGCCCTTGTAGTCGATCGCCGCGTCAAAGCCGAGCTGCTCGACTATGTAGCTGCACTTCTCCGCACCACCAGCGATCCCCACCACGCGGCACTCCTTCACCTTCGCGATCTGGCCGACGAGGCCCCCGACCGCTCCTGCGGCACCCGACACGAGCACCGTCTCCCCCGCCTTCGGTGCGCACACGTCGAGCACGCCGAAGTATGCCGTCACGCCTGGCATGCCAAGCGCGCCCAGGTGCACGGGCAGCGGCGCGATGCTCGTGTCGGCCTTGAACACGCCAGCTGCGGGCGCAATCGCGTACTCCTGCACGCCCAACAGGCCCGTGACGTGCTCTCCGACGGCGAGCTCCGGCGCGTTTGAGGCGATCACCTCACCAGCTGCGAGCGCGCGCATGACGTCTCCGATCCCAACTGCCGGGATGTACGAGCGCGTGTCGTTCATCCACCCGCGCATCGCCGGGTCCAGCGAGATGTAATCGATGCGCACCAGCACCTCGCCCTCCCCCGGCTCTGCCACCGGCTCCTCTCCGTAGCTCCAATCGCTCGGCTTCGGCAGGCCCGATGGTCGGCTGGCCAACCTGAACTGGTGGTTCGTGGCATCCATGAGCTTGCCTCCCTCGTCGCTTTTCATTCGAGCCGCCGGCGGGTACGTTAGTCGCCACCGCTAGCCGGCACGGGCCGGGGCCGGCGTGAGAGTATTCGCCCGCCGCCGCCCCCCGCGCGAGGGGAGCCGGCACACGTGGCCACCATCGCTGACCAAGGAGCAACAGATGCCCGAGATCGAGTTCCACACCAGCGCCGGCAACGCCCCCGGCTACCTCGCCGTGCCAGCCGGCGAGCGCGGCCCGGCCACGATCGTGCTGCAGGAGTGGTGGGGCGTCGACGAGCACATCCGCTCCGTCTGCGACCGGCTGGCCGCCGAGGGCTTCTACGCGCTCGCCCCCGACCTGTACCGCGGCGAGACGACCGGGGAGCCCAGCGAGGCCCAGCAGAAGATGATGGCGCTGTCGATGGGCGAGGTCGAGAAGGACATGTGCGGGGCCGCCGACTACCTCTCGCGCCAGCCCGGCTTCGAAGGCCCGGGCGTGGGGGCCGTCGGCTTCTGTCTCGGCGGCGGGCTCGCCGTGTGGGCCGCGGCGAGCTGCCCGAACGTTCTCGCAGCCGTCACCTACTACTACGTCATGCCGCACGGCAAGCCGGACTTCAGCGGCATCGGCGGTCCCGTGCTCGGGCACTTCGGAGACGCCGACGAATTCGTTCCCGTCGAGGACGCGAAGGCGCTGGAGGCGCAGCTGCGCGAGGCGGGCGCCGAGGTCACCTTCCACTTCTACGAGGGCGGCGGGCATGCATTCTTCAACGACACGAACCGCCTCGGGACCTATGACCCGGAGCTCGCCAGCACCTCATGGGATCGCACCGTGAGCTTCCTGCGCGCAGCGCTCGCCTCCTGAACTCCGGGGTCCTGCCGCGCGCTGCACGCGCGAGCGCGGCACACGTCGTGCTCGCGCTGGCCGTCGCGGGGCTGATCGCGCTCGCCGTGCTGGCGGGGGCGCCGGCGCGCATCGCCTCGGACCCGCAGAGCGCCCCCACGACCCAGCTGCAGGCCGCAGAACAGGCCCCCACCTGGTCCGCGCCCGCGACGCTCGCGAACTGCCCGGCGCAGGGGGGCGCGTCGGTCGTCTTCCCCGATGAAAGCCCCAGCCACGGCACGGGAGCGGGAGCGCTCGTGTGGGAGGCCTCCGCCGGCTGCCCCGGCGGCGAAGGCGCGCGCGTCGCGCCGATCGGCTCCGCTGACCTGCCGGGCGAAAGCAGGATTCCGCGCACCTCCGCAGGCGCCGCGCTCGAGCTGCACGGGCCGCTGCTCGCAAGCGGCGCCCCGCACGGCCAAGTGCTGATCGCCGGCTACTCCCCGCAGCTCAAGAGCGCGGGCGTGCTACTCCAGGGACCGGCCGGCGGCCCCTTCGCCACGCTCTCCCCGAGCGGTGGCGCGAGCGCGCCGATTGCGCTCGCGACCGCCTACCTGGGCGACGTCGCGCTCGCCGCGCCGCCGCTGAGGAGCGGCCATGGCCACGCAGGCGCCTCCCTGCACGTGCACGTCGAGCGCTTCTTCGCTCGCGGCTTCGACCGCAGCGCATCCGCAGGCAGCGTCGCGGATGGCCCCGTGCAGAGCCCCACGCTCGCGCTCGACTATCGCAGTGAAGCGCTCGCCGTGTGGGTGCAGGCGGGAACGATCTACGCGCAGCTGCTGCCCGCCACCGGCTCTCCCGCGCCGATCCAGACCCTCGCCCACACGGGCACCCACGTCACCATCAGCGCGCTGCTCAGCGACGATGACCGCGCGATCGTCGCCTGGGCGCAGCAGACGGGCGATCACACCGCCATCTACCTCGACCGCTCAGCGGCAGGGGTCAGCTTTCACGAGCCCGAACTGATCGAACGCTTCCACGACCCAGCCGGTCTGGCCTCCCCCCCGGGATCGCCCCGCCTCGTGCGGCTGAGCTTCGAGGGGGTGATGATGGCGTGGGCGGGCGAAGCGGGCGGACGCTGGGTGCTGCGCGGCGCGCCGATCGACCTGCACGGCATCGGCTCGATCAGCACGCTCGCCGCGGCTGACGGGCAGGCGCTGCTCGCGGACCTCGCGCCCGGCCCGCATGGGGACGCGCTGGCCCTGTGGACCGTGCCCGCGACGAGCGCCGGCGGGCACCTGGAAGTGGACAGGCAGACGCTGTACGCCGCACGCGTGACCGACGCGCCGTCGCGCCGGACGGAATTCGGAGAGCCCGAGGAGCTGGCCGCGGCGGCGCCCGTAGCGGGCGCCTCTGCGACCTTCGACCCCGACAGCGGACGGGCCGTCGTGGCCTGGCAGGGACAGGGGGGCGCGATCGAGTACTCGATCGGCAGCGACTCCCCCGCTCCCGTGAGCGCCGCCGCCGCGCAGCCGTGAGCGCCCGCGCCGCGCCCATCGCGCCCGCGGTAGGGCCGCGCCGCCTGCAGGGCGCCCTTTAGGAAAGGATGCCTGCGGATGGATAGGGACTACGAGCGCCAGACCCACGAGGTCGAGGACCGGCATTGGTGGTACCGCGGGCGGCGCACGGTGCTCGATGGGGTGATCTCCCGGCTCGGCCTGGGCCCCGGATCGCGCATCCTCGACGCGGGCTGCGGCAGTGGGCGCAACATGGTCGAGCTCGCGCGCTACGGTGAGGTGGCCGGCATCGAGCTCTCGCACACGAGCGTCGAGCTCGCGCGCGCGCGCGGCGTCGGCGAGGTGATCGAGGGCTCGCTTCTGGAGATGCCCTTCGCGGACGCGAGCTTCGAGCTCGCCGTCAGCCTCGACGTGATCGAGCACCTGCAAGACGATCACGCCGCGCTGCGCGAGCTGCGCCGAACGGTCGTTCCCGGGGGCACGCTGCTGCTCACCGTGCCCGCCTATCAGTGGCTGTGGAGCGGGCACGACTTGATCAACCACCACCATCGCCGCTACACGCGTCGCTCGCTGCGAGAGGTCGCCGAGCACGCCGGCTGGAAACAGGTACGCACCACCTACTTCAACTCACTGCTGCTGCCCGTCGCGATCATGCTGCGGGCACTGGATCGCCTCGACACGAAGACGACCGAGTCGAGCCTCGATCTGTGGGTGCCGCCGCAGCCGCTCAACTGGCTGCTCGAGCGCCCGCTCTCACTGGAGGCCGCAATGGTGGCCCACGGCGGGCGCATCCCCGTGGGCCTCTCGCTGCTCGCGGTCTACCGCTAGCCGGGCATGGGATGTGCGCGGAAGGTCCACGCGCGGTTGGCGAAGAACGTGGAGATCGTCACCACCGCGGTCGCGCAGACCTGGGCGATCAGCTTGTCCAGCTGCGCGTCGTGCACGAACACATACAGGAGGCCCTCGTTCACGGCCAGACCACACGACTGCACGACCCCCCAGCGCACCGGCGTGAGCGCGTCGCCTACATGGCCGCGAAAGGTCCAGCGGCGGTTCAGCAGAAAGCCGTTGACCGCCCCGACGATGAAGCCGATCGCCGACGCCGCAAGGTAGAACACCCCCACGACCTTCAGCAGCAGCGTGTACACGGCGAGCGTCAGCACCGTGTTCGAGACGCCGACGATGCCGAACTTCACAAACTGCACCAGAACGTGCACGCGCTGCTGGCGCGATCGCGGCGGTGCGCCTGCGCTGCCCGCTGGTGTCTCGCCTGCCTCGGGGGCTGCGCGTGCGGCTCGTGTCTCGCTGCCCTCGGTCGCCATTCACGGACAGCATGAACGATAAATTCAGCCGCGGCTTAGGTGACGGTCCGAAGATGCATGTGCCACCATCTTCCAGGTAGCACGCGCCGAGACGACGATCATGCCGGATACTCAACTTCGCACGGCAACGCTTTTGAGCGTGGTCGCCCCCGTCTATGACGAGCAGGAGCTGATCGAGGAGTTCGTCGAGCGCGCGCGCAGCGCCATCGCCGACTACGAGTTCGAGCTGATCCTCGTCAACGACGGCAGCTCCGATCGCACGCCCGAGCTGCTCGACCGCATGGCGGCGAGCGACCCGCGCGTGCGCGTCATTCACCTCTCGCGCAACTTCGGCCACCAGGCCGCGCTCACGGCCGGGCTCGAGCACGCCGTCGGCGATGTCGTGGCGATGATCGACGCCGACCTTCAAGATCCCCCGGAGCTGATTCCCGACATGCTCGCGCAGTGGAGTCAGGGGGCGGACGTCGTATACGCGGTGCGCAAGCAGCGCGAGGGTGAGACGGCCTTCAAGCTCGCGACGGCCTCGTGGTTCTACAAGCTCTTCGACAAGCTCGCCCAGGTCGATCTCGAGCCGAACTCCGGCGACTTCCGCCTGCTCGACCGCCGCGCGCTGAACGCCCTGCTCGCGATGACCGAGCGCTCGCGCTTCCTGCGCGGTATGACCGTGTGGGTCGGCTTCACGCAGACGGCCGTCTCCTACCAGCGCGGCGCACGCCAAGCGGGCGAGACGAAGTACACGGTGCGCAAGATGCTGCGCTTCTCCCTCGACGCGATCGCCTCCTTCTCACACCTGCCGCTGCAGCTGGCCACCTACGTCGGCCTGCTCTCCGCGAGCGTCGCCTTCATCGGCATCCCCGTCGTCATCGGTCTGCGCGTCGCGGGCTCCTACCTCCCCGGCTTCGGCTCGCTCACGATCGCGATCCTGCTGCTCGGCGGCATCCAGCTGATCGCCCTCGGCGTGATCGGCGAGTACGTGGGGCGCATCTACGACGAGGTCAAGCACCGCCCGCTCTACATCGTGCGCGAGGAGCGCAACCGACCAAGCGCGACAGCGCGTGTCGTCGCCGTTCCCGTCGCCCGCTCAGGCCTCAGCGCGCGCACGCCCGAAGGCGTAGCCCCCGCAGGCGTGGCGCACGAAGGCGTGGCGCAGTAGCCCCCGCGCGCGCGCTCTGTCTGGCCGCGCTGATGGCTGCGCTGTGGGCGCCGGCGGCTCGCGCGGAAGGCTGCCCGGGCTCGGGGAGCAGCGCCTGCCCGTACTCCTCCGCGCAGGCGATCGGCCAGCGCGGCGAAGGCGTGCTGCGCCTCCCGGAGGCCGTCGCCGTGGACACGCAAGGAGACGTGTACGTCGCCGACCAACTCAGCTACGTGGTGCAGAAGTTCACCGCCGCGGGCGCCTTCCAGATGCAATGGGGCGCCTACGGCGGCGGGCGCGGCGACTTCGGGCCGATCGGCGGGCTCGCCACCGACGCCGCCGGTGATGTCTACGTCGTCGACTCGAGCCACGACCGCATCGAGAAGTTCTCCCCAAACGGGGAGTTCATCACCGAATGGGGTCACCGCGGCAGCGAGCTCGGCGACTTTGACTTCGGCTCCTCGCAGAACCCCAGCCAGCCGCCGGGTGGCGGGATCGCCGTCGCGGGCCTGCACGTGTACGTCGCCGACTCCGGCAACGACCGCGTCGAGCGCTTCAACCTGCAGGGCGGCGAAGCGATGGCCTGGGGCACGAGGGGATCCGGGCCCGGGCAGTTCTCCTACCCTCGCGGCATCGCCGCGAACGAAAGCGAGGTGATCGTCGCCGATGACGACAACCACCGCCTCGAGAAGTTCAACAGCGAAGGCGCCTTCGAGGCGGAAACGGGCTCGGCGGGCGAGGGACCGGGGGAGTTCGGCTTCCCCTACGGCGTGACCCTCGACGCCGCCGGCAACGTGTACGTGGCAGACGACAGCAACGATCGCATCGTCAAGCTCACGCCCCAGCTGAGCTTCGACGGCGGGTGGGGCGGGCCCGGCGCGAAACCCGGCCAGCTGGACTTCCCGCGCGCGCTCGCCGCGGACCCCGCGGGCGAAACGTTCGTGGCCGACACCGCCAACGACCGCATCCAGGTCTTCAGCGCCGAAGGCGACCTGCTGCGTGGATGGGGCATCGCGGGCTCCGGGCCCGGGCAGTTCACGGACCCGCGCGGGCTCGCCGTCGACCCGACAGGCCGGCTGCTCGTCTCCGACGCGGCCGACGGCCGTGTGGAGGCCTTCGCGCCCGAAGGCGGCCCGTTCGCCGAACAGTGGACGCTCGCGGGGGAAGCGAGCAAGGGCTTCTCCTCGCCGGCTGGCATCGCCGTCGATCCGCGCGGGTCGGTCTACGTCGCCGATCCCGGCAACGAGCGCGTCGTCCACCTGTGGGGCGAAGGGGCGTTCCTCGGCGAAATCGGCGGGCCGGCGGGGACCGGCGGAGCCCAGCTCGCGGGGGCCGGCTCGGTCGCCGTGTCGCCCGCCACGGGGCAGATCTTCGTGGCCGATACGGAGCACAACCGCGTGCTCGTCTACGGCCCCGAAGGCGCCCTTCAGCAGCGCTGGGGCGCCGGCGAAGGAAGCGGCGAGGCGGGCAGCGCCCCGGGCCAGTTCGACCACCCGGACGCGCTCGCGGTCGCCCCCTCGGGCAACGTGTACGTCGCCGACAGCGACAACAACCGTGTCGAGGAGCTCTCGAGCACTGGTGCTGTGCTCGCCGAATGGGGCGGACGGGGAACCGCCGACGGGCACTTCCGCATCCCCGATGCCATCGCCGTCGGCGCCGGCGCCGGCGGGCAGGTGTACGTGCTCGACTACGAAAACAACCGCGTGCAGGTCTTCGGCGAAGCCGGTCAGTTCATCGCCAAGTGGGGTCTGCGCGGCGTCGGCGCGGGCGACTTCTCCCAGCCGACCGCGATCGCGGTGGGCTGCGAAGGCGACGTCTACGTGGCCGACACCAACAACAACCGCGTCGAGCGCTTCGATGTGGGGGCCGCCGGGAGCGGCTGCCTGCCCGCCGGCAGCTGGCCGCCTCCCGTCAACCTGGCGCCCGTGCTGCAGGTGGCCCTCACGCGCGCCACCGGCGTGCTCTCGCAGCGCTCGCTCGCGCTATCGGTCACCTGCAAGCGCGGCTGCAAGATCCTCGTCACCGCCACCCTCACGCCGCTGCGCCGGCGCGCAGCCATCCCGCTGATCGCCTTCGCGCGTCCGCTGCAAGCCGGGACCCCGGAGCGCGTGCGGCTTGCGCTCGGCCCGACGGGAGTGCGCCGCCTGCGTCGCGAGCTGGGCCGCCGGCGTGGCCTGCATGCGCGCGTGCAGATCGTCGCCGAGGGCCCCACGGGACTGCGCACGAGCCTCACGCGCAGCTACATCGTCACCCGCTGAGCGCCGATAATCACCGCATGAGCCTCGACGAGCCCACCGCGGCGCCAAAAACGGACGGAGCCCCCATCGACCATCGCACCGAGCGCGTCAGGATCGAGACCGCCCGCCACCGCATCGAAGGCCTTCTGACGCTCGCGCTCGACGGCTACCGCAGTCGCGTCTCGGACGTTCTAAACGCCTCCGAGCGCGACTTCATCACCCTCACCGAGGTCACCGTCGCGCCGCTCGAGGGCGGCCCCGTCGAGCTCCACGCCTACATGAGCCTCGCCCGCCGCCACATCGTCTTCGCAGTCGCAGCCGAGGACGACGCAGGCGGCTGAGAGCGCGGCGGGCCGACGGCGCGCCGGGCTGAGAGGGCCCGGGGCCGACTGCGCGGGGGCGCGCCAGCGGCGCTCGCGCAGCTAGAGGCGCTCTCAGGCGCTGGCCTCGTCGGCCTCCCCGTGGTGCTCGTCGGGCTGGGCCTGCTCGCCTTGCGGAGCCTGCTCGCCCTGCGGAGCCTGCTCGCCCTGCGGAGCCTGCTCGCCCTGCGGAGCCTGCTGGCCCGAGGGAGCCCCCGAGCGCTGCTCCTCCAAGCCCTTGATGCTCTCGACGAGGCTGCCCGCCTTCGCGCCGGCCTTGTGGATGTGCTCGCTGTACTTGCCGCCCGTGCGCTCGTCCGCTGCGCTCGTGACCTTCTGGACGGCCTCGTGCAGCTTGTCGCCGTGCTCGGTGGCCGCGTCGGCGGCCTTGCTCCTGATGTCTTTGAGCCTGTCTGAGATTCCCATGATGCCCCTTAGTGTCGGTGCTGTCAGTGTAGGTGCGAGGCCAGTTGCAGCCCGATCTTTGCCAGCGTGCGGCGGGCTCGGTGTCGTTCGCCGTGCAGTACAGTCGTGAGCGAGCGATGAGGCTCGCTCTATAACCGCGGCGCTGGCCGCTGATGGCCTCTACGAACGTCAACCGATTCGAGGAGGTCGTCCTGTGGAGTCCGTTGCAATCGTCGTCGCCGGGAGGACCAAATGACCGCGCTTCTCGTTGCGCTGGCCGGAGGTGGTGGAGTGCTGGCCCGCTACAGCCTCTCGTCTCTTGTCCACGGTGACGCGCTGCCGTGGGTCACCGTGGCGATCAACGTCGTCGGGTCGTTCCTCCTCGGCATGTTGATCGTTACCCACTGGACCTCGCCGCAGGTTCGCACGACGCTTGGTGTCGGCTTCCTTGGAGGCTTCACGACGTTCTCGACATTCGCGGTGCAGGCGTTCCTCGACGTCGAGGCCGGGGAGCCAGTGCGAGCCATGGTGCTCGTGCTCGTCACGATATCGCTTGGGCTCGCGGCGGCCGCCGCGGGGTACTACGCGGGTCGCACCGTCTTCTGAGGGCAGCCAAGGCACTGATCGACGAGATGAAGGCACAGATCGCCGCCGTCCAGGCGAAGGTCGCAAGCCTCCCGCGCGTGTCCGTGTTCGACTACGACAGCGGCACCTCCGCGCCCTTCACGGCACCGGGGCTCGCCACGCCCACCGCCCTCATCGAACTCGCCGGCGGCACCAACATCTTCGCTTCACTCAAGCAGAGCTGGACCTCGGTCTCATGGGAGCCGGGCATCGCCCGCAAACCGCAGTGCATCGTCATCAACGACTACGGCGCCCCGACCTGGCAACAGAAGGAGCAGTTCCTCAAGAGCGACCCCGCCTCACGCAACCTCCCCGCCGTACGCGACGACTGCATCATTCACCTCGCCTACGACGAGGTGACACCCAGCCCACGCAACGGCGAAGCCGTCACAGCCATCGCGCGGCTACTGCACCCGACCGCGTTTGGGCTGTAGAGGCCGTGCCAGCGCAGCTTCTGGCGCGGGCAGATTGTCGGCCACCGGACTCGTCGACTCAGGGGGCTGGCAACGAGGCCGATGGCCGTCTAGCGCTGCATCGACGAGAAGTGCAAGGGACCTTAGGCCGCTGGCACGTTCATAGCTTGAAGACGTTTGCGCGGGCCCGGCGAGCAGGGTTCACATCGCGGAGCGGTCCGCGGCTCAGGAGAGGCCACTGCGTACAGCTTGGACGGCTGCCTGAATGCGGTTGTCGAGGTGGAGCTTGGCGAGGATGCTGGCGATGTGGTTGGAGACGGTGTTGGTGCTCAGCGAGAGTTCGTGCGCGATCCCGTGATTGCTGTTGCCGCTGGCGAGTCGGGTGAAGATCTCCAGCTCGCGCGGGGTCAGAGCAGCGCGGATGGCGCTCGCAACGCTGTGACCCTCGGTGGCGATCGGGATGTCCAGCTCGCGGATGCGCTGCAGGAGCTTGCCGGCTATCTCGGAGGAGATGACCGATTCTCCGGCCGCAGTTGCCTTCACCGCCTCGATGATCGCCTCGGGCGCCGCGGTCTTCAGGATGTAGCCGCTTGCGCCTGCGACGATCGCTTCCACGACGCGGTTCTGCTCGGTGCGGGTGAGGATCAGCAGACGCGAGGCAGGCGCGAGCTGGGCGAGGCGTTCGATCACCTGGACGCCGTTGCTCCCGGGAAGCTTGATGTCCACCAACACGACGTCCGGGCGTAGGTCCAGGACCTGCCCGATTGCGTCTAGCGTGTCGGTGGCCTCACCAACGAGTTCGAGCCCGTCACCTGCCAGCACTTGGACAAGGGCGCTGCGAGTCAGCTGCTCGTCGTCAACCAAGATGACGGTGATCGGCCTTTGGCGCTGAGCGACTTGGTGGTGCTGTGTTGGCATGAGGGGCAAACCACACAGGGTCGGCTTCCTCCCGGCGAGCACACTACTGGAAGCCTCGGATCGTCGTTCGCTCGGATAGTCGCTCGTTCGGATAATTGTCTTTGCTCGGATGGTTCGTTTTGACTTGGTTGTAGTTCGTTCTGACCTTGATATTGGGTTCGGACGGGCCATGTACGGCCCCGGTGCAGTGGCCGATGTTCACGCAGGGCGCGACCTCGCTCGGTGGCTGCGTCGTGTGTTAGATGATTGTGAGGTCTGATGAGTCGATCGGCGATGTTTGAGCGTGGCTTCTTCTCGTGTGCTGACGGGCGGCCGTATGTCACCAAGCCGATCGACACGGCGATCTTCCTGTCTATTCTCGGCGATTGGCTTCCGGGCGCACCCGCGGCGCCGTCGCTGGCCTCACCTTGAGTCACAAGGTCGCACTCTCGTGACCAACGACGTGCCCACCGATGTTCTGGTCCCGGCCCCGGTGGCCCCTGCGATACTCGTTGTCGACGACGACGAGGCCAAGCGCTTCGCGCTTCGCGCGATGCTGGCACCGCTGGGTCACACGGTCGTCGAGGCGGAGTCGGGTCGCGCCGCGCTGCGCGCCATCTCAGGAGAAACCTTCGCGATGATCCTCATGGACGTCCGCATGCCGACCCTGGATGGGTACGAGACGGCGCAGCTCATCCGCGAGCACGAGTCGGAGCTCACCCCGATCATCTTTGTGACCGCTTTTGCAGGTGACGAGATCGAAGTGGACTCGGCGTACGCAAACGGTGCCGTCGATTTCGTCTCCACGCCGATCCGCCCCAATGTACTGCGGGCCAAGGTCTCGACGTTCGTCGAGCTCTTCGTGCAGTCCCAGGAGCGCCGGCACACGCTGGAGTCGATCACGGTCCTGAACGCGGCGCTACGTGACAGTGAGACACGCACACATGCGGTGTTGGACAACGTTGCGGACGGGATCTTCATCCTCGACGAGGGCGGTCTCGTCGAATCGGTCAACCGATCGGTGGGCCAGCTCTTTGGCTACCACGCGGGCGAGCCAGTGGGGCATCCTTTCGCATTCATGATCGCGCCGGAGTGCCGAGACGAGTTTGGCGACCTGAACGCGGCGCATGCGGGGCTGCCGACCCGTAATGGCACGCCCAGCCGGGCCATCGAGACCCTGGGCTGCCGACTGGATGGCTCGACGTTCGTAATGGAGTTAGACCGCGCCGAGATGAGGCATGGTGATCGGAGCTTCACGCTCGTCTGCGTACGTGACATCTCTGAGCGCACGGCAAATACCAACGCGCTCGAGCGTCGGGCGCTCTATGACGATCTCACCGGCTTAGCCAGTCGCACGCTCTTCCGTGATCACGTGTCCCGAGCGCTCGCATCGGCCAGGCGCGCCGACGAGCCGCGCGCTGTGCTGATGATGGACTTGGACGGGTTCAAGGACCTCAACGACGTGCTCGGACACGATCATGGCGACAGTCTGCTCAGACAGGTCGGCGAGCGTCTGGCGAGCGCGTTGCCCGACATCGACACGCTCGCTCGGCTCAGCGGAAACGCATTCGGGATCCTGCCAGCGGACGCGTGCGACCTGGCAGCGGCAGCAGGAGTCGCCTGGAAGATCCAGCAGGCCTGCGAGCCGGAGTTCGTGGTCGATGGCGAGGTCGTTGACGTGTCCGCGAGCATTGGCATAGCCCTGTTTCCTGAGCACGGCAGCACCACCGCCGAGCTACTCCGCTGTGCTGAGATGGCGATGTATGTCGCCAAGCGGTCGGATAACGGGCACGCCGTCTTCGACGTGGCAAAGGAAGAGAAGACGGCACACCATCTCGCCCTGCTGCTAGACCTGCGCGAGTGCGTCACCCGCGACGAGCTGCTCCTTTACTATCAGCCCAAGATCGACCTAACGAGCAGCGAGATCTATGGGTTCGAGGCACTGGTTCGTTGGCAGCACCCGACACAGGGTCTGCTCCAGCCAGACAGCTTCATGCCTGAGGTGGAACGCACCGATTTGATCGCACCGCTGACGAGATGGGTGCTGGACACGGCTCTACGCCAGCAGCGGGTGTGGCGCGAGGAAGGCTTCGACCTCGCCATGGCAGTCAACGTCTCCACGCGCAGCCTCCGTGACGGGAGCACCCTCCCCGACGTCGTGGCCCAGGCGACCCAGCGTTGGGGCACCGCGCCCGGACGACTGACGCTCGAGCTCACCGAGAGCGGGCTCATCGGAGAGGCCGCCCCCGCTCTGCTGTCTCACCTGCACGACATGGGAACGCTGTTGTCGATCGACGACTTCGGCACCGGGTATTCGTCGTTGGCCTATCTGAGGCGCCTGCCGGTGAACGAGATCAAGATCGACAGGTCCTTCATCTTGGACCTCGCTGCTGGCGGCGAGGATGCGATCATCGTGCGCTCGACGATCGAGCTCGCGCACAATCTCGGCCTGACGGTCGTTGCCGAGGGGGTCGAGGACGAGAGCGTGGCAAAGACTCTGGCCGAGTACGGGTGCGACGCCGCCCAGGGGTATCACTTCGGCCGGCCCGCTGCCGCTGAGGACCTTCATGACTTGCTGAGCAACTCTGTATCCCAAGGTGCTCGTGCTGTTCTAGATTGCCGTAAGCGTGTGGATGCTCGGGGACCCGGGAGCATCCAGCCGTCGCTGGCGACGACCGCCGCAGAGGCGCCATCTCGCTCGCGCAGACGCGGTCAGGCGCTCACCTCCTAGTTGCCAGCGCGATCCAACACACTCCTCCGGAGTCGAGCGATATGCGGTGCTCAAAGCAGCTGCTGGCGCAGCGCATGGCTCGCTTCGGCGGCGACGGTGCGTAGCTCCGTGACCTGGGTCTCACCGACGTCGGAATCCTGCCTTCGCCCGATGTGTTCTAGGCGCTCACAGCACAGGCGAAGGCTCATTGCCCCCAGGCTTGCGCTGCTTCCCTTGAGCAGGTGCGCGACGCGTCCAATCTCGTCGCGGTCGCCGCGTTGGACCGCCTTACCCAAGTCAGATATGCACGTCTCCTGCTGCGTGGCGAAGGTGTCGAGCAGCTGCTGGCGGATCTCGGGTGTGAGAGTGTCTCGCAGCTGGAGGATGGTGGCTCGATCGAGCACGTCTTCCACCCGCTGGGCAGCGCTGTTTGTGGCTGATCCGTCGCCGTCGCCCACGTTTGGAGTGCTCACGCCAGACTCCTCCGCGGGTAGCCACCGGTGCATCGCAGCGTCGAGGGCTGCGCGCCGAATTGGCTTGCTCAGATAGTCATCCATTCCGGCCGCCAAGCAGCGCTCGCGATCGCCGGGCATCGACAGTGCGGTCATTGCGATGATGGGCACGTGTCGCGCGTCCTCGCTCTCACGGATCTGGCGCGTCGCCTGGAATCCGTCGACCTCAGGCATCAGGCAGTCCATCAAAATCGCGTCGTATTCGTGTCCGGCCGCCATCTCGATCACCTCGCGACCGTTCTGGGCAACGGCCGCATGCAGTCCCAGTTTGGCCAGAAGTGCAAGGACGACAATACGGTTGATCTCGCTGTCCTCGGCGATCAGCACCGAGGGGCCTTGATCGGCTGCGGTACTGTCGCTCGTGGGCTGTCGATCCGCTTGAGGCGAGGTCCCCACGGGCGCGGCAGCGCCGCCCACCGCCGGCAGCTCAGCTGAAAACCAAAACACGCTGCCGCCGCCCTCACGGGGCTCGGCGCCGATTCGACCGCCCATGAGCGCAACCAGCTGGCGCGAGATCGCAAGTCCGAGTCCGGTTCCGCCGTACTCGCGCGTCGTCGATTGGTCGGCCTGCGCAAACGCCTCAAACAGCGCTGAGGCCTGCTCGCTGTCGATCCCCAGGCCGGTGTCTGAGACCGAAAACCGAACCTGGTCGTGCTCTTGGCGACAGACTCGCACGGCGATCTCGCCGGAGGCTGTGAACTTGACCGCGTTGGAAAGGAGATTCAGCAGGATCTGGCGCAGACGCGCACGGTCACCGTTGACCCTTAGAGGTACCTCGGCATCGACCCAATGCCCAATCTCGAGACCCTTTGAGTGTGCCGGCTCAGCGAGCATCTGGCACGCCCCGTCAACAACGCCGCGCAGCTCGAAGTCAGTCCGCTCGAGCTCGAGCGATCCCCCCTTCATCCTCGAGAAGTCGAGCACATCGCTGATGACTGCCAACAGCGCCTCACCCGAGGTCCCCAGCGCATCTAGATACAGACTCTGCACCGGATCCAACGACGTGTCGCGCAGAAGATCGGTCATCCCGATGACACCGTTCAGCGGTGTGCGTAGCTCGTGGCTCATGCTGGCCAAGAACTCTGACTTCAAGCGGTACGCCTCGAGCGCCTGCTCTTCGCTCGCGCGCAGCTCGTCCTCCATCAGCTTTCGCTCGGTGACATCACGCGCGGTGGCGTAGATGCACCCGTCGATGCTAGCGGTGGCGCTCCACAGCAACCATCGATGGGAACCATCCCTGCAGCGATAGCGATTCTCGAGCCCGACCACATCGTCGCCTGCCGCAAGTGCGGCGAACTTCTTCTGGGTGGCGTCGAGATCATCCGGATGAACGAAGTCCATGAACGATCGCCCGGCAAACTCTGCGAGGGAGTAGCCAAGCGTGCGCTCAAACGTCCGGTTGACCTGGACGAAGTGCCCCTCGACGTTCACGACAGCCATCACGTCGAGCGAAAGATCGAAAAACAGGTCGGCGCCCGCACGCGCATCAGCGAACGCCGCATCAGCTTTACGCTGCGCGGCTTTACGGGGGCGTAGGCAGGTTGACCAGGACACCGCGACTCGTATCTGTGCTGTCGTCACCTCGCCCTGAATAGATGAGCCCTAGGTGCGTAAAGGCGCTATCCGTCCCCTAAATGACTGATTTCGCTGGCTGGCAAGCGGGATACGGAGTCTCGCTGGACCACTCCTGTGGCTGGTTCGTTTGGACTTGGTTGTGGTTCGTTCTGGCCTTGACATTGGGTTCGGATGGGCCATGTACGGCGCTGGTGTCGTGGCCGATGTTCACGCAGGGCGCTGCCTCGCTCTTTGGCTGCGTCGTGTTTTCGATGATTGTGAGGTCTGATGAGTCGAGCGGCGATGTTTGAACGTGGCTTTTCCTCGTGTCCTGGTCGGCGGTCGTGGTAGGGCCTGGTCGGGCCGAGGATCCGGTGCTGCCCGGGGGCGAAGAGCTCGATGCGGCGTTGCTTTTGGCGGTGCTCGCGGACGTCAAGGGCGGTGACTTCGGTGTTCGTATGCCGCTGGGATGGACGGGTCTCGCGGGTAAAATCGCCGACACGCTCAATGACGTGATCGTGGCGAACCAGACGCTGGGGGCCGAGCTGGCGAGAGTCAGCCGCGTCGTCGGCAGGGAGGGCAAGCTCTCCCAGCGGGTCACGTTGCGGGGCTCGGACCGGGTGTGGTCGGAGAGCGTCGAGTCGGTCAACTCTCTGATCGATGATCTCGTGCGCCCAACGAGCGAGATGCAGCGCGTCATCGGCGCGGTTGCCGACGGTGATTTGAGCAAGAAGATCACGGCCGATGTTCACGGGGAGGTGCTCGAGCTCAAGAACACGATCAACGCGATGGTCGACCAGCTCAACCGCTTCGTCTCGGAGGTGACCCGCGTGGCCCGTGAGGTCGGGACCGAGGGCAAGCTGGGCCAGGCCGCGGCCGTGACGATCGAGGTCGCCGGCGTGTGGAAGGACCTGACGGACAACGTCAACCTCATGGCAGGCAACCTGACCGGGCAGGTCCGCGACATCGCCGAGGTGACGACCGCGGTCGCGAACGGTGATTTGAGCAAGAAGATCTCTGCCGATGTCAAGGGCGAGTTCCTGCAGCTGAAGAACACGGTCAACGAGATGGTCGACCAGCTCAACCGCTTCGCCTCCGAGGTGACCCGGGTGGCCCGCGAGGTCGGAGTCGAGGGCAAGCTCGGCGGGCAGGCACAGTCCGCCGAGGTCGCGGGCGTGTGGAAGGATCTCACAGACAATGTCAACCAGCTCGCGGCCAATCTCACCAACCAGGTGCGGGCCATCGCCGACGTCGCAACGGCGGTGACCGAGGGTGATCTGACACGGCAAGTCGGAGTGGAGGCCAGCGGCGAGGTCGCGGTGCTGAAGGACAAGCTCAACGAGATGATCCGCAACCTGCGCGAGACGACCCGCGAGAACACCGAGCAGGACTGGCTGAAGACGAACCTTGAGCGCTTCACCCGCATGCTTCAGGGCCAGCGCGACCTGGCGACGGTATCGAAAATGATCCTCTCCGAGCTCGCGCCGTTGGTCACAGCCCAGCATGCCGTCTTCTACACGCTCGCCAGCGTCGGCGACGGCGGCGAGCCCGTGCTGTTCTACCAGGCCGGATACGGCTATAAGGAGCGCAAGCACCTCGCGAACCAGTTTCGTCTCGGTGAGGGCCTGGTCGGTCAGTGCGCACAGGAGAAGCAGCGCATCCTGCTCACCGACGTCCCCAGCGACTACGTCAGGATCAGCTCGGGCCTCGGTGAGGCCGCGCCGCTGAACATCATCGCGCTGCCGATCCTCTTCGAAGGATCGGTTCGAGCTGTCCTCGAGCTGGCTTCCTTCAGCCCGTTCAGTCCCATCCACCAGGCATTCCTCGACCAGCTCACGGAGAGCATCGGGCTGGTGCTCAACACGATCGAGGCCAACACCCTCACCGAGAACCTGCTCAAGCAATCCCAGTCCCAGGCGCAGGAGCTGCAGTCGCGCCAGGAAGAGCTCAGCACCTCCAACGAGGACCTCGCCAGCCAAGCGAGCCGCCTGGCCGAGCAGAACAACGAGGTCGAGCGCAAGAACCAGGAGGTCGTGCTCGCCAAGCGCCTGGTCGAGGAGAAGGCCGAGCAGCTCGCTGTCTCCTCTAAGTACAAGTCGGAGTTCTTCTCCAACATGTCACACGAGCTGCGCACTCCGCTCAACAGCCTGCTGATCCTCGCCGGCGAGCTGGCGGACAACCACGAGCAGACGCTGACCGAGACACAGGTGGAGTACGCCAACGTGATCTGCTCGTCGGGCAATGACCTGCTGCGGCTGCTCGACGACATCCTCGACCTCGCGAAGGTCGAGTCGGGCACAGTCACGCTCGAGATCGACGACGTGGCACTGGTCGAAGTCAAGGACGCGATCGAGCGCGACTTCGCGCACGTCGCCAAGCAGCAGGGCCTGTCCTTCTCCGTCGATCTGGCGCCCGAGCTACCCCCCGCCATCACCACCGATGCCAGCCGGCTGCGCCAGATACTCAAGAACCTGCTCTCGAACGCGTTCAAGTTCACCGAGCAGGGGGGCGTGAGCATGCGGATCGGCCTCGCAGAGGGCGGCTGGAATCCGGCCAATGACACACTCGAGCAAGCGGACTCGGTGATCGCGATCGCCATCAGCGACACCGGGATCGGCATCACGCCCGAACAGCAGCAGCTCATCTTCGAGGCGTTCGCCCAAGCCGACGGCTCGACAGCCCGCCAGTACGGAGGCACCGGACTCGGCCTGTCGATCAGCCGCGAGCTCGTACGACTCCTCGGCGGCGAGGTCACCCTCAACAGCACCCTCAACAAAGGCAGCACCTTCACCCTATACCTCCCGCGGATGCTCGCGGTTGACATCGACACGGGCGGGGCGACTCTACCGGACGCTCTCTCGGCGTCCAACTGTAACGCTGAGGCAGTCATCCCTGTCACTGCGGAGATCACGGCCCTGCGGGCCTCGCCCTCGCCCGGGCTCGCTCCCACGCCACCTGACGGCAAGGTGACGGCAGCCGAGCTCTCCCCCTCGCCATCCAACGGCGAGGTGAAAGTAGCCAGCATCTCCGCGTCGCCATCCAACGGCGAGGTGAAAGTAGCCAGCGTGTCCGCGTCGCTGGCTCCCGCATCGAAGCCCATAGCTCCGCTCGAGAACCACGTCGCCAGCGGCCTGGCGGGCATGAAGGTCCTGCTGGTGGATGACGATTTCCGCAACATCTTCGCGCTCGCCGCGCTGCTCAAACGGGTCGACGTTGAGGCGATCTCCGCGGAGAGCGGCCAGCAGGGCATCGCGCTGCTCGAACAGACCCCGAATGTCGACCTCGCGCTCGTGGACATCATGATGCCGGGCATGGACGGCTACGCGACGATGCGAGCGATGCGTGAGCTCTCCTGCGGCGAGAAGATCCCGCTCGTCGCATTCACGGCAAAAGTGGATGAGGGAGAGCGCGAGCGCTGCATTGACGCCGGCGCCTCGGGCTACATCCCCAAGCCCGTCAACACCTCAGACCTCCTTGCCGTTCTTGGTGAATGGGTCCCGGCTGTGACGCCCGTGACAGCCGCCAGACGCGGGTGACTGATGGCGAGCTCCCCGGCTGTCGAGGTCCCCGGGGTCGGGCCCGCCCCGGCGATCCTGGTCGTTGACGACAACCCGGTCAAGCGCGTTGCGCTCCGGGCGATGCTTGCGCCGCTCGGCTGCCCCGTGATCGAGGTGGAGTCCGGTCGCGCGGCACTGAATGCCCTCATGCACCAGACGTTTGCGATCATCCTCATGGATGTCCGCATGCCCACGCTGAGTGGATTCGAGACGGCGAAGCTTTGCCGGCAGCAGAGTCGCGGAGGACGTACGCCGATCATCTTTGTCACCGCCATAGGGGGTAACGAGGACGAGGTCGCCAGCGCGTATGCCAGCGGTGCTGTTGACTTCATTTTCACACCAATCCTCCCGGATGTGCTGCGGGCCAAGGTCATGGCGTTTGTCGACCTGTTCCTACAGTCTCAGGAGCTGCAGCATTCGCTCGAGTCGATCACGGCTCTGAATGCGGCGTTGCGCGACAGCGACATCCGCAGACAAGCCGTGCTCGACAACGTGTCAGACGGAATCTTCATCTTGGACGAGGGCGGTCTCATCGAATCGGTCAACCGCTCGGTGGGGCAACTGTTCGGCTACCACGCTGGCGAGTCGGTCGGACATCCGTTCGCGTTTATGATCGCGCCGGAGCGCCGAGACGAGTTTCGCCGCCTGGACTCGGTGCCGGCGAGGGTTGTCGATGGAGTGGGCGTACCCACGCAGACCATTGAGACGCTGGGCTGCCGCCAGGACGGCTCCACGTTCGCCATAGAGTTGGAGCAAGGCGAGATGAAGCACGCAGAGCGCAGGTTTACGCTTGCCTGCGTCCGCGACATCTCCGAGCGCCGGGCACACACCGAGGCGCTCGAGCATCTAGCGCTCCACGACGGCCTCACAGGCCTGGCCAATCGCACTCTGTTCTGTGATCTGGTGTCTAGAACGCTCGCATCCGCCAAACGGGCCAACGAGCGGCGCGCCGTTTTGATGATGGATCTGGATGGGTTCAAGCAGGTCAACGACACGCTCGGCCACGATCGGGGCGACACCCTGCTCAGGCAGGTCAGCGAACGCCTAGTCGCCACCCTGCGCGCGGGCGACACGGTCGCCCGCCTTGGCGGAGACGAGTTCGCGATCCTACCGGAGAACGCGACCGACCTGTCCGCGGCGGTGGCGGTGGCCTTGAAGATTCAACACGTGTGCGAGTCCGGGTTCACGATCGACGACGAGACCGTTTCCGTGTCCCCGAGCATCGGCATCGCCCTGTTCCCGGAGCACGGCAACACCACGACCGAACTGCTGCATCGTGCTGATCTGGCGATGTACTCGGCAAAGCGATCGGGTGAGGGTCACGCCATCTTCAGCGTGGTGCAGGAGACTCACACGGCCGATCATCTCTCGCTGCTGCTCGACCTGCGCCACTGTGTCACCCGCGCGGAGCTGATCCTTCACTATCAGCCCAAGATCGATCTCGCCACCCAAACGATCACTGGCGTCGAGGCACTGGTCCGCTGGCAGCACCCGACACAGGGTCTGCTGGCTCCCGCCAGGTTCATGCCCGAGGTGGAACGCACCCACTTGATCGTACCCGTGACGAGATGGGTGCTCGATGCGGCTCTGCATCAGCAGCGACTGTGGCGCGACGAGGGCCTCGATCTCAGCATGTCGGTAAACGTCTCCTCACGCAGCCTTCGTCAAGCCAGCACTCTCCCAGACGCTGTGGACGAGTTGATCCAACTCTGGGGCATCGCGCCTGATCGACTGACGCTCGAGCTCACCGAGAGCACACTCATCCGAGCCGCCGCTCCTGTCGTGCTGACTCGCCTGCACAACATGGGAGTGCTGTTGTCGATCGACGACTTCGGTACCGGGTATTCGTCGCTGGCCTATCTGCAGCGCCTGCCCGTGAACGAGATCAAGATCGACAAATCCTTCGTCATGAACCTCGAGCCCATCAGCGACGATGCGATCATCGTCCGCTCAACGATCGACCTCGCACACAACCTCGGCCTAAAAGTGGTTGCTGAGGGGGTGGAGAACGAGAACGCCGCGGAGATCTTGGTCGAGTACGGGTGCGACGCCGCCCAGGGCTATCACTTCGCACGGCCGGCCGCCGCTGAGGACCTCTCAGAGCTGTTGAGCAAGTCTGCCTCCCCGATATCACGCGCCGCACGCGATGGCCGGAGGTACGGTGATGTTCCCGAGCTCGCGAAGATCGTGGCGAAGGCCAGCTAGCTGCGCACTGCTCTTCGACGGCTTGCTCGGCTGCTTCTGATGCTTTGGCTTCTACGCTCTCTTCGGCGGCTTGTTCGCCTTCGGCTTTCTTCGAGCTGAGGCTCGGCAGCTCTCTTCGAGCTGAGGCTCAGCACGAGCAAGACGAACGCCGCTGCGCGAACGCCGCTGCGGCGATTGTGGGTATGACGCCAAAGGCGCTGACCGCCCCGGCGCGGAGGCTGCTCCCACACGCGAGGTCCTTTACTGCATATAGCTGGGTGCCATGCCGGCTCACCCAGCCTCAGGATCGTTCAGGACAGCTCAAGCTGCTCAGCAGCGCGTGCTTTCATCGAGTCCAGCAGACACTCGCTGAGAGCCCGCGGGGCCACGCCCTTGCGACGGTACGCAATCGCTCCCGCCTGCAGCAGCTCACGAACGCTGGCGTCTGACTCATCCGCGGAGAGCACCACGATCGCGGTAGCGGGAGCCACATCGAGGATCCCGCGCACAGCGGGCAAGCCGCCACCCTTGGGCATCACGACGTCGACAAGGGCAGCATCAGGCTGGCTCGTCCTGGCGAGCTCGACGGCCTCGTCACTATCACGAGCGACTCCCACGATCGCGAACACCTGGCTGAGCGCCATGCTCAACACCGACCGAACCACCGGGTCATCGTCGGCAATCATCAACCGCGGACGATGCTCATCAGGAGGGGCGGAGCTCGTCGGCTCGTTGGCTAGCAGAGGGTCTGTTGGCGAGCGATCCATAGGGTCAATGTCTTATCGTCCTTTCGCGACGCGTACTTGAGATATGCCCTGGACGGACGAGTCTGCGACTCGTTTGCAGCCTCCGCTTTGGGTGCGCTGCGCGCTAGGAAGACCAACAACAGCGTCGCTCGCAATCGCTACGCACCCCTTTGCCTTTTGGGCAAGACCGCCGATCTCCTAAAGCACTCCGACACGCCGAGATCATCTGCCTGTATCGCCACCTGTCCGACTTAACGCACGGCTCTAAAGGCCAGCTCACGCGTCGACGACAGGTGGCGATACAAGATGAGGACCGATACTTGCCTACCTGGGTCCCTGACCGAGTCTCCCATAAGCCAGGAGCCCCTCTCCCCCGCTCTTGGCGCTCATCGCCCGCGGCTGGTCATTGCCGACGATGACCCCGTAGTCCAGCTGATCTTGAGCACGTCACTGGGGCCCGAGTTTGAGGTTGTTGGTATAGCTGCTGACGGTGAGGAGGCGATCGAGCTCGCCGAGGCTAGTCAGCCCGACGTCGCCCTCGTCGATGTCGTGATGCCCAAGGGTGGCGGCGTGCGGGCTGCGCGCGGCATC
Source organism: uncultured Solirubrobacteraceae bacterium (assembly GCA_963722435.1). Taxonomy (GTDB): domain Bacteria; phylum Actinomycetota; class Thermoleophilia; order Solirubrobacterales; family Solirubrobacteraceae; genus Palsa-744. The sequence continues at coordinate 1,437,690 of CAVRKZ010000002.1, read as the reverse complement.
CTCAAGGTCTCTCCCGATACCGCAATCGTGATGCTGTCTGGTCATAAGTGCAGCGGGACAGTGGGTCAGCTGCTGCACGCAGGCACAATCAGGTACTGTCGGAAGGGAATCGAACCACATGCGCTCGCGAAGGCCTTGGCCCAGTCGATTCAGGCGCATACAGCAGAGCGTCGCGAATCAGCCTGGAGAATTCTCAGCTGGTACTGCGCCAGCCTCGACCGTCAGTCACGGCGCCGAACACGTATTAGCTACTCGCCCCGGAACTAGCGCGCTCTCCCCACGCCGGGTATAGATATTACTCAAGGGGTGGTGTTCCACGCGTGGCCCCGTTCAGCGCACGTGAGCATCGATGCGACCGCGCGGCGTTGTCTGTCAGTCATTGACCCGACGGTCTTCGTCTCGGACATGGGGATCTCGGCTAGGAGCTTGCGGCATCGGGTCCGACCCCAGCGGCGCTGACTCATCAGCAGGTCGGCCACCGCCATGCTCTGCGCCTCCCAGGGGCAGTAGACGATCACCTCGGCTACGTCGATCTTGCCGAACGCCACCCTGCGCTTCAGCTCGGCGCGGGCTAGACGGACCTCGTTGGCGCGTTCCAGGGCACGCATGTGCTGTGGAGGGGCAGGGCGATTGTGGCTGTCGCGTTCATGTTGCAGTCCTCCCGATTGGTCATGCAGAGCGCGCTCGTTAGGACCCACTCCTGGCAAAGTCTCGCGGGACGCTTGACAGGTACGCAAGCAATCCGCGCGTCTCGCGCCGTTGCGCACGCTGATCGCGCATCGACCAGGCAAACAGCCATAGGGCCGCCTTTTCCTCCTCGGTGAGCTCTGCTTCGTCGATCATGAGTCTCGACTGCTCCGAATGACTCGCCAGCGCGCATCATGCGCTCAACCTCTTGCCGACCGCCGGCAATGTGCTCCTGTTCTGGTATGCGACATGTCCTCGTTCCTTCCGGCAGCGCCTGCATCGTTTCGACGGAGCGCCCGCCTTTCTCGCGTGTCCATTGCAATGCAACCACTGTCGCGCGCTCCGCATTAGCCTCGCGTCAGGGTCTCGGCTATTTGCGCCGACTTACCGCTTCGCTGAACGGCTGAGATCGGACGGCCCCGGCCCGAACCGGTATCCAAGGCCTCGCTCAGTACGGACATGCTGCTCCGCTTGCGCTGAAGGCGCAATCTTCTTGCGGAGATTTGAGACGTGGAATCGAAGGGCACGCGTGTCGCTCTCATAGCCCGGTCCCCAGACCTCGCGTAGCAGGGCCCGGTGCGTCATCAGCTTGCCCAGGTTTTGCACAAAAACCCGCAGCAGGTCGTACTCAATCGGCGTCAGGCGCACCTCGCGGCCCTCGACTCGGACGATGCGCCGAGCCAGATCGACCTCGAGGCCCTCGATCACCACCGTCGGGGCATCGGGCCTCCCGTCCGTGCGGCGCAGAACGGCTTCCAGCCGTGCGATCAGCTCGGCCGGTGCGAACGGCTTGGTCACATAGTCATCCGCGCCCCGCTGGAGCGCTCGTACCTTCTTCTGCTCGTCATCGACGGCCGAGAGCATGAGTATCGGCATCCGGCTCCACTCACGCAGACGGCGGCAGACTTCCGTTCCGTCTTCGTCTGGTAGCAACACGTCGAGGATCGCCGCCTCTGGCTGGCTGGCGGCGGCTTGGTCGAGCGCCTCGCGGCCGGTCGCGGCCGGCATCACCTCAAACCCGGCCTCCGATAGCACCAGCGTGAGGACATGAAGGATCTGCGGGTCATCGTCACAGATGAGTAGGCGCGACCCGCTCATTGCGTACCCGCCGAGCCTTCGGTCATCCGCTTCGGCTCAGACTGCGGCTCGAATACAGCCTCTAACACCCATGTTAGATCGCTGGCCTGGAACGGCTTGCTGAGGTATCCCGCAGCGCCAAGCTCGACACTTTGCCCAACGGCGAAGGGGTCGCAATAAGCGGACAAGACGATCACAGGTATATGCGGAGATTCCTTTGGCGCGAAGCTCCTTCAATACTCCCCAGCCGTCCAGTCCAGGCATCCGCAGGTCCAGGAACATGACTTCCACGTCCGGTTCCTCCGCTTCCACTAGCTCGAGAGCCGCCTCGCCGCTGGCCGCTTCGATCACGATGCACCCGACCGCCTCCAGCATCAGACGAGCCGCCAGCAGAATGTCAGGCTCGTCGTCGACCACCAACACGGTGCGGCTCATCCCGCGCCCTCGTTCGACCCGCCGACAGCGGCAACGTGAGCAGGAACGTCGAGCCCCGACCGAGCTCGCTCTCGACCGAAACACTGCCTCCGAGCAGCTCGACATATCGACGCACGACGGCGAGGCCCACGCCGGCGCCCCGGCCCCCCGACCGCTGCGAGCTGCGATAGAAGCGCTCGAATATTTGGGACTGCTCGGCGGCGGGGATTCCGACACCCTCATCCTGCACTGAAATCGTTGCTACTCCGTTCTCGGCTCTGGCGGCCACCCGGACCGTTGAATCCTCCGGGGAGTACTTGGCCGCATTCGTCAGCAGATTCACGAGGATTCGCTCGAGCGCATGCTCGTCAGCCTGCACCTTCGGTCCGTCTGGAACGTCGACTGAGCTCCGGCGCGCGCCCAGGATGCCGCCTGCGAGATCGACGCAGCGCAAAATCTCGTCCCGAAGGGGAAGCGGACGGATCTCGAGCCGAACCTTCCCGGCTTCCAAGCGGGAGTAGTCCAGGAGCTGCTCGATCATCGCGCGCATGGCTGAGGCGTTTGCGAGGATTCGCTCAAGCAGCTCAGCCCGATCCTCACGCTCTGTCGCTGCCGATCCGCGCAGAGTCTCAGCCAAGCCGAGAATCACGGTCAGTGGTGTGCGGAGCTCGTGTGAAACCGTCGAGAGGAACTCGTCCTTTAGCTGGTCGAGGTCTCGCAGGCGCTCAGTTTCTCGCTCGATCGTCCGCGCTCGCTGCAGCGCTTCCTCCGTCTTCTTGCGCTCGTTACGTCCCGAATCGCCGCGGAGACGATCGTCTCGCTCTCGATGGTCAGTGGGCTGAGGAGGATCTCGACCGGGAACTCACTGCCATCCTTGCGTACGGCGCGAGAGCTCGATGCCGGCGCCCATCGGGCGCACGTACGGCTCGACGAAGTAGTCGTCTCTATGAGAGGGGTGGCGATCTCGCAGGTGCTCCGGAACGAGCATCTCCACCGGCTTGGCGAGCAGCTCTTCGCGCCCGTACCCGAACAGTTCTTCGGTCTGACGATTGACGAGCACGATGCAGCCCGGCAGAGTCGACGATCACCATCGCGTCCGGTGCGGCCTCCAGGAGGCCACGAAACATCCCCTTGGCCCTGCTGATGATCGCGTCCTCCGAGGATCCGATGATGGCGGCCAAACCGATTTGCCCGGGCGCTCCTCGGGCGCACTCAGGTCGAAGCTGACGAATCATCTCCCGCAGCGCTCCAAGATCGTCCTTGCTGGCGGTGCTGCGCTCCGAGGGCACTCGCTTCACGTTCAATCTCAGAATTCAGATAGGCCGAGCAGATGATGATCGGCCGCTCGAATCCTGATCGCCGGATTTGCCGCGTGACCTCGAGTCCGTCGAGGCCCGGCATTCGGTAGTCCACCACGAGGCCAGCGAAATCAGAGCTCCCGGCCGACCCGCGCGACCGCCTCTTCACCTGACGCCGCCTCATCCGTCTCCCAGCCTTCGAGTGAGAGGATTGCTTGTATCGTCAAGCCGCACCTCGTCCTGGTCATCGACGATCAGGATCGTGCCGGCCGTGCGCGAGTTTCAGCACGCGTATCCCGGCGGCTAGTCATCAGCGCGACCCGCCTTTCAACGCGCTCTGATCCCTCGCGAGCTGAGGCCGAACTTACGTCCGCTTACATCCCATCGATGTCGCCGCTCCTCGCCCGCCTCCGTCACTGACTTGTAGTAGGCATCTAACGCCTCGCCGAGCTCCCGCTCGTAGGCGTCGTCAGCGGTCTTGATCGCGCGGAGTAGAACGACGGCCTTCGATGACCACTCCTTGATCTCGCCTTCATTCAACGCCATTGCCTGCTGGAGAGATCCCGCAGTTTCGGCGTCTTCCAGGGCTGCCTGGAAGCGCTCATCTCCCCGTATGGGTCCGGGCATGGCCGCCTCGAACGCAGCTGCCGCTGGTGCAACCGTGCGTGCTCGGCGATGAACGGCCGCCCACGCATGCAGCGCCAGTTTTATGGAATTCCGAGACTCGGTCATCAGTCAACCGAACCCGAACATGGCGGCCAGCCTGTGACAGCGAACTCGCTTCCGTGAGGCGCAATCCTCCCGCTACAGCCGCCCGCCTATGCAGGATCGCTGTGCATCGACGTTACCGTAACGTGAACGACGGGCGCGGCGCTGCCTCTGATTTATGCCGCTCGGTCCGACATTTTTATGCCGCTAGGTCCGACATTTTTAGAATCTTGTAACTGTTGCCACTAAGCCCGATCCACCGCGTTGACGATGGCGTCTCATCTCTATGAAGGAGGGTTAGCCATCGATAGCGGCGGTCGTGCGTCGACCTCGCTCTGCTGCTCGATGCCTCCGCGATCACCGCTAGCGCGAGGGCTCGGCCGAAGCCCAGTATGGCCCCCGAGCAGGTAGCTGGCCTGTCGGCAACGGAGAGGGCGGGATTCGAACCCGCGATGGAGTTGTTACCCCATACTCGCTTAGCAGGCGAGTGCCTTCAGCCACTCGGCCACCTCTCCCTGGGATCGGTCTGCCAGTGTAGAGCCCGCGGGACTCGCCCCTCAGCGCGCCCGCGCGGCAGCCTCCCCGCTGAACAGCTCGTAGCCCACCTTCCTGATCTGCACCTCCTCGCTTCCCTCGGTGATGCGGTAGCGGCGATGGTGGCGGTAGATGTGCTCGAAGGGCATGTGGCGCGTGTAGCCCATGCCACCACATGTCTGCATAGCCCGGTCGGCGGCTTCGCATGCGAGCCGGTTGGCGCGGTAGTTGGCCATCGCCACCAGGTGGGTGACCTCCATGTGGTGATGGCGGTCCAGCTCCGTGGCCGTCTTGCGAACCAGGCCGCGCACGAGCTCGCAGTCGGTCCACAGCTCGGCTAGCGGGAACTGGATTGCCTGGTTCTTCCACAGCGGCCTCCCCCACACCGTTCGCTCGCGCGCCCACTTCACCGCCTCCTCGATGCAGAAGGCTGCCGCACCGAGGCTGGAGGCCGCCTGGCGGATGCGGTTCTCGTGCACGAAGCGTTGGGCGAGCGCGAGGCCGCCGTCGAGCTCGCCCATGATCGCCTCATCGCCGACGCGGACGTTCGTGAGCGTGACCTCGGCGTGATCGGTGGGCATGTTGAAGGTCCACCAGTAGAAGCTGACGTTGAGGCCCGGCGCATCGCGCCCGACGACGAACGCGGTGATGCCGCGCGCCTCGCCGGGCGAGCCGGACGTGCGCGCGAACACGAGGTCGTGGCTCGCGCGGTCCATGCCCGAGTTGAAGCGCTTGACACCGTCGATCACCCACTCGTCTCCCTCGCGCCGCGCCGTCGTCTCCATGAAGGTGGCGTCAGAGCCATGATTCGGCTCGGTTAGCCCGAAGGCCAGGCTGGCCTCGCGACGAAGCCCACCAGCGACGAACAGCTCCTTCTGGGCGGGCGTGCCGAACTCGTGCGCGAGCATGACCGTGGGGAAGTTGCCGATCATCGAGATCTCGCTCTGCGGGTCGTTGTGCAGCCCGATCCCAAGCCGGTTGAGGTGCTCGCGCACGACCGCGAGCTCGTAGTTGGAGCCGCCGCGCCCGCCGAGCTCCGCGGGGAGGCGCGAAGCGCCACAGCCCGGCGCGGTCTGCGCGCTCGACCATCTCGGCCAGCAGCGCCTCCCACTCGGCGCTGGGGACGCCTCCGGCCTCGTAGTCGGTTCGCGCGTACTCACGCCGATGGTCAAAGAAGCGCGCGTTGTCGCGCTCGCGCTCGAGGGGGCGAATCTCCGCCTCGATGAACGCGTCGATCTCCTCGATCACGGCTCGCAGCTCCGCGGGCAGCTCCTCGCTCACTGGTCGTCCTCCTCCTTTGGCCGGTTCTCGCGTTGCTTCAGGTATGTGGGGTTCGCGACCTGCAGCTTCGCACGCACGCTCGCGCGCAGGACGGGGAGCAGCTCGCGCTCGCGCCCGTCGAAATCCCCGTCGCGAATCGCCCCCGCGAGCTCCGCCTCGCTCACGCAGCCGAGCTGCGCGAGCGCTGCGCGATGGAGCGCTTCGTGCTCGGGCGAGAGGGTGAGCTCGCGGCCGACCATCCCGAGTGCCCGCAGTGCCACGCGCAGCTGAAACGCGGCCCGCCCGTCGAGTAAGGGCAGCACGTCCTCTCCGAGCGCGCCGCGGGCGGCATCGAGGAGCTCCACGGCGCTCGGGCGATCGTGCAGGCGCCCCTGCGCGGGCGCCCCGCCCTCAGCGGCACTCAGCGCCTCGCTCAGCGCCTCGAGCTCTACGCCGGGCGCACCAGGGTCGAGCATTTCGAGCAAGTCCCACTCGACCTCACATGCCCTCCGCCCGATCACCGCGTGCTCGACCGAGCGGGCGGCGCCGGAGAGGTGGACGAACGCCTGGATCACGCACATGACGCCCCAGCGCAGGGTCCCTGCGAGCTCCCACCAGCCAAGGATGGCCTCCTCGACGGCGATCCCAGCGTGGCGCTCGTATGCCCGAAGCAGCTGCTCGCGGCTTGCGAGCCCCGCGGCGGGACGGTCCTGGCGCGTGAAGCGCCACGCGGGAACGCACAGCCAGCCGAGGTCCTCGACCGGGTCTCCGATGTGCGCGAGCTCCCAGTCGAGCACGCCGCTCACGCGCTCGTCTTCGATCATCAGATTGCCCATGCGAAAGTCGCCGTGCACGAACGTGCGCCGCGTCGGGCGCGGCCGGCTGGCGCCGAGCACGCGAAATGCGAGCTCAAAGGTGGGGTGCGGCTCACCCAGCTGCTCGTGCACCTGACGGCATCTCGGCGAGCGGATCATCGAGGGCCCGCACCAGCGTCGAGTCGACGGGCATGCGGTGGACCGCGGCGAGCGCCGCAGCGATGCTGTCGATCAGCTGCGGCGCGTCTTCGAGATCCTCGCCAGCGAGGATCTCGCGCGGGTCGGTCGTCCCGGGGATCGCCTCCACGATCACGAAGCGCGCACCCAGCAGCTGATCCTCGCTGCCGTGCGCCACGACGGACGGCACGGGCACCCCCGCGAGCGCCGCGGCGAGCAGCACGCCGGCCTGATCTGGACGCTGGGAGGTCCTCTCGGCGCTGCGTTCGATCTGCACGACCAACGGCCCGCGCGACGGCGTTGCAAACGCGAACGTCTCGCGCGAGGCGCCGCTGCTGAGCCTGCGCACCGGCTCTGAGAGCGGCTCCTCGAGGATCTCAGCGAGCCGCGCCTCGAGGTCGGATGAGCTGTTCATGGAGAGGAGCGCAGGAAGCGCTCATTCGCTGCGAACCGGGTTGACGAGTGTTCCCAGCCCGTCGATCTCGACCTCCACGGTATCGCCGTCACGCAGGAAGCGTCCCTGGGCGGCGCCCACGCCGGCGGGCGTGCCGGTCGCGATTATGTCGCCTGGCAACAGCGTGATCGTGCGCGAGAGCCACGCGAGCAGATCTGCCGCTGTGAAGATCAGGTTGGCGGTGCTGCCGCGTTGGCGCAGCTCGCCGTTGACTCGTGTTCTCAGCTCGAGCGCTCCGAGCTCGCCGACCTCATCGAGGCTCACCAGCGCCGGTCCACACGGCGCGAACGTGTCGATCGCCTTGCCGCTCGTCCACAACGGGTTTTGGAATTGCAGGTCGCGGGCGGTCACGTCGTTGAAGGGCATCACGCCGGCGAGGTAGGAGAGCGCGTCCTCGACCGCGACGTTCCTGGCGGTGCGCCCGATCACCAGCGCCAGCTCGCCCTCGTAGTCGACGTACTCGGCGTGGGCGGCGGGCAGGACGATCGGCTGGCCGGCGCCGCTCAGCGAGTTGGCGAACTTGGCGAACCACATCGGAGCGCTCGGGATCTCCTGGCCGGTCTCCTCGGCGTGGTCGCGGTAGTTCAGGCCCATGCAGATGATCTTCCGCGCGTCGGGGACGGGCGCACACAGCGTCGCCTCGGCGAGCGATACTCGCTGCTCGCTGTCCCTGGCCCGTGCCGCAAGCTCGACCAGCCCGTCTCGATCGAGTGCTTCGAGCAGCCCCCGGACGCTCGAGGCGGGCGCGTCGAGGGCGCTCGCGGGAACGAGCGTGTCGTCCACCTGAATCGCCGCCGCTGGCCCGGCAGCGGTTTGATGGGTGAGCAGGCGCACGTCAGCTCAATCCGCGGGGGGAGCGTCTAGCGGTGGCTGCGCTGGGCTCAGCTCGCCAGCCATCGCGCGCTCGTGTATCTCACCTAACGATTGGCCGGCGGCGGCGGCCTCGGCGACGCGGGCCGGGTCGACGAGCGCGCCGATCGGGTTTGCCTCGAAGACGGGGCTCGTGCGCATCCACTCGGTGGAGGCCTGCCAGTCGCCGAAGTTGTCGACCTGTAGCTCGACGCGGTTGCCGTCGGGATCCCTGTAGTAGTAGGAGAGCGTCATCCCGTGGTCGATGCAGGTGTCCGGCTCGATCCCCGCGTCGCGCAGGCGCAGATAGCTCGCGTTCAAGTCGGCGAAGCTCTCGTACTCGAACGCACTGTGGTGCATCCCGGTGCGCGTCTCGCGCTCGGGGTCATCGACGAAGTCGGGGAAGCACAGCAGGGCGATGCGATGGTTCGCGCCGTCGTTGCTCAGCCATGCCCCGATCTCGTTCCGGAAGATCACCCCCACGCCGACGACGGCTCCGTACCAGTCGATCAGCTCCTGCAAGCGCGTGGTCTTGAGGTTGAAGTGATGCAAGCTCGGCCTGATCGGTGCCTGCACGCTCATCGGTGAGCCTCTCGGCCGAGGCGCCGCGCCTCCATCTCGGCTCGCGTCACCACGGGATCGAAGCGCTGACTTCGTGGCTCAGGCCGGGGCCGATGTCGGCCTCGCTGTGAACGTGGCGCGGCGGCGTGTAAAAGGTGGCATACGGGCGCAGGCGCACCGCCACGCGGCCCTCCTGACGCGCACCCTCCTCCACCATTGGGCGCACATCCGCTGACATGGGCGTGCCGGCCATGACGCCTGCGATGCGCATCATCACGTCGACGACCGCATCGAAGTCGGTGTCGATCACCGCGTCGCAGTAGACCTGCAGGTAGCTGGGCGGCCACTGCTCGTCGAGCACGCACAACGCCACCTTCGGGCTGCGCGCGACGGCCTTTGCCTTGGCCCGCTCGGCCATGGTCGAGACGAGGATCTCGTTCTCGTGCATGCAGTAGTAGACGATCGACATCGCCGGGCCGTCCTTCGCGCGGTTATAGCCGAAGATCGCGGTGCGGTGATCGCCGACGAACTGCTGGCGCTGCTCTCTCGTCATGGTCCTGACTTCCTCGCTCGAATGGCTCGCAGGATAACGGCTACAGTATTACCATAATTCAGGACGTGCATAGCCGCAACGACTCCCCGCGACGGGCTGGAGCACCCCCGGGCAGCCAGCCGCCCCGCTCCAGCCCGCCGGCGGCCCCAGCACGCCGGCGCGGGCGCCCACCTCGATCGCTCGAGCGGATCGTCGGAGCCGCGCTCGAGCTGATCGACGAGGTGGGGACGGATGCCTTCAGCATGCGCCTGCTCGCGCAGCGCTTGGGGTCGGGCACGGCGACGCTGTACCGGCACCTCGTCGGCAGAGATGAGCTGATGGCCTATGTGGTCGATCGAATCCTCGGCGAGGTGGAGATGGAGGGCGGCGCAGACGCCCTCGAGGCCATCAGCTGGCAGGACGCGGCCGCCCGCGGCGCAAACGCCCTATACGACGTGCTCAAGAGCCATCCCAACGCGCTGCCGCTGCTCCCCTCCCAAGTCCCCGTCGGGCCGAACGCGCTCGCCCACCGCGAGCGCAGCCTGGCAGTGCTGCTCGCCCGCGGCTTTCCGCTAGAGCTCGCCGCTCGCGCCTACACCGCGATCGCCAACTACGTCGTCGGATTCGCCCTGCAGCAGCACGCGCCGGGGGCTCCGCGACGAAGCGACGCGGAAAGGCTGCGCGACCTCTACCGAGCGCTCGACGCGGACAGCTACCCGGCGACGGTCGCTGCGGCCGAGGAGCTCACGAGCGTCGCGCCCGCGGAGGAGTTTCGCTTCGGGCTGCAGCTCGTGCTCGATGGAATCGGGCTCGCCCGCGAGGACGCCGCGGCTGCCGTCAGCGGGCGCGAGTGAGCTCAGGCGCCCTCCGTCATGCTGGGTAGCCTTCTGTCGCGGTGGGTGCTTGGCATCTTTGTGATTCCAGATGGCGGGCCGAGCCCGCCTCGCCTATCCCGAGCGCACAACAGCCACCCGAGGTCGGGGCATGAGCGCTGCCTCCAAGCCTGTACTCGTGGTGACCCGGCCGCCGCTACCCACGGCGGTGACCGAGCGCGTAAAGCGCGACTTCATCGTAAGACTGGCCGAGACACCTGAGTCCCTGACCTCCGACGGCCTCCTTGAACTGGCAGATGGCGCATCTGGGCTTCTCTTGAGCCCCGCCGACCGGGTCGACGCCGGATTCTTCGACCGCGTTGCCTCATCGGTGAAGATCGTCGCGACGCGGTCAGTCGGCTATGACCACATCGACATCTCCTCGGCCGCTCGCAGGCTCATCGCCGTGGCGAACACGCCCGGCGTTTTGACTGACGCCGTAGCCGACGCGGCGATCCTCCTGCTTCTCGGCGCGTCGCGTCGTGCCTACGAGGCGCAGCAGTTCATCCGCGCTGGCGAGTGGGCGCAGGCTGCGCCAGTTGCGCTGATCGGTCGACAGCTGACCGGGAAGGTGCTGGGGATCCTCGGAATGGGGCGGATCGGACGGGCGGTAGCGCTTCGCGCGCGTGCTCTGGGAATGCAGGTCCACTACACCGACCCGGCCCCACTCTCGGACGAGGCCGCGCATGGCGCCGTCTTCCACAAAGACCCTCCCGAGTTGCTCCGAGTAAGCGAGTTCCTGAGCCTCCACGCCCCGGCTACGCCGGATACCTACCACTTCCTGAATGCCAAGACCCTTGCGCTGCTACCGCGCGGAGCGATCGTCGTCAACACGGCTCGCGGCGATTTGATCTGCGATGAGGACCTGCTCGCCGCGTTGGATGCAGGAACGGTGGCCGCCGTTGGCCTTGACGTGTTCGAGCACGAGCCGAGGATCGACCCCAGGTACTTGACTCTGAAGAGCGCCTTCCTCATGCCGCACCTGGCTGCGGCGACGGTCGAGACGCAGACGGCGATTGGGATGCTCGCGCTCGACAACATCGATGCCGTGCTCCGTGGCCGCCCGGCGCCGAGTCTCGTGACCCTCTGAACCTCACTCGGCCGACGATCGAGCTCACACCGGACCCTGTGCCCGACTGAGCTGCCCGGGACCGTTCGCTTCGGGGACCTCATCGCCTAGCTGCGCAGTCGTACCGAGACGCGCTTCCCACCATGCGACCGGCACGATCTTCACGGCGAGGTCGAGTGTTCCCCTGTCGAGCTGCTCGGCGAGCTGGGTGATCGCGACGAGCCTCTGGGCGAGGCGGTCATCGTCCATCTCACCCGTGATCTGGACAGCGGGGTTGCTCCGTGCCCTGTGCCAACGCAGCTCATCGCCATCGCCTGGCTGAGACTGGTCGAGCAGGCTCCCTAGCCAGGCAAGGCTTCCGGCCAGCTCCACGTGACGGTCCACCACCTCTGCGTAGGCGTCGGCGTTGAGCATCACGTCGGCCCATCGCCCCAGCACCTCGTCGTTGTGAACCACCAGTCGCGCAACGTGGTCGCGCAGAGCTCGGCGCCGATCAGCCTCGGCGAGCAGGCCGTGAACGGCTTTGGTCAGGCGCGGCGTGTCGCGCACCACGAGGGCGGCTGCGTCGATCGCCGCCGGCTGGTTCGCGTCTGCCGGCATCACGCCAGCCAGCTCTGCCACGGCCGTCCAGACCATGCGCGCATCGCGAACCAGCTCGAGCATCACGTACTGCGCGAGGACGCTCCAGCGTCGGCGCCTGCGGATCTCCAGCGCCTCGTTCACGACCGCCACCGACAGCATCACGACGATCGCGCTGGAGGCGAGGCCGGCGAGCAGCGGGTGACGCACCCAAAGGTGCTCAGCGAACTGTTCGGACACGATCCCCGCCGCGAGGGCGAGCAGCGCCAGTGCAGCGCCGGCGCGCGTTTGACGTAGGTAGGACTCGACGGATTCTGAGCGTCGGGGTCCGGAGTGGCGCGGCGACACTTGATCGAGCTTACGCCCGGCCCAACGCCGCCGCCTCGACGCCCGAGCACACCTGCGCACCGGCCTTGACAGGTCGTTTGCGTTCTAATGTTCCGGGCGTGGCTGTGGCGGAGCTCATCGAGGTGGCTGACGCGCCTGAGCGTGATCGCTATGAGCTCTCGATTGACGGCGAGGTGGTTGCGTTCAGCGCCTATCGCGCACGCCGCGGCCTGATCGCGTTCGTCCACACCGAGGTAGATGAGCGCCTCCAGGGTCGCGGACTCGGTGATCGGCTGATCCGGTTTGCTCTGGAAGACGCCCGCGCACGAGGTCTCGAAGTGCTGCCATTCTGTCCGTTCGTCAAAGCGTTCATCGAACTTCATCGGGAGTTCGAGGCGCTGGTTCCAGATACCTACAGGGAGCAGTTCGGCTTGTGAAGCGCTACGAGGGCGAGCACATCGAGGTGACCTATGACCCGGCACGGTGCCTTCACGCTGCAGAGTGCGTGCGCGGCATGCCGGCCGTCTTCAATACGGCGAAGCGTCCGTGGATTGCTCCTGACGGCGCCGATGCCGAGGCGCTCGCGGCCGTGATCCGGCGATGCCCCACGGGCGCGCTGCACTACACGCTGCGAGAGGGCGAGCCCGAGCGAGCGTCGGTGCCGACGCGCATCCGGCTACCGGAGGGCGGACCGTTGCTGCTCGAGGGCGACCTTGAAGTGGATGGGACAAGGGAGACCCGTGCCGCCATCTGCCGCTGTGGCAAGTCATCCAACCAGCCCTATTGCGACCGCAGCGGGCCGTGTCGGCAATGGGAGTACGAGCCGGTCTCGGAGCCCAACTGAACCACCGGCCGGCTGACGTAGGATCTAAGGGCCGTCCGCGACCTCACCCGGAGGGGTGGCAGAGCGGTTGAATGCAGCGGCCTTGAAAGCCGCCAGGCGGGTTATCCGTCTCGAGGGTTCGAATCCCTCCCCCTCCGTGCTGTGATGTGTCGGGACATCGGAGACAGATGTCTCGGGACATAGTAGACAGCTCAGTCGCGCCCGAGCGGCTGGTAGTCGCGGCTCGGATCGAGCGTCAGCTCACGGATCAGCTCGCCCTCGAGGCTGATGACGCGGATGCTCTGATCGGCTATCAGGAGCTTGACGTGGCGCCCTTTGTGGGCTCTCCCCAGCCCGATGTGGTGCAGGCGGCTCATGTGGCGCAGGCTGACCTTGCCGTGGGCGTCGACGGTGTCGTTCCTGACCCTGAAGTGCGTGTCCGGCTTCACGGCCGCCGGCCTTGCCTTTAGGCGAGCGCTGTAGGCCTGTAGCGGCGTTCGTCCGTCAAGGGCCCTGTGCGGCCTCACGTTGTTGTAGTAGTGCACGAAGCGATCGAGCTGGCTCTGCAGCTCTGTGAGCGTCTCAGCGGGCTCCCGCGCATCCAGATAGCGCTTCAGCGTTTGGTGCAGGCGCTCCACCTTGCCGCAGGTCTGCGGGTGGTAGGGCCGTGAGTTCTTGATGGCGATCCCGAGCCGCTCGAGCTCCGCCTGCAGGAGCACCTTGCCCTTGCGCGGGGTGGCGGTGAACACGGCGCCGTTGTCGGACAGAAGGCAGGCGGGCAGCCCGTGCAGCTCCGCTGCGGCGTGGAAGGCATCCACGACATCCCTGGCCTTGACCGTCGAGAACGCTTGTGAGCCGAGGAACAGGCGGGAGTGGTCATCGATCATGTTGAGGATCTCTGCGTGCTCGCCACCTGAAAGCTCCCAGTGGGTGATGTCGGCCTGCCACATCTCGTTTGGCAGCTCGGCCTGGAAGCGGATCAGGCTGCTGCGGGGGCGCTTCTGCGGCTCAGGGACGACGAGGCCCTCTCGCCTGAGAATCCGCCAGATCGTCGAGAGGGAGGGAACGTCTTGCCTTTGTTGGGCGAGGTGGTAGGCGATCGTCGCCGCGCCGGCATCGTGGCCTTCGGCTCCTAGCTCGGTGCGCAGCTGCACGATCGTCTCAACGACCTCCTCAGCTGTCCCGTGCCTGCACGACCGCGGCCGTCTCGACCTCGGCTGGAGCGCCTCATAGCCCCCGTCGCGGTAGCGGGCCAGGAGCTTGTAGATCCAACTGCGATGCACTCCATGAGCGGCCGCCAACTCGCTAACCGAACGTCCCTCCAACACATGCGCCTCGACCAGATACCGCGCCTTGTCCACGAGAAGACTCCCTCACGTTGGTGTCTCCCATGTCCTGGCACATGTGTCGCCTATCTATCGAAACCACACACCTCCCCCTCCGTGCAGCCGGTCACCCGCCACGCGTGGGAGACCGTTGGCTCAAGCGCCGAGTGGCGGCGGTGGCACTCCGGGCGCCGGGGGGCTCGCCAGCGTGGGGGCGCTGGCCAGCGTGGCAGGTCCAACGAGGGACGAGCGCTGGCGAGCCTCGAGCGCCATCGCCTGCGCGACCTGCTCTCGCAGGAGGCCCAGCTCGCGTCGGCGAGATAGCGCGAAGAGGGCGAGGCCGGCGACGCCTGCGAGTGCCAGGAAGCCGAGCCCGGCGCCGAGCTTGATGGCAAGGCTCGTGGGAGCTACTTCTCGAGCGGGCAGGCGCAAGTCGCCCAGGTGGCGCCCGGACGCTTGCGCGCCGTTGGGGGAGACGTTGATGACAGGCACCGTCTGCTCGGCCATCGCCAGCATCTCGCGTGCCCCGATGCTGTTGGTGAGGGTGTTTTCGATCCAGTAGGTGGCGCCGCCTTCGTGCCAGGCGATCGTGCGGATCTGTTCGGCCGCGTAATACAGGTTGTACGTACGCGAGCCGATGCGCACGCTCTGACTCGGGTGCTGCAAGAGCGGCGGATCGCTCCAGGTGCTCCCCTGCACGTCGTAGTATTCCCCCAGACCGCCGCGGTCGATGACGATCACGTAGATCGGATCGAGGTGACCGCTGCGGTCGTGAATGTGGTACAGGCGCAGTATGTCTGGTTCGGCGCCGGCCAACGTGCTGCGCACGCGCGGATACTCGAGCGCGAAGGGCAGCTGCGGGGCCGCTGAGCGCGCCTGTGCAAGCTCTTCGCCGCTGGTCGGTGGCAGTGACAGCGACGGGGCGCGGTGGTGGGCATGGGCATGCGAATGCGTACGGGCGGCGTTCACGGCGCCGCCCAGCTGCGGCCTTTGGATCGCGGCCGTGCCGTGAAGGAATGACTGCACCGCTTCGCTTATCTGTTCAGGGTCGGCGGTGTCCACCGTGGGCAGCAGCGTGACGTGGAAGGGCACCTGGCGCACCGGCTTGCCAGCCGATTCCACGAGCAGCTCCAGCAACTGCAGCACCTGTTCTTCGCCGTGGAGGTCGGTTTCCATGGCCTTGCCGAGGATCCGCTCGAACTTTTCGCGGTTTTCGAACAGTGTCGGGCCGTACTCGGCCTTTACTTCGAGCAGGAAGCGCTGGTCGCGTGCATCGCGGATCAGCGAGGTGCTTTCGTGGCGGTTGGCGACGAATTCGAGCGCCTCTTTGCCACACACGCGCTGATAACCCGGCTGCAGGTTGATTTCAAAGTACTGTTCGCCTTCCGGTTCATTGACGTGGTAGTAGCGCTTGTCGACCGTCATATATACGCAGCCCATTTCGTCGACCGCGCGCTTGAATTTTTTGAAGTTTGTAACGAACACGTGGTTGATTGCGGGAATGCCGAGCACGTTCTTGATCGTTTCGACCATGAGCTTGACGCCGCCGGATGTACCACCGCCATCCTCGTATCCGTACGTGTAGGCGGAGTTGATGCGGTTGGTGATCACTTCGCCGGTGGGCGCGGTGAACGTAACCTGCAGCTCGCGCGGAATCGAGAGCATCGAGATCGTCGGCTGGCTCGGGTCGATCCGCACGAGCAGCATCTCGTTGGAGTGGGGCAGCACCGCGCCCTGAGGGTTGTCCCTCGGTGGCGCGCGTTCATCGTTGCCGATCAGCAGCAACGTCTCGGGTGCGCCGCGACTGGTGGGGGCGAGCACCTTGGGGGTGACCTTGACCGGTTTGTTCTGGTCGAGCGCTTCGACCACGCGGCTCACCTCATTGCGCGCGATCGCGTAGGTAGCACCGCCCGCCATCAGGACGATGCCCACGGCTGCGAGCAGCACCCGTGTGGCCATCCACCACACCCGACGCGGCGGCTCGGTCGGGATCGCCCCCGGGGCCCCGCCGCTAGGCGGAGGCAGGGGGGCCGGGGTCGCGTCGGTGCTCAAACTGGCGTAGTGATCGTGTGCGCCCGCGCCTTCGTCGTCGGTCGCTCGGCCGGCGTGTCCCAGCCTACAACGTTCGCCGGATGAGGGGCGCCGGTCTCAGTACGTAGGAGGCCTGGCGCGCACAAAGAGCCCGCCAGAGCTGGGATATGTCGAGCGCGATGGCAGCGCCCTCGGTGGCGAGCGGGCGCCGGCGTCGTTCGCGAGAGCCGGGCGTGGGCTTAGGATTAGGGTTCGAATGGAGGACATGGAAAAGGGTCAGGGCCCACAGATCGACAGGCGCACGGTGCTCAAGCGCGGCCTCATCGCCGGCGGCCTGCTCACGGGCGCGGGCGGAGCGATTGCCGCTGCCGCGCGCACGGGCGTGAGCGCGAGCGCACCCGCGAGCACGACTCGCAGCCCGCACAAGCCGGCCGCCACTGCGGCCCCCTCGCCGCGAAAGCAGGCGCCCGGACCGGCGCGGCCGAACATCCTCGTGATCGTCGTCGACCAGCTGCGCTTCCCGCAGTGGTTCTCGCCAGGCCCCACGACGCTCGGACTGCCACCGAACCTGCAGAGGCTGCGCGAAGGCGCGGTCTCGTTCGCCAGGCACTACACGGCCTCCAACGACTGCAGCCCCTCGCGCTCGGCGCTCCTGACGGGGCTTTACACGCACCAGACGGGCTGCATGATCACCGGCGGCAGCACGCTTGACCCCGGCTTTCCGACCTGGGGGACGATGCTGCGTGAACTCGGCTACCGCACGCGCTGGCTGGGCAAGTGGCATCTCACCCACGGCGATAACCACTGGTCCTCGTTCACCGGGGAACTCGCGCTCGAGCGCTACGGCTTCGCCGGCGGAATCTATCCCTCACCCGACGGCGCACCCGGACAGGGAATGAGAGTCGACCCCGAAATCGCCGCGACCTTCGAGCAGTGGTTCGCCGAAGAAAGCGACTCCGAGCCCTGGTGCACGGCTGTCTCGTTCGTCAACCCGCACGACATCGCCTGGTGGTACAAGTGGAGTGACCGCGTGCCCGCGGAGTCCTTGGCTCCGCCGCTGATCACGCGCCTGCCGCCGAACTTCGAGACCCCCGAGCTGCTGCTGGAGCGCCAGAAGCCGCGCCTGCAGCTCTCGTTCCAGGAAACGGCGGCCGCATCCTTCGGGCCGGTCGGCTTCACCGGCCCGGAAGCCTTCGAAAAATGGCTGCAGTTCCAGGATCTCTACGTCAAGCTCCAGCGCGTCGTCGACCACAACATCGGTCGTGTCCTACGGGCGCTCGAGTCCCGGCCGAAGGTCGCACAGAACACGGTGATCCTGTTCACCTCCGACCACGGCGAGTACGGCGCCTCGCACGGCATGCGCGGCAAGGGGGCAAGCGCGTATGAGGAGGGCATCCGTGTGCCCCTGCTGGTGAAGGACCCGCGCGGCGTGCTCACGAGTGAAACTGCACGCCCGCGCACGCAGCTGACTTCGAGTGTGGATGTGGCGCCGCTGCTTTTGACGATCGCAAGCGGCTCGGATGACTGGCGAGGCGAAGCGCACTACTCGCACATCGCGCGGCGTGCCGATCTGGCGGGCATTCTCGCCAACCCCGGCGTGCCGGGGCGCGAGTTCGTGCTGCACGCGACGGATGAGACCGTGACGGAGTTCGCGATCGAACCATACGCAGCCGATGCGCCGCTGCATGTGATCGGCCTGCGCACCCCGCGGGCGAAGTACGCGACCTACTCGAACTGGGCGCCAGTCGGGGTCACGCCGCTGGGGGCGGGGCAGGAAGCGGAGCTGTATGACTACGGCACGCAGAGCGGACGCCTGGAGCTTCACAACTCCGCGGGGCACAGCGCGCTCGAGTCGAGCCTCCGCGTGCAACACGAGCGCGCCGTCTTCGAGGAGCTGCGCGAGTCCCTACCGGCCCGTCTGCTCAGGGCGCACAGGGGGGGCTTTGCCGATTACTTCACGATCGCCCGGCGCAACGCGGCGAACGCCACGGCCGCGCGCAAGCGCCGCGCCGAACGCGAAGAGCGCGCGCAGGAAGGCCTGCCGCCGAGCACGCTGCTCAGGCATCGCCCGCCGACGCTGCCGGGCGGGTTGAGGGGGCCGCGCCTGCTCAGGCGCGCGCGGAAACCCTGATGCTGCGCGAGCTGGCGAGCACGGCGCCCGCCGAGCTCAGCGCCTGCGCCGAGACGTAGGAGCCAGCGCGCACGCCCGGCACGGCGATCGCCGTCTCAAAGCCGGCTCTCGCGCTGCTCGCGACCGGCTTCATGGCGCCGGCCGCGGACCCCGCTAGCACGCGCCAGGAGGCGACTTCGGTCGCCCCGTTCCAGCTTACGTAGACGGTGGTCGAGGGGTGCGCCGGCGCTTGGCTCACGGCGGCTATCGCCGGCGGCTGCGTCGGGTGGGCGTTCCATGGCGCCACGAAGGCCCGGTAGGACTCCCAGTCAGCTGGCAGGTGCGCGTCGAAGAGCACCTGACCGGAGGGCGCGAGCTCCGAGACGTAGCCGGCCTGTCCCCAGCCGACCATCCAGTCCCCTTCGGAGGTCACCTGCAGGCTGCCCTGGCTGTCGGCCACCAGTGGGTTCTTGTGTTCATAGCTGCGCAGCAGCGTCGCCGTCATGTCCTGCATGTCGAGTGCGACCTCGATCGCGCGTGACTGCGGCTGTACCTGCGGCGAGGCGCCGTTGTCAAAGAACGTGATCGGTCCTTCCGGCAGCTGGACGGCGTCGTGCTGCCAGGCCGTCTGCGTGCCGGGGCCCATCTTGAAGCTCGAGTGCTTGCCTCCGAGCTCCCAGCGGACCTCGCCGGTGCGCGGATCGACGTCGTATGCCGCCCACGTGTTGCGCGAGTCCACGAGCAGATCGCCGTCATGCTCGATGGCCACGGAGTTGATGTGGAAGTAGTCGAACGGGTCCGCGCGGCTCGTGGGCGTGGGTGAGGAGTAGGAGTTCTCCAGCGGCACGTGATCGAGGCTGTGCCACTCATACATCACAAGCCCTGTCCTCAAGTCGATCTCCTGCACGAGCGTGTCCGCGACCGCGCTTTCGCGGGGGCCGCCCACCGCCTCGAGGTTGCAGTCGATCGCGTCATAAACGGTGATCAAGGCGGTGTCCTGCGGGGTGATCTGGAATTCATGGAGATCCGGCTGGTATCCGTTGCCGGCGCGCACGACGGCGATCGTCTGATAGGCGCTGTTTGCGATCACCTCGCCGGCCGTGCGGCTGCCGTCGGCGATCAGCGGGTCCTGCCACCAGGTCAGGGCCTGTTTGCCGTCATAGAGCTGCACGCGCAGGTCGCCGGCGCGCGTGCCCGGCGGTCCCAGGGTCTTGAACCAGATCAGTTCACCGTGCGGGCTCAAGATCATCGGCCCGTACTGGCCGACGCCGGCATAGGGAGCGAGGAAGATGTCACCGGTGGCCGTACGGTCCTGTGCGGAGACCGTCACGTCGGGTGGGCGCAGTTCCGGGCGCGAGTGAAAGCTCTGGAAGTCCCGGGGCGGAGATTGGGCCGACGCGTTGGGGTTTTTGGCGACGCCCACGACCGCCGCGCTCGATGAGCCGGGCCGATCGCGCACGGCCACGTTGAAGCTCCACGAGAACGGGGTCGCCTGCCCGGCCTGCACGAGCTCGGCGCGGACGCTCACGAGCTCACCTTCGGCAAACTGGTGCGCGGGAACGAAGCTCGCTCCATCCCCCTGCGAGTAGGCGAGCAGGCGTCCCGCATGCGCCCCGGAGCGCGAGCCCGTGACGCTCACGTCGGCCAGCTCGCTCGCGGGCACGCCGAGCATGCTGATCTGGGTCTGGGCCGATGCATCCCGACTTTCCGGCGCCGGCGAGACCGTGACGCGTTCACCAGCCAGCGCCTGCGAGACATTCAGGCGCGAGGGCACGCAGCCCACGCTCGCCTGCCGAGCTGGCCCAGCGAGCGACAGTGGCCCCTCGAGCGCGAAAAGTAAGCCGCCCAGTGCAGCCAGAGCGCCCAGCGCCGATCCCCGCGCAAGCCGGCTGCGCGGGGGCCAGCGCCGCGACAGCGTCTGGCGGCGGGGTGCTCGCCCTGGGCCTCGCGATGCTGGGCGACCGCGCCTCACTAGTCCTTGACGACGTCAGAGCTGCCGATCACGGTCCCGGATGCGTTGAGCGCCTGAACCTGCACGTAAGGCCCGGAGGCGGGGACGGAGATCGTCGTCTGAAAGCCCTCCTTGGTGGCGCTGGCCGCCGGCGCGAGCGTGCTCGCAGAGGCGCCCGCGAGCACGCGCCAGGAGCTCACTTCGGTCGCGCCGTTCCAGCTCACCGACACACTCATTCCCGAGCCGGCGAGCGCTGCGAGGGCCGACGGCGGGGTGCTCGGCTGTCCGCTCCAGGGAGACAGGTAGGTGCGAAAGTCCTGCACGTTCTTGCCGAGCGTGCCGTCGAGCAGCACCTGACCCGAGGAGTCGTACTCGGTGAAGTTCGGCAGCCCGCCATAGCCCATCAGCCAGTCGCCGCCGGGCAGCGTGAGCATGTCGCCCTGGCTCGACGCGAGCAGCGTCTTGGTGGGGTTGGTGAGCGCTTTGACGAGCGTGACGGTGCGCGCGTTGAGGTTGGGGTCGAGCACCAGCCCGCGTGACTGCTTCTCCTCGGGAGGGTCCGAGCCGTTGTCGAAGACCGAGATCAGCCCACCGGGCTGGAATTCGGCGTCGTGCTGCCAGTAGGTGTGCGTTCCGGGCCCGAGCTTGAAGCTCGAGCGCTCACCGCCCAGGCGCCAGTTCACCGAGCCCGTGTCGATGTCCACGTCGTAGAGCGTCCACGTGTTGCGCGAGGAGAGCAGCACGTCGCCGTCGCTGCCGGGAGAGATCGAGTTGATGTGCACGTAATCCCACGGATAGGAGGAGTCGGGCGCGGCATTGTGCGATTCGCCGATCGGGATGTGCCCGAGCGCGTGCCACTCCCACATCACGAGGCCGGTCTTGATGTCGATCTCCTGGATCACGGAGTCGAGCAGCACCCCGTGGGCGGCCCCGTGCACGCTCGAGAGGTTCGCGTAGATCGGGTCAAACGCATCGATCCACGCCGTGCCTTCGCTGGTCAGGCGGATTTCGTGCAGGTCCGCCAGGTATCCGTTGCCCGCGCGTACAGTTGCCACGTGTTGGTATGAGCTGTTGTAGATCTCGTCTTCGCCCTGGCCGAAGCCGACCTCGAGTATGCGGCCCTGCCACCACGTCAGCACCGGCTTGCCTTCGTAGCGCTGGACCTGCAGGTTGGTGGCCTCCTCGCCTTCCGGCAGCGGCTGGAACCACACGAGCGCACCGTCCTGTTCGGCGATCATGGGACCGGGCGAGCCCTTGCCCTGGTAAGGGGCCGTGAGCAGGTAGCCGGGGGCGGCGCCGGGCTTGGCGGGAGTCGTGATGTCGACCGTCGAGGGCGTGAGCGCGGGAGCCGTGCTGTAGTGCTGCACGGCGCTCGCGTTGCCGGGGTTGATGGGAAACTCTTTCGGGCTCACCGGCGCCTGATAGGCGATCGTGAAGCTCGTATGCGCCGTACGCGCCCTGCCTGCGACTTCCACGCTCGCGTTCACGCTCACGCGCTCGCCCGCCACGAACGGGTGCGTGGGCACGAAGCTCTCGCCCGTCCCCGTTGAATACGCGCGCAGCACGCCCGCGTGGTTGCCGCTTTGCGAGCCGACGACGTGAATGCTGAGCACGCGCGTGCCCACCGGGCCGAGGAAGCTGACCTGCGTGCCCGGCGAGGCATCGGGGGTGCCGGGCTGGGGCGAGACGGCCGCTACGCCGCCGGAAACGGCGGCGCCCACGAGGTCGCTGACGGGCAGCCGCGTAGCGGCGGGCGAGGCTGTGCTGGCGGGCGAGATGCTGCCGCAGGCACCGAGCGCCGTCGCCGCCGTGATCGTCGCGAGCGCGACTAGGGGGAGGGTCTTGCGCATCATCTATCGGGGAGAACCCGCGAACGGACGAGAAGCTCCGATCACGCGGCCGCTCGCGTCGAGTGCCTGCACCTCGAAGCTTTGATAGCTGCCCGCAAGCGCGATCGATGTCTCAAAGCCTGACTTCGGACGCATCGCCACCACGGCCAGCCGCCGCGGGCCGGGGCCGGCGAGGACGCGCCAGGCGGCGAGCTCGGTTGCGCCGTTCCAGCTGGCGTACACGGTCGTGTGATCGGCCTCCACGCGGGCGGCGCCCGCGGGCGGCGACAGCGGCAGGCCGACCCACGGCTCCACGATCGATCGGTAGCTCAGGTCCGAGCCGGGGAAGTTGCCTTCCAGCAGCAGCTTGCCCGATGGGCTGTACTCGGAGAAGTAGGGCTCCGAGCCCCAGCCGATGAACGTGCTGCCGTTGGACAGCGGCTGGGTGTCCCCCATGTACTGGGATTCGAATTCGTCGCCGCCGGTGTACTGATGTAGGAGCGTCGCGCTGTGCGCGTCTGGGTCGAGCTTGAGGACAAGCCCTCGAGACGGGGCAGTCGCATTGACCTTGGTGCCTCCGCCGGTCAGCTGGCAGCAGTGATCGTCGAACATCGTGACCGTCGAGCCGGGTCCGAGCGCCACGTCGTGCTGCCACTGAAACGCGGCGCCTGGCCCGAACTTGAAGCTCGAGTGCCTGCCGCCGAGGGTCCATGCGATCTTGCCGGTGTCGATGTTGACGAGGTAGGCGGCCCACGTGTTGCGGATGGAGACGAGGAACGTTCCTTCGCCGGTGAGATCGATCGCGTTGACGTGGTAGGCATCCCACGGGAACCCGTTGGTCGGCACGCTGGCGTAGGAGTCGCCGAGCGGTATG
Organism: uncultured Solirubrobacteraceae bacterium; assembly: GCA_963722435.1. GTDB lineage: Bacteria > Actinomycetota > Thermoleophilia > Solirubrobacterales > Solirubrobacteraceae > Palsa-744. The sequence goes on along the minus strand of CAVRKZ010000002.1, from coordinate 1,414,534 downwards.
TGCTCGAGCGCATCCCAGCTGCGCAGGAGCTTGCCGGTCTTGAGGTCGTACTCCTGCACCGCCGAGTCGATCAGCGCCCCGTTGTAGGCGCCGCCGTAGTCGGAGAGGTTCTTGGCGATGTCCTTGTTCGCGGTCACCCACGCATCTTCTCCGCTGATCACGAGCGCATGCAGGGTGATCTTCCAGCCGCCCTGGCCCCTGAGCCTCGCGACCGTCTGGTAGTGCTGGTTGACCACTATGTCTTCGCCGCTTTCCGTCGCGCCGGTGCTCGTGACGACCCCCTGCCACCAGGCGAGCGCCGGCTTGCCTTCGTATGTCTGCAGGCTGAGGTCGGAGCCGACGAGCTTTTCCGGCACGGGCTTGAACCAGACCGGCTGGAGGTTGCTGTCGAGGATCAGCGGCCCGCTCTGCCCGGTAAGCGGGGGATAGTTGAGGTTGTAGAAGTTGGTGGTGAGGATGTAGCCGGGCGCCAGCTCGCCGGCGCTGTTCACTCGGTCCTTGTGCAGCTTGGGTGGGTGCAGCGACGGCGCGGTGACGAAGCTGTAGGCGCCACTCGTCGTGTACGCACCTACGGGGGCGCCGTGTGAGCCCGCAAACGCGGAGTCGACCGCGACGAAACCCGCGACGACGACGGCGATCGCGACTGCCAGGCCCCGCGTCGCCGGCAGCCGCACGCCTGCGGGCTTGGGCAGCGATGTGAACGTCACCAGCGCGGCCGCGCCGGCAAGGCCGGCGCCGATCAGGTAGGCGAGCCGGAAGCCGTCGGTCAGCGACTGGGCCACCCCGTGGCCAGTGCCGATGAGGTGGCTGCTGCGCGAGGTAGCGAGCGTGACCAGGATCGCCAGCCCAAGCCCGCCGCCCACCTGGCGCGAGGTGTTGACGAGGCCGGACGCGAGCCCCGCCTGCCCCTCCTTGGCGCCCTGAGTGGCGGCGATCGTCGAGGGAACGATCGACATCGCGATCCCGGCCGCCACCAGCAGCCCGGGGATCATGATGTAGATGATCGGGCTGCCGCTGGAGGCGACTTTCGCGAGCAGCAGCATTCCCGCGGTCAACATGATCAGACCGCCGCCGAGCACCGGCCGCACGCCGAAGCTACTCACCAGCTTGCCGGTGCGCGAGGCGACGAGCATGATCATCAACGTCATCGGCAGGAAGACCAGGCCGGTGTGGAACGGCGAGAGGGACAGCACCTGCTGCAGGTACAGGGAGCTCACGAACCACAGCGGGAACAGCGACGCGCTGAACAGCAGCACGATGTTGTTGGCGATCCGCAGCGGCCTGGTCAGCGCCTTGAATGGAATCAGCGGTTCGGAGGCCACGCGGACCTCGATCACGACGAACGCCGCGAGCAGGATCAGGCCGCCGATGATCGGGCCGAGCGCGGCGAACGTGCCCAGGCCGGCCAAGCCCGCTTCGACGATCCCGTAGACCAGCACCATCTGTCCGATCGTCAGCGTGAGCGCGCCGGCGAGGTCGAAGCTGCGCCCCGGCGCTGAGCGGCGCTCGCTCACGACGGCATAGGCCACGAGCGCGCCGGCGATCCCGATCGGGGGGTTGATCAACAGCACCCAGCGCCAGCTGAGCTCCTGCGTGATGATGCCCCCGAACAGCATCCCCGCGGCGCCGCCGAGGCCGTTCATCGCCGCCCACGCGCCGATCGCCCGATTGAGCGGCGGACCCGGCGCGAAGGACGAGGTGATGACGGCCAGCGAGCACGCCGCCATCAGCGCGCCGCCGACACCCTGCACCGCGCGGGCGGCGACGAGCAGTGTGCGATCTGGCGCGAGGCCACCGGCCAGCGAGGCGAGCGCGAACAGGAGCAGCGCCAACACGAACATGCGCCGCTGCCCGAAGTGATCGGCGGCGCGACCGCCGAGCATCAGGAAGCCCGCGAAGGTGATCGCGTAGGCGTCGACGATCCACTGCAGTTCGGGCGCCAGGAACCCGAGGCTCGACTGGATCGAGGGCAGCGCGACGTTGACGATGCTCAGGTCGAGGATGACCATGAACTGGGCTACGCAGCAGACGACGAGCAGCCACGAGGAGTGCGAGCCCGAGACGCGCTCTGGCGTTGGAGCTGCGATGACCTCGGGGGCAGCATGCGTGCCGGCGCCGGAGGCCTTGGCTAGCGCCACGCCCCCAGCCGAGGCCGTTGCTCGGGCACCGAGGCGCCCGTCTCGCACGCGGCCGTCGCGGCCGTCCTCCTGCTCGGTGGCGTCGTCGCGATGCTCGGTCATGCGCCTGTGTACGCCTTTGTCGGGTTCAAGATCTCGAAGGTGGCGAACATCGGCGGCAGCGCGATTGGCGCCGCAAACGCCTGGTAGTGTGCCGGGACGAAGCGCTCGAGCGCGTGACTCGGAGCCCGACCCATGAGCAAACCTACGCTACTCACCGCCATGCTAACGCTGGTAGCCGTCGTGGCGATGGAGCATCGCGATAGCGGGCTGCGGCGGCAAAGGCTCCTCCACGAGCGGGACCTCCAAGGGCACCGGCACGACCACGACGCGCGCCCCGCACAAGAAGCCCCTCCAAACCGGCCCACTACTGAAGCCGGCGCTTGCTGCACGCCGAAGGTCTGGCAGCGCGAGGGTCATCCCCGCGTCAGCGCGGCGGTATAGGCGAGCACCGGCTGCGTGTCTGAGGTCCCGAGCAGCTGGCCGGCTTGACCGAGGGCCTGCACGGCCACATAGGCGTAGGCCTTGGGCAGGATCGTCGAGCTTTCGAAGCCGCTCGTCGCGACGGTGCTCTGGGGCGCGAGCGAGTCGCGTCCTCGCCCGGCGAGCACGCGCCAGGAGGCGACTTCGCTGGAGCCGTTCCAGCTCATGTGCACGATCGTCTCTTCGGCCGTGTTGTTGAGGCTGGCGAGGAGCGCCGGAGGAGTCGCGGGGCTCCCGCTCCAGGGGAAGCGAAAGCCCCTGTAGGAGCTCATCTCGTAGGGCAGGTGCGCGTCGAAGCGCAGCGCGCCGCCTTCGCTGTACTCGCTGATCTCGGGCACGCCTCCGTAGTCGACCACCGTGCTGCCGTCGGCGAGGGTCTGCATGTTGCCTTGGCTCGCGGCGAGCAGCGGCGGATCGGGGTGGGTGTAGTCGAAGCGCAGACGAGCTTCGCGGGTCTTGAAGTTGAGCACGATGCGTAGCGCGCGCGAGCTGGCATGGACGGGCGGGTTCGAGCCATCGTCGAAGAGCGTGACTTCACCGTCGGGGAGAATGCGTCCGTCGTGCTGCCAGGCGGTGTCGGTCCCCGGTCCCATCTTGAACGAGCTGTTGGTGCCGCCCAGGCGCCACAGGACCTTGCCGCTCATGGCTTCGAGCTGATAGGCGGCCCACGTGCTGCGTGCGGAGATGAACAGGTTCCCATCCGGTTGCGGGTCGATCGAGTTGAGGTGAAACCAATCCCAGGGCGTCCCCCGCGGCGGTGAGGTCTCGGACTCGCCGACGCCGATGTGATCGAGGCTGTGCCATTCCCAGCGCACCAGCCCCGTCCTCATATCGATCTCCTGAATCGCCGTATCGATGATCGCCCCGTCGCGTTCGCCGTACACGGTCGAGAGGTTGCAGCGGATCGGGTTGTACGCCGTGATGTAGGCGATGCCGTCGGGGGCGATCTGGAACTCGTGCAGGTCCGCGCGCAGGCCGTTGCCGCCGCGTATGCGGGCGACCGTCTGGTAGCGGGAGTTCAACACGAGGTCTTCGCCCTCGCCGAAGCCGAGCGCGAGCACCTTTCCTGCCAGAAGGTCAAGTCCGTGCTCCCTTCGTAGCTCTGCACGCTCAGATCCTCGGCGCTCACGCCGCGCGGCAGCTCCTCAAACCACACGAGCCGCCCCTGGGGCGTATAGATCAGCGGACCGTACTGGCCCGCACCCGGCCCGTTGGTCGTGAGGATGTCCCCGGCAGCGGGGTCTTGGTCTGGCGTCGTGACGGTCAGGATCGGGGCCTGCACACCGGGCAGCGTCTCGAAGGTCTGATCGGAGCCGACGGGTGCGGGGGGGTTGGGGAACTCGGACACATGACTGGTGGGATATGGGGTATCGACGCGAAAGGCAAAGCTGATTCGCTTGACCCCCGCACGCGCGCCGACGCGGGCGCTGACCGTCACCCGCTCGCCGGCCTCGAATGGCCTAGCCGGCACGAAGCTGGCGCCGTCGCGTTGGGAGTAGGCGTACAGGTGGCCGCGGTGCGCGCCGGACTTCGCGCCGACGACCGAGACTTCGTGGATCTGCCTCGTGCTCGCTCCCAGGAAGCTGATCTGCGTATCGGGGTTCGCGGTGCCCGTTTCCGGCGCGGGCGAGACGGCGAGATCGGTGCCGGGGATCCTCGCGCTGTGCGCGGTCGTCGCGGGCACGCAGGAAGGCGCGCTGGCGCGCGCCGTGTGTGCGGCGCTTCCAGCGAACACTCCCGAGGAGGCGAGCCCAATGGCGACCAAGATGCAGGCGAGGAGCGCGCCCAGCCCGAGCATCTGCCGCTTGCTTTTCATGTGCGCATCGAAGCGCCGACAATACCGAGGGCCTCAGGCGCAATCGGCATTGGGACGCCCGCCGCGCGGGCATCCTTAGCAACTTCTTCGTGGCGCCCGTCACGCGCAGATGCCATACCCTTGGAGCGATGAGGCCGCACGGGCTATGTGCTCCGCTGATCGCGCTCGCCGCGTTCGCGTTCGCCCCAGCGCCTGCGCTCGCGAGCGCCGGAGACGCAGCGGCGACGCAGGCCTACGTGCAGGCCAACAACGCGCTCGTGCGCGTCGCCTCCTCGCATCTGGCGATCTCCGAAGCGGGTCCCGTTCACGTGCTCGCGCAGGTGCGCGCCGAATGCCCGAACGCGGGCGCCGGCTCCCCTGAGGATCTCGAATCCACACAGATGACCAACGAGGTGATCGGCGCAATGGTGGTCTCGGCGGCCAAGCCCGACCTGCAGGCGATCAGCAGCTTCGTCCACACCGTCGCCGGCTTGAGCTGGAGCAACGCGGCGCTGACGCACCAGATCGACACCTACGTGGCCGACGTGAAGACGATCCTGAGCCTGCCCGCGCCGAACCTGTGCGGCGACGTGAAAGCCTGGGCCGCCGACGGCTATACGAAGCTGCCCGCGAGCACGGTCGCGTTCGTCGCCAAGTTCTACCCCCACTGGAGGGCGCTCGGCTATCTGCCTGCAGGGCTGGCGCGCTACGAGAGCGCGGCCTCACGAGCGCTCGCGAGGCGTACGGAACCGCTCGAACAGGAACTCACCGAAGGCGAAGCGCGCGCCGTCGAACACTACGGCGAGATCATGAACGCGCTCGCGATCTGGCCCTAGCCGCCCGTCGCCGGGCGCCAGCTCAGAGGTCGTTGGTCGGGCGCTGCAGCGAGGTGTCGGCGTGCGCTGCCACCCGGCAGGCCGTCACGGTCAAAACCGTGACGGCCAGCCAGATGAGGGGGAGGAGGAAGATGAGCATCGGTTGCATCCTCGCGCGTGTCCCTGAAGCTGGCCTTCGGCGTAGATCAGCGCCGCATTAATTACACGACGTTTACATCGGGCCCAGACGGGGTATTTGCGATCCCAATCGAGGGAACGGGAGGGAACGCATGGGAGGGGTGAGGGTGAAGGCTCGTCGGCGTACGCGCATGGCCGCGCTCCAGGCCGGCGTCGTGGTCGTACTGCTGGTTGGCGCGGGGCCGGCGCTGGCGCTCAAGCCGAAGCCCGAACCGAGCCCGTTTGGTCACGCGTGCAAACAGGAACACGGCGTGCGCTTCTGCCCGACTGAAAGCCTCGCCCAGCGCGTGCCCTCCTTCGACGGCGTGCCGCTCGACGTCGACGTGACGCTCCCGGAAACCGGCAGCGGACCGTTCCCGGCGATCGTGATGCTCCACGGCTGGGGTGGCAGCAAGACCGAGTTCGAGGCTACGAGCGAACAGGGCAACGGCAACGAAACGTTCGACTACAACAACATCTACTACGCCAAACACGGCTTCGCCGTGATCAACTACACGGCTCGCGGATGGGGCAACTCGTGCGGCACGGAAGCATCCCGGGAAGACACGCCGGGCTGCGAAGAAGGGTGGATACACCTAGCCGATCAGCGCTACGAGGCGCGCGACACCCAGTACCTGCTCGGGCTGCTCGCCGATGAAAAGATCGTCAAGCCGCGCGCGATCGGCGTCACGGGAATCTCCTATGGCGGCGGGCAGAGCATCGAGCTCGCGTACCTGAAGAACCGCATCCGCCTTCCGAACGGAGAATTCGCGCCGTGGACGAGCCCGAAAGGCCTGCCGATGGAAATCGCCGCCGCGTTCCCACGCTGGCCGTGGTCTGACTTGGTCAACGCGCTGGAGCCCAACGGGCGCTTCCTGGATACGGAAGTCGCGCCCCTGCACGAGAGCTACGAACCGTACGGGGTTGAGATCGAGAGCTACGTGACGGGCCTTTACGCAGATGGGCTCGCAGGGGAAGGCTACTACGCGCCGCCCGGCAAGGACCCGGAAGCCGAACTGACGAGGTGGGACGTGGCGGTGACCGCCGGCGAACCAGTCACGGCCGAAGATGAAGAAATCTCCAAGCAGATCTACACCTACCACCAGGGCTATGGGATGCCGCTTTCGGAATCCGGCAAACGTCCCGGCACACCGGCGCCGCTGCTGCTCGAGAGCGGGTGGACCGATGACCTGTTCCCGCCCGAACAGTCTCTGCGAGTCTACAACCAGGTGAGGGCGCTGAAGAGAGGCTACGCGGCGCTCATGTTCGGCGACCTCGGCCACGCCCCTGCCTCGAACAAGGTCAACACCGACGAAGCCTTCGACGAGGAGGGAGCGGCGTTCTTCGCTGCGGAGCTCGAGCACCACGGCAAAGCCCCGAAGGACGGCGGCGTCACTGCCTACACGGAGAGCTGCCCCAAGAGCGCTCCGGGTGGCGGCCCCTACACCGCCACGTCCTGGACCAAGCTGCACCCGCACACCGTCAGCTTCAGCTCGACGGATGCGCAGAGCTTCACCTCCGCCGGAGCGAGCCCGACACTGGGTGTCGAATTCGATCCGATCGTGGAGGACGAGACCGAAAACGGCGGCGACGTGTGCAAGGAAACGACGGCGGAGATGGAACCGGACAGCGCGACGTACACGATGACGAGCCCGGGCTTCACGTTGATGGGCCTGCCGACGGTGAGCGCGAAGATCAAAACGCTCGGCCCCTACGGACAGATCGCCTCACGCCTGTGGGACGTGCTGCCGAGCGGCCAAGAGCGTCTGATCAGCCGCGGCATCTACCGCCTGGAAGAAAACCAGACCGGCACGGTCACCTTCCAGCTGCACGGCAACGGCTATCAGTTCGCGGCCGGCGACACGGTCAAGCTCGAACTGCTGGGGCGCGACGAGCCCTACTACCGTGCGAGCAACACCCCGTTCGTGGTGGAACTCAGCGAAGTCAAGGTCACGCTGCCGACGACCTGAGGGTTTGCCGCACTCGCCGCCGCGACGCCAAGGCGCGCCGGAGGGGCCTCGACGAAGGTGCGCCGAGGGATAGGATCGGTGCCGCGCCAGCGTGCCGAGCGCGCGCTGGCGGCGCGGACCTGGCCAGGTGGCGCCAAGTGGGTTTTTAGCCCCGACGGAGTGGGTTCGACTCCCGCCAGGTCCACTTTTCTTGGCGTTCGCGCTGGCGGGCCAACACGACGCGGCTGTTTCACCTCAAGACGCTGACGGCCAAGGCGGTGGACGGCGGTCTCGCAGGTTGCCTCGCCTACAGGCACGCAGGCGGGCGTCAATCAACCGGGGGTGATCCGCATGCGCCCGGCGCGCGTATGGACACAAGACAAACGGCCAGACGCAAGAGCAGCCTCCTGCGGCCACCCTCACAACCCCCGGAATGGGAGAAGAGATGACCCACCAGATCAACCTTGACGAGCTCGACGTTGACGGAGCAGTCCGCGAAGCGCCCGACGGCGCTTCCGGCGACACGCGCGTGAGCTTCCTCAAGAAGGTGTCGAGGTCCAGCGAGAAGAAGGTGCCGCAGCCGGCCGGGATCGTCGAGCGCCTGGTGCGCGATGACGTCGACCGTAAGCGGTTCCTGAAGATGGCGGGCGGTGCGGGAGCGGCCAGCTTCGGCGCGTTCGTCCTGGCCGCGTGTGGCAGCGCCAGCAAAACAAGCTCAAAGGCTGCTGTCGCGACGACTGCGTCGAGCTCGAGTACCGGTGATCTCGCCATTCTCAACTATGCGCTCACGCTGGAGTACCTCGAGACCGGCTTCTACGAAAAGGTCGTGGCATCCGGACTCTTCAGCGGCAAGGTCGGCGGTCTGATCAAGGCCTTCGGGGCGGAGGAGAAGACGCATGTGGAAGCGCTCAAAGGCGCCGTGGAAAAGCTGGGTGGAACCCCGGCTGCCAACCCGAACGGCAAATTCCCGATCACCAATGCGAGCCAGGTGGCACAGCTGGCATACACGGTCGAGAATCTCGGTGCTTCGGCGTATCTGGGCCAGGCGCCCAAGATCCAAAGCGCAGAGATCCTTGCCACGGCGCTGGCGATCCACACGGTCGAGGCGCGCCACGCCGCGACACTCGGCACGCTGGTCATGAAGTCCCTAACTCCGGATGGCGCCTTCGCCCAGCCGGCTGACATGTCAACGGTGCTGGCGGCGGTCAAGCCGTTCCTGCCCTGAGTGCAGGTTGAGAAAGGAGCTGAATCAATGTCCAATAACAGACTTCCCAACACCGACGGGCGCGGTCTGGCGCATCGCGAGCTGGCGGACTTCGAGGTCCAGGGGATGACTCGCTCGAGTTTCATCCTGCGCGGCGCATTGTCGGCGGGCGCGCTCTATGGGGTCTCGGCTGTAACGCCGTTCGTCTCGGCGGCGCTGGCTGAAGCCGGTGGTGGCGATGTTGAAATCCTCAACTTCGCTCTCACGCTGGAGTACCTGGAGTCGGACTTCTACAACATCAAGGGCGAGGAGCTCGCACTCAGCGGCCAGGCCAAGGTCTACGCGAAGCTGTTTGGCGAACAGGAGCAGGCGCACGTGGAGGCCTTGACGACGGTAATCGGGCAATTGGGTGGGAAGCCCGTCACGAAACCGACATTCGTGTTTCCGGCGAGCAGCCAGAGCTCGTTTCTGGCGCTGGCGTCCGTACTGGAGAACACCGGCGTCGGGGCCTACAACGGAGCGGCGCCTTCGCTGCAGAGCAAGCAGGTGCTGGCCTCGGCCGGCAGCATCGTGCAGATCGAGGCGCGCCATGCCGCTGCGATCAACCTGCTGATCGGAGAGAGCCCCACGCCCAACCAGGGGTTCGACCGGCCGCTGACCAAGGCGCAGGTCCTGGCCAAGGCGGCCCCGCTGATTAAGGCATAGTCGGACTGGGGGGTCGCTGTGATCCGCATGCGGCCCCTCCGCGTAGTAGCGCTAGGCGCTCGCCGTCGGTGAGCGCGTCAGGAATCGATCTCAGGAGGAAACGCAAGCCATGGGACTTGACAATCCAATCCACATAGCATTTCTGCTGATCCTGCTTCTGCTCGTGTTCGGCGCGAAGCGACTCCCCGAGATGGGTAGATCGCTCGGGGACGGCATGCGCGGCTTCAAGGATGCGCTCGGCGGCGAGAGCACCCAGCAGACAACCGCCCAGGCCGTCGCACAGCCGGCAGCACAGCCAGTTTTGAGCGCCCAGCAGGGCCCGGTCGCGGCTATCGCCGCGGCCCAGGACGCCGCCCCCGTCCACAGCGCCGCCCAGCCTGCCCGGGAGATGCGCCCCGCCGCTTGAGCGGGGAGCTTCATCCGGATGGCGCTGGGCAGGCGAACCCTTAACTAGACGAGCGGCGAGATCATGGCTGTGGCCGTAGGCAGCATCGGACACGAAGACCGACTCAGCATGGTCGATCATCTGGAGGAGTTGCGGGCGCGTCTGATCGTGTCGCTCGCGGTGCTCGCGGTGGCATTCGGCGTGTGCATGTGGCAGAACCACGCGCTACTGAACATCATCAACGAGCCGCTGGCGCACGAGACCCAGAAACAGGTGCGGGCTGGCAACGGCCCACTCGGCTCGACCTACTCCGTCCAGGAGAGCGCGCACACCGTGGCCGCGCAGCTACTGGTCGTCGTCCGGGCGCTCGAGCGCCCGGGCAGCGGTGCCTCGGCGGCCACCAAGGCCTCGCTCGCAAGCGTCAAGCCACAGCTACGCGGCGCTCTCACCGGTCTGTCCGCGGCGCCGCAGGGCAACAAGCCGGTGACCCTCGGGATTGGCGAGCCGTTTACCACGACGCTCGGTGTGGCACTGATCTTCGCGCTCATCGTGTCGCTACCGGTGTTGCTGTACGAGCTTTACGGCTTCCTGTTGCCCGCCCTCAGCCCCAAGCAGCAGCGCGTCGCCACGCCCTTGATGCTGGCGATCCCGTTCCTGATCATCGCGGGGATCCTGTTCGGTTACTTCGTGGTGCTGCCGGCTGCGGTGCGCTTCTTCCAGAACTTCAACAGCGGTGAGTTCAACGTGCTCGTGCAGGCGAGCCAGTACTACCATTTCGCCGCGGTCATCCTGTTGGCGATGGGGCTCGTGTTCCAGGCGCCCGTCGGCGTCCTGGCGGCAACCCGCGCGGGCATCGTCACGACCGAGCAGCTGCGCCACAATCGCCGCTACGCCATCCTCGCGTGCGGCGCAGTCGCGGCGTTCCTCCCCGGCGACGCTGTCACGCTGCTGCTCGAGACCGTCCCGCTGTACCTGCTGTTCGAGCTGAGCGTGTTGCTCGCCAGGATCATCGACCGGCGTGAGACGCGGCGCGCGGCGCGCGGCGGCGCCTAACAGCGGCAGCCGTTCATCCAAGCCCGCGCGGGGGAGCTGAGCGGGCCTGAGTGATCCAAACTCGGCGCCCGCGCGTAAGAATGCCCGTGATGTTCAGGCCACTGCGTGCACTGGGCGAGAGTTCGCTCACGCGCCTGCGCGTGCTGGCGGACGAGGAGCTCATGCAACTCGTCTACAGCGGCGAGGCATCAGCCTTTGAGGTGGTCTATGACCGGCATGCCGACGCAGCCTTCTCGCTGGCCTATCGGATGTGCTCGCAGCGGGCGCTGGCCGAGGACGTGGTCCAGGAGGCGTTCCTGTCGCTGTGGCGCAGCGGTGCCCGCTACGACCGCGGTCGCGGGAGCGTGCGCACGTGGCTGCTGACAATCGTGCACAACCGCGCGATCGACGCCCTGCGTCGGCGCACCGCACACGATCGCGGACTGGTCAGCGAGGAGGGCATCGAGGAGCACCTCGTGGCGCCCGAGCGCACTGACGTCGAGGCCGCACGGCGCGGCGAAGCACGCGAAGTCCGCGATGCACTCGAGCAACTGCCCGAAGAGCAGAGCCGGGTCATCGAGCTCGCGTACTTCGGGGGACTGACGCACGTGCAGATCGCGTCGATGCTGAACATGCCGGTTGGCACCATCAAGGGGCGCATGCGTCTCGGCTTGGCGAAGATGCGCATGTCGCTAGGGGATCCAGCGGAGGTCGTGCAATGAGCACATACGAGCCACACATCGACCCTGAGGACTGCGGCGCCGACGTGGCGCCATACGTGCTCGGAGCTCTCACCGAGGAGGAGCATCAGGCCTTTCGCCGGCACGTGGCGTCGTGCGGGATCTGTCGCGAGGAGGTCGCTGCGCTGCAGGTGGTGACCGCGGCGCTGCCGGCGGCGGCACCTCAGCTGAACGCCCCCGCGGAGCTGAAGCGACGAGTGATGTCGAGCGTGCGTGAGGATCCCAGGCTGCGCCCATCGGCAGCACCGCCTCGCAGCTCGCCTGCGGCGGCACTCGATTGGCTGCGCTGGCGCCCAGCGCTCGGCGCGAGCGCCCTCGCGGCCGCGGCCATCGCGGTCGTGGCGCTCGTGCTGAGCTCAGGTGGTGGCAGCGGCGGTGAGCGTGTGATTCGCGCCGAAGTGCCTGGCGCTCCGCGGGCGAGCGCTCTGCTGAGGTTGAGTGGGGGGCACGCCGAGCTGAGCATCGCCGACCTGCCGCAGACGCCCTCGAGCCGCGTGTACGAGGTGTGGATCAAACGATCCGGCACGCCACAGCCGACCGATGCGCTGTTCGACGTCGCCGCCGACGGCACGGCCACGGTCGGGGTGCCCGGCAGCGTGGTCGGCGTCAAGGAGATCCTCGTGACCTCTGAGCCGCTCGGTGGCAGCCGCGTCCCCACCCGCGCGCCGGTGATCGTCGCGCATCTGAGCTAGCTGCAGCGCGCGGCCAAGGTCCGGTCGCATGCGCAGGCGCAGCGATCGTCACACTGTGCTGGGCGACGCAGGGGCTCAAGCCGTTCTTGGGATTTGTGCAATTCCTCACAAGTCTTCCCGCAACAAGAAAAGGCCGCGTCGAGCGCACGAACCGCAAAGCGCGCGGTTGACCGATGACGCGCGCGCGCGTAGCGTCGATGCGCGCGCTCCACATGACCATTGGGGCTCGCCGCAAAGACACCGCTAGGAGGGTGATGTAGCGGGCCAGCCGTGACCTGATCTCAACAGTCATGGCGACTGAAACTGGTCAAGCTCAAACAAGGATGTTGCGCGCCGCGTTAGCCTCGCGACGCCAACAGGGAGACAACAATGACCGCGACAGCGACGTTTGCCCCTGCCCGTCTACAGTACATGCGCGCCCTTGAACGCGCCAACGAGGTCCGCCTGGCCCGCGCGGAGCTCAAGCGCAGGGTGGCGTTCGGCGAGATCGACGCCGCGGAGGTGATTCTCTACTGTCCCTGGGAGGCGCACAGCATGGCCGTCGCTGAGCTGCTGATGAGCCAGCGCCGCTGGGGTAAGACTCGCTGCCGCAAAATCCTCGCCCAGTTCCCCATGACTGAGACGAAGACAGTCGGGTCGATGACCGACCGACAGCGCCGCGTGCTCGCAGCGATGCTCACCTGCGCAAAACGTGGCCGCACGTGGAGCGCGAACCCCTGATAACGGGCGGACTTCGTTACCTGCGAGGTGCCTTGCGCGCTCGTGGGGGAAAGAGCTTGCGCTCCTTCGCCGTCATCTCCCGGATCGTGAGCGAGCCTTCCTTGAGCTGCCGCTGAACATCCTCCAGCTTGACCAAGCGTCTCTCGGCTCTGCGTTCCGCGTCAATGCCCACACATCCAGGTTAGCGGGTACGCCTGAGCGGCCAAGCGAGCGCTGCGGCTCTATCGAGCAGACAAGCCTTCCTCGGTAACGAGCGTCACCGCTGTGGGCTCGGGTTTCGCAACGTACGTCTAGTTGCTCAGCCATTGCTACGCCTGCGGCAGCGGACTGTCGTTTTAGATAACTGGTCGAAGAGACCGGGGAGCCATCCCCTTCTATCGCGGTTGTTGAAGCCGCAGTCAGGAGACGCCCATGAATAGTGGCGTCCCACAGCCGCACGAGTCGCTTTCCAGCGACTCCCTCGCAGTAAGCCGGCGTTGCCTCTCTCAGGCCGCCCGCAAGCCGTTTCGAGTAGGGCTCCTCCTGCTCGGGTCGCTATCCACGCTGGTCTTTGCGAGCAGCGCCCTCGGCGCGACCGCGAGCGTGGGACTGGGATCGGCGGCCAGCTTCTCGGTGCTGGCCGGCTCGACGGTCACCAACACAGGCCCCACGACAATGTTCGGCGATTTGGGCTTGAGCCCCGGCTCATCGGTGACCGGCGCTCCAGACGTACTCGGGCAGACACACGTCGATGACGCCGTGGCGATCGGGGCCAAGAACGCCCTGACCACCGCCTACAACGACGCGGCCTCCCGTCCGAGCAACGGCTCGGCCGGGACAGACCTCGCCGGTCAGACGTTCTTGCCCGGCGTCTACACCGCCAGCAGCTCGCTGCTGCTGTCGTCGGGAAACGTCACGCTCAACGCCCAGGGCGACCCCAACGCGGTGTTCGTCTTCCAGGTCGCCTCCACGCTGATCACCGGCTCGAACACCACCGTTCTGCTCACCAACGGCGCGCAGGCCTGCAACGTCTTCTGGCAGGTCGGCTCCTCGGCAACACTGGGCACGGGCACGGCCTTCGTCGGCACGATCATGGCCTCGGCGAGCATAACCGCAAATACGGCCGCCACGATCCACGGCAGGCTGCTGGCGCAAACCGGTGCTGTGACCCTGGACACCAACACCATCACCACGTCCAACTGCGCCTCAAGCGAAAGCGGCAGCGGCGGCGGAACAGAAACGACCACCGGCGAAGAAGCCACCGCGCTCGAAGCAGCAAGCAAAGCCACGGGAACGACCACGGGCGCAGGCGCGACCACGGGCGCAGCAACGACCACCCCGCTCGCACCGATCGCATCGAGAACGACCGCCAAACACAAGCATGCCCGCCACCGTGCCAGACGAGCAGCCAAACACCGCTCGCCAGCCCGTCCCGCGCTCCCACACAAACGAGCCTCGTTTACAGGCTGAACCAGGGCTCGGCAACGCTGGGCGACGCAGCGAGGTCGCCCAGCCGCCGGCAAGCCATGGACATCGCGATCACCCGATCACTTCACCTTTGGCTTCGCTTCCGGCGTGCGGCTCTGCGTTCGCACCGGCTCGGGCGCTGCCTGCTCGTCACGATCGCGGCGGGATGCCTGGCAGGTGTTGTGACCGGCGCGGCACAAGCAGCTGACGCGGGCATCCCAACCCGCGTCCCGAAGACTCAGGAACTCGCCGCTCTGCTCACCGCGCACGGCGCGCATCGGGCGCCCGAAGCTGGATCTCCGCAGGTCTCACTCGTCGCGACCCGCCGGCCGATCACCGGCGAGCAGACCACCCTGCCCGTCATTGGACACTCGACCGGTCCTGGCGGGGTCCGGTGGCTTGACGTCATGCTTCCCGGTCGCCCCGACGGATCGACCGGGTGGATCGCCCAGAACGGCACCCGCAAGCTGGCGACGGGTTGGCGGATCCTCGTAGACCTCGCCGCTCGCCGCGTTAGCGTCTACAGCGACGGGCGCTTGGCGAGGACCTTTCAGGCGGTCGTGGGCAAGCCCTCGACGCCGACGCCCACCGGCCAGTTCTTCGTCGAGGAGACGGTGCAGATGGAACCTGGGGAGGCCGGCGGTCCGTTCGCGCTGGCTCTCAGCGCCCGCTCAAACGTGTTGCAGGAATTCGAAGGTGGTCCGGGCCAGATCGGGATACACGGACGTGACAATCTCGGGGGAACGTTGGGCACCGCCGCCTCGCATGGTTGCATCCGCCTCGACACCGCGAGCATCGACTGGCTGGCGGCCCGCATCGGACCCGGGACACCGGTAACGATCTACGAGGCGTAGCGCAGTCGCTTCACCCGCCCTCGAGGTGAAGGTAGGACTGCACCCGCTCCACCAACGCGAGCGCAGCGCGCCTGCCGTTTGGCTGGACCACTGGGCCTTTGCCATCTGAGCGGCGCACCACCGGGGAGCCCTTCTGGGCGCCGCGACTGTTGTACCCAGGCGGCAGTTTGCGCAGCCATTGAACCTGTCGCTGCGTCAGCGGGAGGGTCATAGCTTTGCCATCTCCATTCCCTCCGCGTCCCGAATCGCCCAGGCGACACGTTCGGCGAACTGGAGCGAGGAGTGCTCGTCCTCCAAGTTCACGGGATCGACGCGCTCGTCCAAGAGCACGGGGCCGGCGAGGCTCCGGTCGAGATGCTCGGCGTTTGGCAACACGATGACTCGTGCCATGAGAAGGACCTCCTTCGGGAGTGATCGATCGAGAGATAAGTGGCGTGACCGCACCTTTGGGGGAAGGTGCGGTCACGCCTGTTGTTGGGCGCGTTGGCGGGGAGGGGTAAGCCACCGCCGCGCCGTCCCGGACGTCGACCAGGATGCATTGGGTCTGACCGTCCAAGCTTGAAAGGCCTCATGAGAGCTTGCGTAGTCTCGGCCATGGCTGAGCCGATCACCCGAGCGAGCGCCCACAACGATCTCATGCGTGGCGGCGACACTCGTGCGTCGCCACGCCTTCGCGCGACAGCGAGCACGGTGGGCCCGGGCTCAGCCGGCGCGAGGTCGAAGATCAAAAGTTGGTCACAGGCACCGGTCAGCGTGAACACGCGGTCAACCCGGGCAGGGCCGCGGGCGAGCATCAGCCGACCTCCACCGTGGCGAGCTCTACCGGCGGCTTCGAGGACGACATCCACGGCGAAGCAGTCGATGAAGGTGACGTCGCGCAGGTCGAGCATGACCAGCCGGGCGTTGAGCTGAGCCTCCGCCAAGCTCTGTGCGAGCTGGGGTGTGGCCGCGAGATCAAGCGCTCCCGCCGCGTGAACCCACGCCGCACCGAGAGCGCCCGTCTCCCATCCGCAGACGAACGACGACACGGCCTCGCGAGGAACTGCTGGTGAGCTTGGAACGACCGAAATCCGGGGCATCGCGACCTCCTCGCGGCGTGCTGGAGCAAACGCGGGAAGTCAGCTCGTGCTGCCGGCCCCCCTGGGACCGACCCCTCAATGATGCCCTCCGCCAGCGAGCATATCGCCAATCAAGCGCGGATGCGTTGCGGCTGGCTAGCTCGAGTCAGTCGCTAGGCCCATGGGCCCGCAGCTCGTGTGCGTCGAGCAGGTCGGTGGGAGCGAGGATGAAAACCTCGCACATCAGGTCAGGGTGCTGCTGGTTTCCGCTCATGAAGCCGATCACGATACGCCCGGTCGCCGCTTCGATGACGTCGGCGAAACGGGCCCGCATGACCTCCTGGAACTCCATGCGCTGCTGGATGACCGCGGTGCCACGCCCGCCCTCGAGCAGGGTCTGCTCGACCCGCGAGAAGCCGCCACGCAAAACGCACACCACGAGGTCGTCCTCGTAGTAGGACTTCGCCCGGGTCGGCCCGCGCCCGTAGAACTCCTTCAGCAGCGCGACCATCCCGTCCGAGATCGCCGTAAGCACATCCCCGTGGCTCCGCTGCACAATGTGTGGCTGGTTCATGTCTCGCCGACGTTTTGCTCGCAGCCGAACGATAACCCAATCGCGCTAACGTGGGTATTGATCGCTCGTAGGGTCATTCGCCCTTCGCCTCGCGCGCGAACCCGATCCGGAGGACGAAGAGAGAAGGCCAGCATGCTGGCGACCGACCCTCCACTGAGCGGCGAGAAGCTCCTAGCGGCCGTGACCGAGGCCATGGTCGCGCTGCACGAGCGCTACTTCCACTGCACCCCAGTGAGCGCCAAGACCCGGATGCTCGGCGACGACCTGCTCGCCTGCGTGCTCGGCGGCGTCTACACCGACGTCGAGAAGACCATGATCGAGCTGCAGCGCTCCACTGTCGTTCAGGAGACCCGCAGCACCTTCCAGACCGCCATGCAACGCAGGTTCATCGACCAGGTCGAGCGCCTATCCGGCCGCAAGGTCCTCGCCTTCATCTCCAACAGCCACGTCGGCCCCGACGTCGAGATCGAGATATTCATGCTCGCACCATCTGAGGCCGTTACCCATCCGTTGCGCGCGGCGGCTTCTTGATGATCCCGGATATTTGGCCATCTGACGCCGTATCGGCCGCCATCCTCGTGGTGCGCGCAATCGACGACATCGACCAGCGCGACGACGAAGAACGTGCTGCTCTTCTTTCTGGCCTCCTGTGCGCGGCGTGGGGGAACCCCGGGGCCCGGAGCCAGTGAGGACGTGCCGCGCTCCGAGGATGGCCGAGCGCTTCTCGGCGAGTATGCTCGGAGCCTACGAGTTCTAGCTTGATAGGGTCAAATCTGGGAGAGCTAGAGGATGTCCGGCAGCAAGATCGACCGTCGCGCAACGCAAGAAGAAGCAGCCGCAAAGAAGGACGATGATGAGCTGATCGCGCGGGCGGCCAAGCGAACGGACTGGGCAAGCACGGCGCTGGAGAGCGCCGCCGGAGATCTGGACGACGCGGACGGCCGCGATGGGAAACCGCTGAGCGACCTTGCGGAGGTGGTCCAGGATGAGGCGACGCGCGTGTCTCACCTGGCTGAAGACATCGAGAGCCATAGGCCTGACGAGGCCGGCGACGAGGTCTGAGCACCGCGCTCGAGCGCGTCAGGGCGCACGAGCTCGATCAGGATTCGCGCGATTCGTGGATCGAGCTGGCTGCCAGAGATCGACTCCAGCTCAGCGATGGCGACCTCGAACGGGATAGCCCGCCGGTAGGAGCGGTCGGTGCGCATCGCGTTCCAGGTGTCGCAGCAGGCGATGATGCGGGCCTCGAGCGGGATCTCCTCGCCGGCGAGCCCGTCGGGATAGCCTCGGCCGTCCCAGCGCTCGTGGTGGGAGCGCACGATCAGCCCCACGTCGTGCATGAAGCCGCCCACGGTGTCGAGCAGCTTCTGGCCCTCGACGGTGTGGGTCTTGATGATCGTCCACTCCTCCTCGTCGAGCCTGCCTGGCTTGTTGATGATCTCCTTGGAGATTGCGATCTTGCCGACGTCGTGGAGCAGGGCGCCGAACTCGAGGTTGCGCTGACACCCAGGGTCGAGCCCCAACCGCTCGCCAACCTCGAGGCTCATCGCGACCACACCGCGACTGTGCTCGCCCGTGTAGCCGTCGTCGGCCTCCACTACGTTGCCCAATACCAGCGCGGTCCCCCGATAGGCGTTGTTGAGCTCGATCAGGCTCTCCAGGCGCTCGCGCCGGTCCCGCGCAAAGATCGCCAGCAGGGCCAGCAGTGGGGCCAGCGCCAGCGGCACCGCCGGCGTTCGGTGGATCTGCTCGGCCACCACCAGCGCGATCCCCGAGAGGGCGGCGTCGATCCCGTACACCCACAGGTCCTTCAGCTGCGAGGTCAGCGGCGTGCCGCGAGCGATCCATAGACGCAGCGTGGATGCCGCGAAGTCCACCATGAACTGGGCCGCCAGCGCGAGCACGAGCAGCCCCGCGCCGGCATCCCGAGGTTCCGTGTGGGCGATCGCGAAGACTGCCACGGGGCCGATGGCGAACCACGAGTTGCCCACCACCTGCGCCAGCCGCCCCCAGCAGACCTTGCCCCTAAAGGCGCCGGGAAGCCGCGCGAGCGCCAGCGCCAGCACGACCGCCGGCGCCACCAGAGCGAGCGGCAGCGCGAACAGGAGCGGCACGAACGCAAGCTGCGTGGCGACCGTGAAGCCGAGCGGCGTCTCGAACCGCACGAGCGTAGCCGCGACCATCAGCGCCAGGCAGATGACGGCCGGAGCGGGCGCGAAGCTGTGGGGAGGCGCGAGCGCCCACGCTCCGGCCGCCGCCGCCACGAAGCCGAATCCTACGAGCCAATCCGAGAGTCTTTCCGCCGGCACCATCTGTGTCCCGGGGCGGCGAAGCGTATCGACGAGTAGCTCCTGTTGAGCGAAGTCGGGGTTGAACGACATCTCCGAAGCGGTATCGGCGAGCATGCACCGAAGCTGAAACGAGCAGCTGCCGCGCCCGGTCTCCCGCTCGAACCGATGTCCAGTCTCCTGCTGCTCCGGTAATGGAAAGCTGGCCGCCGACCGACAGCAGAGGTGTAAACCCAACTGAAAAGGGCAAACTCGGCGTAAGCCGGGGACGCAAAGCTAGAGGTCTTACAACCGTGAGATAGCTCGGCTGCCAGTGCACACCTGAATGGTGCGTCACATGAAGAGATTCCTTTTCAGCTCGAAGGCTGTCCGCGTGCTTGCGGTCGTCGGAGCGATGGCTGCGCTGCCGGTCACGGCGGCTTCGGCCAACACCACGTCGATCTTTGCGACAGCCCAGGGCACCAGCGTGCTCGGCACTCCGGTACCCGTTCTCGGTACGCAGGGCTGGACGCTCACCGTCCCGGTCGGCAGCAACGTGCTGCCGCAGTTCGTCTGGGGCGTGCTCGACTTCACCGTCACGAGCAAGCTCACCGTGGGCGACATGGAGGTCTACTACCTCTATCTCGACCCGCGCATGGTGTAGGGCGAGCACGCCAGCAAGCGATGGTCCGTCAGCCCGAGACCCGGGCTGACGGATCTAACGCATCCAAAGAGGGCAGCCGGAGGTCGTGATCTCTGCGGGTCGGATCACAGGCGAGCGCCGCAATCTCCGGGGTTCTGGCTCGGTCTGGCGATCTCTGCGGGCACGCTGGCGACGGCTGAGGCTTCCGTGCGTACAGGGGGCGCATCTACTGTTTCTCGAGCCGGCGGGCGGCGAACTTGTAGATACGGGAGCGCGCCGACCCCGACTTTCATCCCGCTGAGGTCAATCGCATCGAGCGCGGTCGGCGCAACCCGGGCCTGCTGTCCTGGGCGTTTGCCGAAGCCGACGCGGGGACTCGAACCCCGGACCCCTTCATTACGAGTGAAGTGCTCTACCAGCTGAGCTACGTCGGCGTATGCGCTGCTAAGCGGCCCTTTTCCGCCTCTGCGCCGGCGGCAGTCTGTAGGCGGTGGGCCCATCTGTGGGCCCACCCTGCGCTGGCGAGGGGGTCGGACGACTGGCCGAGAGCAGTGACATGGCCTGAACCTTAGCTGTCTCGTATTGCTCGGTGAGTCCGATAGGCGGGTGTCGCCGGCCTCCGCGCTCACGGTGGCGACCGAGAAGACAGGACTCGCGTACGGCATCGACACCGTCGCACTCCGCGATCGCTATCCGGCGGTCCCATGGACAAGCTTCGCCGACTGGACCCGCACCATCGACTGGCGGTAAGGGGTCAGCTGATCCGCAAGGAGACGCCGCCAATGGTGTCTGGCGGCGTCTCTCTGCGCAGGATGCTATTTGCGTTTCGTTGTGCGCTTCGCTGATGCTTTGGCCGTCGTCCTCGTTTTGGCTTTGGCCGCTGTCCTCGCTTTGGCTTTGGCGACCGTCCTCGCTTTGGCTTTGGCGACCGTCCTCGCTTTGGCTTTGGCGACTGTCCTCGCTTTGGCTTTGGCGACTGTCCTCGCTTTGGCTTTGGCGGCTGTCCTCGGTTTGGATTTGACCGCGCTCTTTTTCACGGAGCGGGCGCTTTTCCTAGGGCTCGGTTTTGCCTTTACGGGCACGAATCGTTCCTCCGATTTCCGGGGCTACGACAGTAGGCGCGACTAGCCTGGCCCCTTTGGGTCGCACATCGAACCCAGCATCATGTTGGGCTCGGCGGACAGAAGGCCGAGTAGGAGGACGGCGCGTCGGCTCGCACTACCAGCTGAGCTACGTCGGCGCGAAATCTGATGCTAGCCCCTACAGCACCGCCAGCGCCGCCAGCAGCGACTCGCCGTGGCGCTCGCAGAAGGTGCGCCCGATGCCCCTGATCGTGAGCAGCTCCGCGAGCGTGCGCGGGTGGGCGTGCAGCGCGCCCTCGAGCGCGGCGTTGCTCGCGACCGTGTACGCCGGCTTGCCCTGCGCGCGTCCAAGCCGCCACATCTTGAGCGCCTCGAGCTGGCGCTCGTCCACGGGCGCCAGCGCCGGCTGGGCCGCCTGCGAGCCAACGGCGCCTGCAGGCCGCGCACGCGGCGCCCCCGCGCCGCTCGGGCGAGCGCGGCGGGCGCTCGACGGAGCGGCCGCCAAGACCCGCGCGAGTTGCTCGTCGGGATCGCACACGTCACAGCAGCGCCCCGTCGGCGCGGGCGCGGCCGGGTCGCCGAAGTGCTCGAGGATCTGCCGGCGGCGGCACGTGCTCGCGTCCGCGCTGAAGCGCTCGATCGAGCGGTAGGACTCCCACGCGCGGTCTCTCGCCGCCTTGATGGCCGCCGCCGCCTTGCGCGAGCTGCCGTGTCCGGTGAGACGCACGAGCAGGCCGTCGCGCCCGCCCGGCTCGAGCTCCACGGCGTCCGCGCGCTCGGCGATCGACAGCAACACGCGCTCGCGCTCGTCGAGCTGGCCATGTCCGAGAACGGCGACGCCGTCCTGCGCGCCCGCGCGCATGCGCGCCACGAAGGCCCGCACGTCCTCGACGCTCGTGCCTCGCTCCTTGATGAACCTGATCAGCCGCCCGAGGTCCACGCGCGAGGCCAGCAGCAGCGCCCGCGCCGGCTCCCCGTCGCGGCCCGCGCGGCCGGCCTCCTGGTAGTAGGCCTCGAGGCTCGTCGGCAGCGCCCAATGGGCGACCGTGCGCACGTTCGCCTTGTCCACGCCCATGCCGAACGCGTTCGTCGCCACCACCACCTCAGCGCGGCCGTCCATGAACGCCGCCTGGCTGTGCGCGCGCGCCTGTGGCGTCATGCCCGCGTGGTAGCCCACCGTCGCGATCCCCTCGCCGCCGAGCACCCCCGCCAGCTCATCGGTGTCCCTGCGCGTTCCGCAGTACACGATCGCCGGGCGCGCAGCGCCCTCGCCGAGCACGTGCACGAGCGCCGCGCGCTTGCGTGCCATCGCCCCCTTGCCCTCCACGCTCACGACGTCGAAGATCAGATTCGGCCTGTCGAAGCCCGAGCGGATCGACAGCCAGTCGCGCAGGCCAATCCGGGCGGCGATCTCCTCTGCGACGCGCGGCGTCGCCGTCGCCGTCGCCGCCATCACCGCCGGCCTGCCGCCGCCCGGGGCGCCGAGCGCCGCGATCGCCTCCTGCAGGCGCAGGTAGTCGGGGCGGAAGTCGTGGCCCCACTCGGCCACGCAGTGCGCCTCGTCGACCACGAACAGCGCGACCGGCCTGCTTGCGAGCGCGCCCCTGAAGGCGCCCGAGGCGAAGCGCTCGGGTGCCACGAGCACGAGCTGCAGCGCGCCCTCGCGCAGGTCGCGCAGCGCCTGCTCGTTGTGGCCATCCGCGAGGCCCGAAGCCAGCATGCCCGCGCGCACGCCCGCCTCCTCCAGCCTTCGCAGCTGATCGCTCATCAGCGCGATCAGCGGGCTCACGACCACCACCAGGCCGCGATCCGCGAGCGCCGGCAGCTGGTAGCACAGCGACTTGCCCCCTCCCGTCGGCATCACCACGAGGCTGTCGCGGCCCTCGAGGGCCGCCTCGACCGCCTCGCGCTGGCCCGCGCGGAAGCGCTCGAGGCCAAAGCGCGCGAGCAGCGCCTGCGCGGTCGCCGCGGACGGCTGCGCCGGGGCTGCGGGGGCCTGCCCCGCGGCTGCGGGCGAGCGCATCAGCGGTTGCTCCATCAGCGAGTCCACCGCGGGGACGCTACCTTGCGCCTCGGCCACGACCGCGCGCCTGAAGCGAAGCGCGCAAACCCGCCGGCCGCCCCCGGGGCGGCCCCATCAAGACCTCAACGAGAGCTCAGCGCGCGCCGGCTCGGCGCTGCCACACGACGCTCGCGCCGCGCGCGGGCACGAGCGTGATCGCGCGCCTGCGAATGCGCTCGTCGCGGCGCGCACGCAGGCCGCCCGGGACGCGCGGTTCGAGCTCGGCGAGCATCGTGCGCAGCAGCACCTTCATCTCCAGCAGCGCGAACGACGCGCCGATGCAGCGGCGGATGCCGCCGCCGAAGGGGATCCACGAGAAGGTCTCCGGCTGGCTCTCGAGGAAGCGCTCGGGGCGAAACTCGTCGGGATGCTCGTACGTGCGCTCGTTGCGGTTGGTCAGGTAGATGGACGGCACCACGCGCGTGCCCGCCGGCAGGCGATGGCCGGCCACCTCCAGCTCGCTCGTGAGCACGCGCACCACGATCGGCACGACGGGGCGCACGCGCAGGGTCTCATGCACGACCGCCATCAGGTACTCCTCGCCGCCCTCGTCGATCTCCGCCTGCACGCGCGCGAGCACGGCCGGGTGACGCACGAGGCGCTCGAGCGCCCACGCGACGGACGTCGCCGTCGTCTCGTGGCCGGCCAGCAGCAGCGTGACCAGCTCATCGCGCAGTTCGCCGTCGCTCATCGGCTCGCCGTCCTCGTCGCGCGCGCCGAGCAGCAGCGAGAGGATGTCCGCGCGAGACGCGAGCTCGCGCTGCTCGCGCCGGCGCGCGATCTCCTCGTAGAGGAGCGCGTCGAGGCGGTCGAGCGCGCGGCCCACGGCGCCTGCCGGGCGCGTCGTGCTGGGGCCAGTCAGCGCTGCCCGAAGCACCCTCAACAGCTGCGTCGGCGCGAACAGATCGCCGATTGCCGCCCGCAGTGGCCCCATGCGCTCATCCTGGACGCCGAAGACCGCCCGCAAGATCACCTCGAGCGTGATTGCGCGCGTGTGCTGCTGCATCGCCACCGCACGCCCGAGCGGCCAGCTCGCCATGTCCTTGCGCGTGGCCTGCTCCATCACCTGCTCGTACTCGCGCATGCGCTCGCCGTGAAAGGGCGGTAGGAGCAGCTTGCGCTGGCGCATGTGCTCGGCGCCCGTCAGCACGAGCACCGAGCTCGCCCCGACGACGGGGGTGACCGGTGAGTAGCGCGCGCCCGACGGCGCCACCTCCGCCGGCGCCGTGAACACCGTCTTCACCGCGTCGCGCTCGCCCAGCAACACGAGCGCCAGCCCGCTCGGCCAGAAGCGCAGCGTGAAGGTCTCGCCGAGCGTGCGTGCGCAACGGTCCATCAACCACGTCGGCGCCAGCGCCCACGCGAGCGTCTGCGCAATCGCCGGCATGCGCGGGCCGGCCGGCAAGCTGGCCGCCGCGCCGTCGGGCGGCGCGCTGGGCTCGGGCCTCAAGGACGCAAAGCCCTCAGCCGTTGCCTGCGCCCGTGTGCCCGTTGCGGCCACGCTCACAACTTATCCGCTGGCGTGCGCCGCGCTCGCATGCCTACGGCCTCTGCGGCCGGCCCCCAAGGGGCCCCTGGCGGCCGGCACGAGCGGGTGCACGAGGTGCACGTGCGCGTGACGGGAGTGCGCGGGCGCAGCCTTGTGGCCGGGGGAGAAGACGTGTCCGACGGCGTGTTTGACGCTGTGCTCGGCGTGGCTTACGGCGTGTCTGACGCCCGGCGAGATGGCGTACGCGAGCAGCGTCGCCGCGATTCCCACGGTCGCTATAGCGACCGCGAAGCGCGCGCGGCGGCGCTCGCCTCCAGGAGACGCGGGCCGCGCGTTGAACGGCGAGATCGCCACTGCGATCAGACGCTAGCGATCGTCGCGTGTGCGTGCGGCGGGAAAGGCGCGCACGGCCGGCAGATTCTCGACCGTCGTGCGCACGTGCTGCGCGCGCGTGCGCATGCGCTGCACGCGCATGGCGCCGGCGCGAGCCTGCTGATCGGCGAGCGCCTGCGCGATCAGCTCGTGGGCCCTCTCGATCTGCTCGCCGGAGAGCTCCGCATCGAGCCGCTCCAGGTAGCCGACGAGCATGCGCGCGGGCAGCAGGCGCACGCCGCGGCGGCGGCTCGTCGGCCGATCGACCCATGCGCGGCTGTAGACGATCAGCGGTGCCACCGCCATGCCGGTCACGCGTTCGATCGCCCGCCGCTGCGCCAGTGCCTGGTTGAGCGTCGCTCCATGCACGCGCCTCACGCGCACGGGGCCGGGGTGGCTCTTGGTCTCGACCGTGAAGATTCCAGCTGGACCGATGAGGATGTGGTCGACGTTGCCGCTGCCGAGGGTTGCGTCGTGGATCACACGCCAGCCCTGCGCGCGCATCTGATCGACGATGCCCCCGACCTGCTCCTCCCCGCGGGCGCCGCGGTCGTGGCGGTCGACGAGCGGCAGCACGTAGCGGGAGATCACGAACATGCTCACCAGCAGGGCCACCTCGGAGGCCAGGAAGCCCTTGTCGTGCAGTCCCAGGGTGCGCCCGAGCAGGGCTGTGGCCACGGCGAGTACTCCGAGGATCACGAGCGTTCGCAGCCGCAGGCGCTTGACTGTCGCGCGCGCATACTGCCCCGCCGTTCGGCCAACCGGATCCGTGTCGAGTGTCAACATCTCTCTCTCGCGTCGCTTGCACTCCTGTATCGGCCGGGGCGCCTTAGCTCCTTGAACGAGGGGTGTGCGGGCGCACGCATCGGTGAGCCGTGGAGAGGGCCCCGGGGAACCTAAAGCAGCGATCTGTGGCGGTCGAATCGAGAGCTGCACACACCAAACGCCACGCGCCGTGCGAGCGAGAAGCGCTCCCGGCGCCCGGCAGGACGACACGCCATGACCGATCACCCGATTACCCCCGACTCCCCCGAAATCAGCCTCCTGCTCCGCTCCCACGCCGAGCAGATGTGGCTGACCTCGGAGGTGCTGCCGATCGTGCGCCAGCTCGAGCGCCCGGACGGCGTCCCCGAAGAGCAGGTCGGCGCTGCGCTC
Organism: uncultured Solirubrobacteraceae bacterium; assembly: GCA_963722435.1. Lineage (GTDB taxonomy): Bacteria > Actinomycetota > Thermoleophilia > Solirubrobacterales > Solirubrobacteraceae > Palsa-744. The sequence goes on along the minus strand of CAVRKZ010000002.1, from coordinate 1,388,658 downwards.
GCCTACCTGGAGATGCTGTGGCTCGACGAGCGCGAACGCGCCACCGATACCGAGGCCGTGCATTACGCGCTCCTAAACGCCGACGTGCGTCGCGACCCCCTGCTGCGCGAGAAGGCGCAGCGCTACTACGCCGCCGTGTGCCGCCTGCGAGCCTCAACGCGTCGTCGCATCGAGGCCCTCGTGGGCGTCCCGAGCGCGGCCCCCCAGCGCCGCCGCATCACCGGACGGTACGCCGGGCGCTGAGCCGATCGCGTACGCTGCCGCGTCCGTGACGCTTCGCTTCGACCTGCAATCGCACTCCACCCACTCCGACGGAGCCCTGCCTGCGGACGAGGTCGTCCAGCGCGCGGCCGACGCCGGCGTGGAGCTGCTGGCGCTGTCCGACCACGACACCGTCGGCGGTGTCGCCGAGGCGCTCGCCGCCGGCACGCGCCTGGGCGTGCGCGTGGTGCCCGCAGTGGAGATCTCGGCGATCGACGAACAGCAGCGCGTCTCCCGCGAACTGCACATCCTCGGCTACCGCATCGATTACGCCGGCGCGAGCATCACCTCGCAGCTCGGCGAGTTCCTGGCCGATCGCGAGAGGCGCACGCTGCGCATGCGCGACGCCCTACGCGAGGTCGGCTTCGAGCTCGACGAAGCCGAGATCAACGCGCGCATCGCCGCCGGCAAGCCCATCGGGCGCCCCCACCTCGCGGGCGCCGTGCTCGGCGCTCGGGCCAACGAAGAGCGCCTGCGCAGCGAGCAAATCGACGACGTCGGCTCGCTGATCCGCGGCTATCTGATCGAGGGCAAGCCCGCCTTTCGCCTGCGCCAGACGCCCACAGTCGCGCAGGCCGTCGATGCGATCCACGAGGCCGGCGGCGTGGCCGTGTGGGCACACCCCTTCTGGGATATCGCCGAGCCCGAGGAGGTGCTCGAGGCGATCGACCGCTTCCACGCCCTCGGCATCGACGGCGTGGAGGCCTTCTACATCACGCACACGCGCGAGCAGAGCGAGCTGCTCGTCGCCCGCTGCGCCGAGCTGGGCATGCTGACGACCGGCTCGGCCGACTTCCACGGCCCCGAGAATCGCCAGTTCTCGCGCTTCCTGGCCTTCGAGACCTACGGCTTGCAGCCCAACCTCGGCCCCATCGCCTGACCGACGCACGGCGTGCGGCCGTTTTCATAGATGAGCCGCCTGCCGGCGGCCGCGATCGTTAACGCGCGCCGCTCGCGAGCAGGTCCTGCAGGCGATAGGCGAGCGCCTCCAGCGCTAGCTCCTCGGAGACGTTCACTTGGAGGCTGAGCCGCGCGTCGCCCACCAGCTCGACGCCCCGCCTGAGCTCCGGCGCCTCCAGGACCACGGCGTCCTCGCGCAGGAGCTCGACGCGGTCGATCGCGTAGATGAGCTCGCCGGCCCCCTCGCACACGCACAGCAGATCGCGCAGCCACAGCTCGACGAGCCGCAGCGCCACATCGAGCGTGAGCGTGCGCGCGCGGCGCTCGGCACGTCGGCGCGCCTCCATACCCTCGCGCTCGTGGCGTTTGCGCTCCCTGCCCGGCAGCAGCTCGAGCTCCTGCTCGAGCTCTGCGCTCACCCCCTCCCCCGCCTGCGACCCGGCCGCGCGTGCGGCCTCGAGCAGCGCCAGCCACGGGCGCGCCTGCGTGCGTCCGGCCAGCGCCGCCCGCACGAACTCCTGCGCGTGCCCGCGCAGCGCCTCGCCCTCCTCGCCGGCCAGGCGCGCCGCCAGCGTCGCGTCACCGAGTGCAAGGCGCGCGCACGCGCGCACGCGCTCTGACGGCGCCTGCGACCCTGGCCCCTCGGATGCCGGCTCCGTCCCGGCGGCGAGGCGCTCGGCGATCAGGGACGCGGGGAGAGGGTCGAAGCGCACGTGCTGGCAGCGCGAGGCGACCGTCGCGAGCACGTCCTCGCGGCGATCGGCCAGCAGCAGCAGGTGCGTGAACTCGGGCGGCTCCTCGAGCGTCTTCAACAGGCGGTTGGCCGCCTGGTCGTTGAGCGTGTCGGCCGCCTCGATCACGAACACGCGCCGGCGCGACTCAAAGGGCGTGAGCGCGGCCGCGGCGACGACCGCGTGCTCGATGTCGCCGACGAGCATCTCCGCGGCGCCCGAGGGACGGACCCAGCCCAGATCGGGGTGGCTCTCGCGGGCAACGCGCTGGGCGACCGTGTCGGGGTTGCGCGCGCCGGGCTCGAGCAGGGCGGCGGCGAACGCGCGCGCGGCTGCCCGCTTGCCCGTTCCTGGCGGCCCGTGGAAGAGGTAGGCGTGCGAGGGCGCGCCGCCGTCGGCGAGCGCCGCGGAGAGGATCGCGCGTGCGTGCGAATGGGCCTCGAGACCGGGGGGCAAGGCGGGCGCCTGCGGCTGGGGCATGCGGCTTCGATCCTAGACGCGCCGCCGCGGCGCTAGCGTGCGCGCGTGGCGCGCGGCACGTTGATCACGATCGAGGGCCTCGACGGGGCGGGCAAGACGACGCTCGCGGCGGGCCTGCGAGACGAGCTCGCGGCGGGTGACGCGCCCGTGGAGCTGCTGCGCGAGCCTGGCGGCGTGGAGCTCTCCGAGCGCATCCGCGCGCTCGTCCAGGACCCCGAGCTCGCGGTGCTCGCGCGCACCGAGGCGCTCCTTTATGCAGCCGCGCGCGCGCAGCTCGTGGCAGAGCGCCTGCAGCCGCTGCTGGAGGCGGGCGCCGTGGTCCTGCTCGACCGCTTCGTCGACTCCTCGCTCGCCTACCAGGGCGCCGGCAGGGGCTTGGGGGTAGAGCAGGTGCGCGCGCTGAACGCGTTCGCCACCGCCGGCCTCGAGCCCGACCGCACGCTCCTGCTGCGCATCGATCCGGCCGCCGGGCGCGCCCGCCAGCGCGAGCGAGGCGCGGTTGCCGACCGGCTGGAGCGCGAGGACGAGGCCTTCTTCGCGCGCGTCGCCGCCGCCTACGAGAAGCTCGCCCTCGCCGAGCCGGAAAGGGTGCGCGTGATCGACGCATCGCAGCGCCCCGATCAGGTCCTGCGCGACGCCCTCGCTGCGATCGACGGCCTCGGCCTCGCACATTCGGAGCGCCTCTAGGATGGCCATCGCGATGAACGCCCGCACGATGGGCCTGGCCCTCCTCGCCTCGCTGGCGCTGGCGCTGGCGCTGGCGGCCGGGAGCACGCCCGCCGCGCACGCCGCGGTGAGCACGGGCGCGCTCGCAACCGGCGCGAGCGGGGCGAGCGGCACCAGCGGCGCCACGGGCACCAGCCGCACCACCGGCACGAGCGGGACCACCGGCACGAGCGGCGCAACTGGCGGCAGCCGTACCAGCGGCGCCAGCGGGGCCACCGGCACCAGCGGGGCCACCGGCACCAGCGGGGCCACCGGCAGGAGCAGCGGCTCGGGCGCGAGCGGCACGTCGGGTGCGAGCGGCGTGAGCGGTGCGAGCGGTGTGAGCGCGTCGGAAATCGTGGTCGCGCTGCCAGCCACACGGGCGGCGGATGCGGGGCGCTCGAGCGGGCGCCTTTCGGGGGGCGCGATCGCGGGAGCGATCGTGGCGGCGGTGATCGCGCTGCTGTGCCTGGGATGGGCGCTCGCACGCGCGTTCGCGTACGAGCCGCGGTGGACGCTCTCGCTGCGCCATTCGCTGGCGGAGGCCGGCTTTCGCGCGTCCGCGACGTGGGCCGAATTTCAGGGACTGGGCGCGCCTCGGGCGCTAGCGACGGGGGCGCCTCGAGTGCGCCTGCCGAGGGGCCTTTGCGAGGCCCTCGGACGGTCGGTTCGAGGGGGTCCTCCGCTATCATTAAGCAGTTGCTACTGCCGCTCACGCGGCCCGTTCCTGCCTTCAGCGCCCGGGCCCGGAAAGTCCGTCCGGGCGAGGGCGGATGATCCGGTGTTACCCCCGAAAGCACCGTATTTCCGCCGCAAACTGGGGTGTTGCGGCCCAAGAACGAGGAGATCAGTTAGATGGATGGCGCCCCGCAGACCGCTCCCGCTGAAGTCGCCCAAGCTGGCCAGCCGCTGAGTATCAAACGCGTGTTCACGACGGCTGGCATGCACCCGTTCGAGACGGTCGATTGGGAGCTGCGCGATGCGCGCATCGGGCACGGCGAGCGCGTCGCGTTCGAGCAGCGCCACGTGGAGTTTCCGAGCAGCTGGTCGCAGAACGCGACGAACATCGTCGCCCAGAAGTACTTCCGCGGGCAGATCGGCGCGCCCGAACGGGAGAGCTCGGTCAAGGAGATGATCAGCAGGGTCGCGGGCACGATCACCGGCTGGGGCCGCGAGCGCGGCTACTTCGCAGGCGAAGAGGACGCCTTGGCGTTCAACCACGAGCTCACGCACATCCTCCTGCACCAGATGGCGGCGTTCAACTCGCCGGTGTGGTTCAACGTGGGCTGGCACCCCGAGGGCGACCCCAAGTGCCAGGCGAGTGCATGCTTCATCCTCTCCGTCGAGGACACGATGGAGTCGATCCTCGCGTGGAACACCAAGGAGGGGATGATCTTCCGCGGGGGCTCGGGGTCGGGCATCAACCTCTCGAAGATCCGCGGCTCGATGGAGCCGTTGAGTCGCGGAGGAACGGCCTCGGGGCCAGTGTCATTCATGCGTGGTGCGGACTCGTGGGCCGGATCGATCAAGTCAGGGGGCGGCACGCGTCGGGCGGCCAAGATGGTGGTGCTCGACATCGACCATCCTGACATCCGCGAGTTCATCTGGTGCAAGGCCAAAGAGGAGGACAAGGCCGCCGCTCTACGCGACGCGGGCTTTGACATGTCGATCGACGGCGATGGGTTCTTCTCCATCCAGTACCAGAATGCGAACAACTCCGTGCGGGTCACCGACGAGTTCATGCGTGCGGTCGAGGAAGACGGCGAGTGGCGGCTGATCGCGCGCAGCACCGGTAAGCCGATCGGCGAGCCAGTCAAGGCACGAGAGCTCATGCGCGAAATCGCCGAGGCCGCATGGCGCTGCGCGGACCCGGGCGTGCAGTACGACACGACGATCAATCAGTGGCACACCAATCCCAACACGGGGCCGATTACGGCGTCTAACCCGTGCAGTGAGTATCTGAGCATCGACGACTCGGCGTGCAACCTCGCGTCGCTCAACCTGATGAAGTTCCGCCGCCCCGACGGCACGCTGGACGTGGAGACCTTCCAGCACGCGGTGGACATCGTTCTGCTCGCGCAGGAGATCATCGTCAGCCCGTCCAGTTACCCAACCGAGCAGATCGCGAGCAACGCGCGCGCCTATCGTCAGCTCGGGCTCGGCTATGCCAATCTCGGCGCCTACTTGATGGCCGACGGAGTGCCCTACGACTCAGATGCTGGCCGTGGCACTGCTGCATCGATCACCGCCCTGATGACGGGCCGCGCATACAGGCGCTCCGCAGAGGTGGCCGCAGCGCTCGGACCATACGACGGCTATGCCATCAACAGCGAGCCGCACAACAACGTGATGCGCATGCATCGAGACGCCTCGTACGCGATCCCAGATGCAGCCTGCGCGGATCAACAGCTGCTCGCGGCAGCCCGCCGATCGTGGGATGAGGCGGTCGAGCTTGGCGAGCGCCACGGCTACCGGAACGCGCAGGCCACCGTGCTTGCACCTACCGGCACCATTTCATTTTTGATGGATTGCGACACGACCGGCGTCGAGCCGGACTTCTCGCTGGTCAAGTTCAAGGAGCTCGTCGGTGGCGGGCAGATGACGATCGTCAACAAAACCGTGCCGCTGGCACTGCAGACGCTCGGGTACTCAGAGCAGCAGATCGAGCAGATCGAGGCCCACCTGGCCGAGCACGACACGATCATCGGCGCACCCGGCCTGGCCGAGGAGCACCTGCCTGTGTTCGACGTGGCAGTCGGCGAGCGGGCGATCTCGCACATGGGACACCTGAAGATGATGGGCGCGGTGCAGCCGTTCATCTCGGGGGCGATCTCCAAGACGGTCAACCTGCCCCAGGAGGCGACGGTCGAGGACATCGCCGACGCCTACACGCAGGCCTGGCGGCTGGGGGTCAAGGCGCTGGCGATCTACCGCGACGGCTCAAAGACCGCGCAGGCCCTGCGCACGGACGCCCAGAAGGGCGTGCAGGAGCCCGCGGACGTGGACGTGGACGCGCTCGTCGAGGAGGCCGTCGGCAAGGCGCTCGCCGAGGCCGGGCCGCGGCGCAAGCGCATGCCGCGTGAGCGTCAGTCGATCACGCACAAGTTCTCGATCGGCGGGCACGAGGGCTACATCACCGCGGGGATGTACGAGGACGGCTCGGTCGGCGAGATCTTCCTCACGGACATCGGCAAGGAGGGCTCGACGCTGCGCGGCATGATGAACGCGTTCGCAACCGCGATCTCGATTGCGCTGCAGTATGGGGTGCCGCTGGAGACGCTCGTGCGGAAGTTCAGCTACATGCGCTTTGAGCCCGAGGGCATCACCGGCAACCCGGAGATCCCGTTCGCGAAGTCGATGCCCGACTACATCATGCGCTGGCTGGCCTCGCGCTTCCTGGACACGGACGCGCAAGAGGAGCTCGGCATCCTCACGCCCGAGGTGCGCGCTCGCAAAGCCGCGCAGGACGCCTCACAGTCTCTCACGGCCTCGGACACGGCGAGCGCAGCCGGCAATGGCGGAAACGGTCACGACGGTGGCAATGGTGCCAACGGCCACGATCGCACGAACGGACACGACGGCGCCAACGGCTCGACCGAGACCCACAGCGCGGCCGCTCCTCGGCCGCAGGCCGCGCCCGGGCGCATGCCGGCAGCGGGCGCGCTCACGGACTCCCCGCCGGTCGTCCCGGCGCGTCTGCGGGGACTCGATCTGGGGCCCGCGTGCAGCCAGTGCGGCGGCATGATGCAGCGGACGGGCTCGTGCTACACGTGCAGCTCGTGTGGCAACAACACCGGCTGCGGCTGACCCTCCGCCGGTAGTCGGGCCCAGCGTCTCCAACACCCGACGTCGGTTGGGACGGCCCAGATCGCCTCCGACGCGGTGCCTAACGAAGCGCGACCGCGCTCTCTGCCGTGGCTGAGATCGCGGAGACGTCACCGAGCACGAAGCCGGGAGTAAGCGCGGAGCCCTTGACGCCGTCGCCGAGATCGCCACCGACGCCCGAGCCCCATGATTCAACATCGCTCGATTCGGTCAGACCGAGACTCTCAGCGCCGCCCGCTGCGACGGACGCGAACGAGAGCGACGTCCGCACGGGTGAGCGCTCGTTGGTCGAGCCTTCATCGCCGAGCTGGCCGTGTTCGTCATCGCCGCATGCGTAGAGCACTTTGGCTTCGGTCAGGATCAGGGTCGAGCCGTTGGGGGTGAGGTCGCCGCCGGCCGAGACTTCGTGGACTGTTTCGGGCAGGCTGACGTGGGTGGCCGTGACCACATCGTTTGCGCTCGATTCCCCGACGCAGACCTGGCCGTCGATGTTCTGGCCCATCATCGACAGTTCGCCGCTTGCGTTCAGGGCGGCGGTAGTGCGGTTGCCGGTACTGATCTCGATGATGTTCGATAAGCCGGGGATCGCAGTCGGTTTCTTGACTTTCTTGATTTTCGACCCGAGGCCGAGCTGCCCCTCGGCGTTCGTGCCGCAGCCGAGCAACGAGCCGTTCGCAAGGCGGATGACGAGGTGGTTCTGGCCACCGTGCACTTCTACGGCTTCGCTGACGCCGCCCACTTCGACGGGGGTCGTGATGTCCGAGCCGGCGAGGCAGAGCGAGTCGTCTCCGTCTTCGCCCCACACCCAAAGGTGTCCGCCGATGATCGCGGCGGCGCCGTTCTTGTCCTCGCCGACGGCGCTCGCGGGGCCGGGCAGTGTGACCGTGACGGCAGTGTTGAGATTGGCCGCTTTCGTGCCGTTGCCGAGCTGGCCGTGTTCGTTGTTGCCCCACGCCAGAACGGCGCCTGACGCCGTGAGCGCGTAATCGCTTGAGTTGCCAGCGGAGATCGCGACGGCTTCGGAGGTCCCCGCAACTTCGACGGGCGTTTCGTGCTTAGCAGCGGATTTGCCGCCAATGTAGGAGCCCCAGTCGTAGACCTCGGCACCGGCTGTCGAGCACGTAGCAGCGCAGCAGACGATGAAGATAAAGATGAGTCTCCGCAGCATGATCTTGATCCCTTCCGATGGTGAGACGGCCAGGTCAGAGACGTCGCGTCGCGCGATCGTGACATTGTCCTCCTCCGCTCCAACGTATGCGACGCCCTCCGCTCGGGAGCTCGGGCGGCCTGGGACGGCTCGTCTGCGACGCAGGCTGTGGGGCCGTCTCCCGCCCCCAACAGATGTCAGGGAGACGGCTCTGCTTACAGCTGTTCGCGCTCGCTGCCGACCTCTGTCTTATGCCGAAGCGTCGGAGATCGCCAGTTGACCGCTATGCGTGGATCGCCTCCGGCATGCGGCACTCGCGTATAGGACTCGCGGTTTCGCTGCCGACGGCGCTGTTGGCGCTCGCCGGTACGGCCGGCTCCGCCTCCGCAATTTCGGTTCAGTATTGCGCCCAGATCCCGATCGTCGGTGGGATTCCCCCATGGGGCTTCCACACGGGTTCGCCGATCACCAGCGCGACCGGCAGCTTCGCTCGCGGACACGGCGACATCAATCTGAGCGCCAACACCGTCTCCGGGATCCTCTGCCAGGTCAACCGCGTCCGGCACCAGCCGGATCGTCTGATCATCATGACGGTCGAGCACCACCTGGTCGATCACTCGCACTACGCGGTTATGTGGGGTGTGCCCGGGAACATCATGAAGATCATCGTTCGCGTGCGGAGCAGCACCGACCCGAGATGCGAAGTCGGAACCGTTGGCCACGTGACCTTGTTCGCGAGCTACAACGGCGTGCGCAGCGACAGCGTCCAGTTCAGCTTCCCGGCCGCGTGCAGGGACCACAACCACCTCTACCACGGACCGCAGGTCAACAACCAGGTCCCGCCGCTGTAGCGCTCTGATGCCTTCTACGCGGGCCTACCGGATGCCTCGTGCTGCCCAAGCCTGGGCCCGGAGGACAAACGGCGCCGCTGGCAGCGCCTCGCGGCACCGTTCGCGGAGCTGTGCCTGTCGCCTCGCGTCGAGAGCAGCCGCGTAGCTGCCGGCCGGGCCCACGCCAAGGGTGAACGGCTCCCACCAATCGTCAAAGCTCGGATGCTCGACGCTGACGGTGAGGGCTGTCTCCTCGATCTCGCGCAGCCCGGCGCCGTGTAACAGCCGCGGAAGCGCGCCCTCGCTAGCGCCGGCAAGCTGCGACTCATCCTCGACCTCGGTATCGAGTTCGCGCGCCGCATCCCAGAACAGGCTGAGCGGGCCCCGACCACCAGCGTGATCCCACACGCATGCCGTCACGACGCCGCCTGGGCGAATGACGCGCACCATTTCGCTCAGCCCCGCTCTGGGATCTGCCATGAAGTGAACGACGAGTTGCGCGAGAGCTCCGTCGAATGCCTGGTCCGCGAACGGCAATTGCTCTGCCGACGCGAGTCGCACGTCGACGCCTGGGTGACGGTCCCGGGCCGCCGCGACGAACGTCTCGGACGGATCAACAGCCGAAACGAAGTCCGCTCGCAACCGCCTTACCAGCTCGGTGGTAAGCGCGCCTGGACCACAGCCGACATCGAGCACTCGCTGACCAGCCGCGACCCTCGCGAAATCGGCAAGCTGCGGGGCGATCAGCACCGAATACCGCCCCATGAAGCGGTCGTACGCGTCAGCCCCAGCGAGGAAGCTCACTCGAACGAATCTAGCGGGTGCCAGCCAACGCAGTGACGCGACTGCGGTGGCTGAGGGTGCCATCTACGCCGGGGAACCTCTGCGTGCAGCAAGCTGGCCGGCGAGCCGCATGGCCCGAGGCATCCTGCGCGCGAGGGTGACAGCGACGCGGTCTGAGCGTCGCATGTACCCCGCCGCCCCGTCGAGCTCGACTTGCGGCGTGCGCTCCTCTCCAAGGGCATACAGATGCCAAGTGCCCGGCACGCCCTTCAGCTCGTGCTCACCGCGGTCGGTGAACTGCATGTCCGAGCCAACCACCAGCTCCTTCACGGTCGAGGACACGAGGATCTCGCCCGGTCCCGCTTGCGCGCTGACGCGGGCACCGATGTGTACGGCCAAGCCGCCGAGGTCCTCTTCGATCGCCTCACACTCGCCGGTGTGGATACCGCTGCGCAGCTGGATGGCGAGGTCGCTGACTCCCTCGTTCAGGGCCTCGGCGCAGCGCATCGCCATCGCTGGGCCGTCGAACGCCGAGAGCGCTCCGTCGCCGATGTGCTTGACGACCCGCCCGCCGTGCTCTGAGACGACGCGGTCAACAAGCGCGTCGTGACGCTCTAGCACCTCGCGCCACGCGCGGTCGCCCAGCTCCGCCGCGCGCGTCGTCGAGGCCACGATGTCCGTGAAAAGGACGCTCGCCAACACCCGGTTCGGCTCGGCGCGCTGGACGGCGCCGGTCACGAACCGCTCGATCTCATCGACGAGCCCGTCGACGAGCATGTAATGGTGGTCACTGCCTCGGAACGTGATGAGTCGGGCACCAGGGATCCCGTCCGCGAGCTGCCGGCCTGCCTCGAACGGCACGACGCGGTCGCCGTCGACATGCAGCACGAGTGTCGGCACACGCACCGACGGCAGCACGTCGCGTATGTCGATCCGTATGAAGGTCTCGATCAGTGCTCGGGCCATGCGCGGACTTGCCGCTGCCCGCAGGAAGACCTCGTACCCGCGCTTCTGCGGCTCGGTCATGGTGATGCTCGGAGCGAAGATCTCCATGAAGCTGTTCGCGTCGCCCCAGCTCTCGATCGCCTCGAGTAGCTCCTGGAGCTGCGCATGCGCGATCGTCTCGGGCGAGAAGCCCTCAGGCGCAGCGGTCGGCCAGACCGCGAACGTGCCGTAAAGAATCAGCGACGTTATCCGCTGTGGGCGCATAGCGGCCAGCAGCACCGAGGTGGGTCCGCCCTCGGAGATGCCAAAGAGCGCGGCCCGATCCGAGCACGCGGCATCGAGGACCGCCTCGATGTCGGCCACGCGGTCCTCGAGGGTGGGCAGCTGCGGGATCGGGTCCGACAGACCTGTACCGGGCTTGTCGTAGATGATGAGCCGCGAAAACGAGGCGAGGCGCGCCAGACAGCGCGAGATACTTGGGTTCGCCCACTGCAGATCGAGATGGGAGATGAAGCCCGGCGAGATCAGCAGATCGACCGGGCCGTCGCCCACCACCTGATAGGCGATCGAGATCCCGTCTCGCTCGACGTACTGCGTCTGCGGCAGCTGCACGACAGCGAGTCTACGCTGCCGGTTTCGGACAGCCCGCTTCTGGGATGGCGGGGAGGATGCGGAGCCTTCTCGACGGTTGGCCACAGCTACGCCAACGCCAGACGACCCGTCTGAACATCACGAAATCCCTGCAAACCGTGGATGTTTTAGGAGTTTGGCGCCGAAAAATCCGCAATTTGCGACCTTTCTGCGCTCTTTTCGCCGCAGGCGGTGGTATTTCTTCGTGCCGTAAGAGAACTACGGGGGGGCTTCGGCGCAAACGCGGGGGGATCCCTTCTCGGGCCACTACCGGGATGTGCCGGGTGGCAAGCACAACACACTCACTGGAGGAAGGTCATGGATAGACGTAACCTATGGGCGGGCGCGCTTGTGCTCATCGCCAGCCTGCTGGCGATGGCCGGCTCTGCCTCGGCACACGGAACCGTGGTGCCGGCCGTCGAAAAAGCAGAAGCCGCGAACTGCAAGATCCACACTCTGGCAGGCCTGATGCGCCAGGGCGAGTTCGGCAACGTCGGCAGCGTCGGCGACATCGTGACGGTCGAGTGCAACCCGGCTGTCTTCCCGGGCGGCACCACGATCGAACTCAGCGACGCGCAGCTCGAGAGCCGCTGCCTGGGCCTGGGCCACCCGGAGGAATTCCACGGGATCATCTGGGTCAACCCAAACGAATTCAGTAACGGGACCGATCCATTCGAATACGGCGGCTCGATCAAAGTCGAATTGGACGGTGATGGCAACGTCAACGTGCCGTTGGTGGCTGGTCCAAACTGTGCCGTTGGTGGCACGGTGATCTCTGGTCATACGGAACCGGGCAAAGGCAACACGACGGTTGAATCGTTTGCTGCCGGGTTCGCTGTTGAACCGGCGAAACCGTCGACCGAAGGCGTGACGGTCATGCCTAAGGAACAGGTCGAGGATGAAGCGTCGAGCTCTGTCGCGACTCTGATCCAGGTCGAGGAGGGCTCGACTGAGGCGAAAGTGCGGGTTGCCGCACCGGAGCTCTTCTCGCGCTGCGAAGTTATTCCTGACGCCGCCGATGGAGACACGAATCCTGAAACCAAAGTGATCTGGTTCCGACCGGACTTCGCTGACACCACCTTCCCGTTCAGCTACGGCAAAGAACTCGCCGGTGGTACTGCGATTGAACCGACCGGAACCGAAGCGCTGAGGACCGATAACGACGGCAACGCCTTCGTCATCGTGCTGGGTAGCGATTCCTGCAAACCGGGCAAGTCCTACTTCGAGGCTGACGAGGAAGAATCCCCGTTCAACACCGAAGAACCGAGCTTCACGATCAAGGCACCGGAACCGACTCCCCCATTCTGAAGCTAACCCTGTGAAGTAGAGGAACGTGTGGGCCCCGAGAGCAGCTGCTCTCGGGGCCCACACATCTAGAGGGGGCGTCCTCCTGGGGCGCTCGACAACTACGGTGCTACGGTGCTGCCGCCGCCGCCCGTAGTCGCTCCACCAGACCGCCACAAAACGGCCGTGCTCCTCTCTGCGGCTCAGCTATGGCCGCGCCTCGAGAATCAGATTGAACGGCGTTTCGGTCGCACGGCGAACGCGTGTGAAGCCCCCCTGTTCGAGCACCTCTGTCAGCCGCGCCTCGCCGGCCTGCGCTCCCAGCGCGAGGCCAACCTCTTGGGAGAGCGACGCCGGGGTGCAGATCACCGTCGACGCGCCATAGAAGACGCGCCCCACCGGATTGAGGTTCTCCTCGACGCGGTCGTTCGCGAACGGCTCGACGATCATCCACGTCCCATCGGGTGCCAACGTTGTTAGAACATGCGCTGCGGCACCAACCGGGTCGCCCATGTCGTGCAGACAGTCGAACACGCACACCAGGTCATAGCCGTGGCCGGGATATTCCTTTGCCGCGTCTGTCGCAAATGTGATCCGATCATCGACACCCGCTTCCTTCGCCGCCTCCTGCGCTCGTTCGATCGACGGCGCGTGGTAGTCGAAGCCGAAGAATTCGGAATTAGGGAACGCCTCCGCCATGATGATCGTCGACGCCCCATGGCCGCAGCCGACATCGGCGACCTTGGCACCGCGTTCGAGCTTCTCCTGCACTCCGTCCAGAGCCGGAATCCACTCGCCGACCAGGTGGGCGCGGTAGCCGGGCCTGAAGAACCGCTCGGTCCCCCGGAACAGCCGGTGATCGTGCTCGTGCCAGCCCATGCCCTCGCCGCTGCGGAAGGCCTCGATAATCTGATCTTCGTCGGCGTACAGGGACGCGATCGAGTCGTAGACGCCCAGGATGTAGAACGGGCTGTCCTCGTCGGCCAGCGCGAGCGCCTGCTCATCGGGCAGGGTGTAGCGGTCACTCTCGGGGTCGTAGGTCACATAGCCCCCGGCCGCCTGGTTTCCGAGCCACTCGCGCACGTAGCGCTCAGCCGCGCCAGAGCGCTCCGCGACCTCCTGTGAGGTCAGTGGCCCGGCGTGAGCCATCGCTTTGTATAGGCCGAGCTTCTCGCCGATCAACATGAGCGGCGCGCTGATGACCGCCCCCATGTCGGTTACCGCCTGCCCCATAAAGGCTTCGAGCTTGGCCTCGTCAATCTCTATCGCGCTCATTAGCGCCTCCCGTGTAGGCCTTGAGACGACCGCCAGAAAGTGGGCCGTCGTGAAGATATCTGAGCGGAGCCTACACCTGGAGCTCAAGGACTTGTGTGGCATTCAGCACAAAAAGCGGGAGCGTCGAAGGTACGGGGCCCGGCCCCTTCTGCCATCTCCTCCGGCGCCCAGCAGACGCCTGCTTCTGCCCTACCGCAAGCCAGCGAGGGCCCACCTTCAGCCGACCCGCTCGGAGCTCGCCGTGACTGTTACGTAAGCCACCGCCCCCGAGCAGGCGTCTGGAGTGAACCTCAGCGGACGCTGCCTTGGACGATGAGCGATAGTCCTGCTCGACCGCGCCGAGACTTCCGCTTCCCCATGGCAATGCAGGCGTATCGGGCCCGCTGGGCGAGACGCTCGCTAATCGTCCGTTGCGGTCGCGTCGCGCCCGATTACCGATGCGCCTGGTCTTCGGCAGAAGCAGGAGTCCGGGGAATTGGTGGCTTCATCGCGAGCTGCCGGAAGACGGCGCACCAAGCTCGTCAGGGTCGCACCTCTCCGATACGGAGGTGTGTCGTGATCGTCGACGCTGGCGGAAGGCACGGCAGCGTCGACGCGCGCGCACGCCCGCAGGGCTGGCATCGCAGAGGCGCCGGCCGGCGGAGAGCGGCTCGATGCCCGCATTGTCGAGGGCGTGCCTTTCGCTGGAGGGGAACTGGTGCGGCGGTTGCAGACAATTGCTTTTATGGACACCAACTCCAGCGGTACCGGGCCACTGTCTGACGCGGCGCTGATCGCGCGCTCGTTGGCTGAACCGGAGGTGTTCTCGACGATCTTCGACCGTCATTTCGCGGCGATCCACCGGTATCTAGCTCGACGTGTTGGCACTCAGCGAGCCGACGATCTGGCTTCACAGACGTTCGCTGTTGCATTTGAGCGCCGTGCGCGCTTCGACGTCGATGTCGCGAGTGCGCGTCCCTGGCTGTTCGGTATCGCGACGAATCTGATGCGCAACGAGGCGCGTGCGGAGCGGCGGCTGCTCGCGGCTGTGGCGCGTCTTGACGCGGAGAGCGCTGGAGACCTGCAGGAGGACGTCGAACACACGCTCGCGCGCGTGGACGCGTCACGTGAGGTTGACGGTGTCGCGGGCGTTCTCGCGGGTCTCGATAGCGACCAGCGTGATGTGCTGCTGCTGCACGCGTGGGGCAATCTGTCCTATGAGGAGATCGCGCAGGCGCTCTCGATCCCCGTCGGCACCGTGCGCTCGCGACTCTCGCGTGCGCGAGCAAAGTTTTCCGCCTTGCCGACTAATCCGATTGCCGAGGAGGGCCGATGACCAACGACCTGCAGGAGATCCGACGTTTTCGCGAGGAGGTTCCTTCGCCGCGCAGCGCCTCCTGGGATCTCGGCCGCGCGGCGCTGAGCAGCGCGATCGCGGCCGAGAGCCGCGTCGGGCCGCGGACTGCCATAGCCACGCGCAGCCCGGTGGGTGAGTGGTGGCCGGCCTTCGCCCGCCGGCACCGGCGGCTGACCGCCGGTGCCCTGCTTGCCGCGGTCTTGGCGGCCTCAGCGGGGATCGCTCTCGCCGCGGGTGTGCTAGGTCCGGATCTGACCTCGCCTGCGCCCGGTGGTCCGGCCTCCTCGGCGCCGAGCAGCCTAACCTCCTCGTTCGCGGTTCTGCGACGGCTCGGCCGGACGCTGGACGTTCTGCCCCCCGCGGGAGTCGCCGCCATGACGACCGCCCCCTCTCGCCATTGGGGCGTCAATTCCAACCTCTCTCGATTCATCGGGACTGTCGACGGCACTCGGATCTGGCTGGTCCCCGGCAGCGTCGGGAGCTGTATCTACGGTCCTGGCGGTGGCAGCGTGTGCGGCCCCAACGGCCTGATAGCCGAACGGGGAGCCGACGGCGCGCTGGTCCCTGTCAACGGCAGCGCCCCGAGCATCATCGGAGTCGTACCCGACGGTGCATTCGTGACCGCGACAAACGCCGACGGGTCACCTGCACCGGTCTCGAGATCGGGCAACGCCTACGCCATCAGCGGCGATCCCAACCTGCGCAGCTTTACGATCCGTGACGCATCCGGGAAGACGTTCACGACACCCGCGCCAGGGCGGGGGCCCGCGCCGCATCCGCCCCCGAAGCTGTAGCGAGCTCGGATTGCGTCGGCGCAGTCACCACCAGCCGGCACACAAGCGGGCCACACCGCGTCTTGGGCCTCTGTGCTCCATTCCTACGCGAGCGGAAGTAGTGGCGGCTCAGGCCGACGCCACTGCAATGGACGAGATGCGATAGCCCGGCCCGACCGCGCCGAGACGACTGCTTCCCCATGGCGAAGCAGTCGTCTTGCGACTGCTGGGCGAGACACTCACTCCTCGTCCCTTGCGATAGCGCCGCCCGCCGCCGTCCGCACGCCTGCTTTGGGCAGCAACGCGGAAGCGACTACGAGTCTGGGGAGTCGGCTCCCGGAGCGAGGCCCAGGTCGGCGAGCGCACGGTTGCGGTCGAAATAGTTGACGAGCCGTGTGACCCTGGCGTCGCGGACGTGGTACAGCGCAGCCGCCCTGGCCTGAGCTGCGGGTATCTCGATGCCGCTGGCCTTTCCGTGGCCGGCGAGCAGCGTCAATGCAAGCACACGCTCGCTGTCGAGCTCGCGGCACTGCTCGACCTCGACGCGAAGGTCCCGCCACGCCTCGATTACACCCCGCCATCCGTCGGCAAGGCCCGCCAGCCCCGTCCACCTGCCCGGCGCTGGCCCATCGACGATCACGAACTCGATGTCTGGGTCGGCCCAATCGGCGGAGCTGACGCGCTCCCAGTCCGCGCAGATCGAGCGCACGAGGTCCAGGTTCTCGGACACCGCCTACTCCGCCAGGCCGACGGCTTTGAGGGCCTCTCGCTGCGTGCCGAACCATTCCACGCGAACGATGGATCCATTTCGCAAGGTCCAGACGCATGCCCCTCGCTGCTCGAACGTCGCGCCGCTGCCCGTGCCCCGACCAAAGGTCCGGTTGTAGGTAATCACCTGGTCACCGTGATCGAAGATCTCATCGATGAGGATCCGGTAGTCCTCAAAGTCTCCAACGAACTGCTCCACGGCCGCTAGGAAGCCTTCGCGGCCGTGGTGCACACTCGCATCCGGCTGCTCAGGCATGTCGTGCCATTCGATCTCCGGATCCATAAACGCTGTCGCGGCCTCCGGTCCATCGCGGCTGAACACCTCGATAGCGCGAAGCACGGACTCCACGTTCTCCTGCGACATCCCCTACCCCAGTCCCTCCGCAAGTTGTTCGGCGGCGGTACTGGCCTGGTCGAGGTCGAGGTAGTTCTTGGCGCGAGCGATCCGCCCGTCCCTCCAGGTCGCAACGAACCCGTAGCGTCTTTCGAGGACGCTGCTGCTCCCGTGGGGCCTGGCGCGCTCGACCATCACGGCGAAGGTCACGCCGCCTCCGACCGCGTGGGCCTCCTCAATGGTGGTCTGGAAGTCGTCAAACGCACCGGTGTACTCTTCCACGACCTTGCGTATCGCCGCGCGGCTGGTGGGTGGGCTCATCTCAAACACGCCCATCCTGATCTGAGACAACTCCCAGACCGCGTCCTGTGCCCACACAGCGAGGAAGGTATCGAAGTCGCGGCGGTTGAAGGCCTCGACGCCCCCTCGCAGTGTCTCCAGTGGGTCGGGCGTCGTGGACTCCTCGGGCATCGCGCAGGCAAGTATCCCGACTGCCCATCGGCGCTGCTTTGCGAAGCCGAGCGAGCGTCCACGTCGGGCGCGAGCAGACGCTCGCCTAGGACGAGGACCAGCAGTCTCGGTCCGCTTTCGGCGGACGGCTGCCTTCGCGGAAAGCGAGCGTCTCGGAAGGCCAGGAGCGGATGAGTGCGTTTCGTCTCTATGAAGAAGGGCCCGTTGTCAAGTGGCGATATGTAGTTCGGCTCGTCCTCCTCTCGGGACTGTTGGTCTTGGAGCGACGGTCATGTCTCTATGGCCTCCTCGTCGGGAGGATCAGGCGAAATTGGATGTTCGCTCGGGCGCAAGTCCAAAAAGGGCGGTCAGGCCGCCAGACGAAACGCGGCGCCTCGAGGAGCGAACTTTTCCTTGCGGAAAGCATGTGCCAGATCGCGTGGGAGGGCCTTCGGGCGATGTCGACCTGGGCGACTTTGGCACCGCGCTGCTTTCCGAGCCGGCGCTTGGTCCGCTGGTAGCGCTCGGAGTAGGCGGGGTGCCTTAGCGCGTGCATCGTTGCCTCGAGTAGCGCCCAGCGCAGGTAGGTCGACCCGTGCTTGATCAGTGGGCCGCGGCGATCCTTCTCTCCGGACTGGTTCACGCGCGGACAAAGGCCCGTGTAGCCGGTGAGCTTCTCTGGCGATGAGAAGCGCTCGATCTCGCCGATCTCGGCGGCGATCGTGAAGGCGAGGACCCAGCCGATCCCGGGCACCGTCAACAGCAGCGCGACGTAGGGGTGATCGGCGTGGCTGTCCTTCAGGCGGCGGTTGATCTCGGCGATCTGACCTTCGAGGTCGTCGATCAGCTCGATCGAGGCCGTGATGTTGCCCCGCCACGGCTCGGGGACCTGCAGTCGCCCCAGCAACCGGCGGCCCTCGAGACCGAACAGGTCGGTGACCGGGCAGGGCTTGCCGAAGTTGATCAGCGTCGAGTGGATACGGTTCTTCAGCGCGGACTTGTGCTTGACCAGGTGCAAGCGGAAGCGGGCGAGCTCACGCTCCTCGCGGACGCTCGGATCGGGCAGCCAGATCGCCGGCACCAGGTCGCGATGGCTGAGCACCGCAAGAACCTTCGAGTCGATCTTGTCGGTCTTGCATGCCAGCGGCGCAAGTCCCTTGACCTTCTGCGCGTCGGCGATCTCGACCGACCAGCCCTCCTGCTCGAGCGTGTCGTGGACGATCCTCGCGCCGGTCATCGACTCGATCACCGCGCACACCGGCTCACAGTGGACCTCCTCGATGCGGCGAGCGAGTCTTCTAAGCGAGTCAACGTCGGGCGGCACGGCAAGCTGGTCCAGATGCTCTCCCTGATCGGAAAGCAGGCAGACGTCAAGCCTCTTGCGACTTAGATCTAATCCAGCGTGCAACATGTAAACGGGCCTCCTCGAGGTTGGTTCTCGATGACAAGCGGAGCTTGCCACCGAGGAGGCCCTCCTTCATGGCAGTCCAAAGCGACGACGTGGGGGGCCCATTCACCGGAACGCTCGCTTCGGTGAGAAGGGCGGCGATGACCGTTCTTTCCTCGACACAAAAGCTCCCGCCAACGTCACTCATTGCTGTCCCGGCAGCACAACTGGTTCTGGCCAGGCGTATCGCAGCTTCGCTGGCGACCCAGTAAGCCGGCTGGCGATCCCGCGGGGGCGATACCAGGCTCTGCCCCACGTAGCTTCCGCCGGGGGCCTGGTAGAAGGCCTGGGCGTCGACGTTCCGTTCGAGAACGCACAGGTACAGACCGGTTCTTTGCGGTCGCTCGTTAGCGGCCCCGGCCGTCAACGCCAGCAGACGCGAGCCAATACCGCGACGCTTGTGCCCATCGGCAACATGGAGGTTGTCGAGCAGAGCTCCCCACGTCGAGTCGTCGTCGAAGAAGCTGTTGGCGAAGCCAACCAGGCCGCTGTCCTCGGCGAAGAGGGCGCAACGGCAGTGACCCCAGGTACCGGGGTCACTGCCTACAAATGCTCTCTATCAATCAGTGCTGGCTACTTCTTTTTGGTCTTGCAGGCCCACTTCAATTTAGCCTTGAAGTCAAGACCAGTAAACGGCGGCGACTGATCCATAACTACGAACTGGAGCGTGTTGGGCACCCCTGCCGGATTGAAGTCAGCTAGTAGGTTCGTACCAAAGGGGAATCCGCCGATGGGCGGACCATTAAAGTTTTCTAGGACGTTGTTAAGCGGCTGGTTTCCGATCGGATAGCCGTTTAGGAAGGCGCCGGCCCGATTGTCGGCGAACATCGTGCCGGTAATCGTGGCCCTGGTGAGTTCTTGTGTGGCTTGGCAAAGGATGAACGTTTCATCGTAGATGTAATACTGAGGCGCCGAGTTCCCAATGTTTGGTGGGGATACGTTGGCAAAGTCCCACCCTTCATTGTTGTAGCTCACCCATTCGGCATTGGGCGGAAGTTTGCCGATGTACGGCCACGCTGCTTTGCCGGGGCCCCCGTCTTTCAACGGAACTGCTTTGAGTGGAAAGCCTTCAGCGCAGCTGGCTCCCGTGTCGGGGAAGGGTTGTCCCGCCGGGATGTTGGCCGTGGTAAGTGGCGCATAGTTGGGAACGCCGCTAATTACGGGTTCAAATCCTGGAGTGGGATCGACACAGAGTGAATTGCTTGCTCTGCTCCAGAGTTCTCCCGAAAAGGCTTGTGTCGCTACCGGCATCACCGTAAGTGCAGCGATCGTCAGCAACGGCGTGATTGTGACAAGGAGCTTCCTAGTCATGCTGTCCCTCCTGTGTGCGCGGCCCAGGGTCGGGGTGCGCGTTTGGCGTCCCGACAGTAATTTGGGCGAGAAAGCGGTGCTGCCCTAGGGCCACTTTCGCCCCCCCCTCTGTCTAGGACAGTGACCCTAGCCTACCCGTAGAAACTTCGTGAAATCAGCGTTTCTGCATAGGTGCTTGGGCAAAAGGTTCGCAAATAGCGGGACATTGCCGTGCTGGGAGACCGATGCGCCCCACCGGTTCGTGCGGCCTCCTCATGGAAGACGAGGCCGGACGAATCGTCGACCGGCCTCGGCTGGACGCTGTGCGGAATCCTGTTCGCTGCGGGTGCCGTCTGGCTGGCATACGTACGGCCCGCCAGCGCGCTGTCGTGCTCGAGACCGCGGTTGATGCTCTGAGGCGAATGCGACCTTATCCTCGGCCTCGTAAGCGGCCAGCGGCTCGCGGCACGGATCGGCCACCGCATCGATCACGTGATCCCAGACGCCCGACACGGCCCCAGGAGGATCAGGGCCCCCGACGGTGGGCGGGCTGATCGTGGATTGGCTGCTCAGCGGTGCCTAACGCGCTGCCGACTACTGCTCTCGGGTGAATGCGAGCATTCGCGCTGGCGACCGGTCACGCTCGCAAGGGACGAAAAGCACTCATCCGCTCCTGGCCTTCCGAGACGCTCGCTTTCCGCGAAAGCAGCCGTCCGCCGGAAGCGGACCGAGACTGCTGGTCCTCGTCCAGGGGGGCTTGGTGGCGCCCATCGCTTGATAAGACCGCTTCGCGGCGGAAGCAGTCACGCCTCCCCAGGCGCAGCCCACGAGCGGCCTGGCGGCTTTAGTCGCGGTTCACAGCCCGAGAAGGCAGTAGAGTCACCGCAAGGCCGTTATCGGCCGCTCTGCTCGACGCTCTCGCGCATCTCCTCGCCGGCAGGATCTGCCTCTCGTTGACTTCGCGGGCCGTTTCGCCCAAAGCGACAGAAACGCCGTCAACAAGCAGGCCCTAGCACCACATTGGGCCGTCACAGAGAGGTGGAGTCCCCATGAGACTGCTGAATGACAATAGAGAAGGGGTGCGCCGGTGAGGCCCTCCAACAAGGTGCACAGCAACACGCGCTGCGTATTAGGATTGGTTGCCTTACTGCTCTCGCTCGTCGCCTTCGTACCGTCAACGGCTCTGGCATCCGGTGTCTGGTCCGCCCCCACCAAAATCGCCATCAGGCCCGCCTCGGTGTCCTGCCCATCGGCGACGTTCTGCGTCGCCGTCGGCGCGCCTGATGCTGGAGGAGATCACAGCGACGCGCTGACCTACAACGGTAGGTCGTGGTCCGCCCCCACGAAGATCGACAGCGGCGGCCTCAGCTCGGTGTCTTGCTCATCAGCGACGCTCTGCGTCGCCATCGGCAACATCGTCGTTGCCAAAGACACCGAGCGCGGCTTCGCAGTGACTTATAACGGTACGTCGTGGTCCGCCCCCACTCAAATCGGCGGCAACTCGGGCCTCAGCTCGGTGTCTTGCTCATCAGCGACGTTCTGTGCCGTCCTTGGCCTCATCGGCCCAGTTGGCGCCGAACGCGCCATCGCACTGACTTATAACGGTACGTCGTGGTCCGCCCCCACTCAAATCGAGAGCGGCGGCTACTCGCTGTCTTGCCCCTCAGCGACATTCTGCGTCGCCGTCGGCAACGAAGGCGCAGTGACTTACAACGGCACGTCGTGGTCCGCCCCCACCAACATCGGGGACCTCCTCAACCCCGCGGTGTCTTGCGCATCAGCGACGTTCTGCGCCGCCGTCGACCAGACCGGCGACGCACTGACTTACAACGGCACGTCGTGGTCCCACCCCATCCACATCGACAGTGGGGGTCCGTCGTACCTCACTCCAGAACTCAAGGTGTCTTGCGCCTCAGCGACGTTCTGCGTCGCCGTTGACAGCAAAGGCAACGCACTGGCTTACAACGGCACGTCGTGGTCCGCCCCCGCCAGTCTTCATCTCGGCAGCGGCCGCACCCTCAACTCGCTCGAGTCGGTGTCTTGCCCATCAGCGAAGTTCTGCGCCACCGTCGGCTTCGACGGCCACGGCGACATCGCGCTGACTTACACGACAGGAACTGCTTCTAAACACAAATCAAAGGCCAAGACCAGGAGAAGAGCGGCCTGACGGCGAGCAACGGCATCTGGACAGACACCGCCCCTGTCGCGTATAAGTACCGGGGTGGTGTGTAACGCGAAGGCTAAGAAGTGCTAGGCGCTTAGGGCGCCACAAAGACCAGTTCACTGTCACCGCGAAGTACGTTGGGAGCCGCTTAGCCGTCACTGTTGCTGCTACTAGCTCTGGCGGTAGCGCAAGAGTTATCAGCAAGGCCAGGCCAGGGGAGGGGCGGGCGCTTATGTGATGTCCACAAGAAGCCTGCGCGCAGCTACTCGGACAGTCCTGCCGCCCGCAGTCCTTCGGCATGATCGAGGTACACCCGCGAACGCCAGATCCTGTCACCCCGGAAGTCGAGGATGGTCACGAACGGCTGATCGACCGGTACGCCGCTGCCCTTGCCGCGTCCCTTCATCCTGCCCAGCACAAGCACCCGATCGCCGAGATCTCGAAACTCCTCAGCTTTGATCTGGAGCTCCGCCCAGTTTTCGCTGGTGTCGGCAGTGAACTTGTCGACGCCATCGCGTCCGCGGTAGCTGCCCCCATTGAGTGCCCTGACGATTCCGGGGTACCATTCGAAGTCGGGGGTCGCGAGCTCGGCGAACAAGCCATCGACATCACGGCGGTTGTAGGCATCAACCACTCGCTTGGCAACGTCCACTTTGTCTCGGGCCACCGCCTCGGAGTATCGCGCAGCCAGGATGCGGCGGCGTTCGGGGCCGCATCCAGCGCTAGACACGTGGAATCCGCAGCTCCGGCCAGTTGGCAACAATTAGTCGCTCCGCCCGGGCCGGGCAAGTCTCAAACCGGGCCTTCTCGACCTGGGACACTTCGTCGATGACATCGGCGAACCTGGACCTCGTGCGCTCAATCCTCGCGGACTGGGAGCGCGGCGACTTCAGCTCGGTCGAGTGGGCGGACGCCAACATCGTGTTCGAAGGCTCGGCGGCCGACCTGGCCACTCGGGTGACTGGGGTGGCCGCGATGGCCAAAGCGTGGGGCGAGTTCTTGCAAGCGTGGGACGACTTCAGCGTTGCCGAGGTGGAGGAGTACCGCGCGCTCGACCACGAACGAGTGCTCGTCATCCATCGCTTCGCCGGACGCGGCAAGGTGAGCGGGCTGGAGGTGGGGCAAACTCTGCCCAGGGGTGCGATGCTCTTCCACATCCGCGACGACAAGGTTGCACGCCTCAGGCTGTTCTCGTACGAGCGCGACCGAGAGCTCGCCGAACTCGGTCTCGCCTCGGAGGGCGACGCTCCATGACGGATTCCCCCAACCTGAACCTCGTGCGCTCGATCCACGCCAACTAGGAACGCGGGTACTGCAGCTCGATCGAGTGGGCACACCCCGGCGCGCTGCGGCCTTCTGCGATCCCAGCTTTCTGCCATCTGTCGGCAGGCGTCGGGGGACTACGTGGTTCGCTGGCGTCAGCCCGAGCTATCGGAGCAGCGCGAGGAATCGGACGAGGTCATGGAGCTTCCGTGAAGGGAGGTGCTTGAACGACGGCATCGGGGCCCACGGCCGCTCCGCCCCACCTGCTGGGTACGCTGACGCCATGCCGATGCCTAAGCGGTCAAGCGTCGATGACTTCTTCGCGCAACTCGACGACCTCCAGCGGCCGCACCTCGAGGCACTCAGGAAGCTGAGCCGCGATGCCGACCCGGAGGCTCGAGAGCAGCTGAAGTGGAATCTGCCGGTCTACGTCCGCGGCGAGAAGACGAGCCTGTGGATGCTTCAGAACTTCAAGAATCACTGCTCGCTGCGATTCCCACCACCGTTCTTCGCAACCCAGAAGGCGGCGGTTGAGGCCGCTGGATACGAGGCCGGTGAGGGCTTCATCAAGCTCCCTTACAGTCGCGTGCTGCCGACCGAGCTTCTGAAGGCGCTGATGCAGGCGCGGGTCGAGGAGTACGCAGCGACCGGTGCCGGCTGGAACGACCGCTGACCCCGCCTACTTTCCCCGCGAGTCCAGAGCGGACGCCAAGGTCTGGTTCACGGCTCCGTTTACGCACAAAGCAAGAGCCGGGCCTGCCCGGCCACGTGAAGGCGGGGCGGCCAGACGCATCCACTCCGGCGCCTATCGTGCTCTGCCATGTCTGAGTTCCTCTTCTCAGCCTCGATGGCTCGCGGCGAGGCCGTGTTGCGCTTTCCCTACGACGAGCGCCTGCGCGAACTCCTGCGCGCGATCCCGGGCCGCCGCTGGGATCCGGCCCAACGTGTCTGGTGTCTCCCGCTCGAACCCGAGCAGGCCGAGGCGCTCGCGCGCCTGCTGGCGGGCCTTCCCCGCGAGCCCGAGGTGAGTGAGGCGCTCACCCGCGCGATCGGGCGCCGGCGGGCGAGACGTCGCGCAGATGAGTGCCTGCTCGATCTCGCGCGGCCCGACGAGGACTGGTGGTTCAGCTTCGCCACCGATACTGCGCCCGAAGCCGTAGCTGAGCTGCTCGAGCACCCTGAGGCCCGCTGCCTGCCCTCGATCGGCCGCGCGCTCCTTCCGATCGACGATCGGGCCGCGCAGCTCGTCGGAGAGCTGCGCGCGCGAACCACGAGCCTGCGGCTCACCGATGCCGCCGGTCGCGCTCTCCTCGCGCACAGCGCCCACGCGGAGCTGGCGGGGCGCACCGCAGACCGCGAGCGGACGGCAGTCCGCAATCGTGATGAGCGCTACGACATCGAGTTTCGTCGCGACCGCCGCGGCGAGCATTGGATTCTCGTCGCGCCCGAGCAGGCGCCGCTGGCGCGCGTGCTGGCCGGTCAGGCCGGCCTGCGTGCGCTCGATGGTCCTGAAGGCACGCTCGGACTCGCAGCCCACGAGAGCGACGCGATGCTGCTCCTCGAGCTGCTCACGCAGCTCGAGGACGCGAGTGTCGACCCGCGGGTCATGGCGTGGCTCGAGCATGCCAGCACCTGGCACGGCAACATCGAGGTCGAGGGTCCCAGCGAGGAGCCCGTCTTCCTGCTGCTCGGCGACGTCGCCCGCCTGCCGCGGGTGCTGCGCGAACAGGCCGCGAGTGCGCCGGGCGGAGCGACCGTCCCGCTCACGCTCGATTCATGGCGGCTGATCGAGAAGCAGCTCGACGGCTGGATAAGTGGAGCTGCGAGGCGCTGCATCGCGGCGCTTACGGACGGCCGGCCGGCGCCACCGTGCTGTCCTCGAGCTCTCCACCGTTCACGAGGACCCGACGTTCGTGCTCGCGCCCGGACACGATCTGTCGCTACTCGAGGCGTTCGCCGCCTTGCAGGGAGCGCTGGCGCGTAGACCTAGACGCGCCGAGGAGCGCGAGCACGCTCGGCTCCCGGCGATCCGCGGCGACCCATTCTGCGTGCCTGAGCTCGATGACTTCCTTGCCTCGCACGAGGTCTGGGTCGCTCCCGAGGCGCTCGAGCTGCTGCAGGAGGTCCGTGAGCAGCACGCTCAAGCCGCCGGTCTCGTGGCGCTGTCTGGCGCCACCGACGCCCAATTGGACGTTTGCGGCCTCGGCGGTGAGCTCAAGCCGTTCCAGCGCGCGGGGGTGAGCTACCTGCTCGCCCAGCGGCGAGCGTTCCTGGCCGACGAGCAGGGTCTCGGCAAGACGATCGAGGCCCTTGCCACGCTTGAGGCCGACTCTGCGTATCCGGCGATCGTCGTCTGTCCGGCCAGCCTCAAGCTCAACTGGTTGCGCGAGCTCGAGCGCTGGCTACCGGATCGCAGCGTCCAGGCGCTCGTGGGTACCGGCCCCACACGCCCTACCGCCGGCCCCTCCTGCCTGGCCGCGGGCGCGGAGATCACCGTCGTGAACTACGACATCGTTGCCGCGCGGTTGGAAGAGCTGCGGAGCCTCGAGCCCCGGGCGCTCGTGCTCGACGAGTCCCATTACTGCAAGAACGCCGCGGCCAAGCGAACGCGGGCGGTTCAGCGGCTTTCAGCTGTCGTGCCGAACGATGGCCTCGTCCTCGCCCTCACCGGGACGCCTGTCATGAACCGCCCGGCAGAGCTCATCTCGCAGCTGCGAATCCTCGGGCGGCTCGGGGACTTTGGCTCCGGCGCACAGTTCGGCAAGCGCTTCCGCGGCCCCGATGCCCACCTGCGCCTGCACTGGCATCTTCGCTCGCGCTGCTTCGTGCGTCGCCTGAAGGCCGACGTCCTGCCCCAGCTACCGGCGAAGAGGCGCGCGATCGTGCCTGTCGAGCTCGACAACGAGCCCGAGTATCGACTCGCCGAGCGCGATCTGATCGCATGGCTTCGAAGTCAGCCGCTCGACCTGGGCCAGCTCCGGGCGAAGGTCGCGGCGGCGCTGCGCGCCGAGCGTCTCGTGCGGCTGAACGCGCTCAAGCTGCTTGCCGCGCGCGGCAAGCTCGCGGCCGCGCTCGCCTGGATCCATGACTTTTGCTCTTCGGGCGAGCGGCTCGTCGTGTTCGCCCACCACCGTGAGATCCAGCGCGCGCTGCTCGGACGCTTCCCTTCGGCACTCCATATTCTGGGTGAGGACAGCGCACGCCGCCCGGGATGCCGCGCTGCGCGCGTTCCAGGCACCGGACGGGCCCGAGAACCAGCTCGTCGTCTGTTCCATCGAGGTAGCAGGTCAGGGCCTCACCCTGACCCGCTCCTCGAACGTTGTCTTCCTTGAGCTCGACTGGACGCCCGCCAAGCACGACCAGGCCGAGGACCGCTGCCATCGCATCGGCCAGGAGGACTCAGTCAACGCTTCCTACATCCTCGCTGCGGGCACGATCGACGAGACCATCTCGACCCTGCTCGAGCGTAAGCGAGCGGTGATCGGGGCGGTCACCGACGGCCGCGAGGACGATGAGGAGGGCGTCGTCGACGCGCTCGTGCGCGAGCTGAGGGGCGCGCCCTACCAGCACCTGCGCGCGGTCGCATGACTCCTCGGCACTTTGGTTGGGCGCTAAAGGATGAGCGGCGCTCAGTCGATGGACCCAACGCTATCGTGGTCGATGGGCGCAGCACTATGAGCGGTGCTTTCTGCACCTCCTGTGGCGAGGCAATCACTGCCGTGGTTGTGGTATCGCCTTGAGCGCACCTGACGAAGAGGTGGGCGTGACACTGCCCCTACCGGCGCCGCAGACGACGGTCCGTCAGGTGCCATCCGAGCTATCGCCGTCACCAGCAAACGCTGCGATCGGTGGCGCGTCAGCCCCGGCTAAAGGGTTACCTGTGGCGGTCATCGCGCTCGTGGCATCTGTCATTCTCGCCGGTGCAGGAGCAGCGATCACTCTCCTAGCTAAAGGCTCTGGGCGTGGGTCGCACACGGTTGGTGCAGCCCTGACGAATACGGCTCCTGCCGGTGCGGCGACCACCTCCGAACCAGCGACCACCCCCGAACGCGCTGTCGACGCCTCGGCCAAGGAGTTGGCACGGACTGCGCAGATCGCGGCGCTAACGATCGCCACCGACGACAACGGCAGCTACGCATCGGTAACGCCGGAAAAGCTCAAGGCAGTTGAACCGACGATCGTGCTCTGCTCGGCCTCAGCGCAGACAGCGTGCCTAAGCGCCGCGAAAGGTACCGAAACTAGCTACACGGTCACCGTGACGGCTGAGCCGAGCGGCGGCGAATTCACACTCCAAAGCACGGTCAACGGCGATGCTGTGCATACATGCGTAGCGCGGTCAGCCAAAGACACGGGCTGCCAGAACGGGACTTGGTAGTCGCCTGAACGACGACGCCGCCTGTCACAGCGCCTTATGATCGCTGTCGTGGGTGGCATACGGCCGAATGTCTTCGCTGGGAGGTTCAGCAGGGAGCGCTCCGGCCTGCGGGCTGAGCCGGTCGTGAAGGCCGCGGGGGGCGAGCTGCTCGGCGGGACGCTGTACGAGCTGGCTCCGCGCTACGAGGGCGTCCCGCTGCACATCCACCACGGAATGGAGGAGCTGGCCATCGTGATCTCCGGCCGGCCAACGCTACGGACGCTCGAGGGCGAGTCCGAGCTCGCGCCCGGGGACATCGTCGCCTTTCCCCGGGGCCGCCGAGGCGGTCACACGCTGGCTAATCGAACCGACGAGCCGGTGCGGTACCTGATGGTGTCCAACAAGGTGATGCCCGAGCTGGTGGAGTATCCCGAGGATGGCACGATCGGCGCCCTGACCCGAGGCCATTTCGACCCGCCCAAGGCGGACGAAGACCCGGCCGACCGCCTGATTCTGCTGTTCAAGCGCTCAGACGCCGAGGAGCAGTAGCTCGGCCCGAGGATCTTGATGCGCAGCCTGATCTATTCGATGAGCGTGTCGCTGGACGGGTTTATCGCTGGGCCGGGCGGCGCGATCGACTGGTCGGTGCCCGACGAGGAGCTGTTTGGGTTCCACACCCAGCAGGTGAAGGAAACCGGTATGCACCTCTGCGGGCGGCGGCTCTACGAAACGATGGTCTACTGGGAGACCGCCGAGGAGAGTCAGCTGGCGGCGGATCAAATCGAGTTCGCCCAGATCTGGAAGGCCCTGCCGAAGGTTGTCTTCTCCACGACGCTGGAGAGCGTCGTGGGCAACACCAGGCTGGTGAGGGACGGTGTCGGCGAGGAGGTCTCAAGGCTCAAGGAACAGCCCGGAAAGGACATCGCCGTCGGCGGCGCTGGCCTCGCCGGCGCGTGTATGAAGCTGGAGCTGATCGACGAGTGGCGGCTGTTCGTCAGCCCGGTCCTACTCGGCGGCGGCACGCCCTACTTCCCGACCTTCGATGAAAGGATCAACATCGAGCTGGTCGAGACGCAGACGTTTGGCTCTCGCGTCGTTTATCTTCGCTACAGGCGCGTGTCAGACGGCCTGTAGGTGGTTGAGTCCATCGATAACGACGCCCGCTGCCCTACCGCGCCGGCAGCGCGTTCAGCCCCCGTGTGTCGTCTTGGCTGCGCGGATCGTGACTATGGTCTGCGTGGTGTGTTTCGCGCCCGTGGGGTCGTGTGCAACGATGGTCGCTCGTGCTCGGAGCGGGCGGGTTCGTGCGAGGAGCGCACGTGCCTTGGTGGTCAGGTGCAACTTGATTGTGGCTGTCCTCCCGCCGGCAACTTTGAACGAGCCGGTCGCGAGCGTCAGGATCGCGGCCTTGGGCCTCCTAGCTTGACGGCCGATCGCGCTGGCGACGACAGCGGTGAGGGTCTTCAGCGTGATCGTGCCTGTGCAGCTGGTCTCCCCAGCCGGGCAGCTGACCTTGATGTTCACGGTACCGGTCGCGCTGGCCGTTAGCGCCGCGCCAGCCACCTCGGCATCGGGAATCGGCGGTGTCTTGTGTTCCTGCAAAGGCAGCACTTCGTGACTGCTCGACACGAACGTCGTAAACGCCTGGATGGCGCCGTAGCTGGTGCCGCCAGCGTTCGTCGCGGAAATCCTGAAGTGGTATTCGGTATTCGGAGCCAGGCCCGCGATAGGCGCCGACACCGACACCGGAGTGCTGCCCGACCCCGGCCAATAGGAGCACGGTGCGCCCGTCCCGTACGCGGCCGTCGTGCCGTATTCGAACCTGCATTCGCTGACTTCGCCGCCGTTGGGGTTCACGGTAGCGTTCAGCGTCGCTGAGGTCTGCGCGACCCCCGTGGCGGCCTTCGTTTCGACCCCCGGGGGCTTGGCTGCTTCCACGAGGGTTCTGAGCGTCTGGTCTGAGCCTTCGCTGGTGCCGCCAGCGTTCGTCGCGGAGATCCTGAAGTGGTATTCGGTATTCGGGGGCAGGCCCGTTATCGATGCCGACACGGCCACCGGCCTGCTGCCCGACCCCGGTGATGGTGTGCACGGCGCACTCGATTCGTAGGATTTCGTCAATTCGTAAAATGCGGACGCGCCGTATTCGAGCTTGCATTCGCTGACTTCCCTACCGTTGGGGTTCACCGTCCCGTTCAGCGTCGCCGAGGTCTGCGCGATCGCCGACGCAGATCCTGTCACCACGGTCGGCGGGTCCGGTAGCGTCGTGAATGGCTCCCAGTCGCCTTCGCTGGTGCCCTGCGCGTTGCTAGCGTCGACCCGGAAGTAGTAGGTCGCATTCGGAGTAAGGCCGGTCACCGACACGGACACTGGTTCGGGGCTGCTGCCGGATCCCGGCGAACCGCAAGACTTAGTGCTCGCACCGACGGATGTGGGGCTTTCGTTGTATTCGACATCGCATGAGCTGACATTCCCGCCGTTGGGGTTCACCGTCCCGTTCAGCGTCCCCGAGGTCTGCGTGATCGACGACGCAGATCCTGTCACCACGATCGGCGGCTCTGGGCCTGTGACAGACAGTGTCGTTCCCGTGATCGATCTTGTTTTCTTGCCGTTGTTGACGGTCACGGTATAGGGCTGTTCGGGGTCCATTCCACGGAACTTGTAGCTTTGTGCTTCTTCTTCTTCTTTACCCACCTTGATCGCCTGGAAGAGGCATTTCGCTTTCCGAACCCTGAGGCGGTAGCACACGTGAATCCCGGTTTCCGATTCGGCACTGGGGAGCTGCGAGCTCCATGACACTGTCAACGCGGCCGGTTCCGACTTGATCGTCAGCAGCGCCGCCGGGCCGGCCACGCCGCTGCGAAGGATTGCGTAGCCCGCAAGTTCACCTGCCGCAATTGCGCCCACGGCTCCGATCCCTTTGACAAGCGTCGGTTTGCTGACCGATTCTTCGGTGCTCCCGATGCCCAGACGACCGTACTTGTTCCGTCCAAAGGCGTAAAGTTCGCCGCTTGAGTTCAACGCCAGGCTATAGCTCCCGCCCGCTGAGATCGCCACAATATTCTGCAGGCCAGGGATTTCCTTGGGCGTTTTCACGCACGTGCTTTTTTCTTGGCAGATTTCCGGTTCGCTCTGGCCCAGCTGGCCGTCGTTGTCGGCGCCCCATCCGACGACCTTTCCATTAGCGAGCAGCGCCAAGCTCTGTCCCGCGATTTCGCCGGCACCGGCCGCAATTGCGACCGCGGGGCCGAACGGTTCGCCTTCGCCCAGCCCGACGACCTTTTCGGCCTGTTTCGAGATGCCGCCTTCTTTTGTACCCGCCGTGCCGAGCTCGGACTGATCGTTGGCCCCCCAGGCCCTGACCGTGCCGTTGCTGTACAACGCGAGCGCGAAATTGAACCCCGCCGAAACGGCGGTGACCTGGACTTTGACCCCGTGTTCTTCGACTTCCGTCCCGATCACCGGGCGCGGTTCCTTGCTGCATCTCTGCAGCCCTACTTCCGTGGCGCACAGCCACTTTCCCGGTTCCCCCACCTTTGGCAGAGGTGATTCGTCAGCGAGTTTGCACGCTTCCTTGCTCAGCGAGTGCTTGGTGTAGGTTTCTTCCGCCGCTTGTCCTTCGCCTTTTTCTTCGTGCCTCTGCGCGAACCGGCAGTATTCAGCCTTTTCTCTTTCCGCCTCAGCTGTTTTCCATTTCGCCTTTTCCTGTTCTTCCTGTTCTTCTTCGTTCTGGGACGGACCTCCTATGTCGAGCCCCTCCTGGAGGTCACGGCCCCACGCCAGCACCCGCCGTCCGGGTTCCGGCGCCGCCTGCACCGCGAAATCAGAGCCGCCCCCGGACGCGATCGCTTCGACGTCGGTCAGGCCCTGGACAACTTGCGCCAAATCCTCTGGTTCTCCAGTTTCGCATCGTCCCCCACCCCTTTTGTTGCCGTGCTCGCCGTCCTCGCCCTCCCCCCAAGTTGCGACGGTGTCATTGCTCAGGAGCGCCATCGCGTGCGCGGCCGCGGCCGAGATCGCGGTCACATGTTCGAGCCCAGCGACATGCACCTTTCGCCCAAATTCTGCTTCTTGGCCTTCCACTCCTTCTTCGCTTTCTTCGGCTGACCCTTCTTCGTCTGCTTCTACGGTGCATTCTTTGGTTTCGAGGTTTTCATTTTCTGCTTCGAGCGAGCCGTCGCCGAGCGTCCCGTGCGAGTCGCCTCCCCAGGACTCGACTTCGCCATCGCTGAGAAGCGCGAGGCCGAAGCCCCGTTCGCTTCCGCCCCGCCCGCTCGCGATCGCTGTGACGTTGCTTAGGCCGACCGCCCCCACGGGGCTTTCCTCCCCGCCTCCGCTGCCGGTTTTAAACCTGGCCCCGAGCTGGCCGTATAGGTTGCGCCCCCAGCCGACGACTTCGCCACCGTTTTCAGCAGCGGCCACAGACGGCGCTAGCGCAACTGCCGCCATCGCGCACGCGCACACGCACGCGCGTCTGAGCCAGATCCGCTGGCTGCGGACCAGCGCACGCCGCAGCGCCCTACCCGCAAGCGCCATCCCGGCGTCCACCTAAACACTCGGTGCGGATTGCAGAGCACCAGCCGACCTAAGCATTTCTGCCCCTCGCATTTGTCCACGCACCGCCGTGGGCGCGGTCGCCGCAACCTGCGACGTCCGAGCATACTGCTTTCTCCGCCCGCCGCGAGCCCGAGGCCACCGCTCCCGCAGCGACGTTTCATGCATCCAAGCGCAAGTCTGGGCGCTCCTCCTTTGCTCCGGCAGCGATCGCCGGGATCAGTGCTCACCCGACGCTCGCTTGGGACCGCCATAAAGAAAGGCCTCCGTTGGTGACGCGCTCAGTCGTGTTCACAAACCGAGCACCAACGAGGTAGCGAGAGCGAACAGGCGGGGTGGTGAACGTAGCTCAGATCGAGATGCTGGCTGGGCGCCAACGGCTTACCGGCGTGGCTGCGATGGTGAGGTGAGCGCAGTAGCGTCTCGCCTGGGCTCGCCGTTGAGCCCGGTTTCGGGCTCGATCCACTGCGCTGGGCGCGTGGGACCGGAGAGCCGCTGGTCGAGCGGGCGCGCCTGCTCGACGTCATCCCGGACCTGCCCCCCGAGCAGTGACTCCAGCGAGGAGTGCGCGAGCAGCCCCGGGAGCATCGGCGCCAGGAAGTTCACGAGCCGGTAGGCGATGACGGCGAACAGGGCGTGAGCAGCATGCACGTGGACCGCGATAAGCGAGACTGTGAGCAGGGCCTCGGTGATCCCCGCACCGCCGAGGGGCAGTGAGCGCCGACTGGCAGCGTAGCCAGTGGCATAGGCGACGACTAGCGCGGGGACCGAGATCTCGACCGCGAAGCAGCGCAAAGCGAAGCCGAGGCAGGCTATCTCCGCCGCCCAGTAGATTGCCATCCCGAGCAGTGCCCATGGACGCTCGAGCGGACGCAGCACGATGCTCCGCAGAACCTCGACGCCGGCGAGCAGATCACCGATCCAGCGCCGGATGCGGCCCTCCGAGCGCTGGAAGTAGTCGAGAATCCCTGGACGGGTCGCCCACCAGCCGAGCAGAATCCCTGGCGGCACCGCGAGGATCCACGGCAAGGTGAGCCATGGGGATGCGCGCCCAGGCTCGAGGAGCAGGATGAACGCGCACACGCACGCGGCGGGGGCGAGGAGCAGGTACTCGATGACGCCGAGTCCAAGGACCTGAACCCTCGCGCGGCGACGACTGTGATGGACTGCTCTCAGCGCAAGGCGATCGAAGGCGAAGCCCCCCATTGGGGCAGAGGGTCCGAAGCCGGCCACGACGAGCCGGACGGTGAGCATCAATGAAAGGCGCGGGCGCCCCGGGGCGAGGATCGTCGAGCGGTAAGCGACGACATAGCCGACGTAGGCCACGAGCTCGACGGCGAGCGCAGCCACCAGCCATACGGGTTGCATCTGCCCGAGCGTGTGCCACAGTGCACGCGGCCTATCAGAGGCCGCAATGGCCACCACCGTGCCCACGGCAATAAGCGCCGATAGCAGCAAGGCAAGGCGGGGGCGGCGGTTGAGAGTTTTCATGGCGGGCACATGACGGCATGGCATCCCGCCAGCCTCATCGTAGGTGGTACTCGGACATGCTCGCGCGCCCCTGCCTTGTGCTCATGATGAGGTAGTGGGCCGCCGCGAGAGCACCCGCCCTCATCGAGAACGCAGCGAGGGGGCGAAGGTGCAGCCGGGCCTGGAGGAAGCCGCCCGGCTGCACCTTCGCCCCCTGTTTGGCGTTCGGGGCAGCGTGCTAGGCGGCAGGGCCCCCACCGCGGCGTGGCGGGGCGAGCACGAACGACGGCGGGCCCTGGCCAGGCGACGGCGTCGGCGAGCTCGCCCTGCTCCACCCCAGAACGAACTGCCCCCTTTAGATGCTTTGGGCCCCGGAAGCTCTGCTCCCGGGGCCCACGCTTCCTCTAACTCAAGAGGTCTTCCCTAGTGTTCGGTCGGTTCCGGGGCCTTGATCGTGAAGCTCGGTTCTTCGGTGTTGAACGGGGATTCTTCCTCGTCTACCTCGAAGTAGGACTTGCCCGGCTGGCAGGACTCGTCGCCGATCGCGATAACGAAGGCGTTGCCGTCGTTATCGGTCTTCAGCGCTTCTTTGCCGACCGGCACGATTGCCGTACCACCGGCGAGTTCTTTGCCATACGGAAAGTCAGGAGCTTCTTCGAAGTTCGGACGCATCCAGAACACTTTGAATTCGGGGTTTACGTCGCCCTCAGCGACTTCGCAGCGTGAGAAGAGCTCCGGTGCGGCAACCCGCACTTTCGCCTCAGTCGAGCCCTCCTCGATCTGGATCAGAGTCGCGACAGAGCTCGACCCTTCATCCTCGACCTCTTCCTTAGGCATCACTTTCACGCCTTCGGTCGACGGTTTCGCCGGTTCGACAGCGAACCCGGCGGCGAACGATTCAACCGTCGTGTTGCCTTTGCCCGGTTCGGTGTGCCCGGAGATCACGGTGCCGCCGACGGCGCAGTTCGCACCGGCAATGAGCCCGATGTTGGCGTTGCCGTCACCGTCGAGTTCGACTTTGGTCGAGCCGCCGTATTCAGTATTCGCGTAGTCATAGCTGAAGACGTTCGGGTCTACCCAGATGATCCCGTGGAACGCCGGACCGCCGAGGCCCTCGCAGCGGCTCTCCAGCTGCGCGTCGCTGACTTCGACCACTGTGCCGCCCGGGAAGACGGCCGGATTGCACTCCACGTTCACGACATCGCCGACGCTGCCGACGTTCCCGAACTCGCCCTGGCGCATCAGGCCAGGCAGAGTAAAGATCTTGCAGTTGACAGCTTCTGCTTTTTCGACGGACGGCACCACCGTTCCGTGTGCCGAGGCAGACCCAGCCATCAACAGCAGGCTGGCGATGAGCACAAGCATGCCCGCCCATAGATTACGTCGCTCCATGACATTCCTCCAGTTGAGTGTTCCCGTGCTTGGCACCCGGACAACCGGGCTAGCCGCCCCCGACAAGGGATCCCCGCCATACGCCGAAGCCCCCCCGTGGTTCTCTTACGCCACGAAGAAATATCACGGTTTGCAGCGGAAAGATCCCAGAAAGTTCGCAAATTGCGGGCTTTTTGGCGCTAACCACCTAAACATCGGCGGTTTGCAGGGATTTCGTGATGTTCGGACGGGTCGTCTGCCCCTTTAGATGCTTGGGGCCCCGGAAGCTCTGCTTCCGGGGCCCCACGCGTTCCTCTACTTCACAGGGTTAGCTTCAGAATGGCGGAGTCGGTTCCGGAGCGTCGATCGTGAAGCTCGGTTCTTCGGTGTTGAACGGGGATTCTTCCTCGTCAGCCTCGAAGTAGGACTTGCCCGGCTGGCAGGACTCGGCGCCGACCGCAATCACGAAGGCGTTGCCATCGTCATCGGTCTTCAGCGCTTCATCCTCGCCCGGCACGAGTTCCGTACCACCCGCGAGTTCTTTGCCAAAGCCAAACGCGCGGAGGATCGTCTCGCCCTCCCCAATTTCTTCCGTCGTGAAGTTCGGACGCAGCCAGATGACTTTCTCCACGGAATCTCCGAAGGGAGCGACTTCGCAGCGCGAGAAGAGCTCCGGTGCGGCAACCCGCACTTTCGCCTCAGTAGAGCCGTACTCGGCCTGGATCAGAGTCGCGACAGAGCTCGACTCTTCATCCTCGACCTGTTCCTTCGGCATGATCGTCACGGCTTCAGTCGACGGTTTCGCCGGTTCGACAGCGAACCCGGCGGCAAACGATTCAACCGTCGTGTTGCCGAAGCCCGGTTCGGTGTGACCCGAGATCACCGTGCCACCGACGGCACAGTTCGGACCAGCGACGAGCGCGACGTTGACGTTGCCATCACCGTCGAGTTGGACGTGGATCGAGCCGCCGAATTCAGCGGTCGGGACGCCCTCGCTGAACTCGTTCGGATCCACCCAGATGATCCCGTGGAGCCCCGGACCGCCGAGCCCCTCGCAGCGGCTCTCAAGCTGCGCGTCGCTGATTTCGACCGGTGTGCCGCCCGGGAAGACAGCCGGGTTGCACTCCACGGTCACGATGTCGCCGACGCTGCCGACGTTCGTGAACTCGCCCTGGCGCATCAGGCCTGCCAGAGTGTGGATCTTGCAGTTCGCGGCTTCTGCTTTTTCGACGGACGGCACCACGGTTCCGTGTGCCGAGGCAGACCCCGCCATCAACAGCAGGCTGGCGATGAGCACAAGCGTGCCCGCCCATAGGTTACGTCGCTCCATGACATTCCTCCAGTTGAGTGTTCCTGTGCTCGCCACCCGGCAGACCCGGGCTAGCAGCCCCGACAAGGGATCCCCGCCATACCGCCGAAGCCCCCCCGTGATTTTCTTTGGAACGGAGAAATACCATGGCCTGCGCAGAAAAGA
Organism: uncultured Solirubrobacteraceae bacterium; assembly: GCA_963722435.1. Taxonomy (GTDB): domain Bacteria; phylum Actinomycetota; class Thermoleophilia; order Solirubrobacterales; family Solirubrobacteraceae; genus Palsa-744. Next base: position 1,351,817 of record CAVRKZ010000002.1, on the reverse strand, counting down.
TCCCAGAAAGTTCGCAAATTGCGGATTTTTTGGCGCCAAACGCCTAAACATCCACGGTTTGCAGGGATTTCGCGCCCGCGCTCATCGAGAACACAGCGAGGGGCGAAGGTGCAGCCGGGCCTGGAGGAAGCCGCCCGGCTGCACCTTCGCCCCCTGCTTGGCGTTCGGGTCAGCGCACTGAGCGGCAGTGCCTCCCATCGCGGCCTGGGGGCGAGAATGGTCGACGACGGCGGGCCCTAGCCAGGCGGCGACGGCGTCGGCGAGCTCGCCCTGCTCCACCCCAGAACGAACTGCCCCCTTTAGATGCTTTGGGCCCCGGAAGCTCTGCTCCCGGGGCCCACGCTTCCTCTAACTCAAGAGGTCTTCCCTAGTGTTCGGTCGGTTCCGGAGCCTTGATCGTGAAGCTCGGTTCTTCGGTGTTGAACGGGGATTCTTCCTCGTCTACCTCGAAGTAGGACTTGCCCGGTTTGCAGGACTCGGCGCCGATCGCGATAACGAAGGCGTTGCCGTCGTTGTCGGTCTTCAGCGCTTCATCGCGACTCGGCACGAGTGCTTCACCACCAGCGAGTTCTTTGCCGAAGCCAAACGCGCCGAGGAGGTCATCTTCCACCGTGAAGTTCGGACGCAGCCAGATGACTTTGGCTTGCCCCTCGGGGGCGACGGTGTCCGAAGGATCGACTTCGCAGCGCGAGAAGAGCTCGGGTGCGGCAACCCGCACTTTAGCCTCAGTCGAGCCGTACTCGGCCTGGATCAGCGTCGCGACAGAGCTCGACTCTTCATCCTCGACCTGGGTCTTCGGCATGACCGTCACGCCTTCGATCGACGGTTTCGCCGGTTCCACAGCAAACCCGGCGGCAAACGATTCAACCGTCGTATTGCCTTTGCCGACTTCCGTGTGACCCGAGATCACCGTACCGCCAACGGCACAGTTCGGACCAGCCACGAGCCCGACGTTGACGTTGCCATCACCGTCGAGTTCGACTTTGGCCGAGTTGCCAAATTCCTGGGTGGGCTCGCCAAAACTGAACTCGTTCGGGTTCACCCAGAGGATCCCGTGGAAGTATTCGTCCCCGTCGGTCAGCCCCTCGCAACGACTCTGCAGCTGCGCGTCGCTGATTTCGACCACTGTGCCGCCCGGGAAAACAGCCGGGTTGCACTCCACGCTCACGACATCGCCGACACTGCCGACGTTGCCGAACTCACCCTGGCGCATCAGGCCAGGCAGAGTAAAGATCTTGCAGTTCGGCGATTCTGCTTTTTCGACAGCCGGCGCCACAGTTCCGTGCGCCGAGGCAGACCCAGCCATCAACAGCAAGCTGGCGATGAGCACAAGCGTGCCCGCCCATAGATTACGTCGCTCCATGACATTCCTCCAGTTGAGTGTTCCCGTGCTTGGCACCCGGACAACCGGGCTAGCCGCCCCCAACAAGGGATCCCCGCCATACGCCGAAGCCCCCCCGTGGTTCTCTTGCGCCACGAAGAAATATCACGGCCTGCGGCGAAAAGAACGCAGAAAGTTCGCAAATTGCGAGTTTTTTGGAAGCATTTAGCCGCAAAGAGCGTAGTTCTGCCGGTACGCGACGCGGCGGGCGAGCTGTTCGAGATGGGCGCGCCAGCACACCAGCTGACGGTCACCGCCACCCTCCTATGCGCCGCTCGCGGTCTGCTCGATGATCCGAACCCTATGCAGCCCGAGGCGCTTGCGAACGAGTGGGCGGCAGAGTCCCCGCAACTGCGGGGCGTGATCGCAGTGCCCGACTGCAACCACTACGCCATCACCCTCGGCGAGCACGCGGCCGGCGCAGTCGCCGACGCCATCGCCGCCTCGGGCGCGCAGCCGTAGCGAGCACGGGTAATCACCGTCGGCATTGGGCCGCGCCTGCGCAGACTCCCCTCAGATCATCCGTGTGTCCGCCGGCTGTCCCAGCAGGATGCGCCCCTGCAGCTCGCGCGAGGCGGCGTTGACCTGGAAGTGGGCCGTGGCCGTGTAGGCATCGCGAAAGCGCCGCTGAAGCGGTGAGTCGTCGTAGATCGCCGGTCCGCCCGCGAGGTCATACAGGTCGCGGACCACCGCCGCCGAGATGCGTGCGGCGTAGGTGGCCGCAAGGCGCAGGTCGTTGCGCAACGCAACGGGCACCGGCTCATCCTCCTGCGCCGCCACCCATGCAGCCTCGATCGCCGCGTAGAACAGTCCCCGCGCCGCGCGCAGCGACGCCTCCGCCTCGGCGGCGACCGCGTGCGTCACCGAGCGTTCGGCGAGCGTGCGGGTCGAGCCCTGCCCGACCTTGTGTGCCGCCAGCACCGCGAACTCCTCGATCGCGCCGCGCGCGTTGCCGAGAGCCGCGGCTGCTATCGAAAGCGCGAAGTAGCCGAAGACCGGGAAGCGGTACAGCGGTCGCTGGATGAACGGACCGTCGAGCAGGCAGAGCACGCGCGCCGCCGGAACGAACAGCTCGTCGGCAACGACATCGTGGCTTCCGGTGCCGCGCAGGCCGAGCGTGTGCCACGTGTCCACGATCTCGAGCTCATCGCGGAGCATGGCGACGCTGCTCGGCCGCGGCGGAGCGTCGCTGGAGGTACCTTCGCCCTCGATGAAGCAGCCCGCGAACAGTACGCCGGCGTGCATGATCCCGCTGCAGTATGCCCACCGTCCGCTGACGATCACCCCGCCGTCGACCGCTCGTGCCCTCCCGCGCGGGGCGAAGATTCCCGCCGCGATCCCCTGCGGGTCGGCGAACAGCTGCTCGCGGCTCTCGGCAGGCAGGTAGGCCGCGAGCAGGCTGCTCGTCGCGGCGATCGACACGCACCAGCCGGCCGACGCGTCGCCGCGCGCGATCTCCTCAGCGCAGCGCAGCGCCAAGCCGGGCGCGAGCTCGAGGCCGCCGACCTCGCGCGGAGCGCCGGCGATCATCAGACCGGACGTGCGCAGGCGCGCTAGCAGCTCGCCCGCGAGCTGGCGATGGCGCTCGGTCTCCGGCGCGAGCGAGCGCGCCAGCTCGGAGATCTCGCCGGCGCGGAGTCCGATCGCCGCGTCGTCGGCTGCTGCGTCATGGAGCTGCGAGTCGTTCACGGCACCTCGGCCGACGGCTCAGGTCGTCAACGTGTCGATGCCGCCACGCGCGGCGTATTCGCCGAGCGTCATGCGCGACTCATCGCGACCGAGAACGCTGATGAACACGGCGGCGAAGGCGATTCCGAACACGAGCGCCTCGATGAAGCACATGCTCGCACCCGCCAAGTGCTGGTCGTTGATCGCCGAGAGCCCAAAGGGGCGCGGGGCGCTCGCGTACAGCGGGTACTCGGTGCTCGAGAGCCAGGTGAGGGGCAGGCACACGCAGGCACTTGCCAGGCGCGTGAAGCCCAGCAGCGCGAGCCGCTGGCTGTTCGGGCGCAGGCGCGCGCGCGGAAGCGGGTCGATGATCAGCCACCACATCGCCAGCCCCGTGTAGAACAGCGTGGCGTGCTCGCACGCGTGCACGACCGCGTGCTGTGCGGCGAAGTCAAAGACGCTCGGGATCGCCCAGATCCACGTCGCGAGCGCCCACAGCGGGATCGCTAGCCACGGCGATGTAAGCCGGGAGAGCACGCGTCCGGACTTCCCTCCAGGGGCGATCGCGAGGAGCGCCTCGCGCGAGAGCCCGAGCGGCAGGATCGGCGCGCGCAGGCCGAGCACGAGCAGGGCCGGAGCGATGTCGGAGAGCAGCACGTGCTGGAACATGTGCGCCGAGAGCAGGTAGCGATCGCCGATCGGGTCGAGCGGCGAGAGCAGCGCGATGGCGATCACCACGAGGCCGGCGAAGTACGGCACCCAGTGCCCGGCGCCCGGCGCGGACGCGGGAGATCGCCCGGCGGCGCGCCGATACATGCGCGCATAGAGCACGCCGGCGCCCAGCAGCGCGATGATCACGACCGGCTGAAAGCTCCACGAGCCCCAGCCCGGCAACGACGAGGTAGCCATGGGCATCCGAGCGGGCATCCTATAGCGAACGGCCGCGCAGGACCTGCGCGCCGGTGCGCGCGCAGGCTCGAAACCGCAACCGCCCGAGGGCGCTCACATCTCGCTAGACGTCGGGTACGGCGATGCGAGGGCGATCAGCCGTTGAGGCGCTTCTTGAGCGCGCTCGCGGCGGAGAATTTCGCCCCCTTCGAGGCTGCGATCTGGATCGTCGCGCCGGTTGAGGGGTTGCGTCCCTGCCGGGCCGCGCGATGGCTGACGCTGAACTTGCCGAAGCCTGCGAGCGAGACCTCGCCTCCAGCGGCAAGCTCATCTGAGACCACCTCGATCGTCGTCTCGACGACCTGCCGGGCCTGCCCAGCACCCAATCCCGTTCGCTGCGCGATGCGTTCGGCTAGCTCGTTCTTGGTCATACCACTCCCTTCTCGAGTGTCGTTGCTGCGGGCAGGCTAACCGCTGGTGAGGACGACAAGTCCCCTAGGCGTGGCCCGTACGCTCTGAGAATGCCCTAATTTCCGGTGAATTAACCGCGGTGAGCGTCTCTGGCGCCGCCCGCGGCGCCTCCAGGGCCCTCGCGGGCGCGTTTTTAGCGTGCTTGCGCACCAGCCCGCCGGCCGCACACGCGGCCCACAACACCGATATCCACGAGGCGCAGGCGAGCGCTACGTGCACCCAAACGAGCTCTGTCGGCAGGTGCGTCTCGTACTGGTCGATCCCCACCACCCCCTGGACCGCCAGCAGCACGCACAGGACCGTGAGCGCCGGTCGCACCGTCGGCGCCACCGGGCGCCGACCCGCGAGCCACCACAGGAACACGGACGCCAGCCCGAACACGAGCGCGATCTCCGCGTGGCGGTGGATCACGAAGTCCATCGTGCCGCGGCCGTCGAAGCTCAGCCTGTTGATCGTCTCGCCCGGTTCCCCGCCGGCGTGCGGACCGGCCGCCGTGGCGGCGGTACCGGCGAAGATCGTCAGCGCTCCCAGCGCGAGGAGCGCCCACAGCCCCCTCACGATCGTGCGGTCGCTGGTCGCCGTCGGCGAGCGAGTTCGCGTGCTCTCGCGCGCGCGCCACACCAGCACCACCGCGGCGACCAGGATCAGCATGGACAGCGCGAAGTGGCCCATGACCCAGCCGTAGTCGAGCTTGCCTCTGACGGTCAGCCCGCCGAGGACGGCCTGCGCGACCACGCCGAGCGGCAGCAGCGCGGCCAGCCTTGCGAGGTCGCGACGATATGGACGCCGGCGCACCGCAGCCAGCCAGGCGAGCCCGGCGGCGATGCAAACGGGCACGGTTATGAGCCGGTTTGAGAACTCGATGATCGCGTGGGTCCTCAGCGGCGGATACACGTTGCCGAAGCACTTCGGCCACGTCGGGCAGCCGAGGCCGGAGCCGCTCAGCCTCACGGCTGCGCCCGTGAGCACGATCAGGGTCAGCGCGCCGAGCGCCACGTAGGCGAACCTGACGTACTGCGCAGGCGTGACCGTGTATCCGTCAGTGCGCTCGCGCAGGCGCTCGAGCCGGGTGGACATCGCCTAAGAATGCCACGGCGCGAGCTTGATCGGGTGAGCTCGAGCGCCTAGATTGACGTTCAGTGACCGCGGCCGAGGTGCAGAAGATCCAGGCCGAGCGCGAGCAGGCCGACTACGACGCATGGTCGGCGCCGGCCGAGGAGGCGCAGCGAGCGATCCAGCTGGCGCATCGCTTCCTGGCGGCGATCGAAGCGACCTTGGACTGACGTCTGCGCCGTGCGCTCGAGCGCAGAGGAGCTATGGACGCCGGGTCCGCTTCGCCCGCTGCTCTCCAAGGGTGCCGTGCACGTGTGGCGAGCGGACCTCGCGCTCCTCGCGGGGGACCTGAGCGGCGTGTTGAGCGCGGAGGAGAGAGCTCGCGCCGAGCGCCTCCTCAGCGCCGAGGATCGAGAGCTGTGGGTGCGCTCGCGCGCACTGCTGCGGACGCTGCTGGCTCGCTATCTGGGTGAGGATCCGCGGGCGCTGCGCTTGCTCACCGGGGCCCACGGCAAGCCCGCGCTCGCTGGTGGCCCTATCAAAGCTGCCGGCCCTAGCCCTACGAGCTCGCATGGCGCGGGGGAGCTGTCCTTCAACCTCTCGCACTCGGGCGGCCTCGCCCTCTACGCGTTCGCGCAAGCGGGAGCTGTCGGCGTGGACGTCGAGATCCTGGGGCGAGCACGCCCGGAGGTCTCACTCGCCGCCCGCGCGTTCGGCCCGGCGCAGGCGTCCCGGCTCAAACGCATGCCTGCGCCGATGCGTGAACGGGAGTTCCTGCGCGCTTGGACGCGACGAGAGGCCGAGCTCAAGTGCCGGGGCGTCGGCATCGGCGTCGGCGGCGAGGACTCGCTCGAGCGCCACGCGCTGTGGATCGCGGAGCTCGAGATGGCACCGCGAGCTCTGGCGGCCGTGGCCGCCGAGATCCCGCCCAGGGCGCTGCGCTACTGGGAGTGGTCGGCCGAGCCCGTCTGAGATGCGCGCTCTAGCGCCCGCCGCACGCGGGCGAGGCGTTGGCTCGCGTGCCGAGCGTCACCTTCAGCATCAGTTCGCGGCTCTCGTTGGAGGCGAAGCCTTCCGTCGCCGAGCGCGTCGAAGCCGACATCGTGGCGCCGTTGTTGGTCCCGCCCGCGCTGATGAACGAGTCCATCGTCGCTCCGCTCACAGAGCCGATCACCTGATAGGGCACACCGCTCGGATAGGAGCCCGCGACGAAGCCGCCCTCATCGTTGAAGTCGACCTCCTCGCCCTTGCGGACGCACAGATTGATCGGGGCGTAGCGCGTGACGGTCGAGCCGCTCGCTCCGCTGTGCCCGCAGACCGGGATCGAGAAGGGCTGTGAGGTCAGATCGACCTTGGCCCCGCCACCAGCGCGCGGCGTGATGGCCTGGAAGTGGATCTGAGTCAGCGGCGCAGGAGCGCCTGGGGCGTGTACGGCACAGCCCTCAAGGGCCACCTTCAAGGCTTGCCCGTTCGCCGGCGCCCGAGGCAGGCCGCTCGCCTGGGCGACGTTCCACAGGGCGGTGTCGGCTCCAGCGTGGTTGGCTCCCCGGTAGGAGAGGTTTTCGGCCGTGTTCAGCGTCGCCGCCACCGACAGCGAGCTGCCGAAGGTGCTTATCGCCGCCTGTCCCGTCGCCGGCGCGAGCACGCCCGCAAAGAGTGGCAACGATGACGAACATAGGAGCCTCGCAACCGCCCTGGCGAAGCGAGAACGACGATTGCGCGCGCTGCCAACTGTCTGCATTGGCGTGGGAATGTAGCGCTCGACGCGCCGTCGTGGCGCTGTTCAGAGGATCTTGATCTCGACGGTCCCGGTGAACGTCTGGTTGCCGACCGTCGCCACCAGCGTGGTCGCCGCGCCATCGTGCTTGCGGATCTGTCCGAGCAGCTGCGGGCTTATGCGGATCGCCACGTGAGTTGTGCTATCGCCGGCCAGCGTGAAGCTCGTCCGCCCGACCGCACGCGCGGCGCTTTTGCCCGACGAGCTGGTCGTGAGCGCCGCCGTGCCGGCGCAGCCGCTGGTCGGACGACAGTAGACCGCGACCTCCACGATGCGCTCACGGTTGACGCCGTCGGTCTGCGGGCCGATGCGGATCGCCGCGAGCACCGGAGGAGCGTCCTTGCTGCCGCCCGGGCAGACGTAGCGCGCGTTCGCCCCGGTGCCGAGCTCCATCTGCATCATCAGTTCGTCGTTCTCGTTGCTGGCAAAGCCTTCCATCGCGCCGACGTCCGAGGACAGCATGCTCGCTCCGTCGCCCGTGCCGTCGTTCTTGATGAAGGAGTCCATCAGCGCGCCGCGCACAGCGCCCATCACCTGATAGGGGACGCCGTTGCGGTAGACGTTTTCGACGTAGCCGCCCTCGTCGTTGAAGTCGACGTAGTCGCCCTGGTTGACGCACAGGTTGGTCGGTTCGTAGGTCGAGACGGTCGAGCCGCTCGCGCCGCCCTGCCCGCACACGGGCAGTTCGAAGCCCTGGGAGGTGAGGTTGACGCGGGCGCCGCCACCTGGCAGCGGAGAGATGTCCTGGAAGTGGATCTGCGTCAGCGGCGCAGGCCCGCCGGCGGCCGCCCGGGTGCATCCCTCGAGGCGCACCTGCAGGATCTGCCCGCCTTCGGGCACGCTCGCCTGCCGCGCCGTGTTCCACAGCGCCGTGTCGGCGCCGAAGTGGAAGGTGTGGAAGACCCCGTTGGGAGCTTCCGGGCTGGGGGGCACGGCCGTGTTGGTCCCCTGGTAGGAGAGGTCTTCGGCCGTGTTCAGCGTCGCCGGCACGCCGAGCGGGCTGCCGATGATCGTCGTGGCGGCACCGGCGCCGGCGGGGGCGAGCAGGAGCGCCACCACGGCGAGCGGCAGTGCGCCGAGGGCCGCCGCCACCATGAGGCGCAGGCGACCGATCCAGCGGGGTAGGCGCTTGGGCACGGGTACAGCCATGACCCTAAGAGGATCGGGGGGATCCGGCAGATGCTTGAGCGAACGCGCGGGCGATCGGCGAGTGTCCTGCTCCTGCGAGCACGACGTGGTCGATCTGAGCACGCGCTCAGGCCGGGCGCAGCACCTCGACCCAGCGCGTGGCCTTCGGAGCGGCGCACAGAGCTGGCGCAGCGCCCACGCCGGCGTAGCGCAGCGCCGGTAGCGCCCTGTCCGCCGGCATCAGCACGAGCGGTCCCACGGTGCGGCTGAACGGGTCGACGTTGTCGCCGTTGCCCGGGTGCAGACTGATCCCGCCGCGCCTCAGTTCGATCCTATAAACGCCGACCGAGAGCCGGCGCGATCCGATCTCGATCCAGGCGGCGGGATAGCTCACCTGATAGGCAGCCGTGGCGACGTGCTTGCCGTCGATGTACACGTCCACGGGACGGCCGAAGGACCCCTCGATGAAGAGGTCGTAGACCCCTGCCACGAGGATCGGCTGCTCGCGCACGGCGCGCCCGGAGCCGGTCGCCGCGATCACTCCACCGGAGGGCGCGAAGCCGCCGCTGAGCGTCATGTTGCTGTTGTCCAGCTGGATGTAGCCGCTCGGCGCCGGCATGTAGGCGAGCCGCGCCGACGGTCCGCTCGCTCGTAACGCGCTGGCGAGGCTCGCGCAGGCGCCTTTGATCGGATCGCCGTCGCTGTTCTGCAGCGGCACCAGCGAAGCGACCGTGCTCGGCGGCTGCTCGCGCTGCCAGACCTCGTAGTAGCCGGACAGGTAGACCAGGCGGTAGTTGCTCGGCGGTCGGCTCGCGAGCGGATCGCGGCGCATCACGATCGTGCGGAAGGACTCGACGAACTTCAGCGGATACTCGTCGAGGTCATAGGACCAGGTGCCTCCGGGTTCCACTTCGCGGTTGACGCCCGGGCGCAGTTCCAGGCGGGGGCCGTTGACCATGCTGTCCTGGTCGTCGTCGCGCAGGTAGTACTCGGCGTACTCCTCGAAGTCCGGTGTGAGCGTGGGGCCCTGCCCGGCGAAGCGCTTGCCGATGTATTCGAGATCGTGCAGGCGCGCGTAGGGCGCGAGGGTGGTGTCGTGGTACATCAGCGCCGAGCCCGTCAGCACGCCGGCGGCGAGGATCAAGGCGGGCACCGCGGCGAGCAGCGGTTTGCGCGTGAAGCGCAGCAGCGCGCCGACGCCGACGAAGGCCATCAAGAGGGCGATCGGCGAGGTCACGCAGTCGGCCTTGAACTGGATCCACGGGCCGTAGCGATGAGCGACGAAGAGGGAAGCCGCGAGCCCCGCGACGCCGAGCCACGCCACGCTCCACGCGCGCCGGCGCACGGCGAACACGAGGCCGCAGGCGGCGAGCACGAGCACGAGCACGGCGAGCGCTTCGCTGGGCAGGTGGTGGGCGTCCTGCGGGTAGCGGTAGTCGGAGGCGATCCACACACCGGCGGCGGTGATCGTCGGCAGGGGCTGCGAGAGGTTGCCGAGTTCGAGCAGCCCGGGGCCGGTGGCGGCGGGCAGCAGTTTGAAGACGACGGCGATCGTCGGCAGCGAGAGCACGATCCCCATCGCCGCGATCTGCGCGGCGGCCAGGATCGCATGCACGCGCCCGCGCTCGAGGATCAGCACGCTGAGCAGCACACCGGCGCAGAGCACGCCGATCCACGGCACGGTCGTGAGCGAGAGCGACGCGAAGGTGGCGGCCAGCGCGAACGGGACCGCGAGCAGCGTGCGCCCCGGGGCGACGCGCGGAAGCACCTGCGCCAGCAGGGCCGCGCTCAGCAGCAGAAAGCAGGCCGTGCAGATCTCCTTGATCCCACCTGCGAGCACGGAGCCGATCAGGATGTTCGGCTGCGCAGCGATGAAGGCGCCGAGCGCGCGCAGCGGGCGCGGCTCGAGCAGCCGGCCCAGCAGTGCGTACAGCGACAGCGCGCTCACGCCGGCCACGAACGCGAGGAACGGCTGGTACAGCCACGACAGATCGACGGGGGTGAGGTTCGAGAGCGCGCCGAGCGTCCACTGCCCGCCGCCCGGATAGCCGGTGCTGAGGTACTTGTGCATTACGACCTGGTAGGCCGAGCTCGTACCCGATGGGATGCTGCGCCCGCTGTGGGCGAAGTGCACCGCCAGGTCGAACTCGTATGAGATGTCGACGATGTGCCCGTAGCCGGTGAAGCCGGGCTTGCCCGATAGCACGACGGGCGCCGCCACGACCGCCCAGGCCCCGAACGCGGCCGCCGCGGCCCACAGGTTGATCCCCTTTCCGCGCCGCGCGAACAGGGCTCGCAGCTGCCCGCGGGCCGACAGCAGGCCGAGCACCCCCACCACCGCACACGCCGGCGCGGCCAGCGGCGCGAGCGACGCATAGTAGCAGAACAGCCCCGCCACCACCACGAGCACGGCTAGGCCCGCCGGCAGCACGAGTAGCGCGGGCACAGCGACCGGCCCGGTCAGGCGCCTGAGGCCCAGTCCTGCGCCGGCGCTCAACACCAGCATCAGCGCCGGGAAGACGACCCACGCGAACAGGAAGATCCCGATCACCGGCTCAGCACCCGGCGCAGCGAGCGGCGGGCAGAGGACCCCTCGAGCGCTTCCAGGCGCTCGCGCATCTGAGCTCCCGTGACGGCCGGCGAGAGCAGCCTCGCTATGTCGCCACTTGCCCGCAGGCCCTTCTCGGTGGCCTCCGTGGGCTGCTCGCACACGCGGCGCATCAGCTCGGACGCGTGCTCGACGCTCGGCTCGGCCCACTCGCCCTCGGGCGGATAGATCTCGCAGTCGGGGCCCACGCGGCCGATCGCGTAGTCGACCAGGTAGCTGTTCGCCGCCGTCATGAAGTCGACGTTGCCCGAGTATCCCGTGGCGATCACGGGCTTTCCGATCGCCATCGCCTCGGCCAGCGTCAGGCCGAACCCCTCCGCGCGATGCAGGGAGACGTAGCAGTCGCACGCGGCGATCAGGCCCCACAGCTCGGTGGCGTCGAGCGAGCGGTCCACGAGGTGCACGTCGGGGCGCCCGTGAGCCGCCCACAGCACCTCCTCCTCGGCTAGCGGACGCAGCGGCGCGTTGATCGTCTTGATCAGCAGCTGGGGCCCCTCGCCGGGCTCGAACGTGCGCTTGAACGCGTCGATCAGGCCCACGGGGTTCTTGCGCTGGATCGTGCTCAGGTAGTCGAACATGTATAGGAACAGGAAGCCCTCGGGAGTGCCCAGACGCAGCGGGGCCGGCAGCTCTGCCGGCGGCTGCACGGGCGGCGGCAGCGCGATCACCGGCACGGGCGCCGCCGCGCCGATGTTCTCGGCCATGAAGCGCGAGTACACCCAGATCTCCTCGACGAGCGAGAACGCACGCTGCCAACGTGCGGGGATGGCGTTGGTCTCCCAGCCCCAGATGCCGATGCGCGGGCCGCGGAAGTAGTCCTCTCCGAGGCGCTCGACGAAGTCCGGGAGCTCATCCGCGTTCACCGCGATCAGCTCGAACGCGTGATGTCCCTCGTGTGCGAGCTCCTCGAAGCGATGCCTTCCGTAGTCGGCTTCGAGCTGCACCGGCAGCGCCAGATGGTGCAGCGGCACGCTCGCCGTGCGCACGGCCACACCGGCGGCGTCGAGTGCCGTCGCGTACGCCCGGGCGGCCGCCCCGAGTCCAAGCGTGTGTCCGAGGTATCCCGTCAGGCGCACTGCGGGCGCTCCTGCGGCGTCGGTGACGCGACTGGCGCCGTCGGGCGTGCTGGGCTCCTGCGCCAGTGCCGGCTCCTGATCCGGTGGCGGTGCCGTGCGCTGCGCCCGTGCCGTCTGGTGCTCGGCTGCCGGCACCTGCGCCGGCTCCGTTTGACCCGTTGCATCGCGGCTCCCCACCGCGGGCCCGACGGCTGTGGGCATGAAGCGCTCGGGGATCCTGAGCTCGAGCGCGCCGAAGGCGCGACACCACGCTACGAAGTCTGCGCCGTCGGGTCCGTCGATGTCCGGGTAGGCGCGGATCACGTCCGGGCGCTCACGTGCGACGCGATAGTAGAGATAGCGGTTGACGCCCCATGCCCCGCCTCGGGGCGCCGGCCCGTGCAGCCAGGCGAGGAACGCGGCGCCGCCCTCCTGGGTGAAGGGATCGTCGAAGCTCTCGCCGAGCGCGAGCGCCGCCGCGTGCATCGCGCGCACGTGCTCGTCGTAGAGGAGCCCCTCGAGAAGCCGCCGGCCGACGTAGTCGCGGTGCTCGGAGTCGCGCCAGCCGGCCGCGCGCAGCTCTTCGGCGTAGCGCTCGCACAGCTCGTGCAGGACCCGAGAGCGGCTCACGCGAACCCTGCTGGCCATCGCGTTCAGGCGATGTGGCCTGGCGGGGTCGAATCCGGGGAGGTTGAAGAAGCGAACCGGCCAGGAGCCGTTGACCAGCACGCCCCCGGACGTTGCCTGCAGCGCGCGTTCGTGCAGGTTCCACATATTGATGCTGCAGCCGGGGTCCTCTAGGACCGCCGTGGCGAAGCGCGCCGGAGCCAGTTCGAGAAAGCGCCCAAGCCACTCCCGGTCCTCTGGCCGCGCGCCGCGCGTGCGTGCATCCAGTGAGCCGAGCGTCCGCTCCACGTGCCACCCCCACCAGCGAAGAAAGCTCTCGCACGCGGGCGAGCCGTCGACGGCCGAGATCGTCTCATCGATCCTTCCCGCCCGTTCCATCTGCGCACGCGAGGGTTCGCGCCCGTCGTCGGGGACGTCTGCGCTGAGGCGCGGAACCAGCACGACGCTGTGCGCGCCGAGCGCCTGCTCGAGGGGCGCGAGCTCTCCGAGCACCCACGCGGTGCTGGGGAGGTGCATGACGGGCTCGCGCGTGCGCTCGGCAAAGCGGCGCAGCAGGCGCGGCAAGAGCAGGGCGCTGAGATCCTCGTGCTCGTAGCGCGCGAGCAGCGTTTCGACGTCGAGCTCGAGCTCCCGTGCGGCGGAGCGCACGCGCAGCGACTCCTCCTCCTCCTGCATGCCGGCGACGACCTCCTCGCCGGCGATCAGGACGACCTCGAGTGGCCAGTCGGGCTCGTGCGCGTGCAGCGAGCGAGCGAGCACACGCGCGTGCGGCATCGTCGAGAGGGTCGCCACGGTGATGACGTGCATTAGCTCGCCTCGCCGTTGGCGGAGGGAGCGCTCGCCACAACTGCGTACGCGGGCGCCTTGAAGCGCGCACGCTCGAAGCTCTCGAACGTGGGCGCGAACACGTACGCCGACTCGAAGCCGGCGATCGCGCTCAGCGCCAGTGCGACCTCGGGAAAGATCGGATGCTCGTGCGTGGGGTCGACCCAGAAGGTCTTCAGCGAGGAGACGCGGTGGGGGTTGACGGTCTCGGCGATGAACAGGCCTCCGGCGCGCAGCTTGCGGCGGGCGAGCTCGAGCATGCGCTGTAGCTCCGCGTAGGGCAGGTGCTCGATCAGCTGGGTGGAGAAGACGGTGCCGAGGCTCGCGTCCTCGACGCCCTGCAGATACTCGTTGGCGTCGGCGAGGGTCGCCTGGACGCCGAGCGCGTGGCAACGCTCGACCATTCCGGAGTCGCTGTCGACTCCGTGCGCGGCGATGTTCTCGGCTGCTAGCAGCGCGAGGAACTCTCCGCGCCCGCAGCCGACATCGAGAACAGGCTCGTGGTCGCGCACGAGGGCGAGGTATGGACGCTGTGAGTCTGCGACCCGCGCGGCCGGCCCGCGGAAGATCTCCTCGAACTCGACGTAGCCCGAGTCACCGCTGCGCAGCGCCGAGGAGCTGCGAAAGCCGATCGCCTCGCCGACCGGCGAGTCGATGCGCTCGAACGGGCTGCCGGCGAGGTAGGGCAGCGCGTTGAGCTCGCCTTCGATCAGCTCGATCTCCCTGTGCGCCGAGCGCGCCTCGGATTTCATCGCGCTGTCGACGTCGCCCGTTACGCGGCGCAGCGACTCGGCGGTGAGGATCAGCTCGCGCCCGAGCTCCTCGAGGCGCTCGATCTGCTCGCCATGGCGTTCGGCGACGCGCTCGATCTCCGCCTCCACGTGAGCCAGCCTGCCGGGTGTCTGGGCGCGCACCGCACGCCGCCGTGCGTAGCCGGGTGCAATCCGCCACAGGATCGTACGGGCGAGGGAAAGCACGCGCCGGCGCAGGGATCGCAGGGTCGCGACAGGTTCAAGCGCCTGTCTTTTCTCGTCATCGGCTGTCATCGAGGACTGGCTGGCGGCATTATCGCCCACGTTGCCACGCACTCGGTTGGCTTGCGAGAGACGGGCGGCCTGAGACCCAACGGCGGCCCGTGCGGCTCAAACGGCCGTGCGCATGACCGAGGCCCTGTCCCCGACCGGGCTTCGATGATGCTCGGCCACATCGCGGACGATGTTCTCCAGCGAGCGGCGAGGGCGCCAGCCGATCAGCCCCTGCACCTTCGCAATGTCTGGCACGCGGCGATACATGTCCTCGAAACCCTCGCCGTAGGCCTCGTCGTAGGGAGTCAGCGACACCTCGGAGAAGGAGCCGGTCAGCGCAATGATCCGCCTGGCGAGCTCCAGAACCGAGATCTCGTTGGTCGCTCCGACGTTGAACACGTTCCCGTAGGCGCTCTCCTCGGTCATCAGGTCGAACAGCGCGCCAACGACGTCGCGGACGTGACAGAAACAGCGGGTCTGAGAGCCATCGCCGTACACCGTCAACGGCTCGCCGGCGAGCGCCTGGCCGACGAACCGCGGCACCACCATGCCGTAGCGGCCGGTCTGGCGAGGGCCGACGGTGTTGAACAGACGCACCACGACGGTCGGCAAGCCGCGCTCGCGCCAGTAGGCCATCGCGAGGAACTCGTCGATCGCCTTCGAGCAGGCATACGCCCAGCGCCCCATGTCGGTGGCCCCCATCTGCATATCGCCGTCCTCTTTGAAGGGGATCGCGCGGCTCTTGCCATAGACCTCGCTGGTGGAGGCGACCAGGACGGGCTTCTGCTTCTTGCTCGCATGCGTCAGCACGACCTCGGTGCAGTGCACGTTGGTCTCGATCGCGCGTACGGGGCTCGCGACCACCAGCTCGACGCCCACGGCCGCCGCGAGATGTGCGACCACGTCCGCCTCGTCGACCAGCTCGGCCACGAGGGCGTGATCGCTGGCGGAGCCGATCGTGTACTGAAATCGAGGATCCCCCTTCAGGTGACGGATGTTCTCCATGGCGCCAGTCGAGAGGTCGTCGAGCACGTGCACCGAGTGGTCACGCTCGACGAGCAGGTCGCTCAAGTGCGAGCCGATGAACCCGGCTCCGCCGGTGATCAGGAATCGCATCTGGCGGCGCCGTTCACGCTGGGTCGGTGGAGCGGCGGCGAGCACGCCTGAGGAATGTCCCTCCGAGCCCGCCGAGGACGAGGATGCCAGCACCTCCGGCCAAGAGGGCGAGAAGCGAGTCCCCGTCACCGGAGACTCGGGAGCTAGAGGCCAGGACCGAAGAGGGGAGCGATTCGCGGGCGACGACGTGCTCTGCGCGAAGGCCGGCGGCAGATCCGCCGGCCGAGATCTTGGTGGCACCACCCCGGCCGGCTGTCCCGGAATGAGCGTTCGGCGGGCTGCCCGGTCCGCGCGGCGCGATACCCGCGCCGAAGAGCGACGAAGACGAACCGCCACCCGAGCCTGCGCCCGTCTGCCTGGCCGCACTCAAGGGGATCGCGTACTCCTTGGCGGCGGGGGAGCCGGGGTCGATGTGGACCCCGGGCGGGAGGCCTGCGTTGGCCTGCGCCGGGCTTGCTGGGAGCGTCGCCAAGGCCACGGCAAGGACTCCAGCGAGTGAGGCTGCGCCACGCAATGCTCGGAAGATAACGCCTCTACTGGCCGAAGGCGGTAGCGGGGTCGCGCGCGAGTGCTCGAAGCGTTTCTTCACGGGGATTGAGCTGGTGCGCACGCTCGTAGTCGCGCCTGGCCTTCGCGAACATCCGCTCGCGCACCGCCAGGTCTCCGAGCAGCGCCCACGTGACGAAGTTACCCGGCTCGCGTGCCAAGGCAACGTCGAGTGCTGAGATTGCGCCTCCCGCCTGATCGAAGCGGGCGAGTGCAGCGGCCTTTACGTAGTAGCTTTCGACGGAGTCCGAATCGATGTCGAGCGAGCGATCCACTTCCTCCAGCGCCTGCGTTGGGTGGCCGCTTTCGAGTCGGCTCTGTGCGCGTGAGCGGTAGTAGTCCGCAATGCCCTGGCGGGCGAGACTGCCTCCCGCTACGACGAGCGTCACCAAGAGCGCCGATGCTCCCAACGCCACGGCGGGCCTGCGTATGGGCGCGGCTCGATGCCCGGCACGGCCGCGTCTGACATTCGCCGACTGGCTCGCTCGATTGCGCGGACGCACGACTACCGCCAGGCCGGCGAGGGCGATCGCGGTGAGGCCCGGAAGCAGGTGCATCCAGTCAACGCTTGTCTGCGTTAGCCACGTGACGAACGCTCCCAGGCCGGCCACGAGCAGAGCCCTGGACAGCGGGGAGTTGACGGCCTCACGGCGCATGCGCACGGTCCCCCACGCGACGCCCGCGATAAACGCCGCGAGCAGGAGCGCGCCGACGAGGCCGAGCTCTGAGAGCGTTTGCAGCTCCAGCGAGTGCGGCTGGTCGATGTCCTCAGTCGTGGCGCGCTGTTCGTAGTAGGGCCTCGCGTAGTTGCCCGCTCCTACGCCCAGCACGGAATTCGACTGCCACACGCGCCATGCGATGCGCCAGTAGTCATAACGGTTTCCTCCGCCGGAGAGCAACCGCGAATGGCTGATCGAGGCAGACGTTGCGCCGCTGCCGCCGGGTTCGGCGAGATGGGTGAACGCATGCCATTGGTTGCGGACGTCGCGGTCGAGGCTATGGGCGGTGACGAGCGCCAGAACGAGCGCGAGCGCGGCGGGAACGGTGAGCAGCCACGATCCGGCGGTCCGGGCGCGTAGCACCAGCGCAGGCCGCGCGGCAAGGAGCCCCCATACAAATGTGAGGGCGGCCCACCCGAGCGCCGCCGCGAGCGCAGCCAGCAGTGCAACGCGTCCGGCGGCGTGACCGGCGGACGTCGGTATCGCCCCGGTGGCATGCCGTTCGTAGATGCGGAGGAGGTCCGGGGCGGCGAGCGCGACAGCGCCGGCCACGACCAGAAGGGCATACACCCGCCGCACGCGGCCGGGAACGAGCGCGATGACGAGGATCAGCGCGGCGAGCATCGCCAGCGCGCTGCCGCGCGACTGCGACAGGAGCGCAAGGGCGGCCATCAGGGCTGCCAGCCCTGCACCGGCGCCGGCGAGCAGCGCGCGACGCGACTCGGCCACGGCGATGCACAGCCAGAATCCCATAACGAACAGGCAGCCCTCGCCGTTGATGTAGCCGAGCGGGGAGTTCAGGCGTCCGCCGATAAAGAGCGCTTCCGGATCCGATCCGAGCAGGCGCGCGAGCACTGAGACCGCTACGGCCACGATCCCAATCCCGGCTGCTCCAAGCAGCAGCGCCGAGCGACGCTCGCTGCGCAGCAGGGCGAGGATGACCAGCAGCAGCGCCCCGTAGGCGAGCCAGCGGTTGCCGCTGACGACCGCGTTATCGACCGATTCAGCCCAAGCGGTCGAGCTCAGCGACCAGATGCCCAGTCCGAACATGCCTCCCAGCGCCAGTGCGGCGGGAACGCCGAGCCGCACTGGGCGCGCCAGCGCGCCGACGGCTGCGGCCGCCACCATGCCGAGGCCTATCGGAACCCAGACGGACGTGTCGTAGTAGGCGAAGAAGAACGGGCTGAGGCCGGCCCCAAGGCCCAGCACCACCAGCAGGAGCGATCCGCCCGGCGAGGCTCCGGAGGTGCCGGATGCAAGCGCGAGCGTCTCGGCTCGTACGCCTGACTGCTCGGTGGCCTGGCGCTCCAGGACGACGATCGCACCGGCGGCGGCGAGCAGGTAGAGGGTCGCGAAGACCACGATGAACGAAATCCCACCCTCCAGCGCGAGCACGGCCACGATCGAGACGACGGCCTGCAGCGCCCCGAGGGCGAGCGCCACCGCACGCGCGCTCGGCAACACCCTGTGGACACGGTGTGTGAGGTGGTCCCGTCCACCGGTCATGATCGAGACGCCGCGCCGCCGCCGCGAGACGATCACGAGGCTCGTGTCCAGCGCCGGGATCCCGACGAGCAGCAGTGCCACGAGCAGCGTCTCCCAGGGGACCGAAGAGGTTCCCGCGGCGACCATCACCAGAACGGCCGCCGCGAAGCCCATCGGCATGCTGCCGCCGTCCCCTAAGAAGATGCGCGCGGGCAGGCAGACGTTGCGCGGGAGGAAGCCGATGCATGCGCCCCCAAGCGAAGCGGCGCCAACCGCGAGCCAGACATCGCCGCGCAACACGCCGACGAGAGAAGCGCCCGCCGAGACGGCCAGAGCCATGGTGCTGGCTGCCCCATCCATGTTGTCGAAGAGGTTGAAGGCGTTGACCACTGCTAACACCCACAGGCTCGTCAACACGAGGTCCACCGCCCAACCCAGGTGCAGATGCCAGCCGAGGCCGACCGCCCACACGAGCGCTGCCAGCGCGAGCTCGACCGACACGCGCAACAGCGGCGAGAGCGTCCTGCGATCGTCGATCGTGCCGACTGCCCACAGCAGGGCCACGCCGCCCACGAGAGGGACCGTCTTGCGCCAGTCGCCGGCGGCCATGAGCAGGGCGACTACGAAGCCCGCCATCACGGCCGCGCCACCTAAATACGGCGTGGGACGGCCGTGACCCTTGTAGCCAACCGGGACGTCGTAGAACTGCAAGCGGTTTGCAGCCACGATCGCAAAGGGCGTCACCGCGTAGACGATCGCCGCCGCGAGGGCGAGGCCGATCAGCAGCCGCTCAGCCAAGATCACGAACCTTCGCTCCGCATCGAATCTCGAACCTTTTCACGTATCGCATCCGACCAGCGGACCGAGAGGATGGGGTGCCGCTTCTCGTAGCAGCACAAATCTGCTCGGCGACACGGACAAGGTTATGCGACAGACAGGCACACTGCACGGGCCGCTCTCACATGGGCGGCTCTCATGGAGCGGACGCCTGTCCGCGGGATCTCCCGGAAAGCCAGGTAGATCGGTCCTCTCATCTAGTCTGCATGGCCAGTGCCCACAACGCCTTTTGACATCGCCGTGGTAACTGTCACCTACAACGGAGGCGAGCGAATACTGGGTTGGGCACGAGCGCTGCAGCGAGCTTGGAGCGAGCTACCACGTGAGCACCAAGGGCGCCTACGGGTGGTCGCCATCGATAACGCTTCCCTCGACCACACAGTAAGCGTTCTACGCACGCGAGCGCCGTGGGTGGAGGTGATTGCGTTGCCGGCCAATCGGGGGTTCGCGGCTGGATGCAACATCGGTTTGCGTACCACGCACGGGAGCAAGATCTTCGTGCTGCTAAATCCAGACGTAATCGTCGCCCCCGACTTTTTTCTTGTTCTTGCACAGCAACACTGGCCGCGGGAGCTGGCGGCGCTCGGACCATCCATCCGCACTCCTGCCGGTGATACCGAGCAGTCTGCAAGGGTCTTTCCGCGGATTTCGACTGGGCTGTGGGGTAGAACAACACTTCTTACTAGGCTCTTCCCTCAGGTCGCCGCACGGAGAGAGCTGCAAGCCGACCCCAAGCTGGGAACGCATGAGGTTGATTGGGTATCTGGGGCTTGTATGGTCATCTCAGCTCACGCGCTCAAAAGGGTGGGCATGCTGGATGAGGGCTACTTCATGTACTGGGAGGACGCCGACTGGTGCAAGCGCGCTCGGAACTGCGGATTCAATATCTCATTTGAGCCGGCATTGGCGGTTGTCCATCATCAGGGTTCCAGCTCCGCTTCCCAACCCACCGCCACGGCGGTCGCCTTCCATCGAAGCGCTTACCGCTATTACAGCTTACATCTCGCACGCGGCAATACCGCTCGAGCTTGCGTAGCCTTGATTCTCACTATGAGGTGCGCCGTAAAGCTCGCAGGTGCACTTCTGAGGCCCCAACCAACTCCGCAAGCCTGACAGGCGAGCCGTGGCGCTCGGCGTTGCACAGCAGATGTCCTTAGCCTAGCTCGGTGCCACTCTCCCAAGCTAGAGTCTGCCGCTCCAGCGCTCGAAGCTCCTGAATACTGGTCATGGTGGGCGATACATCCATGCCCCTGATCCACACGAGTCCGCTGGGCAGCGGGTTGACGACTTTGCTCAGGGTCGGTGGAGGGCCACCGAGCGCCAGATCTCGAAGGATTAGCGGCATGTTCAGGCCCGCGCGCGCGAAGAAGTCAATCGTCGTAAAAAAACGGCCGATGTTAATCTCAGTGAGATGCGGGCGCCCATCGCGACCGTAGGTCATGTCAACTCCAAAGACACCGTGGGGTGTGGAATCGATCGCGAGAATAGAAAGCCGCGCCAACTCGTCGATCTCTGGCTCCGAGACTGTGGCGGCAACACGCGTTACGCCGGTAACCCCAGCGGGTGCGCGATTGGCAAACGCCCATTGGTGACGCCGACGAGTCTGGGCGACGACCAACTCGCCCTCCCACCAGATCGACTGCCAGGTGACGCTGTCGCGACCGAGCATGCTTGCAGCCGTGAAGCTCCCCCAGCCGTCAAAGCGATCTATCCAGGTACGCCCGAGCTCCAGAGAGGCCGTCGCAATCGCGCCGCTGCCACCCCCTCCTTCGACGGCCCTTAGCCACACCTCGGGGCCAAAACGCCTCATAGCGTGCTCAAGATCGGCCGGCGAATTGAGCAATACGGTGGTTGGCACCGGCAGAGCGGCTGCGTTCCAAATCTCATACGACTGGTACTTGTCGACGCATACCTCTACCGTGCGTTCAGCCGGCAGTGGAACACGCACGCCAAGCCCCGAGATCTCCTTTCGAAGCCGCGATACTGCACGCACCTCAAAGTCATGCTGTACAAGAATCAGGCTCGGGTCGGTTCGCTCTAACAGAGCGAGCAGGGCTCGGTTGTACGCCGGATTGCTCGCCTCCGGTACCAGATGCGCCTCGTCGACGTCGGCGAGGAACAGATCGGCGGGAGATGAAGATTGACCGATGAGGTAATCGCCGCGTCCGGATGTCCGCAGCGACCTGACGACATTGTTCGCGGGCGCCCCACCGACGCCACCGATCTGTACACGCGCGACCGACATCTGACCTCAGACACGCTCGGGAGGGCGCCCGGGGCTCCGTTCGTCTGCGATGACATGCTCAATCTCACGGCGAAGTCCCTCGAACAGCGCAACCCGATCCCAGTCGCCGATGGCCTGAGTCAGGAGCGTCGTATCGAAACCAAGCGAAGGAGGGTTGGCGTGATCACCGAGATAACGGATGCCACCCATGAAGCCAACGATGTCGATGAGCGTCTGGGCAATCTCCACAAGAGTGTATGTATCGGACGCAGCCAGGTTTACAAGATCCGGAAGATCGCCGGGCATCACGGCGAGACGACGAATGGCCTCAGCTGCGTCATCTACATACAGCAGATCGCGTCGAGACTGGCCGTCACCAACGACCGTCGGAGGTCGACCTTTCATAAGCGCTCTGATCGCAGTCGGGATAAACTTCTCGTAGGTTTCCTCGCCCGGTCCGTAAAGATGACCGATGCGCAGCGCACAGGCCTCGTACTGTCGCGCGCGTGCATTCTCCATCACCATATGCTCGCCTAGCAGCTTGGAGGCAGCATAAGCATCCGTGGGGTTCAAGGGTGAATGCTCATGCACCTCTTGTCCGTTTCGTAATCCGTATACATCGACGGTACTTGCGAACAGGAACCTGCGCGGTACCGGGTCGAGGGCGTTCAGAAGCGCGTGCAGGCCGACGATATTCGCATCGATTATCTGCCGCAGATCCGATGATCCTGCGCGCTTGGGTGTCCAGGCCGCGAGATGGATCACTATGTCAACACCCAAGTGAGCTTTTCGCTCGAGATCGATGAGTCGCTCTCCAAGCACGGTTACCAACACTCCGGGGTCGGCATCGAGGCTTGCGTAGACACGTTTGCCCAGGAAGCCGGTCTCCCCCGTCAGCAGCACCCGATTGGTTGACACTACCTCACCCGTCGCTCAGCCTAGCCGCAGCGCCGACGATTGCGGACGGACGGATCTGAGACTCGGATCCAGGCGTTCCCGCTGCGAAACCATGAAGACTGAATCGGCCCATTGGCGATGTATCATCCCATAGGGGACCGCCTCGGCTCGACGAGCAACGCTACAGACGAAACAGCTGCACGGCGTCGACCACCTCGCGCGCTTGACTCGCCTGCAGACCTGGATATGCGGGCAGGCTGAGGACCTCTGCGGCAAGGCGATTGGTGGTCTCAAGAGAGCCCACGATCCGAAGCCCGCCGTCGCGGTAGGCGGCCTGAGAGTGCACAGGGACCGGATAATGTAGATGCGATCCGATGCCAGCTGAGTGCAGGTGCTCGCGTAGTGCATCGCGAGCGTCGCTGCGGACAACATAGAGGTGGTATACGTGCCCGGCGTCGGGCGCAGGCGACAGCGCGCTCGCGCCCGTGAGCAGTTCGTCATACAGACCGGCGATACTCCGCCGCTCCGCCGTCCACGCCTCCAGATGAGGTAGCTTCACGCGCAGAACGGCGGCTTGGAGCTCGTCGAGCCGGGTGTTGTACCCGGGGACGACGTTCACGTACTTCGACTCCTCGCCGTAGTTGCGCAGCCGCCTCACCTGACGAGCGAGCTCGTTGTCGTCGGTGACGATCGCTCCCGCGTCACCCAGCGCGCCGAGGTTCTTCGTGGGGTAGAAGCTGAACGCCGCGGCAAGGCCGAGCGTGCCAACGCGCCGGCCGCGATAGCTCGCCCCGTGAGCCTGCGCGGCGTCCTCCACCACCGGCACGCCGGCCTCTTGGGCCAGTTCTACGATGGGCTGCATGTCGGCGCAACGGCCGTAGAGGTGCACCGGGAGCACCGCCCGGGTGCGCGCGCCAAAGCTCTCCGCAAGAGCCTCCGGGCGCATGCAGAAGGTCTCCGGGTCGACGTCAACCAGTACAGCTGTAGCACCCGTCGCCGTAATCGCAGCAACCGTCGGAAAGGCCGTGTGAGAGACGGTGACCACCTCGTCGCCCGCGCCGACGCCGAGGGCTCGCAGCACGAGCTCGATCGCCTGCATGCCGTTTCCGACGCCCACGCAGTGGCGCGCGCCACAGAAGTCGGCGAACTCGCGCTCGAACGCTTCGACCTCGGATCCGAGCACATACTGGCTCGCGTCCATCACGCGCCGCACCGCCGCCGCCAGCTCCTCTCGAAGGGCGTCCTGAGCCGGTCTGAGGTCGAGGAAGGGAACCGTCACGTGCCGTCCGCCAGCGCACCACGGTACGCGACGAACCCGTCTCGATCGCGGATGTAGTCGTCCTCGTCGTAACGCCGCGAGGCCAGCACCACCGCGACGGCACCCGAGCTGAAGTTCACCAGCTCTCTCCAGAGTTGCGGTGGCATATACAGTCCTTGGTAGGCGCGGTTCAGTTCGATCTCGCGCTGGCGCTCGCCGTCCCAGACCACAACGGTGAAGCCGCCCATCACGGCAACAATGAACTCCTCGAGCTGCTTGTGCGCGTGGCCGGCGCGCGTGGCCCCGCCGACCACGTCGTACAGATGGAAGGCCCGCTCGATCTCGAAGGGAACCTCGCGACCAGCGCCCTCGACCGCTGTAATGTTCCCCTGGCAATTGAGACTCGGGGCAGGTCGACCAATCGGCAGTCGTCGATAGTTGTCACCGCGTTCCAGCGCCGCACAGGTCACAGAACTCGTCGTAGTCGCGCACGTAGTCGTCTTCGTCGTAGTGTCGCGACGCGAAGAGGAGGCACACGGCATTAGTGGAGAAATTCGATAGCGTCCGCCACATCATGGCGGGCACATAGATACCGTAGTAGCCACGGTTGAGAGTGTGACGGACGGTGGATCCGCACCCGTCGTCGACAGTGAGGTCGAAGCTGCCGGACAGCGCGACGAACACCTCCTCAAGCGCACGGTAGGCATGCCCACCGCGTACGGCTCCGCCGGGCACGTCGTATATCCAGTAGACACGGCGAATCGAAAAGGGTACATCCCGCCGACCCTCCACGGGAGTCAGGTTGCCGCGGGGGTCGGGGATCTTTCGGAAGTTGACGAGCTGAGCACCCACCCAGCACAGGTTAGTTGCTCTGTCGATCGGGAGGTGGTCGGCCTCGCAGGTGATGAGCCAGCTCGGCGACGCGACATCACCAGCTCACCCGGCCCGCCGCTGCCAAGACCCAGCAACCGGCCCAGCGCGTCTACCGACCTCACGTCGTAGCCAGCTCCAGATCCGCTGTCGATGAGCAACGGCCGATGGAAGGTCGTCACGTATCGCAATGAGGAACCGCACGGCCATCATCACGGCGCGACGCGGTGACAACAGGGCACAGTGATCGAAAAGACGCCGGACGAAATAGAGATCTACGGCGCCACGCGAAAGCATGTCGACGAGCGCTAGGTCGTAGTCCGTACAGAGCTGCGGAGGCTCGAGCAAGCTACCGCCGGACCCCGATATCTTCGTCGCCTGAGCGTACGCCGCGTCGACCCGGCGCTGCCAATGCTCACCGCAATGATGGTTCTCGACCGATCGTTTGGTTATTCGACCTAGCCGATCACGCTCGTCCGGTTCGCGCAGCCAGCTGACGATAACGGCTCGGTAGGACTCAACGTCAGAGACGGTTACGAGGACCTCTTGCAGCGCCGGATCATCGGGATCGAGCGGCGATGCACCCGTGACCTCCGACGGATCGAGGCGTAGCAGCGGCAGGCCCTGCTGTCCCGCCTCCAACATTGAAGTCAATGAGGTCGTCGGGAAAGAGTCCAGATAGACGTCGGCGGCGGCCAGATAGGCCGATGTGTCGTCCTGGATACCGACTGCACGAACCCGTCCGGGGTAACGTTGGCCGGCTGCTGCCCAGGCTCCCTCTTGCCTTGGCCCCACGGCGATCAATAGAGAATCCGGAAGGCGATCAAGTACAGGGCCAAGCAAGTCCACCATCGACGACCCTAGTCCGACCTCGTACTTCTGACTGTTCGCGACCGTGAGCAACACATATGCGCGGTCCGAAATGTCAAGTCGCTCTCTTGCGGCCACCCGGGAGATCGTCTTCCCCCAAGGCAAGAGAGGCAGTGGCAACAGGGCCGACCGATCGGGACTAAGTCCGCGCCGCTCTCGAGAGAAGATGACGCCCGACGGACGGATGTGTGCGATCACGTCGCTGGCGTCAAGCCCGAGCCAGAAGACGTGATCGGCGTGGTTCACTAAGAGCGTGGGCGGTCGCAACAGATGATCACCAAACGCCAGCAGCGGAACGACATCGTATGGATGAATGTGAAGCACGATCAGGTCGACCTTGTCGGCGAGGCCTCGAAGAGCGCGCGCTCGATCGAGAATGCCCCTATTCTGCGCGTCTAGCACGTCCAGGGTGCCTCCCACATCGGCCACGGCACGGACAAGTTCCATCGGAACTGGCGATCTGCCCTGCCCCGTTAAGGCGACCGAATGTTGGCGATCACTGTCGACGCGTAACCACCTCCAACACAATCTGGTGTGTCCGCCTGTCGCCTCAGCCTGCGTAAGCACGTGCAGCACCCGCGGCGTCGTCTCCCTAGTCGCCGAGCCGGCAGAGCGCCCAGTATGGCCGTCGAGCGCCTCATCGCGGACGGTAGAAACCACGCGTTCGAGGGCAGGGGAAACAAACGCTCCAGTGGGGCAGCGCCAGGCGTACTCGGCGGCGGTCTGCGCATACACCGCTGCGGCTGAATAGTCGCGACGACGTAAGCGTTGCTCCGCTAGGCTCACGAGTCGACGGTGGACCCGGGCGTGTCGGGTAATCGTGCGCTCGGCGGTCACCTCCGCGACACCCCATACGAGGCATGACGATACACGTTGGCTCGCAGACGGTCGCTCACGGCTTGACTCTATAGGGACTTTAGCTACGCCACGTCGGGGGGTCCAGGCGGAGCTGATGTCGTGCTGGCCCGCTTGACGCCGCGGTTGTTACTGTGCCGCAGGTGTGCATCTACAGCTTCGTTCGCGGTCATTGGCAGTGTAAGACCTGCGGGTCGTGCCGAGATGCCGCTCGCGACCGACTGGCGGCGACCGCTCTTGCCTGATCTTGACACGGCACTTGAGGCCGAGCCAAAGCCATGGCCAAGATATGGCCGTTTCTCGACCGGCATCTTCTTCACGAGCGGGTCCCAAGCGATAAGCGCACTCTTCGGAGCTTTGGCTACCTACGTCGTAGCCCGTGCGGTAGGACCTGCGGGAACTGGCGCCTACGCAGCCGCGAGCACGCTGCTCGGCCTTCTGTTCCCGCTGAGCCTTCTCGGGCTGGATTCTGGCATCGCCTACTACGTGAGTCAGCATCGTTGGTCACCGCTCGACGCTCTCACCGACATCCGCTTTGCGTCGCTCTCGCTAGGCCTCGCCGCGGCGCTCGCCGGTATCGCGGCCTGGTTGATCGTTCCTACCGCCTTCCGTGGACTCGACTTCGTCCTGATCGGGGTGATCGTCATCGCGCTTCCTCCTGCGCTGCTGTGGGGATTGACCGGCACTGTCGCGCTGGCCGTAGGTCGCTACGCCGCCGCCGCCGCGCCCGCCGCGGGTTGCGCGATCCTCACACTGGGCCTCACGATCGTGCTCACGCTGACGGATGGAGTCGCCGGTGCAGTGATCGCGATCGCGGTGGGGCAGATAACAACGGCCGTCGGAATGCTCATATGGGCTCGACGGCGGAGGC
This sequence comes from uncultured Solirubrobacteraceae bacterium, assembly GCA_963722435.1. Lineage (GTDB taxonomy): Bacteria > Actinomycetota > Thermoleophilia > Solirubrobacterales > Solirubrobacteraceae > Palsa-744. The sequence continues at coordinate 1,324,763 of CAVRKZ010000002.1, read as the reverse complement.
ACGAAAATGGGTGGCCTCCCCGCGACCTCAACGCGTCGCGGGCGCAACGCCTGCTCACAGCCACACGCTTTGGCTTTCCCGTCTACACGTCCCAGGCGATGCAGGTTCTCAACAATCGACTCGACCTGTTCCTCGTGATCGGCTTTGCCGGGGCCGCCGCAGGCGGCCGCTACGGTGTCGCACTCTCGCTGACTGCTGCCCTCTTGTTAGTGCCGCGCGCTGTCGGGATGGTGCTGCTCCCGCGGGTGGCCCGACTCAGAGGTTCCTCGGATGCCGACGTAGAGAGGCGCGCGATGGAGGGACGCGCTCTCCGCCACCTCGTTATCGTGAACCTCGTCGCGATTCTGGGCATGGTCATGTTCCTCGTCCTGTTGGTGCCAATTCTCTACGGATCTGGGTTCGACCAGACGGCTACCCTCGGGCTGATTCTCGTCCCGGGAACCGTTGCCCTAGGGCTCGCCGAAACGTTGGCGTCTTCGCTGGTGGGGCGAGGTCACAATGAGTGTGCGCGCAAGGTCGCATTCACCGTCACGCCTATAACCATCGCGCTCTACGTTATCGTGATCCCGACGCTGCACGCGACTGGAGCCGCGGTCGCTTCGACCGTCTCTTACACATTAACGTTCTTAATGTGGGCACACTTCTACCGGCGTCATGTCGATTCAAACCTGGGCACAGTGATGAGACCGTCAACCGCCGAGCTAGTCGACTATCGTGAGCTGCTAAGCCATGCTCGGCGCACGCTTGCGCACCGAGCCCATCTCAAGCCGTAACGCTCACAATGGCATCCTCAATCGCCGCGCTAGCCTCCTTTATTATCACGATCGGAGGCAAACGGGCTGCGGCTCAGAATCGCCGATAGCTGCTGCTCGCCGAGCGTCCCCCGCGCGAGCGGGCCCGCCCGACACAAGCACACAATGTTGAAGGGCCGCATTGGCCGGATGAGGACGACATCGAGCCCTGCTGTGCGGCACATATCTGCCACCGTCTGCGAGATAAATACGTGATGGTGCATGGCACGCGAGGAAGGATTGTCCCGACAACGCCGCTCGAACACCTCGCGGCTGGGCGCGCCTGGATCGCGCGCGAGGTCGTGGAGCTCGAGAACTTCTTCTAAGTGGGTAAGGTCATCCTCCCCAGCCTCGCACGCGGCATCTGCTTGCAGATGCTCCAGTGATGTAATCGGACGTCGATGGTCAAATGTGCCGTCGCGGTGGGGGATGATCAAAAGCATGTAGCCGCCGGGGCGCAGCACGCGCTGCCACTCTGCGAGCGCACCGAGCGGATTTGCGAGGTGCTCAACCACGTGTGAAGCCAAGAGCGCGTCGTAGGCGTCGTCGGGCACTCCGTAGAGCTTGCCGGCCTCACCGATAAGTCGGCGCCGTGAGCGGATAGGCGCGGATCCGGAGCCTGACCAGAGCGTCTGCTCTGCGTAGTCGAGGATGTCTAGCGCAGCGAGGCGCGGGTATACTGGCACGAGCCCGCGTCGCCCAAACAACGGACTCGGTCCTCCCGGCTCGAGCGCAGCGGCCCCCGTCAGAGCGTCTGCCACGCCGACGAGCATACGATCCCTCCACACGATGCGCGACGCATTCCGCAGACCCCCTGCCATATCCTTGATCGACACGCTGACTCCTTGGCCGGTCGAGCAGAACTCGTTCGCACCGAGCAGGATACTGAGGTCCGCATGATCGCACTTCTCGGTTAACGGCGATCGCAGCTGGTACTCGGCCCCGCGACCTCCAGGAGGGCACAATTGAGAATGTTCGCCAATGCCCGTCGGCTCACAAATCCGGTGTCTCCTGCGGAATACCACAAGTATACTCCGGTACGACCATGGATCGACGACTAAAGAGAGCAATCCTCCGCTCGCGGATTCCCTTCAAGGGGCCGCTTGCCAGAGGATATCTCCGCACAGTCGAACGCTATCGGAGTATCTCCGGAGGACGTGAGCGTCTGCATGATGCCAACGGCCCTCCTGCCCCGCCTCCGCGGCTTCGTGTCCTTATCGCAGGCACTGCGGACCTCGAGCACTTCCTTACCTCTGGCAGGGCTCACGCGGACTATCTCCGTGAATTGCTCGCCGGAGTTGGCAGTCCGCTCGATCAGATGGACTCCATCCTCGACTTTGGATGCGGATGTGGCCGGATCGGACGTTGGTTTTCAGACCTGTCGCGGCCCCTGATCAATGGCTGCGACTACAACGGCGAGCTGGTCGAGTGGTGTGACGCGAATCTAGGTTTCATGCAGGCCCGCAAGACCGAGCTGCGGCCTCCTCTGCCGTATCAGGATGAGAGCTTCGACTTCTTGTACGCGTGCTCGGTCTTTACCCATCTGCCCGTCGAGCTCGTAGGTCGCTGGATGGCGGAGTTCGGGCGCGTCGTAAAGCCAGGTGGACTCATCTGGTTCACAGTCCATGGAGCGATCAAGAAGAGCCAGCTCGATCCCGAAGAGCAACTGCGCTTCGACTCCGGAGAGATCGTAGTGTGGTTGCCGGAGATCGAGGGAACCAACGCCTGCTCAACCTTTTGGCCCCACGCGGCGGTTGAGAGCATGTTGGGACGCGACTTCGAGATGCTTGTCCACCTCGATCCCAAGACCCAGGCGCCTATAGCTCAAAAAGCGCAGCTCGATCAAGACGCCTACCTCGTGCGGCGCGTGTAGCTCGGCCGGGATCTCCTAGGCTCCACCCAGTGATGAGTTTGGCAACTCCTCTGCCAAAACCGGCCTAGGCTAGCTGCACCACTTCGAGTGTGTCCGCAGCCCGGTTGACGACATAGAGTACGGGCAGCCCGTTTTCGCGACCGAGCAGAAACTCGTCGTCGCGAGGCACGGTGTCCGGCAGGTTGATCGGGCTCTGCTCAACATAGCTTTGGAAGGCTTCGGAGCCGAGCAGGACATGCACCTCGGTGTGCGTCGTGGGTGTTGGAACACCACGGGTAATCAATACTACGTCTGCGCCGGAGCTTACGGAGCCGATAAGCACCGAAAATGCCGCCGGTGGGAACGGCCCTTTCGGTACGATCACGTCGAGGATCTCCTGACGGAACGCCGATGCGGCGGAGAAAATCCGGACCCGCATGATAGGAGCGCTCGCGGAGCGGTCGACGACGATTAGGTCGGGGGATATCCCGTTCCAGTCGGCAAGTTCAACGTCACGATAATAGCCTGCCGGCAGCGGCATCGGCGGTGTATCTCCGGCCACGAGTACTCGCCCATGGCTCGCGAGATCACGCAATTCGACGTGTAGATGCGACCCAACGCGCGCCATTACACCCAGCGCGGCTGGATGGGCGACGCCGACTCCGATGATGCCGAAGCTAGCGTTGCCGCCTTCTGGTGCTGGGCCCGCGGTCACCGTGTCGTCGACGACGATCCGCTTCCGTTCCACGTGCCAGCTGGAGACACGAAGTACCCCTCGGTCGTAGGCCACACTCCACAATCTGGATTCGGTCGCGCCAACATCGGAGTCTGCTACTAGCTGCGGCTTCCCATCGCGCACGAAGTCACGCGGCAATGGGAGATTTCGCGGCGGCGCCGATCTGGGAATAGGCAGCCGTGGGAGGGATGTCGTCGACAATGGCACGACCTGACGAGGCAGGTCGAACTCGGCGGCCGTTAGCGCGACAATCAATGCCAAGATGACCATTGCGGGCAGAGGCGGTCTGACCCTCACCAGCCGCGCGGTCACTTGGGCATACGACCGTGAGACCCAGGCCGGAGCCAGGACCGTAGCGGAGTTCGGAGACTGGGCCGTGCCAACGGATGCGCCGGCGGGCGTAGCTGAGTACTCGATCATCACCAGCAGCACAGCCAGGGCAAGCATTCCTACAGAGCTCATTAAGTAAGGATTGCTGGCGGAGGTAAACACGAAGCCGACCAGCCCACCGATCCCCGCAGCGATCATGATGCGCCGGTTCGGCTCGGCGCGGGACAGGGCTCTGACACCGAAAAATAACGCCGCGGCCGGCACAGTAAGCAGTATTGCCAGTCCAATCACGCCCAACTGGAAGAGTAACTGCAGATAGGTCAGCTCGAACGACCACGGCGCGGAGGCACTGCGGCGATAACCGGAGGGGAGCGTGGCTCCCAGGCCGCTGCCCAGCGCGACGTGTCTACGAAAACCCCGTATCAGCTGAGGTGCCTGTTCCAAGCGAACAGCCGTAGATTGCTCATTGCGCGCGGTAAACAGCGACACGACACCATGGGAGACGCTAGGGTCCGCAGTAACGATCAAAGCGGCCGCCAGCCCGAGGATAATGGCGATCGCAGCGAGCCTCCGAGGCGCGGAGCGTGACATGTGCCTTTTTGAGAACAGCACGATCACGGCCACCGCGACGACTATGCCAACCCAGATGCCGCGCGCGTGAGCAAGGTACGCAGTGGCCAGGAGCGCGAATGCAGCCACGCGGCCGAGTCGACCCAGCTGCCCACGATACGCTGTGGCGAGGACCAAAATAGCCGCAGGGATGAGCATTACGTCGTCGACTACAAAGACCCGGAAGGTCCCGGTCGACTCAACCGCGATGTCGCCCTGTAGCGGCCCCACCTCTCCGCCGCCGTAGTCGAGACCGAGGAAGACGTGGCCTAAGAAGATCAGCAAAGTGATTGCGCAGAGGGCGAGGGTCGGCCAAAGCCATACGCGATGAATGCGCAACGGCCAGTCGGGTCGCTCGGCTATAGCCGAGCCACACCTGTTTAGCTCGTCGCGAATCGGAAAATAGAGGAGCAGATACGCGAACCGACTGGCTTGTTGAATCGCGTAACTGGTGTTGTCAGGCTGGGCGGGGTCGTGCTGATGGTGGAGCAAGAGCGCTAACACGAACCAAACGACCGGCACTGCGATACCAACCGCTAGCACCGGCCCAGCAAGTGCGTAGGAGCGCCACGAGCGCGTCCAGGGTCTATATATGTTCAGCCAGCCAGCTAAAGCAAACGCCACCACAAAGAGCTTCAGCGGTACACGAGCAATGTCGACGTCCGCCGTGGTAAGCGTTATGTACGCCACGGCCAAGTAGAGCGCCGCGCGAGCCAGCAAGGTCTGGCGGCCAGAGACGCCTGCGGAGACAAGCGCACCGCTTGTGTAGTCGGCCACGGTTGGGCAGCCTAACCCATTCGGACATGTAAAAGTGCGACCGTTCGGTGCGATCGCTACAGGTAGTGGAGATCGTCTCGTAGCGGGTACAAGTTTGCGGGTGGGGGCCGTCTCGCCTCGTCCGGTTCCGCTGGGGCCGTGGCGAGTGCGAACAACTCACTGCCGGGAGAGGAACCGCCATGAACATCGTCGAGGAGGAGCTCCTACGGCGAGCGAGCGCTACTCGTGCTGTGCAACCATCAGCATGTGAGCAATGTCGACGTGGTCATCCCGACTTTCAATGCCCGGGACCTGATACTGCGATGCCTACAACGTCTCGACGATCCGGCCATCGCGCAGACCATCGTCGTCGACGACGCGTCGACCGACGGCACGTCGCGCGCGCTCGCTGACCGCTTCCCCGGCATCCATATCGTGGCACTCCGCAGTCACCGCGGGCTCGCGCACGCCCTCAATCGCGGAGCGGAAGTGGGGGCGGCCGAGTTCGTGCTGTTCCTGAACAACGATGTCGTCCCCGTGGGCGGAGCGATCACCGAACTGTCTGGAGCGCTCAGGCGCGACCCGCTTGCTGCGAGCGCGGGCGGCCGGCTTGTAGATCCGGGGACGGAACGCACGCAAGGCGGATACCAGCCACGCGTGCTGCCAGGCCTATTAGGTCTAACTGTGCGCATAAGTGGGATCGAGCGGGTGTGGCCGAGAAATCCTTGGACGGGGCAGCATCTGCGTCGCCCGCTCGACGCGGTCGCTACGACCCAAACTGATCGTCAGCCTGCTGGTGCGTGCCTGCTGGTACGCCGCAAGGCATTGGAGGAGGTGCATGGATGGGATGAGGGTTACTGGTTCTGGTATGAGGATGTGGATCTCTCTAGACGCCTGGCTGAGCTGGGACGTGCCCTCTATGTGCCCTCAGCGATCTTCGAGCATGTGGGCCGGGCCAGCACGAACACCTGGGCCCGCCATGAGCAGCACAAGCGCCTTTACCATGGCATCTTGCGCTACGCCCAGCAGCATCTCCCTCGCTGGCAACAAGTCCTGCTCGGTGCTCTCATGATGATCGTGACGACGGCCCGGATTGCTTGGCTGGCCAGGCGATCGCAGCCCGAAGTCCTAAGCGCATACCGCCATCTCTTCAGCGAGGCTTGGGCACTGGCTACAGGCCGCGAACTCGTACCCGCCCCAGGCGGGCCCGTAGAGGGTAATCACGGGGCAGGACACCGACCGCTCCAATGAGCCTCGCGCCCACAGTATCTGTGATCGTCCCCAACTACAGACGACCCGACCTGTTGATGCGCTGTCTTAGTTCTCTTGAGGGCCGCGGTAAAGGCCACGTGCAGGTTATAGTCGTAGACGACGGCTCGGGCGACGAGTCATGTGAGCTCGTACGCCGGCATTTTCCAGATGCGCTCTTGGTGAGCCTCAAGAGTAACAGGGGATATCCCGCCGCAGTAAACGCGGGCTTGCGGGCGAGCACCGGTGAGTGGGTGCTCACACTCAACAACGACACGATCGTCGAGGATGGGATGTTGGAGTCGCTGCTGGCCGTCGCGAGTTCCAGCCCCGAGATTGGCTCGGTGGCCGCTCAGCAGCGATTTCTGAGCCACCCACAAGTGATCTACTCGGCTGGCGTGACAGTGGACCGACGCGGTCAGGCGTCGGATCGCCTGCTCGGACATCCGCTCGCCGACAGCGAGCCTGCACCCGTCGAGGTCTTCGCCGCGTGCGGCGCAGCGGCGCTCTACCGTCGAGCGATGCTCGATGAACTGGGCGGCTTCGATGAGCGATTTCTGTTCGGACTCGAGGACGTCGACGTCGCCTGGCGTGGCCGTATGCACGGATGGCGCTGTCTCTACGCACCCGATGCGATCGTCTACCACGACGTTGGTGGCACGGTTCCTTACGGGTCTGAGATGCGATTCGTTCAGGCCGGGCGCAATAGGCTCCTGCTGATCGCCAAGAACATGAGCACCGACCAGCTATTGAGATACGGACCGCGCATCTTTATGTTCGACCTGCTGTATGTACTTCATGGTCTCTTGCGCGTGCGTACGCTTTCTCCGTTACGCGGCAGATGGCAGGGACTGCGACTGTGGCGGTCGATGCGGCGGGCGGGTGCCCCTGGCCGCCGATCCGTCGAGCTAACCCGCACTCCCGGATTCCGCGAGGTGATACGCCGCAGAAACGCCTTTCGGTTCGCTACGAACGGCTTAGGCGAGAGCGGCGACGAGGGTGTCGCGAGCCGGAGATGAACATGCGAGCTCGCATCATAAAGGCGACGACTCTTTGGATCGCCGTAACGCTCCTACTGCTCTCGCCAATCACATCATCTTTGGCACGGGCATCCGCAGCAAAGGCAATTTGGGGCCCCGCCACCCACGATGGGCTCTCACTGTTCCGGACGTACCAGGAACTGGGCGTCAAGATCTACGAGGATGACCTGTATTGGAACTCGATCGCGACCCGTCGCCCCCGCAACCCGCGCAACCCGAACGACCCCGCCTACGCATGGCCCGCCGAGGTAACCCAGGCCGTCGCCGAAGCCAACCGCTACCACATCCAGGTGGCCCTCCAAATCATCGGCGCCCCTCCCTGGGCCAACGGCGGCAAGCCCTGGAACTGGGCGCCGCTGCACCCCCAGGACTACGCGCGCTTCGCGATCGCGGCGACCCGCCGCTACCCCTCCGTGCACCTGTGGATGGTTTGGGGCGAGCCGTCTAGGACGCACAACTTTGAGCCGGAGGTGCCGGCCAAGCCGGGCACCAAGCTCGATGCCGCGCAGCAGGTGGCTCCCCATCTTTATGCACGCATCCTCGACGCCGCCTACGGCGCCCTGAAGAGCGTCAGCCGCTCCAATCTCGTGATCGGCGGGATGACCTACACCACCGGGGACATCTCCACGCAGCAGTGGATCGAAAACCTGCGCCTGCCCGACGGCAAGCCGCCGCGACTCGACATGTACGGCCACAATCCCTTCACCTTCCTGCGTAAGCCCAACCTCGCCAACCCGCCATCGCCCGAACAGGAGATCGACTTCTCGGACTTGGGGCGCCTCTCGGCGCTCGTAGCGCGCTATCTCGGGCGCCCAGGCAACCCCCATCCTAAGCTGTTCCTCTCGGAGTGGACGATCCCCACCAAAGTAGACGAGGAGTTCGACTACTACCTCACGCCCGAAGCCCAGGCGGAATGGATCACTGCAGGGCTGCAGGTGGCCAACGAGCTCCCGAGCGTATACGCAGTCGGTTGGATCCACCTCTACGACGAACCACCGGTGAGCTACGGCGGTCTGATCGAAACCGATGGCACGAAGAAGCCGGGCTATTTCGCTTGGCAGAGCGGCTGACGCGCTGCCGCTTGCCACGCCCTCACGTGCGCGCGTAGCGTGGGTCGCGTGGGGGTAGGCGGTCGGTGACATAAATTGAGGCAATCGTGAAGATCAGCGTCGTCATCTCCACTCTGCACCGTGCGGACAGCCTGCGTCTGACGCTTGCGGCGCTCCAGTTCCAACGCCATCGCGACTTCGAGGTGGTGGTCGTCGAGGGGCCCTCAGAGGTCGGTTGGGGCCGGATCGCCAGCGAGCAGCATCACTGGGTGCGGCGGGTGAGCTGCCCGCAGGCAAATCTCGCGCGATCACGCAACCTGGGTATCGCCGAAGCCAGCGGTGAGGTCGTGGCCTTCCTCGACGATGACGCGGTGCCGGAGCCGCGCTGGCTTACCGAGCTCGCGGCCGCCTACGAGGACGAGCGCGTGGCCGGTGCGGGAGGCATCGTGCTCGACAGCACCGGCATGCAGCCGCAGTACGGGTACGCGCTCTGTGACAGGCTCGGACGCCCGAGCTTCCACCGCCGTCCGCCGTGTTCGCGCGAGACGCTCCCGGGAGCGGACCCGTTCCCCTATCTGCAGGGAACCAACATGAGCTTCCGCCGCGAGCCGCTGGTCGCGATCGGCGGCTTCGACGAGCAGCTCGTGTACCTGTACGACGACGCGGACATCTGCCTGCGGATGATCGACGCGGGCGCGCTCCTCGCCCAGCTCGACTGCGCCCTCGTCCAGCACCGCTGCCTTGCGAGCCCGGTGCGACGCGCCGACGGGCTGATCTACGATCCCTTCGCGATCGCCCAAGGACGCGCCTACTTCGCGCTTCGGCACGGGGCCTCCACGATCGAGGCGGAGCGCTCGCTGCTCCCCTTCGCGCATGAGCTCCGCGAAGCCGCGCTCAGCGCCCGATCAGACGGGCGCTTCTCGGCCGCGGAACTCGAGCACTTCATGAGCCGCCTCGACGAGGGCCTGGAGTCCGGCCGGGGATGTGCGCTGGCGAAGAGCCCTGGCCACCAGGTCCTGCCGGCATGTTCTCCCCTGGGCTTCGAGCCATACCCGCGGCTGGCGCAGATCGAGCGCCCGCTGCGCCTCTGCCTGCTCGCGCCTGCGCGAACGCTCGAGGCGAGCGTGAACGGCGATCGCTCGCAGCCCGACCGATTGGCGCGCAGCCTCGCCGCACAGGGTCACGAGGTGCATCTCATTCGCAGGGGGCTCGCCCACAACGTCGTCGAGTTCGATGGTGCCGTCTGGACCCATGAGCTGGAGGTACAGGACCGGGCTCTGGCAGCCCTCGCCGACGAGCCGCTCGCGCTCGATCTCTACGCCGCCGCCGCCTACTACCACGAGGTGCAGCGTCTACATCGCTATGGGCCAGTCAGCACGGTCCTCACTTCTCTGGTTGTCCACGAGAGCCTCATCTGCTCGCTCGACGGTCGCTTTCAGACCGCAACCCAGCTACTCGCCAGTCCTGTCGAGGTCGAGCCAGATGGCGAGCCCGTGCAGGTAGACGAGCTCGCGGGGCTGCTGCAGAGCGTCGCTGACATCGGCCCGGAATGCGCGCGCCAGGTCGCAGCCGACCTGCTCGACGCCGACAGCTACCCGTTCGATCTCATCGCCGCGATCGTCGGGGCCTGGGAGGCTCCTGCGGATCGTTTCGCCGATGTGGTCTTTCGCGCCGCATTCGCCCGCGAGCCCGATCGCCACACCCGGGCCGTGTGGGAGGCGCACATCGTGGCCGGGCACTCCCGCCACGACCTGCTCGAGGACGCACTCTGCTCTGCGGAGGCGCGCGGGCACGGTATCCAGCCGGACACGCTCGCCCAGTTTAGGCGGCGGCTGGCAGCCTGGGCGCCGGTACAGTTGCGCCGCGCCTGGACACTCCCCGATCGCGCATTCGTCAAGGCCGCCTACCAGTGGACGCTGGGGCGCGCGCCCGACCCCGAGCACGGGGCGATCGCGCTGCGAGAGCTGGGCAGCGGCGTTTCGCGACTCGACGTCCTCGCCCGCCTGACCGAGTCCGCAGAGGCTCGCGAGCGTGGCATGCCGGCAGACATGCTCGAGCTCGTGCGCAGCGAGCTGTGCTCAAGCGCTCCTCGACGCGTCGAGGAGACGGTCGGAGTATGAACGCGCCGGCGGGGACGGGATGCGCCTCTGCTTCGTGAGCACCAGTCGAGGTAGCCCCTTCATGACCGAGCTGCTCACCGCGATCTCCGCCGCAACGGCTGCCGCCGGACACACGACGGAGCTCACTTTCGACGAGTTCCCCCCTCTCGACGACGACGGCGTCTATGTGGTGATTCCGCACGAGTTCGATGCGTGGGGCAACCCCGACGCGTTCCCCGACCTCTCCCAGCGCGCTCGAACGATCGCGCTGTGTACCGAGAACGCCGGCACGGATTGGTTCGAGGCGACCCGGCGCCTGGTGCCCCGCTTCGCCGCTGCGGTGTCGATCAACCGCGCGAGCGCCGCCGAGTTACGGCGGCTGGGGCACGACTGCAGTCACCTGCAGCTCGGCTACACGCCACTGTGGGACACCTGGCAGGGCGATCCGAACGTCGAGCGCGAGATCGACGTCCTCTACCTGGGAGCGGCCGACCCGCGACGCGATCCGCTCCTCGGGAGCCTGCAAGCGCAGCTGCGCGGGCGCGAGTGCCAGCTCCTGGTGCCGCCACTGGAGCCCCGAGTGCGCCCCCGCCCGGACTACCTCGAAGGCGCCGAGAAGTACGAGCGGTTGCGCACGTCGCGCGTTCTGCTCAACCTGCACCGCACCACCTCTGGTGCCCTGGAGTGGATGCGCTTCCTCGAGGCCATCTGCAACGGCTGCGTCGTCGTCTCAGAGCCGTGCCTCGACGCCGAGCCGCTCGTCGCTGGCGAGCATTTCGTGGCGGCCGACGTGGACGGGATCGCGCCCGCGATCGAGCGGCTGCTCGATGACGCAGCGGAGCTGGCGCGAGTCCGAGGACAGGCGTACGAGTTCGTCGGCGCGCAGCTGCCCATGAGCGGCGCCGCCGCTCAGCTGGTCGATCTCGCCGCCCAGCTACCCCGCCGACCACGCGATACGCAGGACCTCTCGCCAAGCGACGCGGATGATCGGGCAGCAACCAGCAACGCAGCATCGGCGAACGACGAGCGCTTGCGACCACGCGCGCCGAGCAAGCGCATGAAGCTCGTAATGACGCTGCTCGTGCGCAACGAGGCCGACATCATCGAGGCGAACCTCGACTACCACCTCGCCCAAGGGGTGGACTTCGTGATCGTGACCGATCATGACTCCTCTGATGAGACCGTCGAGCTCCTCCGTCCCTACGAGCGCGCGGGCGTCGTTGAAGTGCTCCGCGAAGAGGGCGAGGAGCACCACCAGAGCGTCCGCGTGACGCGCATGGCGAGGCTCGCTCTCACGCGTCACGACGCCGACTGGGTGATCAACAACGACGCAGACGAGTTCTGGTGGCCGCTGTCGGGCAGCCTGCGCGACGTGTTCGCCTCGATCCCCGAGCGCTACGGACAGATCGTCGTGCAGCGACGCAACTTCGTGGCGCGGCCTACGGACACCGGCCCGTTCCACTCGCGGCTCATATACCGCGAGGCGTGCTCGCTGAACGGTGAGGGCGAGGCGCTGGAGCCGAAGGTCGCCCACCGCGCACACCCGCAGATCGTCGTCGCGCCGGGCAACCACTCGATCTCCGGTGCCGAGCTCAGGCCGATCCCGGCCGAGGAGCTGCTCGAGGTCTTCCACTTCCCGATGCGCAACCCCGAGCAGTTCGAGCGCAAGGTGATCCAAACGGGTATCGGCTACGAGAAGCTCTCCGAGCGCTCTCCCGAGGTCGGCCGCGATCAGCTGCAGCTGCTGGTGATCCAGCGCGAAGGTGGCCTGGGCCGCTTCTACGAGGAGGCGGTGCTCGACGACGCCGCGCTCGAGCGGGGAGTGCGGCAGGGCAGCATCGTGCTAGATCGCCGCTTGGCGGAGTTCATGCGCCGCCTGCCCGACGGCCGCGCCGCGGCCGAGCGACCGGACGGACCCCAGACCCGCGCGTTCCTCTCCAGCGCGCTCGGCGCCTTTGCCGAGCTCGACGACCAGCGCGAGGCGCTCGCGCGAGCGCAGTCGGCGAGCGCGGCGCTGGAGGAGCGGCTAGCCGCACAGCAGGCCGAGCTGGCGGGTACGGGCGCGGCGCTTCACTCGCTGCGCGCGAGTCGCATGGTGCGCTGGAGCGCCCCCGCGCGGCGCTTGTGGTACCGAGTGCAGCAAAGATGAGCGCGGCGGAGCTGACCGATGAGAACCGACCTGTTCTCGCCAGGGGCGAGGTATGCGTGGTGGCGGCCCTGCGCGACGGTGACACGGCGGCGCGTCGCTGTGTCGAGTCGCTGCTGAACGGCACTCCGCCAGAGGTGCCGATCATCGCCGCGCTGACCGCGCGGCTCGATCGCGACAGCGAGCTCGGCCGGCTCCTCGATGAGCAGCCCGACGGCGAGCGCCGGCTGTGGTCGAGCCAACCGCAGGTAAGCGGGTCGGTCGCAGGCAAAGAGGAGCCGCGCGATGCGGCGAGCGCTGCCGTCGATCGTGTCATCAGCCCGGTATGGCCCGCGGACGTGCTCCTGCTGAGCGCACCGTGCTGCGTCACAGAGGGATGGCACGAGCGCATGCGCAGGGCCGCGCTGGCCGACTCGAACACGGCGAGCGCCAGCGCGCTCGTGGACACGGGCACGCCGTTGGCGATCGCTTCCGACGCGAGCGCCCCCAGAGAGCTCCAGGAGTTGAGCGAGACGCTTGCGGTACACACGCGCACGCTGCGTCCCCGCCTGAACGGACCGGTCGGACCGTGCGTGTACGTGCGCCGCGAGGCGCTCGAGCTGGTGGGCGGGCTCGACGATCGCCTTGGCCTGAGCTGGGCGCTGGAGGTCGACTTTGCCGAGCGCTGCCTGCTCTCGGGCCTCGCGCACGTGGCCGCCGACGACGTCGTCGTGCAGCAACTGGCGGCGACTGGGGGGACGCGCGCCGAGGAGCTCCCCCAGGTGCTGGCCGAGCGCTATCCGCACCTGAAGCGGCGCCGTGCGATCGCCGACTCGAGCGTGCTGGCGCTCGCCCTGGAGGCTGGGCGCGGGCCTCGGGAGCGACTGGACGTGACGCTCGATGCGCGCGCCCTCGACGGCGCCGTGACAGGCACGCACGTACACATCCTCGAGCTGATCCGCGCGCTCGCGCACACGCAGCGGCTGCGCCTGCGACTGCTCGTTCGCGTCGAGCGCATCGACCGTGAGACCCTCGAGCTGCTGCGTGAGCTTCCGAGCACGGAGATCCTCGCGGCTGAAGAGCTCGATCCGGCGACGGCGCGGAGCACGATCTTTCACCGCCCGCAGCAGACCTTCTCGGCGGGCGACGTGGCCCTGGCCCTCTCCCTCGGCGAGCGCTTCGTCGTCAGCCAGCTCGACCTGATCGCCTACCGCAACCCGGGCTACTTCAGCGACGCCGACGCCTGGGAGGACTTCCGGCGCGCCAGCCGGCATGGGCTCGCGGCGGCCGAGCGCGTCGTCGTCTTCTCCGATCACACGCGCCGCGAGCTGCTCGCCGATGCGCTCGTGGAGGACGCGCGCATCGCCGTCGTGCCTCCCGGCCTCGACCATCTGGGCGGCAAGACGCCCCGCGCTCCCTCCGCGTTCGCCGAGCGCCTGCCCACGCCGGCGGATGGCTTTCTGCTCTGCCTCGGCACCGACTTCCGCCACAAGAACCGTCTGTTCGCGCTGCGACTGCTGGCTGAGCTGCGCGCTGGCCATGGGTGGGGAGGGCAGCTCGTGCTCGCCGGCACGCACATTCCGATCGGCTCCTCGCGCGAGCTCGAGCGGGACTTCCTCGCCGAGCACCCGGAGCTGAGCGAGGCGGTGATCGAGCTCGGCCCCGTCGATGAGCAGGAGAAGGCGTGGCTGCTCGCGCACGCCGGCGCAGTCGCCTACCCGTCGGTGTACGAGGGCTTTGGCCTCGTGCCGTTCGAGTCCGCGCTAGCCGGCGTGCCGTGCGTGTTTGCCCCACAGTCCTCGCTCGCCGAGGCGGCGCCGCCGGGAACCGCGACGATCGTGCCGTGGGAGGAGCGGACGAGCGCAACGGCCGCGCACGCGCTGCTGAGCGACGCCGATGCCCGCGCACGGCAGGTCCAGGCCCTGGTCGCCAGCGCACGCGAGCTGACCTGGGAGCGGGCCGCCGAGGCGATGGTGGCGACCTATTACGAGGCGGCGCTCGCACCGGTCCGCGTCGCAGCGACGTTGAGCCGCGACGCCGTGCAGCGCGAAGGCAGGTTGAGCGTCGAGCACAAGATCGAAGCCGCACAGCTCGTGCGCGAGCGCGAGCACGCCCAGCGCATGTACGACGAGCTCAACGCGGAGGTCGGTTTCGCGCTCAGCCTGATCGGCCCCAACGGCACGCTGCCGGAGGGTCTGCAGCGAGCGCTGCTCGCGCTCAGCGCCCACCCGACGGTGAGCCGACCGCTGTTCGGCGCACTCGCGCGTGTGTTCGCGGCGGGGAGAGCGTTTGCGCGCGTCTTCCGCCTGCGCGCGCGCGGCTGAGCGTACGGACCGGCGCGGGCGCGGGCCTCTGCCAGCGCGCCGCGCGCACGTTGGTGTCAGCGCGCCGGGCGCCCCGCTATACCCTCCTGTGCAGGTGGCAGCCCAGCCGACAGCCATGCGCGAACGCCCGGCGCTCGCCGCTGAGGGCGTCGAAAAGCGCTTCAAGATCCCGGAGGAGCGCACGCACACGCTCAAGGAGCGCGCGCTTCACCCCCTGCGTAAATCGCGCCACGAGGAGCTGCTCGCGCTCAAGGGCATCACGTTCGCGGTCGCGCCAGGGGAGTTCTTCGGCATCGTCGGGCGCAACGGCAGCGGCAAGAGCACGCTGCTGAAGTGCCTCGCCGGGATCTACCGCGCAGACGCCGGGCGCATGTGGTGCAACGGGCGCATGTCGACCTTCATCGAGCTCGGCGTCGGCTTCAACCCCGATCTGGCCGCGTTCGAGAACGTCAAGCTCAACGGCATCATGCTCGGGCTCTCGCCGCGTGAGGCGAGAGCCCGCTATGAGCGCGTGATCGAGTTCGCCGAGCTCGAGGAGTTCCAGGATCTCAAGCTCAAGAACTACTCCTCGGGCATGCACGTGCGCCTGGCCTTCTCGGTCGCGATCCAGGTGGACGCCGACATCCTCCTGATCGACGAGGTGCTGGCGGTCGGCGACGCGGCCTTCCAGCAGAAGTGCTTCGACGTGTTCACGAGGATGCGCGAGGAGGGGCGCACGATCGTGTTCGTCACACACGACATGTCCGCCGTGACGCGCTTCTGCCACCGCGCGATGCTGCTAGAGCGCGGCGCGCTCGTCGAGATCGGCGATCCCGCGGACATCGCGGACCGCTACCTGGAGATCGCCTTCGGACGTGCCGTCGGCTACGTGGACCCCGGCGTGGGCAGCGCGCGCATGGGCGACGGCGCCGCGCGCGTCAGCGACGTGTGGCTCGGCGAGGATCACCTCGAGCGGCGCATGGTCGCGCCCCAGGGAGAGCCCTTGACGCTTCGGGCGCTCGTTACCTTCAACACCGACGTTCGCGATCCGGCGGTCAGTATGGCGCTGTTCAACGAACAGCGCCAGCAGGTCGTCGTCGCGACCACCGCACGCGAACAGGAGGAGAGCGGCGCCTTCGCGGCCGGGGAGCGGGCGGTCTTCGTGTTCTCCTTTCACAACATGCTCGCGCCCGGGCGCTACCACCCGGTGCTGACGATCACCCACCGCGGCGAGGGGCTCGACGTGATCGACCGCTTCGCCGGCGGCATGTCCTTCGTCGTCTCCGGTACGACCGCCAGCGGCGGACTGGTCGAGATCCCCGTGCAGACGGAAGTGAGCCCCTGGAACGCCCCCCTGCCCGCCGAGCTACAGGCAGCGGCGAAGCAGACATGAGCGCGCCGTCCGCCTCCGAAGCGTTCGGCGATCCCGCGCTGGTCGCGGAGGCGCTCGGTCAGCCGATCCGCGGCCCGCGCGCGCTCAGCGACAACTGGTCGCGCTTCTGGCACCTCACATACAACATCGCCCTCAGCGAATTCAAACTGAAGTTCTTCGGCTCGATGCTCGGCTACGTGTGGCAGGTGATGCGTCCGCTGCTGCTCTTCGGGGTGCTGTACGTGTTCTTCGTGAAGATCTTCCACGTCGACAGGGGCAAAGGCGCCGCCGGCCACCTCTACGGTGCGCAGCTGCTCGGCTCGATCGTGCTGTTCACGTTCTTCAGCGAAGCGACCACCGGTGCGGTCCGCAGCGTGGTCGAGCGGGAGAACTTCGTGCGCAAGATCCAGTTCCCACGGCTGGCGATCCCGATCTCGGTCGTGCTGCTCGCCACGTTCAATCTGGGCTTGAACGTGGTCGTGGTGATGATCTTCGCGCTCATCGCTGGCGTGCACCCGATGCTCAGCTGGCTCGAGCTGCCGCTGATCCTGGCGATGATCGCTCTCTTCTCGACCGGTATCGCGATGCTGCTGTCGGCGCTGTTCGTGCGCTTCCGCGACATCCAGCCGATCTGGGAAGTGCTCGCCCAGATCCTCTTCTACTCCTCGCCGGTGATCATCCCCGTCGAAACCGTGCGCGAAAAGCTCCTTGAACACGGCACGCACTTCGAGCACCTGCTGTATCACGTGTACACGCTCAACCCGCTGGTGACGATCTTCCAGCAATTCCGCCACGCGATGATCAACCGCGCGACCTACAGCGCCGGGCAGGCGCTCGGCAGCTGGGCAGCGCTAGCGGAGCCATTAGTGCTCGTAACTGTGATCTTCGTGCTCGGCTTCTGGTACTTCAACCGCGAGGCGCCGCACATCGCCGAGGACCTGTAGGGGGCCCTCAGCCGACCTCGAAGCGAAGGCGCACGGGACAGCCGAACCAGCGCACGTCCTCGTGCACGAGATCGACCTCGAGCTCGTAGCGTCCCGCGCGCGCCGGCGCGCGCACGTTCATGGGCGCGATGCAGCTCTCGCCGGGGCCGAGCGGGTGCGGCAGCGAGCTGCGCTCTCCATCCCCCAGGCAGCCGCCTGCCTGCTCCCACCAGCGATAGGAGAGACGGATGTTCGGCCGCTGCTCGGGGGTCGCCCACGGCCAGCGCTCCACGCCCTCGTTGGCTAGGCGCACGTACAGGGCACGCACTTCGCCCGCCTGCATGCGCAGGTCTCGTTCGATCGTCTGGATGCTGGCGCGATAGGCCTCCTCGGCCAGCTCGCGACCGGTCCAGCACGCGAGCAGCTGCTCGCGTGTCGCGAGCGGGATCTCCCGCAAGGCCTCGAGCGCGGGCCCCGCCGCTGACGCCTCGACCGCCGCGCGGATGACCTGGCGATCCTCCCCGGGGACGGGCACGGGAGCGAGTCGCGCGTGGCGCTCGGGCAAGTAGTAGCGCTCGTTGAGCGGCCCGCCGCCCGGCGCGCTCAGCCCGGCGTCGAGAGCCTCGTAGCGCGCGATCTTCGCCGCCCGCTCCTGCCGGCTCGTGAGCACGCAGTCGAGGTGGTAGAGCGGCTCCTCCAGGTAGCGGGCGGGACGCAGCGGCGCGGGGCCAGTGTGGATCTCCCCCGTGATCCACAGCGAGGCGTCGTTGCGAACGAGGCGGTTGTGGTAGTCGGGCGACCACGGGAGCTCGTCGAGCCAGTGGCCCTGATCGGGGAACAGCCAGCGCACCGGCAGCAGGTACTGCTGCACGTCTCCCTCGTTGGGGAGCTTCGCAAGGCGGCGCAGCAGGCTGGGGCTGGCGACCTCGTCCCCAGCGATCACGAGGATCCAGTCGCCGGTGCACTGCCCGAGCAGATAGGCGGTGGAGCGATCTGGGCCCGTGTACTCGAAGCGCAGCAGCCGGTCGGCGACCTGGGCGTAGGCGGCGAGCTCGCGCTCGGGCACGCGGGCATCGGCCGCGACGACGATCTCGTGCGCCAGCTCGGCGAAGGGCGCGAGCAGCGCCTGCACGCGCGCGCCGGGGTCGCGCGTGGGGCACAGCACCGACAGCTGCATCGACGCACGCCCCAAGGGTTCAGGCTGGCCCTGACGCTGCGACCAGGAGCTCGCGCACGAATCGCGCCGGGCGGCCCATGACCAAGGCGTGGACGGGCACGTCGTGCGTGACGAGCGACCCGGCGGCCACCATCGCCTCCTCGCCGACGCACACGCCGGGCATGAGCACGACGCCGCCTCCTATGCGGGAAGCGCGGCGCAGCGTAACCCCCTGGATGCCGGCGTCCGCGTCATGGCCGGCCGTCTGGTCGGAGAACGTGAGCAGCGAGGGGCCGATGAACACGTCGTCCTCGACGATCGTGCCGAGGGCCAGACCGCTCGTGGCCTGGATGCGGACCCGCTCGCCGACGCGCACACCCGGCGCTATCCCACACATACGCCCCACCACGCTGCCCGCACCGATCCGCGTGCCCTCGCGGATCGTCGAGTGCTCGCCGGCGATCGATCCGGGACCGAGCACGACGTCCACGAAGATGACGGCGTGGCTGCACACGCACGCCCCCTCTTCGATCCGCACGGTGCCGCCGGTGACGGGCTCGTAGCGAGAGTTCGGCCCCAGGCGGGGCACTTTCCCGATCACCGCCCCGGGGTCGACGACGACGTCGTCCGCGAGGCTCACATCGTCGCCGATCACGACATTCGGGCCGACCTGCACGCGGTCGCCCAGGTGTACGCGCTCACCGATCACGACGTTCGGACCGAGCTCCACGTCCACGCCACGGCTTTCCACGCGCTCAGGATAGAGGCGAGGCCAGGCCCGGCAGCTCACCGGCCAGCGCCATCCGACGCGACTGCGCCACCGCTCGCAGGAACGCCTCGAGCGCGTCGATGCGCTGCTCCCACGCGTACGCACGGGCCGTCTCGACACCGGCACTGGCGAGGCTCGCACGCAGCTCACGGTCCTCGAGTAGGCGCTCGAGCGCGGCGGCCACATCCCTCACGCTCGCAGCGGGCATCAGGCAGTTGACGCCGTCCACGCAGAAGTCGCGGTTGCCGTGGGCGTCGGTGCACACGACGGCCGCGCCGCACGCCATCGCCTCGAGCGGCGGCAATGCGAAGCCCTCGTGCGCGGAGGTCTGCACGAACACGCTCGCCTCGCAGAAGAGCCTTGCGACGTGCTCGTCGTCTGGGCCCTCGACGTAGCGCACGCCGGGAGCGGCGGCGATTCCCTCTCCCTGCACAACCTCGGGCTCGACTCCGAACAGGCACAGCTCCGGGCGCCCGCCTGGCTCAGCGCGCCCCCGCAGCGACTTCCACGCGCGCACGGTCAACGGGAGGTTCTTCAGCGGGTTCGCGCGGCCGAGCGCCAGCACCATGTCCTCGCGGCGCACGACCTCAGGGCGCGGGCGGAAGACCTCGAGGTCGATGCCCGGCGGGATCAGCTCGGCCTCGACGCCCAGCTCGCGCAGGCGCTCACGGTTCCACGAGGAGATCGTCATGTAGCGAAACTCGGGCCGGTAGGAGTCGAGCACGGCGTGGCGGGCGTGCTCGTGGTCGGGGTAGTAGGAGGTCTCGATGTCCTGGACGAAGTACACGGGCAACCCGTGCAGCACGCTCGCGCGCCACACGGGTGTCGCCGTCATCCACCAGGTGGCCACCTTGATCGCGTCGAGGCCCGCGAGCGCGCTGGCGAGCTCGTCGTAGTCGGCGAAGCCGCGCACGGGCACCGTCAGCGGGTACCACTCGGGCGCCTCGCCGAGCGTGTACAGCGCCACCTCGTGCCCGCGGGCCGCGAGACGATTCAGGTGCTCGAAGACGTCTCGGTGCCCGCCACCGACCCCCGTGCCCTCGGTCACGTACACGATGCGCAGGCGCTCGTCGCGGGCAACCGGCCAGCTCGCGCCCGATGCGCTCTGCGCCTGCGCGCCGGAGGAGCCCGCGCTCACGGAGCGCGCGTCGAAGAGCTCCGACCAGCGCTCCCAGAAGGCCCGCTGCGAGGCGCGCTCGCGCTCGCCCAGCTCTGTGCCGCGCGTGACCGACTCGTGGTGCACGAGCCGCGCGGCCGGGAAGTAGAGCACGCCGAAGCCCGCCTGCCAGGCGCGCAGGCACCAGTCGACGTCCTCGTAGGCCATCGCGTAGCGCTCGTCGAGTAGGCCGATGCGCTCGATCACGTCGCGGCGCACGTACATGCACGCGCCGGTGACGGCGAGCGTGGGGCTCGCGCGCCCGGCAGGGCCCCAGTCGCTCGGCTTGAAGCGGTAGCGATGGTCGAACCACTCGGGCGCGTCGCGGTTGCGCACGGTGCCGGCGAACTGGATGCGCCCGTCGGGGTACTGCAGCTGGGCGCCCACGATGCCCGCGTAGGGGTAGCGGTGGGTCGCGTACTGCAGGCACTCGAGCCACCCCGGCAGCGCCTCGACGTCGGAGTTCAGCACGATCACGTCGCGGTCGGGGTCGCTCGCGCGCAGGCCGCGGTTGACGTTGGCGGCGAAGCCGACGTTGCGCTCGCCCGCGATGACGAGATCGACGCCCCGCAGCGCGCGCAAGGCGGCTAGGTGCTCGGAGCCGCTGCAGTCATCGGCGAGGATCACGCGCGCCATGCCGCGCGCGACCGTCTTCTCGATGCTGCGCACGAGCGCGTGCACGCGCTCGGCGTCGCGGTAGCTCGGGATCACGATGTCGACTGCGCGCCCGTGCTCGCGATACCACCTCACCGCGCTTCGTAGTTCGCCGTCGC
Organism: uncultured Solirubrobacteraceae bacterium; assembly: GCA_963722435.1. Taxonomy (GTDB): domain Bacteria; phylum Actinomycetota; class Thermoleophilia; order Solirubrobacterales; family Solirubrobacteraceae; genus Palsa-744. The sequence continues at coordinate 1,303,676 of CAVRKZ010000002.1, read as the reverse complement.
GTGCGTGCGTGCGCAGGCGCAGCCGGCGCTGCAGCGGGGTGAAGCGCAGCGGCAGCGTCAGCGCGCGGAACGCCAGCGTGCGCAGGCCGAAGTAGCGGTATGTGAGCAGGACGCGCCGGCGCAGGTTGGCGAACGCGCCCTGCGGGCGCCCCTCCAAGGGATCGTCACTCATCGCGCGCTCGCACGCTCGCCGTCTGGCGGCGGCTCGGAATCGAGCTGCAGCGGCTCGAAAGCCGAGCGGCCGTCGAGTGAGAGCGCTCGCCTCACCGAACGCGGCAGGCGCTCGGCGCGCGAGCCCAAGAGCGCTCCCGTGCGCGAGGCCAGCTGATGGCGCGCGACGTCCGCGAGCACGGCGAGCCGTCTGCCCGGCGGGAGCTGCTCGGCGAGCAGCTGCCTGCGCGTCTCGCTCAGCTCGCCGCGCAGCTGGGAGAGCTGATGGGCCGGAGAGGCCGGCTCGCGCCACTCGTAGATCTCGCGCAGCGCGCGCCACTCGTCGAAGGAGCGGCGCAGCTGCTGCACGGTCGAGTAGGTGTGCGAGTGCAACACCGCCGCCTCGGGCATGAACGCCTTGGCGTAGCCGGCGCGGAGCATGTCGATCGCGATCACGCGGTCCTCGGCGTAGGAGACCTCGCGAAACGGCACGCGCTCCCACGCCGCACGCGCCACGCACGCGTTGGCGTCGCTGAAGAACCCCGAGCGCCCGACCAGCGCGCGCGCCGGCGCGGAGCGCTCGTGCTCTTGCAGGCGCGCGATCTGCGGCTGCCCGTCTGGCGCGAGCGAGGCAAACCAGCGTTCGAGCTCGAGGCGCACCGGCGCCGGTGCGTCCGCGCGCGGCCGGTAGGGCCCGTACACGAGCGCCACGTCCTCAGCAAGCTCGAAGCCAGCGAGCAGCCGCTCGAGCCAGCGCGGGTCGGCGGGCTCGGCGTCCTGGCTCAGCAGCGCGACGTGCGCGCCGGCGGCGGCCTCGATCAGGCGATTGCGTACGGCGCCGTGGCTGAACTGGTCCGGTGCGAGCTCGAGCAGGCGCTGCGCGCGCGCGTGTGCGAGCTCGCGCGAGCCGTCGGTCGAACCCGAGTCGCACACGAGCAGCTCGTGGCTCACGGTCTGTCGCGCGAGCGCGTCGAGCACGGCGGCGAAGCGCTCGCCGCCATCGCGCACGGGGATCGCCACGCTCACGTCAGGCATAGAAGCCAGTCAGGGTAAGCAGCTGCGAGGCATAGCTGAAGGCGAGCATCACGGCGAGCAGCCCAGCGCCGAGGATCAGCGCGCGGCGACGGCCGAACGCGTGCAGCGCTCCGACGACGAGCGCCGCGAGCGGACCGATGGCCGGGAACACATAGCGTCCGAATTCGGCGATCACGGGTCGCGGCGAGGGCGTGTAGTAGGCGGCCTCAAAGCCGGTGATGACCGCGAGCGGCATCGCCACCAGGACGAGCGCCTCGATCCGGTGGGCACGCAGCCAGCCCCACTCTCTGCGCGCGGCCCACAGCGCGAGCGCGCACGTCAGGGCGATCGCGGCGAGGATCACGACGTAGACCCAGTGCGCGAAGAGCACGTCGTACCACCCGAACGCGGCCCAGCCGCGCTCCACGAAGATCACGAAGAACGGGTCGTGAGTGAACACGAAGCCCGGGGGACGCGAGAAGTAGCGCGTCATGAAGGGCAGCCTGGGCAGCAGCGCCTGCCACAGATAGGACAGGAAATGGGGAATGTGGTGAAACGCTTCGCCCACCGTGCTCGCGTTCGAGCTGATCGCCGCCGAGCCGCTTGACGAGGGCGCCTTCAGCAGGTCCAGCACGTGCCCCGAGAGCTCGAGCATCACGAGCGCGCCGAGCGCGAGCGCGAGCCACGCGCGCACGTCGGAGCGATCGTGGTGGCGCCACAGCGTAAGCGCGAAGACGACGGCTGCGATCGGATAGAGCGAGAGCCCGGTGCCCTTGGTCAAGGGCAGCGCGACCAGCACGAGGCCGGTCAGCGCCCCCCATGGGAGCGTGATGCCGCGGCGCAGCATGCGTATGAGCAGCAGCTCGAGCGCCGCTGCGGCGGCGTTGACACCGACGTCGTTATTGACGGCGCCGGAGATGAAGCCGTACATCGGCTCGTAGCAGACGAGCAGCGCTGCGAGCACCGCGAGCCACACGCGCGCGGGCGCGAGCTCGCGCACGAGCAGGAACGTGAAGAGCACCGCGAGCGCGCCCAGTAGCGCCGAGGTCAGGCGCATCAAGCTCAGCTGATCCAACGGCGAGCTCGAGGCGAGCAGGTAGGCGGGCGCGAGCGCCGCGTAGTAGAGCGGGCCGTGCGTGGCGGCCGTCTCGTTACCGCCTCCGTCGGAGGCGCTGGGGTGCGTGCTCGCAGCCTGCGCGCGGTACAGACGCTGCTGGTCCGAGCTCCACGGCACGCGACTGTTGCCGACCTGGTGGTCGGTGAAGAAGCTCATGTCTTCGAGCACGAGCGACTCGGCGCTCGACCAGCGCGGCAGCGGCGAGCCGGGGTTGGGCGAGGGGGCTTCGCCGCGCTCTACGAGCGACTGGGTGTAGGCGAAGTGGTCTACCTCGTCGGGCGCCTGAAAGGCGGGCGTGATCAGCGACCAGCAGGCGAAGTTGACGGCCGCGATCGCGAACAGCCACCCTCCGATCCGGCGCGCGCGCCCGCCAGCCGCCGCGAGCGCGAGGCAGCGCACGGATGCGAGCGCGAGCGCCGGCAGCACGAGCACGAGGATCAGCGCGTAAAGCCACGGACCGACGCCGTCCGGGCGAAACAGCGAGGCGCGGCGCAGGATCGCGCCCGTTCGCTGCAGGTAGCTGCTGCGAGCTCCGCTGCGCGGCAGATACCAGACCGCGATGCGCCCCGCCACCGGGCGCCCGCCCACCGTCGGTGGCGCGGCGCTCGGCGGCGCCGGCAGCGGCGTTCCTGCCCAGTTGACCGTGCCCGCCGCCCTAACGCACAGCGAGGCGGGGCGTTCCGCGGGATTGGCGGGGAGCTCGGGGATGGCGAACACGGGCGTGTCGAGGCGATCGGCCGCGAGGGCCTCGGGGGCGAGTCGGCTCGTGATCGTGCGCGCCGTGCCCGTGAGCGTCAGCGCCATCGCGAGGGCGGGGCGCACACGCGTAGGCGAGACCAGCTGCAGGCGGATCGCCCCCGTTCGCGCCGGTATCTGCAGGCCGGGCACGCACAGCGCTCCTCCAGCCTTCACTTCGGCGATGTAGCCGTAGGCCTCGACGTTGTCGGTGCCCGTGTAGTAGGCGCGCGGGATCGCCCAGTAGAGGGCGATCAGCACGACGAACGGGACCGCGCTCAGCAGTGCCGCCCGCCACACGCGCCGCTCGCCGGCGAAGACGACCGCCGGGAGCCGGCGCATCTGCCGCACGCTAGCGGCGGCGCAGACCGAGAATCGAGAGCAGGAAGGAGGAGAAGAAGATCTGAATGCCCACGATCGTCAGCGAGGCGGCGATGACCGCGAGGTGTTCGTCGGCGAGCGAGCCAAAGCCGTGGGCGATCCAAGTCACCACGATCACGCAACCGGTGACGAGGCCTACGAGTGTGAACGCCCCGCCGAGGAGCAGGCCGTGCTCGAGGCGGAAGCGTGCGCGCATGCGGTCGAACCAGGGGTCTCTCTCGCCCATGAAGTAGGTCCCGTACGCGTGCGCGCAGAGCCCCAGTGCGAGCACCTGCGTGCCGACGATCATCAGCAGCGCGCCCCCGATCAGCGCGTGCAGGCCCCATGCGCGCCCGAAGAAGTCCAGGCCGGCGCCGACGAACACAACCAGGAGCGTGCCGAGGCCGGCGAGCAGCGTGCCAGGGACTATGAAGAGGTGCGTGGGGCTGTGGACGAGCAGGAAGCGCAGATGGCGCCAGCCATCGCGAAAGCTCGAAAGCTTGCTCTCGCCGCCGCGCGGGTGATACTCGATCGGGAACTCGGTGATGCGCAGGTTCTCCTTGGAGGCGCGGATCACCATCTCGGAGGCGAACTCCATTCCCGTGGTGCGCAGGTCCAGGCGCGGCAGGACGTCGCGTCGCAGCGCGCGCATGCCGCAGTGCGCGTCGTTGATGCCTGTGCGGAAGAGGAAGTTGAGCAGGCCGGTCAGGATCGGGTTGCCGATGTAGCGGTGCAGCCACGGCATCGCGCCCGGATGGATGTTGTCCATGCGGTCGCCCATCACGAGCTCGGCGCCGGCGTCCAGCTCGGCGACGAAGTGGGGGATCTCGTTGAAGTCGTAGGTCAGGTCCGCGTCGGCCATCACGATGTAGCGCCCGCGCGCGGCCGCGAAGCCAGCCAGGTAGGCGCTGCCATAACCCCGCCTGCGTTCGACCACGACGCGCGCGCCAGCCTGCTCGGCCAGCCGCGCGGAGTCATCCTCGGAGTCGTTGTCGGCGACGACGACCTCGCCGGGGACGCCCGTCTGTGCGATCGCTTCCAGGGCGGCGCTCACGCAGGCCTCGATGTTCTCGGCCTCGTTCAGGCACGGGATAACTACGGAGACGACCGGATCGACTCCATCAGTACCCGTATCGGGCGCGCCGGTGAGTGTCTGCTCGAGGGTGCTCATGCTCGGTGGCCAGGCCTGCGCATGCGGGCTGCACTGCGACTATGAAACACGGCCCGGCGGGAAAAGTGCCGGCGCATCGTCGGGAATGATATCCGCAAGGGCTGAAGCCCATGGGGGACCGCGCACCCATCTGTCAGGCTCTGCGCGCCGATGCGCGTGTGCGTCATCTACGACTGCCTCTTCCCGCACACGGTCGGCGGCGCCGAGCGCTGGTACCGCAACCTGTCCGAGCGTCTGGCAGCCGATGGGCACGAGGTGACCTACCTGACGCTGCGCCAGTGGGGGCGCGGCGAGCGTCCGGATGCCGTGGCCGGCACGCGGGTCCTCAGCGCGGGTCCGCGCATGGCGCTGTACACGGCGGGTGGGCGTCGGCGCACACTGCCGCCGTTGGTGTTCGGCGTGGGCGTGCTCTGGCACCTGCTGCGCCACGGCCGCCGTTACGAGGTCGTGCACACGTGCTCGTTCCCGTACTTCTCGCTGCTCGCCGCCGGCGTCGCACGGCGAGTGTGGGGCTTTCAGCTGGTGGTCGATTGGTTTGAGGTTTGGAGCCGCTCCTACTGGATCGACTACCTCGGCGGCTTGGGCGGGCGCCTCGGCGCCCTCGTGCAGCGTCTGTGCGCGCGCCTCGAGCAGCGCGCGGTGTGCTTCTCGCAGCTGCACGCCGCACGACTGCGCGAGGAGGGGCTGCGTGGAGAGGTGACGGTGCTGCGCGGCCTGTACGCGGGCGCCACCCAAGCGGCCACGCCGCGCGCCGGAGAGCCGATCGTCCTGTTCGCCTCGCGCTTGATCCCCGAGAAGCAGGTCACGCTGGCTGTCGCGGCGATGGCGCTCGCGCGCGAGCGCATCGAGGGGCTGCGGGGAGAGTTCCTCGGCGAGGGGCCCGAGCGCGCGGCGCTCGAGAGCGCGATCGCCGAGCACGGCCTTCAGGGCGTGGTGAGAGCGCGCGGCTTCACCGCCACCGAGACGGTCGAGGAGGAGATGCGCCGTGCGATGTGCATGCTGCTCACCTCACGCCGCGAGGGCTACGGCCTGGTGGTGGTCGAGGCGGCCGCGCGCGCGACGCCGAGCGTGGTGGTGGCCGGGGAGGACAATGCAGCCACGGAGCTGATCGAGGAGGGCGTCAATGGCACGATCGCCGCCAGCTCAGACGCGCAGCTGATCGCCGATGCGATCGTGCGCGTCCACGACGCTGGGCTCGCCCTGCGCGAGAGCACCGCGCACTGGTTCGCAGAGAACGTCGGCTGGCTGTCGCTCGAGTCCTCGCTGCGCGGGGTGCTCGAGCTCTACGGCGCAGGCGCGAGCTCGCGCCCGAGCGCGCGGGCATAGCTCTCGAGCGTCAGCTGCGCGGTGCGCCCCCACGTAAATCGCTTGGCACGGGCGGCGCCGAGCTCGCGCAGGCGCTGGCGCAGCGGCTCGTCCTCGAGCAGGCGCGAGAGCGCCGCCGCGATCGCCTCCTCGTCGTGCGGATCGAACAGCAGCGCGGCCTCGCCGGCGACCTCGGGCAGCGAGGAGGCATCCGAGCACGCGACGGGGACCCCGCGCGCCATCGCCTCCAGCACCGGAAGGCCGAAGCCCTCGTACAGCGACGGGAACACGAACGCGCGCGCGATCGACCACAGGCCCTCCAGCTCCTCATCGGAAAGCCACGCCGGGAAGCGGACGTCGGCGGCGATTCCGAGCGCGGCCGCGCGCTCGCGCAGCTCGGACTCGTGTGCGGTGGGATAGCCGGGGAGCACGAGCACGGGGCGCCGCCCGACGGGGATGCGCGCGAGCGCGCCCAAGAGCGCAGGCAGGTTCTTGTGCGGACGCTTCGCCGACAGGCTCAGCACGACGCTGCGCTCGCCGAGCCCAAAGCGCGCGCGCACGTCGCGCTCAGGCAGGGGCGCCTCACGCTGCACGCTCCCGAGGCCGAGCGGGACTACGTCGATGCGCTCGGGATCGATGCCGAGGAGCCCTATCAGGTCCTCGCGCGTGCTGTGCGAATCGACGATCACGCGATGCGAGCGGCGTGCGGCGCCCGGCACGAGCACGCGCATGCCCTTGTCGCGCAAACCCGCGTGCGCCTGCGGGAAGCGCGCATAGATCAGGTCGTGCACTGTGACCACGCGGCGAAAGCGCCCCCGCAGCGGCGCCGTGCTCGCCGGGCTGTGCATCAGGTCGACCCCCGCGCGGGCGCCCAGTGCCGGTAGCAGCGCTTGCTCGCCAAACACCCACTGCACACGATCGCGGGCGCGCACCGGCACGGTGACCGCGGGCAACAGCTCCCCCCACGGGCCATCGCCGCGGGCGGCCGCCTCGCGGTTGATGAAAGCGGTGAAGCGCGTGGCGGGCGCGCGCGCGAGGAGCTCCGCGATCAGCTCGCGTGCGTAGACCTCCATCCCGCCGGTCTCGCCGGGGACTAGGAAGACGAGATTGAGGCCGATGTGGGTCCGCGGTGTGCTCAAGTTGGCCCCACGCTAGTCGCACCGCGCGCGCCGCCGCTGTGGGAGATGGTCGAGACGGACCGGTGAGAGATAGTCGAGACGGACAGTACGATGGCGCCCATGCCAAGCTCGATTGACGTCGTGATCGTCGCCTACAACCGCTACGAGCTGACCGACAGCTGCCTACGTCATCTGCAGGCGCAGACAATCGCGCATCGCGTGATCCTCGTCGACAACGGCTCGACCGACGACACGCGCGCCCGCATCAGCGCGGAGTGGCCGGCGGTGCACCTCGAGTGCCTCGATCGAAACCATGGATTTGCGCAGGCGTGCAACCTGGGTGTGGCGGCTGGGTCAGGGGAGATCGTCGTCCTGCTCAACAACGACGTGGACACGCGGCCGGACTTCCTCGAGCGACTGGTCGCACCGCTGGCGCAGGACGCGCAGGTGGGGAGCGTGGCCGCGCTGATGTTGCGCCCCGGGGAGCGGCAGATCGACAGCGCCGGCCTCGCGGCGGATGTGACGCTCGGCGGCTTCCCGCGCCTGCAGGGACAGGACGTCGAGCAGGCACGCGCGCAACGGCCGATCCTGGCCGGGCCGGCGGGCACGGCAGCCGCATACCGCCGCTCGGCCTGGCAGCAGATCGGCGGGCTGGACGAGAGGATCTTCGCCTACATGGAGGACTTCGATCTTGCCCTGCGCCTGCGCGCCGCGGAGTGGAAGACGGCCATCGCCGTCGACGCCGTCGGCGTCCACCTCGGCTCGGCCACCCACGGTCACCGCTCGGCCTGGCAGCGGCGCCACGGCGGCTTCGCGCGTGGCTACCTGCTGCGTCGCTACGGGATCCTGCGCAGCCGCGAGGCGATGCGCGCACTCACCACCGAGGGAGTGGTCGTGCTCGGCGACGCGATCATCTCGCGCGACCTTGCGGCGCTGTCTGGACGTCTCGCCGGCTGGCGCTCGGCCGGCAAGCTGGCGCGCCGCAGCGCGCCGACCGACGCGCTCGATCCGGCGATCCGGATGCGCGATTCCTTCACGCTGCGGCGCAACATCTACCGCCGGCGCTGAACGCCGCTCTAGCGGCGGGTGCCCGCCGCGAGCAGCGCGTCGTAGGCTGCCGCCAGCCGCTCCGCCGCGGCGGCTGTCGAGTAGCGATCGATGATCTCCGAGGGGTACGGTACGCGGGCGCCGGGGGGGCGGCTGAGCGCTCCCGCGGCCAGTGCGCGCGCGATCGCCGGCCAGTCGCCTGGGGCGACGAGCTCGACTGGGGTGCCATGCACGACCTCGGGGATGGCACCGCTCGTGGTGCTGACGAGCGCAAGTCCGGCGGCCATCGCCTCGGCGAGGACGAACCCGAACTGCTCCTCCCAGAAGGCGTGCGGGATGTCGAAGGGGTGCAGCGCAGCCTTCGCGACGGCCTGGCTCGCCAGCACCATCGCCGAAGCGCCGGCGAACACCGCCGGCATCTCCTCGTAGGGGACGCTGAGAATCTCCACCGCGTCGCCCAAGCCGAGCTCGCGAGCGTGTGCGCGCAGGCGCGGCTCCTCGGGGCCCGAGCCGACGATGAGCAGGCGGGGGCGCACGGTCTCGCCGGCAGGGGTCCGAACCATCCCACGATGCAGCAGGGCGAGCGCGCGCAGCACGTCTTGGTGGCCCTTCTCCCACACCAGCCGGCCCGGCGAGACGATCGTGTGCGTGGCTGACGCCCGCGTGTCCGGCGGCGTCGCGAAGCGGGCGGTGTCGATGCCTGGGGGGCAGACGGCGATCCGCTCGCCAGGCACGCCCTCCAGCTGCAGGGCGAGCGCCGCACGCTCGGTTGCCGCCAGAAACAGGTCTGTCTCGGCGAGCACCAGATTGCGAAACCGCCGAGCGTGTCGATTGCGATAGGCGCGCAGCAGCGGCAGCGTCTCCCACACCGTCGCCACCAGGCGGAATCCGTGTTGGCGCCGGCGCCGCGCCGCATCGGCCGTAAACCAGAATCCGAGCTCGGCGGCGTGCACGATGTCCGCCCCGGCGAAGGCGTCGTCGGCCGACAGGTAGCGATCGCCCAACGCCACGGCAGAGAGATCGCCCAACGCCCCGCGCGGAAGCAGGTCGCGCAGCGCCCGAGCCGGCACGACGCGCAGCCCCTCGGGCATCGCGCCGCGGTTGGAGGCGGTGAGCAGATAGGAGACCTCGTAGCGCTCCGGCAGCTCCAGCCAGGGACGTAGGTCCCAGGGCGTCCCCAGGTGGCCACGCACGACGAGGACGGATGGCACGGCCGCGCAGGGTATCGCGTGCCCGACGGTTGAAAGCTCAGACGCCGTATGTCGAGGGATCGACCCTCAGGCGGCGCGACGCAGCCGCGGCGGCAGGAGCTCGAGCACCTCGGCGGGCACCGCCCGAGTGAGCACGATCAGCAGGCCGTATGCGGCCAGGGCGAGTAGCGCCCGCACGAGCGAGGGCACCCCCGAGAGCAGGGCCAGGACGAGCGCCGGCGCCATTGCGATCGTGACCTTGAGGAGGATGCCGAGCCTTGGGCGAAGCTCGGGATGGCCACGCACGAGCGCCACCAGCAGGCACGCTGCGAGCACGCTCTCCCCGCACAAAGTCGCGTATGCCGCGCCGATCGCGCCATCGGCGCTGGCCAGCACAATGGTCAACGAACAGCTGACCACGAAGGCAGCCAGGTTGGCGAGCAGCACGCCCGTGTAGCGCTTCATCGACACCAGCGCATAGCTCCACCCGGCGAGGACGAATGTCGCCGCCAGCGCAATCCCCTGGATCTTCAGGACCGGGGCGGAGGCGGCGTATTTCTGCCCGGCGACGAAGTGGATCATGAACTGCGCGCCACCGAGCGTGCCCAAAGCGGTCGCGACTCCCAGTATCAGCGATACCTCGAATATCCGCTGCAGCGCGTACACCAGACGCTCGCGATCGTCGCGCGCGGCCCGCGCCAGCAGCGGCAGCGCACCGCTGGCCAACATGCCGGGCACCACGCTGGCCACGATGAAGATCCGAAACGACGCCGCAAACAGCCCGCTCTGGTGGATGCTGGAGACCAGGCTGGTGAGGATCTGCGTGGTGAACATGTACAGCGTGCCGACCGCGCTGGCCAGTGAGAAGGAGACGGTGAGCCGCAGCAGGGCGAGCCAGTGGCGCGGGCGCAGCCCCATGCGCAGCGAGATCTGATGACGCGCCAGCGCCGCCGTGGGCGGTATCAGCACGAGATTGACGGCGAGCAGCACTGCGAGCAGCGGCAACACACCGGCACCTAGAACCACCAGTACCACGATCGCCGCCACCGTCAGCGCTTGGCGGGCGAGTTCCAACCCGGACAACGTGCCCAGGCGCAGCTGGGCGGCGAGCGGGATGGTGTGGGTGTGCTGCACCACCAGCGCGATCGTGCCGAGGCTCGCGAGCACCGCCCCGACGAGCAGAGCGCTGTCGTATCCGGCCGCCAAGGCGAAAGCGGTGACGAGCAGCACTCCGACGGCCGTCAACATCATGCGCAGGCCGAGAAGATCGCGCATCAGCGCGTCGCGATCGGCGCCTTCGCGCACGGCGAACTCGCGTGTGCCGATCGCCGACATGCCCGCGTCGGTGATCGCCGAGACGACGGCGACGAGCGAGATCACAGTCGTATACTGGCCGAAGCGCGCCACGCCGAGATGGCGGGTGAGTAGCGCCGCAGAGAGCACCGACAGCAAGACCATCAGCACATAGCTGCCGAGTCGCAGTGCGCCACCGCGGACGAGCCGCCCGCCCGCCTCGGCGCTGTCCAGCACGTCGAGGGCCTCGACGGAGCTCTCCCCAAACGGTGGCTCGGTGGCGCTCACTGTCTACTCCGCCACGCGCGTGCGTACGTGTCGAGCGTGCGTTGAGCCGTTGCCTGCCACGTGAACTCGAGTGCGCGCTCGCGGCCACGCGCTGCGAGATCATCGGCGAGCTCGCGGTCGGCGATCAGCTCGATGAGCGCGTCGGCGATGTCGCCAACGCTCAGCGGATCGAAGTAGCGCGCCGCGTCGCCGGCGACCTCCGGCAGCGCGGAGGCGCGCGAGCAGGCCACGGGCACACCTCGGTGCATCGCCTCCAGGATGGGGATGCCGAAGCCCTCGTCGATCGATGCGAGCACGAAGCAGGACGCGAGCGCATACAGGCCCTCGAGGTCGCTGTCATCGACGTAGGCTGGGAACACGACGTTCTCGGCGATGCCCAGCTTCCCCGCCAGCGCGCGCAACTCCTGCTCATAGACGGTCGGGTTGCCGGGCATCACGAGCACCGCATCGGGCCAGCGCTCGACCACCGAGACCATCGCGCGCACCAGCCGCTCGAGGTTCTTGTGAACCTTCTTCGCAGACACGGTCAGGATGAGCGGACCCTCGCTCAGGCCGAGGCGCTCGCGCAGTTCGGGCGGTGGCGTGGCGAGCACTGGCTCGTTGTTTGCCGCTGCGAGCGCAACCACGTCGATGCGATCGGCTGGCACGCCCAGGTGCTCGCTGACCTGCTGGGCTCCAACGGTCGAGAACACGATCACGCGATCCGCTCGACGAGCAACCGGCGGCACGATCGCGCGCCACAGGCCCGCCGTCCACCGCTCTCCCGGGCCCGGGGCGATGATCCAGGTGACATCCGGCACGGTCACGACGTTGACGGCCCGCGTCCTGAGGGGAGCGGTCATCGCGAGGCTGTGCAACAAGTCCACGCGCCTGCCCGCGAGCGCGCCCAACACCGTGAGCTCGCTCACCGCCTTCAGCCCACGCCTGCCCAGCAGCGGGTGAGTCGCCAACTCGACCTGATCCCCCAACCCCTCGCTCTCCAGGTACGCACATCCTCTTGGGTTGCAGAAAACGGTGAAGGCAAGCTCCGGTGCAAGGCGCACGAGCTCGGGGACGAGCGCGCGCACGTAGGCGTCCATCCCTCCCATCTGCGGCTCTAGGAAAACCGCATTGATCCCGACGCGACTGGGAAGCATCGAGCTCACGGGCGGCGCTTCGAGCCTCAGGTCGCTGGGCAGGCGCGCTCGATCTGCGCTCGCCAAAACTCCACCGCGGCGTCGAGGCCATCTGCGAGCTTGATCTGAGGCGCGAAGCCCAGCTCCGCGCGCATGCGCCCGACATCGGCGACCAGCGACGCGGGCTCGTCCGCGGGCTCTGCGAGCGCGCCGAGCCGCAGCAGCTCGACGCCGCCGACGCGCTCGGCGAGCATGGCGGCGAGCTCACGCACAGCGACTCCCTCGCCGGAGGCCAGGTTGACGGGGCCCTCGAGCTCGCTGGACGCCAGGGCGCCAATGGCAGCGCCGGCGTCGGCTACGTGCAGGAAGTCGCGTATCTGGGCCCCACGGGTCATTGCCGCCGGCTCGCCGCGCAGCAGCGCGCTCGCCACCGAGGGCACGAGGCGCCCGGGCGCCTCGCCGGGACCGTACATGAAGAAAAGCCTCGCCCACGCCAGCGCGACCCCGGCCTGCTCGGCCCACGCTCGCGCCACCACGTGCAGGCCATGCTTGCACGCTCCGTACAGCGTACGCGGGTGCGTCGGGGCGTCCTCGCGATAGACCGCCTGCGACCACTCGTACTCGGCGCACGTGCCCGCGATGACTGCGCGCCGCCCGCCACACGCCGCGAACGCACGCAGCAGCGCCAGCGACGCCTCGACCCAGCGGACGTTCTCCGGCGAGCACCAGAACTTGCCGTGCTCGGCGTACCAGGCGAGATGGACGAGGGTCTCCGGTTCGATCTCTCCGACGATCTCGCACCCGGCGAGCAGATCGGCCTCGTGCCAGATCACGCCGGGCACGTCGCGGCCACGCCGGCGTGCCACCGCATGAACCTCATTGCCCTCGCGCGCCAGCGCCGCCAGCGTGTTAGGCCCGACGAAGCCGGTAGCTCCGGTGAGCAGCACGCGACTCACGGCCGAAAGTCCGGATAGGAGCGATCCCTGTCGGACACGATCCGCTGAGCGGGAGGCCGCGGCCATTCGATCCCGAACGCCGGATCGTCGAAGCGCACCCCCTGCGCCGCCTCCGGCACGTACCGGTGGCCCATCTGGTAGAGCACCTCGCAGTCCTCCGTGAGGGTCTGGAAGCCGTGCGCGAGAGCGGCCGGGATGTAGTAGGCAAGACGGTTCTCGGCGCTCAGCTCCACGCCGTGCCAGCGACAGCGCGTCGGCGAGCCAGCGCGCAGGTCGACTGCGACGTCGAAGATCGCGCCGCGCACGCAGCGGACGAGCTTCGACTCGCCGTGGGGCTCGGCCTGGTAGTGCAGACCACGCAGGGTGCCGCGCCGGGGATTGAAAGACGTGTTGCACTGCACGATCGCCGGGTTCAGGCCGCGAGCCTGGAACTCCTCGACGTCGAACGTCCGGGCGAACCAGCCACGCTCGTCGCCGAGCTCCTCCAGCTCGATCACCCATGCCCCTCCCAGCGGCGTCTGCTCGAATCGCATCACCAGCTCCCGCTCACGGGAGGAGCGTCAGCTCGGGCGTGCGCGCGGCGAACCGCCCGCCCCACTCACGGATGAAGCTGAGCTGCGCCACGATCTCCTCCGTGAGGTTCCACGGCAGGATCAGCACCACGTCTGGCTTGTCCTCGCGGATCGCGTCCGCCGAGCGGATGGGGATGTGGCTGCCAGGCAGGAAGTGCCCCTGCTTGTGTGGGTTCAGGTCACAGGTGTAGTCGATGAAGTCCGTGCGCACGCCGCAGTAGTTGAGCAGCGTGTTGCCCTTCGCCGGGGCGCCGTAGCCGGCGATCCGCAGGCCGCGCTGCTTGAGGTCGATGAGGAAGCACAGGATCTGGCGCTTGTCCGCCTCGACGCGCCGACCGTAGCCGAGGTAGGTGTCGATGTGCTCGTAGCCGGCCGTGCGCTCACGCTCACGCAGCTCGCGCGCAGCGTCGCTTTCGGGCTTGCCCGCATCCTCCGCGTGGGCGCCGTAGATGCGCAGCGACCCGCCGTGCGTGGGCAGCTCCTCGACGTCGAACAGACGCAGGCCATGCGCCTCGAACACGCGGCTGACGGTCAGGAACGAGAAGTAGGAGAAGTGCTCGTGGTAGATCGTGTCCCACTGGTTCTCCTCGATCAGGCGCATCAGGTGAGGAAACTCCATCGTGATCACGCCGCCCGGCCGCAACAGGATCTTCATGCCCGCGACGAAGTCGTTCAGGTCTGGGACGTGCGCGAGCACGTTGTTGCCGAGCAGCAGGTCGGCGGCCGACTCCCCGGCCAACGAGCGTGCGGTGTCGCGCCCGAAGAACTCGACGAGCGTGGGAATGCCCTTCTGCAGCGCCACCTTGGCCACGTTGGCCGCCGGCTCGACCCCGAGCACGGGGATCTGGCGCTCGTGGAAGAACTGCAGCAGATAGCCGTCGTTGGAGGCGATCTCCACAACCAGGCTGTCACCGTCGAGGCCGAGTCGCTCGACCATCTGCTCGGCGAAGGCGCGACTGTGCTCGAGCCAGCTCGAGGAGTACGAGGAGAAGTACAGATAGTCAGCGAAGATCCGCTCGGGCGTCTCGAACTCCTCGAGCTGCACCAGGAAGCAGTTCCCGCACACCAGCGCGCGCAGCGGGTAGAACGGCTCCATGAGGTTGACGCGCTCCGGCGAAAGGTAGGAGTTCGCCAGTGGCGAGGACCCCAGGTCCGCGAACACGCCATCCACGGTGGCACCACAGAAGCGACAGGCGGTCTGGGTCATGTGGAGGCGCCAGCGTAGCCAAAGCTCTCGATCTGTCCCAGGGTCACGCCGCGCATATCCGCGCCGGCCTGCAGCTGGCCGTACCAGTCGACGGTGGCCCGCAGCGCGGAGTCCAGAACCAGCGGCGGCTGCCAACCCAGACGCGCCCGGGCACGGGAGGAATCGAGCTTCAGGTAGCGCGCCTCGTGCGGGTGCACGCCGTCGTCGAGCGTCCAGCGCAGCTCCCCGGGCCACAGCTCATTCACCCGCGCGATGATCCAACCGACTGGGCGCGCGTCCGCCTCCGGTGGCCCGAAGTTCCAACCACAGGCATGCTCGGACGAGTCCCACAGCGCCTGGGCGAGCGTCAGGTAGCCGCTCAACGGACTGAGCACGTGCTGCCACGGGCGGATTGAGTTGGGGTTGCGTACACGCACCTCTCGACCGGCCAGGGCCGCCCGCATGATGTCAGGCAACAGCCGGTCCTCTCCCCAGTCGCCGCCGCCGATCACGTTGCCTGCGCGAGCCGACGCCAGCCGGGTGCCGGCGGGATCTGCGAAGAATGAACGTCGGAACGCGCTCGTCACGAGCTCGGCACAGCCCTTTGAGCTCGAGTACGGGTCGTGCCCTCCCATCGGCTCCTCCTCGCGGTAGCCCCACTCCCACTCGCGGTTCTCGTAGCACTTGTCAGAGGTGACATTGACGAGCACATGCACGCTGGCGCCGTGGACGCGCACCGCGTCGAGCACGTTGACGGTGCCGAGCACGTTCGTCGCATACGTCTCCACAGGGTCGGCGAACGACCGCCGCACGAGCGATTGCGCAGCCATGTGAAAGACGAGCTCGGGCGCGGCCTTCGCCACCGCAGCGGCGACCGCGTCGCGGTCGCGCACGTCGCCAACGATGCTGTCCATACCGTCGCCCACACGCGCCAGCTCGTACAGCGAGGGCTGCGTCGGCACGCCGTTGGAAAAGCCGGTCACGCGGGCGCCGAGCGACTGCAGCCACAGTGCGAGCCAGGCGCCCTTGAAGCCCGTATGGCCAGTCAGCAGCACGCCGCGGTCGCGCCAGAAGACGGGATCGACCGCACCGGCGGGGGATGAGCGGGCGGCGCTCTCTGCGAGGCTCACCGTGCTAGGCCCATGTCCGCCATGGCGCGGCCCCTGAGCTCCACAGTCGCTCGAGCAGCTCGCGGTCGCGCAGCGTGTCCATCGCCTGCCAGAACCCTTCGTGGCGATAGGACGCGAGCTGACCGTCCGCCGCCAGGGTCCCCATCGGCTCCTGCTCCCACACGGTGGCGTCACCACCGAGGTAGCGGCCGACGCCCGGTGAGAGCACGAAGAAGCCGCCGTTGGTCCAGCCGCCGTCACCGCGTGGCTTCTCCTCGAACTCGCGCACGCGCTCGCCGTCGAGGTCCAGGGCGCCGAAACGGCCTGGCGGCTGTACCGCGGTCACGGTCGCCATGGCTCCCTGCTTGCGGTGGAAGTCGATCAGCGCCGCCATGTCGATGTCCGCCAGGCCGTCGCCGTAGGTGAAACAGAACTCCTCGTCGCCGATGTAGGGCAGCACCCGCTTCAGCCGCCCGCCGGTCATCGTCCGCTCACCGGTATCCACGAGGGTCACCCGCCACGGCTCGGTCTCCGAGCGATGGACCTCCATCGCTCCTTTGGCCAGGTCGAACGAGACGTCGCACGCGTGCAGGTAGTAGTTGGCGAAGTACTCCTTGATTATGTAACCCTTGTAGCCCAGGCAGATCACGAAGTCCTCGATCCCGTGGGCTGCGTAGATCTTCATGATGTGCCACAGGATCGGCTTGCCGCCGATCTCGACCATCGGCTTCGGGCGCACCGTCGTCTCCTCGCTCAGTCGCGAGCCCAAACCACCGGCCAGGATCACTGCCTTCATAGCGACTTCAGCACGTCCCGCCAAGATTCGCGGCCACGTCGTGTCCGTATACGTAGACGCTGTATGGTCCATACGTCGCTGAGGCCAGAGGCGCGCCGAATTGGGGCGGATTGTTTGCGAAAGGCGATCCCGACTGTGTGATGATGAAGCTACGCGTGCCGGCCTTCGGTCGATACCACGTGTTTATTTCGCTAAGAGCACCGGGAAAGACCGTCCCATCGCACACGAATATCGGATAGACCTTGAGCGCAGCGCGTGTCTGCCACGTGGCGACGGGCGCGATTTCATAGGTCGAGTATCCGTGGTCCGCGTGCTCTGCTCGCGCGAAATCAAGCATCTGGTACGCCTCGCTCCGCGACGGGCCGCCTCCGACGAACGGGCCTTCGATCAGGTGGTCGGTGGCGATCAGAATGGCGAACAGCGTCACCGCTCCCGCGAGCAGAGCGCGCTGGAGAACGCGTCGACGGGCTAGGACTGGCAGCAGGGCGGCGCTCCCCGCGTAGACTCCCGGTAGGTAACGATCGGCCCCTTCAATCCCTACGCTCGTGAGGACGTAAGCCGCGAGTGACAGGACGATCACACCTATCCAAAAGGCGATGTAGATGTCCTGGGGGTTCGTCATCGTGTTTCCTCGCCGGTCAAGCGACTTTGCGTAGCGCCACCCGAGTCCCAGCACCGCGAGCAGGCCCACCATCGCGAGCACGCCGATGATGAAGACCAGCAGCGCGGTCCCGGCCACGGGCCGACCGAAGAATTCACCCCCGCCGAGCTGGACGACCGACACGATGGTGGTTTGGAGTTTCGCGAAGATCGAGGGGGACGCGACAAAGGTGATGGGGAAGAAAGACGCGACCACGTGCTCGGAGCGCATGAGGTCGTCGAGCAGCTGGGCGCCCAGGATCGAGGCGACGCACACCGCCACGCAGAAGACCGCCAACTGCCTTTGCGCGTAACCGGGGTGGCGCCACCAGGCCACGCAGCCCGCGAGCGCGAGGCTCGGCAAGAAGGCGAACTCGAAGAGTGGATCGGTCGCTGCGACGGCGTTGAGGACCGTGAGCGCGATGCCCACGCCCACTAGCAGTGGCCATGACAGCCGCCCCCGGACCGCCCGCTCCGCCAAGAACACTATCGCTGCGGCGACGAGCGCCCCGTGCGCGACGGTGAAACCGTGCGCGTCCGAGGCAAACAGGATAATGCGCATCCCGTTGCCCAGCGCGACCATCACGGTCGTGGTCAGGAGCGCCGCGAACGCACCGAGCACGCGCCATGCCGCCCACGCCATGAGCGCTATCCCTAGGAAGGCGATCACGAACGGGATCGCCTCCCATATCTCCCAGTGGTGGGGAAGCCCTGCGGTCGCCTTTTCAAGCCACCACGCCTCGTAGTAGGGGTGGCTGCCCAAGACGACCACGCGCCCCGGTCCGGCGCTCCCGCTGAGGGCCGCCAGTACCTCCGAGAACGCGATGTCCGGGATGCGATAGAGGCCGTCAATGAAGCCCCGAAGCTGCGCAAGCAGGACGATGATGTTCAGCCCAGCCGCACCGGCCAGCAGCCGTACAGGCCACCGACCTACAGCAACGGTGCGCCGAGGACCGGCCGGTAGCTCCTCCTCGGTAGCAAGCGCCACGGGAGAATCATTTCATGCCGGGTAACCGGTGCTCGAATCGGCCAGCCGGGCGCCGCCCGGGAGCTCGCCGGTCGGGGTGCCCTATCACCGTTCGACCGCCTGCGAGGTCCCCAGCACCTGACCCTGCGCTCCGAGCGCCTGCACGGCGAAGTAGGTATCGGCGCTCGCCACCGGTATGGCTGTTTCGAAGCCGGCGAGCGCGGCCGTGAGCACCGGGTAGAGCGCCGACGGGCTCTGGCCCGCAAAGACACGCCACTGGCTCACGTTGGTGGCTCCGTTCCAGCTCGCGTAGACCGTCGCGCTGCTCGCGCTGCTCGCCGACGCGGCAGCGACCGGTGGGCCCGTCGGCGTCCCGCTCCAGAGGAAGCGGTAGGCGCGATAGGAATCCCCCGGCGCCGGTAGGTGCGCGTCGAAGAGCGTCTGACCCGAGGCGTTGAATTCGGTCAGGTAGGGCGCTTCGCCCCAACCCACCAAACCATCCCCGTCACCCAGCACCTCGTAGTTGCCCTGGCTTCCGCTGAGCAGCGGCGGCGTGTGAACGTAGCGTCCGATCAGTTCGACCGAGCGCGTCTGCGTGTCGATCCGCTCGCGGATCGCACGGGACTCGGCGTGGGCCTTCGGCGTGGCGCCGTCGTCGTAGATCGTGAGCGTTTCGTCCGGTTGCCATTGCACATCGTGCTGCCAGGCAAAGCCCGTGCCCGAGCCCATCTTGAAGCTCGGATCCCTGCCGCCGATGCTCCACATGACCGATCCGGTTATGTGATTGATCTCATAGGCCGCCCACGTGTTGCGCGCGGAGACGATGAAGTTGCCATCGCCCGAGGGGTCCTCCGAGACCGAGTTCAGGTGAAAGTAGTCCCATGGCTTGCCGCTTCGCAAGGGGGGCATGTAGGAGTCGCTCAGAGGGACGTGCCCGTAGGCATGCCATTCGAACATGACGAGGCCCGTGGGAACGTCTATCTCCTGGAGGATGGCGTCCTGGATGATCCCGTTGGGCGAGCCGCCCAACGAGGCGAGGTTGGCATTCACGAGCGAGTAGGCCGTGACGAACGCGGACCCCTGCGGGGTGAGCTGGAATTCGTGCAGGTCCGCCTGATAGCCGTTGCCGGCGGAGACGCTGGCCACCGGCTGATAGCTCGAGTTGTAGATCTCATCGGTGCCGAAGCCGACTCCGAGTTCGCCCGAGACCCGCCCCTGCCACCACGTGAGCACCGGTTGGCCTCGGTATGTCTGCACCTGCAGGTCGAGCGTCTCGTCCTCGCCAGTGGCGGGCTGGAACCACACGAGATCCCCCTGTCCGTTGACGATCATCGCCCCCGGCTGGCCATACCCGCCGCTGGGTGTGAGGAACAGATCGCCGGCGGAGGTCTGCGGGCTGTCCGTCGTCACGAACAGGACGGGTGGATGCAGTTCGGGCACCGTGAGGAAGCTCTGTTCGAGGCCCGCGCGCTTCAGTTCCCTGGGCGCGCCGAACGAAGGCCGGTAGCCGGACAGGCGGGCGATCGTGAAGGTGGTGCTCATGCGTTCGGCGTGCCCGGGCGTACCGACGAGCGCGATCGCGCTCACCCGCTCGCCCTGCGTGAACGGATGCGTCGGCACGAAGCTCGCGCCCGGCGCGCTCACGTAGGGCTCGAGGCGTCCTGCGTGGACGCCGCTCTCCGAGCCGACGACGTAGACGTCGTTGATCTCGCTCGCCGGCACGCCCAGAAAGCTGATCTGGCTCTCGGGCGAGGCGTCCGGCGTGCCGTTCAATGGGGAGATGGCCACGGCCGGCGTCGCCTGCGCCGAGGCGGCGAGGAGCAAGGCCGCGAGCGCGACCACGAGCGCGGCCAGCGAGGCCCTCCCTGTAGATGTCCTCGTGACCGGCACCGTGGCGATAACACTGGCGCAAGCCGAGACGGAGCGTCGCAACTGCTCCTGCAGGCGCTCAATGCTCGAGGACCCCGACGACGTTCGAGGGCCCCGTCGCAAACGGGTAGTCGGCCTCTGCTTCGCACACGACACGGAACTGGTAGGCCGCCGGTCCCGGGAACTTGAAGCGGTAGCTCGCGTGAAAGCGCCCGCGCGCATCGCTGCGCACGACGTCGAACTCGAGCCAGCTGGCGCCCGGCGAGCGCGCCTCAAGGACCAGCAGCTTGCCGCCCCTGGGGATGGGCCCGCCGTCCAGGCGCCCGGAGAAGTAGATGCTGCTCCCCACGCTCGCCGTGCGCGGCGTCACGCGCAGGAGGACTCCCGCGCGCACGTCCAGCGTCAGCGTCGCGCTCACCACCGCCGGCGCGCCAAGCGCGGCGCTGTACTGGAAGCGCAGCGTGCGTGAGGAGAGCCCCGCCGGGAGGCGCAGCGTGAACGCGCCGTTGGCGCTGGTGAGGAGGCCTGCCATCGCCGCGGTGCGCGCCCCCAGATACGTGGGCGTCGCGAGCACGTCCAGGCGCGCCCCTGCGATCGGCGCGCCGGCGGCGTTCGTCAGGCGGCCTTCGATCGTCTCGCTGCTGGCGTAGGAGCTCGTCAGCCGCGGACCCCGTGTCGCCCTCCATTTGACGGCGAGCCTCGCCTGCGCCGAGGCGTTCGCGCCGTTTGGAGCCCCCGGCGCCGACGCGTTGGCGACGGTCACGTTGCGGTCCAGCACCACGGCCGAGTTGCCCGCCGCGTCGGTCACGCTCACGACGAGGTGATGCTGTCCGTTGGCCACCCGCGTCGTGTCGAAGCCGACGTCCGCGCTCACCGACGCCGGGCACGGCTGCACGTACAGGAACGCCGCAAGCCCATCCGTCGTCTGCCCCACGTTCCTGCAGTGTCCCCCGGCTTCGTCGATCACCGTCTGCTGCACGACCTGACCATCGACGTTGAAGAGCGCCTCATAGACGCCCGAGCCGGGATCGCTCGCGTCGAACACCACGTCGCTCGTGCCGCTCACGATCGGCGCACTGGCGAGTTCGCCGCCCACGTTCGACGCCGTCGGCCCGGCGCTCTGTTCGAGCGTCAGATCCGCGGCGTACAGGTACACGACCGCCGCATAGCCGTTGGCATCGCCGGCGTTCTCGGGGCAGTTGTAGCCCGTGACTCCGCCACAGGAGGCGGCCGCATAGAGGTGTGCGCCGAGGTTTGGCGCAGGGACGGCCACGCGATTTTCCGAGGACAGCGGCTGCGCGGTGTTTCCCCTGCCCATGCAGCCGAGCACCAATAGGCATTCTTCGAAGATGCTCGTTTCTGTCGGCCCGGTAAGTACGAACTGGTAGCTAGCGTCGCTGGCGTTCCCCGAGCCCCCAGCCGCATCCCCCGCGCGCCACAGCGTCGCTGCCGCGAGCGTCTCGCCGGTGGGCGCGGCGAAGGTCCACGTGGCCGCCGCGGAGTTGGCCGTGCGGGGAGTGTGGGCGTGCAGGCCCGCGATCAGCGCGCCGCCGCTCGCGCACGTGTCTTCGGCGATCGATTCGGAGCCGCTCTCGGACCCGCTCCAGCCATCCGCGGGCGCGCTCTCGCCGGAGGGGGTGCGGCAGGAGTACACGTGGTAGGAGCCCGCGACCGCCTGCGCAGGCAGCGCGCACGCGCCAATCGCCAGCGCGCCAAGCGCCACGGCGAGCGCCGAGGCGAGCGCGGGCAGGCTCTGCCGCGCCGCAGGGGGCGAGCGTTTAAGCATCCTGTGCTCCACGGCCATCCCAACTTCCTGTCGCACGAGGGACCGTCCTGGCCCCTCCCCCAATTGTTTCACCGCCGGCGCGCTCCGTCAGCACCCAACTGCGATGCGGAGCGTCAGCTCAGGCTCAGCGCGAGCGGCAGCTCGCTCATGCCGTAGATCCCCAGGATGCTCTCGAAAACCGGCTCGCCGGCCAGCTCGAGCTGAGCGACGCGCTCGGCGAGGAACGAGAGCGCCTCGGTCATCTCGAGGCGGGCGAGGTTCGCGCCCACGCAGTAGTGCACGCCGGCGCCGAACGTCAGCACGCGCCCGCGCCCGCGCTGCGCGGTGATGTCGAAGTCCTCCGCGCCCGCCGTCTGCAGCTCGTCCTCTTGAAGATCGCGGTTGCCGGTGAACGCGCACACCATCACGATTGTGCCCTCCGGGAAGCGCACGTCGCGGAACGTCAGCTCCTCGCTCATCATGCGCGCCGTGAACGGCGTGATCGGCTCGAAGCGCAGCGCCTCCTCGACCGCGGCCTGCGCCAGCGAGGGGTCCGCCACGAGCGCGCGCCACTGCTCGGGGTGCTGCGCGAGCAGGCGCATCGTGTGCGCCAGCTGGCTCTGCGTCGTGTCGACGCCGCCGGCCAGCACGTTGAAGACGAGGTTGATGCACTCCACGTCCGACAGGCGCTCGGCCTCGCCGGCGCTCGCGTCTGGGTAGGTGGCCTCGATCAGCGTCGAGATCAGGTCGTCTCCCGGCTCGCGCCTGCGCGCCCGCACCAGCTCCTCCGCGTACTCGTAGAACTCCGCCACCGCCTGCTCGATCTGATCGCGCTCGCTCGCCATGCTCGCGGCATCGAACTGGCGCTGGATCCAGTTCGACCAGTGGTGAAGGCGGGGCGCGTCCGCCATCGGCGCTCCCATCACGGTCGCGATCACCATGGACGGGAAGCGCTTCGCGAACATCTCCACGAACTCGCAGCGAATCGTCCTGGAGCCCGTCTCGCCGGCGGCGCCCATCTCGCCGGCCGTCTCGATCGCGTCGTCGAGCAGCTGCTCGAGGAACTCTCTCATCGCCGGGCGATAGCGCTCGACCGCCCGCGGCGAGAGCGCGGGGTTGATGAGGCTGCGCAGGCGCGCGTGATCGGGCCCGTTGATGTGCAGGATGTTGCGCTTCATCTGCTCGTACAGCGGTCCCTCGCGGACGTCGAAGATCTCGGCGATCTTCATCCCCGGGAACGTCGCCGAGCGCGTGCGCAGGAAGAACTCACCGGCCTCGCGGTCGAGCACCAGATAGCCGTAGGGGCCGCGCGCGAGCCACCCCTCGCGGCGCAGCTGCGCCATCGCCGTGTGGAAGCGCTCGCCGCGGAGCGACTCCTCGGTGTAGTCGAAGCTGGGGAGCTCCAGCTCGCTGACGTCCGCCTCGCTCACGTGGCTGATCCTCTCACGTAGCGTGCGAGCTTCGTCTGCGGGTTCAGCAGCCCCTTGGGGTCGAAGGCGTGCTTGATCTGCTCGTGCAGCTCCAGCGCGCGCGTGTCCCACTGGCGCTCGAGCAGGCCGCGCTTGTGCCAGCCCACGCCGTGCTCGCCGGCGAGCGAGCCACCCAGCTCGACGACCAGGTCGAAGAGCTCCTCGCCCACTCGCTCTGCGGCGTCGAGCTCGGGCTCGCTCCCGGGGGCCACGAGCACGGTCGCATGCACGTTGCCCTCGCCGCCATGGCCCCACGCGCACGAGCTCAGCTGGTGCGCCGAGGCGATCTGCTCGAAGCGCTCGAGCGCCTCGGCCAGCCGCTCCACGGGGAAGACGACGTCCTCGCTCACCTTCGCGCCCCGCAGCGCGCTCACCGCGGGGTTCGCGCCGTCGCGCCAGCGCCACAGCGCGCGCGTGTCCTCGGGCTCGTGCACGGCCAGCGCGCGCTCGCCGAGCAGCGCGAGCAGCTCCTCGCGCTGCGCTCGCGCGTCCTCGCGCGTCCCGTCGAGCTCGCAGATGAGCGCGAAGCCTGCCGCTGCCGGCAGCTCCTGCGGGTAGGCGCCCGCGAGCGCGCCGAGCGTCGTTGAGTCCATGAAGTCGAGCACGGAGGGGCGCAGTCCCGCCGCGAACACCTCCCCGATCGCCGCGCAGCCCTCCGCGCGCGTGCCCATCAGCACGACCAGCGCGATCGCCGCCTCGGGCGCCGGCAGCAGGCGCAGGCGAACGCCCGTGATCACCCCGAGCGTCCCCTCCGAGCCGACCAGGAGGCTCTTGAGGTCATAGCCGGCGACGTCCTTGCCCGCCCAGCCCCCCAGCTCGACGAGCTCGCCGGGGGCGAGCGCTACCTCGAGGCCCGCGACCCACGCGCCCGTCACGCCGTACTTCAGCGCGTGTGGGCCACCGGCATTCGTGGCCACGTTGCCCCCGATCTGCGACTGCTCTGCCGCTCCCGGGTCGGGAGCGAACATGAGCCCGTTCTCGCGCGCGAGGCGCTGCACGTCGCGCGTGCTCACGCCCGCCTCCACGGACAGCCGCCACAGCCCCGGCTCGAGCTCGCGCACACGGCGCAGCCGCTCGAGCGAGAGCACGACGCCGCCGTGCGTCGGCACCGCCCCGCCCGTCAGCCCCGTGCCTCCCCCGCGCGGCACGATCGCCACGTCGTGCGAGTAGCACCACTCGAGCACCGCCGCGACCTCCCGCGCGCTTCCAGGCAGCAGCACGGCCTGCGCCCGGCCCTCGATCCCCCTGCGGTTCGAGCAGTCGCGGTTGTAGGGCGAGCTCGCCGGAGCGTCCAGCACGTGCTCGGAGCCGATCACCCGGCTCAGCTCGCGCAGCATCGAAGGCGTCGCGTTGCCCATCACGCTGCCTCGAGGCTAATGGGGTTGGCCCGCCGGTGGCGCGGCCGGCGCGTAGCATCCCTCACGTGCTGCGCTTGCTCATCCCCGTAGCCTGCGCCGTGCTTGCGTGCAGCGCAGGAGCCGACGCACAGACCCCCGTGCCGGCCTGCCCTCCGAGCACCACCTCGCCGGCGACGCCACCGCCGAGCGCCGCCAGCACGACTGCCGCCTCCACACCAGCGCGGCCGCCGGGCGCCCAGGTGATCGTGTGCGTCGGTGCAACCCCGATCACCAGCAGAGTCTTCGAGCATTGGCGCACCGTCGCGCGCAAGGCCGAACGTCACGCCAAGCCGAAGCACCTCCTCGAAGAGGTCATGAGCTTCCTCATCTCGGCCGACTGGGTCTTCGAAGAAGCGAGCGCGCGCGACATCGCCTTATCGGATGCGACCGTGCTACGCACGTTCAAGCGAATACGTCACGCGGATTTTCCGCACAAGCGCGAATTCAGCAAGTTCTTGAAGCGCACCGGCGAGACGATCGCCGACCTGCTCTTTCGCGTGCGCCTCAACCTACTCTCCCAACGCGTCCAGAAGAGCGTCGTCGCCGGCCATGACGGTACCCGCAGCCAGCAGGAAGCCATCGTCGAATTCGTCAAAGCCTTCAAATCGAAATGGCAGTCGGAGACCTACTGCGAACCCGCATACGCCGTCTCCGACTGCGGCCACGTGCAAACGCCGCTATAGCGCCCCCAGCTGCCCGTTAGCATGGACGCGAGATGGCAGTGAGCCCCAAGCCCCGCGGGCCCAGCCACGCTGGCACGTCGGCGAGCAACGGCGCGGACGCGCAACCGTCCGTGCGCGAGGCCTCGGCGGAGAAGCACGCCTTCCGTACCCTCTCCGGCGAGCCGATCGAGGAGCTCTATGGCGCCTCGGACCTCGCCCCCGGCGCGGGCGCCGGCGGCCCTGAGGACTCGATCGGCGAGCCCGGCTCCTACCCGTTCACGCGCGGCATCCACAAGACGATGTACCGCGGGCGCCTGTGGACGATGCGCCAGTTCGCCGGCTTCGGCACCAGCGAGGAGACGAACGCACGCTTTCACTACCTGCTCGAGCATGGGCAGACGGGCCTCTCGACGGCCTTCGACATGCCCTCGCTGATGGGCTATGACTCCGACCACGCGCGCTCGCTCGGAGAGGTGGGGCGCGAGGGCGTCGCCGTGGACACGCTCGATGATATGCAGACGCTCTTCTCGGGGATCGACCTCGGCGCAGTGTCGGTGTCGATGACGATCAACGCGCCCGCGGCGATCATGCTCGCGTTCTTCGTCGCCGCCGCCGAGTCCGGCGCCGATGGGCGTGAGCCGGTGGCCCGCGAGCGGCTGTCGGGAACGATCCAGGCGGACATCCTCAAGGAGTACATCGCGCAGAAGGAGTGGTGCTTCCCGATCGATCCCGCGATGCGCCTGTGCGGCGACATGATCGAGTGGTGCACGCGCGGGATGCCCCGCTGGCATCCGATCTCGATCTCCGGCTACCACATCCGCGAGGCCGGCTCGACCGCTCAGCAGGAGCTCGCGTTCACGCTCAAGGACGGCCTCACCTACGTCGAGCAGGCGCTCGAGCGCGGCCTCGACGTCGACACGTTCGCGCCGCGCCTGTCGTTCTTCTTCAACGCCCAGCTCGACTTCTTCGAGGAGATCGCCAAGTACCGCGCGGCGCGACGGATCTGGGCGCGCGAGATGCGCGAGACGTTTGGCGCACGCGACGAGCGCTCGTGGCAGCTGCGCTTCCACGCGCAGACCGCCGGCGTCTCGCTGACCGCGCAGCAGCCCCTGAACAACATCGTGCGCACGACCGTCGAGGCGCTGGCCGCCGTGCTCGGCGGGACGCAGTCGCTGCACACGAACTCCTACGACGAGGCGCTCGCCCTGCCCACCGAGCAGGCGGTCACGGTGGCGCTACGAACGCAGCAGATGCTCGCCCACGAGACCGGCGTGACGAACACGGTGGACCCGCTCGGTGGCTCCTACTTCATCGAGGCGCTGACCGATCAGATGGAGCGCCACGCGTATCAGTACTTCGCGAAGATCGACGAGCTCGGCGGGATGGTCGAGGCTGTCAAGCTCAACTTCCCCCAGCGCGAGATCGCGGACGCGGCGTTCGCGCTCCAGCAGGAGATCGACTCGGGGCGGCGGATCGTCGTGGGCGTCAACAGCCACGTCGCTCAGAGCGAAGAGCCGATCCCCACGCTGCGCGTCGACCCGGCCCTCGAGCGCAAGCAGCTCGGGCGTCTGAGCGCCGTGCGCGCGCGCCGGGACCTCGCGGCGGTCGAGCGTGCGCTGGGCGAGCTGCGCGAGCACGCGAGCGATCCCGACCGCAACCTGATGGAGCCCCTGCTCGCGTGCGCGCGCGCGCACGCCTCCGAGGGCGAGATCGTCGAGTCGCTGCAGCGGGTCTTCGGCGACTACGCCGAGACCCCCGTCTTCTGAGCGCGCCGCCGCCGCGCCGGGAGGGGAGTGCGTCGCTGCGGCGAAGTGTGATCTTCGTCAGATCTTCGCCAGATCTTCGCCGCAGCGGCAAGACTGCGGCGTCTGACTCGCTCTCCCGACTACGATTGCGCCCTGCCGAGATGTCGTTGCGTAACGTCCTGATCGGAGCCTCCGTGCTGCTGGCCGGTGCGTGCGCGGCGACGCTCGCCATGGCCTCCAAGCGGATCGCCGCGGAGCAGGCCGCCTTCGACGCGCCCGCCCAGCCGACGTGCACGCCCGCGCTGCTCAACCGCTCGGACCTGCTGCCGGGGACGAGTCTCGCCGTCTCGCCCCTGCCGGACTCCTACGACGCCTCCACGCGCACGCAGATAAGCCTGCTCGGAGTGCCGTCCGCCGCGATTTCAGACGTGAGCGTGAGCGGCTCGCAGAGCGGGGCGCACGGCGGGCGCCTCGAGGCCTACTCCCAGGGCGACGGCGATAGCTTCCTACCCGCCTCCCCGTTCCTCACCGGCGAGACCGTGACGGTGCGCGGCAAGCTCGCCACCGCCAAGGGCGAGCAGCCTTTCGCCTTCCGCTTCACGGTCGCCCGCCAGGATCCCATCGACGGCGTCGCCGCCGCGTCGGCCCCACTGCCGCGCGACTACAACGAGGAGCAGCACTTCCACTCGCGCCCGGAACTGCAGCCGCCGGTGCTGGTCGTGACGACCGACGATGCGGGCACTACGCCGGGCGATCTGTTCGCCGCCCCCTACGCCGGCCCCGGGCCGAGCGGTCCGATGATCTTCGAAGAATCAGGCAAGCTCGTGTGGTTTCACCCGCTGCCGAAAGGGACGGAATCCACCAACCTGCA
Organism: uncultured Solirubrobacteraceae bacterium; assembly: GCA_963722435.1. Lineage (GTDB taxonomy): Bacteria > Actinomycetota > Thermoleophilia > Solirubrobacterales > Solirubrobacteraceae > Palsa-744. The sequence goes on along the minus strand of CAVRKZ010000002.1, from coordinate 1,275,770 downwards.
GGTCCAGCAGTACGACGGCCAGCAGGTGCTGACGTGGTGGCAGGGTCACATCCCGCCGCAGGGGTTCGGGCAGGGGGAAGAGATCATCGACAACAGCTCCTATCAACAGATCGCGCGCGTGCAGGCCGGCAACGGCTATGTCGCTGACCTGCACGAATTCCACATCACGCCGCAGGGAACGGCCCTGCTGAGCGTGTTCGACCCGATCTACTGCAACCTCTCGGCCCTCGGCGGGCCGAGCGGAGGCGCCGTCACGAACACGATCTTCCAGGAAATCGACCTCGCTACGGGACTCGTTCGCCGCGAATGGACGGCCCTCGACCACGTCTCGCTCGACGAATCGCAGAGCAGCGCCGCCACCAGCAGCACCGCGTGGCCGTTCGACTACTTTCACCTGAACTCGATCGACCAGCTCGCCGGCGGTACGACGTTGATCTCGGCGCGCAACACCTCCACGTTGTACGAGCTGAACACGAGCACCGGGCAGGTGGTCACGCAGATCGGAGGCAAGAACTCCACGCTCAAGCTGGCCGCCGGGGCGGCGACCGCCTATCAGCACGATGCCAGCGTGCTCGCCAACGGCACGATCAGCGTGTTCGACAACGGCGGCGTCCCCAAGGTCCACTCGCAGTCGCGCGGGCTCGTGCTCGCGGTCGAAGCGAAGACCAAAAGCGTGCGCGTGGTCAGCGAATACGACCACGCGGCCCCAGCGCTCCTGTCCGGCAGCCAGGGCAACCTGCAGACGCTCGCAGATGGCAACGTCTTCATCGGTTGGGGCGCCGAGCCGTACTTCTCCGAATACACGGCCGCCGGCAAACTGCTCTACGACGCGCACCTGCACGGCTCCTATCAGTCCTACCGCAGCTACCGCTTCGAATGGACCGGCGCGCCCACCGAAGCGCCCGCGCTCGCCCTATCCCCCTCGGGCGCCAACACGGTCGTCTACGCGAGCTGGAACGGCGACACGCGGACCGCCAGCTGGCAAGTGCTCGCCGGTCCCAGCCCGGGCCAGCTGAGCCCCGTCGCAAGCGCGCCGCGCAGCGGCTTTGAGACCGCCATCACCGCACCCGGCGCCTACCCCTACATCGCGGTGCAGGCGCTCGCCGCCGACGGCGCCGTGCTCGGCAGCTCGCGCGTGATCAGCGGCTGAGGGGCCTGCGCGCGGCAGACCGCGCCGCGGTGCACGGCGTCAGTCTGCGCGTACCTCCAGGACGACCTTGCCGGTCGCGCGGCGCTCGTCGAGCTCCTCCAGCGCGGCGGCGGCCTGCTCGAGCGCGAACCGCGAGCCGACGATCGGCGTGATGAAGCCTTCGTCGACCATGCGGCCGACGGCAGCGCCGATCTCGCGGCAGAGGTCGGGCTTGCCCATCACGTATGCGCCCCAGCCGGCGCCCACGACCTCGGTGTTCTTCAGCAGCAGTCGGTTGACGCGAACCTCGGGGATCGCCCCGCCGGTGAAGCCGACGACCACGACACGGCCGCCCTCGCGCAGCGAGCGCAGGCTGTCGGTGAAGCGATCGCCCCCGACCGGGTCGAGCACGACGTCGACGCCGCCGCCGGAGAGCTCCAAGACCTCGTCCTTCCAGTTATCGCCCACGAGCACCGTGTGATCGGCGCCCGCCTGCTGCGCCACGGCGCGCTTGGCCTCGCTCGAGACGAGCGCGATCGTCTTGGCGCCGAGGCCGCGAGCCACCTGCAGCGAGGCCGTGCCGACGCCGCCGGCGGCCCCGTGCACGAGCACCGTCTCACCGCCCTTGACACGCCCGCGCAGCGCCAGCGCGAAGTACGCGGTGTGGTAGTTGAGGATCAACCCCGCGCCCTGGGCGAAGTCGAGCTTCGCCGACAGCGGGAAGGCGAAGAAGGCAGGCGCCACGGCGGTCTCGGCGAAGCCGCCGAGCGCGCAGAAGCCGACCGCGCGCTCGCCCGCCTTGACCTGCGCGCCCGCGGGGGCGCTGCGCACGATTCCCGCCACCTCGCTCCCCGGCACGAACGGAAGCGGCGGTTTGAGCTGATACTGCCCGCGCGTTTGCAGCAGCTCGGGGAAGGAGACGCCCGCGCAGTGCACCTCGAGCACGACCCCCTCCCCCGGTGCGAGCGGATTGGACGGCTCGGGCTCGGGCAGCTCGACGAGCGCGAGCGCGCTCGCGGGACCCGACTCCGCGACGATCTGAACGGCCCTCATCGACGGGGATTATGTCCGAGGCGCCGGGCGCGCGCCGGCCGGCCCGCGAACGGGCCGGCCGGTTTCGAGCCGAGCGTCTGCGCTCAGGCCTGCCTACGGCACCGACACCCCGCTCGCCGGCGGAGCCGGCTGGGTCTTGGTGTAGGGCGTGATCGGTGAGCCGTCCGTCGGCTCTGTCACGAGCGGCCCTCCGAACAGGACGATCCTGCCGCCCCGCACCTGGCCCAACTCCACGCCGGCGTAGCCGCCGTGGACGCTCTTGGAGTAGCGGTAGGGCACGAGGCCGGGGCCTTCCAGCTGCGCGCCTTTTTCGTCAACCGCGTTGATCAGGCCTTCACGTGTGAGGTTCTTGCCGGCGAGCTCGAGCGCCTGCGCGAGCGTGTAGGCGTTGGCCATGCCGTAGACGACGTTGTTGTCAAACGGCGCGCTTGGGTCATATTCGTCGCGGACTTTTTTGAACAACTCGATCCAGGGGTTGGTGGTTTCTTCAGCCTCCGGCAGGTAGTTGTCGGTGATCGCCCCTTCGATCAGTTCCGTTCCCGCCTTGCCCTTTGAGAACGTCTTCAGCAGGCCGCCCACCGTTGTCGGGTCGATGCCCACGTCGGAGACCACCAGTTGCGGTTTGTAGCCGAGCGTGAACGAGCTCAGCTGCCCGAGCGCGGTGTAAATCGGCACGGTGAAGTCCACCAGCACTTCCGCGCCCGCCGCCTTGATCGCTGCGATCTGCGGCGCCACGTTGGTGGTGCCGGGCTGGTAGGACTCGGTTGAAACGATGTCGCTCCCGGGAACCTCATCTTGGATCCCCGTCAGCCCGCCTTTGCCGAAGTCGTCGTCCTGATAGAAGACGCCGACCTTCTTGCCGGCGAAGTGCTGCTTGATGTACTGGCCGAGGATCTTGCCCTCGATCGTGTAGTTGGGCTGCCAGCCGAAGGTCCATGGATGTTCGGTGCCGCTGTCCCAGCATGGACATCCGGATGCGACGAACATGTCCGGCACTTTCGAGCTGTTGAGGAAGCCGACGACCTTCGTGTGGGTCGGCGTGCCGAGCCCCTCGAAGATCCCGAACACCTTGTCGTTCAGCACCAATTCGTGAACGACGCTGACGGTCTGTGTCGGGTTGTATTCGTCGTTCTTGATGGTCAGGTGGATCTTGCGCCCGTAGATTCCCCCTTTGGCGTTCAGATAGTCAAAGAACGCCTGCGACGCCGGTGCGATCAGGCTGTAGCCGGGAGCCGCCGGGCCGGTGAGGGGTTGGTGGGTCCCGAACGTGATGCTCGTCGCGGTGACCCCCGGCACGCTGCTGCTGCTACTCGAACCGCAACCGGCGATGGCCAGCGCGGCGACGAGCGCGCAGGCGATGCTCACCGCATGCGCTTTGTGTGTGTGTTCTCTCATGGCTTCCTCCTCGCGAGGCTGATGGTGTGTGTTTCAAGTTCTCCCGCGCAGCGGAACTCCGTGCGCGAAGCTTCGACGCGCAAACGTGATGATCCTGCGCAGCGCGCCCTGGATCCCGCTCGGCCAGGCGAGCATCGCGCCGATCAACACGAGTCCGTAGAGCGCCAGCGGCAGGTTCGCGGAGACCTGCTCCGACAGCGCGAACGAGTGCGCGATGTCGTCCGACCACCCAGGCAGCAGCACGAGCACCGCGGCCCCCCAGATCGCGCCGAGCTGCGAGCCGAGCCCGCCCAGCACGATCGCCGTCAGCAGCGACAGCGACAGGCCGAGCTCGAACGCGCCGGGGGCCGCCAGCTGCAGCACGACCGCAAGCATCCCGCCACCGAGCCCGGCGCAGCCCGCGCTCACGACGAACGCCAGTGTCTGCACCCTGCCCACGTGCAGGCCGCACAGCGACGCCGCGATCTCGTCGTCGCGCACGGCGCGGAAAGACCGTCCGATGCCACTGCGCACGAGGTTGTTCATGACGAAGATGACCAGCAAGGCGCCGATGCCCGCGATCCATGCCTCCCAGCGCTCGAGGGAGAAGCTGGACCCCAGCCACGACGGTACGCTCGGCGGGTTCATGACCAGGCCGTTGGCACCGCCGAAGGTGCTCGAATACTTTTCCGCCAGCGCCGGCAGGCCGATCGCGAAGGCGAGCGTCGCGCCGGCGAGGTAGGGCCCGCGCAGGCGCGAGGCGGCAGCGCCAACGAGCACGCCGACCGCGGCGCTGATCGCGACCGCGGCCGCAAGCGCAGGCACGAGCGCCCAGTGTTCGTTGGCCACCAGCAGCACCACCGTGTACGCGCCCACGGCCATCAGCGCGCCGTGACCGAGCGAGATCTGGCCGCTGAGGCCGGTGAGCACGGTCAGGCCGGCGAGCACGATGAAGTAGTAGGAGCCGCTGGCCAGCTGCAGGTCGCGATAGGGGCCAAGACCCTCGCTTGCGAGGAACAGGACCACACCGGCGAGCGCCACCAGACCGAGCGAGCGCGCGAGCGTGGCATCCGGCACACGCAGGCGGGCGCGGGAGCGCTGGGCGCCGGCGTGCGTGCTCATACGCGGCGCTCTTTCGTGGTCGAGAACAACCCTCCAGGGCGGATCATCAGCACCGCGATCAGCACCACCAGCGCCGCGAGCGTGACCAGCGAGGAGCCCTCGTAGCCCGAGACGTAGGAGAGCACCAGGCCGAGCAGGATTCCCCCCACGACCGCGCCGGGGGGGCTGTCGAGCCCGCCGAGCACGGCGGCGGTGAAGCCGAAGATGAGGATCGGGTCGAACTGGCTGGGCCCAACGAACACCGACGGTGCGACGAGCACGCCGGCGAGCGAGCCGACGAACGCCGCGAGCGCCCAGCCGAGCGTGAACATGTGCCCCACGCGCACCCCCAGGGTGCGGGCCACCTCCGGTGCGAACGCGGCCGCGCGCATGCGCAGGCCGAGCGTCGTGTAGCGGAACAGCGCCGCCAGGCCGAGCGCCACAGCGATCACCACGAGCACGATGAACGTGTCATCGGGCGCGAACAGCACGCGCGTGCCGCCGAGCTCGTAGCCGCGGATCGAGAACGCGGGGGGAACGAGCGCGGCGTGTTGCCCCAGATCATTCCCGCGATCGCTTCCAGCAGGATCAACAGCCCGAGCGCGACGATCACCGCGTTCAGTGGCGGGCCACCCTCGACGCGGCGGATCAGCACCCGCTCGACGATCGCGCCGAGCACGAGCCCGCAGGCGAGCGCCACCGCGAAGCCCAGCCAGTAGGAGCCGCTCGAGCCGATCACGTCGGAGGCGATGAACGTGGTGATCATCAGCATCCCGCCCTGCGCGAAGTTGACGATCCGCGTCGCCCGCCAGATCATCACCAGCGCCAGCGCCACCGCGGCGTACACCGACCCGATCGACAGTCCGTTGAGCGTCAGGTCGATGAACCGGGTCACCGCTCACAGCCCCAGGTAGGCGCGGCGTAGGTCCTCGTCGGCGGCAAGCGCGCCGGCATCGTCGTCCGCGACCACGCGACCGAGGTTGAGCACCACGCCACGATCGGCGATCGATAGGGCGCTGCGCGCGTTCTGCTCGACCAGCAGCACCGCCAGGCCGCGCTCGGATGCGAGCGCTCGGATCAGCTGCATGATCTGCGCGCTGACGATCGGCGCGAGCCCCAGCGAGGGCTCGTCGAGCAGCAGCACTTGTGGCTTTGCCATCAGCGCCCTACCGATCGAGAGCATCTGGCGCTCGCCGCCCGACAGCGAGCCGGCGAGTTGCGTGCGCCGCTCGCGCAGCGCCGGGAACAGGTCATAGACATCTTGGAGCTCCGTTGCGCTCGCGCTTCGCCACAGCCCGCCCAGGCGCAGGTTCTCCTCGGTGGAGAGCTCGGTGATAACGCCACGACCCTCGGGCACCTGTGCGAGACCGCGCCTGACGAGGTCCTCGACCGCCACGCCAAGAATGTCGCTGCCGTTCAGGCGCACGCGCCCGGCGCTCGCCGGTTGCAGTCCCGAGATCGTGCGTAGCAGCGAGGTCTTGCCGGCGCCGTTGGCGCCGAGCACCGCCGTGATGCTGCTCTCGTGCACGGCGAGCGTGACCCCGTCCACGGCGCACACGGGCCCGTAGTAGGTGCTCAGCGCCTCGACCTCGAGGGCTGCGCCGGCGCTCACGTCGGCTCCTTCGGGTCGCTGCTGGCCCGCGGGGCGCTCTGCGCGGCGCCGGGGGCGTGCTCCGTGTCGGCCTCGCGACCCAGGTAGGCCTCGAGCACGCGCGCGTCGCGCGCCACGCTCGCCGGCTCTCCCTCGGCGATCACGCGCCCGAAGTCGAGGACCACGACGCGGTCGCACGCGGACATCACGAGGTCCACGCGGTGCTCGACGAGCATCACCGAAGTCGAGCCGCGCAACGCGCGGATGCGCTCGCCGAGCTCCTGCACCTCATCGACGCCGAGGCCGCCCGCCGGCTCGTCGAGCAGCAGCAGCTCCGGCTCGCTCACGAGCGCGCGCGCGAGCGCCACGCGCTTCTGCACGGGGAACGGGAGCGTCGCGGGCAGCTGCGCTGCGGCGTCCTCGACACCGAGAGCGCGCAGCGTCGCCAGGGAGCGCTCGCGCAGCGCGCGCTCGTCGCGATCCGAGCGTGGCAGCCCGAGCAGCGCGCTGGCCACGCCGGCGCGGCGGAAGCGCTGCGCTCCCGTCATCACGTTCTCGAGCACCGTCAGCCCGGCGAATAGGCCTACGCCCTGCAGCGTGCGCGCGATCCCGAGCTCGGCGAGACGGTTTGTGCGCACCCTCGTGAGCCTCCGCCCCTTCCATTCCATCGTCCCCGAGCTCGGCTGCTCGAAGCCGCAGATCACGTTGAAGAGCGTTGTCTTGCCCGCACCGTTGGGGCCGATCACGCCGAGGACCTCGCCGACGCCGACCTCGATCGAGACGCTCTCCAGAGCTGTGATACCGCCGAAACGGACCGTCAGCTCTCGCGCGAGGAACCCACCTCCCTGGCGACGGTCACCCTCCGCTCCCATCGCCGAGGACGCTACACCCAACGTGGGCGTGTGAGTCAGGCGGACGCCGCTGTCTCCTGATAGCGAGCGACGGTGAACGCGATCAGCAGCGGCACATGCACCGCGAACACCAGCAGCGACAGCGTCAGCACGATCAGCGGTCCGCCGCTCGTGTGGTTGCGCAGGAATACGTACTCGATCATCGCCGCAATCACCGTGTAGGCGAGGAGCGCCCACCTGGCGACCTCGAAGAAGCGCGCCCAGGCGAAGTCCTTGACTCGCGATAGCGCAAACAGGTTGCCGGCGAGCACCAGCGCGGAGGCGGCCAGCAACGCGACCGCCGGTCCCAGCGGAACTGCTTTGGGCAGGTGCGAGGAGAGATAGATGCCGGCGGCGAGGACCAGCCCGAGCGAGACCATGCCCAGCTGCGTCACCGGGGGCAGGCGAACGGCGTCGCCGTCGCGCTCCCCCTGCGGGGACGCATCGTCATCGGAGATGGATGCGCTCATCCGGCGGTGAGCTTGGTCATGATCACGAGCGTGGCCACCTGCATCAGCCCGGTGGCGCCCGCGGTGTAGATGAACCGTTTCATCAGACGCTCGATAACCGCGGGGTTCGGCTTCGGCTTCTTCAGCTCCGTCAGGACCGCGATGTTCGCCGGCTCGAGCAGGCCGAGCGCGATCACGGCCATGATGCCCACCACGATGAAGCTCGCGACCACCCAGCCGTGCAGCGGGTTGGCCGTCAGGTTGGTCCCCAGCTTGGTGGAGAGCTGCCACCCCGCCACGAGCGTGGCCGTCACGACCGTGGGCATGATCAGCACCATCTTCGGCATCAGCCGCGTGGTGAACTCGATCCGCGCGGGGATCGAGAGCTGTCCCATGATCGGGCCGAGGACGAAGCCGAGGAAGAGGTCGATGATCGTCCACGCGGCGCCGCCCACGACGTGCAGGAACACCAGCGGCCACAGTTTGTCGGCGGCCACGCCGGCGATCAGCAGGCCGAGCACGACCGCGACGATCGGCAGCCCGGCGCGCGGGACGATCTGGAACTCCGGGCGCTCGATTGCCCCCTCAGGCGGCTCCCCTGCGGCGTGAGCGTCGCCGACGAGCACTCCCGGAGAGGAGACCGCTTGAGCCATCACACGAAATCTAGCGCCTGACCGAGCGGAGCGCCAGTGTCTGACCGAGCGCAGCGCGCCCGGCTGGGACTCCGAGCGCACGCACGCGCGGCGGGCTCGCCCTAGCATGTGTCCGATGCCAGCCGAAGGCTCAGAATCCTCGAAGGCCAAGCGCACGAAGCGCGACGATCCCCACCCGCCGCTGCCGCGCGACAAGCGCGGCTGGCAGGTCTCGCCGGCACCCGACGGGCGGGGCATGCCCGAGCACGCCCCCACGCGCCCGCCGCCGCATCGCATGCGCGGCTTCTGGTACTTCGTGCTCGCGCTGATCGCGATCAACTGGCTGTCGGTCATCTTCTTCCAGCCCTCCACGAGCGAAGAACGCGTGACCGTGCCGTTCAGCCCGTACTTCCTGGCGCAGGTGAAGGCGGGTGCGGTCGGCACGATCGCCTCCAAGGGCGACACGATCCAGGGCAAGTTCAAGACGAAGCTGCGCTACCCCGCCAGCGACAAGAAGGCGACGCCCACGAAGCTGTTCGGGACGCAGGTGCCGAGCTTCTGGAACGGCAGCCAGCTGTCGGCGCTGCTGCAGGAAAAGGGCGTACAGATAAAGGCCGAATCGACGACCACGAGCGAGTCGCTGCTGGCGGAGATCCTGCTCGGCTTCGGCCCCACGCTGCTGATCGTCGGCCTCTTCATCCTGATCTTCCGTCGCGCAGCGAAAGCCGGCGGAGGCATGGGCGCGCTCGGCAACTTCGGGCGCTCGCAGGCGCGGCGCGTGGACCCGGAAAAGATCCGCGTGACCTTCGACGACGTGGCGGGCATCGACGAGGCCAAGGCGGAACTGTCGGAGATCGTCGACTTCCTGCGCAACCCCGAGCGCTACGGGAGCCTCGGCGGGCGCATGCCCCACGGCGTGCTGCTGTCGGGCGCGCCTGGCACGGGCAAGACGCTGCTCGCGCGCGCCGTCGCCGGCGAGGCACACGCCGCGTTCTTCTCGATCTCCGCGTCGGAGTTCATCGAGGCGATCGTCGGCGTGGGCGCCTCGCGCGTGCGCGACCTGTTCGCGAAGGCCAAGGAGGCGGCGCCGGCGATCATCTTCATCGACGAGCTCGACGCGATCGGGCGCTCGCGTCAGGGCTCGGTGTCCGTGACGGGCGCCAACGACGAGCGCGAGCAGACGCTCGACCAGATCCTCACCGAGATCGACGGCTTCGAGTCATCGGAGGCCGTGATCGTGCTCGCGGCGACCAACCGCCCCGACGTCCTCGACCCCGCGCTGCTGCGCGCCGGGCGCTTCGACCGGCGTGTCACCGTGCAGGCCCCCGACCGCAAAGGGCGCGTCGAAATCCTCGAAGTCCACACGCGCTCGATCCCGCTGGACGACGACGTAGACCTCGAGGCGCTGGCGTCCAGCATGCCCGGCATGGTCGGCGCGGACATCGCCAACCTCGCCAACGAGGCCGCCCTGCTGGCCGCTCGTCGCGGGCACAAGAAGGTCAAAATGGCCGACTTGACTGACTCGCTCGAGAAGATCATGCTCGGCTCCCCGCGCGGCATCCTGCTCTCGCCGGCCGACCGCGAGCGCACGGCCTTCCACGAGTCAGGCCACGCACTGGTCGGGATGCTCACGCCGGGCGCCGACCCCGTGCGCAAGGTCTCGATCATCCCCCGCGGCATGGCCTTGGGAGTGACGCTCTCGACGCCCGACGCAGACCGGGTCTCATACTCGCTGGAGGAGCTGCAGGCCAAGATCAACGTGGCGCTCGGCGGGCGCGTCGCCGAAGAGGTCGTGTTCGGGGCGATCAGCACGGGGGCCGAGTCCGACATCCAGCAGCTCACGCAGATCGCGCGCCAGATGGTCGGGCGCTGGGGCATGAGCGCGACGATCGGACCGGTCGCGGTGCTGGGCGAAGACGGCCAGGGCCCGCTGCTGCCGGGGATCAGCGAGACCTCGCAGGCGACCCAGCGGCTCGTGGACGAAGAGGTGCACCGGCTGGTCGAGGACGCCCATCACGAGGTGACGCAGCTGCTCGAAGATCATCGCGAGCAGCTCGAGGGCCTCGCGCACGCGCTGCTCGCGGCCGAGACGCTCGACATGCCGGAGGCCTATGCCGCGGCCGGCGTCTCGCTGGCCGAGCCCGCGCCGGAGGGCGCACCGGAGACGGCACACGCCTAGCCCCAGGCGAGGCCGTCGCCGATCGAGTTCGCGAGCGCGCCTTCGGGGCACAGCGTGCCGCTCAGCGGCGCGCCACCGCCGGCGTAGGCCATGTGGTCGTAGCAGAGCCCGCCGAACGTGTGCGCGCTGACCATCCATCCGTACAGGCGCTCGCTGCCCGTTTCCACGTAGCCGTAGCGGACCGTGACGGTGCCGTTGGGCGGCTGGCCTTCGCCGGCCGAGCTCGCGAGCGTGATCGCCTGCACGCGCGCGGGGTGAAAGAGCTCGCCGGCGGAGACCGCCGCCCGGGCGATGCCGCCGCCGCCGACGTCGACCCAGCTCCAGCTCAAGAGCGCGAAGGCGGCGGCGCCGAGCGGGCGTCCGTAGACCGAGTAGGTGTACCAGCGCCCGCCGCCGGGACCGCGATAGCGCTGCACCGAGGCGATGTCTTCGGGCGTCACGGCGTAGGCTGGTTCCCCCGGCGCGGGGGGCGCGGGTGAGCCGTTGCCGGCGGCGTCGGCGCCGTCGAGCGATGGCGCGCCAGCGAGTTCGGCGGCGGCGATGAAGCCCGGCGCCTGCGCGCCGCCTTCCAGCGGCCAGCTGTAGTACATCGAGAGGGCGCCGGCGCGCACGGCCTCGATGCCCTCGAGGCGCACGCCGGGGCGCGAGGCGCACGTTTCGCGTGCTTCGGGAGGATCGCTCACGGGCCCGGCCAAGGTCTGCAGCTGGCGGCCGTCGAGGTCGCGCACGGGCACGCCCGCGCCACCGGCCGTGGCGATGCACTGTTCGTTGTGGCTCACGCCCGGCCTGTCGTACGGTCCTGCGGGCGCTTCGGCGCACGGCGCGAGCACGGCCACGCAGGCGCTCGCCGCGAGGACACCCGCGCGCGAGAGCGGGCGCCGTGCGCATGGTGAGCGCACGGAGCTACTCCGGCGCTTGCACGCCGTCGAGCGCGAGCGCCATCCACACGTGCGCCATGCCCGCCTCCTCGAAGGGCTCGGAGTCGACCTGGAAGCCGGCGCGGCTATAGAGCTCGCTCGCCGCGAGCTGGGCGGCGAGCCGCACGCGCGCGGCGCCCCGCTCGCGCGCCGCTTCGATCGCGAGGGCGAGCATGCGCGAGGCGATGCCGCGCCGGCGCCATGGAGCTTCGACGGCGACACGCCCGACTTTCGCCACATCGTGATCGAAGAACAGGCGCAGGGTCGCGATCACGCGCCCATCGCCCGGGTCGAGCGCGACCACGTGCCGCGCGTCGGCGTCGCGCCCGTCGAGCTCCAGCTCGCGCGGCACCCCCTGCTCGCCGTAGAACACGTTCTCGCGCACGGCGAACGCTCCCTGCAGGTCACGCTCATCGCGTGCCCAGCGAACGAGCACCTCGACGGGCGCGCTGCGGCGATCGGCGCCAGCGGGCACGGGAGCTACTGCGGTGCGCCCGCCGCGAAGCTGGCGCGCAGCGGGCCTGCGGAGTGGCGTCGCAGCACGAGCAGCCCGAGCACGGCCGCCACCACGCACGTGAGCGCGCCGAGGCCGAGACCGGCGCGTGCGCCGGCCTGCGCCATCACCCAGCCGATGATCGGCCCACCGATCGGCGTGGAGCCCTGGAAGGCGACAAACCACAGCGACATCACGCGCCCGCGCATGCTCGGCTCGGCGCTCAGCTGCAGGGTCGAGTTGCAGGTGGACATGAAGGAGATGCTCGCAGCGCCGGCGAGCGCGAGCGCGACGAGCTCCGTGGGCAGGCTCGGCGCGAGCGCGGCGAGTGCCAGGAACACGCCGAAGCCGCTCGCGGCGAGCACGATCGTGGGCAGGCCGGTCCTGCCACGGCTGGCCACGAGCAGGCCGCCGAGCACGGCGCCGACGCCCATCGCGGCGGTCATGAAGCCGAAGCCGGTGGCCCCCGCGTGCAGGCCCTCTCGCGCCATCACCGGGAGCGAGACCTGGAACTCGTAGGCGAGCGCGCCCACGAGCGCCATCATCATCAGCGGCACTCCCAGCTCGGGAGTGCGCGCGACGTAGCGCAGCCCCTGGCGCAGCTGTCCCGGCTCACGACCGCTTGGAGGGCTGGGCACGATCGCGCTGCGATCGAGCGTGGCCAGCGAGAACACGACGGCCACGAAGCTGGCCGCGTTCGCCAGAAAACAGGGGCCCTCGCCGACGGTGGCGATGAGCACGCCGGCGAGCGCCGGACCGATCGCGCGGGCGACGTTTACGAGCACGGAGTTGAGGCTGACCGCGTTGCGCAGGCTCTCGGCGCCGACCATCTCGAGCATGAACGACTGGCGCGCGGGGTTCTCGAAGGCGTTGTTGAGGCCCAGCAGCATCGCCAGCGCGGCGATCTCCCACAGGCGCACGGCGCCCGTGATCGTGAGCACGCCGAGCACGAGCGCCTGCACGCCCATCGCCACCTGCAGCGCGAGCATCAGACGCCGCTTGTCGATGCGATCGGCGACGACGCCGCCGTAGGGGCCGAGCACGAGCACCGGCAGCGTCTGCAGGGCGACGATCACGCCGAGCGTGGTGGCGGAGCCGGTGATGGTGAGCACGAGCCAGGACTGCGCCGCCATCTGCATCCACGTGCCGACCAGCGACACCGACTGCCCGGCGATGTAGCGCCGGTAGTTGGGCGCGGCGAGCGCCGCGAAGGTCACGCGCCCGACGCCCTGAAGGCGCCTCATCGCCCGCTCGGTGCGGGACCGCCGGAGGCCCGCCCGCCAGGAGCCGCTCGACGGGCCGCGGCGCGCGGATCGGGGAGGCGCTCGGCGAGCTCTTCGAGCACGGGCAAGGCCTCCCACAGGACCTGGCGCTGGCTCTCCTCGAGGGCCTGCACGTGAGCGCTCAGCGCGCTCGTGCGCTCACGGTGAATGCGCTCGCGCATGCGCCGGCCCGCCGCCGTGGGCTCGAGCCTCGCCTGGCGGCGGTCGTTCGGGTCGCACGAGCGCACGATCAGGCGGCTCTCGCACAGCTGCGCAGCGATGCGCGAGAGCATCGTCGCGTTCAGGCTCTCGACCGCCGCGAGCTCGGACAGCCCGATCGGGCCGAGACGCACGACCGTGAACAGCACCGAGGTCTGCGACGGCGTCAGTCCCGACCCGGCGAGCGTGGGGCGCAGGCGTCGCGAGAGGCGACCGATCACCGCGCGCAGGCGCTCGCTCGCCTCCGCCGGCACGGGGTCGCTCCCAGCTCCCTTCGCTCTCTCTGCCGCAGTCGACGCCACTTTCAACACATATATTTTAATATTATTTGCTTGCCAGCAAGCATTCTAGCGCGGGCCGTTGCAGAGCAGCCGCTAATGTGATCGCACGGCGCCATCGGAGAGTGCTCTACCCGCGGGCCCGACCAGCGCAACATGACCCCGACGAGCACACAGCGCACGCATCCGACGCTGATCCTGGCGGTGCTGTCACTCGCCGGTGGCGCGTACGCGATGCTGAGCTCCTCGGTGGTGCCAGCGCTGCCGACGATCCAGCATGCGCTGCACGCGAGCGAGACGCAGATCGTCTGGCTGTTGACCGCCTACCTGCTCTCGGCGTCCGTCGGCACGGCGATCTTGGGCCGCCTCGGCGACATGTACGGCAAGGAGCGCCTGCTGCTGATCACGCTGTTGATCCTCGCGGCGGGCACGCTGCTGTCGGCGCTCTCGAGCTCACTGGACGTGATCGTCCTCGGGCGCTTCATCCAGGGCGCCAGCGGCGGCATCTTCCCGCTCGCCTTCGGGATCGTGCGCGATGAGTTCCCACGAGAGAAGGTCGCCGGGAGCATCGGCCTGCTGTCGGCGATCCTCGGCGTCGGCGCGGGGATCGGGATCGTGCTCTCGGGGGTGATCGTCGAGCACCTGAACTACCACTGGCTGTTCTGGCTGCCGCTCGTCGCCACGCTGGTCGCGGCGCTCGCGACGTGGAGGTTCATACCCGAGTCGCCGGTGCGCGTGCCGGGACGCATCAACTGGCTGGCCGCCGCGCTGATGACGCTCGGCATCTGCACGGTGCTGGTGGCGATCAGCGAGACGACGAGCTGGGGTTGGGGTTCGGCCAGGGCGCTCGGGCTGACCGCCGCTGGGCTCGCCGTGTGCGTCGCGTGGATCGCGGTCGAGACGCGCAGCAGCGACCCGCTGATCGACATGTCGATGATGCGCGTGCGCGGCGTGTGGACGACAAATCTCTCTGCCTTCCTGCTCGGCGCCGGCATGTACGCGTCGTTCATCGTCTTCCCGCAGTTCGCACAGCTGCCCCGGAGCACCGGCTTCGGCTTCGGCGCCTCGGTGGTCGTCTCCGGTCTGTACCTGTTGCCCTCGACGATCGGGATGACGCTCCTGGGCCTGTTCGCGGGTCGCATCTCGGCGCGCTTTGGCTCGCGCGCTGCGCTGATCGTGGGGACGGCCTTCACGTGCGCCTCCTTCGCGCTGCTCTCACTCGATCATCGCCATCCCTACGACCTGCTGATCGCCGCCGCGCTTCTGGGCGTCGGCATCGGCCTCGCGTTCGCCGCGCTCGGCAACCTCATCGTGCAGGCCGTCCCGAGCCACCAGACGGGCGTGGCGAGCGGCATGAACACGGTCATGCGCACACTCGGCGGCGCCCTCGGCGGCCAGCTCTCGGCGACGTTCATCGCCGCTCACGTAGCCCACGGGGAGCCCACGGTGACCGGCTTCACCGAGACCTTCGCGATGGCCACCGGCTTCCTGCTCGTGTGCCTGGCGGCCGGCGCGCTCGTGCCGGCGCCCGAGCGCGCGCGCCGAGCACAGACGACCGCGGGGCTGCTGCGCAGACTTGTCCGATTCGTCCCTATGCTCTAGCGATGGCGATTGGGTCCGCTCGCGGCGGCGCCGTACCAATTGCACATGGATGGAAGCGCACGCTGCTCGGTGTGACGGTCGGCGTGGTGGTCGTGCTGCTCGCGCTGGCGCTGGCGGCGCTGCTGTTCTCGGGCGCGACGCTCGCGAGCGACCCCACGGCGCTGGCTCGCGTGAGCGTGCAGCCGCTGGGCGGCAAGATCGAGCACATCGCCGCCTTCGGGCCGGGCGGCCACAGCATCCCGCTGATGATCGAAGGTGACCGTCTGACGCCGCTGAAGCAGCTCACGCCCGGCGAGGTCGTCTCGGTCGAGGTCGCCGTCCGCCGGCCCGGATGGATCGGCTGGGCGCTCGGCAGCGAACACACGGTGGCGCTCTCGCTGCACGCGCCGATCGCCCAGGTGACGAACCGCTGGATGACCGTGCCCACAGGCTCTGCAGTGGCCGTGAGCTTCGACCGGCCTGTGAGCGCCGTCTCCTACTACGGGGGACCACACGGTGTCGTGCGCCGCACGCTCAGCGGCGACGCCCAGCGGACGGTCTCGCTCGGCCACCAGACGGCGACAGGTGCGACGGAGATATCGGCCGCACCACGCCCATGGGAGACACTCGGTCCGCCGACGCAGGTGAGCTGGTTTCCCCCCTCGAGCTCGCCTGTGATGGCGACGATCCCGGCCGCCGGCGACGCCATCTCTCCCTCTGCTCCGATCTATCTGACCTTCTCCAAGACGGTCGGCGAAGCGCTCGGCGAATCGCGTCCGCGCGTCTCGGGAGGCGTCACGGGGAGATGGAGTGAAGTCAACACCCACACCCTCGTGTTCAGACCCTCCGGCTTCGGCGCGCCGCTCGGCTCGAGCGTTCGCATAGAGCTGCCGCGCGCGGTCGCCGTCACGGCGGGTACGGGCGCGCGACTGCGCGCGACCAGCCAGATCGAATGGGCGGTGCCGGAAGGCTCGACGATGCGCCTGCAGCAGCTGCTCGCCGAGAGCGGCTACCTGCCGGTCGACTGGCACCCACACGGGGCGGTCGTCGCGCACACGCCGGGCGCGCAAGCGCAAGCGGCCGTCGACCCGCCGGCGGGCAGCTTCAGCTGGCGCTACCACGACACACCTGGGCCGCTGAAGGCGCTGTGGAGCCCCGGGCAGTGGAACATCGTCACCAAGGGCGCGGTGATGAAGTTCGAGAACAGCGTCGGCTTGACCGTCGACGGCGAAGCCGGCCCGTCCGTGTGGAGCGCGCTGCTGCGCTACGTGCTCGCCGGCAGGCGGCTGACCGAACCGTACAGCTACGTCTACGTGCACCGCGAAATCCCCGAGACGATGACGCTGTGGAGCGCGGGGCGCACGGTCGAGACCTCGCCTGCGAACACCGGCATCTCCGGCGCGGAAACCGAACTCGGGACCTTCCCCGTGTTCGAGCACATTCCCGAAGGAACGATGAGCGGCACCAACCCCGACGGCTCTCACTACGAAGACCCGGGCATCAAATGGATCAGCTACTTCAACGGCGGCGACGCGTTGCACAACTTCGACCGGGCCTCCTTCGGGACGCCGCAGAGCCTCGGCTGCGTGGAGCTGCCGCTGGAAGCCGCGGCCGAGGAGTGGCCCTACACGACCATCGGCACGCTCGTGACGATCGAATCCTGAGGGGCCTGGTGTCCTGAGGACGCTAGCTGCGGGTGAAGAGGAACTGCGAGCCCACGATCTCGGGCCCTCCGCAGCGCTCAGAGGCGGCGAACTCGTCGACGGCTCTGGTGACACCGTTACCCCACCAACCCCTCTCCCCGTAGTCGTCGCCGGCGATCAGCCCACCCGGCTTGACGACGCGAGAGAAGCTCTCGAGGTCGGCGATCACCGACTCATAGGTATGGTCGCTGTCGATGTAGGCCCAATCGAGGGAATCCTCGCCGAGCTGAGTGGCCGCGTCGCTCGAGCGCATGCGCAGGACGATCACCTGCCCGCGCGCGATCTCGGTGCTGAAGCGCGCGAGCACGCCGTTGTAGATCTCCTCCATCTGGCGCTGACCATCGGGGCTGTCGCCGCCGTACATCGAATGCTCGTAGGCGCTCTCACCGCGATACTCCCAAGGGTCGATGAGGTAGAGGCGCTCGGGCTGCAGGCGCGCGAGTATGCTCGCGGCGAAGTCTCCCTTCCAGCTTCCGACCTCGGCGCACACGCCGCCGTTGGGCAGGCGCGCGAGCAGCGAATCGCGCGAGGCCGAGCGGCCGACCGCGCGCTCGGCATCTGCGCGCGGTCGAGCAGCCCCTGCGCGCGCCCTCGCCGCGCGCGCTCGTATGCGCCGGTAGGCCCGCACGAGCCCCGCTGCGCGCCGGTGGCTCGGCGGGCGTCCTTGCGAGTCCTTCACGCGGGGTTTCTAGCATGCCCACAGCTTCTGCAACCGCAACACTTTGCCGCGTGCCGGGTTTGCGCGTTCATTAGGGACCGCAAGCCGCAAACCCCCAGAGCCCTCGCGCGGGCCCTGCGTGGGGCTCTGGCGCTCGCCCTGGCACTCGTCTGGTCGCTCGCCGCTTGGACGGCGAGCGCGCAGGCCGCGCCGGCGCTCGCGTGGTCCGCACCGAGGACGTTCGACTCGGGCCGTGCGCCGAGCGCGGTCTCCTGCGCCTCGGAATCGCTGTGCGTGGCGGTGGACAGGCAGGGGTATGCCCTGAGCAGCTCTGAACCGACGGCCTCGAGTCCGTCGTGGCGCGAAGCGGCGATCGACACCAGCGGAGCCCCGCTGAACGCGGTTTCGTGCGCCCCCTCGGAACTGTGCGTCGCCGTCGATGGCCACGGCAACGCGTTCGTGAGCACCGCGCCGGCGTCCGGGGAGCTCTGGCCCAAACAGCACATCGAAGGCGCCTCGGCGCTGACGGGCGTCTCCTGCCCGAGCGCCTCGCTGTGCGTCGCGGTCGACGACGCCGGCAACGTGTGGAGCACGGGCGCGCCGCAATCCGGGGAGTGGAGCGAGGCGAGCTTCGGCTCCTCGCACAAGTGGAGGGGAGTGTCGTGTTCGCCCGCCGCCGTGTGCGCGGCCGTCGATGAAGCGGGCGAAGTGATCACGAGCGCCGACCCGACGGGCACACGCGCGCAGTGGCACGAACAGGACCTCGACGTCAGCGCCGTGCTGGCGGTCTCTTGCGTCGCGCCTGCGCCGGGCCCGCAGACGCTCTGCGTGGCGGTCGATGCGGCCGGCAGGACGCTCGCCTCGAGCGATCCTGGGTCGGCGTCGCCATCGTGGACGCTGACACCGCTCGTGGGCTCCGAGCCTACGGGCATCTCGTGCGCGAGCTCCGGCATGTGCGTGGCAGTCAGCGACAACGGTGAAGCGTTTGCGAGCGACAACGCGACGAGCTCCACGCCTGAATGGCCGACCTCGCCGGTGGACTCCGGCGAGTCGCTCAGCGGCGTCGCCTGCCTGGCGGGCGGCTTCTGCCTGGCGGTGGACGCCGGCGGACGCTCGCTGTCAGCGCGCGTGCCGGCACCCGGCGCGACGACGTTGCGACCGAGTGAGGTGAGCGCCGCGAGCGCCGTCCTCGCGGGCATCGTCGCCCCCAACGACGCGGTGCTCGGCGCTTGCACGTTCGAATACGGCACCGCGGTGCCCTATTCGCAAGCGATCCCCTGCGCGCTCTTGCCGGGCGCGCTCGCCGGTCCCCAGGAAGTCTCGGCGCAGCTCAGCGGGCTCGCGCCGAACACCGTCTATCACTATCGCGTCACCGCCACGAGCCCCGCGGGGACTGGGGCTGGGGCCGACGAAGCCTTCACGACGGCCGTCTCCTCGGCGGTTGCGTTGATCAGGGCGAACCCGACGATCAGCGGCACGCCGGCGGTCGGACAGAGGCTCACCTGTCACGCCAACATCCCTGCAGGCACCGTCGCGCAGGTGAGCTATGGGTGGCTTCGCGATCAGATCCCGATCCCCAACGCGGAAGCCTCGACATACACGGTGAAGGGCCAGGACAGCGGCCATCACCTCCAGTGCGAGGTGACGGCGACAGACGGTGGCGGCAGCCTCACCGTCAAGAGCGCGTTCGTGACGATCCCCATGGGTGGCGCGCCGGTCTCGGCCGGGGAGACGGCGGTGGGCAGGGCGACGTTCAAGGGCGCGAAGGTGAGCGTTCCGGTGAGCTGCTCGGCGCATGCCAGCGGCGGCTGCACGGTCGCGCTGCGCGTGAGCGTGGTGGAGACGCTCGACGGCAAGAAGATCGTGGGGCTCGCCGCGCGCGTGCAAGCCGGCCACCGAGGTCGGGCGGCGGGCCTGCGCCACGCGACGGTGACGCTAGCGAGCGCCCACGTGCATCTGTCGGCGGGTGCGCGCACGACGCTCACGGCGACGCTCGGCACGACCGGCAGGCGACTGCTTTCGGCGCACGGGCACTTCAGCGCCTACGTGTATGTGGCGGGGACGGTGATCGGCGTGATCCAGGCGCAGCTTGCCCAGCAGCTGATCACCCTCAGCCCCTCGGCACGCGCCACGGCGACCCATGCGCTGCATCGCCGCTAGCCATCCTGGCCACCTTGGCTGTGAGCGCGCCGGCCGCTGCCTTCGCGCCGCGCGCACCGTCTGGCTCGCGCGCACTGTCTGGCTCGTGCTCGCCGCCTGGCTTTCGATGGCGCTCGCCCCGGCGCCATCGGCACAGGCCTCGGGGACGATCCTCGCGGCGACCCCCTACATGGGCTGGGACACGTACTTCGCGCTCGGAGGAGAGTACAGCGAGGCCACGGTCCTGCAGCAGGCGAGCGAGCTCATCACGCTCGGCCTGCAAAAGCGCGGCTACCGGCTGATCTGGCTCGACGTCGGCTGGTGGCACGGCACGCGCGCCGCGAATGGGCAGATCACGGTCAGCTCAGCACAGTGGCCGCACGGCCTCGCGTGGCTGACGCGCACGCTGCACGCCGCCGGCTTCCAAGTGGGCCTGTACACCGACGCGGGGCCCGACGGCTGTGGCGGCGCCGGACAGGGCAGCTACGGCCACTACCAGCAGGACGCGAACACGTTCGCCGCGTGGGGCTTTGACGCCGTCAAGGTCGACTTCTGCGGCGGCTCCGAAGACGGCCTGAACCCACAGGCCGCGTACTCGGCCTTTCACGAGGCGATCGCCGAGAACTCGAGCCACCGCCCGATGCTGCTGTCGATCTGCGACTTCCTGCAGCCCGAACAGTACGGCGAAGGCAGGCCGCTGCTCGACGAATCGGCCTTCTCCTCATACACATTCGGGCCGACGGTGGGCAACAGCTGGCGCACGGACACCGACGTGGGGCTGCCGGGGAACGTCAGCTTCTCCGACGTGCTGCGCAACATGGACGCCGACGCCGCCGCGCCGCAGGCAGCGGGGCCCGGGCACTGGAACGATCCTGACTATCTGGCGCCCGACCAGGGCATGAGCGCGACGCAGTTTCGCAGCCAGTTCAGCATGTGGGCGATGCTCGCGGCGCCGCTGATGATCAGCGACAACCTCGAGAAAATCGGGCGCGCGAGCCTCGAAGCGGTGGAGAACGGCGAAGTGATCGCGATCGACCAGGACCCCGCGGGCGTGCAGGGCAGACTGCTGTCCGCGTCCGGCAACGGCGAGGTGTGGGTCAAGCCGCTCGTGGGAGGCTCGCGGGCGCTCGCACTGCTGAACCGCGGCTCCAGCGCGATTGCGATCGAGACGACGGCGAGCGCGGCAGGCCTGCCGGCGGCGCCAAGCTACAGCGTGCGCAACGTCTGGACGCACACGAGCGCCACCACTACGGGCAAGATCGCAGCCGAGGTCCCTGGGGACGGCACGGTGCTGCTGCGCGTGGCGGCGCGCTAGCGCGCGCGGCTCTAGCTCTGCACGCGACTTTCGAGGTTGCCTTTGCTAGGAGGCTCTGTAGTGCAAGGGGATCAAGGCGCCCCTGCACGCGTTCTGGTTGACGACTGGTTCTTCCTTCATCCTCAGGCTGAGCGTGTATTCCTTGATTTCGCCGGGTGCGACCAGGACCTGCGCTTCCTGCGAGGTAGGCGTGACTTCGAACCATTCACGCTTGCATGCCGCCACCGAGGGTTCCCCGACTTCGACTTCGAGCCGGGTCAGATACTCGCGCTGATTCGCGTCCGCGTCCTTCACATCCACCGTGACCGGCGCGCTGGCGCCCGGGCTGAGGTTTTCAGTCGGGCTGCTCGTCACTTCGAACGGAGCGCTCGCGTGGTTCGACACGGCCACGCCCGCCCCTTCGCCTGTGCTGGTCCAGTAGGCGAAGGTCGCCGGGACCATCGCGAGGATTACTACGTAGACGCCGACACCGATGCGCGCCTTGCGTGTGGCGAGAAAGCGAGCCATGCGTGCTGCTAGGCAGCGGCCTCGAGGCCGTAGCGACGGTCACGCTCCGCGCTGTGCCTGGGGCAGTAGACGCCGCGCACGCAACCGTCCCGCGGCGCGTACGCAAGCCACACCTCGCCCTCCCAGGCGAAGTGGAAGAACCGATCTCCAGCCGCTCCGGAGCGCTGCTCGCGAGCCCAGGCGGCGCTGACCACGCCGGCGGGGATCGTCGCGCGGCAGGAGCACTCGCCGGCCAGGTAGCCCGAGGACACGCACCGCAGCGCGACGTCTTGCATGCGCTTGCGCGTGATCCTGCGGCGGCGATCGGTGACGAGGTCCGCAGGTCGCTGCGCGGGCTCGAGTTGCTCGATCGCGTCGAGTCGCTCGATCGTCGCTAGGTCTGTCTGGAGGCCATCCATGTCAGGCTCCTTCCGTCTGCTGGCGCAGACCGGGCCACTTGGGGTGCCAGGCTGCCCTTTTCGGGCAGCTTCATGTCGTTCTCTTCGGACGACAGGTCCCTGTACCCGCGATCCCGTAGGAGATTCTGGACGTTTCTACGGGCGAAGTCCAGGCGAGGGGGCCGGCCGCCCGTGCGCGCGGGCGCATCCCAGCTGCCCAAGCGGGCTACCGTGTGGTGATCGCACCAAGGCCCGCCCTCGCCGGCCTCGCACAATCCCGACAGAAAGGTCACGCCATGCATCCGTTCCGCCGAGCAGTCGAGGCAGGCGACACCGATGGCGCGCTCGAGCTGTTCTCGCCGGAGGTCGTGTTCAAGAGCCCCGTCGTATTTCGCCCCTACCACGGGCGCGAGGCGCTCGCCCTGATCCTGCGGGCCGTCACGCGCGTCTTCGAGGACCTCCACTACGAACGCGAGATCGGTGGCGAGGGGGCAGCTGACCATGCGCTGGTGTTCAGGGCGCGCGTGGGCGAGCGCGAGCTACAAGGCTGTGACTTCCTCCATACCGGTGAGGACGGGCTGATCGACGAGATGACCGTGATGGTGCGTCCGCGCTCGGCGATGCTCGCGCTCGCGGAGGCGATGAGCGCCGAGGTCCTAGCGCTGGAACGCGAGCTGGGCGCGACTGCGCCCCAGTGAGCGCCGGCTCGCCAGCGGGCGGGTCAGGAGAGCGCGCCGGGCGGGAGCACGTAACGGGGGGGTCTCGAGGCTCCGGCTCCGCCGCTTGCAGTCAGCTGGGGGCCGTGCAGACCACGTCTCGGTGCGCGGACGGCGCTCGCCTCAGGAGTCCCAGCGTGGGCTGTGATCCACGCGATGACATCGGCGGAGTCGGCACCCTCGGCGAGGATCACGGAGCGCTCGATGACGTCTCCGCCGGAGGGATGAGGACGTGCCAGCCGCGTTACCAGAGCACGAATCGCATCATCATCCATGATGCTCACAGTAGTCCCTTTGAGAGCGCAAGCCCACATGCCCAATGTTGTATGGGAGCTCGACGTCTGCGTGCGTGCGCCCAGGGTGGATGTCGAGCAGCGTGCTCAGCAGCAGCAGCGGTGTGCCGGCGGCCCATGCTTGGGGACGCGAGGCCGTCGGGAACGCCACGGGGACCGACGCCAACGACGTCGGGTAGCCGGCGAACACCTCGGGAAGGCGGTGCTCAAAATATGAGGCCGCCCGAAGCATCGCGCAGGCAATCGTGCTCGCCGCCTCGTGGTGGCCGTAGCGCGCCAGGCCGGCTGCGATCAGCGAGTTCTCGTGGGGCCAAACGGTCCCCGTGTGGTAGCCGAGCGGGTTGTAGCCCGCCTCGTGGGTGCCGAGTGTTCGCACGCCCCACCCGGAGTTGAGTTGTTCGTCGAGCAGCCGCTCGGCCGTCGCAGCTGCCTCACTCTCGTCGAGAACGCCGGACCACAGCAGATGGCCGATGTTGGAGGTCAGGCTGTCAACCTGACGCTTCTCACCGTCCAGGGCCAGGGCATGGCAGCCGCGCTCGGGCATCCAGAAGTCGCGGCGAAAGCGCTCGCGCAGCTCGGCGGCTTGGCGCTCCAGACGCACGGCGAGCGCATCATCGCGCCAGACCTCGCGGGCCAGGCGGGCTGCGCGGCGGCGCGCATCGTATACATAGCCCTGGATCTCGCAGGTCGCGATCGGCCCCGTGGCGAGTGTGCCGTCGGCGAACTGGATCGCGTTCCAGCTGTCCTTCCAGCACTGGTTGGCCAATCCGGTGGCCCGGTTGCGGCAGGCGTACTCGACATATCCGTCACCGTCGGCGTCCCCGCTGTCCTCGATCCACGACAGGGCTGCGCGTGCGTTGGGCTCAAGGGTGCGGATGAGCTCATCGTCGCCCGACCAGCGGTGGTACTCGTCCAGGAGGACAAGGAACAGGGGCGTGGCGTCGGCGGTCCCGAAGTACGGAGAGTGCGGGCGTTCACCGCGCGCAGTGAGCTCGCCAAAGCGCAGCTCGTGCAGGATCTTGCCCGGCTCCCGCTCGTGGAAGTCGTCGCGGCTCTCGGACTGCGCGGCGGCGAGCACCCGCAGGGTGGTCGCCGCCAAGGCGGGGAGATAGGGCAGTGCCTGGAAGCTCGTGATCAGGCTGTCGCGGCCGAAAAGCGCCATAAACCACGGCAGTCCCGCTGCGGGAAGGCTCGCGCCAGCGCTGAGATCGGGGTGCATCCGCAGCGCGGCGAGATCGGTGAGGCTGGCGCGGTACGTGCGCATCAGCGCCGCGTCCTGCGCCTCCAGCACCGGCGCCTGGGCCAGCCACGTCTCGAGCTCGGCCGACTTGGAGACGCTCAGCTGTGTGAGGGCGCCACGCGGCCTGCGGTGCGTGAACGCGGTCCCCGGCTGCGCGGCCTGGGGAGTGAGGGTGAAGGTGGTCGACCACTGCTCACCGGACTTGAGCGCCAGCACGTAGGCGAAGCCGTGCCGGGTGACTACCGCCGGGCGGCTGGCGGAGATCTGGATCGAGCGCTGGAAGGCCTCGCGCTCGTAGGCGAGCGTGAGGGTTCGATCGTCGTGATCGCAGCTCACCGGCCGCTCGGCGACCGGGCCGTCCTTGACCTCGAAGAGATCGGCGAAGTCTGCGTCGACTTCCACCACGACGCGCACCTCGCTGCTCTGGTGGCGGTGGTTGATCACCGTCACCTCCTCCATCCACACATGGTCGATGAGCCGGCGGCGCATGATCGAGCACGGCGCCTGCTCGTCGGGCCCGACGCGGGGAGTGAGGAAGAACTGAGCAGCGAAGTGCGCACTCTGGTCGAGGCCGAGCAGCTCGAGCGGCGCCTCGCCCACGCGCAGGACCCAGCGCGAGAGGAAACGGGTGTCCTCGCTGTAGAAGCCGTGCTCGCGCCCCGCCTCCTCGCGCACGTCGCCGAGGCGGTCTCCGACGACGAAGGTGCTTCCCTCCAGGACGCTCAGGGTGCGCTCAGACAAGCGCGACGGTCCCTGCACGCTGATGCGCCGCCGCCCGGTAGGTCCGCTCGTAGGCGGCAGCGACGACGTCGACGTCGCAGTACTCGGCGACCCAGGCGCGGCAGTCCCGCGCAGCGATCCGCGGCAGCCAACCGACAGCCTCAGCCATCGCCCCCTCGTCCTCTACGAGAAAGCCGGTCTGCCCGTCGAGCACGAGCTCGCTTGCCGCGCCTTCGGGGAAGGCGATCACCGGGGTCCCACAGGCCAGCGCCTCGACCATCACCATCCCAAACGGCTCCTTCCAGCGGATCGGCATGAGCAGCGCGCGAGCGCCTGCGAACACTGAGCGCTTGAGCGACCCACCGACCTCGCCGAGGAAGCGGACGCGCCGGCCGTCGATGTGCGGGGCGACATGGCGGTCGAAGAACGCCTGCTGGCCGGGCTGGATGACCCCAGCCAAGACGAGCGGCACACCCGCGGCACGGGCGGCGGCGATCGCGCGGTGGGGGCCCTTCTCCGCGGTCATCCTGCCAATCCACAGCAGGTATTCGTCCTTGTGCTCGCGAAGCGGCCAAGCCCGCACGTCGATCGGGTTCGGGATCGAGCCCACTGGGGCCAGCACCGATGGCGCGGCCGCGAGCTGAGCGCGGCTGATCCCCACGAGCGCCGCCTTGTGCCCATGGCGCGCGTAGAAGGCCGTGGTGTTGGCGGTGAACTGACCGTGCAGGGTGTGCACCAACGGCGTCTGGAGCCTGTCGGCCATCGCAAGTGCCGTAAAGCCACAGTGGTCGTGAACCACATCAAAGCGCACGTCGTCGGCGGCAATGTCGATCTCCTCGAAAGCCCGTGCGACGTGGTCGGCCTCATACAGCGAACGCTCGATCTCATCTGGATGAGGCTCCTCTAGCAAGGACACCACCCGCGCGCTCGACCGAGAGCCCGCAGCGCAGAAGAGCGTCACCGCGTGCCCACGCCGGACGAGCGCCTCCGTGAGCACGCCCACCACCGACTCCACGCCCCCGTACCCCGGCGGAGGGACAGAGATCCAGGGCGGAGCGAGCATCGCGATAGACAGCGACGGCTCGGTCGGCCGAGACGGCAACGCCCCCGCGGGGCGGCTCGGCGGATGCCCCGACGAGCGGCGGCGCGACCTGCGGTCAGAGCTTGAAGCGACAACGTGCACGAGCACTCCTCACATGCCTCTCAAGGGCTGCGGTCGCGAGGCAGAGAGGTCAAGAAGGACCGGGCGAGCGCACAAACACCGACCCGCGCACCGACCCGCGCGAGGAGCGGCAGTGGATCGTCTCATGCTAGCGCCGCCCGGGGACAGCCCGCCGGTCTCGGCTAAAGCTCGAGGCTGACCACGTCCTTGCTCTCCTCTCGTGCCCGGACTTACCCCGCCCTCAGGGAGGCGTGCCACTGTTGAGGAGCAGGTGGATCGACATCACCGCCAGACCAATGAGGGAGATTTCATGGCCAGAATCATCGTGACGACCGATCCAACGATCCAACACGCTGCTCCAGTGCTGCTGGATGAGAGCGTCTACTCAGTACATCTCGACAACGATCACAACGCGGCGCAGCTCATCGAGCGGCTCGGCTGGGCGGTCACCGACGCCGAGAGCATCGAGCGGGCGCAATCGGCGCTGTAGCCGTTGACCTTCCAAGGCGGCCTGCGCCCATGCGTGGGCCGCCGGCGTTGACTATTAACGGTTCTCGCGAGCGTCCCCGGCACGGGCCGCACTGGCACCGAGCCACGCGGACGCCCATCGGGATCTAGACTGAGCTGGCCATGTCGAGGATCTTCAGACGCCTTCGAGGCAGCTCACCGAGTCCTGGCGACGACGAGCAAGACAGCGCTCGGCTTGTACGCGAATCCCGCCGGACCGCCGAAAATGACGCCCGTGGGCAAGCGTCTGAGCTTGCGGCACGAAACCAGGCCGCCGAGAACGACGCGCGCCGGGAGGCATCGGACTCCGGAGCTCGCCGCCAGGCCGCCGAGAACGAGACGCGCCGCCAGGCCTCGGACGCCGAGACTCGCCGTCAGGGAGCTGAGAACGAGGCTCGTCGCCTGTCCGGAGACGATGCTCGCGATGGCGGGCGTCCAGCCTGACGCCAGAGCGGACGGGTCACCGCGCTATCGCGACCACGCAGTGCGCCGGGTGCGCCGGGTAATGCGCAGCTATCAGTACCTCGTCAGCCAGCTTGCCACCGCTCGACTGGTGACACTGTCACCATCATCGGTCCAGCGTTCGCCATCCACATCACCCCGCGCGGATGCAGCCTCGCGGCGAGCACGGCGAGCAACGAGATCGACCGGCTCCGCGGGCGTGGACGGGGGATCGCTGAGGTCTTGCTCCGAGAGTGCATCCAAGTCAAACGAGCGGAACCCCATCACGCTCGCGGCGGACGAGACCGGTCTCAGCGTCGCCCCGCAGATCGGGCAATTACCTTCCAAGAGATGAACGTTCGGCGCGCCTGCGCGCACGCGGATACGACAACCCGGGCAGCTGAGATTGCGCGAAGACATCACACGGCCTCGCCCTAGCGCTGTTCGGTCCGGTGTGGCTCGAATCGCGCCGAACCGGCTCCATCAAACGCGTAGCGTGCGGCGCGCTCCGCATCATCGTGGGACGCATAAGTCCCGGATTGAGCGAGCCTGTCGCCACTTCCCCCGACGATCTCCCAGCGATAGTTACCGCTGTTGTCTCCAAAGACAACGAACTCCAGTGACGGCAACTCCGATATGTCGCGCGCACCGCGGGTGACAGGTCTCGCAGTGTGAAGCTTCTTTGTTGCGGTGGCCATGGCCTACCGCCTCTCTGCCCTCCTGATACGCAACGTCACCCCGAAAGCGAGAAGAGCTGGGCTCACCGAGCGCTCTAACCACTATAACGCATTCCGACTTCCGGTCGTAGAATTCTGTGTGCCTACCGCCCGCGATATTCAGCTCGCCCGTTTTGGCCGGAAGCCGACACGAGCCGACGTCAGGAGCCGTTGTTCACGAATGGCTGGTAGGCACGGCAGGGCTCGTTGCGCAAGCTCGGGCACGCGGGCTGTTCAGTGGGAACGCTCACGCCGGGCACGATCGGAAGGATTAGGCTCGACGTCCTCCCACGCGAGAACGCGATTTCCACGTCCGAAGTGCTACCCGCCGGTTCTGTCTGACCGAACGACCACACCGGCTGCGTTCCGTTGGGTGCGGCAATCGTGAGCCTGATGCGTGAGCCCGCGCGGTACGCGTGCCCCTCGAAGTACAGCGGGATGACCACCGGGAAGAAGCTGCTCGGGCTGAGCGGCCGGAGATTGCGTTCGCGGAACGTGGGAATCGGCTGGAGCAGCGTCGGGCTCTGCTCGAACATGTTGTTCGAGTTCTTGGCGAGCTTGCGCTCGCTCGCCCGTATCCAGCCGTTCTGAACGAACGTCTCGTTGCCTTCGGGACTCACTTCGCTGACCGTGGCCATCAGGTCGACGTTCGGAGTCGATGCTTTGACCCAGACGTGGACCGCTCCGGCGCCGACGGCGACGGTGTTGGCGCCAAGCGGCGTCGACAGATAGGACACGGCGGAGCCTCCCGGGCTCTGCTCCCAGTTCCATTCCCACTTGGAGGCATCGCTCCAGAGCCCACCCGTGCCGGTGTTGCCCGAGTAATCCGTCAGCGGCAGTGCATTCGCATTCGAGGTGTACGAGTCGACACCTTTGCTCGTTGCAGGCTGTTCGTTGAGCGTGCCGTGTGGTCCGAAATACCAAGTGCGAGCTTCTGTGCCGGGTACGGGGAATTCGGAGAACGACTGTTCGAATCCAGGGTACGGATTACCGGCGGTCTTAGTGCCGATCGGTGATTCACCGGCACCGTTGTCGAACAGAACCCGTATCTCGGGGAGCTTTTCGAATTCGGCGAGCGCCGATTCGTAGGTCGGCTGCTCCTGGATTGGGTCCAGCGGCAGCGTGACTAGGTCTTCTTTGGGGAGCCCCATCGCTTCCTGGTAGATGACCGGGGCTGCGGCTTTTACGACCGCCGAGTCTTCGATCGGTGCTTTGTGCGCGACGTAGAGCTCCAAGAAGTCATACCATCGGTCATAGGTGGCTGGATCGAGCGAGTCGATATGCGCGCCGTTCGTGAACGTGAACCACTTCTTGTCGGTGTCCGTGAAATGCTGGGCGAGGTCGGCACAGTGGCCACCGGTCTGCTCGTCCTCCCACTGGCACGCCATGAATACCGGCACGTTGATTTTGTCAACGAACGTGACCGGGTCGAGCGGGTCGGCGACCGACGGATTGTAGTAGGCGTTTTCTTTGATCTTTTGCAGCAGGTTGGTCGCCTCTCCGTGGAGGGCCTGGTTTTCTTCGCACGTCTTGTCGCCTTCTTCGATCCGCTTGTATGCCCACGCCTGGCCGTGGCCGGGACCCGTTGCCGGTTCGGCGTTCTGCTGGCGTTCTTCGGCCCATTTCACCGCGAAGCCGGTATTGAGGACGCCACCGGGGTAGAGCGTCGTCGCCGTTGCGTCGATCGTTGACAGCGGCGCAATCGCCTCGAGGTCGGGGGGCTCTGTCTGCGCCGTGAAGAGCTGGCTGATCGCGCCATAGGAGATGCCCATCATGCCTACCTTGTGGCCGAGCACCCACGGCTGTTTCGCGATCGTCTCGATCACGTCGTAGCCATCGAGATTCTCCAGCGGTTCGAAGAAGTCGTAGGCGCCGCCCGAGCAGCCGGTCCCCCGCATGTTTACGTCGACGACCGCGAATCCCATCAGGTTGGCGAGCACGGCGATACCGTTTTCCGGGCCGGCCGGATTCGCGTACCCGTAGCCCGAGTACTCGATCAGCGTCGGATACGGCGGCGTGTAGCTCGTCGGCGGCAAGCCTTCGATCGGCAGTGTCGGAAAGTGGAATTCCGACGGCACGCCAGGCTCGCCCGCCGGGCTGGTCGGCGGGTGCACGTCGATCGCCAGCTGGGTGCCGTCACGCGTCGTCAGATACGTGTAGCCGTTGTCGGAGATTTCCTGGTTGTAGATGCTGGGATCCCACGGCGCCGCGGCGTCCGTGTGGACGGTGATGGGTTCCGAGAGTTCCCCGTTCGAGGTCAGGCGAACGCGGTAGCCGGTTCCCGGCTTGACGTTCCGGAACAGCAGCCCCCCGAGCGAGTCGGCGTTCTCCGTAGCGACGGTTGCGCCGCTCGACTTCAGCAGGGACATCTGAGCGTTCGCCGCCAAGCCGGTGACATACGCCTGTTCGACGCTCCCGTGCGCGCTGAAGGCGGACGCGCTCGCGGCCGCGAGGAGACTAACGACGCACACCGCGAGCGCAGAGATGAAACCCGTCCGGACACGACATCCAAGCACTGACCTTGCCGCCACGCGACAACCCTCTCCCGCCCCATTCACGATTCGACGCCCCTCCACTCGCTCGATTAGCACGCAGCCACTCGTCCGCACGCCACGCGCACACGCAGAGGCTCGATCCCATCCTCCGGTCTCCCTGGCCGGCACCAGTCTGGCTGGCTGGATAGATACCCAAGGCGCGCGCGTTCTAATCACGACCGCGCCCACACAGCGAACCGGCCTCCAAGAGCTCCGGAGCGGTTCACATCGAGATTCAGGCGCGACAGACGCCGAAGCGCGGCTATTGAGGACGCTCGCTCGGCCGGGAGAGCGCTGGCGCGCCGGAGCTTGTGGCCAGCAAAGCTGGATGGTTTGTGATGGAGTGCCGTCGGCGTCGTAGTTAGGCTGATGAGCACTCCCGTGCCCTCTTCCGAGCAGCGATCGTTGCGGACCGCGGCGACATCTCGCCAGGGCATCCTCGACTCTGGCGCGTTTGAGGCCCTTTTCAGGGAGTGCGCCGCGGATGTCCATGGGTATCTGATCTCTCTTTTGGGCGACCGCTCGGCGGCTGAGGATCTCACCGCGCTCGCATTCGAGCGGCTCTACCGTTCGCGTTCGCGTTTCGATCGTCGGCGCGGGAACCCGCGCGCCTGGCTGTTCTCGATTGCTCGCAACGCGGCTTTGGACGAGCTGCGTCAAAGAAGGCGAAGGAGCAGCTACGGCCTGAGGGAGGATCTTGTAGACGATCGGGCCTCCGGTGACGTGCTCGAGGATGTGGAGCGTCGGGCAACGGTGCTCGATGCGCTCGCATCGTTGCCGCTTCGCGAGCGTGAGCTCGTACTACTGAAGTTCCACGGTCAACTCTCTAACAGTGAGCTTGCACGTGCCCTGGGCATCAGCGAGTCCAACGCCGGCACGCGCCTTCACCGTGCGCTCACGCGACTGCGCGAGCACAGTGCCCAAGCCGGCCACGAGGAGGTCGCATGAGGATCGTTCCGTTCCCAGCTGATGAGCCGTTGCCCGGCCAGGAGGCTTGGGCCGCGGAGCTGGAGGCTGCGCTTCGTGGTGAGTCCGAGCGCCCGGACGCACGTGCGTGGCGGGAGCTGCGCGATGACGTGCGTGCGCTCGCTCCCGCGATGAGCCCGGCATTTGAAGTGCGCCTCGAGCAGGAGCTCGAACGCCGTGGCGCACTCAAACCTAGCGCCGAGGGCACTGAGACGCGGGTGCGCAGTCAGGACTCCGCCGGGTCACCTCGACGGATCTGGGCGGGCGAGAGGTTGGCTGCGCTACGGGGCGCGTTTGCGCGTCATCGGCGCGGTTCGTGGTCACTCGCATCTCATCGGCGCTCGGCTGTTGGCGCAGCCGCGACTGTGGCGGTCGCGCTCGTCGCGGCGCTGCTCATCTCGGGATCGCACGGATCCTCGCCTGTTATCAGTTCCCCCGCTCGCACGCGAATAGATTCTTTGGGTACCTCTGGCGGTGTCCCCAGCCATAGCGCCCACGGTGATCTAAAAGCCCAAGAGAACAACTATGGGCCGGCAGCGAAGACGCAGGCATCACCGTCGATCGCCGCTTCGAGCGCTACTGGCGCGTCCTCGGCGCCCGGGCGTGTGCAACAGCTCGCGGCGTCGATCACGCTGGACAGCAACCCCCAGAACCTGCAGGCGACATCCGACCAGGTCGCCCAGCTCACGGTTCGCGACGGCGGCTACGTGCAGTCGTCCAACGTGCAGGTTCAGCAGCAGGGAGCCAGCGAAGCCACACTGGCGCTCAGGCTGCCCAGCACGCGACTCGCTGCCGCGCTGTCAGCGATCGCGCGCCTGGCTCCGGTTCGCGCGGAGAACCAGTCCCTGCAGGACATCACCGGTGCGTACGACGCCGCGCACCAGCAGTTGAGCGACGCGGAAGCTGAACAGCGAGCGCTGCTGCGTGCACTCGCGGCAGCTAGCACAGAAGGACAGATCGACAGCCTGCAGGCTCGCCTGGCGGCGTCCCGCGCGGCGATTGCCCGAGCACAATCCTCCGTGAACTCGGTCTCGGCGCGTGCGAGCACCTCCGAAGTCGAAGTGAGCATTCTCGGCGACACACACGCCGGTAGTGAAGGACTCACTCTGCACAAAGGTCTTCACGACGCAGGCCAAGTGCTGCTCGTCGTCGGCATTGCGATCCTGATCCTCTCAGCGATAATCGTGCCGCTCGCACTCATCGTCGCGGGAGTTGCGGGTGCGCGACGCACCTGGCGCCGATCCCAGCGCGAACGGGCCCTCAACGCACCCTGATACGGCCGGGCACCGCATCGAGATCCGCGCGAGGGAAGGCCTTCCGCGACCGACGTTGGGCGACGACTTGGCGGCCGACGCCCTCAGTCTGCGAAGGCCGTGTACATGGCCTTCGCGCCGGCAGCCGACAGCTCGAGAAAGCCGTATGTGCCTTCGTTCAGCAGCTCGCCCGCCGCGTTGACCGCCGCCCCGTACGCGGCGAACGCGAACGCGCCGCCAACCGAGACGCGCTTGACACCAAGCGCGGCCAGCTCCGCCACCGGCGGGCTGCCGGGACGCGCGA
This sequence comes from uncultured Solirubrobacteraceae bacterium, assembly GCA_963722435.1. GTDB lineage: Bacteria > Actinomycetota > Thermoleophilia > Solirubrobacterales > Solirubrobacteraceae > Palsa-744. The sequence goes on along the minus strand of CAVRKZ010000002.1, from coordinate 1,243,071 downwards.
GGACGTTGACCGGCAAATCGACGGACGCGAGCAGCTCGCGGATGTCATCGAGCCGATCGAGCCCGGGCGCGTAGAGCACGTCTGCGCCGGCCTCCTGGTAGGCCTGGAGGCGTGCGATCGTGTCGCGCACGTCGCGGTTGCCGCGCAGGTGATTCTCCGCGCGGGCCGTGAGCACGAGGCGCGCGGGGCCACCATGCGCGGCATCCGCAGCCGCCGCAACCCGCTCTGCGGCCGCGCCAGTGTCATACAACCGCTGCTCATCCGGACTCCAATCCTCGATCGAGCAGCCGGCGAGGCCGACGTCGAGCGCAAGGCGCACGGTCTCAGCCACGCCGGCTGCGTCCGCGGCGAAGCCATCCTCGAAATCAGCCGACACGGGTAGATCCGTCGCAGCGACTAGCGCCGCGGCGTGCGCGAGTGCCTCCTCGCGACTGTCTGAGTAGTCGAGCCGCCCGAGGCTCGCCGCGTAGCCGCTGCTCGTCGTCGCGAGCGCCTGAAAGCCGAGCGAGGCGAGCAACTTCGCCGAGCCCGCATCCCACGCATTGGCCAGCAGCAGCGGGCGTTCCTGGCGGTGGAGCTCCAGAAAGCGGTCGGCCTTCTCAGGGTGATCGTTCATCTAGTGAGCCTCCAGGGTGGGTTTGAGTGGACATCGCGATTCGACGCCGTTCATGCGGCAAGCCGGCGACGGGCGCTTGGGGCGCGGATGCTGCGCCTCGCGCGTACGGACGGGTCCAGCGAGGCCCACAGATGCTGCACGGCATAAGCACGATATGGTCGCCAACGCTCGGCGAGCGCCACGGCGCTAGCGGGCCGGCCGTCACGGCCGAGCTGCTCGAGCGCGTGACGGACGCCGAGGTCGCTCGGCAGGAAGGCGTCTGGGTCGCGCAACGCGCGCATAGCTATGTACTCAGCCGTCCACGGCCCGATGCCCGGCAGCGCCAGCAGACGACGCCGTGCCTGCGCGCGATCTGCACCGGCGTCGATCACCAGCTCGCCACGCGCGAGCGCCGTAACGAGTGCGAGCAGCCCGCGCCGCCGCACGGGCGGCATCGCCAGCTTCGCGGGATCTACGCCGGCCAAGGCCTCGGCCGATGGGAATACGTGTGTCACGGCCCCGAGAGGGCGCTCGAGCTGCTCCCCATAACGTGCGACCAGTCTGCCGGCGAGCGTTGAGGCGCCGCGCAGGGACACCTGCTGGCCCAACACGGCGCGAACGGCAAGCTCATGGCCATCGACGGCGCCCGGGACTCGTCGGCCGGGCGCCTCACGAATCAATTGGCCGAGCAACTGGTCGCTGCCGAGAGCCTCGGCGACGCTTTGCGGATCGGAATCGAGGTCTAGCAGCCCACGCGAGCGCTGCATGGCGGCACCGAGGTCGCGCAGATCGGAAAGCCAGTAGCGAGCGAGCACATGCCCGTCGGCGGGGCGAAGCTCGACGACGCCCCTGGCGTGAGGCAGGCGCAGGCTTCGACGATAGGCGCCCTCTAACACCTCCTCGACGGCGCCGACGGCCCGGAGCCCCAAGAATGTGACCAGGCCCTCTCCATCCAGCGGCGCGCGGTAGGGCAAGCGCAGCGATAGGACACCGCTCTCCTCGGGGCGCCCGTACTTGCGCGCCTGAGCGCGCAGGGCGCTCGGCGTCATCGCAAAGACCTCCTGGACCGTGGCGTTGAACTGCCGCAAGCTTTGAAAGCCCGCCGCGAACGTCACGTCGGTGATCGACAACGCGGTCGTCTCGAGCAGGACGCGAGCGGTCTGTGCGCGCTGGGCACGGGCCAGCGCGAGGGGACCCGCGCCCACCATGGCCACGAGCTGGCGATGCACGTGGCGCTCGGTATAGCCGAGACGGCGAGCCAGGCCACCCACCCCCTCGCGGTCGACCACCCCGTCGGCGATCAGTCGCATCGCGCGCCCGACCAGATCCGCGCGAAGATCCCACTCCGGCGAGCCAGGAGTCGCGTCTGGGCGGCAGCGCTTGCAGGCACGAAAGCCCTGGGACTGCGCGGCTGCGGCGGACGCAACAAAGCGAACGTTCTCGCGTTTGGGGGTGCGCGCGGGACAGCTCGGCCGGCAGTAGATACCGGTCGTCTTCACGCCACAGAAGACCCATCCGTCAAAACGCGGATCACAGGCCTCGACGGCCTGCCAAACGCGGTCCGAGTCGAGCTGCACCGAAACACCGTGACACACGCACCCACCGGCGTCTAGCGGAAATCGGACCTCGATGAGATTGCCGGTGAAGTAACCACGGAGATCGAGATACGCCTCCCGAACGGCCTGTTCTAGAGTCAGGATGGTGCTGCTGCGGCTCATTGGTTGCCCACGCCGGTTCCAAGAGGTGCGCCTGTCATCACGATGCGATGTCGACATCCGAGACATGAGCGGGATCCGGGATAAACGATGACTGAGGCGTCGAGCGAACCATCGGCGGAGCTCTCCATCCCCGTGCTCAGCCACCGCCGTGTGTTGATCATCATTGGCGCGTTGCTGCTCGGGATGTTCCTGGCGGCTCTGGATCAGACGATCGTCGCGACCGCTCTGCCGACGATCGTTGCCGACCTCCATGGCGCGTCGCACCTGTCGTGGATCGTCGTCGCCTATCTGCTCGCCGCGACCGTCTCGACACCGCTGTGGGGCAAGCTCGGCGACCAGTACGGGCGCAAGTTCTTCTTCCAGGCGGCGATCGTCATCTTCTTGTGCGGCTCGGCGCTCTCCGGGCTCAGCCAGAGCCTGACCGAGCTGATCGCGTTCCGGGCCATTCAGGGTCTCGGAGGCGGTGGCTTGATGGTCGGTGCGCAGGCGATCGTCGGAGACGTCGTCTCTCCCCGCGAACGCGGTCGCTACCAAGGCCTCTTCGGGGCAGTATTCGGTATGGCGAGCGTCATCGGCCCGCTGCTCGGAGGCGTCTTCGTCGAACAGCTCTCCTGGCACTGGATCTTCTACATCAACATCCCGATCGGCACCGCCGCGCTCGCAGTCATAGCGATGCAGGTTCCAGGCGGCCTCGGGCGCGTCCACCACGTGATCGACTACCGCGGGAGCGCCGTCCTCATACTCTCGGTGACCTGCCTCGTGCTCTTCACGAGCCTAGGTGGCACGACGTATCCGTGGGGCTCGCCAACGATTGTTGGCTTCGGAGTCGCTGGCGCGGTACTCCTCGGCATCTTTGCCTTTGTGGAGCGAGGCGCGACCGAGCCAGTGCTGCCGCTGCACCTGTTCTCAATCCGCGCGTTCTCGGTCACGAGCCTCGTCGGCTTCATCGTCGGCTTTGCGCTGTTCGGTGGGGTCACCTACCTGCCGGTGTTCTTCCAGATCGTGCACGGCGAGTCGCCCACGATCTCAGGCCTTGAGCTGTTGCCACTCCTGGTTGGCCTGATCATCTGCTCCACCGGATCGGGGATCGTGATCAGCAAGACTGGCCGCTACCGGGTTTTCCCGATCGCCGGGACCGCGCTCATGACCGTCGGGCTCCTGCTCCTCTCACGGATAGGGATCGGGACGAGCTTGGTCACGGTGGCGCTGTACATGTTCGTCCTTGGCGTGGGACTCGGCTGCGTCATGCAGGTGCTCGTGCTCATCGTGCAGAACGCGGTTCCCTACTCAGAGCTCGGAGTCGCCACCTCGAGCGCGACCTTCTTTCGGTCGATCGGGGGATCGTTCGGCGTCGCGATCTTCGGTGCCATCTTCTCGAACGTCCTCGTCGGCAACCTGGTCGGCCACCTCGGCACGGCGAAGCTGCCAAGGGGGTTGTCGAGCTCGAGCGTCACGCCGGCCATCTTGGACAGGCTTCCCCAAGCGGTCCATCACGGCATTGCCGCCGCCTACGCGGAGTCGATCCAAACGGTATTCGTCATCGCCGCGCCGATCGCTGGCTATCGCGTTCCTCGTTTCCTGGCTGATACCTCAGGTGGAGCTCCGGCGAGGAGTTGGCGCATCTCCGGGGCCCCCATCGGACCCCCCGGCCGTGCTATCCATCCCGGCGGAGCGTGAGCCATTGGGCTCGAGCCCGCGCAATGAGCTCCGCGTGCAGTAGCTGAATCCGGCCTGCGACCGCGCACGGGCGGACGCTCGCGGTCAGCCGCCGATCGTCCTATCGAGCAGCGCGAACAGCTCGGTGAAGTGCCGCTCGGCCGCCGCCTCGTCGTAGGCGGCGGTGTCGCTCATCGTGTAGCCGTGGGCGGCCCCCTCGTAGAGCTCTGAGCGGTAGCGCACCCCGGCCTCCTCGAGGGCTTGCTCGAGCGCGGCGACGTGCTCGGGGGTCATGCTCTGATCGTTGTCGGCGTGGCCGAGGTAGAGCTCGGCGGAGATCGCGCCGGCGCTGAGATGCGGGCTGCTCTCGTCGTCGCTCACGAGCCCCCCGGCGTGGAAGGCGGCTAGCGCCGCGACGCGCTCCGGGTAGGTGACGGCGATCCGCCAGCCGATGCGCCCACCCATGCAATAGCCGGTGATGGCGAACGGCGGGCTGGCGACCTCGCCGAGGTAGTCGAGGTAGGCCGCCCCGTCGCTGTCGATCCGCTCGGGCGTCAGCTCCGCCATGGCAGGCCTCAGCCGCGCGAAGAACGGATCCCGCTGTGCGGGGTCTTCCAGATCGGGCATCTCCGTGTTCGACGCCCGGCCGGCGCGATAGAGGACGTTCGGGGCGAGTACGACGAACCCCCGCGCTGCGATGCGGTCGACCATCTCCTCGATCCGGGGGCGCAAGCCGAAGGCGTCCATGATGAAGAGCACACCCGGGTGGCTTCCATCACCCCCGGGGGGCCGTGAGAGGTAGGCGTCCGCCACGCCGTCCCGAGTACTGATGTCAACCGCCTCACCGTTCATCGCTGCCCGCTCCCATCGTCGCTCGTCGGAATGGTCCAGCTTAGTCGCCTTAGATGGACATCCGCACGAGTGGGACAGCCCGACCATCGCCTCGGGGTGTCTCGCGACGGCCTATTCGAAGTTGAGCGCTGAGCCGCTGAATGTGCCCTTCTTGACCTTCTTGCTGGCGCACGTCGCTGCGCCCGCGTAGCTCGCGGTGGTCGTGCCCGAGAACGTCAGCGGCGAGTAGGAGCCGTTGCCCACTTCGCCGGAGAACGCAACTCCCGGCGTTTCGGTCACGAGCATGTTCAGCGACCCCGTCGAGGCTTTCGCTTTCGGCATCCACTTGTATTTCACCGTGCCGGTTGCAGGTTCGCCCGCGGCGTTCAGCACCGAGCACGACACCGAAGCGGCCGTTTTCAACGTCGCGGTGTACTTCGTTTCCGTGAACGGGGCGCCCGTGCAGCCCGATATGGTTCCTTTGACTTTGACGGTCTGGATCGCCGGTGTGTTCGTCAGGCCCGGTGAGAGCGCGAGCGTCCCGGTGTTCGTAGTGCACGTCGCCGGGCCGGTGCCGGTGGTCGCGCACGAGGCCGCCGTGGCGCTGCCATCGGTCTGCTGCGAGGCGATCGTTGGAAATGGCTGCGCCAGCAGCGCCGGCGTTCCCTCCAGGTCGAGATTGTTCGTCTCACCAGTGAAGCCCTCATTTACGCACGTCGGCGGTGCGTCGCTGTTGCTCTTGACCACCGTGTGGACTGCGAGCGTCGTGTTTGCACTAAAGATTGCCTGGCTCCCGCAACAGTCGCCCACGAGGGCGAACTCGGCGGCTTTCCATCCGTTGCCGAGGCTGAGCACGCTGCCTGCGCCAGTTGCGGTCGCGTGCCCAGACGCCGTGGTCAGGACCACGGCGTCTTTACCGCTCACATTGGCGCTGCCTTCAAAGGTCGTGCCCGAGAGTCCGGAAACGGTCAGCCTGCCACCCGACAGCGTGCTGGCTCTGGAGTTCTCAAAGCAGTAGATTTCGCTCGACCCCGGGAATGAGAATGAGATCCAGCCGCTCGGGCAAGTGTTGTTGTACTGGAGAAGCCAGTACTGCATAAAGACCTCGTTTTCCTGCGGTGAGTCAGCGTAGACAAACTGCTGCCAGCCTTGACACGCGGACGGGAGTCCGTGTCCTGCGCACATCGTCGGCGATGCGAAGAAGTTGGAATTCAGCTGGAGCGTAAACGTGTTCGGTTCAGAGGTTTCCGTATCGGGGTCGAGTCCCTCCTCGCTCGCTCCGGCGCTCACGCTCGGAATGGATCCGATTGCGCTCGTTATCAAGCCAGAGACTTCGGCCGAGTAGTCATCGCCGTTGCCGACTTCCCCCGGGAAAGGACCCCGGGCAGGCAGATAGGGGTGATCCGGCGCAGCCTTGCAGGCCACCTTGTCCCATTGCACCAAGGGATAAGAGGCATTGAAGCAACCGCCATTTGGCAGAGACAAAACCCGGATCGAGTGACTCCATTGCTGGACCGCTTGCTCGCTCGCGGCGGAAGCATCGCCGGCCGTCGCAATAGCGCTAATTGCCAGGACGGCTACGGCAGCCCAACCCATGATCTTGATCCGATGCACCGCGACCCCCCTTGTCCTGGACGAGCGCTCGCACGAGCGCTCGAAGTGCGAGAACACTACTCCGTTCGTGTCAGTCTCGCGCGGCCTCGCGCAGACACCTCCTCCGCCAGGCGAAGCGAGCCTCTGACACGTGGGTGTACGGGCGACTGGTGCTCATCCGTGGCGAGCCTGAGCCGGGCGCATGCGCGGAGGCCCGCATGCACCCGGGAAGCAGGCGACGGCACACTGCGTACCCCCTACCGTGCCAAGGAGCCCGCAAACCATCCCTGGATGAGAGGAGTCGCCGCACCGGCGGCGAACTCAGCGCCATGCTGGCTGCTTTCCACTTTCTCACCGAACAGGTCTTTGGTGACAGCTACCTCGAACTCCTGACGCTCGCAGTTCTGGTATCGGCGTTTGCGACGGCCTACAAACACATCGAATGCCACCAGGACCGCTGCCACCGCCTCGGACGGTTCACGCATGGGCACCTGAAACTCTGTGCCCGTCATCATCCACTCGTGCCCAACGATGGCAAGATCACAGCCGAGCAGATCGACGCGGTGACGAAGGCGAAGACCCCGTGAGGCGGTGGGCGACCCAGGACACCCGTGCACCGGAAGGAGCGCGCAGGCGCGGAGTCTTCCTCGTTGGATCATCGAGCCCAGGATCCGGAGATCCACGGCGCGTGGGGCGCCGGGATCAGCGGATCGGATGTGAATCATGGGGCCCGAGAAATCAGCCCTTCAGCGAGTGGAATTCGCCGAGCGGGTTCGGGAGAGTGGGTGTGAAAGGTTCGAACGTGTACGGTTTCGCGGCATCGAAGCCCGCCTTTTCGGCGGCCTTTGGTTCGACGAACGGCAGCAGCGCTTCCACTGCCTGACCGATGTTGGCTAGCAGCAGCGTTCGCTCGTAGCCGTTGTTGTTCGGCGGTTCGGTGGACTCTGCGACCTTCTGAATACCGGTGATCTGAGTGATCGGGCCGCCATCGCCGCTGGCGACATCGGGCCCCACGACCCGCGCGAGAGTGCGGTGGTCGGACTCGATGCCCATGATTCGTGCCGCCGTGACTTTCAGGTCAGCGTCGCTGAAATCGCGAACCCCAACCAGATAGGCGGCGATGAACGCGTCCTCCAGCGTGACGAGGATGTTGAGCGTCGTCTGCGCGTCGGCAAACATCTTCGCCGGGTAGTAGAACTTCGTGAAGGAGGCGGGCTTTTTTGTGAGGCTTTCCTCGAGGAGATAGTGCGACATCTCCTCCTGCCGGGCTGCCGTGAGGTATCCCTGGTCGTCTGAGGGGATGTTCTTGAAGAACGGCGCCGTGTTGATGATGTTGGTGTAGGTCGTGACCGCCAGCGCCTCGGCGATCTGTGCGGCTCCGAGTATTTCCACGTCGCTCTTCGTCAGCGCGCCCTTTTTAGCCTTCCCCTGTCCCTTCTTGCCGTGGGCAAACGCCGCCGCGGGCCCAAGTGCCCCGAGACCGGCCGCTCCGGCACCCGCCACCGCCGCGCCCTTCAGAAAGCCTTTACGGGTTGAGGGTGCTGTCCATGGATCCACGGTGGCCTGCTCCTCTGACTGACCGTCTAGCGGATCGTCGTGGTTATCGTGCATTGCCTGTCTCCTATCCTGTGGTTTTTGGGGCTTCCGTAGCGACCGCACTTGCGGCGCAGAACCCCGGCTGCGAGGACAACGTCCAGGCCCGAAGAGGTCGGCTGCGAGGCGCATCGACGATGCGGTCATTCGGCGTTCTTACGTGTGATTCGCAATTACGCGTCCAACGGATCACTCGAGCCAGCGAGAGAGTTCGCCTGGCCGGCAAAACGAGGGCGCAGCCCTCGATCGGACCGCGCGTCTGCTCGCGATGGCAGACATCGCGGCGGCCGGTGATCCGCATCTCACTCCCCTAAGGGATGTCTAGCTCAGCCATGTGGATAGCTCCTTGAGTGCATCGGGGATCACGTAGTAGAACGCCCACAACCCTTGGCGCTCCGAGTCGACGATCCCTGCGTCACGGAGCTTCTTCAGATGGTGGGAGAGCGTTGGCTGGGAGATCTCGAACAGCGGCACGAGCTCGCAGACACAGACCTTGCCGGCGTGCTTGCGCAACACGTCCACGAGCTGCAGCCGGATCGGGTCGCCGAGGGCCTTGGCGACCTCGGCCATCCGCAGAGCCTCCTCGCGTTGCACGTCCGGGTACACGACGGGCTCGCAGCAAGGCGAACCGTTGGCGCGCTTCTGCTTGGGGGATAGCTCCAAATCGACAGGCATCAATCTACTTATATCAATAACACTCACGACTATCGATGTAATACGATCGCCGCGATGAACACACCTCCGCTTGCTCGCCGTCTGCTCGCTGAGCTGTTGGGCTCTGCATTCCTCGCGGCGCTCGTGATCGGGTCGGGCATCGCGGCGCAGACGCTCTCCCCGAACGACGTTGGCCTAGAGCTGTTCGAGAACGCTGCCGCTACGGCGGCGGGGCTGTTCACGATCATCCTCATGTTCGGCCCCGTGTCGGGCGGGCACTTCAACCCGGTGGTTTCGCTCGCCGACGCGAGCTTTGGCGGCATCCGCTGGCGCCACGCGCTCGCCTACATACCCGCGCAGGTGGCCGGCTGTGTGCTCGGCGCCGTCGTGGCGAACGGCATGTTCTCCCTCGCCGCCATCAGCGTCTCCACCCATCATCGCGCTTCGCCTGCGCACTTGCTCTCCGAGGTGATCGCGACCACTGGGCTGCTGATCGTGATCTTCTCGCTCGCGCGTACTAAGCGCGCGCACATCGCTCCGGCGGCAGTCGGCGCCTACATCGGCGCCGCCTACTTCTTCACCAGCTCAGCCAGTTTTGCCAACCCGGCGATCAGCGTCGGGCGCATGCTCTCCAACACGTTCGCCGGGATCACACCCGCGTCCGTGCCCGGCTACGTCTCTGCGCAACTCGTGGGCTGCGTTTGCGCGATCCTTCTCGTGAGAGTGCTCTACCCCGACGTGACGCCGGCTGAGGCAGCGGAGGTCGTAATGCCGCACTACCAGGAGGTCTCCGGCTGATGGCGACCGTCCTGTTCGTGTGTCTGCACAACGCCGGCCGTTCGCAGATGAGTCAAGCGCTGTTCGAGCGCGCGGCGGATGGGCGCCATACCGCTCTCTCCGCCGGCACCACCCCGGCCGAGCACGCCCATCCCGAGGTCATCGAGGTTATGCGCGAGCTTGGCATCGACCTGTCCGACCAGCGCCCGCAACTGCTCACCCGCGAGATGGCTGAGCAGGCCGATCTGATCGTGACGATGGGCTGCGGCGATGCCTGCCCGTACATCCCCGGCAAGCGCAGCATCGACTGGGATCTCCCCGACCCCAATGGCCGCCCGCTCGTACAGGTTCGGGCCACGCGCGATGAGATAGCGCGCCGGACCCGCGCCCTCATTGACGAACTCGAGACGGGCTGAGCGGATCGCGCACAGATGCTCCCGCTAAGCGCGGTCTTGGTCATCAGATGACTGCGGCACGCCCCCTGTCGCAGGGCCTGTCGCGGAGCCGGAAGGGACGCCGTCGGTCCTGCGACGGGCTTCGCGCGGGTTCTTGGCCTCCTAGAACGAGCACTTCCCACTCAGCGTTGTTGAGCGCCCTCGACGCGCCGCTTGAGCTCCCCGGGGCGCCCGTTCACGAAGATTGCGCGCGTTGCCGCCTCCACCGGCCCGCGGATGAGCATCCCGAGCATGCGCCCGGGATCGGCGTCGAGGCTGAACGTCGCGCGGGTGCGCCCGCCGCCGAGGTCCTCGAGCTTCCAGGAGCCGTCGACCGACTTCATGTCTCCCTGCTCCTGGGTCCACCCAAGGCGCCTCGGTCCCTCGTAGCGGAAGCGGATGCGCGCCTTGACCCGCCTGACCTTGATGTCGTTCTCGGTCTCCACGAGGTCCGGACGCCCGTCGGCGTCAAGCTCGAGCGCGGTCATCGCGTCGAGGCCGCCCTGCCAGTCCGGCGCCGAGAGCACATCCTCGACGACCGCCCACACCTCCTCCAGCGGCGCATCGATCTCGCTGCTGGCGTTGCCGCTCAAATGTGCCATCACGATCCTCCAAGGGCGTCGTCAAGAGACCAGCAGACCCTAGCGCGGGGCCTTGACCCGCAACGAAGTGGTCGCCGGGGGGGACGGGGGTCAAACCCTCGTTCGGCACCGCATCGAGATCCTCCTGGCTGCTCCCGGCCGATGGACGCAGACGCCCGCTCCCGTCACTGCCCCGCCCGCTTTCTTTGGTGACCGCCTGCCGGCGTCGGCCTTGATGGCGTCGCTGTCTTGGAGACGATGAGCGCTAGCACCACCCCGACGGTGACGTGGGAGTGCTTTCGCGTGATTGCGGCCGTCGCGATGCCAGCCAGGAGAGCGTTTGGAGAACCATGAGCACGCCAAGGGCGCCCGACAGCCAAGACATCTGCCGCACCCGCCGCGAGTTCTCCTCGCGCAGCTTCTGGGAGCTCGAGACCGAGCCGGCCGAGCGGCGCAAGCTGCTCCTCCCCCTGTTCCAGCAGGAATGGGCCAAGGAAGGGCGGATCGCCGCCGTGCAGCCGCACGACGCGTTCCTGCCCTACGTCCAGGCGGTCGACCAAACCGAACAATCCCGGTGCGGAAAGTTCGGTGCCGAAGGCGGGAGCGACGGGACTCGAACCCGCGACCTCTGCCGTGACAGGGCAGCGCTCTAACCGGCTGAGCTACGCCCCCGCGATGCGCGGGGCGCCCCGCGAGGGGCTCCGTGCCCCACCAGTATGCCAAGGCAACGGCGACGCGCTGGTGCCGGGCCACCGGCGAGCCTTCGAGCTCTCGCCCACTCTCGCCGCCGCCCGCGCGCCAACCATTTGGCCAGCCGGCCAGTTTTGCTCTAGGGTGCTCGTGTGGCGCTAGTCGGTCCCGACCCAATGCTCAACTCGAGGCCACTGGCTGTCATGCTCGAAGACATTCGCGGCGAGCGCTCGGCAAGCGTCCCCTTCCCGCCCGGAGAGACGCGGCTTTCGCTCGCCCGCACGCGCCGCTTTGCGCGCGAACCGCTGCCGATGCTGCTCGAGGGATACGAGCGCTACGGCCCGATCTTCACGCTGCGGATCTTCCACTCGAACGTCGTCTTCATGCTGGGGCCCGAGGCCAACCACTACATCACCGTCTCGCACGCGTCCAACTTCACGTGGCGCGACGGGCACTTCCGCGACCTGATCGGCCTGATGGGAGACGGGCTGCTCACGATCGACGGCGACTTCCATCGGCGCTCGCGCATGATCATGCTGCCGGCCTTCCACCGCGAGCACATCCTCGCGTCGGCCGACCAGGTCATCGGCGAGGTGGAGCGCGGGCTGGAGCAGCTCGTGCGGAGGAGTGCGACAGACCTGTACGCGTGGACGCGCCACGTCGCTGTCCGTGTCGCGATGCGCTCGCTCTTCGGCATCGATCCCGACGGCGAGCGAGCCCACGCGATCGACGCCGCCGCGCTGTTCGAGCAGGCGCTCGCCTTCTACGCGAGCGAGTACCTGCTGCGGGTCCTGCGCGGCCCGGGCTCGCCGTGGGCGCGCATGCAGCGCGCCGCGCGCAAGCTCGACGCGCTCATCTACTCGGAGATCGAGCGCCGCCGCGCGACGGGCGAGCGCGGAGGAGACATCCTCAGCCTTCTGCTCGACGCGCACGACGAGGACGGCAACACGCTCAGCAACCTGCAGATCCGCGACGAGGTGATGACGCTGCTGTTCGCCGGCCACGACACGACGACCTCGACGGTGTCGTTCATGTTCTACGAGCTCGCGCGCCACCCGCAGATCCTCGCGCGCCTCTTGGCCGAGCAGGATGCGCTCCTGAACGAAGGCAGGCCGACGGCGACGCAACTCGTCTCTGGAGAGCTGCCCGAGCTGGAGATGGTGCTCGATGAGACGCTGCGCAAGTACCCACCCGCGTGGGTGGGGCCGCGGCGCGCCGTCGAGAGCTTCGAGTTCGAGGGCCACACTGTGCCCGCCCGCGCGTTCGTCAACTACTGCTCGTGGGCCTCGCACCACCTCCCGGACGTCTTCCCCGACCCCGAGGAGTTCCGTCCAGAGCGCTTCACGCCGGAGGCCCGCGCCGCCCTCCCCAAGGGCGCATACGTTCCCTTCGGCGGAGGCTCGCGGACGTGCATCGGCATGCGCTTCGGCCAGCTCGAGGTACGGGCGATCGCGACGCTGATCCTCTCGCGCTGCACCCTCTCACTCCCCGACGGCTTCGAGCTGAGCATCCGCCAGATGCCCACGATCAGCCCCAAGGAGGGTCTGCCCGTGCTCGTCAGGCCGCGCACGCCGTCGCCATCGCCGCTGCAAGCTGTCGCCTAGCGCCTTCCGCTCAACGCAGACGCGCGCTCATGCTCAGCCGGTAGCTCAGCGGTCGCTCGCTCTCCACGCTCGCCCCGACACCCTCGACGTAGACATGGGGACTGGAGAAGAGCGTGAGCTGCAGGGCGTCCACGAGCAGCCCCACCGGGTGCGCGACCAGCTTGCCTTCGCTTGCAGTCGCTAGGGCATTGACCGACGCGCCGATACCGAAGAGGGCGCCTGTCGCCTGCACTTCCACCTCGCCTTCTTGGCTGCGCAACAGGCGCACGGCGAAGCCGGCTGGAAGCGCGGCGCGCACGGCGGCTTCGCTGACGATCGCGTCGGCGCTCAAGGAGCTCCCGTGCTTGCTGAGGCTGGCGCGGCTCAAGTGCAGGGAGCCGATCTGCACGTTTTCGGCGCTCGCCTCGACGCTCGAAGCGCCGCGTCCTTCCCACAGCAACCCCACGAGCTCCGTCGGGCTCGCCTTCAGCTGCTCGACGTGCACGTGCACCGAGCCGGCGTCGCCCCACAGCAGCTCGATCGCCGGCCACGCGCTGACGCTCACGCTCACGACCTTGCCGAAGCGAGCCACGCGCGAGGAGATCCTGTTCGCCGCAAGGCGAGGCAGCAGCACCTGTGCGAGCGCCAGCACGACGAGCGTCGCGCTGGCAGCGCCCGCCGCGATCCGTCCGCGCTTCCGCACCACCACAGCTTCGCAGGGCGCTCAGCGTCGCTGACGCTAGCCTATGGATGCTGAACGCCGAAACGCCCGACTTGGGCGCGTAGCTCAGTTGGCTAGAGCACCTCGCTTACACCGAGGGGGTCGCCCGTTCGAGTCGGGCCGCGCCCATCCCTTCTCACCCAGCGCCGCCTCACTCCGCCCCAACCCACTCCGGATCGCCCGAGCCGCCGATGACCGACGAGCGCCCCATCCGCATCGCAGTGATCGGCTCCGGTCCCGCCGGCTTCTACGCCGCCGGTCACCTACTGAAGGACTCGGCGGGTCGCTTCGAGGTGGACATGCTGGAGCGCCTGCCGACGCCTTGGGGCCTCGTGCGCTCGGGTGTGGCGCCGGACCACCCCAAGATCAAGTCGGTCAGCCGCATCTACGAGAAGACCGCGGCACATCCCCGCTTCCGCTACTTCGGGAACGTGAACTTCGGCGAGCACGTCTCCCGCGAGGAGCTGCTCGAGCACTACCACGCGATCGTCTACGCCACCGGGGCGCCCTCCGACCGACCGCTCGGCATCCCCGGCGAAGACCTGCACGGCTCGCACGCCGCCACCGAGTTCGTCGGCTGGTACAACGGGCACCCCGACCACACAGACCTCGAGTTCGACCTGCTCTCGGCAGAGCGCGCAGTCGTGATCGGCAACGGCAACGTCGCCCTGGATCTCGCCCGCATGCTGATGCTCACACCGGAGGAGCTCGCGCCAACCGACACGGCCGACCATGCGCTCGAGGTGCTCGCACGCAGCCGCGTGAACGAGGTGCTCGTCGTCGGGCGCCGCGGCCCGGCGCAGGCGGCCTTCACCAACCCCGAGCTGCTCGAGCTCGGCGAGCTCGCAGGCGCGGACGTGATCGTCGATGAGGGCGAGCTCGAGCGCGCCCTCGCCGTCGCCGACGCTGACGCAGAGCAGGACGTGACGCGCCGGCGCAACGTCGAGATCCTGCGCTCCTACGCCGCCCGTCCCCCGGTCGGCCACCCCAAGCGCATCGTCCTGCGCTTCCTGCTCTCGCCTACAGCCTTCCGGCCCGACGAGCACGGCCGGCTGGGAGCGGTCGAGCTGATCCGCAACGAGCTCGTCCCCGCGCCCGCCGGTGGCCTACGCGCGCAGGCCACCGAGGCGCGCGAGGAGATCGCCGCCGCGCTGGCGTTCCGCGCGATCGGCTACCGCGGCATCCCGCTGCCCGGCGTTCCCTTCGACGAGCGTGCCGGCGTGATCCCCAACGAGGCCGGCCGGGTCCTCGACGCCGCCAGCGGCCAGCCGCTGCCCGGCGAGTATGTGGTCGGCTGGATCAAGCGGGGGCCCACTGGCGTGATCGGCACGAACAAGAAGGACGCCCAGGAGACCGTCGACTCGCTGCTCACCGACCTCGCCACCGCAGGCAACGGGGAGAGCCACGCACGCAATGGGGAGTCCCCCACGCCGCAGACGCCGCACGAGGTGGGCGCCGCGCACATACCGAGCGCGCCCGACGCGGGCGCGGTGGAGGCGCTGCTGCGCTCGCGCCAGCCCCAACTGGTCAGCTACAGCGGCTGGGAGGCGATCGACCGCCACGAGCGCGCCCTCGGCGAACCCGCAGGGCGCCCGCGCATAAAGCTCACGCGCATCGAGGAGTTGCTGCGGGTGGCAGCCGACGAAGAGCCGTAGATAGGCGCCGCACATGCTGGCAGCGGTCGGCCTCGCCAGCCGCTGGACATCATCCCTCTCGTAGCCACACCGCCACCGGTCTGCGAGACTGTCGCGCGCAGGGCCCCGTTAGCTCATCTGGTAGAGCGCCGGACTTTTAATCCGGTGGGGCGAGTTCGAGTCTCGCACGGGGCATCGCAGAAGCAGCGTGCAAATCGGTTCACTCCGGTGGGGCGGGCTCGAGTCCCGCTGGGGGCATTCCCAAAGCGCTGTCCCCGGGCCCGTCCGGATCGTGTGCCGGCGCCTGCTTGCGCGCGTCCTTCCTGGCCTGTTTCGCCTGCCGACGCTCGCGCAGCCTGCTTTCACGGGCGAGCTTTGCCATCGTCGTCTTCTTCTTGCCGCTTGAGGCCATGCCTGTCCGTCCCTTATCGTCGAGTTCCGAGCGCGTCCACGCTCGAAAAAGCGCTACGCCAGCTTGACGTTCCCGGCCTTGGGTCCCTTGTCGCCGGGCTCGGCGTCGTAGGAGACCTTTGCTCCCTCGGCGAGCGAGCGATAGCCCTCACCCACGATCGCGCTGTGATGGACGAACAGGTCCTTCGACTGGTCATCGGGCGTGATGAACCCGAATCCCTTCTCGTCGCTGAACCACTTCACCGTTCCAGTAGCCATGTGCTTCCTTCCGCTTTGTAGTGCTGCGAACGCGGTGATTGCTGAGCAAAGGCTACGAGCGCTGGCACTGCGATGTTGGGCAATCCACCCAACCTGATCTATCAACCGTAGCAGCCGCCGATGCGCGCTGCTCAGGCGTCCCGCCGCGACGGCCGTCAGCCCGCGAGGGCCTCCGGCGCGCGGCTCACGCGAGTTGGGCCAGCGGCGGGCGGCGCTCGAGCCAGGGCCTTGCCTGCTCGAGCTGCGCGGCGAGCGCGAGCAGCGCGCCGTCCTGCCACGGGCCCGCGACCAGCTGCACGCCGATCGGCAAGCCCTCGTCGCTCCAGTGCAGCGGCAGGCTCACCGCCGGCAGCCCAGTTACGTTGCCGAAGGCCGTGAAGGCGACGCTGCGCACGACGTCCAGAACGGGGTCCTCGGGGGTCGCATGCTGGGCCTCGAGCAGGCTGCCGGCGATTGGCGGGATGATCGCCGAGGTGGGCGTGACGAGCACGTCGAACTCGCTGCCCCAGCGGCCCACGTTGGCGCGGCTGAGCAGCTCCAGCGAGCGGGCGGCGAGCGCGAAGTCGTAGGCGCCCAGCTCCCCGGCGTGGGCGCGCTGGGCGACGATGTGCGGCTCGACGGCCGACCAGTCGACGCCCTCGTAGTCGGCGAGGCCGCCTGCGGTGAGGGTGATGAAGGGCGCCACCAGCTCTTCGGAGAAGGTCGGCACCTCGACCTCTTCGACGGCGTGACCGAGCTCCTCCAGGGCCTCTGCCGCCGCGCGCGCACCGGCCACGCAGTCCTCGTCGGTCGGTATCCCCAGCGGCGCCTGTGCCATCAGGCCCACGCGCAGCCCGCCGGGGGGGCTCGCGGCCTGCTGGAAGAAGGAGCGATCGGGCGCGGGGGCGTTGTACCACGCCAGCGGATCGGGCCCCGCGATCGCATCGAGGACCGCGGCGGCGTCGGTGACGGTGCGCGCCTCGACGCCCTCCACGACGGCCCCGAGCCAGCTCTGGGCAAGGCGCGGCACGCGCCCTCGGCTCGGCTTGAAGCCGACCAGCCCGCAGTAGGAGGCGGGGATGCGGATCGAGCCGCCGCCGTCGTTGGCGTGCGCGATCGGGAACATCCCAGCCGCCACCGCAGCGGCCGCGCCGCCGCTCGAGCCACCCGGCGAGCGCTCCGTGTCCCAAGGGTTGCGCGTGATGCCATAGCGGCTGTTCTCGGCCGCCGTGATCAGGCCGAACTCCGGCGTGTTCGTGCGCCCGCACAGCACGAAGCCGGCGCGCGCGAACGCGTCGACGACGAGCTCGCTCTGCTCGCTCACACCCGCGGGCGCCCCGCGCGAGCCGTACGTGACCGGCCAGCCCGCCACCGGCGTGAGGTCCTTGATCGGCATCGGCACGCCGAGGAACGGCTCCATCGCGGGCTCGCCCGATCGCTCGCTCCCTGACAGGCGCCGGTCGGCCTGCGCGGCCGCCGCGCGCGCGTCGTCGTCGTTGCGCCACACCAGCGCGTTCAGCTTCGGGTTGTGCTCGTCGACCGCTGCTAGGCAGGCCTCGAGCAGCTCCCCCGCGGAGAGCTCACGCGCACGCAGCGCCGCCGCAAGCTCGAGCGCTGGTGAGAATGGGTCGAGCGAGGCCATCGCGTCGCCGACCCTACCAGCCCGTTCACGCCGGCGACCCGCGATGCCGGCCGATCCGCGCCTACTCCGCGCGGCTGAACTCGACGATCGCGATCGTCAGCATCACGAGGCCGAGCAGCGCCACGACGGCGGCCTCGACGAGGCTCGGCACATGCCAGCTCCACCAGGTGACGCCGGGGTCGAGCGCGTGGCGCGCGGCCGCGCTGATATGCAGGTGCGCGAAGACGGCCCTGCGCATCGGGTCCACGGCGTAGGTGAGGGGGTCGAGGCGGTTGAGGATCTCCAGCCATTGCGGCAGCCCCGAGACGGGGAAGAGCGCGCCGGAGAGGAAGTACATGGGCATGATCGCCATCTGCATGAGCGCCATGAACGACTGCATCTGGGTGATGCGCGCGGCGACCATCACGCCGAAGGCGGTAATCGCGAACGCGAGCAGCAGCTGCAGGCCGAAGATCTCCGCGATCAGGCCGCCGGCGTAGGGGACGCCGACGAGGCCCGCGAGACAAAGCACGATCACGCCCTGAAAGCCCGCCACGGTGGCGCCGCCGAGGCACTTGCCGAGCACGAGCGAGCTGCGGCGCACGGGCGCGACCATCATCTCTCTCAAGAATCCAAACTCTCTGTCCCACACGAGCGAGGCAGCGGAGAACATGGCCGTGAACATCACCGCCATGGCCAGCACGCCGGGGTAGACGAACGTACGCAGATTGACCCCGTGGGTGCCCGCGGAGGCCAGGCGCGAGAGGCCCGTGCCGAGCACGAACAGGAACAGGAAGGGCTGCATGAGCGAGGTGAGGATGCGCAGCCGGTCGCGGCGGAAGCGGATCAGCTCGCGCTTCCACACGACCTTGATCGCGCGCAGCTCGCTGCGCACGCTGCGCGTGGGCACACGCACGCGCGCGATCTCGTGCGCGCCCGCGGAAGCCGGGGGCGTCGGTGCGGGGGAGGGTCGGGTGCTCGTCTCGGTCGCCATCAGCGACTCATCATGCGCGCGAAGTTTCGTCGCGTGTCGGTCTGGGAGCTCTCTGCGTCGCGGATCGTCGTCCCCGTGTAGGACATGAAGACGTCATCGAGCGACGGGCGCGCGACGCTCACCGAGCGGATCGGCACGCCGAGCTCTGCGAACAGGCGCGGCACGAACTGCTCGCCCTCGTCGACGCCGAAGGTGACGGCGCCCTCGGCGACCTTGGCCTCGATCGCGAAGCGCTCGCGCAGCGCCGCGATCGCTGCCTCGTCGTCGTCCGTGTTGATCTGCACGCGGTCCTTGCCCACTTTCGCCTTCAGCGCCTCGGGCGTGTCGAGCACGATGATGCGACCCTGGTCCATGATCGCGATGCGCTCGCAGTACTCGGCCTCGTCCATGTAGTGGGTGGTCAGGAAGATCGTGATGTCCTCGCGCGCCTTCAGCTCGCGTATGTAGCGCCAGATCGAGCTGCGCGTCTGCGGGTCGAGACCCACGGTCGGCTCGTCGAGGAACAGCACGCGCGGGGAGTGCAGGAGCCCGCGCGCTATCTCCAGGCGGCGCTTCATGCCGCCGGAGAACGTGTTCACGAGGCTCTCGCGCCGATCCCACAGGCCGACCATCTCCGTCACCTGCTGCAAGCGCTCGCGCACCAGCTCGCGCGGCACCCCATAGAGCTCCGCGTGCAGGCGCAGGTTCTGCTCGGCCGTGAGGTAGCCATCGAGCGTCGTGTCCTGGAAGACGAGGCCGATGTTGCGGCGCACATCGTCGCGTTCGCCGACCACGTCGTGGCCCGCCACGAGCGCGGCGCCGCCGCTCGGGCGCACGAGCGTGCACAGCATGTTGATCGTCGTGGACTTGCCCGCCCCGTTGGGCCCGAGGAAGCCGAAGATCTCGCCCGTTGCCACCTCGAAGTCGATCCCCCGCACGGCCTCCACCTCGCCGTAGCTCTTGAGCAGGCCGTCCACGACGATCGCGGGCGCGCTCGAGCCGTTGCTCGAGGCGCCCGCGCGTTGGGTGGGCGCGCCGGCGAGTGCGACAGGGGTGGTGCTGGCGCTCTCGGTCAACTGTCCTCGTCTACGGTATCGGCGCCAGGAGGCGTCACCCGAGACGTATCGGCGTCAGGAGGCATCACCCGAGGCATCAGGGGTGCCGCCCTCGTGGCCCGGCCCCTCCGGCTCGCCGCCGGTGTCGCCGGTGTCGCCGGTGTCGCCGTCGGCGAGGATCCCATAGAGTTCGCGGCGGACGTCCGCGAGCACGTCACGCGCCCTCGCCATCTGCCCGGCGCTGCCGGTCTTCATCACCTGCACGAAGGCGAAGCTGACGTCGCGCATCAGCCGGCCGAGCTCGTGGGCCTCACCCCTGCCGAGCTCGCCCTGCTCCCACGGGGCGGGCCGCTCGGCGTCGCGCTCCTGCACGAGCTTGCGGCCCGCGTCTGTCAATACGAACGCCTTCTGCCCATCGTGCTCGCCGCTGCGGATCAGCCCCTCGTCCTCGAGCTGCGCAAGCGCTGGATATACCGAGCCGGGGCTCGGGCTCCACGCGCCGCCGCTTCGCTCCTGCACCTCCTGCATGATCTGGTAGCCGTTGCGTGGCTCCTCGTCGAGCAGCAGCAACGCCGCCATGCGGATGTCCCCGCGTCGCGCCCGCCGGCCGCGTCCGCGACCGGGGCCGCCTCCGAAGGCAAAGCCCCGCCCGCCGCCGCCGCCGAACTCGCCGCGGGGGCCGTATGCGAAGCCGCGCGCCGCGCCGTGGCGGCCCGTGCCGCAGCCGTGCCGCGGTCCTGTTGAGTAAATCGCATCAAAAAACATATCTAGGTCCTATCGTGAGCTATCAAGTCATTACACGATATATCGTTATGGCAAGGACGTCAAGTCCCTCACCCGACGGCGCCTCGCCTCGCGCGGGCGTCAGGCCGCGAAGCGCTGGGCGGCGCGGGCGCGCGCCTTGGCCGCCTCGAGCTCGCGGTTCTTCGGCGGCGCGTTCGTGACGAGCTCGCCGAGCAGGCGCGTGGAGATCTCGGCGACCGCGTCGACGGCTTGCTCGAAGGCCTCGCCGTTTGCGGCCGAGGGCTTGGTGAAGCCGCTGATCTTGCGCACGTACTGAAGCGCCGAAGCGCGGATCTCCTCGTCGCTGGCGGGCGGCTCGAAGTTGTGGAGGGTGCGGATGTTTCGACACATCGTGCGATCGTACACCCGTTTCGAGAGGGCTTCCGGCGCTCGCCCTAGTGCCTGAAGTGGCGCCGGTCGGTGGCGACCATGGCGGCGCCGGCGGCGTCGACTGCGGCGGTGACCTCCTCGTCGCGCACCGAGCCGCCCGGCTGGATGATCGCGCTGACGCCCGCGTCGATCGCGAGCTGGGGACCGTCGGCGAAGGGGAAGTAGGCGTCTGACGCGAGCGAGGAGCCGTCGAGCAGCTCGGGCTGGAAGGCCTGCGCCTTCTCGACGGCGATGCGCACAGCGTCGACGCGGCTCATCTGGCCAGCGCCGATCCCGAGCGTGGCGCCGCCCGCGGCGATCACGATCGCGTTGGAGCGCACGTAGCGGCAGACCACCCACGCGAACAGCAGATCGCGCCACTGCGCCTCGCTGGGCTCGCGCTCGCTGATCGTGTGCATCTGCTCGCGCGTCTCTGAGAGGACATCGTGCGTCTGCACGAGCTGCCCGCCGAGCACGGGCTTGGCTTCCACCTCGTTCGCCAGCCTCTCAGCGCTGAGCGCCGAGCGCTGGCCGAGCTCCCCCATCCGGGGACGGGCCAGCAGGCGGACGTTTTTCTTGACCTGCAGGATCTCGAGCGCACCGTCGTCGTAGCCGGGCGCGAGCAGCACCTCGATGAACTGCTTGGCGAGCTCTTGTGCGAGCGCGGCGTCGATCGGTCGGTTGATCGCGATCACGCCGCCGTAGGCGCTCTGCGGGTCGCACGCGAAGGCGCGTTCGTAGGCCACGCTCGCGTCGGCGGCGACGGCGCAGCCGCACGGGTTGTTGTGCTTGACGATCACGCACGCCGGCTCGTCGAACTGCTCCACGAGCTCGCGTGCGGCGCTGAGGTCGAGCAGGTTGTTGAACGAGAGCTCCTTGCCGTGCAGCTGCTCCACGCCGGCGAGCAGGTGCGTGGGCGCGCCCACGCGCGCATAGAAGGCGGCCTGCTGGTGGGGGTTCTCGCCGTAGCGAAGGTCGCTTACCTTCTCATACGCCTCGCGCCGGCTCTGCGGGAAGGCCTCGCCGGAGCGCAGTGCGAACCACGTGGAGATGGCGGCGTCGTAGCGCGCCGTGCACGCGAACGCCTTGCCGGCGAGGCGCGCGCGCGTCTGCAAGGAGATGAGGCCATCGCTTTCGCGCAGCTCGGCGAGCACGGCCTCGTAGTCGTCTGGATCGACGAGCACGGCGGCGAACTCAGCGTTCTTGGCGGCCGCGCGGATCATCGTGGGGCCGCCGATGTCGATGTTCTCGATGATCTCCCGCTCCTGCGCGTCCCCACGGGCGAGCGTCTGCTCGAACGGATACAGGTTCACGCACACGAGGTCGACCTGCTCGATCTCGAGCTCGGCGGCCGCGCGCAGGTGCTCGGGCTCGTCGCGGCGCGCCAGCAGCCCTGCGTACAGGCGCGGATGAAGCGTCTTTACGCGCCCGTCCATGATCTCGGGAAAGCCCGTGAAGTCCTCGATCGTGCGCACGCCGATGCCCGCGGCCACGAGCTCACCGGCGGTCCCGCCCGTGGAGACGATCTCGACGCCCAGCTCCGAGAGAGCGCGTGCCAGCTCGACGATGCCGCGCTTGTCGGACACCGACAGGAGCGCCCTGCGCACCCGCACCTCCCCCGGCGCCGCCGGCTCGACGCCGTCGAGAGCTGCACTCACACGATCGCTCACGAGCTCGCCCTTCGAGGCCACCAGCAGAGCCTATCCCTCGCCTGCGCGAATCGGCCTGCGCGAATCGCCGGGCGATCCACATCCGGCTCGCCGGCGGCGCCCTCGACGAGGGTCCGGCGCGGGTTCTGAGGGTCTGCGCGCAGCGCGCCGCGCGCGAACAGCGAGACCGCGCGTGCCAGCAGCTCGTGCTCGAGCGGGCGTAGCGCCGCGAGCACCTCCTGCGGCTCGCTCGCCTCGGGCAGCTCGAGGGCGCGCTGGAGGATCACCGGCCCCGAGTCGACGCCCGTGTCGACGAAGTGCACGGTCACGCCGAAGACCTTCACGCCGTATGCGAGCGCCTGCTCGATCGCGCCGAGCCCGGGGAAGGCGGGCAGCAGCGAGGGGTGCACGTTGATGACCGCACCGGGAAAGCGCGCGAGGAAGCCCGCGCCAAGCAGCTCCATGTAGCCGGCCAGCACCACGAGCCGCACGCAGTGGCCCTCCAGCCAGTCGGCGAGCGCTTGATCGCGCGCGCTGCGATCGGGGTAGGCGGCGCGCGCGAACACCTCCGTGGGGATCCCCCGCGCCTGAGCGCGAGCGAGCGCGGGCACCGCCGCCGCGCTCGAGGCGACCGCCTTGACCTGCGCGTCGCGTCCGTGCACCGTGTCCAGCAGCGCCTGCAGGTTGGTGCCCACCCCTGACACCAGCACGGCGATGGGAAGGGGCTCGCTCACGCGCCGGTCACTCACGCGCCGGTCACGATAGCCGCGCGCGCGAGCTGCCGCCAAGCGTGCGCAACCTCACGCTTATCGGTTCAAGGTAGGTAGCTTCTTCCCCGGTATCGGGAGTATCCTCGGCGCATGCAGTCGTACTTCCCCTACAGGCTCCGACTGGCGCTCGGTCTCGGCATCGTCTTGGCCTGTGTCGGTAGCCTCATTCACGCGCCAGCGTGGCTCATCGTGCTCGGCGGCCTCCTATGCGCCGGCGGGCTGGTAGCCATAGTTTGGACGCTAGCCTCCGGCTGATGCCCGAGGACGCCCGTAAGACCCAGCCAACCCAGCCTCAGGGCATCGACCCGGAAACCGGGAAGCCCTACGAGCCGATCGAGATCCCCGTGCCCAAGCGCGAGGACGTAGAGGACGCGCTAGATCGGTTGATCGACGCCGAGCCGGATCAAGACGACGAGTAGGCACGGCGTAGGCTCGACCTCCGCCCTCCCCGGCAAGTGGAAAGCCTCTGTATAAGCGGCGATGGTCGCGGTACGCCGCCGGGGTGCCGCTAGGCCGGGAAGTGCTTCCGAATCTGGCCGCAGCTCGATGCAAAGGTCGCGGCCATCGCCGGCTCGATCGGTGCGCTGTAATCGAACGAATCGCGGGCCGCATCGAAATCGCCATATCGGAGCTGGCGGGTGTGGTCGTAGTGGTTCAAGACGATGGCCTTCTTTGCGTCGGTAAAGAGCGCAGCCTCGACGCTTACGCGAGCTCCGGCGGCGATCGTCGCTTGATGGACCGCGCGAGCCGCCTCACACAAGTCGGTATCAGAGGACAGAATCACCGCTACGTCCATGTAGCCGCCCAGCGCCAGCTCGATTACGTCGAGCCCGATCGATAGGTCGATCCCCTTCTCCCGGGCGCGCTGGAAGGGCTTGACCGTCGTCTGGTGGGTGCTTCCCTGGTTCTTCATTGGGTCAGGAAGCGCCGAGCGATCAAAGCCCCATTCCCAGCGATAGCGCAGCTGGCGCGGGATGACCGTGACGCCCGTACGCCGCATGAGGTTATGACGCAGATCGCTTCGTTTCCGGCCGTCTGGGTCGATGTTCGGGTTGGGGACGCCCGAGTAGTAGCGGACCCCTACGAGCTTGCGGTTGTCGCGGAGACAATCGCCGAGCAAAATGGGGTGGGTGGGGCCGTGGCCGTACAGACGCTCGCACGCCTTGTAGGCGTTCTGCCCGTCGATAAAGGCGAGGACTCGCGCGTCGGCGTCAGTGTTCCGCGCCATCGGCCGCCCTTGAGGCAAAAAAATCCCCGGACATCCCGAGGGATGCCGGGGTCGAAATCCATTGCGCAGTATAGAGCATCGGCCAAACCGACGTCAATCCCTCCGCTGCAGCGAGGATTTCATTCGTCGGTCCACGTGCCGGGAAAGAAGGAGCCCGCCGAGGCGGGCTCCGATGCCTCTGTGTCGCTAACGCAACACGGGTGCGTTTCGTCGTGCCGACCCTATCGGATGAAGGGGCGAGAAGCATAAGTACCGGGCCGGGGGCTCGAACCCCGCACTGGTGGACGAAACGCACCCGTGTTACCAGCTACACCAACCCGGCCTGATCAACACGCGATCATATTAGCACGGGATCGCATCACGACCGTTGCGCTATTTCCCACGTGACGGCGGCAGTTTGCTCGGCGGGAGCAGGTCGAGCTGGCGCAGGAACGCTTCAAGTGGTTCGAGGAGGCTCGACTTCGTGTTGACGCTGTAGCCATCGCTCCCCTCGATCAGCACGTCGGCCTCAACCAGAACCTGGACGTGGCGAAACACCGTGTGCTTCTCGTGGAGGCCGGCCGCTTTCGCGAGCGTCTGCTTGTCCCAGGGCGGCTGCTTGCCGTCGGCTTCCCCCCGCACGAGCGCGGCGAGCAGCTTCCGCTTGCCCGCTCCGCCGACGAACCAGTCGGGTAGCAAGTCCGGCTCCCTCGGCATCTTGCGGTTGCTTTCTGTCTGGGAGGATAGTATCCTCCCTTCATGGCGTTCACGAGTACTTCTGAAGGCGCTACGCTCGAAGTGGTGCACTTCAGGCTCTCCGATTGGACAGGCGAGGATGGCCTGCTCGCAACGCGGGAGCAGGGCGAGGAAGCGCGCTCGGCCTTGCAGCGAACGCTGCTCGCTCAGAACCCCGACGCGCCTATCGCGATCGACTGCGGCGGCATCGAGGCGATGTCGTTCCCGTTCGCGGACAGCTTCTTCGGTCCGCTCCTGAGTGGATGGATCACCGGCTACTACGACGAGCACCCGATCGTCGTGCTCGGCGCAAACCGAGCGATAGCCGAGACGATCGACGCGGCGCTAACCCTGCGGAACATGGGCGTGATGTCCGCCGGTGGCGAGCGCGATACCGAGCTGCTTGGTGGCGAACCGGCGCTCAGAGAGACGATCACAGCGGCCACGAAGCTCGGCGAGCGGTTCTCGGCCACGCAGCTCGGACTAGAGCTTGGCGTCTCGCCCCAGGCCATGAACAACCGCCTCAAGGCGCTAGTCCGGATGGGTGCGCTCCGCCGAGTCCCCGTCGTGGTGCCCGGTGGGGGCCGAGAGTACATGTATCGCCTCTCGGCCGTCTACGACGCCAAGAGCCACTAGAGGCGTTAGACGGTCACAGCGCGTCTAGAAGCTGCTCGAACAGTGGCTCGCGGTTGAGTTTCGCGTTCGTGCGCCAAGCGTACTCGTCACAATAGGACTGCAGGTAGCGCGGCGAAACCTTCTTGTAGACGCCCCGCATCCCGGTCTTCATGTTGCCGAAGGCGCCCTCGATCGTGTTCGTGTAGGCGTCGTCGCGGACGTACTCGCCAATCGAGTGGTTGACGACCTGGTGCGCCAGGTAGCGACTGGTCAGCGGCCGGTAGGACGGCCAGTCGTCCGTGAAGATCATTGAGGATGGGTCCACGTTCGCGATGACGGCGTTACTGAGCGGAGCGCCACGCCGCGAGGCGATCACCCGGAAGCGGATGCGCCCGCGGCGCTCGACCATGCCCAGGACGGTCGCACTGTCTTTGGCCCACGGTGGCCGCTTGCCCTTCCGACTCGGTCCGATCGCCAGGTTGCGGACGATGCCTTGCGGCTTGCGCGGCTTGCCGCCCCAGGAGGTCTCGTCGATCTCCACGTCGCCGCGCAGCGGCTCGTCGCCGTCCTTCATCAGCTCGGTGCGGATCTTCTTCATCATCCGGTGCGCGGTCTCGTAGTGGACGCCGATCTCGCGCTCTAGCTGCTTCGCGGAGATCCCGCAGCGCGTACTCGTCATCAAGTAGGCGGCGTAGAACCAAAGGTGCAGCGAGGTCGTGGACTTCTCGAAGATCGTGCCCTTCATCGGGTGGATGTGGTGCCCGCAGGAGTCGCAGGAGTAGGAGGCGCGCGCCTTCGTCCGGTGGAACTTGCGGGTGCGGTCGCACTTGGGGCAGTGGGCGTGGTGGCCATCTGGGGCGAAGCGCTTGCGCCAGAGGCGATCGAGGCACGCGGCGTCGTCGGGGTAGAGCTTCATGAACTCCATGAGCGAGTAGTCGGATTCCGACGAGCCGCGGCGAGTGGGGTTGTTCCGGTCGTTAGCTGCCATGCGGATAGTGTAGCGTATTTGACGGCAGAAGACAAGTGCGCTACACTCGGTTCATGAGCAACCTTCCCGCAGAGATACAGGCACGACGAAACTTCGAGGATCAGTTCGCCGCCCTCGGGCAGCAGCGGGCGAAGTTGAACGCGGAGACCGCCGCCAACACGGCCACGATCAAGGAACTGCTGGGCGCCGCACTGGAAGCTGGCGTGACGATGGAGACACTGGCGCAGCTGAGCGGCGTCAGTCGCCAGACGCTCCACCAGTGGCGCAACTAACAGCTCTCACTGGCCGAGAGGTTCCTGGAGCGGAAGTGATGAGCGCGCAGCCTCGGGCGTGCCGTGCTCTGTCCGAGACCGTCCCTAGGCTCCGATTCTCCGCCAGCGCGTGAGTGGATCTACGCGCTGCGGTGGCGGAGAGGCCCTTGGGGCGGCGGCTCTAGCAAAGCAACAAAACGCCGCCCCAAGGGAGGCTCTCCGAGCCCCCGTAGCTCAACTGGACAGAGCACCGGCCTACTAAGCCGGAGGTTGGAGGTCCGATCCCTCCCGGGGGCATTGACGGAAAGTTAGTACGATCCGGACTCCTGTCATCGGGTACCTATTCGATATCTGCCAGATATCTCCTAGGTACCTGGTAGATAACCATAGAGAGCCCGTCGGATGGCAAACCCGCTGGACCCGTGGCAAGTCGATCTCGCCGCTCGCGTTCAAGACGTCCCGCTCTTTCAGACCGGGATGAAGTTACCGACGCCCGTGATTGTGCGTGTCGAGACGCTTCTGGCTACTCTCGACGCGGCCGGTGAGCACCGGCCCGACCGGCAGTTCCTGATCGCCGCCCTGCTTTGTCAGGCACCTCCGGATGCCAAGGCCCTTGCGGAGTGCCTACGCGCCTACCGGCTTGCAGAGGTCCACGACGTGCTGATCGGGGAGACGCGGACCAGCGGGCAGATCACGCTACCGAGGCAGCCGCGCAGCTAGCGCTTCGCGCGGGGCGGCCTACCTACCTTGAACCGATAAGCGTGAGCAACCTCACAGTCGCCCAGCCCGGCGTGCGCTTCAATCCTCTTAGGAGGACAGGGCCTCCCACGGCGAACACAAGGAAACGGCCAAATGCTCACAGCGATTCTCATAACTCTTCTGATCGTGGCGGCGCTCGCCTACGCGCTCGGCTCCTCGCGCTCCGAGGGCCTGATCGTGCGCCGTCCTTACAACAACCGCTACAGCGACGCGGCGGGCGCGCGCGAAGAGGGCATCTAGGCCCCGCCGCTCACAATCGGCGCTCAGGCGCCGATCAGCGACGGCGCGGCGCGAGTGGGGGGTTGCTCCTCGAGGGAGTGCTTGCCGGCCGCGCCGTCGCTACCGGCGAGCGGGTACTCGCCGCTGAAGCAGGCATCGCAGTGGGTCGCGCGCGTGCCGCGGATCGCCTGATAGACGCCCTCCAGGGACAGGTAGTGCAGCGAGTCGCAGCCCAGCTCGGCGGCGATCTCCTCGGTGCTGCGGCCGTGGGCGATCATCTCCTCGCGCGTCGACATGTCGATGCCGTAGTGGCAGGGATGCTTGATCGGCGGCGCGGAGATGCGCATGTGGATCTCCGCCGCGCCCGCCTCGCGCAGCATCTGCACGATCTGGCGCGTGGTGTTGCCGCGCACGATCGAATCGTCGACGACCACCAGGCGCTTGCCCACGATCACCTCCGGCAGCGGGTTGAACTTCAGCCTCAGACCGTGCTTGCGCAGCTCCTGGCCCGGCTGGATGAACGTGCGCGCGACGTAACGGTTCTTCACGAAGCCGTCATCTTGGGGCAGGCCCGCCGCGCGCGCGAGCCCACGCGCGGCCGCATTGCCCGAGTCGGGCACGGCGATCACGAGGTCTGCCTCGACGGGCGCCTCGCGCCAGAGGAGCTCCCCCATGCGCCCGCGCGCTACCTGCAGCACCTGCTCGTTCATGCGCGAGTCCGGGCGCGCGAAGTAGATGTACTCGAATACGCAGAAGGCTCGCCGCCCGCCGCCGACGACGAGCCGGCTCGTGAGCCCGCGCGCGTCCAGCGTCACCAGCTCGCCCGGCTCGACGTCGCGCACGAAGCGCGCGCCGATGATGTCGAACGCGCACGACTCGCTCGCCACGCAGTACGACGGCCCCGCGCCCTCGGCGCCTACCTCGGCGCCCTCGCCGCTCACCTCAGCGCTGGCGCCGTTCGCATGAGCGCTTGCGTCGCCTTCGCCTTCAGGCGCTGTCGGCGCACCCTCGAGCACGCCGATCGAGAGCGGGCGCAGCCCGTGGGGGTCGCGGAAGGCGACCACCTGGTCCCTGGTCATCGCGACGATCGAGAAGGCGCCGCGCAGGCGCGGGAGCACATCGGCGATCGCCTCCTCGATCTCATCGGCAGGGTGGGTGGCGATCATCGCCGCGATGATCTCCGAGTCGGAGGTCGAGCTGAAGGTGACGCCTCGATCGAGCAGCTCCTTCTGCAGCTCGAGCGCGTTGATCAGGTTGCCGTTGTGTGCCAGCGCGACCTCCCGGTGCGAGCCACCGAGGCCCTCCGAGCGGTGCACTGGCTGGGAGTTCTCCCACGCGTTCGAGCCCGTGGTCGAGTAGCGCACGTGCCCGATCGCGAGCTCGCCGGCGAGCGTGCGCAGGTCGTTCTCGCTGAAGACCTGACTGACGAGCCCGAGCTCGCGGCGCGTGACGATGTGCCCGCCGCGGTCGGCCGCCGCGATGCCCGCGGACTCCTGCCCACGGTGCTGGAGCGCGTACAGCGCGAAGTAGGAGAGGCGCGAGACCTCATGCCCGGGTGCGTAGAGGCCGAACACGCCGCACTCCTCGCGAACGTGCCCTTCCGGCCAGCATCCCGCCGCCTGCCCTGACGGCGATGGTCGCCTTTCCGGCAACCTTTTCAGAGGCATCACCTGCACAAGCTAGCAGGGCGCCCGCGCGCCGCCTTCACGCTCACGCGAACATCGCTTCGAGCGTCAATCGAACATCGCTTCGAGCGTCAGGCGAACATCGCCTCGAGCGCCGTGTGGGCCCGCGCGAGCTCCTCCAGCGCGATCGCGAAGGACGCCCCCGCGCTCACGATCTGAAGCTCCTCTCCGCCGACCTGCCCCAGCACGAGCAGCGGCATGCGCTCGGCGAGCTCGCGCAAGGGCCCGCCGGCACCGCTGAGCACGAAGCCGCCGGGCGCCTCGCCGAAGAGGGCGCTCGCAAGCGCCGGCGTAGACGGCTCGCTGACGTGCGCCAACACGGGTGGAAGGGCCTGCCAGAACTCTTCGGAGAGCTCGATGTGCGCGCCGATCCCACCGGCGAGGCAGCACTCGGCGAGCGCCGTCGCCAGGCCCCCCTCGGCGATGTCGTGGGCGCTCGAGAGCAGGCCCTCGCGCATCGCCTCGCGCACGGCCTCCTGAGCAGCGATGACCGACTCGAGGTCGATCTCCGGCAGCCCCTCCGGCAGCGGCTCCCCGAGCAGCCGCGAGAGCTCGCTCGCCAGCAGCGAGGGGCTGAACGGCCCAGCGAGCGCGATCTGCTCACCCGCACGAGCGAAGCCCAGGCGCCCGGCGCGGCGCACGTCGGGCAGCCGCCCGACCATGCCGATCACGGGCGTGGGGTATATGGGCCCGCTCGCGCTCTCGTTGTACAGCGAGACGTTGCCACCGACGATCGGCGTGTGCAGCGCCCGGCACGCCTCACCCAGGCCGCCGACCGACTCGCACAGCTGCCAGGCGATGTGCGGCTTCTCGGGGTTGCCGAAGTTGAGGTTGTTGGTCGCCCCCAGCGCCGTCGCGCCAACACAAGCCAGGTTCGCGGCGCACTCGAGCACGGCGGCGATCGTGCCGCGGCGGGGATCGGCGGCGACGCGCCGGCCGTTGCAGTCGATGCTCACAGCCAGCGCACCGCCGTCTGGAAGCGCGAGCACGGCCGCATCGGCCTCGCCGGGACGGCGCACGGTGCGCGACTGCACGATCGGGTCATAGCGTTCGTAGAGCACGCGCCGCGAGCAGATGTTCAAGGAGGAGAGCAGCGCGAGCAGCATCGCGCGCGGCTCGCACGCGAGCGTCAGCCCAGCGCTCGCGCGCGCCGGGGGATAGAGCTGGTGCCCTGGCCTGCGCGGCGCGAGGTCATACAGCGGGCATTCGTCGACGAGCGCCCGCACGGGCATGTCCCCCACGAGCTCGCCCGCGCGCAGCACGCGCACTCGCTCGCCCTCGGTGACCGCGCCGATGACCGCGCCGCCGACCTCCCACTTGGCGCACGTGTCGAGCACCGCCTGCACATTCGCCGGCTCGACGACGCACAGCATGCGCTCCTGGGACTCGCTGACCATGATCTCGAACGGCTCCATGCCGAGCTCGCGCAGCGGCACGCTCGTGAGCTCCAGCTCGATCCCCACCTCCCCCTTGGAGGCCATCTCCGCGGCCGAGGATGTGAGGCCGGCCGCGCCGAGGTCCTGCAGCGCGACGAGCAGGTCGCGCTCCAGTAGCTCGAGCGAGCACTCCATCAGCTTCTTGCCCTCGAACGGATCGCCGACCTGCACCGTGGGGCGCTTGTCGAGGAGCTCGCCGCCGTCCTCGCCCGCAGCCGCGCCACCTCCGAGCTCAGCCGATGCGAGCACCGACGCACCGCCGATGCCGTCGCGCCCGGTGGCCGCGCCGAACAGCACCAGGGCGTTGCCGGGGCCCGCGGCCGCGCTGCGCACGAGGCGCTCGCGTGTGCCCAGGCCGAGCGCCATCACGTTGATGAGGCAGTTGTGCTCGTAGGCGTCCTCGAAGTACACCTCTCCCCCGACCGTCGGCACGCCGATCGAGTTGCCGTAGTGGCCGATCCCCGAGACCGCCCCCTGGAGCAGGTAGCGCGCGCTCTCGCCGAAGCGCAGCGAGTCCAGCACGGCGATCGGCCGCGTGCCCACGGCGAAGATGTCGCGCAGGATGCCACCCACGCCCGTGGCGGCTCCCTGGAAGGGCTCGACCGCGCTCGGATGGTTGTGGGACTCGACCTTGAACGCGCACACCAGACCGCCGCCGACGTCCACCGCGCCCGCGTTCTCACCCGGTCCCATGACCACGTGCTCGCCTTGCGTGGGCAGCGTGCGCAGCAGCTTGCGGGAGTGCTTGTAGGCGCAGTGCTCGCTCCACAGCAGCGAGTACATCGCCAGCTCGACCTGGTTGGGCGCTCGGCCCTGCTTCTCGCACACGAGCTCGTACTCCACGCGCGTGAGGCCAAGCGCGAGCGCGTCCTCGAGCGTCGGCAGCTCGGTCGCGGGCGCACTCACGCGCAGGCCACCTCGATCGCCCTGTGCGCGCCCGCTGCGCTGCCAGGGGTTGACACACCGCGTCTCATGCGTGGACGCCCTCGAGCGCGAGGCGCATCGACTCGAAGACCTCCAGGCCGTCGGCCGAGCCGCCCACGAGCTCATCGACGGCGTGCTCGGGATGGGGCATCATGCCGAACACGTTGCCGCGCTCGTTGCACACGCCCGCGATGTCGTGCAGCGAGCCGTTGAAGTTCTCACCTGGCGCATAGCGCAGCAGGACCTGGCCGGCGTCCTCGATCTGCGCGAGCGCGCGCTCCTCGGCGTAGTAGCGCCCCCACGCGTGCTTGGCGGGGATGCTCAGCCGAGCACGCTCGCCGCCGGCGCGCGCGCACGCGTTGGTGAACGCCGTGTCGGTGCGCACGACCTCGAGCGCGACCTGGCGCGCGGTGAAGTGCAGGTTGGCGTTTGGAAGCAGCGCTCCCGGCAGCAGGCGCGCCTCGCAGAGGACCTGAAAGCCGTTGCAGATACCGAGCACGAGCCCACCCTCCGCGGCGAACGCGATCACCGATTCCATCGCCGCCGAGAAGCGCGCGATCGCGCCGGCGCGCAGGTAGTCCCCGTAGGAGAAGCCCCCGGGCACGACGATCGCGTCCACGTCTGGAAGCTCGCGCCGGGCGTGCCAGATCAGCTCCGCCTCGCCGACTCGGCGAGCGGCGCCCAGCGCGTCGACGTCATCGCACGAGCCCGGGAACTGGAGCACGCCGAACTTCATTCGCCTCTCGCCCGCCCGATCGGAGTCCTGGTCATCGGCCCGGGCGCCCTCATCCCTCGAGCAGCACCTCGTAGTCCTCGACCATCGGGTTCGCGAGCAGCTTCTCGCACATCGCATCGAGCTCTCCCGGGTCCTGCACGTCGAGCTCGACCAGGCGCCCGACGTGGACCTCGCTCACGCCGGCGAAGCCGAGCGCCGGCAGGGCGCGTTCGACGGCCTCGCCCTGGGGGTCGAGGATGCCGGCCTTGGGCCGGATCAGCACCCGCGCTCTCACGCGGATCGGTCGG
The DNA here is from genome assembly GCA_963722435.1 of uncultured Solirubrobacteraceae bacterium. GTDB lineage: Bacteria > Actinomycetota > Thermoleophilia > Solirubrobacterales > Solirubrobacteraceae > Palsa-744. The sequence goes on along the minus strand of CAVRKZ010000002.1, from coordinate 1,210,301 downwards.
CCGTGGCCCCGCCGGCGAGGACCGAGCGCTCGGGCGCCGAGGCGCCCTGCGCGCCGGCATCCTCGCCGCTGCCGGCACCAGCGTCGGCACCGGTATCAGCGCCGGTGCGCTCGAGCCAGGCCGCGAAAGGCTCGCCGGCGATGCGCTCGTAGGCCTCGATATAGCGCCCCCGCGTCCCCGCGACGACGTCGTCGGGGAGCGCCGGCGCCGGCGGCTTCTTGTCCCACCCGCTCGCCGCTGCCCAGTCGCGCACGTACTGCTTGTCGAAGCTCGGCTGGCCGCGCCCGACCTCGTAGCCGTCGGCGGGCCAGTAGCGCGAGGAGTCGGGCGTGAGCACCTCGTCGCCCAGCACCAGCTCACCGTCGCCGTCCAGCCCGAACTCGAACTTCGTGTCCGCGAGGATCACCCCGCAAGCGCGCGCGTGCTCGGCGCCGTGGCGGTAAAGCTCGACCGACGCGTCACGCACGCGCTCCATCAGCGCGCGGTCGCCGACGAGCTCGCACGCGCGCTCGAGGTCGATCGCCTCATCGTGGCCCTCGAGCGCCTTCGTGCTCGGCGTGAAGATCGGCTCTGGCAGCTGTTGTGACTCGCGCAGGCCGTCCGGCAGCTCGATGCCGGAAACCCTGCCGGTGGCCTGGTAGTCCTTCCAGCCCGACCCCGTGATGTAGCCGCGCACCACGCACTCGACCGGCAGCATCTGCAGGCGCGCGACCACGAGCGCGCGCCCGCGGGCCTGCGTCGGCACGGCGTGCGTCGCGGAGATCAGGTGATTGGCGACGATCTCGCGGGTTCGCTCGAACCAGAACACCGACAGGCCAGTCAGCACCCTGCCCTTGTCGGGGATCGGCGTCGGGTGCACGACGTCGTAGGTGGAGATGCGATCGCTGGCCACCATCAAGAGCCGCGGCGGCCCCGGGAGGCCCTCGACGCCCTCCATGTCGTACATCTCGCGGACCTTCCCGCTGGCTATGAGGGGCAGGTCTGACAGCGTGCTCACGCCGGGCGATGCTAACAGCGCGAGCGGGCGTGGCGAGGCGGCCTCGGCGAGGCGCGGCCGATGCGCTCAGGCGAGCGCGTCCAAGCGGGCGACGATCTCCCTTGCGTAGCGCACGAAGTGCCCGTAGTCGAAGATCGCATCGAGGTCCAGCCCCTGCGTGCGCGCATCTGCCGCCAGCAGCTCGCGCAGCGGCAGTTGCTCGTCCCATGCGCGCTGGGCCAGCTCTTGGGTCACCTGGTAGGCCTCCTCGCGGGAGCGGCCCGACTCGACCAGCGCGAGCAGCACGCGCTGGGAGAAGAGCGCCCCGTGCGTAAGCTCGAGGTTCGCGCGCATGCGCTGAGCGTCGACGGTCATGTCGCGCACGAGCGTGAGCGCGCGCTCCTGCAGGTAGTCGAGCAGGATCGTCGAGTCCGGCAGGATCACGCGCTCGACCGACGAGTGCGAGATGTCGCGCTCGTGCCACAGCGCCACGTCCTCGAGCCCCGCCTGCGCGTTGGCGCGCAGCACGCGCGCGAGCCCGGCGATCTGCTCGCTCTTGATCGGATTGCGCTTGTGCGGCATCGACGAGGAGCCCTTCTGCCCGGCGCGGAAGGGCTCCTGCAGCTCGCGCACCTCGGTGCGCTGCAAGTGGCGCACCTCCGTCGCCAGGCGCTCCAGCCCGGTCCCCGCGAGGGCGATCGCGCAGAGAAGCTCGGCGTGGCGATCGCGCGGGATGACCTGCGTTGAGGCGTCCTCGCGCGCGAGCCCCAGCCGGCCGAGCACGCGCGCCTCGAACTCCGGGCTGGTGGCCGCGTACGTGCCGACCGCGCCGGAGATGGCGCCCACGGCGCTCTGCGCGAACGCGCGCTGAAGACGCTCGGCGTTGCGGTGTGCCTCGAAGGCGAAGCCCGCGAGCTTGATGCCGAACGTGGTCGGCTCTGCGTGGACCCCGTGCGTGCGCCCCACGCACAGCGTGTCCGTGTGCTCTTTCGCGCGCGCGACGAGCACGGCCACGAGCGCTCGCGCGCCCGCCACGATCGGCTCTCCGGCGGCGCGCAGCTGCAGCGCGAGCGCCGTGTCGAGCACGTCCGAGGAGGTCAGGCCGAAGTGGATCCACCGCCCCGCCTCACCCACGGAGGCCGCGAGCACGTCCACGAACGCGGCCACGTCGTGCTCTGTCACGAGCTCGCGCTCGCTTACCTCGGCGACCGTGAAGCTCGCGCCGCGAATCGCCTGCAGCTCCGAATCGCTCGGGCCGTCCGAGCCGAGCAGCGCCGGCAGCTCCTCACACGCCGCCAGCTCGACCCGCCGCCACGCCTGCATGCGCGCCTCGTCGCTCCACAGCGCCCCGAGCTCGGGACGGGTGTAGCGCGCGATCACGCGCCCAGGATCCGCGCCGCCAGGACGGCGGCGTTGCGCGGATTGTCAAGACCCACGCACGCGACAGGAACGCCTGGCGGCATCTGCACGATCGAGAGGATCGCGTCTAGCCCGCCCGCCGCGCTCAGTCGCCCCGACAGGGGCACGCCGATCACCGGCAGATCCGTGTGCGCGGCGATAGCGCCCGGGAGCGCTGCGGAGATTCCCGCCCCGGCGATGATCACGCGCAGGCCGCGCATGCGCGCGTTCTTCGCGTATTCGGCGACCACGTCTGGCTCGCGGTGGGCGGACATCACGCGCGTCTCGTGCAAGATGCCGCGCTCTTCGAGCTCGCGTGCGGCCTTCTCCATCGTCTCCATGTCGCTCTTCGAGCCCATCACGATCCCCACCCGAGGCGCGTCCACGTCGATGTCGTCGAGCTGGGCCTGGACCTCGGACGCCTGCATCGGGTCGGGGACGAGCGATATCCCCGATGCGCCGCTCGTGCGCCCCTCCTGTGCGTGCGGCGGCGGCGCGTCCGCGCCGCGGGAGCTCTCCCGCACGTCGGCGGCGCGCTCCTGCACGTCGGCGGCGCGGACCCCCGGCTCTGTCACAGCGAGCCGATGAAGTCGTCGATCGGGATCGCCGTCAGCGTCTCGTAGCGGGCGGTCCCGCGCGAGCCCAGCTCGAGCGAGACGCGCGCCATCGCCTTCTCGTCCGGAGCCTCAACCACCGAGATGAAGTCGACGTGGCCGAGCGTCGCCCACTGCGCCTTGACGGTCGCACCGAGCTGTTCGACCTCCTTGTTGACCTCCTTGATCCGCTGCGGGTTGTTCTTGACCGTCTGCACGCCTTCCGGTGTGAGGGTCGTGAGCAGGACGTACGTAGGCATGTGCTGGCTCCTCGCGTGGGTTGGGCGATCGCATGCGACCGGCTGCGCTCAGAAGCCGTTCTAGCGGATTGGCGGATTCGATGCGAGGCCGCGCCCGAGGGCCTGCAACCGAGACGAGCACTACGCCGCGCTCGCCTGTGCGACGGGCTCGTGCGAGGCCTTCTCCAGCACCAGCTCACCCTCGCCGGCATCCACGACGACCGAGTCGCCTTCGCGCAGCTCGCCCGAGAGCAGCGCGAGCGCGAGGCGATCGGTGAGCTGCTTTTGGATCACGCGCCGCAGCGGCCTCGCGCCGTAGTGCGGGTCATAGCCAAGGTTGCCCAGCAGCCGCTTGGCGTCCTCGGTGAGCGTGACCTGCACGCCGCGCGCGGCCACGCGCGCGAGCACGAGCGCGACCTGCAGCTCGACGATCTCCGAGAGCTGCTCGCGCGTGAGCGCGTCGAAGCGCACGATGTCGTCGAGGCGGTTGATGAACTCCGGCTTGAAGTGCTCGAGCAGCACTTCGCGCATCTCGCTGTCGCTGACGCCCGCCGGGACGGGGATGTTGGAGGTCATGATCAGCACGGTGTTCTTGAAGTCCACCGTGCGCCCCTGGCCGTCTGTCAGGCGCCCGTCGTCCATCACCTGGAGCAGCGTGTTGAAGACATCCGGGTGCGCCTTCTCGATCTCGTCGAGCAGCACCACCGAGTAGGGGCGCCGGCGCACCGCCTCCGTGAGCTGGCCGCCCTCTTCGTAGCCGACGTAGCCCGGCGGCGCTCCCACGAGCCGCGAGACGGAGTGCTTCTCCATGTACTCGGACATGTCAACCCGAACCATCGCCTCCTGCGAGTCGAACATGAACTGGGCGAGCGCGCGGGCGAGCTCGGTCTTGCCGACGCCCGTGGGGCCGAGGAAGAGGAACGAGCCGATCGGGCGATTGGGGTCCTGCAGGCCGGCGCGCGAGCGGCGCAGCGCCGTGGCGACGGCCTCGATCGCCTCGTCCTGTCCGACCACGCGCTCGTGCAGGCGTTCCTCCATGTGGATCAGCTTCTCCGTCTCGCCCTCCAGCAGGCGGCTCACAGGGATGCCCGTCCAGCGCGCGACCACCTCGGCGACGTCGTCGGCGTCGACCTCCTCCTTGAGGAACACCGGCCGCTCCTGCGCGCCGCTGCCAGCGCTCGCGCGAGCGGCGCTCGCCTGGCCATCCTCGGTGCCCGCGGTCTCCCCATCCGGCAGGCCATCCTGGCCGCCCTCCAAGGCGGCCAACTCCTTCTCGAGAGCTGGGATCTCCCCGTAGCGAAGCTCCGCCGCCCGCTGCAGGTCGGCTTCGCGCTCGGCGCGCTCGGCCTCCGTGCGCGCCTCCTCCAGGCGCGCCTTCTTCTCGCGCACGCCCTGGATCGCGTCCTTCTCTGACTGCCACTGCGCCGTCATCGCGTTCAAGCGCTCGTGCAGCTCGGCCAGCTCGCGCTCGATCGCCTGCCGGCGCTCGGCCGATGCCTCGTCGGTCTCCTTGCGCAGCGAGGTCAGCTCGATGTCGAGCTGCATCGTGCGACGTTTGACCTCGTCGATCTCCGTGGGCAGCGAGTCGATCTCGATACGCAGGCCCGAGGCGGCCTCGTCGATCAGGTCGATCGCCTTGTCTGGCAGGAAGCGGTCGGCTATGTAGCGGTCCGAAAGCGTCGCCGCCGCGATCAGCGCGCTGTCCTGGATACGCACGCCGTGGTGGACCTCATAGCGTTCCTTCAGCCCGCGCAGGATCGCGATCGTGTCCTCCACGGAGGGCTCGCCGACCATCACCGGCTGAAAGCGCCGCTCGAGCGCAGCGTCCTTCTCGATGTACTTGCGGTACTCGTCCAGCGTCGTCGCACCCACGCAGCGCAGTTCCCCGCGCGCGAGCATCGGCTTGAGCAGGTTGGCGGCGTCGACGGCCCCTTCTGCCGCGCCCGCGCCGACGATCGTGTGCAACTCGTCGAGGAACAGGATCACGGTGCCCTCCGCCTCGGAAACCTCGTTGAGCACCGACTTCAGTCGATCCTCAAACTCTCCCCGGTACTTCGCCCCGGCCACCAGCGAGCCGATATCCAGGGCGATCACGCGCCGCTCGCGCAGCGAGTCCGGCACGTCGCCGGAGACGATCCGTTGCGCGAGGCCCTCGACGATCGCCGTCTTGCCCACGCCCGGCTCGCCGATCAGCACGGGGTTGTTCTTGGTGCGCCGCGAGAGCACTTGGATCACGCGGCGGATCTCCTCGTCGCGGCCGATCACCGGGTCGAGGCGGCCCTGCTCAGCGGCCGCCGTCAGGTCGGTGCCGAAGCGCTCGAGCGCCTCGAGCTTCTCCTCCGGTGACTGGTCGCTCACGCGGTGCGAGCCCCGCACCTCGGCGAGCGCCGCCAGCAGCCGCTCGCCGCTCACGCCAGCACGCTGCAGCTCCTCCGCCGCACGGCCTCGCTCTGCGCGCAGCGCCAGCAGCAGGTGCTCGGTCGAGACGTACTGATCAGAGAGCTTGCCGGCTTCGCGCTCGGCCGTGCGCAGCACCGCCACGAGCTCGGTGCTGGGCTGCGCGACCGCGTCAACCGGCGAGGAGGCGCCGGCAACCGGCAGCTCCGAGAGCGCGCGCTCGACGCTCGCGCGCAGCTCGTCCACCTGCACACCGAGCTTCGCCAGCACTCCCAGCACGACGCCTCCCGGGGCATCCGCGCTGGCCGCCGCCCCGGAGGCGCCCGCCGCCCGTGGGGCCTCCGCGAGCAGCGCCGAGAGCAGGTGCACCGGCGTGACCTGCGGGTTGCGGCGCTCCTGCGCGAGACGCCCGGCGGTCGCGACCGCCTCCTGGGACTTGATCGTGAAACGGTCCGCCTGCATCGTCTAGCTGCGCTTGAGAATCGGCTTGAAGGGCGAGCGCGCGTCCGCCGCGCGCACGAGCCCCAGGCCCCCGCGATAGGGGACGGCGAGCTCGGCTCGGAATGAGCGACGCAGCTCCTCGAGCTCGTTGGCGAGCTGCACCTGCGCCTGCAGCGCCTCCAGCTCGAGGCGCTCGATCTGCTCGTGCATGCCGTCGATCTCCTCCTCCAGGCGCAGAACGCGCTCGACGCCCGCGAGGTTCAGCCCCAGCTCCGCCGTCATCTCCTGGATGCGCCTGAGCCTCTCGACGTCCTCCTGGGAGTAAAGGCGCGTGCCCTTCGGCGAGCGCTGCGGCTCGATCAGCCCCCGCGCCTCGTACATGCGCAGCGTCTGCGGATGCATGTTCGCGAGCTGCGCCGCCACCGAGATCATGAACACGCCGCGGTCCGTCGCGACCTCCACACGCGTCGCCTTACGAGCCATCGCGCGCCTCCTCCCTGGCGCCCGCCCCGGCCTGCCTGCCTGCCTGCCTGCCTGCCGGTGTGCCCTTTACGGTGTCCTCCCGCGAAGGGGGTGCGCCGTTCTTGAACAGCCCCGCGCGCGGGTCACCGTCGAGCGCCTTCGAGAGCTGCTCCACCGCGCGCTCCTGCTCCTTGTTGAGCTTTTGCGGCACGTCGATCACAAAGCGGTAGTGGATGTCGCCGCGGGCCTGCCCCGAGCCGGCGCCGAGCTTGGGCGGTCCCTCGCCGCGCAGGCGCTGCACCGTGCCGTGGGCCGTGCCCGGGCGTACGCGCAGCGTCTTCGTGCCCGACAGCGTCGGCACCTGAACCTCCGCGCCGCGCAGCGCCTCGGGGATGCTCAGCGGCACCTCGACCTCGAGGTTGTCGCCCTTGCGCGTGAACAGCGGCGAGGGCGCCACGTGCGTAATCAGGTACAGGTCTCCGGGCGGCCCGCCGCCGGGACCCGGCTCGCCCTTGCCGGCGAGGCGGATGCGACTGCCCTCGCGCACGCCCGCGGGGATATTCACGCGCATGCGCTTGACCGTGCGCACAGCGCCGCTGCCGTGGCACGTTGGGCAGGGGTCCTCGATGATCGTCCCCGAGCCGCCGCAGCGCGAGCACGGCTGCGAGATCGAGAACATGCCCTGTCCCTGCGTCTCGATCCCGCGGCCCTCGCAGCGCGGGCAGACCGACGGCGCCGTTCCCGGCTTGGCGCCAGTGCCGCGGCAGGTGGCGCAGGTGGCGCGCATCGGCACCTGCAGGGGCACCTGCGCGCCGGAGATCGCCTGGTCGAAAGTGATCGACACCTGCGCCTCGAGGTCGGCGCCCTTCTCCGCGCGCGCTTTGGCGCGGCCGCGGCGCGCGCCCGTTGAGCCGCCGAACAGGTTCGAGAGGATGTCGCCCATCGAGGAGGCGTCGAAGTCGAAGTTGCCGAAGCCACCGAAGCCGCCGGCCGGCCCCGCGCCGGTGGCGAAGGGGCCCGAGCCGCTGTCGTACTGCCTGCGCTTCTCCGGGTCGCCGAGGACGTCGTGGGCCTGGGAGATCTCCTTGAAGCGCGCCTCCGCCTGCTTGTCGCCGGGGTTGCGGTCGGGGTGGTACTGGCGGGCGAGCTTGCGGTAGGCCTTCTTGATGTCCTCCGCGCTCGCCTTCTTGTCGACGCCCAGCGTCTTGTAGTAGTCCGGTCTGCTGGCCATCGTGCTCTGAAGCTCCTACGCTGCCACGACCACACGCGCCGGGCGGATCACGCTCGCGCCCATGCGGTAGCCGTCCTGGTAGACCTCCACCACCGTCCCGCTCGCCTTTCCCTCCGGCGCCTGCTCGGCCGTCGCGACCGCCTCGTGCACGGCCGGGTCGAACTGCTCGCCCTCGGGCGAGAAGGACTCGACGCCCACGCGCGCGAGCGCCGCGCTCAGCTCGGAGCGCACGAGGCGCACACCCTGCAGCAGCTCGTCGTCCTCGGCGGCCGCCTCGAGCGCCCGGTCGAGGTTGTCGAGCGCAGGCAGCATCTCCTTGACCAGCGCGATCACGCCCCGCCCGCGCGCGGCCGCAGCCTCGCGCGAGACGCGCTTGCGGTAGTTCTCGAAGTCCGCCTGCGTGCGCTGCGCGAGCGCCAGATACTCATCGCGCTGCTTGGCCGTCTTCAGGAGCTCCTCGAGGTCGCCCTTGACCTCCGCGGCCTCGTCGTCCGGGTCAGCGCTGGCGGGGTGGGCGTGCGCGTCATCCTCGCGCGCGCCGTCCGCCCGACTGGTCCCAGATGTCCGATTCCCACTCGAGGCAGGCGCCTCCGAGCCGGGGCCAGCCGCCCCGGTGTCGGCGGTCTTGGTCTTCCGGCCGGGCGCGGACGAGCCCTCGGCGGGCGCGTGAGCGCCCGATGAGGGCTTGGCGGCGCCGACAGCCCCCCGCTCGGACTCGGGCTGCCCGTCGACTGTGACCTTGATCTCCGTCATCGGGGCGCCCTACGCCTTCGGCTCGTCGACGACCTCGGCGTCCACCACGTCCTCCTCCTCGCCACCGCTCGCGTCGGTGGTGTCGGCCGAAGCGCCGTTGGTGGACTCGGCGGCCTGCTCCTGGGCGCGCTGGTACATCGCCTCGGAGACGGCGTGGAAGGCCGTCTGCAGCTCCTGCGCCTTGGCGTTGATGGCGCCCGCGTCATCAGACTCGAGCACCTCGCGGACCTCGGAGATGGCCTGCTCGATGCGCGACTTGGAGTCGGCGTCGACCTGCTCGCCGAGGTCGGCGAGCTGGCGCTCGGCCTGGTAGGCCGCGTTCTCGGCGTTGTTGCGCGCCTCCGCGAGCTCGCGCGCGCGGCGGTCCTCCTCGGCGTGGGACTCGGCGTCGGAGACCATGTTCTTGATTTCGTCGTCCGAGAGGCCCGAGCCGGCCTTGATCTCGATCTTCTGCTCCTTGCTCGTGCCGAGATCCTTGGCGGACACGTTGAGGATGCCGTTCGCGTCGATGTCGAAGGCGACCTCGATCTGGGGGATGCCGCGCGGCGCCGGCGGGATGCCGGTGAGCTGGAACTTGCCCAGCGACTTGTTGTACTGGGCCATCTCGCGCTCGCCCTGCAGCACGTGGATCTCCACCGACGGCTGGTTGTCCTCGGCCGTCGAGAAGACCTCACCCTTGCGTGTGGGGATCGTCGTGTTGCGCTCGATCAGCTTCGTCATGACGCCGCCCTTGGTCTCGATGCCGAGGGTCAGCGGCGTGACGTCGAGCAGCAGCACGTCCTTGACGTCGCCGGCGAGCACGCCCGCCTGGATCGCCGCTCCGACCGCCACGACCTCGTCGGGGTTGACGCCTCGGTGGGGCTCCTTGCCGGTCAGCTCTTTGACCTTCTCCTGCACGGCGGGCATGCGCGTCATGCCGCCGACGAGGACGACGTGGTCGATGTCCTTGACGCCCTTTGCTTTCGCGTCATCGAGCGCCTGGCGCACCGGCGCGACCACGCGGTCGAGCAGCGCGGCCGTCAGTTCGGAGAGCTTCGCGCGCGTGAGACGCGTGTCCAGGTGCTTGGGCCCGGAGGCGTCGGCGGTGATGAACGGCAGGTTGATCTGCGTCTCCTGCGTGGTCGAGAGCTCGATCTTGGCCTTCTCGGCCGCCTCGTACAGGCGCTGCAGGGCCATCGGGTCGGCACTGAGATCTATGCCCTGAGACTTCTTGAACTCGGCCACGAGCCAGTCGACGATCGCCTTGTCGAAGTTGTCGCCGCCGAGGTGGTTGTCGCCGGCGGTCGACTTCACCTCGAAGACGCCGTCGCCGATCTCGAGCACGGAGACGTCGAAGGTCCCGCCACCGAGGTCGAACACGAGGATCGTCTGGTCGGACTCCTTGTCCAACCCGTACGCCAGCGAGGCCGCGGTCGGCTCGTTGATGATGCGCTTGACCTCCAGACCGGCGATCTTGCCGGCGTCCTTCGTGGCCTGGCGCTGGTCGTCGTTGAAGTACGCGGGCACGGTGATGACGGCCGCGTCGACGCTCTCGCCCAAATACGCTTCCGCGTCGGCCTTCAGCTTCTGCAGGATCATCGCCGAGATCTCCGGGGGAGAGTGCTGCTCGCCGGCCGCCTCCACGCGCGCGTCGCCGTTGGGGCCGGAGACGACCTTGTAGGGGACGATCGACTCCTCCTCGCGTACCTCGGCCTCCTTGCGGCCCATGAAGCGCTTGATAGAGAAGATCGTGTTCTGCGGGTTGGTGACCGCCTGACGCTTGGCGACGGTGCCCACGAGCCGCTCGCCCGAGGCTGCGAACGCGACGACCGACGGCGTCGTGCGACCGCCCTCGGCGTTCTCGATCACAGTCGGCTCGCCGCCCTCGAGCACCGCCATGCACGAGTTCGTCGTGCCGAGATCGATGCCTATGGTCTTGGCCATTGCAAAGTACTCCTTCTAATAAGCTTTATAAATCTTAGTCGTAGTATGGCAGATTTCCTCACAGGCTTGAAGGGACCGAGATGCGCCACGAGCGGGCTCGACAGCGGCGGGCATTCGGCTCGCCGGCCAGGCACCGGGCCGCCAAGGTGTCTGCAGCGGCGCAGGTGGCCGCGGGGCGCGCTACCGTCGTTTGTATGAACTTCCTCCCGGCGGTGGCCGTCAAGCCGCGGCTGCGCGGCGTACTGCACGAGTACGCGTTCTTCGTCTCGCTCGCCTGCGGTGTGGCGCTCGTGCTGGCGGCCTCCGACGGGCGCGCGCGCGTGGCCGCGGGCGTGTACGCCGGCGCCGTTTCGGCATTGCTGGGCACGAGCGCGCTCTATCACCGCGTCACCTGGCGGCCGACGGCGCGACGGTGGATGAGGCGACTCGACCACTCGATGATCTTCGTGCTGATCGCCGGCACCTACACGCCCGTCGCGCTGCTCGCGCTGAAGGGCTCGCTCGCGAGCACGATCCTGATCGTGCTGTGGCTCGGCGCGCTCGGCGGCGTCGTCTTCAAGCTGCTGTGGGTCGACGCGCCCAAGTGGCTGCTCGCGAGCATCTACGTGATCCTCGGCCTCGTCACCGCGGCCGTGCTCGGCGAGCTGCCGGCCGCAATCGGATGGCTCGGCGCGGCAGGGCTCGCCACCGGCGGGCTCCTGTACCTGGTCGGCGCAGTCGTGTACGCGAGCGGCCGGCCGAACCCCTGGCCGCGCGTGTACGGCTACCACGAGGTCTTCCACACGCTCGTGCTGGCAGCGGCAGCGATGCACTACGCGGTTATCGCCTTCGCGGTACTCCCCCGCGGCTAGGGAGTCGCTACCGGCGCCACCGCAGTTGGCTGACCTGCTATCGCGTGTTCTTTTTCGCGCGAGCTTGCTGTTGCCAGAACCGGACGGTCTCGCGCTCGTGTCTAGTTCCTAGCTCGAGGGCAAGCCACGGTCCTCGGCGGCCATCTCCGGTGTCTGCTTCGCGCAGGGCTTCGTATGCGGCGAGCTTTTGGCGGTGCGTCTGTAGCTGCGCGTTCGCGAGTGCGCGCGCGTCGGCTCCGAAGAACAGCTTGAGCAGGGCGGGGTCGCGTAGCACGTAGGGCTCGGGGGTGAGGACCGAAAGCCAGGCCTCCAGGGCCGCCTTTCCGCGGTCTGTGATGCGATAGAGCTTGCGGCGCCGGCCGTCCGTCTCTCGCTTCTCCGTCGCGTACCCGGCGCGGGCAAGGCGCGCGGGCTCGTCATATAGCTGGGAGTGGGGAAGCGTCCAGAACTGTCCCACCGAGGCCGAGACGATCCGCTTGAGGTCATACGGCGTCGCCTCTCCGAACATCGACAGTAAGCCGAGCACGATGTGCGACGTCGGCGTGAGCTCAATCTCGTCGGGCACCCGCTACGCTGCAACAGTCTGTTTCGGATGGTATGTTTCGGAGCGCCTGCTCTTGATGCCCACGGTGGAGGCGAGCTTAGATGACCACACCCGCAAGACGGTCGCTCCGCAACCGGTCGCTCGCGTGTCGCAAACGCTAAACAGCGCAGAAGTGCAGCCGACGCTGATGCTTGCACGCAGGTGGCTAGCGCTCTGCGTGGCGAGCGGCGGCGGCGTGTCGCTCGCCTGTGCGCTGGCGGTGAGCATGCCCCACCCAACCGCCGCCTCACCTGCACGGATCGTCCGCCATGGCCTCGGGGGCCTGCCGCTCGTCGCCCAGGGCACGGTGTCGGCGGCGCTGGGGGGCGACAGCCGCGCCTATCAGGTGTTCGGGTTGCGGGCGATCAACCCGGCTCAGCGCCTGCATGTACGGTTCTCCGGTCAGGGCGTCGAGATCGCGTCCGCCAGGGCGCATGTGAGTATGCGCCTGGTGGCATACGGCCGTGGCACGGCGCTGAGGACGCCGGGGCCCGCGAGCGTGAGGGTGCACGACAACCGCGTCAACTACGTCTACGGCCCTTTCGGCGAGTGGTTCGCGAACGGTCCGCGGGGACTCGAGCAGGGATTCGACGTCGCCGCACCTCCGCGCGGTGAGCGGGGGTCGTTGACGTTCGCGCTGACGCTGTCCGGCGGAATGCACGCGCGTCTTCGTCGCGGCGCGCTGCTCCTCAACGGCGATGGAGCGTCGCTTCGCTACGGGGGCCTGATCGCGACCGATGCACGTGGACACGTCTTGCGCTCCTGGCTGCAGCTCACCGGAAACCGGCTGCTGATTCGCGTCGATGACCGCGGCGCGCGGTACCCGCTGCGGATCGACCCGTTCGTCCAGCAGAGCGAGCTTTCGGATACGCCAGGAGCCAGCGGCGAAGAATTCGGCGAAGCGCTCGCTGTCTCGGGTCGAACTCTCGTCGTCGGCACGATCCACCACATGGCCGCATCCACCGACCTCGAACAGGGCGCAGCTTACGTCTTCACTGCGCCCGCCTCCGGCTGGGCGGACGCGAAACAGGCTGCCGTCTTGAAAGCGCCGCGAGGCCAGTCCGAAGAAGCGTTCGGACGGTCGGTAGCGATATCGGGCAACACGATCGTCATCGGCGCTCCCTTCCGCGAAGTCGGCAGGCACACCGACCAAGGCGCGGCGTACGTGTTCGTCAAGCCCGCCTCCGGCTGGAGAGGCGCTACCTCGACGACCGAGCTGACCGCGCCCGCAGGCGCTGCGGGCGAATGCTTCGGTGAATCGGTCGCCATCTCGGGCAACACGGTGCTGGTCGGCGCGCCCGGGCGCAAGGTAGGCAAACACGCCGCGCAGGGCGCTGTCGACGTCTTTGCGCTGCCCAGCTCCCCACGTGCCGGCACTCCGAAGCGGCTAGCCGAGCTGACTGCACCTGACGGCCAGGCGAGCGACGCCCTCGGCATCTCCGTTGCCATTTCCGGCCGGACGGTCGTCGCCGGGGCTGATCTGCACCGAGTCGGCGAGAACGCGGAACAGGGCGTGGCGTACATCTTCGCGAAGCGCGCCAGGGGCTGGAGGAACGCCCGCGAGACTGCTCAACTGGGCGACGAACGGGGCGAAGCGCGTGAACTGTTCGGTCGAAGCGTGGCGATCTGGCATAACACCGTTGTCGTCGGCGCACCCGACCGCGGCGGCGAGAACGCCGAATTGGGCGCAGCGTACGTGTTCGTGAAGCCCGCCTCCGGCTGGGCCGGCTCGCTCACTCAGACAGCCGAGCTGACCGCCTCAGACCCGGGCAAGGGTGACGAGTTCGGCGGCGCGCTCGCGATCTCCGGCGGGCTGATCGTGGCCGGCGCACCGTCCCACGCAACCGGCATGAACACCGAACAGGGCGCCGGATACGCGTTCGTCGAGCCCGCCACTGGCTGGAGAACCACCACCGAGACCGACGAGCTGATTGCAACGGGTGGCGCCGCCGGAGACAGGCTCGGCCTGTCCGTCGCGCTCTCAGGAGACACGATTCTCCTCGGCGCGCCCGACCGAGCAGTAAAGAGAGCTCTCGGACGGGGCGCCGTGTACGCATTCCGGGGCGATTCATGATCGGGGAGCCGCCCTACTGCTCAGCGCCTGCGGCTCGGGCACATGCGCGCGAGCGCGCAAGCCGTGCAGGCGGGCACGCGCGCGTGGCACGTGCGCCGGCCGTGGCGCAGCAGGTTGACGTGCAGCTCGAGCTCCTCGCCGGCGGGCGTCAGCGCGAGCATCTGATCGTGGAGCTCGTGGAAGGGCGCGCCCGGGCGCAGTAGGCGCAGGCGCATGCCCACGCGCGAGACGTGCGTGTCGACGGGCACCTCTCCCAGCCCGTATGAGAACAGCAGCACGCACGCGGCCGTCTTGCGCCCCACGCCAGGGAGCGAAACGAGATAGGAGCGCGCCTGCTCGAGTGGCACTCGGGGCAGCCAGTCGAGCGAGAGCTCGTGACGCTCGGAGATCGCGCGCAGGATCGCCTGGATGCGCACGGACTTGACCTTCGAGATGCCGCCGGGACGGATCGCCTCCTCGACCGCGCCGACGGGCGCATCGCGCACCTGCTCCCAAGTGGGATAGCGCTCGCGCAGGCGCAGGTAGGCGATGTCGCGGTTGCGATCGTTGGTCGACTGCGAGAGCACCGTGAGCACGAGCTCGGCGATCGGGCGCCCGTGCGGTTGCATCAGCGGGATGCCGTAGATCTCGCGCAGTCGTTCGCGGACGCGCACGACACGCGCACGCGTAGGCGGCCTCCAGGGCAGGGTGTCGCTACGCACTCCGCCACCGTATCCTCGGCCCGTGCCAGCGGCCAGCGAGCACAGCGCCGAGATCGATACCCCGTTCGCGGCAAACGGCGGGCTGCCGGTGTTCTGGCGCAGCGCGCCGAGCACCGACGAGCAGGCGAGCCTGGCGCCGACCCTGTACCTGCACGGCGTGCCGGGCAACAGCGACGAATGGGTCGCCCCGCGCGAGCATCGTGCCGAGCGACCGTGGCGGCGGCGCTGGTGGCGCACGAAGGGCGCGCGCGACGAATGGATCGTGCCGGGCGCGTACGCGAGTGGCTTCCTCGAACGCACAGGCGGCCTGGCCGTCGATCTGCCGGGGTTCGGACGCTCGGGCAAGCCCGGCTACCTCTCCTACACGATCGCCGAGTACGACCGCTTCATCGAGCGCTTCCTCGACGAGCTCGGCGTGGCGCGCGTGCGGCTCGTCATGCACGACTGGGGCGCGGTGGGCCTGTCCTTCGCGCAGCGCCTGCCCGAGCGCGTCGAGCGCCTGGTGATCGTCAACGCCGTGCCCCTGCTGCCGGGCTACCGCTGGCATCGAATCGCGCGCATCTGGCGCACGCCCGCGCTGGGCGAGCTGATGATGGGGGCCACCAACCGCTCCACGCTGCGCCAGCTCACGCGCGAGTCCAACGTCAGCCCCGGCCCACTCCCGGAGGCGTGGCTGGACAGCGTGCTCGAGCACTTCGACCAGGGCACCCAGCGCGCGATCCTGCGCCTCTACCGCAGCTCCCCGCCGGAGGTGCTCGCGGAGGCTGGGGCACACCTGGGAGAGCTCGAGATGCCCGCGCTGGTCGTGTGGGGAATGCGCGACCCCTACATACCTGCGAGCTTCGCGGGTGCCTACGCGCGGGCGCTGCCGGGAGCCGAGCTCCTGGAGGTGCCCGACGCGGGGCACTGGCCGTGGTTCGACCGCCCTGAGCTGATCGAGCGCATCGCAAGCTTCCTGCGCGAGGCGTGAGCGCCGTGACCCTCTCGCCCGTGGCCCTCTCGCGGCGGGCGCCGAGCTGGGCGCTCGGCGCCGCCATCAGCGGGACGCTCGCGATCGTCTACCTGATCGCTGCTCCCCCGAGCCCCGATCTCGCGGCTGCGAGCTACCGAGCAAGCCTCTTCTCGAGCGTGGGCTTCACGCTGTGGGACAACTCCTGGTACGCCGGCCACCACCTGCCGGCCTACTCCGTGCTCGCCCCCGCCTTGAGCGCGCTGCTCGGTCCGCGGCTGCTCGCTGCGCTCTCGATGGCGATCGCAAGCGCCCTCTTCGCGGGCCTGATCGAGGGACGCTTCGCGAGGCGCGCCGTGCGCATCGCGACAGCGTGGTTCGCGCTCGGAGCCTCGGTCGCGCTGCTCTCCGCGCGCGTGCCCTTCGACCTCGGCCTCGCGACCGCGCTCGCCGCGCTCGTGCTGGCGGCTCGCGATCACCGGTGGGCAGCACTGCCGCTCGCGCTCGCAAGCGGCCTCGCCAGCCCCGTCGCCGCGGTGTTCCTCGCGCTCGCGCTGCTCGCCTGGGCGCTCGCGGGCACCGAGCGCACGTGGCCGCTCGCGCTGGCGGTCGCGGCGCTCGCGCCGGTCGGCGTGCTCGTAGTCGCCTTCCCCGAAGGCGGCACGCAGCCGTTCGTGGGCTCCGCCTTCTTTCCCGCGCTCGCCGGTGTGCTCGTGATCCTCGCGCTGCTCGAACGCCGGCGACGCGCGCTGCGAATCGGCGCCGCCCTGTACGCGGCCTTCCTCACCGCCGCATACCTCGTGCCGAGCGCGCTCGGCGGCAACGCCGACCGCATGGGGGCGCTCGCGGCCGGTCCCGTGGCAGCGTGTGCGCTCGCCTGCGCCTCGCCTTGGCGCCGGCGCGCGCTGGTGGTGCTCGCGCCGGCGCTGCTCTACTGGCAAGTCAACGCCCCACTCGCCGATTTCAGTGCCGCTGCGGACGATCCGTCTGTCAACGCCTCCTACTACACGCCGCTGCTGGGCGAGCTGCGCGCGCTCGACATCGGCTACGGGCGGCGCCCGGCGCGGATCGAGGTCGTTGCCACGGCCGATCACTGGGAGGCGCGCTGGCTGGCGACGCACGTGATGCTCGCACGCGGCTGGGAGCGCCAGCTCGACACCTACCGCAACGCGCTCTTCTACGAAGGCTCGGCTCCGCTGAGCGCGGCGCGCTACCACGCGTGGCTCTCGCAGGAGGCGATCTCCTACGTCGCGCTCCCGGACGCGCCGCTCGACTACTCCGCGCACGCGGAGGCGCGCCTCGTGCGCGGCGGGCTCGCCTACCTGACGGAAGTCTGGCGCTCGGCGCACTGGCGGCTGTTCGCCGTGCGCGACGCCACGCCCCTCGCCCAGCCGCCCGCCGTCCTGACCAGTGTGAGCAGCGACTCGATGGAGCTGCGCGCGCCGCGTCCGGGCGAGTACACGGTGCGCGTGCACTTCACGCCCTACTGGGCACTCGCGAGTGGCAGCGGCTGCGTCAGCCGCGCGGGCGGCGACTGGACGCGCGTGCAGGCGCGCGCCGCCGGAGAGCTGCGCGTCGTGATCCGCTTCTCGCTGGCGCGCGTGTTCGAGCACGGCCCCCGCTGCCGCTGAGCGCGGCCGCCAGGAGCGGCTCGAGCGCGCGCGATCGTGCCGGGCGGGCATCGACTACGCTTCCTCCTGGATGCTCGCTCGCGCTCGGCTGCTGCAGGCCCGCGCACGCCGTCTGCAGGCGCGTCTGCTGCCCCACGGAGCGGGCGACGCACTCAGGCAGGTGTCGCTGTTCGGCTGCGCCTACCTCGCCTACCGGCTCGTGCGCGGCTTCGTCGAGGGCGACGCGAACGCAGCCTTCGCGCACGCGCGCGACGTGATCACGCTCGAGCGCACGCTGCACGTGTTCATCGAGCCCTCCGTGCAGGCGTGGGCGTCGGGGAGTCACGTCCTGATCGTCGCCTCGAGCTGGATCTACGTGAACGCGCAGACGAGCGTCACGGTGGCGGCGCTGCTGTACCTATACCTGCGCCACAACCGCAGCTTCTACTTCGTGCGCAACATGTTCATGGTCGCGATGGCGATCGCGCTCGTCGGCTACGCGGCCTTCCCGACGGCGCCGCCGCGCTTCATGCCCGAGTGGGGCTTCATCGACACCGTCGCGCAGACCACCGGCCTGCACCTGGTGAGCGGGAGCGTCCCCCACGCGACCACGGCCCTGGGGGCGGCTACGAACCTGTACGCCGCGGTGCCCTCGATGCACGTCGCCTTCGCGCTGATGGTTGGCTGGACGCTCGCGCGCCTCGTGCGCTGGCGGGTGGTGCGCGTGCTGTGGCTGCTGTATCCGTTCATGATGGTCTTCGTGATCGTCGTCACCGCCAACCACTTCATCATCGACGCATTCCTGGGCGCGCTCACCGCCGGCGTGTCCGCCTATGCCGCAAGCTGGCTGGCGCGCGTACGTCCGCACGCGTGGCGCTTCTCCGGCGCTCCCCTCGCGCAAGCGGGCGCCAGCGCCTAGCGCCTGCGCATGGCCCCGCCTCGCCAACAGCTCCGCTCCCGGCGCATCCCGCGCGCGCGCCACAGCGCGAACACGCGCCGCGTGCGCGCGCCGATGGGGGCGGGCGAACGTCGCGAACTCGTGCGCAACCGCCTGATCGAGTCGCGCCTGACGCCGAACGCGATCTCCTTGACGGGCTTCGTGCTCAACGTGCTGGCCGCGGCGCTGGTGTGGGAGCGGCTCTTCTTCCTCGGCGGCATCGCCTTCATCGTCGGTTCGGTGATGGACACGCTCGACGGGCGCTACTCGCGCATGTCGGGCAAGGGCACGCCGTTCGGCGCGTTCCTCGACTCGACGCTCGACCGCGTCGAGGAGGGCATCGTGCTGACCGCGGTCGCCGGTTACTTCGCGCTGCACGGGCATCGCGTGGCGGCGGCCGCCGTGGTCGTGGCGGTGCTCGGTTCGCTGATGGTCAGCTACACACGCGCGCGCGCAGAGGCGCTCGGGGTGGAGTGCAAGGTGGGGCTGGCCACGCGCCCGGTGCGCGTCGTCATCATCGCCGTCGGGCTGATCTTCGCCAGGGGCGCCTCGCTCGGGAACTTCGAGCTCTTGCAGCCGGCCGTCTACGTGCTCGCCGTCCTCAGCCTCGTGACCGTCGCGCAGCGCATCTGGCACGTGCGTCGCGAGCTCTCGTGTGACCTCGCGACGACGGCGGAGTAGTTAGCACGAACTTCAGGAAGGAATCTCAGTGATTACAGACAGCACAGGCAACGGCCGCGCCGCAAGCGGCGCCCCGGCAGCCGGCAACGCGCGCGCCGCTGCGAAGGGCGCTCGCTCGAGCAACGGCAAGGGCAGCCCCTCTACCAACGGTGCGGCGCGCTACCAGAGGGACAAGGTCAGGGTCGCGATCGTCGGCGTCGGCAACTGCGCCTCGGCCTTCGTCCAGGGCGTGCACTACTACCGCGACGCCGACCCCGAGGCGCGCGTGCCCGGCCTCATGCACGTCGATCTGGGCGGCTATCACGTGCGCGACATCGAGTTCACGGCCGCCTTCGACATCGACTCGACCAAGGTCGGCAAGGATCTCGGCCAGGCGATCTGGGCGGGGCAGAACAACACGATCAAGTTCGCCAAGGTCCCGCGCAAGCTTGGCGTGCCGGTGCAGCGCGGGATGACGCACGACGGCCTCGGCAAGTACCTGAGCGAGCGGATCACGAAGGCGCCGGGCGAGACCGCGGACATCGTGAAGATCCTCAAGGACACGCACACCGACGTCGTCGTCTCCTATCTCCCCGTCGGCTCCGAGCAGGCGACCAAGTGGTACGTAGAGCAGGTGCTCGAGGCGGGCTGCGGCTTCGTCAACTGCATCCCCGTGTTCATCGCGCGCGAGGACTACTGGGATCGGCGCTTCAAAGACGCAGGGCTGCCGATCGTCGGCGATGACATCAAGTCGCAGGTCGGCGCCACGATCGTGCACCGCGCGCTCGCGCGCCTGTTCGCCGAGCGCGGCGTTGAGGTCGAGCGCACCTCGCAGCTGAACGTCGGCGGCAACATGGACTTCTACAACATGCTCGAGCGCGAGCGCCTGGAGTCCAAGAAGATCTCGAAGACCAACGCCGTCACCTCGATCATGGACCACGAGCTGCCCGCCGAGGACGTCCACGTGGGGCCCTCGGACTACGTTCCCTGGCTGACCGACCGCAAGTGGGCGCACATCCGCCTCGAGGGCCAGGCCTTCGGCGACGTGCCCTTGAACGTCGAGCTCAAGCTCGAGGTGTGGGACTCACCCAACTCCGCGGGCATCGTCATCGACGCCGTGCGCTGCTGCAAGCTCGCGCTCAATCACGGTCTCGCCGGCCAGCTCGACGGTCCCTCCTCCTACCTGATGAAGTCGCCCCACAACCAGCGCCCCGACGAGCAGGCACGCAGGGACACGGAGGCGTTCATCGCCCGCTACTCGGGGCACCCCGGTAGCAAGCGCGGCTCGGCCAAGCGCCAAGCGCGGCGGGCGCCGGCGCGGCGGGCGTAGGCCGCG
The DNA here is from genome assembly GCA_963722435.1 of uncultured Solirubrobacteraceae bacterium. Classification (GTDB taxonomy): domain Bacteria; phylum Actinomycetota; class Thermoleophilia; order Solirubrobacterales; family Solirubrobacteraceae; genus Palsa-744. Next base: position 1,190,187 of record CAVRKZ010000002.1, on the reverse strand, counting down.
GCGCCCAGCTCCGCGCGCCTGGAGGATGCGGCCGTATGCTCCCGTTGTGAGCGCTCAGCGCTTCTCGATCGCCCACGTCACCCCCTACCCGTGGGAGGCGGAGGGCAACGCCGTCAACGCGTACGTCGAGCGCGTCGCGAGCGAGCTCTCGCGCCGCGGGCACCGCGTGCTCGTGCTCGCACCCTCGCGCTCACAGGAGCGCGTGCGCACCTCGCGCAGGGCGCTGCGTGCCGCGCATGCGAGCGCCGCGGGCGCCACATCGCTGCTCGAGGGCACCGACAGCGGCAGCCCGCGCGTGCTCGCAGTCGGCGAGGTGCTCGACGTCGCCGGCGTCGCGCGCAGGCGTCCCACGGCGCTGCCGATCGACGTCGCGCGCACGGTCGAGGAACTGCTGGGCACGATCGAGCTCGACTTCGTGCACGTGCACGAGCCCTTCGCGCCGAGCACTTCGGCGGCCGCGCTGCGCCACTCGCGCGCGCTCAACGTCGGCTCCTTTCACTCCTCCAGCGAGCGCCTGCTCGCGACGGTGCTCGCGCGTCGCTTCGTCGAGAGCTTCTTCGGGCGCCTGGACGCGCGCACCGCGAGCCTGCCTGAGACGGCCGAGCTGATGGCACACCACTTCCCCGGCGAGTACCGCCTGGTGGCAGACGAGCCCGGCGCCACCGGCGAGCTCGAGCGGATTTACGGCGAGCTCGCCGCCCGGCGCCACCCGCTGGAAGGCGATGCGGAGCTCGCGCGCCGGCTCGCCACGCGGCCGCTCATCGACGTCGACCTGCACATGCACACAGATCACTCACCCGACTGCGCCACGCCCGTCGAGGTACTGCTCGCGAGCGCGCGCGAGCAGGGGCTGGGGGCGATCGCCGTGACCGACCACAACGAGATCTCGGGCGCGCTCGAGGCGCGCGCGCGCTCGAGCGCCGCGGGCGTGAAGGTGATCGTGGGCGAGGAGGTGAAGACGGCGAGCGAGGGCGAGGTGATCGGTCTGTTCATCCGCGAGCGCATTCCCCGCGGCCTCAGCCTCTCCGAGACGGTCGCCGAGATCAGGCGCCAGGGCGGGCTCGTGTACGTGCCGCACCCGTTCGACCGTATGCATGCGGTGCCCGACTACGAGCACCTGCTCGAGATCCTCGACGAGGTGGACGCGCTCGAGGTCTTCAACCCGCGCGTGGCGATCAACGCGTTCAACGACGAGGCGGCGCGCTTCGCGGCCAAGTACAGGCTGATCGAAGGCGCCGGCTCGGACTCGCACGTCGCCCAGGGCCTCGGCTCTGTGCGCATCAGGATGCGCGACTTCGAGGGGCCGCAGGAGTTCATGCAGTCCCTGCGCGAAGGCGAGATCATCACGCGGCCCTCCTCGCTGCTGTACGTGCAGGCGCTCAAGTTCCTGCAAACGCGCGCGACGCCGCGCTCGGCGCGGCGCGCGAGCAAGGCGCGGCGCCTGAGACGACTGAACCGCGCCCACGGGAGCGGACGCAGATAGCCACGCCGCGGACGCGGCGTCCGGCACGGTTTGACGCGCAAGGACTGATGCACCGTCAAGGACAAGACAGCGCCCCGTCAAATCCGTCCGGGTCGATGCCGATCACTGACGATGAGATACGCGAGAAGTACCTCGAGCGCGCGATCCGCGAGCTCAACACGCTCACGCGAGAGCTGCAGGCGTGCCCGCACTGCCCGCGCGGCAACCTCATGCCGGTGCTCGGCTCGGGCCACCCGCAGGCCGACATCATGCTGCTCAAGTACGCCGCCCTGCCTTCGGAGATCGAGGAGGGAGTCGCCTTCTACGGGCGCGCGGGCGGCGCGCTGATGAAGTCGCTGAAGCGCCTGTCGATAGATCCCCTGGCCGTCTACGGCACGCTGTGCGTGAAGTGCCCGCTCAGCGACAGCTCGCTCGCGGACTTCGCCTGCATCTCACGCGTCGTCGAGGAGCTCGCGATCGTGCAGCCGAAGGTCGTCGTCGCGATGGGAGCGGACGCGCTCGCCGCGCTCAACGACATGGACGTTCCACTCGCACGCGAGCTGCACGAGAGCACCGGCGAGATCCAGCAGCTGACCCCCACGATCGATGCGCTCTACGTGCCCAGCATCGACGACTCGCTCGACGACCAAGAGGCCAAGCGCGCGTTCTGGTCGGCCTTCCGCGTGCTCGGCGAGTGGTACGCCTCGCAGCCGCCCTACTGAGGCTCACATCCGCAGCACGATCTTGCCGAGCTTGCCGCCGGCCGCGAAGCGCTCGTAGGCCGCCGGCGCCTCGGCGAGCTCGTAGGTCTCGGCGATCGGCACGTACAGCTCGCCCGATTCGAACAGCGGCAACACTTCCTTCTCCAGCCGGCGCGCCGCGAGCGCCTTCTCCTCGAGCGGGCGCGCACGCAACATCGAGCCGTGGATGCGCGCGCGCTTTCCCATCAACGCCAGCATGTTGAGCTTCCCCGTGGCTCCGCCCGAGATGCCGATCACACAGATACGCCCGCCGCTCGCGAGCGCCTGCATGTTGCCCTCGAGGTTCGGCGCGCCCACGAGCTCGAGGATCACATCAAAGGGCCCATGCTCGGCGAAGCCCTCCGGCGCGATCGCCTCGGCGCCTAGCGTGGCGACCTGCTCGCGCAGCTCCTCGCGGCGCACGCTCGCCGTCACGCTCGCCCCCGCCGCGCGCGCCAGCTGGATCGCCGCCGTGCCGACGCCGCCGGCGCCGCCGTGAACGAGCAGGCGCTCGCCGCTGCGCAGCTGCGCCTGCACGAAGAGGGCATCGTGGGCCGTCGTGAAGACCTCCGGCAGCCCCCCCGCCGCCGGCCATTCGAGCGCCTTCGGCACCGGCATCAGCTGGCGCTCGTGCACCGTCGCGAGCTCCGCCTGCCCGCCGCCGCCCACGATCGCCATCACGCGCTCGCCCGCCGCGAAGCGCTCCGCGCCCGCCCCGAGCGCCGCCACCTCGCCCGCCAGCTCGAGCCCGGGGATCTCCTGCGAGGAGCCCGCGGGCGCCGGGTAGAGCCCGCGCCGCTGCATCATGTCGGCGCCGTTCAAGCCCGCAGCTCGTACGCGCACGAGCACCTCGCCCGCGCCCGGGACGGGGTCGGGCTGCTCCTCCACGACGAGCTGCTGCTCGCGGATCGTGACGGCGCGCACGCGCTGGAGCGTACCCGCCGGCGAGCGACTACCCCTGGACGGCGCCCTCGCCGCGCTCGAGCAGCGCCACGCACTCGATGTGGTGGGTCTGCGGGAACATGTCAACCGGGTGCACCCTGCGTAGCGTCCAGCCCGCAGCGACCAGTTCGGCCGCGTTGGGGGCGAGCGTCGTGGGGTTGCAGGAGACGTACACGATGCGCCGCGGCGAAGCCTCGACGATGCGCTGGACGACCTTCTTGGACAGGCCCGCACGCGGCGGATCAAGGACGATCACGTCCGGGCGGCCGACCCGCCGCACGAGCTCGGGCAGCGCCGTGCGCGTGTCACCCGCGAAGAAGTGCGCGTTGGTGATGCCGTTGCGGGCCGCCCCCGCGATCGCATCGGCGACCGCCGGCTCGATCAGCTCGATGCCCCACAGCTCCCCGGCGTGCGCCGCCAGCGTGAGCGCGATCGTGCCGATCCCGCAGTAGAGGTCGAACACGCGCTCCCAGCCCTCGAGCGCCGCCTGCTCGACGACGATCGCGTACAGCAGCTCAGCCATCTCGGTGTTCGTCTGAAAGAAGGCCTCCGATGAGATCAGCAGCTCGAGCTCGCCGAGGCGCTCCGGCAGCTCCGCCTCGCCCCACACCAGCTCCGTCTCGCCGCCCGCCGTCGTCTCCGCGAGGCTGCGCGAGCGCGTCCACAGGACGCCGCTGAGGCGCTCGCCGAGCGCCTCAGCGAGCGCCGCCGCCATCGCACCCGCCTCGAGCTCCCCCTCCGTGGTCACGATCCGCACCTGCAGGCGGCCCGTGCGCCGGCCCTCGCGCACCACCAGGTTGCGCAGGCGCGCGCGCCCGTCCGCGTCTGCCCCGATGCGCTCTGCGCCGCCGCTGCGCTGCCTGTCCCACGCGCTCAGCGCCTGCGCGCGGGCCCATCGCAGCGCCGTCTCACGCGCGAGGTTGCCCTCGGCCGAGGCGAGCATGCAGTCCTCGATCTGCTCCACCCGGTTCGCGCCGGCAGCGGCATGAAAGCCGCACACGAGGCCACCGCTGGCGTCAGCGCCGAAGGAGTACTCGAGCTTGTTGCGGTAGCGCCACTGCTCGAGCGCGGGCACGATCTCCTCGAGCTCATAGCCCTCCAACCGGCCGATGCGGCGCAGCGCCTCATCGACCTGCGAACGCTTGATCTCGAGCTGGCGCGTGTACGGGATGACCTGCCAGGGAACGCCCGGATGCTGGGCGAGCGCCGGCACGCGCTCGGCGCTGGGCTCGAGCACCTCGAGCGTGCGCGCGTGCGCATAGCTGCGCTTGCGCTTGTGCACCACGGCGCGCACGCGATCGCCGGGGATCGCTCCGGCGACGAACACGACATAGCCTTCCTCGCCCACTCGCGCGACCCCCTCGCCGCCGAACGCCAGCGACTCGATCTGCAGCTCGAGCTCGTCTCCCGGCCGCGGGCGTGTGAACGGCGCGCGCCCGGCCACCGCGTCGGCGTCGGCGTCGGCGTCGGCGTCGGCGTCGGCGGGGGACAGCATCGGGGTGTCGATGTCGGCCATCTCTAGGTGGGGCCCGGCGCAGGCGCGAGCAGGAGCTCGAGCAGTGCCTTCTGTGCGTGACGGCGATTCTCCGCCTGATCCCAGATGTGCTCGCGCGAGCCGTAGAGGACCCGCGCGGAGATCTCCTCGCCGGGGTGCGCGGGCAGATCGTGCATCGCGAAGGCCCCCGGCGCGGCGGCGTCGAGCAGCGCGTCATCGACGTGATAGCCGGCGAGCGCCTGCTTGCGCTCCTGCGCCGAGGCCTCATCGCCCATGCTCACCCACACGTCCGTGTAGACCGCGCACGCACCCTGCACGGCGTCATATGGATCCTCGTAGCGCGAGACGGTCCCGCCCGCTCCCTCGGGCAGCTCGAGGTCCTGCTCGAGCGCGTAGCCGGCGGGCGAGGCGAGCGCTACGTGCATGCCGGCGAGCGCTCCCAGCAACGCGAGCGAGCGCGCGACGTTGTTGGCGTCGCCGACGTACGCGACGCGCAGGCCCTCGAGCGAGCCGCAGGCCTCGCGAATCGTCATCAGGTCGGCGAGCGCTTGGCAGGGATGGTGGCGGGCGCTCAGCATGTTGAAGATCGGCACGCTGCTGTACTGCGCGAGCTCCTCGAGAATCGCGTCCGAGCCCGTGCGCAGGCCGACCGCGACGACGTGGCGCGAGAGCACGAGAGCGGTGTCGCGCGGCGCCTCACCGCGAGAGAGCTGTAGCTCATCCGCGCGCAGCACCACCGCGTGACCGCCCAGCTCGTCGATCCCCACCTCGAAGGACAGGCGCGTTCGCGTTGACGGCTTCTCGAAGATCAGCGCCACGCTGCGCTGCGAAAGCGCTCGTGAGGCGAGCGGCGCCCGCTTGAGCTCCAGCGCACGGTCGAGCAGCGCCTGCAGCTCCTGCCCTGTCAGCTCCGCTCCCGTGAGGAAATGACGCGTGCTCATCGGACCGGCCAGTGTAGGCGCTGGGCGTCCTGGCGCACCGTTACCGGCGCGGTCTGAAAGGTCGGGAAGGTTCTTCGCGTGGCGGCGTCTTGTTCTGGCGAGAGCCTTGAGGCTCTCCACCCGGCTAGCCGTCGAGGCATTGCGACCGGGATGCGCCGCGAGAGCGTTTCCCCCACGCTTTCGCGGGCACAGGCGAGACGTGTTGGGGGAGAGGGCACCCCGCTCCTCTCCCTCAGCGCCTCGCCGGCGCCCCGTGCGCCGGCGCCGGGCGCAGCGCCGTGTGCGATCGTTGCAGGTGCATGGAGCTGGCACGAGCGGCGCGCACGAGGCGACGGCGAGCGAGCCGCAGGACGCTCGCGCTCGTGCTCGCGCCGTGGACGCTCGCGCTGCTTGGCGCCTGCGGGTCCTCGAGCAATGGCTCGCACACGACCAGCGCCACCGTCTCGCAGAGCACCGGCCCGCACACGATCCCCAGCAGCCCTCCGGCTTCCACGAGACGCAGCGGCGCCACGGGGGCAACGGGGAGCGCTGGCAGGCAAGGGCAGAGCTCGGGCAGCCCGAGTGCGACGGTGAAGTTCCAGACGACACCGAAGTACGGATCGCCCCGGCCCTCGGCGCCGGTGCGAAGTGGGCTCGTGCAGGTCGCCTACCGCTACATCACGATCATGCCGGACACGCTCAGGGTCAAGGTGGGCGCCACGATCAGGTGGACGAACTACGACAGCGCGACTGCGAACGTCACCAGCGAGGGCGGGCCGCAGAAGTTCGCCTCAAGGGACTTCGGCAAGGGCGGCACGTTCGAAGTGACGGTGACGCGCCCAGGGGTGATCCACTACGAGTGCACTCTGTATCCGGCGACGATGAACGGGACGATCGAAGTCGTCAGCTGAAATCGGCGCGCCCACGATCGGGCGTCGAGGCGCTCGCGTAGTGGCGGCGCGGTATGCGACCGGCGTTGCGCGCGAGCCATCCGGCCTGCACGGCTGCGCGCATCGCGTGCGCCATCGCGAGCGGGTCCTCGGCGCGCGCGATCGCCGAGGCGGCCATCACGGCATCGCAGCCGAGCTCCATCGCGAGGGCGGCGTCGGAGGCGGTCCCGACGCCCGCGTCGAGCACCACGGGAACCGCGACGGCCTCGCGTACGAGCGCGATGTTGTACGGGTTGCGGATGCCCATGCCGCTGCCGATTGGCGAGCCCAGCGGCAACACGGCCGCGCAGCCCACGTCGGCCAGGCGCCGGGCGAGCACGGGGTCATCGCTGGTGTAGGGGAGCACGACGAAGCCATCGTCGACGAGCTGCTCGGCGGCGCGCAGGAGCTCGGGGGCGTCGGGCAGCAGCGTGTCCTCGTCGCCGATCACCTCGAGCTTGACCCAATCGGTCGCGAACGCCTCGCGCGCCATGTGCGCGGTGATGACGGCGTCTCGCGCCGTGTAGCAGCCGGCTGTGTTCGGCAGCAGCCGCACGCCGGCGCCATCGAGCACATCGATGAGCGAGCCACGCGCGCTCGGATCGACGCGGCGCAGGGCGACGGTCACGAGCTCCGAGCCGCTCGCCGCGATCGCCCGCTCGAGCACGTCGAGCGATGGAAAGCCGCCGGTTCCAAGCAGAAGCCGCGAGCGCAGGCGCACCCCGGCGATCGTGAGCAGATCCTCGCCCGCCGTGCTCGCCGCAGGAGGGGGCTCATGCGGGGACACGCGCGGAGCGCTCAGCGAGTCGGCCATCCGCGGATCATCCTCCCTGCATCGCCGTGAGTACCTCCACGTGCGCGCCCTCGGGCAGCGGGTGCTCCTCCCAGCCGGCGCGTGGGACCACTACCCCGTCGATGGCCACGGCGATGCCGCGCGCTTGCACGTCGAGCCCGAGCCTCGCGAGCGCCGCCGCCACGGGCTCGCCGGCGTGCAGGTCCGTGCGCTCTCCGTTGAGCAGGATCATCCGAGCGCCTCGGCATGGCGAGCCGTGCCGTGCGTGCCGGGAGGGCCCGCGCGCTCCCCGCCGTCACCCAGCGCCGGCGGATCGCCGGCGCCTTCGAGCGCGTCGCGAACGAGCTCGGCCGTGAGCGGCGCGAGCAGGATGCCGTTGCGGTAGTGGCCGGTCGCCCATATGAGGCCGCTCGCGGCGCCCGCGCCGATCACGGGGGTGTTATCGGGCGTACCCGGGCGCAGCCCGACGGAGAGCTCCTCGATCTCGAGCTCGCTGACGCCCGGCAGGAGCTCGTGTGCGTCGCGCAGCAGCTCGTAGGTCGCGCCGGCGGTGGCTGCGAGCTCGAAGCCTCGCTCCTCGACGGTGGCGCCCAGCACGTAGCGCCCATCCGCGCGCGGAACCAGGTAGCCGCCGCGGAAGCGCAGGACGCGGCTCAGCAGCCCAGGCCCCGCGGGATCGCGCAGGCGCACGGTCTGTCCCTTCACGGGGCGCACGGGGATGCGAGCGCGTGCAGGCAGTCCGTCGAGGAGCCCCGACCAGGCGCCGGCGGCGAGCACGAGCGCTCCCGCCGCGATCGACTCGCCGCTCTCCAGGCGCACGCCGCTGACGCGCGCGCCTTCGCCGCCGCTGACGCGCGCGCTGTCCAGCTCCACGCGTGCGACGGGCGTGTGCGCGCGCAGCTGCACGCCGGCTGCGGTGCATGCGAGCTCGAGCGCTTCGAGGACGAGGCGGGGATCGACGGAGTGATCGTCGGGGGCCTCCAGCGCGAGGCGCACGCTCGGCGCGAGCGCTGGCTCGCGCTCGCGCGCCTCGCTCGCGCGCAGGCGCCGCACGGAGAGGGAGAGCGAGTGGCGGAACTCGAGCTGGCGCTCGAGCTCGCGTACGTCGTCCGCGTCGCGGGCGACGAGCAGCGTGCCGGTGCGCATCAGCCCGATGGACATGCCGGCGGCATGCTCGAGCTCGGCTGCGAAGGCGGGCCACATGTGCGCCGATGTGAGGCCCAGGTCGAGCAGGCGCCGCCCGGCGCCGCCGAACTCGACCTTGGCGACGGGCGCGAGCATCCCGGCGGCCACGTACGAGCTGCCGCGCCCGAGGCGCTCGCGCTCGAGCACGATCACCGACATGCCTGCGAGGCGCGCACGCCACGCCACGGCGAGGCCGATCACGCCGCCGCCGACGACGACGACGTCAGCTCGCTGCGTGGGCGTGGGCATGGATTGATGCTAGTCCGCCATGTCAGACTCCAGCTGTGGCCAGCCCCGTCTCAGCCACCGACCGGCGCGAGCGCTTGCGGGCGGCACGCCTGTATCTGGTGTGCGGCGCTGAGCCGGACGGTCGCGAGCTCCCCGAGCTCGTGCGCGGCGCGATCGCTGGTGGCGTCGGCATCGTGCAGCTGCGCGAGAAGCACCTGCCCGATGACCAGCTCGTCTCGATCGCACACGCCGCGCACGCCCTGTGCGAGCGGCTTGGCGCGCTGTTGATCGTCAACGATCGCCCGTGGGTGGCGAGCGAGGCGGGCGCTGACGGCGTGCACGTCGGCCAGGACGACGGCTCGCCGAGCGAGGTGCGCGAGCTGCTCGGCCCGGGCCCGCTGATCGGCCTCTCGACGCACTCCCCCGAGCAGATCGACGCGGTGGACGCGAGCGTGGTCGACTACATCGGCGTCGGCCCGATTCACGAGACGCCCACCAAGCCCGAGCGCCCGGCGGTGGGACTCGAGCTGATCCGCTATGCGGCCGCGCACGCGCCGGTCCCCTTCTTCGCGATCGGCGGCCTGAACGCCGGCAACCTCGCCGAGGCGATCGATGCGGGCGCGAGGCGCGCCTGCGTGCTGCGCGCGGTCGCCGAGGCCGAGGATGCCGAGCTGGCGGCGCGCGCGCTACGCGAAAAGCTCGACGCGGCGCGGGAGTGAGCCCGCGCCTCACCAGCGCGGAGCGCGACGAGCAGGCACGCGCGGAGCTGCAGCCGTTTCGCGCGGACGAGCGCTCGCCGGCGCTGATGGTCGCGACGGCGCTCGCCGCCCTGCTGGCGGCCGCCGTGCTGGTGGGCGGGTTGACGATCCACGACCTCTCCCGCCGCGGCGGCTCGCTGCCGGGCGCCGTGTTCCTCGCGGTGGTGTTCTCGGCGCTCGCGCTCGGCATGCACCGGCGCCGCTACTCTGCGGTGCTCGGCTTCGAGGCGCTGCTCGCCTTCCAGATCGTGATCGCCTCGTTGGGGCTGGTGGTCGCTGGGACGGTGAAGGCAGCAGTGGGATGCCTGCTCGCGATCGGGCTCGGCGGCTGGCTGTTCTGGAAGCTGGTGCGCGTGATGGGACGCATCCAGGCGGGCGAACGCGAGCAGCGCTGACCTTGGATATCGTGCCGGCGATGGCCGAGAGCGCATACGACACGATCGTCATCGGCTCCGGACCAGGGGGTTACGTGGCGGCAATCCGCGCCGCGCAGCTCGGTCGCCGCACGGCGGTTGTGGAGCGCGACAAGCTCGGCGGACGCTGCCTGAACTACGCGTGTATCCCCGCCAAGGCGGTGCTGCGCTCGGCGGATCTGCTCTCGGAGGTGCGCGAGAGCGAGGAGTTCGGCGTGCGCGTGAGCGGCGTCGAAGTCGACTACGACGCGATCCAGGCGCGCCGCGAGAAGGTCGTCACGACGCTCACCTCGGGAGTCGCTGGCCTGTTCAAGAAAGGCGGCATCGAGGTGATCGAGGGCAGCGCGTCGCTGAGCCCTGACGGCGAGGTGCTCGTCGAGGCGCCCTCGGCGTCGCAGCGGACGATCGCGGCCGCCAGCGTGATCCTCGCGACGGGCTCGGTGGCGCGCTCGATCCCGGGCGCGAGCTTCGGCGAGCGCGTCCTCGGCACGGAGGAGGCGTGGGCGCTGCCGCGGCTGCCGGCGCGCTTGGCGATTGCCGGCGCGGGGGCCTCGGGGGCGGAGATCGCCTCGGCATTCGCGCGCCTGGGAAGCGAGGTGCTGCTGCTGGAGATGCTCGAGCGCGTGCTGCCGAGCGAGGACGCGGACATCTCACGGCTGGTCGAACGTGGGCTCAAGCGTCAGGGGGTGGCGATACACACGAGCACGCCGGTGAGCGAGGTCAGCGAGCAGGACGCGGGCGTCAGCTTCTCCTACGGCGGCGAGCAGGCACAGGTCGACTACCTCGTGATCGCGACGGGCCGCGGCGCGGACGTCGAGGGCCTCGGCCTGGGCGAGGCGGGCGTGCGAATGGACGAGGCGGGGCTGGTGGCGGTCGACGGCGCCCAGCGCACGACGCGGGCGGGCGTGTATGCGATCGGGGATCTCGTCGCCGGGCCGGCGCTCGCGCACAAGGCCTCCGACGAGGGCATCATCGCGGTCGAGGACAGCGCGGAACTGCAGACCCATCCGATCTCCCACGTGGACATCCCGCGGGCGACCTTCTGCACGCCGAACGTGGGCTCCTTCGGGCTGACGGAGGAGCAGGCGCGCGAGCAGGGCTATGAGGTGCTCGTCGGCAAGGTGCCCTACGGCGCGGTCGGCGGCGGGACGGTGTATGGGGACCGCACGGGCCTGGTGAAGGTGGTCGGCGAGAGTCGCTACGGCGAGCTGCTGGGCGGGCACATCGTCGGCTCACGCGCGACGGAGCTGATCCAGGAGCTCGTCAACATCCGCGCGCTCGAGGGCGGCTTTCCCGAGCTCGGGCGCATCGTGCACGGGCACCCGACGCTGTCGGAGGCCGTGATGGAAGCCGGACGCGCAGCGGACGGCTGGCTGATCCACGGCTGAGGACAGCGTGCCCGCTGCCGAGGGCGTGCCCGCCACCGCCGCAGGCTTCTACTTCGACCTCGCCAGCCCGCTGGCGTACCTGGTCGCCGAGCGCATCCTGCAGGTACTTCCGGCGGCGGCCGAGTGGCGCCCGGTGCTGGCGCGCGACTTGCGCGGCCCCGGTGAGGGCGTGGCGCGGGCGGGCGCCTCGGCGGCTGCCTGGAGCGCGGGCGGCTCGTACGCGTCAGGCGATGTGGACGCGCTGCGCGAGCACGTTGAGCGCCGCGCGCGCGAGCTCGGCCTGCAGCCGCTTCGCTGGCCCGATCCGTTTCCGTTCGACAGCGCGCTGGCGATGCGCGCGGCCGCGTACGCTGCCTCGATTGGACGCGCGGTGGCGTTCGCGCAGGCGGCCTTCCGCCAGGCGTTCGCTGGCGGGCGCTCGCTGGGGGACCCCGACACGGTGCTGATCGCGGCGGCGGCTTGCGAGATGCACCCGAAGGCGGTCGTGCAGGGGGCGCAGCTGCGCTCGAGCGCCGAGCAACTCGCGCGCGCGGCGGCGAGCGCGAGCAGCGCGGGCGTCAGCGAGGTGCCAGCGGTGCTGATCGCGGGCGAGGCGTTCCTCGGCGAGGACGCTCCGGAGCGCGCGGCGGCGCACATGCTGGCGGGCGGCGCGCGTCGATGATCGCGGGGGGTGCGTATCGGCTGATCGTGACGCGCGGCGGACACGCGCCGGCGCTGTTGGCGAACCCGGCGCGGCTCGACCACATCGAGGTCGTGGAGATCGAGAGCGGCGAGGTGGTGCTGTTCTGGGATCGCCCGCCGCGCGCGGCCAGCAGGCTGGCGCGCGGGCTGCGCGAGGATCTCGCGCACGTGGAGGCGCGGGAGTTCATCGCGCGCTGGAGTACGGTGGAGAGCTGATGGGAAGCCTGCCGGAGCCGTCGATCGCGCGCGAGTGGCTGCAGACGATGACGCTGATACGGCGCTTCGAGGAGCGCGCCGGCGAGATGTACGCGCGGGCGAAGGTGGGCGGCTTCCTGCACCTGTCGATCGGTGAGGAGGCGACGATCGTGGGCAGCGCGCGGGCGCTGCGCGAGGAGGATTACCTGATCTCGACGTATCGCTCGCACGGGCATGCGCTCGTGCGCGGGACGCCTCCCGAGCGCGTGATGGCCGAGCTGTTCGGCCGCGTGGACGGCTGCTCGGGCGGGCGTGGGGGCTCGATGCACATGTTCGACGCGGAGAGGCGCTTCATGGGCGGCTACGGGATCGTCGGCGGCAACCTGCCGATCGCGGCGGGGCTGGCGCTGGCGAGCGACTACGAGGGGCGCGAGGAGGTCACGTTGTGCACGTTCGGCGACGGCGCCTCCAACCAGGGCACGTTCGGGGAGACGCTCAACCTGGCCGCCCTGTGGCGGCTACCGGTGGTGTTCATGGTGACGAACAACCAATTCGGCATGGGCACGGCGCTGCGGCGCCACTCGGCGGTGACGGACCTGCAGCGCAAGGGCGAGAGCCTTGGCGTGCCGGGTATGCGCTGCGACGGCATGGACGTCCTGGACACCCACTCTGTGGTCTCGCAGGCGGTGGAGCGCGTGCGCGAGGAGCGCTGCCCGTTGCTCGTGGAGGCGGTCACGTATCGCTTCCGCGGGCACTCGATGGCGGACCCCGAGCAGTACCGCACGCGCGAGGAGGTCGCGCGCTGGCGCGAGCGCGACCCCCTGCCGGCCTTCGCGCAGCTGCTGATCGAGGAGGGCGTGATCGACGAGGCAGCGCGCGAGCGCATCGAGCAGGAGGCGAGCGAGCGCGTGGACGCGGCGGTGGCGTTCGCCGAGAGCTCCCCTTTCCCGGCGCCGGAGTCACTGTACGACGACATCTACGTGCTCGACGGGGAGCTGAGCGGCGTGTACACGATGGCGAGCGGTGAGCCGCCAGCCCAGCTGGCGGCGGCGGGCGCGGCGGCGGGCGAAGGTGGCGCGGGAGCGGTGAATGACGAGATCCCCAAGCAGCTGACGGATGCGCTCGCGGCGGGTGAGGACGCGCGAGAGAGCGTCCCGGCTCCGTCCACGGATGGCTCGAACGACGTGGCCGCGAGCGCGCAGGCGGCGCGCCAGGACGACCCGGCGGAGGCGACGTAATGGCGCAGATGCGCTACAGGGAGGCCCTCAACGCAGCGCTGCGCGAGGAGATGGCGCGCGATGAGCGCGTGATCCTGATGGGCGAGGACATCGGCGTGTTCGGCGGCGCCTTCAAGGTGACTGAGGGCCTGCTCGATGCGTTCGGCGAGCGGCGCGTGCGCGACACGCCGATCTCTGAGAACACGATCGTGGGCGTGGGCGTGGGTGCTGCGATGGCGGGCCTGCGCCCGGTGGTGGAGCTGATGACGATCAACTTCGCGCTGCTGGCGTTCGACCAGATCGTCAACCACGCGGCGCACATCCACTACATGTTCGGCGGGCAGGCGAGGGTGCCGCTGGTCGTGCGCATGCCCCAGGGCGCAGGGCACCAGTTGGGCCCGACGCATTCGCACTGCCTGGAGTCGCTGTTCGTGCACGTTCCGGGCCTGCTGGTGGCGGTGCCGGCGACGGCGGCGGACGCGAAGGGCCTGCTGAAGAGCGCGATCCGCGATGAGAACCCGGTCGTGTTCATCGAGCACGAGTCGCTTTACGGCCTCCGCGGCGAGGTCCCGGAGGAGCCCGAAGAGCTCGTGCACTTCGGGCGCGCGCGGCTCGTGCGCGAGGGCTCTGACGTGACGCTCGTGGGGATCTCGCGGATGGCCCGCACGGCCGAGCGCGCGGCGGAGTCGCTCTCGCGCGAGCATGGCGTGCAGGCGGAGGTGATCGACCCGCGCACGCTGCGCCCGCTGGACCTCGACACGATTCTCGAGTCGGTCGCGAAGACGAACCGCTGCGTGATCGTCGAGGAGGGCTGGCCGCACGGCGGCGTGGGGGCGAACCTGGCGGCGCTGATCACAGAACAGGTCTTCGACGAGCTCGACGCGCCGGTGGCGCGGGTGACGGGCGCGGATGTGCCGATGCCGTACTCGAAGCCGCTCGAGGACATCGCCTACCCCCACGAGGCCCAGATCGTGGCGGCGGCGCTCGCGACGGTCGGCGGCGCGCGCTGATGGCCGAGATCGTGATGCCGCGCCTGTCGGACACGATGGAGGAGGGGACGATCCTGCGCTGGCTCAAGCGCGACGGCGAGCGGGTGGCGCGGGGCGAGCCGCTGGTGGAGATCGAGACGGACAAGGCGAGCATGACCTACGAGTCCGACCAGGAGGGCGTGCTCGCGATCGTCGCGGCGGAGGGCGAGACGCTGCCGGTGGGCGCCGAGATCGCGCGGGTGGGCACGGCAGCGGCTGGCGAGCCGACAGGCGCACCCGCCGCTTCCACGCGTGCGAACGTCGATGATGGGCCGGCCTCAGGAGGGCCGGCGAGGGTTGACGCGCTCGATGCGAGGGCCGCAGCCGGCGGGTCGACCGGGCACGTGAGCTCGTCCGGCGAGCGCGTCAAGGCCTCGCCGCTCGCCAGGAGGATTGCCGGCGAGAGCGGGATCGACCTGCGCGGGCTCACGGGCAGCGGCCCGGGCGGTCGGATCGTGAAGGCGGACGTGCTGGCGCCGTCGCAGTCCGGCGCCAGCACACGCGAGCCGAGCGCAACGCGCGAGCCGAGCGCAACGGGGGCGGCGAGCGCCGTCGATGTGCACGCGGAGGGCGAGGAGACGGGCACGCTCGTCGAGGGGGTGGCGAGGGCCAAGGGTGAGACGACGGAGCTCGAGCTCTCGCGCACACAGCAGACGATCGCTCGCAGGATGGCCGAGTCGAAGGCCACCATCCCCGACTTCACCCTTCAGACGGAGGTGGACATGGAGGCCTGCGTGAAGCTCCGCGGCGACTTGAAGAGGCTGTCCCAGTCCGAAGCCCCCACCTACAACGACATGGTCGTGAAGGCCTCGGCCCTCGCCCTCCGCGAGCATCCCCTCGCGAACGGCAGCTACCGCGATGGACGCGTGCAGCTGCATTCGCGCGTGAACGTGGGCGTGGCGGTGGCGGCAGATGACGCGCTCGTGGTGCCCACGGTGTTCGACGCCGAGGAGAAGTCGCTGGGAGAGATCGCCCGCGAGACGCGAGCTCTCGCCGCACGGGTCCGTGATGCGACGATCACCCCGCCGGAGCTCGGCGGCGGGACCTTCACGGTGTCCAACCTGGGGATGTACGGAGTGAGGAGCTTCACGGCGATCATCAACCCGCCCCAGTCGGCGATCCTGTCCGTCGGCTCTCTCGAACCGCGGGCGGTGGTCCGCGATGGCGAGGTGGTGGCACGCCACACGATGATCCTCACCCTCGCCTGCGACCATCGCATCCTCTACGGGGCGAACGCCGCTCGGTTCCTGGCGCGAGTGCGCGAGCTGCTCGAGGCGCCCTCGTCGCTCACCCTGTAGGGCGGGAGCAGCCCGGCAATTGCCGGATCAGCCCAGCAGCTCGACGCCTGCGGCGAGCTCCTTGCGGCCCTGCTTGGCAAGCGCGTCCGCCTTGTGCGCCTCGATGTTCGCCGCTTCGCGGTTGGTGGCCTTCTCTTCGTATGCGATCGATAGATCCCCGTAGGCGCCGATCAGCGCCTGCAGACCCTTCTCGATCTTCCTCTTCCCCTTTCTCACGCGTGGCTTACGGGCCGACTGGTGGGCCACCGTCGCCTTCAGCGCGCTCAGCACCGTGATCGAATTGGCGATCGCCGCCTCCACGCCGGCGGGGTTTTGGGGTTCTGCGCTCTCCTCGTATTCGCCCACGGCCTTCGCCACATCGCCTTCGGCGATGTCGATCTTCGGGCTGTAGCTCACGATGGCGGCCTTGATGCTCTTGCTGCTCGCCGAAGCCGTTGCAACCGGTCCCATGATCACGAGGCACACGGTCGCGGTGCACGCGGCGAAGCGCGAGGCTACTCGGAAGGTCATCTGATGGGCCTCCATCGTTGGGGAATGTCGTGGGGAGGTGGGTGCTGTGACGGCATGTCTGTCAGGGCGATTCCACGTCTGTCCCTGCTCCCCTGCACGTATGGCAAAGGGCGCACCTTGCAGCCACGCACAAACCCGGCGCTAGGCTAGAGGAACCGAATGAATGACGGCGATGGCACGCGCACGAACGACGAGCTCTGGGTCTGTCACCTGGGCACCGTCCCCTACGAGGACTCCCTTGCCATGCAGCACGACGTCCGCGAGCGCCGGCAGAGGGAGGAGCTGCCCGACACGCTTCTTGTGCTCGAACACCCGCCCGTCTACACCCGCGGGCGGCGCTCGCGCGATCACGAACTCACGCTGGGCGAGGGCTTCTACCGGGCGCGTGGGATCGAGGTGGTGGATACCGACCGGGGCGGGCGCGTCACCTACCACGGACCTGGCCAGCTCGTCGGCTACCCGATCATGCGCACACTCGACATCGGCTCCTACCTGCGCACGATGGAACGCGCGATCATCGCCGCGCTGGGAGATGAGGGCGTCGAAGCGCGCTCCCGCTGCGCGGAGGGCCCGGATTACACGGGCGTGTGGGTCGAGGACCGCAAGATCGTGTCGATCGGCGTACACGTCTCGCGCGGGGTGAGCACCCACGGCTTCGCTGTCAACGTCAACGCCGACCTCGACCCCTTCTCCTGGGTGGTCGCCTGCGGGCTGCCGGACGTCGCGATGACGTCGATCGCGAAGGAGACCACGTCAGGCGACGCTGTTGACGCAGATCGTTTCCGGGCGAGCATCGCCGAGCATTTCTGCCGCGCGCACGGACGCGAGCAGCGGCTCGTTTCGCCGGCGCAGCTTGGCATCGAGGAGCTGGCCCTCGTATGAGCGCGACCAGATCACGGGCGAACCCCGGGGGGATGGACGTGGTGAGCGTGCTCGGCCCCGATGTGCGCCCACTGCGCGAGCGCAAGCCGCCGTGGTTCAAGGTGCCGCCCCCGGGGGGCGCGCGCTACCGCGAGCTCACGGAGCTGATCCGCTCGGAGAACCTGCACACGGTCTGCCAGGAGGCGGCGTGCCCAAACGTCGGCGAGTGCTGGGAGCGCGGCACGGCCACCTTCATGATCCTCGGTGACACGTGCACACGGCGGTGCGGCTTTTGCAACGTGAAGACGGGCCGGCCGACGTGGAACGATCCGCTCGAGCCGGCGCGCGTCGCGCGCTCGATCGCCCGCATGGGCCTGCGCCACGCGGTGGTCACGTCGGTCGACCGCGACGATCTGCCGGACAAGGGAGCGTCGGCCTTCGTGGGGGTCATCCGCCAGGTCCGCCACCAGGCACCGGGCTGCCAGATCGAGGTGCTGACCCCCGACTTCCAGGGCCAGGAGATGCCGCTGGCGAAGGTCGTCGCGGAGCGCCCGGACGTGTTCAACCACAACGTCGAGGTCGTCCCCCGCCTGTACCCGCTCGCGCGGCGCGGCTCGGAGTTCCAGCGCTCCTGTCGCGTGCTGCGCCTCGCGCGCGAGCTGGGCGAGGGGCAGATGGTGACCAAGTCGGGGCTCATGGTCGGGCTCGGCGAGACGCACGAGGAGATGGTGGATGCCTTCGGCACGCTGCGCGAGAGCGGCGTCGAGGTGCTCACGGTGGGGCAGTACCTGCGTCCATCCGCGCGCCATCTTCCGGTCGTGCGCTACTGGCATCCGGACGAGTTCGCCGCGCTCGAGGCCGCGGCGTACGGGCTCGGCTTCAGGCACGTAGCGGCGGGCCCGCTCGTGCGCTCCTCTTACCACGCCGACCAGCATGTCGCCCAGCAGCGCCCTGGCGTCGGGCCGCTGGCTGCGAGCGCGTAGCCGCTAGCCGGAGCTCTTCAGCAGCACGTCGCCGCCCTTGACGGCGCTGCCGGCGATACCCACGACGAGGCCCTTCTTGCCTGCCTCGCGCAGCAGGCGCTGCCCGAGCTGGGTGAGCTTCAGCGAGAGCTGTTGACTGGTGCGCGCGGGCGCCGAAAAGGTGGCCTTGGCGAGAGTGACCGAGCGTGTGACCTTAACCTTCACGGACTTGCCGTGGCGCTTCACGGTCTGCGTCTCGCTGACACGGGTGACGAGTTCGAGCGTGCCCTTGCACAAGCCCGGCCCCGGGCAGCTGAGCGTGACGGCGGCCGCGACGCCGCCCTGCACCGCGGCCGATCCGCCGACGCTCGCAATTGCACTGGCCAGCGCTGTGCTTATGGGCTGCGCGCTGCTCGTCGTGGCGCTCGTCGTGGCGCTGGTCGGCGCCGGCGGCGTGCTGCTGGGGGGCTTTGCTTCGACGCTCAAGCCGTTGCTGGTGGCCGCCGTCGAGGCGGAGCGATTGCTCGCGGTGACTTCGCAGGTGATCGTGTCGCCTTCATCGGCGGTCTGCGCGGTGTAGCTGCTGTCGCTGTGTCCTGCGATCACGCTGCCGTTGCGAAGCCAGGCGTATTTCAGCTTGGTCGGGTTGTTCGACCACTCGCCTTCCGAGCACTGCAGCACGCTTCCGACTTTCGCGTTGCCCGCGGTGCTCAGTTCGGGCGCTTTCGTGTCGTGTGGTTCGCCGGGAGCGCTTTCTTCGAGGCTCGCGTCTATGCCGGCGACGTGTTCCGGGGGGGTCACAGACACGGGCCTGGCTTCAGAACGGATTTCCACGTCGTCGTAGTACTGGGACACGTAGCCCATGCCGCTGAAGTCGAGGTCGTATTCACCCGCGCCGAGACCGCTGAGCACGTACTTGCCTTCCGCATTGGTGAAGGTGCAGATGGGCGGCAGTGCTTCACCTGGTTCGGCGCACACTTCGGCGCCTGCCAGTGCGCCCGGGTGCAGCGCCGCTCTCTCCACCGTGCCTTCGATCGCGCCGCCTTCCTGCATCGTGGCATCTATGTCGGGCGTCGTGGCGCCTTCTTCGACAGCAACGTCGGCAGCATTTGCGTAGGTTTCCTCGTCGTCGTAGAACTGCCGGATGTAGGTAGGTTTGCAAGCGCCACCGGCGCACACCTGGCCGGTGAATTCAACCTTGTACGTGCCGATGGCGAGTTCCAGTTCGTATTTGCCTTCACTGTTCGTTTCCGCGCACGTAGAGACCCCGAGCGCGGGTATGGCGCAGATCTTCGTCGCCGCGAGCGGGGCGCCGCTCGCAGAGACGGTGCCGACGATCGTGCCCGTTTCCGCGGCGGCGGAAACGGCGGGGAGCGAGAGGGCGAGGCTGCAGAGGAGCCCGCTCACGGCAACGAGTCGACGCGCGAGCCGGCGCACAGAGCGTGATGCTAGCCAACTGGCGGGAGTGACGAGCCGGTAGGCGGCGCGGGGTAGGCTCTGGCGCGCCGCGCGCTCGGGTCGCGGGCCGCCCAGCGATGCTTCCACTCAAAGACAACATCCCGCTGGCGCGGGTGCCCATCGTGACGATCGCACTGATCGCCATCAACATCGTCGCCTACCTGCTCGCGATCCGTCACGGCGGGAGCTTCCTGGGCGGCCCGACGAGCAATGTGGACGTGCATTACGGAGCAATTCCCTACGAGCTGACGCATCCTGGCAGCCACTGCGAGCTGATTCACCTGCCAAGAGGGGCAAGCGTGGTGGAAACGGTCGCATGTCAGGCGGGTGCGGTGAGCGGCGGAGCGCAACCAGCGAGCTGGGAGACGATCCTCACCTCGATGTTCCTTCATGGGAGCTTCCTGCACATCTTCGGCAACATGGCCTTCCTGGCGATCTTCGGCCCCACGGTCGAGGACACGATCGGGCGCGTGCGCTTTCCATGCTTCTACCTCCTCGGCGGGGTCGTCGCGCTCGCCGCACAGGTGGCCACGAACCCCGACTCGCCCGCCCCAACGCTCGGAGCATCCGGTGCGATCGCTGCGGTGCTCGGTGCGTACATCCTGCTGTATCCACGCGCGCGCATCATCACGCTGGTCTTCGTAATCTTCTTCGTCACGATCATCGAGTTGCCCGCGCTACTTCTGCTCGGCCTGTGGTTCGCCGAGCAGGCATGGCTCGGCCTGGAAGGGCTCACCAGCCCGGTCGGCGGCGAAGGGGTCGCGTACTTCGCCCACATCGGCGGCTTCGCCTTCGGGCTGGCGGCCATTCGTCCGCTGCTCGGACGCCGTCAGCGGCGAGATCCCTTGGCCGCGGCATGATCCGATTCGTCGTTCTTGCCTTGGCGCTCGTGTTCATCGCCGGCTTCGCATTCCTCACCTACGCGACGATCGTCCGCCAGGGGCTTAGCGCAGGGAGCGTGCTTTCGATCTTCATCCTCGTGCTGCTCTCGGTTGGCATCGTCGGCGCCCTGCGCAATCCTCCACGTGGATGAGCTACTCGCCGTTCCTGACCCCGGGCGGCAGCGACAGACGGCGTGCGCGTGCGATCAGACGCAGACGCCGCCGGCGCTTGACGGCCGTGCTCGCAGCGCTGCTGGTGATCGCGCTGGGGTGGCTGTTGATCGGGACGACCGCGCTCACAGGCGGACATCGGGGCTACCGACGTGCCGGTAGCACGGGCTCCGCGGGCGCACGTGGGCGCGGGGCCGCTCCGGTACGACTCTCGGCCCACGGCTTTCCACTGGCCGCGCCGGCGCTCCCGCTGAGCGGCATCGGCTCCGCCGAACGCGACCCGGTACACGCCAGCTTCAGCGATCCGCCGCGGGCGGGACTGCTGTTCAACCTCACCACCGGTCAGGTCCTGTGGCAGCTCAATCCCTACGTCCGCCTGCCGATCGCGAGCCTGACCAAGATGATGACCGCGCTGATCACGGTTCAGTCCGCCCCGGCGAACGCGCCGGTGCTGATCACCAGGGAAGCGGTGGCGATGCCCGGCTCCAAGCTGGGCGTGCTGCCGCTCGGGCGTCACGTGCCGCTCGAGACCCTGCTCTACGGGCTGCTGCTGCCTTCGGGAAACGATGCGGCGGTCGCGCTCGCCCAGCACGTCGCAGGCAGCGTCAACCGCTTCGTGCTGATGATGAACGAGGAGGCGGCCAAGCTCGGGCTCGGCTGCACCCGCTACTCCTCTCCCTCGGGCTACTACGACCAGGGCAACTTCTCGTGTGTCGCCGATCTCGCGGTGCTGGCCCACGTCGAGATGCTCCAGCAGCGCATCGCCAGCGTCGTGCACACGTACTCGGCGGTCCTGCCCTTTCCGATTCCGGGCGGCAAGCTCTACCTGTACAACAACAACCCCCTGCTGATCTACGGCTACCCCGGCGCCACCGGGCTGAAGACCGGCGAGACCGAAGCGGCCGGGCGCTGCCTGGTCGCCACCGCCGAACGTGATGGAGTGCGACTCGGCGCGATCATCCTGCACTCCGAAGAACCGGGGACGCAGGCGCGCGACTTGCTCGACCTGGGCTTCGAGCAGGTCTACCACCAGGCTCCCGTGCCGGAGCCGCCCCTCCCGCCCGGGGCCTGAGTCTCGGCGAGACGAGCTCCCGGGCCGTGCGACGCGTTCGCGCGCCGTCGGGTACCGTTCAGGCAGAGCGATTGACTGGTCAGTCAGCCAAAGGAGAGCGCCGTGGATCTCGACGACACCCCTGAGCAGGCCGCGTATCGCGTCAAGGTGCGCGGCTGGCTCGACGCGCACAAACGTGAAGCCCCCGTGCTGCAAGGCCCGGATGCGATTACCGACGAGGACGAGATCATCGCCGCCAGACGCGCGTGGCAGGGCAAGCTCGCCGAGGGGGGCCTCGCGGGTGTGACATGGCCAAAGGAGTACGGCGGGCAGGGGCTCGGCCCGATCGAGCAGGTGGTCTGCGGCCAGGAGATCGCGCGGGCGAAAGTTCCCGGAATCCTCGACGCGATCGGCGTCGGCATGCTCGGCCCGACGATCATCGCGCACGGCTCAGAGGAGCAGAAGTCGCGCTATCTGGGGCCAATGCTGCACGGCGATGAGGTCTGGTGCCAGCTGTTCTCCGAGCCGGCCGCCGGCTCGGATCTCGCGGCCGTGCAGGCGCGGGCGCGCCAGCAGGACGACGGCAGCTGGCGGCTGACCGGGCAGAAGGTGTGGACGACCAACGCACAGTTCGCCTCCTACGGCCTGTTGCTCGCGCGAACGGACGCCGACGTGCCCAAGCACAAGGGCCTGACGATGTTCATCGTGCCGATGGGCGCCGAGGGCGTCACCGTGCGCGGCCTGCGCCAGATCTCCGGCGAGGCCGAGTTCAACGAGGTCTTCTTCGACGACGTCGCGCTCGACGACAGCGCCGTCGTCGGGGGCGTCGGCAACGGCTGGGGCACGGCCCTGACGACGCTGATGTTCGAGCGCGTAACCATCGGACTCGGCGGCGAGGGGATGGGCTACAACTCCACCCGCTTCGCCGCCGTCCTTGCCGCCGATGAGCACGCGCGCCGCGACCCCGAGGTGCGCCACCAGCTCGGCGAGATCGCCAGCGAGCTCCTGGCCGTCAGATTCACCGGCTACCGGACACTGACGGCGCTGCAGAAAGGCCAGATCCCCGGTCCGGAGGCCGGCCTCGCGAAGGTCACGATCGTCAGCGGCGCGATCAAGGCAGGAGATCTGATCGCCGACGTCGTCGGCCCCGACGCGCTGTCCGAGCACAGCGAGTGGGCGTACATGATCTCGTTCCTCCCCGGCCTGAAGTCCGCCGGCGGGACCGAGGAGATCCTCAGGAACACGGTCGGCGAGCGCGTCCTCGGCCTGCCCCCGGCGCCGCGGCTCGACAAGGGCATCCCGTTCTCGGAGCTGCGCTCCAAGGAAGGAGCGCCGGCATGAACCTGGCACTGTCCGACGAGCAGGTGTTCCTGCGCGAGGCTGCCCGCGGCGCGCTTTCGCGCTTCAAGACACTCGAAGCCGCGCGCAACGCGCTCGACGGCGACGATGGCGCCCTTCCCGACTTGTGGCCGACAGCCAGGGAGGCCGGCTGGCC
This sequence comes from uncultured Solirubrobacteraceae bacterium, assembly GCA_963722435.1. Lineage (GTDB taxonomy): Bacteria > Actinomycetota > Thermoleophilia > Solirubrobacterales > Solirubrobacteraceae > Palsa-744. The sequence goes on along the minus strand of CAVRKZ010000002.1, from coordinate 1,167,126 downwards.
GGGGCTGCTGATCGACGAAGCCCATGGCGGGGCCGGACTGGACGTCTTCGACGCGATGCTGGTGCTCGGCGAGTGCGGGCGCGTGCTCGCAGGCATCCCGCTGCTCGGGCACCTGCCCGCGACCGCGATCCTCAGCGACGCGCCCAGCGCGAGCGAGTTCCTGCCCGACCTCGCCAGTGGCGAGCGGCGGGTCGCGTATCTGCCCGCCCAGCCACCCGACGACCTCGAGGAGCGCTGGAGCGCGGACCCTGCGAGCGGATTTCAGCGCGCCCCCCTGCCCACCGCGGGAGCACCAGGCGAGGATGGTCGCGTGCCGGTTAGCGGAAGCTTCGCGTTCGTGCCCGACGCGCCGGGGGCAAACGCGTTGGTCGGCGTCGCTCTGCGCGAGGGCCGGCCGATCGGCGTCGCAATCCTCGCGGACGCCCCTGGTGTCAAGATCGAGCCGGTCAGGCGCTATGACTCGACTCGCTCGCTCGGTCACGTCACGCTCGAAGACGCTCCCGCGATCGTGCTCGACGCACCCGACCAGTCGCTCGCCGCCGCCTGGTACCTGGCGCAGGCGCTGATCGCCGCCGAGTCGATCGGCAGCGTCGAGACCGCGCTCGACGTCTCCGTGGCCTACGCCAAGGAGCGCCACACGTTCGGCCGCGCGATCGGCTCCTACCAGGCGGTCAAGCACTCCCTCACGGAGGTGCTGCGCCAGCTCGACAACGGACGCTCGCTGCTCTACTACGCCGGCTGGGCCCGCGGCGGGGCGCCGGCGGAGTTCCCGCTCGCGGCCAGCGCCGCCCGCTCGGTTGCCGGACGTGCGCTGGACGCCGCCGCGCGCACGATGATCTCCGTCCACGGCGGCATAGGCGCCACCTGGGAGCACGACGCGCCGCTGTACTTCCGTCGCGCGCAGCTCTCCAGGCGACTGCTCGGCGGCACCAAGGGCGCCACCGATCGGGTGGCCGGCGAGCTGCTCGCGCAGGCCGACGCGGCCTGAGCGCGCGCTTTACACCGGAGCGCCGAGCGGGCTCGGCATGCCGCGCGAGCGGCCGAGCGCTCAGCGCGTGAGCGTCGCGGCCGTGACTTTCGGCTTCGCCTTGGGCTTCTGCTTTGCCCGGGCTGCGGCTTCTTCGGCTTCCAGCGCACTCAGCACAGGGGCGCCGTAGGCCGCGTAGACCGCGTTGACCAGCGCTGGTTCGACGCCGCAGTTGATGCAGAAGCCGTGCTGTGACCAGCCGATCGCGCGCGCGAGCACCTCGTCGGCGTAGCTGACACCGGTCGCATCGTGGCCGTAGTAGTCGTAGGCGGCCCACCAGGCTGAATCGTCGAGGGCGTATTCGGCGCCGTCGGCCGAGAGCAGGTGTGCCGCAGCCATGATCGAGTCGAAATCGTCGTAGATCGAGGGATGCGTGCCGGTCTCGTGGTCGTAGTGGGCCGGACGCTTGCCGTACTCGTATGAGTCCGCGACCAGATCCCAAGTCGTGACGCGCCCGTTGGTGACGTTGAACTGCATGGGTCCCCCGCAGCAGTGCGCGAAGTTCAGCCCGTGATAGGTGCTGCGCGCGGTGGAGAACGCGCTCTCCTGTCGGTGAATCGAGGCTATCAGCAGCCAGTTGACTGCGAACGTGCTCTGCGCGGTCGCGTAGATCGGATAGAAGCCTTCCATCCAGCGTCTGGAGATGTGCACCTGCGTGTGATCGATCAGGCCCTCAGCCTCGAGCTGCTGCTGTGCACGTGAGGGGGTGACGACGATCGCCGCGTGACGCGCTCCCTCCCCGTCGCTGTCGGCGCTCCCTGACGTCGCGGCCACAGGAGTGGCCACCGAGACGAGCACCGCCGGCGGTGCAGTCGCGCTCGCGCGACCGACGAGCCCCGTGAGCACGGCTACGAGCGCGGCCAGCCCAAGAATCCCGAGCAGGCAGGCGAGAATCCACGCGCCCCGTTCCGACGGCGGCGCCGGCGCTGGGGCGTACGGAGCCACGGGCACAACAACTCATCCTAACCACGGGCCGCGCCGATGCTGGCGGTAGCGGGTTAGCACCCATATGCGCACGCCACGCCTTCGCATACCACAGCTCGTTATCGCGGCGTGCGCCGTGCTCGCCGCGCTGGCCGCTGGCTCTCTGCCCCCCGCCGTCAGCGCCGCCCAGGCCGCAGGGTCCGCGAGCGCGCCGCCCAGCTCAAGCGCGGCGACTTCGACGGTCAGCGGCGAGGAAGCGCTCGCCCCCGGGGTGGCCCCCAGGGCCGCGTTGAGCGCGGTCCAGCAGCGCTACCTCTCGCTCGCTCAGGCTGGTGTGGCCAATGCCGAGGCACGCTGGCGTGACGGAGCGCGCGGTTGGTACGACGCGCGCCTTGACGATCACGAACGCTATCCGCTGGCGACGATCTGGGACATCGTGCCCCTGTTTGAGTCGCTTGACGCGATCGCAATTGCCGAACCGAGCGCCGCCAATCGCCGCTCCCTTGCCAGTTTCGCCGCTGGTGCAGAGCGATACCTGAATCGAGGCCTGCGCCCGCTCCCCGGCTACTCGCCCTACCCGGGCGACCGCGAAGCGAACACGGAGACGTGGTTTGATGACAATGGATGGTGGGGGCTCGCCTTCGTGGAGGCCTACCGAGCAACCGGCAACCGACGCTATCTGTCCGATGCCGAGCGGGCACTGCGCTACATCGCGACGGTCGGCTGGGATCCCCGCTCGGGAGGAATCTGGTGGAACACCGACCACCCCTACAAGGCCGGAGAGGCGCTCGCATCGGGAACACTGTTGGCCACTCTGCTCTACCAGCAGACACACTCGAGCTATGCGCTCGCGCAGGCACGTAAGTACCTCGCCTGGGCCAACACGAGTGGCTTCAGCGCGGCAAACGGCCTCTATGCAGCCAGCAACGTGAGTGCGACTCCGATCGATTACATCGAGGCACCGCTGATCTACGCGCAAGCGCTGCTGTGTCGGCTTACAGATACTCCTGCCGAATGCGAACGTGCGCAGCACCTCGAGCAAACCGCGCTCGCGCGCTTCGGCTACCTGTTGAACTTCTCCCCGCAGTACGACGCGATCTACCTGCAGTGGATGCTCGCCCTGTACGCGCTGGAAGGCGACCACACGCTTTACCTACTAGCTGCCAACAACGCGCGTGACGCACAGACGCGCGCCCTCAACGGTGAAGGCCTCTATCTCCTCTCTTGGAACGGTGAAACGATCCCAGCGATCGATGCCGAACCGAAGATGTTGCAGACACAAGCCGCAACCACGAGCCTATTCGCGTGGTTGGCGGTATATCCGCCGCCTGCCTAGGCGTCGATCACTGCCTCGCGCGCCAAGCACAGATGCCCGCTCGCCTACAGTTTGATGAGTTCGGTAATGGAAGACGCCTTACTGCTCGAGCCCGCCGCGTTAGTGGCGGTTACGACCACGCGGAAGGTCAAGCCGACATCGCCCACTTCGAGTTTCAATTCGTTGGTGACGTTGGAGATGTTCGCGCAGCTTTTTTCTTCGCCCAGCAGCCCGCAGTCCTGCCACTGATAGGTGTAGGTGATCGTTGGGGTACCGGTCCAAGTCCCAGACGCCGCTTTCAGAATCTGCCCCTCCAGCAGCGATCCTAGGATTTTCGGCAGTTCGGTGTTGCTCGGCAGCAGAGCAGCCACGACACTGCTCGCTTCCGACGTCGCGCTCGCCGAACCCGCAGAGTTCGTCGCCGTCACAACAACCCTCACCGTCTTGCCCACATCAGTCGAAATCAACGACAAAGTCGCAGCCGTCGCTTCAGAGACCACCGAGCAGCCCGCACCCGACGAGTTGCACATCTCCCATTCATAGCCATAGGAGATCGGCGTCGTGCCTTTCCACGAACCCGTCACCGCGCTCAGCACCTGGCCATCCACCAAACTCCCAGAGACACTCGGCAGGCCACTGTTGCTCGGCAGCAGAGCAGCCACGACACTGCTCGCTTCCGACGTCGCGCTCGCCGAACCCGCAGAGTTCGTCGCCGTCACAACAACCCTCACCGTCTTGCCCACATCAGTCGAAATCAACGACAAAGTCGCAGCCGTCGCTTCAGAGACCACCGAGCAGCCCGCACCCGACGAGTTGCACAGCTCCCATTCATAGCCATAGGAGATCGGGGTCGTGCCTTTCCACGAACCCGTCACCGCGCTCAGCACCTGGCCATCCACCAAACTCCCAGAGACACTCGGCAGGCCACTGTTGCTCGGCAGCAGAGCAGCCACGACACTGCTCGCTTCCGACGTCGCGCTCGCCGAACCCGCAGAGTTCGTCGCCGTCACAACAACCCTCACCGTCTTGCCCACATCAGTCGAAATCAACGACAAAGTCGCAGCCGTCGCTTCAGAGACCACCGAGCAGCCCGCACCCGACGAGTTGCACAGCTCCCATTCATAGCCATAGGAGATCGGGGTGCTTCCTTCCCAGCTTCCGGGCACGGCGTTCAGCAGCTGGCCGTCGATCAGGCTTCCAGCGACGCTGGGGAGTTCTGTGTCTTTGGGCAACAGGGCGCTCACCGCGTCGGTCTCTTCGGAGGTCGCGGATTCGGATCCGGCGCTGTTGCTCGCGGTCACGACGACCTCGATCGCACTGGCTGTCTCGAGCGGTTCGACCGTGTAGGTCGAGCCCGTGGCGCCGGCGATTTCGAGGCATTCGCCGAGCACATTGCAGCTGAGCCACTGGTAGTGATAGCGGAACGGGGGCGTCCCAAACCACTCTCCGGTACTGGCTTCGAGTGTCTGGCCGACGATCGGCGTCCCGGTGATGACGGGAAGAGCGCTACTTACGGGCGGGCCTTCGACGATGCGCTTGGTGTTTTTGGAGTGCGTGGTCGTCTGCCCCGCGACGTTGTGCGCGGTGATGAGGACCCTGAGGAAGTGGCCAATCTCCGCGGTGTCCGCCCGGTAGGTGGTTTCGGTGGCGCCGGGGATCGCGGTGCAGGTCCTCTCCGTGCAGAGGTCCCACTGATAGGTGTAGGTGATTGGTTCGGTGCCGCGCCAGGTTCCGTTTTCGGCGGTCAGGAGCTGTCCGTCCTCTGGCTTTCCGGAGATCGTGGGGCTTGTCGCTCTTTTCGGACGTTTCGGTTTGGGTGTTTTGGAGTTGGGCGAGGACGCTTTGCTGGACGCGCTTGAAGCGCCCGCCGCCAGCGCCGAGGAGCCGAGCAGCAGCGAGGTGCACGCGAATGTGACCAGCAGCAGCGCTACTGAGGCAGCGAGCCGGCTTGCCCGACGCGGTGTCCTGCCGTGCGCCATCGCGCTGGCGTCCGCCACACCCGCCCTTACGGGCACGCGCGGCCTGGACCAGCCTTCCCTGTTCTCCGCCAACCCACGCGCCACAGCGCCCTCCTCGTCCTCCATCTCTTCAGAAGGGAGCGTCTCAGAGGGAAAAGATGTTGTCAAGCTGGCGCCGGAGCAGCGGAGAGTCTCAGACGCCGAGGACGCGGCGTATGACGCGGTCGAATACGTGGTCGGGCAGCACGCGCTTGAGCAGCAGCATCGCCTTGGCATCACGTCCAACGAGGTAGCGCGCGCGCATCCGTCGCGCGCCGAGCGCACGCTCGATCGTGGCCGCGACGACCTCGGGCGCGACGCCTCGCTGCGCGGTCTCGCGCAGCGTCTTCTCAATCGCCGCGGGGACGCTTCCGTACTGTGCCTCGAGCTCGGGCGGGACCGTGAAGCTCTCGAGTTCGCCGCGAGCCTTCTCCCAGACCGGCGTCGCCACCGACCCGGGCTCAATCAGAGCTACCTGCACGTTGGAGCTGCGCAGCTCTACGCGAAGGGCGTCTGCGACCGCCTCGATCGCATGCTTGGAGGCCCCGTATGGCGCCGTGAACGGTAGCGCCACACGTCCTCCTATAGAGGAGATGAAGATGATCCTCCCACGTGCCCGCCGCAGCGCCGGAAGCATCGCCTGCGTGACGGCAACCTGCGCGAGCACGTTGACATCGAACTGCCTGCGAAGGTCGGCGGCGGAGACCAGCTCGAGCGGGCCACCGACGCCGATGCCTGCATTGTTGATGAGCGCATCGAGGCCTCCGGACGAGGAGGCGCCGACGCGCCTAGCGGCCTCATCTATGCTCGCCGCCGCCTGCGCGAGCTGCTCGGCGTCGGTGACCTCCAGCGCCAGTGGAGTCACGCGTCCGTGCACCGCAGGATCCTCGCGCAGCGTCTCGCCGGCGACAGGATCGCGCACTCCCGCCAGCACCTGCCAGCCGCTTGCGGCGAGCCGCAGGGCGGTCGCGCGCCCGATGCCGGTGGAGGCGCCGGTGATGAGGGCGAGCGGCACTGGCCCCGACCTTATCCGCGCGCGCCCATGGGCAGCGGCATCGCGCATTTTGCGGATACCTAAGATTCCTCGCGATGTTCGTGTGCGCGCGCAGGCGAGACGATGCCATCGAGGCACGTTCGCCGCTGCCGCACGCAAGCTGGCGGGGGCGCAGCGCGCTCGCGCTGACGCTTGCGCTCGTGCCTGCAGCGCTCACGGGATGCGTCTCGCGCACGCTCGAGACGAAGCCGGCGGCGCACGTCGTGGCAGCCACCGCCGTCAGGCAGCCGGTGATCGTCTCCAGCGCGTGTTCATCGACCGTGCTCGAAACGCTCGAGAGCGTCGCCGAGCGCGTCTACCACGAGGGCGTCCTCAGCGAACGAACGGCGAGCGCCCAGTACCTGATCACGAACTCCTCAGGGCTGCGCGAGGCTGTGGAAAACGGCAACCGCAGAGCGGCGAGCGCGGCCGTGCGCGCGCTGCTGGCGACCGGCCATCTCACGAACTTGACCGTCACGCGCGGGCGCCAGACGCTTGTGGCCGTCGGCGGCCCAGCGCTTGCGCCGCTGCGGGGGACGCTCACGACCGTAGGTGGTGCTCCGATCGCGAGCTACGTGGCGAGCGTGTGGGCGGACAGCGGCTTCCTCACCGAGGTCGGCGGCATCACGCAGGGGCTCGTGGCGCTGCGATTGGGCGATCGCAGCGTCGGTGGCTCGCCCTCGCTGCCAGCGCGGGCGCTCGCCGACGAGGGCACGCTGACGCGTGCCGGGGTGAGCTACCGCTACACCTCTTTTGCCGTCGCGGCGTACCCCGCGGGGACCGTCCGCGTGTACCTGCTCATGCCCACGACGACGATCGCGTCGCTGTGCGGGCGTACGAGCGAAGACACGACCGTGAACACGCTCGAACGGGTCGCAAAGCTCATCTATGCGGGCGAGATCGGCGACAGCGCGCAGGCGCAGGTTCGCCGCGTGCAGCACAACGAGCCATTGCTGCAGGCGGTCGCGCACAGGCAGCCAGAAGCCGCGAGGCGCGCGATCGACGCGCTGCTCAACGAGCACATCGTGCGCCTGAGCGTGAGCGCCGGTGGGCAGCTGCTCGCGGACGTCGGCGGCCCCTACGTGCTCGGCCCCGTGAGCGCACCGCTACGCCTGCACGGGCGCACGATCGGCTCTCTCGTGCTCTCGATCCAGGACGACGAAGGCTACCTGCGGCTGATGCGCCGCCTGGCGGGTCTGTACGTGCTCATGTACGTCGATCCGGACAACCCGCAACTCGTCAAGGACAGCGTCACCGGAGTGGGACCGGGGCCGGCGCTCTCGACGGTGCCGGTCAGTGGGCCGTTCCGCTATCAAGGGCTCTCCTACCGCGTCCTCACGGTGCACGCCCAAGCGTTTCCCTCGGGGGGTCTCGTGATCCGCGTGTTCGTGCCGATCCCATACGCGGGCGCCACCGGTGGCGCTCCGGCGGAAGCCCGCAGTAGCGCACAGGAGGGACGGCGGCGGTAGCGCTCAGGCAGGCGCCAGCGAAGCGCGCTTGGCGCTCAGCGCCGCGAGCAGCTGATCGAAGGAGTCCGAGAATTTCTCGACTCCCTCGCGCTCGAGCGTCAGGGTGACGTCGTCGTAGTCGACGCCGACGCGCGCGAGCCCGCTCATCACGCGTTCGGCATCCTCGAGACCGCTCTGCAGCCGCGGCTCGGGCTGACCGTGATCCTGGTAGGCCTCGATCGTCTCCTCGGGCATCGTGTTGACGGTTTCCGGACCGATCAGCTCCTCCACGTAGAGGGTGTCCGGATAGGCGGGGTTCTTGGTTGACGTTGAGGCCCAGAGCACGCGCTGGGTGGTGGCACCCTTGCCGGCGAGGTATTGCCAGCGAGGTCCGCTGAACACATCGAGGTAGTGGCGATAGGCGAGCCGCGCGTTGGCGATCGCGAGCTTGCCCTGAAGCTCTGAGACCCCAAGCTCCTGCAGCCGCCGGTCGGCCTCGGTGTCGATGCGCGAGACGAAGAAGCTCGCGACTGAGGCTACGGCGCTCGGGTCCCCGCCCGCGGCGACGAGACGCTCGATGCCGCGCACGTAGGACTCGGCGACCTCGGCGTAGCGGCGCAGCGAGAAGATCAGCGTGACGTTGATCGAGCGCCCCTTGGCGACGACGTCCTCGATCGCCGCGAGCCCGGGCTTTGTGGCCGGGATCTTGACCATCAGGTTGGGGCGATCGACGGCCTCGTGCAGGCGGATCGCCTCGCGGAAGGTGTGCAGCGTGTCGTATGCGAGCCTCGGGTCGACCTCGAGCGAGACGTAGCCATCGCGATGGTTGCTCGCTTCCCACACGGGGTGCAGGAGCTCGCAGGCGTCCCGGATATCGCGCTCGGCGAGCTCCCAGAAGCACTCGTCGAGCTCGCAACCGCGCTCGCGCAGCTCGTGCAGCTGGGCGTCGTAGGCTTCGCCCTCGCTCATCGCCTTTTGGAAGATCGTCGGGTTTGAGGTCGCGCCGACGACGGAGTAGCGGTCGATCAGCTGCTGCATGTGCCCACCGTGAATCGACTCGCGCGAGAGGAAGTCGACCCACACGCTCTGCCCAAGCGCGGAGAGCCGTTGCAGCGGGGTGGATGCGTCGGTGGACATGGGCGTCTCCTCTTTAGTGTGCGCGCGCGAGTAGCCCGCTGGCGCGCTCGCTGATGTTCTCGGATGTGAAGCCGAGCTTCTCAAGGACGATCGCGCCGGGGGCCGATGCGCCGAAGCGGTCGAGGCCCAGCACCTCGCCGTCGAAGCCCACCCACTTCCACCAGCTCATGGTCGCGCCAGGCTCGACCGCGAGACGCGCGCGCACGGCGGGGGGAAGGACCTCGTCGCGATACTCCTGCGACTGGGATTCGAACAGCTCCATGCACGGCATCGAGACGACGCGCACGCGCGTGCCGGCGTCGGCTAGCTGCCTCGCCGCCTCGAGCGTCGGCGGCACCTCCGCGCCGGTGGAGATGAGGATGATCTCGGGCAGGGCACCGGCACCCGCGCCGTCCGCTGAGCTGTCCCCACCAGAGCTGGGGCGAGAGTCCCACAGCACGTACGCGCCCCGCTCTAGGCCCTCGGCGCTCGCCACCTCGGCGCGGTCGAGCACGGGCACACCCTGGCGCGAGAGCAGCAGCGCGACAGGACCGTCGTCGCGCTCGAGCGCGACGCGCCAGGCGACGGCGGTCTCGTTGGCGTCGCCGGGGCGGATCACCCACAGCTGGGGGATCGCGCGCAGGGCGGCGAAGTGCTCGATCGGCTGGTGCGTGGGCCCGTCCTCGCCCAGGCCGACAGAGTCGTGTGTCCACACCCAGACCACGGGGAGCCCCATCAGCGCGGACAGGCGCACGGCTCCGCGCATGTAGTCGGAGAACATCAGGAAGGTCGAGCCGTACGGTTTGACGATCCCGCCGTGGGCGGCGGCGCCGTTGACGATCGCGCCCATGGCGTGCTCGCGGATGCCAAAGGGCACGTTGCGCCCTGCATGCACGCTCGAGAACTCCCCCCCGCCCTCGAAGCTCGTCTTGGTCGACTCGACGAGGTCGGCGGCGCCCCCGATCATCGTCGGCGCGAACTGGCTAAAAGCGGCCATCACCTTCTGGCCGGCCGCGCGCGTGGCGATCTTCTCACCTGCGTCGAAGTCCGGCAGCGACTCGCGCCAGCCGTCGCGCAGACGCCCGCTCCACGCAAGCTCCCACTCCTCGGCCATCTCCGGGAGCGCCTCGCGCCAGCGCTCGAAGCTCGCCTGCCACTGTGCCTGCGCGCCGCGCACCACGCTCGCGCAGCGACATGTGCTCGTAGACGCGCTCGTCGACCCAGAAGCTGCGGTCCGGCTCAAAGCCCATCGCCTGCTTGGCGGCACGTACCTCCTCCTCGCCCAGCGGCGCGCCGTGCGCCTTGGCCGTGTCGATCGCGTGCGGGGCCGGATAGGCGATGTGTGAGCGGATCGAGATGAACGACGGGCGCTCGAGCTTCATCGCGCGCGGCCGCGATCGCGGTCTCGAGCGCGTCGAGGTCCTCGGCGTCCTCCACGCGCTGCACGTGCCAGCCGTCGGCGACGAGCCGCTGCGGCGTGGTCCTCGCCGTCGAAGGAGATCGCGGTCGTCCCGTCGATCGTGATGTGGTTGTCGTCGTAGCAGACGACGAGCTTGCCGAGGCGGAAGTGCCCGGCGATCGAGGCGGCTTCTTGGCTGATCCCCTCCATCATGTCGCCGTCGGAGCAGATCGCGTAGATGTGGTGGTCGACGATCTCGCGCCCGGGGCGGTTGAAGCGCTCGTCGAGGAACCGCTCGGCGATCGCCATCCCGACGGCGTTGGCGAAGCCCTGGCCGAGCGGCCCCGTCGTAACCTCGATCCCGGGCGTGTGGCCGCGCTCGGGATGCCCGGGCGTGCGCGAGCCCCACTGGCGGAACTGCTTGAGATCGTCGAGCTCGAGGTCATAGCCGCAGAGGTGCAGCAACGAGTACTGCAGCACGCACGCATGCCCCGAGCTGAGCACGAAGCGGTCGCGGTCGGGCCAGCCGGTGTCGGCAGGGTTTATGCTGCAGGAAGCGCTGAAAGAGCGTGTAGCCGAGCGGCGCGAGCGCCATCGCCGTGCCCGGGTGCCCGGCGTTCGCCTTCTGCACGGCGTCCATCGAGAGCGCGCGGATCGTGTCGATTGAAAGCCTGCCGACCTCGGCGTGCTCGCGTCCCGCCGCCCTCTCGGCGCCCGCGCCCGCGGCGGCGCCCTCGCCGTTGCGGCCGGTCGTCTGCGCTGAGGCGGCCATACCGCTCGATCCTACCCCTTGGCCTGCGCAGATCAAGCGCTAGAGTCGCCGATCGTGGCCGAGCAGTTTTGCGATGTCGGCAGGGGTGTGACCCTCTGCTATGAGACCTTCGGGGAGCCAACCGACCCGACGGCTCTGCTGATCATGGGGTTGGGCACTCAGATGGTCGCCTGGCAGGAGGACTTCTGCGAGCAGCTCGCCGCCCGCGGATTGTTCGTCGTTCGCTTCGACAATCGCGACATCGGCCGCTCCACGCACATCGCGGGGCGTCCGCCGAGCCTCGCGCAGCTGCTGGCGCGCTCGCGTAGCGCGGCGCACTACACGCTCGCCGACATGGCCGACGATGCGGCCGGCCTGCTCGAGCGAGCTCGAGCTCGCCCCCGCCCACGTGATCGGCGCCTCGATGGGCGGCATGATCGCGCAGACGCTCGCCGCTCGCCGCCCGCAGCTCGTGCGCTCGCTGGTCTCGATCATGTCCAACACCGGCAGCCGGCGCAGCGGCCAACCGTCGTTTCGCGTTTACTCGCTGTTCCTGCGTCGTGCGCCACGCGAGAGGGAGGCCTTCATCTCGCACATGGAGCGCGTGTTCGCCGCGATCGGCTCGCGCGGGCTCGCCGCAGGATCACGAGGACGTGCGCGCGATCGCGGCGGCGAGCTACGACCGCGACCGCGACCCGGCCGGTCCGGGGCGCCAGCTCGCGGCGATCATCGCCTCGGGCGACCGCACAGCGGAACTGCAGCGCATCGGCGCGCCCACGCTCGTAATCCACGGCAGCGCCGACCTCTTGATTGCTCCCTCGGGCGGCCGGGCGACCGCACGGGCGATCCCGGGCGCACGGCTGATGATGATCGAGGGCATGGGCCACGACATGCCGCGAGCGGCGTGGCCGCAGATACTCGACGCAGTCAGCGCGCACGCCGGGCACGCTGACCGCGTCAAGGAGCGAGATGGGTCCCTGTCCCTACCGGCCCGACCCCCTTCCCGGGCCGGTAGCTAGGACAGGTCCCCTTTCTCCCCTCTCACCCCCCCTGCGGGCGGCGGTAGCACATGCGCAGGCCGAGCACGGGATGCGCACGTCCGCTCGCGCACCAGCGCTCTCGCGTCTGCACACGCACGAGCCAGTGCAGGTCGTGCCGACAGTGCGAGCGCCGGCATGGCCAGCGTCCCTGCAGCGCACGCTGCATCCGCTGCTCTTGGCACGCGAGCGCTCTCACCTGCATCCGTGCAGGCTCCCCTTGCGCGCCCGTGCGCTTGCCGCCCCTACCGATCGGCCGGCGCCCCCACGGTGCCGTGCGACCAGCAATCTTCCCCATTCCCCTACCAGCAGGTCTAGCTTCGTGCCTGACCCCGACCTCATTCGTCCGAATCCTTCCGTCGTCCATGTTGCGGGACCCTCTCCCGCGGCAGACATATAAACCGGTTTTGCGCCAGATGTCAACTTGAGCGCTGGCGCGAGCGTCTGGACGTATGGTCGAACGGAGTGGCCCAGCGGTGGCGCAGCTCATGTATGACTCCGACGTTCTGAGACATCTGTCGCCGATGTCCCGAGACATGTGTCCGGGATCTCCTGAGACATCACAGCATGCGCCCGGAGGGAATCGAACCCTCGGCCTGCGGCTTGAAAGACCGCTGCTCTTTGGCTCCCCGAAGAGAACCGTTGACCACTGAGCTACGGGCGCGCGGTGCTGCGAGCGCAGTATTTTACGCACCCTCGGCGTAGGGTGACGAGATGGCCCGCTATGTGGCGGCGATCGACCAGGGGACGACGAGCACGCGCGCGATCTTGTTCGACGCTGACGCGCGCATCAGGGCACTCGCGCAGCGCGAGCACGAGCAGATACACCGCCACCCCGGCTGGGTCGAGCACGACGCGCTGGAGATCTGGCAGCGCACGCGCGAGGTGATCGACGAGGCGCTTGCGAGCGCGCGCGCGAGCGCAGCCGACGTTGCTGCGATCGGCATCACCAACCAGCGCGAGACGACCGTCGTATGGGACCGCGAAACCGGCAAGCCCGTGCACGAGGCGATCGTCTGGCAGGACACGCGCACAGCCGGCCTCGTGCGCGAGCTCGCGGGCGAGGAGGGCCCGGACCGCCTGCGCGAGCGCGTCGGGCTGCCGCTCTCGACGTACTTCTCCGGACCGAAGATCGCGTGGATCCTCGAGCACGTGAGCGGCGCGCGCGAGCGTGCGCACAGCGGCGAGCTCGCCTTCGGCAACGTCGACGCATGGCTCTTGTGGAACCTCACCGGCGGCGTGCACGGTGGCGTGCACGCCACGGACGCCACCAACGCGAGCCGCACCATGCTCATGGACCTGCAGACGCTCGCATGGCACGAGCCGAGCCTCGAGCTGATGGGGATCCCGCGCGCGATGTTGCCCGAGATCCGCTGCTCCAGCGAGCACTATGGCGAGACGCAGGCGGGGTCCCTGCGAGGAGTTCCCGTGACCGGCGTCGTCGGCGACCAGCAGGCCGCCCTGTACGGTCAGACGTGCTTCGAGCGCGGGCAGGCGAAGAACACCTACGGGACAGGCTCGTTTCTGCTCGTGAACACGGGCCCAGAGCTCGTGCGCTCGCCGGCGCTGCTGACGAGCGTCGCGGCTACGCGTCGCGACGCGGCGAGCAGCTACGTGCTAGAGGGCTCGATCGCCGTCACCGGCGCGGCCGTGCAGTGGCTGCGCGACCAGCTTGGCCTGATCGCCACGGCTGGCGAGGTCGAGGAGCTCGCGCGCAGCGTGCCAGACAACGGCGGCGTGTACTTCGTGCCGGCGTTCTCCGGCCTGTTCGCGCCGCACTGGCGCGATGACGCACGCGGGCTGATCGCCGGTCTGACCGCGTATGCGCGCGCCGGGCACATCGCGCGCGCGACGCTCGAGGCGGCCGCGTGGCAGACACGCGAGGTGCTCGACGCGATCACCGCGGTCATGGGTGAGGGGGTCGGGGATCTTCGCGTCGATGGGGGAATGAGCGCAAACGAGCTGCTGATGCAGCTGCAGGCGGATGTGTTGGGCGTGCCCGTGATCCGCCCGCGTGTTACCGAGACGACGGCCCTAGGCGCCGCCTTCGCCGCTGGCCTGGCCGTCGGCTTCTGGTCGGATGAGGCCGAGCTGCGCGAGCGCTGGGCAGTGGACCGTCGCTGGGAGCCGATCCTGGACGAGCGCACGCGCGAGCGCGAGTACGCGCAGTGGCGCAAGGCGGTGGCACGCTCGCTCGGGTGGGTCGAGGATGGGCGCGGCGAGTGAGCGCCGCCGCGGGCCGGCGCCGCGACGCCCTCAGGGCGTGAGCACGACCTTGAGGGCTTCGCGCCGGTCGAACAGCGCGTAGGCCTCGGGGGCCTGCTCGAGCTTCATGTGGTGGGTGACGAGCGCGGAGGGGTCGAGCACGCCTGCGGAGAGCAGCGCGAGCACGCGATCGACGTGGCCGATCACGTTGGCCTGGCCACCGCGAAGCGTGAGCGTCTTCAGCCACAGCAGGCCCATGTGCACGTCGACGCGCTCGGCGTACACGCCGATGCACTGGATGGCGCCGCACGGACGCGTCAGGCGGATCGCGCTGTCGAGCACTTGGGGGTCGCCGACCGCGTCGATGCACACGTCGACGCCGCGCTCTTCTGTGGCCTCGCGCACGGCCGCGCGGACATCCTGCTCGCCCAGGTGGACGGGCTCGCCGCCGAAGGACTCCGCCACGGCGAGCCGCTCGGGGACGCTGTCGATCGCGAGCACCCGCGCGGCGCCCACGGCGCGCGCTGCCTGCACGGCGCACAGGCCGACCGGGCCGAGGCCGAGCACGGCCGCGACGTCGCCGGGGCGAAGCCCGCTCTCCACCACCGCGTGAAAGCCCGTGCCCATCACATCGCCCGCGAACAGCGCCACGTCGCTGCTCATTCCCTCGGGTACGCGGCGCAGGACGAGGTTCGCATGCGGCACGAGCGCCATCTCGGCCTGCGTGCCCTGTAGCGAGCCCAGCGCGGCGCCGTGCCCGAACGTGCGCGAGTGCACGCAACGGTGATAGTCGCCGCGGCGGCAGAAGAAGCACGTACCGCACGCGCTCTGAAAGCAGCCCAGCACGCGATCGCCGACGGCCACGCGCGTGACCGCCGCGCCCGCCTCCACGACCGTGCCGACGTACTCGTGGCCGATCGTGAAGCCCGGTTCGATCTGCACGCGACCGTGGAAG
This sequence comes from uncultured Solirubrobacteraceae bacterium, assembly GCA_963722435.1. GTDB lineage: Bacteria > Actinomycetota > Thermoleophilia > Solirubrobacterales > Solirubrobacteraceae > Palsa-744. The sequence continues at coordinate 1,151,919 of CAVRKZ010000002.1, read as the reverse complement.
ATGTGGAGGTCCGAGCCGCACACGCCCGTCGCCTCGATGCGCACGATCGCGTCTTCGGCATCCGTCAGCTCGGGCTCGGGACGATCCTCGACGCTGATCACGCCGGGGGCCTGGAAGGTGACGGCGCGCATGGGCGAGCGCAGCCTAGCGGTCCACCGCGGACACCGAGTGCGAGCCCGCGAGCTGCTGCACCGCTGCGCGCTCAGCGCCCTCGCCGAGCCTCGCCGAGGGGCTCGCGAGCTCTCGCAGGACACCGGTCTCGGGGTCGAACACGAAGCCCCTGATCAGCTCCCGCTTGGGCAGCTCCCGACTCGCGCGCAGGCGCGCCAGCCCGGCGTCCAGCGCCTGGGCCACATCCTCGAAGGCGCCCAGACGCCAGGGTGGCCTCGCGCCGTCGGCGGCGAGCGCGTCAGCGAACTGCTCGTCGCTGGCCCCGCACAGGCCGCAGCCCTCGTGCATGACGACGATGATCTCCTCGGTCCCGAGCAACCGCTGTGAGGCGCTCAGGGAACGCAAAGCATCGTCGGTGACGAGGCCACCGGCGTTGCGGATGATGTGCGCGTCGCCGCGCTGCAGCCCGAGCATGGGAAAGAGGTCGATGCGGGTGTCCATGCACGCGAGCACGGCGACTTTGCGACGCGGGCGCGGGCTGAGCCCGGGCGCGGCTAGCTCGTGCGCATTCGCTGCCGCGACGCCCAGCATCTGCTCGCCATTGGCGCTCACGCGAGGATGCGCTCGGCGCCGGGCGCGTCGAGCAAGCGCTCGAGCCCGCTGTAGACCTTGGCGTGCACCGACATGCCGCAGTGACTCGAGTCGACCTCGACGAGATCGGCGTAAGGATCAAGGCACGTGCGCCAAGCGACGACGGCGTCGCTGCGCGAGTACACGGAGATGGCGTGGACACCCGGCTCGAGCGGCGCGGTCAGCTCCACGCGGAACTCAGCGCAGCAGTCACCTTCCCGACAGTCCGTGGAGAAGACCCCCGGCACGCCGAGGTCGCCCAGGCGCGCCATCCAGCGCACGGTGCGAAGGACGGGCGCGGACACGGCCAGCGCGTCGTGTACGGGCGTGCCGAGCATGGCCAGGCCGCAGACGAGATCGGGGCGTCGCACGGCCAACGCGCGCGCGAGCGCGCCGCCGCGACTCTGCCCGATCAGCACAGCCGGGCGCTCGCACTGCTCGACGAGCTCGGCCAGGCGCGGCTCGAGCCGCTCGAGCGCACGTCCCGCGCAGTCGACGTTCGAGACGATGCCGCTCATCGACACGGGGTGCCCGCGGCGTCGCAGCCATGCGCGCATGACCGACAACGATAGGTCGCCGGCCATGAAGCCCGGGATCAACATCACCGGCGCAGCGTCCTCGCTCCTGTGCGGGGAGCGCACGCGCGGGTCGGCGAGCAGGCGCGCCAGCTCCGCGCTGTAGCGAAGCTCCCTCCACGCGGGGGCCACACCCCAGCCGCTGACGCTGTCCGGGACGCTCACGATTGACATAGGGTAGGCGCTGTGGAGCTCGCCGACAGGCACATCGTGGTCACCGGCGCCGCCAGCGGCATCGGCGCAGCACTTGCGCGGCGCTTCGCGGCCGAGGGCGCGCGCGCCGTCGTGGTCGCCGATCTCGACGTAAGCGGCGCGCAGGCCGTGGCTCAGGAGATAGGTGGGCTTGCGGTGCAGTTCGACGCGAGTCAAGAGAGCGGCGTGCGCGAGCTCGTCAGGGCCGCGAGCGAGGCTCACGGCGCGATCGACGTGTTCGTCTCCAACGCCGGCGTCGGCGGCATGGGTGGTGGCCCGGAGGTCCCCGATGAGTCATGGGAGGAAGCGTGGCGCGTCAACGTGATGGCTCATGTGTGGGCCTCACGGGCGCTGCTACCCGAGATGCTCGAGCGCGGCGAGGGCTACCTGATCAACACGGCCTCCGCGGCCGGCCTGCTCACACAGGTCTCCTCGCTCGTCTACAGCGTCACCAAGCACGCCGCCGTCGCGCTCGCGGAGTGGCTGTCGATCGAATACGCCGAGCGCGGCGTGCGCGTCTCGTGCATCTGCCCCCAGGGCGTGCGCACGCCGATGCTCGAACGGGGCATGCAGGACGCCGCCGCCGCCGCCGCGCTCTCGGCCGGTGGGCTGATCGAGCCGCACGAGGTCGCCGAGGCCGTCGTGAAGGGCATTCGCGAGGAGCGCTTCCTGATCCTCCCGCACGAGAACGTGCGTCAGTTCATGGCGCGCAAGGGCACCGACCCCGAGCGTTGGCTCAACGGGATGCGTCGCCTCGTGCACCAGGCGCGCTCGGCGCAGGGCGGCTGAACTGCGCCAGGGGCACTCGGGCGCAGGGCGGCCGGCTCGGGCTCTGGAGCTCGGCTAGCCTGCGAGCGCCGGCTGGGGCGCGTCTGCAGTTGCGCCCTTTAGATAGGAGGCATCGTGTGAGCAGATCAGCTGCACCTCCTCGCCGTGGCGCGCAGCCAGCTCGCGCAGCCGCTCGAGGTTCGCGCGGCGGGTCGCGCGGTCGATCTCGTTCAGGGCGATGAATGCAGAGAGGGCGGGCGGACAGTGGGGCGGCGTCGCGACCTCGCCGTGGTGGAAGTACGCGTCGCCGCAGTGCAAGAGCCACCCCTCGGGTCCCTTGAGCGCGACGCCCGTGTGCCCGTGCGTGTGGCCGGCGAGCGGGATCAGCAGGATCTGCTCATCGCTTCCCGGCAGGATCCGCACGCCCTCGAAGCCGAACCACTGCTCGCCGCCGGCGCCGTGCTCGACCCAGCGCGGCCCGTGGGTCCAGTGCGCCGCGACGTAGCGCGGGCGCTCGCGCAGGCTCGGGTGCATCGCCGCCTCGAGCTCGCGTGCGGTGAGGTGGACTTCGGCGTCGGGGAAGTCCGGTAGCCCTCCCGCATGGTCGAGGTCGAGGTGTGTGACGACGATATGACGCACGTCGGCGGCGTCGAAACCGAGCCCCTGCAACTGCCGAATGGCCGTCTCGGCGATGTCCGCGCGCGGATGCAGCACGAGCGTCGATACCAGCCCGAGCTGACGCGGATTGCGCACGTCGTCGGTCCCAAAGCCCGTGTCGACGAGCACGAGACCCTCCGAGCCTTCGATCAGCAGGCAGTGACAGATCATGCGCGCGGGCGCGAGCAGCCCTCCCTCGCCGGTGAGCAGACGCGCGCCGCGAGGGCACATCGTGCCGCAGTTGAGGTGGTAGATCGAGCGCGGAGCCGTGTTCATCGCCGCCCGCCGTTCAGGCCGCGCTGAGCGCGGCGCCGGGCGCCGTCAGCGCGCGCCCGTGGCGGATCAGGTCGGCGGCGCGCTCGGCGATCGCGATCGTAGGCGCGTTGGTGTTGCCGCGCGGGACGACGGGCATCACCGAGGCGTCGACGACGCGCAGGCCCTCGAGGCCGTTGACGCGCAGCTGAGCGTCCACGACGGCCTCCGTGTCCTCGCCCATGCGGCAGGTGCCGACCGGGTGATACACCGAGTAGGTCGTGCGTGCGACCAGGTCGCGCAGCGCCTCGTCACTGTCACCGCTGGCCCCGATGCACGGCTCGACGCAGTAGGGCGCAAGCGCGGGCTGGGCGCAGATCTCGAGCGTCAGGCGCATGCCGGCGATCATGCGCTGCATGTCGTCGCCGTCCGCGTAGAAGGAGTGGTGGACGATCGGCTTGGCGCTGGGATCTTTGGAGGCCAGGCGCACGTTGCCGCGGCTGTGCGGCGTGAGCAGGCACGGAGAGACCAGCACGCCGTGCGCCTCCGGGTCACTCATGCCCTCGTCGATCAGCTGCACGGGCACGACGTGAAACTGGATGTCGGGCGCTGGCGCATCCGGCGCGACACGGGCGAAGCCACCGGACTCGGCGAAGTTGGAGGCAAACGGGCCTGTCTGCGTGGCTTCGTACTCCTCCAGCGCCTCCGGCTGAAGCGACAGGAGCAGGCTCTGCTCCTCAGGCGTCGTCCACACGGCGTAGGTGCCCGCGTGGTCGGACAGGTTCTCGCCGACGGCCGGCTGGTCGAGCAGCACCTCGATTTCGCGCATCATCAGGTGTTCGGCCGGCCCGATTCCAGAAAGCATCAGAAGCTGCGGTGAGTTGTAGGCGCCGCCGCACAGGATCACCTCGCGCTCGGCGCGCAGCTCCTGGGACTGGCCGAGCTGGCTGGCCTGCACGCCGACCGCGCGGTTGCCCTCGAACAGCACGCTCTGGACGAGCATGTACGGCATCACCGTGAGGTTCTCGCGCTCCATCGCCGGGTGCAGGTAGGCGACGGCGGCGCTCGCGCGTGTGCCGCCGCGCTGCGTCACCTGGTAGAGGCCGACGCCGTCCTGCTCGTCGCCGTTGAAGTCATCGTTGCGGGCGAGGCCCGCCTGCACGCCGGCCTCGACGAACGCGCTGGCGATCACGTTGTGCGAGCGCCCCTCGCTGACGGGCAGCGGGCCGCCGGCGCCGTGCCAGCGCGAGGCGCCGCGCTCGTTGTCCTCGGCCTTGAGGAAGTACGGAATCAGGTCGGCCGCCGACCAGCCTGGCACGCCCCATTCGTCGTAGTCGCGGCGGTTGCCGCGGATGTAGACCATCGCGTTGATCGAGCTGGAGCCACCTAGCACCTTGCCGCGCGGCAGCGGGATGCGCCTGTTGTTGCAATGCGGCTCGGGCGCGGTGCAGTAGTCCCAGTCGACCTCCGTGCGCGCGAGCTGCAGGTACCCGAGCGGCACGTGGATGTTTTCGTTGACGTCCGGCCCGCCAGCCTCGAGCAAGAGGACGCTTACGTCCGGGTCCTCGCTCAGGCGACTCGCGAGCACACATCCGGCTGAGCCCGCCCCCACGATCACGTAGTCGTACATCTGCGCTCTCCTCTCGGCTGCAGCCTTTTTCCCTGACTGGGGGTCACGATACCGCTCGCCAGGCCATCGCGGCGGCGGATCGCCGGCGTGCTCGCGCGGCCACCGAGCGCGGCGGTTGAGCGTACGCTTGCCGGTGATGCGCGCGATCACGCCCGCTCTGTCAGTGGCCTTAGCCGCAGCGGCGCTCGCGCCGCCGAGCGCGCTCGCTGGCAGCTCGCATGTGAGCAACTGGGGGACCGCGCGCCAGCAGGTGGTCTGCGGCATCGCCGCCGGTGTGCCAGGGACCGTGCTCGACGCTGCCACGCAGGCGCCGCTGACCGGGCTCTGGCCCGGCCTGCAGTGCTCTGCCCGGGGCATTCCCCGTCCCGCGCACGGCATCGGCGACCCATTCGTGCAGCTGGGGCAGGGCGCCAGCGGGCGCGCGCGCCTGGTTGACGAGAGTCAGGACGACCTCCTCTCCGACGCGCCCTACGCGAAACTCTCGGCCGGCATGAGCTGGCAGGGCGACGGAATCACCTGCGCCGTGCACGCGAGCTGGGTGCGCTGCGCCAACTCCGCTGGACACGGCTTCACGCTCTCGCCCGGTCACTTGCACGTCTTCTGAGATGGGTGCGTCAGTCGACATCAGCGCCGCCTCCTGATGAGCTACGTCAAGGGCCTGCACGAGGTGGGCGACGGCCTCTACGCCTATCTGCAGCCCGACGGCGGCTGGGGCTGGAGCAACGCCGGGCTGGTGATCGACGGGGACAGCAGCCTGCTCGTCGACACGCTCTTCGACCTGAAGCTCACCGAGGAGATGCTGCGGGCGATGCGCGCCGCCGCGCCCGCCACCGCGCGCATCGACACGCTCGTCAACACACACGCAAACGGCGATCACTGCTACGGCAATCAGCTCGTCGGCGACGCGCGCATCGTCGCCTCCGAGCGCACCGCCTCCGAGATGGGCGAGCTGCCCCCCGCGGCGATGGCGGCGCTCGTCGAGCAGGCGCCCGCGATGGGCGAGCTGGGCGCGTTCTTCCTGCACTGCTTCGGCGCCTTCGACTTCAGCGGCATCGAGCTCAAGCTGCCGGGCGATACCTTCGCCGGCGAGCTCGCACTGCGCGTGGGCGAGCGTGAGCTGCGACTAATCGAGGTCGGGCCCGCGCACACCCGCGGCGACACGCTCGTGCACCTGCCCTCCGAGCGGGTGCTCTTCTCCGGGGACATCCTCTTCTCGGGCGCGCATCCGATCGCCTGGGCCGGACCGGTGTCCAACTGGATCGCAGCATGCGAGCGCATCCTCGCGATGGAGCCCGAGGTGATCGTGCCCGGTCACGGTCCGCTCGCCGGACCCAGCGAGGTGCGCGAGCTGAAGGCCTACTTCGAGTATCTCTACGACGAGGCGCACTCGCGCCGCGAGCAGGGCATGAGCCCCATGCAGGCCGCCCGCGCGCTCTCGCTCGAGCGCTGGGCCGACTGGGGCGAGAGCGAGCGCCTGGTCGTAAACGTCGCCAACATCTACGCCGAGCTCGCGGGCGATCAACAGCCTCCGCCGCCGCTCGAGGCCTTTCAGCAGATGGCCGAGCTGGCCGCCCTCCCAGAGGCATAGCGCGAGCTTGCCCCGCGGCGTGCTCGAGCCGCCGGGGGCCCGTGTGGGCGCCCGCTGTTCGCTCGCGGCGGGCAGGACCTCGACCTGCTCATTCGTCCGTCGCACACGAGTTTCGCCGCGCAGCCGACGACAATCGAGTGAGATGTCTCGGCTCGCCCACTCTGGAGTCCAGGTGAGCCCCGCCCATAGATCGGCTCGGCGTCGCCGGCGCTTGCGCCACGCGAGGCTGGCTGGCGCCTGTGCCATGAGGGTCGCCATCGCCGCCACTCTTCTCGGTGGGACTGCGGCGCCGGGCGCCGCGGACGCGAGCTCCACGAGCGCTGCCTCCGCCCGGGCGCCCGGCATGGGCGCGCTCGTGGCGCGGCCCGCCTCGCTGAGCGACGCCGAAGCAGCGGAGCTCCGCCGCGACGACCGTGGCCTTTACATCGCGTTCTGCCCCCAGGGCCACCCGGCCGCGATCCTCGCCAGCGCGAGCCCGACGGGAAGCCCGCTGGCGAGCGCCGGCGTGAGCCCGATGGCTAGCATCGCCGAAGCCAACCACGATGGTTGGCCCGCCGACCAGTGCCTGAAGATGGACAAGGGGCCGGTCGGGCTGAGCCACACGCTCCTCGGCATTCGCGACGTGCACAACTGGCTGCTCGGCGGATACGGCAACGACACCTTCTACGCGGGTGAAGAGGGTGACGTGATCTGGGGCGACTACCACCCCGAAGGCCAGCCCGAAAGCCAGTCCGACTACATCCACGGCGGGGCCGGCGCAGACTGGATCTACGCGAGCCACGGCTTCAACGAAATCTGGACGGGCGCCGGCGACGACCACCTCGCGCTCGTCTACGGCCACGGCGTCGTCCACTGCAACGGCCCCGGCGTAAAGACGTTCGTGATGCGCTACCTGCCGCAGAACCGCCCCTGGACGCTGCTCGGCTGCTCGCACAAAGTGCTCGTGCGCTACCGCGCGTAGCGGTGTAGGATACCGCTCGGTATGTCAAACCAGCGAGCCGCCCTGCCTGCCGGGCCACGCATGCCCGTCGCGATCCAAACGATGCTTTGGTTCCGGCGCGCGCAGTGGCTGCTTGAAAGCGCCCAGGCGCGCTTTGGCGAGATGTTCACGCTGCACATCGCGGGCGAAGGCGACTGGGTGGTGACCTCGAACCCCGAGGCGATCAAGCAGGTCTTCACCGGCGACCCGCGCCTGCTGCACGCGGGCGAGGCCAACCGCATCCTGCTGCCCGTGCTCGGCCCCAACTCCGTGCTGCTGCTCGACGACGACGCGCACCTGCGCCAGCGCAAGCTGCTGCTGGCGCCCTTCCACGGCGAGCGCATGCAGCGCTATGGCGAGCTAATGGCGCACGTGGCCGGCGAGGAGATCGACGGCTGGCCGATCGGCGCGCCCTATGCGCTGCGCCCACGCATGCAGGCGATCACGCTCGAGATCATCCTGCGCGCCGTCTTCGGCGTCGCTGAGGGACCGCGCATGGAGCTCCTGCGCCAGCAGCTACGACGCTTCCTGGACCTAACGACGAGTCCCCGACGCGGCGCCGCGCTGATGGTGCTCGGGCCCCAGCGCGTCGGGCGCCTGCGCTCCTTCCGGCGCGAGATCGAGCGCGTCGAGAAACCGATCTACGAGGAGATCGCCGCGCGCCGTCAAGCCGGCGATCTGGCCGAGCGCGAGGACATCCTGTCACTGCTCTTGCAGGCCACGCACGAGGACGCAAGCCCCATGAGCGAGCGCGAGCTGCGTGACGAGCTCGTCACGCTGCTCGTCGCGGGACACGAGACCACAGCCACCTCGCTGGCCTGGGCCGCCGAGCGGCTGTGCCGCCATCCGGAGCGCCTCGAGCGCCTCACCGAAGAGGTTCGGGCAGGCGAGAGCACATACCTGCAGGCCGTCGTCCAGGAGACGCTGCGGCTGCGACCTGTCATCTCGATCGTCCTGCGCCGACTCGTCGAGCCGATGGAGATCGGCGGGCACCTGCTCCCCGCGGGCGCTTCGATCGTGCCCGCGATCCACCTCGTGCACCGCCGTGGCGACATCTACCCGCGGCCGCACGAGTTCCGCCCCGAGCGCTTTCTCGAGAGCGAGGGCGGGCGCCCGCCGGGCACCTACACGTGGATCCCCTTCGGCGGCGGCGTGCGCCGTTGTCTTGGCGGTGCCTTCGCGCAGTTCGAGATGGAAACGGTGCTGCGCGAGCTCGTCCTGCGGCGAACGCTCGCCCCTGCGCGCGCGGCCGGCGAGCGCGTCCTGCGCCGCGGCATCACGGAGACCCCGCGTCACGGCGGCGAGGTGCTCCTGGGTCTCCATCCCGCCAGCGCTCGCGTGCACGCCAGCGCGCAGGAGCTCGCCGGGGCGCAGGTGCACGCCGCAGTGGCGTGAGCGCAGCCGCCACACGCGGCCCAGGCATGCCAGCGACGCGCGCCGCGCGCCGAGCCATCACGCGCGCAGCACTACTGCGCGCCGCCACGAACGCGATCTGCCGCGACGGGCTCGGGGGCGCTTCGATCGATCGCATCGCCGCCGACGCCGGCTACACCAAGGGCGCCTTCTACGCCAACTTCGACAGCAAGGAGCAGCTCTTCCTGGTGATGCTCGAGGAGAAGTTCGACGCCGAGCTCGAGCGGCTGCAGGCGGCGATCGCCTCGCCCGGCGAGCCCGTCGCGCTCGCACGCGAGGCCGCCGAGGACTTCCTGCGCCTGGTCGACCGCGACCCGCAGTGGCCGCGCCTGTATCAGGAGTTCGCGGCTCACGCCGCGCGCAACGATTCCTTCCGCGCCCAGTTCGCCGCCCGCCAGCGGGCGCTGCGCGAGCGCATGGCCGCGCTGTTCGCCCGCTGGACCTCCACGCTCGGCATTGAGCCGGCGCTGGCCGCCGAGGAGGTCGCGGCGATGACGTTGTTCATAGCCGACGGCTTCCTGCTCGCCCGCATCATCGATCCTGAGCTCGACGACCGCCTGTACGCGACCCTTTGCGAGGTCTTCCTGCGCGGCCTCGCCGCCATGAGCGGCGCATGAGCGTGCGTCGCGCGCGATTCGAGGACGCCGAGGTCGTCGGCCACCTGTTGCATGAGTTCAACGAGGAGTTCGGCGAGCACACCCCGGGCGTCGCCCGCCTCGGCGAGCGGATGCGCGAGCTGCTCGAAGAAGGCCAGACCGAGGTGCTCCTCGGCGGCGACGGTCCGGACGGGCTGGCCGTGATGCGTTTCCGTCGCTCGCTCTGGACGTCGGGCCTGGAGTGCTACCTCGCTGAGCTATACGTCGCCAGTGCGCAGCGCGGGCAGGGCTTGGGCCGCGCCCTCATGCGCGAGGCGATCGCGATGGCGCGCGATCGTGGAGCCGACTACATGGATCTGTGTACGGGCGAGCAGGACGTCGCCGCGCGAGCGCTCTATGAGAGTCTCGGCTTCAGCCACCGCGAAGGCAAGCAGGACGGCTTCATCAACTACTACTACGAGCGCGAGCTGTAGGCACACGTGACACTGCTGCTGAGCGTCGACTTCGAGGACTGGCACCAGCTCGTTCGCCGGCGGGTCGGCGACGAGGATTGGGAGCGCGCGGGGCCCGCGCTCACGCGCCAGACGCACACCCTGCTAGCGCTGCTAGACGAGCTCGGCGTGCGCGCGACCTTTTTCGTGCTCGGCCTCGCAGCCCGTGCCTATCCCGAGCTGATCGAGGCCATCGGCGCGGGTGGGCACGAGATCGCATGCCACGGCGACCAGCACCGCCCGGTGCACACACAGAGTCCTGAGCAGTTCGCCGCCGACCTGCGCGCGGCGCGCGCGACGATCGAAGAGCTCACCGGCAAGGCGCCGTGCGGCTACCGGGCCCCCGCCTTCTCCATCACCGCCGCCGCGCGCTGGGCCTACGACGTGCTCGCCGCCGAGGGCTTCGCCTACGACTCAAGCCAACACGACTCTCCGCGCATTCGCGGACGCGTGCTCGCAGACAGTGACGCGCCGCACCTGCTCTCGCTCGCGCAGGGGCGCGGCCTGTGGGAGTTCCCGCTCGCCGTCTGGCGTGCCGGACGGGCACGCGTGCCCGTCGGCGGCGCCTCCTACTGGGCGCTCCTGCCGACGCGCACGGTCGTGCGCGGGCTGGCGGGCGCGCCCGCCATGGCGGGGCTCTACCTGCATCCGCACGAGTTCGACCCGCAGCCGCTGCGCGCAGGGCTCTCTGCCGGCGTGAGCGCCTCGACAAGGGGGCGCGCGCGGGGGCGCGCGGCGCAGCGGAACCTCGCCCGCCGACGCGCCGCGCGCGTGCTGCGCGCAATCGCCGGATGCCATCAGCTGATCACCTATGGTGAGGCCCATGCCCAGCTCAGCGGCGGCGCCGGCGCGGGTCCGTAGGCGCTTTCGCGCCAAGGCGCAGGCGTTTGACGACCTCTACGAGGACGAGCGCCCCCTCGCACGCTGGCTGCGACCCGGGCTCTTCCGACGCCGCCAGCTCGCCGCCGAGACGGTCGCCGCATACGAGGCCCCGCGCGTGCTCGACGTCGGCTGCGGCTCGGGACGCATCGGTGAGTTCGCGCTCGAGGCCGGCGCCGCACGCTACGCCGGCATCGACTTCTCAGAGCCGATGATCGAGCTCGCGCGCGCGCGCCTGGAGTCCTTCTCCGAGCGCGTCGAGCTGATGGTCGAGGACTTCCTCACCGCCCCCATCGATGGCCCCTTTGAGGTCGTGCTAGCGCTCGGCCTGTTCGACTACCTTCCCGAGCCGCACCGCTTCACCAGGCGCATGTTCGAGCTGTGCGCGAGCGGGGGCGCCACGGTGGCCTCGTTTCCCAGCTGGTCGCTCATCAAGGGGCCGTTGCGCAAGGCGCGCTACGAATGGATCGGCGACTGCCCCATCTTCAACTACACCCATCGCGAGCTCGAGCTACTGCTCGGCGCGAGCGGCTTTGAGCCCATCGAGATCCTCACTCCCGGGCGAAGCGGCTTTCTCGTGCGTGCCTACCGGCCCTGAGCCGTCTGCGCGGCTGGGCGCTCGCTGCCGATCAGCTCCTGGATGCTCCCAGCGCTCGCGTGCAGGCGACGAGCAAGGTCGCGATTGACGCGGCGCGGCCACAGCGGGCCGCCATAGACAAAGGCGGTGTGCGCCTGCACGAGCGTCGCCCCCGCGAGCAGCCGCTCCCACACATCGTCGCCCGTCTCGACCCCGCCAACTGAGACCAACACGAGGCGCTCGCCCACGTGCGCGCGCAGGCGCCGCAGGACCTCCAGCGCACGTGCGGCCAGCGGCGGCCCCGATATGCCCCCGTCGTTTACCCCCTGCGGGAGCGCGGAGGGGTCACTGAGGCCGCTGCGCTCGACGGTGGTGTTGACGGCGATGATCCCGTCGAGCTCGAGCTCGAGCGCGAGCTCAGCGATCGCATCGAGCTGCTCATCACTCAAGTCGGGGGCGATCTTGATCAGCAGCGCCGGCCGCACGCCCATGCCCGTGAGCTCCTCGCGCACGCCGTCGACGAGCTCGCGTAAGCGCTCCTCGGACTGCATGTCCCTGAGACCCGGCGTGTTTGGCGAGCTCACGTTCAACGCCAGGTAGTCGGCCAGCCCCGCCAGCTCGCGCACCGACGCGCGGTAGTCCGCCACGGCGCGCTCGATCGGCACGTCGCGGCTCTTGCCGATGTTCACCCCCACGATCGGCTCGCGCCCGCGAGCGCGCAGGCGTCGCGCGGCTAGCAGCGCACCCGCGTTGGGAAAGCCGCGACGGTTGAGGATCGCGCGGTCGGCCATCAGGCGGAAGACGCGCGGGCGCGGGTTGCCCGGCTGCGCGAGCGCCGTCAGCGTCCCGACCTCGATGAAGCCGAAGCCCAGCGCGGCGAAGTCCTCGAACAGACTCGCGTTGCTGTCGACGCCCGCCGCCAGGCCGAGCGGGCTTGGGAAGCTCATGCCGAGCGCGCTCACGCGCAAGCGCGCGTCGCGCGGGGCGAGCAGGCGTCGCGCGCACCTGCGCACGCCCGGGATTGACATCGTCACCCGCAGCGCACGCGTCGCGAGCGCGTGCGCCGTTTCGCCGTCGACACCCGCGCGGGCCAGCGTCCTCAGCAGGAGGGCGTAGATCATCGCCCGCCAAGCCTAGGCGACCGCCTACGGGCGCCTCCGCTCAGCTGGCGGCCGCGGGCGCAGGGTCGGGGCGAACCACGACCGTGTCGGCGACTGGGATGATCTCATCGGCCGCAAGCTGCGCTCGGGAGGCGTGCTCGCGGATCGCCTCGGGACTACTTGCCTCGTAGATGCATACGGTGCCCACGCGGCCGTCGGGCTCGCTGAGCACGTAGCTGCGGATCCAGCGGATGTCGTTCGCCATCTCCCCGTCGCCCACTGCTCGCGAGCGCCCCGCGGCTTCGCCAAGCTCCTCAGGCGAGGCCCACGCGCCTCTCCTCAAGATCGCATATGTGTTCATGTCCTCTCCTTCCTCTCAACGCTTGCTGTTGCCGATCTGGTGCGTACCTACCGACCGTCGGTCGGTAGACTAGCAGAGTCTTGAGCGAGCAGCTAGTGAGATCCACCGCCGACGAGCGCAGCCAAGCGACGCGGGGGCGGATCGTCGACGCCGCGCGCGAGCTGATCGCCGAAGAGGGCTACGAAGGCTTCAGCATCGCCGGAGTGCTCCGCCGCGCGAACGTGAGCCGCGGAGGGCTCTATCACCATTTCGCGGGCAAGCAGGAGCTGATCGCCGCAGTCTTGGAGAATGTCGAGCGGGAGCTTGTCGAACGCCTGGCGCAGCTGCGCGGGGATGGCGCCGACGCGATGGAGGCGATCGAAGTTGGCAGCCAGGCGTTTCTCGATGAATGCGTGCGCTCGCGCGAGCTTCAGCGGATCGGACTGGTCGAGGGTCGCAAGGCGCTCGGCTGGGAGGCGTGGCGCGAGGTCGTCTCTCCCTTCGGGATCAGCATGCTCGCACAGACCTTCGCGGCCGCCATGGACGAGGGCACACTGCAGCCGAGCGATCCGTTGGTGCTCGCCCACGTCGTGCTCGCGGCGCTACACGAGGCCTCAGCGCTAATCGCCGCGGCCGAGGACCAGCAGCATGCGCGCGAGCGCACGGGACAGGCGATCGCCCAGGTGCTGGGCGGGCTTCGCCGACGCTGAGGAGTGCGGCGCCATTGCCGGCTGCTGGAGCTGCGAAAGAGGACGCGTGGACACAGCGAAGCGCCGTGATCAGCTCAGGCCGGCCGGGGGCGCCGATCTCTCAGGCTGTGAGCCAGCGCCGGCGATCTGCTCGCCGGCCAGCAGCGCCTCGATGGCATCTGGCGGCCCCGGATGGCCGAGCAGGAAGCCCTGACCCCTTTGGCATCCGAGCTCCTCGAGGATGCTCAGCTGACTGCGATGCTCGATGCCCTCGGCGATTACGGCCAGAGAGAGGGACTCTGCCACGCCGAGGATCGCCTGCAGCAGCTCACGGCCCTGGCGCCCGTCGCCGAGAGCTGCGATGAAGCTCTGGTCGACCTTGAGGATGTCAACGGGCATGCGCTGCAGGTAGGAGAGCGATGCGTAGCCGGTTCCGAAGTCGTCGATGGCAACGCGCACGGAGAGCGCCTTGAGCTCCTGCAGGCGTTCGCAGGCGGCGGGCGCGTCGTGCATGAGAACCGTCTCGGTGATCTCGAGGATCAGCGACGAAGGCTCGAGTCCGGAGCTCTGTAGCGCGTGGCGCACGTCCTCGGCAAAGCGCCTGTGGCCGAGCTGATGCGCCGACACGTTCACGGCGATCGCGATGCCGTGAGCTTCAGCGGCCCACGCCGCAGCTTGGCGGCAGGCCTCCTCGAGAACCCAGCGGCCGATCGCAACGATGCGGCCATTCTCCTCCGCGAGCGGTATGAAGCTGCCCGGATCGACGACTCCCCGCGTAGGGTGCCGCCAGCGAATCAGCGCCTCAGCGCCCATAACCTCTTGGCTTGAGAGGTCGAAGATCGGCTGATAGACGAGGAAGAACTGTTCGTCGGCCAGCGCCGCGTCGAGGTCGGCCTCGAGCTCCATCCGCCCCTCCGTGCCTGCACGCATGCTCGCGTCGAAGAGCACGTAGCGATCCCTCCCGGCTGCCTTGGCGGCGTACAGTGCTAGATCGGCGTCGCGCAGCAGCGCGTCGGAGGTCTCGTAGCGCCCGACCGCCACCCCGATGCTCACCGTCAGCGAGAGGACCCTACGGCCGTCGTCGAGCTCGAAAGGCTCGCGCAGGGCGTCCGTAACACGGTCTGCCAGCTGATCGAGTGCTGCGTCCTCGACTCTGCACTCGACGAGCACAATGAACTCGTCTCCCCCGAGCCGCCCGACCGTGTCCTGGTCGCGCACGGCGCGCTGCAGTCGTTCACCGACGACCGTCAGCAGCTGATCTCCGGCGGCGTGCCCGAGGTCGTCGTTGACGCGCTTGAAGCCGTCGATGTCGATGAACAGCGCGCCCGCGAGCGCGTCCGGCAGCCGGACTGTGCGCGCCAGGATCTGTGCGGCGCGATCGAGCACGAGCGCACGGTTGGGCAGGCCGGTCAGAGTGTCGTGGAGCGCCAGGTGGGAGAGCTCGCGGTTCTTCTCAGAGAGCTCACGCGTCTTCTCGCGCACGAGCCGGCGCGCTCGCGCGCGCCCGCTGCCGAGCACCAGCAGGAACAGGCCGAGCAGGGCGCTTAGGAGAATGCCGCCTATGAACAGCGCGAGCGCGTCGCGATCACCGAACACGCCAGTCGCAATGGGCGCAGCGAAGATCTGCAGGATCCAGCCTTCGTGCGCATTTGAAAGTCCTGTTTCTCGTCCGGTCTCAATCGGAACGTTCCTGCTCTGCGCCCCAGATGGGATTGTGCCCCTGGTGAACGTGATCTGCGAACCTGGCGAGTTGTAGTGCAGCGCTGCGGCGACGCCGCGCTGACCCTGGAGCGCTTCGTCGAGTAGGACGGTGGGCTCGATCCGCTCCCCGAGCCACCCCACGAACGCCTTGCGGCGGGCCGCCGCCGTCGTCGGCGTCACGCCCCCGCGATACACAGGCGTCGCAACTCCCAAGGCCGATACGCCGCTGTCAACGACCGGGGCGTAGCCGGTCTGGCCCGTGCTGCGGCTTACGATCATCGTCCTGATCAGCTCGCAGTAGTCGACCCCCACCGGCAAATAGCTGGCTGGATTCCGAGCAAGCCCAGCCACCGCGAAGCAGTAGTAGGGACGGGTGCCCGTCGGCAGCACCACCAGGCCTTCGGCGGGCGACGTTGAGAGCGGCCCGAACGGGCGGATTGGATTGGCTGCCATGCGAGCTTCGAAGGACGCCAGCTCGGGCGCCGGCACGAGCGCCACCAGCCCGATGTTCTGGAGCTCCGGGTAGCGCTCCAGAGCGTGCACTGATTCGACCCACCGGTCGAAGGCCGCTGGGCTCACGTGCGGGTTACTCGCGACGAACGCGCTCATGCTGACCGTGAGGTCTTCCTCGTGGCGGATCGCCAGCTTGAGCGTCGAGGCGACGTCCGCTGCGGTCAAGTGGGCCGCCAGCTGTTCGCGGCTCCTATCCGAGCGAGCTACAGCGCGAGCGCCGAGGACGGCCGCCGCTATCCCCGCGAGCACCAGTCCCGCGGTGAGCAGCGCCCACACCTTGTGACCCCCACGGGTGCGCGGCACCAAGGCGAACGCCGCCGGCGAGGATATGAGCGGTTTTGGCAAAAGTCGTCCCTGTATAGGTCGCCCCCGCCCTCGCTCTATACATCGGCCGTGGACGCACACCCCTAAAGGGTTTTCGCCGCCACGAGCGTCCCCGGGCGCGCCAAGCCCAAGCAGCCCGGACCGGGCGGGTGAGACGCTTCGTGGGCGGGCTCGTGGCCATGCGGGCGAGTCGGGTCAGACGGCGACGCGGCGTTGGGGGCGAGCGCGCGCGGCCGTGCCACGAGCGTGCAGCCGTCGGGCTGCTCGAAAGCGGTGGCTTGCACGCCTCTCGTCGGCGTCCTCGGCGTCGCTGATCGCCCACGCGAGCCGCTCGACGAACTGCTCAGCTGCATGGTCGGTGCTCAAGTGCACCGACTTGACGTGCTCGTCGAGCCAGATGGAGGCGTCGGCGGGGAGTGGCGAGGGGTCGGTGGTGACGATGATCCTTGGCATTTGAGGCTCCTCTTTTCGGCTGTGAAGTTGACGTGGGCGAGCAAAGCGTCCGCTGCTCTGGCGGCTTCTGGCGGGTGTCTCTAGGAGCGCGTCCGGGGAGGGGTAGGGGACCTCCCCGGACGCGAGGATGAGACGTCAGGGACGACAACAGTGTTCGAGCACGCGGTCCCCCGCCGACGCGAAGTCGGGGACAGCGCGCTGCATGATGTCGCTGTCTACGGGGCGATGGGTTGCGTGATCGCACATTGTGCACTAACTCTATCAGGATTCTTGTGTTCGTCAAGGCCGGCGCTGTTGTGTCCGGCCGGCCGGCGTCTACGGCGCTCTGCGTGGGCTCTACCGGTATCCATCGATCCGGCTAGCTCGCAACTCGAGCGATCGCCAGAAAGTCAAGTCGTCTGTAGTGGTGTAACGCCCTCTCGTCGGTGACGCTCATGGCTCAGGCGGCGTTGAGCTTGACGACCTCCTCTCCCTTTCCCTCGTGGATGTCGGGGTCCTGGGCTTTCACAGCGTCGAGTAGGGCCATGCTCTCGGCGGAGAGGTAGCGTCGGCAGACGAGCCACTCGTCGTTCTGCTCGATCAAGAGGGCGCCGGCGAGACGGATCGCTGAGGCGTCGTTGGGGAAGATGCCGACGACATCAGAGCGTCTGCCGATCTCGCGGTTGACGCGCTCGAGCGGATTCGTGCTCCTGAGCTTCGGCCAGTGCTCGCTCGGGAACGCGTAGAAGGCGAGCAGGTCGGCCTCTGCCTCTTCCAAGAGCCGGCAGACCTTCGGGACGGTCGGCTCAAGACGCTCGATCACCTGCCCAACGCGCTCTGAGGCTTGCTCGCCGTCCTCGGCCTGGAAGAGCTCCCGCAAGGCGGCGGAGACTAGGCCGCGCTGTGAGGGCCGGCAGTGTTGGTGCATGTTGCGGACGAAGTGCACGGTGCAGCGCTGCCAGGGGCACGCGAGGACGCGCTCGATCGCGTGCTTGAGACCTTCATGCTGGTCAGAGACACAAAGACGGACTCCCTGCAGCCCACGGGCTCTCAGGGAGCGCAGGAACTCGACCCAGAAGGCCTCTGACTCGACCTCGCCGAGATCGAGTCCGATCACCTCGCGGATGCCGGAGTCATGCACGGCATAGGCGATCACGAGCGCCTTCGAGCGCACGTGCGCCCCGGAGCGGACCTTCAAGTGCTTGGCGTCAAGCCACAGATACGGATAGCTGCCTTCAAGCGGGCGCTCCCTGAAGATCTGCACCTGCTCGTCGAGGGCCCTGCAGAGCGCAGAGACGCGGTCCTTGGTCATCCCGGCGATCCCCAGCTGCTCGACCAAGCGATCGACCTTCCTGGTCGATACGCCGTTGACATAGGCCTCGAGCACGACCGCGACGATCGCCTGCTCACTTCGCCGCCGCGGTTCAAGAAAGCTCGGGAAGTAGGCCGGGCCCTGGCGCTTGCGGGGGATCAACAGCTCGATCTCCCCGACCCGCGTCTCCCAGGGCCTTGGGCGGTAGCCGTTTCGGTGGGTGAGGCGCTCTGGGCTCACCTCTCCGCGCTCTGCGCCGACCTCGAGCGAGATCTCCGCCTCCATCAGCTCGCGGGCGACCAATGCGACCGCCTCGCGCACGAAGTCGCCGTGCTCGCCCGCCATCACCTTGGCAACGACATCGGCAGTGGTCATCCTGTGGCCTTCGGCCATCGTGGTGCTCCCTTCTCATCGATTCTTGGTGGAACCGACGAGTGTGGACGCCGCGGTGGCCGGAACCTTCTCCGGCCTACACGCCGCTCGCTACACCACTTCTACCGACGTGACCCGCCAGAAACCCCGCAACTGCGGGGCTTCTGCGAAGTGGAGCTAGGGGGACTCGAACCCCCGACCTCCTGGGTGCGATCCAGGCGCTCTCCCAACTGAGCTATAGCCCCGTTGCGTGCCTGCCGGCGCCCGGGCCGGCCGACCGAAGAAGTCTAGTCGCAGAGCCTCCAGCCCAGGGACCGGTATCGTTTAGCACACGCGATGGGACTGCTCGACGAGGCCATACGCGATCACCTAGAGCTGAAGCGCCGCAGCGGTGCGGACCCCGGCGTCGTTGCTCGCGAGGAGCACGAGGCACTGGCGCCCGGGCCTCCAGCAGACGGCTATACGCCGCGCTTCGCGAGCAATCCCGCCCTCGCGCAGGAGACCGCGGAGCTCGATATGCAGTCGGAGATGGACGGCAGCGGGGAGATCGACTCAGATGGTCTGGAGCCTGCCACGCACGCTGGAGACACTCCCGTGTTGGGATCGTTTGACGTCGGGGAGATCCCCGACGAGGAGGCCCGCGGGCGGCTCCCCGAGATGATCCCTGGCCAGGAGCGGCTCTCGCTCGAGTAGGCGGACGCCTCGGACCGTGAGCGATCGATCGGCTGCTCACTCTTCGGTTAGGAGTGCGAAAAGCGGGCATCCAGTGAGTCATGACGCTCGTTGCCAGCAAGCCCGATCTTGCGGTGGCGTTGCCGCTCGATCCGTATGCGCCGCGCGCGGCGCGCTACCACGTCGCACAGGTCGATCGCCCCTCGCCCGACCTGCGCGACACGGTGCTGCTACTGGTCAGCGATCTCGTCACGGGTGCCGTTGAAGGGCTGGGAGAGGGCGTGATTACTTTGCGCGTGTGGATGCCGAGCGATGTAGTGCGGGTGGAGGTGGAAGGGCCATCCGAGGTGATCATCCAGGCTCCCAGACACCCGCAGAGCTACGCCGCGCTGCTCTTGGACGAGCTCGCAGACCGCTGGGAGCTCGAGCGAAACGACGCGCACGCTTGCGTCTGGTTCGAGATCGACCGTCACGTCAGCGCCCGCGACGGCGCCGCCGGCTCTTGAGCAGTCCCCACGGTTTCGGCTGTCCCACGCCCGCGGGTGCTTCGAGCGTCAGCGATCCCTTTGCGCCGGCTCTGCTGCCGTCAGGTCTTGTGCTTCTCGTCTTGGCTCTTGGCGGGCGACTCCTCCAGGAGGTAGACGCCGCTCGCCTTGACCGAGCGCCCTTCAGGGTCGGTGAGCGTCATCACGAGCTCCACGTTGAAACGGTGCTCGGCGCGCAGTTTGGACAGCGCCGCGCCATTGAGTGTCAGATACAGGGTCTTGGTCGCGCCGGGGGCCAGGTGCACCGAGTCGCTCGCCAGGACCGCGGAGGCCTTCCCCTTGCCGGGCGAGGCCTTCCCCTTGCCGGGTGAGACGTAGGTGAGCAGCTGAACCGATCCCGAGATCGCGAGCTGGCTGTTGAGGTTCTCGAGCGGCGCCGAGATCGACCTCGACCCGCGAGCGAGACGCAGGACCCCGCCGACGACGAGCAGGCGGGCAGGTTTCAGAGCTGGCGTCGGCGTGTTCGTGGCAGCGAGCACGCTCGTCGTCGACGCTCCGCCGCTCGTGGTGCTGGCTGGCGCCGCGGCTGGTCGAGCTGTGATCTGGGTAGAGGCCGTCGCACTGTTGTTCGCCGGTTCCGGGTCGCGCACTTCGCTTGCGACACTCGCGCTGTCCGTTGCCGTGCCGACGTCACCGGCTTCCACCGTGATCGTGACCGTCGCCGTGGCTCCCCTCGCGAGCGTACCCAGGCTGCAGGTGAATTTGGTGCTCTGTTCGCAGCTTCCCTGCGAAGAGGTGGGGGTTGAGAGCAGCGTCACATCCGAAGGGAGGGTGTCCGTTAGCGAGACATTGGTAGCCGGGCTGGGGCCGTTG
Organism: uncultured Solirubrobacteraceae bacterium; assembly: GCA_963722435.1. Lineage (GTDB taxonomy): Bacteria > Actinomycetota > Thermoleophilia > Solirubrobacterales > Solirubrobacteraceae > Palsa-744. The sequence goes on along the minus strand of CAVRKZ010000002.1, from coordinate 1,131,768 downwards.
TTGGTCGCTCGCAGCGTGTAGGTGAAATGCGAGGCGACGGTCGTGTCGGGCACACTGGAGGTGTCGGTGAGCGAAAGGTCCGCTTCTGTCGTGACTTCCGTGTGGGCAGCTTGGCTGTTGTTTGCCGTGTCTGGGTCTGGCTCTTCGCTCGAGACTTCGGCAGTGTTCGTCGCGGTGCCGAGCTCAGTTACTTCGACCTCGATCGTGACGGTCGCCGAGCCCCCTGCAGCGAGCGTGCCGAGGTCGCAGCTCACCGTGGTCGTTCCCGAGCAGTTGCCGGCGCTTGCGCCTGCAGAGCGGACGCTCACGTCCGCTGGCAGTGGGTCGCTGACGATCACGTTGGTCGCTTCGTTGGGCCCGCCGTTGGTTACGTGCACCGTGTAGGTGATGTCAGCCCCGACTGCCGTTTCGGTGACGCTTGGAGAGTTCGTGAGCGAGAGTTCGGCTTCGCCTTGCGGTTCGAGGGTCACGTAGCGGGCGAAGGCCTTGCGGCCCTCTCCCTGGGCTGCGTAGATGCCGTGTAGGCCCGGCAGCCCCACATAGGCCATGCCACCGTCGTTGACCCCGTTGAAGGGCGAGCTGATCGTCGTCCACTGCCTGCTAGCGATGTCGTAGCCGTAGAAATCGCTACCGCCATACGGGCCATAGGCAAAGTAAGTGCCTGTGACGGGGTCGAGGGCACTGCCGGCTACTGCCCCTTCCGGAAGGTCGGGCAATTCCGTCCAGCTGTTGGTCGCGATGTCATAGGAGGCGAAGCCCTTGCATTCGTTGCCTTGGTCCCCGTAGATCCTGCCCTGGAAGGGCTGCAGTCCACCCCAGCGTTCGAAGCCTTCTTCGCAGTACGGCGCCGCGCCATCTTCGCCTTCGCTGTTGAACCAGCGGGGTGCGCCGGCCAGCTTCGTGGTGGCTTTTGTCGCCGGGTTGTAGCTGACGAACGCGGTGCCCTCGACCATGTACAGGTCTTCACCAGACGCGGTTATGTCCGCTGTGGCGACTTTCAGCGGGTTGTCGATGGTGGTCCACGTGTTCGTGGCGATGTCATATACGCCGAGCATCGCTGATTCACCCGTGTAGGACACGTAGATCATGCCATTCAGGTATGCGGCGCCGCCCTTGCTGCCAGCCCCGATCGGTGCTGGCGCAAGTTCAGACCAGTCGCCGGTGCTGGGGTCGTAGCTGTAGAAGCTCGTCCCCTCGTTCTCCTGCGCATAGATGATGTTGGTGGCGGTGTCGACGGTGACGCTTGTGAGCGGCTCGGGGCTTGCCGCGAGGCTTTCGAATTCGCCTGGCGTCGCCGCCTGCACGTGAGGCGGAATGGTGCATGCAAGGGCGAGCGCCGCCATCAGCGCAATGAGGCAAACGCCCTGCGTGCGCCAGAATCTCAGGCGCTGGATGCGCATAATGAGGCGACCTTAACGCAGCGGACGTGCCTCTGCGTCGGTCCACCCGGCGCGTCAGTGGCACACGGCGGGCCAGCCGCCGTGACGGCGCGCGGCCAGGGCGACCCGCCGAGCCGGTGGATCGCCCGCGAGCGACGGCGTTACTTCTTCGATTTCGGAATCGGTCGCCAGCACGGTCGGGGAGTGGCGGCGGGCGGTGACCGAGTCGCGGCGACGAGCGTTCCGTCCCACCCCAAGGGGGCAGGCCCAGTCGAGCCGGGCTCTCAGCGCCTATATTGAGGCTCCACGGGGCCATAGCTCAGCTGGGAGAGCGCCTGCTTTGCAAGCAGGAGGTCACCGGTTCGATCCCGGTTGGCTCCACTTCACAAACGCCCTGCTAGTTACGCAGTTCTCGTATCCCTGCTCGGTAGTTGTCCGCGCAAGGGATCAAGCAGGGATCAAGTAGATGGGCGAAGCGGCCGTTTTTGCAGGCAGGAGGTCACCGGTTCGATCCCGGGTCGCCTGGTTCGTGACAATGCTCTCTATGATGCTCACCGACTCGCAGCAGAAAAGGCTGTTGGACCGGCTGCGGGAGGCCGGCGGCCAGCCGGTCGCGTTTGCGGAGCTGCGTGCTGGTGGGATCGATTTTCCGGCTGCGGTCGTCTCGGAGCTTGAACTGAGCGGTTATGCGATCGACCGTGTCTATTGGCAGGGCCGCCTGATCGGCGTGCGGCTAGCAGATGCCGAGCTTCAGGCCGCGCCGGCCGCGCCGTGGCGGCCGTGGTCGCGCCGGTAGCCGTCCGCGGGGTGCGTGCTGCGAAATCAGCGTACGCGGCTTTCAACTGGACCCCAACTTCACCTACTTTTCGGGTGCCACCCTTTCCCTTGCTTGGTGAGCTTCCCTTCCTTCTGAAGCCCGGGGAGCACGCGGTAGAGGTAGTTGTGCTTTATGCCCATCTTTGCTGCGAGCTCGGGGATGGTGATCCCGGGTTGCTCCTTGACGAGCGCTAACGCCTGCCTGGCGCGTGTGCCGCTGCCTTTGCGTCGTCCAGCGCGTCGCGGTGTGGTGCTGGTCGCGGTGGCTTTGCCGCTGCCGGCGGGATGGCCGACTTTTTTCGGGCGACCGGGTTTTTTGGTGGGAGCCGCTGTTCTGGCTTTGGCGGCGCTGCGTGCGCGTCCGGGTTTACGCCGACGAGTCGCGTCGGTTGCGGCGGCTGAGCGGCCGATTCCGTCGAGCGCTTTAGCAGCGGCCTGCAGGCGACGGTGCTCCTCCACGAGGGGGGACAGCTCCTTCAGCCGGTCGGTGATCTCCCGATGCTTTTCGTCGAGTAGGTCGGGCATGTCTGGCTCCTCTCTTGCCCCTCGGTGGTTACGCGGGGCTTGCTGGTCAACAGCGGGCTTATAGCACCGCCGTCGACAGAAATCCGACACGAGCGAACCGGATTGATGTCTCGCGAGACTCGACGAGAACCGCGTTGTGGTCAACGTGCTGCTGCGGCGCGAGCGGCGGGCGTGGCGCGTCTACACGGTCCGGCATCGGCGGCCTGTCCAGCGACCATAGCGGTGGTGCTCGCGAGCCGGCAGCGGGGGCTTACGGCCCTGCTCTGCGGCGTCAACTCGGAGCAACAAAGACCTCGGAGCTTCCGATTGACCAAGGCTGGACGCCGAGAGCGAGCTTGCGGCCATGACCCAGCTTGACCGCGACTATGCGCCCAGCCGTCTTCCCGTGGAACGCGACCCACCGCGGGCAGAACTTCTTCACGCGTCTGACAAAGCCGGGGACGTCGCACTCGCTCGCAATGCCTCGGTCAGAGCTGGCGGCGATCTTCTTTGCGAGATCGGTGAGGCCGAGACCGAACTCCAAGACGCGCGCGTCTTCCTCTGGGGTTAGCGCGACGAGCGTAAGGCCAGATTGGTGCAAGTACAACCAAAACTCGTTGCCGGCACCGGAGTAATAGTGGGCACGCTCGGCGGACGTTTTCGCAACGGCTGTGCCGCAGAAGACGATCCGAAGACCGGGTTCGAGGTAGTCGGGGAGGACGTCACGAGGCACGGCTAAGCCAAGGAGGCAACGTCGATTCGTCAAACTCGATCGCATCCTGTCCGGCGGGCAGATTCTCAAAGCGTGCCGTGAAGATCGCGCCCCTTCCGTCACCGTCGCTATGAAGCTCCAGGTCAGCAAACCGAACCCCATCCTGCGCTGTGATGTGTTCGGCGATCTTCTTGACGTTGATCCGCCAGCGACCCGCTTCCACAGGGTCGAGATTGTCGACGATCAGACGCGCGACGGCTGCCGGTTGCTCCGCTCCGAGTGGAGCCAGCCCGTGGATATGACGCAAGGCGTCGAGATGCCACGACGCAGCGTTGAGCCGCCGCTGATCAGACGTGCCCGACACGATCGCCTCGCGGAGTTCGTGCACCGCCAGCGCGAACGCCTCCACGTCGTCGGCGCCGATCGCCGTGATCGGCCGTCCCTGTGGATCGTAGGGCTGGATATTGCCCGATGCGTCTTGCTCGATGCGGTTATGGACCACCGCATGGCGAGGCTCAAGAAAGCGATCGTAGAGGACGGTGAAGCGTCCCCAGAGAGCCGGAGCGCTATCGAGCGGCGCCGGGAGCTTCTTTGGAGCGGGCGTGCTTCTCGCGTACTTCTGCTTCTGGACGAACGTCCAACGCCAACCGGGCTGGGGCGTTTTGTTCAGCACCATCGTCAGCTCGACGGCCAGATCGAGCACCTTGTACGCCGCGGCAAAGACGAGCCCACGGAATGGCTCAACCGCCGCGCGCGCGGTTGATCCGCCGAGGTGCTCGGACATCCCACGCACATACGCCTTGCTAGTCCCTCGGATGTCGTCGCGCACCTCTGTGGCGCCTCCCATCTCCAACTCCCGCGCGTGCGCGAGGGATGTGAGCACGAGCGTCTCGTACGCGGTGCCGTCCTCGAACTGAGCGGTCGCTTCGGCGGCTGAGGGCATCGCGTCGAGGATAGTCTGGCTGAAGGACCGGAAAGGGCGCACGCTTTCGAGAGACGAACGAGACGAGCACCAAGCAGTGGTGTTGGCGCTTTCCGAGACAATGAGACTCATGAGCGAGATCGACGAGGCGATTCAGGGATACGCTGGCTGGCCGGACGCCTTTGTGGCCGCTGCGTAGAGCGCGCCGCCGCAATCGCCGCAAGCGAGCGTCCGGCCTTGCGCTCTGAGGCGGCGTCTACGGTCTCGGGATCATGAAGGGCAGCTTGGACGATCTGGCAGGTCGTGCCTGGGAGATGTACGGGCAGGCAGAGGCCGTATCACTGAAGCACCTCTTTTGATGCCGAGGCGGACTGGTTTCCATGGGCGCTGGCGGCGTGCGGGCTTCCTCCGCTTGACGCGATCCTAGCTTGAGGTGTCCCGCGGAGCGCAGTGTGGGCTTATCAATCGTGTAGTGCTCGGCTGGCCTACCGCTGATTGCACTCCGGGTCATGGCCCGGGCCCACGCAGGATAATCCCAGCATGGCGTTCGCGGCGCTGCTCGCAGGAGCTGGGCTTGACACCGTCTTTGGCGGCGTCGTTGCAGCGCGAAAGTTCGCGCAGGCAAACCCCCAGGAACGCATCCTCAAGCTCTTGCACCACGAGTTCGGAAGTCGCGCACAGCTCTATGCGACCGAGTTCGACAGTTGGGCGGACGATCCCCAGCTGATCGCGCTCATCAACGGGTTGATAGACGGCAAGATCCAGCCCAACGAGCAGACTCGCCGGGAACTGGAACGCGAGATCGCGCCACGTCTCAGCCGGACGCCCGAAGGTGAGGAGCGTGCTGCTCTCGCAGCGGACATCGCCGATGCGCTGCTCACGGGTTATGTGCTGGCCTACAAGGACTTCGGAGACTATGGGCAGGCGCTCATACGGAAGATGGATGACCTCGGCGAGCGCAATGCGCAGGAATCTGAGGCGCTACGTGCCTTGATCGCTCCCAGTCCGGCATCCGCCCTCGCTGCCGCGCTTCTCGTGGGTGGCCCCCTGCGCCAAGCCGCTCAGCAAGGGAACGTCGATCGCGCAGAGGCACTTGAGACCGAGGGAGACCCGGCGCAGGCGGCAGCAATCCTCCAGGAAGCCGCCGACGCACTCGATGACCACGGCCTGACCACCGTCAGCCCAACCTACCGGATGCGGGCAGCCCGTCTGCTCGTTGATGCGGGCCAGCACGGCGAGGCCGCGACGCTCATCGAGAGAGTCGTGTGGGCCCAGATCGGGGAACGGAGCGCAATCGCGACGCTGGCCGTCCGCCAGCTCGAGCAGATCCTCGGCGATGTGCCGCTCGTTCGCGGCCTGCAGGCATGCGCTCAGTTCCCCGCAATCGCGTGGTCGAACGCCTGGCTCAAGCAGGCCATCGACGCCGATGACGATCCGGGGCGCGCTCTGCGCTTTCGAGCTGCCCTTTCCACCATGGAACTCCTGACAGGCGAGGGCCGAGTCGCTGTCGATATCGAGAACGAGATCAAGGACTCCCCGCTTGAGGACGGACCACGTCTGGATGTTGCACTCAACGCGATCGATGCCCTTAACGAGCAGGGTAAACGGGAGGCCGCCGATGCAGCATGGCTGACGGTCAAGACGTGGATCTCCGAGCGCGGAGGGCCCGCAACACGAGGTCGCTGCTGGGCTCGTCGAGCTTACCTCTTGGCGATGAGGGGTGATCAGTCCGGCGCGGTCGAGGCCTACCGGCATTCGATGGATGCGTGGGCTCGTGTGCAGTATGCCGAGGGTCAAGTCGCCGACGCGCTGTTCAGCCTTCAAGCGGTCCAGCTGGTGATGGGCGCTTGGACGGTCTCTGACCAGGAACTCAGGCCGATCGCTGCAGAGCTGCGGCCTCAGCCGGGAACGCCGGTGCAGCGCGCAGAACGTCTTCAGCACAACGCGACGGCTGCGCGCGTCGCTGGCCGGTTCCCCGACGCACACCGTGACTATTGGTTTGCGCTCATGGAGTACGTGGCGATGGGCAGTCTCCAGGGAGTCCTCGAGGTCACTCCCCAGCTCGCGGAGCTGTATGCCGTTACGGGGCGACCCGTGGCGGCCGTTAGTTTTTATTGCGCCGGCGGGCGCGCGAAGGACGCAGCGAAACTCGCTGCGAACCTACCTGCCAAGGAGACGACGGCCGCGCTCAACACTGGAGGCGCCCCCTGGGCGCGTGCGGCTACCTATGACGTTCTGTCCGCATTCGACACGGCAGTCCCGGTGGATGTCGTTGCCGCGTTCGCCGATCAGCTGATGGAAGATGTGGACGCAGAGCTCCCCTCTCTCGCATCGGCGGCACGGCGAGCCCTCGCGAACCTTGTGCTCCAGTTCCCAGAGGAGCTTCGCGACGAAGCGCTCGCCCGAGTCTCTGCCTATCTCGATGATGCGCATCTCCTCGACGTTGCGCGCGCGTCCGCGGTCGCACTGATGCGCGTGAGCCAGCTCGGCATCGCTGACGCCGCCGAGAGGTTGGTGGCGAGCTACCTGGCCGGGCGTCCGCTCGCCGACATTGACCCGTCGTGGGTGCCAGACCTGATTCGGGGCCGACCGGACCTCCGCGATCGGGTCCTCGAAGCGGCCCGTGACGGAAACCCGCATGCGCTCCACGTGCTGCCGTTCACCGACATCGATGTGCCCAGCGACGAGATACTCACGTTGGCTATGACCGACCAAGCTCGGAAGTGGTCTGAGGTGCACACGAGAACGGTCACCGAAGCCGACGGCCAGAGGGAAGAATCGATCGGTATGGCAACCAATCTCGCCCAAGCTGGCCTCGTCGCGAAAGATGCCGAGCAGCCAGTTCGCGACGCTGTCTTGCAGCGAATGAGCGAGATCGTGCTCGACGAACAGGACAGCGAGGCGAACCGCGCCGCGGCCGTGGATGCGATCTTCAACATGGCTGCCGTCATTCCTGATGACCGACGCTCAACCCTCGCCGAGTCACTTCGACCGCTCGCCGCAGGCGACTACCAGCGTCACAGGCTTGACACGGATGAGGTCGACCTACTCAGCAACTTCCAGTTCAACCAGAACAGCACCGACATGCTGCGGGCGAGCGCAATGCGCGCCGTCGCGCGCTTCGCAGAACTCGGCACTGACCCTGGAGGTATCGACGAGCTTGTCGCGGCGGCGTGGGCTTCAGGCAGCGCACGACCGACCGTTGCGGCAGTCGAAACGCTCGCACGGCTTCCCGAGCTGCCGGCACCGATCGGGCTTCCGGCGATGCTCAGGCATGGCGATCCCCATGTCCGCGGGGAAACGATTCGCGCTCTGCGCGTGCGCAACGCCGGACTGCTCCACACCGAACTCCCCAAACTCATGCGCGACAGCTCGTATAGCGTGCGACTTGCCGCACTCAACGTGGCCAAAGAGCTTGGCGAGCAGGATCTTCTCGAACGCATCGCGGAGGAGGACCCCGACGCTTATCTGCGCGGGCTTGCGAGGATCGGGCTCGAAACCACGCTGGCACGCCAACCAGACCGCTAGACCCGCTCCGCGCACCGGGTTTTGCTCAGCGCTGCCCCTCCGGTCCCTCCTCTCGAAGTCAAATGCGTCGGAAGACGAGCGATCGGACGTGCGCCGGTCGCTGCTTGTCTGAGTTCCGGCTTCTGGTATCTTCGCGCGGCCCTCGACCCAAACGGGGACGCCAGTAGCTGTGTGCCATAGCGGTGCTTGCGAAGGTCCGGTGTGCTCGCGTTTACTGCCACTGGGCGATCCCGAAGCGGGCGTGGGAGAGGCTGATCTGCTCGGCCTGATCGGCGGCGGCGTGTTCGGCGGCTTCGTGGGCGGCGGCGAGTACGCGGCGCAGATCGCCGCCCGAGTGCGTGTAGAACTCGGTCAGCGAGTCCAGCGCGGCCGGGTCGATGATGTCAGCAACGTGTACGCGCAGCCGGGCGAGCTCGAGGCGTCTGGCGAGGATCGCCTCGATCGCGTTTCGCGCGGGGTCGCTCAGGAGCGGGATCGTGATCCGCTCGAGCACCGGCGCGAGTCGAGCAAAGGCACGTGAACCCTCGATCAGGTGTGTCTGTACCGCGACGATCGTCGGCGCCCCGACCTGATCGACGAACGCGCTCAGCGGGCCGGCGAAGAAGGACTCTGCGCGCCGTCGATCGTCGGCGCCTCCGACGGTGGCCTCGGTGTCCTCGAACACGAACACCGGGGTCGTCCCCGCCTCGGCGAGGGTGGGGACGAGGCGACCGTTGAGCGCCAGCAGATGCTCGCCCCCAAGCCGCTCCTGGGTGAACTCCTCGCGCAGCGAGGCAACGTTGAGGTTGACTTCAGCGGGTATCACACCGCCTCCGAGCTTCGCGCTCGCGATCCCTGACGGCGAGCGGGTTGTGCTCTGCGATGTCGCACGGGACTTCTCCAGCTCATCCTGAGCGGTGGCGTCGAGCACGACCTCATCGAGGGTGATCGAGAGGGCTAGGCGCGCGATCTCCCCGACGCTGCCCGGGTCCTCGACGCCGGTGATCGGAATTCGCAGCGCGAAATGGCTCGACGGCAGCTGGTAGCAGACCCAGGCGATGACGCTCGACTTGCCGGCGCCGCTCGGACCCACGACTGCGACGCACGAGCCCTCGGTGAGGCGGGTGATCGCGCGCTGCTCGTAGGCGTCGCTGCCGGCGAGCTCATCCAGCGGGACGTGCAGCTCGTGCAGCTCCCACAGTCGGCTGCCGGGGCGGAACGCTGCCTTATTGGCGATGTTTGCGACGTGCTCGGCGCTCAAGTTCGACCTCGGAGTGCTGGCCGGTAGACCGTGCGGGGGCGACCGGGACGGTCTGATCGCTCAACGGTCGACTCTACGAGATCCGCGTCCAGCAGCTGCTGCAGCAGCGTGCTCACGCGTGCTCGCGTCAGCCCGATGCGCTCGAGCAGCGCTTTATCCGACGGGCTGGCCTGGCCGAGGTCTAGGAGCTCGGCCATCAGCATCGCCTGCGGGCGCCCGATCTGCGCAGCCGCGTCGAGCAACCGTGCGCGGGTGGATAGTTCGTCCGCTGGGTCGCCTCCGTGCACGAGCGCGTTGTTCGCCGCGCGGATCGCCGCGCGCGGGTTGCCGCGTGCGTCCGCCGCGATCGCTGAGACCAGCTTCGGCGCCAGCTCGTCGGTGCGGTTTTGCAGGATGCTCGCCAGTCGCTCGATCGGGAGCGGCTCCAGCTCGATCACGATGTCGAAGAACGTGTCGGCGGGGGGCCTCAGCGCAGTGGCGCGGTCGTCGTTGTCGATCGCGGCCAGCCAGCGGTGGGGGAGCTGCCAGACGGTGTCGCGCATGCGACCGAAAACGCCGTAGAGAGCCTGCGCCGCTGCCGTTGCGTCGAGCAGCACGACCGTCGGCTCGACCTCCTCACCGAGGTTGACCAGCGTGTCATAGAGCAATCGTGAGACGCCGCCGGGCGGCGGAGACTGTTCGCCCCTGAGCTCCGCGAGGCTCCGCGAGACCGCGCCCGGCGCGGTCTGTGCGATCCCCGGTCTCCCCTTCAACGCGTCGCGGACGCGAAAGACGAGTTCGAGCGGCTCGGAGACGGCCGTGGTGTCCACGTAGACGACGCGCTTGCCTTCGTTGCGCAGCGTCAGCTGGACTTGGCGTAGCAGCGATGTCTTACCTGCACCCCGCTCCCCGCAGAGGAGGATGTTGTTGCCGCGCTCGAGGGCGCGGGTCACCGCGTCCCACTCGGGGGGGAAGACGTAGTATTTGGCGTCCGCGGGGGTGTCGTATAGGGGGCGTCCCTGTAGCATCTATCGAATCATACAGTATGTTGTGTTCGTCCCGTAGGAAAGCCGCCTGAACTGGGGAGCCGCGGCCGGCAACTAAGCGAACGACCCAAGTCCCCCGAGGAGAGCGGGGCCGCAAGCCTTTAGCTGAGGGGGGTCGTCGCTCTAGATCCCGTCTGCGGCCGGCAGCGACCAGTCCAGATCGAAGTCGACGACGGCGCGCGAGGTGAGCCGGGCTCCGTCGGCCGCGACCAGCCTCGTCCCGAGTGATTGCACATCTTTCGCAGAGTCGGCGTAAAGTTCTGTTGCCCGGAAGGCTTCTAGCCCGGCTTTCTCATGGATGAACTGTTTGGCAGAGCAGGCGTGCCACGCGGCTTTGTGTTCCGGCGCCGCAGGGGGAGTCGGCGTGTGATGCGCTCTCCGTGGCAGCGAACCGCAGCGTGGTCTCCACAGGACGTGGCTGAGGAGCTCCACAGGCGCCGTGCGGACTTGATCGGCCAGCTGCGCCGCCGTAGCGACTCTAGCGGCGTGCCGCTAGCGGCGCAGGAGGAGATCGTGGACGACGCAATCACGGCCGTCGTGATTTCCCGGAGCACGGTCAGCGCTTTAGCTCGCATCGCTATATCGATGCGTGCACAGGCAAGTACTACGAATAACCGTATCTTGTATCTTGATTCAAGGGCGACCGCCGTGTAGGCTTCCGCCCGCGAATCTTGGCCGATTCACATCATGCCGAGCAAATGACGATCCTGAGAGCAGTCACACTGCGCGCAACGCGGGCGACGGGATTGGCGATGCTGGTTGTCGCGGCCTTTATGTGCCTCGTTCCAGGGATGGCATCAGCGGCCAGCGCGGGAGCCACTATCAGCGCGCTCCCAGAAAGCGAAAACCTTGAGGGCCATGCTGAATTCCAATACGAATGTCCCGAAAGCGGAGAATTCAGCTATTGCGGCTGGTTTGGACAAGCTGCCGTATACGGGGCCGAAACAGAATGTCCGTCGACCTACGACCCGTCACATAGCGCGTGGCTTGGTGGTGGCGAAATCAAGAACTCGTCTGGCAGCGAGGAAGGGACCTTCGCGTTTTCACCCGAAGGCCTTCCAAACGAGATCAAGCTGTGTCTGTACATCGATGGCAACACAGAGGAGCTTGTGGGGGAATCCCATCCATTCAATCGCACGACACGCGGGGAAGTTCTTCCAGCGCCACCGCCAGCGCATGTGAGCTATCCCGCATCGACGAAGGTATGGGTGAGCGTCAAGGGGTGTAAGTTCTGGCCTCACGTTGCCGTCAACGGCGAAAAAAACATTGGCGGTGATATTACCTGGGTACTGTATGCCCTGTGGGACGGCAAGTGGCGCCGTGAACTTGGGAAAACAGAAGAAGACGGCGCATTCAACGCATTCACATCAGTTCGCGGGACGTATCACTTCTCTGCTCGGTTTCTAGGTGACGCAAACCTATTGCCATCGAGCGCCTCGAGCTATGTATTCCACATTACGGGCAAGGAATGTGTCCCGACTCTCGAAGAATCGGAAGTTCGTTCTGACATCATGGTGGCTCTAGAAAATAAGGTCAGCGGTAGACACGAATCGTTAGGCCCGTCTGTCGAAGGCCTAAAGAGCGAATGCAAACGCACGTCGCGTACGCGGTTTGGGTGCGAAATCACGTTCAGCGACGGCGGGTCGGCGTGGAAGGGCACCGGACAGATATGGATTATTTCGTCAGAGGGACGGAAGGGGTGGCGAGTAACGTGGGATTACTCACTGAACGTAGCGGGCTATCCCCCGGGATGCGCGGAAACCGCTTGCGCGCGATCAGTAGTGATACAGTAGGTAGGGACGGCCCCGCAAGGGCACGCGAAGCCCGACCGTCTGCCACATTCCCACGTGCACGGCCAGAGATTCGTTCGATACGCTCCGTCCAGTGACCCGCCGCCTTCCGACACCGCTGAGGACGGGTGTCGTGGCGCTTCTAGCGGCGTTGGCGGCAGTTGTCGCGCAGGCACTCCCCGCGGATGCCTCGTCTGGCAGTAGGTTCCCGATCCTCGTGATGGGGGACTCCTACTCGGCCGGAAACGGAGCCGGCGAGTACACAGGTGCAAAGGGGTGCTGGCGCTCTCCAAACAACTACGCCCACCTCTATGCGCAGGCACTAGAGGGGGCCCCATACAACCAGCCGACCACCTACGAGAACGTCGCCTGCAGCGGCGACTCGACCGGCGCGTTCTTCTCACGTACACACGGCCGGCCCCCGCAGCTGGACGCCGTAAGTCACGAGTACGGACTGATCCTCCTCACGGTCGGTGGCGATGACGAAGGCATCTTTGGAGGCATCGTCAAGAACTGTTTGATATCTGCGTTCGTCGAACCTGTGCGATGCCGCGGGTTCTTGGGCAAAGCTGAACGTCTGCTAAAGGACGGAATCGTGCAGAGTCGCCTCGAACGCGTGCTATCCGGAATCCGGCATAGCGCAAGCAGCAAGGCCGTCATCGCGCTTCTCGGCTACCCGTATCTCGAGAGCGACACGCACTATGAGCTCGATTCCGGAACTCGCCAGCCTGTCGAAGTCGGCAAGCGTCTCAGGGCGATTGAGAATCGGGCGGACGCGATTCAACGGGCGGTGATCACGGGCTTGGACGCTCGCGATCGGGCGCACAGCTTCGTATTCATTGACACCGAGCAGTTGTTCAAAGGTCACGAACTGTCTGCGACGGACTCAAACCCCAATCGTTGGTTCGTCGAGCCGCTCACAGACGCTACGGTCGCCTCGGTCAGTACCTGGTACCACCCGAACCCGCAGGGTTGGGCGGAAGAGGCGCGCCTGCTGCTGCGTTCCGCGAGCATCCCCAAGCGCAACCCACTCGGCGCGAAGCAGCCGACGACACAGCCGGGGCCGGTGTCGACTAAGCCTCTGTGGGTATCTCTTCCGGGTACCGTTATTGCCCACAACGAAGATGCCCTGCTGATGGAAGACGGGTTTGTGCACGGGCCGTTCGGAGGGACCGTCTTCCACCTGATCGGCACACGGAGCGGTGATCCGATTACGATCAACGTCGGCACGGGGATACCGCCCGGCGACAGCGTCGAGGGAGGGACAGGATTCCTCACAGAACCAGGACCCGGGCATCCCAACGGCCTGGCGATTCTCACAGCTCGCGTCACCACGCCTGCCAGTGGCCTGAATCCAGCGACGACGTCTGAATACTTCTCGGTGTTCGACGCGGCGACCGGCGTGCACGTGCTGCTCAGTGCACCATTTCCCGTCGGGGCCGCCGAAGGCCCGGCTGTCGCCTATGTCGGCGGCGCGGTGCGCTTTGCGGGATGTGAATACACCACTGTTACCGACAGTGGCGTGGTATCGCACGTTCCCTTCCCACCGGGAGGATCCGAGCCGGGTTCCGCGGCCTGCAAGGCGAGCGCTGTGGTGAACAACGAGATCCTAATCTACTCCCCCGAAGAAGCATGCGAATCCGTCTATGTCTCTAACGTCATCACGCAGGCCACGGTTTCGCGGTCGCCGTGCCTGACGTCAACCGCCGGCCGGATTCCCGGTGAATGGTTCTTCAACGGAGCGGCCTACGGCGTGCCCGACGCCACGACGTTCTTCTCCGCTGCGACAGGAGCTGCGCTCGAGCCGCTGAGCGAGTTTCCGTTCGAAGCACAGCGCACGTATGCGCTTGGCGGCATACGCAGCGACGTCGCTCTCCTTTACTCTGCCGCGGGCGGGCCATCATACTTTGTCTCTACCTCCACCTGGCAGCCTGTCTTCACCGCGTCGAGCGAACAGAGATTCACCCCGGTCGCGATCGCTGACGATGACGCTTGGGTGGAAGCGGCGGTCGGACACATCATCATCGACGCACGCACGGGCGCCACTGTGGCAAACGACTGGCGCATAGTGCCCGAGGCCGGAGGGCCCGGCTGGACGCTCGCCGTCGAACCGCAAGTCTGCTGCAGCTCGGAATACCTTCTTCGCAGCAACGGCACACTGCTGGCATCGCTCAACGAGGCGCCCTGAGCTTCGGCGGCTGGGGCCAGAGCCCGGCGACTACTTTGTGCCAAACCCGCCGCCACCATCGACCCGGGCCCTCCAGCGTCGTCGTCGTCGCCACTTCGGGGCGCTTCGGCCACATGGCCTGCTGCGAAGCGAGAACCGTGGCGCGCGATGAGTTCGCAGGCCATCATGTGGCCGGCTTTCACTGCGTCGCGGTCGCACCTAATCGGGTCGAGCCGGAGGGCGCCACACGGTGCAGCTCAGGACGACGGTTTGTCGTCTTTGCGAGTGAGTGAGAGAGCGCCGCTGTGGTATGGCTGACGGAGTCCGCCGAAAGGGGGCTCTCGCGGCGGCTCGGGCAGTTCCCGGCTGTGATCGACTACAAACGGGCGCAAGTGAGTTTTACGTATACGCCAACCTTACTGCCGGTTGGGCGCTCATAATCACGTCGCTACTGCTACGGCCAAGCCGAATCTCTACCGTGAACGGTCGCTGCTGATCCTCCTATTGCACTCCCTCATATAAGTGTCGGGCTCTGGCGTGGGAGCGCCCCGCCGCGGCCGGTACTCGACACCGGTACGGTCGCGTGCGACAACGTGGCGTCCGATTCCGATCTCGTTGTGCGCGGCCATGACCGGGCTAGCAGCCGGCAATGCCAGAGTTGACGTGGCCGCGCGCCAGGACGAGCGCTACCCGGCTGGGGACGTGGAAGCGCTTGAGCTGGCAGGTGGCGACGCTTCCGCCCAGCTGGCTGACCTCACGCCAGCGCGAAGCGATCGATTGAAACAGGGTGTATCCGTCGGTCGTTCCGACGTTGGGTCTGCTGATGGCGGCAACCGCCCAGCCGTCATCGCAGATGGCTTCCGTTGCTCCGGGCGGGGAGATGTGCGAGTAGCCGTGGCTCGTACTGAAACCTTCGGCTGCCTGGGCGGCCTTGAATAGCAGCGAGTCCTTGCACGGCGCGGAGGGCGCTGGGTGGGCGGCAGACGGCACCGCCGCGGTGGCGAGACCGAGCGCGAGAGCCAACACCATGCCGATGTCAAGGCACCATACCCGTGTCCCTGTCTCCTGCTGTTCCACTAGCGCCTTCCTGTCGTCATGGCTGCCTGCCGATCGCCCAAAACGCAATTCCAGTTCGCGCATTCCGGCAGTCGAATAGCGCGCTGGGCAGCGCTGAGCCCACGCTAGACCAGCCGCCTAGCGACACGTCGACTGCACAGATTGTGCGACGGCGCGGATCGTGGGCCTAAGTCGACCAAATCTGTTCGTGCTCGTCGACCCGAGCACGCCGAACGTATTCGTGCACTTTTCGAAGAAATAGTCGATTCGCTCCGCTTCGGGGAGCTGGAACACCCACATCCACGAATTGACTCCAGTCAGGTCGCCGGGGCCGTAGTAGATCTCGTGGTAGCCGCTGGTCTGCTCCGTGGAGGCGTGCACCGGCGCGGCGTCTTCTTCGGGGCTGAGATGGGTAGCCTGATGCTCGTCGATCAACAGATATTCGTCCGCGTCGGCCGGATTGCTCCACTTGCTCTCGACTTCAGCAGGCTTCTGGACTTCACTCTCTTCGACAGTCCACCCTGCTGGTATGGATGCCGTCATGCGAGCGCCATCGTATGGGAGCAGGCCAGGCTCAAGCGCCCGCGCCGGTGAGGCGGCCGTCGTATCCTGCGGTGAAGGAGCCGACGATCGGTTCGGGGCCGTGGGCGACGCCGCAGCCGGCGGGACCGACGCGGTTGTGGTGGTAACGGTCAGGACTGTCGCTGGGTGAATCCCGCTCCCTCCCGAGCTCGACAGGGCCAGCACCAAGACGATGGCGATGACGAGCAGAAGTCCAGATATGGCGGCGGCGGCCGCAATCGAGGTCCGATGTTGACGCGCGGGTTGTGCAGTCGCGGGCGCTGACGCGCCATATCCTTGGGGCGTAACGCCGGGCAGCGGCTGCGTTGCGGCTTGCGGCCAGGACGGGGGAGCAGTCCCGCCGTATGGGTCTCCGCCCACGAACGGCTCGTAGGTGCCCGATGGTGGCGGAGTACCCGCTGAGCCGGGATCCGGGTCGTCGACGCGCCGAGTGCCGCACCTTTTACAGAACCGCGACGTGGTGTCGAGGGGAGTGCCACAGCGATGGCAGTAGGCCTCCGGGCTCATGCGGGGGTCACCACTTACGGGCTCGTCCCGTTTCCGGCCGCCGCTGGGGAACCTCCAGTATTGCTGTTACCGCCGCCCGCGCTGCCCCCAGTCTTGCCAGGTGCGTTCTGCGGCTTTGGCGGTCCCGTGGTCGCCTTCGGTTCGCTAGCGGCGGGCGAGCGGGGCGATTTTTCCTTGGCTGGCGTGCTGGGCGTCGTCGCCGGACCGAGAGGTGCCCTTGACGGGGTTTGCGCCGGTGTCGTGGAATGGCTGCCCGCGACGCGCAGGGTGAGTGGTGCTCTGTATCGCGCTTTCTGCTCAAGCTGGCTCAAGGTGAGCGGCTTTGGGGGCGTGATTGGCGCCGCGTGCGGGCCGGGGGCGGGCTCCGATGCAGAGGGCGAGATCTGCATCTCGCTGGCGGGCAGATGAGGTGCGCGCAGCAGGCGTATGGGTGGCTGGCGTCGTTCCTGCCGCACGAGCGAGCTCGCGATCGCTGGCAGGGTAAAGCCTGCCAGAGCGCCACTGCACGTTAGTGCCAGCAGTGCCCGCCTGCCGATCTGCGACTGGGTGCCCACGGCGACCGCTTAAGGCGCCGCCGCTTGTTCGATCTTGTTACCTGTCGCGCTGGACTGCGTAAGGATCCCGGTATGGTTCGACCCACCGCTGGCCACCAGCACGATGACTGTGGCCGCTATAGCGAGAAGGAGGAGAATGATTGCGAGCGTGGCCGCAACGGCGGGCAGGTTCGAGTGCCCCTGCGGTGCCGGGCCTTGTGCTGGCGAGGGTAACCAATACGGCGGCGGCGATGGTGGCACCGCGATTGGCGTCCATCCGTTTGGCGTCCAACCGTTTGGGTAACCGTTCGGTGCGAAGTATGTCTGCTGGCCAGCAGCGGGTGCACGCTGCTCCGGGGTGGGTGCCGGCTGTGGTGGCGCGCTTGGCGCTGGGGGTGACGGGGGCCGGCGCCCTGCCTGTTGAGAGGCAAAGCCTGAGACAGTCGGCATAGTGGGCTGAGTGGGCTCGTCGGGAGCGCCCAGCGGGGCAGGTCGCATGACGGACTCCGCTTGCTGGGGTGTCGCATGCGGAGGTCCGGGATCCGGGTGCAGCGGGACACCGCATCGACGGCAATAGCGGCCACTGATCGGACTGGCCTTGCAGGCAGGGCACGCCACGAGCCCAGGCGTCATGGCGGTCCGCCTTCGTCGCGGCCGAGGCAGCCGTTTATGAACATGTCGGCTCAGCGCTCGCGGCGACAGCTGTGAGGGTGGTCAATTCTCGCTGGAAGCTGGCACTGGAAGTTGCGACCTCGACCACCATCGCTGCCTTGCCGCCGCAGGCGGCGAAGAAGTACGTCTCATTGGTCAGCCCGGCGTGTGTGTAGGTGACCTGCCAAGCTTCCCGACCACCGGGGAAGGTGACCGGTCCGTATGAGCTTACCGCGTCGCCTGTCTTTTTCACGGCTTTCAGCGCCGCTCCGGCTTGCTTATGCGCGTTTCCGCCGCCAGCGCCTTGGCTCACGATCGTCAGAGTTGAGCCTGATTGCTTCGGATCTGTGAACTCCGCCCGAGTTGTGCCGGCTGTCGCCTGCGCCGTTGCGCGCCAACCAGCGGGCACGATAGCGGTGAGCTTGCCAGTGGTCACGAGCGCGAATAGTCCCGGCGCGGCGTTAGAGACGGTCGTCGTTCCGCTAGCCGCTAGTAGCTGAAGGGCTTGTTGTCTGGTGACGGCAGCGCTTTTGAGGTTCTTGCCCGCCGATCCACCGAGGGTGAGGAGCAGCACCGCAACCAGAACAGCGACGAGCGCGGCAGCGCCGCCAACGGCGGCATAGGGGACCCACTTACGTGAGCTCTTTGACGAGTCGCCACCAGCTGGTGAAGCGGGCCCCGGCGCCGGCGCGGCGGATGCAGGTACACCCGGCCCAGCGGGGCCAGCGCCTCGATAGACACCCGGCGTACCAGGTGCCCCGGTTGCCGCGTGCGCGCCCGTCGATTGCATCGCTGCCGACATCGGTTGAGTCGGTGCGGTGGTCGGCGACTCCGCTGGCCGCGTTGTGATGAGCGCCGCTCCGCACCTGTGGCAAAATGCGCTCGGCTCCGAGATTGCGACGCCGCAGCTCTGGCAATATTCATTAGCTTCGCTCACTGGCTCCCCGGTTATCTATCGATGGTCACTTGATACGCATCACGCGGCACTCAAGCCGGGGCTGCCTGCCGCCAGCCATCCTACGATGCCCAGGCCTAAGCCGAGTCCAAAAGCCATAAGTGCGGGCCGCAGCGGACTGGCAGCCCGGGCGGGTGCGCGCATGAGTCGCCGCGGGACGAGCTGTTCGTGGATGAAGATGTAGCCCCCGTCATGCCAGCCGTAGAGTGCGGCTCGCCGATACTGGGAGTCAAACACGAAGCCGACTTGGTTCGGTCGTCCGAATGACTCCGCAGCTGCCTCGAGCTCTGCGCGACCGAGCTTCGTGTCTGGCCCGGGGCGGCTGACCCACCAGCCGACGATGTCCAAGCCCGCGTAGTGGCGCGCCATCATCGAGTGAATGTATGCCCATGCTTGATGGTTCAGCTGCGCGCGCTCCGGGGCGCGAGCAGTGCTGGCCGGGATCATCGCTGAGATCCGCTGGGGCATGCTCGTGCGCGATGGGTGACCCACAAGCACACCGACGATCTCCGAACCAGGTTTGCTGAACGCTGCGTCATAGAGCGCCCGAAGCACACCCTCGTCCCACTCGGGCGCCACTGGCGATGTCTTCGCGGTGACTGTGGTGTTCACGTCGGCCCGGGGGTCGGGCTCATTCGTCATAGCAGAAGACACTGTTCGTGATGCACGCCTCGTTGAGTCCCTGGCTGAAGCCCGAAACTTCCCCTTGGGCGGTACCTGTTGCCTCGCCCTCGCTGAAGCCCTGGGACTCACCGCTGTTGTAACCTGCCTGCTGGCCCGCAGTAAAGCCCTTTTCATCCCCTTCGACGTAAGCGTTATGGCGCGCCGCAGACACGGCGCGCGCCTCCGCTGCTGCGAATGTGGTCTTCTGGTTGTCGAGGGCCTGCTGCTCGGCAATCTGATCGGCCTGCGACTGCTGGACGATCTTGGCCTGCACCGTTTCGTTAGACAGGCGTGTACCGCGACCGATGAAGAACCCGATCAGCAGCGCACCCACGATCCCGAGCGTGAGGATGCTAGTCGCTCCAATCCAGAAACCCGTGGACCTGCCGGAGGGTGGAATCGGCGGAACCGTGGCGGGCGGCATCGGTGGCCCGTAATAGGCGGGGTGAGCCGGATATCCAGGCGCCACGGGCGCGGCTCCCCCCCCGGCGGTTGCAGCTGCGGGTACTCCTGTGTACTCATGGCCTCCCCCATCTTCCGTACAGAACTCGCCTAAGCGCCCGTAAATGTACTATAAGTCCAGCGTGGAGGCTTGAAAACTGCTTGCCTGCGGGCGCGAACGTGGTGGGGACCCATGAATGCCAGCGAGGACATGAACACTGGGGACCGCTGTAGTAGTTGCGGTGCGCCATTCGGACCGAACGCTCGCTTCTGCCGAAGCTGCGGGGCCGCGCGTTCTGCGAGCTCCGGCGAGGGTGCCCAGCACGTCGAAACGCCTACCGTGGCGCAGGCATCTGTGCGGCCCGACACAGACCAGCCGGAGCAGCGAGCCGAGGCTTCGACCGCACCAGCCGATCAGACCGAGCCAACCGCAGCACACCGGGCGGCAGCTCAGGCCGGCTACCCCACGCCGTCGTCTGGATATGAGGCCCCGCCGCAAGGTGGCTACCCCACGCCGCCGTCCGGATACCAGCACCCGCCGCAAGGTGGCTACCCGACGCCGCCGCCGTCCGGATATCAGGCTCCACCCCAAGCTGGCTACCCAGCCGCACCGCCCGGCTATCAACCGCCGCCTAGCTACCCCGGATACGCGGGTCAGCCACCCGGGTACCAGCCGCCGCCGCCACCGGCAGGCTATCCGACGCCAGGGGCAGGCTACCCAGTTCAGCAGGCTCAGGCGCCCCCGCCTCAGCAGCAGGACAGGCGGCTCCCCTCCTCACCCTGGCTGATCGGTGGCATCGCTGCGGCCGTCCTGGCGGTAATCGGGATCGGGGTCGCGATCATCGTTGCAGGATCTGGGAACTCGAAGGCGCAGCTGGTTGCCACGCCGGTCGTGACTACCACTCCCTCGACTTCAGGAACGGCGCCATCGTCATCGACCGGCCAGCCCTCACCCACTAGCCATACCTCCAAGCCAACTTCACCGCCGTCGAACTCTGTTCCATCAGCGCCGCTGCCGCCACGAGCCACGCTCTCCACGCTGGGCCAGCAGCAGGCGGTTGAGAACACCATCCACCAAGAGTTCGCACTGATCAGTGAACACAAGTTCTCAGCCGCCTATGCCCTCCTTGCGCCAAGCCTCCAGACTGGAGAAGCTGGTTGGGTGAACTCTCATCGCGAAAACGGGATATATAACGTCAGCGTTGCAACCTCCGCCGCTGTGCACTCGCCAGAATCGGCAACGGCGACCATCATCAACATGCGCACGCTCGACGGGGAAGGGTGCAAGAACTGGACGGGTAGCTGGAGCCTCATCAAGATCGATGGCCAATGGCGTGTTGACGAAGCAAACATCACGCCTGAACCGTGCCGCTGAGGGCCCAGCGCCGCCGGCACCGCGGGGTCACACGAGCGTTGCGCGTCGGGCCAACCTGGGGGTGTCTGATCTGCGGACTAACGGCGTGTGGCAGCTCGGGTTCCATCCGCCTCGCCGCAGACACACGCCCCGCCTTGCCGGTCACGGCGTACAGGGCCTACGCAACCGCCGCAAAGCAGCACGCAATGGTTCCGTTTGGCGCCCATAGCGCATCAACCGGGGGGAGTGAAGCGACACCCAAAACGGCTACACCACTCAGTCTAAGCCGCGCGATTGGGCAGATGCTCATGAGCAAGGTTACGGGCCTCCAGGCATCCCCGCGCTTGCTCGCACGGATCCGTGCGGGCCAAGTAGGCAGTGTCATCCTCTATAGCGAAAACGTCGCGTCCGACGGCCAGCTAAAGCGTCTTGACGCGACACTTCAGCAGGCAGCGCAAGCAGGCGGTAACCCACCGTTGCTCATCGGGACCGACCAAGAGGGTGGCGAAGTCAAGCGTGTGCCATTTGCACCGCCGACGATGTCAGCTCAGCAGATGGGAGCATCCCAGAACCCATCAGTCGTCGCGCGCAGCCAGGGGCGCGCCACGGGCGAATACTTTCGTCGGCTCGGGATCAACCTCGACTTCGCACCCGTCGCGGATATCCCTACAACGCCAGACAACTTTCTGCGCGAACGAGCCTTCGGCCACACACAGACTGCGGTGATCGCAGGAGCGAGCGGCTTTGCTGTTGGCCTTGCCGAAGCTCACATCGCAGCCGCGGCGAAGCATTTCCCAGGCCTAGGAGCCGCGGGGCCGCACGACACCGACCTCGAAATCGTGTTGATCGACGCATCCAAGAGCGAACTCCAAGCCGGATACAAGCCTTACCTATATATGTCGCGCCTTGGGCCAACGATCGCGCCTCTCGTAATGGTCTCCAACGCGATCTACCCACACCTTGACCCGAGTGGGTCGCCCGCAGACCTATCCAAGAAGATCGTCAGCGAACAGCTCGCACTCGCCGGGATGAGCGGGCGGGTCGTGATCACCGATGACATGGAAGTGCCCGCCGTCGAACGGTACGCTGCCGCGCCTCTCCTAGCCGTGCAGGCGGGCGATGACATTCTTATGTTTGCCGAGCATGAATCCGGCTCGGAACGCGCTTACAGCGCAATCACGAGCGCCACACGAGCTGGCGCACTTCCCGGATCACTGATCTTGGCCGCCGCAAATCGAGTGATTCACCTCAAGGAGCAGCTTCGTCTTGGGTAGCCACCATCGAAGATCAGCAGCTGCCGCATTTGCGGCAGCGACGCTCACGCTCGCCGGCTGCGGCGAAGCGACTGTACCTACTGTACGATCCGCTCCCACCACCTCTCCGGCCGCCGCCGCCCACTCAACGCCGGCGACCAAACCCGATGCCGAGCCGCATCGAGCAACGACGCGCGCGGCCAGCCCCTCGGCGTCTCGCGCTCCGACGCTCGCGCACATGATTGGGCAGACGATCGTGGGACGCTTTGCGGGACCAGTCCCGCCAGCGGCCTTCCTCGATCAAATCAGATCGGGGGAGCTTGGTGGAGTAATCCTCTTCACAGAAAACGTCGGCGGTGGCGAAGCTGCAACTCACGAGCTGGACCAGCAATTACAGCGCACCGCGAAGGAAGGTGGAAACCCGCCACTGCTCATTATGACCGATCAAGAGGGCGGCGAAGTCAAGCGCCTGGCGTGGGCTCCTCCTGAGCTCGCAGCCGCCGAAATGCGATCAACTGCTGTCGCAGAGGCAGAAGGCGCCGCCACGGGAGCAGCGCTGCGAGCCGTGGGAATCAACGTCGACCTTGCACCGGTGGCAGACGTCGTCCGGATCCCGAACTCGTGGCTCGGCACGAGATCGTTCGGATCTAATCCAACCCAAGTTGCCGAACGTGCCTGTGCCTTTGCTGCAGGAATCGCTAGCCAAGGCGTCGCCTTTACGCTGAAGCATTTTCCGGGGCTTGGCCGCGCGTTGACGAGCACTGACGTGCAACCCACGACCGTGAACGCGACCGCAGCCGAGATCCACAGGGACTATCAGCCATATATCGCGTGCGGGAACAGCCTCGACGGCCTCGTGATGGTTAACAGCGCGATATATCCGAACCTGACGGGCACATCGGTTCCAGCGGTTCTATCGCCTGAGATCTACGACACCGAGCTACCGCTCGCCACGGGGGGGCACCCGATAACGATAAGCGACGATCTTCAAGCTGCGGCGCTCGCAAACGAAGCCACGCCGGGACAGCGTGCAATGAAGGCTGGTCTCGACATCCTTCTCTACGCCCAGACGGCCCAAGCATCCCTCGAAGCGTTTCAGAGCCTACTAGCCGTCGCGGAGGCTGGGGGCATTCCGCAAGCACGAATTCAAGAAGCTTACGAAGCGGTAGAGACCATCAAGGAGCGCGTGGCGGGAGCGTCCGTGCCGGCTACTGATACCGGATCGTCAGCATCATCCGCCGGAGAAGCCAGCTCCTATCCTGAAGACCCTGGCGCACCCGAAACGATCGAGCCCGAACATCACTCCGGAACGCCGGGCAAGTAGAGACATGACTAACGGGACAGCTGGACGACCCGATACCTGCCGGTAGTCGAGGAGCGGGTCTGGTACTTGGTCGCGGGCGGGCGCGGTTACTTCAGGCGAGCAAGCACCCAATGTGATCGACCTCGCGGGCGGCTGGAGCTCGCGCAGAAGGCTTTAGCCGTGCGTTAGATGCTCCTCTCGCCGCCGTCCCCGCCCGTTCCCTAGGCGCTCGGCCGCGGCCGCGAGCCAGCGCGGCCGGGGCGCGAGGAGCCGCGTGGGCGCGCCGCAGAATCGCTGAGGAGGGCTGCTCGCTCCTGCGTCTCGCTCGTCAGGCCCTCCGATACGGATGCGCCGTCCAGCTCGTCCAGCTCGCTCTCGATCACGGGCGCGGGGCGACGGCGGCGCGCGCGCGACGGTGCGATGCCTGGCACGTCCGCTTCGCAGTAGGGACAGATCGTCCACGCCTCATCGAGCGGCCGCGAGCACCTGGCGCAGCGCTCCTTGAGCTTGCGCAGACAGCTTGGGCAGCGCAGGAAGTCGGACTCGACGCGGTAGCTGCAATGTGGGCACAGGGAGTGCTCGAGCTCGCGCACGCGGGCTTGCGCCGCCTGCATCTCCAGTTCGCGCTCGCGCAGGTCCTCGAGGTACTCGGGGGGACGCACGACGAGGTAGACGATCGGGCCGACGAACGGGAACAGCGCTGCGACGAACGCGCAGCCGACCAGCATCGGGTCCTCGATCCTGCGCCGCGCATCCGCCAACGTCCAGTAGATCAGCGAGAAGTACAGGACGACGATGAAAAGGATCAGCAGATCGATGACGAGATTCAGCCCGCTGCTTTCGATTCCGAAATACGCGATAGGTGGCATCGGCCGGGACGAGTTTAGAGAAACAGGCGGCCAAATCCGTAACCAGCGGCGAAAAACACGAGGATCACGAGCGCGACGCCGCGTACCCCCGCAAGTCTACTCGCCGCCGTTCAAGCCAACGATCCGCATGAGCACGCACTGACAAGATCGAGCCCTTGGGTGCTCGAAGCCCTGCACAATCGGGACTCAGAGCTAGAGGCGGCAGGGGTTTTGTCCTGGGCAGCGGCGAAAACGATCGCCTGGGGCTTGATCTGGCCCCCGAGACTATCCATCAGACTATCCTCCAGCTCGGGGGATGCCCCGACTATGCCTACGGGGGTGCTGAACGCTCGGTTGTCGAACGCAGCTACAACGTCCATGGGCGCGTGACATCGCGTTTCCGATCCTCGGCTACGCCTTCTAAAGCCGTTTGATCAGCATTCTGGACGGGAGATTCGTCTTTCAGCAGAACAGGGCGCCGACACCGTGATGTCGGTCTTCAAGGGTGATCGAGATGACCTGGCCGCCAGTGACCACCAGTGCCCCCGGTTCCTCTCTCGTCGCTCCACCCTTAGTTGCGACGTAAGTCTCCACAGCCGGAGTGTACAAGGCGATCCCCTGCGTACAGCCACCCAGATCTCGCTGATGCGCCAGCCGCGAAGCCTCACTACCAGACATACCGACGCGGACGCCGCTAGAGAGTCGGTAGGTGCGCGAAGTTGTCGAGAACGACTCAAGGCGGTTGGTCGTCTGGCTCACGTAGTAGACCGTGCTGCATTGATAGATCTGCGAGCCGCGGCAGTCGTAGCCAAGACCAAGATATTGCGAAAGACCTGGGGCTACTCCTCCGGTCATTTCTACGACGGGGGCACCTAGAGCGTGTGTGATTTCCGTAGAGGAGGAGACATTTATACGGAGCGGCCCGACCCGCCCGGACAGTGTGATCACTCCCCCCAACCTCGTACTCGCGACGCTGCCAGCCGGTTGAGCCGCTACTGACGCCGCCGAGATGGAGAGCGCTAGCGTCGCGAGCGCCACACCGAGCGCGAGCGTCGTCCGAGCTCTTTGTGCGCGCATGCGTGAGGGGTACATGGCGCGGAGTCTAACTTGTCGGGGCAGGGTTGACGGGCTGCTCAACGCGTTTCGAAGTCTGGCGAGCACTGAGACCTCCGCTCCACCAGGATGGCGCCACGAAACCACGCGTGCACACGCCCGACCTCATCCGCGAACCATGTTGACAGCGGCCCTGGCAGAGCGTTAGTCTGGTTTTCGCGTCGGCGGGGACGCTATAGGACCTGCTTGGCAAGCTGTCCGGGCGATCACGGATCGGGCTTTGGCGACTCCTCTCGTGGCGAGCCTTCGTGTCACTTGTGTATTGTGACCGGCCATCCGAATTTAGCTAGAAGGGGGGCAGGGATGATGATCGGCAGCAGGTCGGGTCGGCGCGTGATCATGACCGTACTCGTGGTCGTCGTGGCGGGACTCGTCGCTGCCGCTCCGGCATCAGCGCTCTCTGAGAAGAGTAGGAACGTCGCGATCATCCTCGGGGGCGGCACGGAATCCGCCGGGACACTTCAGACATCCGGGGTAGTCGACGGATCCCCTGCGGACTCGTTTGAACAGTTCAGCTTCACGGACCTGGAACAGGAATCCATCGAACCAGCGGTTCTCGCGCGGTACGACACGGTCGTTCTCAACCAGGTGTTCACGAGCTCGCTCTCTGAAGCGCAAAAGCAGGCCCTCTCGAGCTTTGTGACGAGCGGCGGGAAGCTCATCATCCACGATGCAGACGGGACCGAAGGCAACGACTACTCCTGGTTGCCTGTTCCTGCGCAGAGCGGGGCGTCATGCGAGAACTGTGGGCACACCGACGGAGAAGCAGAAATCGTTGAGAACAACACGCTGGTCAGCAACGAACCGTCATCGCCGTACTACGTGGATGTCCACGAATTTCCAGGCAACAGCGACGCGGTCGGCGACGCCAACGTGCTAGTCACCAGCGATCCGCGTTGGGATGAGGACATCGTTGCCACGAACGATCAAGAGGTCGGCGGCCTGGTGGATGGTTACGCCGCCGATGGTGGGCTGATCATCTACAACGGGTTCGACACCGACGACATCGGAGTCGCTTTCCCGTCGGGCAATGACTGGCTGGACAAGCTTTGGTACAACGAGCTGGCTCAGCAGTGGGATCCGGACAACCTTCCCCACAGCAACCCGGCCGTCGGCGCGAGCGGTCACTGCGGCTACCACACGGTGAAGGTCGGCGTCGTCGTGGTCTGCGCAGAATCCGTGTCGGGGACTAGCAACGAACTGACCGCAAGCGGAAACGTGGTGCTCGACGGTGGGGTCGGGGTTGGAAATGGTCCCGTCACCATCGACGAGGAAACCAAGGAGATCTCGACTGCGACTCCCGCAGCGATCTCGCTTCTACGTAGCGGCGGCCCGGTTTCGCTAGGTAACGCCGCGTTCTCGATCGAATGTGCCGGCACGGCGGATCCGATCTCGGGCAAAGGCGGCTTAGCAAAGGTCTCCCTGACCGGCGCGAGCCTTGGTCCTCTTGGCACGCTCCGTGTGGGCGGCATCCCCTTCTCTATCGCCACCAGTGGCAGCGTCGCCCTTTACCTCGACGGCGAAATGGGAGGCGGTCTGATCGGGGCGGCGTCGCTTGACCTGTCGATGCTGGGCAAAGCCGAGGACTCCGGGTCCCTCAGCCTGGGCTTCTACGCAGGTTCCAAGGCGCCGGTCGTGGCCCTTGGCGGCTCGGTGAAGTTTGGAGCTATCTCGCTCGGCAAGGGGTGGAAGTTTGAAGGCCTAGAACTGAGCTACCAGGAGCCGACAGACACGTGGACGGCTTCCGGCGGTCTGGAAGTCCCGATCGGGTCCCTGCACGCGTCGGGCAGTCTCGTCGGCGGATCACTCAACTCGCTACAGGTCAGCATCGGTGGCGCGAACGTGCCGCTGGGGGACTCAGGGTTCTTCTTCAGCGAATTCGGAGGCGGGTTCAGCGGCCTAGCGACCGGGCCGCTGAAGATCGACGCGAGCACTGCCGGCTACTGGGGAGTACCGAAGTTGCCGTTCGAGCCGTTCTACTTGGACAACGTGGCGGTCACCGTGAACTTCGGCGGCTCGGTGAGCCTGGACGGCGCCGTGAGCCTCGCCCTGAAGGAACACAGCCCGCTTCATGGCCAGTTGCATCTGCAGCTGGGCCTGAACCCGTTCTCGGCGGTCGGGACCGCTTCGATCGAAGGCTCTCTGCCCGGGGTCTCCCTGAAGGCGAGCGGCGGCGCTGGCTTCACTTCGAAGCACTTCACCGCTGTTGAGGGCGGCTCCCTAAAGCTGTTCGGGCTTTCCGGCAGCGGTGAAGTCATTGTCTCCGACAAGGGCATGGGAGCCAGCGGCACAGTCTGTGGTCCGTTCCACGCGATATGCAAGACAATGGCTCTCGCGGGGACCTGGAGCCAGATCGGCAAACTCGACGTTCCTGCCATCCTCGGAGGCGAACCGAGCAAGCTCATCACCGTGTCGGGCGTGACCGCCGCGGGAGAGTCGGCGACGCTGCGTGTTCCGCGAGGGCGAAGTGCCCTCCTTCTGGCGATCACCGCCTCTGAAGGGGCTCCTGAAGTCACCTTGCGCGCACCCAACAGCAAAATCTACAGCTCAGGTCGCTCGACCCGTTCGGTGATCTTCACGAGCCAGCCACAGTTTGGGCTCCTGACCGTCGCCGTCCTTGACCCGCGTGCCGGACGGTGGCATCTCACAAGCACCGGTACTCAGGGTCTGCTGCGCGTAAGCGCGCAGACCGTCGGCTCCCTGAGGCTCATCCGCACCTCACCTATCTCGGCGGGCGGCTCCAAACATCATCCCCTGGGGTCAGGTGGCAGCGTGCTGTTACGATGGAACTCGAGCGATCTCCCACCTGAAGTGCGGATCTCGATCCTCAGACGCTCACAGCCGTATCAGGAGGGTGTCGGCATCGCTGGCAACCTCGGTGCGAGCGGCGAGTACCGTGTTCCCGTGAGCAAGCTAGCCTCCGGGCGCAACTACCTGTCCATAGCCGCGACACTCCACGGCGTACCCTTCCAGCAGATCGCATTCCACGGTGAGGTATGGCGTGCCGCGCCGCGACACCATCGCAGTAAGAGGCGATAGCTCACCTCAGGCCACGCCGGCCGGCGCCGTCTGGTTGAATGAAGTACAGCACGTCATCTCCGAGCGGCGCGATAGCTGGCAGCCAGTCCCCGAGTGGCAGCGCACATCAGACGCCAGCTGCCCAGCGGAACGATTGTCGATGATGGACACACCCGTAGGCCGTGTCCTCATGACTGGAGTCGGTGAACCCAAGGTCGCGGCACGACCACCCGGCGCGAATAGCGGCAGACGGCCCGCCGTGGCCGCGCGCGATAAGCTGCCTGGCGTCGCTGCAGCTGATGCCGCTAGTCGTGAATTGACCAACAAAGGGCGGGGTTCCACCGGCTCCGGCGCGAAAAGGGGCGCACGTGGCTGCAATGTTCGCGGATGCCGCTCCGCTGGCCGGGGCCAGGCTGAGAAATAGGTAAGCGATGGTGGCACCGCTGACCGCCGAGTTGACGTGCACAGGCGCAACCTACACGATCGGCTGGGACGTGGGTCTCGCGAGGTACAGCGCCGGAATGCCCGTGGAGGTCAGTCGTCCCTCACCCGTCCGATGCGACAAAGGGCAACATGCTTGAGGTACGCTAGCGCCCACGATGGTCTTGGGCGCTAGAGAACACCTGACGGGGGGATCTCGGTTGTGGATAGCGGCGACGGCTATGTTGACGCTCACGTTCGTCGTTGGAGCATCGCCGGCTACGGCGATGACGGGCGGGACGATCCAAAGGCCACCACCGGGCTGGGCAGCCAAGCTCACATACGACAATGACCATTATTGGTGCACAGGCGAGCTGATCGCACCCATGTGGGTCATTACGGCTGGCCATTGCGTCGACGGCGCGCGTGTGTCCGGGTATGTGGTGCATATTGCGGGTGCGGCGATTCCGGCGAGCAAGCTGTACGCTGCACCCGGCTTTGCGGCGGCCTTTGCCGCGCACCCGGGCAAGGTGGTCTATCCGGACGTCGGACTCGTTCGCCTCAGTGTCGACGCCGTTGAGCGATACGGCGCGTCGACGCTGCCGCTTGGCTCGGCAAGCGACATCGCCTACTTCCGGTCACGCGGTGTCACGGTCTTCGGCTACGGCTGGCAGATCGCGTACGGCCACCAGCCCTCGGATCTGGCCAAGAGCCCCAACGGGGCATGGGAGGAGGCCAACTACTGCCAGAAGGCAGGCGATGTGTGCTTCACGCGGGCGCCCTGGGCTAACTCCAACACCATCACGGGCGGCGACAGCGGAGGGGCGTGGGTCGGATGGCGCGACGGTGGGTGGCATCTGCTCGCTGTCGTATCGGGCTATCTCGACACCAGCCTTCCTGAGCTTCAGGCTGCTACTTCGCCGTCGTCGGTGCTCGGGTGGATCGATTCGCTCGTCTGGCCACTATCCAACCCCGGGCCCGGTGGCAGTGGCGGTGAAGGCGCCGGCGGTGGCGGCTCGCCTGGTGGAGGTGGCGGCTCGCCTGGTGGAGGTGGCGGCTCGCCTGGTGGAGGAACCCCAACGACGCACGCCGAGACAACCGGGAGCGTGGCTCACACGTGGACTGACTACGCCGATGCGGGAGGCGCCGAAGGCCCAGAGATCGCCTCCAACCAGACCGTTCAGATCGCTTGCTGGGTCAGCGGGTTCAGGGTGACGGATGGCAACACCTACTGGTATCTGGTCGGCTCGAGCCCATGGAATTACGGGTATTACGTCTCGGCCGACGCGTTCTATAACAACGGTGAGACATCGGGGAGCCTGATCGGCACCCCGTTCGTGGATCCGGCTGTGCCTGAGTGCTCGAGTCCCGGAGCCGAGCCGACGTATGCCGAGACAACCGGGAGCGTGGCTCACACGTGGAGTGACTACGCCGATGCGGGAGGCGCCGAAGGCCCAGAGATCGCCTCCAACCAGACCGTTCAGATCGCTTGCTGGGTCAGCGGGTTCAGGGTGACGGATGGCAACACCTACTGGTATCTGGTCGGCTCGAGCCCATGGAATTACGGGTATTACGTCTCGGCCGACGCGTTCTATAACAACGGTGAGACATCGGGGAGCCTGATCGGCACCCCGTTCGTGGATCCGGCTGTGCCTGAGTGCTAGCGCGCACCGAGCCGGTGTTCGCGATTTGCAGCGTCTTAGGTAGACGCGCTGGCGGTAATGTGACGCTCGCACTGCCCGGCGATCGGGGAGCCGGCAGGTGAAGCGCTATGTAGTCACTATGTTGATGCTCCTTACCATCGTGGCTGGACCGCTGTTCGCAGCGTCAGTTAACGCCGACCCACGGTTCCACGGTGGCCGCGTCTACGTCGCATACGAAGCATGTAGCGGTCGCGAGTACCGGCCGGCAAAGATCACGCTCGCGTGCGGGGATGGCGGGCTGTGGGCAAGCAACATCGTCTACCGCATGTACGGCGGGAAAACAGCAACAGCGACTGTGGAGCTCCACACGCACAACTGCGTGCCGAACTGCGCCGAATCGTCATTTCATGCCTTTCCCGGCACGCTCACGCTCGCCGATATCGTTCGCTGCGAAGGGACCCTCTACTATTCTCGCGCGCGCTATCGCTTCACGGATGGTGCGCCCTACGGGGGACCGGCGTCAGGCACTGCGCCCATCGAGCCGTTTTACGACGAAGGGTCGCCGGTGCATTGCTCGTCAGTGCTCGGCTGAGATGGGCTGAGGCTGGTCCGGGCACGACGGCGATCGGGTGACGATCATCGCGTCGAAGCGGGGGTGGCCGACGAACCCAGCCTGGTACCACAACCTCCGCAAGCATCCCGACACCATTTTTGGCGGCCTGCCGTTTCACGCCGAGATCGTGGAGGACGAGGCTGAGCGACAACGATTGTGGAGTCTTGCTGACCGTGTCTTCCCTGAGTACACCGACTACCGTGAGCAGGCCGGGAAGGCCGGATGGGTCATCCCGATCTTTCAGCTGGCTCCTCGTTAGCTCAAAGGACTCCTAGCCCGCTCCCGCTTGGCGCGGTGCCAGCGTAAGCGACACACCGCTGCTTTCGAGCCACGAGCGAGCGCTCGTCCAAGGCGCTCGCAGACGACCGATGCGGACGCGACAGTCCCGCCCGACTCCCGGTCGCTGCCGCATCTGACGCGAAGGAGGCAACCCACGACACTGATACATCGAGCTAGAAAGCGGGCTTGTGATCAAGTACAGCCGGAAAACAACCGCGACCAACGGGGGCCGCCACCGCCCAACAGCTCAGTCGGCGTTGTCGTGTCGGGTAGGTCAGACCAAACGGTGTCCGTCGAGCTGCGAGACTTGGCGCCCTATGCAACGGCTCAGCTGGCTCTTGCTCCTCACGCTCGGAGCGATCGTGTGCTCGGCGACACCAGCTCTCGCACGGGTCAGCGCGAGCGACGCAGCCGCAACGCACGCCTACTTGCAGGCAAGGATCGCCTTGGAGCGCACGATCAATATGGATAAGCCGACCGAACTCAAGGCGATCGGTGAACTGGCAACCGCGGTCAAAACTGAATGCCCAGACGTGCTAGCAGGCGCCCCGCCCCATACGAAAGGTGAAAAGACCAACGCGTCCACGCGTGAGATTGAGGAGGAGCTACTGAGCGCCACGTTTGGCGCTGGGGAACGCGTCGAGCATCCAGTGCTCGCGCGGTTCGCCCGGACCGTAGGACGTCTGCGCTGGAGTAGCCCAAGCCTGACACGACTGCTACGTGACTTGGCGATCGAAGAGGCCGCGCAGTCGGCGATCCCGTTCCCCGATCTGTGCTCGGATCTGAAGTTCTGGGTTGCCAGCGGCTACACAGCGGTATCTCCCGGCACAAAGCAGTTCTTTCACCGGAGGCAAGTCGTGTCGGGGATAACCACGATCGAGCCCGAACCGCACGAACCGATAGGCAATCTCTTCAACCTGACCGCGCTCGTCGCGCACCGACTCAAGCCATATGAGGACCATGCTGACCGGGTGCTCGCCAGGAAGGCCCTGCCGCCCGAGGTCCAGCTCACGGACCCGGCGCTGAGGCCTCTGTTCGAAGCGGCGGAAAGCGTTCTCGTGGCGCTCGGACGTGCGTCCGCGCCAGCGGCATAGCGATTATCCCGGCACCGGCTGTACCGTTTCGACATGAACCGAGTTGGCATATCCGCGGTCGGCCTTGCGGTTGGTCTGCTCTCTGCATGTGGAAGCAAGAGCGTGACCCTGGTGACCACGAGTCCCGGGCTAGTGCATGCCAGTTCTGGGGCAAAAGCCTTGCAGCTGCGTCCAGAACGGGTGTACAGGGTGCCGTCTGGCTCGATGGAACCCACGCTGAGCATCGGCGCCCGCGTGGTCGTCTCGACGGGTACCCCGAAGGTCGGCGAGATCGTCATCTTCCACCCGCCCGAAGGCGCGGTGGTAGAGGAGTGCGGCCCGACGCCCCACGTGGTCAGGGTCGGCGGAGCCGCATGCGCCGTGGCGCTGCCGACGCCATCGACCGAGAAGTTCATCAAGCGCATCGTCGCCGGGCCGGGCGACGAAATATATATCCGCGAAGGCCATGTCTATCGCAAGGCAGTCGGCGCAAGCAGCTTCGCTCGGGAGGCGGACTCCTACATCAAACCGTGCGGTACGAGCCCCGAGTGCAACTTCCTGACGCCCATCAAGATCCCCGCAGAACGCTGGTACATGCTCGGCGACAACCGAGGCGAATCCGACGACAGCCGCTACTGGGGCGCAGTGCCGACTTCGTGGATCCTCGGCATCGTGCGGGTCGCGACGCCAGCCGGGTCGCCGCCGGAATAAGCGCGGACGCAATGCTCTATGCGGTCACCTCGGCAGCCCCGGCCCTCATTCGCGTTCGGCACTGAGCCCGCTCCATTCTTGAGCGACAGCACCCTCGGAAGCAGTACAGGGACCAAGTAGGGACCAAGTAGGAACGGAAAACTACCGCCGTCTATGAGCGTCGCCGCCCCGCTTCGGACCAATAAGTTGCGCCAATGACGCCCAATGGCGACCACCGATTACGAGCTCCGCCCAATTTGCAAGCAGGAGGTCACCGGTTCGATCCCGGTTGGCTCCACTGGAGAAAGCGCCTGCAAAGGTGCATGTTTTGATCCGGGACCTGTGGCTTCGGACGAGACCCCATTCGTGCGCGATAGCGCGCCGACGGGTCTCCAAACCGGCCGTTGTGCGACGTGAACGACGAATACGACTGCGCCCGTCAGATCGCGCTCGCTCCCACGCGATTGCGGCAGCGTCGCCGCCCACTCGGTTGGTGACCGCAAATCGTCCATCTCAGCAGTCCCGGCGGTCTTCATCGAGACGCTCGCGTCCGCACGGAAGCACTCGCCCCGAGCGGTCTCGGACTTCCACCTCACACCGATAGCGGCACCTATCCCTACTCCAGGCAGATCCCTCCGGAGACGTCGGATGTTTGGATGATCGCTAATGCTCAGCCGCCGCGAGGCCGATGCGCTTCCAGAGATGGCGCGAGGCGAGTCTCGCACCGATCATCTATTGGGAAGCGGGTCGCCTGGCGCATGGAGGCTGTTCCAAAGGGCCATCTCAGCGGGCGACTGCACGATGCCGAACTGATTAGCAGCGTGGCCGGAGCCCATGCGTTCATCGGGAACGTGCTTGAGGCTTCGACTGAGTATTCGATAATCGCGATCGACTCGCAGGGCGTGATCGTGCTTTGGAACGAGGGAGCACGCCGGCTGTATGGCTATGACTCTGGCGAGATCGTTGGACGTCATAAGGCTGTGCTGCACGTCGAGCGCGACGCGCGCAGTGGAATGCCCCAGGCAATGATGGATCACGCATCCGAGCACGGTAAATGGGAGGGGATCGTCGACCGGGTACGCAAGGACGGCACGGGTTTCACCGCCCGGGTCGTGATGACACGCCGCTGCACCGAGGATGGGCAGCCGATCGGCTTTTTGCTGATGTCGAGCGACATCACTGATGAGCTACGCAAACTGCATGAGCTCGAAGAAGCCAAGCGGATGGTGGACGCGAAGGCGGCGCAGCTCGAAACGGCGCTGAGGTACAAGACAGAGTTCTTTTCGAACATGTCGCACGAGCTGCGTACTCCGCTCAACAGCATGCTGATCCTCGCCGGTATCCTGAGCGAGAACAGCGGGGGAACCCTGACCGCGGAGGAGGTCGGGTATGCCAGGGCGATCCACGCATCGGGCTCCGATCTGCTGGGGCTTCTCAAAGGTATCTTGGATCTCGCCCAGGTGAGTCGAGCACGGCCATCGCTCAGATCGGGAACGTCGCGCTGATTGAGATCCGCGACGCCTTGCACCACGAGTTCGACCGTCTGGCTCACGAGAAGCATCTGCGGTTCTCAGTCGAGTTGGCCAGCGATCTTCCGGAGCACATCGCCACCGACAGAGCGCTTCTGGGCCAAGTGCTCACCAATCTCATTTCTAATGCCTTCAAGTTCACCGAGCATGGCGCCGTGGCAGTGAGCATCAGCGCGCCCGTAAACGGCTGGGACACCGCTCACGACGTGCTCTCTAGGGCGGGCGCGGTCATCGCGTTCGCCATCAGCGACACCGGCATCGGCATGGCTCCCGAGATCCACCAGTGCATCTTTGAGGATTTCGTACAGGGGGACGGCTCAACCGCTCGCCACTACAGCGGCGCCGGGCTCGGCCTGTCGCTCAGCGCCCGGCTCGTAGGTCTGCTTCAAGGCGAAATCACCCTCACCAGCACCCCCCAAAAAGGCAGCACCTTCGTCGTCTACGTGCCGACCGAGACCAACGACTTCCCTCCTCACGGCGTAACAACGGAGAGCACTGACCGCCGCCTTTAGAGCTAAGCGAGCGTCCGGCGAGCCTCGCCTCGGGCTGGCGCTCGGGACGAAACTGCGCGCATGACGCAACTGCCCGCGACACCCCGCGCCTTCGCGCGGCCCGTTGGGCACAAGTCCGTATTTGTGCCCGAAAGGCCCCATATCCAGGTACATCGGGGCCTATGCCGCCGTCACGACCGTTCCGATCTGACCGAGAAATCCCTGCTCAGGTACGCGAATCCAGTCGAGCCCAGTTCCCGCGCGACTCAATTTGCAAGCAGGAGGTCACCGGTTCGATCCCGGTTGGCTCCACTCATAAACGTCCTGCTAATCGGTACGTTTCTTGCGCCCCAATCGCTAGTTGCGCGCGCAAGGGATCAAGTAGATGGCAGAGACACATGGTTGACTCGACTGCAGCGTGGTAGCGGCGCCGCTTTCCGCGCAAGGCAGGGACGTCGGGGGTGCGGCCGACATGCTCGAACTGGTGGCAAAGCGGGCTTAGGATGCGCGCTCGCTTTTGCGCACGAGCCGGCAGCCCGGCTCGCTTCACGGCCTTGTGCGCAGTGTGGAGTCGCTCGCGTTGTCCTCGCGCCTAGTCGGCTCGTAGGACATCGGCGACTGGTCGGTGGGCTCCGATGCGGGCAGGTATGGCGGTCAGCGCTGCGACGGCGATGAGGGTGCCCGGGATGATGGCGAGAAGCATCGGCAGAGGTGGTTTGGCCTCTGAGAGGTGTCCTCCGGCGAGCTCGTAGAGCAGCAGGCCGGCGGGGATGCCGATGACCGCCGCGATCAGCCCGGGAAGCAGCTGGGCGGCAGCCAGGCCGCCGACGATCTGCCTCGGCGTGGCTCCCAGCGAGCGGGCTAGCGCGGTCGAGGTGCGGGCGTCGATCACGGTCGCCCAGGCGGCGAACGCAGCGCTGACGGCAGCGAGGATGACGAGGGTCACGCTCAGCGGCACGAGGACATGGTTGGCGAGCACGCCGCTGGCCGACGCTACGAAGAATCCAACCGTCGGTGTCTTGCCGGTGACGTTGAGGTCGTGCTGCACGGTTAGCGCGGTCACGACCATCGCGACGGCGATCATCAGGCTCGTGGCCGTCAGCATGGCTCTGCGGGGCCGGCGGGCGACCAGTCTCAAGCCGAGCAGCATCGGCACTGGCAGCCACCTAGAGGCGGCAATCAGCGCCCGGTGGCGCGTCGGCGGATGGACGGGGTCGTTGAGTGCCGTGAGCGTGCTCGTGCGCGCACCGTGGATGGCCGGAGCGAGCGTCGCCGCCGCCGCGACGGTCAGGGCGAGGCCTATGACGATCAGTACCGAGCTTGCATTGACCTGCGGCGCTCCCGTCGCGCTCAGCAGTCCCTCTCCCGGGCTGACCAGCGAGGGTGCCAGCAGGTCGCCGGCGATCAGGCCGACGAGCGCGCCGGTGAGGGCGAGCAGCAAGTTCTCGGCCAGGAGGGCGGCGGCGACCATCGCCGGGGTCGCCCCCAGGGCCTTCAGCAGGCCGACGCGCTTGGTCTGTTCGGCCATGCGCCCGCCGACCAGTACGGCGATGCTGGCGATGGCCAGGATCGAAAGCAGCGAACTGCCGATCAGCAGGACTTTCTGGTCGAGCGAGATCGCCCTGTAGTCGCTGTTTTGGACCCGCTGCCACGGTTCGAGCGTAGAGGGCTCGTTGCGTGCAACGCTGGCTTGCTGGAATGCGTTGCCGGCGGGCGAGAAGGGGAACGACGGGGCCGTCGCGGGATCGGTCAGCTTGATGTCGAGCAGGTAGCCCAGCGGTTCGCTGTGGGTTGCGAGCCCTTCGGCGTCTGTGCGGGTGACCCAGACCAGGCCTGGCTCGGCCGCCGGGTAGAACGGCCGGGCGGCCGTGATCGCGATCCCAGCGATACGGAATGGGTGACCGTTCAGGCGGATCGTCTGACCCACGTGGAGGCCGAGTGAGTCGGCCAGGCCCCGCTCGATCACCGCTTCACCACGGCGTATCCAGCCGCCCGCGAGCACTAGGGGCTGGTCGACTGCCGCCGGGGTCGCATCGCGACCCTCCGCCTCAACTCCTAGGTCCGTCTTGGATGTGGTCAATCGCACGTTCGCGATTGGGAACGGTCCGGCCGTGGCCGCCACGCCAGCGAAGTGAAGCAGCGGCGTGAAGCTGCTCGGGGAGGGTCGTCCGGCACCGGGAGCGTAGCCGACCTGCGCGACGACGTCGGGGCCCTTGGTCTCAGCGCGCGTCTGCGCGAACGGGTTCTTGCTGACGTTGTGCAGGGTGAGCCCGAGAGTGAGCGCTGTGGTGGTGGTCGCAATCAGGATCACGAGCAGCATCGATTGGGAGCGGCGGCGCTTGATGTCGCCGATCGCGAGGCGCCAGATAACGAGCAGGCGTCCCATTGCGCTCAGCCGTTCAGTCCGGTTATCGTGCTCAGCGGCCTCTGCGTGCCGCCCGTCAACAGCATCTCGTCGACGAACTGTCCGTCTCGCATCGAGATCAGCCTGTCCGTGGTGGCCGCGATCCGGTCGTCGTGGGTAACGATCACGAGCGTCTGACCGTTGGCGTGCAGCTGCTCGAACAGTCGCAGCACGTCGGTGGTCGCGGCGCTGTCGAGATTCCCGGTGGGCTCGTCGGCGAGTACGATCAGCGGTTCGTTGGTCAGCGCCCGTGCCACCGCGACGCGTTGGCGCTGCCCACCGGACAGCGCTGAGGGCAGGTGGCCGGACCGCTGGGTGAGCCCGACCTGCTCGAGCAGCTCGCGTGCCCGTACTCGCGCGTGGCGCGGAGAGGCGCCGGCGAGCAGCGCCGGCAGCTCGACGTTCTCGAGCGCCGTGAGCTCCTCCACGAGGTGAAAGGCCTGGAAGACAAAGCCGAGGGAGTGGCGGCGAACCTCTGCGAGCCCGGACTCGCTCGTCCGCTCGAGCTGGTGGTCGGTGAGTCGTAGCATGCCGCTGCTGGGGCGCTCCAGACCGCCGAGCAGGTAAAGCAACGTCGACTTGCCGCAGCCGCTCGGCCCCACTACCGCGACCGATTCACCCCGCGCAACGTCGAGGCTGACGCCATCGACAGCTCGGACGAGCGCTGCGCCTTTGCCGTAGTGCTTGTGCAGCTCTTGCGCCGAAAGCACGGGGAGGTCCAGGTCCATGATCATCTTCCCTTCTTTGAGTTCCAATGCTGCGCGCACGCCTCCAGCCAGCGCAGGTCCGCCTGCAACCTCAGGACCACGCCCTCAAGCAGCAGCCCTGCCACCGAGCCGTCCGGCTCGGATAGGGCCGCCCGTTGCGCTTCGCGCAGGCTGAGAAGAAGCTCGTGGCGCTGCGCGTCCACGATCCCGACTGGGTCTGCCAGACCACCCGCCGCTGCGGCCACGAGCTTGAGATGAAACTCGGCAGGCGCCGGCTTCGGCCAGCTCGTGTCCGTCAGCCACGCCTGTACCCGTGCGCGCCCAGTCTCCGTCAGCTCGAAGACGCGGCGATCGGGGCGATCGGCCTGGTCGACGCGAGAGGAGGTCACGAGCCCTGACTTCTCGAGCCGATTCAGCGTGACGTAGATGTGTCCGCTGTTCAGAGCATCGGCGAGCGGACCGAGCGCCATGTGCAGCTGCGCTCGCAGCTGATAGCCGTGCGAAGCCTCTCGCGCCAACAGCGCCAGCATCACCTCTTGGACGACGTTCAGCTGATAGCCCGACGAGAAGTCCGGTGCGATGACTATTTCTGGTCGCTCGGACATTGGAGAAGACGCTTAGCTAACGGCTAGCTAGGTCGCGAGGGCGAGGATAACCGTTAGCTAGGTCAGTGTCAAGGCCTGCCGGGCGTGAGGCTGAGAGCCGGCCGAGAACCCCCTTCTCGCCAGACTCGCGTCGCATGTAAGCGCTCGGCCGTGGGGTAGAACGCGAGCGCCCTCGTGTCCGCGCGTCGCGAGACGCTCATCGTGAGCAGCGAGATGCTTCTCGCCGCGTGCAAGCAGGTCGTGCAT
The DNA here is from genome assembly GCA_963722435.1 of uncultured Solirubrobacteraceae bacterium. Lineage (GTDB taxonomy): Bacteria > Actinomycetota > Thermoleophilia > Solirubrobacterales > Solirubrobacteraceae > Palsa-744. The sequence continues at coordinate 1,092,708 of CAVRKZ010000002.1, read as the reverse complement.
CCGTGCTGGACCGAGTACCGAGTAAACGACGCCCGCGCGGGCTACGCTCGCGCGCCGATCCCCGGGTAGTTCACGACGAACCCGTCCGGGTCGAAGGTGATGTCGCTGACGAAGTCGCCCGCGCGGAAGCGAACGATGCCGTTCCCGAGAGGCTCGTAGCGCTGCTGCGACACGCTGACCTCAAGAGACGGCACCTCGACCCAGCGCATGAGATAGTCGCGGGGTGGGCCAGGCTCGAGTAGCCGGTCTCGGATCACAGGCAGCGAGTTGAACAGTGGCGACCAGCCGAGATCGAAGAAGTCGGTCCCGTCGAGCTCGAGCTGGAGCGTCCGCTCACCGACCAGATCGAGGCGCAGCTCTCTTTGCTCGAGCCGGTACCGCAGCTCATAGGTACTCCCGAGTTGCGTACCAGACGCCACCAACTCAGGGGTGGTCCGCTCAACGTGCGCGACCTCCATGCGCGGCGCGCCGTCACCGAGCCAAGCCAGTCTAGTCGGCATCTACGACACGCTAGCGACCGAAGCCGCGGTGCCCGCCGAAAAGCAGGACTCGCGCGAGCCTCCTCAGCGAGCTGAGCTTGTCGCACGGCCTTGTCCGACCGAGAGTCGGCGGCTGGCAACGACACCAGCGACCTGGTGTCCGCGCCGAGCAGGGCCCGTGGAGTCGCCGAGCAGATGCCCGTACGACAACGAAGGCATGTCTGCGTCGGCCGGCGCGAGCCGGCCCGAGCGCGGCTCCTCCACGCCTACACCGGTCACGAGCCCTGCGCGGCCGCTTTGCTCGGCGATCGGTAGCGCGGTTGTGCTCCAGGCCGGTAGGCAGGCGCGGCCACCGGGCGTACTTACGCATTGCGAGGATCCGACAGTCCGGGCCGGCGCTGTTGCTCGTCGTCCTGACGACCAGCGAGGTCGAGTTGATCATGCGCTTGTGTGATCGCTGGCGATTCAGGCGCGTGGGGCAGCGAGCAGCGCTGTCATTTTGCAGATGGGTTGCTCAGACGTGGTCAGCCGGCTGCGAGTCCGGGCCTGCGGTCGGCCCACGGGGTCGATTCCTCCAGCTGGGCAGCGACGCTGAACAGCAGGTCCTCGCGGAGGGTCTGCGCGGTCAGCATCACCCCGATCGGAACCCCGTCCGTAGCCATCGCGAGCGGGAGGCTGATCGAAGGCTGCCCTGTCGTGTTCGCGATCGGCGTGAACGGGATGAGCTCGAACGCGTCGTCGATCCACGCCTCGGCGGTCGAGTACTTCGGGTCGTTCTGCGGCGGGTACCCGGCTTGCGGTGGTCCAGTCGGGCTGGTCGGGGACAGAAACAAGTCGTAGTCATCCAGGAACCCGCCCCAGGCGCGGCTGATGGCGTTCTGGATCGCGAACGCAGTCGAGACGTCGCTCGCCGTCAACGCCAAGCCGTGACGGATGCAAGCAAGCGATGCGGCCTCGACATTGTCTTCGCTTGGCTCTCGGCCGACGAGCGCGCCGAAGCCGGTTGCAGTCATCGCCAAGATCCACGGCCACAGGGTCAGATGCGCCGTGCGTAGCGCTCCCGCATCAACGGACGCACATGCTGGTTCGACGCTGTGACCGAGCTCCTCGAGTTGGCGGCCGACGGCCTCGACCGCGGTTCGTGTCTCAGGCTCGGTGTCCCGACCCCAGAACGACTCGGTGTGAATGGCAACACGCAACCTTCCCGGATCGGAGCCGAGCTCCTCGACAAACGGCCGCCGGGGCGCCGCCACGTAGTAGCGATCGCCGGGAGCCGGCGCGCAGACGGCGTCCAATAGCCGGGCCGCATCGCGGACCGAGCGGGTGAGCGCAAAGTTGTGCGCGAGTCCGCCGGGCACCTCGCCGATCAAGGGGCCCATCGGGACCCGGCCGCGCGAGGGCTTCAGGCCGACGAGTCCACACCACCCGGCGGGCCGTCGGATCGAGCCGGCGCCGTCGTCGCCATGGGCCATCGGCACAGCCCTCGCCGCAACAAGTGCCGCCGAGCCGCCGCTCGAGCCGCCCGGGCTGCGATCGAGCGCCCACGGGTTCCGCGTCGAACCGTTCACGACCGGCGAGGTATCCAGGTTGCACGCGAACTCCGGCGTAGCCGTCCGCACGAGGCTGACAAGACCGGCCTCGCGGAACCGCTCCGCGAGCGTTGAGTCGAGTCGCGCGACGTGACCCTCCAGCAGCCGGCTGCCGAACTCGAACGGACGCCCCACCTCCCCCAGCGTGTCCTTGACAGCAAGCGGGACGCCGCTGAACGGCCCATCAGCCACGGCGGCGTCCTCGAACGGCCCATGCACCACGGCATTGAGCTCCGGGTTCACCTGCTCGATCGCCCGCAACGCCGCTTCGCGGACCTCGCCGGCCGTGACTTGCCCGCGGCGCAGCAGCGTCGTCAGCTCGGTCGCGTCACAGCCGGTGTACTCAGCGAGGTTCACGACCGCGCTGGCGCGGGGTCCCCGCCACGGCTGGACTCAGGCCACACGACAGTCAGCAGGTACTCGGCCTCGATGCGAACGCTCGCGTCGTCGGTCGAGCGGTTCTGCGACCGGAACAGGTCTGCGAGTTCGGCGCGGCAGTCGCCCCAACGGCCGGCGCCGTCGAGGATGGCCTTGGCGTGGATCGTGGGGCCGTAGTTGGTCTCGTAGAACTGCAGCCACTCCTCAACTGACCCGAACGTGTTCGCCAGGAGGCCACGCTCGAACTCGAATGTGACCGCCCAGGGTGAGAACAGCTTTCGGACATGCTCCTCGCTGCCCCACAGCGGGGGCGGGGAAGCGAACGCAGGGGGCGCCGGGAGGTAGCACCCGAGGATCGCGAACATCTGCCCGACGAACCCATCCGAGGTCCAGTTGGCCAGCGCGATCGCTCCGCCCGGTCGGCAGACCCGCACCAGTTCACGCGCCGTGATCTGATGGCGAGGCGCGAACTGAACCCCGAACGCAGATAGCACGCGGTCGAAGCTGCGGTCGGGGAATGGCAGTGCCTCGGCGTCGCCTTGGACCCACTCCACCTCGGTACCAAGTGCCGCCGCACGCTCCGCCGCGACGTCGAGCAGCTCCGGGGTCAGATCAAGCCCGGTGACCTGAGCCCCGCTGCGGGCGGCGCGCAAAGCCACGTTCCCCGTCCCTGTGGCAACGTCGAGCACGCGATGGCCCGCGTCTACGCCCACCACCGAGAGCATGTGCGCCGGCGGCACCTCATCCATCAATCGGGCCACCGCCGCATAGTCCCCATCCGCCCACATCATCCGCTGCGCCTCCTTCAGCGCGGCGACCGGATCAGCCTCTGACTTGGTTGCACTCATGCTCGCCCCTGACTGGCTCAGTGTTGGATTTCCAAAACATGTCTCGTCGTGCTCGGCCCGCGGGCCTTGGTCAACCGCCACAGCTTCCATCCGCAAAGACACGGCGGCTTCGCTCTTTCCGGCCATCTGCAGGGAAATGACCCGAACCGGCCATGCCGACCCGACCACGACCCACGGCGGCTAAATCAGTCCGTCGCGAATCGCCTGGGCAGCAGCGGCGGCTCGGGACGGCTGGCGCAGCTTCGAGCGGATGTTGGCCACATGACGATGAACCGTGTGCGGCGACAACACCAAACGCTCGGCGATCGCCTCATCCGATAGCCCATCCACAATCAGACCCAGAACCTCACGCTCGCGCGCGGTTAGCTCGCCCCTCGGCACACGGACGATCGACGCCAGCGGGCGATCGAGTTCCCGTGGGTCGCGAAGAACCCCAAGCTTCACGAAGATCTCCGTGGCGCCCTCCCACAGCGCAGCAGCAGCCTCACCGCGATCCGCCGCCTCAAGCAGACGGGCTAAGGCAACACGGGCGCGCGCAGACTCAAACGGCATCGATGCGCCGGCGAACACATCAACCGCGTCCTCGAGCGCGATCCGCGCTGCCTGACGATCAGCCGAGGTGGCCGCCAGGCCGGCCGCAAACCGGGCGCGACCGAGCAGAGCGGGAGTGCCCACCGCCGCGGCCAGCTCAGTCAGCGCCTCGCTCGACTCAGTGGCGGACGCGCTGTTACGTTCGGCAATCGCCAGGCAGACCGAGAGCTCAAGCCCAACCGCATCGCTGATCCGGGCCTGCTCGGACAGGCGACGCTGCCGGCGGGCAAGCAGCTCACGCGCGCCGGCCGTATCACCGCGATCCCACGCGATCTCGGCCAAACACAGCTGCGCGCCCTCATGCCACTCGCAGCTCCGGCATAAGCTGACGGCCTCATCGAATCGCGCCTGCCGCCGTCGCAGGTCCGCGAGAGCCAGCGCCGACTCATACACGCCAGCCGGCGCTGCCGCAGCAAAGTCGCTGTGCGCGACCTCGAGTTCGGCCTCTGCCTCCCGCCAATCGCCCCTCGTGATCAAGACCCGCGCGTAATGGCTACGGCAAAAGCCAAACGTCTGGCGACTCTGAATTCGCTCGGCCAGCTCGCGCACGGTCGCACACCATTGCGCTGCCCGCTCCACGTCATGAACCCGCTCGCACCCGTAAATGACGTTACACCACACCAGCGCCGCCATCATCGGATTGCGCACCTCGCCCGCGACCGCAGCCGCTGACGCCTCGTCCAGCTCGCGCATCCCGCCCCGCACATCACCCAACGCCACGCGCGCCAACCCACCCACAGATCGGGCGCCGAGCTCGAGGTCTAGCTCGTGATGCTCGGACCCCAGCATGGCGGCCTCATCCGCCTGCTGCTCAGCTGAATGAGCGTCGGCAAACGTATTCAGCGCGACCAGAGCTCGGAAGAACAGCAACCAGCCACGCTCAACACTCCTCGGAGCATCCTCGAGTAGCCGCTCGGCTCGCGCGAACCACCCCTGCACGACTGCCCAATCGCCCCGTAACAGCAGTGTGTCCCATGCCAGGAAGCTCGCAGTTAGACCAGCCCGTGCTGCATCACCGCCCTCCCGATACGAGCGGTACGCAGCCTCCCGCGCAGCGAGACTCGCCGCACCATCTCCCATCCACCGCAGCGCCTGTGCGAGCCCGTCGTAGCCGGCCGCAGACGCCTCACCGGCCAGCGCCGCCTCGAACGCCGCACGAGCCTGCTCATACCGCCCCGCGTCAAGCGCCGCAAACCCCGACTCGAGCGGATCTGACACAGCCATCGCCCTGCACCGTACCGCCGCGCGACGCCATCTCGGCAATCGCCCAAGCAAAGACCAACACCACTGGGCCGACCGGCGCTGAACCTCACCCGCTCGCGGACTCCCGGAACCACGAAGGCCGCGCCGAGACACCCGCCGTCGCGCCCTATCAGGCTGAGCGGACTGAGCCGGGCTGGGATCGACGGGGACTCGCTTTGTAGGTTCCCAACTTTCATCGGGTGGGTGTCATGACTGCCCTTTTCGCAGCGTAGAGTTCCTCGACTTCTCGCGGTGGCCGGTCGTCGAGCATTTCGTGCAGGCGCTCGTTGTTGAACCAGGCGACGTACTCAACGACGGCGAGCTCGAGCTGGGTTCTGGTGGCCCAGGTTCGGTCGGTGATGAGCTCGGTCTTGAAGCTGTCAACGAAGCTCTCAGCGACAGCGTTGTCATAGGCGTCGCCGACCGTCCCGATCGAGGCGAGAACGCCGTGATCCTCGAGCGTCTGCGTGTAGTCGTAAGAGGTGTATTGACTCCCGGCGTCGGTGTGTTGAATGAGCGCGACATCGGCACCGGATGTCCGCTGGTGAAGCGCCATCCGCAGCGCGTCCAGGACGAGCGTGGTGCGCATGTGCGCCGCGAACTGCCAGCCCACGATCCGCCGGCTGTAGGCGTCGATCACGAACGCGAAGAACACCAGCCCCTCCCAGCAGCGCAGATACGTGAAGTCGGCGAACCACATCTGATCGGGCCGCTCCGCGGCGAATTCCCGCTGGACCAGGTCAGCCGGCCGGGCAGCCTTCGGGTCCGGCCGCGTCGTTCGCCACGGCTTGCCGCGGCGCTTTGCGCCCTGAATCCCGTGCAGGCGCATGAGCCGCTTGACGCGGTCACGGCCGACGTCCTCGCCGGCCCTGAGCAGCGCCTTCCAGGTCCGCCGGTAGCCGTAGGCGCAGTAGTTCGCCTCATGGACCTCCCGGATCCGCCCGAGGAGCTGCTCGTCCTCGATGCTCCTGTGCGATCGGCGGCCGCTGGCGCGCTCATAGAAAGCGGACGCCGACACGCCCAGGACGCTGCAGATCGGCTTGACCCCGAAACGAGCGCGATGCTCCGCGACGAACGCGCTCACTTCGGACGGTGTGGGTCGAGCTCGCCCGCGAAAAACACGCTCGCGGCCTTCAGGATCTCGTTCGCTCGCCGCAGCTGAGCAACCTCTTTACGTAGCGCTTTGATCTCCTCGCGCTCCTGACTGGTCAGGACGTCCTTGCGCCGGCCCTCATCCGCTTCGACCCGACGCACATGTTTCCGCAGCGTCTCCGGCGCGATCCCAAGATCACGACCAACATGCGCGATCGGACGCCCAGACTCGAACACCAGCCGAGCACCACGGTCCAACAGCTCCTCTGGGTACTTCCTCGCTCTTGCCATCACAGAAGGCTCTCCTTCCCCGCGGACGAACCCGCGGCACGGAACCTCCGTCAAACTCAGCCTGGCTCAGACCGTCACCGACACCGTTGCGCGCCTGGGGCCAAACAGAGCGCAGCCAACCATGCGTCCTAGACGAGTCGCGGCAGTCAGCCGGACCAGCCGATTGACCGTTCCATCGTGGGGTAGGGGAGTGTCCGCGGGGCTAGTAGGAGAGCAGGCCTCAGACGCGATCAGGTCGCGAGCCCTCAGATTCGCCAAAAGCAGGGCGCTCGTTGGCCGCTGGGGCACGCCCGCAACGAGGGCTCTTCGATCTCCTACTAGTGGTGGCCGGCGCCCTGCCCGGAGTCGCGAAGCAGGCACCTCACGACTTGTACTCGGCCGGCTTCCGAAGCGGTATTGGGACCAAGTAGGGACCAAGTACGAACGGAAAATAACCGCCACTAATGAGCGTCGCCACCGCCCGAAGTCCCCTGAGGTTCGGCCATCAACGCCCAATGGCGACCAACCGCGACGATATCTGCCCAATTTGCAAGCAGGAGGTCACCGGTTCGATCCCGGTTGGCTCCACTCATAAACGCCCTGCTAATCGGCATATTCTTGCGCCCCCAATCGCTAGTTGCGCGCGCAAGGGATCAAGCAGATTGCCAAAAACGTCGCTCTGGGCTGGGTTTGAGGCGGTCTCGCAAAACCGTTTCAGGGCCGGGGTTTTTGCGGTGGCTCGGGGGCGCGAAGTCTGTGGCTTCTACTTGAGCTTTTGCGAAGCGCTCAGGCCATACGCGCCTGGGCGAACTCGATCACCTGTTGGCCCATGATGCGCAGCCGCGAGCGGAGATGCTCGTCGGTGACCGTCCCGTCGCTTGCGCGTATGGAGTTCGAGCAGACGGTGACGCCGAGTGGTGTCGGCCACCCGCGTAGGGCGTGGATGATGTTGCGAAGCGAGCTCAGTGTGGTCGCGGTCGCCTGCCCTCCGTATGCGCACACGATGCAGCCGACGGCGCGGCCGTCAAGATAGGGACGCGGGTCGTCGTGCAGGTCCTCGAGGTAGTCGAGCGCGTTCTTGACGAGCCCCGACAGTCCCCCGTGATAGGCGGGCGAGCCCAGCACGAGACCGTCGCACTCGCGGACTGCGTCGATGAGTGCGAGCGCCCGTTGACTGCGATCGCTGACGGTTGGGTTGTACATGGGCAGCTCGAGGGAGCGGGCGCTGAACAGTTGGACGCGAGCACCGCTGCGCTCGGCGCCGAGCAACGCCTCGCGCAGGCATGCCTCGGTCACACTGCCCTCGCGCTCGGTTCCGCCAAGGCCCACGATCAGCGGGGCCCGGGGCTTACGGCAGTTGCCCGCGCTGCGCTCTGACGGTTCCTGCGCTCGGTTCGATGAGCCGAGCGGCGATGACGACGCTCCCGACGCTGCGGCGATGCTGCCTGCGCTCATTGTCCTCACCCTCTCCTCGGCCGGGCAGCTTTGGCGGGACGCGCATGCTTCCCGGCGTCGGGAACCGTGGCCGTATAGCCAGGCCCGCGTTCGGGGGTGACGTTGTGCGTGTTGATCTCCTCGCCGCAGACGTCGCAGGTGAGGTGCGGGTGGGTCGGCTTGCCACAGCTCTCATGGCGCAGGACGATCGGGGGCCCCTCGGGTCCGGCGAGGTGCGTGTCGCCCCAGCGCATCAGCGCGATCACCGCGGGGAACAGATCGCGTCCGGCTTGGGTGAGGCGGTACTCGTAGCGCTCCGGGTCCGCCGAGTACAGGACGCGGTCGAGCAGCCCGGCGTCGACGAGCTTGCGCAGCCGAAGCGAGAGGGTTGGTCGCGGGATTCCGAGGTTGCGCGCGAGCTGTCCGTAGCGGCGGACGCCGAAAAACGTTTCACGCAGGATCATGATCGTCCAGCGCTCGCCGACGAGGCTCAGGGTCCTGCCGACAGAATCGGCCTGCAGACGGTGGGTCAGGTCATGCGGGTCAGCGACGCGCCCTGGACGGTCCGTCATGTGGCATGCACCGGCGCGGTTCGGGGGCTCAGGGCGGCCAGGACCCGTTGTCCGGCAGCGTCTTCGGCAGTGGCGGGCACAATCCCGACGTGATCGGCTCCCGCCGCGAGGTATGCGGCGAGACAGGTCTGGATCTCGCCGCTGGCGCCGATCGCGCACACCTGACTGAGCAGCTCGACGCCGATCTCCTTGGCGAGCTCGCTGCGCTTGACGCCCGCGCGAGCTCGCTCGACGAGCGAGCCGAAGCCCAGCTCGGTGAACATCTCGCCATAGCCTGGCGGGCGCAGGTAGACGGCGGTCTGCCCAGCCATCTGCGCGAGTGTCGCCGGTCCCGGATCCATCGCTACGGTCACCCAAACCGCGATCTCGGGCGGCGTGCGCCGATGCGCGCGCGCTTCGGAATCGACGAGCGCGCGAACCTCGGCGACGTGTTCGGGCGTGACCAGATTCAGCACCACCTCATCCGCCACGCAGGCGCCAACGCGCGTCATCGCCGGCCCAAAGGCGGCGAGCGAGATCTTGCTGTCCGGCTGGGGCTGGCGGAGGCGAAATCCATGAGTGCGAACATGATCGCCGGAGTACGCTGCGCGCTCGCCGTCGAGGATCGAGCGGACCGCCTCGACCGTCTCCCGCGCCCGTGAAGCGAGGCCGGTCCAGCGACGGTCGTGCCATCCACTGACGATCTCCGGGCTGGACGCCCCGAGAGCGAGATCGGCATGCGCGCCGGTGAGCGTCGCGACCGACGCAAGGCCGAGCGCCAGGGCGACGGGGCTGCGAACGCCGAGCGCCAGGGGCCCGATCTTCAGTGCCAGCCCCGGCGCGCGCAGGCCGACGGCGGTCGCGAGCGCGAACGCGTCGAAGGTTGCCATCTCACCGAGCCACATCGCGGCGTAGCCGTTGCGCCACGCCTCGACAGCGATCTCCACGGCCTCCTCGTCTGGTCGGTCCAGCCAGTACGGCGCCACGACCTGCAGATCGCCCGCGTGCTCACGCGTAGGCTCGCTCACAGCTGTGCCGTCTTGGTCGGCAGGCCGAGCAGCACGCGACCGGTGAGCTCCCACATCGCAGGGTTGACCTGGAAGTGGGCGGTCGCGGCGTGGGCGTCGCGGAACCGCCGTTGCAGCGGCGAATCCTCATAGATCGCGGTGCCCCCACCGAGGTCGTACATCGAGCGGGCCACCTCCGCCGAGGTCCTAACCGCGTACGTCGCGGCGAGGCGCAGCCCGAGGCGCAGCGAGTCCTCGACCGGCTGGTCCAGCTGCGAGGCTGCCCATGCCTCCTCGATGGCCTCGTAGTAGAAGGCTCGCGCAGCCCGCAGGGCCGCCTCGGCCTCGCCGACCGCGGCCTGGGTTGCGGGTCGTTCGGCCAGAACGCGGCTCGAGCCCTGACCGACCTTTCCCGCAGCCAGCTCGCTGAGCTCGTCGATCGCGCCGCGCGCATTGCCCAGCGCGGCGGCCGCGATCGAGAGCGCGAAGAAGCCGAAGATCGGGAAGCGGTACAGCGGCGCGTTGATCCGCGGCCCCGAGTCGACGAGGGAGAGGACGTGGTGGTTGGGGACGAAGAGCTCGTTCGCGACCGCATCGTGACTGCCGGTTCCTCGCAGGCCGCTCGTGTGCCAGGTGTCGAGAATCTCGATCTCGGCCTTCGGCAGCGCGACGACGCGCAGGATTGGAGCCTCGGCACTCCGCTGTCGGATCATCGAGCACGCATCCCGCGAACAGCCACTCGGAATGAGAGATCCCGCTGCAGAACGACCACCGGCCGGAGACGCGCAACCCACCGTCGACGACGGTGGCCTTGCCGCGCGGCGCCCACACGCCGGCTGCCACGGTACGTGGATCGCCGAAGATCTCGCTGGTCCCCTCCTCGGGAAGGTAGGCTGAAAGAAGACTGCTGGTGGCTGCGATCGACACGCACCAACCAGCCGATGCGTCGCCGCGCGCGATCCTCTCGGCGCCACTCAACGTCGTTGCCGGTGGGGCTTCGAGCGCGCCGAGCGCCGACGGTACACAGCCGCGCATCAGCCCCGTTGCACACAGCTCGTCAACGAGCGTCGCCGGCAGCGCACGCTCACGCTCGGTGCTGGTCGCGAGTTCTCGAGCGAGCGCCGAAGCTCGGTCGATCAGCTCGATCTAGTTCGCTGCCTGTCGGTGTGTGGGTGGGCGGAGCGGAAGGGGTCGACATGAGGCCTCTCTGGATAGATACATAAATCTTACTGGTGCAGTAGTCTTACCAGGTGACCGTGACGCCGTCAAACCGCGATCTGCCATCCCCAGCCATCGACTACAAGGGGCAGGACGTGCGGCGCGCCCTCAGAGATGCCGCACCCGACGGCGTCGATGTCTACTTCGACAACGTCGGCGGCGAGATTCTCGACGCGGTGCTGACGCGCCTGGCACGCGGCGCGCGCATCGACATCTGCGGCGCGGTCTCTCAGTACAACGGCACCGACGGTGTCCGAGGACCGGCGAACTACATGTCGCTGCTCGTCGCCCGGGCGTCGATGATCGGCTTCGTCGTGTTCGACTACGCCGCCCGCTATGGCGAGGCCGCGGCAGAGATCGCCGGATGGATGAGCGACGGACGGCTGATCTCCCGCGAGGACGTGATCGGGGGTGGGGTCAGCGCGTTTCCAGATGCGCTGCTCAAGCTCTTCGCCGGTGAGAACGTCGGAAAGCTCATCCTCGCGGTCGAGGAGGCCTGATGGGCTCTTTGCGGGCGATCGTCGTCGGCGGAGGGATTGGCGGCATCGCCCCAGCCGGGCGAGCTCGGACAACATCTTCTGCGGATCGTCGACCAGCCCGCTCCCCAGCAGCTTGTCGATGTTCGTTTGTATCTCCGCCGACGGCGGTACGGTGCGTCTCACGGCGTAGGCCTCCTTCATCGTCTGGCAGGACTTGAGGGAACCTACGCCGTCGCTCTGACAGCACCCGACGCGTATTTACAGCAGTTCTGGGACGCCACCTGTGAGCGCGCTCTTTACTGCTTTGGCGGCGCGACGCACGTGTCCTGTCCAGCGCAGCAACGAGGGTTCCGGGCAAGAGAAGCTCCCATCAGGCAAAGCGAGCGTCTCCCGGTCGCCGCGTGACCTAGACTCGCGGGGGTTGTCGTTGCACCTCTTTGCGGGTCTGCGCGTGCGGGACTTCCAAGCCGCGCGGCCGTGGTACGAGCGGTTGCTGGGCGAGCCGTCGTTCTTTCCTCACGCCACTGAGGCGGTGTGACGCTCGCCGAGGGCCGGTCGGTCTACATCGTGGAACACACTCATGGCGCGGGACACTCGGTCGTGACGATCTTCGTCGACGATCTTGATGCGCACGGGGCTGCGATCGCTGCCTGTGGGCTCGAGCCCGACAAGTGCGAGACGTACTCCAACGGCGTACGCAAAGCGGTCTACCGCGACCCAGACGGCAACGAGCTAGGGTTCGGCGGTGCGTCACTCGAGACCGTTTCATAGCGCCCCGGCGTCGCGGCAGAACAATGAATCCGGTGCGCCGTTGGTCACCGATTAGCTCGGTCGGTCTGAAATCGCATGAAGACAAAGAACCTCGACATCTACGGTCATGCGCCGATCCCGTGGATCCGCACCCGCGACGCCTTGGCGGCGAGCCACGGCCCTGGATTCACGTTCTTTCTCGGCACCGTGCGCCCGGATGCGACGCCGCACGCCGCCGGGATAGGCGCGGTCTGGGCGGACAACACACTGTGGTTCGTGACCGGCCCTCGGACCCGCAAGGCGCGCAACCTCGCCGCCAACCCCGCGTGCACGATCGCGTCCCGGCTGCCTGGGATCGACGTCGTGCTCGAAGGCCACGCCGAGCGAGTCACCGACGCCAGCACGCTCGAGCGGCTCGCCGCCGTGTACCGCGAGGCCGGCTGGCCGGCGGAGGTCGAGGGCGACGCATTCTCGGCGCCCTACAGCGCGCCGAGCGCCGGGCCGCCACCGTGGCACCTATACCGCTTCGTGTTCCACACCGTTTTCGGCGTCGCTACCGCCGAGCCGCACGGTGCTTCGCGCTGGCGGTTCGATACCTAGCTGTAGGACCCGAGGAGGTTGTTCAGCTCGTGTAGGCGAGTGCCGGGCGGCTTGTGGCTGAGGGCGCCGTGTGGTCTGCGCCAGTTATAGAGCTCGAGCCAGCCGGATAGGGCTGCGGTTCGCTCTGTGCTGTCGCGGTAGATCGCGCCGTAGGCCCAGCCGCTCAGCATCCTACGGATGAATCTCTCTGCCTTGCCATTGGTCTGCGGGCGGCAAGGGCGTGTGCGTATGTGCTTGATCGCCAAGGCGCGACACGCGATCGCGTGGACGGTCGAGCGGTAGGCTGGGCCATTGTCTGTGAGTAGCTGCTGCACAGTGACGCCGTGAGCGGCGTAGAACGCCACGGCACGTCGTAAGAAGGCGATGGCGGTAAGCCCCTTCTCGTCGTCGAGAACCTCGACGTAGGCCAGGCGGGTGGCATCGTCAACACAGACGTGTACGAACTCCCAGCCGAGGTGGTTTGCCCTGCGGTAATGACCACCAGCCGACTGTCGGCCGAGGACACGGTGCCGGGGGAAGTAGCTATCCGGCCGAGCTTCTTCACATCGATGTGGACCAGCTCGCCCGGCCGGGAGCGTTCATAGCGGATAGCGGGCTCCATCCCGAGCCGGCCGAGCTTGCTCATCCCGATTCTCGTCAGGATCCCTGAGACGGTCGTCACGGCCATGCCCAGACACTCGGCGATCTCGGCACCGGTCATCCGCAAGCGCCTGAGCGCCGCGATCAGCTGAACACGCTCCTCGGGAGTACGAGCGGGAGAACGCTTCGGTGTCGAGGAGCGATCCCAAAGACCTTGCCCGCCCTCTGAGCGAAAGCGGGCTACCCACTTGCAGGCGGTGCGCTCGCTGACTCCGGCGGCCTAGGCCACCTTCGCCAGCGACCAGCCTTGCGTGAGTATCCGATCTACCAGCAGCTCGCGCCCCTTGACGCTGAGGCGAGCGTTAGCGTGCAGCTTCATCCGGTGTCCTCCTTGGTTCTGGGGGCTTAGACACCACCCAGCCTCCAAGGAGGCCCGGATGAACAACCTACTCAGGATCTACACCTAGCAATCGATTGCAAAGGCTGTCGTTGCGCCCGTCGAGATGCCCGCTTTCGTGGGAGGGTCGCCAGGACTGCCGTGACGCCGGGTTAGATAAGATCCGGCGGCAGTCAACGGACATACCGTGACAGCTTCGGAGCGCACGATGCCATACACCGTGGATTTCATCGACGTATCGACCGTCGGCCTGGAGACGTCACCCGTCGCGGCCGCTCTTGCTGGCCTGCGAGCGAACGAGGCTCGCTACTTCAAGAACAAGTACGACCACGACTTCACGGTCGAACCGGCGAGCGACGCCAAGACGACCGTCGACTGGGTGCACGGCATCCTCAAGGAAGAGCGCGACATCGTCATCTCATCTCGACCTCTCGAGGCGACCGGGTTTGAGGTCGAGAACATCCGCATGGCCTACGTCTTCTACGAGAGCGGCCTGTCGATCAACGTGCTGTACACCCTCGACGGCCCCCAGAAGCGAGCAGTTGGGTTCAAGCTCTCCGACGGGATGGAGGTTCCGGAGGAGCTCGCCTCGCGGTTCAAGTTCGCGAGGCAGAAGTCGAAGCTGGCCGGAACGATCCGAGGGTCCTTCTTCGTCCTCAAGAAGGAACACTGAGCCGAAAAAGAGAGAAGCCAGCCATCGAGCTGCTCCTTGGCGAGGGCGGCGGCGACAGCAGAACGCGCAGAAGATCCAAACGATCGGCGGTCGTGGACGTCTGCCCAGACATCGAGCCATGACGTATCGCGGGCCGCTGCACGTGGGGCCAAAGGAGCGCCGGAGCGACAAGCGAGCAGGCGAGCAGGCGAGCAGGCGAGCAGGCGAGCGGATGGACGAGATCCAGGAGGGTGTCCCCGTGCGGGCGGCTCACGCCCGGTTTCGACCGGGACCGCTACCGCTGGCATCGGTCGTCGTCGTGCTGACGGCGTACCGACCGCGAGCCACCCGAACGAAACGCGGCGAGACGCCGGTCACGTTCGAGCTCAAGCACTTCTTGACCGGCGTATCGCTCGACCTCGTGAGAGTGCCTGGGATGTCCGGAGCTGCCTTCCAGGCCCTGGATTAGGAGGTCTTGATCTCGATCTTTGTCGCAGTTTTGCTGGTAGCGGTGGTTATCTCCACAGCGGGTTCGTTCATGCCTCCGACGACTTCGAGTTGGAGATGCTGTTCACCAACTCCTTCGGCAAAGGTTTCACAGTCCTTCGTTGCCATCACATTGACATTGCAGCTGTCCACCGCCGCGACGCTGCCGTTCACCCTGTAGTCGGTGCCGCCACATTCGAATTCGGCCAGGTAGGGAGGGACCGCGCTTTCGTATCGCGTCCGGACTTCACCGTGTTCAGCGATCAACACGGTGTCGAGCAGGTTCGTCCTGATCGATCCCGCCGGCTCACCCGCGCTCGTGCAGGTCGTTGTACTCGCCTTGCAGCTCGTATAGGTAAGCGTCTCGGTGTCAGCGGTCGGCCCGGTGATTTCGCCTTCGCCGGACCCCTTCTTGCACACAACGCTGACGAGGGCTGACTTCAGCGTGATCGTCTTGAGCTTGTCGGCGGTCTTGATGTGAGAGTGTTCACCGGTCGGGACCCATTCGTACTCGCCTTCGCCTCTGGCGCTTTCTTTCGTGCAGTTCTTGTCTTCATATCTGGCGCTGTAGCGCTTGTCGACCTTCGCGGTCTTTACGCACGTCCCGTACTTCACGGCGGCCACCGTCGTGAAGCTCTGAGTGCCCCCGGTACTCGTTCCGCCCGCGTTCGTCGCGACGACCCGGTACTTGTAGCTCGTGTTCGCCGCCAGACTGCCCACCGCCCCAGAGACGCTCACCGCACCAGTGCCCGAGCCGGGTGAGGGACTGCACGGCACGCTCGTCCCGGACGGTAGCGAGCCACCGTATTCCAGCACGCAGCCCGTGACATTCCCACCGTTCGGGTTCACACTCGCTTCCAACGTCGCGCTCGTCTGCGTCACCGACGACACGCCTTCCGTGAGCACCGTCGGCGGGTTCGCCACCGTCGTGAAGCTCTGAGTGCCCCCGGTACTCGTTCCGCCCGCGTTCGTCGCGACGACCCGGTACTTGTAGCTCGTGTTCGCCGCCAGACTGCCCACCGCCCCAGAGACGCTCACCGCACCGGTGCCCGAGCCGGGTGAGGGACTGCACGGCACGCTCGTCCCGGACGGTAGCGAGGCACCGTATTCCAGCACGCAGCCCGTGACACTCCCACCGTTCGGGTTCACACTCGCTTCCAACGTCGCGCTCGTCTGCGTCACCGACGACACGCCTTCCGTGAGCACCGTCGGCGGGTTCGCCACCGTCGTGAAGCTCTGAGTGCCCCCGGTACTCGTTCCGCCCGCGTTCGTCGCGACGACCCGGTACTTGTAGCTCGTGTTCGCCGCCAGACTGCCCACCGCCCCAGAGACGCTCACCGCACCGGTGCCCGAGCCCGGTGAGGGACTGCACGGCACGCTCGTCCCGGACGGTAGCGAGGCACCGTATTCCAGCACGCAGCCCGTGACACTCCCACCGTTCGGGTTCACACTCGCTTCCAACGTCGCGCTCGTCTGCGTCACCGACGACACGCCTTCCGTGAGCACCGTCGGCGGGTTCGCCGCCGTCGTGAAGCTCTGAGTGCCCCCGGTACTCGTTCCGCCCGCGTTCGTCGCGACGACCCGGTACTTGTAGCTCGTGTTCGCCGCCAGACTGCCCACCGCCCCAGAGACGCTCACCGCACCGGTGCCCGAGCCGGGTGAGGGACTGCACGGCACGCTCGTCCCGGACGGTAGCGAGGCACCGTATTCCAGCACGCAGCCCGTGACATTCCCACCGTTCGGGTTCACACTCGCTTCCAACGTCGCGCTCGTCTGCGTCACCGACGACACGCCTTCCGTGAGCACCGTCGGCGGGTTCGCCGCCGTCGTGAAGCTCTGAGTGCCCCCGGTACTCGTTCCGCCCGCGTTCGTCGCGACGACCCGGTACTTGTAGCTCGTGTTCGCCGCCAGACTGCCCACCGCCCCAGAGACGCTCACCGCACCGGTGCCCGAGCCGGGTGAGGGACTGCACGGCACGCTCGTCCCGGACGGTAGCGAGGCACCGTATTCCAGCACGCAGCCCGTGACATTCCCACCGTTCGGGTTCACACTCGCTTCCAACGTCGCGCTCGTCTGCGTCACCGACGACACGCCTTCCGTGAGCACCGTCGGCGGGTTCGCCGCCGTCGTGAAGCTCTGAGTGCCCCCGGTACTCGTTCCGCCCGCGTTCGTCGCGACAACCCGGTACTTGTAGCTCGTGTTCGCCGCCAGACTGCCCACCGCCCCAGAGACGCTCACCGCACCAGTGCCCGAGCCCGGTGAGGGACTGCACGGCACGCTCGTCCCGGACGGTAGCGAGGCACCGTATTCCAGCACGCAGCCCGTGACACTCCCACCGTTCGGGTTCACACTCGCTTCCAACGTCGCGCTCGTCTGCGTCACCGACGACACGCCTTCCGTGAGCACCGTCGGCGGGTTCGCCACCGTCGTGAAGCTCTGAGTGCCCCCGGTACTCGTTCCGCCCGCGTTCGTCGCGACAACCCGGTACTTGTAGCTCGTGTTCGCCGCCAGACTGCCCACCGCCCCAGAGACGCTCACCGCACCGGTGCCCGAGCCCGGTGAGGGACTGCACGGCACGCTCGTCCCGGACGGTAGCGAGGCACCGTATTCCAGCACGCAGCCCGTGACACTCCCACCGTTCGGGTTCACACTCGCTTCCAACGTCGCGCTCGTCTGCGTCACCGACGACACGCCTTCCGTGAGCACCGTCGGCGGGTTCGCCACCGTCGTGAAGCTCTGAGTGCCCCCGGTACTCGTTCCGCCCGCGTTCGTCGCGACAACCCGGAAGTAGTAGACCGCGTCTCCGCTGAGGCCCGTAACCGAAACGTATACCGGTACTGGGCTGCTCCCCGACCCCGGCGCCCCGCACGACACTTTCGTGGCGCCCGCAAGCGCGGGGCTCGTGCCGTATTCGATTTCGCACGAGCTGACTCCGCCGTTGGGGTTTACGGTCCCGTTCAAGGTCGCCGAACTGCTCGTGAGCGACGACGCGCTGCCGGTCACAACGGTTGGTTGGTTGGGCAGCGTCGTGAACGTCGCGTCTGAGCCTTTGCTTGCGCCGCCCGCGTTGATCGCCGAAATCGTGAAGTGGTACGTCGTGTTCGCGATCAGGCCCGTGACCGATGCCGACACCGCAACTGGACTGCTTCCAGACCCGGGGGCGGGGCTGCACGGTTGACTGTGCCCGTAGGATTCCGTGGTACCGAATTCGAGTTCGCATTCGCTCACTGCCCCGCCGTTGGGGTTGACGATGGCATTGAGAGTGGCCGAGGTCTGCCGCACTTGCGACGCAGCTCCCGTGCTCGCCGTCGGCGCCGGTGGCAGCGTCATAAACGTCAGTTCGGCCCCGTCGCCGGAGCCGTATTCGTTGGTCGCGATGATACGAAATTGGTAGGTGGTGTTCGCTTCAAGACCGCCGATCTTGGCGCTCACCGCGACCGCGGTCTTACCCGAACCGGGCAGCGATTCGCACGCCGTGCTGGTATCGGACGGAAGCCTGGTGCCGTATTCGAAGCGGCATTCTTCGATCTTGCCACCGTTGGGGTTGACGGTCGCGTTCAAGGTGGCGATCGTCTGCTTGACATCGGCGGCTTTTTCCGTCGTCGCAGTCGGTGCCGTCGGTAACGTCGTGAACGTGCGCTCCGCCCCTTCGCCCGTGCCGTATCTGTTGGTCGCGACGATACGGTAGTGGTACGAGGTGTCTACTTCGAGGCCGCCGATCTGTCCGCTCACAGCGACTGGGGCTTTGCCCGATCCTGGCAGCGATTCGCAGGGCACGGTTTTGCCGGAAGGCAGTTCCGCGCCGTATTCGAAGCTGCATCCTTCGACTTCAGCGCTATTCGGATTCACCGTCCCGTGTACCGTGGCCGATGATTTAGTGATCAGTTCGGCTGCTCCGCTGACGGCGCTCGGCGAGCCGCTTATGAGCACTTTCCCGGTCGCCTCGAGGGTTGGGGGCAGGAAGCTCGATCCGTTGAAGATGACCTGGTTCGGTTCGGCCAGATCGTCGCTCGAGATCGTCGCCGTGACCGTGTATTCGCCAGGGCGTTCGAAGGAGTGCGGCGCCGTGTGCGGCTTCTGGTACTGGTCGCTGGAGACAGTTTCTTCGCTTCCGTCACCGAAGCTCCACTTGCTCTGCAGCGAGTCGGCCTGCGTCAGCACAGAGGCGAGGGTCACCTCCGTGTGGGCGGGGATCGGCGTGCCTTCTTCGACTTCGTGTCCGGCGAGCTCCGCGAGCACCCGACCGGCTTTTGCCTGGGGGCATCCGCTACCGGCGGGGCCGAACTCGACGATCGCGCGCGTGGCGGCCCCCGGTTCTTCGCTGAGGAACACGGGTGCGAGCACGAACACCTTTCCTTCCGAGCCCGCTGCCACGATGGCGTTCGGTTCTTCGCTATAGCCATAGTCTCCGTCGGGTTCCAGCACGCATTCATCTGAGTGCGCGAATTCGGGACTCTGGCCGCCCGTCCATCCGATCTCCGCCCCGCTGGAGGGAGAGCGCAGGACCACGCCGGGCTCGGCTTCTTCGACGTTCTTCAGTTCGTTTTCGATCTGGGCCATGCCGAAGATCACGCCTTCGGGCGAAACCGACAGCCCTCCGCCCTGCGTCAGCGAGGCTCCCGTCGCAACCGGAAGCACTCCCGCTGCTTCCGTTTCTTTGTAGAGGTAGCTCGGCGGTGTACTGCTCGAGAGGCTGGCGGGAATCACCATCAGGCCCTTCCCGTAGTCCACGACGATCTGCTCGGAGCCTTCGGGACCGGTGACCACGGGCGAGTTGGGGTAGGCCTTGAGCAGTTCCGATCCCGGAGAGACGGCTTGTTTGAGCACGTTCCCGCTATCTACCCAACGGGTGGACAGTTTGCCTTCGGGCGTGATCGCCTGTACGACGTAGTGGTCTTCATTGGAGGCGATGTTGTCGGTTTTGGCGCCCTTTGTGTCCTCGTGGGCGAGGATAAGAACATCGTCGTTCTCCGGATCCACGGCGATGCCCGCCGGTTCGAGCAGGGCCTTGCCGGGTTCCGTGGACTGGGCGTCCAGTTCCTTGGAGCCGTCGAGGATGCCCTTCACGGTGGTGCCTTTCGCGTGCGCGAGGCCGCCCTTGTTGTCGGTTTCGAACGCATATAGCGTCGAGGCGACCGGAGCGTCGGAGTCCTGCTCGAATTCTTCTAGCACTTCTTTTTTCGGGTCCGTCACCTGGTATACGGACTGGCGCAGATCAACGGCAAGCACGTAGACCCGTTTGAGCTTCTGGTCGATCGCGATTCCCTCGATCGTTCGCTTGGGTTCGGGTTCGTATTCTTCGATTTCTTCGCCGGGCCCGGTCTCGTCAAAGGACACGGACGCGAGCGGCGCCCCAGAGTCGCTGAACTGCTGCAGGCGGAAGTGGCGAGTGACTTCAAATTCGCCCTGTTGGTTTTCTACAGTCGTTTCTTCCTGCGGCTTGGGTTCGTCGAGCACGAACACGCTGTTTTCGCTCGCATCTACGCCGATGAGGTGCACGCCTGTGGAGCTGACCTTCCCCGTCGGAGTGGGGTTGGCACTCGAGGCTTCGCCGAAGCGCGTCAGTTCGCCGTAGCCCTTGACGCTCGCAGCCTGAGCCATGCCGGCGCGCGCGCACGCAAGCAGCAGCGCCGCGAGCACGAGCGACGCGATGCCAGCGCGCGCCGGACGCAAACGCGGCTTCGGAACGCACCAGGGTCTCACGCCGTGATCAGCCACCAGCACCCCACCGTTGCTCATCGCTCCCCGCGGCTCACTCATCCTCGACATCGTCCCATGCTCGTTGAAGGTGCGCTCTCCTTCAGATGCCCCCAGCATCCACGATAGGCCCACCGTCTTCCAATAAAGCTACTCGCTTCCGAGCTCTGACGATGAACGCTACGGCTCGGGCCGTCGTCGTAAGTAGTGATGACGCCGGTTCCGTGCAGCTCGACCGCTTGGGCAGTACACGATCCCGCTGCCCAAATCCAGTGCCAGACGCCATCCTGCGACCCCGGCCGCCGGGGCGATCCGCGTGGCGGTAGCATTCAGGTGAGGAGAACGCAGATTCCGAGCACGCGGCCCCAGCCTGAGCAGTTCCGTACCCGCGCTGAATATCGCTGGGCCAAGAACCTCTGGCTGCGTCGTCACGGCGGCTATCTGGCGACGACCCTCGCCATCGCGATCTTCTTCGGGGCGCTCACCGGCTCGACCGTGGCGCTCATCTCGCTGGTCGTGTTCGCGCTCGCGGCCACTGCTTACGCTCGCTCGCGACCGTAACCGCGCAGTCGGGATCAATCAGGCCACTGAAGCACGATAATTTGCCAATGTCCGCGAACGTGCATCTCGTGCGCTCGATCTAGGCTGACTGGGAGCGCGGCAACTACGGCTCGGCCGAGTGGGCGGATCCGGAGATCGAGTTCGTGATGGCCGACGGACCAGAATCGCGGACCTGGACCGGCGTGGAGGCGATGGCAGCGGCGTGGTTCGGCAGGCTGGATGCCTATGAAGACTTCCGCGCCAAGGCGGAGGAGTACCGCGAACTTGACGACGAGCGCGTACTCGTGCTCAACCTCCAAAGTGGACGCGGCAAGACGAGCGTGATGGACATCGGGCATATTGGAGCGGAGGGAGCGGCCCTCTTCCATGTCCGCCGTGGGAGGGTCACGAGGCTCGTGATCTACGCAGAACGCCAACACGCGCTCGACGAGCTCGGCCTTTCACCCGACACCCGCACCTGACGGCTACTGCGGTTGGCTCCATCGACCCGCAGGGCGGCGGTGTAGACGCGTTGGGAGGCGTGGATGGCGGTGGCGGCACCTCAGCAGTCGACGTGCAGCCCGGGAAGCCTGTCGGGGCTGATCCCTGCGTCTAGGCACGCCAGATAGGCCATGCTCCTATGTATCCCGTCGATTACGTGCACGGTGCCGTCAAACACGCCTATCCGAAGAACGAGATCAGACGTCCATCTGTTGTTCGCCATATCACCTATGAAGCGGTCAACTCGGAGGTCGTCCGCCTGGTCCTCTGCTGGTAGGAGCGCCTCGCTACGCTCACGATATATCGCCAATAGCTGGCCGACCGTCTTGTAGCGTCTGTCGACGTAGCCCATGAAGCTTTTGAACAGCGTCGGCGTCTCAGCCAGTTCTCGTGCCGATATGGGCTTTAGGGCCACCCGAGCATCGTCCCTCGGGGAAGCGTGTGACGATATGGTCCGCCGGCCAAAATATCGACTCCTGAGTTGTGACGTCCGTCCGATGTACCGCCGATCGGCATGAGCGCACGGGCTGTGGGGTGGGAACGCGAGCGCCGGATGCTGGCTCAGTGAGCGAGCCCGTCTCGATGCGTGCGGAGATAGGCTGCGCCCGGGAGCGCGACGGGCGAGCGACGCTCGGCGCGATCACGAAGCCATGAGCAAACACGGGCACTACAGCGAGCAGCAATTTGAGGAACTCGTTAGTTCAGCGCTCGACGAGCTGCCGATCGAGTTCCAACGTGCGCTGGAGCACGTAGCCGTCGTCGTGTCCGACCGCGGTGCCGAGAACCACGCGTACGGCATGTACGTCGGCTCGAAGCTGCGTGGTATGCCTTTCTTCGGGGGCGGAGGCTTGCCAGACGAGATCCTGATTTTTCGCGACACACTCGTGCGCGACTTCGGGGACGATCCCGAGCGCCTCCGGCTGCATGTCATCCAGACGGTGCGTCACGAGGTTGGTCACCACCTCGGCTTCGACGAGACAGGCGTTCGCAAACTCGGGCTCTGATGGCTTAGCGCCCGGCCGCGTGGCCCTCCTTTATCGCATTCCAACGCGGTCGTCTCGAGAGGATGGGCTCCGACGCCCAGTCCCCTCTGAAAGCACGCGTGCCATCGCCGATTCCCCCGGCGCGTGTAAGCTCGGACGCTGATGCCGTTCGCTGGGCTGCCCGGATTGAACCTGTACTACGAGGAGCACGGCGTCGGGCCGGCGATCCTGTTGCTTGCGGGCATACCGGCGATCGCCAACGACTGGGAGCCCCTGAGTCTGCGGCTCGCCGAGGAAGGGCGTCGCGTGATTGCCTACGACAATCGTGGCAGCGGTCAGAGCTCGGTCACGCCGGGTCCCTACACGACGGCGCAGATGGCCGACGACGCCGTCGCTCTGCTCGACTGGCTTCAGCAGGACCCGTTGGGTACCGCCGGCTACAGCGCTAAGAAGCGCTTGAGCTTCCCGGTGGCTAGGCGCGGGATGCTCTCTACGACGGTGATCGTGACGGTCGGCTCAGGGCATCCCGAGCGCGCGAGCGCCTGCTGAACCTTGTGGGTAAGACCGTCGAGATCGACCGCGTCGTGTGCACACACGATGATCTCGGCGCCCGCCTGGGTTTGCTGCACCTGATACTCCGAGACCGCGGGCTCGCGTCCCAGGATCGAACGGAACAGATGCGGATGCACGCTCACCCCGTCTCCGTAGACCAGGATGTCATCGTTGCGTCCCTCGATGTCAGCTATGCGCTGATGCACCGACCCGCATGCGCACGGCTCGTCCAGGAGCGTGACCTCATCGCTGATCTCATAGCGGATGAGCGGCAGCACAGGGTTGAAGAGATTCGTCACGTAAACCTTGTGCGAGCGCACCCCAGCCGGGACGGGGTCCCCGTCCGCGTCGACGGCCTCGACGATCACAAGATCGTCCGTGAGATGCATCCCTGTGCCCTTGAAGCAGCCGATGGAGGTAACGCCCGCCTCGGAAGTCCCCCACATGTTCGCGACCGGCGCATGCCAAGTATCTTCCGCTGCCTGACGCGTCTCGGGTAGCAGCGGCTCAGCCATCGTAAGTATCCGCCGCGGCTGGATCTGAAGCCGTCCCGAATGCGCCTCGCCCACCAGACCGACGAGCATCGACGGGTAGGTCGCGAGGGTATCTCCGTCGATCTCGTTCAGCCCTGCAACAACCTCGTCCACTGGAAGGCCAACCCTGAACCTGTGCGTCTCGACGGCTCCCGTGGAGAATGTCTCTGAGAGCGCGCTTGTGAAGTGCGTCGCATTTTCAGCCGCGACGATCATCACGACCGGAGGCCGCGCCGCGAGTTCCGGGTCGCCGATGCGGTCCAGGAGCGAGCGACGCATCGCGGTCAGCTGCACTGTTGCCCAGGCATCCCAGCCCCACACGAAGACACCCCGCAGACCGCTCGAACCACCTGATGCCACTGCGTGCAGCTCGTCACGGAAATACGCGTCACCGTCCAGGCGGGCGATGTGAGCGTTGGCGTCTGCCAGACAAATGTCAGGATCGGTCACGATCGCATCGAAGCTGCCCATCAGATCGTCCTTGGTCATCGTCGGCAGATCCCGCAGAGCATCCTCGTCAAGCGTCGTCAGGTCCACGTCCCGGAGCCGATCACGGTGCCAGCGAGAGCGCTCGACCGCGAATCCCACGAGCTCACGCAGGCTCGCAGTTCGCTCCGCACGCAGCCTTTCCTTGGACCACCCCACTCGCTCGAGATGCTCGCTGATCCGGGGCAGCAGACGTTCAATATGACGCTGGCGCGTCGCCTCATAGGCCTCCACCCGATGGCAGCCTACAAGGTGCTAGGTAGCTGCCCTAGGCTCCACGGAGCGTGATCGGAGACGCCCCCTTCGCGGGCCGAGCGGGCGTCTCGAAGCACACCGACCGCACACTCGCAAGGGGACGAGCAGCACTTGTCCGTGGTCGAGCGCGAGACGCGCCCGGGCGCCTACTATCCGTACTTCGTGGCACCAATCTCAGCTCGGATCGATTTCATCAGGGGACAGCGCGCCGAGCGCGCTGGGCGCTGAGCGGCGCATGGCCAGGATCATCTTTTTGGGCGGCGGCGTGTGCGGGCTAGCGGGGGGGATGATGCTGGCGCGCGACGGGCACGAGGTGACGGTGCTCGAGCGCGATGCGGTGCCCGTGCCGGAGTTGCCGCAGGATGCCTGGGAGGCTTGGGATCGCGAGGGCGTGAGGCAGTTCCGGCTGGCACACTTCCTGGCGCCCGCGGGTCGCGCCGTGCTCGAGGAGGATCTTCCCGAGGTCTTCCAAGGTCTCGTGGCAGCCGGCGCTGCGCGCATGGATCTGCTTGCGTTGATGCCTCCCAACCTCGCCGAGGCCGGACCGCGGGCCGGGGATGAGCGGTTCGTGACCTACACCGCCCGCCGCCCGATCTTCGAGCAGGTCCTGAGCAGGGCCGCGGCAGAGGAGCCGCGCCTGGAGGTCCGGCGCGGCGCGGCCGTGAAAGGTCTGACGATGCATCTCGTCAACGGGACGCCGCACGTGGACGGCGTCCGGCTCGACTCGGGGGAGACGCTGCGCGGGGATCTCGTTGTTGACGCGATGGGCCGGCGCTCGCAGCTGCCAAGCTGGCTGAATGACGCGGACATAGGAGCCTTGCATGAGGAGTCCGAGGACTCCGGGTTCATCTACTACGGTCGCTACTTTCGCTCGCCCGACGGGACGACGCCACAGCCCTTTGGCCCATTGCTCGCGCCGTTTGGCAGCTTCTCGGTTCTGACCCTCCCTTCCGATAACGGCACGTGGGCCGTGACCCTGGTTACCTCGAGCGGGGATAGCCGGCTCAAGCGGATGCGCAACCCTGATCTGTGGACGGCCGTCGTGAAGGCCTGTCCGCTGCACGCTCACTGGCTGGAGGGCGAGCCGATCAGCGAGCTGGAGGCGATGGGTGGCGTGCTCGATCGATACCGCACGCCCTTCGCTCGCGGTCGGCCGCTGCTGACCGGGATCGCGCTGCTGGGTGACGCCTCGTCCTGCACGAACCCCTCACTGGGTCGCGGGATATCGCTCGGCCTGCTGCACGCGCGGGCCCTGCGAGAGGTCGTCGGCTCGCACCTGGACGATCCGCTGGAGTTCGCCGAGGCGTGGGATGCGGCCACCGAGGCGAGGATGACTCCGTGGTATCGGGAGACCGTCGAAGAGGATCGGGACCGTCTGCGCGAGATCGATGCGGTGCGCGAGGGGCTCGAGCCAGCTGCGCCCCGCGAGCGCCCAGCCGTTCTCAGGCACGCGCTCACCACGGCGGCCCTGTTCGACCCCGATCTGTTCAGGGCCTACCTGGATTCCCGCGCCGTCCTGAAGCGCCTCGGGCAGACGTTCTCCGAGGACGGCGTCGCCGAGCGGACACTCGAGGTGGCTGGCGAGAACCAGCGGCTGCAGCTTCCGGGACCCAGCCGCGAGGAGTTGATGGCGCTGCTCGGGTAGTGTCGACGGGCGCAGACGACCCTTTCCGAGACAGGACGAGCTCGACGGCGTGCGACTTAATCGAGCGAGAGCACGTGGGCGCTCTTGGCGCGGACGCGTCCGTCGAGCACATCGAGGTAGACGCGCTGAACCCCTTCGAAACCTCGGCCGTGGATAACCTCAAGCCGGCTGCTAGTCCAATCACAGAACGGGTGCCAGGCCCCAGAGACCCTGGTCTGAAGCTCGGCGGCCCCCCAGTCCTCAGAGCGCTTGGTCACGCGATCGGGGGCGAAGAAGAGGGTTGGCGACGGCCCAGGCAGCTCGCCTCCGCTAGCGCCGCGCGCCTCCCAGTGTGTGCCCCCCACTCTCATGCTGTAGAGGAGTTCATCCGCATAGTGCGCGTGGACAGCGAGGCTCACGGTTGCGTCTCCCGCGATATCGACGAAAGTAGCCTGTCCTCGCTCGAGGGATTCGATCGCGTCGTAGGTTACGGTGCGTGCGTACACGCCGAGGTCTTGGACGAACTCGACGTTGCTTGCGGAGGTCAGCCCGATCAGCTCGACTCCCTCGCGTTGCGCCAGAAGGAAGGCGGCGCCGATTGCGGTCTTGCTCGAGGCGCTTGAGATCACGATCGGCCCGCGCGCAGCGAGCCCATCGTCGATCAGCTGGTCGTCGATTAGAAAAGAGGTGAAGAACAAGGGACGCAAGAGCATCTGCAAATCCTCGGTGTCCACCTGGTAGAAGGGATCGGCGCTGGTTGCCCGGTAGCGCTGGTAGGTCGCGGGCAACTGCGCGCGCTGCGGCGAGCCGTCGACGAACCCGTCAGCGCCGGCGCCGACGGGCGTCACAAGGAGGTGGGATGAGGGGGGCAAATATCCGTACAGGCGTAGGCCCGGCTCGATGCCCCGGGCGTTGCTCTGCTCGACCTCCGCAAAGCCCCACATCGGGACGCGGCCCCACCCCTCCTCGGCCGGAAAGAAGTCCCAGTAGGACATCATCTCGCCGAGCACCGCGTACGTCACGTTGTTCGAGGTCAGCCCGAAGCTGTCGACCCGAAGCAGCGTCTGGCCAGGCTCGAGTTCGGGCACCCTGGATTCCACGATCCGGCAGTCGTGGAGATCGCTGCGCTTGACCAAGAAATCGCCCATCGGCATCGAGGATGCTCCCACACCCCACGTCGGAGCGCAGCAGGACAGGGGCCGATTTCTTCGCGGAAGTCCTGATCGTGTGCGGAGGCCCGTGGCGGCGGGCAAGCTTCGTATCGTGGATGCGATGCAGACACGGAGGAGATCCGAGGAGGGAAGGTGAGCGCACTCGAGCTGGTCGCCGACCCGGCGGACGCACGCCCGCAGGCGGCGCCCGAGCCGGATGCAGGTTCCGGACGTTCGCGCGAAGCGGCGGCGCTTGACGCCTATTCGCGGACCGTCGTCGACGTCGTCGAGCGGCTCGGGCCTAGCGTCGCGAATCTGCGCGTGCTCCGCGCCACTCGCCAGGGCCGCGTCCCGGCGGGCGCGGGCAGCGCCGTCGTGCTCACGCCGGATGGCTTCCTGCTCACGTCCGCCCACGTGGTGGCCGGCCGCGACCGGCTCGGACGTGCGACCTTCGTGGACGGGCGCGAGATCGGCTTCCGTGTCGCCGGCGCCGACCCGCTGTCGGACCTCGCGGTGCTGCGTAGCGACGCCGACGACTTAATCCCAGCGGCGCTCGGCGAGGCCGCGCACCTACGCGTAGGGCAGCTCGTCGTCGCCATCGGCAACCCACACGGCTTCGCGGGCTCGGTGACCGCCGGCGTCGTCTCGGCCCTCGGGCGCTCGCTTCCGGCTCGGTCGGGGAGCACGGTGCGAATGATCGACAACGTGATTCAGACCGACGCCGCTCTCAACCCGGGCAACTCCGGCGGCGCGCTGGTCGACTCGCGCGGAGAGCTCGTCGGAATCAACACCGCCGTGGCGGGCGTCGGGCTCGGGCTCGCGGTGCCGATCAACGACGCAACGCGCAAGGTGATCGGCGACCTGATGAATCACGGCCGGGTGCGGCGCGCGTATCTGGGCATCGCTGGCGGGCCGCGCCCGCTGCCGGCGCGCGCCCGGCGCGAGCGCGCTCAGGCAACCGGCGTGGAGATACTCGAGGTGATGGCCGACAGCCCCGCCCAGGCGGCCGGCCTGCGTCCCGAGGATCTGATCGTCGAGCTCGGCGGCGAGCGCATCGAAGGAGTCGAAGACATCCAGCGGATGATGGTCGCGGACCTGATCGGCTCAGACGTAGACATCGTCTTGCTGCGGGCCGGCTCGCCGCGCCGGCTACCCCTCAGGGTTCGGGAGCTGAGCACCTAGCCTCCGTCGGCGCGTCAGCTATCTCGATCCGCTCCGCTACAGGCGTGCCGCAGGATTAGAACGCAAACGACCGGCGCCGCCCAGAGCGCCTCTGCGTCACGTGGGCGAGCTGTTTGAGACCGAGGGCGCGGAGTTCGAGCTCAGTGGCGTAGGTCTCGCCGCAGGCCCCGCGCGCTCAGAAGGCCGAGTTGATCTCGACTTCCGTGGGGTTGGTCTGGGTTATCGTGGCGCTCAGCCCCATCTGTTCGTAGGGGCCGCCGTTGGAGGACCAATCGAGTACGTCCGTCGCTTCGTCTTCGAAGCTTTCGGGCACCTGCTTGCCTTTCGTGGCCTTGAACTTCAGGGCCTGCGCAGCCAGCATCTTGTTCGCCTTGACGGGCGCTATCACCGAGCCGAGCACCGAGATGCTGCTCGTACCGCATTTGAATTCCATGAACGGCCCCGTTTTCGGGTAGAGCGCTAGAGCGACCTTGTCGCTCGTGATCGACTCCCATCCGAGCACGCCTTCGAGCGTGCTGGTGACGATTTCTCCCGCCGTAGCATCGGCGCTCGTGCACTGTTCGGCGCCCCGCGAGCAGCCCGTGAGCTTGAGCGTCAGCGCGGCTAGCGATTTCTGGCCCGTGTATTCGCCTTCGCCGGACTCGCCCGTGCACGTGATCTTCGATGTTTTCACAGACGATTCGAGCTTGACCGCTGACGCCGCGGTTTTGAACCTCGTTTTGTGAACGCTTTCCACTTCCCATTCGTACTTGCCGGTGCCGGCTCCATTGGACCCCTCGCTCTTGACCGTGCAGCTGTTCTTGGTGAAGAAGCCTTCGTAGAGGGTCTTCGTGCCTTCTGTCTTGGTTGGGGCTCCGGCGCACTCACCGAATTCAGGCGCAGCGATGCCGTTGCCGGCGCCGTAGCGTGTGCCTTTCATCTGCGCGAGCGTCGGTGAGGTGCCGCTTGCTTCGGCTTCGACCCTGATGCACGCCGGTGAGCCGGCGATGTAGGTCTGCCTGGTGACTTCTTCCCATCCGCCTCTGCCGGCATCCGCTTCGGGGTTGAACCAGAAGAGCGTCCTTCCTCGGCCGAGTTCGCAGTCGGTGAATTCGATCTTCTGGAAGGTTCCTTTCGGGCTCTGATAGACGTCCGCGTATCCGCCGCCCCCGCTCCCCAGCAGCCGGGTTCCCCCGGGGTTCGCGCCGTACTGCCCCGCGCTGACTGCGCCCGTGCCTTCGCTGGCCTTCACGGACACGCCGCCGACTTTGACTTCCGCCGCTTGCGACGGTTCTTCGGTGCTCGCAGACGCGAGGGTGTGCAGCGTCGCGAACGTCTCGTCGAGACCTTTGCTCGTGCCGTACGCGTTCTTCGCCACCACGCGGAAGTGATAGGTCGTGTTTTCGGCGAGGCCCGTTACCGGTGCCGACACCGTGCTTTCCACCCCTCCCGTCAAGGAAGAGCAGCTCGCGGTCTTGCCGTACGCGGTGGTCGTGCCGTATTCGAACTTGCATTCGTGTACTTCGCTCGCTTCGGGGTCCACCGTCGCGCTGAGCGTCGCGGACGTCAGCGTCACTTCCGAGGCGAAGCCCGTTGTGACCGTCGGAGCCTGCTCGTAGGTGATGACGACCTCCGGAGGCGCGCCTGGCGCCGCGAGCTTTGCCTTGCCGCCGCTCGGGACTAGGTTCGAGCCGCCACCGCCTCCGCCGCCGCCGTGGTGTCGCAGTTCGTCCGCGCCGCCACCGCCCCCGCCGTAGAGCCCACCACCGCCCCCGCCGCCGGTTCCTTCGGCCGAGCCGCCCTGGCCCGACGCGCCAGCTGTGCCCCCCGGCGAACCCCCCGCCCCGCCTTTAGACTGAGTGCCGCCACCGCCGCCAATCCCTTCGCCCCCGGCTTCGTAGCAGTAGTTCGTCAATATCCCGATGCCGGTCGCCCCTGCCGCTTCCGCGTTCCCGCCTTCGCCCGAGACGCAGAACCCAGTGGCCGGACCGCCGCCGCCACCGCCGGCGACCAGCAGCCGCGAGCCGAGCGAGCCCCCCTGAGAGCGCGACATCGTGCGCACGTCGGATGCGCCGCCACCACCCGCGCCGTCGCCGGGGACTGCATTGCCGCCGCCGTTGAACCCGCCGACGCACAGAGTTTCGCCTTCACACTTTTCTTTCGGTGTAATTTCGTCAGACGGCGCTCCGCCGACCTCGACGTACAGCACCTCGCCCGGGGTGACTGAAAGTTCCCCACTGACGACAGCGCCCACCCCGCCGGCGCCCGCGCCGATCAAGCTGCCGCCCGCGGCGCCGGTCGCCACGATCTTGATCTCGTCGACCGACTGGGGCACGGTAAACATCTGCTCGCCCGCTTCGTCGAACGTTTGGTGCGCTGCAGCAGCTGTCGTCGGATCCCCGACCAGCATCAGCGTCACAAACGCCGATAGCAAAACGACCCCTACCCCCCGACGCATCGCTCCACCATACTCCTCGCTATCTCAGCGTGTCTTCGCGCCCACCCTGCTCGGCCGTGCCTCGGTTGGGGCAGACGCTCGAACGCTCGCAGCCGATTCGCGACCAGCCGATGGGCCGGCCATATCGCCAAACGCCGCGCGCGAACCCATCAAACGCTCTTCTGGGTTCCGCTACGCTGGCGCGCTGACATGGCGCCGAGTCGGCCGCTGACCATCGCGACGCATGCTGTGCACGCTGACACCATCGCGCTACTGCGCCAGCGCTGTCAGGTGGAAGTGTGCGAGCGGTCGCCCTCGCCGGGGGTGTTGGCGGCACGGGCGGCCCGCGCCAGTGCCCTGCTCGTGTTCATGCCGGACCGCGTCGACGTCCCGCTGCTCGACGCATGCCCCGAGCTGCGGATCGTGGCCGGGGCGTTCAAGGGGGCGGACAACGTAGACGTCGAGGCCTGCACCGCGCGCGGCGTGTGGGTCACGGTAGTTCCCGACCTACTCTCGGCGTCAACCGCCGAGCTCGCCGTGGGCCTGCTCATCGCGGTGGCCCGCCGGATCCGCGAGGGCGACGCTGCAGTCCGAGCCGGGCAGTTCGCCGGCTGGCGCCCTGCCTTCTACGGCACGGTCCTTGACGGGACAGCCCTGGGCATCGTCGGAATGGGCTCGCTCGGCCGAGCGATCGCCAGCCGCCTCTCGGGCTTCGGCTGCCGCCTGGCATACGCGGACCCGGGAGTGGCCGAGGCCGAGGGCCTTGTCCACCGGTCGCTTGAGGAGCTGCTACGCGAGAGCCATATCGTGGTACTTGCGGCCCCGCTCACGCCCGCGACGCAGGAGTTGATCAACATCGATCGACTGGCCCTGATGCCACCAGGCGCGGTGCTCGTTAACGTGGGACGCGGCTCGACGGTCGACGAGCAGGCGGTGGCCGCGGCGCTTGACTCCGGACGGCTCGCCGGCTACGGCGCCGATGTCTTTGCGATGGAGGACCGCTCGCGCGAGGAGGCACCGACAGCGATAGCGCCGGCGCTTCTCAGTCATCCCCGCAGTGTCTTCACGCCTCACCTCGGGTCCGCCGTAGCAGAGGTCCGGAGGGACATCGAGATGCGAGCCGCCGAGAGTATCCTCGAGGCGCTCGACGGCGAGCAGCCCGAGGGCGCGATCAACTCCCCCTTGATCGACGCTCGGTGAAGGTCGGGCCGGCGTTGTTATGAAAGGGACGGCCCATGCGGGTTGCGATCGTTTCTGATGTCCATGGCAACCTGACCGCCTTCGACGCGGTCTTAGCCGATATTCAGCGGCGGGCACCCGATCTGGTGCTGCACGGAGGTGACCTCGCTCTGATGGGTGCGCAGCCTGCCGAGGTCGTCGACCGGGTGCGCGAGCTGGGCTGGCCGGGCGTCGTGGGCAATACCGATGAGGTCCTCTGGCGACCGCAGGAGCAACAGCGGCAAGAAGAGCTTGCTCCCAAGCTGGCGGCTCTCTTGAGCTTGATCTTTCAGGAGTACGCGCCGGCGACGCTGGAGTTGCTCGGAGAAGAGCGCGTCGCCTGGCTGCGCGGGCTTCCAGCCCAGCAGCGTCTTGGGGACCTGGTGCTGGTACATGCGGCCCCGGACGATTTGTGGCGCGCGCCCTTGCCCAACGCCGAAGACGACGAGCTCTCGGCCATTTACGAGCCGCTCGATGCTGCCACCGCGGTCTACGGTCATATTCATCGTCCATACACGCGTGCGCTCACCCGGCTGACTGTCGCGAACAGCGGCAGCGTGGGCATGCCCTGGGACGGCGATCCGCGAGCTTGCTATCTGCTCATCGAGGACGGTCGGCCCCAGTTGGTGCGCGTGGAATACGACGTCGAGCGAGAGGCCGCCCTGCTGCTGGGTAGCTGTTACCCGGATGCGCGGCGACTGGTCGCGATGCGCCGTCGCGGAATGTTTATAAAGCCCGGCGCGACGCCGGATACGTGATCGGCTGAGCCAGCAGCGACGGGCCGCTTTGCCATGGGAGGGTGGCGCGAGCGATACTTGCCTGCCTGATGCCCGAGGAGTCCACGACCCCCGACCTGGTCGAGCTGACGCGGCAGGGCATTGACGCCGCAAATCGCCGAGATCTCGACGCGGTCATGAGCCTCTACGCACCCGATGTCGTGTGGGAGTCCTTGGACGGGCTCGGCGTGTTCGACGGCCCGACGGCGGTTCGCGGCTTCCTTGAAGATTGGCTCAGTTCCTATGAGGTGTTCGACACCGAGCCGGAGGACGTCCTCGACCTGGGCGGCGCAATCACTTTTGTCGTGGTTCGCCAGAGCGGTCGTCTGCTCGGAGCAGCCGGTCGCATCGAGCAACGTTTTGCGTGGGCCATAACCTGGGAGCACGGCCTCGCCGTCCACATCATCGCGGGCATGGACATCGACGGGGTCCGTGCTGGCGCCGAGCGCTTGGCCAAAGAGAGGGGGTAGGCGATGTCCGACAACCTGGACCTTGTGCGCTCGATCTACGAGGACTGGGAACGCGGCGACTTCAGCTCGTCCGACTGGGCGCACCCCGAGATCGAGAATGCCGATGCCGATGGGCCCCTGGGCGGCGGCACGGGAGAGCTGGCAGTTATCGGGCAGGGAGTTCGCGAGTTCCTCTCGGAATGGGAGGAGTTCCGCCTGGTCGCTGACAGCCTTCAGGAGCTCGATCCGGAGCGCGTGCTCGTACTCGACCACCGCGCCGGGCGAAGCAGGACAAGCGGACTCGATCTCGGGGCGATGCGGACTGACGGTGCGCGCCTGTTCTACATCTGCGATGGCAAGGTGAGGAGGATCGTCGTGTACTTCGACCGCGACCGGGCCCTCGCCGACCTTGGCCTGACACCCGACACCGGCGCCTAACCCCTACGCGGCCAGGCCCACGGCCTCGAGCGCCGTTCCCCCAGGACGAGAACTTCGTGTGCTGCTCGAACTTCTCGAAGGTCTCTTCGCAATCTGCGAACTTCTGCGCTCCTTCCGCCGCGAGCCGTGGTATTTCTGCGTGCCGTGGAGAACCATGGGGGGCTTCGGCGTCCTTGTAGGTGGCTAACCCGGATGTGCCGAGTGACAAGCAGGGGAACATTCAACTGGAGGAAAGTCATGGAGCGACGTAGCCTGTGGGCGGGCGTGCTTGTGCTCATCAGCAGCCTGCTGGTGATGGCTGGTTCTACCTCCGCGCACGGAACTGTGGTGCCGGCCAGCGAAAAAGCAGAAGCGGCGAACTGTGAGATGTTTACTCTGCCTGGCCTGATGCGCCAGGGTGAGTTCGGGAACGTCGGCAGTGTCGGCGACATCGTGACGGTGGAGTGCAACCCGGCTGTCTTCCCGGGTGGCACCAGGCTCGAAATCAGCGACGCGCAGCTGAACAGCCGCTGCCTGGGGCTCGGCAATGGCGGATTCCACGGAATCATCTGGGTGGACCCCAACGAGTTCGATGAGGGCGGCCCCGCTGGTGAATGGGGCGGCGCCATCAAAGTTGAACTCGACGGTGATGGCAACGTCAACGTCGGGCTCGTGGCTGGTCCGAACTGCGCCGTTGGCGGCACGGTGATCTCGGGTCACACGGAAGTCGAAAAAGGCAACACGACGGTTGAATCGTTTGCGGCCGGGTTCGCTGTCGAACCGGCGAAACCATCGACCGAAGGCGCGTGGGCGATGCCGAAATGGCAGGTCGAGGATGAAGAGTCGAGCTCTGTCGCGACGCTGATCCAGGCCGAGTTCGGCTCGACTGAGGCGAAGGTGCGAGTTGCCGCACCCGAGCTCTTCTCGCGCTGCGAAGTCGCTCCGTTCGGAGAGACCGACGCCAAAGTCATCTGGCTGCGTCCGAACTTCACGGACCCGTTCGGCTTCGGTAAAGAACTCTCAGGTGGTACAGCGCTCGTGCCGGGCGGCGATGAAGCGCTGAAGACCGACGACGACGGCAACGCCTTCGTTATCGCGGTCGGCGCGGAGTCCTGCAAACCGGGCAAGTCCTACTTCGAGGTCGATGAGGAAGAATCCCCGTTCAACACCGACGAACCGGCGTTTACGATCAAGGCACCCGAACCGACGTCGAGCTACTCCCAACTTCCCCGTCCTGAGGAGCGTTAGCCCGAGTCATCACTCAACGGCCAGTGGAGAGCGACAATGAGAAGCAATAGGCGCAAGCGGATGGCGGGGCGGTACGCTCGGCGAGCCAAGATCTCGGGCGAGGAAGGCGTGACAATATCGTTCGGGTTCAGTTCGCTGACGGTTGCGGTAATCGCTGGGGTGCTGGAGGAGTTGCCCTATGTGGGATTCGCGCTCGCGCTGCTGTTCTTCCACTTTCACCGCACCGTGCTCGTGACTAGTCAGCATGTATATGTGTTTCGTGACCTGCCGTTCCATCGACCGGGAAAGCGACTCGGTGAGTATCCGCTCGGTCCGGACACCGCCACGCGCGTTCGCGGGAAGCTCACCTTCTCCGATGGCAGGGTGGTATGGCACAGCCCACTGTTCGCGTGGCGTGTAAGGCAGGTAGCGGAGGCTATGCAGACGAGGGAGGGCGCGGCCCTGTCTGCCTAGGCTTCCGGCCGCGCACAGGTCCAGGCGGAACCCATCAGTGCGGCCGCGTCGCGATCATCTCGAAGTACCGCGTCGCGCCCAGCTGAGGCCTGCGCGTGGCCGGACGAGCTGAGCGGCCTGTGCTCAGCGGCGTGGGAAGGCCAACGCGCGTGGCCTTCCCACGCAGTCGAGCTATTTCTTTGCTTTTTTGATCGGCGCCAGGGAATTGCCGGCCGCGATTTCCGAGCAGTCCTGTGGCGCTGTCAGGCCACCGAAGCGCCCGGCGAGCCAGGCCGCTGTCTCGGTGAGCCATGGCACCGCGCCCTCGATGTGTCCGAGGTGCTGGTATTCGCTGTATTGCACGTCCACGCCGCGTTCGCAGTACTCACGGGCGAGACTACGCACATCGCCGGCGATCATGACGCCGTCGCCTGGCCCGATGCCCGGCTTGTCGCCGGGGGTGCCTTCGAGTTCTTCGCCGCCATTGCCCTGCCCGATCAGGAGCGGCACGGTCGGTGTCCCTTCACGGCCCATGATGAGCTTGTTTGCGGTGCGGACGTACACGGGGATGGTTTCCGGCGTCGGGAACTGAGGCTTGGCCAGCTCAGCCCAGGTGAGGTCGGGGACCGACTTCTCGTCGGTGATGGACGCGCTTTGGTCGTCCTTGAGGAGTTCCTGTCCGTATTCGCTGAGGTACGGCGTCAGGTTGAGGTGGAACGCCCGGCTCAGGCCATCCAGAGACATGGGGATGACGGACGCCCAGCTGCTGCTGCCTTCGACGTACTTGAGATTGTGCGCGGGATCGACCAGCACGCCGCCGATGGCTGCCCCGACGATGTCCGAGTTGATTTCTGGGGCATAGGTGGGTGCCAGCTGCGCCGCCCACTCCGTGGCGATCGCGCCGCCGGAGTACCCGGCTAGCCCGATCTTGGTGGTGCTCGTCAGGCCGGTGGCCGAGGAGCTGAGCGCCGCTCGCAGCGAGTCGAGCGTGTTGTAGCCGTAGACGGGCCCGGCGGAGAAGTCCGCCTCCTCGCCCTCGGTGTCGGGGATCACGACGGTCTCGCCCGCGAGCAGCGCTGGCGAGATCAGGACCGACTCGACCTGCGGTATTTCGCCTCCCGTCGGGTCCCCGCCGGAGATCGCGTAGGACGGGTCGTCTTCGGTGCTGAGGCTGTCGTAGAAGGACTGATAGGAGAGCACGCTGGGCGTGAGCGCTTTCACCGGCGGCAGCAGCACCGAGGTTACGTTGACGGTTGGCTTGCCTAGCTCGCTCGTCGAGCGGTACAGAAGCTGCACGGCGGTGAGCGGCAGTTCGATGCCCTCGATATGGACGGGGACGGTCCGCGTCTTCAGGACTGCGCCGGGCGCGATGTGCGTCAGCGGCGTCTTGCCTTCGTACTTGTAGAACGGGTCCTGTTCCGGCGGGACCGCGGCTCGCGCACCCGGCGCGGCTAACGCGGCCCAGGCAACCAGCAACAGCAGCGCAGAGAAGCCTACGCCTCGATTCCGTCGGCGCCCTGCGAGGTCGCGCGCCGACAATCCCCTTCCCCTCGTGACCATCATCTCTCCTCCGCCTGGTCGCTGCAGACCGAGCTGATCCCCTCCGCCGGAGGGAGCGCCCGTGGACGCACGTTGTGTACCCGCCACCAGGAGAGCGCAAACCTGGACGCGCCCAACCCAAAGCGATCCTCGAAGAGAGCTCCAAGAGCGGCGCGAGCTACGAACCTATGGACCTGAGTGCCTCGAACACGGCCGTGTGCTCGGCCGCAGGGCGGACGCTCGCTCGGCTCTCAGAGCGCTCGCCAGAGGCGTGCGTGATACTGGGTAGGCGATGTCGGAGCAGAACGTGGAGATCGTGCGGAACGCGTTCCAGACCTTTAGCGCCAAAGGAATCGACGCCGCGCTCTCGTGCGTATCGCCCGATGTCGTCTGGCACCCGACTGACCGCTGGTTGGACGACTCCGCCTACCGTGGGCATGACGGCATGCGAGAGCTCGCGGCGGCCTTTTCCGAGAATTTCGATGACTTCCGTTATGACGTCCACGACATCCGCGACCGCAAGATGACGTTGTCGCGCTTGTCGACATGAGGGGACGTATCAAGCACTCAGGGTCCGAGGTCAGTCAACGACTTGGATTCGTGATTTCGGGCTTCCGCGACGGACTGTTTTGCGAGGTTCGAGCGTTTCCGAGCTGGCATGACGCCCTCAAAGCCGTGGGCTTGGTGGAGTAAGGCGATGTCCGAGAGCCTGGACCTCGTGCGCCGATCTTCGCGGCCTCGGAACGCGGTGACTACGGGGCCGGAGTGGGCCCACCCTCAGATCGAGTACGTGATCGCTGAGGGTCCCGCTCCCGGCACCTCGACGGGGCTGACCGGGATGGCTTCGAGCTCTACCGCGACTGGACGGCGCAGGCGGCCTCGTAGGGCCTCGTGGCGCGGGCCGCGACTAACCTTCGACGGTCAGCGTCGCGGGCGTCGTTTCGGCTCGTCCTTCGGCGTTTGAGAACACCGCGCGGTACTCCTCGCCGCTCTGCGCGTGCGTCACGTCGGTCAGGACCAGCGACGTCGAGCTCGCGCCCGCGACGGGGCTCCAGCTCGCCCCGCCGTTGCTCGAGACTTCCCACTGCACCGTGGGCTTCGGTCCGCCCGAGGAGCTCGCGCGGAACGCGGCTTCCTTGCCTTCCTGGACCGTCGCGCTCGCCGGCTCGCCCGTGATCGCCGGCGCACCGAAGGGGAGCACGATCATGACACGCGTTTTGCCGTGTCCGTCTTCTTCCTGCGTGGAAAATCTCAGTTCGTAGGGTTCAGCGACGAGCAGCTTCTCGCGCGTCTCTTTTTTCTTCGTGCCTTCGAGCACGTATTTTTCTAGTGTGTACCTGATGTGCGCCGGGCTCGAGCACTGTTCCGGCGGCGTGCTCGTCCGGCAGTTGAGCTGCGTCACTCGTTCGGCCTTTTCTTCGGCTTCTTCGAGCGTTTCCACGACTTCTTCGGTCTGGCTCGAGACCGCGCTCACACCTTCTTCGGCTTCTGTGTTGGTCGCGATCACTTCGACCTCGAGCGTGCTGTGCACGTCCCCCTGCGTCACCGTGTGGCCGGGGAAGGTCGGCGCAACTCTCACCCATTCGGTCGTCGGTTTCTTCGCTTCCAGTTCCTTCTTTTCTTCTTCGGTCAGTTCGAGGTGTTCCTTCTTCGTTTCTTTTCCTTCAGGAGTTCGTGCTTCCCAACGCGTGATCGGCTCGCATCGTTCTGCGCCTTCGGTGGTCTGGCAACGAAGCCACTGGTATTCGAATTTCGCGCGTTCGCCTGTCCAGGTGCCGGTCGCCGCCCGCAGTTTCTCACCCACCACCGGCGGTTCTTCCAGCGGTTCTCCTTCGAGTTCGATCGACGGCTGCACCACGTTCACCGGAGGCCCTTCTCCCGTTTCGCCGCCGCCTTCTTCGGCGATCGGCGCTTCGCCTCTTCTGCTGGAGAGCTTGTAGGCGACCCTCGTCGGCTTCAGCGATTCCACGTCGTTCGTCGTCTCGGGCTCCCATTCCATCGTTATGGCCGGGTGTTCCCAGTGTTCCGGCCGCGCCGTCAGCACGGGGTTCGGCGTGGCGGCGTTCGCGGCCAGCACGACGGTCGCGTGCGAGCCGGTCGCCGCCTCGACTGACACCACCGGACCAAAGCCATGGACTTCGGCGAGGGCGTATCCCACTTCCGAGGCGCCTTCGCCCCCTTCGGGATTTTCCGCTTCTCCCGGCGCCTCGCCGTTGCCCTGTTGGCCGCGGCCGTTGGACCCCCACGCGAACACCTTCCCCTGCGCGAGCGCGAGGCCGTAGTAGTTGCCGGCGGACACCTGTTCGGCTTTGAGATGTTCCGGGCCGAGGCTCTCGAGCGCGGGCAGCGGCGTCGCCTTCTTGAGGCAGAACTCGAACGCGGAAGGTTCGCCCACTTTCGCCTCGGCCCTTTCGATCTTCTTTTCGAGCTTCTCGACCTTTTCCTTTTCGCCGGCACGCTGCGCGGCGGCAAGTTCTTCCTGCTCTTTTTCGATTTTCTGTTTCAGATCGCGCTGTTTCTTTTCTTCCTGCTTGGAGGTATTCGGCTTCTTGCAGTCGTCCTGGGCGTCTGCGCCTTCTGCTTTGAACAGTTCCGCGGCGGGCGTCGCCAAAGTCAGCGCGTGCCTTTCGGCATCGCCCCATCCTACGATTTCGCCGTTTTCCAAGCGCGCGAGCGCGTCGTCGTAGCCGGGAGCCACTTCGGCGACTCCGCTCAGACGCTCACTGGTGTCCGGTTCGTTGAAGTTCTGCCTTTCCACGTACGTCGGCGCGACGTCCTTGTCGTGAATCGTTTCGCCACCGATCCCGAGTTGGCCGCTGGTGTTGGAGCCCCAAGCCACGAGCTCCCTTTCTCCGGGCTTGGCTTCGCGTATCGCATACCCCGCCCACGCGCCGGCATAGATCGCCGTGATGTGGCTGAGCGGTTCTGATATGCCGGTTTCGGGGTTGGTCCACCACACCTTGCGCGGAATCTCGCTGCACGCTTCGAACTTGCCATCGTGGGTCACTTCGGTGTGGCATTCTTCCGGCTTTTCTTCGTGCGAGGTGAACTTGACGCCGAGCTGGCCCACCGTGTCGTCGCCCCACGCCCACACCTCGCCTTCTTCGCCCTTCGCCTCGGTGAGCGCGTAGTCGGAGCCGCCGCCCGCAGCCACGGCGGTTATGCCGGTCAGCTCGATCGTTTCCTTGGACTTCGGTTCGACGGGCCAGCGCACGGTCCTCGCCACGGCCTCGTTTACGTTCGTCTGCACTTCGAAGCCCTGAACCCCGTCGCCCAGCTGGCCATAGGCGTTGGAGCCCCACGCCTTCACCGTCCCATCGCTCATCAGCGCGAGGGCGTGCTCGTTTGCTGTAGCCACCTGCTTGACCCCGGTCAGTTCCACCGGTTCGTTGGGATCTTCGTTCTTGAGCTCCTCGACCGTGACGTGGCTCTCGCCGGCTTCCCATGCCGCGAGCACTTCGTCGTCCCCGTTCTCGCGGGAGTCGTTGCCGCCCCACGCGACGAGCCTGCCGGTGTTGAGCAGCGCGTAGTCGTCGCTGCCGCCGGCGGCGAGCTGGGTGATCCCGGTCACGCCGCTGACGGGCACCG
Organism: uncultured Solirubrobacteraceae bacterium; assembly: GCA_963722435.1. Classification (GTDB taxonomy): domain Bacteria; phylum Actinomycetota; class Thermoleophilia; order Solirubrobacterales; family Solirubrobacteraceae; genus Palsa-744. Next base: position 1,052,479 of record CAVRKZ010000002.1, on the reverse strand, counting down.
GACTGAGCTCCCAATTGCTCCTGTAGAGCTGGCCCAGCTGCCCGTGGTAGTTTTCGCCCCAGGCGACGGCCTCGCCGTTGCCCTGCACTTGGGCGGTCGCGCTCGAGGGAGCAGACGCTGGTGAGCCCCAAGCGTTGGTCGCCGTGACGATAACGAGAATCGTGCTGCCGACGTCGGCGCGCGTGAGCGTGTAGGTCGAGTTGCTCCCGCCTGTCGCGGCGCAGGCGCCCGCCGCACTGCAGCGTTCCCAGCGGTACGAGAAGGCGATCGGAGCGCTGCCGCTCCACGTGCCGGCGCTCGCACTCAGGGTGTCGCCTTCGAGCGCTTCGCCAGAGATCGTCGGAGGCGCGATGCTCTTCGGGGGATTCCCCACCACGGCGGCCGTCTGCGCCGAGGTCGCTGTGCCGGGGGCTTCCGCGGAGTTCCTGGCGAGCACGGTCACCTGGATCGTGTCGCCGACGTCGCCTGAGCGCAGCACGTAGCTCGCTTCGTCGCCTGCCCCTTCGATTTCCTTGCACGTCGCGTGCGGTTCGCAGTGTTCCCAGCGGTAGGAATACGTGATCGGCTGCGTGCCCGTCCAGGTGCCTTCACTCGCGGTGAGCGTCTCCCCTTCGCGTGCTTCACCAGAGATCGTCGGGGGCGCCGTGTTGTGCGGAGGACCGGCCACGGGCGCGGTCGGCGCCGTGGTGAGCGACGTGCTTCCGGCCGCGTTCTTCGCCGTCACCGTCACCTCGATCGTCTCGCCCACTTCGGCTGATTTCGGCGTGTAGGAGGCACCGGTGGCGCCGGGGATCGGCATGCAGCCGCCCAGCGCCCCGCAGCCCAGCCACTGGTAGGCGTATTCGATCGTCGGCGTGCCGAACCAGGTGCCCCTGTCCACCTGCAGGGACTGGCCTTCGCGCGCTTCGCCGATGATCGACGGCGGTTCTTCATCGACCGGCGGGCCGGCCTTGACGGGCTGTGTCTTCGCCGACGTGGCGGACTTCGCGCCAGCTGGGTTTTCGTCGGTCACGGTCACGCGCAGCGGCGCGCCGAGCCCCGAGTCGACACGGTAGCTGGCGCTTTCCTGCGTCGTCTCTTGCTTGAGGAGCACGGTGCATTTTTTGGGGCAGGTTTCCCATTCGAAGACGTACTTCGTAGCCGGGGTCCCTTCCCACTTGCCGGCCTTGGCCACGATCAGCTCGCCTTCCTCTGGTTCTTCGGGGCTGATCGACGGCGCTTCCTGGTTTTTCGGCGGCGCTGCGGCGATCGGTTCCGTGGCGGCCGACGTCGCCGCGGCCTGGCCCGCGCTGTTGCTCGCGGTCACCGTCACGCGGAGCGTCTTGGCGACATCCTGGACTTCCAGCACGTGCTTCGAGGCCGTCGCGCCTTCGATGGCCCTCCATTCACCTTCTTCGTAGCGTTCCCAGGCGTACGCGTAGGAGATCGGCGTCTTACCACTCCACGAGCCGTTTTTGGCCGTCAGCGTGTCGCCTTCCTTCGTCGTGCCGGAGATTGCCGGAGCGGCGGTGTTGAGCGGCGGCCCCGAGCCGCCCGCGTGAGCGCTCGCCGCCCCCAGCAATCCGCCGAGCAGCGCCAGCACGGCGACAATGCCCACCCGCGCTCCCGCGAGCCGAAGTCGGCTTCGAGCCCGTCGCACGCCCCTAACGCCCGCCGACAGCCACGCCGCGCGCTGTCTGTCCCACGTGCCGCTCGTCCATAGTCCCCGCATGGCCACCCCTCCAGGTCCCGGCACCGACGGTATCGAGCGCTCACGTTAGACACCTGTGGTCACAGAGTCAAGGCCTTCTCGGAGCAGGGTCGGCAGGCGACTGCTTACGCCGCGCGTTGGGAGCGTGCGGGGAACCTGGCCCGACGCGACCCCGCCGCCGCTCGCCCATTCTCTGGCCGATGACTACCCGATGATGATGTTGTGGATCTCGGTGACCTGGGGCTCACCCGGATCAGCGCCGAGCTCGGTCATGATCGGCGTGAACGTCTCGCCGAACTTGTCGAAGGCCTCCTGCGAGTCCCACACGTCGAAGACGTGTAGCCCACCGGGGCCGGAGAAGGCGCAGTGATAGGAGCGGCCAGGAGGAGAGCCCGCGCCGGCCGCCTGGAGCTGACGGACCGTCTCGTCGTACTGCTCTACGGTGAACGATATGGCGGAGGCGCATCCGCGCGGGGTTTTGCAGCCTGCTCGCGTGACGCAGCACGTGTGCCGCCGGCGGGTCGCGTCGCTCAGCAGCGCGCGGTCTCGGTCGTCCAGTAGGACGGCAGCGTTCCGTAGGGGTTAGGTTTTTCGGGCAGGTTCGTGACGTAGATCGAGCCTGCGTTCTCTTCGTCCGCCTTCACGCAGTCGACTTCCATCTGTGAGGTTTCAGAGGCAGCGAACACGATGTTGGCGATTTGCTGCGGGCGCGCCGCTAGCACCCACGCCGCAGGCGCGTAGGCCGCGTAGGCGGCCGCCGATCCCTCGAATGTGACGACCTGGTCGACGGCGCCCAACTGCCAGGGAGTCGCAGCGGTGTCGCCGGGGTTGCCAACGACGAAGCCGTCTTTTTCATGCACGAAGGCGCCGAGCTTCTCGTAGTAGGTTTCGATCTTTGTGGTCGGGACTTCGGCCATCTCGTCGAGGAAGATCCCCTCGACGGTCGGATACCAGCTGTAGTAGTGGGCGATCGCCTTCTCCACGGTGGCGAGCGAGCGTTTGCCGTACTTGGTGTACACGTAACCGATCACCCGCTGGCCATGTTCCTCGCAGAACTTCATCGCTTCGGCGTACACCTTTGCGTCCTTTTTGACGGGCCCATTGTCCGGATTGAGGATCACGGTCGAGCCGGCCGGGGCCGCTTCGCACATCGTCTGCCAGGGATCGGGCGAGCCTTCGGGGGCGAAGTACGCCGGGACCAGCTCTAGCGGGGCGGCGAGCGCCTGCGTTGCGCCGAGCGGCGCGGTGACCCCCGCGGACCCCACAAGGGCGAGCGCGAGCGACAGCGACAGCGACAACCACGCAGCGCGAGCACGCGCGACGCGTGCGGGCTTCGGCGGGCGCCTGCGCGGGGACACAGCTCGCATCGGCACAGCGTACCTCCGATCCCGCGGCTGCGATTCGCGGTCAGCGAAAGCGTTGGACGATCGAACATTCGTCCAGAACCTTGCAAAACGATCGAACATTCGTCCAGGCGCTCTTGAAAAAGCTGGATCCACGTAGATGATCTTCGCAACTAACCCAAACGCTGAAAAAGGGCAAACTCGTCGCGAGACGAGGACGCAAAGCTGGAGGTCTCAAACGAGATAGCTCAGCCGCCAGTGGAATGTCACGGAGGACTCAATGTTCACTTCGTCTCAACCCACGGCATGTCGACTGCGCCAGCGCTCCAAAGATGAGGCTGGTTTTAGCCTGATCGAGCTTCTGGTGACGATCCTGATTGTCGGCATCCTCGCCTCGGTCGCGATCCCGTCGCTCCTCGGCCAGAAGAGCAAGGCCGGCGACTCCTCGGCCAAGGAGCTCGCCGGCACGGCCGAGACAACCGCGGAGACCTATGCCACAGACCACAGCGGCGAATACACTGGCCTGAGCGCTGAAGTCCTGAAGGAATACGAGGCGTCGATCCAGGTGGGCGAAGGCAACAACAACGCCTACCTTGTCGCTGGCAACGGTGCCGGCACAGGGGTGCCGAAGGCGACGGCGACCGAATACGAAGTCACCGCGACCTCAACTAACGGTCACACATTCACGGTCCACAGGGAAGCGAACGGAGCCATCACGCGCACCTGCACTCCGGCGGGCAAGACCGGCTCTGAAGGTGGCGGCTGCCAGAACGGCACATGGTAGCTCGACACGAAATCCACTAATCGAGCAGAGGCGGCCACCCGGCCGCCTCTCTCTCGAGCCGAGCTGCGGCCCGGCATCACACGCTTGCGTGGGGCTCCGCCCCGCCGCGACGGCTGACAACGGCGAGACGCCTGTTTCGCCGTGGCCGATCCGAGCCATCGCGGCACCTCTCTCTCGAACCTCTCGGCCATCATGGCATCGGCAGCGGCCGAGGCCGCTCAAACCTCTAGGACGGATTGGCGAAAGGATTGGCGAAACTCGCCCGTGCGGGCGCAGGCTTAGGCCGTTCCGCTTCGGGGGTAGCCTCTAGATCGTGACAGCGGTGATAGCGCGCTATGGGGTATGGGGCGTGTTTCTGCTGATGGTTCCCGAGAGCGCCTGCATCCCGGTGCCGAGCGAGGTGACCCTGCTGTTCTCAGGGTTTGCGGTGCATCAGGGCTGGATGAGCTTCCCGCCGGCAGTTCTCGCGGCGACAGCGGGCAATCTTGTGGGGTCGCTGATCGCCTACGGCATCGGGGCCAGCCGTTTGCCAGCGCGTGTCCCGGTCGTTCGCGCCCTGCTTGGTCGTTGGGAGGCGATCCTTGAGCGTCAGGGCACCCGCGCCGTATTCACGGCCCGACTCCTGCCGCTCGCGCGCACCTTCGTCTCCCTTCCGGCCGGGGCGCGCCGGGTGCCACTCGTCCCCTTTGTGGTGTTGACCACGCTCGGCTGCGCGATATGGGCCATCGCGCTTGTGCTGGCCGGTGTGGTTGCAGGAACGGCTTGGGTCGCTGTTAGCTCGGTGGTTGGACGGGTGCTGCTACTGGTCGGCGTTGGCGTCGTTGTGATATCGCTCACGAGGCGGCGCAACCCGCTGACTCACCTGCGCCGCAAACGGCGCGCGGACGCCGCAGCTCGGTTAGGCGTTCCACAAAGCCCTGCAAACGCTGATCCCCGGAGGAGCTAGTCGGAGTCCGGGGGCTGTGCCTGTGCCGCCGCGCCTCCTTCCACGATTTTCTTCGCCCACTCCAAGATGCCCAGCGTGACCCACGGTAGCTGCCCTGCGCGAACTCGCAGATCGATGCCGCCTCAGAGGAGCACCACGTCTACAACGGTGATGATGCGGCCGATCGTGAAGTCATCGCCGTGAGCGGCTTCAATAGCATCCATTTCCGCCGCCACTTCCTGCAGCGGCCGCGTTCGCGCGTCCTCAGGGGGCTGGGTTTCAGCTTGCTGGGGAGCGCTCAAACCGATGGACGCGATTCATCTTGCCACCGCACAGCAGATGGCGGTCGTCGAGTTCCACACGTACTGCAAGAAGCTCCGCGTCTGGGACGGCAAGATCGGGTTCTCGGTGAGCGACCCCCAGACCGCACAGGGCGTGCTTGGGGTAGAACCGGCCGGATCGTGAGGTAGCGATGCCGACCGCCGCGCGACGAAGCCCCGCCGCCATTGGCCCTACGAGTTTCGTCAACCCTCCTAGGTGCCCTTCGGTTGGGTCCGTTGCGGCGGCTCCAAAGCCTTCATGACGCCTGTCCTGGGAGCACCCGCGGTAGATCGTCTGGCCTGGAGGCGCTCTCTCGGACCTGGGCTTGGATCTCGAGGTAGATCTCCATTCGATGGACTGGGATGTCCGATGGTGCCCGTATACCGAGGCGCACTTTTGCGCCGTCGACCGACAGCACGGTGACCTCGATGTCGTCACCGATCATGATGCTCTCTTTGATGTTCCGCATCAGGACAGACACAAGCGTCAGACCACCGACCCGATCGGAGCTTGCGACGTCGCCATCCCACATGAGCTTAGCGCTCGAGTGGCGATCGGGGCCCAAAGGTCGTATCTTTCGTGTCGCGAACATGGTCGAGATCGTCGGGAGTCCTTCAACGCGCGTCGTCCGTAAAGGCCGCCTGGCTGTCTGGCTGGCTGTCTCGCTCCTGTCTGCAGCGCTGCTCCTCCCCGCTGGTGCCCAAGCGGGCGGGACGAGCGCGCCCAGCGGCGCCGCGGCTGCGCCGATAGAAGAAACGCCCATGGAAGGTGGCGTGTCTGCAGAACAAACGGCTCCCACCGCCGAAGAAACGCCGCCCGCCACCGAAACAGCCGCGCCCCCAGTCGAAGAAACGCCACCCGCCACCGAAGCAACCGGGCCCCAGGTCGAAGAAACGCCCCAGGCCCAAGAAACGCCGCCCGCCACCGAAACAGCCGCGCCCCCAGTCGAAGAAACGCCACCCGCCACCGAAGCAACCGGGCCCCAGGTCGAAGAAACGCCCCAAGCCCAAGAAACGCCGCCCGCCACCGAAGCAATCGCCCCCCCAGTCGAAGAAACGCCACCCGTGGCCGAAGCAACCGCGCCCGTGGCCGAAGAAAAGAACGTTGAACGGACCCTTCCGACGCCGACGCCGGAGGCTGGTAGCGAAGGGCTTGCCAGCGAAAAAGAGGCCGGGGAAGGTTCGCCGGTGCCCTTCGGCGCGTCGCAGCCAAACCAAAACGCGGCAGGCGAAGTCCCGCCGGGAGCGTCGGGCGCCGGGACGAGCTCTACGGTCCTCGGCACCCCGCCTGAAAGCTCGACCGCGACCGCACAGAGCCAGCCACCTTTCGTGTCGTCGTCGCGTACGACCACGCCACGCCGCGCCGCGCCCGCGACCTGTGAGCTTGCCGCGTTTCCAGCAGACTGCACGGGTAGCCCCTCGGACGTCGCGGCCGTTCCATCGGTCTCGCCTACGACCTTCGCGACTGCCGACGCGTCGCCGACGCCGATCGCGGCAGATGCACCTGCCGACGACCGGAGCGGTGGCTCTGCCGTTGGAAACCATCCCTTCCCCCCCATCCCCGGCCCTGGCCCCGGCGGAGCAGGCGGCGGAGCGGCCGCGGGGAGCGGTTCAGGCTCCGCTTCCTCCGCATTCTTCACGCTCGCCGGTGTTCTCCTTCAAGCAGCGCCGCACGCAATGCGGCGGCTGCGCCTCGCGCAGCTGTCGTGGCGCACGTCGTTCTTCGTTCTGATTCCAGAGCGACCGGACTAGCTCCTCCCGGTCGCTTTACCTCCGGCCTGGACCACCTGGTCTGGGTCAATTGTCTAATCAGTTCGAAGATTTATTGGAAGGAGCTGTATACATATGAAGCCTAACCTGACATCGTTGACGACAAGTCAGTATGCGAGTAATCACGGCAGTCTAGGACCGGTCGCAGAGCACATCCGTGGCACGGCGTTTGACGTAGAGCCTTCGCACGGTTGGCCGCAGCTCGAGCTTACGAGTGCGCCCGTTTGGAGACACACGCTGGTTTTGAAAGGCACGTTGGACTCTCGCTCGGCCTCTGAGCTCGAGGACGAGATTGACTGCCTTTATCAAGAAGGCGTCACAATCCTCACACTCGACCTTCGTCAGCTCGATGCGATCGACTCAACGGGGGTGACAGTGATCACGTCCGGCGGTTCCGCTTGCACGACGCGAGGCCGCGACTTTGCCGTGATTCCTGGGTCACGCAGCATCCATCGTGCCCTGGCTAAGGGGGGTGCTGGGGACTTCCTGACGCCCGATCCAAACGCGATCCTCGCTCGACGTCTGTCAAGCCGTTCGTCAGACGACCATTTCTCAGATGTGTCAACCACGGGGGTCATAAGGTTGTGAGCGCAGCGACATGGGCGACCGGCACGCTTGGCGACTGTGCGCCAGGTGTGCCGGTCGGCAGCGCGACTAAATCAGCGAGGTCGCTGTGGCTCTCCGTGACTCCCGTGCACTGTGCTGCATGAATTGCTGCTGTCACTCGTGCAGTAGCTGATGCTCCCCTCCGGGGCGATGGGCGTGCCGTGGGGTGCACTGCCGGTTATCGCCCAGCCGAGATAGGTGGTGTCATTGATGGTCATGCCGGGCGTCGCGTCCAAGTCGGCGAGCTTGGGGTTCAGGATGACCTTGCGTTCCTCGAGCATCTCGGCGGTGGCTGGGTCGAAGATGATCTGTTCCTGCACGCCGGCTCTGATGATGGATGCGCCGACGCCGACGCGGCCTCTGGAGTCACGCACGTTCGCTGTCAGCCGTAGCCCGGGCACGAGTGCTAGGGCGCGGTAGAAGCCGCTCCGGAGGGCTGCTGGCATCGGGTCACTGCTGAGCGTTTCTGCGATCTCGCTGAAGACGTGCTGCGCCGAGGCAGCGCGACTTCCGCCGTGGGTGTCCGCGTACAGCCGCCGATAGATCGCGCGCGGTTCAGTTGGATAGCTCAGCACCTGCGCTCGGGTGAGTAGGTGTTCACCGATCTCGTATCCACCCCGTGGCGGGAGCTGTAGCGGCGAAGGTAGTACGGGGCGTTGTGTTGAGCCCAACGCCTGCCTGTCTCGGGACGTGGGATAGAAGATCGATATGAGCTTTGACTCGCTGATGTTGGGGCGATCCGCGCTGATCCAACGGCTATCCGTCTTGGTTTCCAGGGCGATGGCGCCGCCCGCTCCGCCCTCTATCTGCGTTCCTTCCGAGCGTACATAGAAGTACTGGCCATCGCGCGGCATTAGCGGCCGCTCGCTGAGCGCTGCTTCTGCCGCGCGCTCGAGTGCGTCTGCGACGGGCACCTGGCTGGAGAGCGGACCACTGTGGCCAGCCAGGCCGATCCCCAAGAACACAGCCACGGCGGCTACGAGCGTCCCGGCGAGCGCAAGGCCCCGAACCCGTCGCGTCCTTCTGGCTGGGGTGCGCTGCTCGGACCGCCGCATCGCGCGGCCCAGATCGGCGCCCAGAGTTCGCAGCGCCGGCGGGAGTGTCTTGAGCTCCTCATGCATGGTCAGTGGCTCCTTCGATTCCCGAGATGTCGCGGCGCAGCACGCGAAGCGCTCTGCTGACGCGCGCGCGCGCTACCTGTTCGCTGACGCCCAGCTCTCTTGCCACGTCGGGATAAGCGCGCTCCTCGACGATCCGCAGCTGCAGCGCCTCGCGATGGTCGGCCGACAGCGCCGCAAGCCCCTCCACAACCTGATCGCGGAGGCTGGTTATCGCCGCGAGCTCCTCGATGCGCTCAAAGTCGCTCTCGAGAAGGTCTGGGGTTGCCACGCCGAGGCGCTTGAGGGCACGTCCGTGCACTTGTCCGCGCCTGAAATAGTCCGCTAGCTGTCCGCGCGCAATCCCGTAGATCCAAGCGATTGCCATGCGCTCGCCATCGCCGTGAAAGTCGGCCCGATGGATAAACGCCTGGGCGAACGTCTCCCCGACGAGTTCGACGGCGACCTCGGCCTGCAGAGTCCGCCGGGCGCAGTAGCCCGACAGCTCCTCCGCATATCGGGCGTAGAGCTGCGATATCTCATCGGCGGTCAATCCCATGATCGCGTTTCAAGCTACAGACGCGCTCACGTGCGAAGTTGTGACCGATGGACGGGTCGATCGCCCGCAGCGCGTCAACCAGCGGATCGCGGTCTGAGCCTTGTGTGCGCTCGGCCCGCTCGCATGCGCGTACGGGCAAGTCGTGGACCGGGCCAGCTTGGCTCGGGGTTCTTGGGGGCCTCGAGGCGGATCGCCCAAGCGCCCCCGGAGCGCTCTAGGCAGCGAGGACAGATCGTCCGCTGCGCGTCCTCTACCTGTGATGTGCGTTCTACCTGCGGGGTGCGCACGAACCCACAATTCCGGCACATCATCCTCGGCATGACGACCTCGTCAGGTGGGCGACGACGACGGGTGATAAGAAACATCGATCGGCCTTCCGCTGGTATTGGATGACTAGCTCCTCGGAGCCTACGAGCGACTGACGTCGGTGTCTGTGAGTTTGCTCACATGGCCTCCGCGCGACCCGCCTCTGGCGCAGCAGCCGCGCGGTAGCGGCCGCCGCTAAGGAGGTCCCTGCTTTCCCGGCGACGCTCTGCCGGGACACCTGAGAGCGCTCCTAAGCGCCGCCCGTCTCGTCGGGCCTGAGCCGCTTACGCCCCTTATGGTCAGCCCGGCCGGTACCGATGCACTCGCGGCACACGATCCACGTGCCCTCCGGCTCGGCCTCGAACCACGTCCAGCCAGCGCCCGCGCAGTTCACGCATCTGTCCTTCTCGGGGATGGCACGGTCACTCTGCGGCATGGACCAAGCCTACACGGCGCCCGTAAGCGTCAGCTCGTCCACGTCGGGGGTCGTAGGAGGGGCCGAGCTAGATCAGGAGAGCCGGCCGACGTGCTCGGCGCTCGCACGGCCCCCTACGCGTCGGGGCTCAGGATCACGACCGGGATCTCGCGCTGGGTGCGGCGCTGATAGATCTCGTAGTCGCCGTACATCTCGACCAGGCGCGGCCACAGCTGGGCCTTCTCCTCGGCGCTCGCCTCGCGCGCCAGCACCCGCCGGCGCTCGGTCCCGATCTGCACGGTGGTGGTCGGACTCGCCTGCAGGTTCAGCCACCACGCCGGCATCGCGTCCGAGCCCCCGCGCGATGCCACGATCACGAGGTCCTCGCCGTCGTTCATGTACAGCAGGGGCGCGATCCGCGCCCGTCCTGACTTGCGCCCGACGTGGTCGAGCAGCAACACCGGTGCGCCCTTCACGGTGTTGCCCAGTCGGCCACCGGAGCGCCGGTAGAGCATCACATTCGCGTTCGTGAACGCGTTCACGACCTTGGCACGAAACGTACCGGGGGGTGGGACGGGCGGCGCTGCGGGCATCGTGGTTGCGCAGGCTATCCCAACCGAGGCTGCAGCGCCGGTACGCGCTGCTTGCGCCCCCGGCGAGAGCAGGAGCAGCGAGCCCTCGACGCGCGCATCGGGATTGTCTGAGCGCCGGGCCGGCGTTCCTGTGGGAGGGGTCGAGGTCCTTCCACACGTATTCTGGAATGAGCGATCCCGGGTTTGACGGAGACCGTGGTCTACCAACGCGTCCGGAGAACCAAGGACAGCCCGATCGTTCATGAAGGCCGACCCTCAACCTATCTACCCCGCCGACTCCCTTGGTGTGGTGGCGGACGCCGTAGCGCGTGCGGATGAAACGTTCGGCCTAGCTGCGCGCTATCTCGATTCGTCGCTCGTGGACGTGCTGGGCATCCTCGGCTTCGACAAGGCCTACGTCTCGGCGCAAGGGTCCTATCTGTATGACACTGCTGGCCGCGCTTATCTGGACTTCCATACCGGCGAGGGGTTCGCCAGCTTGGGTCACAACCATCCCGACGTGCGCGAGGTCCTGCAGGCCACACTCGCCGCGGACCTCCTCGATGGTGTGCAGATCCACTACTCGCCGCTGGCCGGCATGCTCGCGGAGGCGCTGTCGCAGCGTCTGCCGCAAGGGCTGGACGCCGTGTTCTTTGCGAGCACCGGCGCCGAGGCCGTGGACTCGGCGATGAAGTTCGCGCGCGCGGCGACCCGTCGGCCGCGGTTGATCTCCTGCGAGAGCAGCTTTCACGGCGTCACGCTCGGGCCACTCTCATTGGTCGGTGACGAGTTCTTCAAGGATGGCTTCGGCCCGCTGTTGCCGGCCTGCGAGCGAGTTCCATTCGGAGACCTCGCGCGCTTGGAGGCACAGCTGCGCGCGAAGGACGTCGCCGCCTTCATCGTCGAGCCAATCCAAGGCCGCATGGTGACCCTTGCGCCCGAGGGCTATCTGCAAGCCGCGCAGGAGCTGTGTCGGCGCTACGGGACGATGTTCGTCGTTGACGAGGTCCAGACCGGGCTCGGACGCACTGGGAAGTGGTTCGCGCTCGAGCATTGGGGACTCGAGCCGGACTTCGTACTCGTTGGCAAGGCGCTCAGCGGAGGCTACATGCCAGTCGCCGCGATGGTGACGAGCCGCGAGATCTACCAGAAGGCCGTCGGAACGCTCGAGCGCTCCTACGTGCATCAGTCGACGTTCGGCCGCAACCGCCTGTCGATGGCGGCGGGTCTTGCCACCCTGCGAATCATCGAGCGCGATCATCTGGTCGAGCAGGCCGCGCGCATGGGAAACGTGCTGCGCGACGGGCTTGCCGAGCTTCAGCAGCGCTACGAGATGATCAAGGAGATTCGCGCGAGTGGGCTCATTCTCGGAATCGAACTGGGCGCCCCGAGCACCCGCATCGCCCGGCTCAACTGGCGTTTGATCCACATGGCGAGTGAGGGGCTCTTTCCTCAGCTAATCGTGATCCCGCTCCATCGCGACCACGGCGTGATCACCATGGCGGCCGGTAAGAACGATGTGATCAAGTTGCTCCCGCCGCTGACGCTGTCCGAGGGCGAGGCGCGTAGCTTCCTCGGCGCGCTCGACGCGGTACTTGCCGAGTGCCACGGCAGCTCAAGTAAAAACCTGGGCCTCGTGCGCGATATCGCCACCACGACACTCCGTCGCCGAGCACGCACGAAGCTCCTGTGAGCGAGCAAGCGCCGTTTCGCAGCAAGCCCGTTGATCCATCCCATGACGAGGTCTGCCTGGTGACGGGTGCGACTGGGTTCATCGGTGGGCGCCTTACGCGACGATTGGTGCAGGAGGGCTATTCGGTGCGCTGTCTGGTCCGCGCGAGCAGTGACACATCGCTGCTCGACGAACTCGATGTCGGGACCGCCGTTGGCGATCTGATCGACGTGCGTTCACTCGCTCGCGCCGTAGAGGGCTGTCATTACGTGCTTCACTGCGGCGCGTTGGTATCGGACTGGGCCACCACGGAGGAGATCGTCCTCACCAACGTCGAAGGTACGCGGAATCTGCTCGAAGCCTCCGTAGATGCGTCGGTGCAGCGCTTCGTTCATTTCAGCACTACGGATGTATACGGCTATCCCGACGATGAAGTTATTGACGAGACGTACACTGCGACGCGGTTTCGCAACTGGTATGCACAGACGAAGCTGGATGCCGAGGCTGAAGTCTGTCGTGTGGAGGCGGCGGGCGCGCTGGACGCCGTCATTCTGCGCCCGGCGACCGTCTACGGCCCCGGCTCGACGGATGTCATCGGCGAGATCGCGCGCGCAATCCAAGGCCGCCACATGCTCTTGGTCAGTGGCGGTCGCGCAGTCGCCGGTCTGTGCTACGTCGAGAACCTCATAGATGTAGCGCTCCTGGCACTTCGCCACGAAGCCGCGCCGGGGCATGCCTTCAACGTGAGCGACGGTCTCAGCATCACCTGGAAGGAGTTCACCGATAGCCTGGCCGAGGGCCTCGGCTGTCCGAGGGTCCGGTGGAGTCTGCCTTACTGGATGGCGAACGGCGTCGGCTTCTCACTCGAGCACGGCTATCGACTGCTGCGCAAGACCGTCGGTCTGAGCGCCCCGCCCTTGCTCTCGCGTCAAGCCGTGCAGGTGCTGGGTAAGAATCAGGATTTCAGCAGTCACAGAGCACGGGAGATGCTGGGCTGGGAACCTCGCGTCGACTATGCGAGCGGTCTCGAGGCGACCCTCGCTTGGCTCAGGACTGAGCACCTCAAGCCCACGTCACCCTGACGCTCTGCCCTCAGAGGATTCTCTACTGTGCTGGGAGTGCCGCGCGTACCCCTGTCCCTGATCGAGTTCCCAGCGGACGACCCTGAGCGCGCGAGGCGCTTCTGGACGGAGCTCCTCGGGATCGAGCTGGACGTCCGCGACGCTTCCGATGGCGAGGGCTGGCAGACGCCCTCAGGAGACCCGGGGCTTGGTCTCCATGCTCGCGGACGCGGCCCGGGTGATTCCTTCTCGCTGCCCTACTTCGCGGTGAGCGACATCGCCGAGGCGCTCGAGCGAGTCAGTGCGCTCGGCGGGAGCGTCGTCCATCCCGGGGAGCGTTGGGCGATCTGCAAGGACTCCGAGGGAAGTCCGTTCGGACTCACCCAGGACCCGCCGACGCGAGCGCCGGGCGCCGGGCGCCTGTAGTGCGGCAGGCTCCGGGCCGGGGCTTGAGCGCCGGCCCGGAGTGCCGACTTTTGCTCGGTGCTCGGCGCGCTGCTAGCGCACGCCGGCTTTCAGCATCGCCAACTCGACATCGAAAGCGTCGTTTTCCTCGCCCAGCGCGTTCGGGTGCACCGCCACTCCAGTGAGCGAGCCGACCAGCGGTTCGATCCAGCGCGTGCCCACGGGTTCGCAGGCGTTGTGGCCTTCACTCGGCTTGAACGTGTCCACGAAGATCGCGCCGTTCGCTTTCGCGCCGGCCTTGAGCTCCCTGTCGCCGGTCTTCGTGACGCTGCGGAACCACTTCAGATCGCCTTCGGTCCATGGGAACGTAAAGCCCGAGCAGAGGCCGTGCTTCGGCGTGATTTCGGGGTAGCCCACGACGAACACCTTCGCTTTCGGCGCAAGCGCTTTAGCTTCTCTGAGCGCCTGTTCGGCCGCAGGTTTGTCTTCAGCGAGGGTCGTTTCGACGAAGCTCTGGTACTTCGCCTTGCAGGGCGCTTTGCCGGTCGCTTTGCCGGAGAATTCCAGTTCCGTGCAGCCTTCCAGCAGCGTGGCGAACAGGTTGTGGTCGTTGCCGCCCATCCCGATCGACACCACTTCCGTCGAGGAGCTCAGCGCGTTGAACTGAGGCGGCTGTTCCGGGAACTGCGCGACCGTGAAGTTTTCGGTCTTCGCCCCGCCACAGCTGACGTCGGTGAGCGACAGGTTCAGCGCCGCGGCGACCAGGTGTGGGTAATTGTGTTCGGACTGCCCGCATTCCGGCGGCGCCGTCGGCGAGTACGGGGTGATGCCAGGACCCGACGTGTAGGAGTCGCCCATCGCCACGTAGGAGATGGCCGCGCCGGCCGCCGAGGGCAGACATGCACTGAGCAGGCCTGCTAGCAGGACGAGCATGAGATTGCGGTACAGGTGTCGCGAGAGTCGTTGCTCCCCAGCCGCGATCCTTCTGTGAAATGAGTACATCCGGTCCTCCCTCTCCCTGTGGGTTGAGATGCTCTGAGCCCGCGTCATTCCCCCGTCGACAGCGGACACGGCCGCCCGAGTATACATGCACCATGCCGTTCGGTGGACATCCCGTAATGCTCACAGAGCGCGATTGCGAGCTCGTTGCCTCTATCGTTTAGACAGGGGAAAGATTGGGTATTCGATCGGAAAGATGAGGTTCTCCCACGGACGCGCGATCACGCGCCTGCTCGCGGTCAGCGTCCTTGCGCTCTCTACGGCGTCGGTCACGGCGCTCGCGCCTGGTGGGAGTCTGCCCGTTGCCGATGCTGAAACTAGCTCGCCCCCGTGCTCGTGGGCGGGCGAGACCGATCAGCAGGACGTCAACGTGGGCGCACCGGACAGTGACGCCGACTACTGGCTCTCGCCGATCACCGTGAACGCTGACACAGAGATCGTGATCTCCGGCGAGTACCCGCGGTCGAGGTACTTCTCCTTTCACCTTTACAACGACAGCGGGGAAGCGCTCGACTCGATCTACGACCAGCAGATCGACCCGGATGCTGGCAGCGCCAACCCGTTCGTGGGCAAGCAGCGCAGGGGTGAGGGCGATGCCTACCAGGTGACGGTCCGCTTCGAACCTAAGCCAGCCACCCCGGCGCCGAACACGATCTACGACGGCGAAGCGAGCTCGAGTTCGATCGCGCTGCTCGTGTATCGCAACTACGTCCCCGTCGATCCGGGCTCCCCCGAAGGCAACGTGCCGTTCCCGCAGGTCACCCTCGCCACAAGCGCCGGAACGCCGCTCTTGAGCGAGGGGGCCTGCTCGATCACGCCACCCTCGTTTGGCTCGGTGCTGTGGCAGCTGTTCGCCGAAGGCACCTACCCCGACGGGCCGCCGACCGAAGCGCCCGCCGGCGCGAGCTCGCCGCCGCAGTGGGCGCGGGCCTTCGGCAGTAGGCTCGGAAACCAGCAGAACGCCTACCTGGAGACGGTCGTCTCGCGCGCCTTCGGGCAGATTGTCGTACTCCACACGCGGGCACCGACATTCCCCAACACCTCAGCAGGCGACCCTCCGTACAAGCGCAGCCAGCTGCGCTACTGGTCCTTCTGCACATACGCCCTCGAAGGCGAAGCGCTGGTCGGGTGCGAGGCTGATTACCACGCGACAATCCAGGCCCACCAGATCACCTACGTGATCTCGGACCCCGAACTGCGGCCCGCCAACGCGAACGGGGTGACGTGGTTGCCCTGGGGCTCCACGAGCTCGGTCGAGATCGTGTACCGAAACATGCTGCCCGCCGCCTCCTTCCCCTATGCCGCGCAGGACATCACCTCCCCCACCCAGTCGATCCCGCAGACGATGGGGGCGTACTACCCGAGTGCCGTCTACTGCTCAAAGGCGACCTTCGAGGCCGGTGGCTGGAAGGCGTGCTCTCACGCAGCTACATAGCCTTGGGGGCGCCTCCCCTGCAGGTAGCTTCATGTACCTCCTGAGTGAGGGTGCTCAGCCTCTCGCTCATCTTGTGGATCTGTTCCGTGACCTCGGTGTTCTTCGTGAGCAGGTCGCTCTGAAACTGAGCCAGCTCGTCACGGTGCTTCGCCGCAGCTTCCTCGTTCGCCTTGTCGGTCCGCGTCTGCGCCTTCTGGGCGATGATCACCAGTGCACCCGTGTAGAACGCAACGCCGGAGAAGATCAGGTTCAAGAGGATCCACGGCTCCGGATCGAACTGGCCGCCGTGTTCCAGTGCTTTGATCGTGGTGCTGGCGTAGTGCACCGCGCCGTTGGCGAGGACCCAGCCGAGGATGATCACCGAGCCTATGACGACGAACTGAACGGTGCCCATGCCCGAGGCGACGCTCTCAGCGACGCGCTCCATGAAGCTGCTTCCACCCGCGTAGGGCGATGGGCGCTTGCCGTCCTGCTGGTAGTGCACATGGTGGCGCAGAGGATCCTTCTTCACCGCGCTCTGCTGCTGGTCCGTCGCTGCCATTTCGCGTCCTCTCAGTAACGGGGGAGGGGGATGAGCGCTGAAGGCTAGCCACGGGACGCGAGAACGTGTGGACTCTGGTAGCTTCAGCGGCACGCGTTGATCGGCCGCGAGCGTCTCGAGGCCTTACCAGGGAGAGGGAGTCCGTTGCAGTTTCACCGCGCTTTCTTGCGTGCATGTGTCGTGCTCGTGCTCGTGTCGGGCGTCATCGGCGGGCTTCTGCCCAGCGGTGCATCGGCTAGCACGAGCGGGCGCACGCGCTATGCCACCGTCCGTGAGGTATGCCCGCCGGCTAGGCCCGGGCACGACAGCTGTGATGCGCTGAAGCTGGCCCCAGCTTCGGCGGGCACCCCCGGCGCGCGAGCGTACCTCGCCGGCGCCGGCGCATACTCCACGGGACCGGAGGGCGGACTGACCCCCGCGGATCTCGCGAGCGCCTACGACCTCTCGCCCGCGGCGAGCGGAACCGGGCAGACGGTCGCGGTCGTGGACGGCTACGACGACCCGGACATCGAAGAGAACCTGCAGACGTTCGATGCCCACTACGGCCTCTCGGAATGCACGCATGCAAACGGCTGCTTCAGCAAGGTCAACGACAAAGGGAGCAGCTCGCCGCTTCCCCCAGGCGAACCCGGTTGGGGGGTCGAGATCTCCCTCGATGTGGAGACCGTGCACAGCGTCTGTCCGAACTGCAAGATCATCCTGCTCGAGGCCACCCCATCCGACAGCGCTCTCGCAAAAGCAGTGGATGAGGCTGTGAAACTGGGCGCGACCGAGATCTCCAACTCCTACGGCGGACCCGAGTTGGGCGCGAGCTCAAGCGAAGAGAAAGCCTACAACCACCCGGGGGTTGTGATCACGGCATCCGCCGGCGATGAAGGCTGGGATGGCTGGGATGTCTACGGCGAATGTGTGGAAGACCCGGCGTTGGAATGTGGCCGATTCTCCGGCGAACCAAACGTTCCGGCGTCGCTGCCGACCGTGGTGGCCGTCGGCGGCACCTCGCTCGTCCTGGATCCGTCTGGTGCGCGCGAGGCGGAGTCCGTCTGGAACGACAGCGGTCGCCCTTCCAACCCCAAAAATCCGTTTACGTTCGAAGGATTCAAACAGTACAGCGGCACCGGTGGCGGGTGCAGCACCCGCTTCCTAGCGGAAGCCTGGCAGACGGAGGCGGCGGGCTGGTCGAGCAGCGGGTGCGGCACAAAACGCCTCGATAACGACGTCTCTGCTGACGCCGACCCTTACACCGGCTTTGAAATCTATGACACCTACGACGAACCAGGTTGGGAGACGCTCGGGGGCACCTCGCTCTCCTCGCCCCTGATGGCCTCGATTTACGCTCTCGCCGGCGGCGCTCAGGGCGTGAGCTATCCGGCGCAGACGCTCTACGAACATCTCGGCCAGTCATCGCTGTTCGATGTCAGCGAAGGCGGATCCGGATACTGCGACGACGAGGCGGACGCGCCGTGCGGAGAGCCTGCTGTCAACGAAAAATATGGGGCCCTCGACTGCTTGGAGACGACCGCTTGCGATGCGGGCGTCGGCTTTGACGGACCCTCTGGTGTGGGCACGCCAAACGGACTGGGTGCGTTTGCACCCGCGCACCCCGGGACCAAGCCGACGGTCGTCACGGACAAAGCGAGCGCGCTGGAAGCGACGGCGGCCGTCTTGAACGCGACCGTGAACCCAAACGGGCAGGCCATCACAGCATGTACGTTCGAATACGGACCCGTGAAAGTGCTCGGGAAAACGCAGCCATGCTCGTCGCTGCCGCCGTCCGGAAGCAGCCCCGTAGCGGTATCGGCGAGCCTCACGGGCCTGACGGCGAAAACGAAGTACGGCTTTCGGATCACCGCGACGAACGCGGCTGGCACATCCACGGGCAAGGAAAAGACACTGAAAACCAAACGGTGAGGAGCGCGCGCATGGCGCCTTGCGCGACCGAGCGCCATCGGCGTGGGGCCAACTAGCTGGATGCGAGCTGGAGCGCGAGGACGGTCGCGATTAGCGCGAAGCAGAGGATGTGCTGGCGCAGGATGGCTCTCGCAAGCGCGCTTTGACGGCTGACGCTCTCGCGCGCGCTGCCGAGCGCCACCGCGCTCGGGACCGTGCGCAGGGCGGCCGTCAGGATCGCAGCGGCGGCGAGGGCAGCCGATGTCCATGCAACCCACTGCGACGCGTCTCCGTCGAGGATCTCGACGGCGATCGAGGCCAGCGTGGCCACCATCACGGCAGCGATCAGCCGGTTCATCGGTCGAGCGCTCGTCGTCACGCGCCCGTAGTAACCGGCGATCGAGTCGAGTACAGCATCCGGCAGGTCGGCCTCGCCGTGGCCCAGCGCCTGCACATCGAACATCAGATCGAACCACAACACCGCGAGCAAAAACCCGCTCTCGGCCGCGACGAAGGCGATCACTGCGTGAGCGTGCGCGTGAGCACGCTCATCGCAACCCCTCGGCGCGATCCACGCCGTGCCACCCGATCTCGCTCATGCCCCACACCTCCTGAGTGCCTTCTCCTATAGCAGAGCGGCGGCGGCGGCCGCTTGCCTCGGCAGCGCTCGGCGGCTGCTGGCGTCGAGGGCGCTCCAGTGCGATCATCGCTCGAACAACGCGAGAAAGGAGCACCAGCCATGGAGTCCTCCGAGGCGGCCAGCCACGTGCTCGTGGTAGCGCACAAGACGGCCGCGACCCAACCACTGCTCGACGCCGTGCGAGACCGTGCCCGCCGTGGCGGTGCCACGTTCACGCTGCTAGTGCCGAGCACCACTCACGGGCTGCACAAGGTCGTAGACCCAGAGGACCAGCAAGCCGGGGAGGCTCAAGCTGTGATCGACATCGCGCTGCCGCTCTTGAGCGAGGCCGCGGGGGTGCCTGTGGACGGGATCGTGGGGGACCCCGACCCGATCGCTGCCGTGCACGATGCGATCAACCTGGGGCACTTCGACGAGGTGATCATCTCGACGCTCTCAGCGCGGCTTTCGCGCTGGCTAAAGCTCGACTTGCCCAGCAAGGTCTCGGGGATGGGCCTGCCGGTGACGACTGTGACGCCCGGCGACGGTTGAGGGGAACCTCCGGGCCAGAGGACGGCAATCGCGAGCGTAAGGGGCCGCCGCCGACCCCTTACGCCGCGCATGCGCCTAGACGACCGTGTTGATCTCCAGCGCTTCCGCGCTACCCAGCTTCAGGCCCGCGACGATGTTCGCCTTTTCAAGTGGGCCTTCGCCGATGGATGCTTCCAGCGCCAGCGTTTCGCCTGGTTCTGTTTCGAACCCGTCGATACGCTGTTTGCCGTTCGCGCCCGCGTATTTGACCGTGAAGCTCGGCTTCGGCGTGCCGACTGCACCGATCCCCCCAAAGACTCCGCCTGTCACCGTCACGGGGGTCGAGCCGCAGGTGAAGCTGAGGAAGGCCTGTCCTTCGACGGCGGGGAGTAGCTCGAGTGCGACTTTATCGCCTTCTTCTCCTTCTGCGTCGAACCCAAGGCCGCCTTCGAGCACCGCTGTGTCGAGTTCACCTTCCGCGGCCCCAGGCGTCGTGCATTTCACCGCTTTTTTCCCTTTGCCCTGAGCGCAGCCGGTAAATTTGAGCACGACATTGGCGACGGACTTGCTGGCTACGTATTCCCCGCCTCCGCTCGTGTCGGTGCACGCGACGATCTCGCCTTTTTTGTCTTCCAGCACAAACGACTTCTTTGAGCGGGTGACGGTAAAGGCGGGTTTGGCCACTCCGCCGTGCCATTCGTACTTGCCGCCTTCTTCCTTTGTGGTGCAGCCCTTGTTCACAAATTTCCCGTGATAAACGCCGCCTTCCTTCACGAGTTTTGTGCAGCGACCGAATTCCACCACACCTTCCGGCACGTACCTGTACTGGTCGGAGCTGCTCATGCCGCTTGTGCCGGCGGCGGTCGTCACCGTGACGCCCACGAGACGTGGCTTGAACGACGGCGAGACGGCGATCAGCGACGTTTCCGTATCGTCTTCGATGCTCGTCGCAGTTCTCGTCCCGAATTGCACCGAGCTGGCAGCTGCGAGGTTGTAGCCGCTTACCGTCACAGAGGTGCCGCCCCCGACGGGGCCCGTTTCAGGCGCGATGCTCGTTATGACCGGAACCGCTGGCCCCGCAGCCACGCTGGCGCCGTCGCCAGCGGCGATGCTCGTCGCGCCTTCCAGCCCCTTGGCCTCAACGGGTTCGTAGCTGAATTTGCCTTCGACTTCCCCGTCGCCGAGTTGACCGAACTTGTCATCGCCCCAGCTCCACACCTGGCCATCGCTGAGCAGCGCGAGGTTGTGGTCGGTCTCGGAGCCGACGTCGGTCGAGCCAGCAGAGATCGCGCTGACTTCGACGAGGCCCGGCACCTGCACGGGTACGTCGCTTTCGCCCGCTTCGAGCGCCGATTTTCCAAGCTCACCGCGCTGGTTTGTCCCCCACGCCACCACGTCGCCGTCCCGCAGCAGGGCCAGGCTGTCTTCTCCCCCTGCCGAGATCGCCACGACTTCGCTGAGGCCCTGCACTTCGACGGGCACGTCGCTGTCGTATCTCTTACCGCTTTTTCCGTCGCCCAGCTGGCCACTGGCGTTCTCGCCCCACGCCATCACGTGGCCTTCGCTGAGCAGCGCCAGCGCCTGGCCGCCGCCGGCCGCTATGGCCGTCACGCCTTTGAGGCCGCTCACTGCGACCGGAGTGCCGCTGTATTCCTCGCTGCCGTCGCCAAGCTGACCGTGTTCGTCGTTGCCCCACGCGAGCACTTCGCCGCTCGCGAGCAGCGCCAGGTTGAACTGGCCGTCGTCGACGGTCTTTTTGAGTTCCCTGTCATCTGAGCCCACCGATACCGCCACTGCTTCAGTGATTCCAGGCACCGCTGTGGGAGTCGTCAAGGTCACCGATTCGCCTTCATGCGTCGGAGATGGTTGCGAGCCCCAGGCATCGACAGTGCCGTTTTTCAACAGAGCAAGCGCGCTGTCGCTGCCAGCGGAGATCGCCGTGGCATGCGTGAGCGACATAACGGGACCGGGGGCCGAGCGTTCCTTGTCGACTTCGCCGTCGCCGAGATCGCCGCTTCTGTCGATGCCCCACGACTGAACTGTGCCGTCGCTGAAGAGCGCAAGCTCGAATCCTTCGCCCGCGGCCACGCTCGTCGAGTCGATCAGGCTGCTCACGGGCACAGGGACCGAAGATGTTTCGCCGCTTCCGTTCCCCAGCGCATCGCCCCACGAGGCGATCCCAGGCGTGGCCGTGGCGCTCGCCGCGCCCGCCCCGCCCGCCGCAAGCAGCGCGCTCAAGCAGAGGCCAAGCCTAAGAGCCCCCCTGCCTGCGCTGGCTGCTCTCCACACCGCCGCTCGCACGTGCACCATCTCTCCCCTCCTCACGCTGGTAACAACTGCCGGCGAGGCCAGCATGACGCCCGTCCAGCCAGAAGTCAATCCTCGTAAACGCTCCTTTCACATCCACCGACGGCGCTCGCAGATAGGACGCGACTACCCTTCTGGTCGTGGGCCCAGCGCGAAGAACGATGCAGCCGCCGCCGATCTGGGCCCGCTGGGCGCTCGGGAGCTTGCTGGCCCTCGCCGCGATCGCGAGCGTCGTGGTCGCGATCCATCGGGCCGGCCCCGAAGGCCCGACCTCCGAAGCCGGGGCCGAAGCTGAAATCAACCGGATTTCGGACATCGCGATCGCCGAAGACCAGGCGCCCCACATCGCCAGCCTGCCCGCGGGCTCCTCACCTGCCATCGCGCTGGAGCAGGCGATCGCAAGCGACGTCCGCAAGCGCATCGCCGACGAGCTGCTGACCGGGCCGCTGCAGAGCGTCACGTGCGCGGTCTCCGGCGCGGCCAGCACCGGCCGCGACCCCTATCGCTGCGCCGTCCGCAGCGCCGGCATCTCCTATACGTTCCTGGCCGTCGTCAACGAAGGGCGCAAACGAATCACGTGGTGCAAGGTCGATCCGCCTGCGGTGGACGGCACTGGCCCGGAAATCCGGATCAGCGCCAGCTGCCAGGCCTGAGCGGCCGCCTATTGCGTGGCTTCGAGCGCGAAGGATAGCTGTGCTTCGGGGCGTAGATGCAGGGCGCCCGTCCGGCGCTAACGCCCCCGTGACCCTCTCCACCGAAAGCCGCCTTGGACGGGCGCCGCTGAGGAGGACGCGCTCGGGGGAGAGCGGCTGTCCGCGGCCGACTGTAGACGAGCCTGGCGAGCAAAGGCAAGCGAGTTACGGCCTCGTAACAACGTTACCCTCGGGAGACCTCAAGCGTGAACCAACAGGTTTGCGACCGTCGTCGGGTGGAGGCAGCTCGCTTCACCAAAACCGAACACCCTGGTGAACGGTTCGGCGCTGCTCGGCAGCGCTCCGCATGCGCCTACTGCGGAGTCCCAGTCGTGAGCGCCATTGACGCTAGTATATCTAGCATGATGTTCTCGCGCGTCAGCACCGCGGACACCACTGCGCTGCACCATCAGGTCGCCGCGCAGATCCGCCGTTCGATCGCCGAAGGCGATGCCGCTCCTGGCGAGCGACTACCGCCCGCGCGCGACCTCGCGGCAGTCATGGGCGTCAACACGAACACGGTGCTTCGCGCCCTGCGCGCGCTGCGCGACGAGGGGTTGCTCGAGTTCCGCCGGGGGATGGGAGTACGCGTGAGCGGAACGCCACAGCGAGGAGCGGTGGTCTCGCGCGCGAGAGAGCTGGTTGCCTTCGCTCGCAAGCAGGGCTACCAGCCCGATGAGCTCGCGGCCATCATCCAGGACCTGCGCTGAGTGAGAGCGGCTCGCCGGGCGACGCGTCGAGTGACGCCGTCAACGGCTCAGGCGTAGCGAGCACCGCTGTCGCCCATCACTAGACTCGCGAGGATGGAGTTCGGGATCGGCTACTTCGCGACCCACGACGGCCTCGACCCCGCGTCATTCGCGCGATTGGTCGAGCAGCGCGGGCACGAGTCGCTGTTCTTCCCCGAGCACACCCACATACCGGCGGGCCGGGAGACGCCGTATCCGGCCGGCGGAGAGCTGCCGCGCAAATACTTCCACACGTACGACCTGTTCGTCTCGCTGACCGCGGCGGCCGTCGCGACATCCAAGCTGCGCGTTGGCAGCGGCATCTGCCTGATCATCGAGCGCGACCCGATCACGACCGCCAAGGAGGTCGCGAGCATCGACCATCTCTCAGGCGGGCGCCTGGAGTTCGGCGTGGGCGCTGGCTGGAATCGAGAGGAGATGCTCAACCACGGAACTGACCCACGCGTACGCATGGCGCTGATGGCCGAGCGCATCGAGGCGATGAAGGCGATCTGGACGCAGGACGAGGCGAGCTACCACGGCGAGCACGTCGACTTCGAGCGCATCTGGTCGTGGCCCAAGCCAGCTCAGCGGCCGCATCCGCCTGTGCTCGTCGGCGGCAATGGCCCGACGGTGCTCGACCGCGTGCTGAGCTTCGGTGACGCGTGGATGCCCAACTACACCGGCGAAGACCTGCTCTCGCGCGCGCGGGACTTGTGGGCACGAGCCGAGCGGCCGATCGACGTAGTGGTGATGGGCCCGCCAGCCAAGCCGACGGTGCTCGACGAGCTCGAGAGGGCCGGCGTGCGGCGGGTCGTGCGGTGGATTCCCTCAGCGGGGCTCGCGCCGGTCGAAGCCGCGCTGGAGCGCTGGGAGAGCGTCGTCGCCGAGCTCCACGGGGAGTGAGCGCGGCCGCAGCGCGACGGCGCTTCGCCGCGGCCCGCGTGGCGCGCCTGGCGACGGTCGACGAGAGCGGTCAACCGCACCTCGTGCCGATTGTCTTCGCGCTCGCCGGCGAGACGATCTATAGCGTCGTGGACGACAAGCCCAAGCGCACCACCGAGCTGCGGCGCTTGCAGAACGTGAGGTCCAACCCCCGCGTCAGCGTCCTCGTCGACCACTACGACGATGCCGACTGGAGCGCGCTTTGGTGGGTGCGCGCCGACGGTCTCGCGCGGGTGCTCGAGGCGGCTGCGCCAGAGGCGAAGAGCGCCTTGCAACTACTGGCCGCGCGCCACCCGCAGCAGCGTCCGGCCGGCCCAGTGCTAGCGATCGACGTCCAGCGCTGGTCGGGCTGGTCGGCGCGTGCGACCTAGTGGCCTGCCGCGGGCCCCTGCCCTCCCCGTCGCGCTCGAACGGCCGCGGCGGTGGCTCGGGCGATCGCGGCTCATGCCGCCGCCGCTACGATCACAAGCCCCCGGGCCGCAGGTCCACGAGGCGAGGCACCGGGACGGGCCCGCGGGCGCGAGGGCGCGCAGGCGCCTGGCGACTGCGCGCCCGTCTGCTCAGTGGCATCCGGCGATCGGCGAGCTTGCGCTCGGCGTCTTCAGCGTCGCGAATCGCCCAACGGATCCGCTCCACCAGCTGCCCGGCCGCATGGCCCGTGCTCACGTGCACGGAGCCAACCTGCTCGTCGAGCCACACGGACACGCCGGTGGGCACTGCAGATGAGTCAGCGGCGACGATGATCCTTGGCATCAGGGAACTCCTTATCTCGATTCAGTGCTTGTGCCGGGCTCGCACGCGCCCAAGGGCTGGTGGATCGGGGAGGGGCGTCCGGGGAGGGCAACTGGCTTGCCCTCCCCGGACGCCGGGAGGAGACATGAGAAACGCACACATCTACTGCTCCTGCCGCACCTTGACGGTGTGCAGATATCGCTCCACGGGTGCATCGTCAGGCGCGTCCATTGGCGCCACTTGTCCCATCTTCAATCGTCGCAGCTCATGTTGCAAGATCCACAATCGGATCCTGCGCTCGACTGACGGGGCGCTTCCATGCATTTGCTCTACCCCTCCTTCCTCGCACTCGGAGCGCAAGCTGGTCTTCCTGGTTCAGGCGCCTGCTCACGGCCGTTGCCCACCGCCCTCGCCACCTGCCGCAGGCTCGGTTGCCTGCAGGCGCACTAGCTCGTAGCGCCGCACCTTCGGCCGTGTCGCCTGTGGGTCTGCTGACCGCGACTCCGCGATCAGCAGCCAACGCGATCCCACTGTCTGTCCGGTCATGGGCACCATGATCTCCTGGACCGTGCGCGAGCACACTGGACGCTGGTCCCAAATTAGCCGCTCATCGCCTGGACACCGTGTCTCGCACGGCCGCTCCAAGCGCGATAGGCCTACTCACGCCGCCGCGCGCGGCGCGGTGGCCCCGCCGCCCCCAGCGCGCGCCTCTTCCCGCGGCGGCTACTTCACCGCCTGGCCAGAGGCGTTGAGTGCGTACCAGGAGCCGCCAAACGCACTGAATCCGACATAGCCGGTCTCACCGGCACGCGTGTCGCCCACGTAGGTGTAGAGCGGGTGACCCGCGTATGTGACCTGCCTGCCAACGCCGGGCACGTTGATCGAGGACAGCTCCGAGCTCTTGAGGCCCGCGCCGGCCGTCGGGCTGCCGCTCGTCTGCAGCGCCGGCCACACCTTCAAGCAGCCGCTGACCGACGCACAGCTGTCCTTCTCGCCATGGTCTCTCGTGAACTCATACAGCGTGTGTCCGGCGCTGTCGACGAGGATGTTGCCCAAGCTGGTGTGACGCACCTCGACCGTGGCGGCGCGCCCCGCATGCGCGGACGGGAGACCCTCCTGCGCGCTCGCGGCAGTTGCGGCGCTCGCTGCACTCGCAAGGGCAACGGTCAGAAAGAGGTAGGTTCGGTTCATCGGATCCTCCGCGTGTTGGTGATGGGGCTAAGCGTTACCTACCGTAAACGCCGCCGGGCCGCGAACCTTCCCGAGCGCACCCGCGCTCAGGGCAGGCGTGGCTAGAGCTGCTTGCGAAACTGAAGCACCTCGCGCAGGCCTGTGAGCTCAAATAGGCGCTGCACGGGGCGGTGTGCAGGGGTTAGCGAGTAATCGCAGTGATGCTCTTCGCAGAGCGTCCTGGCGCCCAAGATCGCGCCCACACCGGTTGAGTCCATGAACTCGAGACCGCCCAGGTCCAACACCAGCTCCTTGGCCCCGGCCGCGCAGGCGGCGGCGACCGCCTGTTCGAGCATCCCGGCGGAGGCGATTTCGAGCTCGCCCGTGAGCGTGAGCGTGTGACGGTCTCCCTCCACCGTGGCGCTGATGCCCAGACGACCGATGCTGCCCCTGGGAAGCGACGAGGGTTGGTCGCTGACCGTCAGGAGCTCGACGGCCTCTTCCTCGCGCACCAGGCATCTCGGGCAGAGATCGCCTGATGAGCCCTTGTAGGGCACCGTCAGCCCGCAGTTCAGGCATTTGAGTCTGAGCATGTCTATTCGCCCCTCCGCGGGGATTACCCCAAACCAGTCATGGCGCAAACGAGCCTGGACGTTTGGCGGCAGCTAGCGTACGTGGCGTGCGCGTGGCCACCTGGAACGTCAACTCGGCCAAGCAGCGCCTGCCGCGCCTGCTCGGGTGGCTCGATGAGCGACGGCCCGATGTCGTCTGCCTGCAGGAGACCAAGCTCGCCGACGACGCATTCGACGAGCTCCTCGGCGAGCAGCTCGCCGAGCGCGGCTACCGCGTCGCACGCCACGGCGAGGCGCAGTGGAACGGCGTCGCCATTGTGTCGCGCGTGGGGCTCGAGGACGTGCTCACGGAGCTCCCCGGGGCGCCCGGCTTCCCGCACGCCGAGGCGCGTGCGATCTCTGCGAGCTGTGCTGGGATTCGCGTGCACTGCGTCTACGTGCCCAACGGGCGTGTCCCCGACTCCGAGCATTACCGCTACAAGCTCGCCTGGCTGGCCGCCCTGCGGCGGCTGATCGCGCCCTCAGCCGAGGAGGCGATCGTCTGCGGTGACATGAACATCGCGCCCGCCGACATCGACGTGTTCGATCCCGCTGCCTACCAGGGACAGACCCACGTGACAGCAGCCGAGCGCGACGCGCTCGCGAAGCTGCAGGAGCTCGGGCTGAGCGACGTGATCCGAGATCGCTGGCCCGGTGAGCGCATCTTCACCTATTGGGACTACCGCGCCGGCATGTTCCACCAGGACCTCGGTATGCGCATCGACCTGGTGCTCGCGGGCGACGCGATCGCCGACCGTGTGCGGGCGGCATGGGTCGACCGCCAAGCGCGCAAGGGAACCCACCCGAGCGACCACGCGCCCGTGATCGTCGATCTCGACGTGGCGCCCGACGGTGACATCGGCCCGGTCGTGCCGCCGCCCTCTGCGCCCGCGCGAGCCCGCCCGAGCACGCGGCTCCCGCAGGCCCGGTGAGCTCCGCGCCAGCCGCCATCCAGGCTGACCGCGCTCTGCGCAGTCGTCGAGATCTCTTCGAAGGTTAGACGGACGTCTTCTGCCCGCTTAGCCATCAGAGATCGCAGCCGAGGCCAATGGCCCTGCTGAGACTGCAGTGACGCCTGAGATCGAGAGCTTGACTGGTACTGATTGGCTTGTAGTGGTTCCGTTACCTAGCTGGCCATCGGAGTTACCACCCCATGCGTACACGTTTCCATCGCTATCCACTGCCATCAACTGGAGACCTCCAGCCGAGACCGCCACTATGTTGGGAGGCAGCCCGGCTACAGGTTGAGGCGTGTACGCATTGTTATTCGTACCGTTACCTATCTCTCCTTCCTTACCATAGCCCCAGATGACTACTCCGGAAGAAGTCATAGCGATTACATCTCCATCGTCCGGGGTGTTTCCGCCCATAGAGATCTGAGTAACGCCGCTAAGGTCAGGAACGACTGTTGGGCTCGAAGTCGCTTCCCCCTTACCAAGACCAAGCTGGCCTGCATCATCAGATCCCCACGTGGCGACTGTGCCGTTGGTTAGAAGTGCAGCCGAGGTGGTGCACCCTGCCTGAAGTTCCAATACTTGACCAGTGAGGCTCGTTACTTGAACAGGCGTGTCCGAAGCTAGCGTTGTTCCCGTTCCCAAGGCCCCAGTATTGTTGCCGCCCCATGCCCAGACCGTGCCATTGGCAGCAAGCGCCAATCCATGAGTACCTGCTGCTGCTATATCAACGATTGGTCCAGCGTTCGAGGGAAAGGTGATCTGAACAGGAGATAGCTGGCTGCGCGCTCCAGTTCCAAGGGTAAGTCCGCCATTACCATATCCCCATGACCATACTGTGCCGTTTTCCTCCAGTGCCATTGACCAACCATCACCGGTAGCCGTCTGGATTACATTGCTGATGTTACTCACAATGACCGGACCAGGGTAACCTCTAGTACTTCCAACGCCTAAGGCACCCTCACCGTTATAGCCCGACGCCCAGACGTTTCCATAAATATCGATGGCCAATTTATATCTTGTTGATACGTCTACGGACTGTACAGTGGGGAGACCGGGCTGATGGGTTGGTGAATCCTCATCGAGTCCCACACCAACCAGCCCCCAGTTATCTACCCTCTGGGTTGAAGCTTCTGGCGATACCATCGCCGTAGGCGGGTTCGCCGACACGCCGCCCGACGGAGTTTCTGGCTCGAGAGCCTCAGCGAGAGACGTCGCCTGCGCCGCGGGTGCTCCGTGGCTGGCAGAGCTCACCTGCGGGGAGGAGTGCTTCGCCGCTTCTCCATAGGCGTTCGCCGTGTGGGCAGCGCCTTCATTGCCGGGCCCCGGCGCGAGGATCGGCTCAGGCGCCGAGGCAGCGGCCGGCTGGGCGGCAAGCCCAGTTATCTGCGCCTCGCAGACGGCGACCGGGGCTCCGAGGAGCACGGCCAGCGCCAGCAACAGCAGAAGCGCGCGCGACGCTCCCTCCCTCGCGGAGGCGGGGGGGTGAATCGTGGCCGCTGTCAGAAACGAGTACAAGGCGTCATGTGCCCACGGGCCCGCACGTACGCCGGGCGTCTTGGACCATCGGCCTCTCCTTCGTCGTTTCTGCCCCCCTGCTTTAGTGGAGGGCGCCGCGGATCACGCTCCGGCGCCGGCGGCTCCTGACGCAGCCGCTCGAGGGCGCCCGGCGCTAGCGCCGGGCGCCCTCGAGCACCACGCGCACGGTGCCCACCCGGCGGTCGCTCGCGCCGCGTACGCTGCCGCCGAGCTCGAGCGTGCGGCGCACGTAGGCGAGCGTCTCGGCCGTCAGGCGCTCGCCGGGGAGCACGTTGGGGATACCCGGCGGATAGGTGGCAAGCGACTCCGCCGCGATCCGCCCTACGGCGGCGGCGGCCGGCACGACCTCCTGGGCTCCCAGGTAGGCCTCGCGCGGCGTCATCGCCAGCTCCCCCCAGGGCGGCGGCGCGGCGAAGCGCACGCTCGCGCCGGCGGGGTCGACGCCCACGCGCGCGACGGCCGTGGCCAGCGCATCGACGAAGCGCGTAGCCTCGGGCAGGCCGCGCTCGCCCATGCCGAAGACGGCCACGATCACGTTGTGCGCGTAGAGCTCGAGGTTGATGTCACCGATCTCGCGTAGCAGTGGCGCGAGCTCGTAGCCGCTGACCGCGATGCCGCGCACGTCGACCGCGAGGCGCAGGGGGTCGTAGGCGTATACCCCCGGACGCCCAGCGATCCGCTCGTCGAGCACGCTCAGCCCGTCGATCGCGCGGATCCTTTCCCGCGCGAGCGCCAGCGCCGCCATCGTCTGCTCGAGCAGCTCGCGCCCATGCACAGCGGCCTGGCGTCGGGCCGCATCCAGGGAGCCTGCGAGCAGCGAGCTCGGACTGGTCGACTCCGTCAGCGTGACCGCGCGGTCGACCTCCTCCGCGCCGATCAGCCCGCCAGCCTCCTCACCGAGGTGCAGCATCGCCGACTGCGTGAGGCTGCCGACGATCTTGTGCGTGCTCGAAATCACCAGGTCGGCGCCAGCGGAGAGCGCGTGCTCGGGAAGCTCCTCGTGGAAGGCGAGGTGCGCGCCCCACGCCTCATCGACGATCAGCGGCACGCCGTGGGCATGGGCGACCGACGCGAGCGCGCGCGTGTCGGCGACGGCGCCGAAGTACGTCGGCGAGATCACCCAGGCGCCCACCGCACGCGGGGTCTGCACGAGCGTGCGCTCGAGCGTGTCGGGGTTCAGGCAGTGCGCGATCCCCAGCTCCGCGTCCACCTCGGGCGCCGCGAACGTCGGGCGCAGGCCCGAGAGCACGAGTGCGTCGATCGTGCTCGAGTGCGCGTTTCGCTGCACCACCACCTCATCGCCGTAGTGCGCCAGCGCGAGGCCGGCCGCGAGGTTGCCCTGCGATGCGCCGTTGATCAAAAACCAAGCCCGCCGCGCGCCCCACGCCTGCGCCGCGAGTCGCTGCGCCTGCTCGAACGGGCTGGGGTCCTCACCGAGGTCGATCCCGTAGGTGAGCGCGGGGATGTCGAGGCTCAGCGCCCGCTCGCCGATCGCCTCCAAGAGACCCTCGTCGGCGCCCGGGCCGCCCTTGTGGCCCGGCACGTGCAGTCGCGCGGGGCTCCGGCTCGCATAGGCGCACAGCGCGTCCAGGTAGGGCGTTTGCTCCTGCGACACCGTGCCGTTCTAGCACCTCACCCCGCGCCTGGGGCGCGCGCGCGCGGGGCGCCCGAGGGCTTGCTAGGGTCCGCGCGAGGTGCCGCGCTGAGACGCATCCACGGCAGGCCATTCGAGGAGTGGGAGATCTCGCTGCACGGCCGGCGCGTGATCTACCGGATCGCCGGTAGCGGGCCGCCGGTGGTGCTCATCCACGGCATGCTCAACTCTTCGAGCCACTGGCAGGAGGTCGCGCTCGACCTCGCACGCGACCACACCGTGGTGGCACCCGATTTGATCGGCCACGGCGACTCTGCCGCCCCGCGCGGCGACTACTCGCTGGGCGCGCACGCGGCCAGCATCCGCGACCTGCTGGCGGCCATCGGCATTGACCGCGCGAGCATCGTCGGGCACTCGCTCGGCGGCGGCGTGGCGATGCAGTTCTTCTACCAGTTCCCCCAACGCGTCGAGCGCCTCGTGCTGATCTCCAGCGGCGGTCTCGGTCACCACGTCAGCCCGCTGCTGCGGAGCGCCGCGCTCCCCGGGACGACGGCGCTGCTGTCGCTGACGATCCACCCCCGCCTGCTCACGGCGCTCGCCGACGCGGGTCAGCGCATGCGCGATCGCGGCATGCAAGCGGGCGTCTATCTGCAGGCGATCGCGCGGGCCCTGCGCCCGCTGGAGAACCGCGGCGCGCGCGAAGCGTTCGTGCACACGCTGCGCTCGGTGATCGACGTGCACGGCCAGCGCGTGAGCGCCAACGACCGCCTGTACCTGCTGGAGACGATGCCCACGCTGATCGTGTGGGGCGAGCGCGACAACACGATCCCGCTCGAGCATGGCCGCCGCGCACACGAGGCGGTCCCGAACAGCTTCTTCAGGACGCTCCCCGGCGTCGCCCACTTCCCCCACCTCGAAGACCCAGAGGGTCTTGCACGAGCGCTGCGCGAGTTCATGCGCGAGACGAGTCCCGGGCTGATCGAGGACGCCGACTGGGGCTCCGTGCTCGCGGGGCGCTCGCCGCGCTCGCGCCGGCCCGCCGTCGCCTGAGCAGGCGCGCGCGCCCGTGAGGATCACGGCCGAGCGCCTGGACGCTCGCGCACGCGGCTAGCGCGCGGTTGTGCCGGCGCGCCAGGCGGGCGGGTATGGGAGCGGCGTGAGCGTCGCTTCGAGCTCCTCGCGCAGGGGCTCGAAGGGCGCCGGCAGCGACAGGCGCTCGCCGAGCTGCGCCTCGTCCTCGTCGATCGCGAAGCCGGGGCCGATCGTGGCGATCTCGAACAGCACGCCGCTGGGCTCGAGGAAGTAGACGGATTTGAAGTAGAAGCGTTCGATCAGCTGCGTCGGGCGCGCGCCCCCCTCGGCCACGCGCTCGCGCCAGCTCTCGATCTCCTCCATGCGCGCGGCGAAGGCTACATGGTGCACCGTGCCGGCGCCCTGTCTGCGGTTGATCTGCGGCGGCGCGGGGTCGTAGGCGTAGAAGCCGCCACGACGCTCGCCCCGCACCTCCCAGTGCTCGCCCTCTCCCTTGCTGAACTGTAGCGCCTGCCCGAGCAGCCGCTCGCTGCGGACCGGTGAGCTGCTGTACGCGCGTACGCCTTCGAAGCCCTGCAGCGCGAGCTCTTGGGGGATCTCGGGCGAGTGCGCGCTCAGCGGCTCGTCCTCGACCGGGCTCGCGACGAGCTCGTGCTCGAGCCCCTCCGGGTCGGCGAACAGGAGGCTGCCGCGCGAGAGCTCGGCCCGCACGCCGCTGCCCGCGAGGCGCTCCTCCCAGAACTCGAGTGCTTCGGGGGCGCCTACGCGCCAGACGATCCTGTGCACCATCCCCGAGCCTGCGATCCCGCGTGCGGCGCCCGGGTACTCGAAGAAGGTCAGATCCATGCCCGGCGAGCCGTGCTCGTCGCCGTAGAAGAGGTGGTACATGTGCGGTTCGTCCTGGTTGACGGTCCGCTTGACCATGCGCAGG
This sequence comes from uncultured Solirubrobacteraceae bacterium, assembly GCA_963722435.1. GTDB lineage: Bacteria > Actinomycetota > Thermoleophilia > Solirubrobacterales > Solirubrobacteraceae > Palsa-744. The sequence goes on along the minus strand of CAVRKZ010000002.1, from coordinate 1,019,705 downwards.
CCGAGCACGCCCGTGTAGAACTCCACGTTCGCGCGCGCATCGCCGGTGATCGCGCTGATGTGGTGTATGCCCTCGAGCTGCATGCGCGCCCCAGCACTCTAGAGCCCCCGGTGGCGCGTGTGCGCTGCGGTCATCGCGCGCGCCCGGCGGCGACGTTCCAGCCACGGGGCGGGCGCCGGGCGGCGCCGTGCGATCATCGGGCGCATGCGCGACGGCTCCTTGATCCCGCGCTTTGGACGCGCGCGACGCGACCCGCGGCTCGCTGTGCTCGAAGGCTTTCATCCCGTCAAGCACGCGCTGCGCTTCGGCGCCGAGCTGGTCGAGCTGGTCACGCCCGACGCAGCCGAGCTCGAGCGCCTGGCGAGGGCGCTCGCGCCGGACATCAGCGCCACGCTCACCTCGCTGGCACGCGAGGTCCCTTTGGAGCTCTTCGACCAGCTCGCGCCGCTCGCGCCCTCCACCGGCGTGATGGCGCTGGCACACCGCCCCTCCGTCGATGTCGCCGCCGTGCTCGCCGACGCGCGCCCCGCGCCGGTGCTGCTGCTCGAGGATCCGCGCGACCTCGGCAACATGGGCGCGTGCGTGCGCGTCGCCGCAGCCGCCGACGCGGCTGGGGTGCTGAGCACCGGCGGGCACGACCCGTGGCACCCGGACGCGCTGCGCGGAGCGGCCGGCCTGCACTTCGCCCTGCCGGTCGCGCGCGTGGAGGGGGTGCAGGCGCTGAGAGGGCGCGAGCGCCCACTGATCGCCCTCGATCCGGAGGGGGAGCCGCTCCAGCACGCGGAACTGCCGGCACGCGCGCTGCTCGCGTTTGGCAGCGAGCGCAGGGGGCTCAGCGCGGAGCTCTTGTCGCTCGCCGAGATGCGCGTGAGCATCCCCATGCGTGAGGGCGTCTCGAGCCTCAACCTCGCCACCTCGACCGCGGCCGTGCTGTTCGCCCGGCGCCTCGCCGGGAAGGAGGAGCCCGCGCGGCGCAGAAAGGTACGGACCTAGCGACGTGTTCGTGCGGGCGGGCTGGACCGCCGTCCGGGCGGTGTGCGAGGCTCGTCGCGGGTAGTCGATCCAAGGAGCGATAGGGGGCCTTTGACCACCATCATCCTCGCCTTCGCGCTTTGCGCGACGATGTTCTTCGCGTTGCTCGCCGTCGCGCTAGCGCGCGCAGCCGCCCGCGCGGATGCAGAGAGCGCGGGTACGGCCTCCGCGCGCGGAGGCGGGCACACAATCGAGGCCTACCGGCAGAGCTACGCGGGGTTGGCGCGGGCCCACTCGACGATTTCGTGGGAGCCGTCGATGACCGAGCCGTCGTCGAGCACCAGCGTGGGCACCCAGCGGTTGCCCGTGAGCTCCTGGACTTCGCGCCGCCCGCGCGTCTGGTTGAACACGCCCGGCAGCGCGCCGAGCCCGTAGGAGCGCACCACCTCGGGCTTATGGCCCGCCTTCTCGAGCGCCTCGCGGGCGTTCGCGCAGGGGTGTCCGCCTGGGCGCGGCGTCGAGAAGGTGCCCCAGCAGACGTACAGCTTCATGAGACGTTCAACGTGCCTTCCATGCCCGCTTGGCGGTGTCCGGGCACTGAGCAGTAGAAGGTGTATTTGCCTGGCTTCAGCTTCAGCGTGAGCGAGCGCGAGCCGCCGACGAAGGTGGGAGTCGCTCCAAGCACCTTGCTGCCTTCGGCGACCGTCACGTTGTGTTCGAGCGGCGACATGTTGGTCATGGTAATAGTCACCGTGCCGGCCTTGGCGCTGAGCGTCTTCGTGTCGTAGCGAAGCAGCCCGCTCGGGTTGGCGGCGAGCGCCAGCGCCGTGCTGGCCTTGGCCGCAGAGGGCGCGCTCGTGGTCGCCGCAGAGGAAGGCGGCGGCGCGCTCGTCGTCTGGGCTTCGGTACTGGAGCTCGAGGGGACCGGCTGGGAGACCACGGGAACGGGCGCCTGCGCCTGCGTGGCCGCCGGCGGGACGGCGCTCTTGGCGGGCACGCCGGAGGTAAGCACGGCGCTCGCGACGGCAGCCAGCACGAGCACGCCTGTGACGGCCATGATCGCGCGCTGCTGGCCCGCGTTGGCGGGGAAGTCGGGGCGTCGCAGGCCGACGCCGAGCGAGAGCCCGAGCGCCCACACGATCAACACGCCGCCCGCAACGTAGAAGGCGAGTTTGCTCTTCTCGGCCGCGAGGACCGGCGCCAAGTGCAGGCCGAGGGGATGCACGGCGCGAGCGTAACGGATGCGACAGCGGTTATGCTGCGAGCCGCGATGGATGAGGTGGTGCGCACCTCCGAGGAGGTGCTCGAGGGACTCCCGGACTTCCCGTTCGCCTCCACGTATCGAGAGGTCGATGGCCTACGCCTCGCGCACGTGGACGAGGGCGAGGGACCGCCGGTGATCTTCTTCCACGGCGAGCCCACGTGGTCGTTCTTGTGGCGCAAGGTGATCCCGCCGGTGCGCGATGCGGGCTTTCGCTGCCTGGCGGGCGACCTGGCGGGCTTCGGGCGCTCGGACAAGCCGACCGACATCGACTTCTACTCATACGACCGCCACTGCGCGCTCGCGGGCACGCTGCTCGAGGACCTCGACGTCCGTGGGGCGACCGTCGTCGTGCACGACTGGGGTGGGCCGATCGGACTGCGCCTCGCGGTCGAGCAGCGCGAGCGCGTCGATCGCCTCGTGATTCTCGACACGGGGCTCTTCAGCGGCCATCAGAAGATGACGGACGCATGGATGAGCTTCCGCAACTTCGTCGAGCGCACGGAGGACCTGCCCGTCGGCTTCCTCGTCCGCGGGGCCTGCAAGACCGACCCCGGCGATGAGGTGATCGCTGCCTACGACGCGCCGTACCCGAACGCTGCGTCGAAGGCGGGCGCGCGCGCCTTCCCCCTTCTCATCCCCCTCACACCCGACGGCCGTGGGGCGCGGGCGGGTGCGGGCGTGCACGCGGCGCTCAAGCAGGATCGTCGCCCCACGTTGATCTTGTGGGCGGACTCCGACCCGGTGCTGCCGCTCGCCACGGGTGAGCGCTTCGCCGAGTCGATCGGGCGCGAGCCGCCACGGGCGATCGAGAACGCGAGCCACTTCCTGCAGGAGGACCAGGGGCCGCTGATCGGCTCGCTGATCGCCGAGTGGCTGAGCGCCTAGCTCAGACCCTGACGCCGCCCTAGCAGCGCCCTGGCGCGCCGGCAGGGGCTCTGCTCACTCCCCCGTTGACTGCGTGATTCGTGGGCGCTCGGGCGCGTCCTCGAGGGCCGGCTCGAGGCCTGGCTCAGAGCGCGCGGCACGCAGTTCGTAGCCACTGCGGACGCTTGGGTCGGCGCCGGCGAGTACGCGGTCGGCCTTGATCGCCCGCCCGATGCCCTCGGCGAGCGCTCGCGGCAGCAGCGTGATCAGCAGGTTGGTCCGTTTGACGGACTTCGGCACCCACACGTCGATGATCCTCAGCCGCAGCGCCTCGACGATCGCGTCGGCGACCTCCGAGGGCTCGAGGTCGCTCACCCCTCGCACCTCGCCGAGGCCCGAGCCGAGCTCCGTTTTCACGACTGCGGGCATCACGTAGCTGATGTCGATGTGCGCGTCCATCAGGCGCAGCTCGCCGCGCACGGCCTCGCTCAGCCCAACGACGGCGTGCTTGGTTGCCGAGTAGGTGGCGCCACCCGGCGCACCGAACTTGCCGGCCTGCGAGGAGATGTTGACGATGTGCCCGCGGTCGCGCGCGAGCATGCGCTCGAGCGCGAGCTTGGTGCCGAGGATCACGCCGTGCAGGTTGATGTCGATCATCCGCCTGGCGGTCAGGTCGTCCTCGTCAATGAAGCGCCCCACCTGCATGATCCCCGCGTTGTTGACGAGCACATCCAGCGGCCCTAGCTGCTCCTTGGCGTCGTCGAGGAACGCGGTGAACGAGTCGCGATCGGTGACGTCGAGCTCCAGTGCGACGGTGCGCGAGCCGAGCTCCTCGGCCGTGCGCCTGGCGGCCTCGACGTCGATGTCGCCGATCGCCACGCGCATGCCCTGGCGCAGGAGCGCCGAGGCCGTGGCGCGCCCGATGCCGCGTGCGCCACCCGTGATCGCGGCTGTCTGGCCCGCGAGAATGCGGGGTTTCTTGGCCATTCGTCTCCTCCTGACGGTCGCCTGTCGAAGCGCTGTGCCTCAACGCTAGCGCGCCGTGAGCGTCCGCGCCGCGCCGGCCAGGAGCCTCGCGGGGGGCTCGAACGGGGGTAGTAGGGTTGCGCCATGCCGTTCTTCAAGCTCGACGGGCAACGCCTCTCCTACACCGAGTTCGGCGGCGGTCCCGCGGCGCTCACTGCGGGTGGCGTGCGCGGGCGCACGGCGCACAGCTCGGCCTCCTCACCGCGCTCGCTGATCATGTTGCACGGGCTCCTGCTCTCCCAGCAGATGCACCGCCCGCTCGCCGAAGCGCTCGCCGCGCACGGCAACCGCGTGATCACCCTCGACCTGCTCGGACACGGGCGCTCGGACCGTCCGCAGGACATGTGGCGCTACTCGATGAGCACTTATGGCGAGCAGGTCGTCGCGCTGATGGACCACCTGAAACTCGAGCAGGCGGTCGTCATGGGCACCTCGCTGGGCGCCAACGTCGCGCTCGAGGTCGGCGCCCAGCACCCCGAGCGCCTGCGCGGCCTCGTGATCGAGATGCCGGTGCTCGACAACGCCCTGCTGTGGAGCGCGCTCGCGTTCACGCCGCTGCTCGTCGCCCTCACCGTCGGCGAACCCATCATGCGCCTTCTCTCGCGCGCGACCAGCGCCGTGCCGCGACGCCTGCTGCCCCACTATGCGAACGTCGCGCTCGACGTCGTCCGCCAGGAGCCGGGGCCGAGCGGCGCCCTCCTTCAGGGCCTCTTCTTCGGGCGCATCGCGCCGCCGCGCAGCGAGCGCCACAACTTCGACGTGCCGACGCTCGTGCTCGGCCACCCACGTGATCCCATCCACCCGTTCTCGGACGCCGACATGCTCGTCAGGGAGCTGGCGCACGGGCGCCTCGTGCGCGCCGAGTCGATCGTGGAGCTGCGTATGCAACCAGAGCGCCTGACCGAGGAGATCGCCGCGTTCCTCGAGGAGGTCTGGACGCACGCGCCAGCTCACAGCCAGCCGCGCGCCGCGCGCGCATCGCGCTCCTCACGCGCCTCGAGCGCCTCGAGCGCCTCGAGCGCGGCGCGGAGCGCCTCCGCGGCGGCCGGCAAATCGCGCCGGCGCGCCACGAAACGCGCGTAGCGGCGTGCGCGGCGGGCTAGATGCAACACAGCTGGACGGTGCTCGCGCATGGCGCGGCGCGTCTAGGTGGTGGGGAACAGTTCGACTTCGTTGACGGCCACGTCGCCGGGCGCTTCGGCGGTGCCGACGGACGCGCTTGGGGCTTTGCTGATCCACAGGTCGATGAAGGTGAAGGTCTGTTTGTCGCGGCGGAGGGACAGGCGCAGGTTCTTCTTCTTGGGAACCTTGGGCCCGCTGAGGGGGACCCAGGCGGGATCGGTGATGGAGGTGGGGGCGGTGTGGCTCCTCGCGCCGTAGACCTGCACGGTCATGCCGGGTGTCGAGGTGATGAGCTCGAGCGAGGAGACTCTCTGCTTGGACTTCAGGTCGATCAGCAGCCCGACGGCCATGTTGGGCGCGGTCGCGGGGTTGACCTGGGCGGTCCAGGCGGTGGAGTGATCACCGTCGATCGCGAGCGCGGGGTCGCCGAACCAGCTGACGGGATAGCCGTAGGGGTTGTACGTGGAGGCGGCGTTGGTGTCGAGCAGGATCGCCGCCTGCTGGGATTCTTCGTTGGCTTCGCCCGTGGTCGAGCCGTGTGTGGGGCTCGCGGTCGTCGTGGTTTTCGAGGCCCCGCCCGTCCCTTCCTTGGTTTTGGCCACTTCTGAGGCCTTGGGGGTGGCGGCCGTGAGGGGGATCTTCGGCGGTTTCGCTCCGGTCACCCCGAGTGGGCCTTTGGCTGCGTTCGGCTTGGTCGCAGTGGCGCCGGGGGTTTTCGGCAGGGGGGTCGTGGGCGCTGGTGCGACCTGGGCGACGGTGGTGGTGAGCGTGGGCGCTCGCGCGCGGTGCTTGTTGAGGGCGGCGTACGCGGCAGCGGCAGCGCCCAGGGCGAGCAGGAGCACGGCCGCGAGCACGGTGGCCGTGGAGCGCCAGCTCGAGCTGAGGAGGCTGCCGGGCGCGCCTGCGCCGCAGGCGAGACACCACTCCTGCCCCTCGGCCATGGGGGCAGCGCAGTTGGCGCAGGAGCGCCCCGCGTGAGCGCCCGAGGCGGGCTCGGCGCCTGGGGGGGGCGGCGTGCTCGCGCCCTGCGCGCGCTGCTGCGCGAGGGCCGTGGCCTCGGGGGGGCTCGCACCGGCCCCGGCGGAGGGGGCGTCGGCGGGAGCGCCGTCCGGCGTGCGGGCGTGCGTCGAGTCGGCGGCGGAGGTTGCCACGAGCCCCGATTTTACCCCTGCACGAGGTCGCGCCCGGTGGGATGCAGGCGCTCGTCGAGCTCGAGCTGCCAGTAGTAGCGCGTAAAGGTCATGCCCTCGCGGAACTCGCCCACGTGGGGCTCGACGCGCTCGCCGGCGGCCATGCGCGCGATCAGCTCGGGATATGTGTGACCGGGGAGCGCGGCGTAGACGGGTGCCGGGAAGGCGCCACCGAAGCGCGCGTTGACGTCGGTAATGGCGATCCCGATGTGGGGGTCGCGGAAGACCTGGATGGTGGCGGGACCGGCGATAGGCAGCGTCTCCATCACCTCGCGGGCGAGCTCGATGAGCTCTTCGTCGCGGATCACCTGCCCCTTGATCGACTCGCCGCCGCGCGACTCGAGCATCGTGCGGGGAATCGCGTTCAGACAGCGCCCCTGGCGGTCGCCGAGGCAGTCGATCGAGAGCTCTGGGCCGCCCATCGCGCGCTGGACCATGACGGGCTCGGGCACGTAGTCGATGAAGAAGCGTGCCTGCGCTGGGTCGTGGGCGAGGTGGATGGAGCGCGCGCCGGAGCCGCGGCGGGGCTTGACCATGACGGGATAGGCGAGCGCGTCGAGGTCCTCCCCGGGGAGCGCGGTCGGGGGCGAGGGCAGCCCGTGTTGGGTGAGCAGCAGGTGCGCCTCGTACTTGTCGTAGGTGGCGCGAGCGACGGCGGCGGAGGGGACGAGTGCGGGCAGCCTTCCCTGCTCGAGCGCGATCGCGAGGATCTCGATGTCGAGATCGGTCAGCGGCAGCACGGCGCCGACGTCGTGCTGCTCGCACAGGCGCGCGAGCGCGGGCACGTAGTCGACCTCGTCCATTCGCGGCACGGCCGCGCGCACCTGGGCTGCGTACTGAGCGGGCGCGAGCGGCGAGGGGTCGACGGCGACGGTACGCGTGAGGGCGGCGAAGCAGGAGACGATGTCGTAGCGCTTGCCCACGCCTGTGAGCAGCACGGCGGGGAGGGCGGGGGCGCTCACGGCACTCCCTCGGAGCGGCCACTCACAGCTCGCCCTCCCAGCCGCCGGCCTGGCCCTTGTAGAGACCGGAGCCGGCGAGAACCATGACGGGCGTGCGCATGAGGATCTGCAGGTCGAGCCGCAGGGAGCGGTGCTCGATGTAGTGGAGGTCGAGCTCGATCCGCTCTGCCCACGGCAGCGAGGCGCGGCCGTTGACCTGCGCCCAGCCGGTAAGCCCGGGCTTGATCTCCAGGCGCCCGCGCTGGCGCTCGGTGTACTGCGCGACCTGCACGGGCAGCGTGGGGCGCGGTCCGATCAGCGACATCTCGCCGCGCAGCACGTTGAGCAGGTTGGGCAGCTCGTCGAGCGAGGTGCGCCTGAGGAAGGCGCCGACGCGGGTGATACGGGCATCGTTCTCGTTGACGGCGAGGCCGGCGCCGATGTGCTCGGCGCCGTCGACCATCGTGCGCAGCTTGAGCACGTCGAACTCGCGCCCGTTCAGGCCGCTGCGGCGTTGGCGGTAGATCACCGGGCCAGGGCTCTCCAGCCGGATCGCAAGCGCGCTCAGCGCGATCACGGGCGCGCTGAGCGCGAGCGCGAGCGCCGAGACGGCGATGTCGATGAGGCGGCGGGTCACGACGCGATTCTGCCAAGGCCCTAGCGGGTGCCCTCGGCAACCTCCCAGGAGGCCTGCGTGCCGTGGCGGAGCCAGTCCCACAGGCCGGCGGCGAGCGAGGCGACCGTGAGCACGTAGTAGCGGGCCACGAGCAAGGCTCGCAGCGGCACGATGCCGGCGAGCGCGGCCGCCAGCAGGAGCGCGAGCTGTAGGCCGAGCGTGACGAGGTAGAGCAAGAGCGCGTGACCGCTCGCGCTCGCCACGAGCGCGACGTTGGCGGCGAGCGCGAGCAGGTGCAGGGCGGGCGTGGCGTAGCGCAGCAGGCGGTGAGAGAGGATCATGAGGGCGTAGCCGGGCGGGTAGCCACGCGGCGAGAGCATGCCGCCGCGCACGACGATCGGCCAGGTATGACTCATCATGCGCCGCTTGCGCGCGAACTCGCCGCCGAGCGAGGGCACCATCTTCTCGCTCGAGACGGCGCCGGGGACGTACACGGCGCGCATGCCGCGCTTGACGATGTTGAAGGGCAGCGAGAGGTCGTGGCCCATCACGGGGTCGACGACGATGTAGCTCTCGCGGCGGGTCGCATAGATGGCGCCGTTGCCGCCGGTGATCGATGACAGGCGCGACTCGAGCTCGCGCACGGCGAGCTCGTAGCGCCAGTACACGCCCTCCTGGTTGGTGCCCGCGCTGGCGGCGGCGCTCTCGCGCGTGTAGCGCACCTGCCCGCAGGCGTAGCCGACGTGCGGGTCCTCGAACGCGCGCACGAGCGAGCGCGCGGCGCCGGGCTGCCACAGCGCGTTGGCGTCGGAGAATGCGACGATCTGCCCACGCGCGCGCTCGACGGCTGCATCCTGCGCGCGCACCTTGCCGCCGCGCGCCAGCTCGAGCACCAGATCGGCGCCCGCCGCGCGCGCGCGCTGCACGGTCGCGTCGGTGCAGCCGTCGCAGGCGACGATCACCTCGAGGCGAGCGCGCGGGTAGTCGAGCGCGAGGGCGTTGGCGACGCGCTCGGCGATCACGCTCTGCTCGTTGTGCGCGGCCACGATCAGCGACAGCTCGGGCAGCCCCGCCCGCACCGCGGCCGGCTCGCCGGTGAGCGCGCCCTGGGATGGATCGTCTTTAGGAGCTGCGCCCCTGTCGGGGCTCCGCCGGGTGCCTGCGCGCGGCCCTGACCGTGCGGCCGGGAGCAGCCGCGCGAGCAGTGCAAGCGAGGCGGCGTACAGCAGCTGCGTCCAGAGGATCAGCCCGACGCACGCCCAGAAGACGATCTCGAGGATCAGCACGCGCGGCATTCTCGCGGACACGCGGCGAGTGCGGCACGCTAGCCTGCACGGGGATGGCCTACACGCTGAAGAACTTGCGCGAGACGGCCGACAGCGCGCCGGGCTTCGGGCTCTCGGAGATGGGCGAGGCGCACTTCCCCCGCGAGGAGCTGGGCGCGCGCACGATCGGGCTCGCCTACCACGTGCTCAAGCCGAACATGCGCACTCCTTTCGGACACCGCCACCAGCAGGCGGAGGAGATCTACGTGGTGCTCTCGGGCAGCGGGCGCGCGCGCCTGGATGACGAGATCGTCGAGATGGGCGAGCTCGACGCCTTGCGCGTCGAGCCGCAGGTCGCGCGCGCCTTCGAGGCGGGTCCGGAGGGCGTGACGGTGCTCGTCTTCGGTCCGCGCCACGAGGGCGACGGCGAAGTCCTGCAGGACTTCTGGCGCGACTAGGAGAGCAGTTGCTCGTACAGGGCGAGCGTCTCGCGCGCGACGTTGGCCCACGCATAGGGGCCCGCGGCTGCGGCCGCTGCGGCGCCGGCCATGGCCGAGCGCGAGGCGGGGTCCTCGAGCAGCTCGCGTAGGGCGGCGCGCAGGGCGGCGGCGTCGCCCGCGGGGAACGTGCGCGCGGCCCCGGTCGCGGCGATCTCGGGGAAGCCGCCGACGTCGCTCAACAGCAGCGGCTTGGCGAAGGCGAGCGCCGTGAAGAGCACGCCCGACTGGTCGATCTCGCGGTAGGGGAGCACGACGATCTCGGCGCGGCGGAAGTACGCGGGGAGCTCGGCGTCGGTGATGAAGCGCGGCACGAAGCGCACGCCCGCTGGGGCGCGGGCTGTGAGCGCGGAGATGTCCATGCGCGGCGCGCCGACGATCCACAGCTCGGCGCCCTCGATGCCGTGCCAGGCGTCGAGCAGCAGCTCGATGCCCTTGTAGGGGCGCATGAGCCCGAAGCAGAGGACGACGGGGTCCTCGTGCGCGCCGCTTCGGCTCGATGGCGCGGAGGCGGGGACGGGGGCGGCGGCGAGGTGCGCAAAGGCCCCGTGGCGGATCACGTGCACGCGCGCTGCCTGCACGCCTAGCTCGTCGGTGAGGCGTGCGCGCCCGTGCTGGGAGTGCACGACGATCGCGTCGAAGTGGGCATAGAGACGCCGCTGCGCCGCCCGTTGTCCGGGGCGGGCTTCGCGCGGGAGGATGTCGTGGGCGGTGAGCACCAGCGCGGGGCGCTTGGCGGCGCGTCGCGGCAGCAGCGGGCCGTCGAGGTACTGCACGGCGAGCCACTGGAAGTGGGCGACGTCGGCGGCGCGCGCGGCGTGGCGGTAGCGGAGCATGTCGGGGACGTGCTCGGCGAGCTTGAGCGTGCGACGGGTACGCGCGTTACGCACGCGCGCGGCGTGGCGGTAGAAGAGCTCGTGGCGCCGGTAGCCGTCGGGTGCGGGCACGGGGCCGTGGGCGAAACGGCTCGTGTAGAGCTCGACGTCCTGCCCCAGCGCCGCCAGCGAGCTGCAGAGCGCGTGGTCATACGGCGGCGTGTAGGCCGAGGGATCGACGATGTGCACGCGCATCGGCAGTGTGGCGGGGCTCGGCTCAGCTTCCGTCGAGCGCGCTGACGTAGCGCAGGAAGGGCTCGATCTCGAGCGCGCGTCCGGTCGCGTGCTCGACGAGGGGGATCGTGTCGAAGCGGCGCCCGTGGCGGTGCACGCGCTCGCCGAGCCAGCGCTGGATCGGGCCCACCTCGCCCCGGCGCAGGTCCTCCTCGCGCGGGCCGAGCTCGGCCTCGAGCGCCTCCCACAGTTGCGCGGCGATCAGGCAGCCGAGCGCGTAGCTGGGGAAGTAGCCGAAGCTGCCAGCGCCCCAGTGCACGTCCTGCAGGCAGCCGAGCGCGTCCGAGGGCACCTCGATCCCGAGCAGCCTGCGCATCGCCTCACGCCAGGCGCCGGGGAGCTCATCTACTGCGAGCGTGCCCTCGACGAGGGCGAGCTCGAGCTCGAAGCGCACGACGATGTGCAGCGGGTAGGTGATGGGGTCGGCCGATACGCGCACGGGGGTCGGCGCGACGCCGACGAGCGCGGCGTGCAGGTCGGCGGCGGTGACGGTGAAGCCTCCGGCGAGGAGCTCGGCGGCGAGCACCTTGGCGAAGGCGGGACTGCGCGCGACATGGTTCTCCCACAGCTTGCTCTGGGACTCGTGGATCGACATCGAGGTACCGCGGCCGACGTTGGTACGGACCAGCTCGGGGTCGATCTGGCGCTCGTAGAGCGCGTGCCCGTACTCGTGCAGAGAGCTGAGCAGCGACTCCACCTGGCCGTCGTTGTAGCGCGTGGTCAGGCGCGAGTCGCGGCTGCCGATCCAGGCGGTGAACGGATGCGCTGAGACGTCTACGCGCCAGCCCGCCGAGTGGACTCCGAGCCGTCGCAGGGTGGCGTTGACGGCGGCGCGCTGTGCGCTGACGGGCACGTGGAGCTGCGGGCGGGGGGCCTTTGAGCGCGCTGCCGCGGCAAGCGGCTCGAGCTCGCTGGCAAGGGCTGCGAAGAGCCATTGCAAGTGCTCGGCGCGCAAGCCGAAGTCGTAGTCGGCGAGCAGTCCCTCATACGCGCTCTCGCCCTCCTCGGCCACGCATTCCCCGTAGGCGCGCGCGAGCTGGACGTTGCGCTCGAGCGCGGGAGCGAAGGCGGCGAAGTCGTCCTGCTCGCGTGCGACCCGCCAGCTCTCCTGCCCGGCGGCGCTGGCCTGAGCGATCTCGGTGGCGAGCTCCTGGGGCACGCGCCGCGCGCGCTCCCAGTCGCGCCGTGCGAGGCGCACGATCTCGCGGTCGAGCTCTCCGAGCTCTTCGGCGGCGTCGAGGAGCTCGAGCCACTCGCCGATCTCCGCGCCGGTCGCGCGCTCGTGCGTGAGGCGTGCGAGCACGCCTAGCTGTTGCGCCCTGGCCTCGGCGCCGTCTGCGGGCATCATCACGAGCTGATCCCAGCCGGCGAGCATCTCTAGCGCGGCGAGGTCCGCGAGCTCGGCCACGCGCGCACGCAGCTGCTCCATCGCTTGCACGCCTAGAGCGTATGCGTCTCTAGCTTCCGTTGATCGCGTCCACCTGGATCGCGTCGAGCTGCGCCTGGCTAGCGCTCAGCGAGCCGGAGGACTTACTGCAGGACAGTTCGAGCGTGTCGGCGGCGCTGACGGTGAAGGCGCCGTCGAGCGGGATCGTCTGCGCGGCGCCTTCCACGGCCGGGAGCGTGGCGCTTGCGCGCGCTTCGGCTGCGGGCGTAGGCGCTGCCCTGACCAGGCAGCTCGCCTCGCCCGCTTCGCTCGGGGCATGCCCCTGGGCGATCGTCACGTCTGCCTCGATGATGTATTTGCCCGGGGAGACTCCGACGCTCGCGAGCGTGTGGGCGCTGGAGAGGAGCTCGAGTTCGCCAGTCTGCGCGCTCGCGAGGGCTTCGGTCGTGCCATGCGGGCCGGTGGGGCCGAGGGTCCCGGCGGAGCCGCGGGGGCCGGTCGCTCCCTTAGCGCCACCCCCGCCACGCTTGCCGGGCGGGCCGGTCTCGCTCCAGTTCAGCTCATGTTCCCTGTGCGTGCACTTCGCGTGCGCGGCGGTGTTGATCACGCGCAGCGCGCCGCTGTGGCTGTTGTAACAGCCGTGGATGATCCCCTCGGGCCCCGGGATCGCCGCCCAGGCGGCGCCGGCGAGCGCAAGCAGCAGGGCGAGCGCACACAGCGCGAGGGCCTTCGGCGAGGGGCGTCGGGGCGTGTTCAGCATGATGAAAGGACCTCCTGTCGTTGACAGCCCCCGCCTGGTGCGCGAGCGTACGCGCCGGGTGCCGGAGATAGAGCTGACCTACTGTGTCGTCAACACCTCGCAGCGCGAGCTGTTGCTACGCGGCCTCGACGCGATCGCGCGCGAGCGCGAGGCCGTGCCGTTCGCCACGGAGGTGCTGGTGCTGGACAACGGCTCGCGGGACGGCTCTGCACAGGCGGCCCGCTCGCACGGCGCGGTGGACGAGACGATCGCCGTGGCGGCGCGCCGCGGCAAGGCGGCCAACGACTCCGAGCTGCTGTGCCGGGCGCAGGGGCGCTACGCGCTGCTCTTGAACGAGGACTCGGAGCTCGGCGCGGGCGCGACGCTGGCGCTCTGGCGGGCGCTCGAGGAGCGCCCGCGGGCGGCGTGCGCTGGTGCCAAGCTGCTACGCCCCGACGGGCGCGCGCAGGCGTGTGCGTGGCGCTTTCCGACTGTGGGCACCGCGCTCGCGGGCGCGCTGATGCTGCACCGCATGTACACCGTGCAGAGCAGGGGCGAGCGCGTGCGCGAGGTCGACTGGTGCCAGTCCTCGGCGCTGCTCGTGCGCCGCGCAGCCGCCGAGCAGGTGGGCTTCCTGGACAGCGACTTCTTCGTGTACTCCGACGAGGTGGACTTCGCGCGGCGCCTGCGCGACGCCGGCTGGCGCAGCGTGTACGTGCCACGGGCCACGGCCATACACCACGAGCAGCTCTCCACGGGCGCGCTGGGAGAGCGCCGGATCGTTGAACTCGCGCGCGGGCGCGACCTGTACATGCGAAAGCACCACTCCGCCACGGCGGCGCGCGCGGTGCGCTGGCTGACGGCGTGGAGCTACGCCCTGCGCGCACTCGCCGCACTCGCTCTTCCCGGCCACGATCCCCGCCGCTACTGGCTTCACGTCACGGCCTCGCTGCGGCCAAGGAGCGGCGAGGGCCTGCGCGAGGCAGCCGCCGCCTACAACCGAGAGGCGCCCCCGGCGGATCAGATGTCGCGCAGGGGATCCTCGACGTAGGCCTCGATCTCGTCGGGGGCGCGGCCGCGGAAGGCGCCCACGCGCCGGCGCACCTCCGCCAGCAGCGAGCGCGCCTGTGCGAGCTCGTGGGGCGCGAAGAAACGCGTCAGTGCGAGCGCGAGCGGGACGAGCGCGAGCCAGGCCACGCGCAGGAGGAGCCCGGCGGCCCCGTGGCTTGGCAGCAGCAGCTCACCGGAGACGGCGACGCCGGCGAGGATCGCCGTGAGCTGGGCGAGGCGAAGCCACTCGAAGCCGACCTTGAAGAGGGAGCGCGTCAGCAGGTACATGACGGCGAGCATCGCCAGGTAGGCGCCGCAGAGCGCCATGCCCGCGCCGGCGATGCCGAGGCCGGCGCCGCTGTGGGGGACGAGCACCAACAGCAGGACGATGTTCACGGCGAGCCCGGCGGCGCCGGCGGGGAAGTTGCGGGAGGTCACGCGTGCGCGCCCGGCGACGGCGACGAACACGAGGTAGAGCCCGTACAGCGCCCACCCGAGTGCGAGCCAGGGCAGTGCGCGGTAGGCGTCGAAGTACTGGTGCGCTGCGAGCAGGCGCACGATCCAGCGCCCCAACAGCTCGACCGCGCACACGACTACGCCGGTGGCGAGCGCGTAGTAGGTGGTTACGAGCGCGTACAGGCGCGAGGCCTCCTCGTCGCTCTCGATCGAGTAGGCGAGCGGCGGCCACGCGTACTGGAAGCCGCGCACGGCGACGAACACGACGGTGGCGAGCTTGATAGCGATCGCGTACTGGCCGGCCGCCCCGCGCGAGTAGACCCTGAAGAGGTAGAAGCGATCGGCCACCTGGAGCGCGTACACGCTCGCGTCAGCTGGCACCGTGGGCAGCCCGAAGCGCAGCATCGCCCTGAGGTCGGCGAGACGCACGCGCAGCGAGACGCGCCGGCGCAGCACCCACCACAGGCCGAGCACGACGAACGCGGAGGCGCCGAAGTTGCCGAGCAGCAGGCCGCGCGCGCCCTGGTTTGCGAATACGACGAGCGCGACGGTGAAGGCCACGGTCATGGCGACGTTGGCGCCGGACGCGTACACGTAGGTGCGCGCGCGCTCGTCGACGCGCAGCTGGGCATAGGCCATCTCGAGGTTCGTGAACGCCCACAGACCGAGCACCGCACAGTCGAGCAGCAGCGGGTCGCGGGAGTCGAGCAGCAGACGCGAGAGGGGCGCGGCGAAGGCGAGCGCGAGCAGCGAGGCGACCGTGGTGGTCCATGCGACGGTGGCGGTCGCCGTACGCGCGATCCGCTCGCGGCGTGCGGGGTCCTCGTCGTCGAAGTAGAAGCGGATGAACGCTTCGCCGACTCCGGCGCGCAGCACGATGCTCGCGAGGATCACCGCTGTGAGGAGTGCTTCGGCGGCGCCGTAGGCGGCGGTGCCGAGGTGGCGCGTGTACAGCGGCAGCGTCAGCAGCGCCAGGCCCTTGGCGATGATGTCGCCGAACTGGTAGGCCGCGCCCGTGGTGACGAGCCGCTTCAGGTAGGCGCGCACGCCTCAGACGCTACTGGCCGGTGCGAGCGCCTCACGGGCGCCGTTGCGCACCTGCGCGGGGGCCGCGACGCCCCGCGCGAGCGCCACGCCAACGGCGAGCAGCAGCCACGTCGTGGGGTCCTCGAGGAAGTCGGCGTAGGTCCACGTGTGCAGCACGAGCGCGGCGAAGCAGGCCGCGATCGCGATCCGCGGCGGCGAGCGCCCGGCGCCGCGGAAGAGCATCGCGAAGGCGCTGGCCAGGAGCGCTGCGTACACGACGAGGCCGATCAGTCCCTGCTCGGCGGCCACGGTCACGGGGATCGTGTGCGACGCGGAGGTCGCGTTCTGCGCGTCGCTCTCGCTGTGTCGCTTGTACTCGGTTTCAAACGAGCCAGAGCCGTAGCCCTCTAGCGGGCGTTTGGCGAACAGTTCGAGGCCGCCGGTGATGAGCGTCGTGCGCCCGCTGGTGGCGTTTGCGGCCGATCCACTCGTGCCCTTCAGCCCGAAGTGAAGCCCGGAGGGGGCGAGCAGCACGAAGGCCAGCGCGAGCGCCACGAGCGCGCTCGAGACGTACAGGGCGGCGCGCACCCCCCAGCACCAGGCCCCGAGCACGCCAAGCCCCAACAGCAGCGCGGCGATGCTGGACTGTGAGAAGCTCGTCACGAGCCCGCCCAAGAGCCACGCGAGGATGGCGGCGCCGGCGAGCAGCTCGCGCGCCGGCCGCGCGGCGGGGGGGCTCGGCGGGGAGGAGGGGGGGGTGAGGAGGTCGGTGGCCCTTGAGCGCGCATGCAGGCTCAGCAGGACGGCCATCACGGCGATCATCACGAGCGCGAGGAAGCGCCCATAGATGCTGGGGTCGAAGAAGACCGAGTTGACGCGGAAGTAGTTCGCGTACTGGTCGGCGGCGACGACCTTGGGGTTCAGGAATAGCGACTTGCGGTAGTACTCGATGAAGCCGACGCCGGCGAACAGGACGGCGAGCGTGACCGCCACGGCGAGACACCGCGCGAGCAGCTCGCGCGTCCAGCGCAGGTCGCGCAGGATCAGGAAGAGCGCTCCGAAGGGCACGTAGAAGAAGGCGATGTTCTCGAGCGCCTTCACGCGATCGCTCGAGTAGGCGGCCTGCAGCACGTACAGCACGACCGCGGCCAGCAGCAGCGATTCGGTGCCTCGTGGGGTGAGCCACGAGGAGGCGCTGCGGAGGCTCGGTGCGACCTCTTGCGCAAGGCCCCCGTCGAGTGCGGCCCGTGCGCTCGCCCGCGTATGTGCGCGGGCGAGCCAGCGCGGCAGCAGATGCGTTAGCACCCCTGCGGCGACTACCAGGTAGAGGGGGACGAGCAGGTTCACGGTCCTGCCCTGCGTTGAGATCGGCACGCGGAAGGGCAGCGTGAGCACGGCGAGCAGCGCAAAGGCGTGCTCGTGGCGACGGATCACCCAGGCGAGCGCGAGGATCACCACGAGCGCCGCGGCGAGGCCGAGCGCGATCGCGCCCGCGCCCGCGCCCGGCAGACGCGTGGCGCTCACGAGCAGCGCGTGCACGGTCACGGCGCTACCAGCGTCACGCTCTGCGGCGAGAGTACGGGGCTGTGGTGACTCGGGGACACGCGCACGCGATATTCAGCGGCCGGCGCTAGCGACCCTTCGTTCACCGGCGCGATGATGCTCAGCCCGTGCGGGGTGTGCTCGTGCAGGTAGCGCCGGGCGGCGCCGCGCCGGCCGTTCCACAGCAGCGAGAACACTTTGTAGCGGCGAACCGGCTGCGCGCGCACGAGCGTCGCGACGGTGTTGCCGGAGGTATCGATGATCGTCACCGTGACGCGTTCGGCGTGCGCCAGCTTGAACGAGATCGCCGCCTCTTTGATGTGGCCGCTCGGGTAGGGCGAGAAGAAGGGCGTGAGTTCGAAGTGCTGAACGGCGGTGGGAGTGTGCTTGAGCCGCTGCGTGATCAGGAAGGCCGCAAAGCAGGCGAGCACTAGGAGCGCGAAGACCGCGCGCGCAAGCGGATCGGCACCGTATGCGCGCGCGCCACGTGATGCGCCCGCACCACCCTCCGCGCCCGGCTCGATGCCGGCGGACGCCTCGCTCAATCCTCGCCGTCCAGCGCGAAACGCTCGACCGTGTCCGAGCGCAGCCCTAGCCGCAGCGTCTCCAGCGCGAGCACGTCCGCCGGCGCGATGTTGCCGAGATTGCACTCCGTGCCGAAGCGCTTGAGCAGCCACACCTGCTGCTTTTGCAGCGGCGCGTCGAAAATGATCCGCTCCTCCTCGATCGAGTGAACGATCTCATCGATAAGCCCCGTTCGTACCTCGCCGTTGGCGCGATAGATGCCGGCGGTGCCGGACTCGCGGGCCTCGGCTATGACCTTCCACGCGCCGGCCTCCAGGTCGCGCTCGATCTGTTCGACCCACACGTAGGGAGCCATGATGAAGTCCGCGTCCTTGCTCCCGACCTCGGCGAAGACGGTGAACTCGCGTGAGAGCCTTTTGATTAGCTCACGCTTGAGCTGCGGATCGATCGCGATCGTGCCGTCGGAGATCTCAACGTGGCGAAGATTGAGCTCACGCAGCCACGCGACGAGGCCGTCGACGCGGCCCTGACGGATCGCGAGCTCCGTGAGCGTTCCTCCGAGCACGACTGGGATGCCGTGCGCGGCGTAGCGCTCGAGCTTCGCGCGCAGATTGGCGCTCACGAGCGCCGTTCCCCAGCCGAGCTTGACGATGTCAACGCTCGCTCCGGCCACTTCGAGTAGGCCGTCGATCTCCGTAAGCGACATGCCCCTGTCGATCACGTGCGTGATGCCGACCTCGCGCGGCTTGGATGACCGCGGCGGGATGTCAAGAAAGGGAGCTATTGGCCTTCGCCGGCCCTGTCCGCGCCGACGACCACGACCACGCTCGCCGAGGACGCCAGCGCGCTCACCCCCGCTTCGACCGGCACCACTTCTGTGATCGCGAGCGCGTGCGCGACACCTTCTGCTTCAGGCTTGTGTCCGCTCGCGTACTGCACCACGCTCACCTGTTCAGAGCCCGGCGGGCGCCCGCTCTGGGCGGTTGCCAGCGAGTAGCCGTTCTGCTGCAGTTCCGCGGCCGTGCGGTGTGCGAGCCCGACCGTTTCCGTTGCGTTCAGCACTGTCACGCTCGTTTCCGAGGGAGCAGCGACGGTGCTCGTGTGCGCACGTCCGGCGGGGTGCTTGTGCGAGCGCGCGCCGGCACGCACCACGCTCGGCCCCGTCGCCGCGTTGGCGGCTTTGCCGCTCGAGGATCCCCCGAGCGCGCTGACGACGATCGCGACAACGGCCGCGATCAGGATCACCATGCCCGCGACCAGAACCGCCACGCGCAGCGGCGAGCGTTTTGCCGTGTAGAGCGAGCGTGGCCGCACGGGTGGATCAGCCATCGCAGGGCGGCGGGCGGCGGGCGTCGTGGGCAAGGAGGGAGGTGGTGGTGAGGAGGGCGGCCGCGGTGCACCAGCAGCGTTGGGCGGCGGAGCAGCCTTAGCCGGAGTGGTGGCCTGAGGTGGAGCGGCGGCAGGTGGAGCGGCGGCCATAGGCGGAGTGGTGGCCTGAGGTGGAGCGGCGGCAGGTGGAGCGGCGGCCATAGGCGGAGTGGTGGCCTGAGGCGGAGTGGTGGCCTGAGGCGGAGTGGTGGCCTGAGGTGGAGCGGCGGCAGGTGGAGCGGCGGCCTTAGGCGGAGTGGTGGCCTGAGGTGGAGCGGCGGCAGGTGGAGCGGCGGCCTTAGGCGGAGTGGTGGCCTGAGGTGGAGCGGCGGCAGGTGGAGCGGCGGCCTTAGGCGGAGCGGCGGGCGCAGGGCCCTGGCCAGCCGGCTGCGCAGGGCGGCTGGCCACTCCCGTGCCGGCCATTCCGGCCGCCGTCGCCGCGCTGACCACGACCGCGGGCACCGGGGAGTGAGGCGCCGGCGCTGGTGGGCGCAGTGGCGCTCCCGCCGGCGTCGCTGCAGGCGCGGCGCCGGGACTCCCCGACGTGCTGGGGACGCCCTGACCGGGCGTCCCAGGAGCGCCGCCGCCCGCCGGCATGCCCTCGCCTGGCGCGCGGGCAGCGGCTGGCACGGCAGGTGCCAAGCCCGGCACTCCCGATGGCGCGGGCGCGATCGGATGCGCGCCCGGGGGGACTGGGGCGCGCGGGGCGGGGGGGGACGAGGCCGGGGTGGTAGGGGGGACGGGCGCGCGTGGGGCCAGCGGGGACGCCGGCGCGCCGGGGGGCCTGGCGGGAGCCGGTGCAGACCTCGGGAGGGGCGCGGCGACGCCGGGAGCGGGAGGAGCCGGGCCGGGCACAGCGGGGGCGGCGCCCGGAGCCTGCGGAGGTGAGCCCGCGGTGACGGGGGCGGATAGCGGGGGCGTCGAGCCGGGCGTGGCGGCGGCGATGGCTGGCGCCGCGGGCGGCGCCTGGCCGATCGGAGTCGCCATGACGCCGGTCGCCGCGCCGACAGTCGTGGCGGGACCGGCGGCGAGCGCTCCCGGCGCGGGGAGGGGGCGCGGCTGCAGGCCCGGCGTCTGCTGCTGCATACGCGCCGATGCGGCCGCGCTCACGCGCTGCTCGAGCTCGACGGCGCGCTCGGGTGCGCGGCCCGCCCACTCGCGCAGGCGCTTGAGCTCGCGCGCCTGGGAGAAGATCAGCAGTGAGAGCAGCGCGATACCGACGAGTCCTGCGAGCGCAGCCAGCGCGCCGATCTTGGTGAACGTGCTCGAGAGCGAGAGCGCGAGTGGCAGGGCGATCATGCGTGCCGGGAGTGTACGAGGGGGGTAGGCGCACCAGCGCCGCCAGCCCCGTCGGGATCGGCGCCGTTGGCGTCGGCTCCTCGGTGCCCTTCGGCGATCCGATCCCTGCGCTCCTCCACGTGCCGTGAGGCGCGCGCTGCCACGCCCGGCTCGCCTGGCTCCTCCTCACCAGCGCCCGCCGCTGATACTGCGCCGTCGCTCGAGTGCGCGTTCGCGTCGTGCTCCGCGCTGTCAGTGCTCGCAGGGTCCCTGCGAGCCGCAACCAGCTCGGCGACCTTCGCCGCGAGCCCGGCAGCATCGCCCTCCAGCACCAGCAGGCCAATCTCGGCGAACATCGTCTCGACCGCCTCCGCCGGCAGCGGCTCGTGCTCGGCAAGCAGGATCTTCTCGGCGGCGGTAGCGCGCCGGCGCTCGTAGCTGTTGAAGAGCTCCTCATGCAGCTTCTCGCCGGGCAGCCGGCCCACGATCTCGATGTCGATATCGCGGTCGGGGTCGAGTCCAGAGAGCTCGATCATCGCGCGCGCGAGCTCCATGATGCGCACGGGTTCGCCCATGTCCAAGACGAACACCTTGGCCCCGGCGCCACCTCGCCCAGGCGATCCGGCGAGCGCTTCAGCCGGGTGGGTCGGGTGGGCTTGCGCGTGCTCGGATCCGATTGCCAGCGAGCCCGAGCGGATGATCAGCTGCACGGCCTCGGGAATCGTCATGAAGTAGCGCGTCATGCGCTCGTCGGTGACCGTCAGCGGTCCGCCGCGCTCGATCTGGCGGCGGAAGATCGGCACGACGCTGCCCGAGGAGCCGAGCACGTTGCCGAAGCGCACAGCCGCATAGTGGGTGGCCGAGAAGCGCCCCGCGGCAGCCTCCAGTGCGAACTCGGCGAGCGCCTTCGAGGCCCCCATGACGGTTGCCGGCGCGACCGCCTTGTCGGTCGAGACGAGCACGAAGCGCTCTACGCCTGCCTCACCGGCGACCTGTGCGACGACGCGTGTGGCGATCGCGTTGTTGCGCACCGCCTCCACAGGGTTTTCCTCCATCAGGCCGACGTGCTTGTAGGCCGCTGCATGGAAGACCACCGTCGGCCTGTGCTCGGCGAACACCTCACGCATGCGCTCGCCCTCCTTGCAGTCGGCGAGGACCGTCGAGAGCATCGACTCCGGCACGTGGCGCTCCTCGCGCAGCTCTCGCTGGATCGAGAAGAGGTTGTCCTTGGCGTGATCGAGGAGCACGATGCGATGGGGCTCCACGCGCGCGATCTGCCGACACAGCTCCGAGCCGATCGAGCCACCGGCGCCGGTCACCAACACGGTCGCGCCGACGAGATAGGAGCCCACCTGCTCGAGCTCCATGTGCACTGGCTCGCGGCCGAGCACGTCCTCCACGCGCACCTCGCGCATCTGGCGCGCGAGCGCACCCCGTGTCTGCAGCAGCTCGAACACCGTCGGTAGCGTGCGCACGGGGATGGCGCGTGCGCGACACTCGCGCACGATGCGCGCGCGTGTGGACCCGGGCGCGGAGGGAATCGCGATGATCATTTCGTCCGGCTCGGCGTCGTCGAGGATGCGCGGGAGGTCCTCTTCGGTGTTGCCGCGCACGCGCAGCCCTTCGATGCGCAGGCGCCGCTTGGCGGGGTCGTCGTCGACGAAGCCCACGGGCGCGAGCCCGAGCTCGCGATTGCGCATGATCTCGCGCGCGACCAGACGCCCGCCCTCGCCTGCACCCGCTATCAGCACCCTGCGCTGATCCTTGCGCCCAGCGCGCAGCGCAGCTAAGGGGCGTCGCTCGTACACGCTGCGCGCGAGCGCGCGCACGCCGACCAGGAACACGAGCGCCAGCAGTCCGAACAGCACGATCACGCCATTCGGCAGCACCACCGCCACGACGCTGTAGTGGGGGTGATGGGTACGCGGCAGGACCTGCACGTAGCGGTGCACCGGGCGCAGCACCTCAACGCTGACGGCCGCCAGCAGCGCGATCGCCACGACGGCGCGGACAACTGCCTCGTAGTCGCGCTGGCCCGAATAGCGCCAGTGGCGCTGGTAGACGCGCGCGAGCACGAGCACCGGCAGGCTGCCGCCGAGCACCCACCAGATCGTCGTTTCGCGCAGGTCGGCGTATTCGTGCGTAGGCCCGCTGGCGAAGCGCAGCTGGAATGCGAGGTAGTAGGCGAGCGCGACCAGCACTCCGTCCACTGCCAGCTGGAGCAGGGAGCGGCGGTGCAGGGGCAGAACCGCCGAGCGGATCTGTCGGCGCATTAGGAGGATTGTATGAGTCCCGGCCACTGCAAGATCAAATTCTCCCCGCCGCAGCTAAAGGCCGCTCGCGCCGGCCAGCGGCGAGAGCAGCAGCTCGACGAGCACGTCCGGGTCGCGGCGCACGCGAGCGCGCTCGCCCTGCCCACCCGTCGCCCGCACGCGCTTGCCCAGCTCGAGCTCCTGCGGGTCGGAGAGCATGTGCATCCGCCCCTCCGCGATCAGCCGCTCGTCGAGCGCGCCGAGTCGTCCCTGGAAGGTGGTGTATACCGGCGTGCCCAAGGCCACCGCTTCGCGGTTCATCGTGCCGCCAGCCGAGATCACCAGGTCAGCGTAGGCGACGAGCGACTGGGCATCGATCGCGTGCTCGGGCACGACGAACCCCCCCTTGCGCGCGAGCTCTTCGCGCTGGGCGGCGACGCGCGGCAGCACGACCGCCTGCACGCCCTCCTCGGCGACGGCCACGCGCACGCGCTCGAGCGTGCGTGCGAACAGGTTGTTCTCAAAGCGGTGATACAGGGAGACCTCGGGCGGCGTTCTCACGAGCACGATCGGGCGAGCAGCGTCGAGCCCCAGCTGCTCGAGCACACGCGCATCGGGCTCGAAGTCCGCGAGGTAGTACTCCTCCTTGAGGCCCGCATATGCGCGTACCTTGCCGCGCGCGCCGTAGCGGTAGAGACGCTCGGGCGGGATCGCGTCGGGCACCACGACCGCCTGTGCGAGGCGGCAGTTGATCGTGTGCTGAACGGCCGCCCACTCGTAGTCGAACATGGTCGCGCTAGGTATGCGCAGGAGCGCCGCGGCGATCGTCACGTCGTTTGAGCCGTGCCCCAGCGCGATGTCGAAGCGAGCGCCCGTGCGCACCCGGCGGCGTGCCCAGCGCGCGAGCGCGCCCGAGCGTAGGAGCAGTCCGCCGGCCTTCGCCACGACGCGCCCGCCGCGATGCTCGCCGATCGCCGTGTGCTCGATCTGCAGGCGCTCGCACAGCTCGAGCGTCTGCGCGAAATCCCGGGCGGTCACCTCGACGTCGTGCCCGTGCGCGCGCAGGCGCTCGATCACGGGTCGCATGACCAGCACATGCGGGCTGTTCGTCAGGTCGATCCAGACGCGCATGCGCAGGACGGTATCGTTGCCCCGCCCGTGCTCGTGCTGGCCTCGATCTCCGAATCAGCGGTCAACGACATCTCCCACTTCGTCCGCGACGCGGGCCTGCCGGGGATCTTTGCGCTGATGGCCCTCGGAAGCGCCTGCATCCCCGTCCCCTCCGAGATCGTCCTGCTGTTCGCCGGCTTCGCCATAGCCGACCCCGAACAGAGCGCCTCCCACCACCACCTCACGCTGCTCGGCGTGATGCTCGCGGCGCTGCTTGGCACGATGGTGGGCTCGTGGTTGGCATACGCGCTCGGGCGCGGCGGGCGCCTCGAGCTCTTCGAACGCCACGGGGCCCGCGTACACATGGGCCCCGACCAGCTCGCGCGCGCCGAGCGCTGGTTTCAGCGCTTCGGCGAGCCGGCCGTGCTGCTCGGGCGCCTAGTCCCGCTCGTCAGGGCCTTCGTGTCGCTGCCCGCCGGCGTCGCGAGGATGCCGCTCGTGCGCTTCACGCTGCTCTCGCTGCTCGGCTCGATCCCCTGGGTGGTCGGCCTCACGCTCGCCGGTGACGCCCTGGGGGGCGAATGGACGAGCGTGCGCAAGGGCTTCCAGTACGTCGACTATGCGATCCTCGCGCTCGCGCTCGGGGCGATCGTGTACGCGCTCGTGCGCCGCCGCCGCGCACGGCGCGATGCGCTCGGCCGCGCCGTCGGCTGAGGGGACGGCGAGCGATGTCCTCGGACGGGCGCGCGCCGGCGCTGCACCACGCGCTCGTGCTCGGGCTCCTGCAGGGACCGTGCGAGCTGCTGCCCGTCTCTTCCTCCGCGCACGTGGAGCTCGTGCCGTGGCTCGCGCGCTGGCCGTATGCGAGCCTCGCGGGAAGCGAGCGCAAGAGCTTTGCGGCAGCCCTGCACGCCGGCACGGGCCTCGCGCTGGCGATCCACATGCGCGATGAGCTGGCGCACGAGCTCACGCACCTCGACCGCCGGCGCGCGATCGTCGTGGCGCTGTCGGTCGGGCCGGCCGCGCTCGCCGGCTACGCGCTCGAGGAGCCGATCGAGCACAGGCTCGGCGGGCCGCGCTCGATTGCCGGCGGTCTGCTGACGGGCGCGCTGGCACTGGCGCTCGGCGAGCTCCGCGCACGACGGCGCCCCGGCGCGGCACGCGCCTTCGAGGACGCCGGCGGGCGCGATGGGCTCGCGCTCGGGCTCGCCCAGGCCGTCGCGCTGATCCCGGGCATCTCGCGCAGCGGCGCCTGCCTCACGGCCGCACGCGCACGCGGGTTCTCCCGGCCCGCGTCGCAGGCGCTCTGCTGGCATGCAGGCCTGCCGGTGCTGCTCGGGGCCGGGGCTCTCAAGATCGCGCCGGGGCGCGGGCGCGAACGCACATCCGCACAGCGCGCGACGCTCGCGCTCGGCGCGGTGAGCGCGTTCCTCTCAACGCGCGCCAGCGCCCGCCTGCTGGATCGGCGCCTGCGAGACGGTCGCACGCTCCTCGCCTGCTCGCTCTACCGCTGCCTGCTCGCCGCCTACGTGCTCCGGCGCTCGCGCTCAGCGCGCGTCGATCGCTGAGCGCACAATAGGTCTCGCATGATCGTCCTCGGCAGCGTCATCGGCGGGCGCTATCGCCTCGATGAGGAGATCGGGCGCGGCGGCATGTCGACCGTCTACCGCGCCTACGACAACGTGCTCGAGCGCACGGTCGCGATCAAGCTCATGCATCGCGAGATCGCCGCCGACTCCGCTCAGCTCGAGCGCTTCCGGCGCGAGGCTCGCTCGATCGCGCGCCTCAACCACCCCAACGTCGTGACCGTGATCGACGCCGGCGAGGAGCCGGCCGCCGACGCTGGCGCGCTCGGCACACCGGCGGGCGACGGCGGCGTTGGCTCGCCCTACATCGTCTTCGAGTACGTCGGCGGCGTGACTCTCAAGGACCTGATCCGCCATCACGGGAAGCTCGAGATCCCCCGGGCGATCGCCTATGCGATCGAGATCGCGCGCGCGCTCGGCGCAGCGCACGAGTGCGAAATCGTCCACCGCGACGTGAAGCCCCAGAACGTCCTCATCAGTGAGGAAGGCAGCGCCAAGATCACCGACTTCGGCATCGCGCGAACCCTCAGCGAGGAAGGGCTCACGGTCGCCGGACGCGTGCTCGCGAGCACCGACTACGTCTCTCCCGAGCAGGCGCTCGGGGATCCGGTGACCGGGCAGTCCGACCTGTACTCGCTGGGTGTCGTGCTGTTCGAGATGCTCACGGGCCAGGTGCCCTTCCACGGTGCCTCGCCCGTGGCCGTCGCGATGAAGCACGTGCGCGAGGAGGTTCCCGACGTCCAGCTGCTGCGCCCCGAGATCTCCGCCGCCACCGCCGCCGTGGTCGAGCGCGCCGTCGCCAAGGACCTCGAGCGCCGCTACCCGGAGGCCGCCAGCATGCTCGCCGAGCTCGAGGACGTGCTCACGATCGAGACCTCCCGCTCTGGCCAGGTCACCGACGAGGTCACGAGCATCCTGCGCACGCTGCCCGGGCCCACGCGCAGCCGCCTGCCGTGGCGCATGCGCCATCGCTCCCGCTGGGTCGCCTCGCTCGCGCTCATCGGCGTGATCGTCGCGGTCGCGCTCGTCGCCGCCGCGGGACGCACGCACCGCGGCGCCGGCGTGTCGACGGACGTCGCGCGAGGAGGCCTCGAACCCGTTCAGCTCAGCCAGACCGCCGCCCACGGCTACAACCCGTTCGGCACCGGCCCGGAAAACCGTGACCAGGTCGAGAACCTCGTCGACGGCGACCCCGACACTGGCTGGAGCACCGAGCAGTACTACGACGACAACCTCAACAAGGAAGGGGGGACCGGCCTGGGCGTGTACCTCGACGCCGCCCCCTCGGTGCATGCGAAGGCCCTCGAGATCCAGACGCCCACACCCGGTTTCGCCGTGCAGGTCTACGTCGCCGATGACGTCCTCGAACTACCCTACGGCGCCAGCGCGCCGCTCACCTCCCGCGGCTGGAGGGGCCCGGTTGGCGCGAGCGCCGACGTCCAAAGCGGTCAGCGGATCTCGCTCCCGGGCGTCACGAGCTCCTATCGCTACTACCTGATGTGGATGACCACCCTGCCTCCTGGCATGCAGGCGGCCACGATCGACGAACTGACGCTGCTGCGCTAGCTTCGCCGGGCATACGCCCGGCCGCGCTCGTGGCGCTCGAGCGCGAGCCGGCAGAGGCGATCGAGCAGCTCGGGGTAGGGGATGCCGGAGGCCGCGAGCAGCTTTGCGTACACGCTCGTCGGCGTGAAGCCGGGCATCGTGTTCAGCTCGTTGACCAGCACTCGCTCGCCTTCGAGGAAGAAGTCGACGCGGGCGAGCCCCTCGCAGCCGGCGGCCGCGAATGCAGCCAGCGCCAGGCGCCTGACCTCATCGAGCGCATCCGCCGGCGCCGGCGCGGGGATCCTCAGCTCCATGCCCCCGGGCGAGTACTTGGCTTGGAAGTCGTACCACTCACCGGCGAACACGACCTGGCCCGGCTCCGAGGCGAGCGGCTGCTCGCCCGCGAGGCCCCCCAGCACGCCGCACTCGACCTCGATCCCGCGCGCCGCCGCCTCGACGATCGCGAGCCTATCGTGCGCGAAGGCCTGCTCGAGCGCCTCGCCCAGCTCCTCGCGCGCATGCACCCTGACGATGCCCACCGAAGAGCCGAGGTGCGCGGGCTTGACGAACACCGGCAGGCCGAGCTGCGCGAGCTCTCCGAGCACGTGCTCCGGCGCTTGCGCAAGGAGCTCGGTCCGCACGCCCACGTAGCGCACCTGGGCGATCCCCAAGGCGGACATCAGCTGCTTGAAGCGGACCTTGTCGGCGCACACCGCCGAGGCCGCCACGCCGGACCCCACGTAGGGAACGTCGATCGTCTCCAACAGCCCCTGCACGGTGCCGTCCTCCCCGAACGGTCCGTGCAACGCCGGGAACGCCACATCGACCGCCAGCAGGCCGCGACCCGGCGTAAAGCTGAGCTCGCGCCCTTCGCAGCGCCACGCGCCGTCGCGCCCGATCTCCACCCACACGGTCTCGTGTCCCGCCTCGGCGAGACCTTCACGCACGGCGGCACCCGAGGACAGCGAGACCTCGTGCTCGGCCGAGGGCCCGCCGGCGAGAACCGCGACGGTGAGCGCTCCCGAGCTCATTCGCTGCTCGGCGTCACCGCTGCGGGCGGGCTCGCGGTTGTCGGCGTGGTCGTGGTCGGCGTGGTCGGCGTGGTCGGCGTAGGGGTCTGCATGCCCACGACGATCGTCACCGTCGAGCCCTTGCGCGCATGCGTATCTTTCGCGGGGGTCTGTTCGAGCACGACACCCGCCTGCGAGGATTGGGTGGTCTGGCGTGTCTGCTTGTTGACCTTGAAGCCGGCGTGACGCAACGTGTTAGCGGCGTTTGCTTCGGCCTCCCCTTCGACGTCTGGCACTTCCACTTCCTTGGGCGCCTTCGCGAGAACCAGATTGACCTTCGTGCCCGCGCGCACGGAGCTGCCCGCCGCGGGCGTCTCTGAGAGCACCGTGCCGAGCGGCTGCGTGGAGGAGGGCCGCTTGCTCACCGTGCCGAGCGCGAGTTCGGCCTTCGTCAGCGACGCTTCGGCTGCTTCGAGCGTGTCACCGACGAGGCCGGGCACGTGCACCGAGGCCGGCCCGCTCGAGACCAGGAGCGTGATCAGGCGCCCTTCCGGGACGACGGTTTCCGCGGTCGGTTCGGTCCCGATCACGATGCCCGCTTCGACGATCTTGCTCGCTTCCATCTTGACCTTTGTCTTGTAGTGCGCTGCCCGTAGGCGCGCTTCCGCCTTCGCCGCCTGCAGGCCGGTGACGTCCGCCAGCGGCGCGCTGGCCGGGCCGCTCGAGACCACCAGCGTCATGCGCGCGCCCCTGTGCACGACCGTTCCCGGCGCCGGCGACTGGTTGATCACGACGCCGCTTGGGACGCTCGCGCTAGGCGCAGGCGAGCGTGTCGGGCGCAGGCCTGCGGCGCGCAGCACGCTCAGCGCCTGCTGTTCGCGCTGCCCGGCCACCGCCGGCACCGTCACCGATGAGCCCGCGCGCGTCAACAGCAGCACCAGTACGCCAGCGCCGGCGAGCGCGAGCAGCCCGAGCGTCCACCACAGCGCGCGTTTGCGCCGCGCGCCCGTGCCGGGCTCCGCCGGGGGCGCTCGGTTGGGCTCGAAGCCCGCCGCGGGCGCCAGCAACAACCCTCCCGCCGCGGCGCCCACCGCACCGCCGGCTACGAGCGCTGAGGCGTGCGGTTGGTGCACGGGCGCGGCGAGGACCGTCGTCGCGGCCGCGCCCGAGAGCGCCGGCAGCGTGCGCCGCTCCGCCTCGAGCGCAGCGATCAGCTCGTCCGCGTCTGCATAGCGCTGCGCCGGGTCCTTGGCGAGGGCGCGCAGCACGACCGCGTCGAGCGAGGGCGGCAGAGACGGGTTGATCGTGCTCGGGGGATACGGTTCGGCGGCCACCTGCTTGTAGGCGATCGCCACCGCCGTCTCGCCCTCGAAGGGGACCACGCCGGTCAACAGCTCGTACAGGATCACGCCGATCGAGTACAGGTCCGAAGCGGCGCTGACGGCGAGGCCCTGTGCCTGCTCGGGTGAGAGGTATTGCGCCGTGCCCATGATCGAGCCCGTGAGCGTCATGTCCGAGGCACCGGCGCGCGCGATGCCGAAGTCCGTGACACGCGCGCGACCCTCCTCGTCGATGATCACGTTGTGCGGCTTGAGGTCGCGGTGGATGACGCCGCGACGGTGCGCCGAGCGCGCCGCGCGCAGGATCTGCACGACGATGTCGATCGCCGCGGCGGGCTCAAGCGCCCCCTGCTCGCGCACGATCGTCTTCAGCGAGCGCCCGGCGACGTACTCCATCGCGATGTAGTAGGTGCCGTTCCACTCGCCGCGGTCGAAGATCGCGACGATGTTGGGGTGCGAGAGCGCGGCCGCGCTCGAGGCCTCACGGCGGAAGCGCTCGACGAACTCGTGGTCCTCGGAGAAGTGGTGGTGGAGCACCTTCACCGCCATCTGCCTGCCGAGCAGCATGTCCTGCGCGAGGTACACGTCGGCCATCCCCCCCGAGCCGATGCGAGCGATCACGCGATAGCGCCCGTCGATGAGCGTCTCGGGCTCAATCATCGAGCAGGCTTTCGATCACGGCCTTGGCGACGGGCGCGGCGTACGTCGCGCCTTCGCCCGGCACGGCCTTCAGCGTCACGGCGACGGCGACACGCGGGTCGGCCGCGGGCGCGAAGGCAATGAACCACACGTTGTTGATGGCATCGCCGAACTGCGTCTGCGCGGTGCCGGTCTTGCCCGCCACCTGGATGCCGGGGATCTGCGCCTCGCGCCCGGTGCCTTCCTGTACGACCGCTTCCATCATCGACCTCACGGCGCCAGCCGTCGAGGGCTTCATCACGACGGACTGCACGCTAGGCGAGATCGTTTTCACGGTTTCGCCTTCGGCATCGACTACGCGCGAGGTCAGATGGGGGGTCATCAGCGCGCCGTGGTTGGCGACCGCGGCGGCCACCTCCGCCATCTGCAGCGGCGTGACCGCGAGTTTGTCCTGGCCGATGCCGAGGCGTCCGAGGTCGACCTGCGGGCTCGTCGGCGCTACCACCCGTTCGCCCACGTGCTCGCCGCTCACCGACATTTCATCGGCGGGATAGTCGAGGTGCGGCTTGGCGTCGAAGCCGAAGCGTTCCATGTAGCGGCCCAAGGTCTGCTTGCCGATGTGCTCGGCGACCTGCGCGTAGACCGTGTTGACGGAGTGAGCGAGCGCATACGTGAGCGTGATCGGACCGAAGCTCTCGTTGTCGTCGTTGTGCAGCGGCACGCCCGAGACCAGGATTTCGTTCTTGCCGCTGACCAGCGATTCGGGGGTGTATGCGCCCGTGTCGATCGCCGCGCTGGCCGTCACCACCTTGAAGCTCGAGCCGGGCGCATAGCCGAACTGGGTTGCGCGGTTGACCTCGGACTTCGTCGGCGGGCTCGCGTCCATTTCGCGCTCCTGTTCGCGTTGGCGCGCGGCGTCGCGTAGCGCGTTGGGGTCAAAGCTCGGTTTCGAGGCCATCACCGTGACGGCGCCCGTGCGTGGTTCCAGCGCCACGACCGCGCCTTCGTGTTCGCCGAGCGCCGCCATGGCCACACGCTGCGCCGCCGGCTGCAGCGTCGTTACCACCTTCTCACCCTGCGGTTCCTTTCCCTGCAGCTGGTTGAGCACGCTCTGCAGGTTGGCTTCGCTCTGGCCATTGAGCTCTTCGTTGCGGAAGCGCTCGAGGCCGGTCGCACCCAGGTCGGGCTGGACGTAGTCGTAGCCGATCGGCGCCGCGAACAGTTCGCCGGCCGGGTACACGCGCTGGTAGGTGCCTTCGGCGCCGCGCACGCTGCGCGCCAGCACGGTGCCGTCGGCCGCGACGATGGGGCCGCGGGGGATACGCTCCTGCTCGAGCACCTTGCGCTCGTTGAGCGGGTTTTCCCGCAGCGAAGATGCTTCGAAGATCGTCCAGCGCGACGTGAACGCGACGAGCAGCGCGAACAGTAGCGCCACGAGCCCGTACAGGCGCACGATCGGCCGGTTCACCGCGCGCCTCTCATTCGAGCTGTTCCAGTTCCATGCTGCGGATCAGCGACGCGGCCTTGCCTTCCGAGCGCAACGAGTTGTCGAGCAGCCGGCGACGCTGTGCGGTGGTGAGCGTCGACGCGCTGACGCCGGACACGTAGCGGCTGCTGTAGAGGTGAAGGTTGCCCGGCAGCGTGTAGGGCAGGCCCTCGTACATCGTCACGAGGCCGCGGCTGTTGGTGCCGATGAAGTACACCGACTGCTCCGCCAGATAGGCGCCGGCGGCGATCATCGCGAGCACGGCGAGCGTGAAGAGGAGCGCGCCGGCGTGGCGGATGCGCCGGCGCTCACGTGCAGGCGCATCCGGCGCCGGCGCGGCGCGCGGTAGGCGCCGGCGCCCCGGCAGCTCGACTGCGCCGCGTGAGGCGGACGCCGCCTGAGGGTGTGAGGAGCGCGAAGCGTGCGCCTGGGCGCCCTGCTCTCGAGCGCGCGTCGCGCGCGCTGAGGTCGCGCGCGCGCCCTGCGGGACGGAGGCGGCCGGCGCGCCGAGCACCGTCTGCTCCAGCTCGCGCGCTGCGGCGCCTGCGGCCTCGTGCGGGGCAGTGGCATCCTGGGCGCCCTGCGCGCCAGGCGCGCTCGGTGCGAGGCCGACCTCCTCGAGGCGGATCAGTACGACCGTGATGTTGTCGCGCCCGCCAGCGTCATTGGCCGCCGCTATCAGCGCCTCACCGGCGTCGCGCAGGCGCGCGTGCTCGCGCAGCGCGCGTGCGATCTGCTCCTCCGCGACCATCGTCGTGAGCCCGTCGCTACATAGCAGGTACACGTCGTCCGCGCGCGCGCGAAACGAGCGTGTGTCGACCTCGACCGCATGCTCCGGGCCGAGCGCGCGTGTGATCACCGAACGCTGCGGGTGCTCGACCGCCTCCTCGGGCGTCAGGCGCCCCTGGCGCATGAGCTCGTCGACGAGCGAGTGGTCGTCTGTCAGGCGCAACAGCTCGCCCTCGCGCATGCAGTAGGCGCGGCTGTCGCCGACGTGCGCGATCGCGACCTCGCGCTCGCCGATGTAGACCGCGGTCAGCGTCGTCCCCATGCCTGCCTGCTCGAGGTTGGAGTGCGATAGCTCGTGGATGCGCGCGTTGGCCGCTTGCGCGAGCGTCGCGAGCTCGAGCTCGGGCTCAGAGCCATCCGCGAGGCCCTGTTGGAAGGACTCGACCGCGATCCGCGAGGCGACCTCGCCGGCCTGCGCGCCTCCCATCCCGTCCGCAACCACGAACAGCGGCGCGCGCGCCAGCAGCGAGTCCTCGTTCGCGCGCCGCTGGCGGCCGGTGTCCGTGGCGGCGTACTGTTCGGCGACGCGCAGCATCTCAGGCGCTCGAGCCCACGATCAGTCGGTCTCGAAGGTGAATTCGCTGTCGCCGATGCGCACCCTGTCGCCCGGGTGCAGCGGCCTGGCGGTCTCGAGCAGCTCCTCGTTCAAGTACGTGCCGTTGGTCGAGCCCAGGTCTTCTATGACGACGCTGCTTCCCTGCTCGTAGACGCGGGCGTGCCGCGCGGAGGC
Organism: uncultured Solirubrobacteraceae bacterium; assembly: GCA_963722435.1. Taxonomy (GTDB): domain Bacteria; phylum Actinomycetota; class Thermoleophilia; order Solirubrobacterales; family Solirubrobacteraceae; genus Palsa-744. The sequence continues at coordinate 986,981 of CAVRKZ010000002.1, read as the reverse complement.
GAATGGGTCCTCGAGCCTGATCTCGGCGTGCTCGCCGCGGCCGAGCACGAGATCTCCGTCCAAGTCGTAGATCATGCCCGGCTCGTGACCCGGCGCGCGGTCGATCACCAGGCGAGGCGCGCGGTGTGCGAGATCGGCGCTGCCCAGCGCCGAGGCCGAGTACATGCCGGTGGCATCCGGCGGGATCGCGGGGGACATGTACGCGTGCTCGGCGGCCTGCGCCCCGTGCGCCGGCGGCACGCCGCCGCGTAGGTCGCGCCGGGCACTGCGGGCGATCCACAGCAGGAACAGGTACAGGACCGCCAGGAAGCCGAACTTGAGCGCGACCGAGACGGGTGCGAGCGAGTTCATGAGACTTCGAAGACGAGCTCCGTCGAGCCGAGCTCCAGACGGTCCCCCGGCTGCAGCGTGACGACTCCGTGGACGGGCTCGCCGTTGCGGGACACGCCATTGGTGGAGCCCAGGTCCTCGACCGTCCAGCCCTGCGGCCCGGGGCGGATCTGCGCGTGGCGGCGCGAGATGCCGGCGTCCTCGAGCACGACGTCGCACTCGCGGCTGCGGCCCACGACCCCGCCGCTCGCGGGCAGCAGCACGCGCCGCCCATCGATTGCCAGCAGCGCACGCTGCGCGCGGCGCGCCTGCGCCTGCGCCACCGGTTGGCGCGTGCGCGCAGAGCTGCTGTAGATCATCGTGTGGCCCCCGCCGGGCTCCTCCTGGCCGCGCTCGTGATCGTCTTCTGCGCCGGCGCCGTTGTGGCGCTCGAGCGTTGCCTGGATGCCGAATTCGCCGAGCGAGAGGCGCTCGTCGGTGTGGAACGCGATATGTGGCGGCGAGGCCATCATGAGCTCCTCCCGGCGTGCGTGCTCGAGCAGGTATGCGCACAGTTCGTCGATCACCTCGGGCTCGACCCCCTCGTAGCGCTGGCGGTCGCGCGGGGACAGCCACACCGAGTACTCGTTCGGGACGTACACGCGCGAGAGCGAGACGGTGCGGTTGGCGTCCATCTCTCGGGCGAGCTTGCGCGCGAGCTCCATCGGGCGCACCTCCGCGCGAAAGACTCGCCCGAAGGTCCCCTCGACGACGTTCGCGATTATGGTCTCGACGCTCTTCAGCGGGTTCATCGGCTCACCGGACGACGGTCGACCCGGGCGTGGTCAGACGGGCAACCGTGAGGCATGCTACGCACCCGTGGTGCGAACCTCCTCCAGGGGAGCTCCGCTCTAGACCGGCCCGCGCGCGGCCCGCGCACCCACGGCGAGCAGCGCCGCGAGCAGCGCCCCGGCGAGCAGGCCGCGTGGCACCGGCTGGCCAGCGTGGGCGCCCAGCCCGGCGTCCACGGCGGGCGTGGCCACGGCGAGGAGCACCGTCCAGACGCCCGCGGCGAGCAGGTCGCGTATTGCGCTGCGGCCGCGCACGAGCCACGGAAGCGCCAGCGCGCCCGCTGCCCACAGCAGCGCGCCGAGCAGTACGCCGAGTGTCAGGAGCGGCGTGAGCACGTGGGCGGCTGTGAGCGTCGGTGAGGACTCCCAGACGCTGCGCGCAGGCGTGCCTACGGGATCGTGGAGCCACAGCCTGCGCGCGAGCAGGGGCTCTGCGAGCCTCAGCCACCAGAAGCCGAGCGCGCCGAGCGCCGCGCGCACGCGCCAGCGCGAGGCCTGCCCTGCGAGCGCCGGGAAGGCGCCTGCCAGCCCGAGGCACCCGAGCGCGGGTGCGAGCAGGCACGCGAGCCATCCGGCCCCGCTTTCGCCGGCCGCGCGCCTGCTCGAGAGCGCGAGCAGCGGGACAAGCGCGGCGGCAGCGAGCAGCGCGACCCCGGCGTGGCCGGCGATGCACTGCCAGAGCACGAGCGCGAGCGTGCCGATGAGCCACGCCGAGCGAGCGAGCGAGCTGCGCCGCCCATAGGCGGGGCTGGTGTGCGTCTCGCGTGCATCCTGCTCGGCGGTCTGCGGAGCATTCGCTGAAGGCGCAGGCGCGTGGGCCTCCCGCGGGAGCACGGGCGCCGGTGCGCCCGCGTGCGGCGGGGGCCACGGTGGCGGCTCGAGGTTAGAGGGCGCCCGCGCACGGCCGCGGCCCAGTCCGCGCTGCAGCGTCTGCTCGAGCGTGTCGTGCAGCTCGGCCATGCTGCCACGCTGTTGTGGCGAGCTCGCGAGTCCTCGGTCGAGCGCCGCCGTGAGCATGGGCGGGAGATCGCGGCGCGTTCGTGCGAGCGGCGGCACGCGCTGGCCGATCCGTCTGGCAGTCGCCGCAGGCGTGCCGGCGCGCACGGGGTTTACGCCGCAGAGCGCCTCATAGAGGACGAGTGAGAGCGAGTACAGGTCAGCCGGCGCACCGATCTCACGGCCCTCGCTCTGCTCGGGCGCCATGTAGGCGAGCGTGCCGAGCACGTCCCCGGTGCGCGTCAGCACGTCCTCGCCGACGAGGCTCGCGCCACCGAAGTCGGTCAGCTTGGCGGCCGCCCGCAGCGCGGGCGCGACCGGCGTGTCGTCGACGGGCGCCTCGGGCACGAGCACGTTCTGGGGCTTGATGTCGCGGTGGATCACTCCCCGCGAATGGGCGTGCGCCAGCGCGCTCGTGAGCGCGATGCCGATCTCGAGCACCTCCTCGTCCTCGAGCGCGTCCTCGGCGATCAGCTGTGCGAGCGTACTCCCCTCGACCAGCTCGGAGATCAGGTAGAAGGCGCCGTCGTGCGCGCAGGCCTCGTGCAGCGCGACGATCGCGGGGTGCGAGAGGCGCGCCGCCGCGAGCGCCTCCCGCGCGGCACGCTCGCTGTCGTTCTCCGAGCCGAGCCAGACACGCTTGAGCGCCACTTCGCGATGCAGCAGCTCATCGCGGGCGCGCCAGACCACGCCAAAGCCGCCGCGACCGAGCTGCTCGAGCAGGCGGTAGCGAGCCAGCAGCAGCTCGCCCGGATTCTCCTGACGGCCCGCGCTGATGCGCCCGCGCGAGAGGCGCGCTGGCGAGCCCTCGTGCCGCGGGGGGGTCTGGACGAGCGTCTCTGGCGACTCCACCAGCTTGCGCGTTCGCCGCGAGCGGCTCCTGCCCTGCCGGGCCCGCCGATAAAGGATGCCCTGAGCGGGAACTTGCAATCTAGCGGCGCATGAGCGCGGGAGTCATACTTCGCGTTCCTAAAGTCCCTGCAAAGGAGCGGCTGGCTTTTGTCGTTTTTCGACGATGACGAGGAGACTGCCCCCCGCCAGTCAGCCAGAGCGGCTCGGCGCGGGCCGGGTGGGGGTTCCGCCGGGCTCGGCGCGGGCGCACGGACCGCGCCGCCGCGGCCGCGCCGTTCCATGCACGGGGGGGCGGGGGTAGACCATCAGACGCTGATGATGCGTCGCGGCGTGGCCGGCGTGGCGCTGCTCGTGCTGGTGATCGTGCTCGTGCTGGTGATCTCGAGCGTCGTCAAGAGCGAGAAGCAGAGCTCGCTGAAGAGCTACGCCCGCGACGTGAGCGCGCTCGCCCAGGAATCCGATGCGAGCGTCTCGCAGCCGCTGTTCACGGCACTGACGGGCGCGGCCACCAAACCGGCGCTCGACGTCGAGGAGGAAGTCGCCGCTCTGCGCGGTGAGGCGCAGACGCTCGCTACGCACGCGAAGGGCCTGAGCGTGCCCGGCGAAATGACCTCCGCGCAGCGCAACCTGTTGCTCGCGTTCGATCTGCGCGTGGAAGGCATGAGCAAGATGGCCGAACTGCTGCCAAGCGCGTACGGCGCCCAGGCCAAGCAGGCGGGCGCGGAGATCGCGGGCGACATGGAGATCTTCCTCGCCTCGGACGTCGTCTACTCGCAGCGCGTGGCGCCGCTGATCGAGCAGACGCTCTCTGCCAATGGCATTCACGGTCTCGCCCCCGCATCCACGCGCTTCCTGCCCAACATCGGCTGGCTGGAAGCCTCTACGGCGCTCTCGCGGCTCGGGGAGGCGAGCACGAGTCAGGCGCACGGTCGCCCCTGGCCACCACGGCAGCGCTGTTGAAGGGTGTGAGCGTGGGAACGACGACGCTCGAAGCCGAACCGGCGGTCAACCACATCAGCGGCGGGGGCACGCCGACCTTTACCGTGGCCGTCGAAAACGACGGCGAATTCACCGAGACTGACGTCATGGTCGACGTCACGATTACCTCGGGTGGCAAGCCGTACAAGGGCTCCCACGTGGTCAACACGACCGAACCCGGGAAGACCGTCAACGTCGAAGTCCCCGTCACCAACGTTCCGCTCGGCCTGCCCTCGAAGGTCGAAGTCGCCATCCAGCCGGTACCGGCGAGCGACCCGAAGAAACAAGGCCACCTACCTGGCATCTTCCGAAGGCACGACGGGCACCTTCCTGGCCGTCTTCGGAGAATAGCCCGCCGCCCAGCGGCTAACTTGTGGTCGTGGCCGCGACGATCACCGACACGCAGGGCATCATCGCGATCGCCGCAGGCGCCCTCGCGGTGGTGGCTCTGATCACGTGCGTGGCGCTCGCCTGGAGCGTGCGCCAGCTGCGCACGGCCCAGCGCGCTGTCTTAGGCGAGGCTGGCACGCAGGATGTGGTCGCGCACGCTGCCGCGATGCAGGAGGCGTTCGCCGAGCTGCACGCGTACGTGGGAGAGACCGCCGCGCACCTGGACGAACGCCTCGCGGGGGTGGAGAGGGCGCTACGCGGTCGAATTGCGCACCGTGCGCTCGTGCGCTACGACGCCTATAACGAGCTCTCGGGCCAGCAGTCGATGTCGATTGCGCTGCTCGACGACGAACAGTCTGGGATCGTGCTGTCGTGCATCCATCACCGCGACCAGGCGCGCGTCTACGGCAAGCAGGTGCGCGGCGGGCGCGGAGAGCTCGAGCTCTCCCCGAGGAGGCCGAGGCCGTGCGCCTAGCGCTCGGCGACGGCGGCGCGGGGGCCAGGCCGCGGGATGCGCAGCCAGCCTGAGGAAGAGCGTCGAGGACGGAGCGACGGGGGGCGAGCGCGCGTCGGATATCTCGGGCCCGAGGGCACGTTCACCGAGGAGGCGCTGCTGGCGAGCGCCGTCCTAGAGGCGGTCGAGCCGGTGGCGCTGGCGAGCATCTACGACTGCGTGAGGGCGCTGCGTGAAGGCGAGCTGCCGTTTGCGATCGTGCCGATCGAGAACTCGCTCGAGGGCCCGATAAGCCTCACGCTCGACCTGCTCGCCGAGGAGGCAGGCGAGCTGAGGATCGTCGGCGAGACGCTCCTGCGCGTCAGGCACTCGCTGATCTGCGCGGGCGAGAGCTCGCTCGAGCAGATCGACACCGTGATCACCCACCCCCAGGTGCCCGGGCAGTGCACGCGGTTGCTGCGCGGCGAGCTCGCGCACGCGCGCGTGCTGGCCGCAAGCTCGACGGCCGAGGCCGTGCGCACGGTCGTGGCCGAGGCGCGGGCGGGCGTGGTCGGGTGGGCGGCGATCGGGACGGAGCTCGCGGCACGCATCTACGGCGCCACCGTGATCCGCGAGGGAGTCGAGGATCGCGAGCGACAACGAAACGCGCTTCGTGTGGCTGCGCACGGCGCGCTCACGCCCGCGCCGCCGCTGCAAGCGCGCGCGGGCGCAGTGCAAGACCTCGCTCGTGTTCTGGGGCGCGGGCGCCGAGCACCCCGGCTGGCTCGTTCGCTGCCTCGACGAGTTCGCCGCGAGCGGACATCAACCTGACGAAGATCGAGTCGCGCCCGCGTCGGCGCCAGCTCGGCAGCTACATGTTCTTCGCAGATCTCGCCGGGCTCGCTGAGGATCCGCTGGTCGCCGAGGCGATCGCGGGTCTCGGGCAGATCTGCGAAGAGGTGCGCGTGCTCGGCTCCTACCTCGCGGCGACTGTCGCGCAGGGCAGGCCAGCTGAGAGGTGAGCGCCGCGTGCTGTGCGGCGCCCCGCTAGACTTCCGGCCCTGAGATGGAGTGCACAGTCCCACCCGAGCCGGGGGGGTCCGTGTCGCCCCAGAGCACCAGCGGCACGGACCTGGCACATCGCCGACAGCGGCGATGAGCGGTCGGGTGCTTGTCCTGAACGCCACGTACGAGCCGATCAACGTGTGCACGGTGCGGCGCGCGGTGGTGCTCTGCTCAAGGAAAAGGCCGAGCTGCTCGAGCGCAGCGCCTGGGAGCTTCACTCCGAGAGCTCGACGCTCGCGCGCCCCGTCGTGATCCGACTAGTCACCTACGTGAAGGTCCCGCGGGACGCCCACCGGCGCAAGATCACGCGGCGGGCGGTGTTCGCCAGGGACAGCTGGACGTGCCAGTACTGCGGGTCGCGCTCCAACCTGACCGTCGATCACGTGATCCCCCGCTCGAAGGGCGGCACGTCCAGCTGGGAGAACATCGTCGCCTCGTGCGCCCCCTGCAACCGGCGCAAGGGCGACCGGCTGCCGCGTCAGGCCGGTATGCACCCTCGCCACGCCCCGCGCACCCCGCGCGCGGAGATCTTCATCCACGTCGCCAGCCCGACGATCCCGGCGGCGTGGCTGCAGTACCTGCCCCAGGCGGCGTAGCGCTCGCAGCCGCGCCCGCGCGCATCTCCGACCGCCCACGAAACGCACGAAGGGCGCCCGGAGGCGCCCTTCGCGAGCTGATCTGACTGGAAAACCGAGAGCGAACAAGCCGCGGCCGGAGGGACCAGGTCCGGCAGTCGCTTCTCGGGGTGTCCCGGGTTGGATTCCGCTAGGCGGTCCAGCCTCCCGACCTACGCGGCCGGTCACCTCCAGGGTCCCGCAAGAACTGTCACTCAACGTATGGACCACCTCCTTTCTCTGGTCTCGCCAGAGTAGCGGACGCGGATGACGCGCGAAGCCAGCGCGGGCGGCCCTGGCCCCGACTTTCTACGGGACGATGACGCCGAACTCCTGCGCGTAGGTCGCGCCGGGCGCACCGGGGGCGAGCGAACTGGGAACGGCGGGAGTGATGCCGATGCCCGTGTCGCGGTACTGGCTTCGAGGATGTTCGCGAGATGCCCGGGCGAGGCGATCCAGGCGGCGACGATCGACTGGCCGGTGTGGAGAGCTGGTAGGTGCCCCAGGCGAGGTTCTCGCCGATCACGTAACCGACGTTTGGCGTTGGGTATGTAGCCGGTGTCGCGGATGCGTTCCACGGGCGTCTCGCCGCTGGGTGAGACGTGCGCGAAGTAGTCGTCGGCGATCATTTCCTGGCAGTGGCCTTCGGCGGCCTCTTCGAGCTGCGTGTTGGGCACGAGCGGGCCCTCGCCGTTTTCGGCTCGCTTGCGGTTGATCAGACACAGGACGGCGCCGCGCACGAGAGCGATATTGGCGGCTTCGGGGGTCACTTCGGTGTTCTGGCAGGGGGTCGCCAGAACGCTGCGCGATCGTCGCGGCGGCTCGCTTCGGTGGATTCCGGCGTGGTTTCGTGCTCGGGCGCTTCGCCGGAGGGAGCGGCGTGGCGGGCGCCGCGGCGGGGTGCTTGGCGTGCTTGACGATTGTGCGGGCGCGGGCGGGCGGGCGCGTGGCGGCCTTCGCAGCGCGCGGCCGGGTGGCGGCGTCGTGCGGCGGCGGCGTGCGTGTGCGACGGCACGTGCGCGCGCCACCTCGCGTGCCTGGCGCGGATGGCCGAGTGGGCGCGGATGGCCGAGTGGGCGCGGGTGGCGGCGTTGGCGCAGCCGCGAGCGGAGGCGGTGCGAGCGGCGTGCGAGGCGCCCTTAGCGGAGGCGGGCGCGGGCGCCAGCGATGCCGCGAGCAGGAGCACGCCGGAGGAGCAGAGGGGGCGTGCTGCGAAAGTTGCCGGGGGTGGGCACCCTCGGCGTTTCGGACGCTTACACGAGGGGTGCTGAGGGCTAGCGCCAAAACTGGACAGGTTGAGCCCGAGAGGTGGGCGAGCTGCGTGCGACGCGCACCCGGCCGAGCGTGACGTCGGGGGTCGCCGTCCTCGCGTTCAGGCGGCTGGCGTCCTGCGGGCGCGTCGAGCGACCGGCGGTCCTCCTCGCCGGTGTCGACGACGAGCGCGACGGCGCTCACGACGTCGTCGTCCTTGAGGTTCATCACGCGCACGCCGGTCGCCGAGCGGCCCTGCTGGGAGATGCCGCCGGCGGCGGTCCGCTGCACCATCCCGCCGACGCTGATGAAGACCAGCTCCTGGTGCTCGCGCACGACCAGCGCTCCGGCGAGCGCGCCCTTTTTCTCGGTCAGGCCAATCGTCTTGACGCCTTTTGCGCCGCGGTTGGTCTTGCGGTACTGGCTGATCTGGGTGCGCTTGCCGTATCCGTTCTCGGTGACCACGAGCAGGTCCATGTCGTCGCGCGCGACGTCCATCGCGATCACGCGTGCCGCCCTTGCCGACGTCCATGCCGCGCACGCCGGTGGTGTCGCGGCCCATCGAGCGCACGTCGGACTCGGCGAAGCGCACGGTGAGCCCGGCGCGCGAGACCATGATGACCTCGTCGTCGGGGTCGACCGGCGCGCACGGCGAGCAGCTCGTCGTCGTCGCGGATGTTGATGGCGATGATGCCGTCGGCTTTGATCGGCGTGTTGTAGGCCTCGCAGCTCGGTCTTCTTGACGGTGCCGTTGCGCGTGGCGAACACGAGGTACTGGGTCTCGGAGAAGTCGCGCGTGGAGACCACCGCCTGGATTCGCTCGCCCTCGCGCAGCGGCAGGATGTTGACGAGCGCGCGCCCCTTGGCCGTGCGCTGCGCCTCGGGAAGCTCGTAGACCTTCGAGCGGTAGACCTTGCCGCGGTTGGAGAAGAACAGCAGGTAGTCGTGCGAGGAGCAGACGAACAGGTGCTCGATGAAGTCGCCGTCCTTCATGTCCATCCCCGTCACGCCGCGCCCGCCGCGCTGCTGCTGGCGGTAGGTGGCCAGCGGCAGCGACTTGATGTAGCCGCTCTGGGTGATCGTGATCACCATCTGCTGGTCGGCGATCAGGTCCTCGATGTCGATCTCGTCCTCGGAGTGGCTTGATCTCCGTGCGGCGCTCGTCGCCGAAGCGCTCGGAGATCTCCGTGAGCTCCTCCTTGATCACGGCCAGCACGCGGCGACTCGTCGCCGAGGATCGCGCGCAGCTCGGCGATCCGCTCGGTGACGTCGGCGTGCTCCTGTTTGATGCTGTCGGCCTCGAGCGCGGTGAGCTGGGAGAGGCGCAGGTCGAGGATCGCGCTGGCCTGGATCGCGCTGAGCTCGAAGCGCGCGACCAGCTGCTCGCGCGCGGCCTCGCGGTCGCGCGAGCCGCGGATCAGCTCGATGATCTCGTCGAGGTGCTCGAGCGCGGTGAGCAGGCCCTCGAGGATGTGGGCACGCGCCTCCTTCTCGGAGAGCTCGTGCTTGGTGCGGCGCACGATCACCTCGCGCTGGTGCGCGACGTAGTTGTGGATCATCGCGCGCAGGTTCAGCGTGCGCGGCACGTTGTCGACGAGCGCGACCATGTTCACGCCGAAGGTGGTCTGCATGGGCGTGTGCTTGTAGAGCTTGTTGAGCACGACCTTGGGAATCGCGTCGCGCTTGAGCTCGATCACCAGGCGCATGCCGCGCTTGTCCGATTGGTCGATCAGATCGGAGATCTCGGGGATCCGTTTCTCGTTGACGAGCTCGGCGATCTTCGTCGATCAGATTGCCGTCGCCGCCCTTCTTGACCATGAAGGGCAGCTCGGTGACGACGATCGCCTCCTTGCCGTGGCTCAGCGGCTCGATGTGGGCGCGGGCCTGCATGCGCACGCGCCCACGCCCGGTCTCGTAGGCGTCCTTGATGCCGCCGTGGCCGAGGATGATCCCGCCGGTGGGGAAGTCGGGCCCCTTGATGTGCCGCATCAGGCCGTCGATCTCGATCTCCGGATCATCGATGTAGGCGATCGTCGCGGCGATCACCTCGCGCAGGTTGTGCGGCGGGATGTTCGTCGCCATCCCGACCGCGATTCCCGAGGAGCCGTTGACGAGCAGGTTGGGGAAGCGCGAGGGGAGCACCAGCGGTTCGCGGCGCGAGCCGTCGTAGTTCGGCACGAAGTCGACCGTGTCCATGTCGAGGTCGCGCAGCATCTCGGTGGCGATGCGTGCGAGGCGGGCCTCGGTGTACCTCATGGCCGCAGCCGGATCGTCGTCGAGCGAGCCGAAGTTGCCCTGACCGTCGACGAGCTCGTTGCGCATCGAGAAGTCCTGGGCCATGCGCACGAGCGTGTCGTAGATCGCGCTGTCGCCGTGCGGGTGATAGTTGCCCATCACCTCACCGACGATCTTGGCGCACTTGGCGTAGGAGCGCGTGGGACCGAGGCCGAGCTCGTTCATCGCGTAGAGCACGCGACGGTGAACGGGCTTGAGGCCGTCGCGCACGTCGGGCAGCGCGCGCCCGACGATCACCGACATGGCGTAGTCGAGGTAGGCGGTGCGCATCTCGTCCTCGAGTGCGCGTGGTTCGACGTTGCCGCCGCCGATCACCTCAGCGGACGCCACCGCTCACCTCCTGCGGATATGCGCCGGGACCCTGTCTGACGCGAGGGCCAAGCAGATCAAGGACGCAGGGAGCGTCGCGTGCTAGGCACGTGAGCGGCCGAGGACGCCGATCTGCGTCGGCCCTCGCGTCAGACATCGAGATTCGCGACGGCGCGGGCGTTGTCCTCGATGAACGCGCGCCGCGGCTCCACCTGGTCACCCATGAGCATCGAGAAGATGCGGTCGGCGGCGAATGCGTCCTCGAGCGTCACCTGTGCGAGTGTGCGCGTGCCCGGGGCCATAGTGGTTTCGCCGAGCTGGTCGGCGTTCATCTCGCCGAGGCCCTTGAAGCGCTGCAGTTTGATGCCCTTCTGAACGACCGTCATGACGGCCGCACGGAGCGCCTCGAAGGAGGGCGCGAGCTCCCGCGCGTCGGCCAAACGCACCTCGAACGGGGGGGTGCCCGCGAGCTCGATGAGCTGGGCATGCACGCGGGCCAGCTGGCGGTACTCCTGCGAGTCGAACAGTGCCCGCTTGATGCTGTGGGTACGAGCGAAGCCCGTCTTTGACTCCACCGCCTTGACACTGATCGTGAGCGGATCCTGGTCGACCAGCTCGACGATGTGCGTGTCGCCCTCGATGGCGGCACGGGCGAGCAGCTCGATCGCCGCGTCGGCGCTCATGACCTGCTCGCCGAGGATCGAGGTTTCCTCGAGCAACTGGACCACGTCGTGGCCGTGGTGACCGCGCAACGCCAGCGACCAGCCCTCGTACTGCTTGAGCAGGCGCGAGAAGCGCTGCCAGCGTGCCTCGGTCAGCTTGAACTGCGTGCCATAACGGTCAAAGGCCTCGATCTTCTCCCACTTGTCCGCAAGGAGAATCTCCTCTAGTTCTGAGTCCTTCTCGATGTAGCGCTCGCGCGAGCCCTGCTTGAGCTTGTACAGCGGCGGCTTGGCGATGTACACGTAGCCGGCCTTGATCAGCTCTTCCATCTCGCGGAAGAGGAGGGTGAGGACAAGCGTCCTGATGTGAGCTCCGTCAACGTCGGCATCTGTCATTAGGACGACCTTGTGATAGCGCGCGTTCTCGATGTTGAACTCGTCGCGCACGCCGGTGCCGATGGCGGTGATCAGCGCCTGGATCTCGGTGTTCTGGAGGACCTTGTCGATGCGCGACTTCTCGACGTTGAGGATCTTGCCGCGCAGCGGCAGCACGGCCTGGGTTTCGCGGTCGCGGCCCTGCTTGGCCGAGCCCCCCGCCGAGTCGCCCTCGACGACGAACAGCTCGGCCAGCGACGGGTCCTTGATCGAGCAGTCGGCGAGCTTGCCGGGGAGCGTGGAGTTCTCGAGCGCCGACTTGCGCCGCGTCAAATCGCGCGCCTTGCGCGCCGCCTCACGGGCACGCTGAGCCTGCACGGACTTCATGATCACCGCGCGCGCCTCGCTGGGGTTCTCCTCCAAGAACTCCCCCAGACCAGTGTTGACGATCGACTCGACGAAGCCAGCCATGCCCGGGTTGCCGAGCTTGGTCTTCGTCTGCCCCTCGAACTGCGGGTCGCGCAGCTTCACGGAGATCACGGCTGTCAAGCCCTCGCGCACGTCCTCGCCTGACAAGTTGTCCTCTTTCTCCTTGAGCAGGCCGTGGTCTCGCGCGTACTTGTTCAGCGTGCGCGTGAGCGCCGAGCGAAAGCCGCTGAGGTGCGAGCCGCCCTCGCTCGTGTTGATGTTGTTGGCGAACGAGTGGATCGACTCCTGGTAGGAGGAGTTCCACTGCATCGCTACCTCCGCGGCACCCTCGTCGGACTCGCCCGAGAAGAACACGACCTTGCGGTGCACCGTGTCCTTGTTCTCGTTCAGATAGGAGACGAAGTCCTCGATCCCGCCCTCGTAGCGGAACTCCGCGGCGTGGCCCTCACCGCGCTCGTCGACGATCGCGATCTTCAGCCCGGCCGTGAGGAACGCGGTCTCGCGCATGCGCTCCTCGAGCGTGCGGAAGTCGAACTCGAGCGTCTCGAACACATCCGCGTCGGGCAGGAACGTGACAGAGGTCCCGGTGGGAGCGCCCTTGGGGAGTGCGTCGCCCTTGCTCAGCTCACTCTGGGGGGCCCCACGTTCGTACTCCTGGGTGAAGACGTGCCCGTCTCGGCGGATCTCCACCGAGAGGTGCTCGGAGAGAGCATTGACGACCGAGACGCCGACCCCGTGCAGCCCGCCCGAGACCTTGTAACCCCCGCCCATTCCGAACTTGCCGCCGGAGTGAAGCACGGTGAGCACGACCTCGACGGCAGGCAGGCCCTCCTTCTCCATCACCGCCACTGGTATCCCGCGGCCGTTGTCGATGACGGTGACCGAGTTGTCGGGGTGGATCGTGATCGTCACCTCCGTGCAGAAGCCGGCGAGCGCCTCGTCGACCGAGTTGTCTACGACCTCATAGACGAGGTGGTGCAGGCCGAGCACGCCGGTCGAGCCGATGTACATCCCCGGACGCTTGCGGACCGCTTCGAGGCCCTCGAGGACGGTGATGTCCTGGGCGTCGTAGCTGGCGGAATCCTTGTCGATGGCGGGGTCGTTTACGCGACCCCTTCCGTTGCTCCCCTCGGAGCTGTTGCTGCCTGCTGCCAATGGACCTCCGATGACGCGAGAACGCCCCGGAATCCGGGGCGCGGTGTCCACGGTCGGGGCGGATCAGATGTAGCTATAAGGATAGCATGGGGACCCCCCAGATCGAGGCCACCACAGAGCCGAAATCCCTGCAAATTGGCGTCAATTGGACGCGCAGAGAGCGCTCGTGAGGGGGCGCCGCCCGGCGCCGTGCCGCTGGTCGCTCAAACGGTCCGGCAGCGCAGCTCGCGGATGGCTTGCGCGCGCAGCTCGTGGTTGAGCCGGCGCACGAGCTCCTCGCCCATGAGCTCGAGCTCCTGGGCCCACACGGCTGCCTCGCAGCTGACCGTGAGCACGCCGTCTCTCTCCCCGGTGGGCTGTGCGGCGGCTGCGATCGCGGGGCCGGCTGCACGCTCCCACACTTGCTGCACGCGAGCGAGCGTGCTCGCAGGGGCGAGCGCTGACGCGAGCTCTTCGACGGCGCTTGCGAGCGGACGCGGGGCGGGGCGGCTCAAGCTGCGAGCGCCTCCTGCAAGATCGCCCCCGGGGATATGCGCAGGCGCGTCACCGAGGCGTCGCTTGCGCCCGGCACGTGCGCGAGCTCGGTCGTGGCGATGACGCTCTGTCCGCAGCTGCGCAGCTCACTGGCGAGAAGCTCGCGCCGCTCGGCGTCGAGCTCGCTCATGACGTCGTCGAGCAGCATCAACGGCACGCTCCCGCGCTCGCCTGCGAGCGCGTCGCGCTCGGCCAGCAGCAGGGCGAGCAATGCCAGACGCTGCTCGCCCTGCGAGCCGTAGACGCGCAGCTCGCGCTGCTCGCCCAACACGGCGAGCTCGTCGCGGTGGGGACCATGGGCGGAGAAGCCACGCTCGAGATCTGCCGGCAGGCGCTCGCGCAGCTCGGCGATGAACTCCTCCTCATCGCCCGCACGCGTGCGCGGCTTGTACGCGAGCGCCGCCTCGCCCCGGCAACCGAGCTGCGCAGCGCGTCGCCGGAAGGGCTCGGTAAGCAGACCGACAGCCGCTTCGCGGTCGCTTCGCAGCTGCAGGGCGGCGCTGGCGAGCTCACGATCCCAGGTGGGCAGGCTCGCATCGGAGGCGCGCCCTGAGCGCATGCGCGCGATCAGCGCGTTGCGCTGCGCGAGCGCGCGGGCGTAGCGCCTGCGAACTGCCGCGCGGGGGGGCCAGATGGCCGCGACGAGCTGGTCGAGGTGTGCGCGGCGGACCGCGGGCGGCCCCTTGATCAGCTCGAGCCGGTCGGGGATGAAGACGCTGATGAGAGGACGCCGGTGATCGTCGAGCATGCGCTCGACGGGAGCGCCGTCGGCGCTCATGCGCTTGACGAGCTGCGAGCCGGGCTCGAGCACGCCGAAGCCAACGCTCAGCTCGTGGCGCTCCTCGCCCTCGAGCAGCTGCACGGAGACGCGCGCGGCCTCAGCCCCGAAGCGCACGATCTCGCGCTCGTTGCGTGTGCGCGGCGAGCGTCCGGTGCAGCCGAAGTAGAGCGCCTCGAGCAGGTTCGACTTGCCAGCGCCGTTAGGTCCGTAGAGGACGGTGAGTCGCTCGCCGAGCTCAGCCTGGGCGCGGGCGTAGGTACGAAAGTCCCGCAGTTGCACCCCGAGCACACGCACCTGCGGAGAGCCGCTCATGGGTCACGCGTTCAGACGGATTGGCATGATCAGATAGATGAAGTCGCCCGCCTCGGGCGACTCGATCAGGCCGGGGCGGAGAGGGCTGATCAGCTTCAAGACGAGCTCGTCGGACTCCACGCTCTCGAGTCCGTCGCGCAGGAACTCGGGGTTGAAGCCGATCTCGAAGGGGTCGCCGTGGAACGGGACGGGGATCGCCTCGCGCGCCTCGCCGACGTCTGGTGTCTGCGCGGAGACGGTGAGAGAGCCCTTGGCGAAGCTCAGCCGCAGCGGAGCGTTCTTCTGCGCGAGCAGGCTGATGCGACGCACGACGTCGGTCAGCTCGGCGCTCGCCAGGCGCAACTCGTGCTCGACGGACTCCGGCAGCAGTTGGCGGTAGTTGGGGAACTGGCCGTCTATCAGGCGTGAGGAGAGCACGCCGCCGGCGAGCTCGAAGATCGCCTGGTTGTGCTCGACGCTGACTGCGATCGACTCCATGTCGGCCTGCTGAGCGATGCGCACCAGCTCTTGGAGGGCGCGTGCGGGGACGTTCGCCTCGAGGCTTCCTTGGAGCGGCACCTCGAGCGTCGTGTGCTTGACGCTTAGCCGGTAGGAGTCCGTCGCGACCATGCGTAGCTCCTGCCCGGAGGCCGACATGAGGATGCCGGTGAGCACGGGGCGCGTCTCATCCCGCGAGGCAGAGCGGGCCACGCGTGAGATCGTGTGGACGAACGCCTCGGCCGGGAGGACCACGCGGGTATCGGCGGCGGGCTCGGGCAGCGACGGAAAGTCCTCCGAGCGAAGCGTGCGTAGATGGAAGGTCGCGGGACCTGCGATCAGCTCGACATCCTGCTCAGCGGGGCGCAGCTCGAGCGTGAGCTCTGGCGTGGGCAGCGAGCGCACGACGTCTAGGAGCAAGCGTGCTGGTAAGACGACCGAACCTGGACGTAGAACCTCGGCGGCGAGCGGTACGCGCAGGCTGATCTCCATGTCTGTGGCGAGCAGCTCGGGCGTTGCGCTCGCGCTGGCGGTGATCATGACGCCGGAGAGCGCCTGTACGGCGCTGCGTGAGGACGCAACGCGAGCGGTCGTCTGCAGTTGGGCGAGAAGGTCTTGTGTTGAGAGGGAAAGCTTCACGTACTAGTGCTCGAGATGGTTGGAAGTATTAGTAGAGGCTGTGAAGTATGTGGAGAGGTCGCAGATGCGCCGTGCTAGCAGGCGTGGCGATGTGCATGAAGCTGTGGAGAAGGAGCTTGCAAGTCTCTCAGGATGGTCGGTCGGGGGGCTCGGTGCTGGCAGGATGGCGATCAAGGCCTAGCGTGCGCTCGAGCTTCTCCACAGCCGCTCGTGATTTCTCATCGGCGGCGATCTGCGCGGAGGCTCGCCGGCAGGCATGCAGCACGGTCGTGTGGTCACGCCCACCGAAGCTACGCCCGATCGCCTGGAGGGACTCGTCGGTGAGCTCGCGCGATAGATACATGGCGAGCTGACGCGGCCAGGCGACGCGGGCCGCGCGCGCCGGGGAGGTGAGCTCGTCGGGCGTGATGCCGAAGAGCTCGCACGTCGCCGCCTGGATCTCTGGCACGGTGCGCTGCCTGCCCGCGCCAGCCGCGGAGGAGGGTGGGTAGAGGCTGTCTATCACCTCCCCGGCGAGCTCGGCGGTGAGCTCGCGGCTGGTGAGCGAGCTGAAGGCGACGACGCGGATCAGCGCGCCCTCGAGGGCGCGCACGTTGGAGGCGACGCGCTCGGCGATCACCTCGAGCGCCGCTGGGCTCGAGAGCGCGATGTGGTCTTGCTGCGCGCGCTTGCGCAAGATCGCCACACGCGTGTTGCGGTCGGGAATCTTGACGTCGACCACGAGCCCGGCCTCGAACCGCTCACGCAGCCTGTCCTCGAGGGCTTGTAGGTCGCGCGGTGGGCGGTCGGAGCTAAGCACCAGCTGACGGCCGCTGTCGTGGAGCGCGTTGAAGGTGTGGAAGAACTCCTCCTCGGTCCTGGCCTTGCGCTCGAGGAATTGAACGTCGTCGAGCAGCAGCAGGTCGACATCGCGGAAGCGCTGCTTGAAGCGCTCGGTATTGCCACCGCCGAGGGCGGCGAGAAACTCGTTCGTGAAGGCCTCGCCGGTCGTGCCGCAGACCGTGAGCCCGGGATTGTGGACGAGCACGAACTTCGCGATCGAGCTGAGCAGGTGGGTCTTGCCGACGCCGGGGGGCCCGTAGATGAAGAGCGGGTTATACGCGTCGCCGGGCATCTCCGCGACGGACAGGGCAGCGGCGTGCGCGAGCCGGTTGCTATCGCCGATCACGAATTGCTCGAAGGTGAGCTTCGGGTTGGCCACGGGGCCGCCGCCATGCGGGGCCGCGCCGGCTGTGGGGGGCTCCTGGCCGCGAGACCCCCGTCGCGCAGAGGCTCGTGCAGGCGGCCCGCCGGGCCCCGTGCGTGACTCGCCCTCGCCCCGGCTGCTTCGAAGCTGCACGGTCGTGCCGGCACCCAGCACGAGCTCCACGCTGGCCTGGATGACTCGTCCGAAGCGCTCGATGGTCCAGCGTGAGGCCTGGGCTGGCACCTCCACGACGAGCTCGTCAGCGACAAGCTCGACGGGGCGCAGCGGCTCGATCCAGATGCGGTAGGTGCTCTCGTCGACGACGCCCGCGAGCTCGCCCTGTACCTGCGACCAGATGTGCTCGAGCTCTTGGTTCACGGCAGCGTCATGCGCTCCTCTTGAGAGGCGTTGTTGGGGCTATTCGGAGGGGGCCCGGGGGGCCCGGCCGGGCGACTATATCCAACGCCCGAGGACCCCCCTTCGGGCTGCCTCGCATTTGGCGAAAAAAACCGCCACCGGGCGAAGTGTGCCCGGGTCCTGCGCCGGCGCGAGCGCACGGCGCGCCTATACTTGACCGCCCATGAAGCGCACCTATCAGCCCAAGAAGCGTAAGCGGGCTCGCACGCATGGCTTTCGCGCGAGGATGGCCACCCGTGCTGGCCGACTGACTCTGAAGCGCCGCCGCAACAAGGGGCGCAAGCGGCTGTCCGCGTGAGCGTCGTGCCGGCTGACGGCTCGAGCCGGGCAGGGCGGTGAAGCCCGGGCAGGGGCGGCGCCGGCGGTTGTCGCGCAGCGCGGAGTTCGAGCGCGTCTACCGGCACGGTCGCTCGGTTGCAAATCGGCACTTCCTGCTCTACAGCTTCGCCAATCCCGCAGCTGAGCACCAGAGGCTCGGCGTCTCGGTCTCTCGCAAGGTCGGCGGCGCCGTCCAGCGCAATCGCCTCAAGCGGTTGTTGCGCGAATCCTTTGCGCACCTACAGGAGAACCTGCGCGCCGGCCAAGACCTGGTCGTCGTCGCCCGCCCGGCGGCGGGCGAGCTCGCCGAGCGCGAGGGTCTGGCCGGAGTGGACGCCTCGCTGGGGGAGCTGATCGCGCGCGCCGGGCTACGCGAGCGGGCGGACACAGAGGCGGACACAGAGGCAGGCGGCCGGGAGGGCGAGGCGCGGTGAGCTCGCCCTCCTCAGCTCACCGCCGGCCTGTGGCACACTCGCTGGAGCGAGCCGCGCGGATGGTCGTTGCGACGCCGATCGTGCTCTACCAGCGCTTGGTCTCTCCGGCGATCCCGAGGCGCTGCAAGTACGAGCCGACGTGCTCGCGCTATGCGCTGGAGGCGATTGGGCGGTACGGCATACTTAGGGGCCTGGTGCTCGTCGGGTGGCGCCTGCTCAGGTGCAATCCATGGAGCCGCGGCGGATACGATCCGGTGGAGGCTCAGCGAGTGTTTCGGGCCCGCTCCCCACCGGTGGCTAGGCGCAAAGGGCGCACCCGCGGCCGGCCAGAAAGCCGCAGTAGCGAACAGCTCTCCCCCGTGTTCCCCACGACCACCCGCCGAGACCAAAGATCGTGCTGATCCTCGCCAACGTGATCCAGGACGCGTTCTCGCCCCTGATCAGCGTCTTCGAAGAAATCATGGTCTTCATCCACGCTCACGTGGTGGGCGGGAGCTGGGGCCTGGCGATCGTCGGGCTGACCGTGCTGATCAGAGCGGTCCTCGTGCCGCTGACCTACAAGCAGCTGAAGTCCATGCAGGAGATGCAGCGGCACATGCCGGAGATGCAGGCGCTCAAAGAGAAGTACAAGGACGACAAGCAGCGCCAGCAGCAGGAGATCATGAAGTTCTACCAGGAGAAGGGCATCAACCCCCTCGCCTCCTGCCTGCCGCTGCTCCTGCAACTGCCGGTGTTCGTCTCGCTCTTCTACATGCTGCGCACGGACCTGAAGAAGCACATCTGCGGCCCTCAGCTCGTCAGCTACTACAACGCCCATCCTGCGCTCGCCACCAAGTACAAGGCGGCCACGCACATCAGCACGATCGCCCGCCTGCCTGGCAAATACATCGAACAGACGACGTGCAACACGGTCGCCCCCCACTCGGCGAAGTTCCTCTTCCTCCCCGACATCACCGCGAAGGCGACCGGGGTGGCGCTGATTGTGCTGATCGTCCTCTACGTCTCCTCTCAGCTCGCCTCGAGCTTCATCGCCACCGCGACCGCCGACCCGAGCCAGCGCTGGCTGTTCCTCCTTTTGCCGGTCGTCTTTGTGGTGATTCTGTATCGCTACCCGGCGGGCCTGCTCGTCTACTGGATCACGACGAACACGTGGACGATCGGCCAGCAGTACCTGATCAAACGCCGTCTGCCGCCGCCGGCAAGACCACCGATCTCCGCAAACGGCAAGCCGACGCGATCGCTGCGGCAGGCGATCGCTGCGGCAGCCGGAGGTACGCAGGCGCCCGCCGCGCAGGCCGCAGGCACGCCGGCTGGCGTGCCAACGGGGCCGCCGCCTAGGCCACCGCGCAAGAAGAAGAAACGCTCGGGTAGGAGACGATGAGCGAGCAAGACAACGAGTCGGACGCGGCGGAGGTCGAGCTCGAGCCAGCAGAGATGCTCGAGGAGCTGCTCGAAGAGATCACGGAGGGGCTGAGCCTCGACGTTGAGGTGAGCGTGAGCGAGCGCGAGGGGACGCTGGCGGGAGCAGTGCAGGGGGAGGACGTGGGCCTTTTCATCGGGCGTCGCGGGCAGACGATCGATGCCGTCCAGCATCTGGCACAGCGGATCGTGTTCCCGGACGGGCCGTCCTCGGTTCGCGTCGATGTCGACGCGAACGGCTATCGCGAACGCCGGGCGGAGATCCTGCGCGCCGAGGCCGACGACGCCGCAGACGAGGCCCTCAGCTCGGGCAGGCCGGTGGAGCTCGATCCGTTGCCGCCGTTCGAGCGACGGATCGTCCACGAGCACCTGCGCGAGCGCGGTGACGTCGAAACCCACAGCGAGGGCGACGAGCCGGAGCGCTTTCTGATCGTCTCGCCCGCCCGCGACTGAGAGGGCCCGCCGATGGGGGACTCGCTGCGCGTTTCACGTGAAATGCCGAAGGCCTGCCGTTTCACGGGAAACGCCCGGAGACTGTCCTCGGCGCGCTGGAGGGCTGCCGTGAGCGTTTCACGGGAAACGGTTGGTATGCAGGGGCTCGACAGCGCGCAGATTCGCCAGGTCGACTCGGTCTTGGAGGCGCTGGAGCTCGACGAGCACGCGCCCACGGCGGTCCGTGATCGCTCGCGCGCAGCGCGAGGCGCATTTCGAGGACTCGATCGTGGCATTGGAGCTTCCGGTGCTCCGGCGCGCTGAGCAGATCGCCGACTTGGGGAGCGGCGCCGGCTTTCCTGGCGTGGCGCTCGCGATCGCTCTCCCGGGCGCGTACGTCAGCCTGATCGAGAGCCAGCGACGCAGGTGTGAGTTCCTCGAGCGCGTCTGCGCTGCGGCGGGGATCGCCAACGCGCGGTCGTGTGTGCGCGCGCGGAGGAGTGGCGCGAGGGTCTCGCAGGCTGCGACGTGGTTGTCGCTCGCGCGCTCGCGCCGCAGCCGGTCGTGCTCGAGTACGCGGCGCCGCTGCTACGGCGGGGCGGGACGCTGATCGACTGGCGCGGGCGGCGCGATCCGAGCCGAGGAGGCCGCCGACCGCGAGCGGCCGGCTGCTGGGCTTGCGCAGCGTCGAGGTCCGCAGGGTGCGGCCGTTCGAGGGCGCCCACGAGCGCCACCTGCACGTGTTCGAGAAGGTCGCGGAGACGCCCGAGCGCTTCCCGCGCCGGGTCGGCGTCGCGCGCAAGCGCCCGCTCGGCGTGCCTGCGGGACGTCGTCTGGGCACGCGATCGGCCTAGCGTGAGCGGCGATGGGCACGGTTTATGCGATCGCCAACCAGAAGGGCGGCGTCGGCAAGACGACGACGGCGGTCAACGTCGGCGGCGTGCATCGCGGAGGCTGGATACGAGACGCTGCTGGTGGATGTCGACCCGCAGGCGAACGCCACGTCGGGCTGGGGATCGCACGCGCACGCAGGCCCGGGCTGTACGAGGTGCTCGCGGGCGAGGCGACTGCAGCGGAGGCGCTCGCCGCCACGCCGATGCGCGGCCTGACCGCGCTCCCGGCGGGCCCGGGTCTCGCGGGCGCGAACATCGAGCTGCCGCGCATGGACGGCTTACGAGCAGCGGCTGCGTGAGTGCCTCGCGCCGGTGCGGGAGCGCTTCCGCTACATCCTGCTCGATTGCCCGCCTTCGCTGGGGCCGCTGACGGTGGCGCGCTGGTGGCGGCAGACCGGGTGATCGTGCCGGTGCAGACCGAGTACTTCGCGCTCGAGGGCCTAGCCGGGCTGCTCGAGACGCTGGCGCTCGTGCAGCGTGAGCTCAACCCTGCACTGACGGTCGCGGGCATGCTGCTGACGATGCACGACGCCGCACGCGCCTCGGACAGGACGTCGAGCGCGAAGTGCGCGACGCACTTCCCCGATCTCGTCTTCGACACGGTGATCCCACGCAACGTGCGCGTCGGGGAGGCGCCGAGCTACGGTCTGCCGGTGACCCATCACGACCCCCACAGCGCCGGCGCCGAGGCGTACTTCGAGCTGGCCAAGGAGGTGGCGGCGCGTGGCTAAGCCGAAGCCGGGCATGGGCAGGGGCCTCGAGCGCGATCCTGTCGGTCGTCCGCTGAGGCGGCGCGCCCAGGCGCGGAGGAGCTGCGCGAGCTGCCGGTCGAGCTGATCTCGCCCAATCCGCAGCCAGCCGCGCCGGCGCTTCGACGAGGACGCTCTGCAGCGCTCGCCGGGTCGCTCGGCGAGCGCGGCGTGCTGCAGCCGGTGCTCGTGCGCCCGAGCGCGGGGGGCCTCTACGAGCTGGTCGCCGGCGAGCGCCGCTGGCGCGCGGCGCGGATCGCGGGCCTGACGAGCGTCCCCGCGATCGTGCGCGCGCGCGAGGACGCACAGGCGCTGGAGGCTGCGCTGATCGAGAACATGGCACGCGAAGACCTCAACCCGATCGAGGAGGCGCGCGCGTGCGCGGCGCTCGTCGAGGAGCTCGGCCTAACGCGCGAGCAGGTCGGCCGGCGCGTCGGCCGCGGCCGTGTCGCCGTTAGCAATCTGTTGCGCCTGCTCGAGCTGCCCGATGAAGTGATCGCGCTGATCGAGAAGGACGCGCTCAGCGAGGGCCACGGCAGGGCGCTGCTGCTGGCACAGGACCACTGCGAGCGTGCGAGGCTCGGGCGGGCTGCCGCGCACGAGCAGTGGTCGGTGCGGGTGACCGAAGAGCGGGCGCGGGAGAGCAACGCCGAGCGGGCCCGCCGGGGCAGACGGCGCGCGGCTGCTGGCGTGCATCCCGACCAGGAGCAGGCGGCGCGAGACATCGGCGATGCGCTCGGTGCGGTGCTCGGCAGCGGAGGTCGCGGTCAAGCCCACGCGCGCGGGCGCGCTACAGCGCCCAGCTCTCCTTTGCGAGCACCGAGGAGGCTCTCGAGCTCGTAGAGCGCCTCGGCGCCCGCTCAGGCGTATAGCCACAGACGTTGTTCACTGATGCGGTGAAGTACGGGTCGAAGGCTGCGGGCTCACGCTACGATGACGCGGTCTGCCGCAGGCGCACGCACGGGCGATTAGCTCAGTTGGTTAGAGCGCTTCTCTGATAAGGAAGAGGTCCCAGGTTCGAGTCCTGGATCGCCCACTCGATAACGGCCCGCGATGGCGAGGCGCTCGGATCGCCCCCCAAGCAGGCGCGTCGCTCAGTTGGGCTTCTTCCATGCGAGGACGGAGGCCCGGCCTGGACGAGTTGGCGCTCGTCCGGCCGCGACTTCGTGGGCGAGACGTCGCAGGCCGACGCTCAGCTCCTGTGAATGCTCACGCTGGAGGCGCTCGAAGTAGCTGGTCTGTTTCCTCCAGCGCCCGTCGAGAATCTTCTCCGGATGAGAGGCTAGAGCGGCGAGCGAGGCGTCCTTGAGATCGGTAAAGACGACTGGGTAGCACCGTGCGCCGGGCAGCAGCTCGAGTAGCTCCGCGAGGGCAGGATGGCTTGCCTGCATCCATGCTCGGGTCGACGGGAAGAAGTCCAGAAGCCAGAGATCCTCGATGTCCTCGCGGGTGTAGACCATCAAGGCCAGGCGTCCATCGCTTCGCAGGACGCGCCGAGCCTCGGCCAATACGCAGGCACGATCATCTACGTGGTGGAGCATCGACACGAGCATCGCGGCATCGAGGCTTTCGTCGGGCAGTGGCAAGCACTTTGCGTCGGCTGTGATCGTCTCCAGTCCCTTGCTACTGGCGTGCGCGAGCATGTCCGACGAGCGGTCGATCACGACGGGGTCCCAACCCTCCTCTTGTAGTGCGAGCGCGTAGTTGCCCGTTCCGCCGCCGATGTCAGCCAAGCGACGCCCCGGTGCTCCCGCGAGCGCTGCACCCAGCGGAGCAAGCACCGAAGGGCTTGCTGCGCGCGTGCGGTCATACGTTCTCGCCTGTTGCGAGTAGTCGGGCAGCAGACTCATGCTCGGAATCAGGCTCCACGTTCGCACAGGGCTCTCGCCCACGCGCCCTCGCGGCCGTGGGCCCTAGAGGAGAGTGTTTTCGAGCGTCGTGTAGGTGCCGCCGGTCGGTTCGAGGGCCATGAACACGCCAGCGGACGGTTCGATCGTGTTGCGGTCGATGACGAAGCTCTCGGGCGTCGAGGCTCCGGTTTCGGGCGTGGAGGCGTAGATGCCCGCTGCGGTCGTATTCGTGATCGTGTTCCCGATCCAGTAACTGGTCCCTGCGACTCTCTGCATCTGGAACCAGGCGATCCCGACCGGGCCTCCGCTGATGTGATTGCCCTCGATCAGGCTGTTGTGGTAGCGGGCAGAGATCCCGTCGGAGGAGAAGTTGGTGATCGTGTTGTCGGTAACTGTGGCGTTGGCGACCTTCAGGTAGATACCGTGCTTGCCGTATGGGATGGAGGAGTCCAGGCCGGTGTTGGTGATCGTGTTCTCAGACACGGTGAAGTCCCTGCCTTCGAGCAGCATGCCGGAATTGCCGGTGTCGTTGACGGTGTTCTCGTCGATCGTCCAGTCCGAGTTAGCGCCGGTGGCGTTGATGGCGAGGCCGTCGCTGCCGATCGTGCACCACTCCACGGTGATGTCGTTGCCTGTTCCCTGGAGGTAGCTGTCGGGGCCGACGAGGTTGAGGTGCTCGAAGGCGAGGTGGTTAAGCTTTCTGAACCAGACGCCCATCGCGAGGTTTGCGTTGCCCTTTCCGTAGGAGCCCAAGACGATCGGTGAACCCGCCGTGCCGGAGCCGTCCGGCGTCAGGGTTTCGTCGGCGAACGTCGCCCCGCCTTCGAACAGGACGCCGTCCCCGGGTTTGAGCCTCGCCTCGTTGACGCGTCTGACGGTGCGCCAGGCAGAGTCGGGGCTGTCGCCCGAGTTGGCATCCGAGCCGCTCGCCGACACGTAGTAGGTCCTGCCCGTGATCGCCACGACCGGAGTTTCAGCCAGTTGGGCCCCTTCTTGACCCGGGTAATCGACCACGACTGTGTTCGACCATGGACCGGGGGATGGAGCCAGCGCTCTCACTCTGTAGGCGACCCTTTCTCCCGGGTCGGCGGGAGGTGTGTCGGTCACGCCCGTCACATCGGTTTCGGACCTTTCGTGCGCTCTCCGGTCGATTGTGCGCAGCTGGTACTGCGTCGTTTCGCCCATTGCCGTCCAGTCAAGCGCTTCGCCCGTGAGCGTGAGCGTGGGAGCCGGTGGTCTCGCGATCGTCGGTGCCGCCGCGACACACATCACAAGCGCGGCGATGAAGGGCGTCAGCTTTCTCATCACTCTTCGCCCGCACGTTTGCGGGTCTCGGAGTGATACGGCTGGATCGCGCACGCGAACGATCGCGACCAGGCCCTGCGCTGCCGTCGATGCACGACTTCGTCCCCTCCGCGTCTAGGATTCGCCGTAGTCTACCCGGCGAACGCGGTGGTTTGCGTAGCTTTCGTGCCTTTTGCTTGAGACTGGAGGGAGCTCCGGGGTTGGAGGAAGCCCCTATAGGGCTAGCTCCCTCAAACCGAACCCTACTTGTGCTTCTTCGGCTTCTGGCTCAGGTGCACGCTCTCGTCCTCCGTCTTGCTCGTTCCGGGCAGGCTCTTGAGAATCACCAAGGTGCCGGCGAGGTGCCCGCCCGCGCCCTTCAACATCGAGCGTCCAGTGCTGTTGAGTGCGACCTCGAGCGTCTCCGTTTTGCCCGCAGGGATCGAGAAGCTGACGCCGCCGACGTCTTGGGTCTTGGTGTGCTTGCCCTTCCCGGCAGTCCTATTGAGCTCCAGCGTCACCTTGCCCACGCATGTGCCCACGCCGTCGCAGGTGAGCTCGACCGCGGCCTTACCGCTGCTTTGAACGGTGATCTTTGAGTCGTCGAGCACGACCGTCGTCTTGGCTTCCTCTTCTGCTTTCTTCTTCGCTTCCGCTTCGGCCTTCTCTTTCGCTTCCAGTTCAGTCAGCTTCTTTACGGCAGCTTCCAGTTCAGCGGTCTTCTTCGCAGACGCTTCTTTCTTCAGCTTTCTTCTTCGCAGCAGCTTCTGCTTCGGCCGTCTTTTTGACTGTGACTTCCTGCTGGGTCGCGAAGACAGCGGTAAACGCGAGATCGTAGGTGAATTCGTCCCACGTGTCCGCGGTCCAGCCGCTCGCTACATATTCGTTGTTCAAGAAGACGAAGTTCCCTCCCGCGTAGGGGTTCGCGGTGATCGCGCCCCAGGAGCCGGTGAGGGAGCTCCCAGCGTCGGCCGCTTTGTCGTTTGAAACGCTGAAGAAGAGGACGTACTGGTCGCCGGGGGTCACAGTGACGCCGCCGGTCTCCGCCGTGATCGGCTGGTAGACGCCTTCTTCGGTGGTGTGCATGTCAGGGCCTTCATAGAGCGCCGGCCCGGTGGCCATTGTGCCGTTCCAGGCGTAGACGTATGCCTGGAAGATCAGCTTCGTGGGAACGTTGGGATAGAAGGTAAAGCTCTCGAGAGTGCTCTGCCCTGGGGGAACGGTCACCACCTGGCCGTAGGTTGCCGTGGCTTCGTCGCCGAACGAGCCAATCGCTTGCGTGCCGTTCCACGAACCGAACGTGCTGGCCGCGCCGGCGTAGCCGACCGCCGGTAGGGCAAGTGCCAGAGCCCCCACGACCACGACAGCCAGCGCCACCCGCCTGGCGATGCCAAAACGACTCCGGCTTTCCTGTCCGCCCATCGAACGCTCCATTTCCTCGGGATCGGCGAGGTCACCAACGGTGCCCACGCCTTGACTGTGATTACTTGTGCTTCTTCAGCTTCTCGCTTACGTGCACGCTGTCGTCCTTTGTCGTGCTGGCTCCGGGCGCGCTCTTGAGGATCACGAGGGTCCCCGCGAGGTGCCCGGCCGCGGCCTTCAGCAGCGAGCGCCCGGTGCCGTCGAGCGTGACCTCGACCGTCTCGGTCTTGCCAGCCGCGATCGAGAAGCTGGCGCCGCCGACGACCTGCGTCTTGCTGTGCTTGTTCTTGCCTGTGCCGGTGGTGCCCTTGAGCTCGAGCGTCAGCTTGCCCACGCACGTGCCTACGCCAGTGCATGTGAGCTTCACCGGCGCCTTGCCGGCGTTCGAGACGGTGATCGCCGAGTCGTCGAGCACGACCGTCGTCTTGGCTTCTTCTTCTGCTTTCTTCTTCGCTTCCGCTTCGGCCTTCTCTTTCGCTTCCAGTTCAGTCAGCTTCTTGACGGCAGCTTCCAGTTCAGCGGTTTTCTTCGCAGACGCTTCTGCTTCGGCTTTCTTCTTCGCAGCAGCTTCTGCTTCGGCCGTCTTTTTGGCTGTGACTTCCTGCTGGGTCGCGAAGACAGCGGTAAACGCGCTGTTCATGTCGGTGGGTTCCGAGGGCGAAGCGCCGTAGCCGCCGTCGTAGGAATCCCATTCGGTTTCGGTCCATTCTGGTGGACGGTATCCGTTGTTGATGTAGACCCACTCGCCTTCGCCATAGACGCTCTTTTCTATTCCACCGCCCCATGCGCCTTCGTCAAGTTCGAGGCTTTCGTCAGCGGCCGCGTCGTTCGACATGCTGAAAAACAGGACGTACTGCTCGCCTGGCGTCAGGCTGACGCCGCCGGTTTCGACGGTGATCGGCTGAAACGCGCCCTCCTCGGTGCTGTGCAGTTCGGGGCCCTCGTATAGGTCCGCTCCGGTCGCCCGATGGCCGTTCCACGCGTAGACGTAGGGGCGAAAGATCAGCTGAGGGGAGAGATCGACATAGAAGGCGAAGCTCTCGAGGCTGACTTGGCCGGGAGGAACCGTGACGACCTGCCCGTACGTGGTGGTGTTTGGGGAGCCAAAGTCGCTAAAGGCAGCGGAGCCGTTCCACGAGCCCCACGTGCCGATCGTGCCGGCATAGCCGGCCGCCGGCAGGGCGAGCGCCAAGGCCCCCGTGACCGCGACAGCCAACGCGAGCCGCCCGATGCTCCCTCCACAACGCCGCCCCATCTCTTCACCCATCGCACCGCTCCAGTCTTCGGGATCCACAGAATGCTCGACCCCCGCGAGCGGGCGCACCGATACCGCACGTGAGCAACCGGAGCCCCCTGGTGGCGAGCGCGCAGGAGTCTATAGGCGGGAGAGGCGGCCCCTTCGTCGTGAGGCCCTCCCGCAACGACGCGCAATGCGCACGGCGTTCCTACAGGAGTGCCCGCCGTCAGCCGATGTGATGGGCTGACATGGGGGGCAACGAGAGGACCCAAGCGCGCCAGCGCACCCGCGTGCCGGTAGCGCCGGTCACCCCCTCCGAGCGACAGGTGCAGGAGCTGCACGCGCTGGGCGAGGCGCTGAGGGCGAGCGCGGAGGAGGTCATCAGCCGAACGGTCGCATGCACGATCGAGTCGGGCGAAGTCGTCGACGCGCCGGTGCAGGAGCGCTTCGAGCGCATCTGCCAGGGCTCGACGGTGGCCGTCGCGCGCTGGATCGCAGGCGAGGACATCGCGGTGACCAACGAGGCAGCGCGCGAAACCTCGACGATCTTCGGTGAGTTCGCGGTACATCGGGCGGCGTCGCTCAACGAGGTGACCAGGCGCACGCTGTGGTGGCGCAACGTGATGGCGGAGATGCTGCGCGAGTGCGCCACGGAGCTCGACAGCTCGCCGGGGGCGCTCTCGGAAGCCATCAACATGGTCCAGCTCAGCGTCGAGTTCAGCCTCCTGCGCATGTGCGAGTGCTTCGAGACCGAGCGCAGCCGCGCCGATGAGGAGCTCAAGCGCCGCGAGGAGGAGCTCGCCTTCCTGGCCACCCACGATCCGCTGACAGGCCTGCCCAATCGCACGCTGATCCTCGATCGCGTCGAGCAGATGCTCGCGCGCTCGGGGCGTACGCAGACGCCGGTGGCGGCCCTCTTCATCGACCTCGACAACTTCAAGACGATCAACGACTCGCTCGGGCACAACGTCGGCGACGAACTGTTGCGTGCGGTCGCCGCGCGCCTGGAAACCGTCGTGCGTCAGGCCGACGCGCTCGGGCGCCTCGGCGGCGACGAGTTCGTCGTGATCGCCGAGGACCTCTCGCTCGCGGCTGGACCGGAGCTGGTCGCCGAGCGCCTGCTGGCCGCGCTCACGCAGCCCTTCAGCCTCGGCGAGGATGAGCAGACGAGCGTGACGGTCACGGCCAGCATCGGCATTGCGGCCGGTTTGCGGACCTCCGCCGAGGAGCTCATGCGCGACGCGGATATGGCGATGTACAGCGCCAAGTGGGATGGGAGGAACCGCTACGCGGTGTTCGAGAGCGCCATGCACGACCTCGCGCAGAATCGCCTGGAGCTCGAAATGGACCTGCGCCAGGCGCTCGCCAACGACGAGTTCATCCTCGCCTACCAGCCCACGTTCTCGCTCACGGATATGAGCCCCACGGGCGTCGAGGCGCTGCTGCGCTGGCAGCATCCCCTGCGCGGAACCGTGCAGCCCGATGCCTTCATCCCGGTGCTCGAGGAGACCGGCCTGATCAACGAGGTCGGCGGGTGGGTCCTGCGCGAGGCCTGCCGCCAGGGCGCCCAGTGGTGCCGGGCGGGCTACCCGATCGCGATGGCCGTGAACGTGTCCGCGCGCCAGCTCGACACCGACGAGCTGCTCGAGGACATCGAGCATGCGCTCGCCACCAGCGGCCTCGCGCCGGGCGCGCTGACGATCGAGATAACCGAGACGACGCTCATGCGCAACATCGAGGAGACCGTACGCCGTCTGACGGAGATCAAGCGGCTGGGCGTGCGCATCGCAATCGACGACTTCGGTACCGGCTACTCCTCGCTCGCCCACCTCCAGCGCTTTCCCGTCGACGCGCTCAAGATCGACCGCTCGTTCATCGCGGGGCTCGCCCACAACAGCGAGGGCGAGGCCTTCATCCGTACGCTCGTGCAGCTCGGAAAGGCGCTGTCGGTCGAGACCTTCGCCGAGGGCATCGAGCGCCAGCGCGAGCTGACGGTGCTCAAGGACGAGGACTGCGACAGTGGCCAGGGCTTTCTGTTTGCGCGCCCCATGGACGTCGCCGCAGTCGAGAGCTTCTTCGAGGACGCGCGCGCACGGGCCTAGCAGCGCGCGTAGTTGCCTCGAGCCTAGTCGCGGGCTGCTCGCGAGCTCCCGAGCGCGCCTGCTGAGCGCCGCCTGCGCACGGCAGCCGTGGCCCCCGGCTGCCGCCGGGGGGTCCCGCTGGAGAGCCGCGCGCGCCAGCGCTCGGTGCTCCACTGCGCAGGCGCCATCTCTGCGAGGAAGCGCGTGAGCACTTCCGTGAAGCGCTGTGGCGCCTCGAGCTGGGGCATGTGCCCAACGCCCGCGAACAGCTCGAGGCGGCTGCCGGGGATCAGGCGATGTGCGTCGTGGGCGTGCGTCACGGGGATGATCGGATCGCGCTCGCCCCAGACGATCAGCGTTGGCATGCCTTCGGCAAGGTAGAGGCGGTCGGCCGCGGCGATCGTCTGTCCGTCTGACCCGACGACGCCGCGCAGGGTCGCGAGGAAGGCGGCACGCCGTCGGGCATCCGCGAGCGACGCATACGCCCGCGCGACCTCGCTGACGTCCGTGTTCGGGCGCAGGCCGACCGTGGCGAGGCCGCGCGCGAGGACGCCCCCGGCGATCCGCGCCGGCGTGGCGGTTGCCGCGATGAAGAGGTCCGCGCCGGGCAGCGTGGCGGCACGCAGCACAGGGCTCACCTCCGGGCCGAGGCCGCCGCTGGAGACGAGCACGAGGCGTTCCGTGGCCTTGGGGAAGTGGTAGGCGAACTGCATCGCGATGCCGCCGCCGAGCGAGTGGCCCACGAGCGTCGCGCGATCGTGACCGAGCGTGAACAGCAGATCGCGCAGGCCCGCCGCGAGCGCCGCGAGCGAGTAGTCGCCGCCGCCGGCCGCGGAGCCGCCGTGGCCGGGGAGATCGGGCGCGATCACGGTGTGCTCGGCGGCGAGCGGCCGCACGACCGACTGCCAGCTCTCGAAGCTCCCGGCGATTCCATGGATGAGCAGCAGCACCGGACCGGAGCCGGCTTCGACGAAGTTGAGCTGGCGCCCATGCAGCATCGCGCTCCGCGTCCTGATCGCCCGCGCGCTGATCATGCCTAAAGCTTCGCACGGTCATCGGTCATCGGTCATCGCCAAGGTCGCAACGTCCTGGGATAGCCTTGCGCTGAGTGTGTCGGTTGTTCGCCATGAGCGCTGGGAGCAAGCCCGCACGGGCTACGTTCTGGCTGCTGCAGGCGCCGGACAGCCTTTCAGAGCAAAGCCATCGCGAGCCGGACGGCACCGGTCTGGGCTGGTTCGACGAGCGAGGCGTGCCGCACGTGCGCAAGCAGACGCTCGCCGCCTACGAGGACCGCAGCTTCGCACGCGAGGCGCGCGAGCTCTCCTCGAGGACGTTTCTCGCGCATATCCGCTTCGCCTCCACGGGCGCGCTCGAGCTGCGTAACACGCATCCGTTCGAGCAGCGCGGCAGGCTGTTCGCGCACAACGGCGTGCTGGAGGATCTACCCGCGCTCGATCGGCACCTCGGCAAGGACCGGCGCCTGGTCAAGGGAGACACGGACTCCGAGCGCCTGTTCGCGCTGATCACGCGCGAGATCTCAGCCCACGGCGACGACGTGGTCGCGGGCATCCGCGAGGCGTGCGCGTGGGTCGCGCAGAGCCTGCCGCTGTTCGCGATCAACTTCCTGCTCGCGAGCCCCGAGGGGCTGTGGGCGCTGCGCTACCCCGACACGCACCCGCTGTACGTGCTCGAGCGCGAGGCCGGCGAGGCGCTCACGCATACCAGCAGCCTCGGCACGCGCGTGCACGCCGAGGAGGGCGCAGCACGTCCGCTCGTGCTGCTCGCGAGCGAGCGTCTCGACGAGGACCCACGGTGGCTGGCGCTCGAGAGTGGCGAGCTGCTCCATATCGACCCGGAGCTAGCGGTCAACAGGCGCAGGCTGCTCGATCATCCGCCCGCGCACCCGCTCACGCTCGCCGATCTAGGCCCCACGGCGAAGGCCTCGCAGACCGCGCACGCCGCGGCCACGTAGAGTCTGCTCGTGCTCTATCCGCTCGCCGGGAAGGTCGCGCTCGTCACAGGGGGTGCCCGCGGGATCGGTCACGCCACCGCGCGAGCGCTGATCGCGCGAGGCGCGTCGGTCGTGATCGTCGACCTGCACGAGCAGGCCGCCGAGGAGGCAGCCGCTCGGCTGGACGACACCAAGGCGCTCGGCCTGGCGGGCGACGTCAGCGACCGCGGCGCCATGCAGCGCGCGGTAGCGGCCACGGTGGAGCGCTTCGGGGGCCTCGACGTGGTCGTCGCGAACGCAGGCATCGTCTCGCGTGTCGCGACCTTCCGCGCCTCCCAGCCCGAGACCTTCGAGCGGGTCCTCGACGTCAACCTGATGGGCGTCTATCGGACGGTGGACGCGGCCCTGCCGGAGATCATCCGCCGGCGCGGCCACGTGGTGGTGATCTCCTCCGTGTACGCGTTCGTCAACGGCGCCGGCGAGGCCCCCTACGCGATGAGCAAGGCGGCTGTCGAGCAGTTCGGCCGTGCCCTGCGCGTAGAGCTCGTTCAGCACGGGGCGAGCGCGAGCGTTGCGTACTTCGGCTTCATCGACACCGAGATGGTCCATCACGGCCTCGATCGCGATCCGCTCGCGAACAAGATGATGGGCTCGTTTCCGGGTCCGCTGAGGAAGCGCCTGCAGCCT
The DNA here is from genome assembly GCA_963722435.1 of uncultured Solirubrobacteraceae bacterium. Lineage (GTDB taxonomy): Bacteria > Actinomycetota > Thermoleophilia > Solirubrobacterales > Solirubrobacteraceae > Palsa-744. Next base: position 954,914 of record CAVRKZ010000002.1, on the reverse strand, counting down.
GCAGCGGCGGGCGAGGCGATCGCGCGTGGGATCGAGAACCGCCGCCCCCGCATCATCGAGCCGAAGCGGTGGATGCTGATGGCCGCCCTGCGTGGCGTCCTGGGGCCGCTCGGGGACGCGCGCCTCGAGCGTGACGAGACGATGCAGGCGCACATGCGCGAGATGGACGCGCGCGCCGGCGAGGAGCAGACGACCAGCGCGTGAGCGGCTGGGCGCGCTTCCCGCCGTGAACTTGGTCGAGGGTCGTGCACTCCTCAGCCACGCGCGCCTACCCCGCTAGCCCCGCCGCTTGGAGGGCTGCGGCTTCGCTGGTGTACATGCTGAGCGCCGTAGCCTTGCCGTTGTGGACCGTAATCAGGTGTGCGAACGGGACCTCCGCGTCCATTCCGCTGCCTCGCGCGCGAAACCGGAAACGGACGACCGCTAGAAGTCGTCCGTCGGGAAGCTCGTTGATCTGCACCGGCTCGAAGTGCATCTCCTCCCATACTTCGTCGGTCAGGCGCTGAAACTCGACGACGCCCTCATGTCCGACGAAGACCCCCGCGATTGGCGAGTCAACCGGATTTCGCCACTCGACCCCAGCATCGAGGTACTCGAGGATCCCGGTGATTCCCTCGCGGTTGTAGGCGTCATACGCCCGGCGCATGAGTTCCACGTTCTCTTGCGCCATCGCCTGCCAGTATTCCGTAGGCGGCGACGAGCTGCCTACCCCCTGAGAGCCCCATAATCGGCATCCTCCGGGCCAACGACCAGGGTTGGTCTCTGCATGCCGTCCACCGCGCTAAGGCAGGCGCCGCTCGCTGCCGATGAGGGGAGCGTGAGACTCATTGGCAGCGTGCTCTCCTCGCTGGCGCGTCCACGCGCTGGGGCAGGCCGGAGACGGATCCTCGCGACAGCGATCGCGGGCGGCGCCTCGGCGATTGCGCTGCTCGCCGCTCCGCCGGCGGGTGCCGTCGTGACGACGGTGGCAGGCACCACAAAAGTGGGCCTTCAGCCGCGCAACCTCGTCTCCATCTCAGACGGCGCCGTGACAGGGGAATTCCAGGACGCGCACGACGGCCCGATCCTGCCGGCGACCGACACGTACGTGATCTACTGGGATCCCAAGGACGTCTACCACGGCAACTGGCAGCACCTGATCGACAGCTTCATGGAAGGGCTCGGCGCGAGCAGCGGCACGCTCGCGAGCGTCTTCGCCGTGGACGCCCAGTACGCCGATCCAGCCGGCAAGCACGCGCTCGATGACTCGTCCTTCCACGGCGCCTACACGGACACCAACCCGTACCCCACTACGGGCAAATGCACCGATCCCGCCCCACTGGAAGACGGGAAGGCGATCACGTGCGTCACCGGCGAACAGGTGCAGGAACAACTGGAAACCTTCATCGAACAGCACAAACTCCCCGAGGGCATAGAACCCTCCGCCACGCAAGGAGTGCCCCCGGTCTACTACCTGCTCACCCCGCCCGGTGTGACTGTCTGCCTTGAAGCTGGCCACTGCTCCGATTACCCGGCCACGCCCCAGGAAATCGAAAAACACGAAGAGAACACAACAGCAGAAAAAGACTACGAGAACAGCTTCTGCAGCTATCACGCCGCGATCAACCCGGACGGTGCCGAGAACGGCGATGAAGAGACCGTCGTGTACGCGGTGATCCCGTGGGTCGCCGGAGGCGACGGCGACTACCATCTCGCGGCCGGAGACCAGAAGGCTGCCTATGAGTGCCAGGACGGCGGTTTCACGGAAAACTCCGAAACGAAGGCGCTGGAAAAGGAGCGCGTGAAGCCCAACAAGGCGGAAAAGGAAACACGCCTCGCGGCGGAAACGAAGGAAAGCGAAGAACTGAAAGCGGCCGAAGAAGCGGAGAAAGAAGGGACCATCTCTCCAACGGAACTCGCCGAAAAACGGGCAGCCTTCAAAGAAGTGCGGGAAGAACGCGAAGCCGCCGAACTCAAGGCACGAAGGCAAAGAGAAAAAACGGAAGGCCCGCGCGAGCAGGAGCCAAACCAGGACGGCCTAGGCGAAGACGGCTCCTATGACTACGGCCTCGCCGACCTGATCGTCAGCCAGATCGGCGTCGAGCAGCAGAACATCGTGACGGATCCCCTGCTCAACGGCTGGCAGGACGGCGCGGGCAACGAGTCCACGGATGAGTGCCGCAACTTCTTCCTTCCCTACGCCGGTGCGAGCGCCAACACGGTCGAATTCACCGAAGCAGGCACCCTCTTCAACCAGGTGCTTGGTGAAAAGCTCGCCTACATCAACGACGCGTTCGACCTCGCGGCGCGCAAGATGGAATATCCCGGCGTTCCCTGCCTGACGGGCGTCAACCTGAAAGCCGCCTTCACCGCTCCCAACCCCGTCTACGTGGGCGAACTCGTCGGCCTCGACGGGATGGAGTCCGACATCACGCTCGACGCGGGCGTCAAGTTCGGCCCCCACGGCGAAGAAGAGCCGGTCTATCCGACGTTCACATGGAACTTCGGTGACGGCTCGAAGGAAGTAATCGGCGAGGCACCCGGCGCGCCATCCCAGAACTCTCCTGAAGACTCGCCGTGCGCGCTGCCGTGGGAAGCGCCATGCGCGGCGAGCACCTTCCACGCGTACAAGCACCCCGGCACGTACACGGCCACCCTTACGGTCGAAGACATCGCTGGCAACCTATCCACCGTCACTCACGAAATCACCGTGGTGGAAACGAAGGAAGAAAAGCTAGCCAGAGAAGCCAGAGAAGCCAAAGAAGCGAAAGAAGCCAAAGAAGCGAAAGAAACGAAAGAAACGAAAGAAACGAAAGAAGCCAAAGAAGCACAGGAAGCGATCAAATCACCAAGCCCTGCACTCGTTCCTCCCCCCACGCCCGCCCCGCCCCCGCAGGCCGCCGCGCTGATCGTGCCCCAGAGCCTCGGCACTGCCCTCAGCAAGGGCTTGGTCGTCCGCTACTCCGTCAACGAGCAGGTCGCCGGACACTTCGAAGTGCTGCTGAACGCGGCGCTGGCACACCGCCTGGGCGTAAGCGGTACACCGGCGACGGGGCTTCCCGCCGGCTCGCCCGCCGAGGTGGTGATCGCGAAAGCGATTCTCGTAACCACGAAAGGCGGGCACAACGTGGTGCACATCAAGTTCTCGAAGCGCACCGCAGCGCGCCTACGGCGCGTCCGCCAGGTCTCCCTGATGCTGCGCCTGCAGGTCCGAAACGCCACCAGCAAGAGCCCGTTGACGACCACCGTGCTCACCACCGCGACGCTCGGCTGACGCGCGCGACGCGATTCCGGCGCGAGCCCGCGCCGAGGCCTGCTCGAGTTTCGCGCCGGCGCTAGCGCTCGGAGCGGTCTTTCTTGCGCCGCGCGCGCGACTTGTCGCGAAAGACGAACCACCACAGCGCGAACAGGCCGACGTAGCCGATCGCGATCGAGACGACGGAGATGATGCCGAGGCCGGTGCTGTTCGCGCCTTCGGCTTCGCCGTCGAGCGCGAGCACCAGTGCCACGGAGGTGAGGTGTGCGAGGTGTCCGAGCGCGAGCGCCACCGCTACAGCCCCGGCCAGTGACGCACTACGTAGCCTTCGTTGTCGGTCGGTGCGACCTGCCAGCGCGAGGCGTAAGGGCCGCTGCGCCCGGCGGTGTCATAGAGGATGCCGTCTACATACATGTAGGTGTGCCCGGCGTTGGCGTAGACGGTGATGTAGCGCCCCGGCCCCGGCACGCCCCAGCTCTCGAGCTGCCCCGAGGTCTCCGGGGCGCTCAAGAGGCCACCGGCGGCCAGCGCATAGCTGACCGAGCCCGAGCAGTCGTAGGCGTTGTCCACGAAGGAGGCGTGCCCGCCGCCGTACACGTACGGGAAGTCGGCGATCTCGTTGGCGCCGGCGACGACCTTCTGCACAACTTCCGGCACGTTGGTGGGGATCGGGAGCGTGCCGTTGCCGCCGATCGACTCTCCGCCCGGCACGGGCGTGAGGTCCAGCTTGCGCGTCTGGCGGGCGCTCCGTTCGACGGCCTGCATCTCTTTGAGCTCGCTGCGGATTTCCGCGTTCGAGGGAGCGCCCGCGGCGACGATCGATTCCCCGGCCTTCGTCGGCGTGGCGGCGCTCGCGTGCTTGACCGACGCGGGCACGGGATAGCTGTCGGCTTCGAGCGGGTCGGCGACCTCCTTGGCGCTTGCGGGCGCGGTCGCAGTGGCGCTGGCCGCCCCCGCCCCGGCCGTGGCCCCCGCCCCCGCCGGCGGGTCGGCGCCGTCGGTGCGTGCCGGTGCGCCCGTCTGCGAGCTGGCGGGCGGCGTGTGCACGCCCGAGCCCACGGCGGCTTCGCCGCAGCCGGCGAGCGCGACGGCCGCCAGCAGGCAGCCGAACGCGGAGATGCCCGGGCGCAGCGCTCTCATGGGGACTAGGCTAGCGCCAGGGTCCGCCAGGATGGGTCGCTAGGCTGGTGCGATGCGCGAGGAAGTCACGGCCGTGCAGATGCGCCCGCACGTCCGCCTCATCTCCGGTTTGCGCCGCCCGGCGAACTGGCTCCAGCTGGTTCGCTTCGGCATCGTCGGAGCCGTCGGCTTCGTGGTCAACGTGGCGGTGTACACGCTGCTGGTTCACCCCGGAGGCGTCGACTACCGCCTCTCCAATGTGATCGCGTGGCTCGTCGCGGTGATCAACAACTTCGTGCTCAACCGCCACTGGACGTTCGACGCGCGTGACGGTCGCGCCCACTCGCAGGCGGTCCGCTTCCTGCTCGTGAGTCTCCTGGCGGAGGTTTTCAGCCTCCTCACGCTGACTCTGCTCGTGCAGGGGGCCAGCGTCGCAAAGGTGCCGGCGCAGGCGATCGCGGTGGCACTGTCGATGCCGCTCAACTTCATCGGGAACAAGCTCTGGAGCTTTCGCTGAGTCGGGGCGATTGCAGCTCTCCTTGAGCCGTCGCAGGCTGCGCTCGCGCGTTCGGCGGCGCTGCGGGGGGAACCTATACTCTGATCTTTCCGCCCTCGGAGGACCCTCGTGCAGGAGATGGTGATCTACGGCGTCAGCTTCGACATGGTTGGCAAGCAGCCGATCGTGCTCCTGAAGACTGTTGACGGCAACAAGTTCCTGCCGATCTGGATCGGCCACCCTGAGGCGGCGTCGATCCTGATGAAGCTGCAGGGCGCCGGCACGCCCCGCCCGATGACCCACGACCTGCTGTGCGACATCCTCGGGGAGCTCGACGTCAAGTGCACGCAGGTGTCGGTCACGGAGCTGCGCGAGAACACCTTCTTCGCCTCGATCACGCTCAGCGTCAACGGGCGCGAGCTGGAGATCGACTCGCGCCCCAGTGACGCGATCGCCCTCGCCGTGCGCTCCGGTGCGCCGATCTACGCCGCCGAGGAGGTCATCTCCGAGTCGGCGATCGAGTTCGAGCACGACGTCGAGGAGTCCGAGGACGTGGTCGAGAAGTTCAAGGAGTTCCTCGACCAGGTGAGCCCGGAGGACTTCGCTGCCGGGGACTCCTGAGTTTCGGGAGACACGTTCGCGCCAGGCTTCGTCCGGCCCTGTTGGCGCCGGTCACCACACGTAGTCTCTCTAGCGGGTAAACGCGCTGGTGAGGATGCGCTCGATGAGCTCGTCGAAGCCGATATCGGCCGCGTCCGCCGCCAGCGGCAGCAGGCTCGTTTCGGTGAGGCCGGGCACCACGTTTGCCTCGAGCACCCATAGCTCGCCGGTGTCGCGCTCGAGCATCAGGTCCACGCGCGCGACGCCGTGGCAGCCGAGCAGCTCGTACGCTTTCAATGCCAGGTCCTGCGCGCGCTCGGTCGTCTCGGCTCCCAGCTCCGCTGGGCACACGAACGTGGTCATGCCAATCTCGTAGCGGGACTCGTAGTTGTAGAACTCCTCCTCGCGCGGAATCGCCTCCACAACGGGCAGAGCCACAGGCGAGGTCGTCCCCGCCCCTTTCTCCGGGGTCTCGGCCTCGAGCACGGAAACCGCCAGATCCCGCCCATTCACGTAGCGCTCGAGCACGACCTTGCGGTCATAGGACAAGGCCCCCACGATCGCTCCCGGCAGCGCCTCGCTCGATCGCGCGAACTTCACGCCCAGCGCCGATCCCTGGCTGGCTGGCTTGACCACCATCGGGAAGCCGATGCCGAGCTCCAAGCTGGGCAGCGCGGCGGCCACGCCCAGGTCTTTGATCGCGCTCTCCTTGAATGCCGCGAACTCAGGCGTCGGGATGCCCGCCTCGCGCAGCGCGTACTTCGCCAGCGCCTTGTCGGTGCAGCGCATGCACGCCGCCGGCCCCGACCCGGTGTAGGGAACGTCGATCGCCTCGAGCAACGCCTGCACGGTCCCGTCCTCCCCGTCGCTGCCGTGCAGCGCCACGAAAGCCACCTCCGCACCGGTCTCGAGCAGCTCGCTCACGAGCGCGGGTCCGGCGTCGATCGCCACGACGTCGTGCCCGAGCGCGCGTAGCGCGCTCTGCGCCCGAGCCCCCGAGCGCAGGGACACGGAGCGCTCGAGCGAACCCCCGCCCTGGAGCACTGCCACGCGCCTGCGTGCCTGCCTGTCCTCCCGGGGAGTGCCCGTCATCCGTCTTGGCGGCGACGCGGCGCAGGCTTCCCGTCGCGGGGCAGGCCAGGCCGAGCATCTGCTGAACGGGGCAGCTCGATGATGTCAGCCAGTCTCCCCGCCTGCCCGCGCTCCCGGAGGGGGAGTGCCGCCTCAGGGGGTACGTCCGCGTCCGCAGGGGGTACGTCCGCGTTCGCACTCTCGCTCGCTGGCGCTCGTGACGATCCCGTCAACGCACCCAGCAGCCCGGTGTCGGGGCCGATCACGCGGGCGATGCGCCGCAACCCCTCGCGGATGTCCGCGTCGGGCATTCCGGCGAAGTTCAAGCGCATCGAAGACGAGCCCCTGCGCCCGTCAACGTAGGCGGCGCGACCGGGGACGAACGCCACCCCCTCGCTGCGCGCCAGCAGGTCGGTGGTGTCCACGCCGTCGTCGAGCGTCGCCCACACGAACAGGCCGCCCGCGGGTGTCGTCCAGCTGGCGCGGGCGCCCAGGTGCTCCTGCAGCGCCTCGAGCATCGTGTCCCTGCGCGCGCGGTAGAGCTTCCGCAGTCGCTCGAGGTACTCGAGCCACGCCGGCTGGCCGTCTGCGCCTCGCTCGGCGAAGTACGCGGCCACGAACATTTGCGTGACCGACGAGGAGCACAGGTCGGCTCCCTGTTTGCCCAGGTTCAACTTCTCCAGCACCGGCCGCGGCGCCACGGCCCAACCGAGGCGCAGGCCGGGCGAGAGGATCTTGGAGAACGTGCCCAGGTAGATCACCAGGTCCGAGCCGCCGTCACGTCCGCCGGCCTTCGCATCCAGCGAGTACAGCGTCGGCAACGGCTCCCCCTCGTAGCGCAGCAGGCCATAGGGGTTGTCCTCGAGCACCAACAGCTCGCGCTCGCGCGCGACCTCCACAAGCCGCTGGCGGCGCGCCAGTGACAGGGTGACACCGCCGGGGTTCTGGAAGTTGGGGATCACGTAGATGAACTTCGGTCGCCTGCCCTGCTCCTGCAAGCGGTCGAGCGTGGCTTCCAGGGCATCGATCGGCATGCCGTCCGCGTCCACGTCGATCTGCTCGACCTGCGCCTGGTAGGCGCTGAACGTGGGCACCGCCCCCGGGTAGGTGGGCGCCTCGGCGATGATCACGTCTCCGGGGTCGATCAGCGTCTTGCACACCAGGTCGATCACCTGCTGGCCGCCGGTCGTCACGATCACCTCGGAGGGGTCCACGAGCGTGTCCTCCTGGGCCATCACCTGCACGATGCAGTCCACGGTCGCGGCCATCCCCTCGGTCGGGCCGTACTGCAGCGCGCGCGCCGTCGAGTCCGCCGCGACCTTGGCCATCAGCTTTGCGTACAGCTCCGGCGGGAAGGTGCTCGTGTCCGGCAGCCCGCCCGCCAGCGAGATCACGTCCGGACGCTCTGTCAGGGCCATCATCTCGCGCATCGCCGAGCTCTTCATGCCGCTGGTGCGCGCCGCGAACAACGCCTCGTAGCGGGCAAGCTCGTGCGCGGCCGGCCGGGTGCGTCGTCTATCGTCCTGCCCGCCTGCCTGCTTGTCCTCCTGGAGGGAGGGTCCTCCCGGAGGGGGGGTGCCCTTTAGGGTGCGCATGAGCGCACGGTAGCGCACCGGTTGCAGCCACTTCGCATGAACGGCATCGTCTTCTACATCGGTCTCGGCGCCGGGCTGGCGGCCGCCTGCGGCCTGCGCCCCTTCCTGCCGGTTCTGCTTGCGGGAGCGCTCGCCTCGGCGAAGACGCTCGGGGTGAGCTTCGCGGGACACACGTTTCACTTTTTGCAGTCCGACTGGTGGCTTTTGGCGGCGACGGTCGCGCTCGCGCTCGCCTATGCGCTGCAGATCGTGTTCGCGCTGGCGCCCACGATCGACCCCTCCGATCGCAACCAGCCGGTCGATCCGCTTGGCGCCTCGCTGGCAGGGCTTGGGCTGGGGGCTGGCGCGGTCCTGTTCGCAGGCACGCTCGCTGCGCACGGCGATACATGGTGGCCCGGCCTCGCGGGAGGCTTCTTCATCGCCGGGCTCGCCCAGCGCGCAGCCTGGCCGGTGATTGTGCGTGTCCGTGCGCGGCTCGCCGAGCGGGGTGCGCGCGAGGCGCTGACCGTGTACCTCGACGCCGCGGCCCTGCTCGTGGCGGCCCTGGTAGCCGTCCTGCATCCACTCGGCTACATCGCCGTCGCGGCCCTCGCCGCCTTCGCCTGGCGCGGGCGCGGGCGGGGGCAGGAGAAGTACGCGGGGCTGCGCGTCCTGCGTCGCTGAACGGTGGCCTCCCGGCCCTCCAAGCTCGTCCTCTGCGTGATCGACGCGATGGCCCCGGCGATGCTCGAGCGTGCGATCGCCGCCGGCGTGGCGCCGGTGCTCGAGCGCCTCGTCGAGGGCGGGTGCTACGTGCCGGCGTGCGTCGCCGCCTTCCCCTCCGTAACGCCCGTGTGCGCCGCCTCGATCGTCACGGGCGCCACGCCCGACGCGCACGAGATCCCGGGGATGAACTGGTTTCACCGCGAGGAGCATCGCTACATCGAGTACGGCTCGAGCTTTCGCGCCGCCCAGCGCGTCGGCATCGCGCGCCAGCTCACGGACACCGTCTACAACATGAACCGCGCTCATTTATCCCTCGACACGCCGACCGTGTTCGAGACGCTCGACGACGCCGGCGTGCGTACGGCGGGAACGACCTACCTGATGTACCGCGGGCGCCACCGTCACGAGCCCCAGCGCGACACGGCGCTCACGCGCGTGGCCTCGACTCTCATACGCCACTCGGTGATGGGCCCGCGCGAGCTCTTCTACGCCGACATCTTCGCCTCCCGGCGCACCGGCTGTCGCTCCAACCTGGGCATGCCGGGCGTACGCGACCGCCACTCCGGCTGCGTTTCGGCGTACATGGTCGAGCACGACCTGTTCGACTTCCTGCTGCTGTCGCTGCCCGACAACGACTGGTTCTCGCACAAGCGCGGCCCCGAGGCGCAGGTGCAGTCGATCGGGCAGGCCGACCTGCAGCTCGCACGCGTGATGAACGCCGCCGGCGGCGTCGAGGAGTTCCTGCGCGAGCACGCCGTGATCGCGATGGCCGACCACTCGCAGGCGCCGGTGACGGACGCGATCACGCTGCAGGAGGAGCTCGCCGAGCTCGGCGTCCTCGGCCCCGCACGCCCGGGCTCCTCCGAGCGCGCGAGCAAGGAGGAGCCGCGTATCGCCGTCTGCCCGTCCCAGCGCGCCGCGATGGTCTACGCGCTACACGAGTCCGAGCGCGACGCCATGCGCGCCTCCGTGGTCACGCGTGCGCTCGCCATTGAGGGCGTCGACCTCGTGATCTGGCTCGAGCGCGACGCCCACGACGCCCCCCGCGAGGCCGTCATCTCGAGTGCGCTGCACGGCGAGCTGCGCTTCGCGCCCGGTGGTGAGCTGCGCGACGAGCGCGGCGGCGCGTGGGAGCTCCAGGGAGAGCTCGCGGCAATCGATGCGACCGTCGAGGACGGCCGCCTGCAGACGCCCGCGTATCCCGACGCGCTCGCGCGCGCGTGGGCGGCGCTCAACTCGCGCACCGCCGGCGAGGTGCTGCTGTCGGCGACGCCCGGCTTCGAGTTCGCCGACTGGGGCGGCCAGGCCCATGTCGGCGGTGGCAGCCACGGCTCTCTACACGCGAGCGACTCGCTGGGCGCGCTCGTCATGCACGGCGTCGCGCTGCCCGAGCCCGAGCCCTCGCAGTGGGCGATCCGCGACCTTGCGCCGCTGATCGTGGAGCACTTCGGGGTGGCTCAGCCGCACTGAGGCAACGCTCGTTACGCTCGCCTCACGTGCGTCCGCTCGCAAAGGCTCTGCTCCTCGCCACACTCGCGATGGCCGCCGTCGCGCCCGGCGCGCACGCCGCCGTCGCGCCCGGCGCGCAGGCCGGCGCGCAGTCCCGAGTGCAGTCCGGCGCGCACGCCGGCGCGCGCAGCCGGACGGCGCCGGGGAGCGGGCGCGTAGCGGCTTCGGGGAGCGCGAGCGCGGCCTCGACGAGCTCTGAAGCGGTCACTTCCGTGCCGCTGTCGACCGTGCCACCGGCAGCGCACAGGCTCTCCTCCGAGCAGGTCCTCGCGATCGCCGATCGCCTGCCGAAGATGCGCGCCGTGCGCGCCGAATACGCGGGCTCCTTCGGAGACACCTACTTGAAGGGCGCGCTGCAGTGGCAGGTCAGCTACTTCAGCAAAGACGGCAAGAAGGAGATCGGCCTCGTCATCATCGACGACCTCTCCGGACGGGTCGTCGAACAGTGGACCGGCTATCAGATCGCGTGGTCGATGGCGCGCGGCTATCCCGGCGCGTTCGGCGAGCACGTCAACGCGCTGTACGTGTGGCTGCCGCTGTGCGTGCTCTTCATGGCGCCCTTCGTCAACCCGCGGCGGCCGTTCTCGCTGCTGCACCTGGACCTGCTCGTGCTGCTGTCCTTCTCGGTCTCGCTCGCGTTCTTCAACCACGCCCACATCTATGCGTCGGTGCCGCTCGCCTACCCGCCGCTCTTGTACCTGCTCGCGCGCATGCTCGCGCTGGCCCGCCGCGCGCGCGCAGGGCGCGCCGGCGGGCCGAGTCTGCGCCTGCTCGTGCCCGTCTCCTGGCTCGCGGTCGGCGTCGTCTTCCTGCTCGGCTTTCGCATCGCGCTCAACGTCACCGACTCGAACGTCATCGACGTCGGCTACGCGGGCGTGATCGGAGCAAGCAAGATCGCCCACGACGAGCCGCTCTACAGGGGCTGGCCGGCGGACAACGAACACGGGGACACCTACGGCCCCGCCAACTACGAGGCCTACGTCCCCTTCGAGCAGATCTTCGGCTGGAGCGGGACCTGGGACGATCTGCCCGCGGCGCACGCCGCGGCGATCTTCTTCGACCTCCTGGCCACCGCCCTCATGTTCATGCTCGGGCGCCGGCTGCGCGGGCCGACGCTCGGCATCGTGCTCGCGTACGCGTGGGTCGCCTACCCGTTCACGCTGTTCTCGCTCGAGAGCAACTCCAACGACACGCTCGTGGGCGCGCTCGTGCTGGTGGCGCTGGTGCTCGCGAGCTACCGCTCGAGGCTCGCGCTCGCGGGGCGCGGCGTGTTCGGCGCGCTCGCGGCGCTGACGAAGTTCGCACCGCTCGCGCTCGCACCGCTCTTTGCCACCCACGGCCTCAGCGGCTCGCGCTGGCAACGCGCTCGCTCGCTCGCTCTCTATGCGCTCGCCTTCGCCGCCACGGTCGCGCTCGTGTCGATCCCCGCGCTCGCCCACAACAGCTTGCATCAGATCTACGAGCGCACGCTCGTCTATCAGTCAAATCGCGGCTCGCCGTTCTCGGTATGGGGGCTCTACGGACTGCACTCGCTCGAGCTCGCCGCCGAGCTCGCCGCCGCCCTGCTCGCGATTGCCCTCGCGCTGGCGCCACGCCGCGCGGACCTCGTGGGCCTCGCCGCGGCCTGCGCGGCGGTCCTGATCGCCGAGCAGCTAGCGATCGAACACTGGTTCTACCTGTACATACCGTGGTTCTTCGGAGCGCTCATGCTCGCCCTGCTCGGGAGCCTCAGCCCGTCTGCGCCACCATCACGGGCCGCGGCATCAGCACCTGCTCTATCGAGTCGGCGCGCAGCGGTCGCGAGCAGCTGATCAGCACGCCCATCAGCCACGGATCCTCCTCGGAGGTTTCGAAGCGCACGGGCATCTGCGTGAGCAGCGACTCGATCGCCTGCTCGCGCTTGACACCGATCACGCCGCCTCGCGGCCCCGTCATGCCGACGTCGGTGATGTACGCGGTGCCGCCAGGAAGCACGCGCGCGTCCGCTGTCGGCACGTGGGTGTGCGTGCCGAGCACCGCCGTCACGCGACCGTCGAGGTGCCATCCCATCGCCACCTTCTCCGAGGTCGCCTCCGCGTGCATGTCCACGAGCACGTGATCCACCCCCTCGAGCTCGCTCAGCGCAGGCTCGATCTCGGTGAACGCCGAGCGCCCCGCGCGTAGGAACAGGTTGCCGCTGAGGTTCACGACGCCCAGGCGCACACCGTCGTGCTCGACCACGCATGTGCCCTTGCCGGGCTGCGAGCGCAGGAAGTTGGCTGGCCGCACGATGCGCCCGTTGCTCGCCAGGTAGGGATAGATCTCGCGACGGTGATACGTGTGGTTTCCGAGCGTGATCGCGTCGACCCCCGCCGCGAACATCTGATCGGCGTTCTTCGGTGTGATCCCCAGGCCACCCGCCGCGTTCTCGCCGTTGACGATCACGAACGTCGGCGCCAGGCGCTCGCGCAGCACGGGCAGGCAGTCGAGCAGCGTGTGCCTGCCCAGGCCGCCAACCACGTCGCCTACGAACAGGATGCGCGCCGCGCCCGCCGCGACGCTCTCGCCCTCTGGCTCCCCCCCGCCCGCGGCGGCGGTCGCCTGGGGCTCAGCCATACTCTGACGATGGTGGCAGGTAGGTGAGAAGCGTCTCCGAGAGCGCCTCGCCGGGACAGTCAGGCGAGCAACCGGCCGAGCCGCCGAAGGCGCAGGAGCGCGAGATCGCAGACAGCGCCGCCGCCCAGCGCGAGCCCGCGCGCGTCGTCGTGCCGCGCTGGATCCAGCTCGTGCTGCTCCCGCTCGCCCTGCTCGCGCTGTGGGCGCTCGCAAAAGCGGCCGGAAAAGTCCTCGTCATCTTCATCGTCGCGGCGCTCATCGCGCTGATCCTCAACCCCGCCGTCGCATACCTGCAACGCCCGCGCGTGCCGCGCGGCCTGGCGGTGCTGGCCGTGTACGTCGCATTCTTCCTCATGCTGAGCGGAGTCGGCGTGCTGCTGGCCAACCCTATCTCCAACCAGGTGCGCACGTTCACCCACAACCTGCCCCGGATAGCCGACGAAGCAAACAGCACGCTCGCGAGCTTCCAGCGCTCGATGGAGCACCTCGGCATCCACCTGAACCTCGTCAGGCCCGGGAAGACCGCGCTGCAGAGCGTGCAGGACAAAGTCGCCAAGAGCGCCGGCAAACTCGCCTCCTCGTTCGGCAGCCTGCTGACCGCGGCAGCCGGCGCGATCTTCGACCTCGTGCTCGTGTTCGTGCTGTCCGTGTACATGCTCATATACGGGGAGCGCATCGGCAGGCTCGTGCGGCGCGCGATGCCCGAGGGCGACGGCACGCCCGCCGATGACTACCCGACGCTCGTGCAGCGGGCCGTCTCGCGCTACATCGGCGGGCAGCTGCTGTTCAGCGCCGTCATGGGCGCCTCCGCCGGGGTCAGCCTGTACGTCTTCGGCGTCATCGGCATCTTCCCCGACGGGCGCAAATATGCGCTCGCGATGGCGCTCTTCTACGGCGTCATGGAGCTCGTCCCGTACGTCGGGCCGTTCCTCGGCGCCTTCCCGCCGGTGATCGTCGCGCTGCTCACAGAACCGATCGTCGCCCTGTGGGTGGCGCTCCTGTTCATCGGCCTGCAGCAGCTCGAGGGGCACGTCGTCGCCCCCCAGATCTTCGGCCACACGCTGCGCATCAGCCCGCTGCTCGTGATCTTCGCGCTGCTGCTCGGCCTGCAGCTCTACGGGGTCATCGGCGCGCTCATCGCCCTGCCGATCGTGGCCGTGCTGCGCCAGACGGCGGTGTATCTGAACCGCCACCTCGCGCTGGAACCGTGGAACCGCGGGGACGCCGGCGGAGCGGGCCCCAGCAACGTGCTGTGAGCGCCGTGCTCGCCGTCGAGGGGCTGTCCAAGCGCTACGGGAGCGCTCGCCGCGAGGGCGCGACCCGGCCCGCGCTCGAAGACGTGAGCTTCGAGCTCGGCCCGGGCGAGCTGGCAGCGCTCGTCGGCCCCAACGGCGCCGGCAAGACCACGCTGCTATCGATCATCGCGGGCGTGCACGCGCCCAGCGCAGGCAGCGTCACCCATTCCAGCGCGCGCGCCGCCGGTTGGGTGCCGCAGTCCCCGGCGCTCTACTCCAAGCTCTCCGTCGCCGAGAACTTCGAGCTGTTCGCCGTTCTGGAAGGCGTCGATGAGCCCGCCCGAGCCGTCGCCGCGATGCTCGAGCAGACCGGCCTGTCCGAGCGCGCACGCGAGCCCGTCGCGCGCCTCTCCGGCGGCAACCGCCAGCGCGTCAACATCGCCCTCGGCCTGATCGCCGAGCCTCCCGTGCTCGCGCTCGACGAGCCCTCGGCCGCGCTCGACCCCGGCCAGCGCGAGCGCCTGTGGCAGTTCCTGCTCGCGCGCGTGGGCGCCGGCACGAGCGTGATCTTCTCCACTCACAACGTCACCGAGGCCCAGCGTCACGCCACCCGCGTGCTCGTGCTCGCCGACGGCGCCCTGCTGTTCGACGGAGAGCCCGCCGCGCTCATGCGCGAGGGCTCCGAGGAACCCGACGGCGATCTCGAGCGAGCGCTCGTGCGCTTCCTGCGCGAGCGCGCATAGCCGGAGGACACGCTGTGAGAGCGCTGCTGCGCAAGGACCTGCTGATCCTCGGCCGCTCGCGCCTGCTCTGCGCGCTGCTCGTCCTCTACCCGATCGCGATCGCCCTGCTGCTCGGCCTCGCGATCTCGCGCAGCCCGGCGCGAGCGCGCGTGGCGATCGTCAACGAGACGCCGCCCGGGCAGACCCTGCGCGTGGCAGGCCAGCAGATCCCGCTCGCGCAGTACCTCACAGAGCTGTTCGACCAGGTCCAGGCGGTGCCCGAGCCGACACGCGCCCGCGCAGCCCAGGCGGTCGAGGGCGGCAGCGCCGTCGCGGCCGTCGTGATCCCGGCGGACCTCGCGGTGAAGCTCGCCTCCGACCTCGCCCAGGCGCAGGTGGAAATCCTCTACAACGGCAACGCGCTCGAGCAGTCGCTCGCGCGCTCGACGCTCGAATCCGCGCTCGCCCAGGCCAACCTGGCCTTCTCGGCGCAGGTCCAGCAGAGCGCCAGGAGCGTCATCAAGACCCTCCTTGACGGCGGCTCGCTCGGCGTCATCGGCGCCCCCGAAGCGCTGATCGGCCTGCAGCGGATCCCCTCACTGATCGCCGCCGTGGCCGCCCGCCAGCCGCACGGACGCGACCGGCGCGAGCTCGAACGGATCGACGCCTTCGCCGGCTTCGCCGCACAGAACCTCCTCGCGGCCAGCCGCGTGCTCGCGACGATCGGCCAGCCGATCCGTGTGCACGAGGTGCTGCTACGCGGGCGCCGCACGCCACTGAGCAGCTTCGCGGTCGTCGTCGCCGTGAGCCTCTCGCTGATGTTCATCAGCATTCTGCTCGCCGCCGGCGCGCTGGCGCTCGAGCGCGAAGAGCACGCGCTCTCGCGCCTTCTGCGCGGACCGATCTCGCGCACCGCCCTGCTGGCCGAGAAGATCCTGCTCGCGGCCGGCTGCTCGCTCCCGATCGCCTTCGCCATGCTCGCCGGCATCGGCGCGTTCGTCACGCTCTCCTGGAGCCGCGTCGGCTCGTGGCTGCTCGCACTCGCCTTCGCCGCGATCGCGCTCGCCGCCCTCGGCCTCGCCATCGGCGCGCTCGCGCGCGAGGTGCGCGCGGCCTCGCTGCTCGCCTTCGCCCTGTCCCTGCCGCTCGCCTTCCTCGCCCTCGTCCCCGCCGCCTCCGTCTCGGGTGGCCTCCACGACGTGATCGCCACGATCTCGTTCGTGTTCCCCTATAAGGCCGCCCTGCAGGCACTCGACAGCGCCGTCAACGGCTCCTCGCCGGCGCTCTGGCTCACGCTCGTCCACCTCGCCGTGCTCGCCGCCGCGTTCGCAGCGCTCGCCCGCTTCGGCCTGCGCGAGCTCGAGTGACGGAGCTGCGCAAACCATCCCGGCGCCGCAGGCGCCTCATAAAACTGATCAGGAGACGGGGTATCCTCGGATGTCATGGCCTTTCCCCAGACGCGCATGCGCAGGCTGCGCGCGACCGCCGGGCTGCGCGGGCTCGTGCGCGAGACCGACCTGCGCGCGGCGGCGCTCGCACTGCCCGTGTTCGTCAGCGAGGCCGAGTCGGGCGCCGGCGCGGCGTCCAGGCGCGGACGCGAGGCGATCGCCACGATGCCCGGTATCGAGCGCCTGTCGCTTGCGGCGCTCGTCGAGGAGGCGCGCGAGGCAGCCGCGCTCGGGATCCCGGCGCTGGTGCTGTTCGGGCTGCCCGCCGAGAAGGACGAGCAGGGCAGCGGCGCCTGGGAGGAGGAGGGGATCGTGCAGCTCGCCACGCGCGCGATCAAGCAGGCCGTGCCGGAGCTGCTCGTGATCACCGACGTGTGCCTGTGCGAGTACACCACGCACGGGCACTGCGGCGTGCTCTGCGAGGACGGCTCCGTGGACAACGATGCGAGCCTCGAGCTGCTCGCCCGCACTGCCGTTAGCCACGCGCGCGCCGGCGCCGACATCGTCGCGCCGTCGGACATGATGGACGGGCGCGTGCGCGCGATCCGCTCAGAGCTCGACGGCGAGGGCTTCCCTGAGACGCCCATCCTCGCCTACTCCGCCAAGTTCGCATCCGCCTTCTACGGCCCCTTCCGCGAGGCCGCCGACTCCGCTCCCGCCTTCGGCGATCGTCGCGGCTACCAGATGGACCCCGCCAACGGTCGCGAGGCCGTCCGCGAGGCCCTGCTCGACGTGCAGGAGGGCGCCGACATGGTCATGGTCAAGCCCGCCCTCGCCTACGGCGATCTGATCAGCGCCGTCAAGCGCGCGACACGCCTGCCCGTCGCCGCCTACAACGTCAGCGGCGAGTACGCCATGGTCAAGGCCGCCGCGGCCGCCGGCTACATCGAGGAGCGCGCCATCGTGCTCGAGATCCTCACCTCGCTGCGCCGCGCCGGCGCCGACACGATCATCACCTACCACGCAAAGGACGCCGCGCGATGGCTAGCAGAGTAGAGCTGAGCAAAGCCGACGCCGAGCGCGCGAGCGCGGCGATCCCAAAGCTGCGCAGCCGCAACGACGGCGCGGCCATACCCCTCGATGAGACCGACCGCAAGCTGCTCAACCTGATGCAGGGCAGCTTCCCGATCGCCCCCCGCCCCTACCGCGCCGTGGCCGAACTGGCGCATCTGCCCGAGCAGGAGGTCATGAGGCGCGTGCAGCGGCTGCTCGACAAGCGCATCATCCGCCAGGTCACGCCGATCTTCGACACGCGCGCTCTCGGCTACTCCTCGATGCTCGTCGCCGCCAAGGTCGATCCCGAGCACCCCCACCGCGCCGCCCAGGTGATCAACGCGCACCCCGGCGTATCCCACAACTACCTGCGCAGCCACGAGTTCAACCTGTGGTTCACGATCGCCACCGAGCCCGACTCGAAGCTCGGCCTCGAGGGCACGCTCGAGGTGCTCGCGCGCGAGGCCGGCGCCGAGTCCGTGCGCCAGCTGCCCACGCTCAAGCTCTTCAAGATCCGCATGGACCTCGAGATGGAGGGTGACACCGACGCGCTCGCCAGCGCCGCCGCCGAGGTTGCGGGGCCGGTAGAGCTCGACCCGCAGCCCTACGACGAGCTCGACATCGCCGTGATCCGCGCGCTGCAGGGTGACATGGCGGTCATACCCGAGCCCTACGCTCCGGCCGCCGCCGAGCTCGGCCTGAGCGAAGAGCGCCTGCTCGAGCACCTCGCCGGCATGCGCGAGCGAGGCATCCTGCGCCGCGTAGCCGCCATCCTCTACCACCGCCGCGCCGGCTTCTCGGCCAACGGCATGGGCGTGTGGAAGGTCCCCGACGAGCAGATCGCCGAGGTCGGATGCCGCATGGCTGCCGTGCGTGGCATCTCCCACTGCTACCAGCGCCCCACCTACGAGGACTGGCCGTACTCCGTCTTCACGATGGCCCACGGGCGCTCCAAGGACGAGTGCGACGCCGTGCTCGACACGATCGCCGAGATGACCGGGATAGACGAGCGCGCCACGCTCTACTCCTCGACCGAGTTCAAGAAGATCCGCCTGCTCTACTTCACCGCCGATTACAAGGCCTGGGAACGCGAGCACGCCTGACGCCCGCTGCCCGAGGCCAGGCTCGAGGCTCGCTCAGGCGCTGACGCGATCGTAGAGGCTCAGCGCGGCCGCGATCAACGCGGCGCGCGTCGGCGCAGCGGGAGTCCCGGCCGGCCAGCCCGCGCCGACGAGGTAGTAGTAGGCGCCCTTCGCGAACGCGACGTTGATGCCGGAGCTTTTCGAGCTGGATCCACCGAAGCCGCGCGCCCCCGGAATGGACGGAACGGCGAATTCCCTCGCGCCAGGTCCCATACCGTTGCGGACCTCGAAGGCGAGCTCGGTGCCCGCCGCGGCGGGCGAGCGGAACTGCTCGACGATCGAGAGCGCTTCCGCGGCGCTCCCGTTCGCGGGGCTCAGATGCTCGCGGATCGCGGCGATCAGCCCAAGGCCCTGCAGCCTCGCGGTTTCCGCGGCCTGCTGAGCGCCCGGCAGTTCCTCCTCATGTACCCAGCTCGCGGCGTTGATGCCGAGCACCCGCGTCCCTGGCGTGTAGCCCGGAAGCTCGCCGGCCGAGAGCACTCGCCCGCGCACGCCGCGCAGGGCGGGCGGGGCGCCTGGCGGAGGCTTTGCGGAGGGGGCCACGGCCGCCTTTGCAGGCGTGCTCGACGAGCTCGTCGTCGTATTGCTCGAGCCACCGCATCCACCGAGCGCGGTGATCGCGCAGGCCGCGCCCACGACCCCCATGCGAACAGGCACACCGGGCACTCTCACCGGGCCGATCCTAGACCCATCGGCGCGTTCCCGTCCTGAGGACGAGCCTATGCTGCTGGTCGTGGTACCCGCGAAGCCGCTCGAGCGATGACCGAGACGCCTGGAGAGTTCGCATGACGGCCTCGCTCACCGACACGCGCTCGGCCGAGCTCTACCGTCGTGCCCAGGAGCTGATTCCGGGCGGGGTCAACTCGCCCGTGCGAGCGATGCGCTCGATCGGTCGCGAGCCCGTGTTCATCGCACGCGGGGAAGGCGCCGAGCTCGTCGACGTCGACGGCAACCGCTTCATCGACTACGTCTGCTCGTGGGGCGCCGCGATCCACGGCCACGCCCACGAGCACATCCTCGCCGCGATCGCTGAGGCGGCCGCGAAGGGGACGAGCTTCGGCGCCCCCACGGCCGGTGAGGTGCAGCTCGCCGGGGAGGTGGCGCGTCGCATGGACGGCGTGGAGATGCTGCGCACGATGAGCTCGGGGACCGAGGCGGCCATGACCGCCGTGCGCCTGGCGCGTGCGGCCAGCGGCCGCGAGCTCATCCTCAAGTTCGCCGGCGCCTACCACGGGCACTCCGACGGCCTGCTCGCGCAGGCCGGATCGGGGCTCGCCACGCAGGGGATTCCCGCCAGCCCCGGAGTGCTTGGCGCAGCGGCCGCAGCCACGGTGGTGGTGCCGTGGAACGACCCCGATGCGCTGCGCGCCGCCGTCGAGCGCCACGAGCTCGCCGCGATCATCGCGGAGCCCGCTCCCGCGAACATGGGCCTCGTCCCGCCCGCCCCGGGCTTCCTTGCGCTGGCGCGCGAGTGCGCCGGCGCGACCGGCGCGCTTTTGATCCTCGACGAGGTGATCAGCGGCTTTCGCGTTGCCCGCGGCGGCGCGCAGGAGATACATGGCGTGAGCGGCGACCTCGTCGTGCTCGGCAAGGTGATCGGCGGCGGCCTGCCAGCAGCCGCGCTCGGCGGGCGCGCGGAGCTTATGCGCATGCTCGCACCCGTTGGTGAGGTCTACCAGGCAGGCACGCTCTCCGGCAACCCCCTCGCCGTCGCCGCCGGCCTGGCCGCGCTCGAGCTGCTCGACGAGAACGCATACGCACGGCTCGGCGCACTCACAGCGCGCCTGGCCGACGGCCTGCGCGAGGCCGCCGCCGGAGCGCCCGTGCAGGTCGTCAGCATGCCCGGCCTGTTGACAGTCTTCTTCAGCGAGCAGCCCGTGCGCTCCTTCGCCGACGCCCGGGCATGTGACCTCGAGGCGCACGCACAGTGGTGCCGGGAGCTGCTCGCCCGCGGCGTCTATCCGCCGCCGTCGCAATTCGAGGCCTGGTTTCCCTCGCTCGCGCATACAGACGAGCACATCGAACGTACCGTAGAGGTCGCCGCCGCGGCCTTCGCCTGCCTCTCCTCGCCCGAGAGCCAAAGGTGAGCGCCCGAGAGCCACATGTGAGCGGACCAGAGAGCACGAGCGCCGGCTCGGGGCTCGAGCGCCTGCGCGCGCTGCTGCTCGACGGCGGTGGCCTGATGTCCACGCTCGTGGCCCCGGGCGAGCTCGCCGCGCACGCTCCAGACGAGCAGGAGACGATCGCCGGCCTCGCCGCACGCGGGCCCCGGGCGGCCGGCAGGCGCGAGGAGTACGAGCTGCTCGTGGAGGCGATCTACGAGGGCTACCTGCTGCACTACGGCGAGCCGCGCCTGGTGAGCGTGGCAGAGGCGGACCTCAGGCTGCTCGCCGGCGATCACCTTTACGCGATCGGGCTCGCGCGACTGGTCGCGCTCGGCGACACAGCGGCGGTTGCAGAGCTCGCCGACACGATCACCCTGAGCGCGCTCGCGCACGGCTCCGGTCGCCCCGAGCTCGCCGAGGCCGTGTGGGCCGCTGGCGCGGGCGCGGTCGGCTGGGGTGCGAGCCGCCTGCACGCGCGAGCCAAGGAGCTGTTGCTCGCGGACGACGCGCGCGCACTCGAGGCGATGCGCACAAGCACCGCCGCCGCTATAGCTCCCTCTTGAATCGCGCCTCGGTATTGTTTGCGCGCGTGCCAAGCAAGCGTGATAAGCGGGCCTCGAAGTACACGCTCGACCGCCGCATACCCGGAGCCTTCGAGGGTGAGACGATCACGCGCAGGCGCCTGATGACAGGCACCGCGCACGGCGCCGGCGCGGTCGCCGCCATGTCGTTCACCCTTCCCGCCCTCGGCTTCGCGCTCGGGCCGGTGTTCAAAATGGCCCCGCACCGCTGGGAAGTGGTCGGCAACATCCACCAGTTCCCTGACAACAACTACGTGCCCGTGGTCCTGACGGTGGCACCGGAACTCGGCGAGGTGGGCAAGACGACCGTGTACATGCGCAAGTTCAACCCGGAAATTGACACTGATCGCTACGACAAAGGCACCCCCTACATCGCAATCTCCAGCCGCTGCGCGCACGTCGGCTGCCCGGTGCGTTGGGTTGACGCCTCCGAGCGTTTCATCTGTCCCTGTCACGGCGGCGTCTACGATCTGCTAGGGCGGCGCGTCGGCGGTCCGCCGGTCCGCCCGCTCGACCGCTTCTTCACGAGGGTCAATGGTGAAGATGTGGAAGTGGGACCGCGCTTCAGCGTCAACAGCCAGCTACGGCGCTTCTCCCCGCGCGATCCGGGTGAGGCGCTCGACGGGATCGGTCAGTATCTGTACCCGTCGCGGCCGACCGCCCGGATCTAGATCGCTGCGGGCGCTCCGACGATGCCCAGGCTGCCGAGACTCCCTGCCCCGCCGCTGCCCGCGCCGCTGAAGCCGACGCCGCCGCGACCCGGACAGGAGAACGGCAAACGCGGCCCGCTGGACGACGCCAGGGAGGCGGGCATCACGATCGTCGACTGGGTCGACGAGCGCACCTCCCTCAGCGGCGCCGCGCGCTGGATGATGTTCCGCAAGGTGCCCAAGGGCACCAACTGGTTCTACACGCTCGGCTCGGCGACGATGTTCGCGTTCCTCAGCCAAGCCGCGACCGGCGTGTTCCTGGCGATGTACTACCGCCCAGAACCCGCCGGCGGCGCGTATGAATCGATGCGCTACATCGTCAACAAGGCATTCCTCGGCCAGTTCGTGCGCGGCATGCACCTGTGGGGCGCGACCGTCATGGTCGTGCTCGTCTTCGCCCACATGGGCCGGACCTTCTTCTTCGGCGCCTACAAGTACCCGCGCGAGCTCAACTGGGTGATTGGCGTGGTACTGCTGATCCTCACCCTGGTCATGGCCTTCACGGGCTACCTGCTGCCATTCGACCAGCGTGCCTACTGGGCGACGGAGGTGGGCGTGGCGATCAACGGCACCGGCCCGCTCGTCGGGCCCTACCTGAACGACTTCCTGCGCGGAGGCTCGGAATTCAACGCCACCACGCTGTCGCGCTTCTATGCCATCCACATGCTGATCGTGCCCGGCCTGCTCGCGGCGCTGATCGGCGCGCACCTGTACCTCGTGGCCAAGCTCGGCACGACGGCGCCGCCGTGGCAGAAAGCGGAGCCGCGGCGCGAGCTGCGCGAGACCGAGGTCTAGGGGCGCGGCGTGAACCAGCGCGAGAAGGAGGAATACCTCCGCGAGTACGCCCTTCTGAAGAGCAAGGGAAAGCCGTTCTTCCCTTACGCCGTGGCCAAGGATGGTGCGATGGCGTGCGTGGTGATGGCGGTCATCATCACGATGTCGCTCGTCCTCGGCGCGTCGCTCGGGCCCAAGGCGAACCCCACCTCGACCACCTACGTGCCGCGTCCGGACTGGTACTTCTTCTTCCTGTTCGAGGTCCTGCGCGTGATCAAAACGCCCAGCATCGTGCCGCTGGCGACGATCGGGATACCCACGATCTGCATGATCCTGCTGTTCCTGCTGCCGTTCTATGACCGCGGACCCGAGCGCCGGCCCGAGCGCCGGCCGATCGCGACCATCTCGGCGGTCGCAACGATCTGCATCATGGCCTACCTCACCTACTCGGGCGCTCACACCGGCTCGCCGACCGCGATCGAAATGGCGACGCCGACCGCCGTCAAGCAGGAGGGGGGCATGGTCCTCGCCGGCTATGAAGAAGGCAGGAAGGTGGTCGCGCAGTCCGGATGTCTTGCCTGCCACAAGCTCGGCGACAACGGCAACGCTGGACCGGGACCCGATCTCACACATATCGCCGCGCGCATTCCGCGCCAGGCGATCGCGCGCACGCTCGTCGATCCGACGGCGCCGATGCCCTCGTTCAAGAACCTGCCGGCAAAGAAGTTCGAAGCGATCGTCAAGTTCCTCTCGCTGCTCAAGTAACCACAGGGTGACGGCCGGGCGGCTCGAGCCTGTAGAGGTCCGCGCGATGTTCGATCGCATCGCGGGCGTCTACGACGCCATGAACGGCGCCATGACCGCCGGACTGCATCACCGCTGGCGCGAGCGCGCGGCCGACCTCGGGCGCATCGGGCCGGGTTCTCGCGTGCTCGACCTGGCCACCGGCACGGGCGACCTCGCGTTCGTGCTCGCGCGGCGCGTGTGGCCGGACGGCGAGGTCGTCGGCGCGGATTTCGCCGAGGGCATGCTCGACCGCGCGCGTTTGAAGGCGGCGGGCGCGGGGATTCGTGTTGGTGGTGGTGGCGGCGGTGGAGCACAGGGCGTGCGCCCGCGCTTTGAATGGGCGGACGCGATGGCGTTGCCATATGCCGATGACAGCTTCGACGCCGCCACCGTCGGCTTCGGCGTGCGCAACTTCGAGGACCTGCAGCGTGGGCTCGAGGAGATGGTGCGTGTGGTGCGACCGGGCGGGCGGGTAGTCGTGCTCGAGATCACGACGCCCACGCGCCCCCCACTGTCGCACTTCTACCGCCTGTGGTTCGATCGCATCGTGCCCGTTCTCGGCCGCGCGACCGGAGCGCTCGCCGCAGCGCGCGCGCCGTTCACTGCCAAGGGCCCGGGCGCGTCCACCGCCAAGGGCAGGGGCGCGACGATCGCGCAGGCCTACACGTACCTGCCGAGCTCGGTCAGGCGCTTCCCCGCACCGGCCGCGCTCGCCGCCGACATGGACCGCGCCGGGCTGTTCGAGATCAGCTACGTGATCATGGCTGGAGGCATCGTCGCCATCCACGCCGGCACGGTCGGACCGGAACGGGCATGATGAGCGTGGTGGGAGCAACGACGGCGAGCGTCCCCGGGGGGGGAGTGGATGGGCTCGAGACGATCATGCGCCGTGGTGGCGAGACGCTCCTGCGCCGGATGCAGCGGATCGAGGACCACCTCGAGCAAGTCACCGCGCAGGCGGGACGGCCGCTCGCCTTCCACGCCAACGCGACCGTGCTGGCCGGCGGCAAGCGGCTGCGCCCGCTGCTCGTCGTGCTCGCCGCAGAGTCCGCCGGCGGGCCGCCCGAGACCATCGACGGCGAGTCCCGGCTCGTGCGCGCCGCCGTCGCGGTAGAGCTTGTGCACTCGGCGACGCTCGTCCACGACGACCTGATCGACGGCGCACCCCTGCGGCGCGGGCGCCCCACGGTCGCCGCCGCCGCCGGCCGCAAGACGGCCATCGCCACGGGCGACCTACTGTTCTCCCGCGCGTTCGCTGAGCTCGCACGCAACGACGACGCGGCCCAGCTGCGCGCGCTCTCACAGGCCAGCTCCGCGCTCGCCGAAGGCGAGCTGCTCCAGCGTGAGGACGCGTACGCCGCGCACGTCCCCGTTGAGCGCTACCTGATGCGCTGCGAGCTGAAGACGGCCGCGCTGTTCGAGGCCGCCTGCCGCCTCGGCGCGCTCACGGCGCGCAGCGCCTCGAGCGCTCTTGCCGAGGAGCTCGGCGCGTTCGCGCGGCGCATCGGCCTCGCCTTTCAGATGCTCGACGACGTGCTCGACGTGTCCGGCTCCGTCGAGCGTACGGGCAAGTCGCGCGGCACCGACCTGCTCGACGGCACGGTCACGCTGCCGCTGATCCTCGCGCGCGAGCGCGACAGCAGGCTCGCCGACCTCGACCTCGCCGACATGCGCGGAGCGCGCCAAGCGCAGGAGCTGTGCGAGCGGATCGCCGCCACCGGCGCCCTGGACGAGGCGCGCGAGCGCGCCCTCGCCGTCGTCGCAGAGGCGAAGGCCGCGCTGCCGGACACGCTCCCCGATGGGCGCTCGGCGCTTTTGGAGCTCGTCGCAGACGCCGTCGTCGAGCGCTACCGCTGAGCAGCGCACCTGGCGGGCCGGAGCCCGTTTTTTGCGGCCCTGAAGAGCGTGTTGCGGCTGTGAAGAATCTGTGCAAACCGCCACATTTCTATTGACAGCGCGACGGGCGAAGACTATCGTGCCGTGGTGGTGCGGGACCGGAGGGCAAGGGAGCAGACCGCACCCCTCCCGGTCTTGCGTAGCGCAAACACAACCGGACCAAATGAGGGGGTCGGGATGAAGCGATTGAAGATTCTCGGGGCATGTCTTGTGGCAGCCCTCGCAATGAGTACCGTGGCCGTTGCGACGGCTGCGGCGGAACAGCCCGAATTCGGGCACTGCAAAGCGGTGCCGAAGAAAACCGGGACCTACAACAACAAATGCACAAAAACCGAGACGGGGAATGCCGCCAAGGGAGTATGGGAAGGCGGACCGGGACCGAAACCGGGCTTTATCTGGAAAGCCGAATTCGGGGGATTCTCGTCTAAATACCACGATTGCACAGCGGCGATCACGGCCGAAGAAGAATCGATCAACCGGGCGCACAGGGCGGAATCTGCGTCTGAACCCGAAAAGGCGGAACTCGAACAGGAATCGAGAGAATTCGCTCAGCGCGCAGAAAACAAGTACCTGCTCGCGGCGAATCCGTCAGTCACGCCGTGGACGAGAGCAGAATGCGAAGCGTATGACGAAAGCCAATCGCCGAAAGCACCTGTGAAACTCGTTACGAAGCTCCCCAGCGGCAAACACGCCAAGTCGGCATTGACCGTCACTTGTGGCAACGTGAATGCGGAAGGCGAAATCAATGGCTTGTCCACCGAGGGTCTCGTTATCAAGTTCACGGAATGCGCGAGCAACGTCGGCGAATGCTCCTCTGCAGGGGCCGGCACTGAAGAAATAGTCTCGCCGGCACTGACTGCGACACTGGGCATCTTCGAAAAGCGCGCGGGGAGTCCCCCCTTGCTCAAGACAGGGATCTCCCTCGAAAACGAAGGTGGCGCGTTCGCGGAATTCACGTGCGGGACCACGAGCGTCACGGTCACTGGCTCGGTGATTACGGAAGTCGACGCCAACAAATCGGTGGGATCCGAAGTGATCACCTTCGGTGAGACCAAAGGACAGCAGAAAATCAAGTCATTTGTCGGTGACCCCGACGATGTGCTTGAGACGTCCCTCAACGGAGGCGAACCGATCGAATCCGGTCTGGCTCTTAAAGTCGAGCAGAACAACGACGAACCGAACCAGATCAAATCAAGCGTGTAGCACACACGCTGTCCGCATGGTCGTCCTGACTGGGGCGACCATGCGGCGGTCTTAGGCATGAGCCATGCACGCGCTGAGGGCGCGTGCATGGCTCAGCCGCTTGTAGTGGCCAAACCGGGACATGCCTTACGGCAGGCGCCTTCTGCACCCGTCTCGCGGTGCGGCGCGGGCCGAGGCGATTCGCCCTCAGAAGTCGCTGGGCACGATCAAATCGGCTGCAAGCGCGCGCACGAAGAACTCGATCTCCTCGGACATGTTCGCGTGCGTCATGCGACGCAGGTCGCCGAGCAGCGCGCCCGAGCCGCGGTCGAGCTCGTCGTCGAGGCGTTCGACGGCGCTCTGGTCGAAGACGCCCTCGCGGCGGGACTCGCATTCTGGACAGCGCAGGATGATGCGCCAGTGGCGCGGACCCTCCTCGGACCAGTCGAGCGGGTAGACGAGCTCGCCGGAGCAGTGAAAGCAGACGTGCAGGTGTGCCGGTGCGCACGCCCCGTCGACGGTCTGGGGCCGGTCGTTGCGGACCGGGGCGGGCAGCTTGGCGGCTGCGGTGCAGTCGGCCTGCTGCTGGCCCGCTCGGGTATCTGGTTTCTTCTGGGAGTCCATCGTGGCTTACGGGAGTCATCGACGCGCACGGCCACCGGCTTTAGCCGCCGCGGACGCCCGCTCGTCGAGGGTTGGGCGCCCCGTGAATGCGAAACGGCGGAGCTCCCGGCGGTGCTAGCTTCATAGCCCTAATGGCGACGGCGATTCGCATGATCGGCCACGAGGAGCGCTTGACGCTCGTCGACCACCTCGAAGAGCTGCGGACACGTCTGATCGTGAGCGCGTGCGTGCTCGCGGTGGCGTTCGGCATCTGCCTGTGGCAGAACCATGCGCTGCTGCGGATCATGAACAAGCCTCTGCATACCGAGACAAAACGCCAGGTAGCAAACGGCGACGGCACTGTCGGACAGGCCAACCTGGCCCAGCAGGGGCTGCTGAAAACCGCCCAAGACATGCAGGCGCTGGTGGGCGCGCTGGCGGCCCCGGGCAGTGGCCTGTCCGCACACACGCGCGCCCAGGTCAAGCCGCTGTCCGCCCAGCTGAAGTCTGATGTCGCCAAGCTCCCGCGTAGCTCGGTCGGCATCGACCCCGTGACGATCGGTGTCGCCGAGCCGTTCACGACGACGATCACGGTGACGCTGTACTTCGCGCTGATCGTCTCGCTACCGGTGATCCTGTTCGAGCTCTACGGCTTCATCCTGCCGGCGCTCGCACCGCACGAGCGGCGGGTGGCGATGCCGCTGCTTAGCGCCGTGCCGGTGCTCTTCATCGCGGGCGTCTCGTTCGGCTACTTCGTGGTCCTGCCGGCCGCCGTCCACTTCTTCGCCAACTTCAACTCGAGCGAGTTCAACGTGCTCGTCCAAGCGAGCCCGCTGTACAGCTTCGAGGCCACCGTCCTGCTCGTAATGGGGCTCGTCTTCCAGATCCCTGTGCTCGTTCTCGGCGCCACGCGCCTGGGTGTGGTGACGCCGCGCCAGCTGCGGCGCGGGCGCCCGTTCGCGTTCGCGGCGTGCGCGGCGGTAGCGGCCTTCCTGCCCGGCGACGCGATCACGCTGATCCTCGAGACGGTGCCGCTCTACCTGCTCTACGAGATCAGTATCCTGATTGCGGCGCTTGTCGGGAGGGCAAACCGCACCCGACCGGAGGAGGGCGGCGCCAGCGCCGCAGGCGCTCAGCATCCTAGCGAGGGTCAAGCCCCCCCGACACCGAATAACCCAGCGCAGCCAACCGTGCAGGACCTGATAGATCACATCGACCCGAAACTGTCCGGCCGATAGGGCACGAGACCAATGCTGTTTGACCTCAGAGGGCGTGGGCGCCGACGCGTCACGCGTGTCATCTACGGTGGCCTGGCGGTGCTGTTCGGCTCCGGGCTGGTGCTGTTCGGCGTAGGCGGCTTCGGCGGCACGGGCATTCTCAGCTCGCTCACGGGCAGCGAAGGCTCGAACCACGCCAGCTTCTCCGCCCAGATCGAAACGGAGCGCAAGCTCACACGCAAGCAGCCACACAACGCGGGCGCGTGGGAAGCGCTGGCAAAGGACCTGCTGCACGAAGCGAGCGGCGAAGCGTTCGTGACCTCCGCGGGGACGGTCACGAGCAAGGGCAAGGAACTCTTCCAGCAGGCCTCACAGGCATGGGCGAGCTACATCGCGCTCAACCCGCCCAAGCCGAACGCCGAACTGGCCCAGCTGATGGCCACGGTGTACGGCGAAGAGGGGCTCAACGAACCGGCGAAGGCGGTCGAAGTCCTGCAGATCGCGATCACCTACCGACCCACGGACGCTGCTCTTTACGGCGAGCTTGCGGAGTACGCCTACAAAGCGCACAACACGCGCGTCGGCGATCTCGCCTCAACGAAGGCGGTCGCCCTCGCCCCTGCCACCGATCGAGTGCGCGTCAAGAAAGAACTCGCAGAAGTCGCGGCCAACCCCTCCGGGGAAAAGACGTACACGACAACGACCGACGGCAAAACGTTCGTCGGCAAGCTGAACGCCAAAGGCGAAGTCAAGGCGACCGAAGTGCCGACCACCAGCTCGACTTCGAGCACGAAGAAGTAGCCACGCAGAGCGCCGCGGGCGCGCCGCGCGCGCTCGGATAGAATCGTGCCGCGCGGGCTCTCTCGCCCGCCGGTCGCGCGGGCCGTTAGCTCAACCGGCAGAGCAGGGGCCTCTTAAGCCCAAGGTTCCGGGTTCGATTCCCGGACGGCCCACTTTTTCCGACGTTGCGCAAAACCCCGGCCGTGAGCTGGCCGGCCAGCGCGCCCTCGCGCCGTCTGTGCGCTAGCGAGGAAGAAGTGCCGCCGATCGGCGTCTACTCCTAAGACCTTGGACTCGGCAGAGCTGGGCGGTCGCGCACGCGGCACCGGGTCCACAAAGCGATCAGAAGGAGAAGGATGCTCAGATCGAGACGAATAGCTCTCGCGCTGCTGACTGCCGCAATGCTTGTCGGCTCGGCGATGACTGCGTCCAGTGCGTTTGCGGGCTCGGAGATTCCGAACCTGACGACGTCAGTGGCGCCCAGCGTGCCGACGGACCCGGTGCTGCACGGCGTTGTGCCAGGCTCGGCACCGTGGGTGGTAAACAGCAGCGTCGTCCAGCTCAACGAAGGCCTCATTGCGGTGACTATCCGGGGACTAGTCATTCCGGAACTCGGCACGCCCGGGCCGGTCACCTCTGTGGACGCTGCGCTGTACTGCGGCGATGAAACGAAACCTGCGCTGATGACCAAGACGTTCCCACTCTCAGAAGCGGGCAACGCGCTGATCCTCGAACGGGTGAAACTACCGTCCAACTGTTTGACGCCGGCGCTGCTGATCAACCCGCTCGGAATCGGGTCGATCTACATCGCTACCGACGGATTTCCGTCTAACCTGCCCGAACCGCTGTTCGCATCCTCGCTGGCGCCAAGCGTGCCAAGCGACCCGATGCTTCACGGCGTCGCGGCTGGCTCGGCGCCGTGGGTATTGAACAACAGCATTGCCGTGCACGTCGGCGGCTTCCTTGCGGTGACCATCCGGGGACTCGTCATTCCGGAACTCGGCACGCCCGGGCCGGTCACCTCTGTGGACGCTGCGCTGTACTGCGGCGATGAAACGAAACCTGCGCTGATGACCAAGACGTTCCCACTCTCAGAAGCGGGCAACGCGCTGATCCTCGAACGGGTGAAACTCCCGTCCAACTGCCTGACACCGGCGCTACTGATCAACCCGCTCGGAATCGGGTCGATCTACATCGCTACCAGTGGAGTCAGCAGCTAGGCCTCGGCCCTGAGGCGACAGTGTCGATCCCCCCGCCGCCCTGGAGTACCGCGGGGGGATCGGCCGTCGCCGTCGCCGCGGCGGCCGTCGCCGTGGAACGTCTGCCATCGTGCACGCACGGCGACGGGTAGGGTTCCCGGGCGAGGCTGGCACCGGGGCCTGCCACGCCCTATCGAGGAGGGGCACTGGAATGAGCGATCGCATTGTTGTGCTCGGCGCCGGTTTCGGCGGGCTGGAGCTTTGCACCATGCTCTCAGAGCTGCTCGGCGAGGACGCGGACGTGACGCTGATCGACAAGTCCGATGCCTTCGTGTTCGGATTCTCCAAGCTCGACATGATGTTCCGTCACGCACCGCCGGATTCGCTGCGGATGCACTACAGGGACATCGCCAAGCCGGGCGTGCGGGTGCT
This sequence comes from uncultured Solirubrobacteraceae bacterium, assembly GCA_963722435.1. Taxonomy (GTDB): domain Bacteria; phylum Actinomycetota; class Thermoleophilia; order Solirubrobacterales; family Solirubrobacteraceae; genus Palsa-744. Next base: position 924,184 of record CAVRKZ010000002.1, on the reverse strand, counting down.
GCGCGAGACGATCACAGCGATCGATCCCGAGTCCCGACTCGTGAGCACCGACGCGGGGACGCATGCGGCGGACGTGCTCGTGATCGCGCTCGGCGCCGACTACGACATGGATGCTACGCCTGGCCTTGCCGAGGCCGGCAACGAGTTCTATTCCGTGGCTGGCGCCGAACGGCTCGCCGGCATCATCCCGTCGTTCTCGCGCGGCCACGCCGTGATCGGGATATGCGGCGCGCCGTTCAAGTGCCCGCCCGCTCCCAGCGAGTGCGCGCTGATGCTCGATGACGAGCTGACGGCGCGCGGCGTGCGCGACGCCTGCGAGATCTCGATCGTGATGCCGCTGGGCACGCCCGTCCCGCCATCGCCGGAGACCTCGGCCGCGCTGGAACAGGAGTTCGCCGCACGCGACATCACACTCCTCAGCGGGCGCCGCGTCGCCGCGCTCGATCCGTCTCGGAGCGTCGTTGTGCTCGATGACGACAGTGAGCTGCCCTATGACCTGTTCCTCGGCGTCCCAAAGCATCGCGCGCCGGATGTCGTGATCTCCAGTGGCATGACAGAGGATGGCTACATACCCGTCGACTCCGCTACGCTGGCGACGCGATACCCCGACGTCTACGCGATCGGCGATGTCGCCACGGCGGGCGTCCCGAAGGCCGGCGTCTTTGCCGAGGGCGCCGCGCGGATCGTCGCGCAGACGATAGTCGCTCAGCGAAGAGGCGGCGAGCCCCCAGAACGCCACCTTGGAAGGGGCACCTGCTACATCGAGTTCGGCCAGGGGCGCATTGGCAGCGTCGACATCGACTTCCTCTCCGGTCCGAGGAAAACGGGCACATTCAACCCACCTTCGGCTGCGCAGATGGCAGAGAAGGAGCGGTTTGGCTCGAGCCGCCGCGCTCGCTGGTTCAGTGCGCGCAGCTCACCCTAACCCTCGATCGAGTCGTAGACCGCGCCGATCAGCGCGCGGTTGCGCGGGTCCTGCCAGCCGGGTCCGCCGCGGTTGGTGACGTAACCGAAGGCCAGCCGCGCCTGCGGGTCGGCGAAGGCGACCGAGCCGCCCGCGCCGAAGTGCCCGAAGCTGCCCTCGTTCGGCCCGAACGGGCGCTGGGGCTGGGTGAGCTGGAAGCCGAGCCCGAAGCGCGACGGGCGCCCAAGCACGCGATCCTCGCCGGCGGCGACCTTGGCGGTCGCCCGTGCCAGCATCTCGCCGGCGAGCAGCGGCTGGCGCACGTCCACGAGCGCCGCATAAAGCCGCGCGAGCGAGCGCGCGTCCGCGTGCAGGTTCGCCGAGGGCAGTTCCGCGTCCTGCCAGGCGGGCGTGTTGACCGTCCCCAGCCCGCTCACCCCCGGCGGATTCATGTAAGCGAGTTCGCGTAAGCGCAGTTCGGGGCGCTCATCCGCCGGCGCCTGGCCGCCCGCCCGCTCCTGGCCGCCCGCCCGCTTCTCGCCGCTCGCGAGCCCCCATAGCCCCTGTTGGGCGCGTGAGCCGATCATCGCGTCGAACACGTACTCAGCGCGCCGCGTGCGCTTGGCCCGCGCCAGGCCGAAGCCGAGCTCGAGCTCGAGTGGCTCGGTGATCTCGCGGCGTGCGAAGGCTCCGAGAGTCAGCCCGCTCGAGCGGCGCACGAGCTCGCCGAGGATGAAGCCAAACGTGTGCACGTGATAGCCGTGGCCGTCGCCGGGCGTCCACCACGGCTCCTGCTCGGCGATCGCGCCGGTTACGAGATCCCAGTCATATACGGCGCCGCTCGGCAGCTCGCGCGCGATCGCGGGAATCGCGGCCTGATGGCTGAGGACCTGCGCGAGCGTGATCGCCTCCTTGCCGCCCGCGGCGAACTCGGGCCAGTGCCGTGCCACCGGCTCATCGAGTGTGAGCAGGCCGCGAGAGGCGAGCGTCAGCACGCTCAGCGCCGCGAGTGCCTTGCCCACGGAGAAGGCGTTCACGAGCGTCTCCTGCCGCCACTGGCGCGTACGCTTCTCGTCGCTCCAACCGCACCACAGATCGACGACCGTGCGGCCCTCGAGGATCACGGCGATGGCGCCGCCGAGCTCCTCTCGCTGGCTGAGGTTCTCGTGCATCGCGGCCCGCACGGAAGCAAAGCGCGCGTCGCACCGTCCTTGAACCTGCGGCTCCGAAGCCCTGATCGGCTGACCCTATACGCCGCGCGCGCGGGAGGGATACCGTCTAGGGATGTCGCGTGGCTGGCGCATCGCGCTCTTCGGGGCCGCAGGCGCCGCGGTGATCGCGGGCGGCATCTGTGCCGCGGCGGTCTCGGGGGTGACCGGCGAAGTCCTCACGATCGTGCTCATCTCCGGCGGGCTCGCAGGTGCTCTGCTGCTCGTGTTCCTGGAAATCGGGCTCGATGAAGAACGCGACCTCGCGCGCGACGAGGAGCGCCGGCGCAAGCGCGCAACGGGCGGGCGTCCGAGCGCAAGGCGTTCAAGTCTGCCGCGCTGGCCACGTCGCCCGGGCTAGCGCTCGACGTAGCGCAGGCGGGTAAGGCCCGGATGACGACGCCCTCAGGAACTAGGCGGGCGCCCCGCCCCCAAAGCCTGGCAGCGTCGGTGGCGTCGGCCGTTCGATCGAGACCTGCTGTTCCTGCCAGCTCACCGTGAAGCTCCCATACGGAGTGCTGCTCGAGGAGGGGATCGCGAGCGTCAGTGCGCGCGGTGGCGGCGCAGCGGTGGCTTGCCGTGTGCGGAAGCTCGAGAGGGCGTGCTGTTCGAGCTCGAGGGCGGCGGTGGACCAGTGGGGGCCGACGGCCGAACCCGTGTGCCGGCCGATGGTCGCGGTGGCGCTCGAGAAGGCGACCGTGTCGAAGTCCGCGAGCGGCAGGATCGAGCAGGCTACTTCGCTCACACACCCCGAGGGGGCCTCGACGATCCACTCGGCCAAGGAGTCATCGATCCTGGCCACGCGCTTGGTGCTAGCGAAATGCCCGCCCGTGGTCACGTCGCTGATCCTCAACGTCACCGCTTCGCCCTTGACGCTCACTGACGCCTCGACCTCGTCCCCGGGGTGCACGGCCAGCTTGAGGTCGACTGCCGCGGCCGGGAGCAGCTCGTACCAGAGGCTGTAGAGCGCCTGACCGGAGCGGGCGCAGTCGGCGTCGCTGCCGACCTGCTCGAGTGCGTTGGACTGTTCGCGGTAGCCTCCGAGGCCCACCCAGGTGGCCGAATACGCGTCCCGCCCGGGCGTGCAGGTGACGGTGGGCTCCGTCCAGGAGCCGGACACCGCACTGAAGTGTGAGGCGCCGCTGGAGGAGGGGAGCGCGACGTATCCAGCCCAGTTGGCGCTCACGCTCGCCGCGGGCGTCGAGGTGGACGCGAGCGCCTGCGCAGGCGCGAGCGCCAGCGCGCCTGCGGAGCAGGCGCATAGCAGGCAGAGCGCGAGCGCGCCCTGCCCCACGTCGGCGATCAACCGCGAGCGGAACACCCCAGACACGATTCCGCCCCCAGCTTAAACGGCCCTACAGGGCTCGTAAGAGGGGCTTAGGAATGCGCGGCAAGCGCGCTCGAGCCGACGATCGTGTCGCGTGCGGCATCCGTCCACACGACCTGCTCGCGTCCGGGGCCGACGCCGACGAGCGCGACCGGAGCGCCCGCGTGCTCGGAGATCAGCTCGAGGTACTCGCGCGCGCCCGTGGGGAGGTCGGACATGGTGCGGCACTCGCCCAGCTCCTCGCTCCAGCCGCCGACCTCGGTCAGCTCGGCGACGGCGTGGTGCAGGACGGTCTGGTGGTAGGGAAAGTCCTGGAACTCGGCTCCGTCGGCGCCGCGGTAGCCGGTGCAGAGGAAGATGCGGTCGAGCCCGGAGAGGACGTCGAGCTTGGTCACCGCCAGCGAGGTCAACGAGTTCAGGCGGGCCGCGTATCGCAAGGCCACGAGATCGAGCCAGCCAGTGCGCCTGGGGCGCCCGGTGGTCGTGCCGAACTCGCCGCCGCGGGTGCGGATCAGCTCGCCCATCTCGTCGTGGAGCTCGCTCGGGAAGGGGCCGGCGCCGACGCGCGTGGTGTAGGCCTTCGCGACCCCCCAGATCTCGTCGATCGCCTTCGGTCCGATGCCGCTGCCCACGCAAGCGGCGCCCGCTAGCGGGTTGGAGGAGGTGACGAAGGGATAGGTGCCGTGGTCGATGTCGAGCATCGCGCCCTGAGCGCCCTCGAGGATGATCGTCTTGTCTTCGTCGAGCATCTCCCACAGCAGCTTGGCGGTGTCGGCGATGTGCTGCTCGAGCCGATGGCCGTAGACGAGGTACTCCTCGGTCATCGTGTGCAGATCGAGCGCGGGGTCCTTCTCGAACGGTCGCAGCGACAGGCGCTTGGGCTCCATCGCCGCGACGATCTTCTTCTTCAGGATCTTCTCGTCGAGCAGGTCCTGCACGCGGATACCCAAGCGGGCGGCCTTGTCCGCGTAGCACGGCCCGATGCCCCTGCGCGTGGTTCCGATCTGCAGGCTGCCCAGGCGCGCCTCGCCGGCCGAGTCGAGCAGCAGGTGGTAGGGCATGATCAGGTGTGCGTTGGCCGAGATGCGCAGGCCGCCCACGTCGATGCGCCGGGCGCGCAGCGCGTCGAGCTCGGCGATCAGCACCTTCGGGTCGATCACCACGCCGTTGCCGATCATGCAGCGCTTGCCGGGGTAGAGGATGCCGGAGGGGATCAGGTGCAGCTTCCACTCCTCCCCGCCCCGCACGATCGTGTGCCCGGCGTTGTTCCCGCCCTGGAAGCGCACGACCGCATCGCCGTGCTCGGCGATCAGATCGGTGATCTTGCCCTTGCCCTCATCGCCCCATTGGGCGCCGACTACCACGATTCCAGCCATGAGCAGTTGAGTTTAGTTTCAGCAGGCCGCTGGTCCCTCGGCGCGCGACTCGCCGGCGCCGCTCGCTCAACGCAATGACTCACCGGCGCCTGTGCCGCGCAGGAGGTGCTCGCGCCGGCGATCCTCGTCCACGCGCCGGCGATCCTCCCCGTACAGCGGCAGCGGGTCTCCGCATATCTCGATCAGGCGCGAGACGATGCGCCTGCCGACGACCTCGCTCGAGTCGTCGGAGATGACCCTGCGCTCGCTGGTGGGCTCGCCGCCTGTATCCGAGACGGTCGTGAGCGTGCGCCGCCCCATCTGCTCGGCGAGCTCGTCCGGCATCAGGTTGGTGGTGGCCACGATCGCCCGCTTGGCCTGGTAGCGCGCGTCGACCAGCGAGTAGAGCTGCTCGAGCCGCCAGGGCGTCGTGTGCTGGGCGCCGAGGTCGTCGATGTGCAGCAGGTCGACCGAGCAGAGGCGGTCGAGCAGGTCCAGCACGCCGTTCTCCGCGCCCACCTCATCGCGGATCAGGTTCAACAGGCGCGGCAGCGAGTAGATCGCGACCGTGCGTCCCGCATCGACGGCCGCTTTCGAGATCAGCATCGCAAGGCTCGTCTTGCCGGTCCCAACGTCACCGGTGAGCCACACCCCGCGTCCTTCGTCCAGACGCTCCTCGATGCCGTGGACATAGCGGCGCGCTTCGGAGACGATCGCCGCGGGCATGTCGAGGATCGGCGGGCGCTCGAAGGAGACCCCTCGGTAGAGCCGCGGAATGCGCCCCTCGAGCGTCGCCGTTCGCCTTGCCGCGATGCGCCCGCGCCTGCACGCGCAGTCGCTGGCCGTGTTGGTCTGCTCATCGATCACGAAGCCGCTGCCGTCGCAGGCGCCGAGCGGGCAATCAGAGCCCCTGCGCGCCCGCACCCTCACCCCGGGCTGCGCGCGCTCGGGCTCCTCGTAGGGAGGGCCGCCGAAGAGAGAGCCGCCGAACCCTCCGTCATCGGGGGTGCCCTTCGGGGCGCTCATTGCGCGAAGCGCTCGCCCGCGTAGTTCATGAACTTCGGGTACTCCTTCTGGAAGGTCAGGGTCACCCTGCCGGTCGCGCCGTTGCGGTGCTTGGCGATGATCAGGTCGGCCTCGCCGGGGCGTTGGGTGTTCTCCTCGTCGTAGTACTCCTCGCGGTAGATGAACATCACGAGGTCCGAGTCCTGCTCGAGGTTGCCGCTCTCGCGCAGGTCCGAGAGCTGGGGTTTCTTGTCGGGTCGCTGCTCGACCGCGCGGCTGAGCTGCGAGAGCGCTATCACCGGCACGCCGAGCTCGCGCGCGAGGATCTTCAGACCGCGGCTGAGCTCGCCGACCGCCGTCACGCGACTGTCGTAGCGGCTGTCCGTGCGCATCAGCTGCAAGTAGTCGATGATGATCAGCCCGAGGCCCTCCTCACACTGGCTGTGCAGGCGTCGCGCCTTCGCGCGTATCTCCAGCATCCCCACGTCGCTCGAGTCATCCACCCACAGAGGCGCTCGCGCGAGCCGATCGCTGGCCTTGAGGATCTTCGGCCAGCGCTGCTCGGCGACGCGCCCCTTGCGCAGCTCCTCGCCCTTGATCCGTGCCTGCGAGGCCACGAAACGCTGGGCGAGCTCCGCCTCGGCCATCTCCAGCGAGAACAGCGCGACCGGCTTGCGGTGCTCGACGGCGGCGTTCTCCGCGATGTTGCACACGAGCGCGCTCTTTCCCATCGCCGGGCGCGCCGCGATGATGATCAGGTTGCCGGCCTGGAAGCCGCCGGTGATCTCGTCGAGGTCCTTGAACCCCGACGGCGTGCCGGTCAGCGAGGTGCCCTCGAGCGACAGCCGGTGCAGCTTGTCGAGCTCCTCCTGCAGCACCTCCCCGATCGCACGGAAGTCCTGCTGGCGGTCGTCGCGGGCGACCTCGAGCATCGCCTTCTCGGCCTGCTCGACCAGCTCACGCGGCGGGGCATCGTGGCCGAGCACGCTCTCCTGGATCTCGTAGGTGCTCTTGAGCAGCCGTCGCAGAAGCGCGTTCTCGCGCACGATCTGCGCGTAGCGGCGCGCATGCCCGGCCGCCGGCACGACGCCCGTCAGCTCATCGACCGTCGCCGGACCGCCGACCTGCTCGAGCTTGCCCATCTGGCGCAGGCGGTCGATCACGGTCAGCACATCGACCGGCTCGCTCTCGTTGTAGAGCGAGAGCATCGCCTCATAGACCATGCCGTGGCGCTCGCGGTAGAAGTCCTCGGCGCGTAGGCCCTCTTCGATCACGAGCGCGTACAACGAGCGATCGGACAGCAGGATCGCGCCGAGCACCGACTGCTCGGCCTCGAGGTTGTGCGGCGGCGTGATCGCTGCCGCGGCGCCAGCGCTCCCGTTGGCGCCGCTGGCTGTCGAGACGGCGCTCATGGGTTGGCCGAGTGTAGGTCGCCGCCGGCGTGCCCCCGTGCGGGCTTCCCGCATTTCGCGACAGGAAAAAGAGCGCTCGTCATTTGCGAACACATGTTCGCAGCTGGTGCGGGCGAAACGCGCCGGCGGCGCTCTGGGAAATGCCCCGCGGGCGGTCTACTTCTTGGCGACGATCATCGTCTTGACCGTGGCGGTCACGTTCTCGACCACGTCGACGACGACCATGTAAGTGCCCACGTTTTTGATCGGCTCGGGCATGTGGACGTTGCGTTTGTCGATCCGCAGCCCGCGTGCTTCGCGGATCGCGCTCGCGATGTCCTGAGCGGTCACGGAGCCGAACAGGCGGCCGTCCGCGCCGGCCTGCTGAGGGATTGTCAGGACGGTCTTGTTGAGCAGGTTGACGTTCTCCTGCGCGCGCTCGACCGCCTCGCGCGCGGCGCGCTCGACCGCGGCTTGGCGCTGGCGCACGGTTTCGATCGCCCCACGCGTCGCCGGCTGCGCGAGCTTGCGCGGGATCAGGTAGTTGCGCAGGTAGCCCTTGGAGACGTCGACGACGCTGCCCTGCTCGCCGAGCGTCTCCACGTCCTTGAGCAGGATCGCCTCGGGCATCTCAGCGTTCGCGATCGCCGCGGTCGCGCCGATGGGGGCTGTCGTCGCGCCCGCCCTCGTTGACGTACGGCAGCAGCGCGAGCTCGCGGGCCCGCTTGATCGCGCGCGCGAGCTGCACCTGGTGGCGCCGACAGGAGCCGGTGATCCGCCGCGAGCGGATCTTGCCCTTCTCCGAGATGAACCTGCGCAGCGTGGGGACGTCCTTGTAGTCGACCTGCTCGATCTTGTCGCGGCAGTACTGACAGGGCTTGCGCCGCCCACTCCCCGGCCCGCCCTTCTTGTCGCGCCGGCGCACCGGCTTGCCGCGGCCGCGTGCCTTGGCCATCAGCGCTGCTCCTCGCGAGCCGGCCGACAGGCGGCCGCTGTGAGGGGTTCCGGGCGTGCGGTTGGAGTGGTGGGATGCAATGGGCCTCGCTGTGCTGGCTTGCTAGAACGGGATGTCATCGTCGCCGGCTGCGCCGGCGGCCGGTGCGGGCTGGAAGTCCGCTTCATCGAGCGGCACGTCGCTGCCCCTGGCGGGGCCGTTTCCGGAGAACCCGCCGCCTGGGCCGTCTTCACGCGAGCCCAGAAACTGCACCGAATCGGCAATGATATCGATCGCCTGGCGTTTGGTGCCGTCCTGGGCCTCCCACTCGCGCCACTCCAGGCGCCCGTCGATCGCGACGGGGCGCCCCTTCGAGAGGAAGCGCGCGGCGTTCTCGCCCTGGGCGCCCCAGACGGTGATGTTGAAGTAGTTGGGCTTGTCCTCCCACTCACCGCTGCTCGCGTTCTTGCGCCGCGTGTTGCACGCGACGCGCAGGCTGCACACCGAGTTGCCGCTTGGCAGCGAGCGCAGCTCCGGGTCGGCGGTGAGGTTTCCGGTCAGCACGACCCGGTTGATGTTGGTGGCGGCCACGGCTCTCTTCCTTTCAGCTTGCCGGCCTCCTCCCGCGCGGGAGGAGCGTCTCTCTGCATGGACTCGACGGCCGAGTCTAGAGGCGAGTGCGGAGGCGCTTCGCCTCCGGCCGTGCGCGCATACCGCTTATTGCGAGGAACCCCTGGCACGCGAGGAGGTGCCGAAGACCTCGTCCCAGTAGGGGGCGCTGATGCCGAACCCGCGCGTGTCGTCCTGGAAGTGGTGGCGCATGTGGCGCTCGCGCAGCATCCTCGAGAGGCGCCCCCGCGGGCGGAAGTGATGCAGGTAGTAGTGGGTCATGTCGTACACCAGGTAGCCGGTGAAGAAGCCCGCGCCGATCGCGGGCGCGTAGCTCGCGCCGAAGGCCAGGTAAAGCAGGCCGAAGACGGCGGCGCCGAGGGGCACGCTCACGGCGGGCGGCATGACCAGGCGCAGGGGGTCGTTGGGATGGTCGTGGTGGACGCCGTGGATGATCCAGTGCAGGCGCGCGCCAAGGCCGTCCGCGGGCTCGAAGTGGAAGACGATCCGGTGCAGCCAGTACTCGAACAGCGTCCACAGCGCGTAGCCGCCGACGGCCAGGCCGATCACGCTCGCCACGCTCACGTGCGAGAGCCCCCACGCCGCCATCGCCGCGATCGCGGGCGCGAAGATCACCATCGGGACCGCCGGATGTACGCGCGAGAGCGCGTCCAGCAGCTTGGAGTCGAACATCGCCGGGGAAGCCCGCAGCACGTCGCTGCGACTCTCACGAGAGTCCCCCATGTCCTCTGCTCCGGCCCAGTTCATGCGGCGATGTTATTACGCATCCGCGCCGCCCATAAGGGGGGCGCCTACGCCGGCTGGGACGCGGGCTGCTCGTCGGCAGCCTGCGCCGGGGGCTCCTGAGGCGAGCTCTCCTGCGGCGGGCTCTCCTGCGGCGGGCTCTCCTGGGGGGGCTCCTCGGGCGAGCTGTCCTGCGGCGGGCTGTCCTGCGGCGTGCTGTCCAGCGGCGTGCTGTCCAGCGGCGTGCTGTCCAGCGCCGGGCTGTCCGCGCGCCGCGGTGGCTGGGCGGCGGAGGGGCGCATGTCGGGAGCGTCCGGGACTCCGGGCTTCAGCTTGATCAGCCGGAAGCGCACGACCTCATCGGTGATGCGCAGCGTGCGCTCGAGATCGCTCAGCAGCTGCACGTCGCCGGCGTGAAACTGGAGGAGGTGGTAGACGGCGCTCGTCTTGCGCTCGATCGGATATGCGAGCGGGCGCTCGCCCCAGTCGTCGTGGCGCAACAGCTCGCCCTGGCGCTCGACGGCGGCACGCGTGTCAGCGACCACCTTCTCCCGCGCGCCGTCCTCTGCCTGCGAGTCCAGCAGCAGCACAAGATCGTATGTGGGCGCCTCCGTCGTCATCTCGCTCGACGCCAAACAGTAGCGGCTCGCGCGCGAGCTCCGGACGCTAGTGCGCGCGCGCCTTCTCGCGGATGTCCGCCAGCTGCTCGTCGATCCAGTCGCCGGGATCGCGCGAGGTGACGATCTGCGCGAGCCCCTGGGCACGGCGCCGGCGCTCACGCTCGCCCATCGTCAGCGCGGCGTAGATCGAGTTCGCGAGCTCCTGGATGTCGAACGGGTTGACCGAGAGCGCGTACTCGCCCAGCTCCTCGTGCGCGCCCGTGTTCTCGGAGAGGATCGAGACGCCCTCGCGCTCGTTGACGATCGGGCCCTCCTTGGCGACGAGGTTCATGCCGTCGAACATCGCGTTGACGAGCAGCACGTCGTAGTGCTTGTAGGCCGCCATCGCCTCCTCGAGGTCGTCGCGAAGCTTCAGCTGGATCGGCATCCAGTCGGGGGTGCCGTGGCGGTGGTTGACGACGGCCACGAGCGCCTCGATGCGCTCGAGGTACTCGGCGTACTGCGGGACGTCCGTGCGCGAGGGCATCAGCTGGGCGATGAACGTCACGCGCTCGGTGAACTCCGGGTGCTCGGCGAGAAAGAGATCGAACGCGGAGAACCCGCGCAGCACGTTCTTCGACAAATCGGCGCGATCGACACGCAGGATGAGGAAGTCGCGCCTGCGGTGCAGGAGCTGTGCCTCGAACTCGCGCACGCGCGGGCTCTGTGCGACCTGGCGCGTGGCGCGGTGATCGATCGGCAGCGGATACGCGCGCACCCACACCTCGCGCTCGCCGGTGCGCACGATGCCGCGCGTGAAGTCGACCTCGAGGTCCATCAGGTCGCGACAGCACTGCAGGAAGTTGTGCCGGTAGGAGCGCGTGTGAAAGCCGATGATGTCGTTGGCCAACAGGCCCGTGTAGATCTCCTCGCGGATGCGCGTGGGCAGCACGCGCCAGGCGTCCGGCTGCGTCCACGGGATGTGGATGAAGTGGTGCAGGAAGACGTCCGGTCGTGCGCGGCGAACGAGGTCCGGCAGCGTGTACAGGTGATAGTCGTGAACCATCACCACTGGCTCCGTCTCGTCCTCGAGCTGTTCGACGACGGCCCGCGCGAGGTCCTCGTTGACGACGTTGTAGCCGAACTCGAACGCCTCGATCTCCTCGCGGCGGATGTCGGGCGCGTTTGAGAGGTCCCACAGGTAGTGCTGGATGAACCACAGCATCGGATTTGCGAACACGTTGTAGAAGCGGTCGTACGCGTCGGGGTCGCTCACGACCAGGCGCACCTGGTATTCGCCACCGCCCGGCGCGCGCACGGGGAAGGCGCGACCGTCGTGCTCGCGCGAGACGGCCACGTCGTGCTCGCTCATCGCCGAGGCGATCCAGATCGCTTCGCGGTGCGAGGCGAGCCCGGTCAGGGCTGTCACGAGGCCGCCAGACCCCCGTTGCACCTCACCGCCGGCATGAAAGGTCACCGGACCGCGGTTACTCACCAGCACGAGCGGAGACCGCTGTGCCGGTGAGGCGCTCACGAGTGCGCCAGCTCGTTGAAGATCTTCAGATAGTCGCGTAGGTAGCGGGGCGTGAGGAAGTGGCTGCGCACGTGCTCCTTGCCTCGTCTGCCGAGCGTGCGCCCGAGCTCGGGGTCACGTAAGAACTCGACCGTCCGCTGTGCGCACTGTTCGACGCTGGAGACGAGGAACCCGGTGACGCCATCTTCGATCTGAAGCGGGATACCGCCGACATTGCCGCCGATGAACGGGCGCGCCTTCCAGATGGCCTCCGAGACGGTCAGGCCGAAGCCCTCGCGTGTGGACTTCTGGATCAACACGTCGGAGTGTGACTGAAAGGCGTTCACCTCGATCGCGCCGACGTTGTTGAAGTTGTTGAGGATATGGATGTCCGGATCCCCGTCCGCGTGCGCGATCGTAGAGTTGAAGAAGTCCCAGCCCTCTGGATCGTCGCTGGCCATCGCTCCCACGAGCGCGAGCTGCACGTTCGGGATCTCCTCCTTGACCTGGCGATAGGCGTCGATCACGCCGAGCGGATCCTTCCAGGGGTCAAAGCGCGAGACCTGGCATATCAGAGGCCGGTCCACGTCGATCCCGAACTGCCCGCACACGAACGCGCCGTCCTCGGGCGAGAGAGCCATGTTCTTGGGCGTCAGCGGATCGATCGCGGGGGGGACGATGTTGACGATCCCCGAGATGCCCGACGGCACGTACTCGCGCATGTGAAACAGCGACTCCTGATAGTGGTCGATGTAGGGGAGTATCTGCGCGATCGTGTCGGGGTTGGGGGTCGAGAGGTCGATGTGGCAGCGCCACACCCATCCCTTCGCCTTCTCCGGCACGAGCTGGCACAGCGCGGCCGGCTGCGGATCGTGCACGACACACACGTCCCACCCTCCGGTGAGCTCGCGTGCGTTGATGTCGTTGTAGTGGCGCCACGTCGCCCACTGCTCCATGTCGAGGTCGTTCGGCGCCCCCTGCAGTGCGTTGTGCATCAGCTTGGTCGCGTTGAAGAACTCTTCGCGGCCGTAGATCACCTGCCACTCGCAGTCGAGTCCCACGTCGCGCATCAGCGGCACGAGCGTGTAGAGGATCTCCGAGACGCCGCCGCCGAACGCGGTCGCCGAGATGTGCACGACCCGCTGGCCCTGCAGCGGCTCGGCCAGCTCGCGGATTTCGGCGATCAACTCGCGCCCGCAGATGTGCGTGTAGTCGGCGAGCGTCTTGTGGGCGACGGCGACTGGCTGCAGCACGCGCCGGCACGATAGCTAACCAGCGCCAGGGCGCAATCCTTGGGCACACGGGCGGGGCGTCCTCGTACACCCGTGGACGGCGAGCGGGCACCCGTGGAGGGCGAGCGCGCGCGCGGAGCCGGTGGGCGGACTATGGTCTAGGCCGTGCTGAACGGTCGCCTGTACAGAGCGGCATTCGTGCCGTTCCTGCTGGCCCTGGCTGTGGGCGCCTTCTCGCTGGGGTCTCGTCCGCAGCCGTTCACCTCGACGCTCGCGCCCGACGCATTCGAAGGGGCTAGCGCGTTCGCCGAACTGCAGAGCATGCTCGCGCGCTTCCCGTCGCGCCGCCCGGGAAGCAGCGGCGATGAACAGCTCGCGGGGTATGTGGCGGGGAAACTGGAAGCGCTCGGCGGCACGGCCGGCGGGGGCTTCTCGGTGCACCGTTACACGCTCTCGGGCCAGACGATCGACGGCGAGCGTCGCCTCAGCACGATCGTGGCCGAGCGACCGGGGTCGACAGGCGCCTCGCCGATCGTGATCGTCGCGCATCGCGACGCAGCCGCCGCCGGAAGCACGGCGGAACTCTCGAGCACGGCCGCTCTGCTGGAGCTTGCGCGCGCGCTCTCCACGCGCGCGACCAAGCGCGCGATCGTGATCGTCTCGACGAGTGGCGGCAGCGGCGGCGACGCCGCCGCTGCCGAGCTTGCGTCGGACCCGTCGGCGCTCGGCCTGCGCGCGCCCTTCGACGCGGCGATCGTGATCGGCGACGTCGCCGGCAGGCTGACGCGCACGCCCGTCCTGGTGCCCTTCTCCGACGGCTTCGGCGCGGCCCCGCTCGTGCTGCAGCGCACGCTCGCACAGGCCGTCGACGAGCAGGCGGGCGTGCAGGCGGGGGCGCCGAGCCTGCTGGGGCAGCTCGCGCACCTCGCCTTTCCCCTGGCTCCCGGCGAACAGGGCGTGCTCGACGCCGGCGGCGTCCCGGCAGTGCTCGTGCAGGCCTCCGGAGAACGCGGCCCGCCCTCTGGCGGGCGCCCGGACCCGCCCAGCGCAGAACGCCTCGAAGGCTTCGGCCACGCGCTGTTGAGCGCCGTCGACGCGCTCGACGGCGCTCCGGATGTGCCCCGTGCGATGGCGAGCGGCTTGCAGCTGCAGCAGAAGACGGTGCCGCTGTGGGTGCTGCGGCTACTGGTTGGGACGCTGCTCCTGCCGCCGCTGGTGGCGGTCCTCGACGCCTTCGCGCGTGCGCGCCGGCGACGCTTGCCGGTGAGGCGCGCGACCCTGTGGACGTTGAGCTGTGCGCTGCCGTTCTTCACCTGCGCCGTGTTCGTGTACCTGCTCAGCCTGCTCGGCGTGCTCGCGGCCACCCCCTCCGCCCCCGTGCTCCCCGGCGCGATGCCGCTCGATGCACGAGCGCTCGGCGTGCTCGCCGCGACGGGGCTGACGTTCGCGCTCGCGTGGATGTTGCGCTCCACGCTCATGCGTCGAGCGCACCAGGATCACCGTCCCGATCCGGCGCTGGGCAGCTTGGCGCTCACGGGCCTCGCACTCGTGGTCGCGCTGATCGCCTGGCTCGGCAATCCGCTCACCGCGTTGCTCGCGCTGCCCGCCCTGCACGCATGGCTTTGGCTGGGGGCAGGCGAGCACGCCTCCTTCGAGCAGCGCCCGCCGCGCGCGCTCACGCTCACGCTCGTCGCCGTCGGGCTGGTGCCGCTGGCTCTGCTGCTCGCCTTCTACGCCGACCAGCTAGCCCTCGGACCGGGCCAGCTTGCCTGGATGGGAGTGCTGGCGCTCGCCGGCGGCCACGTGGGGTTCGGCTCGGCGCTGCTGTGGAGCGTCGCGTTCGGCTGCGCGGCGGCCGCGCTCGTGCTGGCCGGCGCAGAGATGCGGGCACCGGCGCTCGAGCAAGCCGCGGGGGAGACCGAGGTGACGATCCGCGGCCCGCTCACGTACGCCGGCCCGGGCTCGCTTGGCGGCACGGAGTCGGCTCTGCGACGATAGGGGAGCGTGTTCGAGCCGCTCAGCACCGCAGCAAGCCAGCGCGAGCTCGCCTTCGCAGGCGGCCGCGCGCGCTCACGCCGGCGCGCCGCGACAAGGGCGCTCGCGATCCTCGCGATCGTCGTGGGCACGCTCGCGCTGATCGACGCAGCCGTCACGCTCGTGTGGCAGGAGCCGATCTCGGCGCTCTACGCGACGATCCGCCAGCACGAGCTGAGCGGCGCCCTGCACGTAGTCGAACGCGCGCGGCCGAGCGTGTCCGAGCAGCGCACGCTCGAAGGGATCGCCGACGAGCGCGCCCGCATCGCCTACCTCGCGCGCGCGCTCGAACGCGACTCCCACAACGGCGCGCCCGTGGGACGAATCGTGATCCCGCGCGTGGACGCCAGCTACGTGATCGTCAAGGGGACGAGCACTGACGATCTGATCAGCGGACCGGGCATCTACTCCGAAACCGCCTTCCCCGGGCGCGGCAGCACCACGGCGATCGCCGGGCACCGCACCACCTACCTGGCGCCCTTCCGCGAAATCAACCTGCTCGTCCCCGGCAACCACATCCTCCTGTACATGCCCTACGCGCACTTCACCTATACGGTCACCGGACATCGCGTCGTCTCGCCCTCCGACGTGCGGGCCGCGACCGCCAAGGTCGGCCACAGCCGCCTCGTGCTCTCTGCCTGCACGCCCGTGTTCACGGCGGAAAAACGCCTGATCGTGTACGCACGGCTGACGCGGACGGTGCCCGTGGGCGCAGCCTCCCACCTGCCCGACGGCGCCACGCCGGTGCCGATCGAAACCGCGCCGAGCGCTCGTAAGGCGCCCAAGCGGGCGCTACCAGCGGTGCTCGTATCCCTCGATCCCAACAGCGTCTCCCCGCTGGTCTAGGAGCGTCACGCCGCCCTCGCCGGCGAGCACCTCGCCGACCCAGCTGATGCGCTGGGCGCCCGTGCGCTCGAGCGCACGCTCGAGCGCCTCGCGCAGGCGCGCAGGCGCGCAGAAGCACAGCTCGTAGTCTTCCCCGCCCGCGCTCGCCAGCCTCCACGCCTCCACGCCGAGGGCGCTCGCCGCCTCGCTGACGCCCTCGTGCAGGGGCAGCTTCGCCAGATCCACGCGCAGGCGCACGCCGCTGGCACGGCCGAGGTGGGCGGCGTCCGTGGCGAGCCCATCGGAGATGTCGATCATCGCGCGCGCGCCGGCGCCGGCCAGCGCGCGGCCCTCCGCCAAGCGCGGCATGGGCGCGCGAGCGCGCGCGAGCGCCGCCTGCACCTCGGGTGCTTGCGCCCACGGCGCGCGGCCGAGCTCGCGCTCGGCGATCGCGAGCGCCGCGCCTGCGGCGCCGAGCGAGCCCGTCACGCCCACGAGGTCTCCAGGACGCGCGCCGTCACGGCCGACCAGATGCTCCGGATCCTCGGCCCACCCCACGGCCGTGACGGAAACGGTCAGCGCCGGGGCGCCGAGGACGTCGCCGCCCGCGATCGCCACGCCGGTGCGCAGCGCGAGCGCGTCCGCGCCGCGTACGAGCTCGAGCGCGCGCTGCTCACCGAAGTCCGCCGGTAGCCCGATCACGAGGTAGGCCTCGCCGGCGTCAGCTCCCATCGCGGCGATGTCGGAGAGCGCTCCGGCGAGCGCGCGGTGGCCGACCTCGCGCTCGCTCGCCCACCCCTCGCCGAGGCGGAAGTGCACGCCCTCGATCATCGCGTCGACCGACGTCACGCACACGGCGCGCGCACGCACGACCGCCGCGTCGTCGCCCATCCCGCGCAGCAACCTGGGACTCGAGCGCGCGCTCGAGATCTCGGCGGCGATCGACTCGATCAGAGAGAGCTCGGCGATGCGCGGGCGCTCAGCGGTGGCGGTAGACGATCCTCGCGCGGTCGAGGTCGTATGGCGAGAGCTCGCAGCGCACGCGATCGCCCGGGAGGATGCGGATGCGAAAGCGGCGCATCTTGCCGGCGACGTGACCGAGGACGACGTGATCGTTATCGAGCTTGACGCGGAACATCGCATTCGGCAGGGCCTCTATGACCTCGCCCTCGAATTCGACCTTGTCCTCCTTCGCCATGTCGCGACCAAACTACCAGCGCTGGCCCGCTACGGCGTTGCCGCGCCGCCAGTGTTCGGGGAGCCTCCAGGCGCCGGAGTGGGCGTGGACGGTGCGCTCGGAGCTCTGGTGGGCGGTTGCGGGGCGGACGCTTCGCTTTTCGGCGCTGGCGCTTCCTGGATTTCCACGACTGCCGGCCCGGGGGAGTGAGCGCCGCCCGGAGCCACGCGATGTGTGGGGTGCGGCTTTGGAGCCTGCGGGGGCCCTTCGAGCTGGGTCCCCAGCAGCGACTCGCCGGTGGTCGCATATTTTCCATAGAAGGGCCGATAGGAGATCACTTCCTTGGACGGCGGGAACTGGACGCACGGCTGACCTTCGGTGACAGCTTCCATATACGTTTTCCAGATCACAGCCGGGAGTGCCCCGCCCTGCTGCGGTTCACCGTGGACGTCGGTCATGGGCACGCGCTTGTTCGGGTATCCCATCCACACGACCGTTGAGTAGTCAGGCGTGTAGCCGTCGAGCCACGCGTCGACGAGTTCGCTCGTGGTGCCGGTCTTGGCGGCCGTGGGACAGTTGATCACGGATTTCACGGCCGTGCCGTCGAGCACGTTCTCGTGCAGGATGCTCGTCTCCTCCGCCGTGACGGCTTCGCTGAGCACCCGCACGCGCTGCGGCTTGCCCCAGTTCTCGTCCACGTGCCCGTCGGGGAAGACGACCTTGGTGATCGCGATCGGTTCGTTGCGCCAGCCGCCGTCTGCGAGCGTCGCATAGACATCTGCCATTTCCAACGGCGTGACACCGAGCGTGAGCCCGCCGAGCGCTTCCGCCGGATAGCTCGAGAGATGTGTTTTGACACCCATGTCGTAGGCGGTCCGGGTGATCGTTTCCTCGCCGAGGTCGGCGGCGAGCTGCGCGAACACGGTGTTATCAGAGGTCAGCAGCGCCTGCACGAGGCTGATCGACCGGTTCAGCGACGTGCCCTCGAAGGTCTTGACTTCGTAGGTCGGATACCCGGGCAGCCATCCCGGCGGCAGCGTGTGGGAGAAGTAGTAGGTGCTGTTGGGATCGATTCCCCGCGTGAGCGCGTCGGCGAGGTCGATCGCCTTGAACGTCGAGCCCGGCTGGCGGTGGCCGTCGGCGGCGAGGTTGTACTGCGACTGCTCATAGCTCTCTGACTCGGCCATCGCTTCGATGTCCCCGTTGTTCGGGTTCAGCGTGACGATCGCCGCCGCCGGGTCTTCGGGCTCGTCGAGGACTTCTGTGATCGCTTTGCGTGCGAGTCGCTGCTTGTTGAGGTCGATCGTCGTGTAAACCTTCAGGCCGCCGTCATCGACCGCCGTGGCGCCGTAGCGATCGATCAGCTGCTGGCGGACGTATTCGAAGAAGAACGGTTCGCTGCGTTGGGTATAGAAGTCGCCTTTGTGGAGCTCGAGCGGCTGCTCATCGGTCGCTGTGGCCTGCGCGCGGGTGATGTAGTGGAGTTCGGCCA
Source organism: uncultured Solirubrobacteraceae bacterium (assembly GCA_963722435.1). Taxonomy (GTDB): domain Bacteria; phylum Actinomycetota; class Thermoleophilia; order Solirubrobacterales; family Solirubrobacteraceae; genus Palsa-744. The sequence continues at coordinate 905,835 of CAVRKZ010000002.1, read as the reverse complement.
TCTTGCGCAGCACCTCGTCGCGACGTTCCCTGGCCGCCGTGGGGTAAAGGAAGGGGTTGTACTGGGAAGGTGCCTGCGGCAGCCCCGCGAGCAGCGCCGACTGCTCGAGGTTCAACTGTGAGACGGGCTCGTCGAAGTACGTGCGCGCGGCCGCCTCGACGCCGATCATCGTCTGCCCGCCGACGGTCCCGTAGTCGACGTCGTTGAGATAGCTGTTGAGGATCTCGTGCTTGCTGTGGCGTTTGTTGTATTCGATCGCCAGCTTGGCCTCCGCGAGCTTCTGCCTGAATGTGCGCTCGTCACCGCCGAGGTAGAGGTTGCGCACCAGCTGCATGGTGATCGTGGAGGCGCCCTGCAGGGCCTTTCCGTTTGCCAGGTCCTTGACTGCCGCCCGGAATATGCCCGTGAGGTCGATGCCGTCGTCCTTGTAGAAACGCTGGTCCTCGATCGCCACCGTCGCATTCTTGAGCGCGCCCGGGATTTCACCCCAGGTGACGGGAGTGCGCAGTTCGTCTGACTGGATGAAGCCGAGCGGCCTTCCGTCGGCGGCGAACACCTGCGAGCTGCCGCCGCCGATGACCGCGTGGCGCGAGGCCAGGGCGGGCGTCGTGTGCAAGACGTGCGCCACGTAGGCGACGGCCGCAAGCACGCCGATCACCATCGCGGTGACGAGGACGCCGCCGCCGACCGCCACGACGCGCGTCGCTCCGCGCCGATGTCGCCGACGCTTTCGTGCTTGGCGCGACATGTGAGGATTTCGAGGTTACCGCGCCGCTTGTGATTTCCTGCCGCTAGCTCGCGCGTATTCCTACGCTCGTTGCCAGGCTCGATGAACCCGGAGATCGCCAACCAGCAGGCAGCGCCGCCCGAAGCGCTGCCGGGGCTCCCGTGCAGCGGGTTTGCGGGCGAGGAGCCGCGCGCCGCCCTGCCGGCGCCCGGCTCGCGCTCGGCGCGTTCCCGCTCGAGCGCCGCACCCCGGCTCCCCGGCTCCGCCTTGCTCGCGCAGCTACGCGGGGACCCGGCGCGCGTGCGCGCCATACGCGAGAGCTGGCGCGCGCTGTGGCGATCGCGGGCGCTCGTATGGCTCGCGGGCGTGGGGACGATCCTCGCCTTCGGCTTCGGCCCCGTTCGCAAAGCCTTCAACCCCCCCGGCCTCACGCGCGGTTTCGGCTGGCTCGGGAACCTGCTCGCCGCCCCCGCCGCGCGCTGGGACGCCGCGTGGTACCTCGTGATCGCCCGCGACGGCTACCACCCGGCGGGGGCCTGCTGCACGCTCCCGCGGACAGCCTTCTTCCCGCTGTACCCGCTGGGGCTGCGGACGATCGCCGCGACGGGCCTCCCGCCCGTGCTCGCAGGGGTGCTGCTGTCGGTGGGCGCGTTCGCGCTCGCGCTCTACGGCATCCACCGGCTGACGACCCTGGAGCTCGCGCGCGCCGTCTCGCCGGCGCGCGGGACTCGGGAGGCGGGCGAGGTTGCGCGCCTCGCGGTCGCCGTGATGGCGTTCGCGCCGATGGCGTTCTTCTTCTCGGCCGTCTACTCGGAGTCGCTGTACCTGGCGCTGTCGGTGGGAGTGTTCTGGAGCGCGCGCCACGGGCGCTGGGCATGGGTGGGCCTGCTCGGCGCGCTCGCGAGCGCGACGCGCAGCACTGGGCTCCTGCTCATGCTGCCAGCGCTGATCATCTACATGTACGGCCCGCGCGAGGATCGCCCGCCCGACCGCGGCCCGGGCGCGGGTCTCTCTCGCGCGCGCCCGCGCTACCGCCTGCGCCGCGAGGCGCTGTGGCTGGTGCTTGTGCCGGCGGGGACGGTTGCGTATGGGATCTACCTGGGCCTCGCGAGCGGCGATCCGCTCGCACCGTTTCACGCCGAGGGCACGTGGGGCAGACACTTCGCTGGACCCTTCCTCGGCGCATGGGACGGGCTCAGAGCCGCCTTCGACGGTGCTCGCCAGCTGCTCTCGATGCAGAGCCGGCACGTGTACTTCGCGGCCGACGAAGGCAGTCCCTCGATCAACGCCGCCCACAACCTGCTCGACGGCGCGTTCCTGCTCGCCGCCGTGCCGGCCACGGTGGGCGTGCTGCGCCGCCTTCCCTTCGCCTACGGCGCCTACGTGGTCGCCGCGGTCGCGCTGTCGCTGTCCGAGCCGGTCACCTCACAGCCGCTGATGTCGCTGCCGCGCTTCCTCGTGGTCCTCTTCCCATTCGCTATCTGGGCCGGCGCGTGGCTGTGCGAGCGTCCGCGCCTGCAGCGCCCGCTGCTGCTCGCCTCGGCTGCGTCGATGGCGCTCTTCGTCGCCCAGTTCTCGACCTGGCACTGGGTCGCCTAGTGAGCATGGCGGGATCCGAAGCGAGCGAGCACTCGCTCTCGCCCAGTCCCCGCTGGCCGCCTTGGACCGCGCCGGCGGCGCTGGTCGGCGGGATCGCGCTGGCGCTCGTCGGCGGCCTGCTCGTGGACGTGCCCGCGCTCGCGCTGGGCGCGAAGATCACCACGTCGCACACGCCGGCGGGGGTGACGATCGCCGACACCTTCGTCCAGGACGTCGGCTTCGTGATCGCGGCGGTCTTCTTCGCGCAGCTCGGCGGGCGCGCGATCGCCGCCTGGCAGTTCGGCCTGCGCCGCCCGCCCGCCGGTTGGCGCCCGGCGTCGCTGCGCGTGGTGGTGCTGCTCATAGCCTTCCTCATCCTCACCGCAGCCTGGTCGGCGCTCGTGCACACCGAAGAAGAGCGCGAGCTGATCAAACAGCTCGGCGCCAACGAAGGCACCGCGCTGCTGCTGCTGAGCGCGGCGCTGACCTGCGTGGTGGCGCCGATCTGCGAGGAGTTCCTCTTCCGCGGCTACATCTTCACGGCGCTTCGCAACTGGCGTGGGACGCTCCCGGCGGCCGTCATCACCGGTCTCGTCTTCGGTGCCGTGCACGTCGGGTCGGCACCCGCGCTCGACCTGGTGCCGCTGGCGGCGCTCGGCTTCGGCCTGTGCCTGCTGTATCGCTACACGGGCTCGCTGTACCCGTGCATCGTGGCCCACTCGCTGAACAACTGCCTGGCGTTCTCGAGCCTCGAGAACTGGGGGTGGCAGATCCCGGTCCTGATCGTGCTCGCGCTCGGCGCGATCGGCATGCTCGTGCTCGCCTTCAAGCGCGCCGGCGTGATCGTGCCCGAGCCCGCCGCCAGCCGGGGCGGTGCGTAGCATCCGGCGCCGTGAGCTGGCACTCCAGAAGGGACGATCGCGTGCGTATGACGCGGCGAGGGCTCCGTGGGGTCCGACGCGCGCAGTCGGCGGCGCTGATCGCAGGGCTCAGCATCGTGCTGATGCCGGCCGCAGCCGGCGCACAGGCACCCGGCGCGCAGATGCGCCTGACGCTGCGCCGCGCCGGCGGCAGCCCGCTGTTCGCGCTGCTCGGGCGGCCCATCGTCGTGCGCGGCAGCGTCACTCCCTACGTTGCCGGACAGACCGTCGCGATCGGCTTCTACCTGGATCGCCGCGAGGTCGAGCGCAGGAGCGTCGCCGTGCTCGCGGGCCGCGGCGGCGAGGGAGAGTTTGAAGTGGCGTTCACGAGCCACTACGGCGGCCTGGCGCGCGCTCGCGCCGTGCACGATGAAAGTGCACAGGAGGCCGCCTTCAGCGCCGTCTCGCCGGCCGTTCGCTTCGTCAACCCGAACGTCGGTCGCGGCGGGCGTGGGCAGTCCGTGCGCCTGCTGCAGGCCGAGCTCGCGACCCTGCATTATGCGGTGCCGCTCTCAGGCGTCTTCGAAGAAGGCACCGCCGAGGCACTGGTCGCATACCGCAAGATGACCGGGCTGGCGCGGATCGGAGCCGCGGGCAGGCGCGTGTTCGAGCTGCTCGCCCGCCGAGCAGGGAGCTTTCATGTGCGCTACCCCGGCGACGGTCGCCATGTCGAGGCGAACCTGTCAAAGCAGGTGCTCGCCGAGGTGGAAGCGCACGGGCGCGTGCGCCGCATCTACACGATGAGCTCGGGCAAGCCCTCCACGCCGACCGTCGTCGGGCGCTTTCGCGTGTACGAGAAGACGCCCGGTGAAAACAGTGAGGGCATGGTCGACTCCAACTACTTCATCCGCGGCTACGCGATCCATGGCTACGCGGAAGTGCCTACCTACGCAGCTAGCCACGGCTGCCTACGTGTGCCCATCCCCGACGCCCCGTCGATCTATGAATGGGTCCACGTCGGCACGCCCGTGGATGTCTACTAAAAGCCTACGCGCACCATGCGGGCCAGATAGCCGAGCCCCAAGCCATAGACGAGCAGCGCGAGCAGCAGCTTCACGCCCCGAACCACCCATTCGCTGTGCGATCCCGACACGAGGCCCGAGAAGGGCGAGGTCAGATCCCCGGAGACATCGTCGATCAGCTTGTGCGCCTCGTCCTCGTGCGTGCTCGTGCCTTCGCCGGAGGCGCTCGCGCCCGGCGTGCTGAGGACCTCCTGCGCCTGGTGCGCAGAGGCCTGCTTTGACTCGTTGACCACGAAGATCGCGAACGATGCGATGACGACCATGCAGATGACCATGGAGGCAACTGTCAGCAATCGCACGATCGAGGAGACCACGGCGCTAGGTTACGCTCACCGGGTGACGTTGCTGGACGAATATTCACGTGACCTGGCGCGCGCGCGGGGGCGCTTGCTCGCGGAGTTGCGAGAGCACGCGCTCGTGGTCGGCGAGGTGACGCTCACGAGCGGCGCGCGCGCGGACTACTACGTCGATGCAAAGCGCGCGATCCTGCGTCCCCACGGCTTCGCCGCGCTCGCGGCGCTGCTCGCCGCGCAGGTCGCCGAGTGGGCGGGCACGGCCGTCGGGGGGATGACGATGGGCGCCGACGCGCCCGCCTGCGCCGCGCTCGCGGCAGGCGCCGCCGGGAAGGGCTTCTTCGTGCGCAAGGACGCCAAGGCGCACGGCCTGCAGCGGCGCATCGAGGGACCGCCCTTGGAGCGCGAGGACCGCTGCGTCGTGCTCGAGGACGTCGTCACCACGGGCGGCTCCACGCTCGCCGCGATCGCAGCCCTGCACGAGGAGGGCCGGTCCATCTGCGGCGTCATCAGCGTGCTCGACCGCCTGGCCGGCGGCGGCGAGGCGATCGAGCGTGCAGCGGGGGCGCCCTATCGCGCGCTCAGCACGATCGACGATGTCTACCCCGAGCGCCCCGACAGAGGCGAGCGCTGAGGCGTGAGCGGCGGTGGCGAGGCGCGCTCGCCGACCCTTCTCGTGCGCGAGGCGCGCCGGCAGGACGTGCCGCTGCTGCTCAGCTTGTTCGGCGAGCTCGCCGAGTACGAGCACCTGGAGCACGAGCTGCGCGCGAGCGAGGAGCTGCTCGACGAGGCGCTCTTCGGGGCGCGCCCGGCGGCCGAGGCGCTGATCGCCGAGCTCGACACCCAGACCGCCGGCTACGCGCTCTTCTATCCGACCTTCTCGAGCTTCCTCGCAGTCCAGGGGATCTGGCTCGAGGATCTGTTCGTGCGCCCCGCGCAGCGCCGCGCGGGTGTCGGGCGCGCGCTGCTCGCCGCGGTCGCCGCGCGCGTGCGCGAGCGCGGTGGCGAGCGACTGGAATGGGCCGCGCTCGACTGGAACGAGCTCGCCCTCGGCTTCTACCGCGGGCTCGGCGCCCAGCCGATGAGCGAATGGATCACCCACCGCCTGATCGGCGAGCCACTGCACGAGCTCGCCGCCGAGGCACGGCGCTAGCCTTCCCGGGCCGCCGCGCTCGAGGCGCCGCGGCAGCGAGCGACTGCCCTCGTAGTCCAATGGATAAGACGACCGCCTCCTAAGCGGTAGATCCAGGTTCGACTCCCGGCGGGGGCATTCTCGAGCAGGGACCTGCGAGTACAGTGTGCGCGTGGCTGTTTCGAGTAGCCCGGGGACGGAGGGGAAGGCGCCGGAGGGGGATCTCGGCTCCCTCGACTTCTGGGGCAGTTCGGCCGAGGAGCGCGATCGCTACTTCGCCCGGCTTCGCCGCGAGGCGCCGATCTCGCGCCAGCAACCGCCGGAGGACATCCTCAAAATGCCCGATCGCGAGCACGTCGGCTACTGGGCGATCGTGCGCTACGAGGACGTGCGCCGCATCTCCCGCGATCCGGAGACGTTCTGCTCGGGCGAGGGCACGCAGTTCGCCGACGCGCCGCCGGAGTTCCTCGAGGCCTCGCAGTCGTTCCTGGCGATGGACGCCCCGCGGCACACCAAGCTGCGGGGCCTCGTCTCCTCCGCGTTCACCCCGCGCCAGGTGGCCCGCATCGAGGAGGGCATCCGCGTCAACGCACGACGCATCGTCGAGGAGGCGGCGCCGAGCGGCGGCGGCGACTTCGTCGAGCTGATCGCCAAGCGCCTGCCGCTGGTCACGATCTCGGACATGATCGGCGTGCCCGAGGCCGACCGCGAGCGCGTCGTCAGCGCCGCCGACCTGCTGGTCAGCGTCTCAGACCCCGAGGCCTTCGGCGAGCGCCCGCCGATCGAGGTGCTCGGGGAGGCGCTGTGGACGCTCACGAGCTTCGCCACCGAGCTTGCCGCCCACCGCGAGCAGAGCCCCGCGGATGACCTGATGACCGCGCTCGTCCAGGCCGAGGTCGACGGGGAGCGCCTCACGCACGCAGAGATCGCGGCCTTCTTCGTGCTCCTGTCGGTCGCCGGCAACGACACGACCCGCCACACCACCTCGCACGCGATGCGCGCGCTCACCCTCAACCCCGATCAGCGCGCGCTGCTGCTCGAGGACCTCGACGCACGCCTGCCGGCGGCCGTGGAGGAGTTCGTGCGCTGGGCATCTCCCGTGATGACCTTCCGGCGCACCAGCACTCGCGAGGTCGAGCTCCACGGCGTGAACCTGCCGAAGGGTGAGCGGGTCGTGCTCTTCTACCACTCGGCCAACCGCGACGAGGACGCGTTCGAGGATCCGTGGCGCTTCGACGTAACCCGCGAGCCCAACCGCCATGTAGGCTTCGGCGGCGGCGGGCCGCACTACTGCCTGGGCGCCTCACTGGCGCGGACGCAGCTGCGCTCGATCTTCGGCGAGCTGCTGCGCGTCGTTCCAGATATCGAAGCGGACGAGCCCGAGCTTTTACGCAGCGCATTCATCCACGGCGTCAAGCGCATGCAGTGCCACTTCACACCCCGACCATAGGAGAGACTTCGATGAGCACGCAGACGACCATCGACAGCAACGAGCTTTTCATCGGAGGTGAGTGGACCAAGCCGCAGGGCTCGGGTCGCATATCCGTGCTCGCCGCCAGCACGGAGGAGCTCGTCGGGTCGGTGCCGGAGGGCACGAACGCCGACGTCGACGCTGCCGTGAGCGCAGCCCGTGCGGCCTTCGATGATCCGAGCGGTTGGTCGTCGTGGTCGAGCGAGGATCGCGCGCAGGCGCTCGAGCGCCTCGCCGCGGCGCTGGGCAGTCGCGGCGAGGAGATCGCACACCGCGTCTCACTGCAGAACGGCATGCCGATCTCCTTCGCGCTGCAGGTCGAGGCCATCTTTCCGTCCGTGCTCGCGCAGTACTACGCCGGCCTGATCCGTCAGACCGCGCTCGAGGAAGACCGCCCCGGGCTGCTCGGCGGCACGATCCACGTGCTGCGCAAGCCCGTGGGCGTGGTGGGAGCGATCGTGCCGTGGAACTACCCGCAGACGCTCGCCATGTTCAAGCTCGCGCCGCTGCTCGCAGCGGGCTGCACCGTGGTCATGAAGCCGAGCCCGGAGACCGTACTCGACGGCCTGCTGCTCGCCGAGGCGATCATCGAGGCCGGCCTGCCGCCGGGAGTGGTGAACCTCGTACCCGCCGGCCGCGAGGTGGGTGCGTACCTGGTCGAACACCCGGGTGTCGACAAGGTCACGTTCACGGGGTCGAGCGCGTCGGGTCGCATGATCGCGCGGCGTTGTGGTGAGCTGCTGCGCCCGGTCACGTTGGAGCTCGGCGGCAAGTCGGCTGCGATCGTGCTCGACGACGCCGACCTCGCCGGCGCCACCGAGGCCCTGTTCGGTGCGACGATGGCGAACAACGGCCAGACGTGCAACATCGGAACCAGGGTGCTCGCGCCGCGCGCGCGCTATGACGAGGTCCTCGAAGTCTTCAGCGGCCTCGCGAACGCGCTCGTGATCGGCGACTCGCTCGACCCGGCTACGCAGCTCGGTCCGGTGGCGAGCGCACGCCAGCGCGAGCGCATAGAGGGCTACATCGAGAAGGGCCGCGCGGAGGGCGGACGGATCGTCGCCGGTGGCGGTCGTCCGCCGGAGCAGGAGCGCGGCTGGTTTGTACAGCCGACGATCTTCGCCGACGTGGACAACAGCGACACGATCGCACGCGAGGAGATCTTCGGGCCCGTGCTTGCGGTGATCCCCTACGACGGCGTCGATCAGGCTGTGGCGATAGCGAACGACTCGGAATTCGGGCTCGGCGGCAGCGTTTGGAGCCGCGACCCCGAGCGCGCGCAGGATGTCGCGCGGCGCGTGCAGACCGGCAGCATCGGCATCAACCACTACATGCTGGACCCCGCCGCCCCGTTCGGCGGAGTCAAGGCGAGCGGTATCGGCCGTGAGCTCGGCCCGGAGGGGTTGGCAGCCTATGTCCAGCTGCAGTCGATCTACGAGGCGCCGCCCGCGCCCTGAGCCGCGTAGAGCGCCCGCGCTCATGGGGTTGACAGGGTGAGCTGGTCGGAGGCGCTACTGGCGCTCCTGGTTTCACACGCGGCGGGCGACGTCCTACTTCAGACCGAGTGGCAGGCGCGGACGAAGGTCAAGGGTCTGGGAGATCCAGTCGGCAGGCAGGCGCTCGCGCGTCACGTAGCCACATACATGCTGGCCTTCCTCCCCGCGCTTGTTTGGATCGGCGCGGAAACGAGCATCCTGCGAGCCCTCGTCGTCGCACTGCTCATAGCCGCCAGCCACCTGGTCATCGACGGCACTCGGCTCGTCAGCGTGTGGCTGCGCACGGTAAAGCACTCCAGCAACCCCGCGCCTGCGCTGTCGATCGCCGTCGACCAGGCCCTCCATGTTCTCTGCCTGCTCGCTGCCGCGCTGATCGCGGCGAAGTGATGCGCGCCGGCGCCTTCCTGCGCAATGTCCCGATTCTCGCGGGCCTCTCGGAGGAGCTGCTCGAACGCCTCGCCGGCGACGTCGAAGAAGCACGCGTGCTCGCCGGCGAGTGGATCATGCGCGAGGGCGAAGCTGCCGAAAGCGCGTTCATCGTGCGCAGCGGCCGCGTCGAGGTGATCGACGAGGGTCCGCCGGAGGTGCTGATTCGCGTGCTTCGCCCGGGCGACGTGCTCGGTGAGCTGGCGCTGCTACGCGCCGGTACCCGCTCGGCGTCGGTGCGGGCGCGGCGCGACACGGACCTACTCGAGCTCAGCCGGGCCGGGTTCGAGGCACTGATTCAGCAAGCGCCCAGTTTCGCCTTGGGACTCACGCGCGTGCTAGGTGCCCAGCTGGCGGCGAGCCGCCCGCCGATGGCCAAGGCCACGCCGCCGCGAACGATCGCGGTCGTCGGCCTGGATGCCGGCGCGCCGGTTGCTGAGGTGGCGGAGGGCCTGGGCGATGCGCTCGCCGTTCACGGGTCGGTGGCTCGCCTGAGTGAGGGCGGAGTCGCCGCAATCGATCAAGCGGAACGCGATGCTGACCGGGTCCTCCTGCGAGGCGGAACCGCGCCCGAGGAAGACTGGACGCGCACCTGCGTTCACGAGACGGACCTCGTCATCGCCGTGACCACCGGTGCGCCCGACCGGAGATGGCTCGAGCAGGCGAGGGCCTTGGGAGGCTGCGAGCTTCTCGTGCTCGGGGCTTCAGTGGGCGACGGGGTGATCTCCGAACTGCAGCCGCGAGAGGTACAGGTGATCGACGAGGCCCCTCGGCGGCGGGCCGCGCTCGAGCTGACGGCGCGGCGACTTGCCGGCCGCTCATTGGGCGTCGTGCTCTCGGGCGGCGGGGCGCGTGCGTTTGCCCATCTCGGTGCGCTCGAGGAGCTCTCCGCGGCCGGGGTGCGCGTCGATCGCCTGGCCGGGGTGAGCCTCGGTTCGCTGGTCGCGGCGGCGACCGCGATGGGCCTGGGGGCGCAGGAGGTCTGTGAGACCTTCGAACGCACCTTCCGCGCCAGCCACCCGACCAGCGACTTCACGCTCCCCGCGTTCTCGCTGCTGCGCGGGGTGAGGACGCGCCAGCTGATCTACGAAACCTTCGGCGAGCGACGGATCGAGGAGCTGCCGCTGCGCTTCTTCTGCCTGAGCTGCGATCTCGTCGAGCGGGAGCTCGTCATGCATCGCACCGGTCGAGTCGTCGACGCCGTCTACCCGAGCCTCGCCCTCCCAGGTGTCTTCCCCCCGGTGTCCGGGAGAGACGGCCGGCTGCTCGTAGACGGCGGGGTGCTCGACAACCTGCCCGTCGCGACGATGGCGCGCAGCGGCGAGGGCCCGGTGATCGCGGTTGACGTCACCGGTGGCATCGGGCGCTTCCAGCGTGCGCGGCGCTCGCGTCTCACGTGGCTGGCGCGAGGCCTGAGGCGCGCACTGACGGGCAGCGAGGCCGAGATACCGCGTCTCGCCGAGACGATGCTGCGGACCCTCACGGTCGGCAGCGCCGACACGGTCGCGGCCGCGCGGCTGCACGCCGATCTCGTGATCACGCCGAACGTGGATGGCATCGGGTTGATGGAATGGCGCGCGATCGCGCACGCGCGAGAGCGCGGGCGCGATGCGGCGCGCCAAGCGCTTGCCGCCGATGCTGGCCTGGCCGAGCGGCGCGTGGTGAACGTCGCACGCGCCAGCGCGTAAGCTTGCGCTTCGAGGGTCAGGGAGGATGAGCGTGATGCCTACCGAGAGCGTCGAGGTCCGGCTCGCTGACGAGCGCGACCGCGATGATGCGTTCAGGCTCCGGCACGAGATCTACGTCGAGGAGATGGCCCTGCGCCACCTCGACACCGAGCAGGACGGGCGCCTGCGCGACGCCGAGGACGAGAGTGCCCGCCTGCTCGTCGCCGTTGTCGGCGGGGTGCTCGTCGGCACGCTGCGGCTGCACCTTGGCATCGATGGTCCCCTGCCGGCGAGCCTGTGCAGTGAGCTGCAGCTCGAGCGCTTCCTCGAGACGATCCCGCAGGAGCGCATGATGCTCTGCAGCCGCTTCGCCGTTCGGCGCGATCACCGCGGGGCGCTCGTCCCCTTCCAGCTGTTGGTGAAGGCGGCAGAGGAGGCGCTGCCGGCGCAGGTCGAGCTCATCTTCTGCGACTGCCAAGCGCACCTGATCCGCCTTTACCACGCGCTGGGCTTCCGCAGCCACGGGCGCGTCTTCAGCGAGGAGGGCTGGGACATTCGTGCGCCGCTCGTGCTGCTGAGCGCCGATCGTGAGCACCTTCGCGCAGTCAACTCGCCGTTTCTCCAGCTCGACCTCGAGCTTCCCCCGCTCTCCGACGTCACGCGTCGTGCGATCGAGCTTCTCCCGGGCGAGCCCGCGGTGAGGCCCGCCGAGTCGCTCGCGCCCGAGCAGCTCGCACCCGGCGGCGAGCTTCCGCGGCTCTTGCGCGGGCTCGACGAGGAGGAGGTCCGCAGCGTGCTCGCGCACAGCTACGTGATCGAGCTCGAGCGCGGCACGCGGCTGATGTCATCGGGACAGGTCACGCGCACGGTCTACCTGCTGCTCGAAGGCGAGCTCGAGGCACGCGACCAGCAGCGGCCGGTGCGGCGGATGCTCGCCGGCGAGACGGTCGGCGAGGTCGCCTTCCTGCTGCACCGGGAGCGCACCCTGGATGTCTTCGTGAGCAGCTCGCGTGCGCTCGTGCTCGGCCTGCACGAGCCGACGCTGCGGATGATGATCGACGCCGACGCACGCGCGGCCGCCCGGCTGCTGTGGAACCTCTGCGAGACGCTCGCCGAACGTCTGGCCTCGCCGGGCGGGCGCTGAGGTCGTCCGGGCGCATCTGACGATGGCCGCCTCGCTGGCCACAACTACGCCAGACGCCTCAGAGCAGCCGCCGCTCGCGCCGCTCGCGCGGCGTGCGCTGCGCCCGGGCGTCGTCCTTGCGATCGCCTCCGTAGGCGTGTTCATGGCCTTCATGGACGACACGGTGGTCGGGATCGCCTTCCCGAACCTGGTTCGCTCGTTCCCCGGCGTCAGCTTCGCGAGCCTCTCGTGGATCCTGAACGGCTACTACATCAGCTTCGCCGCCCTGCTTATCCCCGCCGGGCGCATGGCCGACCTGATCGGGCGCAAGCGCAGCTTCGCGATTGGCATCGCCCTCTTCACGCTCGCCTCTGCGGGCTGCGCGGCGGCCCCATCCGTGAACGCGCTGATCGCCGTTCGCGTGCTCCAGGGCGTCGGTGCGGCGATCATCGTCCCGGCTTCCCTGGCGTTGGTGCTGGAGGCCCATGGCGCGGGCGACCGCGCGAAGGCGGTCGGGATATGGGGCGCGACGGCGGCGCTCGCCGCCGGGATCGGCCCCTCGATCGGCGGCGTGCTCGTGGTCGCGGACGACTGGCGCCTGGTCTTCCTCGTCAACGTGCCGATCGGCATCGCGGCGTGGCGGCTGAGCTCGCGCCAGCTGGTCGAGAGCCGCGCACCTGGGCGACGTGAGCTACCGGACGCGCGTGGCACGCTGTTGCTCGCGCTGGCGCTCGCGGCGGCGACTGTCGCGATTGTCCAGTCCTCGCAGTGGGGATGGACGAGCGCCGGTGTGATCGGCGCTGCCTGCGCGTCCGTGTTCGCGGGCTGGCTGCTCGTCCGGCGCATCCGCTCGCATCCCTCGAGCGTCGTGGACGTCGAGCTGCTGCGGATGCCGGGCGTGAGGATGATGTCTGTGATCACGATCGTGGGCTCCGCCGGGTTCTTCGCGCTCGGCCTCGCCAACCTGCTCTACCTCATGGACGTGTGGCGCTACTCGCCGCTCACGGCGGGTCTGGCCACGACCCCGGGGCCGTTCGCGGCGGCCGTGGCAGCGGTCCTCGCGGGGCGCCTCGCGCAGCGTTTCGACCCGCGACGCATGGTTCTCGTCGGCGCGCTGATCTGGACGACCGGGCCGCTCTTGCTGCTCTGGCGCATGGGCACCACACCGGATTTCCTCGGCGCGTACCTGCCGGCTGCGCTCGTCCTCAACGTGGGGGTGGGGATCGCCTTCCCGCTGGTCAGCGACGCTGCCGTCTCGGGCGCCCCGCGCGGGCGCTTCGGCGGCGCCAGCGCGCTCAACGGGACGGTCCGCCAGCTCGGCGGGACGATCGGCATAGCGATCCTCGCTGCCCTGATCGGCTCCGCCGCGCACGTGACTTCCGCCGGCACCTTGCGCCGCACCTGGATAGTCGCCGCGATCTGCTACGCGCTCGTCGCGATCGGGTCACTGGCGATGCGTCCCTTCGAGGTCTCGAGTGAGGTGGGCGATGAGGACCTCCTGGAACTGCGCGATCGCCAGCGCGACAGGAAACGCCCAGGCCGGCCACCCGCGCGACCGTCACCGGGCCCTGCACCTCCGGCGAGCCTCGAGGAGCTCATCGGCGCGCTGCCGCTGTTCTCAACGCTCACACCGCAGCTGCTGCGAAGCCTCACAGACGCCGCGGAGACCGTCCACGTGCGCGCCGGCGAGTGGCTCTTTCGACACGGAGATCCCGGTGATGCGATGTACGTCGTGCGCTCCGGCCGGCTCGAGGTGATGGGGGAGGTGGTAGGTCGCCCGCAGGAGACGATGCACGAGCTCGGGCCCGGCTCGGTGGTTGGCGAGCTCGCGTTGCTGACGGGTGCGAGCAGATCCGCCTCGGTGCGGGCACGCCGCGACGCGATCCTGATGCGCCTGCGCAAGGAGGCCTTCGACGGGCTGTTGCGCGAGGACGCCGCATTCGCACAGGGCCTCGCGCGGGTGCTTGGAGGAGAGCTGCAGCGCAGCCGGCGTCTGGATGAGGGAGCCCCTGGCGCAGCGACGACCGTGGCCGTCGTGTCGCTCTCGCACGAGCCTGCAGGGATCGAGGACGCGCTCGTGGGAGAGCTGCAGCGGCTCTGCCACACGGCCTGCCTCGACGCCGACGGCTTGCACGCGACGGCCGGACAGGAAGAGCTCGGCAGCGCGCTGGCGCAGGCGCTCGACCGGCTGGAGCGCGATCACCGCATGGTGGTGCTGCTCGCCGGCCAGCTCGGCCCTGGAGAGTGGGCACAGGCGTGCGTGCGCCAGGCCGACCGCGTGCTCGTGCTGATCACGAAGCCCCACCCCGAGCACGCGGCGCCGTCGCCGCTGCTCGATGGCTGCGACGCCGCCCTGCTCGTCGGGGCCGAGGAGCCCGGCGTCGCGCAGCTGCTCGATTCGATCCGTCCACGATCGACGCAGCGGATCCGCAGCGATGAGGGCAGGGCCCACGACGTGGCGCGGCTGGCGCGGCGATTGACCGGACGTTCGGTCGGGCTCGTCCTCTCGGGCGGTGGCGCACGCGCGTTCGCCCACATCGGCGTAATCGAGGAGCTACTCGCGGCCGGCATCACGATCGACCGCGTCGGCGGCGCGAGCACGGGAGCTTTCGTCGGCGCCCTGTTTGCGCAGGGGCTCGATGCCGCGGCGATTGACGCCTACTGCTACGAGGAGTGGGTGCGGCGCAACCCGCTTGGCGACTACCGGCTCCCGCGCGTCTCGCTGATCCGGGGAGCGCGAATGGCGACGATGCTGGGACGGCGCATGCCCGGCCGGATCGAGGACCTCCCGCGCTCCTTCTACTGCGTCAGCACCGAGCTCCTCAGCGGCGAGCTCGTGGTCCACCGTCGGGGCGAGCTCGCGCGCGCCGTAGCGGCGAGTATGTGCCTGCCAGGGATCCTCCCACCCGTGCAGATCGACGGCAAGCTGCACGTCGATGGAGGGGTGCTCGACAATCTCCCGGTCGCGTCGATGGCGGCGCAGCACGAGGGCCCGGTGATCGCCTGCGACGTCGCGCAGCCCGAGGAGGGCATAGGTGCCGAGGCCCCCGCCCGTGACCCGAGCCTTCTCGAGACGCTGACGCGTGTGCTGCAGCTTGCCTCCGCCGACTCGCTCGAGCAGGCGCGCGAACATGCAGACCTCGTGATCAGGCCCGCCCACGAATCGGTCGGCCGGCTGGAGTTCCATGCCATCGACGTGATGCGCGAGTCCGGACGCCGCGCCGCGCTCGCGGCGCTCGAGGCGGCCCCGTCGAGCCTATGGCCATGAGCACGAACGGCACGGGTCCTCAGCGCTAGCTCCAGGTTCGAGATCCGCCAAGGCATGCGGCCCGCCGCTAGCTACGCTTTGCTGCCGGCATATGGAGGATGGCAGTGGTCTGCCCGGCGTGCGAGGTCGAAGTCGAGGAGGGCGCGAAGTTCTGCACTGAGTGCGGGGCGGCGCTCGTGCCCCGCTGCCCCGCGTGCGGAGCGCAGCACGCCCCGGCGCAGAAGTTCTGCGCCGAGTGCGGCCATGCGCTGAGCGCTGCCGGCGAGGCGGGACGGCAGGCGCTCCCCGAGGCCGGCGCGGCCCCCGCGCCAGCGCCCGCCGCGAGCGCCCCGGAGCTGCGCCTCGTGTCGGTGCTGTTCGTCGATCTGGTCGGCTACACGTCGCTCTCGGAGTCGCGTGACGCGGAGGAAGTCCGCGAGCTGCTCGGGCACTACTTCGATGCGTCGCGCACGATCATCGAGCGCTACGCCGGGACGACGGAGAAGTTCATCGGCGACGCGGTGATGGCCGTTTGGGGTGTGCCCGTAGCCCGCGAGGACGACGCGGAGCGCGCGGTGCGCGCGGGACTGGAGATGGTCGACGCGGTCGCGGCGCTCGGCGAGCAGATCGGTGTGCCTGAGCTGATGGCAAGGGGCGGCGTGGCCACCGGCCAGGTCGCATCGCTGGCCAAGGTGGGCGAAGGGCTCGTCGTCGGCGACCGCGTGAACACGGCCTCGCGCGCACAGTCGGCGGCCGACCCCGGGACCGTGGTCGTGGACGCCGTCACCCATGAAGTGACCTCGGCCGCGATCTCCTACGAGGACGCGGGTGAGCACTCCGTCAAAGGCAAGGCCGAGCCGCTTCATCTGTGGCGTGCCGTGCGCGTCGTGGCAGGTGTCGGCGGCTCGCAGCGCGAGCGCGTGCTCGAGGCACCGCTGGTGGGACGCGACCCCGACCTGCGGCTGCTCAAGGAGCTCTTCCACGCGGCCCTCGAGCGGCGCAGCGCCCGCCTGGTGTCGCTCTCCGGGCCGGCGGGGGTCGGCAAGACGCGCCTCTTGTGGGAGTTCGACAAGTACGCCGATGGTCTCGCTGACACGGTCCTCTGGCACGTGGGACGTTGCCTCTCCTACGGCGACGGGATCGCCTACTGGGCGCTCGCCGAGATGGTGCGCCAACGCCTGGGGATCGCCGAGGAAGCCTCGGCCGAGGATGCCGCAGCGCGGCTCGCCTCAGGGCTCGACCGCTGGATCGCGGACCCCGCGGATCGCGAGTTCCTCGAGCCACGGCTCGGCGTCCTTTTGGGCGTCTCGGACGCGAGGCTGGGGCGCGCCAACCTGTTCGCGGGCTGGCGCCTATTCTTCGAGCGCCTGGCCGAGCACATGCCGGTCGTGCTGGTCTTCGAGGACCTGCAGTGGGCCGATGAGGGCCTGCTCGACTTCATCGAGCACCTGCTCGACTGGTCGGCGGCGAGCCCGATCTTCATGCTGGCACTGGCGCGAGCGGACTTCGCGGGCGAGCGCGTCGACTGGCCCGCCGGACGCCGGGGTGCGACCGTGCTGGCGCTGGAGCCACTCGCCGAGGCGCCTATGGAGGAGCTCCTCGACAGCGTCGTCGAGAACCTGCCGGGACGGCTGCGCCAGCAGATCGTCTCCCGCGCCGAGGGCATACCGCTGTACGCGATCGAGACCGTGCGCGCGCTGTCCAACCGCGGTGCGCTGGAGGAGCGCGACGGGCATCTCGCGGTGAGCGGGGAGCTCGACGACCTCGACGTGCCCGCCAGCCTGAGCTCGCTGCTCGCGGCACGGCTCGACGCGCTCGAGCCGGCCGAGCGCCGGCTGGTGATGTCGATGGCGGTCTTCGGCGGCGCCTTCTCGCGCTTCTCCGCCGCGGCGCTCGGCGACGTCGTCGAGGAGCAGCTGGACGACGTCCTCGACGCGCTCGTTCGCAAGCAGGTGCTGAGGATCCACGCGGATCCGCTCTCGCCCGACAGCGGCCAGTACGTCTTCGTTCAAGGCCTGCTGCGCACGGTCGCCTACGAGATGCTCTCGCGGCGCGATCGCAAGCCTCGCCACCGTGCCGCCGCCGAGCACCTGCGCCAGATCTTCCCTAACGACGGCGAGGACGTCGCCGAGGTGATCGCCTCTCATTACTTGGACGCCTACCGCGCCGCCCAGCGCGACGAGGACGCTGCGGAGCTGCGCTCGCAGACGATCACGGCGCTGCGCCGGGCCGCCAAGCGCGCGGCCGCCGTCGGCGCCCCCGACGCGGCCGAGCGCAACTACCGCACCGCGATCGAGCTGGCAGAGGGCGAGGAGGAGCGCACCGAACTGACGCGAGCCGCCGGTGAGATGGCTCTCCAGGCCGGACGGCTCGAGGCCGCGCTCGAGCTGCTGGGCTCGGTGTCCGCCGCTCACCTGGCAGCTGGGCGCGAGCTCGAGGCCGCCAGCGTGGCGGGGCAGATCGGCCGCGCTCTGAGCAGGCTGGGCCGAAACGAGCAGGCGATCGAGCTCATCAGGCCGGCTCTGGAGAAGCTCGGAGCAGAGCGCCTGGACGCGGAGCTCGCCGCGCTGCACGCCGTCCTCGGTCACGCGCTGCTGTTCGCCGGGCACTACGAAGAGGCGGGGCCACCGCTCGATAGCGCCCTGCAGATCGCGCAGGAGCTCGATCTGCCGGCCGTCCTCAGTGGCGCGCTCATCGACAAGGGCCTGATCTGCCTGCAGGGCAGTCGTCCGGAGGAGGCGCGCGCGCTGCTCGGCGCGGCGCTCGAGATCGCCGAGCGCCACGACCTCGTCTCCGAGCGCCTGTTGGCGCTGGGCAACAGCGGCAGCCTGGGCATGCAGTGGGATCTCCCCGAGGCAACCGAGCAGCACGCGCAGGCGCTGGCGCTCGCGCGCCGGCACGGAGACCGCTTTCAGGAGAGCGTGGCGGCGGGCAACCTGCTGTACATGTGCGTGCTCTCCGGTCGCTGGCAAGAGGGCGAGCGCCTGGCGGCCGAGCTGCTCGAGGACTTCGACGATCGCCCGGGCGCCGAGTTCGTTCGCTCCCCGCTGACGATCCTGCTCACGCTGCGCGGCGAGCTCGAGGTGGCGCAGGAGAGCCTCGCGCGGATGGACGCCTGGGCGCGGGGCGACGACGATGAGCTGCTCGCCATCCACACCTCCCTGACGATTCGCGTCAACCTCGCCGATGGTCACCCCGAGAGCGCTCTGGAGGAAGGCAGCGGTCTGCTCGCTCAGGCGATCGAGGCGCTCGGGACCTCCCACGATGCGGTGCGAAACGCGTGGCCCGACACCGTTGCGGCGGCGATCGAGCTCGGTCGCGCCGACGCCGCGCGCGAGCTGCTCGCGCAGCTCTCAGAGCAGCCGCCCGGTCACATCCCGCCCTACCTGCGCGCACATCTCGCGCGCGCCCACGCGCTCCTGTGCATCACCGAGGGCGCCCCGGACGGCGTCGAGGGGGCCCTCACGACGGCGATCGATGGCTTTCGCTCGCTCGGCTACCCCTACTGGCTCGCGTGCACCCAGACCGACCTCGCCCGCTGGCTCGTGGAGCAGAACATGGGCGCCGCCGCCGGGCGCCTGCTGGACGAGGCGAGCGCGACGCTCGAGGCGCTTGGAGCGGCACCCGCGCTTGCGCGCGCGCACGAGCTCCAGCTGCCTCAGTCGATCGGTTGAGCGCTCGCGCGCGCCCGTGTGACGGTGGGGCGCCTTGGGCGGGTGGCGGGGCGCCCTGGGCGGGCGCCTTGACTTCGACGGGGCTGGCGCGTAGCCTCGCGAGAGTTGGGGAGCATGTGTAGCGCGGGCATGTCGGCGGATGGGCACGGGGGCGTTTCCAGGAGGGAAAGCGAGCGGAGCGGATGGAGCGAGTGCGTGATCTCACAGACGTCTCGATCGATTGGTGCGATCGTCCGCATGCTGTTCATTTGCGCGGGCTCGAGCGGTCCGCAGGCCAACGAGGCACGGAGGTAACGCGATGAGTACGTTTGAGCGCACCGGCATCGTGCGCGGAGATGGACGCTGGCAGACGGCGCCCCTCGCCGCACCCACCGACAGGCCGACTCGATCGCGCATCTCGATGTTTGGCCTGGGGCGGCGCTGGCTCGGCATGTTCGCGCTCCTCTCGCTTGCGTTGGCGGCGGTGCTCTACGTCCTAGTACCGGCGGCGAGCCCACGAGCCGGCCGTGCGCGCACAGACCATCTGGCTCAGGCGGGTCTTCTGAGCCTTCCCCCCTCTGCGCAGGGACCGGTGTCGGCGGTGCTTGGCGCCGAGAGCGCGGGCTACCGGCTCAGCGCTGCCGCAGGTGGATTCCGTGCCTCGAGCCCCGCGCAGCACCTCCGGACAAGCTTCACGAGCGCCGGCGCGTCCGTGAGCTCGGGCGCCACGCGCCTGGGCCTGCGCCTGCAGGCCGTGGGCTACGGCTCCGCGCTGACGGCGCTCGGGAGCGTCGCACCTCGGCTGCGCTCAAATCAGGTCGTCTTCGCCCACCCGGGCGTGAGCGAGTGGTATGCGAATGGTCCGCTCGGTCTCGAGCAGGGCTTCACGCTCGCGAAGGCGCCCGCAGGGCGCGCCGCAGGGCCGTTGACGCTCGCGGTTGCGCTCTCAGGTAACACGCAGGCGTCGCTCGCGGAGGGCGGCCGGACCGTGGTGTTGCGACGCGCCGGAAAGACCGTCCTGCGCTACACCGGCCTTTCGGCGAGCGACGCCCGCGGGCACTCGCTGCGCAGCTGGCTCTCACTCGAAGGCCGCCGCCTGCTGGTGCACGTGGACGCGGCCGGCGCGCGCTACCCCCTGCGCATCGACCCGTTCGTGCAGGATGGTGAAAAGCTCACGGGCAGCGGGGAGAGCGGCGAAGGCAGATTCGGATACAGCGTTGCGCTGTCGGCTGAGGGCACCACCGCCCTGATCGGCGGCCCCGGGGATAACGGCTTCGTCGGCGCCGCGTGGGTGTTCACGCGCTCGGGCTCGACCTGGACGCAGCAGGGCTCCAAGCTCACGGGCACCGAAGAGAGCGGCGGCGCCGGCTTCGGCTATAGCGTGGCGCTGAACGCGGAAGGCAACTTCGCGCTGATCGGCGCGCCCTACGATCACGAAGACCTCGGTGCCGCGTTCGTGTTCACCCGCGAAGGCTCGACCTGGAGCCAGCAGGGCGAAAAGCTCACGGGAGACGCCGAGGGCGGCAAAGAGAGCGGCGAGGGCGAGTTCGGCTACAGCGTCGCGCTCTCGGGAAACGCCACCACGGCGCTGATCGCCGGGCCTTTCGACGACGGCTTCACCGGCGCCACGTGGGTTTTCACCCGCTCTGAGTCGACCTGGACGCAGCAGGGTCCAAAGCTGACCGGCACGGGCGGCGAAGATGTGGCGTCGTTCGGTGGCTCCGTGGCGCTCTCCGAAAACGGTGAAACCGCGCTGATCGGAGGGTCCGTGGCGAACAGCAGCTCCGGCGCGGCGTGGGTGTTCACGCGCTCGGGCGAGAACTGGAGCCAGCAGGGCGAAGAGCTCACCAGCAAAGAAGGTTTTGCGTTCGGTGAGAGCGTCGCCCTCTCCGCCAGCGGAGACACTGCCCTGATCGGCGAGCCGGAAGACGGCAGCGCCGGTGCGGCGTGGCTGTTCACGCGCTCGGGATCGACCTGGAGCCACCCGGGCAAGAAGCTCGCCACCCCCAGCGGCGCTGAGTTCTTCGGGCGCAGCGTGAGTCTCGACGGGGAAGGTGAAACCGCGTTGGTCGGCGGCTTCGAACCCGTCGAACGGAGCTTGGCTGAAGGCTTTCCCGAGGAGGCATGGGAGTTCACGCGCTCAGGATCGAAATGGAGCCAGCAGGGATCGGCGCTCTTCCCCGCCGGCGAGAGCGGGGAAGGCTACCTCGACGGCGGCCTGGCGCTGGCCGCAGACGACGGCGCTGCGATGCTCGGGCTCTATAACTCCCCGTCCACCGGCGCCGTGTGGGCCTTCGAACCCGCTGTGCCACCTACGGTCGCGACCGGGTCCGTCTCCGAACCGACCCTGAAATCGGCTTTGCTCGAGGGAACGGTGAACCCCAACGGCGCAACGGTCAGCGAATGCAAGTTCGAATACGGCACGACGACCGCCTACGGCTCGAGCGTGCCCTGCTCGACCTCGCCCGGCTCCGGCAAGGCACCGGTCGCGGTGTCCGCGACAGTCTCATCCCTGGCGGAAGCTACGACCTACCACTACCGCGTCTCCGCGACCAACGTCGGCGGCAGCAGCGCCGGCTCTGACCAGACGTTCGCGACGCTTGTCAACAGCAAATCCGAAACGACTGAAAACAGTAAAAAATCGGCTGAAGCGACCGACGGCCCCGTGTCAGCCACGGCCAGCGGCGGCACGGGCACTGTGACGGTCGGCCAGTATGGCGCGAACTCCGGCGGGGTCAAGCTGTTCGCGAGCCCGAGCGAGTACGTGGACGTATACCAGACGACGAAAAGCAGCTTCTCGAAGATCGAATACAAGGACTGCGAACTCGACGGGGCGAACACGCTGTACTGGTTCAACCCGCACGCGAGCGGCGAAACCGGCGAATGGCAGAAAGTGACACGCCAGACCTACGTCCCGGGGTCACCGGACTGCATCGATGCCGTAGCCGAAACGAGCGGTACCTCGCCGACGGTTGCGCAGATGAGCGGTACCCGCTACGGCGGCGCGAGCACGATCGGGCCGCCGGAATTCGGGAGATGCGTGCCGGCGGCGAAGATCGCAGGCACGAAGCTCTACGAAGGCTTCTTCACGGCCAAGACGTGTCTGGAGAAGGGCACGGATCAGCCCGGGAGAACCGCTGAGCAAGTACGAATGGGAAGTAAACGTGCTCGAAGCGCAACAGGGGCAGGCGGCGACCCACTTCACGCTCGCGGCCTCCTCGGCGAAGCTCGAAACGGTGGCGAAGGCTTTCAAGATCACCTGCACGGGCGCCTCAGGCGAAGGCGAGTACACCGGGCCCAAAGCGATCGGCGACATTGTCCTCAAGCTCACCGGCTGCACGCAGGGCGCCGAAGAATGTACGACGGCTGGTAGCAGCCACGGAGAAATCAAGACGAGCGAGCTCGAAGGCGCGTTGGGATGGGAAGAAGAAGGCAGCCAAAAGGCGGGGCTCGAGCTCTACCCAAAGAGCGGCGCCTTCATGGAATTCAGCTGCGGCGCCACGAGCATCTCCGTGCGCGGCGCGGTGATCACGCCGCTCAAGGCGAACAAGATGTCAGCGGTGCCTGCGCTCGAAATTCAAGGGCGCCAAAGGCGCACAGAAACCGGAAGGCTTCCAAGGGGGGCCGAAGGCGATCCTCGAAGAGAGCGCCAACAAAGGCGCGAGCTACGAAGCGATGGATCTGAGCGCCTCGATCACGCAGACGAACGAAGGCGACGCGGAGGCGGACATCAACACGGCCTGGTGAGGCCAAGCCATCTCAGCGCTTCTCGATCAGCGACTGCGTATGCGAGCTCGGGGCTCCGCCGAGCGAGGACTGGAACGTCAGCGTCGCCGCGATCGACAGACCCGTTCCGTGCGCGAGCGCGCTCGCAAGCGCCTTCCCTGCCGCGGCGCTCGGCTTGACCGTAAAGCGCACCGTGCCCGCGGCGGCGAGGTGCATGGTGCCCCTGCCGAAGACGATCTTCTTGTGGCAGGTGAGCAGCCAGCTGAAGCTGCCGGGGTTGAGAGCCGACGCCGTAAAGGTGAGCGCGCCGCTCTTGCTGTTGACTTTTGGCTTTCCGAGCACGCTGAAGGCGCTGTCAGGCGTCGGCGGGGGCGGCGCCGAAGAGGTGAACGACAGGACTGAGGAGGACGGAGACGACGGTGTCACGAGCGCGGGGACAAGCGTCGATGCGGGGTCGACCGCGAAGGACTGCGCCACCAGCGGGGCGGGCGCGTAGTCGGGGCTCCCGGACTGCGTGGCATCGAGCGTGCATGTGCCTACCCCCACAAAGCTCACGGTGGAGACCGTCACGAAGCACGCAGAAGGCGTCGCCGAGAACACCGACACGGGCAGACCCGAGGAAGACCTCGCCGCCACGAGGTAGCTGGCGCCGCCTACCGTCGCCGCTTCCGGCGCGCTCGAGGTGAATTCGATCAGCTGTGCGTCCTTGGCCACCGTGAAGGACTGCTGCGTGCGCGCGGCGGGTTCGTAGTCAGGGCTCCCAGCCTGCTCGGCGTCGATCGTGCACGTGCCGGCAGCGATGAAGCTGACGGTGGCGCCTTTGAGCGGGCACACCGAGGGAGTGGCAGAGGAGAGCGAGACCGCTCCTCCGGAGGAGGCCATCGCGGTGACGGTGTAGGTCGGGCCGGCGATGATTGGCGCTTCCGGCGCGCTCGAGGTGAATTCGATCAGCTGCGGTTTCCTGGCGACAGTGAAGGACTGGTGTTCTTCGAGCGCTTCGAAGTAGCTGGCGTCGCCGGGCTGCACGGCATCGATCGTGCACGTTCCCGCTGTGCTGAAGCTCACCGTCGCCGTGCTCAAGCTCACCGGCGAGTTGACTACTGAGCACACCGTAGGCGTCGCGGAGGAGAAGGCGACCCCTAAGCCCGAGGAGGCGCTCGCCGTGACCGTGTAAGTGGCGCCGGCGACTAGCGCTGGCGCCGGTGCGCTCGAGGTGAAGGCGAGCGTCTGTTCGCCCCTGTGAACAGGGAAGGACTGCTGCCCTTGGGGTGCCGGGTCGTATTCGGTGTCGCCCGTCTGGTTGGCATAGATCGTGCACGTGCCGACTGCGGCCAGGCTCACGGTCGAGCCCGCGACGGAGCACACTTCGGGTGTCGCGGAGGAGAACGAGACGGCGAGGCCCGAGGTGGCGCTCGCGGTCATCGCATAGGCGGGTCCGCCGGCGGTCGCGAAGCCGGGCGCCACGGAGGTGATTTCGAGCAGCTGTGTGCTCCTGGGCGCCACGCCCTCCGGGGGTTCGAACGCTGCGAGCCCGTCCGGTGTGCCGAGGCCGGTGGGGCCGTCATATTCGGGGCCGGCCAGGCAGATGGCTTTGCTTTCGCAGCTCGCTGCGGCCTCTTCGAGCGCGCTGCAGCCCGAGAGCCCTTCGGCGGTTGGTTTTTCCGAGCATTTGCCGTTGGACCCCGATATGACGTCGTACAGCGAGCCAGGGTCTTTGAGCGCGTTTTCGTACAGCGTCTGGGCCGGATATTCGACGCCATGCGCTCCGCCGGCGAGCGCGAACACCGCGGCGATGATCGGCGAGGCGAGGCTCGTGCCGCCAAAGTCTTTTTCCCACTTCTCTACCGCGCCGCTCTTGTTCGGCGTGGAGTCATACACGGCCACCCCCGTGAAGGGGTCGGCGTCAGCGGCGACATCCGCAACGGCCCGTCTGGCGGCGCAGCCCACGGACGACCAGTCGGGGACTTCCTGTTGCCAGGGCGGCGCCGCGAAGCGTTCGCTGCAGCCGCTGCCGCCGGCCCCGCGCCCTCCTTCCCCGGGCCCCTTGCCGTCCCATACGAGCTCGTTCTTGCGAGCGTGGGAGGGGCTTTCCAGTTCCAGGCGCGTGCCCCCCACGGCGACCACGTGGGGCGAGGACGCCGGGTAGCTGACAAGCCCTCTTCCATTCTCGGGCGTCGCGTCCCAGTTGAGATAGCCTTCGTCACCGGCGGCCGCGGTGATGACCGTTCCTGGGTCGTTGAACGCCGGGCTGTCGGTGCTCGGCTCAGGTTCTCTCGTGAACCACGAGTTGGAGACCTCCGTGGCGCCGGCCCTCACGGCATTGACCTCGGCCGTTTCCAGGTCGCTGGTGGCTTCGGAGTCCGCCTCGACGAGCAGGATGTGGCACTGCTGGCAGAGCGCGTGGGCGGTCTGGACATCGGCCGATATCTCTCCCGCCCAGCCCCCAGCGTCCACCGCCTCTTCCCTTTCCGCTTCCGAGCCCTTACGCGCGGCCTTCAGTTCGTCGATGGTGTGCGGGAAGGGCGGCTTCCCGGTTTCACCTTTCTGGTTGATCTCCTTGAAACAGCCGTTCGAAGCGGTGCAAGCCGACAGGCCGAGTGCCTGGTCGTAGACTTCGAGATCCGCTTCGGCTTCGGGGTCGTTGAAGGCGTCGACGAGCGCAATCGTCTGCGTGGGTGCGGCCGAGCTCGTTTCGGGCAGCCCGTAGGCGCTGCGCAGATCTTCGGGGGTCAGGCCGTAGCAGTTGTCTTTGACCGTGCAGCCTTCCGCGTTCGCGCCCTCTGACACGCTGCGCGCGATCCCCAACGGGTGCGTACGGGCCCGCGCAGCCGCCGTTTCGGGCACGAGTTCCAGCCCCAGGCAGCTCGCGCCCCCGGGCCTGGGTGGGGCGCACACAGGGCGCACGGAGTACTCGGAGGCGGGCAGCGGCGAGATCGTGCGCCGCGCGCTCTTCGCGATCGCCTGCTCCTGTCCGAGGCACGCGAGTGCAGCGAGCGTGCACACGCCGGCGACGAGCAAGTTGCGAGACCCTATTGCCGGTGCTCTGGTCACCGTATCCCCATCCCCTTGACCTGCCAGCGCATCATCCGTATCATCGCGCAGGCTCACCCCGCCAGGCTCAGGACTGTAGCACGGCGTGCCCGTCGGCGCGAGGCAAGATCGAGCTCAGGCGAGGTATCGTGTCGGGGTTGCCAGCCGCTGAGCCGAGGGCTCTGCGAGCGATGAAAAGGGGGACGTACAGATGAGACGCATCACGCTTCTGGGGCTGTGCTTCTTGGTTGTGCTCGCGCTCGGCGCCACGGCCGCCGCGCCGGCTACGCAGGCAGCTGAATATGGCCGCTGCGTGGCCAAGGAAAATGGCGAATACAAGAACAGCAGCTGCACCAAAAGATCCCCCGAGGCCGAAAACGGGTCCTTTGAATGGGAGGCGCCGCCCTCGGAAACCGAAGGAGGGATTGGCGCCGCAAGCTTCAGCAACGAACCCGGCACCCTGACGTGCTCGAGAGGCATGGAGGAGGCCGCCTTCACAGGGGCGAAAACGACCTCGACGACGGTTGTCCTCCTGGGTTGCGAAGCGGATAAAGAACCTTGCGCGAACCTTGCCGAACGGGGAGTCATCAGGTCGTTCGCGTTTGAAACGACGCTGATCGATCACGGTGAAAAAGGACCAGGCGGGCGCGAACCAAACACCGGTGAAGTCTGGCTTGCGGCTCAGAACGCACACGGCGAAGAAGCGCCCTGGTTCGACAAGTTCCTCTGCGAAAACATCGCGTACTACGAGGTCGACGGCTCCGTCAGCGGAAGGATCACGCCGCTCAACGTGATGAGCTCGAGCCATACGCTTGTCTTCGCGGGAGGCCTCGCCGAACAGAACCTCCTAAGCACCGTGTGCCCGAGCAAAGAATACGCAAAATGTTACTACTACAACCTGCCGACGATCGAGACCTTGGAAGACAAACTGTCCGGCGAATGGGAGATCAGGACCAACTTCTCCCAACCCCCGACGGTCAAAGCCGAACCCGTGACGGAAATCGCGCCGACCTCCGCGGTGCTGAACGCGACGGTGAACCCCAACGGGGGCACCGTGAGTGAATGCAAGTTCGAATACGGCACGACGAGCGCCTACGGCAACAGCGCCGAATGCTCGCCCCCGCCCGGGTCGGACAAATCAGAACCGGAGCCGGTGTCGGCCTCGCTCACGGGCCTCACCGAAGGCACCACCTACCACTACCGCATCGTCGCGACCACCGCGGGTGGCACGAGCTATGTCGCCGACCAGACGTTTGCAACGTTCGTCAACAGCGCCTCGGCCACCACTAAAAGCGAAAAAAAACCTGCCAAAGCCGAAGACGGACCGGTCGCGGCGACGGCCAGCGAAGGCACCGGCACCGTCACGGTCGCGCAGTACGGCTCTAACACCGGCGGTGCGCGGCTGCTCGGCAACCGCAGCGAGTACGTCGACGTCTACGAGGGCGCGAAAAGCAGCTTCGCGAAGATCGAATACAAGGACTGCGAACTCAACGGCGCGAAGATCCTCTACTGGTTTGACCCTGAAAAGGGCGAATGGCAAGAAGTCACGAGGCAGACCTACGTGGCCGGCTCGCCGGACTGCATCGACGCGGTAGCCGAAACGAGCGGCACCTCGCCGACGGTTGCGCAGATGACCGGCACCCGCTACGGCGGTGGCGGCACGAGCGACCCGCCGGAATTCGGCAAGTGCGTCACGCCCCCGCCGTTGAACCTGGCGGGCGCTCTCGGGGGCTTCTTTGCCAAGAGCACCTGCGTCGGCGCGCCGGACGAGGTCACTACCGGTCCGGAAGCCGGAGAAGGCCATGGCAAGTACGAATGGGAACAGGAATCCCTCGAACAGCGCGCGGCTACCAAAACCCAGCCGGCGCAATCGGCGGTGCACTTCACGCTGAGCGCGAGCTCGGTCAAGCTCGAAACGGCCGTCAAGGCCTTCAAGGTGACGTGCACGGGCGCCTCCGGCGAAGGCGAGTACACGGGGCCGAAGACGATCGGCTCGGTCACGCTCACGTTCACCGGCTGCACGCAGGGCTCAGAGAAATGCACGAACGGCGGCAATGCCGAAGAAATCAAGACGAAGACGCTGGAAGGGGTGCTTGGCTGGGAAGCCGAGACGAGCAACAAGGTCGGCCTCGAGCTGCACCCGAGCAGCGGGGCGTTTATGGAATTCAGCTGTGGTGCCACGAGCATCGCGGTGCGCGGCGGCGTGATCGCGCCGCTGAAGGCGAACAAGGCCTCGGCGACGCCCGCGCTGAAATTCAAGGGCTCCAAAGGCAAGCAGAAACCGGAAGGCTTCGAAAATGAACCTAAGGCGTTCCTCGAAGAGAGCTCCAATGCCGGCGCGAGCTACGAAGCGATGGACCTGAGCACCTCGATCACCCAGACGGTCGAAAAAGCGACGGCGGTGGAGGTCAACACCGAACACTGATCGGTCGCGGTCGACAGACAACGGGTGCCAGGCACGCACCGCGTGGCCGGCCACCTGCTTGCGTGCGTCGGCGCGGGCCTCTTAGGCCTCCTCCAGCTCCTGCTCGTCATCCCCCGCGTACAGCGACTCGCACGCGAGCTCGCGGCCCTTGCCGTCGAATAGCTTGATCTCGAGCAAATCGCCGCGGTAGTCATCGGGGGCGATCAGCGTGAAGCGCTCCTCCACCAGCACGCACTGGTCGACGGCGAGGGCGGCGAGCTCGGCCGTCGCGGCCTGACCGTCGGGGATCAGCGGGCGCCCCCACACGAGCGTCATCGCCGCGACCTGCGCGGCCTCTCCGCGCCAGGAGCCGATCACCTCGTCGCACAGGTCGAGCCTCCAGTCGGGGTTTCGCTCGGCGGTCTCCTCGGTGAAGTCGACGTGCGCCGAGAACTCGCTCGGCTGGCGATCCTCGCTCGCGGCCAGGAAGCGCACGTAACCGAACAGCTCATAGCCCTCGGAGGTCAGGGCGGTGCCAGGGACGTAGGTGTAGCCGTGCCAGCTGCGATCGGGATACCAGGCGATCTGCGCTGGCTCACCGATGTCCACGCCGCCCGTGTCCAGCCGCAGCGCCGCGCTCAGGAACTCCTCGCCCAGGCGCTCGGCCCAGCGGCCGTAGGGGAGCTCTTCCTGCGGCGGCTCGGCGACGAAACGGGGAACGAAGCGTTGCTCGGGGGCCATCGCGCCTGCGCAGCCTAGCTGCTCGCGTACCCGCGACTCACGCGTCGCGCAGCAGCGCGGCCGCGCGCTCGGGCTCGACGATGTTGAGGTTGACGTCGGTCGCGAGCTCGAGGCCGGCCAGGTGGGCCAGGCGCGGCATGACGTCGATGCGCCAGCAGAAATCCTCGACGCCGCGCGGCGCGGTGCGCACCCACAGGTTCAGCGGCGGGCTCGACCCGAGGTGGCGTGCAAGACGCCGCAGGCCGTCGTGCAACAGCGCCGCGCCGGCGGGCCCCTCATCCTCGAAGCGTGGCCTGGGCGTGCGCGGGGCGAGCATCAGCTGGAAGGGCAGGCGCGACGCGTAGGGCGCCATCAGCACCGCCTCCTCATCGATCGCCACGATCCGCTCACGCCGGCGCACCTCCTCGGCTACGAGATCCCCCAACAGGCTCTGACCCATCGTGCGCGTCGTGTACGCGCTCGCGCGCTCGCGCTCGCGGGCGAGAACCGCGGGCACGAAGTCCAGCGCGTAGAGCTGCGCGTGCGTGTGCGCCAGCGAGGCCCCGGCCTCGCGACGCTCGTTGACGATCAGCTGCACACACGCGCTCGAGGAGTGCGCGCGCATGCGCTCGCGCCAGGCCTCCACGGCGGCGATGACCTGCTCGAGGGGGAGCTCGGCCAGCGAGCCGACCGGCTGCGGCCCGTTGATGATCACCTCGTGCGCGCCGCTCGCCGGCAGCGAGCAGAAGAGCTCAGGCTGTCCGCGCGTGCCGTATCCGTCGCTCTCGCCCCGCTCGCTCGGCGCCTGCTCGGAGGCGCTGAGCGCCGGGTAGAGGTTCGCGACGACGCGGACCGTCCAGCCCGGGGAGTTCGCCGGCCCTCCCGACG
This sequence comes from uncultured Solirubrobacteraceae bacterium, assembly GCA_963722435.1. GTDB lineage: Bacteria > Actinomycetota > Thermoleophilia > Solirubrobacterales > Solirubrobacteraceae > Palsa-744. Next base: position 876,312 of record CAVRKZ010000002.1, on the reverse strand, counting down.
GGCGCAGCGCGTACAGCTCGGGCGGCGTGCGCTCCTCGTTGCCCTCCGCGAAGGGGTCGCTCGCCGGATCGATCGGCGTCGGCGGCTCACAGCGCGGCTCACCGCCCGGACGGCGCGAGCGCTCGCCCGCGATGATCGTCCTGTGCCCGCTCAGCGGGTCGATGCGCAGCTCGCGCGAGCTCACGTGCCCAGCGCGTAGCGCTCGACGGCCGCTTCGAGCTTCGCGACGGTGGGAAACGGGCCCTGGTGGATGAACTCACCGCCGCTGCGATCGAAGAACACCGTCACGGGGGTGAAGGTGGAGTCGGTGATGCTCAGCCCGGCCTGCCCGCTGGGGTCGTAGTAGCTCGGATAGCTGACCGGGGAGGAGCGCAGGAAGGCCCGCGCTTCGGCGCGCGAGGGATCGCCGGAGTCGATCCCGATGAAGGCCACTTCGCGCCCCCGCGTCAGCGACACGCGCTGCAGGACGGCGAACTCGGCGCGGCAGGGCGCGCACCAGGAGGCCCACTTGTTGATCACCACCGGGGTTCCGCGCAGCGTCGCAAGGCGCGCGCGCAACGCAGGCAGGCCCCCGGGCAAGAGCTCGTTTGCCTGACTGTGCAGCGCCGCCAGGCGCGCCGGGGCCCCTGCGAGGCGCTGGCGCATCTGCTCGAGCGTGAGTCGCGAGGGAGCCGCGGTCGAGGACGCGGAGCTGCCGATCTCCGTGAGCCCGACGACCACCAACACGAGAATCGCGATCGCGAAGGCCGCGAGCGAGGCGCGCTTGAGTGACATCCGCGTAAGGGTGCCAGATGGGGGGCACTTCAAGGGCGCCTGCGCGTGCTATATCCTTTGAAGCGCGTCGGAGTCGGGTCGCCTCGGGCCTGCTGGCCTAGGTGCCGCCGGGCGCCGCGTTCGCGCCGCGCCGAAGATGAAGCTTCGGCGCCGGCTAAGTCTCGAAGTCCACAGCCTTAATGGCCGAGTCCACTTCAGTGGCCCTCGCGGCCGCGACCATTCCAAGTTCCGCCGAGATAGCTCGCGCGGAGAAGTTCGTGCGCGAGCGCTTCGTGCACGAGGGCGAGGATCCGCAGGTCGCCCTCGCGCCGTCCAGCCCGCGTCGGCGCGCGCTCGATCAGGCGCTCGTCGAGCTCGACGCGGACCCGCGCGCGAAGAGTCCCTCGACGGCTTGGCGGAGAGAGTTTTCGCTGCTGTTGGGGCTCGAGCGCCTGCTCTCACAGGAGGAGCCCAAGCTCGCCGACGGGACAGTCCTGTCAGCCCACCAGGTCGACGCGCTCTCCGGCACGCTCGCGGCGCTGCTCGCGGAGGCCGAGCGCACGACGCCGGGAGCTGGCAATGGCCGCGCCGGAGCGGCCTCGGCCTCCCCCGAGCTGCTCGCCTCGGCCGACATCCTCGGCCCCGACGACGGCGCTCAGCTGAACGGCGTCGACTCCCACGCGAACGGGCTCGCCGAGCAGGCGGATGTCGATTCCAGCGAGGAGGCCGCGGAGGACGAGGACGACGACGAGGAGGAGGAAGAGGAGGACGACGACGAGGAGCTCGAGCCGGTGCAGCGCGCCGCTCCCGACGAGGACGATGACGAGGAGGAGGAGGACGAGGAGGACTTCGAGGACGGCGACGAGGACGAGGCCGAGGAGGAGCTAGGCGAGCGCGGCGAGAGCGACGAGGAGCCCCGCGACTGGGTCGATGAGGAGGAAGACGAGGAGGGGGAGGAGCGCGTCGTCGAGCAGCCCGAGGATCCCAACGCGGCCAAGCGCTTCTGGTTTGAGCACGCGACCGGCGCCGGCAAGACGGTTGCCGCGCTGGGGTTCGTCGAGGCATCCCAAACGGGCGGCGTGCTGATCCTCACGCACCGGCGCAACCTCGTCGACCAGTTCCTCGGCGAGCTGCGCGAGCGCGGCTACTCGCGCCGCATCAGCCGCCCGCTCTTGAAGGGCGAGGACGCCGGCAAGGGCCCCGTGACGGTCGAGACATACCAGTGGTTCGTGCGCAACGCGGGCAAGATCTCGAGCGCGTACATGATCGTCATCTGCGACGAGGCGCACACGGCGCTGGGCGAGAAGACGAGCGCGGCGATCCGCAACTGGACGGGGCCGATCTTCATCGGCATGACTGCCACCGGCGCACTGATCGCGCGCCACGTCACCGACCTCTTCCCGACCCAGACCTCGCGTTTTGACCTCGCGCAGGCGGCGCGCCGTGGCGTGATCGCGCCGCTTCGCTGCGTGCGCATTTCCCCAGGCGTGGGCGTGCGCACGATCGCCAAGGTGCCCCTGCGCCGCGGCGAGGTGGACACGGAGTTCGACCAGGACGAGCTGGCCAAACTGCTCGACCAGCAGCCCTTCAACCTCGCCGTCGCGAACCTCTACAGGACGCGCTTCAACGGTGTCCCCGGCGTTGTGTACGCGGCCGGTGTGCGCCACGCCTACAACCTCGCCGAGGCGTTCCGCGCCGAGAACATGAAGGCGCAGGCGGTCTCCGGTGAGACGCCCAAGCGCCAGCTCGCCGAGATCCTCGCGCGCTACGAGCGCGGCGAGATCGACGTGCTCATCAACGCGCAGCTTCTGGCTGAGGGCTGGAACAGCCCACGCGCGACCGTCTGCGTGCACCTCGCGCCGACGGCCTCCAAGCGCATCTACCAGCAGCGCGTGGGGCGCGTCACGCGTCGGCACCCCGGCAAGGAGGCTGGTCTCGTGGTCGACTTCGTGCACCCCGCGACCAAGCACGACGACCCGGTGGTGACGTTGCACTCGCTGCTCGATCGCGACGTCTACCGTGGGGGGGCGATCGTCGTGGGGCCCGTGCGACGCGGTCGCGGGCGGCGCGTGCGCGTCGAGCGGCGCGTGCTGCCGGTGTGCGCGGAGGAGGAGCGGCGCTTTCAGGTCTTCGAGCGCGAGCTGTGGCGGATAGCCGTCGAGCACCTCGACTACGGCGAGCAGCACCTGTGGTCGGCGCTCGCGGGCGCGCGCGTCGCGCCGAACGGCTGGCGCAGGGCGCGCGCGATGCTCCACTTCGACCGCACCGGCGAGCTCAAGAGCCGTTTCCTGATTACGGCCGTCCAGCGCAACAAGAACGCGCAGCTGCGCCTGCGCGCGCTCGCGGACATCGCCGCGCTGCGCGACCCCGACACCTTCGATGAGGCGATCGACATCATCGGCGGCTGGCCGCGCGACGAGCGCAAGGAGGCCACGAAGATCATGCTGCGGGCGCTGGTCGAGCGGCGCATCGGCCGGCGCGACCAGGCCAACGCATGGATCTGGCGCCTGGCCGAGTACACCCGCGACGTGCACGAGGAGTATGCGGTTCAGCGCTGGCCCGAGACCAAGCGCCTGCTCGGGCTGCTGGTCAACTCGGCCGGTGGCGCGCACGCACGCAACGCCCGCCGCCTGATCCACGCAGCACGTAAGCAGGACCGCCGTCTGGCCGCCGCCCTGCTCGCCGCCGCCCTCGCCCACACCCCGGAGGCCGAGGAGGCGCTGCGCGGCGCGCGCACGCGCATGGCGCGAAAGCCCCCCGCGCTCGCCCGCGAGCTGCTGCGCAACTTCCCCAAGCGTCGCGCGCGCGGCACGCGCCGCCGGCGCAAGGGCGCAGGCGAGGCCTCCGAGGGCGCGCAGGAGAGCGCAGCGCTCGCTCGCCGGCCCCGAGAGCTCCTCGAGGACGGCGCGTCCGTCAGCGATCCCGCCAAGAACGGCGGCTCCGGTGCCGGGCAGCGGCTGGAGGAGCGCCGGTCAGAGTCGCACAACGGGAGTAGCCCCGCCGGGGAGAGCGGCGCGGACGAGATCGCCGCGCTCGAGGGCTAGCGCCTCAGGCGCATCTCAGGCTCGCCTTGCCTCGTTAGGCGAGCCTGCGTAGGTGTACCTCGCCCGAGCCAAGCGTCGTGCGCCCCCCGCCTGCGAGCGCGACGATCAGCCGGCCTGTCCCGTCGATCCCGTGCGCGAGCCCGCTCCCGCCCGCCCAGCTGATCTCGCGCCCGTAGAGCGCATCGCGCGCAGCCCACGCCCGTAGCGTGGAGCTCGCGGGCTCTTGGATGCGCGTGGTGAGCGCCGCGAGCACGCGCGCGAGCAGAGGCTCGAGCTCGCTCTCTCCCAGGCCCAGCGTGGCCGGCGCCAAGGCTGCGTGCTCGCCGGCGCCGGCACCACCACCGGCGGCTGCGGGCGCTGCGGCGAGCCGCCGTGCGAGCTCGTCGAGGCGCACCGCGACGTTCACCCCGATACCCACCACCGCCCAGCCTTCCTGGAGTCGACCCTCGAGGAGGATGCCGGCGAGCTTGGCAAGCCCTGCGCGAGCCGGTAGCTGCCCGTCCGGCGTCTGCTCGCGGGCGGGCGCCGTCGAAGCGGTGTCGAGCGGGAGCACGATGTCGTTTGGCCACTTGATCTGTGCGCGCTCGCCGACGGCGTCGCACACGGCGACCGCCGCGATCAAGGGCAGGAGCTCGGGGGGCTCGCGCACGAGCAGCGACATCAGCAGCGAGCTGCCGGCAGGAGCGAGCCAGCGCCGACCCTGGCGCCCGCGACCGGCCGTCTGCTCGGCGGCCGTCACGAGCGTCCCGTCTGGAGCGCCGGCGATCGCAAGCGCTCGCGCGCGCTCGTTCGTGGAGTCGGTGCACCGCAGGTGCACACGCGGCAAGCCGATTCGCCCTCGCGTCTGGGGCCCGTCCAGCCGGCCTGGGTGTCGAGACTCGCCGGGCGCGCTCACAGGCGGCGCACGGTGAGCTCGTCGTCGATGCCGAGGCCCAGCAGGCGTGCGGCTGAGCCGCGGTTTACGGCCAGGGCGATCATGCGCGCAGAGTCCTCGTAGATCAACAGCTCATGCGGCGCGACGTCGGCGAAGGTGGCGCAGTAGCGAGCGGCGTGCTCGGCGCGGCCGTCACCGAGCGCGAGCGTGTCCCCCACCTTCGCGCCGATCGCCGCGAGCTGCGCGGGCGGCGCGTCCAGCGTCAGGTTGCCGAAGCTGTCGCTGCGCAGCACGTGGGCCGTGAGCACGCCGTCGCGGACCTCCGCCGCGGGCAGACCGAGGCGGCGCAGCCCTTCCGGGTCGAGCTGCTCGCCGTGCTCGCCCAGCGGCTCCCCCGCCGCCAGCGCGGCGGCCACCGGCGCGAACACGTCGCGGCCGTGGAACGTCCTCGAGACGGGCTCCAGGCGCGCGGGCGAGCGGCCAACGTCCACCGCCTCGGCGACGCCGCCGAGTCGCTCCGCGGCGATCATCAGCACCCCGTTGTCGGGTCCCACGAGCAGACGCTCCTCGCGTACGGTGCGCAGCGCGAGCGCGCGTCGCGCGTCGCGACCGGCCGCGCCGACGCCGGGGTCCACGACGGCCAGGTGCACTCCCACCGGCAGGAAGGGGAGCGCGGAGCCGAGCACGATGGCCGCGGTGCGCACGTCGTGGCGGGGGATCGCATGCGTCAGGTCGATCACGCGCGCCTGCGGGCAGCGCCGGGCGATCACGCCGTGGCACACGCCGACGTACTCGTCGATCAGGCCGTAGTCCGACAGGAAAGTGATCACGGGCGCTCCCGCGTCGCGCTCGCTCATGGCTTCACGCGCGCGGCCACGTCGGTGAGCAGTGCCTCGAGCACGCCCTCGACGTCGTGGCGCTCGGCCTCCACGTGGGGCTCGAGCCCGTGCTCGCGTAGCGTCGCGCTCGTGACCGGGCCGATCGAGACGACTCGCGCCGACGGCGCGATCGCGCCTTCGGGCATCGCGCGCATGAGGTAGCGAACGGTCGAGGAGGACGTGAACGTGAGGTAGTCCGCCCGTGCGAGCGCCTGGGCGATGTGCTCGGGTAGCTCCTCGGCGACCGTCTCATACAGGGCGAGCACGTCGACGTGGGCGCTGCGCGCGCGCAGCGCGTCCGGGAGCACGTCGCGTGCCTCGCGTGCGCGCGCCACGAGCGCACGCTCCACGGGCAGCTCGCGCAGCGCCTCCACGAGCGACTCGGCGACGAAGCGCTCCGGGACGACGTCGGCGGTGATCCCGTGCTCGGCGAGCGCCCGTGCGGTGCCTGGGCCGATCGCGGCGATACGCGCTCCGGAGAGAGCGCGCGCGTCGCGTCCGCCCGCCGCCAGGCGCTCGAACAGCGCGCTCACGCCGTTCGCGCTGGTCAGGCAGATGAGGTCATACCCGGAGGGGTCGAGTGCCTGCGCCTCCTCGAGGGCACGCACGCGGATCACCGGCGCCTGCACGACGCTCGCGCCGAGCGCTTCCAGGCGCCGCGCGAGGCCGCTGGCCTGCGCGCGCGCACGCGTGACCGCCACGCTCACGCCGCGCAGCGGGCGCGCGCCGAGCCACGCGAGCTCGCCCGCAAGGGCAGCCACCTGTCCCACGATCGTGATCGCCGGCGAGCCGATCTCTTGCTCGGCCGCGAGGCGCGCGATCGTCTCGAGCGTGCCCGTGAGGACGCGTTGGCTGGGCAGCGTCCCCGCTTCCACGACGGCCGCCGGCTCAGAGCCCGGGCGCCCGGCGTCCAGCAGCGCGGCGGCGATCTTCTCCAGACGGCGCACGCCCATGTAGAGCACCAGCGTCCCCGGGAAGGCGGCGAGCGCCGGCCAGTCGAGCCCGCGCTCGCCTGCGTCGCTGCTCGGGCCCTCGCCTGCGCCGCCGTCGTGGCCCTCGCCGCCGCCGTCCTCCTCTCGCGTGTGACCGGTCACGAAGGCGACGGCGCTTGCCATGCCGCGGTGGGTGACGGGGATGCCTGCGTATGCGCTCGCGCCCACGCCGGCGGTGACACCGGGCACGATCTCGAAGGCGATGCCGTGGGAGCGCAGCGCGAGCGCCTCCTCGCCGCCTCGACCGAACACGAACGGGTCCCCGCCCTTCAGGCGCACGACCGTCTTTCCGGAGAGCGCGCGCTCCACCATCAGCTCCTCGGTTCGCTCCTGGGCCACGGAGGCCCCGCCGCCCTGCTTGCCGACGAACAAGAGCTCAGCCCCCGTGCGTGCTCCATCGAGGGCGCTGGCGGGGATCAGGCGGTCATACAGGATCACGTCGGCAGCCGCGATCAGCTCGAGCGCGCGCGCTGTCAGAAGCGAGGGGTCGCCGGGTCCGGCACCAACCAGATAGACGCGGCCGCTCACTCCCCTACCGGCCAGTGTTCGACCTCGAGCCCCGGCATCGGGAAATCCTTTGGGTTGCCTGTCGCAAGGCGCGCTCGGACGGTCACGGCGGCGGCTGCGATCAGACAGTCGGCCTGCGAGAGCGTGATTCCCTTGCTGGCGAAGTCTCTACGCCAGCCGCCCGCGCGGGCGCCCTCCGGCCGCCCGAGGGGTGCAACGTGCAGCCCGCGAAGCAGGCGCACGGTGGCCTCTCTCTCATGCTCGCGTATGCCGCGCATCACCTCCTCGACGTTCACGGCGCAGATCCACGGAACCTCGTTGGTCTCATGCAGGCTGCGCAGTCGTGCGGCGGCCTGACGACCACGCAGGGCGTCGACGAGGACAGTGGTGTCGAGGAGAAAAGCCAACCGCTATCGGCCCAGTACGCCCCGCGCAGGTGGCTAACCGACGCGAGCTGGGTCGGCGCGCCGCTGCGCCCTCACCCAACCGGCTGGATCAGCGTCCCACTCGTGCCCCTCCTCAGACAGCGCTCCGAGGCCGGCCTCGATGTCTTCCCAGCGTCGCTCATCGTCGAGTGCACGGCGCAGGGTCTCGGCGATGAAGGTGCTTCGACGTCGCCGCCCGACGCGTTCGTCGAGCTGCTCGACCAGCTCATCGTCGAGGCTTATGTGCAAACGCATGGCCACAACTTAGCACACGGCGTGTTGCCCAGCCAGAGCGCGTCACTCTCGTTGCCCGGCCATCTCCTCTGCCCGCGCCAGCATCTCCCCGGCGCCGATCGCCTGGAGTCGCTCCGCTACGCGCCGCCCGAGCGTCTCCGGGTCATAGAAGCCGCCGAGCAGCTCATCGCTTGCCCACTGCGAGCCGTCTGGCAGGCCCACCCACGCGCGCAGCTGCAGACAGCCGCAGCCAGCGGGCGCCGCATGCGCGCCCAGCGGCGTGTGGCAGCTTGCGTCGAGCGCCCGTGCGAGCGCGCGCTCGGCGAGCACAGACGCGAACGCGTGGTCGTCTGTGATCTCCTGCACGGCGTCGCGTGCGTCGTCGTCGTCGGCGCGGCCCTCGAGCGCAATCACGCCCTGTCCCGGCGCTGGCACGAAGCGCTCCACGTCGAGCACGCCGCCGGCCTCCGAGGCTCGGCCCAGCCGCTCCAGGCCGGCGCGCGCGAGCACGATCGCGTCGAGGCGCTGATCGCGCTCGGCGAGCTTAGACAGGCGCGTGTCGACGTTGCCGCGGATCGGCACGACCTCGAGGTCCTCACGGGCTGCGCGCAGCTGTGCGAGGCGGCGGATGCTGCTTGTGCCCACGCGGGCACCCGGGGGCAGCTCCGCCAACGCGGTTGCACCGCAGAGGACGTCCTCTGCGGCGGCGCGCGCAGGGCAGCCGAGCAGCGCGAGCCCGTCGGCGAGCTCGCCGGGGACGTCCTTGGCGGAGTGCACCGCGAGGTCTATCTCGCCGGCGGCGAGCGCGTCCTCGAGCTCGGACACCCAGCGCGACTTGTCGCTCGCAGCATGCCTCCCGTCCGCGCGGTCGCCGCTGGTGAGCATCGGGACGATCTCACAGTCGGAGTGCCCGGCGGTCTTCAGCTGTTCGGCGATGAGGTTGGCCTGCGCCAGCGCGAGCGCGCTTCGCCGCGTGCCGAGCCGCATCAGCGGGGCGCGCGGCCCCCGTGCCCGGGCCGGCGTTGGCGCACCCTGCCGGGCACACCATCCGGGCCGCGGGCAGGCAGGTCGTGCACCTCGGCCAGCTCGTTGGCGGCGCGTTCGGGCGCCTGCTCCTCCTCGCGCAGCGCGAACAGCTCGCGCACGAGCTGCAGGCTCGCGTGGCCGCGGTCTTCGCCGAGACTGCGCAGGCGGATCGTCGGCTCGTGCAGCAGGCGGCTCATGACGGCGCGGGCGATCGCCTCAACGCGTGCCAGGTCGCGCGGCGAGGCCGAGTCCCAGCGCTCGGCGTTCTCGCTCAGCACCTGCTCGACGATCTCCTCGCCGTGCGCTCGCAGCGCGCTCACCGTGGGCAGCGCGTCGAGCTGGCCCAGCCAGCGTGCGAAACGGTGGATCTCCTCATCGACGATCTCGAGCGCGCGCGGGACCTCCTTGGCGCGCGTGCTGAGGTTGCGCTCGACGACCGCCTGCAGGTCATCGATGTCGTACAGGCTCACGCCCTCGAGCTGTCCGCACGCCGGGTCGATATCGCGCGGGACGGCGATGTCGATCAGCAGCAGCGCGCGGCCGTCGCGCTCGCGCATCACCAGCTCGAGCTCCTCGCGGCCGACGATCGGGTGCGGTGAGGCGGTCGAGGAGACGACGATGTCGGCGCGCACGAGCTGATCGGGGAGGTCCTCCAGGCCCACGACCGAGCCGCCGAAGCGCTGCGCGAGGCTGAGCGCGCGGTCGGCGTGGCGGTTGGCCACGAAGATCGTGCCGGCTCCCTGCTCGGCCAGCGCACGCGCGGTCAGCTCGCTCGTCTCGCCTGCGCCGAGGATCACGACGTGGCGCTCGCGCACCTGATCGAGCACGCTGAGCGCGAGATCGACCGCGACCGACGGCACGCTCACGCGGCTCGCGCCGATGCTGGTCTCCGAGCGCACGCGCTTGCCGGTCGTGAGCGCGGCGGCGAACAGGCGGTTGGACAGCGGGCCGGTGCAGCCGGCGCGCATCGCCGCCTCGTGCGCACGCTTGACCTGCCCCTGGATCTCGGCCTCGCCGAGGATCATCGACTCGAGGCCCGCGGTCACGCGGTATAGCTGGCGCGCGGCATCGCAGTTACGCGGCGAGTAGATCGCCTCGGCGAGCTCGGTGGGGCGGATCTCGGCGCGCCCGGCGAGCAGCCCCAGCACGTCTGACTCGGCGCGCACGGGATCGCCCACGACGAGGTAGACCTCGGTGCGGTTGCAGGTGGAGATCACGACGGCCTCGCGAACCTCCGCCGTGGCCGTCGCCTCGCACGCGAACTCGCTCGCCTGCGCGTCGCTGAAGGCCAGCCGTTCGCGCAGCGCCACCGCGGCGGTCTTGTGCGAGATCCCGAGGGCGAGCAGCTCGCTCACGTGTGCCCCTTCATGGGGTATGCCGGCGCGCCCTCCTCGCCAGCCGCGCGCCCGGCGGTCGCCTCGCGCTGCGCTGCCGTTTGCGCGGAGGTCTCCGCGACGCTCACAAGCTCGCCGAGCTCGCGCTCGATGTGGTTGAGGCGGACGGCCATGATCGCCACGTATATGAGCACGAGGGCGAACAGCACGATGTAGGCGCCGGCCACGTACTTGCCGGCCGTGTGCAGCGGCAGCGCCGGCACCTCGGCGAGCAGCGCCGCGACGCTCACGAGCGCTCTCCTGCAGCATGGGCGGATCCGACGACGGCGCGAGCGAGCGCGGGCGCCGCGCTGCGCGTGCGCGGGGGAGCCTGGAGCGTCTCGCCGCTGAGCTGGCGGCGCAGCGCTTTCAGCTGCGCGCGCGCTCGCTTTGCGGTCAGCTCGTAGCTGCACAGGGTCGCGAACAGCAGCGCGATCGCCACGATCGAGACCAGCAGCGTGAACGCCATCGAGCCCGGCAGGTTGGAGGTGCTCGAGAACACCCGTGGGTGCACGTAGGCCGTGGACATGTTGACGGCGACGTAGTTCAGCGGCACGAACGCCCCCGCAGTGATCGCGAACACGGAGGCGTAGCGGGCCTGACGCTCGGGGTCTTCGATCGCGAAGCGCAACGGCTGATAGGTCGCGTACAGCAGGAAGATGATCAGGAAGGACACGAGCGTGGGCTCGCTCCAGACCCACCAGTGCCCCCACGATCCCTTCGCCCAGATCGAGCCCGTGATGAGCGTGCCGAGCGCGAAGATGAGGCTGACGTGGATGGTCACGTATGAGCGCGCGTCCCAGCGCGGATCGCGCGTGCGCAGATGCTGGATCGCCAGCAGCCCGCCGAGCACGAAGCCGCATAGCGCCGTGATCGCCAGCGGCACGTGCACGTAGAAGATCTTCTGCAGGAAGCCCTGTTCGGCTTCCAGGGGCGCGTAGAAGAACGTCAGCGCGAGCGCAGCGCTCATCGCGAGCACGGTCGCGATGCTGAGGACGCGCAGGCTGCCCGCACGGCGCACCCAACCCCGCCTAACCGGCGCCGTCGTGTGGGGGGAGCCCCCGTTTGCGCGCTCCATGCTCTCAGTCCTCCAGGAGGTAGTCGAAGACGGCGTAGGCGATCACCCCAAACACCAGATCATAGAGCCCGAGAGTCAGCAGCCAGCGCGCCGCCGGGACGCCGACGTGCGCTTGTGCGAACAGCGGCGCGCTCGCGCGCGAGCCGCAGATCACGACGGGCACGAGCAGCGGCAGCGCCAGCAGCGGCCCCAGCAGATCGCGCGCGCGTGTGCGCACGGCGAGCGCCGCGACGAGCGTGCCGATCACCGCCACCCCCAGGTCTGCGAGCGCGAGGCTCGCCGATAGGCCGCCGAGTGCCGGCCACAGCGGTGAGCCCAGCAGCAGCAAAGCGAACGCGGGCACGGCCACGAGCTCGAGCACGGCCAGGTAGGCGAACAGCGCGAGCGCCTTGGCGAGGAACATCGCGCCGCGATCGACGGGAGCCAGCAGGAAGGAGTCGAAGCCGCCCTGCTCGGAGTCCGCCACGAACAGGCGGTTGACGCCCAGCATGGCGGCGAACAGCAGCGTCACCCAGAGGATCCCCGCGGCGAGGTCGCCTTCGACGCTCGAGCGCTCGAGGGCGAAGTGAAAGACGACGAACGTGCTGAGCGCAAACAGCGACATGCCCGGCAGCGACTCGAGCGTGCGCAACTCGATCAGCGCCTCCTTGCGCAGGAGCGCCGCGACCGTGCGCCAGAGCCCCGGCCCGGCCGGCGCGCTGCGCGCCGGGGCGCTCGCGCGGCGCGGGCGCTCGAGCTCGCGCACGCCGCTCACCGGCGCACCCGGCTCGATCGGCGCAGTCCGCTCATCGGTAGAGCTCCGCGATCTCGTCGCCGTCGAGCTCGCCGGCGGCGCGCAGCAGCGCGGGGCGCCCCGCCCGCAGCCCGAGGACGAGGTCTGCCTGCGCGAGCGCGCCGTGGGGGTCGTGACTGCAGAGCACGCGCGTACGCCCGGACTGCGCGCCGAGCAGCGGCTCGAGCAGCTCGACGGCCGCGGGATCGAGGCTCGAGCTGGGCTCGTCGAGCAGCAGCAGCTCGGGCTCGTGCAGCACGGCGCGCGCGACGGCCACGCGCTGGACCATGCCGCGCGAGAGCGTACGCAGCGGCTCACGGGCGCGCGAGCCCATCGCGACGGCCTCGAGCAGCTCGCCCACGCGCTCCTGCCCGACCCCATGCAGGCGGGCGTGAAAGAGCAGGTTCTCCTGCGCCGTCAGCTCGCGGTAGAGCAGCGGCTCGTGCCCGAGCAGGCCGACACGACCTCGCACGGCCCAAGAGTCGCCCGGGAGCTCTGAGCCGAGCACGCGTACGGTCCCTTCGTGGGGGCGCAGCAGCGTCGCGAGCACGCGCAGCAGCGTGCTCTTACCGGCGCCGTTGGGGCCGAAGACCACGAGCGTCTGACCGGCGCCGAGCGTCAGCGTGACCCCGGCGAGCGCCTCGCGCTCGCCGTAGCGTCGCACGAGCCCGTGCAGCTCTATCGCCGCAGGGTGCTCGCCGGCCGCAGTGTGCTCGCCCGCCTCCGAGCGCTCGCTTGCCGGGGGGTCTCGATCGCCGGAGGGTGCGTTGCTTGCGGCGGCATCTCGGGCTCAGATCAGCGGAGGGCCGCGAGCCTAGAGGAGCAACGCGTGCGCGTCCTGCGCGCGTGCGATCAGCTCGCGAACTGCCTGTTCGCCGCCCTCGCCGTCCTCGATCAGGACGATCGGGTCGGGGTCGCCGTTGACGATGCCCTCGAAGAAGTCCTTGCGCTCCTGGTAGGTCGCGAGCGTCGACTTGGCCCACCCGCGTGCCTCGTTGAGCAGGATCGCCAGGCGGGCGTAGGGCTCCCCGAACTGGGCTTCGACCTCGCGCTTCATGCGCTTGGCCAGCGCCGGCGAGGCCCCGGCTGTGGAGATCGCGATGGCAATCGGCCCGGTGCGCACGATCGCCGGCAGGATGAAGTTGCAAAGCGGCGGCACGTCGACGACGTTGACGAGCATCGCGCGCCGCTCGGCGTCCTCGTAGACGGCGATGTTGACGTCGGTGTCGTCCGTGGCCGCGATCGCCAGGAAGGTCCCCTCGAGGTCTGCGCCGCCAGCGTATGCGCGTCGCTCCCAGCGGATCGAGCCCTCGCGGGCATACTCGGCCAGCGCTGGCAGCGCTGTGGGCGCGATCAGCGTCACCTCGCCCTCGCACGCGAGCAGGCCCTCGACCTTCTCGAGCCCCACCTCGCCGCCGCCGATGACCACGCAGCGCCGCCCCGCCAGGCGCAGGCAGGCGATGTAGAAGGGCGTCTCGAGCATGCCCTGCACGCAGCTCTGATCGCAGATCCCCCTGCGCAGCTGACATACGCACTCCTTGCCTGCATACGCTTGCGCGGGCATCTTCAAAGCGTAGCCGTCGAGGTCAGCTTCGCGGCAGACCCCGCCCGAACACGCGCGCGCCCACGCGCACGAGTGCGAGCGCGCCGTGGCGCCACGCGCGCTCGCGGTCGGCCTCGCGTGTCGAGTGCAGCTTTGCGAGTGCGCGCATCGCCTTGGAGCTGCTCGCGTCGTAGGGGCCCCACCAGAGGCCGCGCAGGGCAGGTGGATCCCACGTGATCAGCTTTGGCTGGGCGCACGCACGCAACCCGGCCGGCCCCAGCGTGCGCCCGAGCCCGCCGCCGGCCGCGGCGCCCCAGGGGCCGCGCACGACCGTCGGGGCGGGGAGGTGGTCGTTCAGCCACACCATGCCCGCGCGCAGCTCGCGGGCGATGCGCAGGCCCTGGTAGCGGTCGTCCGTCCACACGGAGGCGCCCAGGCAGTAGTCGCCGCTGTTGGCCATCGTGATGGCCTCGTCGAGCGAGTCCACTGCCGCCACCGCGAGCACCGGGCCGTCGACGGGCTCGCGCGCGAGACGCATCTCGTCCGTGACTCCCGTGAGCACGGCGGGCGCGTAGAAGGAGCCCTCGCAGCCGGGAGGGCTGACGGGGCCGCCGCAGTGCAGGCGAGCGCCCTTCGCGACGGCCTCATCGACGAGCTCGCTCACGCGCTCGGCGCGCCCCGCCGAGGTCAGCGGACCAACCTGCACGGCCGGGTCGGCGGGGTCGCCGACGGTGAGCGCCCGCGCGCCGCTCACGAGCCCGGCGAGGAAGCGCTCGTAGACCTCGCGCGCGACGTAGATGCGCTCGATCGACCCCCGCGTCTGCCCCGCGCCCGCGCAGCCGGCCCACAGGGCTCCCGCGATCGCCCGCCGTAGCTGCGCGTCCGCGAGCACGAGCATCGCGTCCTTGCCGCCGAGCTCGACGGTGACCTCCTTCTCGTGCGAGACGCACGCGCGCGCGACCACTCTGCCTACGGCCGGCGAGCCCGTGAAGAGGATCTTGCCGACATGCGCGTTTGCGAGCGCCACGCCGACGTCCGCGCCCCCGTGCACGATCCGCACGAGCCCCTCCGGCAGCCCCGCGCGGGCGAGCACGCGCCCGATCCGCTCGCCCGCCAGACAGGCGCGTGGTGCCGGCTTGAAGACGACGCCGTTGCCCGCCAGCAGCGCTCCCGCGATCTGCCCGAGCGGCTGTGCGAAGGGCGCGCTGCCGGCGCCGATCACGCCCATCACCCCGTATGGCTCATACGCGATGCGCGCGCGCTTGAAGAGGGCCAGCGAGCGATCGATCCCCACGCGGCTCGAGCCCAGCACCGCCGCCCCGTCTTGGGCGATCCATTTCAGCGCGTCCACGGCGGCGAGCAACTCGAGCGCAGCGACCTCCGCGCGTGGGCGGCCCTGCTCGCGGCCCAGCAGCTCTTGCAGCTCGTCAAAGTCGTCGATTACGGCCTGCGCCATCCGCGCCATGTAGCGCGCGCGGTCGCGTACGCGCAAGAGGCCCCACAGGCGCTGCACCTTCGCGGTCGCCCGCACGACGTCCTCGATGCGCTCCGGCGCCGTCGCGGCGACGCTCCCGAGCGACGCCCCGGTCGCCGGGTCGAACGCCTCCAGGCGCTCGGTCTCGGCGCTCGCTTCGCCCGCCGCCTCGATCCGCTCCGTCGTGTCCATCACGCCCGCGATTATCCCGCTCGCCTGCCTGCGCCCCCAACGGGGGTTGCCGCCGCGGGGGCGAGCCCACGCGCCACGCGAATCTGCCGCAGGCGCTCGGCGAGCGCCGCCTCGGCCTCGTCCGGCTGGAAGAAGCGCTCGCCCACGACGCCCTCGGGCGCCAGCTCCTGTGCGCCCACGTGTCCGGCGTTCCGGTGGGGATTCTCATAGCCATCCCCACCTGGGGCGTGCCCCGGTCGAGGGCCGCTGCGAAGCCAGCTCGGAGGCGGCGCGGCGCCGTGCTCTGCAACGTGGCTTTCGGCGGCCGCGAGTGCGCGCCCGGCGGCGTCGGACTTGGGGGCGAGGGACAGATAGATGGCGGCTTGCGCGAGCGCGTAGCGGGCCTCCGGCAGGCCGACGTGCTCGACGGCCTGCGCGGCTGCCGTCGCTACCGACAGCGCAGACGGGTCGGCGTTGCCGATGTCCTCGGAGGCGAGGATCACCATGCGGCGCACGATGAAGCGAGGGTCCTCGCCGCCGGCGAGCATCACCGCGAGGTAGTACAGCGAGGCGTCCGGGTCCGAGCCGCGGGTGGCCTTGATCCACGCGGAGATGTAGTCGTAGTGGCGATCGCCGCCTTTGTCGTAGAGCACAGCCGGGCGCTGCAGCGCGTCCTCGGCACGCGCGACGGTGACAGCCGGCTCTCCGAGCTCTGACGCCGTCGCCGCCGCGAGCTCGAGCGCGTTCAAGGCGATGCGCGCGTCGCCTTCGCTGCGCGAGGCGAGGAACGCGAGCGCCTCCTGCTCGACCGCGAGCATGCCGTTCGCCTGCTTGGGCCCCTCGTGCTCGTCGGCCAGCACTCCGGCCGCGCGGCGCAGCACCTCCTGCACCTCCCCCGGCGCGAGCGTCTCGAGCGCGTACACGCGCACGCGCGAGAGCAGGGCGCCGTTGACCTCGAAGGCGGGGTTCTCGGTGGTGGCGCCGATCAGCGTCAGCAGGCCCTCCTCGACCGCCGGCAGCAGCGCGTCCTGCTGGGCCTTGTTGAAGCGGTGGATCTCATCCAGGAACAGCACCGTGCGCCCCGTGGCCGAGCCGGCGCTCTCGCGGCGGTGGCGCGCGCGCTCGATCACCGCGCGCACCTCTGCGCGCCCCGCGGCGACCGCGCTCAGCTCCTCGAAGGCGGCGCCGGAGTGCTCGGCGATGATCCGCGCGAGCGTCGTCTTGCCCGAGCCGGGTGGGCCGTAGAGGAGCATCGAATGCGCGTGGCCCTGCTCGATCGCCGTGCGCAGCGCCGAGCCCTCGCCCAGCAGGTGCGACTGGCCGACGAACTCCTCGAGGGCGCGCGGGCGCACGCGAGCGGCGAGCGGCTGCTGGCGCTCGCCCGCGCCGGCGCGCTGCGCCCCGGGGGCGCGCCGAGCGCCTGCGGCGAGCGGATGAGGGGAGTCGTCAAACAGGGAGTCCACGGCGTAGTATCCGTTGTAACGAAAACTGCCCCGTCGGCGCTTGCCTAGAGGGTGCCGGCGAGGGCTGTCGAAGATGTAGCGTCGATGCCGTCCTCGCGCCGTTCCCAGTCCCCCATCGGGGGACAATTATCGCTGTGAGCGTCGGCGCGGCGGAGCTGCTCCCCGGCGGCGGGACCCCGGGCCTCGAGTTCCTCGACGTCGGCGGCGACGTTGAGGCGCGCTCGCCGCTGCAGCTGTTCTGGCGGCGCTTACGCCGCGACCGCGTGGCGCTCGCGTCACTCGGCTTCATCGTCTTCTTGATCGTGATCGCGATCGCCGCGCCGCTGGTCGTGAAACTGCTCGGGCTCCCAGGGCCGGACGTCGAGAACCTCAACCTGACCGACGCCTTCGGCAGCCCGCTGGGGCCGAGTCTCGCGCACCCGTTTGGGGTCGACCAGCTCGGCGAGGACGTGATGTCGCGCGTCATCTACGGGGCCAGGACCTCGCTCGAGGTGGGCATCATAGGCACGGGGATCTCGACCGTGATCGGCGTGGTGGTGGGCACGCTGGCCGGCTTCTACCGAGGCTGGATCGACACGATCCTGTCGCGCTTCGTCGACGTGGTGCTGTCGATCCCGATCCTCCTGCTCGGGATCGGGATCGGCGCGGCGTGCTCGGTGCGGGGCTGCATCAAAGGGGCGATCCAGCCCGGCATCGGCGTGGTCATCTTCCTGATCGCGCTCGCGACGTGGCCGTACACGGCGCGCATCGTTCGCGGGCTCGTGCTCTCGCTGCGCGAGCGAGAGTTCGTGGACGCATCGCGCGCGCTGGGGGCGTCCGACGCGCGCATCATGTTTCGCGAGATCCTCCCCAACCTCACCGCCCCGATCATCGTCTACTCCACGTTGCTCGTTCCCACCAACATCCTGCTCGAGGCCGCCCTATCGTTCCTCGGCGTGGGGATCCGCCCGCCGACGGCGAGCTGGGGGCAGATGATCGCCGAGGCCACGCCGATCTTCAACACGGCCTGGTGGTACATGACCTTTCCCGGCATCGCACTGCTGCTGACGGTGCTGGCATTCAATCTCCTGGGCGACGGCCTACAGGACGCCCTCAACCCGCGGAGCGCCCAATGAGGGCGACCCCAACAACCAAGGAGGCCTCTCCATGTGGTCGATCAGAGCGGTAGTGGCAGGCTTTGTCACGGTCGCCGTGGCGCTCGCGCTCGCGGCGTGCGGCTCGAGCAGCTCAAGCACCTCCACCAGCGCCGCGCTCAGCTCGAGCGGGCTGCAAACCCCAGAAACAGAGCCACTCACCGGCGGCAAGCGGGGAGGTGTGCTGCACGTGCTCGACGAAACGGACTACGAACACCTCGATCCGGGCCTCTCCTACTACACGGTCGATTACGAGGTCGTCTACGCGACGCAGCGTCCCCTCTACTCGTACAAGCCGAACACGAAGACAGAAGCGACGCCCGACATGGCGGCGGGCCCGCCCGAAATCTCGAACGCCAACAAGACGATCACGGTCCACATCAAGGAAGGCATCCACTTCAGCCCGCCGGTCAACCGTGAAGTGACCTCCGAAGACGTCGCCTACGCGATCGAGCGCGGCGCCAACCCGAACGTGCCCAACCCCTACTTCCACTCTTACTTCAACGCGATCGAAGGGGCGGTGACCGCTGACGGCGGGCCGATCAAAGTATCGAAACTCCCAACAAGCACACGATCGTCTTCCACCTCACTGAACCCAAGGCGCGGGTGGTCGTGGACGCGCTCGTGCTGCCCCTGTCGGCCGCGGTCCCGAAGGAATACGCCGAAAAGTTCGACAAGAACAAGCCGAGCGATTACGACGAGTACGAGGTCGCGACGGGTCCTTACATGATCAAGAACAACGCTGCTGGCAAAGTGCTCGACGTCGGATACTTCCCCGGCAAGTCCTTGACGCTCGTGCGCAACCCCAACTGGAACGCCAAGACCGACTATCGGCCGGCCTACCTGAATGAAATCCAGGTCAAGATCGGCGGCACGCTTCCGGTTATCGGGCGCGAAGTGCTGGCTGGCACGAATGTGGTGGCCAACGAACCGCTTCCCCAGTCGGTCATCAAGGAAGCCTACGAAGGGCACAAGAGCCAGATGGGATCAGGGGTCGGCTCGGGCACTCGCTGGATCGGCCTGAACAACAAGGTGGGGCCGTTCAAGAACATCGACCTGCGCAAGGCGCTCTGGGCGGCGCTCGACCGCGAGGCGATGGTCAAGGAGCGGGGAGGCACGCTCGTCGGAGTCGTCGCCACGCACTTCATCTATCCCACCATCCCGGGCTTCGAACAGGCCGGTGGCCTGAAGGGCCCAGAAGGGCCGCAGTTCGACTTCAACCAGCACCCCGAAGGCGATATGGCGGTGGCCGAAAAGTACATGAAGCTCGCGGGTTACCCGAGCGGCAAATACAGCGGCGGCGAAATCACGGTCGTCGGCGAACGTGGCAGCCCGGGCTCCGAGGATGCGGAAATCGTCAACCAGACGCTCAAGAACCTCGGCTTCAACACGAAGTTCACGCTCGTCGAAGTGGCGACGATGTTCGGGAAGTTCTGCAACGTCCCCAAAGAAGAGATCACGGTGTGCCCGAGCGTCGCCTGGGTCGCGGACTTTCCGGACCCGCAGGCTGTGCTGAACGTAACGTTCAACGGGAAATTCATCTCGCCGGTGGGCAACGTCAACTGGGGCCAGACCGATGTCCCCAAGATCAACGCGGCGATGACCGCGGCAGAACTCATCAACGAACCGGAACCGCGCTTCAAGGCGTGGGCGAAGATCGACGACGAACTCGTCGAAGACGCCACCATCATCCCGTGGGAGTGGGAAGAGCAGGCAACGATCGAGGGGACCGAAGTGAAAGGCGTCGGCGACCTCTGGAACACGAACGCGTGGGACTACGACTTCACGTCCCTCAAGTAGGAATGCGCGAGCGGGGGTGGGGCGCGGCCTCGCCGCAGCTCCACCCCCTCCCTTGCGCTAGGCCATGACCCGCTACGTCATCCGCAGGATTCTGTGGGGGATCCTGCTGCTGATCGTCGTGTCCGGTCTGACGTTCGTCTTCTTTCGCATCTTCCCCACGGGCAACCCCGCCGTGCTGCGAGCCGGGCGCGATCCCACGCAAGCCCACGTGAAGGAAATCGAACGGGTGCTCGGCCTGAACAAACCCTTGATCGTCCAGTTCTGGGATTACATGAAGGAAATCTTCCTTCACTTCAACCTGGGCTACAGCTACTACAACGGCGAGTCCGTGCGCTCGCTGATCGGGGAACGGCTGTCGGCGACGATCTCGCTGACCGTGGGCGCCGCCGTGCTCTGGGTGCTGGCGGGTGTGTCGACGGGCATAATCTCGGCCCTGCGGCGGCACTCGTGGATGGACCGCACGGCGATGGGCACGGCGCTGGTGGCGATCTCCGCGCCGTCTTTCTGGCTCGGGCTCGTGTTCCTGTTCCTGTTCGCCCAGGCGATCGGCAAGGTTCACCTGCTGCCTGGCGCCGGGAGCTACGTGGGGCTGACGAGCAACCCGGGCAAATGGTTCACCTCGCTGATCATGCCCTGGATCGTGCTCGCGGCGAGCGGTGCCGCGATCTACGCGAGGCTGATGCGCGGGAGCCTGCTCGAGACGATGAAAGAGGACTACATCCGCACCGCCCGGGCTAAGGGCCTGGCCGAGCGGCGCGTGGTTCGCCACGGCGTGCGCTCGGCGATCAACCCGATCGTCACGCTGCTGCCGCTCGAAATCGGGATGCTGCTCGGAGGGGCGGTGCTCGTCGAGACGGTGTTCAACATCCCCGGTGTCGGCCGGCTCGGCTACAACGCGATCGAGCAGTCTGACTTCTCGGTGATCCAGGGCACCGTGCTGCTGGCGGCGATGTTCATCATCGTGGCCAATATCGTCGTCGACATCCTGTACGCGTATCTCGATCCAAGGGTCCGCTTCTCGTGAGCGTAAGCGCATCGCCGCCCTCGGCGGAGCTGCTGCTGCGGGTCGAGGACCTGCACGTCGAGTTTCCCACCGAGGACGGCGTCGTGCATGCGGTGGACGGCATCACCTACCAGGTCCACGCGGGCAAGACCCTCGGCATCGTGGGCGAGTCCGGGTCGGGCAAGACGGTCTCATCGCTCACAACGCTCGGCCTCACCCGCAGGCAGGGGGCCAGCGTCTCGGGCCGGATCCTGTTCGAGGGCCGGGACCTGCTGACGCTCGCGGAAGACGAGATGCGCGCGATCCGGGGAAACGACATCGCGATGATCTTCCAGGACCCGCTCTCCTCGCTTCATCCCCTCTATACGGTCGGCTACCAGCTGATCGAGGCGGTGCGCGCGCACAGGCCCCTATCCAAGGCGCAGGCGCATGCGCGCGCGGTCGAGCTGCTCGGCCTCGTCGGCATACCCGATCCGTCCAGACGCGTCGATCAATACCCGCATGAGTTCTCCGGCGGCATGCGCCAGCGCGCGATGATCGCGATGGCCCTCGCCAACGAGCCCAAGCTGCTGATCGCCGATGAGCCGACGACGGCGCTGGACGTGACGGTGCAGGCGCAGATCCTGGCCCTGCTCGAACGCCTGCAGCGGGAGCTGGGCATGGCGATCGTGATCATCACGCATGATCTGGGGGTGGTCGCGGAGATGGCCGACGACATCGCGGTCATGTACGCGGGGCGCATAGTCGAGACCGCTCCGGCCCCGCTCATCTTCGCCCAGCCCCAGCACCCCTACACCTGGGGGTTGCTGCGCTCGATTCCCACGCTCACGGGCTCACGCGAGGAGGACCTCGTGCCGATCCCCGGCACCCCTCCGAGCCTCATCCAGCTCCCGTCCGGGTGTCACTTTCACCCGCGCTGCGCTTACGTCCAGCCTGAGCACACGTGCGTGGACCCCGGTCTCGAGCCCGTGCCCCAGGAGCCGAGCCACTACGTCGCGTGCCTGCTCGACGCGGACACGCGCCGGCGTCTGTGGGCGCTCCTCAGCGCCGGACGCACGCCCGACGAGGCCCTCGACGAGGTCGGTCTCGGCCAGCCGGGGGCGCGCGCGTGAGCGCCGCCGCCGAGAGCGCGGCAGAGCCGCTCGTGCGCGTGCACCAGCTGACCAAGCACTTCCCGATCACGCGCGGTGTGATCTTCCAGCGCCGGATCGGCGCCGTACAGGCCGTCGACGACGTGAACTTCGAGATCCGCCGTGGTGAGACGCTCGGGATCGTAGGCGAGACGGGCTGCGGCAAGAGCACCACCGCGCGCCTGATCATGCGGCTGCTCGACGCCACGGCCGGCTCGATCACATTCGAAGGGCGCGACATCACACGCGTGAAGGGCAAGGAGCTGAAGGCGGTCCGACGGGAGATGCAGATGATCTTCCAGGACCCCTACTCCTCGCTGAACCCGCGCAAGACGATCGGCTCGATCATCGGCGAGCCGTTCGCGATCCACGGTCTGCACAAGGACAGGGCAGAGCGCAAACACGAGGTGCAGCACCTGATGGAGACGGTCGGGCTGAATCCCGAGCACTACAACCGCTATCCGCACGAGTTCTCCGGCGGGCAGCGACAGCGGATCGGCGTCGCACGCGCGCTCGCGCTGAAACCGAGGCTGCTGATCGCCGACGAGCCCGTCTCCTCGCTCGACGTCTCGATCCAGGCGCAGGTGCTCAACCTGCTGCGCGACCTGCAGCGCCGCCTCGGCCTGACGCTCGTTTTCATCGCCCACGACCTCTCTGTCGTCCGCCACATGTGCGATCGCGTGGCCGTCATGTATCTCGGCAAGATCGTCGAGATCGGCCCCAACGCGCCCATATATGAACGCCCCCGCCACCCCTACACCGGCGCGCTGCTCGCCGCCGTGCCGGTCGCCGATCCCTCCCTGCACGGCAGCGACCGGCGCATCCTCACCGGCGACGTGCCGAGCCCGGCCAACCCGCCGAAAGCGTGCCGCTTTCACACGCGTTGCCCAAAGGCGCAGGCGCTGTGCTCCGAGCAGGAGCCGGCGCTCGAGGACAAGGGCTCCCCGATCCCGGGACAGGCGGGCACGCTGGCCGCGTGTCACTTCCCTCTGAGCCACGAGGAGGTCGTGCAGATGGGCGTACGATCCGCGTCGTGAGCGCGCAGCGGTCCGAGGCCGTCAACGCCGGAGCCGAGGCCGAGGAGGTGCTGGCGCGACTGATCCGCTTCAACACCGTCAACCCGCCCGGCAACGAGCGCCCGGCACAGGAGTACCTGGCCGAGCATCTCTCGAGCGCAGGCTTCGAGTGCGAGCTGCTGGGCGCCGAGCCCGAGCGGCCCAACCTGCTCGCGCGCCTGCGCGCGGAGGGTGGCGGCGCGCGCGTCGGTGACGGGGCCGCCGGTGAGGGCCCGACACTCTGCTACCTGGGCCACGTCGACACGGTCCTCGCGAATCCCTCGGAGTGGACCCACGACCCCTGGTCGGGGGATAGTGCGGAGGGCTTCCTGTGGGGGCGCGGCGCGCTCGACATGAAGTCGCAGGTGGCCGCCGAGGTCGCCGCTGCGGCGGCGCTCGCGCGCTCGGGCTGGCGCCCTGCGCGTGGGGAGCTCTTGATCGCTGCGGTGGTCGACGAGGAGACCGGGGGAGAGCTCGGCGCGCAGTGGCTCACGCAGAATCACCCCGAGAAGGTGCGCTGCGATCTGCTCATCAATGAGGGCGGCGGAGCGGCGTTCGAGTATGGCGGCAAACGCTGCTATGGCGTCTGCTGCGCCGAGAAGGGCGTCTTTCGCTTCTCGCTCACCACCGAGGGCGTCGCCGGACACGCCTCGATGCCGGCGATGGGCGATAACGCGCTGCTGAAGATGGGGCCCGTGCTCGAGCGCTTCGCCGCGCGCCAGCCCTCATACCTGTCGACCGCCGAGGCGCTCGCCTTCTTGAGCGCGATCGGCGAGGACCCGCACGACCCCGGGCAGGCGGTGGCGCACCTGCGCGCGGCAGAGCCGCGCCTTGCGGTGATGTTCGAGCCTATGCTCGGCGTGACCTTCACGCCCACGCGGATCAGCGCCTCGGAGAAGATCAACGTGATCCCCAGCCGCGCCGAGCTGAAGATCGACTGCCGCGTGCCGCCAGGTCTCGGCGAAGAGGACGTGCTCGCGGGGATCGCCGAGGTCCTCGGCGAGGGCGAGCAGCGGATCGAGTTCACCGAGCGCGTCGTCGGCAACCGCTCGCCGCTTCACTCGCCGCTGATGGATGCGCTCTCCTCGTGGATCGTCGCGCGCGACCCGCAGGCGCAGCTCGTGCCGCTGGCGCTACCCGGCTTCACCGACTCACGCCACTTCCGCCTCGCCTTCCCCGAGTGCGTCGCCTACGGCTTCTTCCCGCAGCGCCATCAGTCGATGCTCGACAGCACGCCGCTGATCCACGGCGCCGACGAGCGCATCGACGTGCGCGACCTCGCCTTCGCGACGGAGATGTTCAGGGACCTCGCCGTCTCGCTGCTCGGCTGAGCGCTCGGCGCGTCAGCCGCCCGCGGCGATCAGCTCATCGAGGATCCGCCCGTAGGAGCCGATCGCGAGCGACAGGTGACCGTGCTCAGCCGGCAGCCGTGCGCGCGCGCCGGAGACGTTCTCGGCGAGCCAGCGGCCGTGCGCGAAGGGCACGAAGCGATCCTGCTCGCCCTGCCAGATCGTGACCGGCGGCGTGACCGCGGCCAGGTCAAAGCCCCAATCCGAGAAGCAGGCGATGTCATCGTCGAACCAGCCCCAGATGCCGTGCTCGAGGGCAGCGTGCATACCCGCGGTCATGTACTCGGCGAACTCGCCGCTGAGGATCTCCCGGTCCACGTCCGAGAGCAGGTCGCCGAGGGCGCCGTGGAGCCCCTCTGCGCTCGCGTCGAGGATCTCGGCGCGCTCGGCCTCGAGGTAGGAGGTCAGCTGGTGCGCCCCTGCGCGCACCGCGCCGAACTCCTCGATGTTCTCTGCGCCCATGCCCTCGAGCCAGTCGAGGCCCTTGGCGTCTACGGGCGCCACGCCCGCGAGCGTCGCCGCCGCGAGCGTGCGCTCCGGCAGCAGCGCCGCGGTCGCGAGCGCGTGCGGTCCGCCGCCCGACCAGCCGAGCGTGAGAAAGCGCTCGATCCCAAGCTCATCGGCGATCGCGGCCACGTCGCGCGCGCAGTCGCCAATCGTCCTGCCCGGGTCGCGCTCGGAGGAGCAGTAGCCGGGGCGCGAGTAGGCGATGTGACGCACGCCCCGCTCGGCGCCCAGCGCGCCCATCGGCGCGAACACCCTCCCGGCCATCGGCGTGCCGTTGTGGAAGATCAGCGGCCGGCCATCCTCGGGGCCGGAGAGCTCGACCTCGAGCATGCGCCCGTCGTGGGCGGCGATCTGCACGGTGCGCGTGGCCACGGACTTGACCCTATCGACAGCCATTCGCTGCCTGTCAGGCCTGCCCGCGGACGGCGGAGGCGTTCAGACGCACGTAGTCCAGCGGCAGGCTTACTCTCGCCACGACCTCGGCGGCGAAGCGCCCGCGTCGCTCTTCGGGCAGGCGCTCGAGATGCGCGGCGAGGATCGACGTCGGCACGAACGCGGCCACGTCCGCGGGATACGTGGGGCGCTCCTCGAGCCAGCATCGGATAGCGGTGAAGCCGGCATCGCGTAAGCGCTCCTGCGTCTCCTGTGGGCTCGCGAAGACCCACGGTGAGAAGCCGACAAGCTCCGGGGCGCTCTCGCGGGCGAGCGCATCGATGACCTCGCGGACGCCATCGATGTTGCCCTTCCCGCCGCACTGGATCTCGAGCACCCCTCCCGGTCGCAGCGCCTTGGCCAGTCGCGCCCACAGGCGATCATGGTCGGTGACCCAGTGAAGCGTGGCCGTTGAGACGATCGCGTCCACCGGCTCGTCGAGCTCGAGCTCGAGCGCGTTCTCACACCACACCTCCGCACGCTCGCCGAGCCTGCGGCGCGCGAGCGCGACCATCTCTGCGGAGGCGTCCACGGCGAGCACGCGTCCTCCCGGCACGAGACTCAGCAGCCCCTCCGTCACGCGCCCCGTGCCGCAGCCGACGTCCAGCACCCTCGCGTCTGGCGCGATGCCCTCCAGTCGGCCGAGCACCTCCGCGCCCCACGCCTGCTGAGGCTCGCTCGAGCGGTCATACGTGCCCGCGTCCCACGCCGTCCCCATCATCGCCCGAGACTATCCCCAGGACGCCCGCGACAAACCCCGGCTGGGCGCTCGCGATCGGGCCTCGACAAGGGGCGCGCGGGGGCGCATAATGGGTTGGATGCCACGGAGGGCACGCACAGACGGGGCTCGAGCGTGAGCCTTCAGACGGGAGCTGTGACGAGCACGGTGCCCGCGGCGATCACGGCCGAAGCGCATGCCCCGGCTACGCACGCGTCGGCCGGGAGCAGCGCGGCCGGCTCGTCGGTGAAAGCCGCCGCCGTGCACGCCGCCGCGACCCACGCCGCCGCGGCGGGGCACGCGGCCGCCACGAGCGTCGTCGCAGCCCCTCACACGTCTCTCACGCAGGAAATTCAGAACTTCGCTCTCAGCTGGGAGCCCGTTCTGATGATCGTCTTCTTCACCGTCATCATCTTCGTGCTGTGGCGCACGCTGAAGGTGATGCCGCGGATCAAACCGCAGCAGATCAAGCCCGCGTCCGACCAGGCGGTCACGTTCGCCGACATCGCCGGCGTCGACGACGCCAAGGCCGAGCTCGAGGAGATCGTCGAGTTCCTGCGCGAGCCCAAGCCCTTCCACGCGCTCGGTGCAAAAGTGCCCAAGGGGGTCCTCTTGCACGGTCCCCCCGGAACGGGCAAGACGCTGCTCGCAAAGGCCGTCGCCAACGAGTCCGGCGCGCAGTTCTTCGCGCAGTCCGCGGCCTCCTTTGTGGAGATGTTCGCCGGCCTCGGGGCCGCGCGCATCCGCCGGCTGTTCGCGGTCGCGCGTAAGCACGAACCCGCGATCATCTTCATCGACGAGCTCGACGCCGTCGGCGGTCGCCGCGGCGCTGACATCTCGGGCGAGAAGGACCAGACGCTCAACCAGCTGCTCGTGGAGATGGACGGCTTCTCCTCGAGCGGGCGCGTGGTCGTGATCGCCGCCTCCAACCTGCTCGAGAAGCTCGACCCCGCGCTCCTGCGCCCCGGGCGCTTCGATCGCCAGGTGTTCGTCGCACCTCCCGACGTCACCGGCCGCGTCGGCGTGCTCGAAGTGCACACGCGCGACAAGCCCATGAAGGACGTCGACCTCGCGCTCGTCGCCCAGCAGACCAGCGGCCTCACGGGCGCCGATCTCGCGAACATCTGCAACGAGGCCGCGATCTTCGCGACCAGGCGTCGCGGCGATGCGCTCTCCATGGCCGACTTCGACTCGGCGCTCGAGCGCGTGATCGCCGGCGTGCAGTCACGGCGCGTGCTGGGCGAGCACGAGAAGAGCGTCGTCGCCTACCACGAGGCCGGCCACGCCCTCTGCGGCGAGCTGCTGCCATCGGTCGACCGTGTGCACAAGATCTCGATCGTGCCGCGCGGGCGCGCGCTCGGCTTCACGCTCAACCTGCCCGACGAGGACCGCTACCTGAAGACGCGCGAAGAGCTGCTCGACTACATGACCGTGCTGATGGGCGGGCGCGTCGCGGAGCAGATCGTCTTCGGCGCCATCACCACGGGCGCCTCCGATGACCTCAAGCGCGCCGCCGACATCTCCCACTCGATGGTCCACGACTACGCCATGGGGACCGCCGGCGTGGGACGCTCCCCGGACGGCGACGTGAGGCTCTCCGAGCGCACCCTGCGCCTGCGCGACGAGGAGCGCCAGGACCTCATCGAGGAGGCACGTCGGGCGGCTCAGAAGCTGATCCTCGCCCACCGCGAGCAGCTCGAGGCGCTCGCCAGCGAGCTGCTCGAGCACGAGGTCCTCGAGCGCGAGGCGATCGAGCGGATCATGGCCGGCACCCCCCGCATGAGGCGCACGCGCGGCAGCGGCCTGCGCGTCGTCGCGGCGGCCGAAGCGGACGAGCAGGCCCCCGCTCGGGCGCCCATCGCGCCAGCGCAGGCGCACGAGGAGACGCCCGCCCCGGCCCCGATCGCGCCGCCCGTCGAGCGAGCCGACGGGTCCTCGCGCCAGCTATAGACTGGCGCTCAGTGTTCAGCCGCATCGACCACATCGGCGTCGCCGTCGAGCAGATCGATCCGGCGCTCGAGCTCTACCGCGACAGCTTCGAGCTGGACGTCGCCCACCGCGAGATCGTCGAGGAGCAAGGGGTGGAGGCGCTGCTTTTGGACGTCGGCGAGAACCACATCGAGCTGCTCGCGCCGCTCGGGAAGGACACGCCCGTGGGAAGGTTCATCGCCAGACAGGGGCCGGGCCTGCACCACGTCGCCTACCAGGTCGCCGACATCGATGCCACGCTCGACGCGCTCAAGCGCGCCGGCCTGCAGCTGATCGACGAGCAGCCGCGCACGGGCATCCGCGGCTCGCGCGTGGCCTTCCTGCACCCGCGCGCGAGCGCCGGCGTGCTGACCGAGATTGTGGAGCCCGCCGCCGGCCTGGAGGGCCCAGGCTGATGCCAACGAGCCGGCGCATCTCGATCGGCTTTAAGGGCGGCCAGGTGCTCGCGCTGCGCGTCAGCGACGAGCAGCTCTCGGCGCTCAACCAGGCGCTCGTCACAGGCGGCGGCTGGCACGATCTGGTGGGTGAGGACGGGCCCGCCCGCGTAGACCTCTCGAGCGTCGTCTACATCACTGCCGACAAAGATGAGTCGCACGTCGGCTTTGGCTAGGGCAGCTCGCCGCAGCACCCAGCGCCCCAGCCTCGCATGAGCATTGACGAGCAGCTGCTGTTGCTCGCGCGCACGCGCGGGCACACCCCCGGCGCCGATCGCGCGATCGCCCGCTTCTCGCGCGCCGGAGAGCACGGCGCCGTGTGGATCGCCGTCGGCCTGGCGGGCATGGTGCTCGACGCAGCGCAGCGCGACCGTTGGCGGCGCGTGACGCGCACGATCGCCGCGACGTACGCGCTCAACACCGCGATCAAGTTCGCCGTCCGCCGGCGGCGCCCCGAGCTCACGGGGCTGCCCGCGCTCACGAGCACGCCCACGCAGTTGAGCTTCCCGAGCGCCCACGCCTCCACGTCCTTCGTCGCCGCGCCGCTCTTGCGCCGCCTCGGGCTGCCCGGGGGGCCGCTCTACGCACTCGCCGGCGCGCTCGCGCTCTCGCGCCTTTACCTCGGCGTCCACTACCCCTCCGACGTACTCGCCGGCGCCCTGCTCGGCAGCGCCGTCGCCGCCAGCGTCGCGATCGCCCACCCGCTACCCAAAGAGCCGTGAGCACGCGCATCGGCATCGTCGGCATGCCCAACGCGGGCAAGTCCTCGCTCTTCAACGCGCTCACCAAGGCCGGCGCCGAGGCCGCCAACTACCCGTTCACGACGATCGAGCCGAACGTGGCCGTCGTGCCCGTTCGCGACGAGCGCCTCGAGCTCCTCGCGCGCGTCGTTGGCGCCTCGGAGATCGTGTGGGACACGATCGACTTCCACGACATCGCCGGCCTCGTCGCAGGCGCCCATGAAGGCGAGGGGCTCGGCAACCGCTTCCTCGCCAACATCCGCGAGACGCACGCGATCGTTCACGTCGTGCGTGCGCACGGCGATGACAGCGTCGTTCACCCCGAGGGCAGCGTCGACCCGCTGCGCGATATCGAGACGATCGAGGCCGAGCTCGCGCTCGCCGACCTCGAGCTGGCCGAGCGCCGCGTCGAGCGCGTCGGGAAACTGGCGCGCGGCGGCGACCGCGCGGCCGTAGCCGAGGAGGCGTGGCTTGGCAGCGTGATCGAGGCGCTACAGGCGGGAGCGCCAGCGCGCACCGTGCCCGCGCCCGATGAGGCGCCGAACGCCGTGCGCGAGCTCGGGGCGCTCACGAGCAAGCCCGTGCTGTTCGTCGCCAACGTCGACGAGGGCTCCGAAGAGGT
Source organism: uncultured Solirubrobacteraceae bacterium (assembly GCA_963722435.1). Classification (GTDB taxonomy): domain Bacteria; phylum Actinomycetota; class Thermoleophilia; order Solirubrobacterales; family Solirubrobacteraceae; genus Palsa-744. Next base: position 846,793 of record CAVRKZ010000002.1, on the reverse strand, counting down.
GCCCGCCGAGATCGCCGCGCACGCGGCCGCCCAGGGAGCGCGCGCCGTGGCCGTGTCCTCACGCATCGAGGCCGAGCTCGCCGAGCTCGACGACGAGGATGCCGCGGCCATGCGCGCCGAGCTCGCCCTCAGCGAGTCCGGTCTCGAGCGCGTCGTGCGCGAGGCATTCGCGCTACTCGAGCTGATCGCCTTCTTCACCGCCGGCGAGGGCAAGCCCGCGCAGTCCTGGCACCTGCGCCGCGGCCTCACCGCCTGGCACGCAGCGGGAGAGATTCACTCCGACATCCAGCGCGGCTTCGTGCGCGCCGAGGTGATCGGCTGGCGTGAGCTGCTCGACGCCGGCGGCTACGCCGGCGCGCGCGAGCGCGGCACCCTGCGCCTCGAGGGCCGCAACTACGTGATGGCCGACGGCGAGCTCATCACCGTCAAGTTCACGCCGTAGGCGCGGCGCCCCGCTCGAGGCGCTCGGCGAGGCGCCGCATGCCCAGCTCGCGGGCCGCCTGCGCGCCGGCTGCGTAGTCGGGCTCGCGATCTGGCGGGCGCTCGACCTCGATGCGCTGCAGCGTCGCGATGCGCTTGAACGTGCGCAGGAGCTCCGCCTGCTCGCGCAGCGTGGCCGCGAGGCGCGGGCGCATGGGCGGGAGCGTTTCGTCTGCCGCCTCGAGGACGCTCTCGAGCGAGCCGTGCTCGCTCAGGAGCTCCGCCGCCGTCTTCGCGCCCACGCCGCGAGCGCCCGGGAGCCCGTCGGAGGGATCGCCGCGCAGGGCGATCAGGTCGGGCACGAGCTCGGGCGAGACGCCATAGAGCGTTCGCACCTCCTGCGGGCCGATCAGCTCGCTCTCATGGCCCTTGCGCAGCGCCGCCACCGATACGCGCTCGCCGACCGCGCCGTAGAGGTCGCGGTCGCCCGTCACGAGGATCGCGCTGCCTCCCGCCTCCCGCTCGGCGCACGCGAGCGAGAGCATCACGTCGTCGGCCTCCAGCTCGCCGCCGTCGAAGACACTCCAGCCGAGGCGTTCGAGCAGCTCAGGAGCCCTGCGCCACTGCGCCGCCAGCGCCTCGGGCATGGGATCGCGGTGCGCGTGGTAGGGCGGGTAGAGGGCCACGCGATAGTTCGCCTGCTCGGCGCCCGTGCACGCCGCCACGCAACGCGGGCCCGGCGCCGTCAGGCGCCCCTCATAAAACGAGAGGATTGCGTTGACCGCGCCCAACAGCGCGTTCACCGGCTGCCCGTCGGCGCCCACGATCGACTTCGGCAGCGCGAAGAACGCGCGGTACAGAAGCCACGGGAGATCCGCGATCAGGAGCGCTCGGCTCACCCCGGCAAGCGTATGCGCCCGGGCGATCGGGGTGGGCGCTAGCCCGCGCGCGCGCCGCCAGTCTCGCCGCGAGTCTCGCCGCCAGTGGGCTCTGCCGGCGCCTGCGTGCCGCCGCCCGCCGTCGCCGTGCTCGCCGGCGGCGGGGCGCTGGGGGCGCTCGAGGGAGCCTGTTCGGGCGCGGGCGTCGTGAAGGGCGGATGACCGCTCACGTCCGGCTCGCGCGTCACCGACGTGCCGTTGCGCACGCTGAAGTACGCCCACGCGCTCTCGAGGCCCAGGCGCGCCTCCAGTTCCGGCCCGCTCACGGGCGTGTTGCCACGCGAGCCGAGCACCTCTGCGGCGACAATTCGCGGTGAGACGCCCCGTGAGAGCACCTCGATGCCGCGGAAGGACCCCCGGAGGAGGCCCGCCAGGCGCGCGGCGGCCGTCTGGAAGCTCATGCTCAGCTTCCAGCTCGAGGCGCTCGTTTCATACGCGTCCGGCACGCCCTGGAGCCACGGCTCGGGGGCGGCGCCGATGAACGAGTTCTGGATGTCCTCCGTCATGCCCCCCGAGCTCGCGAAGAAGTACGTGATCGCCGGCGCGCCGTCGTAGGTCACGATCTGACCCGCCGTGGCCGCGATCGCCGCGTTCGACTGCGCCGTTTCCGCCTTCACGCCCAGATACACCTGCGAACGCGTGTCCGCGTACACGTCAAAGCGCGAGCCGCCCGCGTCGTCCGTCAGCGCATACGTGCGACTGGCGATCGCCTGCGCCTCGAGCGCCGCCAGCGGCCAGCTCGCCGGCATCTCCGCCGCGACCACGCCGCGCACGTAACGTTCCAGCGGGACCTTCACGACCTTGTTGCCCTCGAGCACCTTCACGATCGCGCCCGCCGGCGCCTGGCCGAGAGTCGTGCCCGTGTAGTAGTGGGCGAGGATCTGCGCGTCCGAGAAACCGTGCTCCGCGTAGGAGAGCGCGCCGTCCTGGCTCATGCCCACGCCGTGCCCGTCGCCTGCGCCTTCCACGATCAGTGTCGCCGCGCTCGCCTGTGCCGCCGTAGGGGGTGCGCCCGCGAGCATGCACGCGCCGGCCACCACGCACACGAGCATCGCCCTAGCCAAAGGACCCATACGCTCCCCTCGGATCGCCGGCCGACCCACGTGAGCCCTGCAGCCCCGATTCCGCGCGCGTGTTCGAGCTGGCATCTTCGGGGGCGCTGGGGAGGGGCCGCGTGGCGGGTTGGGAGGTGCGCGCCGCTGCTAGGTTTGGCGCCGTGAGCGCCGCCGGTCACGCCGTCCTCTCCCAGTCAGAGCGTGAGCTCCTCGAGAGGGTGCCCACAGAGCTCTACATCGGCGGGCGCTGGCGCGGTGCGGCCGGCGCCGGCACGCTCGCCGTCGAGGACCCCGCCACGCGAGAGGAGCTCGTCCGGGTCGCCGACGCGCACGCCGAGGACGCGCTCGCCGCGCTCGCCGCCGCGGCCGAGGCGCAGCGCGAGTGGGGCGCCCACGCGCCGCGCGAGCGCGGGGAGATATTGCGCCGCGCCTACGAGGCGATCACCGAGCAGAGCGACGAGCTAGCCCTGCTGATGACGCTCGAGATGGGCAAGGCGCTGGCCGAGTCGCGCGCCGAGATCGCCTACGCAGCCGAGTTCTTCCGCTGGTTCGCCGAGGAGGCCGTCCGCATTCACGGCCGCTACATGGTCAACACGACCGGAAAAGGGCGCATCCTGACCATGCGCCAGCCCGTCGGGCCGTGCGTGTTCGTGACGCCCTGGAACTTCCCCATGGCGATGGGCACGCGCAAGATCGCCCCCGCGATCGCCGCCGGCTGCACGATGGTCGTAAAGCCCGCCAAGCAGACGCCCCTGTCGATGCTCATGCTCACCAGGATCCTCGAGCAGGCCGGGCTTCCGGGCGGCGTGCTCAACGTGATCACCGCCAAGAGCGCCAGCGAGGTGATCACGCCGCTGCTCGAGGACTCGCGCACGCGCAAGCTCTCCTTCACCGGCTCCACCGAGGTCGGGCGCACGCTGATCGAGCAGTCCGCCAAGCAGATCCTGCGTGTGTCCATGGAGCTCGGCGGCAACGCCCCCTTCATCGTCTTCGACGACGCCGACCTCGAGGCGGCCGTCGAGGGCGCCATGATCGCGAAGATGCGCAACGTCGGCGAGGCCTGCACGGCTGCCAACCGCTTCCACGTGCACGAGTCCCTCGCCGATGAGTTCTCCCGCGCGCTCGCCGAGCGCATGGGAAAGCTGAGGCTCGGGCGCGGCACCGACCCCGACGTCGACGTCGGCCCCCTGATCGACGAAGACCAGCGCCAGAAGGTCACCGAGCTCGTGCACGACGCCGTCGAGCGCGGCGCCCGCCTGCTCATAGGCGGCGAGCACGGTGACGGGCGGGGCTACTTCTACGAGCCAACCGTCCTCGCCAACGTCCCCGATGACGCGCGCCTGCTGCGCGAGGAGATCTTCGGGCCCGTCGCACCCGTCGCCACATTCTCAACCGAGGAGCAGGCGCTGGAAGCCGCCAACCGCACCGAGTACGGGCTCGTCGCCTACGTCTACACGCGCGACTTCAACCGCGCCCTGCGCGTCTGCGAGGGGATCGAAACGGGGATGGTCGGGCTCAACCAGGGGGTTGTGTCCAACCCCGCGGCGCCCTTCGGCGGCGTCAAGCAGTCGGGCTTCGGGCGCGAGGGGGGGTTCGAGGGGATTGGCGAGTATCTGGAGACGAAGTATGTGGCGGTGGCGGAGGTGGGGTGACAGGCGGTGCGCGACTCGTCGAAAATGACCAACAGGAGGAGCACATGATCGTTGTCGTTGGCAGGGTCAGGAGCGACGCGGATCGCCGCACGGGGTTGATTGGAGTTGCGCTGGCCGTCGCACGCGCATCCCGCGAGGAGGACGGGTGTCTCGGCTACCGCTTCTACGAGGACACCGAGGTCGAGAACGACTTCGTCTTCGTCGAGGAATGGAAGGACGAGGAGGCGCTCCAGCGTCATTTCCGCACGGCCCACATAGCGGACTTCATGCGGTCGGTGCCGGCGACGCTCCTCGCTCCTCCCGAAGTGAAGTTCCACACGATCTCGAGCACGCGAGACATCAGCGAGGTGGGCCCCGAGTGAACGTCCGCGGCTAAGTCGACGCAAGGACTAGCCCCAGCCCCAGCCGCGGAGCGCGACCACGGCAACGCTCCGGTGAATAATGTCCCTCCATGGCCGACCCTTCGAAGCTGCGTATCGCGGACGCTGATCGCGAGCAGATGGTCGAGGAGCTGCGCGAGCACACGGTGGCCGGTCGGCTCACGCCGGAGGAGTTCGAGGAGCGCACCGGGAGCGCATATCAGGCGACCACGCGGGCAGATCTGGAGCGGCTCAAGGCGGATCTCCCGGTCAGCTCGGCCTCGGTCAAGCTCGCTCTGACCAAACGCAAGGCGCGTTTGCGCCGTCGCCTGCTTCAGGAGGCGGGAGGGTCGCTGGGTCTGTCGGCAATCTGTGTCGGGGTCTGGCTCGTCAGCGGGCCGAGCGCAAGCTTCTGGCCGGCCTGGGTGATCGGCTTCACGCTGCTGCCGGTCTTGGCCGACGCCTGGCGCCTGTTGGGGCCGGGATCCGATCTCGAGGTCGTTGAAGCGCGGCTGCAGTCACGTCACGAGCGTCGGCTCGCGCGCGAGCGCCACCATCGCCAACGCAGGCTGCCGCGGTGATGCTCGCTCCAGGCTCAGCTGCGGCCGCTACTCCTCGGCGGCGACCAGCACGCGCCCGACGCTGTCGGCCACGCACACCGGCTTCTCGTTGCCCTCGACCTCGACGGTGAAGCGCGTGACCACCTGGTGCCAGCCACCGCCCACCTCGCTCAGCTCGATCAGCTGCGAGTAGCAGCGCACGCGCGAGCCGACGGGCACGGGGGCGGGGAAGCGAACCTTGTTCCAGCCGTAGTTGACGCCCATCAGGAAGCCGCTCCACTCGTGCAGGTCTTTGCGCAGGCCGTCGATCAGCGAGAGCGTCAGGTTGCCGTGGGCGATCGTGGTGCCGAAGGGGCTCTCGGCCTTCGCCCGCTCGACGTCCACGTGAATCCACTGCTCATCGGCGGTCAGCTCGGCGAACTGGTTGACCATCTCCTGGGTGACCTCGCGCCAGCCGCTCGGCCCGATGATCTCGTCCTTGAGCGCCTCGAGACCCTCGATCCCGTGGGCGCTCGCCCTGGGCATGCTCGCGTTGACAGCCATTGCTCTCCTCCTCCTTGCTCGCCGAAAACTCTCACGCATGCTAAACGCCTGCGCGGTGAAGGCGTCAGGCGGCTCAGGCGTTCTGTGCGTCGGCGCGCGCGAGCGGCAGTCTCGATACGAGCGCGGTCTCGAGGTTGCTCGCCGGCACCGGTTTGCCCATGAGGGCGCCCTGGGCCATCGTGCAGCCCATCTCCTGCAGTGCTGCCATCTGGTCCAGGCTCTCGATGCCCTTGGCGATCACCGCCAGTGAGAGCTCGCGCCCGACGATCATGATCGCCTCGAGCAGCCAGCTGCGGTACTCCTCGTCCTCGGAGGCTGCGAGCGAGCTGCGGTCGACCTTGAGGAAGTCGAGTGGAAGGCGGCGCAGGTCGGAGTGGTAGGCGTAGCCGCTACCGCCGAAGTCGTCGATCGCGATGCGTACGCCCAGGCGCTTGATCTCATCGAGTCGCTCCACCGCCGTGTTGACGTTGCGCATCACGGTCGTCTCGGCGATCGAGAGCGTGAGCAGCGCAGGCTGGATGCCGGACTGCTGGAGCGCCCGGCGCAGGTCGGTTATGAACCCCTCGCGGTTCAGTTGCGCCGGGGAGACCTCGACGGAGATCCCGATCGGGTAGCCGGCGACGTTCCAGGCTGCCGCGCGCGTGCACGCCTCTTCGAGCATCCAGCGGCCGATCGGCACGCTCAGGCCTGTTTCCTCGGCCAGCGGGAAGAAGTCGTTGGGCGCAAGCACGCCCTGCTTGGGGTGGAGCCAGCGCACGAGCGCCTCCATGCCCGCGACCTGGCCCGTGGCGAGCTCGAAGATCGGCTCGTAGAGCAGGAAGAACTGCTTTTCCGCGAGCCCCCTGTTGAGCTCGGCCTCGAGCACTCCGCGCCCCTCGATCACCGAGCGCATGTTGGCGTTGAAGAGGGTGTAGCGGTCCTTGCCGGCGGACTTGGCCGCGTGTAGCGCGAGCTGCGCGTCACGCAGGAGGTCATCGGCGCTCGCGTAGCGCCCGAAGGCCACGCCGATGCTCGCCGTCATCACGAAGGCGGGGCCGGCGTCGTCGAGTTCGAAGGGCTTGTGCAGGCCCTCGACGACGCGCCGGGCGAGCGAGTCCAGGCGAGCTCCGCGAGCGGCCGTTTCGACGAGCAGCACGTACTCGTCGCTGCCCAGGCGACCCACCGTGTCGCCCGCGCGCACGACCGTCTCGAGACGCTGACCGACGATCTTCAGTACTTCATCGCCCGCGTCTCGGCCCAGGCGCTCGTTGACGCCCGCGAACCAGTCGAGGTCGATGAAGAGAGCTCCCACGAGCAGGCCCGGCTGGCGACCGGCGCGCGCGAGCATGCACTCGGCGCGGTCGAGCATGAGCGCGCGGTTGGGCAGACCGGTGAGCCGGTCATAGAGGTCACTGCCCCCTCCCTCGCGCGGCACGGAGGCCTTTGCCGAGCCGCCTTCTGCACCGCCGAGGCCCAAGACGAACAGGGCGAGCAGCACGCTCGCGGTGAGGCCCGCGATCAGCAGCGCGAGCGCGTCGCCGTCACTCGAGATGCCGCTCGCGACGGGCGCGCCGAAGCCCTGGACCGTCCAGCCGGTGTGGGCGACTTCGATCGCCGTGCTCGCTTCCCCGTGGTCCACGGGACCGGCGCTGACCACGAAGGAGGTGCCGCTGGCGTCGAAGCTCATGCGCACGCCCTCGTTGGCGCTGCCCTGCAGCAGCTCGCGTGCGAGCACGCCCGGGGTGAAGACCTCGCGCGCCCAGCCGACGAACGCGGCAATGCGGTCGGTTAGCGAAGCGGGCGGCTGGTTGCCGCGGTAGACCGGCAGCAGGGCTTCGAGCGCCTGGCCGTCGGCGGCGGAGACCGGCGTGTAGTAGCCCCTCTGCGAGTCGCGCGAGAGCAGCAGCCCGTGGCGGGTGCGGCAGTAGTCGAGCCCAGCAGGCGCACGTTCGCTGGCGCTCCTCGTGAGCGAGCCCGTCGCCAGGCAGTAGTAGGCGCGCGCGCCGGCCGGTGTGACGCTCACCGGAGCGCTTGCCCGAGCGGCTGCGGCGCTCCTCGTGCCACGCGCCGGCGGTGGCGCGGCCGGTCCTGACGCCAGTGGCGTCGGTGCGGCCGTTCCCCGGAAGGAGGGAAGTTCGCCGGCGCGGACGATCGTCACGAGGCCAAGCTGGTCGAGCTCGGGGTAGCGGCGCAGCGTCTGCGCCCATCTGGCCCAGCCGCTGAATTCTGCGGCGCTGGCCTTCGGATCGGCAGCGAGGAAAGTCGAGGCGCTCACGCCCAGATCCTGCTCGCGCTCGAGCGCGACCTTGGCGGTGGCGGCGAGCGCCGTGCCAGCTTGGCGCGAGGCGCGGCGTGCTCCGGAGGCGTCGTTGCTCGCGAGGGTGTGCGCCGCCAGTAGCGAGGCGACGGCACCGACGATGAGGCACACCACCGCCGCGAGCACCCACGCAGGGCGCGGGTCAAGGCGCTTGGCGACAGCGCCGGCGAAGCCGCGCGCTCCCGCGGGGCCGGCGGGCGCGCCGTCGGAGGGGCCGGCGGGTGCAAACGGGCTCGAGGGCGCGCCGGAGACTGGCGCAGCGGTTGGCGCGGGGGCGCCGGAGACGGACTCGGGGGGGCTCGGGGCGGGGCCCTCTGGAGCGGTGGGCGGGAGGCCAGGAACGGGCGTGCTGGCGTGAGGGGGAGTCGTGGGCGGACCGCTGGGCGCGGCGGCTCGCGGCGGCTCGCCGACGGCGTCTGCGGGGGGCACGCCGGGGCGCTCAGGCAGGGGCGGGTCTTTGGGGGTTTCGCTGTCAGTCACCAGGACCTCGCTTGCCACCGCCATCCAGGCAGACGCTGCATAGCCGTGATCGAGTGAAAAGAGGGTGCTCCATCTGCTTCCTGCGCCCATCTCGACAAAATGCTGACGCGGGTTTACGGGTGCACGCACGCTTGCCGGCGAGGCCGACCGTTAAGGTGTGGGCAACGTGAGCACGCCCTCTACGCGCGGCTTCTCCGCTTCCACGCACGCGCAGTCCCCGCGCCTGGTTCCCGCGCGGGAGGTGCACGAGCTCTACTGCAAGCACTTCGAGGACAAGCGCAAGGAGCGCCAGCTGCTCTCGACGGTCGGCTTCTTCACGACCTTCGGGATGGTGCGCGCGATCACGCACGCGATCAGGGCAGAACGTGGCCCCTTCAGGAACATCACTCCGGGCGGGCGCCACATCCACCACATGACCTTCGGTATCGCGGGCCTGCTGACGGTCGGCTACCTGTGGATGCTGGAGATCGGCGTCGACGAGCAACGGCGCGCATCGCGCATCACCTCGGTCGTATACGGCGCCGGCGCCGCGCTGACGCTCGACGAGTTCGCGCTGTGGTTGAACCTCGCCGATGACTACTGGACCAAGCAGGGACGCGAGAGCATCGACGCGGTCGTCCTGTTCGGCTCGGCGCTCAGCATGAGCGTGCTCGGCAAGGGCTTCGTGCGCGAGCTGCTCGAGCACGCGCACCTGCGCCGCGGACGCGCGACGCACACGTGGAACGGCTCCAACGGGGCCGGCTAGCGCGAAGGGCGCTTACGCTCGGATGAGCCGGTTGGCGCCGAGGGCGCTTTGGCTCGCAAGGTCACGGTGGGCGCGCAGCGTGCTCGGCCTCGGCGTGGTGGCGACGCTCGCCGGGTGTGGCGGCACGGGCGCGCCCGTGCCTGGCCTGGCAGCCAAGTCGCCCGCGCAGATCCTCGCCGCTGCCAGCTCTGCCGCGCAGGGCGCCGCGACGGTCCACGTTGCAGGCTCAATTCTCGACGGCAGTACGCCGATATCCCTCAACATGGAGCTCGTAGCGGACATGGGAGGCATCGGGCAGATCGCGCTCGGCGGCCTACAGGTGCGCCTGGTAGAGCTCGACAAGCTGTTGTACGTGAGCGGCAACCTGGCGCTGTATGAACGCGTCGCCGGGCCCGCGGCCGCGCGGCGACTCGAGGGGGCTTGGCTGAGAGGGCCTGCCCGTTCACGCGCGCTGGCGCCGTTTTCGACGCTCGCCAACCCGCGCAAGCTGCTCGACCTGCTGCTCGCTGCGCACGGCCGGCTCTCACGGGCCCCCGCGAGCCTGATCCGCGGTCAGCGTGCGCTGGGCGTGCGCGATATGAGCTCGCAGGGCACCCTCTACGTGGCCGCGACCGGAACCCCGTATCCACTTGAGATCCGCTGGCAGCGTGGCGGGGAGCTCGAGTTCGACGACTGGAACGGCGCGGCCGAAATCCAGGCGCCGAGGCACGAGGTAAGCATCCGTGAACTCGCGAGTGCGGGCTAGGGAGGCGCCTGCGCCATGTGTCTAGCCACGTTTAGAACGGTTCAAGAGCGCTGCCGAACTGGCCGACGAATGTGCGAACGCAGGGCCACGCGAACTTCGGGCGAAGACAAGCGCGGGAGCTCTCAGTGAACGGCGCCACTCAAGGCAACCTTCGGCAACTGCAAGATTCTCGGGCAATGCCCCGGAGGACAGACGGTACCTCCGCGCCGAACGCGCAGCCAAGCCCCGGCAGCTCCAGGTTGACACCCGCCTCGCGGCCTCCCGAGCGCCGCTCGCACCCGCGATCGCCGGCACCGGCGCTCCTGCTATTCACGCTGCTGGGCGCCGGCGCACTCGCGCTCGCGCTGCTCGCCGGCGCCAGCGCTGAAGTCCTCGGGTGCCTCGTCGTTCTCGCCGGCGCAGCCGCGGCGATCGGCTGGCGCCTTGGAGAGCGCCGGCGCATGGTGCTGACGTTTGAGAACGAGCGCCGCACGAGCGAGCTCAAACGGGCTCTCTCCGAGCTCGAGATCGCGCAGGCGGAGACCGTGCAGAGGCTTTCAATGGCGGTCGAGTTCCGCGACGAGGACACCGGCGCGCACATCGAGCGCATCGGGCGCTTCTCCGTGCTGCTGGCTGAGCACATCGGCATGGATGCGCAGTTCTGCGAGCGCCTGCGCCACGCGGCGCCCCTGCACGACGTCGGCAAGGTGGCGATCCCCGACGCGATCCTTCTGAAGCCCGGCCCGCTCACGCCCGAGGAGCGCGCGATCGTCGAGACCCACGCGGAGGAGGGCCACCGGCTCGTGCGCGGCTCGTCCTCAACGATCCTCGACATGGCCGCCACGATCGCGCTCAGCCACCAGGAGAAGTGGGACGGCAGCGGCTACCCGCGCGGCCTCACCGGCGAGGCGATCCCGATCGAGGGCCGCATCGTGGCCGTGGCCGACGTCTTCGACGCGCTCACCAGCGATCGCGTCTACCGCAAGGCCTTCTCCGTCGAGGATGCCGTGCAGATGATGCGCGAACAGCGCGGGCGCCACTTCGACCCGGTGCTGCTCGACGCCTTCATGGAAGTGCTTGGCCGCACCGGCCCCGACGCTCGCCAGCAGCTGCGCTCTGACCCCGCGGCGCTCGTCGAGGGCACGCTCGAGACGTTCGTCACGGCGCTCGAGCGCGGCGACGCGGAGATGGCCGAGGGCGCGATCGCCACGGCGATCGAGGATGGCATCACGCCGACGACCCTGCACGCCGAGGTGATCGGGCCGGCACTGCGGCGCATCGACGTCCTCTCTAGCAGCGGCGGGATCGACAGCGAGCGCAGGCAACGTGCGTTTACGATCGTGCGTCGCGTGCTCGCGACCCTCTACAGGTACATGACCGGCACCGCCGAGCCGGCGCGCGAGCGCGTGCTGCTCGCGGTGATCGAGGGCGACGAACACGTGCTCGGCCTGCAGATGGTCCACGACCAGCTCGCCGGCGCCGGCTTCCAGACGGTCTTCGACACCGACCTCTCTCCAGAGCGCCTCGTTGAGATCGTCGAAAGCCAGTCGCCCGAGCTCGTGGTCGTCGGCGCCACGCCGGCGCCGGCCGCCGAATCGCTCGAACAGGCCCTGCAGGAGCTGCGCTCCAGCTACCCCGAGCTCCCGATCGTGCTCGCCGGGCCCGCTGTCGGCGGAGGCCTGCCGCGCGAGCGCCAGGGCATGCGCGTGCTGGAGCGCATAGACGAGTCGGTGGAAGCGGCTGAGGAGCTGCTGGCCGCGGCCGCGTCAACCGCTCCCGTATAAGCCGTATAGATTTCCGGGAATGAGCCCCGCCGCGATCGTCACCGGCGGCGCCGGTTTCATCGGCTCGCACCTCGTCGATGCACTGCTCGCGCAGGGCTACGCCGTGAGCGTGATCGACGACCTCTCCGCGGGGGATGGCGCGCGGGTCCCTGGCGAGGCCGAGCTCGTGGAGCTCGACATCGTCGAGTTCCCCACCCTTGAGGCCACCGTCGAGAGGATCCGCCCGAGCGCCGTCTTCCATCTCGCCGCCCAGGCGAGCGTCGTCGCCTCGGTCGAGAATCCCGGGCGCGACTGCGAGGTCAACGTGCGCGGCACGCTCAACGTGCTGGAGGCGGCCGGGCGCTGTGGCGCGCCTGTCGTGTTCACCTCCACCGGCGGGGCGCTCTACGGGGACGCCGCGCCGATGCCCACGCGCGAGGACTGGATCCCGGCTCCCCTCTCCCCCTACGGGGCCTCCAAGTGGGCCGCCGAGGCCTACGTGAAGACGTGGTCGCTCTCCTCGGGCATCCCCCACGCGGTCTGTCGCCTCGGCAACGTCTACGGCCCGCGTCAGAGCCCGCACGGGGAGGCCGGTGTGGTGGCGATCTTCGCCCACCACCTCTACACCGACCGAGCCCCCAAGCTCTACGGTCACGGCACGCCCACGCGCGACTATGTCTACGTGGGCGACGTCGTCAGCGCGCTTTTGGCCGCGTCGGGCAAGTCGGGCACCTACAACATCGCCACGGGCGTGGAGACCGACGTAAAGAGCGTGTGGGAGGAGCTAAGCGCCGCCACCGGCAAGCAGATCGAGCCTCAGCTCGCAGACCTGCGCCCAGGCGAGCTCACCCACAGCCGCCTCGACGTAGGCCTCGCCGCGCGCGAGCTCGGCTGGAGCCCGCAGGTGCCACTCGCCCAGGGGCTGCGGATGACCTACGAGGCGCTCGTCGAGGAATTCGAGCGGCGCTAGGGGGCCACAGCGGCGGGCAGATTGCGGCCAGAGCGCGGTGCAGGCGCTAGCATCGGGCGCTCCGGCGAGATAGCTCAGTTGGTAGAGCACACGACTGAAAATCGTGGTGTCCCCAGTTCGAATCTGGGTCTCGCCATACATCGAAGGCCCTGCAAACAGGCATGTTTCCGATGCCAACGCGAACCGGTTTCGGGGCCACTGAACCGCCGGCTTTTCGCGCCACGTCCTTTTCACGTCCTTTTCCTTGGGGGTATAGGGACCGAGGCCCGGTGCCGACCGACGGCCAGCCTTGCGCTCCCGCCACAACAGCCATCTCGGGTCTCCGTGTGGGGCGTGCCGCGGCTGGCACGGTCAAGCGAGTGCGAGAGATGACAGCGGCCGACTGGCCGCCGGTGTGGTCGTTCCTGCGCGAGATTGTCGCCGCGGGCGAAACGTTTAGCTACGACCCCGACATGTCCGAGTCCGACGCGCGGTCGATGTGGCTCCTCACGCCGCCCGCGAGGACCGTGGTCGCGGTCACCGAGGACGGAGCGGTCGCGGGTACGGCGAACATGTACGCCAACCGGCAGGGAGGCGGCTCGCACGTAGCGAGCGGCAGCTTGATGGTCGATCCGGCCCAATGGGGCCAGGGCACGGGCCGTGCCCTGGCAGAAGACATGGTCGAGTTGGCTCGGGCAAAGAGATTTCGTGGGATCCAGTTCAACGCCGTCGTCGAATGCAACGAGCGCGCTGCGTAGCTGTACCGCTCGCTGGGCTTCGAGATACTGGGAACCGTTTCTGAGGGTTTTCGCCACCCCATGAGGGGCTACGTTGGACTGCACGTCATGTACCGCCGGCTCGCGTGACTCGTGAAGCCGGCAAGATCGACCTTGCACCAGAGATTCCCCACGAGCGGACCGGCGACGTCTGGCACCTGCTCGACCCAGGCGACCGCCCTGCTCGTCGCGGATCTGGAGAGGCGGTATAGCGAAGCGCTAGCGGGCGACTCCAGCCGTGGCAATAGCGGTCGTCTCGCGGTGAGTGGATCGAGCCGCTGTTTCTCGTCTATGGCGTGTGTTCAAGTTGAGCGGGCGCCGCTGCCTTCTCGTGGGAGCGGGATGTGGGCGCGCGACATCGGCGCTGGTCTAGGCTGCGCGTCGTGGAGCGACCGTCTGCCGATGCGGATGCGGCAATCCCGCGGGGGCGGTAGTTTGACGGCATGAAGACGATCAGGGCTAATCTCAGCCTGGCGGCCGCCCTGCTGCTTGTGTTGGCCGTGTTCGCCGTCTCGGCTGGCGCTGCCAACAGCAAGCCTAGGTACCCGCCGTGCACCAAGAAGGCGCTCAGCGCTGGACTCAAGCGGGGATCGGCGCAGCCGAAGAACGCGAAGTTCGAGGGGTCGTTTGGATGCGCCGGCGGCTGGGCGTACTCGGGCGTCGTGGTCGGCGGTAAGAATGGCTTCGACGCGATCGCCGTTTATAAGGCCGAGAACGGCGTGTGGGTGGCCGTTGACCGTGCCAAGCCGTGCCGGACGCACGCGATCCCGAAGAAGATCTACAAGGGCGCTTGCACCACCAGCTGACGGGCATCGAAGCCCGCCGGTGACCGGCCGTGACTCGCCTGCTCTTGAACGATGAGCTGCTTGATGCGCAGCTGGTGCGGGCTGTCGGTGTGGCCGGGTACGGTGGATCTGACCTGGGGGAATGTCTGGCGACGGCTCGCCGGATCGACGAGCGCGATCTGAACAGCTGGTTTGCGCAGTGGACCGCGACCGCGACCGCGGTCGCGCGGCTGGCTGAGGAGGAGACCGCGGCGGGCAGCCACACGTCGGCGCGGCTGGCATTTCTCAGGGCGTGCACGTATCACCGCACGGCCGGGGTGATGCTGCTCGGGGCGCCGCTGGATGAGCGGTTGGTGTCGGCCTACCGCGCTCAAGCGGACATGTTCGCCCGGGCCGCGGCGTTGATGGAGCTGCCCGTCGAGCGGATCGAGATCACGTTCGGGGCCGGTACGCTGCCCGGCTACTTCTTCTGCGCGGCTGCTGATGGCCGCCGGCGCGCGACGGTGATCTTGACCGGAGGCTATGACGGGACGGTTGAGGAGCTGTATTTCGCCAACGGAGCCGCCGCGCTGGCTCGGGGCTACAACGTGCTCGCCTTTGATGGTCCCGGTCAAGGACGGCTCTTGACCGAGCGGCGGCAGGTAATCCGCGCCGACTGGGAGAACGTCATCACCCCGATCGTCGACTATGCGCTAAGCCGTGACGACGTCGACGGCGAGCGAATCGCCCTGATCGGCCTCAGCCTGGGAGCCCACCTCGCCCCCCGGGCAGCCAGCCAGGAGCACCGTCTGGCCGCCTGCGTGGCTGACTGCGGTGCCTATGACCTGTACGCGGCGTTCCTCGACAGGTTGCCCGCGCGGCTGGCCAACCCGAGAGTAATCAATCGCCGGCGCGTGCGCCTCGCTCTGGCCTGGCTCCTCGAGCGCGTAGCTGCAAAGCCGACCGCGGGATGGGCACTGCGACGCGGAATGCTTGTCCACGGTGTTGACGATCCGCTGGCCTACGTCGACGCGCTACTCGAGTTCACCCTCAAAGACCGGGCTGCACAGATCAGATGCCCGACCTGGGTATGCAGCGCCGAGGGCGATGACATCAGCGCCTCAGCGCCGCAACTGGTCGATGCCCTTACCTGCGAGAAGACCCACGTGCGCTTCACCGCCGCTGAGGGCGCCGATGATCACTGCGAGCAAGCCGCCCGAGCGCTCTACCATGCCCGCTCGTTCGCGTGGCTGGACGACCGGCTGCGGCCCCGCCAGACGACTTAGCCTAATCGCCGCGATGGCCCTCAGCGCCGACAAGACGGCCTGCTCACACTCGAGTCCCGTCGGGAGCCGGCGCACCATTTCAGACGTACCGGCCAAGCCGTCGCGCGCGAGCGGATCGGTTCACCGCGAGACGACCGATATACGACGATATCGATCACCGGCGCGGGCACCCGCTTTTCAACTGCGGCGTGTACGTTGTGCTCCACGCGATCAGACCTGCTGCGGGAAAGCAGGCGGCGACCTCTATTGCAGGCGCCGGAGTGTCGTGTCTATGTCGGCGGTGAGGAGGTATAGGTCGAGTTGGTCGGGCTCGTCCGGATCGAACGGGTGAAAGCCCAGTCGTTCCCACCAGGTGCGAGCTCTGTCGGTGAGCGCGGTCACGACGACGGCTCGGCATGCCGCCTTCTGGTTGAGTTCTACGACGGTGGCAAGCACGTGGGCGACCAGGGCCGTCCCGATCCCCAGGCGCGAGTATCGGTGGTCGACCGCGAGCCGGCCGAGCAGCAACGCCGGGACGGGGTCAGGAGAGCTCTTGGCGAGCACCTCTGGGGCCGCTGAGCGATCAATGCCGGTCATCGCGATGCTCGCGTATGCCACGACGACATTGTTGGCGTCGGCGATGACCCAAGTGGCGGCAGTGTCGCGGCGGCGGTTCTGGCCGGCGTAGCGGCGTAGCCACTCATCGAGCACTGGCTCGCCGCTGTCGAACTGCTGGCGGTCGTGCCGGTGAACGTCGAGGAGCGCGGGGCGATGGAGCTCAGTCAAGCCAGCTGAACTTGCGCTTGCGGCGTAGCGTCTTGGCGAGGCGGTCGTTGACCTGTGCGGGCCGCTCGAGTGCCTCGGTAAACGCGGACGCAGCGTCTGCTGAGAGCCTGATGCTTGAGCGCTCCGCGAGGACCTCCTCCGCCTTGGATGCCGCGGCCTGGACCACGAACGCAGACATGTTCAGATGCGATGCGGCAGCCGCTCGCTCCAGCAGGGCCTTCTCGGACGGGTCGACGCGGATCTGCAGCCGTTCTTCCTTGGTCGTTGACATGTACTCACGATGGCAGTACAGCATGGGTTTGTCAAGCTATCGCCCGAGCACCTGACGTCGGGCGATCTCACCCACCCCACACTGCCGCGTCGCATTCGTGCTCGCCGCATCAAGCCACGCGTGCGGGCATTAGCGGCCACGACCCGAGCCACGTGGATGGTCGTCCCCGCACAGATGCAGCGCCTGCCACGCGGCCGCAGTCACTGAGGGAAACCGCCATCCGGAGGCAGATCGAGGTCTCCGTCAAACAGTGAAGATGACTCAGAGGGCCGCGCCGCCGGACAGCAGGTTCATGACGAACGCCGCATGTAGGCTGGACTCCGCGATGGCAGAGCCTCAGCCAGCTGACGAAGCCCTCTTGTGCGATGACGGCGTCAGGCGCTGCACTTGGGCCTGCTCGACGCCTGACTACCACGCCTATCACGACACCGAATGGGGGTTTCCCACCGCCTCGGACGTACGCCTGTTCGAGAAGTTGAGCCTCGAGGGGTTCCAGTCCGGGCTCTCCTGGCTGACGATCCTGCGCAAGCGGGAGTCCTTCCGTGAGGCGTTCGCGGGCTTTGACCACGAGCTCATCGCGAGGTTTGGCGATGGCGACGTGGAGCGTCTGCTCGGGGATGCGGGCATCGTGCGTCATCGCGGCAAGATCGAAGCGGTGATAAACAACGCCAGGCTGGCCGTCGAGCTGGTCGAGGCGGAGGGCTCGATCGCCCACTACGTCTGGGGCTTCGAGCCCGGCCCAGCGGCGCGAGTGCGCGACGCCAACGGTCATCTGCCCGCGAGCACCCCCGAGTCGGTGGAGATGGCCAAGGACCTCAAGCGTCGGGGGTGGAAATTCGTCGGCCCGACGACCGTCTACGCCTTTATGCAGGCCATGGGACTCGTTAACGACCACCGCGAGGGCTGTGACACGCACGAGGTGGCCGAGCGTGCCCGCGAGCGCTTCGAGCGGCCCTGACTTCGACCTCACGATCGGGTTTATGCACCCCACAGGTTATGCAGCGCGTGTTCGTGGTGTGGGTGGCAGTCGGCGCCGCGTCACACGGGACCCGCGATACCGCTATGAGCACCGCCCGTCGTTGGCGCGCTCGCTTCTATTCGGCGTCTCGCAGGCGCCTCAGAAAATCCTCGACGCGCCAGTGCTCGCGTCCGCTCACCTCGAGCGCGCGCTTTGCTGCACCGTCGAGCACTTGGCGCAGCTCAACGGGATCGGTTTCATCCAGCAACGACGGTGAGGCCAACGCCAACCAGCCGGCCCAGATCTCGCGGCGCATCCCTTCAAGCGGGGGACTCGACCATGCCGCGTCGCCAGCAAGTGCCGCGATCGCGCCCTCATTGAGGTGCAGCGGTATGCGCAGCTCAAGTCCCTCGGGCCGCCACAGCAGGCTTGCACGATGCCAGTCGAGCGCCGGACGCGGCAGATCCATGTGATGGACGACGCGAGCGGCCGGGGGGGTCCAGCTCGCCGGTCCACTGTCCAGGCCGCCGGGGCCAGAGAGTATGCGGATGACCTCGCTGCGGACCTTCTCGGAGTCAGCGCCGAAGTCGAGCAGGATGCGCGCGGCGACGCCCTCGTTCTCGCGCACTAGGCCGAGCAGGATGTGCTCGGTGCCGATGTAGTTGTGGCCGAGGCTGAGCGCCTCGCGCAGCGCGAGGTCGAGGACCTTCTTGGCGCGCGGCGTGACAGGAATCTGCCCGGAGGTGACCTCCTCGCCGGAGCCGACGATGCGTAGGACCTGGGCGCGCACGGGCTCGATAGTGACGTCGAGGTTCTCCAGCACGCGCGCGGCGAGCCCTTCCTCCTCGCGCAGCAGTCCCAGCAGGATGTGCTCGGTGCCGATGTAGTTGTGCTTGAGCGTCCGAGCTTCCTCCTGCGCGAAGACGACGACTTCCCGGGCCCGTTCTGTGAACCGCTCGAACACCAGCCAAGCATCCCACACGCCCGCGAATCCGCCGGGCTCTTGTGACTGTTGCTCAGCGCGCCGAGACGCCCGAGTCGGACGAGGAGCACTCGTCTGTGGTCGAGCGTGCGACACGATCGAGTCGGATCTCCTCCCAGGTGTCCCGAAGCTCCTCGAAGTACTTTTCAACGCCCTCGCACCACAGGAAGGTGCCGCGCTCGAGTGACGTGGCTACGAGGGAGACAGTTGGGGGGGGGCGGCAGCGATCCGCTCGTGAACACCGCGTGGCGGGCTGGCTCGCACGCGGACGAGATTGGCGTTAGCATGGTGACGAGATTCGGTCGGGCTGCCGCCAAGGGCGTCCTGCCCGCGGGGGCGCCGCCCGGGGAAGATGGAGGAGAGGGATGAAGACTCACCTGCGGATTGCCTTGGCGATCGCCCTGCTGGCGCTCGTCGTCATGCCCTGCGCGCTCGCGAATGCCGAGCCGGTGCGTTCAGGAGCGCGCCACGCCTCCCCGGAGGCGCTGCCGCCCATCGAAATCAAAGAAGGCTGTGACTTCATCGCCGAGCCCGAAAACAGCGTCTGCATGCTGCCCTTCCCGGACGACTACTACACGGTCGCCGACCCCAGCAGCGCCACGGGCCTCACGGTGAACTTCAAAACCGAAGCGATGCCAGCAAACGGCTCGCGCCAACACATCGAAGCCGAACCCTACAACGCCTCCGACGGGTTCAGCCCCGGCTCGACGATCCTGCTGAAGGTCCCCGGCATCAACAGGGACAGCCAAGTGCGAGCGATGAAAGCCGCTCCCATCAACAAAATTGGCGAGTACGCACTGCCCGACGCGCCGGTAGTCGTGATCGATGCGCAGACGGGTGCGCGTTGGCCGATCTGGGTTGAAGTCGACTCGCACACGCCAAATCCCTCCGAAGCACTGCTGGAGATCCATCCAGCCGTCAACTTCACCGCGGGGCAGCGGTACATCGTCGCGCTGCGCAACCTTCTCAGCGTTCATCACCAACCCATCGAAGCGCCGGCCGCCTTCCGTTACTACCGCGACGACGTTCCCTCCGATCAGGAAGCGATCAACGCGCGGCGTCCGGAATACGAAGAAATCTTCTCCACGCTCGAAACAGCCGGCATCGCCCGCAGCAGCCTGTACCTCGCGTGGGACTTCACCGTGGCAAGCGATACCAACAACACCGCGCGCATGCTCTACATGCGCAACGACGCCTTCTCCCAGCTCGGGGACACGGACCTCGCGAACGGCAAACCGGAAGGCGTCTCCCCCAGTTTTACCGTAACCAGCGTCGAAAACGAACCGTACCCGGGGGAAACTGCCCGCATCGTGAAGGGCACCTTCGAAGTCCCCTGCTTCCTGTTCCCCTCCTGCGAACCGGGCGGCAGGATGGAGCTGAACTCCGAAGGTGACCCGATCCAGACCGGCACCTGGACGGCGAACTTCGAGTGCATCATCCCCCTCTCGGTGACCACGGGGCCCGCTGAAGCGGCACGGCCTGCGCTGTACGGGCACGGACTGCTGGGCAACGCCACGGAGGTGGAAGCGAGTCCTCAGCGCAGCCTCTCACAGGAATACAAGATCGTCCAATGCGCCACCGACGAGATCGGTATGTCGGAATCGGACGTACCCGTCGTGATCGAAGCGTTGCAAAACCTCTCGAAGTTCCCGGCGATCCCCGACCGGCTCCAGCAGGGGATGCTCGACGAGCTCTACCTGGGACGGGCGATGATCAGCCCGTCCGGCTTCACTACGAACCCTGCCTTCCACCAGGACGGCACCCTATCCACGGGATCCGTGCTGAACACGAGCCACCTGTTCTACAACGGCAACAGCCAAGGCGGGATCATGGGCGGCGCACTGACGGCGGTCGCGACCGACTTCACGCGGGCGTCACTGGGGGTGGGAGCGATGAACTACTCCGTCCTGATCCCACGCTCGGTCGACTTCGATGAATTCGAAAAAGTGTTCGGCCTCACCTACCCGGACGGAGCTCTACATCCCCTCCTGTTCGACCTGATGCAGATGCTCTGGGACCGCGGCGAGCCGGACGGGTACGCCGATCGGATGACCTCCGACCCACTGCCCGACACGCCGGCGCACGAGGTGCTGATGAACCAGGCCTTCGGCGATCACCAGGTGACCAACTACCAGTCGGACGTCGAGGCGCGAACGATCGGCGCATCAGCCCACGAGCCGGTCCTCTACAAGGGCCGTTGGAAGCACACCGAAGCGCTCTGGAATGTCCCCGCGATCGGGAGCTACCCCTTCACGGGCTCGGCGATCTACTACTGGGACATCGGGCCCATTCGCGAAAGTTCGCCGGGATCAGGCCAATTCATCGGGGTCGAACCGCCTCCCTACGAAAACATCCCGGACACGAGCGGCGAAGACCCCCACTCGGCCCCCAGAGGAGCCCCCAAGACCGAGGAGAAGCTCGTATCTGACTTCTACGAAGGATCGATCCCCGAAAGCGACAACTGCGAAGGCAGACCGTGCTACGCAGGAGGGTTCACGGGCCCCCTGAAAGAACAAGAAGAGATAGAGAAAAGGGAAAAGAACGAAAAAGAAAGGAAAGAAAGGAAAGAAAAAAATAACAGCTCGGGGCGTGACTGAAAATCGTGGTGTCCTCGGTTCGATTCCGAGTCTCGCCATCTCCTCTTTTGCCTGCTCAGGCTTGATCGAACTCTCGAGCAGGCGCGTTCACCTAGCGGGCGTGACGGCGAGGTCTCGCTCACGGGAGCGCTTTGACCTCCAGCGCTTCCGCTGCGGTGAGGGTGAGCGTGCTCGTCACCACCAGACCCGTGTAGCCGTAGTCTTCCACGTGGATCTGGATGGGGTCGCGTAGAGCACCCGGCCAGCCTTCCGGGATCTGGACGAGGAGCGGGTGCTTGCCGTGGGCCTTCGTGGTCGCGAAGGCGACGATCGACTCCGTGGCCTGCTTGTCGGGCTTCCTGATCTCGCCGATCAAGCTCCCGAAGAGCGTGATCGGGTGCGAGGACCCGCAGGTGAAGCTCGCCACGCTCGCTCCGGACGCGGGCTGCAGCCCCCAGCCGGCCTCGGACTTCCCCTTGACGGTGAAGGAGCCAAGCTGCATGCTCAGCGGCATGCTCGTGATCTCGCCGGCAGGCGCGCCTTCGCTCTGACAGCTTTCGGCGGGCACGCCCGTGTATACCGCGCCGGTGCCCGCGCAGCCCGTGAGCGTGAGCTGTAGCTCAGCGCTCTGGGGCCCGGTGTAGGTTCCGCTGGCGGAGCTGCCGGTGCAGTCGATCACGACCGCCCCGCCGCCTTCGCCCATCTCCGAGAAGCTCGCGCCTGCTCCCGCCGCCTCGAATCCGGCCTTGCCCCCAGGCCCCTGGCGCCATTCGTAGGAGCCGCTGTCGCCGCCGCCACTCGCCTTCGTGCAGGCTTTGTCTTCGAACTTCCCCGTGGGCTGGGTGAGCTTGGTGCAGCTTCCGATTTCCGGCAGTTCCGCAGCCGGCGTGGTGAAGGTGGCGTCCGATCCCTGCACCGTGCCGAAAGCATCGGCTGCCGCGACACGGAAGTGGTAGGTGGTGTCTGCTTGCAGACCGCCCAGCTCGACGGCATGCTCGGGCCCCCCACCGCAGGCGACGCTCTCGCCGTACGCTTCCCCGGATCCGTATTCGAAGCGGCATTCGCTCGTCGCGCCCTCGCCGTCTTCGAGCTCTCCTTCGAGCGTGGCCGAGTCCAGACGGACGTCCGCGGCCCGCTCGGAGGAGACCACCGGGGGCGTTTCGTAGGCGAAACGGTCGGCGCGCGTGCTCGCGCTCGTGCCGGACGGGCCGCTGACAGACACGTCGACGACGCCCGCGCCGGGGGGCGCGCTAGCCACGATTTCCGTTTCGGAGAGGACTTCGAAGGAGGTCACCGGGGTCGAGCCGAAGCTGACGGCCGTGGTGCCCGCGAGGCCCGAGCCGGTGATCGTCACGGCGCTCCCGCCGCCTGACGGCCCGCTTGTGGGCGAGACCGCGGCGATGGAGGCGCGCCCGACGTGCAGGCCGATGAACGCCTCGTTCGTCGCCACGGCCATGGCCGCGACCGATCCTTCGAGATAGGGGCCGTCCGGGCACGGGCCTGAGGCGAAGGCCGCACACACGCCGGTGGGAGCCGTGGCCAGGTCGTCTGGGACGCCGTCGCCGAGTGTCCCAAAGCCCCACGTGAGGACTTCGCCGGCACTCGTGACCGCCATGCCCATGCGCCCGCCGCTCGCGATCGCGCGGACATCGTCGGGCAGCAGCGAGGGCAGGGGCGTGGAGGCGCAAGTGTCATGGAAGGTCTCGCCGATTTCGCCACAGACTTCCGGCCCCCTGATCGATCCGTCGTCGAGGGCGCTCTCCTCGCCCCAGGTGAGTACCGCGCCACTGGCGAGCAACGCGGCGCTCGTGCCCTCTCCGGTGGCCAGGGCCGTGACGTCCGAGAGCTTGCCCGCGCAGGGCGCCGTTTCGCCCGCGGCGCACACGGACACCGGCGAGCTGGTCGCGCTGATCGAGCCGTCGCCGAGCTCCCCGTCGAGGTCCTGGCCCCAGGCCATCACGGTGCCGTTGCGTAGCAGCGCCAGGGTGTGGTCTCCGCCCAGCGAACGCAGCCCGCCGACGGTGCCGAACGACTGGGCGCCCCCGGCCGCCAGCGCCGTGACTTCCGCGAGCCCGGCCACTTCGCGCGGGGTGCCCGAGCACGGCACTTTTACGTACGTTTCCGGCGCCCTTTCTTCGCCGCCTTCGCATCTTTCCATGCCCTTGGTCGTGCCCGTGCCGAGCTGCCCTTCGTCGTCTTCGCCCCACGCCACCACGGTCCCATTCCGGCGCAAAGCGAGGCTGAAGTTCCCGGCCGCGGCGATCGCCACGACTTCTTCCAGGTAGTGACCGGACGGGCACGCCCCTTTCGGGGCGATGCCGAGCGTGCAGACGTAGGAGGGGGTCCGCGAGAACTGGAGGTAGCGTCCGGGCCCGCGGCCGAGCTGCCCGTCGGAGCCCTCACCCCAGGCGAGCACCCTGCCGTCTTCCAGCAGCGCGAGGCTGTGCGTGGCGCCCGCTGTGATCGCCTTCACTCCTTCCAGGTAGGGGCCGTTCGGGCAGGCTTCGGTGGCACCCGCGGCGCACACCGGTACCGGCGTGCTTTTCGCGCCGGTCGTGTCATCGCCGACCTCGCCTCCACTGTTGTGGCCCCAGCCCATCACCCTGCCGTCGCGCTCGAGCGCGAGGCCCTGCTGTCCGCCCGCCGCGAGCTGCACGACTTCCGGCAGGCCGCTGACTTCCACGGGCGCGTCGCTGGCCGTGCTCTGGCCGTCGCCGAGGTCTTCTCCCCTCGAGCCCCAGGCGAGCACGGGGCCGGGAGCCTCGTAGGCGAAGCTCGAAGCGGCCGCAGCTTCGCTAGAGCCCGCGGGCGTCGTGACGGTGACGGGCGCGATGCCCGTGCCCGAGGGGGAGACGGCCTGGATCTCTTCGGGGGAGACCACTTCGAAGCTGAGTGCCTGCTCGGAGCCGAACTCGACCGCGCTCGCGTCCTCGAAACCGGTTCCGTCGATCTGGACGGTCGTACCGCCGTCGGGAGGACCCGTGTCGGGGCTGATCGAGCCCACCGACGGCGGGGACGTCGAGAACACGACATCCTGCCCGTGGCTCGTGCCGTTGGCGTTCGTCGCCGTCAGCCTGAAGTGGTAGGTGGCGCCGGCTTCAAGGCCGCCGACGGTCACGCTCACCGCGCTGCTGGCCGTGCTCGCGGGCAGCGAGCCTTCGGGCACCGGCGCGCTCGTGCCGTAGGCGGTGCTCTTGCCATATTCGAAGTGATAGGAGGCTTCGCTGGCCTGGGGATCGATTTCGCCGTTGAACGTCACCCCACCGGCTGAGAAGGCGATCGCCGAGGAGGTGCTCACGAGCGGCGCGGCGGCGCCGAGCTCGATCGCCCCGTCGGGCACGCCATTTCCGGTAGGCGCGTCGTAGCCTTCCTCGGCCGTGCAGTAGTAGGCGTCCTGCTGGGGTGGCGTGCAGGAGCCGTTGGAGCCCGAGGTCACATCGAAGAACGCCGCCGGATCGCTGTAGAAGGCGTCGGCACCCGGAAGCGAGCGCGCGTAGGGGGTGGCGTGCGCCTCGATCCCGGCGACGAGCGGCGAGCTGACGCTCGTCCCACAGACGTCTTCCCAGCCCGAGCCCAGGCTGTCATAGGTTGAGACCGGGCTCTTGCAGCTCGCGACCGCTGCGACGTCGTTGTCCGTCCGCCGGGCGCAGGCGCTGTCGTGCTGCCAGACCGGCTTGGCCAGCGATGAGCAGCCGCTGCCGGAGCCCGGCCAGACCGCGTCTTCCCATCCACGCGCGTTGGCAGCCTTCGTGAGGACCGTTCCACCCACCGATACCACCGACGGCAGCACGGCCGGATACTGGGGCGCGTGCCTTCCCTGTTCGTAGTCGTCATAGCCGTAGTCGCCCGCCGAGACGGTGATCAGGACGCCGGCGTGCTGGTAGGAGGCCTCTTCTTCCGCTCCCCCACCTTCGCTGCCACCGTAGCTGTTCGATATCTCGCTCGCCCCGTCGCTCGCCGCCGCATCGACGGTCTTCGCGAGGCTTTCGCCGTAGTCGTCTTCCGCCTCGGCGAGCATGATGTCGCAGTGGGGGCAGGCGGCCGAGACCATGTCCAGGTCCAGCGCCGCCTCTCCGTCCCAGCCGTCTTCGTCGGGCGGGTAGTCGCCTTCTTCGCCGCGCTGGTTGATCTTGTGAAAGCAGCCGTCGGCTTTCGTGCACGCCGGCAGCCCGTACTTCTTGCGGTAGATCGCGAGGTCGGCTTCGGCCGCCGAGTAGCCGTAGGCGTCGACGACCGCCACCGTCTCGTCTTCGCCTCCAGCCGTGGGGATCTTGTAGGCCGACTGCAGGTCCTGCGGGTCGAAGCCGCCGTCGACGCCTCCGCCTTCGTAGGGGCTCTTGCCAGCTTCCGCGCTCGGGAAGTAGCGAAGCCGCCCGCCGACGCGCTCGGCCCTCGGCGCGGGATCGATGAGCTCGTCGCAGGTCCCTTCGGGGCAGCCCCAGTGCGGCTCGACGGCCGAGGGCGCGAGCGACACGCCCTTGACGCGGGCCTTCTCGGCGCGTACCGCGGCGTGCAGCGCGGCGGCCGCCGGTCCGGCTACGGGCGAGGAGGAAAGAGGCGCAGCGAAGCCACTGAGCCCGAGCGGGTCGGCGGCGGCCGCACTGGGCCGAGCGAGCGAGCCGCCCAACGGAGCCACGAGCGCCCCGACGAGCGCCAGCGAGCGCACCAAGCGGAAGGCCACCTCACCCGCATCCGTGCGTCTCGCAGTCTTCAAGCCCATCCTCCCAAGCCCCATCTCGGCGCGTGCCCTCGCACCCCGGGAACGAGGGTACACCGGGAGGTGGCCGGTACGCAAGGCTCCCCGGCGCACGCCCCCGGGAGCCGAGGTCAACTGGACTCCATGGGGAGCACGACGTTGGCCGCCGTGCACCGAAACGATCGCCCAACTGGTACCGACCTACCCTGCCGGTACCAGAACCACTTGAAACTGCCTGCAAACGGCATACTGCGGCACCGAGTCACCCTTTACTATGTGGCTGCTAGGGTAAAGCGATGGCCAAGGTCTCTTCTAAGAACCAGGTGACGCTTCCAGTGAAGGTGATGCGCGCGGCGGGCCTGCGCGCGGGCGATGAGATCACCGTGCGACCGGTTGGCGACGGCGAGATCGTCCTGCAGGCACGCGGCTCGCGCGTCGGGCGTCACTCCGGCATCGCGACCGGTATTTACAAGCCCGGCGAGCTCGATCGGCTGCGCAAGGAGTGGGAGCGCTGATCCTCGACGCCAGCGTCCTGATCGGACTGCTGGACACGGCAGACGCCCATCACGCTGCTGCCGTCGAGGAGACGGAAGCCGCAGACCTGGCGGGGCAGCAGCTGCTTGTGCCCGCAAGCGCGTACAGCGAGGCGCTCGTCGCCTTCGCTCGCGCGGGACGAGTCCGCGAGGCGCGCGAAGCGATCCTCGCTATGGGCATCACGCTCACGCCGCTGACTGCGGCGATCGCTGAGCATGCCGCAGAGCTGCGCGCTCGTCACGAGCGGCTGCGCCTGCCAGACGCGATCGTGCTCGCCACCGCACGTGAACTAGGCGGTGGGTTCTTGAGCTACGACCACCGCTTAGTCCAGCTGGCAGGCAAGCGCACATGAAGCGCTAACTGGTAGCGAACTCAGATCCCGATACCAGAGACTTGGCGGGACCTGTGCGGATGACGCGTGGCCGGTGGAAGGCAGGTCAGCCGACTTCGTAGTTGATGTGGGTGACGCTGGGCGCGTCGACTGCCCGGATCTGCTTGAGCTCGAGCATCCCGCGGTCGAGACCCGCGAACAGGCGCTCACCGGTACCGAGGATCAGTGGCGCGATCGAGATGTCGATCTCGTCAACCAACCCTGCGGCCAGGTACTGGTTGACCACCGCCGCGCCGCCGGCCAGCGAGACGTCGCGTCCCCGCGCGGCGTCCTTCGCCTGCCTCAGCGCGGACTCGATCCCGTCGCTGACGAAATGGAAGGTGGTGCCGCCCTGCATCTGGAGTGGCTCGCGCGGGTGGTGGGTGAGCACGAATACCGGATGGTGAAATGGAGGGGTCTCATCCCACCAACCCCGCCAAGACTCATCCCTCCACGGACCCCGCACCGGCCCGAACATGTTGCGCCCCATGATCGTGGCGCCTACGTTCGCCAAGCGCTGCTCGACCACCGCAGAGCTGGCATTCACGTCGCCGCCCTCCTCGCCATGCATCTCCCGAAACGCCTTGAGTGGGAAGAACCACTCGTGCAGATCCAGCCCACCGGTACCGAGCGGGCTCTCCTCGGTCTGGTCTGGACCGGCGACGAAGCCATCCAGCGACATCGTGATGCTGAGCCTCAGCTTGCTCATCGTCGCCTCATTATCCCACCTGCCTGACTCCGCGGTGAAGGAGCAGCCAGCCGCAGTACCGGGAAGCTAGAGCATTGAACGCGGTCAACTGACGTCGTGCGCGGTGAGGACATAGCCGTCGGGGTCACGGAAGGAGAATGTGCGTCCGAACGGGCCGTCGAACGGCTCAGCGACGATCGGAACGCCGGCCGCGGCGAGCCGGTCGTGGAGAGCCTGCGCCTCATGGACGCCCAGCCACAGCGCCACGCCGAGGCCGGGCTGTCCACGATCGAGATCGGTTCCGGGCAGCGGGTCCCTGACCGCAAACGGGATTGGCTGCGTGGCGAACACGACGGCGTGCGGGGGTGAGCTGGCTGCGCGCTCGATCCCGAGTGTCTGCTCGTAGAACGCCCTGGCCACCGAGAGGCCCGTCGTGATCTGAAGGCAGGTCCGGCTCTCTCACAGCGGCGCGAACGGTGCCGTCGCGCTACTGCTCTCGGAGAGACAGGGCGATCTCGCGAGAGCGCCGGTTCTCGTCTATGGTCCTTTCCGGTGCGGCCGCAGGCGACTCGCCCAGCCGCGTCACGGAGGGAACAACATACGAGAGAGCGTGGAGATCCACGATGGCGATGGTGCAACGCAATGTCCAAATCAAGGCCTCGCCGCAGGCGAGCATGGCGCTCTTGAGCGATGCCAGTCGGTGGCCGAACTGGTATCCGGGCATGGCGGAGATCGACGTCGCCGCTCCATTCCCCGAGGAGGGGGGCAAGGTCGCCTTCAAGGTGAAGTCGGCGGGGATGTCCATGTCGATCACGGAGACGGTTCTCGAGTACCAGCCGGGCAAGCTGCAGCTCCTTCAAATGGAGGGCATGTTGTCGGGGCGAGCTCGCTGGGAGCTCACCCCGGAAGGCGATGGAACACGGCTGACCACGACGTTCGACTACGCGCTGCAGGGTGGCGTGTTCGGCAAGGTCGCTGACGCGCTGATCGTTAAGCGCATGAATGGCAAGAGTCTCGAACAAGCCCTGTTCAACTTCAAAGCGCTCGTCGAGCGGCAGTAGGTTTGCTCCGTGGTAGGCGGCGGGTTTCGAACCTGCAACCTCTGCGTGGTCCTGTCTTCCGCGCCAAGCAAGACTCGGGTCATACCAGTGGAGATATTCGCGCAGAGTCGAAAGCGGGTATATCCCGGTAACCGATCCTCTAACGAGGCACGGGTCGGCCTGACGGACCGGCGGGCTAGGTTCTCGCCGTAGTGTCGCTCACCGCCCTGACATCCGCGGAGATCTCGCTGCCGACCGAGGCCGATGGCGCGCGCGTCAGCGACCGGATCGCTGTTCTGGCCGACACCGTCGATGTCGTCGGGCTAACCGACAATCACGCTGGCCAGCCGCGGATGTCGCCGCTGGCGGCGGTGGCGCTCGCGCGGGAGCAGGGCGTGGGGACAATCGTCCACGTTTCCTGCCGTGATCGCAACCGGCTTGCTCTGCAGTCGCAGGTCGTCGGCGCGGCGGCGCTCGGGGCCGAGGCGGTGCTCTGCATGCAGGGCGATCCCGTGCCTGGCGTCCAAAACGTGGCCGACATGACCGCCACGCAGCTCATCGCGACCGCGTCAGCGTGGAGCGCCCCACACCCACTGGCGGTCGGGGCAGTCGTCAATCCCTTCGCCGAGGATGTCGATCGCGAGCTGCGGCTCCTGCGGCGCAAGATTGCCGCTGGAGCAACCTTCGTGCAGTCGCAGATGATCTTCGACCTCCCGCGCCTCGAAGCGTTCCTCTCGAGCGCCGAGGAAACACTCGCAGGCATCCGGTTCTATGCAAGTGTTGCGCTGCTCCGCAGCGAGCGCATGGCACAACGCGCCTGCGCGCTGCCGGGCGTCGCGATTCCCCAACGCGCGTTAGCGCAGATCAGTCGCGGCGGCGGCATCGACCTAGCGCGCGAACTGGCGGCCGATATCGCGAGTATCTCGCGCGTGGACGCGCTTCACGTGTTTCCGCTCGGAGCGGAGGCGGCTACGCGGAAGGTCGCCGCGGAGTTCCGCGTCGCGCGGGGCGTCAGCGCCCAGCGCCCGGCAGGGACCCGACGCTGACCGGTCCGCAGTGGTTTGGGCTGACCACCGGCGAAGCGTCGCCTGATCGCCCTCGCTCAGGCTGCCTGCGACTGTGAACGCCGCGCCGACCGAGTCATCTGAGGCGTTGACGCCCGCAGTCGGTCCAGTGCGCGCGTGGCCTCCGCGTGGCCCTGGCGGATCAGCGCGGGCCACTGGCGGCGGTCGATAAAGAGGTCATAGAAGGAGACGCCGCGCAGCAGGGAGGGATCGATCGGGTCGATCAGCGTGAAGTGCTCCCCGAGCTCCCGGCGCGCTCGCCTGGCCATCTCGAGGTGGTTGCCCTGCTGCAATTGCCTGCTGGCCTGCATGAAACCACCGCGGCGCTCGGCCCAGCCAGTGATGTCCTGGGCCTCAAAGCCCAGGGGCAGCATGAAGTTCAACCCGAAGACGTGATCGCATTCGCCGTCCTCGAGGATCGGCTGCGCCGGGAACAGCTCGATGACCCCGCCATCCACGTAGAGGTGGCCGTCTACCGGCACCGACTCGATGAACAGCGGAAGCGCCACCGCGATGCGCACGAGCTCGCCGACCGTCAGCTCAGGCGTGTGCTGGGTGCCGAAGTACTCGACGCGACCGAGATCCATGTTGTAGGCGATCGAGGTAATTGGGAACGCGGTGTCGCCGATGCGCATGTTCCACAGTCGCTCGTTGAAGAGATGTTCGAGCGCCTCACCCTTCATCAGCCCGGTAAACCCCTTCAGCGCGCTCAGCGCGAAGTGCGAAATCCGTGCCCATTGGATGTCCAGGTAGTCCTCGGCCCGCCACGACAGCGAGAAGTCGGCCATCTCCTGCGCACTCATCCCGGCCGCCCACATCGCGCCCCAAATCGCGCTGCCCGAGCACGCGGAGTACAACGCCGGGCGAATCCCCGCCTCCTCAAAGGCCCGGGCGACTCCCACCATCGCAACGCATCCTCCGCCGCCACCTGATGCGATGACGCCGATCCGCTTGCCGTTCAGGGCTGCCAGCGGCCGCTCTCTCAGAGGCGGGAGGATGTCGGTCGGAACGGGCTGCGGCCGGTCGATCACCGGCAGCGGCATCAGCACACGGCGCGCGTGGTTCAGGAAGGAGACACCCGCGCTCGCGCGCCCGAGGTCGAGCAGCTCGTTTGCTCGCTCGAAACCGCGCTTGACGTTGTAGATATCGAAGTCGGGGAACATCAGCCAAAGAGCCCGCACGTGCGGTATCGGTCCCTCACGGGGTGCTCCTTGAGCGGGCGACGCGCGACTTCCTAGGCAGGTTGGAAACCCGCCAGCGTTAGGTAACCAGCCTTTAGTAGGAGTGCAGCTTATTGGAGGTTGTATACTAAGCTCCAGCAAGGAGGTTGCATGTCGGAGCTTTTGGACCGCCGATGGCAGGGCGATGTCGAGGGCAGCGGTGTGTCGCGCCGGGACCGTCGCTCCTGCGACTACCGAGCCTACGTACCCGATCCGCTGGCCCGCCGGAGATTCGTGCTCGAGGGCGATGTGGCCGCCGATGTCGCCGACGCCGAAGCTGCGATCACCCGGCTGAACGCCGAGTCGACGGCCTTGGTCGACACAGAGGCGCTCGCGCGAATTCTGCTTCGCGCCGAGGCTGTGGCCTCTTCTCGTATCGAGGGACTTGAGATCGGCGCGCGACGGCTCCTGCACGCAGAGGCGATCCGGTCGATGCGTGAGCAATCGTCTGACCTCACCGCCACGGAGGTGCTCGGGAACATCGACGCGATGCTCTGCGGCGTCGAACGCATCGGGTTCAAAGACCAGATCACGGTGGACGTGCTCCTAGAGATTCACCGAAGGCTGCTTGCTGGTACGCGTCTCGAGCAGTACGCGGGCAGCTTCAGAGAGGTCCAAAACTGGATCGGGGGCAGCGACTACAACCCACGCTCAGCGGATTACGTTCCTCCGCCACCGGAACTCGTCCCCGAGCTCATCGAGGACCTCTGCGCCTTCTGCAACGCGGAGGATCTCCCCGCTGTCGCCCAGTCCGCGATCGCGCACGCGCAGTTCGAAACGATCCACCCGTTCCTCGACGGTAACGGCCGCACGGGCCGCGCGATCATCCACCTCATATTGCGGCGCAGAGGACTGGCTCTCCGCGTCCTGCCACCAGTCTCGCTCGTGCTCGCCACGCTGGCACAGGGCTACGTCAGCGGCCTCACCGCGTCCCGATACGTCGGGCCACCTAGCTCCCCGGAGGCGAGCGCAGGCGTGAACGCCTGGCTGGCAACCTTTGCCGGTGCCTGCATCCGCTCAGTCGCCGATGCAACAGCGTTCGAGTTGCGGGCTGCGAACCTCGAGGAGCGGTGGCGCGAGCGGCTCGGCCGCGTCCGTGCCAACTCTGCAACCGACCTCTTGCTTCACCGGCTCCCTGGCGCGCCAGTGCTCACGGCTCAGAGCGCGGCGACTCTGCTCGGCCGTACATACAAGCCCGCCAACGACGCGATCCAGCGCCTCATTCAGGCCCGAATCCTGCGCCAGATCACGATCGGACGGCGCAACCGAGCGTATGAGGCGCCCGAGATCATCGCAGCATTCACCGATCTCGAGCGCCAGCTCGCAAGCCCCGAAGGCGACACCCGCGCATCACCACCCTCTCGCACCGTGCCCTCCAGAGCGTCGCCGAGAACGTAGCTGGCCGCTATGACCGGTACCAGAACCCCCTAAGAACCCGGCGATTCCCGATCGACAGAGACCTCACCGGGGTGGAGAGTCCGTCACTCGGTCGCGGTCGCTAGACGGTGGGCTGAGTTGCATGCATCGTCACAAAGTGGACTGCTGTCTAAGAGTGACTACCCGCAAAATGAGCACCGGGACAATGGCGGCGCCGGGTTGGCCAGCTTGAGGCGCCTTGCCTTTGGCCATCGGGCCATACGCGGGGCGAAAGCGCTGGCGTAACTTTCGCCTAGGTTCCCGGCGCGACCGGGGATCCCTGCTTTCACACATATACAACAAAGGGGGTCCACCCTTATGAGTACCGACACTGCCGCCAGGCCGCTCGCTGGCAGCTCGCAAGAGTCTTCGCCCCGCCTGCGTCCGCATGCGCTGGGCTTTCCACCGCTGCTGGCACAGTCGGTGGCACTGATATCCCCGACGATGACGGCGGTGCTAATCATCGCGCTCGCCTTCGGTGACTCCGGTCAAGGGACCTGGGCGGCCTATCTGTTCGGCACGGTGATGCTGCTGTTCGTTGTCCTCGGCCTCAACCAGTTCGCTCGACGGTCTGCAACCGCCGGATCGATGTATGCCTATACCGCGCGCGGGCTGGGCCCATCGGCCGGCGTCCTTTCAGGATGGGCATTGATCTGGTCCTACTGGGGCATAGCCACGGCTGGTCTGGCCGGATTCGCGATCTTCGCGAAGGAATTCCTGTCCGGGATAGGTGTGCACGGGACGGTCTCGCCGATTTTCCTGTTCCTCATCAGCGGCGCCGTCTGTCTGACGATCGCGTGGAAGGACATCCGTATCTCCTCTCTGTTGACCCTGGCGCTCGAGGCCCTCTCGGTCACCTGCATCCTGGCGTTGGCGGGGGTGGTGCTGTTCAAGCACGGCCTGTCGGTTGATACGGCGCAGGTGAAGCTTCACGGCGTAGGCCTGAAGGGCATGGACTTCGCGATCGTCATCTGCATCTTCAGCCTGGTCGGGTTCGAGAGCGCCACGGCTCTGGGCGGCGAGGCCAAGCGGCCATTGCGCAACGTACCGCGAGCGGTGATCTGGAGCCTTCTGATCACGGGTGCGTTCATGGTGTTCATGAGCTACATCGAGGTGTTCGCGACAAAGCACATGGGCGTGTCACTCGGCACCCTCGAAACACCGCTGACGAACATCGCCACGGCATACAAGGTGTCCTTCTTCCACGTCCCGGTCGCGCTCGGTGCGATGGTGAGCTTCTTCTCGCTGTCGCTCTCCTGCCTGAATGCGGGCGCGCGCATTATCTTCCCGCTGAGCGGTCACGGCTTTCTGCCTCGGCGGGCGCACGCTGTGCATCACAAGAACATGACCCCACACGTGGCGCTGGCCTCATACGGGGCGGTGATCCTGGTCGTGGCAGGAATCTTCGATCTCACGGGGACCAGTCCCGGCACGCTGTTCGGCGACGCCGGCACGATGGCGGCCTTTGGGTTCCTGTCGGCCTACTTCCTGATCACGCTCGCTGCGCCGTTCTACCTGCGCAAGCTTGGGGAGCTGAAGGCTCGCAACATCGCCATCGCGGTGGTGGCGTTCCTGTGCCTGCTGGTGCCGACGGTCGGCAGCTTCTACCCGGTGCCTCCCTATCCGGTGAACCTGTTCCCGTACATCTTCCTGGCGTTTATGCTCCTCGGCGGCGCGCGGCTCTACCACATGCATCGCATGCAGCCCGAGATTCTCCCCACGATCCAGCGTGGCCTCGAACTCGCGCTGGCCGCATCGGCGCACGAGATCGCGGTCAGCGAGGAGCTGCACGAGGGGTTCCCGCACCGGCAGCGCATCACGGCCCCGGTCACCGCGGCTGCTGGCGCGACGGCGCACGCCACGGCCGCTCCCACAGGTGTGGGGATGGTCTCGGCCACCACACAGAAGGAGTAGTGATCTCGCGTGTGGGGTGGCCGTCGACGGCCACCCCACACCAAATGCAGCGGTTCGGTAATCTCGCTGGGCTGGACGCGGGTGGAGCGAAGAATAAGGTTGGGTGGACCCCCTGCCGTCTAGCTTCGTCCGCGTCCGGCGCGCGCCAGAGCGGGTGGTGTCGCCTTCCGATCAGACGTGCACAAGGATTGACTCCAGCTGGGTGCGGTCCTCGGGATCCAGCGGAAGCAGCGGCAGCCGCGGAACGCCGGCCGGCTCGCCCAGGATGTCGAGCCCTGACTTGACCGCCGTGGGCAGACCCTTAGAGACGATGAAGCTGAGCAGCGGCAGAAGCTCCTCGTAGATCTCCGTTGCGTGCGCGGCATCCCCGGCTGCGACGGCCTCATAGAGTGCGATGACGGGGGCCGGTCGTAGACACGGGGCCGCCGTGCACCACCCGCTCGCTCCAGCGAGCAGCGCCTTCAGGACGAGCGGGTTACTTCCGTTGTAGAACGGAAGCTCCCCCGAGGACAGCTGCTTGATATCGAGCATGCGCTGGATGTCGCCTGTCGACTCCTTCACCATCGTCACGTTCGCGATGGACTCGAACATGTGGTTGAGCAGCGTTGGCGACATGTCGATCCCGGATGTGGCCGGGTTGTTGTAGGCCATGATCGGGATTGAAATCGCGTCGCTCACCGAGGTGTAGTGCTGCACAATCTCGCGTTCGTTGAGCGCCCAGTAAGAAACGGGGATCACCATGACCGCCGTCGCGCCGGCCTGCTGGGCGTACTCGGCTCGGGCCACCGTTCCGGCGGTGGTGAGGTCGGATGACCCGACCACCACGGGCACGCGCCCGGCGACGGCCGCGACGGTGGTGTCGACGACCGTCTTCCACTCATCGAAGCCGAGGTAGGCCGACTCGCCGGTGCTCCCCAGCGGGGCGATGGCATGGACTCCGGCGTCGACCATGGCGTCGACGAGACCGGCGAGCCGGTCGACGTCGATGCCCACCTCACCGAAGGGCGTGATCGGGTACGCGATGATGCCGTGGATCAGTTGTTCTTGAGCCATTCGAGGTTCCTTTCAGGTCCCGGGGCCTTGCTTGTGACGCGCATTTGTCAGCCTGCGTGCGGGTGGGCGACTTGGACGCTTGCAGCTCGCTTCGCCAGCGCGGCGGCACGGCTCGCCTCGCCGAGATCTTCCAACTCCTGTGCGTAGCCAGCGAAACACTCACCGTGAATGGCATCCAGCTCCGCGCCGAGCATCTGAGTGGCGAGCCCGGCGTCGGCGATCCCACCGTTGCGCCACTCGAGCGCCTTCAGCGCCAGCGCGCCGCCGGGCAGGTCCTCGGCCGCGTACCAGCGGGCCGAGTTGTCATTCAGCCCGATGCGGCCGGTCCTTAGCGTGTACATGAACCGCACCGGGAAGAGGATCGCCTTCGTGACGGCGCGCGGTCCGCCGGCGAGAAGTGCTCGCGTATCGCGCAGCCGCTCTAGGTAGGCGTCGGTGAACTTGTTGAGGATGTGATCCGCGCTCATCACCACGAGTTCCTGATGTGATGGGCGGACGCTCGGCTCGCGCAGGTCCGATCCGAGGAGCAGGCGTCCGGAGTCGAGTAGGTCGAGCCGATCGACAGGCCCGAGCCGGCTGTGATCGCCCTCGCCGGTTCGAACCGTGTGCCAGTCAGCCCAGAACACCGAGAGGCGCTCCGACAGCGGGCTGCTCCCCTTGTCCACGACGAGGCTCTGCACACGTGCCATCTGCTCGGCCGTGCCCGGCACCGTCGCCCCGACGATGATGGCGACGTCCACGTCGCTGACGAGCGGCGCAAATCCGCCGTGCGCCAGGCTCCCCAGCGTGAAGATCGCCTCGATCTCGACACTTAGCACGGCCTGGGCCGCCTGCACGGTGTCGGCTATAACCTGCTCTGCGGTCGCGGCGCTCATGTCTGGCTGGCTGGTCCTCGGGGTCGTGCAGATCGCGATGAGTCGTTGACAACTGAAGTTGCCGATCGGCAAAATATCACTTTGGCGTTTATATTGTCGAGGCTATGAAGCCCCACGCGAGCGCTGCAGAGCCCCTCGAGACGACACCCGACCCGAGCGACGACGATCAGCGGATCGCCGCGTTGATTCGCAGCTACCGGCTCCGGCGGAATCTGACGCTGGCACAGCTCTCGGAGCTGTCGGGGATCTCGGTTGCGCACCTCTCGCGGCTCGAAAACGGCCGGCGCACGCCGACCGTGCGGCTGCTGATGCAGCTTGGGCGGGCGCTCGGCGTGTCGCTGGGCGAGCTCGTGGGCGAGTCGCCGGCACAGGACACGGTTTACGTATCGCGCAGCGGGGACAGGCACACCATCGCAGCCGGCGACACGTCGCTGCAATCGCTGTCGGACCCTGCGCTGCGCTGGCTGCAGGTCGTCGAGCTGAGCCTCCTGCCAGGCCGTGTAGGCGAGCCTGCTGCACACGCCGGCGAGGAGTGGGTGTACGTCCTTGCCGGCGCGATCGAGGTGGACGTGAACGGGAGCGCCTCCTCGCTGGCCGCGGGCGACGCAATCCACTTCCGTGCCGATGTCCCCCATGCCCTCCGCAACCCCAACGAGGAAGCTGCGACCGTGCTCGTGGTCAACGCCCTGGAGGCGCCGGCCTTGCATCTCAGCCACCGACCTCAACGCAACGGACGACGCCGATGACACGTGTCGCTGTGGCTCAAGCGGCGTCGATCCCTTTCGACTCCGCTGCGAGCGTCGTCAAGGCCGAGAGCCTGATAGCCGAGTGCGCGGCTGGTAGCGCCGAGCTCGTGGTATTCCCTGAGGCCTTCATCGGCTGCTACCCGAAGGGCACCGCCTTCGGCGCCGTTGTCGGGCGCCGGTCCGGTCCGGGCCGGGATCTGTATCAGCGCTACTTCGATGCGGCCGTGCAGCTGGATGGCCCCGAGGTGGGATGCCTCATCAGTGCGTCCGCCGCTCACGGGATCTTCGTGGTCGTGGGCGTGATCGAGCGGTTCGGCTCGACGCTCTACTGCACGGCCCTGATGATCGATCCCGCGGCCGGGCTCGCCGGGATCCACCGCAAGCTCATGCCGACCGGGACTGAGCGGCTCATCTGGGGCTTCGGAGACGGCTCCACCATCGGTACCGCGCAGAGCTCCGCCGGGCGCGTCGGGACCGTGATCTGCTGGGAGAGCTACATGCCGGCCCTGCGACAGGCGATGTACGCGCAGGGCATCGAGCTCTACTGCGCTCCGACGGCCGACGATCGCCCGACGTGGATGTCGACCATGACGCACATTGCGCTCGAGGGCAGAGTGTTCGTCCTGACCGCCTGCCAGGCGATTCGCGCGGGCGCCTTTCCGGACTGGTACCAGCAGGAGATCGGCGCGGATCCCAGCTCGTACCTGATGCGGGGCGGCAGCGCGATCATCGCGCCCGACGGCTCGGTCCTCGCCGGGCCCGTGTTTGAGGATGAGGTGATCCTGTACGCCGAGGTCGACCTTGCTGAGATCGCCCGCGGCCACCTCGACATGGACGCGGTCGGGCATTACAGCCGTCCCGATATCTTCGAGCTACGGGTCGACACCGGCCGTCGCTCGCCAGTCGTCTTCTCCGACAGCGGCTCCGCCCCGAGCTCGACGGCAGATCGGCGATGCCGACGAGCGATGACGCGGACGGCCGTCGCGATCCGCCATGTCGAGTTCGAGGATCTCGGCCTCCTGGCGCCGCTTCTGACGCACCACGGGTTCGCAACCTCCTACCTCGACGTGCCGGCCAACGGCGGCGCATGGCGCAGTGCGCGTGATGCCGATCTCCTCGTCGTGCTCGGCGGTCCGATCGGTGTCGCGGACACCGACGCCTATCCGTTCCTGGGCGCAGAGCTCGAGCTCATTGGCGACCGTCTTGCCCGTGACCGGCCGACGCTGGGTATCTGCCTAGGCGCACAACTGCTCGCCGTGGCTTGTGGGGGGAGCGTGCGGCCAGGCGCCGCGGCAGAGATCGGCTACGCGCCGGTCACGCTCACCGACGCGGCGCGCAGCTCGGTGCTGGAGCCGCTTCGAAGTGTCCCTGTCCTGCACTGGCACGGGGACGTGATCTCGACGCCTCCCGATCTGCCGCCCCTCGCCTCCACGCCGCTCTGCGAGAACCAGGCGTTCGCACGATGGCCGAACGTGCTCGGACTCCAGTTCCACCTCGAGGCCGATAGCGTGTCCCTCGAGCGCTGGCTTGTCGGTCACGCCTACGAGCTCGCCGCCCGCGATGTCAGCGTCGAGGGTCTGCGTGAGGACGCCGCCGCATACGCTGCGCAGCTTGCGCTCCGCGCACAGCAGGTGTTCGACAGCTGGCTGTCCGGGCTCACATTCTCCGACGAGACCGAGTTGGAGTTGGTACCGGCGAGCCCATCCGGTACCAGAACGCGATGAAAACCCCTGCAACTGGCGCTATGGCCCGAGAGCACCCTCACCAGTAAAAACCCTCCAAATCTGCATCCGCAGAGTTTTTGGGGTGAACTGAAAATCGTTGTGTCCCCCCCAGCCTAAACCTCCAGATATCGCAGCTCGACTCGGCCGAGCACGATCACGTCGTCGTTGCGCAGGTCGAACTGCTCGATGCGCCGGCCATTGACGAATGTGCCGTTCGAGCTACGGTCGTCGAGAATCCGGTGACCAGCGGGGCCCGGGACGAGGACTGCGTGGCTTCGCGACACGGAGCTATCGTCGAGATGCAGGTCGGCCGCGAGACCGCGACCAATGTGCGTGACCTCATCGCCGAGCTGGATGACTAGCGTTTGATCGGACCCTTGGATCTGGATGTAGCGGCCTGGCGCGACCGGTTCGACGGGTCGGCCTGCGTGGCGGAACCGGTTGTCAAGGCAGGCGATGGGATCGAACCTCTCGGTCGTCGCATCGTCGGCAGGGCGGATGAGCGTCTCCGAGGTAGCCGTCGCGGACGCCTCAGCCGGGTGGATGCCGATCTCGACGCTCTCGGAGCGTCTGCCGAGCGTGAGCCTGCGCTCGACGCTTGCGTTGGCGCGCCGAACATCCATCGCATCCGTGCGGCGAGCGGTTCGATCGGTGGGAACCAGCGTATCGGGCATGACGGCCTCCGGAGTGGGTGAACTCTCAGAAGTCATGCCTTGCTGCCCGTCACTGTGGGCGGACCTCACGACATATGCCCTCCAACCCACAGCATACTCGGCAGGTCAAGCGGACGATCGCAATCTGTCGGGGTCCGTCGCGTTAGCTGACCGTGTGCATTCCCTCAGCCGCGAGATGGAGATGCCCCGCGGGCCGGAATCTCGTGCTCGTCGACGAGGTCGGTGGGACCGAGGATGAACACCTCGCACATCAGATCAGGGTGCTGCTGGTTGCCGCTCATGAAGCCGATCACGTGCCGGCCGGTCGCGGCTTCGATGACCTGCGCGAAGCGTTCGCGCATGACCTCCTGAAACTCCATGCGCTGCTGGATCACCGCGTCACCGCGCCCGCCCTCCAGGAGGGTCTGCTCCACGCGTGAGAAGCCACCACGAAGTACGCACACGACCAAATCGTCCTGGTAGTAGGACTTCGCGCGGGTCGGCCCGTGCCCATAGAACTCCTTGAGCAGTCCCACCAGCCCGTCTGATATCGCCGTGAGCACATCGCCCTGGGTTATCGCGGGGCTCTGGATGTCTGCTTGGCTCATCGATCACCAGCCTGCGCTCGCGCGGCGCAATCCCAATGGTACCCCAACTGCGCTACCGTTACATCGAGCACGCTTTCAACAGGTTGCGCAAACAACAGGTTGCCTGTGCTTCTGCAGTATCAGTTGGGAATGCTCCGTCGGCGTAGGATCGCCTTCGCGAATAGGTCCTCTGCACCGACCCACCGGGCCTTGCCCGGAGGGGTGTTGAAGACCAACAGGAGGTTCCTCTCATGTTTAGAGCCAGGCCCGCAGGGTTCGCTTCGGAAGCTGATCGGGATCGTCGCGCGGCCACGGGTTCGCGCCGGCAGGGTGGGCGCTACGTGACCGCCGCCCGCGGGTTCTCGATGGACGCGCGGGCCTTGTTCATGCGCATCGTTCAACTCGTTGTCAGCGTCGTCGTGTTAATCATCGTCGCGGGCATTCTGCTCGTGCTGCTAAAGGCCAATCCGGCCAACAGCATCGTCTCGGAAGTCCACAGCTGGGCACGCTGGCTCGCCGGTCCGTTTGACGGCATGTTCAGCTTCCATAGTGCCAACGACGCTATCGCTGTCAACTGGGGCATCGCCGCGGTCGTCTACCTCATCGTGGCCGGGCTGGTCGCACGGCTATTCGGCGCCAGCGACCGCGATCGT
Organism: uncultured Solirubrobacteraceae bacterium; assembly: GCA_963722435.1. Lineage (GTDB taxonomy): Bacteria > Actinomycetota > Thermoleophilia > Solirubrobacterales > Solirubrobacteraceae > Palsa-744. Next base: position 806,698 of record CAVRKZ010000002.1, on the reverse strand, counting down.
CTGCTCGGGCGCGCGTCCAATGCAGAGCAGGAGGTTGCATGACCAACCAGAACGTCGACCGCGAGCCAACTCAACTGAGCTTGGAGAGGTGACCATGCTTACGATCCTCCTCATCATCGTCGTAGTCCTGCTGATGACCGGCGGAGTCGGCTACAGACGTCGCGGCCGCCGCAGCATGTAGGACCGAGAACAGTGTCCGTCTCTACGACGGGTGCGCCGGGGCCCCAACGGCGTCATTACCGTTGAGCCCCGGCGGGCGCTTACTGGTTACTTCTCAGTCTTGGACGTCAGGCTCCCGGCTCGAAGGTCAGTTTCTGGTAGTCGTTCCACACGAGCTCGATCTGATCAGTGGCGGAATCCCAGTTCGGGACGTCCATTTCTTCGAGCGTCTTTTCCTTCGCTTGTGCACTTCCCGTGGGGCCTTCGCCCCTCGAGTTGAGCTGCACCCTCACGTCTTCGGTGGGTTCGTCGCTCAACGTACTCTTCGATGAGGCTGGAATGTAGACTTCCGCGCCCACGATGAACGGGAGCTCTGAGTAGAGCGGATTCTGTTCTTCCAGGTTGGTTTCTTTCGGATGTTTCTCGCCTTCGCCGATGAACATCGCGTTGACGACCTTGGTGAGCGGACAGATGACTTCAGTGCAGACGTTCAGACCGTCGAGTTTTAGTTCGTCGTCTTCTTCGGGGCTCGAGCCTGGTAGTAGACCCGCGTTGCCCCACATCTCCTTGTATCTGATGCTGACGATCCCGACGGCACCCTCGTGTATGGAGCTCGCCTGGAGCGCAGGCTGCGCCAGTAGGCGGACCTGGTAGTCGCTCCTCGGGAACGGCTGGTAGTAGATGTGGAGCGTGGGCTGGCCGGCGGATTCGAGCTCGAATTCGTAGCGCTGCTTGCGTTCGACCTTCACCGGTCCCCATTCGCCTTCACCCTCGCCACCCGTGGTGATCGCGATCGTCGCCACCGGTTGCGACTTCGGCCCGGACTCGTATCTAAACCCGTCAGCCTGCACCGGCCAGATCTTCAGGGTGTCGCCGATCAGCCCGGTGTTGATTGGGAAGTCGAGCGCCTTGCCCGCGATTTCGATCACTTCCTTCCTTTTCGCGGCGACGATGTCGTGTTTCGGCGCTTTGCCGCGAAGGAATTTGTAGATCTGGATAAACGACGTCGCCGATGTGGACGACTGGACGTGGGTCTCGTTCGGGATCAGAACGTTAGTTGCGCCCGGGATTTCCCCGTGCGGCGTGATAGTGCCCATGCTCTTTTCCGCGATTAACGCGAGCGTCGGCACCGGCGGCAGTTTTTCTTGGCCGTCGATGTTGACGTACGCCGCCACACTCTTGTCGCGTTCGGTAGCTTTTTCACCTTCGGTCAGGTAGTCGTAGCAGACGGTGGTGCCCAGCGAATGGCCGATGAGGTCCACCTGCGACGCTCCCGTCCGTTCCTTGAGCTCTGTGATCGCCTTTTCGATCTGGTCCTCGACTTCCATCGGACTGGCGACCGCGGCGGTGGAGTCGTAGTCGATCGTTTCGACCCAACCATGCGGGTAGCCGTTGCTTTCCAAGCGCATGACCTGCGAAGCGAAGTTCCCGCCAGCGCTCTCGAACCCGTGAACAAAGAGGACCGGCAGCATGGGTAGCTTCTTCGTCCTAGCGCCCGCCGGCGCTGCAGCGTTCCACATCAGCGCGCAGCTGGCAAGGGCCGCGAAAAGCAAACAGCGCGTCAGCCGACCCGGTGCGCGCGCGGGGCGACTCATCCCAATCGTTCTCACGTACTCTCCCTCTCCCTCTCCCTCGTAGTGGTTCGTTCCTGCCCTCACTCCCGCTGCGCCGACACCCTGACGTCCAAGCCAATTGAATCGAGCGCCTGCTGGGCAGCCTTACCCGCCGGTAACGTTCGTAAACATGGAGTCGAACGTGCTGCGCACGCCGTTTGCGTCACCTTCGCGTGTTCACCCTCTGGACCTCGCGGTGCTGTGGCCTTCGATCCAGGACCTCGTCAGCTCTAGATAGTCATCGGCCCCGTCCTCCCACGTGAAGTGGCCGGTCTCGAGAATGTCTAGTTTGCTGTCGGGCAGCCGCGCGTGCAGGAACTCGGCGTTGCTCGGCGGCACGAGCGTGTCGTGGCGGCCGGCGATGATCTGAACCTGGGTCCGGATGTCGCCGAGTCGTTCGGCCAAGACCGGCAGATCAGAGGGGTAGCGTCGCACGTAGGCCGCCGACTCGACGAAGCGCTCGCCCGCATATGACGCCAGGTAGTCCTCTCGTACGGCCTCGGGCAAGGTGTGTCGCTCGATGCCTTCGAGTGCTCGGGCGACGATGTCGCGTCCATCGATTGCCTGGAATCCGCTCAGGTCCGGAGCCTCAATGATCTCCTTGAGCGCGCCTGTCACCTCGAGCGGGAACGACGCCCCGCCGCTGCCGACGACGGCGCTGGAGAACCGGTCAACGTCCTCGGCTGCGGCGAACAGGACGGCGCCCGTTCCGACGTCGGGTCCCACCACATGCGGGTGGCCTAGCTCCCACTCGTCGATGAGCCGCAGCAGGAACCTACCCATAGCCCGTGGGGACTGCAGCTCAGCCAGGCGCTCGGATTGACCGAAGCCCGGGAGATCGATGGCGACCAGTCGTGCGTTCTCGGCTAGGCGCGACCAGATCGTGTTCCACGCGAACAGGCTCTCGGGCCAGGGACTGAGGAGCAGGACCGTCTCATCTGCGACTTCCTCGGTCTCGGCGTACCTGATCACCAGTCCGTCCGCCTTGCGCTGCCGTGGGCTTATGTGGACCGCGCTGTCTGACATGGATCACTCCTCGGTTCGGCCCTGAGCTTTCGCCGCGAGTTCCGCGCGAGCCGCCTGGGCGAGGTCGGCAGCCGTATTGGCGTGTCCGGCCACGCCCCAGCCGCCTTCGGGTGACTCGGTGAGCAGCACCCAGGTCCGCTCAGCGACACCCGGGTCTCCCGCGGCGACTGACACGATCTCGGTCAGCTCTTTCACCACCCCGAGCTGCTTGTCGCGGTCGAGCACGCCCACGGGGGTCAGGACCTGCACGCGCACGTAGTTGCTCTCGCCGTTGACGTTCGCGATCGCGTTCGCGGGGAGCTCATGGATGAACGCGGCGGTGTTGTTCCGGAATAGCGGGAGGTCTGGCACCTGCTCCCAGCGCATCACCGCGTTCGCCAGGTCCCGCGCAAGCGTGTGCTGGTCGTCGAACGTCCCGTCTGCGGCATATACGTCGATCATCGGCATGGCTAGGAACCCTGACCCGCGGCCAGCTCAATCAGCGCGACGACCTCGGCGGGGTGAGAGACCATCGCGAGGTGGCTGGAGGCGACCTCGATCTTGTGCGCCCCCATGCGCTGGGCGAACATGCGCTCGGCGTCTGGCGGGATTGCCTGGTCATCGGTCGCGACGAGGTACCACGACGGCTGTGACTTCCACGCTGGCGTGCCCATCACGTCCTCGAAGGTGTTCATCGAGAGGCCCTGCTGGACGGCGTAGAGGACCTTTGCGTCGGCGGGGTCGAGATCGGCCGCGAAGTGGTTGACGAAGTCCTCCTCCGGAATCCAGCCAAAGCCCTGCTTGTCGACGATCAAGTGTGCGAGCGCAGGGGTGGGCGGCCCGCCGCCGAGCAGGGCACCAAGCGACTCGCCCTCCTCGAGCCCAAACGCGGCGACGTAGACGAGGCCCGTCACGTTCGGCGCATCGGTGCCGAGCGCAGTCATCACCTGGCCCCCGTAGAGTGACCGGCGACGATCGTCGGCCCGGACTGCCGCGCGAGGACGTGCCTTACCCGTGCGACGTCGTCAGCGAGTGAGGTCTCGGGCAGCTGGGGCGCGGTGACATTGTGGCCCTTTGCCTGCAACGCGCGGATCACCGCGCTCCAGGAAGAACCGTCCGCCCACGCGCCGTGGACGAGGACGACGTTCGGCAGCTCGCTCATGGCGACTCCTCTAGTTGGAGATTGGCAGCACCGATCCTCGCGCGGGCGCTTCGATCTCGCTTGAGTCATCCGACTGCTCACCGTGGGTGCCAGCCGCTGCGAGGGCGTCGCGCAGCTGTGCCCGCGCCGCGATTTCGAGCTTGGGAAATATCCGGTAGAGATGCGAGCCGATCGTGCGATGCGAGAGGAACAGCCGCTGGCCGATCTCGCGATTTGACAGTCCCTCGGCGGCGAGCCGAGCGATCTGCAGCTCCTGGGCGGTGAGACGGTCGCGGGCGTCAGGCGTGCGGCGCCCGAGCTGCTCGCCGGTCGCGCGCAGCTCCTGTCGGGCGCGCGTGCTCCAGCGCGTGGCGCCAAGCGCATCGAACAGGTTGATCGCCTCGCGCAGCGGTCCGCGCGAGTCGACGCTGCGCCGGCGCCGGCGCAGCCAGCAGCCGAGGGAGAAGAGCGTCCGCGAGCGCAGAAACGGATGTGCCGTCAGGTCTTGGTCAAGCGCGGTCATGTAGAGCGTCTCAGGCTGCTCGTCCGTGGCCATCAAAGGCTTCGCGCAGGCCAGGCCAACGCGCAGGATGGGTGCGTGGCTGCGTGCGGCGACCGCCTCGAGTTCAGCGATCACGTCTGTGAGCTGCTCGGTGCGCTCGCTTCGGGTCCCGGCTTCTACCAGGTCGAGCAGCGCCGGCCAGCGCATGAATCGATGAAACGCCGGGCTGTGTTGGTCAAAGACGGGCCAGAGGTGGTCAAATGCAACATCGTGGCGCCCGTCGCCGAGCGCCGCGGCGGCGCGGGCGAGGTGCGCGGGCGCGAGCATCGGCCCGCCCCCCATCGCCAGCAGCGCCTGCTCGGGCTTGACAATCATCGCCTCGAGGTTCGGCTCGTTGCCGCGCTGCGCGGTGGCGAGCGCGGCAACCAGCTCACCGGTGAGCCCGTACTGCAGCTGTCTGCTGTCGCGCGCGAGACCCGCCGCCTCCACACCGGCGGCCGCCGCGGCCCCCCAGTCGCCGATGTGCGTGGCGGCCCACGCGTAGTGCACAAGGGCTTGGGTGAGCAGGCCGAGCCTTCCCTGCTCGCGCAGGTGTTCCACCGCGCGGGCGAGGAACCTCGCTCCGCCGGCGAAGTCTCCTGCCTTCTCGGCGGCGATGCCCACGAACATGGCGGCGACCGGATCGGCGAGCTCGTGAAAGTCCATGCCCGCGATGCGGTGCAGCACCGAGCGCCCGGTGGCCTCGGGGTGAGCGAGCGCGATAACCGCAAGCAGGCGTGGATCGCCGTCGGGGACTCCGACCTCCTCGGCGGTTTCAACGACGTATTGCCGCGTCCGGCTACGAACTTGCGTCCACCAGCAACGATGCGCGATCGGCGCCAGCGAACGCAGCGCCATGTCCGGATCCCCGCCAACGCGCATCTGCCGCGCGATCGTGACGAAGGTCTTCGTTGCTCGGGTCTCGAACCAGACATCGCCCGCAACCATCTGCTGCAGCCACTGCAGGCGCGCCGTCTCCAGGGTGCCGAGATCGAGCGGCTCCGCTTTCCGGATGAGACTGCGCACTGTGTCCACCAGGCCAAGGTCATAGGCGATCTCAGCGGCACGGATCAGGCGGTCGGACCTCTTCTGGTGGTCCGCGCTGAGCTCGGACGCACGTTGGAGGGCGCTAGCCGCCACCGTTAGAGCACCGCGGTGCCGCGCGGCAACCGCGTAGAGCTCGAGCGCCTCGGCGATCTCCTCATCGCGACCGAGCGTGGCCATCGCGCGATGCCACAGCTGACGGTCTGGGTCCACCACCACCTCAGCCAATGCGCCGAACATGCTCAGCACGCGCTGCTGCGTCGCGGTCTGCCGCACGGCGGAGCGGATCAGCGGATGGCTGAAGCGCACTCGCTTGTCCACCACGGCTACGAATCCGGTCGCGATCGCGCTGTCAAGGGCAGACACCTCGACGGGCCCATCGTCATGGATGCATATGGCCGCTGCGAGCACCTCCACAAGCGATGCGTTGGGGTCGAGCGCCGCCGCGAGCAGCGTCAGGCGCGTGGGCTCGGAGAGGCCGTCCAGCGTTGCAGCGAACGCGCTCTCCAAGCGCGCGGTCAGCGTCAGCGGCGCCGCGGAGGGGAGCTCGAGTGCATCAACGCCGTCCACCGCGACGCGCGCAAGCTCGACCAGACCCAGCGGATTGCCCGCGGCCTCCTGCAGCACACGGGAGCGCAGCGCATCGCCGAGCTCGGGAGCTGTGCGATCGAGCAGTTCCACCGCCGCGACGTCGTCCAGTCGCTCGAGGTGCACGATCGGCAGCCCGAAGTCGCCGAGCGCCGTCGTAGATCCGTCTCTGGCAGCCACCAGCACGGCAACCGGCTCGTTCTCCAGCCGTCTGGCGATAAACGTGAGGACGTCGAGGCTCGAGCGGTCGATCCACTGCGCGTCGTCCACGATCAACAGGAGCGGGCTCGAGTCGGCCCCATCGCAGACGAGCTGAAATGCGGCGAAGGCGACGCGGAAGGGGTCCAGCTCCGTCTCCTCGGAGATGCCGAATGCCGCCTGCAGCGCCTGACGCTGGGGAGCCGACAGCGACGCCATGCGCCTACTGAGAGGAGTTAGGAGCTGATGCAGAGCTGCAAAGGGAAACTGCGCCTCGGACTCGACGCCGACCGCACCGAGGATGCGCGCGCCCAGCTCGCCGGCGCGCTCCCTGGCACGATCGAGCAGGGCTGACTTGCCGATGCCTGGTTCGCCGCTGAGCAGGAGCGCGCCGCCTCGTTGTCGCAGCTCGCCGAGAAGCGCATCGATGCGATCGATCTCGACCTCGCGTCCGAGGAGTGTCGGCCCCCGTAGAGGCGGGCTCGCGACGCTCATCTGGCGAGCATATCCGTGCCATCAAGGCATTCCGTGAGCTGCGCGCACACGAACGAGCAGTCGGATGACTCAAGCGAAGCTAAGGCTCGCGACCTACCTTGGCGCCCACGGAGAGATGGCCGCGCGAGACGAGACCCACACCGTCCGGCGCATCACCGCCAAGGTCCCGGGAGTCCGAGAGTTCCAAAGGCGATATGAGCACGCAGTCCCGTCCGATCCTTCCGGCGAGATGGCCGCCCTCGTTGAAAGGAGAGCCAGCTGGTCTGAGGTCCTCGAGTGCGTCGCCGAAAGCGCGCCGCACGGGTTTCTCATCTATTGGCGCAACGACGTCCACCCGGTGATGGGACTCGCGGGCGATGCGCCTGACTGTGTCGCCTATCTCATGGGCAACGTGACGATTGCCGAGCAGATGTTTCGCCATGACCCGTGCGTGATGTTGTATGCGCCACTGCACACCGTGATCTGGGAAGACAACGCCGGGCGCTCGTGGTTCACGGTGGATCAGCCAAGCATGCAGTTCGCAAGCTTTGGCCTACCCGCGGTATCGACGGTGGGGGTCGAGCTCGACCGCAAGCTCGCGGCACTGCTGGAGGAGTTGAACGTCGAGGTCCCAATGGCCCTCTTGAGCAGCCGAGCGCTATGAGCGCAGGTCAGGAACTGGCCGTCACGGTCGAGCGCCGCGGCCACGTTCTGCTGATGGGTCTCAACCGACCTGCGAAGCGCAATGCGTTCAACCTGGCGATGATCGACCAGCTCGCGGTCGCCTACCATCGGCTCGAGGACGATGCGGAGATCCGCTGTGGGGTGCTGTTCGCGCACGGCGATCACTTCACCGCCGGCCTCGACCTCGCCGAGGTTGGTCCGCTCGTGCGCGAGGGCCGGCTCGACTTCTCGGCTCCCGGCCGCCGCGACCCGTGGCGCAAGGACGGGACGTGGTCCACCCCGCTCGTGATGGCGGTGCAGGGCTGGGTGATGACGCTGGCGATCGAGCTTCTGCTCGCGGCCGACATCAGGATCGCAGCCTCCGACGCGCGCTTTGCGCAGATGGAGATCAACCGTGGTATCTACGCGTTCGGGGGCGCGACGATCCGTCTCCCGCGCGATGCCGGCTGGGGCAACGCGATGCGCTGGCTGCTCACGGGAGAGCCCTACGACGCTCAGGAGGCGCTGCGCGTCGGGCTCGTGCAGGAGATCGTCGGACCGGGTCGCCAGCTCGATCGCGCGATCGAGCTGGCAGACGCGATCGCGACCAAATCGGCACCCCTCGGCGTCAAGGCAACGCTCGCCTCTGCGCATCGCGCGCGCCTGGAGGGCGAGGCGGCGGCCTTCGCACGGCTCGAGCCAGACATGGCGGAGCTGTTCGAGACCGAGGACGGGCGCGAGGGCCTGCAGTCGTTCAGCGAGCGCCGGGAAGCGCGTTTCGTGGGGCGATGATTTCTTGGTTGCGAATTTCCTCTAGGCCGTAATGCAGCGTAACTGCTTGACACTCAGGGACGGAGTCAAAATTGGGGCTCGCTTCGCTGAGGAAAGGATAAGTAATCGATGAAGGGTTCGTCTGTCCGCCGTCAAGATGCCCAAAGAGGTGGCCCACCTCATGCGTCATCGCATCGCAAAACCACTGGAAGGATTCATCATCCTGACGCCAGCTTCCCCATAGAGAGGTGTTTATCGTGATTGTGCACTTCTGTACTTCGGTCCACATCTCGACAACGGAGTCTGTCGGTTCAGGGCTCGTTGTGCCTTCGTAATCAACATTCGGAAGTTGATGAGCACTCGGCACAATTGTCGGTGTACCGCACGCTGGCGCGCCATGCCAATACTTCTCAGCGAGCTTCAACGACAGCGTCAGGGGGTTTGTCGTCGGATGTCGTCCTGCCTGCGGAGCTTCAGCGATGGCCGCTGACTCGTGCCGATGGGTCGTCTTTGAGGCGCGCGCGGTGTGGGACTGGTCTCCGCCGGCGTCGGCCGACGCGGGGAGCAAGAGCGCCGTTGCGAGTATGACGCTGAGGAGGAAGCGAGCCATGCCTTACATGTTGAGCGAGGCGCCGGCCTGGCTGCTCCTCCGGTGAGGGTGATCTTGGGGGGACGGGCGGGGGAAGGCGTGGGGAGGGGAGGCTCACCCTACGTCTCCGTTTTGTCGATGAAGCGGGTACGCGCTCGGCGGCGCGCCTGGACTGTCTATGCCGTCACAGATCCCCATCACGGTCGTGCTAGCCCGCTTCGACGATCTCCTCGCGGGAGGGCTACGCGAGCTGATCGGGAGCGACCCGAGCCTCACGATCGTCGCTCTAGACGTCGAGCACAGACGAATCCCTGTCGTTCTCCGCGCCCACCGTCCAGATGTGGCGATCCTCGACGTCGCTGCCTTCGCCAAGTTGGCCGAGGTCCGGGAGCTGAGCGGCCGTCATCCAGGCACATCTCTGGTTCTACTCTCAAATGATCCGTCGGCGGAGGAGTGTGCTCAGCTACTCGCGTTCGGAGCGAGCGCCTGCCTCGGCATGGACACGCAGTCGCGCGACGTGCTCAACGCCATCCACCTAGCCTCACGGGGGCTTCAGGTGATTCCGCGAGCTGCGTCCAACCGGAGTCGCAGATCCATTGCTGGAGGGCACCTGCTCACCCAGCGCGAGGCCGAAGTGCTCCCCCTGCTCCAAGAGGGTCGCTCGAACGCTCAGATAGCGCTTGCCCTGCATGTGGGCGTCGAGACCGTTCGCTCCCACGCACGCAGCATCTACCGCAAGCTCGGCGTCTCCTCTCGCCGCGAGCTCGCCGCGCCGATGCCACCCGATCCAGAGCGGCAGTCCGCTTTGGCCGCACACCCTTCACGGCCTCGGACCACGAGGCCGATGACGCGCCCGCGGCGCGGACATTATCGCGGGACCTATAGTGGATGAGGTCGCTTATGCCTACGCGGTCTCTCCCGAGTCGTGATGAGTCATCGGCGCCGCCGGTCTCGTCACTCGGAGGTGCTGACGCGGCCGGCGATCGCGTCGGGGTGAGTGACGGGCTGCCGCGGCGCGTACCGCTGCCGGCGATCGTGCAGACGCTGTGGTCGTTGTTCGGTATGGACTCATTCCTCCGCTTCTGCCTTAAGCGCTTCCCCGGTGAGAAGATGCTTGCTTTCCGGATCGTCGGTTTCGGTGACGTGGTCAGCGTGCTCGACCCGCAGCTCATTCGCGAGGTCTTGAGGGCGATAGTGAGCTGTTGCGCGGTGGTGAGGCCAACGCGCAGGCGCTTGGGGTGCTCGGCCCCAACAGTCTTCTACTCCTGATAGCGAGCCTCACCTGCGCACACGGCGCTTGCTGCTACCACCGTTTCATGGAGACGCGATCAGCCATCACGTGCGGCTGTTCGAGCAGATAACGGCCACAGAGGTTGACCGCTGGCCGCTGGGGGAGCCGTTCGCGCTGTGGCCACGGATGCGCACGATCACGATGGAGGTGATCTTGCGTGCGGTGATTGGCGTGCGCGACGAGTCGCGACGTCGCCGCTCGGCGAACTCTTGCCCGCGTTTGTGCACGGCGGTGTCTTCGGAGCGCTGCCCGAGACCGGCTTCCATGGCTTACGCAGCGGAACGATCGGGAGGAGGTTGCCCTGGGTACGAGCGCGCGCGGAGGCAGAACGGCTGCTGTATGAGGAGATCGCCGATCACCGCGCCTCTCCCGAGGGCCGCGACGACATGCTTGCGATGCTCGTCGAGGCGCGCGATGAGACGGGCATGAGTCGAGCGATGAGGAACTGCTCGACCATCTCCTCACCTGCTGGGCGCCGGGCATGACACGACCGCGGCAGCGCTCGCGTGGTGCTTTGAGCGAGTACTGCGCCATCCCGATGTTCTGACGCGCTGCCGCGAAGCCGGCACAGAGGATGGGAGTATCTCACCGCTATCGTCAACGAGACTCTGCGAGCCCGCCCCGTGGTCGACTCCGCACCCCGCAAGCTGAGCGCACCGTTTCAGCTGGGCGGATATCGCCTTCCGGCCGACACGCATCCTCACCGCCTCGATCCGCGGAGTACAAGTGCTGCCGGAGTATTACTCCGAGCCGCAGCGTTTCCGACCCGAGCGATTCTTGGAGCGCCCAGCACCGTACACGTTCATCCCATTCGGCGGTGGAGAACGGCGCTGCATCGGCGCGAGCTTCGCCATGATGGAGATCAAGACCGTCATCCGGACAGTTATGCAACTCTCGAGCTGCGTGCCGTCAGAGCTCGCAACGAGCGGCCGAACCGCACACGTAGCATCGCGATCGTTCCCGCATACGGCGCAAGAGCAATCGCCATCGCACGACTCGCCGGCAAAGCCCTGCCAGAGCAAGCTCTTCACTAGCGGCTCAGCGACGAGCGATTGCGGCTGGTTGTACACGCTCGCCCGCGGCCAGGCCACGTTGATCGTCATGAGGACGCCATAGGCGACCGCGGATCGGCCTGCAAATGCAACATCACGTCGTTCATGATACATTCACGCGTGCCTACAGCCGAGGGCAGCCCGTCGTTGGGTCGTCCTTGCGAGAGCTGGGCTCCATAAACGCAACGAGGTCCGAAAGAGGGGATGGGATCGATGCATCGGAGAGGTTTCGCGCGAGCTGCGCTCGCGCTCTCAGTTGTCGTGGTTCTGGCCGTGCCGTCTGGGGCGGCCGCGGCGCCCGTGGAAGGACCGTCGGGATCGGCGTTCTATACGCCTCCGACGACGACTCCCGATGGCAGCGCAGGCGAACTCGTGTGGTATCGCCCGGCGACCGTCAACCTGAATGTCACGCTGCCGAGTATCAAAGCGTGGACGGTGCTGTATCAGTCCACAGGCCAGCACGGCGAACCAGACTGGGTGACGGGGACCGTGATCGTGCCCACGGCCAAATGGAGCGGCAAAGGCGAACGGCCGCTCGTGACCTACGCGGAGGGCACGCAGGGGCTCGCGCATCAGTGCGCGCCGTCGCTGCAGATGGCCGAAGGCACCGAGTACGACGGCGGCGCGATCATCGAATCCCTGAAAAAGGGCTATGCGGTGACGGTCACCGACTATCAGGGCTACACCAACGGCGCGGTCCCGACCTACGCGGCCGGCAAGGCCGAGGGTCAGGCGGTCCTGGATGTCGTGCGCGCCGGCAGGCAGGTCCCGGGCTCGGGCATCAGCGAAAAAGATCCGGTGATCGCGTGGGGGTACTCGCAGGGCGGGCAGGCCGCCAGCTGGGCGGCTGAGCTGCAGGCGAGCTACGCCCCGGATGTGAAAATGATCGGCCTCGCCGCCGGTGGCGTCCCGTCCAACCTGCAGTCGGTCGGTGAATTTGACAACGCGTCGGTGGGCACCGCGTTCGGTATAGACGGGCTGATCGGGCTCGACGCGGCCTACCCAACAGAATTCGATCTGCCCGCGCTCGAGAACGAAGCGGGTCTGGCCGCGGGAGCAAAGCTGCTCAGCGAGTGCGCGATCCAGTCGCTGGCGGAATTCCGTGACGTCAACGCCGACGAATACACGATCGGTCACAAGACGTTCGCGCAGCTGGAGGCCGAACACCCCGCGATCGAACGGATCTTCAAGGAACAGGAACTCGGGACGAAAGCGGTTCCGGTGCCGGTCTACCACTACCACGGCCTCGAGGACGAGTTCGTGCCGGTCAAGCAGGACGTCGAACTGCACGCCAAATGGTGCGAACTGGGCGTCAAGGACGACTTCCAGCTGTACCCGGGCGATCACCTGCTGACCGATCCGACGGCGATCGATAACGTGATGAAGTGGATCGAAGGGAGGGTGGAAGGCAAGACGGCGCCGAGCACATGCGGGGATCACTCGGCGAGTGCGACGCTTCCGTCTTCTGCTCGCCTGACCCCGGAGACGGGCGATCTAATCATCCCGCTGCCGGCGTGGGAACTGAGCGGCAAGGTCACGGAGGCCAAGAGCGGCATCTCGGTCGAAGTGCCAGCGGGCTCGACGCTGAGCGCCGAAGGTGATGTGACCGCCGGCACGCTGACCGCGACCCTGTCGATACCGCCGATCGACCAGACGATCTTCATCGGTCTGATCCCGGTCACGGTCAAGGGTGCCCTCACACCCACGGGGACGATCCATGGCAGCGTTGGCCTCACCGACAGCGGCGTGTTCAGCGAGAGCGCGAGCGGCTCCGCAAACGAGCTCGTGGGCTCGGTCGGCGTAGGATTGCTGACGGTCCCGATCGGCTGCACGACGGTCGAACCGATTCAGTTGCCGCTCAGCATCTCCGAGCCCGTCAACGCGCTCGTCGTCGGCGGCTTCTCGTTCAAGACGACGGTCACCGTGCCGGAATTCGGCGGCTGCGGCCTGTTCGGGCCGATCCTCTCCGCGACGATGTCGGGGCCGGGCAATACGATCGAAATGACCGCGAAACCGCCGGCGCCGGTCAACTGGTGAGCACAGCATCGGCCTCAGCCGGCCATAGGCTGGGCTGAGCACGCACGGGGGTGGCCGCGCAATCGCCGGTCACCCCCGCTGCTCGTCCGCGGCTGCCAGGCACGATGACCGACGCCGGTCGGAGGGCTCAGTCGATCTGCGCCGAGCGAGTCACGTCTGCACTCTCAGCAGCATCCGCAGGATCGGCTCGGCGCGCCGGGCCTCGGGCTGTTCGCCGGTGATGAGGTCGAGATAGGTGTAGGACTCGATCACGCGCACGATGACGTATGCCAGCTCGCGCAGGTCGACGGGGAGCTCGAGCCTCGACGCGTCCGTTTCTTCTTTGAGAAGCCCGTAAACGGCGTCGATCATCCGTCGCTGGAAGTCGGTGCGAGGAGTGGTCAGCAGACGCATGGCGTGCTCGCCATCTTCGCCCAGCCAGCGCTGTACACCGGGGTTGTTGATGATTGTGTCGAGGAAGCCCGCGACGACCGCAACGATCCGCTCGGCGCCTTTCGAGCGCACTTTCCCCTCGACATACTCGAACGTCCGCAAGGCGAGCGACCAGACGACCTCGACGATGAAATCGTCGCGCGAGCCGAACCAGCGATACAGGGTCACCCGATTGACGCCCAGCTCCTCCGCGAGCACACCCATGTCGATGCGTTCGGGCGCGAGAAACCTGCGCCGCCCGAGGCGCAATGCGTCCGTCGCTCGGGGCCTGGCAGCAACGCTCACAAGCACAAGGATCGCACGAGCGCCACCTATGTCACGTGCTCGGATCGGCGGTGGCGGTCGCACACTGCGGGTGCCCGACCGGCCGGTAGACCCGGATCGAACTTGCGTCCACCCCGGTCTATCATGCTCAAGGTGCGCTACAGGAGTCGCTGCACTTGGCCGACAATACACCTGTATGCGACCTTGAATCGCTTAGGCCTTGGAGGAGCGAATGAGCTTTTCTTGTATTAGCGATCGCGTTATCGTCGAGGGGGTAGAGCACGGTGACGGGGTCGTCGCCGTGGTCGTCACCGGCGAGATCGACTACAGGACCAGCCCGCAGCTCAGAGAGCACTTGGCCGAGCACATAACGGCCGGCAGGCGACACCTCATTGTCGAGCTTTCGACGGTGACGTTTGTCGACTCGACAGCGATCGGCGTCTTGGTGGCCACGGCCGTGAAACTCGAAGAGGCCGGCGGGTGCCTCGCGGTCGTCTGTGCCGAAGAGAACGAGAGGGTGCTGCGAATCTTTGAGATCGCTGGCGTTGGGAGCTTGATCCCGCCGTATAGCTCGCGCGAGGAGGCCATCTCCGCGTTCTCGTTGCCCCGCACTGCGTGATCCTGTCCAAGTGCGCAGGTGTGCTGCGTCGTAGATGATAAGGGCCGCATTGCGGTGCGGCGACTTCGACGCGAGGAGACATCATGCCCAAGTACATGCTGTTGCTCTACAGGGAAGACGACCCCAGTCCGCAGGAGCGCGAGGAGCGAGAGGCTGAGAAACCGCTGTGGGCCCAGTTCGATCAGAGCCTGCGCGAGGCGGGGCTGCTGCTGGACGGCGCCCCCCTACACCCGGTGGACGCGGCCACGACGGTCCGCGTGCGCAACGACGAGACGGAGATTCACGATGGTCCGTACGCCGTGACGAAGGAGGTTCTAGCCGGCTACTTCCTGTTGGATTGCGCCGATCTCGATCAAGCACTCAAGCAGGCTGCACGCGTGCCTCTGGCTCGCTACGGATCGGTCGAGGTGCGCCCGGTCCTGGAGATGGGCACCGCGGCGGCGACCGACGAACAGGCAGCCTGAGCGCTGTGGAGACGGCCGGTGAGCGGCGCGTCGCGTACGGCGACGCGCCGGCGGCCGTAGAACGCGCTTTCCGCGAGGAGCGCGCCGCGGTCCTGGCAACGCTCATTCGCCACGTCGGTGACTTCCAGCTCGCCGAGGACGCAGTCCAGGACGCCTTCGCCGCCGCCGTCATGACCTGGCCTCGCGACGGCGTTCCGGCCATCCCGGGCGCGTGGATCACGACAACTGCGCGCCGGCGGGCGATCGACCGCCTGCGTCGCACGCGCTCGCTCGCCGATCGCGTCAATCGGCTTGCGGAGCTTGCGCGGCTGGACTCCCAGGAGCATCTGTCGGTGGCCGAGAGCAGCCTGCTCGTCGACGACCGGTTGCGGCTCATCTTTACCTGCTGTCATCCGTCGCTCGCGATGCCGGCGCGCGTTGCCCTGACGCTACGCACACTCGGAGGTCTCAGCACTGCAGCGCTCGCGCGTGCGTTCTTGGTCAGCGAGCCGACGATGGGCAAGCGGATCGTGCGTGCCAAGCGAAAGATCGCAGACGCCCACATTCCCTACCGCGTGCCTTCCGACGAGGAGCTTCCGGACCGCCTTGACGGCGTGCTGCAAGTCGTCTATTTGATCTTCAACGAGGGCTACAGCGCCAGCGAGGGCGAGCGTTTGGTGCGCGGTGAGTTGTGCAGTGAGGCAGTCCGCCTTGGGCGGATGTTGTGCGGGTTGATGCCCGACGCTGCCGAGGCGTGCGGTCTGTTGGCCCTGATGCTGCTGCACGACGCGCGGCGCGGCGCGCGCGTTGATGCGCAGGGCGGCTACGTAGCCCTCGACGAACAGGACCGCTCACGCTGGGATCAGGGACGGATCCGTGAGGGGCTGGAGGCGCTCGGGCGGGCCATACGACTCAGACGTCCCGGCCAATACCAGCTGCAGGCGGCGATCACTGCCCTGCACGTTCAGACGTCGGATCTCGACGCGAGCGATTGGGCGCGGATCGCGGAGCTCTATGGGGCACTTGCCAAGCTCAACCCCTCGCCGGTGGTCGAGCTCAACCGTGCAGCGGCCGTCGGATTTGCCGCCGGGTCGGACGCTGGACTCGAGCTGCTCGCGCCGCTGCTCGAGGATCCCGTGCTCGCGCGCTACCAGCCTTTGCACGCCGCGCACGCCGAGCTGCTGCGGCGCGCCGGCGATCTCGCGGGCTGCAGGCTGGCCTACGAGCGCGCGATCGAGCTCAGCGCCAACGCGGTCGAGCGCTCGGAGCTCGAGCGCAGATTGCATGCGCTGAACGGCTGAACGCCCCCCAACCGCTAGGCCTCGCCACCTCCAATTTATACCGCACAAGGGGCCTTCATGAAGCCCTGGGCCGTGCTGTATAACCGCCGGCCGAGACCAGAAGCTAACGGAGATGGGAGTCGCGAAATGCGTGTGTTGTTCTCGAGGTATCCCACGGGAGTGCGGCTGTGAGCGAGCATGCGGTGGTGATCGCCGGAGGCGGTCCGACGGGAATGATGCTGGCCGCTGAGTTGGCGTTGGCGAAGATCGACGTCGCGGTCCTCGAGCGGCGTCCCGATCACGTGCTCGTCGGCTCGCGCGCCGGCGGCTTTCACTCGCGTACGATCGAGGTGCTCGATCAGCGTGGGGTCGCTGATCGGTTCCTCACGGAGGGGCAGGTGGCTCAGGTCGCGACGTTTGCCACGACCGTGCTGGACATGAGCGACTTCCCAACGCGTCATCCGTATTCGCTCGGGATCTGGCAGAACCAGATCGAGCGGATCATGGCCGCCTGGATCGCCGAGCTGCCGGTGCGGATCTATTACGGATGTGAGGTGACGGGCTTCGCCCAGGACGACACCGGCGTCGACGTCGAGCTGGCCGACCGCGAGTCGCTGCGGGCGCGGTATCTCGTCGGCTGCGACGGAGGGCGCAGCGTCATCCGTAAAGCGGCCGGCATCGAGTTCCCCGGATGGGACCCGACCAAGAGCAACCTGATCGCCGAGGTCGAGGTGACCGAGGAGCCTGAGTTGGGCACCCGGCGCGACGCCCTCGGCGTCCACGCGATTGGCAGGTTGGAGTACGAGATCCACGACGGCGAGGTCGTCTACAAGGATGGGGGGCCGGTGCGGGTCATGGTGAGCGAGCAGCAGCTCGGGCCCAGCAGCGAGCCCACCCTGCGCGATCTGAGCGAGGCACTCATCAGGGTGTACGGCACCGACTTCGGGATCCACAATCCCACGTGGATCTCCAGGTTCACCGACATGACACGTCAGGCAGCGGCCTACCGCGCGGGACGAGTCCTACTCGCCGGCGACTCGGCGCACTTGCACTACCCGGCCGGTGGGCAGGGCCTCAGCCTCGGCGTGCAGGATGCGGTGAATCTGGGCTGGAAGCTGGCGCAGGTAGTCAACGGGACCTCCGCGGAGAGCCTCCTGGACACGTATCAAAACGAGCGCCACCCGGTCGCTGCCCGCGCGCTCAAGCACACGGTGGCTCAGACCGAGCTCCAGCGCCCGGACGAGCGCATCAAGGCCCTGGTCGATGTCCTCTCAGAGCTGGCGCGCATGGACGAGCCTCGCAAGTGGCTCGCCGGGATCATCTCCGGGCTGGACATTCACTACGACCTCGGCGAAGGACATCCGCTGCTCGGACGCCGCATGCCGGATCTGGACCTCGTGAGCGCCGACGGCCCGCTCAGGGTCTTCGAGCTGCTGCACGGCGCCAAGCCGGTGCTGCTCGACCTCGGTGAGCCCGGCGGCTTTGACATCGCCCCATGGGCCGATCGGGTCCAGCTGATCGATGCCGAATATGTCGGGGAGTGGGAGCTTCCGGTACTTGGCGCGGTCACCGCTCCCACTTCCGTGTTGATCCGGCCCGACGGATACGTCGCCTGGGTCGGGGACCGAACCCACCTCGGACTCCCTGAAGCCCTGGCTAGGTGGTTCGGAGCGCCTACTGGGGCATAGCCCACGGGACTTGGCGCCTCGTGGAGGCTGCTCTCTCGGCGCTTAATCGTGCGCCGGGTGCCCGGCGGCGGCTTGCTCCTGCGCCAGGCGCGGCCTCTGCTTGTCCGGGAGTGCCGACATCAGCTGCATCAGCCCGCGGGCGAGCCGCAGGGGGCCCTCGAACTCGATCCGACCGTCGGCCAGGCGTCCGAGTGCAGCGCGGCCGATCGCGTTCGTCGGGCGCGGCAGCCCGCCGGTCAGCGGCGCGGCGAGCAGTGCGGCGAAGTCGTGGAAGGCGCCCTCGAGCACCAGGTCGTGGGCGCGGTCGGCATCGCGGGCGTCGGCGACCAGGATCTCGTCGCCGCGGAGGTCGACCTCGACGGCGTGGTAGTCCTCGCTGAAGCGCAGCAGCACACTGCCGCGCAGCTGGCGCGCATGCTGCGGGCGGAGGATCGCGCCGCGCTCGACGAACGCGAAGACGGCCGCCGAAATCGACCCGCCGCCGGTTCGCCCGAGGCGAACCTTCGGCTGCTCAGCGTCCCGGACTATGGGCACGGCGCTCAACGATAGCCGCCGGCGGGAACGCTCTCGCCCGCCGCCTCCGGCGCTTTCGCGCAAATTACGGCGGGTCTTTGGGGCGTCGCGCGGTGCTGATTGCGGTGCAGACCGTCGGCTCGTTCCGTTTACTTTGTTGGCATTGGGTTTACTTTGTTGGTATTGGGTTTGCGGTCGGCCTCGGTCGGGAATGAGAAGTTCGGACACGCTCATCAGCCAACAAGGCAAGGGGGCCAATGACGAGTCGCAGCGGAGACGGACAGCAGCGCCGTGCCGGGGGGAACGGTAAGGCAGGAGCGGACGGCGGGGCACCTCACGCCGTGCTGCGTGGCGCGCGCGGGGACGGGGAAAGGGTCCTCCTGAGCGGTGCCACCGGGTTCCTGGGTATGGCCCTACTCGCGCGCTACCTGGAGCGAACCGACAGGCCGATCTACGCGCTCGTGCGCGCGCGCAACGAGCGCCACGCCGCCAACCGCATCCGCGAGACGCTCCAGCGGCTGTTCGGCCCCGGGCATCCTCACGGCAAGCGCGTGGTGGCGGTGCGGGGAGACCTCACGCGCGTCGGCCTCGGCCTCGCACCCCGGACCCAGGACGAACTCTCCGAGCGCGTCGAGGAGATCGTGCACGGCGGCGCTGACGTCTCGTTTGAGATCGGACTCGAGCAGGCACGCGCGGTCAATGTCCAGGGGACTCACCGGATGCTCGAGCTCGCCGAGCGCTGCCGGGCCGTGGGCAGCCTGCGGCGGTTCACCTACATCTCCACCGCATACGTGGCCGGCGACCATCTGGGGCACTTCAGCGAGGACGCCCTCGACGTCGGACAGCGCTTCCACAACGCCTACGAGAACTCGAAGTTCGAGGCGGAGCTGCTGGTGGCCCGCTGGCGTGCGCGGCTGCCAATCACCGTGGTGCGCCCGAGCATCGTGGTGGGCGAGCGGGGCGGCGGCTGGACGACCTCCTTCAACGTGCTGTACTGGCCGCTTCGCGCCTTCGCGCGTGGGACCTACCGCGCGGTGCCCGCCCGTAGCTCCTCGCCTGTGGACGTCGTGCCCGTGGACTACGTGACCGACGCGATCTTCGCGCTCACCGAGATGGCCGAGGCGCAGGATGCGACCTTTCACCTCACGGCGGGGCGCCACGTCTGCAGCGTCGGAGAGCTCGTGGAGCTCGCGAGCTCCTTCTTCGATAGGCCACCGCCGCGGATGATCGATCCGGCTCTGTATCGCCGCGTCGTGCACCCGTTGCTGCTGCGCTCGAGTCGGGATGACCGCTTCCGTCGTGCGTTGCAGCGCAGCGAGGTGTTCTTCCCGTATTTCGCCGCCAAGGCTCGCTATGACGACCGGCGCACCCGGGCGGCCCTGCACGGGACGGGGATCGAGCCCTCCCCGCTGCCGGACTACTTCGAGCATCTCGCGCGGTTCGCCGTCGCGGCAGATTGGGGCAGGCGCCCGCTGCCGCGCTCCGGCGTCGTCCTACCGCAGAGCAGCGGATGCCGGCCGCGTGCGCGGCCACAGATCCGCAAGCAGCCCGCCTTCGTGGCGGGATGAGCCGCGCCCGCCTGTCGGGCCTGGACGCGTCGTTTCTGGCGGTGGAGACGCCGACGGCGCACATGCACGTCGGCTGGGTGGCCCTGTTCGGGGCGCCGGCGGATGGGCGCCTGCCGGCCTACTCCGAGCTGCGGGCGCACATCGAGGAGCGCCTCGGGCGAGCCTCCCGCTACCGCCAGAAGCTCGCCCCGGCACCGCTCGGCCTGACCGCCCCGGAGTGGGTGGATGACGAGCACTTCGCGATCGACCGCCACCTCTACTGGGCGCCCGGCCCTCTCCCGGGGCTGGTGGACGAGGTGATGTCAACGCCGCTGCGCCGCGACCGCCCACTGTGGGAGATGTGGATCTGCCAGGAACCCCGCAGCGAGCGCTTTGCCATCATCGGTAAGGCCCACCACTGCATGGTCGACGGCATCGCCGCGGTGGAGCTCGGCTCGCTGTTGCTCGACACGACCCCCGAGCCCGACGCGCGCGAGCGCGATCAATGGCGCCCGGCCCGTGAGCCGTCGGGCGAGCAGCTGCTCGTGCGGGGGCTACTCGACGGCATTGCGGGACAGCTGCGGCTACTGCGACTGCCACTGCGAGCCGCGCTCTCGCCCGCCCACGCTGCGCGCAACGCAGCGGCGGGGGCGGTGCGGATCACGCGGGCCCTCAGCCACTCTCTGCTCGCGGCCGCTCCCCCCAGCGCCCTGAACCAGTCGCTCTCGCCGCTGCGCCGCCTGGCTTGGGCCGAGCGCCCGCTCGCCGACCTGCGCACGGTCAACGCCACCTACAACACGACGCTGAACGACGTGATGCTCGCGGCGGTCGCCGGCGGCATCCGCTCCTATCTGGCTGACCGCGGCCAGCGCCCGGGGCCGCTGAAGGCGATGGTCCCGGTCAGCTTCCGCGGCTCCGAGGACGAGCTGGGAAACGGCAGCTCGTTCGTGTTCGCCGAGCTGCCCTGCCACGAGCCCGACCCGCTGGGTCGCCTGGACCTGGTTCACGCCACGATGAGCGCCCGCGAGCGCGGCCGCGAGCCCGAGGGCGCCGACCTCGTCCTGAAAGCCGCCGAGCACACGCCGGTCCCCGTCCAGCGCGCGATCTCGAAAATCATGGCGAGCCCCCGCACCTTCAACCTCGTGGTCTCGAACATCCCCGGCCCGGCGGAGCCGCTGTACATGCGGGGCTGCCCACTGCAGGCGATGTATCCGGTGGTCCCGCTGACCGACCGCCACGCCGTCTCGGTCGCCATGACGACGGTGGCGGATCGGGCCTGTTTCGGCGTCTTCGTCGACCCCGAGGCGCTGCCCGACGCGGAGCTACTCGCGCGCAGCATCGACGAGGCGCTCACGGAGCTGGTTGAGAGGGCCCGGCAATCGCGCGAATCTGGTTGAGAAGTCAAGTGCCCGCTCCAGATCGGCCACAGCGAGCGTAACTATGCCGATAGGCTGTCGCGGCCCGCGGACTCCCTCGTGTGACGGATGCGTGGTTGCTCTGAGCACTCGAGGTGCCCGTGTGGTGTGGATCGGCTCTCCGCTGAGAGCGGGCCTTCTGCAGTCACTGCCGCAGGTCAACGGAAAGGACCACCCCTCATGTCGAGTCGTTTTAGTCGCCGTTCGCTGACGGGCGCTTTCGTCGCGTTACTCCTGGGCGCCGTGAGCTTGGTCGCGGGCGCGTCCGCGCAGGCATCCACGCTACCCACCCTTACGCTCACCGTGACGAAGTCGTCGATCACCGTTGGCGGCACGACACAGTCGGGCGCCGTCAACGTGGTCACGAGCGCCAGCGGCGTCAAGGAAGCAACCGCCATCCTGTTTCTCGTGAAGCCCACGGTCACGCTCGCAGAAGTCGAAAGCTTCCTCGCGAAAAATGGGGCGAAGGACCCCAACAGCACGAGCAAGTACGGCGCCATCGTCTTTGACGAGGAAGCGTCACCCGGGAAGAACGGCGAAGCCCAGACCTACCTGCAGCCCGGTCAATACATCGCTCTTGTCCCCGAACAGGCAGGGGGTGCGAAGGTGCACACGTTCTTCACCGTCGCCGCCGCCGCTTCCCCCGCCGCGTTGCCGACGCCCGAAGCGACGATTCGCTCGATCGAGTTTGGCTTTCGTGGACCGAGCACCCTCCACGACGGCGAGCTGGTGCGCTTTGAAAACGAAGGCTTCCTCGTGCACATGGACGTCATCTTTCCGGTCAAGAGCAACAAGGCCGCCAAGCTGGCGGTAAAGGATCTCCTGGCCGGCAAGGAAAAGGCCCTCGAAAAGCTCATCATCGGCGCACCCTTCGGTGCCGGGCCGCTGTCGCATGAAGCGTTCCAGCAGACGACGATCACCGCGAAGCCGGGCTGGTACGTGCAGGCGTGCTTCATGGAAACCCAGGATGGGCGTGACCACACGCTCCTGGGCATGGAGCGCATCATCAAGATCGTGAAGTAGCTTCGCCTCGAGACGGCCCGTCCCGCAAGCGCGCGGGGCGGGTCGTGCTCTCCCTTCTGGTTGCGGGTCCACGGCGACGGCGAGAGGCTGCCGAAGCCGCGTCAGCGCTCCAGGAAGCCGATGATCTCGCCGGCCAGCAGCTCGGGTGCGGTATGCGTGGCCAGGTGGCCTTGGTCGACCAGGATGCGGAGCTCGCTGCGGGGCAGTGCGCCGTGCAGAGCGCGCATCGCCTCCTGGCGCCAGCCGGGACTCTCTCCGCCGAGCAGAATCAGGGTGGGAGTCGTGAGCTGCGCAAAGCGCTCGGGGGCGAAGCGATAGCCGATCACCGCCGCCCCCTCGCGGGGGAGCACCCGCACCCCCCGCAGGACGATCGGCCACAGCGGCAACTCCCGTACCGCCGCGATCGCCTCGGCCGGCACTCCGCTGCGCTCCACCAGAAGCGTCTCGGCCGCCCGCTCGGTCTGGCCCTCCTCGACGAGCGCGCCGACCCGCTCGAGCACGGCGGGAAAGTGCGGGTCATCGTCGATCGATGGCTCGTAGAGCATCAGTCGGCCGATGGGCAGACCCATGCGGGCCGCCTCGAGCGCGACCAGCCCGCCATAGGAGTGGGCCAGCACGTCCACCGGAGGAGGGCAGGCTGCGATCACCGCGGCCAGGTCGGCGATCTCTTGATCGAGCGAATGAACGGCCGGCCCTTGATCGCTCGCGCCGTGGCCGCGGCGGTCAACCGCGATCAGCGTCGCTACCTGCTCGAGGGCGGGGCGCACTGCGTCCCAGGCGCTGTGGTCGATGCTCACGCCGTGCACTGCCACGAGCGCCCTTCCTTGGCCGGAGCGCCAGAGGGCGATTGAGGTACCGTCGGGCGAGCGAACGTGCCCTGACGCCGGCGGATCAGTCCTCATCTCCCGCTCTTCCTCGCAGTTTGCGCGCTCGCGTTCGGGGCACCGAGCAGGTGCAGCATCTGCTCCACCACCAGCCTGACGTGCTGCCTGCGGACTGAGGCATCCCTGAGGTCGCGCGCGAGCGCGACCATGAACGTCGACTGCTGGCTCAGCGGCGAAAACGTGAGCGAGACGAGGACCAGCACGGCGTCGTCGACGTCGAAGCGACGCAGCGAGCGTCTGCGTGCGACCGCTCTCACCGCCGCCAGAGCCTCGCGCATCGCGGTGGCCTCGCGTCGAGCCAGGCGCAGGCCTTCGCCGCCACGCAGCTCCTCGCGAACGATCAGTCTCACGAATGCCGGGCGCGCGAGCAGGAACGACATGTAGCTGTCGATCGCGTGAGTGAGCGGCTCGCGAAGAGAGCCCGCTCGCGCTGACTCACACCAGGCTCGCACCGGCGCGAAGGCGCGCTCGGTGGCTTCCTCGCGATCGGCGAATACGCGCTCCAGAACCGCGACGTACAGATCCTGCTTGGAGCCGAAGAAGTAGTTGGGTGCGCCCCGCGACAGCCCGGCCGCGTCGCCGATCTCCTGAAGGCTCACCGCTTCAAGGCCGCGTACGGCAAACAGCGTCTCACCGGCATCCAGGATCGCCCTGCGGCTACGATCCGCGTCGCGGATCCGCGGTCTGGCGGCTGGCACGGCCATCGATGAGAGTCTACAACTTGCTAGATATCAAGTAAGCTAAATTGGTGATGGAGTCGATCACGTAGCCGGCGAGTGCGGGGAGGAGCTGTGAGCAAAGAGGTCTCGACCCGTCAGGCCACCGAGCACGTCGCGCTCGTGGAGTTCAGCCGCCCGCCCCACAACTACTTCGACGGGGCGCTGATCGGTGCGATCGCCGACGCTTACGAGGAGCTCGAGCGCGGCGGCTCATGCCGCGCGATCGTGTTGTGCTCGGAGGGCAAGCACTTCTGCGCCGGGGCCAACTTCGCCGCCAAGAACCCGGCCGAGGGTGATCTGTACGAGCAGGCGGTGAGGTTGTTCGCCGCCGGCCTGCCGGTGGTGGCGGCGGTCCA
Organism: uncultured Solirubrobacteraceae bacterium; assembly: GCA_963722435.1. Taxonomy (GTDB): domain Bacteria; phylum Actinomycetota; class Thermoleophilia; order Solirubrobacterales; family Solirubrobacteraceae; genus Palsa-744. The sequence goes on along the minus strand of CAVRKZ010000002.1, from coordinate 782,349 downwards.
GGGCGCGGCGGTGGGCGGCGGCCTGGGTGTCGCGCTGTCAGCGGACTTCCGCGTGGCCAGCTCCGACTCGCGCTTCAGCGCCAACTTCGCCCGGCTCGGCATACATCACGGGTTCGGGATCACGGTGACCCTCCCCCGCGTCGTCGGTCCTCAGCGCGCCCTCGAGCTGCTGTACACGGGCGTGCGCCTGCGCGGCGAGGAAGCCCAGGCGATCGGCCTGTGCGATCGGCTGGTGAGCAGCGAGCGGCTGCGCGAAGAGGCGGTGGTGCTGGCCGAGGAGATCGCCGCCTCCTCGCCACTGGCAGTCCGCGCGATCCGCCAGACGATGCGCGGACATCTGGCCGACCGGATCCGCGAGGCCACCGCGCACGAGGCCGCCGAGCAGGCCAAGCTGTTCGCGAGCAGCGACTTCCGTGAGGGGGTTAGCGCCGCGGCCGAGCGACGGGCACCACGGTTCACGGGCAGCTGAGAAGGAATCAAGGGGCTCGACTGTTACGTCGATACCAGCCTGGTGGAACAGACGCTCAGCGCCCGGCGCTTCCTAGGAGCAGCAGGCGTCGTCGTTCTCGTGACCGGCTTGGTCGGGGCTTGGATCGCGCTGCGCATCGGCGGTGCCAGGGTGGCGCTCTGGGTCGATGACGGCGTCACCCCGCTGGCGGCGCTGAGCGCGTGTGTGCTGTGCTTTCGCGCCGGTGCTCGCCACTGCGGGCGCATGCGTCTGTTCTGGTGGCTGCTCGCCGGCGCCACCGCATTGTGGACGCTGGCTGAGGTCATCTGGGGCTACTACGCGTTGATCCTCAACGTGGAAGTCCCGCCCGTCTCGTGGGCCGATGTCGGCTACCTGTCGGCGATCCCGGTCGCGGTCGCAGCGCTCGTGGCGCACCCGACGACGGGCGCAGGCGGCACGCGCAAGGCACGTTCGGTGCTCGACGGCCTGACGGTCGCCACAGCGCTGCTGTTCCTCAGCTGGACGCTGGTCCTCGGCCCACTGTGGCGCAGCACCGATCTCAGCACGTGGGCCGGCCTCGTGGCGTTGGCGTATCCGTTCGGCGACGTGGTGATCGTGTTCTTCATCGTGCTGGCCATCCGCAGGATGACCGGTGAAGAGCGCCTGGCGATGTGGTGCCTGCTCGCCGCCCTGCTGGTGATGGCGCTCTCGGACAGCACCTACACCTACCTCACCGAGGTGGGGAAGTACACGAGCGGGGACCCGATCGACTCCGGTTGGATCGCGGCATATCTCGGGATCGCGCTGGCCGCGTTCAGCTCTCGGCGCAATCGAATCGGAGTGCCGACACCCGAGCAACCAGCAGCGTCTCTGGCATCGCTCATCTCTCCGCTCTTGCCGGTGCTGATCGCGCTAACCGTCGCCGCCGTGGAGATCAGGCTCGGCCGTCACCTCGATCGCGCGGCCTGGCTGATGGCGTTTACGCTGATCGCGCTGGTGCTGGTGCGCCAGGCGTTGATGGTCCTCGAGCTGCTCGGGCACAGCCCTGACACCCCAGCCGGTCTGATGCAGAGACTCACGCGCGCGGCTCTGGGTGGCGCAGGCACCGGAGCGGGACCGGGCTATCAGGCTGGCGGCCATGAGCCCCTTTGACCCGAGCGCCGGGCACTCCAGCCGCATAGGCTTCACGCCGACGAGCAGCCGACTCGACGTCAGATGGATCGGCCCCAACATGCCCGCACACGTGCCGCCCCCGATGTCGAAGTCGGCGATCCGCGAGCGCACCGAACGAGCGAACGCCTTGATCGTGGCGGTGCTAACCCTGGCCTGCACCGTCCTTGCGATATTCGATCTGCTGCTGCTCGCGTCTGGCTCCTGAGCCGGGCGAGGACGCGATCACTGGCCCTTCTCCGGCCAGGCGGCGGGCGCCATCACGCCGTCGCCCTCCTCGGGCCTGGGACCGCCGACCGCGATGATCGCAAGGCCGTCGGGGCCAGCCTCGAAGGCACGTACGACCTCCGGTGCGACCCGGACGACGTCCCACTCGCGCACGTCCCGAGTCTCGTCATCTAGAAGCATCCGCCCCGACCCGCTTACGACCACGTAGGCCTCCTCCTGCTCACGGTGGCTGTGCGCCACCGGGCTACGCAGGTTGGGCGCGTAGCGAAACAGGCTGATGCCGACATCGCGGGAGTCCAGGTGCTTGCGGGCGAACCTTCCCTCGATACCGGGAGCGCGCTCGCCCACCGAATCATCGACATCGAGAAGGTTCACGGCTGAGAAGCGTGACATCGAGCCTCCTTGGCTTGGGTTTGTCCGAGGATTATGCGCACGCTTCTGAGATGATCGCCACATCAGTCTTTACGGACGCATCTTCGCCGCCGGCTACGACCGCGCACTGGGGCGCAGCGAGCGAGCTGGGCTGGCGCAGATGCGCGCACGGCTCCTCAGCAGCGCTCACGGCCGCACGCTCGAGCTCGGTGCCGGCACCGGTCTGAACCTGCACCACTACTCTCCCGATCTCCTCGAGCTGACGCTCACCGAGCCCGAGGCGCCGATGGCCGAACGGCTCGAACGTCGCGTCCTCGCCTCACGCCTGGACGCGAGGGTCGTGCAGGCCCCCGCTGATCGTCTGCCGTTCGAGGACGCCAGCTTCGACTCGGTCATCTCGACGCTCGTCTTGTGCACGGTGAGCGACCAGGCCCGGGCGCTCGCCGAGGTCCGGCGCGTGCTGAGCGCCGAGGGAGCTCTGTTGTTCCTCGAGCATGTCCGCAGCGACGATCCGCGCGTGGCGCGTCGCCAGGATCGCGTGCACCCGCTTTGGGTGCTGGTCGGTCACGGCTGCCACTGCAACCGCGACACGCTTGGGGCCATCGCCGCCGCCGGCTTTCGCGTCAAGCACGTGGAGCACACGCGGATGCCCAAGGCCGTCGCTTTCGTGCGACCGCTGATCGTCGGTTCGGCTAGTGTGCGCCAACCGGAGGTGGGCACATTTACGCATTGATCGTTGTCGGCACTGACGGGTCTGAGACCGCCCAACGCGCGGTCGCGCAGGCGTGTGCGCTCGCGAAGGCGCTGGGTGGCGAGCTCCATCTCGTGTCGGCTTACGAGCCGGTGCGCGGGGCTCGTATCGCCGGTGCGCCGGAGGGCGCCGCAAAGGTGTGGGAGATCAAGCCGGATGCGGCGGTGCAGTCAGTAGTGGAGGAGGCGGCAGCGACTGCTCGAGTGAGCGGCGTCGAGGTGAAGGTGCACACCGTCGTGGGGGACGCGGCCGATGCCCTGCTTGAGGTCGCCGAGCGCGAGAAGGCAGACCTCATCGTGGTGGGCAACCGGGGCATGCACGGCATGACGCGGGTGCTCGGGAGCGTGCCGAACAAGGTCTCGCACCGCGCCAGCTGCAGCGTGCTGATCGTCTCCACGAACGAACCCGCGCCCTAGACCCCAGGCCTCACGGTGGGCAGTCGCCTCAGAAGGCCGAGTTGATCTCGACCTCCGTGGGGTTGGTCTGGGTTATCGTGGCGCTCAGCCCCGCCTGTTCGTAGGGGCCGCCGTTGGAGGACCATTCGAGTACGTCCTTCGCTTCGTCTTCGAAGCTTTCGGGCACCTGTTTGCCTTTTGAGCCTTTGAACTTCAGGGCCTGCGCGGAGAGCATCTTGTTCGCCTTGACGGGCGCTATCACCGAGCCGCGCACCGAGATGCTGGCGGTACCGCATTTGAATTCCATGAACGGCCCCGTTTTCGGGTAGAGCGCTAGAGCGACCTTGTCGCTCGTGATCGACTCCCATCCGAGCACGCCTTCGAGCGTGCTGGTGACGATTTCTCCGCCCGCAGCATCGGCGCTCGTGCACTGTTCGGCGCCCCGCGAGCAGCCCGTGAGCTTGAGCGTCAGCGCGGCTAGCGATTTCTGGCCCGTGTATTCACCTTCGCCGGACTCGCCCGTGCACGTGATCTTCGATGTTTTCAGCGCCGATTCGAGTTTTACCGCTGAGGCCGCGGTTTTGAACGTCGTTTTCTGCAGGGCTTCCACTTCCCATTCGTACTTGCCGGTGCCCGCTCCGCTGGAGCCCTCGCTCTTGATCGTGCAGCTGTTCTTGGTAAAGAAGCCTTCGTAGAGGGTTTTCGAGCCTTCCATCTTGGTCGGGGCTCCGGCGCACTCGCCGAATTCAGGCACAGCGACTCCAGTGCCGCTCCCGTAGCGCGTGCCCTTCATCTGTGCGAGCGTAGGTGAGGTGCCAGTGGCTTCGCTTTCGACCTTGATGCACGCCGGTGAGCCGGCGATGTAGGTCTGTCTCGTGACCTGCTGCCATTCCCCGGTGCCGCCGCCGGCTTCAGGGTTGAACCAGTACAGAGTCTTCGCGCGGCCCAGTTCGCAGTCTTTGAATTCGATCTTTTTGAACGTGCCTTCCGTGCCCTGGTAGACGTCGATGTAGCCGCCCCCGCTGCCGAGCAGTCGCGTGCCGCCGGGATCCGAGCCGTACTGCCCGACCGTAACGCTGCCGGTGCCTTCGCTGGCCTTCGCCGACAGCGGGCCGTCGGTGACTTCGGCCGGTGTTTTCGATTCTTTCGTGGTTGCAGATTTGCTCGTGATGAGCGTCGTGAGCGTCTGGTCTGCGCCCGTGCTCGTGCCATGTCCATTGGTGGCCGAGATGCGGTAGTGGTAGGTCGTGTCTTCGGCGAGGCCCGTGAGCGGCGCCGAGACCGCCACCGCGATTTCGCCCGCCCCCGGCGGGGAGGCGCATTTCGCGGTGGAGCCGTAGGCGCTCGTGGTCCCGTATTCGAACTTGCATTCGCCGACTTCACTGCCCTCGGGGTTCACCGTCGCGTTCAGCGTCGCCGATGTCAGCTTGACTTCTGAGGCGCTGTCCGTCGTCACCGTCGGCGAGTTCACGAACGCCCATGCCGCGCCGTCGCTGCCGTCGAATGGACCCCCCACGAGCGCGATCTGGCCGTCGGCGTCCAGCGCGACGCTCTGGCCGAAGTCCGCGTTCCCGCTCTCTTCGCTGCCCGTGAGCTTTTTGCCCTGCTGTGTCCATTTTTCGCTCGAGCGCGTGAACAGCCACGCCGCACCCAGGCCGCTGTCGTCGTTCCTGCCACCGATCAGGGCGGTGTTGCCGCTGGCGGACAGCGCGACGCTGTAGCCGAAGTCACCTGCTCCGCTCTCTTCGCTCCCTGTGAGCTTTTTGCCCTGCGCCGTCCATTTTTCATCGGTGCGTGTGAACACCCACGCCGCGCCCACGTCACCGTTGTCTTCGAATCCGCCGACAAGCGCGGTGCTGCCTTCTTCGGACAGCGCCACCGAGAAGCCGAAATAGCCTTTCCCTGACTCGCCGGGCCCTGTGAGCTTTTTGCCCTGCTGCGTCCAGGTCGAGCCCGAGCGCGTGAAGACCCACGCGGCGCCGACGTTGTCATCGACCGGACCGCCGATCAGGGCGGTGTTGCCGTCGGCCGACAGCGCGACGCCTTCGCCGAATTCCGGCGCGCCACTCTCTTCGCCGCCCGTCAGTTTTGCCTGCTGCGTCCAGGTCGAGCCAGAGCGCGTGAACACCCACGCGGCACCCACCGCGTTGTCGTTGAAGGGACCGCCGATCAGGGCGGTGTTGCCGTCCGCCGACAGTGAGACCGACCAGCCGAAGATGGCCCCTTCGGCTCCTTCCTCACCGCTGCCAGTGAGCTTTTTGCCCTGCTGCGTCCAGGTCGATCCAGAGCGCGTGAAGACCCATGCAGCGCCCACCGCGTCTTCGGTTTCGGGTGCGCCGATCAGTGCCGTGTTGCCTTCTGCTGACAGCGACACGGAGTAGCCGAACCAGGTGCTCGATTCACTGCTCGTGAGCTTTTTGCCCTGCTGGCTCCAGGTCGAGCCCGAGCGCGTGAAGACCCACGCGGCTCCGACCCCGGAATCGTCTTCACGCCCGCCGATCAGCGCGGTGTTGCCTTCCGCGGACAGCGCCACCGAGTACCCGAAATCGCTGTGATCGATCTCTTCTGTGCCGCCCAGCTTTTTGCCCTGCTGCAGCAACGGGTCGATACGGATCGGGAAGCGTGCCCCGGCCGCGTCGACGTGCACGAGCAGGCGAGCGCCTTGCAGTGAAAGCCAGCTGTGCAGTGCGTGTCCACTGGCGTCAGTGGCGGACAGGCCCGTGTAGCGCAGCGCGGTCTTGCCGTTGCGCATGAAGGTGATCGACTGAGCGCCATCGGCGAGCAAGGGGAGCGTGTTGCCCGAGAGGACGATCGAGAGGGTGAGGGGGCCGGCCCCGTGGCCGGCCGGGTTGTGTGCGAGGGTGAAGCCCTGCTCGAGGCCCAATGGCCCGTTGGCATACCACTCACTCACACCGGCGCGCGTGTAGAGGACATGGTTCCCGTGAGCGCGCGGTGCGACGCTCGCGAGCGTGCCGAGCGTTGAGCCGTGGCCCACGCCACGCAGGCTGAGCCCGAGGCGCGCGCCGCCGGAGGCCACGGAGACCCCCGAGCTCGTGAAGCTCGCGCTCAGGTGCTGCGCCGGGTTCGACGCCGTCAAGGCGCCCCCGGCCGCGGCGACGCGGTAGGCGGGGCTGTCGGCACCCAGCGCCGCGGAGACAGGGCCCCGTGCCGCGAGCGGAAGGCTCAACAGGCTCTGGCGCGAGACGTGCTCGCGGGAGCGCGCGGTCGCCGGCGCTACCGAGGAGCTTTGGCCGGCCATGAGCCCCTCGAACAGAGCAGCCCCAAGCGCCAGCGACAGCACGGCGAGCGCGACCAGCCAGCCTGAGGAGAGAGCCGCCCGGCCCCCGAGCACCGCACCGGCGCCCACCGCGGCATTGGGCTCTGGGCGCAAAGCGCCGCGCGCCTCACGCGTCATGCCTGCCTCATCCTTCAACGTCTTCATCACGCGACCTCCCTGCCCCCTTGCGATCGGCTGTGCGCCGCCAAGCCGCGCGCTCCAACTGCCCCTGGCCGCGAACGGCGCGCGCTGCAAGCTGAGGCCTACCACGGGAGCCAGCCGCTTGTCAAGGCACACCGAGGATCAAAGCGAATACGCTTGTTGCGTGGAGCACGCGGTCGTCTGCATCTCGAGCCAATCCGGCGCCGGTGCGCAGGAAGCCGCCCAGCTTGTGGCCAGCTGGCTGGGCTTTCGCCTGATCGACGAGGACATCGTCACGCGTGCCGCTGTCGAGGCCGGGGTCGACGAGGAGGTCGTCGCTGACGTCGAGCGTCGAAAGTCACGTGTGCTGCGGCTGGTCGAGGGACTGGGATCGGCCGGCTTTGGGGGCGCCTACGGGGTTCCCGGCGCGGACCTCCTCGTCCAGGGTGAGCCGGCCAGTGACGAGCTGAGGGGGATGATCCGGTCGGTCATCGAGGACACCGCCGCAAGCGGGCGCGCGGTGATCGTCTCGCACGCCGCGTCTTTGGCGCTCTCCGCACGCGAGGATGTTCTGAGGGTGCTGCTGACGGCACCGCCGCAGACGCGCGAGCGGCGACTCGCTGTGACCCTTGGGGTCGACGAGAAGGAGGCCGCGCGAGCCGTCAAGCGATCAGACGCCGGGCGCGAGGACTACATAAAGCGCTTCTACGGGATCGCCGACGAGCTGCCGACGCACTACGACCTCGTCATCAACACCGAGAAGCTCTCACCCGAGCATGCAGCTCGGCTGATCGTCCACGCCGCCGGCGGACGCGCCGAAGCCCAAGCAGCAAGCGCATAGCGCTGGCGCAGCGTGGGGAGTCGCAGGGCTGCTAGGCCGCGCGCGCCAGGCGGCGATCGCGTCCAAGCGACGCGCTCGCAAACGCCTGCACGACCGTATCGTCGAACTGGGTGCCGGCGCAGCGCGAGAGCTCTACACAGGCCTCGTGATGACTGCGTCCAGATCGGTATGGGCGCTCGCTGATCATCGCCGCATAGGCCTCGACCACGGCCAGGATCCGCGCCTCGAGCGGGATCTGATCGCCTACGAGGCCGCGCGGATAGCCGGTGCCGTCAGGACGCTCACGGTGACAGAGGATCCACCCGCGCACGTCGTCGAAGCTGATGTCGCTGAGCAGCGCCGCGCCGAGCTCGGGTTGGCGGCGGACTTCGGTCCACTCCTCGTCGGTCAGCGGACCCTGCTTGCCGAGGAGCGCGGGCGGGAGCTGATCGCGACCCATGTCGCACACCAAAGCCGCGAAGCGGACCCGGGCGATTCGCTCGTCGCTGAGTCCCAGCTCCCGGGCCGTCAGTTCGGCTAGCTCTCCTGCCAGGCGCCGTGGTTTGGGGGAGTAGTCGATCTCCCCGAGCAGCGCGCACACGGCTCCACACTCGTCGCACACGCGCACCATTTGCAGCTGGCTGACTTCTCGCAGGTAGCGCGTCGCGCCGGTGTGGAGCGCCGTGTGGTCGCAAACCATGGCCATCTATCGGCCGTGTGGCGGCTTTGGTGAAGCCTCGTGCCTTTCGGCTGAGCAACGGTTCTACGAGATTCGATACGAGACGACTGGTTTTGATATCCTGGCGGTCAACCAGGACGCAAGCGAACGCAACGGCAACAGACATGCACAGGAGCGACACTCTGATGCCAGACGGACAGACAGTTCAGACGGCGCCACGCCGCGGACGCCCCCGCAGCGAGAGCTCGAGACGGGCGATCCTGCGCGCGGCGAGCGAGCTGGCGCTCGAGCGCGATCTCGGCGAGATCAGCATGGAGGCGGTCGCCACGCGCGCCAAGGCAAGCAAGGCCACGATCTATCGATGGTGGCCGTCGAAGGAGATGCTCGTCCTCGATGCCCTGCGCAGCGAGTGGGACAGCGCGACGCCGGAGGCGATCGACACGGGGTCTCTGGCCGGGGACCTGCGCGCGCTGATAATTCCCTGGACGCATGAGCTCGCGGCGAGGCCATACGGGCGCGTGATCGCGTCGCTGCTCGCAGCCGTCCACGCCGACCCGGAGTTCGCGCGCGAGTACCAAACACACTTCGTGGGCCCGCGCCGCGAGCGCGGGCTAGCAGCCTTCCGGCGCGCGATCGAGCGCGGCGAGATCCCCGCGGACACCGACGTCGAGGCCGCCCTCGACCTGCTCTACGGCCCCTTCTACCACCGGCTCCTGCACGGCCACGCCGCTGTCACGGATGCGTACGCGAACACGATCATCGACCTCGCCCTCGCCGCGGTGTCGCCCTCGAGCGCGAGCAGCCGATGAGCGCCGAGAGCCGCTCTGAGGAGGAGGGGATCGCGCTCGCGATCCCCGAGGCGTGGAGGGAGTTCCTGAGCTCGGGCGAACACGCCCGCGCACGCGCCTCGATCCACGCAGGCGCAGCGCAGCGCGCGGTCGATCTCGTGGCGCGCTTGGAGTTCCCCGACGAGCGCCATCTGACGATCGACCTCGCCCTCGTCGATGGTGCTCGGCCCTCCGCGAAGCGCTCCGAGCGAGCCCCCGTGCACCTGCTGACCGCGCGCGAGCGCGCCGTGATCACGCTGATCGCGATGGGTCGCCAGACCGAGGAGATTGCCGAGACGCTTCACATCTCGCCCTCCACCGTGTCCACCCACGTGCGCAACTCGATGTCGAAGCTCGAAGTCCACACCCGCGCGCACCTCGTCGCCGTGGCGATGGAAGGTCAGGAGCCGGCGCGGGTAGCTGATGAAGCAAGCCCCGATTAGGCACAGGCCTCGAAAGCAAGATGAGAGGAGAACGATGTACCAGACAAAGCTCCAGACAACGCAGCTCGGTCGGACAGGTCTCGATATCACCCGCGTTGGATTCGGCGCGTGGGCGATCGGTGGAGGGGGATGGGAGTTCGGCTGGGGCCCGCAGGACGACGAGCAGTCGATCGCCGCTATCCACCGCGCGCTCGAGCTGGGGGTCAACTGGATCGACACGGCCGCCGCATACGGCTTCGGGCGCTCCGAGCAGGCTGTCGGGCGCGCACTCACAGGCCTCGCCGAGCGGCCGTACGTGTTCACGAAGTGCTCGCTGCTCGAAGGCCCCGAGCGCAAGGTCGCGCACAGCCTCAAGCGCGAGTCGATCCTCAGAGAGGCAGAGGACAGCCTCTCGCGGCTCGGGATCGACGCGATCGACCTCTACCAGATCCACTGGCCGATCCCGGCGAGGGACATCGAGGAGGGTTGGGCGGCGCTCGCGGAGCTCAAGGAGCAGGGCCTCGTGCGCCACATCGGCGTCTCGAACTTCGACGTCGAGCAGCTCGAGAAGATTGAGCAGATCGCGCCCGTCGAGACGCTCCAGCCGCAGTACTCGCTGATCGAGCGCGAGGTCGAGCAGGAGCTCTTGCCGTTCTGCGAGCGCGAGGGAATCGGCGTGATCGTCTACTCGCCGATGGGCTCCGGTCTGCTCACGGGGAAGATGACGCGCGAGCGGGTCGAGCAGCTGCCCGCGGATGACTGGCGTGGGCGCGACGAGCGCTTCCGCGAGCCCCAGCTCACGCGCAACCTCGAGCTGGTCGCGCGCCTCGAGAAGGTCGCCGATCGCCATGACACGACCCCCGGCGCCGTCGCGGTTGCGTGGACGCTTCGCAACCCGGCGGTCGACGGTGCGATCGTCGGCTTCCGCCGCCCCGACCAGGTCGACCCGATCCTGGCGGCTGCGAGCCTCGCTCTCAGCGACGAGGACGTGGCCGAGATCGAAGGGGGCGCGCGGTGACGCACGGGCGATGATCGTGCACCGGGCCCCTCGGCAGTCAAGCAACGCGAGCGCGCGACCGAAGCTGCTCGCATGAGTCCAGACGGACCGGGCGAGACCGAGGGCACACCCACTCCCGAGAGCGAGCCAAAACCGGCCCCTCGCTCAGCCTTCAGCTTCGGCGGGGAGGAGCCCGCCTACTTGGCGACCGGGCGTGGCGCGCGTAAGCCAGCTCCGCCCGGCAGGCACCGGCGGCGCATGGCAGTGGCGCTCGCTACCGGCCTGCTCGTCCTCGTCACGTGCATCGCCGTCGTGGCCGGTAAAGGAGGCGGTGGACGCTCGCTCTCGCAGACCCCCGCAGCGTCGGCGCTCTCACAGGCCGCCTACGTCACGACGCGCAGCCCCGGGTTCAAGTTCTCCCTCGACGTGAGCGCCACGGTCAGCGGGCACCCATTCAGCCTCGACGGCGAAGGCTCGCTCGACGAACGCAGCCACGAAGGAACGCTCCACATGGAAGTCGCGGGCGAGCAGATCAGCGAGCTGATCAAGAGCCCCTACATCTACGTACAGCTTCCCGCGGCGGCGCTCGCGGCCGGTGGAAAGCCGTGGGTGAGGGTCAACCTCCAGAGCTTCGCAAAGGCCCTCGGCGCGGGCAACCCGTTCGCGCAGGACACGAGCCCCTCGCAGGTCCTCGGCATGCTCGACGCGAGCGGTCAGGTGAGCACGCTCGGGAGCGCGGTCGTCCGCGGCGTGCACACCACCCACTACCGCGGCCTCATCGACTACACCCGCTACGCCTCGCAGCTGACGGGAGAAGCGCAGAAGGCGATGCAGAAGACCGCGCAGCTGCTCGAACGGGTGACTGGCAGCAGCTCGCTGCCGCTGGACGTATGGGTGGACGGCCAGGGCCGCGTGCGGCGCCTTGCGACCGAAGTGAAGCTCGGCACGGCGGCGGGCGTCCTGAGTGAGACGGTGAACATGGAACTCTTCAACTTCGGTCCCCAGCCGGCCGTCGTCCTCCCCCCGGAATCGGAAGTCTCCGAAGAGACCAGCGCTCTCGGGGCCAGCACGTAAGCGGCCGTCAGCTAGCAGCGCAGCCGCCCGGCCGAGCTAGGGAGCGCTGAAGCCCGCGACCCCGTCCTCGAACGGTGAGGCTATGTACAGGCTCCTGCCACCGGGCGCGAGCGCGAGCGCGGTGGGCCCGCTCAGCGACTCTCCTTCGCTCACGCTTTCGCTATCGAGCGTGAGCGCCCCATCGGTGGTGTCGCGCGTCAGTTCCAACAGGCTGTTTCCTCCCTCGCTGGCGACGTAGACGGCGCCGCCGTCGGGGGCGACCGCCAGCGCAGCGGCGCCGCGGAGGAAGGGAACGCCGGTCGGACAGGCCGGCGTGCTCAGCGCCTGCAGGCAGCTGTGAGGACCGGGAGCGAGTCGCCCGCTCCTGGGGTCGCGGGCGAGGATCACGACCGCGCCCGGTTCGAAGGCGGCGACATACAGCTCGCGCCCGTCCGAGCTGAGGCCCAGCGAGCGAGCACCCGCCAGCTGGGGCGCTGTCACCGGGCAGGGCACATCGCCTGCGGCGGGCACGGGCGATGAGATGCAGCCTCCCGCGCCCTTCAGGGGCGTGAGCACGCCCGTGCTTCGATTGCGCGCAAACGCCCTCACCGCGCCGCTGAGCTCGGATGCCACGTATACGAAGCGCCCATCCGGGGAGATCGTGATCGCGCTCGCGCCCTCCAGGCCGGTCGAGGGCTGACAGCCGCGTCCGGGCATGCTCTGAATGCAGCCGCTGGCCGCGCCGAGCGGCCTCAGCGCACCGCTCTCAGCGTCTCGCTCGAGCGTCACGACCGAATCCGTGCCGGGAGCGAGCCCGGAGGAGACGGCATAGAGGTAGCGTCCATCGGGGCTGATCGCCAGCGCGTCGACACCCCGCAGCGCGCGCATGTGCGCCGCGCAGCGCGCCGGCTCGGTGCCCGTGAGCGCCACGCCGGCCACGCAGCCGGAGTAGCCGTCCACGCTGCGCGCAAGCGCTCTCAGCACGCCGCCCGCTCCTCGCGCGAACGCGCTCACGGCTGCCGTATTGGACGCGCCCACGTATACGAAGCGACCGTCGGGGCTGACCGCGATGGCGTCCGCTCCGCCCAGCGCCGCGTCCTTCGCCGCGCACGCGCTGCTCGGTTCGGAGGCCACGCAGGCGCTGAGAGACGGCGAGAGCGCAGGCGCCAGCGCGCCGGTTGCGCTGTCACGAGCGAGCGCGACGACGGCGCTTTCGCCTGCCGCATACACGTTGCTCCCATCCGGACTCACCGCGAGCGCCTGGGCGCCGGCGAGGCCATCCGCGAGGCCCGGGCAGGGCGCACCGCCGCCAGGCGCGACCGCGGGATCGCGCAGGCAGCCGCCCGCGCCCGGTAGGGCGCTGATGCCTCCATATACGAGCACGGCGGCGGCGTCCGTGGGGCCCAGGCAGAGGCTGGTCACGCCCAGGAGCAGGGCCAGGGCTCCCGTCATGCGCCCTGGGAGGAAGGTTCGCGCGCTCACGCAGGTGCCCACGCTAGCCACCGTCATATCGTTCCCGGCCACCGCAATGCCTGCCCTTCGCATCGGCCTGCTGTCGTTGATGGTCGCGCTCGCCGCCGTGGCGCTCCTCGCGGCGCGGCCGAGCCACGCGCAGGGCGTGAGCGCACCCTGCCAGAGCGCCGCGCCGGCGGGCGAAAGCAAGATCACGCTGGAGAGCGGCGGCGTCGAGCGCACGGCGATCCTGTACGTCCCGCCGGCGCCGGCCGGGCAGCGCCTGCCGCTGCTCGTCGCCCTGCGCGGAGCCGGCGGCGCGCTCTTCGAGCCCTACTCGGGCTTCTCGGTGGTGGCCGACGCGGAGGGCTTCATCGCGCTCTACCCGGACCCGATCGAGGAATACGAGGGCCACACGTTCTGGAACCTCGACCCCAACGCCGGGCCGAACGACGTTCAGTTCGTTGCCGCACTGCTCGAATACGTGGAGAGCGAGCTGTGCGTGGACACGAGCCGCGTGTACGCCGCCGGCGTCTCCAACGGCGGCAGCATGGCGACGCTGCTCGCGTGCGAGCTGAGCTCACGCTTCGCGGCCTTCGCCTCGATCGCCGGTGGGTACTCGGCGCTCCCGCCATGCGAGCCGACCAACCCGGTCTCGGTGATCGAGGTGCACGGCACCGCCGACACCGTGGTGCCCTACAACGGCTTCCCGCCGGACGGCACGGGCGCCGTGAGGCCGTGGCTGGCCGAATGGCGCGCGCGCGACGGCTGCACGAGCGCGCAGAGCGTGAGCCGGATCGCGCCCCGCGTCGAGCGCTACGAGTGGTCCGACTGCGTGCAGGGCACCGCGGTCGAGCACATCGAGATCTTCGGCGGCGGGCACCAGCTGCCGGGCGCGCTGCCGCCGGACCCCGGGCAGACGGGCACCGTCTCGGCGAGCTGGCTCGTGTGGGATTTCCTCAGCCGCTTCAGTGCAGGCTCACGGTGAGCGCTTTTGAGCGCGTCTTGCCGCAGGCCTTCGTCTTCACGCTCAGCGCGTACTGGCCGGCTGGCGCGGGCAGTTTCCCGAGCCAGCCGCCCCACACGAGCTCGCTGGGGCCCTTGGGGACCGAGCGTGAGGCGACGATGCTCGGCGCTCCGCCGGCGGGGGTGACGAGCAGCGAGGCTTTGGCCGCGGCGGAGACGTGGAATGACACGACCACCGGTTTTCCCACCGCCCCAGGCGAGGGCTTGGCCGCGAGGTGCGTGAGCGACAGTGAGCACGAGTGGCCGGAGCTTTCGTCTGACTGCGATTCCTTTTCGGCGGGGCCTGGCGGGGTTACGGAGAAGGACCAGATGTACACGCTGGTTTTCTGGTCTTCGGAGTCGCCGGTTTCGCTGGTCTTTTCGAGCGTCTTCGATGTCGGCGCATCGCTTGACAGATGAAGCGCATCGCCACCCACGGCTTCCAGGGATTCGGCCATGAAGTGGCTGCTCGTCGCATAGGCCGTGTAGTTGGCGCCACAGGGAGTGTCTTCGTTCGTCTCGGTCGCGTCGGGTATCGCGAGGTCCAAGAGCACGTCGTGGCCGCTCGCCTGCCCGCTGACCTCGACTTTGAACGGTTCGCCCGTGACAGGCGGTTCGCAGTCGAAGCTGCCTTCCTTGCCGTTGACGCCTGATAGGTGCCAGTGAGCGTCGGTGTAGTACCCGTTGCCCGTGCCGGTTACGACGCCGTGGCTGACGCTGAAGGAGTAGCTCAACTCAACTTGATAATTCGCGACACTCGAGGAGGTCAGTTCGTCGGAGTTGATCTCGTGGTCGTCGACGCGAATGCCCTCGGCGGTGCCCCTCCAGACTCCACCGGAGGCCAGCGCGCCGGCGGGCGCCCACGCGAGGCTCCAGGCGCTCAGCACGAGCAGGGCCAGCAGGATCACGGTCCCCCCGCGAGCCCCCAGCGATACGCCCGCTCGGCGGCGCATACTCATCGGGACGAGTCTAATGGCACGGCAGCGTGGCGGCTAGCGCGACGCTCGGGTGACGGCTAGCGCGACGCTCGCCCAGGCGAGCGGCGTATCATCGAGCGTGAGGACTTGACATGACCGCGCTTGGCTTTGTGCTGCTTCTGATGGGCGCCATTCTGGTGGTTGCCGAGGCGCACGCCCCCGGAGGGGTTCTCGGTGTGGGCGGCGGGGTGGCCCTGGCCGTCGGTGGGATCATCGTGATCGCCGCGCTAGGCGGCGGCGCCGTGCTTGCGGTGCCGATCGGCGTGGCACTGGGTCTCGCCGCTGGCGGTTGGGCGCTGCTGGCGACCCGAACGGCGGTCGGTTCGGGGCGCGGGCGCATCCAGGCGGGCGCGGAGGCGCTGTGCGGGCGCGTCGGCGTTGTGCGCCGCTGGAGCGAGTCCGCAGGCCAGGTGTTCGTCGACGGGGCGCTCTGGCGCGCGCGCCACGAACGCCTGGAGAGCGACGAGCAGGTGTTGCGCGAGGGGGACACGATCGTGGTCGAGCGCGTCAGCGGCCTGACCCTGTCGGTGCGCCGCGCCGAGGAGTGGGAGTTGATCGCGTGATCCTCGCGATCGTCCTCGTCCTGATCGGCCTGGCCGCCGCCGCCCTCGTGCTCGCGGGCGCCTCGGTGCGGGTTCTGCGCGAGTACGAGCGGGGCGTCGTCTTTCGCCTCGGCCGCGTGACGAGCCCGCGTGGACCGGGAGTGGTCTTCCTGCGGCCGGCGATCGACCGCATGGTCCGCGTGAGCCTGCGCACCGTCACATTGGAGATTCCCGCCCAAGAGGTCATCACGCGCGACAACGTGCCTGCGCGCGTCACCGCCGTGGCCTACTACCGCGTCATCGATCCCACGAGGTCGGTGGTCGAGATCGAGAACGTGCTCGCCGCGACCTCGCAGATCGCGCAGACGACCCTGCGCTCGGTGCTTGGCAAGGCCGAGCTCGACGCGCTGCTGGCCGAGCGCGAGCGCTTGAACGAGCACCTCCAGCACATCATCGACGATCAGACTGAGCCCTGGGGGGTGAAGGTCACCGCGGTCGAGATCAAGGACGTGGAGATTCCCGAGCGGATGCAGCACGCGATGGCGCGCCAAGCGGAGGCCGAGCGCGAGCGCCGCGCGAAGATCATCAACGCGGAGGGCGAGTTCCAGGCCGCCGCCCGGCTCAACGATGCCGCCGACGTGATCAGCCGCAACCCCGTGACGATCCAGCTGCGCAACCTGCAGACACTGATCGAGGTGAGCAACAACCAGAGCTCGACGATCGTCTTCCCGCTGCCGATGGACGTGCTGCAGCCGCTGATCGCCGCAGCGCAGGGCCGGCGCGAGTCCGCTACCGACGGTCCCGAGCGAGCCCGTCTCGACCGGGTGCTCGAGGACGCGCGCGAGGCGCTAAACGGAGCGACGACCGGTGCCCCTGCGGCCGTGGAGTCCGGCGAGCAGCCGGCGCTGGCCCCGCACGCGGTCGAGCAGCCCGCTGGCGACGACTAGTTTATGTGTCTTTGCAAATAAAGCCACATACAGACAGCCCGGCCCGCTACTCATCGAAGCTGGCAAGCGGATGCTGCTCGCGCACGTAGGCGGCGAAGAGCGGCACGGTGAAGGCGACGAGGCCGCGGCGGGGGCTGTAGATGAGGTCCTTGCGCATGAGGTTCTCGCGCAGTAGCGACGCGCCGCCGACATCTCGGTAGCCCGCACGTTTGGCCACCTCCGCGGTTCTAGCGGGCTCATCGCCGAGGTCGGCCATCGATGACAAATAGCGCTGCTCAGCATCGGAGGCCATCTCGAAGCGGTCTCTGAAGAAGCGCCGGCTCAGAGCCTCGGAGATGAGGGCTTGGGCCCCTCTGACGTCGCGGGCGCGTATCGGAGAGGCCTCGACCTCGTTCCAGAGCACGCGCCCGTACTCCTGCAGGAAGTGCCAAGACCGAGCTGATCGCAGACCGCGTGTGGGCAACACGCTCGCAGCTCGAGCTCGCCGTCGTCGAGTACGTCGCCTGGTTCAACAACGAGCGTCTACACGAAGCACTCGACGACCGGCCACCCCGAGAAGTCGAGGAACTCTACGCTGTGAAAGACAGGGGAACCGCCCCGTCAAATGAAAGTTGGAACCTACAAACCCAGTCTCCGTGAGACCCAGCCCGGCTCACGGCTCTCGCGCTGCGATGGATAGGGCCTCAGCGCAGGTCTTCCCCACTGGAAGCTCGTTGGAGCCGGGAGGACGCTGGTGGCGCCAGACGATTATTAGGAAACGCAAATAAAGGCAAATACTCGGCCGAATTGCGGCCAGCTTCAGCCACGAACGACCTCTAGCCAAGCGCCGGCCCGACCCTCCGCCGGCCCCGCCAAGCCACCCACCCCCGCCCCACCGTGTACGACACCGCGCTCCCACACCCCACAAAAAACCCCACGGGGTAGTTAGTTTCATACGAAGCCGCGATCGCGATCCAAACAATCGCGAGCGCCAACGCGACCGACAGCGCCATCGCCACGAGGGGTCTATCTGTGAACGACCGCGCCGCCGCCGGCGCTCCGATCATGAGGCTGAAGATCAGCAGCGTGCCCACGACGGGGACGGTCATCGTCGTCGCCAGGGCGAGCACGGCGAGGAACAGCATCTCCATGCGAAAGGCGCCCACACCGCGGGCCTCTCCGACCTCGGGCAGGACCGAG
This sequence comes from uncultured Solirubrobacteraceae bacterium, assembly GCA_963722435.1. Lineage (GTDB taxonomy): Bacteria > Actinomycetota > Thermoleophilia > Solirubrobacterales > Solirubrobacteraceae > Palsa-744. The sequence goes on along the minus strand of CAVRKZ010000002.1, from coordinate 764,667 downwards.
GAGAGCATCAACGGGCGGTACAGGATCGCGATCGCGATGATGCACGCAAGGCCAAGGATTGCCGTCGGCGCGATCTCGTTGCTCGCGATCCCCAACACCTCTCCAAAGAGCAGCGAGTAGACCTCCGGCGCGTACTCCGTGCTAAAGCTCAGGAACAGCGCTCCGAGGGCGAGCATCATCACGAGCGTCAGCGCCGTCGCCACGTCGTGGCGGCCCCTGCGCCCGAGCAGGCCGATCCCCAGCGCGCCACCCAGCGAGAAGACGCCGAGGCCAAGCAGCGTGCTCACGCCGACGAGGCTCGCGCCCGCCGCGCCCGCGAACGAGCCGTTGGGTAGGGCGTGTGCCGCGAACGCCGAGCCGCGCAGGACGGTGAAGAAGCCGACCACTCCCGCAACGACCGCGACCATGCTCGCGACCGTCCATGCGTTGACCATGAAGCCCGAGAACACTGCTGCGTCCTAGCCCGCGCGGGCCTAGCTCGGGCTCGCCGGCTGCGCCAGCGCGACCGGATGGACGGGCTCGACGGCGCGGCGCCGGCGGCGGGCCTCGGGGACGCCCGAGAGGAGGTAGGCGATGAACACGAGCGCCACCACGAAGAAGCTCACCGGCCAACCCCCGTGACCGGCGGGGGGCCAGGTGAAGCTGTCGTAGGCGAGCACGATCCCCACCCACACGCAGCCAACCCCGATCCCCGCGGCCGCCACCAGCGCCGTCAGCGGGCGCCTCGTGAGGCGAAGCGCGCTCGCCGCCGGGCCGATCAGCAGGGCCGTGCTGAGGATCGTGCCGATCGTGATCGCCGCGAGCGCCGTCGCGAGCGCGAGCGCGAGCAGGTAGAGCGCGCCGACGAGCCGCACGGGGATGCCGCGGGCCGCCGCCATCTCGGCGCTCACCGAGCTCAGCAGCAGCGGGCGGTAGAGCGCCAGCGTGATCGTGAGCACGAGCACGCTGAAAACCACTACCAGCGGGACCGTCGCGGTCGAGATCGCGAACAGCGAGCCGAACAGGATCGTCACGGTCGCACCCGTCGTGCTGTGGCCGACCGTGTACAGGTACAGGAACAGCGCGGCCAGGCCGATCCCGGCGCCGAGCACGATCCCCGTCGCGAGGTCGCGCCCGCGCGGGCGCTGGATGCCGATCATCTCCATCGCGCCCGCCGCGATCACGTTTGAGATCACGAACCCCCACAGCGCCCCGATCCCCACAAGGTACGCCCCCGCGCCGCCCGTCGTGCCGATGTCGCCGAAGGCCTCACCCGCGAAGGACTGCCCGCGCACGACCGTGAACACACCCACGACGCCCGCCACGATCGCGACCAGCGTGCCCACGCCGAGGCCCGTGTGCACGACAGCGCTTTCGAAGAACCCCCGCGCGAAGATCGGGCTCAGGAAATCGCTCACGAGCCGACCTCTGCGCCCTTTGTCACATCCGTGCCGGGGAAGCTGACCTCGTGGCCGGCCAGGTCGGAGTCCTCACCGGCGCCGGCCACGATCAGCACGCGCCCGTGAACGTCCAGGACGTCGACGTGATGGCCGTAGAGCTCGCTGAGCACGTCCGCGCGCACGACCTCATCGGTGCTGCCGCTCGCCGCGCGCCCGCGGGCGAGGTAGACGATGCGGTCCATCACCCCCAGCAGCGGGTTGACCTCGTGGGCTGAGATGAGCACCGCGATCTCCTGCTCGCGCGTGATGCGCGCTAGCAGCGCGACCACCTTGGCGGCGCTTCGCAGGTCGAGGTTCGCGAGCGGCTCATCGAGCAGCAGCAGTCGCGGGCGCCCGATCAGCGCGTGCGCGATCAGGATGCGCTGCTGCTCACCCCCCGACAGGCGGCCCACGCGCGTGTCCGCAAAGCTGCTCGCGTCGACCGCCTCGAGCATCTCCTCGACGAGCGCGCGGCGCGCGCGCGAGGGGCGCGGCACGCCGAGCTTGTGCGCGTCCACGCCGAGACCGACGAGGTCGCGTGCGCGGAGCGGCAGATCGGGGTCGAGCAGGAACTTCTGCGGCACGTAACCGATTAGTTGGCGCGCTCGCGCGCGCGGTTGCCCGCCGATTAGAACGCTCCCCGCGCTCGCCGCCTGCAGGCCCAAGATCACGCGAAAGAGCGTCGTCTTGCCCGCGCCGTTTGAGCCGATCAGCCCCGTGAACTCCCCCGGCGCGATCGTGAAGCTCACCCCGTCGAGGACCTCGCGCCCGCCCAGGCGCACCTCGATCCCCTGCGCCTCGAGGATCGCCGCGCCGGGCGCGTGCGGGGCTGCGCTCACAGCTTCTGCGTCGAGACGCCCTGGCTCACCGCTCTTTCGAGCGCCTTGACCTTGGCGAGCATCCACGACTGGTAGTCATAGCCCGGCGTCGGCATCGTCTCGTACACGCCCACCACCGGAATCCCCTCGTGCTGCGCTGCCTTCAGGAACGACGCCGTGAGCGAGTCCGTGACCTGCTGGTTGTAGACGAACACCTTCACCTTGTGAGCCGAGAACAGGGCTTCCTGGAAGGTCACGTTCTGGGGCGCCGGGTCGGTGCCGTTCATGATCGAGGCCTGCAGGGTGAAGGGAGTGAGGTTCTTCACCCCCGCCGCTTCGAGCATGTAGTCGCCGACCGGCTCCGTCGTGGCGACCGTCGTTCCCGCGTAGCGCTTGCGAAATTCCGCGAGTGCCGTGAGCCACGGCTCGAGCGAGGCTTCGAAGGCGCGCGCGTTGGCCTGGAAGTAGGCGGCGTGCTCGGGCTGCAGCCTCGTCAGGTCGCTCGCCAGCGCCTTCGCGAGCGCCGGCATCGTTTCCGGTTTGTACCAGAGGTGCGGGTTGGCAGTTGAGTCCGGCAGGCGGAGCAGGCGCTGGACGTTTATGACCTTGCGCGAGGAGCTCGGCGAGGCCGCCTCGATCTTCTCCATGTACGTGTCGTAGCCGACGCCGTTTTCGACCAAGAGGCTCGCCGAGCTGACCGCCTCAGCGACGCTCGGGCTGGCCTCGAAGGTGTGAGGGTCGGTGTTCGGGTTGCTCTCGATCGCCGTGACCTTCACGTAGCGCCCGCCGATCTGTTCGATCACGTTCGCGTACTCGTTCTCCGCGCCCACCGCGTCGATCGTGCCCTTCGACGAGGTGCTCGAGGAGCTGCTCCCGCACCCGGCGAGCGCCAGCGCTGCCAGGGGCGCGGCGAGGATCACAGGGCGGAGCTGGATGCGGCCACGGCTTCTCTTCACCGGCTACCTCGCTGACTAGGTGTGCTAACGCGCGCCGTCGCGACGCGGCCGACGAACCCTAACATATATTGAGTCTGAGTCTCTTTCTTGGCACACGCTCGAGAGCCCCGCAACGCGGCGAGATGGCAGGCCGGCTAGGCCTGACAGGCCGAGCAGGCGCCGCGCAGCACGATCTCGTGCTCGCGTGTGTCGAAGCCCAGGCGACGCGAGAGGCGATCGATCGAGCGCTCGAGGTCGCCGTCGTCGAAGGGCACGACGCGCCCGCAGGAGTCGCACAGCAGGTGGTGGTGGTGGGCGCCCGCGGGGTCGATCAGCTCATAGCGGGTCATGCCGCCCCCCAGCTCCAGGCGCGCCACGAGGCCGCGCTCCTGCAGCAGCTCGAGCACGCGGTAGATGCTCGCCCGCGCCACCCGCCGCTTGCCCGCGCGCAGGTGGTCTTCGATCTCAAATGCGCTCAGTGCGCACGACTGGCTCGAGAGCAGCCCGATGATCGCATCGCGCGCTCCACCCTTGCGGTGGCCCGCCTGGTCGAGCACCGCCCGCGCGTGCTCCGCCCACTCCGATCCGGCCACTGTCGCCATGCGCCAATGATACCTGCGCCAAGGCCATATCGGGACTCTGTCTTGTTTTCGACGTGTCCGCTGCCTCGCCGGCGTGGGCGCGCAGGAGCGTCACGCCCGCCGCCGCGCCGAGCGCGCACAGGATCGCCCCGAGGCCGAACGCGAGCTGGTAGCCGCTCGTCAGCGCGCCGAGGGACGAGGCGCCGCCCGCGAGCTGGTGGGCCGTGTGCGAGTCCGCCAGCGTGCTCAGCACCGCCAGGCCGAGCGCGCCGCCCACGAGCCGCGATGTGTTCAAGAGGCCCGAGGCGAGGCCGGCCTGCGCCGCGCCCACCCCCTGGACCGCCGCGATCGTCGCCGGCACGAGCGCGAAGCCGAGGCCGGCGGCGGCGAGCACGCCGCCCGGGAGGACCGCCGTGAAGAAGTCGGCGCCCGGCCTTATGCCCGTGAGCAGCGCGAGGCCGACAGTCGCGCTCAACAGGCCCGCCGTGAGCACCGGGCGTACGCCCACGCGTGCGACGATCCGCGGCGCGAGCGTCGCGCCCGCGGCCACGCTCAAGGTCATCGGCAGGAACGCGAGGCCCGTGTGCAGCGCGCTGAAGCCGAGCACCTCCTGCAGGTAGAGCGTGAGGAAGAACCACATCGAGAAGGTGCCCGCGTACAGCAGCACGATCACCAGGTTGGCCGCGCGCAGGCGAGCCATCCGCAGCACCCGCAGCGGCAACAGCGGGGCCGCCGCGAAGCGCCCCTCGACGAGCGCGAAGGCCGCCAGCAATCCGAGCGAGAGCGCGAGCGGGCCGAGCACGCCGGCCGAGACCCAGCCGAGGCTCTCGCTGCGCACGATCCCGTACACCGCCACCACGAGGCCGAGCGTCACGAGCGTCGCGCCCGCCACGTCGAAGTGGCGGTGCATGTCAGTGCGCCTTGACTCCGGGATGATGCGCAGGCCCGCGAACACGACCGCCGCGCCGATCGGCGCGTTGATGAAGAAGATCGCCGGCCAGCCGAAGCCCTGCGTGAGCAGGCCGCCGAGCAGGACGCCCGAGGCGCCGCCGACGCCCCCCATCGCGCCCCACACGCCGAGCGCCCGGTTGCGCTCGCGACCCTCGCGGAAGGACGTCGTGATGATCGACAGGCTCGCCGGGGAGAGGATCGCGCCGCCGAAGCCCTGCAGCGTGCGCGCCCCGATCAAGAGGCCGCGCGAGCTCGCAAACGCGCACAGGATCGAGGCGATGCTGAAGAGCGCCGTGCCCGTGAGGAAAACGCGCCGGCGCCCCAAGAGATCAGCCGCCCTGCCGCCCAGCAACAGGAAGCCGCCGAACGTGATCGTGTACGCGTTGATCACCCATCCCAGGCCCGTCGTGCTGAAGTGAAGGCCCGTGCGGATCGATGGCAGCGCCACGTTGACGATCGAGATGTCCAGGATGACCATGAACTGGGCCAGGCAGATCAGGAGCAATAGCGCGCTCGAGCTGGTGCGCGAGGCGGCCGCCACCGGGGGTGTTGTGATCGGCGCGGGGGGCTTGTTCATCGGCGTCGCTTCCTTCAAGTTCGTTAGTATGACGAGCATCGTATCATATCTACGATAATCGTCGTACAATGAGCTCATGAGTCTCCACCATCCCGACCGCGACGAGCTGGCGCTGCCCGACGTGCTGCACGCGCTCTCAGACCCCCAGCGCCTCGCCATCGTGCGCTGCCTGGCCGAGGATCCGGTGCCGCGGCGCTGCGGCTCCTTCGAGCTCGACGTGACCAAGTCGACGCTCACCCATCACTTCCGCGTCCTGCGCGAGGCCGGCGTGATCGAGCAGCGCGAGGAGGGCACCGCGCGGCTGAACAGCCTGCGCAGGGACGACCTCGACGAGCGCTTCCCCGGCCTGCTCGATGTCGTGCTCGCGGGCGTCCCCGCCTCGAGCGCCTCCTAGGCGCCGCTCACGCTCACGCCGCCGGCGCCCCGCTCCTCGCGCTCGCCTCAGCGTCCAGGGCGCCCTCCGTCGCCGCGGCGCGCCCGACGTGCGCGCTCACGGCGAAGTGGCAGCAGGGGCCGGTGATGAGCACGGCGGTGAGGTTCGCCGTGAGCGGCGGTCGGGGTGCTCGCGCGCTCGCCGGGACCTTCTCCTTCGCGGGGAGGATCAGGAGCGCGAGCAGGAGGCCGAGCGCGAAGATCCCGGCGGCCCACGCGAAGGCGACCGTGTAGCCGTGGATCGCCGCCGCGCCGGCCAGCGCTGGTGTGCGCGCGTGGCTGCTCGCGTAGGCGGCGGCCGCGCTCGCGAACAGCGTGCTCAGGAGCGCCGTGCCGACCGAGCCGCCGACCTGTTGGGAGGTGTTGACCATCGCCGAGGCGACGCCCGCATCCGAGCCGTCGACCCGGAGCGTGGCCGTGCTGAAAGAGGGCGCGAAGATGCAGCCCATTCCGAGGCCGATGATGAGCAGCGAGGGCAGCACGTGGCTCGCGTAGCTGGCTCCGGGTGAGAGGCGCGTGAGCAGGAGCATCGAGATCACCCCGAGCGCCATCCCAGATGCGACCAGCGGCTTTGCGCCCGTGCGATAGAGCACTTTCGTCTGCACGGTCGTCGAGGTCGCAACGAGCACGGCCGTCATCGGCAGGAACGAGAGGCCGGTCTTCACGGGGGAGAAGCCGAGACTCGTCTGCATGTAGTAGGTCAAGAAAAGGAACACCGCGAAGACCCCCGCCCCGGCGAGCGCGATCGACAGGTAGGCGCCACCGCGGGCGCGGTCAAGGACGATGTGCAGCGGCAGCAGCGGATTCGTCTTGCGGCGCTCGACCGTCGCGAACGCGGCGAGCAGGACCACGCTCGCGGCGAGCGCGATGATCGTCACCGGCGTCGTCCACGAGTGCGTCTCGGCGTTGGAGAAGCCGTACACGAGCGCGAACAGGCCGCCGCCGGCGAGCGCCACGCCGGGGATGTCGATGTGCGCGCGCTCCTGCGGAGGCTGGTTTCGGATCAGCCGCAGCGCCGCGAACACCGTCGGCAGCGCGATCGCCAGGTTCACGTACAGACACCATCTCCAGGAGAGCGCCTGCGTGAGCACCCCGCCGAGGAGCAGCCCCACCGACGCGCCACCACCCGCGATCGCGCCGAAGATGCCGAACGCCTTCGCCCGGTCGGGCGAGCCGGCGAAGGTGATCGTCAAAAGCGAGAGCGCCGAGGGAGCGAGCAGCGCGCCGAAGGCGCCCTGCAGGGCGCGCGCGCCCACGAGCATCCCGAACGACTGGGCGAGCCCGCCGATCGCCGAGGCTCCCGCGAAGCCGATCAGCCCCGCGATGAACGTCCACTTGCGCCCGAACAGGTCGCCGAGCTTTCCCCCCAACAGCAGCAGGCTGCCGAAGGACAGCGCGTACGCGGTCACGACCCACTGGCGGCTGTCGGTGGAGAAGCCGAGATCGCGTTGCGCCGAGGGCAGCGCGATGTTCACGATCGTCGCATCGAGCACGACCATCAGCTGCGCGACGCCCAGCAGGGCCAGCACCGCCCAGCGGTTGCTCTCGCGCTGCGGGCTCGCTTCAGCCATCGCGAGCCTCCTCCGCGTTGGCCGATCGGGCCGGCCACACGAGCGCGCTCCCGTGGGCGCTCAGCCTGACGTTCGCTCCGCGCGCGAGCTCGATGTCGCCGAGTGTGCGAACCGTGAGCAGACGCAGTGCCGGCCCCTCTTCGATCTCCACCGCCAACAGCATGTCATGGCCGTGGTAGCCGGACTTGACGATCCGTCCGGGTAGGCCGCCCTGGTGGTCCGGGGGATGAAGCTCGATCTGCTCGGGACGGATGAGGATCGTCACCGGCGAGGGTGTGGGCAGGGGCTCACCGTGCCAGTTGGCGCGTAGCTCGCCCAGCGGTGTCTGCACGAGGCCGCCGTGCAGGACGCCCTCGATCAGGTTGGCCTCGCCGACGAAGCGCGCGAGCTCGTCGTCGAGCGGCTGCGCGTAGAGCTCCCGCGGCGTGGCGCACTGGGCGATCGCGCCGTCACGCAGGACGGCGACGAGGTCGGCGATCGAGAGCGCCTCGTCCTGGTCGTGGGTGACGAGCAGCGTCGTTGAGGCGGAGTCGCGCAAGATCCTTGAGACCTCCTCACGAACGCTAGCGCGCTGGTGGGCGTCGAGCGAGGCGAACGGCTCGTCCAGGAGCACGACCTCAGGCTTGACCGCGAGCGCCCGCGCCAGCGCCACCCGCTGCTGCTGGCCGCCGGAGAGCTGGTGGGGGTAGCGGCGCGCGAGCCCCGCAAGCCCGACCATCTCGAGCAGCTCGCCGACGCCGCCCCGCCGGGCCGCGCGCGGAAGGCCGAAGGCGACGTTGCGCTCGACGTTGAGGTGGGGGAAGAGGCCGCCCTCCTGTGGCACGTAGCCGATCCTGCGCTGCTCGGGACGGACGTGGGCGCCGGGGGCGTCGGCCACCTGCTCGCCGATCCTGATCGTGCCGCGGTCGGGTGTCTCGAAGCCCGCCAGCAGCCGCAAGAGCGTCGTCTTGCCGCTGCCCGAAGCTCCGAGGATCGCCGTGAGTGAGCCGGCGGGGATCTCGAGGTCCAGGCCGGCGAGCACCGACTGGGCACCGAAGCTCTTGTGCAGGTCGCTGATCTCGAGGCTGTTCACGTTGCGACCGCGGCTCTCGACGGGAGCCTGTCGAAGAAGCGGCCGAGCACGTAGCTCGGCACGACGGCGATCGCCATGATCGCCAGCGCGAACGGCGCGGCCTGGCCGTAGGCGAGGTTCTGCTGGTAGGCCCAGAACTGCGTCGCCAGCGTCTGCACACCGGTCGGGATCAGGATCAGCGTCGCCGTCAGCTCGGTGACCGCCGAGAGGAACACCAGACAGAACGCAGCGCCCAGCCCGGGCGCGATCAGGGGGAGCGTCACCCGCCACAGCACCGCCAGCCGCCGCTGGCCGAGCGAGCGCGCGACCTCCTCGAGGCCGGGCGGCGCCTGCGCGAGCGAGGCGCGCACGCCGACGAGGGCGAGCGGGAAGAACAGGATCGCGTAGGCGAGCACGAGCAGGGGAGCGCTCTGATAGAGAAAGCCGCCGGCGTAGCGCTCGCTGAAGTAGGAGAACGCGAACGCGACGACGATCCCGGGGACGGCCAGGACGAGGTAGGTGCTTCGCTCGAGCAGCTGATAGACGCGTCCACGGTGGCGCAGGGCGAGCATCGCCACCGGTAGCGCCATCAGCGTCGCCACGCCTCCCGCGAGGGCGCTGTAGAGAGCGGTATGCCAGGCGGCGTCCACGAGCGAGACGCCTGCCAGGTAGGCGTGCCCCGCCTCGATGAGCCAGTAGACGCTCGCCCCCACCGGCACACCGAGCGCCAGCGCGACGAGCGCCGTGAAGCCGGCGAGCACGGGGACTCGCGCGCGTCCCAGCTGGCGGCGGGGGGTGACCCTCTGCGCGAGCGGCCCCGACCTGCTCACGCGCGCGCGCCCGCGCGCCAAGCCCTCGCCGGAGAGGATCAACAGGCTCAGCACCACGAGCACGAGCGCCAGCGCCGAGGCTGTGGGAACGTTGAAGGAGACGTTGAACTCGGTGAAGATCTCAGTCGTGAAGGTCTGGTAGCCGAGGATCTCAAACGCGCCGTACTCTGCGAGTATCACGAGCGCGACCAGCAGACAGCCCCCGAAGATCGCCACCCGGGCCTGCCCCAGCGTGATGCGCCAGAACGTCGCCAAGCGCCCCGCGCCGAGGCTGCGCGCCACCTCCTCCTGGCCGGGGTCGGCGTTGCGGAAGCTCGCGGCCACCGGCAGGTACACCAACGGGTAGACCGCCAGCGTCATCACCAGCACGGCGCCGCGGAAGCCCTCCACCCAGGCGCTCAGCGACGCCCAGCCGAAGCTCACGACGAAGTCGGGGATCGCGAGCGGCACCACTACGAGCACCGCCCACACGCGCCGCCCCGGCAGGTCGGTGCGCTCGACGAACCACGCCGCCGCGGTGCCGATCACCGCGCACAAAAGCGTCACCACCACCGTCAGGCGCACCGTGTTCCACAAGAGTTCCGCCGTAAGCGAGCGGAAGACGAGCTGCGCGACCCGCGAAGTCCCGGCGCCGTGCGCCTCCACGAGCAGGAACACCAGCGGCCCCACCAGCACCACCGCCACCGCCACGCTCAACGCCAACAGCCCCCAGGGGCGAGCGCGGCGAGCCACGGGGGCGGGCTCGCGGCGCAAGGCCACCGGCGATGCCGTGCGAGCGGCTGGCGCCGGTGGGGCGCTCATCGCGAGCGCGCTGCCAGCATGGGGCGCCTCACAGCAGACCGGCCTTGCGCAGCAGCGCTATCGCCGTCGAGCCGTCGCCGAGCTCGGCGATCGTGATCGGGTTGGGCTGAAGCTCGTCGAACGGCGTCTCCGCTGCGGCGATGTGAACCCCCGAGGCGATCGGGTACTCATAGCTCAACGAGTGGGCGATGATTTCCTGTCCCTGCCTGCTCACGATGAAGGCGAGGAACCTCTGCGCGTTCCCCTGGTGTCGGGATGACTTGAGAATCCCGGCGCTCGATACGTCGAACACGTAGCCGGGATCCCGGGGAGCGAAGTAGGTGATCTTGGAGTGGATGCTTTCCGCCCCGAGCTCGGCGCGCATGCGGTACCAGTAGTACTGGTTGACCACCCCGAACGCGACCGCGCCGCGGTTCACCTCGGCGCTGATCGTCTCGTTGTCCGGGTATACGTGAGCGCCGGCGTTTTCCTTGATCGCTTCGAGCCACTTCAGCGCGGCCGCTTCGCCGTAGGTGCGCGCGTAGGAGGTCACGATCGGCTGGAAGTCGGTCTCGCCGGCGGCGAACGCGAGCTTGCCCCTGTACTTCGGATCGGCGAGTTCGCTGACGCTCGAGGGCAACTGGCTCGCGCTGATCAGGCTGGGGTTGTAGATCAACACGCTCACCCGCGCCGACACGCCGACCCAGTCCCCCGCAGGGGAGTCATAGCCGCTGGGGGTGTGCGCGAGCGTCGCCGGATCGACGGGCGCGAGCAGGCCCTTGCCCTCGAGGTACTCGAGCGCCGGCGAGTTCTCTGTGTAGATGACATCCGCAGGGGAGTTGGAGCCCTCCGTCACGATCTCGTCGGCCAGGACGTCCTCGTCGTCGCTGCGCACGTTCACCTTGATGCCCGTCGCCTTTTCGAACGCCGCGACGAGCGAGTCGGTCGTCTGTATGTGCTGGCCGTTGTAGAGCGTCAGCGAGTTGGCGCCCGAGCCTCCACAGCCCGCCACGCAGGCGAGCGTGAGCGCGAGCAAAACGACGAGCGCGCCGACGCGCCGTGCTCTCATCATCGATCGGGGCTCTCGCACAGTGCTTTGGGGGTGGCGGGGGAAATCCGACGGCTGGACTCGGATATCGCGGCAGGACCATACCACACAACGGGAATGCTACTTAGGGGACCCTAAGTCGTCTGCCGGGGCGCCAGTCATGCGCCGCCGTTCGCCCGTCGTCTGCGCGTCGCGTTGGGCCGGCGGCGGGGTCGAAAGCTCCCTGCCCCGCTCACACTTTCGCGATCGCCCTCGCGAGCGGGGGCGCCATGCGGGCAATCGGCGCCGGCCTGCCGATGTGAAATCCCTGCGCGAGGTCGACCCCGAGCTCGCGCAGCAGCGCGAGCGTCGCGGCGTTCTCAACTCCCTCCGCGATCGTCAGCTGACCGAGGCCGGCGGCGAGCCCCACGATGCCGGCGGCCACCCCGCGCGAGCGCCCGCTGTCGACGAGGTCCCTGACGAACTCGATGTCGATCTTCAGATAGCGGATGGGGAGATGCTTGAGATAGGTGAGTGGTGCGTAGCCCGTCCCGAAGTCATCGAGCGCGAAGCGGCAGCCGATCGCCTCGAGCCGTTCGGTGAAGCGCGTCGCCCCCACGATGTCCGAGATGACCGTCGTCTCGGTTATCTCGAACGTGATCAGGGACGGATTGACGCCCTCACGCTCGAGCGTTCCTTCGACCAGGTCGAGAAACGACGATCGCGCGACGCTGCGCGCGGATACGTTGACAGCGACCGGCCGCCCCGGCGCCGCCACCTTGACCGCCTGCAGGAAGACCCACTCGTCCACCGTCGCCACCGTTCCGTAACGCTCGGCCACCTCGAGGAACCCACAGGGGCTCACCAGCACTCCGTCGCGCGAGCGCACTCGCAGCAACAGCTCCTCCAGCGCCGTCTCTCCCGTCTTCAGATCGATGATCGGCTGCGCATAGAGCACGAGGCGCCCGTCCACGATCGCCTCTTCCATATCGATCGCCAGGTTCACCGCGCGTAGGTCCTCACGCATTTTTTCCTCTCTCTGGCGCTGTGCCGTGACGTCTGCGAACACAGCGACGGCGCCGACCTGGGTGCGCTTGCCGTTGAAGACCGGATTGGCTGTCGTGCTCAGCAGCTTCTCGCCGCGTCCGGTCTGGATCAGCAGGTCTACACCACGTACAACTTCCCCTTTCAGCGCACGCATAATCGGCAGATCCTCGAGCTCGAGCGGCACGCCCTCGGCCGTCCTCGGTCTCACCTGTCCGGTCCACGTCGTCGGATCCGATCCCATCGATCCGTCCATGCCCATCAGCTCGACGGCCCGTCGGTTGATGTGAGTCAGCTGACCATCGCTCCCGCATGCGACCACGGCGGCGTCGAGGCTGTCGAGCAGGACGTCGAGCAGATTGCGCTCATCACGCAGCGCGCTGCGTGTCCGCCCGAGCCAGCCGGCCCGCCTCGTGAAGGCCATGCTCACACTCTCGACAGACCACAGGCTGTACACGATCCTCCGCATAGGGGATCTTCCGGTAGAGCTCACGCGTACGTGCGAGCATGACCTGGCCGTGCGTCACCCGCATGTGGGAAGAAGACCGGCGCCCGGGGGTTCTTACATAGGACCTACGCGCCACACAGCTCGGGCGTATGCCGGCCATCAATGATGGGACGCGGCATCTCCCACAACCTCAAAGAAGGGACACGCAATGCGCATATCGAGAATGCTCGGGGCGACGATGGTGGCGGGGGCCCTCGCGACCGGCGGCGCGGCGGCCGGCATCTCCGGTGCCTCGGCGGCGACGACGGGCTCCACTGGCTCAACTGGCTCCACCGGCACCTCCACGCAGCAAGCCAAGCCCTCCACGCCGCCATCGGGGACCAAGGGCCCCTGCCCCAACATGGGCTCCTCCTCGTCCGGCTCGGGCGCGGGCTCGAGCTACTCGGGGCCGCCACCCGGGGCCACCTACCAGTAAGCGCGGCCGTTCGTTGGCTTGAGCGACCGTGCTCCCCCCTCAAGCGCGGGCTGCGGCGAGCCCTCAGCCGCGGCAGCCCGGGCGGGGGGGCTAGGGAGGCCATGAGGTCTCACCTTCGCGGCCTGCTGCTCGGGCCGGCACTCGCAGCTGCGACGCTCCTCGCGATCGCGGGCTGCGGCTCGAGCGCCAGCCCTCGGCGCAGCGCCGCGCTCGTAGCGATCGGCGCAGGCGTGCACGGGCGCGCCGGCCTGAAGGCGAGGCTCTACGCGCAGGGCCCGGCGACCACGGCGGCCTTCGCGTTTGACCCGCAGGGGCGCCTGTGGCTGACGGCGGCCGGCCTGGAAACGCATACGCACGACGGCGTCTACGTGATCGCGAAGGCGGGCGCGCCTGCGCGCGAGGTCATCAGCGGGCTCGATGACCCGCTGGGCCTCGACTGGTATCGCGGCAGGCTGTATGTGGCCTCCGTCGGGCGCGTGGACTCATACGGCGCGTTCAACGGCACACGCTTCACCGAGCACTCGGAGGTCTTGGCCGGCCCCGTCGCCGGCGCCGAGAACAACCTGCTCGTGATGGGGAGCGACGGCCGCTTCCTGATGGGCGTGAGCGCCCCGTGCGATCACTGCAAGCCGGCTTCGCCCTTCGCCGGGGCGATCGTCTCCTTCAACCCCGACGGCAGCGACCTGCGCATCTATGCGGGGGGCATCCGGGCGCCGTTCGGGCTCGCCTTCCTGCCCGGCACGAGCGAACTGTTCGCGAGCATGAACCAGCGCGACGATCTCGGCGCAAAGACGCCCGGCGATTGGCTCTCGCGGGTCCGCGAAGGGCAGCATTGGGGCTCTCCCGCCTGCTACGGGCAGGGAGGGTCGGCGTGCCGCGGCGTCCCCGCACCGACGGCGGTGCTCGACAAACACGCAGCCGCCGGCGGCGTCGTGTTCGTATCCGGCAAGCTCGCGGGTGGCTCAGGCACCTCGGCGCTCGTAGCCGAGTGGGAGCTCGGCAAGGTCCAGAGCGCCGCGATCGAACGGCGCGGCTCCGAATACGAGGCAGCGGTGACGCCGTTTTTGACGGGCATCGCGAACCCGCTGGCGCTGGCGCTCGCGCCCGACGGCTCACTGCTCGTTGGCTCGTGGGCGAGCGGCAAGATTTACGCCATCAGCTAGCCGCGAGGCGCTGGTGCACGAGGCGCACCGCCATCGAGCCCTCGCCCACGGCGGAGGCGACGCGCTTGATCGATCCGGAGTGCACGTCTCCTACCGCGAACACCCCCGGGCGACTCGTCTCTAGGAAGTACGGGCCCTCCTCGCCGTGGGCGCCGAGATCCTCAGCTTGGACATCGCGTCCCGTGAGCAGGAAGCAGTCCTCGTCCATCGCCACCTCTCCCCGCAGCCAGTCGGTGTGGGGCGAGGCGCCGACGAACACGAACAGGGCATTCGCCGAGAGCTCGCTGAGCGCCCCCGTGCGCGTGTCACGAACGACCACGGCGGCGAGCCCGCCTTCGCCCTTCAGCTCGGCGACTTCACAGTGTGTGGCCACCTCGACCTGCTCGCGGCCATCGATCTCGTCGACGAGGTAGCGCGACATCGACTTGCCGAGATCGCCGCCGCGGATCAAGAGGCGACAGCTCTTGGCGTGCCGGGAGAGGAACATCGCCGCCTGTCCCGCGGAGTTGCCGCCGCCGACGATCAGGACGTCATCCTCTCCGCACATCTGCGCCTCGGCCTGCGTGGCGGCGTAGTAGACGCCCATGCCCTCGTAGCGCTCGAGCTCGGGAACCTCGAGCTTGCGGTACTGCGCGCCGGTTGCGACGATCACGGTGCGGCCGTTGACCGTCGTGCCGTCCGCCAGCTCGATCGAGTAGTGGCCGTCGTCCTGGGCAAAGCCGATCGCCTGCGCGGGCACCACCAGGCGCGCGCCGAACTTGCGCGCCTGCAGCGACGCACGTTCAGCGAGCTCGCTGCCGGATATGCCCGTCGGGAAGCCGAGGTAGTTCTCGATGCGCGAGGACGTGCTCGCCTGGCCGCCGAACGCGAGCGCGTCGATCGCCTGCGTGTCGAGACCCTCCGAGGCCCCGTACAGCGCGGCCGCCAACCCGGCGGGCCCGCCGCCGACGACCACCAGGTCGCACAGCGCCGGCGGCGCTCCGCGCGCGCCGAGGCCGAGCGCGGACGCGAGCTCCGCGTTCGAGGGGTTGCGAAGGACGCACTCGCCGGCGAGCACGACCGGGGTCTCGCACGGCGCCACCGCGAGCGCCCGCAGCAGGACCTCCGCCTCGGCGTCGCTCTCGAGGTCCATCCACTGATAGGGCATGCGGTTACGCTGAAGGAACTCGCGCAGGCTGCGCGTGGCGGGCGAGTAGCGCGAGCCGATCACCTTGATGCCGGCTTCTGCCTCGATCAGGATCGCGCGGCGCGCAAGGTATGCGCGCAGGATCAGGTTGGCGAGCTCCTCGTCTTCGGCGACGAGCCCAAGCAGCGCCGCGACCGGAACCTCGACCACCTCGCCGGCGTCGCGCACGACGGCCGTCAGGTACGCGCGCGCGCCCGTCAGCAGGTTGAGCTCGCCGAGGAAGCGGTGCGGGCCGTGCACGGCGATCACGCGGTTCTCCGCGCCGTAGCCCTGGACGATCGTAACGGCGCCCGACTCGACGACGAAGAAGGCGTAGTCGGCATCGCCATCGCGGAAGAGAACCTCCCCGGGGAGCACCTCGCGCACCTGCCCGAGCGCCCGCAGCCGTGTGCGCTGGTCCTCGTCGAGGCGGGGAAACGCCCCGTTGCGGTTCTCCGGCTCCTCGACGCCGAGGCCCAACGGCTCGCTCACCGACGGCTCGCTCATCGTCAAGCCTCCAGCACGAATGCCACGTCATCGACGTAGCAGTAGGACCAGTCCTCGCCAGGCTCCACGGAGGTGACGATCGGATGCGTGCTCGAGCGCGCGTGCGCGGTGGCGTGGCGGCCCGGCGATGAGTCACAGCAGCCGATGTGACCGCAGCTGCGACAGACCCGCAGGTGCACCCAGGTGCCCCCGCTCGCCAGGCACTCCTCGCAGCCGGCGACCTGCTCGGGTCGCTCGACTGCGACCTGATCGAGATGCGTGCACGCGTCCATCACGCCTGCCCCGCTTGAAGAGGGATGGGTCGTAGCTGAGCCCGCCCCGGGCCCGTCGAAGTGAACCGTCGTGCGCGCACGTGCGCCTCCTTGGTTGACGTTACCGCTGCACTCCACATTGACGAGCTTGTCAAGGCCCCGTCCACTCGCGCGATATTTGGCTCAAGAATGCTGGATTTCTCGCCGATATGTGGGCGCAGATGCCCGAGCTAACCGTAAAGGACGCCCACAGGGCGGGTCTCAGCGAGCGCCGGCGCCGAGCCGAGGCGCTCCAACGTCACGATGGCGATGCGCGCGCGCGAGCACTGGCGAAGGCCGACGAGCTCGCCTACCTGCGCGAGCAGCTGCGCGTCGCGGCGCGGCTCACCGCGAAGCTCGCCGCCAAGCGCGACGTGCTCGAGATGGCGCAGCTCGTGGTCGACGAGCTGCACGAGACCTTCGACTTCTATCTCGCCGCCGTGCAGCGCCTGGATGAGGACGGGGTGCTGCGGCTGCTCGCCGGGCGCGGCCTGCTCGCGGAGGTGATGCGGGAGTTCCTGCTCACCGAGCAGCCGCTCTCAGAGGGTGTCAACGGCAGGGTCGCGCGCTCGAGTGCCACGGCGCTGATCTCCGACACGCGAACCGATCGCGACTACATCATCCGCGACCCCCGCACGGACCCCCGCTCCGAGCTCGCGGTCGCGATCCTCGTCGACGGCGCCGTGTGGGGCGTGCTGAACATCGAGGAGACCGAGCCGGGCTCCCTGGGCGAGACCGACGCCGTGCTGGTCGAGGCGGTCGCCGCGAGCTTCGGCGTGGCGATCCACCGCGCCCAGCTGCTGGCCGATCTCGAGGGCGCGTTCACGACGACGCTCGCGGTGCTGGCGAGCACCGTGGAGGCCAAGGACGACTACACGGCCTCCCACGGCGAGGACGTGGCCGAGCTCGTCGCGCGCGTCGCGACGCGCATGTCGCTCTCCGGCCCCGAGGTCCACGACGCGCGCTACGCGGCCATGCTGCACGACATCGGCAAGGTCGCTGTACCGAGTGAGATCCTGCTGAAGCCCGGTCCGCTGACCGACGAGGAGTGGGTCGTCATGCGCGGCCACGCCGCGGTCGGCGGCGAGCTCGTCGGGCGCATCGAGGCCTTCTCGCATCTCGCTGCGGCCGTGCGTGCGAGCCACGAGCGCTGGGACGGGAATGGCTATCCCGACGGCATCGCCGGCGAGAGGATCCCGCTGGCCGCGCGCATCATCGCCGCCTGCGACACCTACGACGCGATCGTCACCGACCGGCCCTACCGCCCGGCGCGCTCACCGAGCGAGGCCTGTGCCGAGCTGCGCCAAGCCGCGGGCACGCAGCTCGACCCGCGCGTCGTACAAGCCATCCTCGAAGAGCTCCAGCCAGCCTGAGCGCCGCGCCGGTGAACGGCGGGCACGGCTAGCCTTGCGCCGGCCTGTAGCGCAGCCCGTCGAGTGCCACCTCGAGGAGGTGATCGACCTGCTCGGGCTCGAGCGAGGGGATCTTCGCGATCCCTCCGACCAGCTGGATCACCTCGCCGAAATCCGTGTCGGCGCGCACGGCGCCGGCCTCCTGCGCGCGCCGCAATAGCGGTTCGCCGGCCGCGTAGAGCCCGGTGCGGCAGGTGCGAAAGAGCTCGGCGTCGCGGTCGACGTAGCTGAGCAGTGGCTCGGCGAGCGCCTGCTTGGTTCCGAGGTAGGCCACGAAGCGGTGAAGCCAGCCGACGAGCGCGTCCCAGGGCTCGAGCTTTGAGAAGTCCGAAGCCGAGCTGCATAGGGCCTCCACCTCTTCGAGGTAGACGGCCTCGAGCAGTGCCTGACGGTTGGGAAAGTGCCGGTAGAGGGTGCCGATCCCAACGTGCGCACGGCGTGCGATGTCCTCGAGCGAGGTCGAGGCCCCGCACTCGGAGAAGGCCTCGCGGGCCGCCGCGATCAGCTTGTCGTAGTTGCGCAGCGCGTCCGCGCGTTTGGGGCGTGCGGGGAGGGCCTCACGAACGGTGTCGGTGCTGCTCATGGCAAATTGTCAAGCGAGTGGGTTGACAAACGGAGTATGCCTCCGTATAGTACCGGAGGTACCCTCCGAAACGTCTGGAGGATGCCTCCACTTTAGCACCGCCCCTTGTCCGCCTCAAACAGTTGGGACTCTCCGCATGAACACCATCTCTCTCCCCACACCAACCAGCGAGCGCCGCCGCTGGATGGCACTCGGCGTGGTCTGCCTGGCACA
The DNA here is from genome assembly GCA_963722435.1 of uncultured Solirubrobacteraceae bacterium. GTDB lineage: Bacteria > Actinomycetota > Thermoleophilia > Solirubrobacterales > Solirubrobacteraceae > Palsa-744. The sequence goes on along the minus strand of CAVRKZ010000002.1, from coordinate 746,396 downwards.
GCTGATGATCGTCCTCGACACGACGATCGTGAACGTAGCGCTGCCCGTGATCCAGCGCGATCTGCACTTCAGCCAGGGCAACTTGACCTGGGTCGTCAACGGCTTCCTGATCGCCTTCGGCAGCCTGCTGCTGCTCGCCGGGCGACTCGGGGACCTGTTTGGACGCAAGCGCATCTTCCTCGCCGGCGTCTCCCTGTTCACGCTCGCCTCGGCGCTCTGCGGCGTCGCGCCGAGCCAAGGCTTCCTGATCGCGGCCCGCTTCATCCAGGGCGTTGGCGGCGCGTTGGCGTCCTCGGTGATCCTCGCGATCGTGGTGACCGAGTTTCCGAAGCCGAGCGAGCGCGCCCGGGCGATGAGCGCGTACGTCTTCGTCGCCGTCGCCGGCGGCTCCCTCGGCCTGCTCGCCGGCGGGGCCCTCACCCAGTCGCTCAGCTGGCACTGGATCTTCTTCGTCAACCTCCCGATCGGTCTCGGCACGCTCGCGCTCGGCAAGGCGCTCATCCCCGAGGACGCCGTGGACGGGCCGCGCCACGCGATCGACTGGCTCGGCTCGCTGCTCGTCACCCTCTCGCTGATGACCGCCGTGTACGCGATCCTGCAGGCGACGGCCCACGGCTGGGCCTCCTCGCAGGTGCTCGGCTTCGGGGCGCTCGCCGCCCTCTTGATGGGCGCCTTCCTGACCGTCGAGTCGCGCGTCGAGCACCCGATCATGCCCCTGCGCATCCTGCGCCTGCGCGGACTAGTGGGCTCGAGCGCGGTGCGCGGCTTCCTCGTCACGGCGATGTACGGGACGTTCTTCCTCGGCACGCTCTATCTCGAGCACGTGCTCCACTACGGCGCCCTGCGCACGGGCCTCGCGTTCCTGCCCTGGACGGTGACGGTCGGCATCCTCTCGCTCGGCATCACCGCGCGCCTGGTCGATCGCTTCGGGGAGATGCGCGTGCTCGTGCTCGGCATGAGCGGCGTCATCGGCGGGCTCGCGCTGCTCGCGAGCGCGGGCCTGCACGCGAGCTTCTTCCCCACGATCTTCCTCGCGTACTTCGTCATCGGCCTGGGGATAGGCAGCTCGTTCATGCCGCTTCTGACGATCGCGATGGCCGACGTGCCCGCCGCCGACGCGGGACTCGGCTCGGGTATCACGAACGTCTCCCAGCAGGTCTCCGGGGCGCTCGGCCTCGCCGTCCTCGGCACGCTCGCCACCAACCACTCGAAGGCACTCGAGGCCCACGGGCACCTGCTCGCCGGCGCGCTGCTCAGCGGCTATCACCTGGCGTTCGAGCTCGGCGCGCTGAGCGTGGCGGTCGCGATCCTGGTGGCGCTGCTCGTGCTGCGGGGAGCCGGCGCAGCTCCGGCGCGCGAGACGGCGCCGGCTCCCGAGCCACTGCGCCTGTTCACGAGCGAGTCAGAGCCAGAGCTCGAGCGCCAGGCGGCCTGAGCCCCGGGCTCGCGCGTGCGAGGATGGTGAGGTGGCTATCGAGCGCCGTGAAGTGCCGATCGTAAGCGCCGATGATCTCGAGGGTCCGGAGCAGCTGAGTCGCCGCAGGCTTGGCTCGCGCCTGCTGATCGTGCTCGGGGCGATCCTCGCCGCCGTCGCCATCGTCACGCTCGTGCCGGGCCTGGCAGAACTGCGTACGCGCTTGGAGCATGCCAAGCCGACGTGGCTGCTGGGCGGCGTGTGGCTGAAGGTACTCTCGGGGCTCGGCTACGTCGTCGTGTTCCGCATGATCTTCTGCCGGCGCATGAGCTGGCGCGTGAGCACGCAGATTGGCATGTCCGAGCTTGGCGCCAACGCGCTCTTCCCGACAGGCGGAGCCGGCGGTTTGGCGCTCGGCGCGTGGGCGCTCAAACGCGGCGGCATGCCGGGCGGCGAGATCGCTCGGCGCACGGTCGCGTTCTTCCTGCTCACGAGCGTGCCCAACGTCGTCGGGGTTATCGTCGTCGGACTCGGCCTCGCCCTGGGGGTGCTCGGTGGCGAGGGCAACCTGCTGCTGACCGCGCTCCCCGCAGCGGTCGCGGCAGCTGCCATCGGAGCGACTCTCTTTCTCGGCGCGGTTGCCGGACGTCTGGGTCGGCGTCTTGGACCCGAGGGGCGGGCGGAGCCCTCGAGGCGCTCGCCGGCCGTGTGGAAGACGCTCACCGCGGTGGCGGACGGGGTCAAGGAGTCGCTGAAGCTGCTGCGCGAGGGCAACGCCCTGCTGAGCGCCGGCCTGCTCGCCTACCTCGTTTTCGACGTGATGATCCTGTGGGCGGGCTTCCGTGCGCTCGGCTCTGCGCCACCCATCGCGGTCCTGGCGATGGCCTACTTGATCGGCGAGCTCGGAGGGCTGCTTCCGGTGCCCGGCGGCATCGGCGGAGTCGACGCCGGCCTGGTTGGCGCCCTCGTGCTCTACCACGTCTCGATCACGTCGGCCGCGGGAGCGGTGCTCGCCTACCGTGCGATCGCGCTTCTGGTTCCCACGATCCTGGGGGGCGTGGCGTTCCTGGCGCTACGTCGCACCCTGCGCGATGAGGCCCAGAGCTTCGCCCTCTGCGCGCCCGACACCGAGATGGAAGTCATTGGGCTCGGCCGCGCGATCGTCGGTGTCGAGCCGCGATGATTCTCATATGACCACGCAGGGAGCGCGCGCGACGGCACGGCTGGAGGGCAAGGTCGCGCTGATCACCGGCGCGGCCGGCGGGATCGGCGCGGCGAGCGCTCGGCGCTTCGCCGCGGAGGGCGCCCTGCTCGCCCTCAGCGACGCCGACTCCGCGCGGGCGCGCGAGCTCGCAGACGAGCTCGGCGCCAGCGCGATCTCGTTCGCGCACGACGTCACGAGCGAGCGGGAGTGGCAGGCGGTGACGGCGTCGACCCTCGAGGCTCACGGGCGCATCGACGTGCTCCTCAACAACGCGGGCATCTTCCTCGCGGCGAGTTTGCAGGAGACCTCGCTCGAGCAGTTCCGACGGCTCCTCGAGGTCAATGCCGTCGGCGTGTTCCTGGGCATGCGCACCGTCGCCCCGGCGATGGTCGAGCAGCAGGCCGGCTCGATCATCAACGTCTCCTCGGTCGCGGGGCTCGGCGGCGGTCCCTACCTGACGGCCTACGGCGCCAGCAAGTGGGCGGTAAGGGGCATGACACACGTCGTCGCGAGGGAGCTCGCGCGCGATGGCGTTCGCGTCAACTCGTTGCACCCCGGCCAGATCGACACCGACATGAACACGCGACAGCGAGAGAAGACCCCGGAGCTGATCGAGCGGCTGATCTCCGGGATTCCGATGGGACGCATCGGCACGCCCGACGAGGTGGCGCACGCTGCAGTCTTTCTCGCCTCCGACGAGAGCGTCTACGTGACCGGCTCAGAGCTGGTCGTCGACGGAGGCACGACCGCATGAAACCGAAACCCAGCGACTGGAGGAGCTGCACATGACCGCGACCAACCATCAGGTGCGCCTCGCGGCGCGCCCCTCGGGACTGCCCGAGCGCTCGGACTGGGAGCTCACGGAGGAGCCCGCGCCGACGCCCGCGCCCGGACAGCTGCTCACGGAGGTCTCACACATATCGCTGGACCCCGCGATGCGCGGCTGGATGAACGCCGGCGCCTCCTACATCGACCCGGTCGAGATCGGCGATGTGATGCGCGCCGCGGGCGTGGGACGCGTGCTGGCCTCCGAGCATCCCGGTTTCGAGCCGGGCGAGGAGGTGTATGGGACCTTCGGCGTTCAGGAGCTCGCGCTCTCCGACGGCAAGGGAATGATCAAGATCGACACGTCGCTCGCGCCGGCGCCGACATACCTCGGCACGCTCGGGCTCCCCGGTATGACCGCCTACTTCGGGCTGCTCGACGTCGGCAAGCTCGAGGCGGGGGACACGGTCGTGGTCTCGGGGGCCGCCGGCGCCGTCGGCAGCGTGGCGGGGCAGATCGCCAAGATCAAGGGCGCACGCGTGATCGGGATCGCCGGGGGGCAGGAGAAGTGCCGCTGGCTCGTCGAGGAGCTCGGCTTCGACGCGGCGATCGACTACAAGGCGCAGGACGTGCGCCGCGAGCTGCGCACGTGCGCTCCGAACGGCGTCGATCTGTACTTCGATAACGTCGGCGGCGAGATCCTGGACGCCGTGCTGACGAACCTCGCGCGAGGGGCGCGGATCGTCATCAGCGGAGCGGTCTCGCAGTACAACGCGACCGAGGGCGTTCGCGGCCCCAGCAACTACCTCGCGCTGCTGGTCTCACGCGCGTCGATGACCGGGATGGTCGTGTTCGACTACGCATCGCGCTTCGCGCAGGCGGCAAGCGAGATCGCGAGCTGGATGGCGGATGGGAGGCTGATCTCTCGCGAGCACATCGTGCAGGGGGGCGTGCAGGCGTTCCCCGAGGCCCTGCTGAAGCTGTTCGCCGGCGAGAACGTCGGCAAGCTCGTGCTGCAGGTCAGCTCAGGCTGAAGCGCCGGCGCTAGGTCATAGGACGGCTGCGACGTACGATCCGACTCACTGATGGCCGATCTCGGTTCGCACACCGGGCGCGGGGCCGACCACACGGCTCGCGTGCTCATCTCCTGCCCCGACCGCCCCGGGATCGTGGCCACGGTCTCACGCTTCCTGTTCGACCAGGGAGCGAACATCGTCGCCTCCGACCAGTACTCGACCGACCCCGAGCACGGGAGCTTCTTCATGCGCTCGGCCTTCTACCTGCCGGCGATCGATGATGACCGCAGCGGCTTCGAGGCTGCCTTCGGCGCGATGGCAGAGCGCTTCGGGATGACCTGGCGGATCGCCTACGCGCGCGACCGGCGCAGGGTCGCTCTGATGGCCTCGCGCGAGGATCACTGCCTGCTCGATCTACTGTGGCGCAATCGCCGCGGTGAGCTCGACATGGAGGTGACCTGCGTCATCTCCAACCACGAGCACCTGCGCGCCGAGGTCGAGTCACTGGGCGTTTCGTTCATCCACATCCCGATCAGCAGGGAGACCAAGGCCCAGGCCGAGCAACGGGCGCTCGAGGAGCTCGCCGGCGTGCAGCTGCTCGTGCTCGCGCGCTACATGCAGATCCTCTCCGGGGACTTCCTCGCGCGCATCGGTTGCCCGGTGATCAACATCCATCACTCGTTCCTGCCGGCCTTTGCGGGCGCCGAGCCCTACCGGCACGCCTACGAGCGTGGCGTGAAGCTGATCGGCGCCACAGCCCACTACGTCACGGAGGCGCTCGACGAGGGTCCGATCATCGAGCAGGACGTCCAGCGGGTCGGGCACAGGTACACGGTCGAGGACCTCGAGCGGGTGGGACGGGATCTCGAGCGCCTGGTGCTCGCGCGCGCGGTTCGCAGCGAGCTCGACGACCGCGTGCTCGTGTACGAGGGTCGCACGATCGTCTTCTGAGACGGCGCCTGCCGGGCTAGCGCGGATCGGACGGGCGCAGATCCTTGCTCATCAGCGCCACGAGCTTCTCGCATCCGTGCGCCAGACGGCCGATCTCGCGGTATCCGCGCGCGCGGTGAAAGGCGAGTGAGGCGTCGTTGGGCGGGCGCACGTTCACATCGCACACCATCCGCTCGAACGGCGCGGCCGTGGTCTCGATCGCGTCATAGAGCTGCGTCGCGACGCCGCGTCGTCGTTGCCCGTCGGCCACGGCGATCCGGTCGAGGTACAGAAACCGCTCGAAGCGATCGCTGAACCAGCGGTAGTTAGGACTGTCATACGCAGTCCCGGGCGCCATCGCCAGGGCAAACGCGACGAGCTCGCCCGCACTCTCCGCTGCGAGGCTGATGTGCGTGAAGGGGAGAATCGCGGCGAGCCGCAGCTCGTCGAGGACGCTCAGCTCGCGCGCCGAAGCCTCGTTCAGCGCCAGCAGCCGCGGCCAGTCAGCGCGTGTCAGCTCCCGCAGCGTCACCTCGGCGACATCCTCGCGCATAGGCTTCCTCGCGTGGACGCGTACCCGACGGCGCTCGCGCGCGCCGAACGACCCGCGGCGGGAGCCGCCGCCGGCCTCTTGATCCTCCATCACGGACGAGGCGCCGACGAGCAGGACCTGCTCGCGCTCGCCGACGCGCTCGACCCGGAGCGCCGCCTTCACGTCGTCGCGCCGCGCGCCCCGCTGCAGCTACAGGCGGCTCCGGGCTTTCACTGGTATCTCGTGCCGCGCGTCGGGCACCCGGACCCGGAAACGTTCGCCGCGGCCTACCGCGCGCTCGGAGAGCTGCACGACGAGCTGTGGCTCGCCACGGGGATCTCGCCGGCGCGGACCGTTCTCGGGGGCTTCTCGATGGGGGCGGTGATGAGCTACGCGACGGGGCTGGGTGGCGGGCGCCCGCAGGTGGCGGGCATCCTTGCCTTCTCGGGGTTTCTCCCGGACGTCGCCGGCTGGGAGCCGCACCTCGCGGAGCATGCGCGTACGGCCGCCTTCATCGCCCACGGGCGCGCCGATCCGGTGATCGAGGTCGGCTTCGCCCGCACGGCGCGCAGGCGCCTGGAGGAGGGTGGGCTCGCGGTCGACTACCACGAGTCAGACGTTGGCCATCAGATCGATCCGACGCATATCCGGCTCGCCTCCGCCTGGCTCTCGCAAGCGCCCCTCGCCAGCGCGCCGGCTGGCGCATGAGCGGCCCGCCGCCAGCCGCGCGCGAGATCCGCGAGCTCGCGCCCGGCGAGACACACCTCGCCCATGAGGCGATGCGCTGGCTGCGCCCCGCCTACGAGCGCGAGGATGCCTTCGTCGCGCACGTCGAAGACGTGCTGCGCCCGGCTGGCTACCGCCTGCTCGCCGTGCTGGTTGCGCCCGTCGAGCACGCGCTCGCAGTGGCTGGTTTTCGCGCGGGTGCGAGCCTCGCATGGGGTCGCTACGTGTACGTCGATGACCTTTCGACGCTGCCCGATGCCCGCCGTCAGGGACACGCTGGGGCGCTCCTCGAGTCCGTGGCCGAGGAGGCCAGGAGGCTCGGCTGCGAGCAGCTCCACCTCGACTCGGGGACCGGCGCCGAGCGCTTTGACGCGCACAGGCTCTACCACGGACACGGTCTCTCGATCTCCTCACATCACTTCGCGCGGCGCCTATGAGCTGGCGCGGCGCGCCTCAGCGTCTGGCAGCGATGCTGAGTCCGCCGTCGGCGAGGAGCGTCTGCCCGGTCACATACGAGGCCTCCGCGCCGATCAGGAACAGCGCGCAGCGCGCGACCTCCCACGCGCTCCCCTGACGCCCGGCGGGAATGTGGACATCGGCGCGCCGGGGGTTCAGGCGTGTGGCCAAGCGGCCCAGGGAGGTGTCGATGAGGCCGGGCGCGAGCACGTTCACGCGCACGCTCGGGGCCCCCTCGAGCGCCGCGTTGCGGCAGAGCGCCTCGAGCGCCGCCTTCGAGGCCGCATACGCGGGGACCGGCATCGACTCACGCGCCGCGAGCGAGCCGACGAGCACGATCGCGCCGCCGTCGGGAAAGCTCTCGAGCGCGCGCTTGCAGCCGAGGAAGTGCGAGCGCGCGTTGGTCGCCATCACGCGGTCCCAGTCCTCAACGGAGGTGCCAGCGAGCCTGTGCCCCGCGCCGATGCCGACGTTCATGACGAGCCCGTCGAGTCCGCCGAGCGCCGTCACTGCGTCCTCGAACATCGCCGCGATGCCCGCTTCCTCGGCGGCGTCGGCGAGCACACAGACGCACTCTGCGCCCTGCTCGCGCACGAGCGCCTCGGTCGCGTGCAGGCTGGGCTCATCGATGTCGGCAAGCGCGAGCGAGGCGCCTTCCTGCGCGAACAGCACAGACATCGCCCGGCCGTTGCCGATCGGGGGGTCCTCCAGGCCATGGTCCTGCTGCCCGGCGCCCACGATCAGGATGCGCCTACCGGCGAGCCTGTCTCCGCGCATCTGGGCCTGTAGCGTAGAGGTGTGCCTCCCCGCATGTCGTATGCTGGCGACTAGCCGGAGCACATACTCCTCTGGCTGGCACTGTGTCCAGCGAAGTCGGTGAGATTCCGGCGCTGTCCCGCAACTGTGATGGCTCGTTCAGGGCCTAGCCAGGTCGACTGACTCGTGTCTGCGGATCAACCCTCGGAGGAAGGGTGGTTCGTCCAGGCCACCGGTCTGGACGGCTGACTTTTCCTTCGCCTAAGCGCGGAGGTTTTTTTATGTCGATAGGTTCTTCTCTGTGGCTCGCCGGGGTCCTCGCCGTGATCGCTGCGGCGGTCGGTGGCTGCGGCTCGAGCTCGAACCCCGGCTCGTCGCCGTCGAGGACGAGCGCGGCCTTTCCCGTATCCGTGAGAGGCACCGGCGGGGTGACGGTCATCCCGCGAGCACCCCGTCGCATCGTGTCCCTGTCGCCCACCTCGACCGAAGACCTGTTCGCGATCGGCGCCGGCCCGCAGGTCGTGGCGGTGGACGACGAGTCCGACTACCCGGCGAACGCGCCACGGACCAAGCTGTCGGGCTTTCAGCCCAACGTCGAAGCGATCGCGGGCTACCGTCCGGATCTGGTGGTGATCTCCGACGAGAGCCCTGCATCGCTTGCTCCCGCGCTGCGCAAGCTCCAGATCCCCGTCCTCATCAACCCCGCCGCCCGCTCGCTGAGTCAGGCCTACTCGGAGATCGAACAGCTGGGCCTCGCTACCGGACACGACGTGCAGGCCCGCGACCTGGTCAAGCAGATGAGCTCGCAAATCGCCGCGAGCGTCCGCTCGGCGGCTGGCCGAGGCCGTGGCCTGAGCGTGTACGACGAGATCAGCCAGGAATACTTCGCCGTGGCCTCGGGGACCATCGTCGGGCAGCTGTTCACGCTGTTCGGGTTGCGCGATATCGCAGACAAGGCGCCGGACCCGCAGGGTCTCGGCTATCCACAGCTCTCAGCCGAGTACGTCCTCTCCGCAGACCCCGACATCGTGCTGCTGACCGACACCCTGTGCTGTGGGCAGACAGCTGCCTCGGTGGCCCACAGGCCGGGATGGTCTGAGATGACCGCCGTGCGTGATCACACGGTCCTCGCGCTGAACGAAGACATCGCCTCGCGCTGGGGGCCTCGCACCGGCACCGTGGCCGCAGAGATCGCTGGCGCCGTCCACACCGCGCGCGCCGCGGGACTGTGATGCGGCGCTCGAGCCCATGAGCGCCTCATCCTCTGCCCCGGCACGTCTCCTGCGACTCACCAGCAGGCGCCGCACCAGCGAGCTGGGTGTCGGGCTGCGCCTGCGCTGGGGGTTACTCGGGGCGGCGGTGCTGAGCGTCTCGCTGCTTGCCGGGCTGGCGATCGGCCCGGCGTCCCTCAGTCTCGGCGCGATCCTCGCCGACGTCGCCTCGCGCCTGCCGGGCCTGCACATCGGACATCGCCTGGATCCCCTCGACGCGGCCGTGCTGTGGCAGATACGCGCTCCCCGTGTGATCCTCGGTGCGATCGTCGGCGGCACCCTGGCGAGCGCCGGCGCCGGCTATCAGGCGGTATTTCGCAACCCGCTCGCCGAACCGTATCTGCTGGGCGTCGCCGCGGGCGCAGGCCTGGGGGCGACCGCCGAGATCGTCTACGGACCCGCGGGCTCGAGGAGCCTGCTGATCGCCGCGGCGTTCGCCGGAGCGCTCCTGGCCGTCGCCGGCGCCTACGCAGTGGGACGCTCGATCAGCGGCCGCGACGTCTCGACGTTGATCCTCGCGGGGATCGCGGTGAGCCTGTTCCTCACCGCCGTGCAGACGTTTCTGCTGCAGCAGCACACGCAGAGCACGACGGCCGTCTACTCCTGGCTGCTCGGCAGCCTGAACACCTCCGGCTGGAGCGACGTCCTGCTAGTCATCCCCTATGTCGTGTTCAGCCTGGCCGTCCTGATCGCACACCGGCGCGTGCTCGACGTCCTGCGCCTCGGCGACGAAGAGGCCGAAGCGCTCGGGGTGAACGTCGCACGGGTGAGGCTGGTGGTGGTGCTGGCAGCCACCCTGGGGACGGCCGCCGTGGTGGCAGTGAGCGGGCTGATCGGCTTCGTGGGCGTGGTTCTTCCACACGCCGTGCGACTGCTGATCGGCGCGAGCTACCGCGTGATCATCCCGCTGGCGGCGGCCTTCGGCGCATCGTTTCTGCTGCTCGCCGACATCGTGTCTCGGACCGCCCTGTCCCCGTCGGAAGTGCCGGTCGGGGTGATGACGGCCTTCATCGGAGCACCCTGCTTTGCGCTCGTGCTGCGCGCCACCCGCTCGGAGGCGCTGTGATCAAGGCCACGGCGCTGAGCGTGACGCTCGGGGAGTGCCGTGCGGTCGAGCGGGTGTCATTCAGCGTGCCTCAGGGCGGCTGGCTGATGCTGATCGGGCCGAACGGCGCCGGCAAGAGCACCGCATTGCGGGCGCTCGCGGGCCTGCTCCCCTATACAGGGTCGCTGACCCTCGAGGGACAGGAGCTCGAGGGCATCCGCAGGCGGGAGCTGGCCCGCTGCGTGGCCTACGTGCCGCAGAGCCCCCAGCTCCCGGCGGAGATGAGCGTATGGGAGTACACCTCGCTGGGCCGCACGCCGCATCTCGGCTATCTCGGCCGCAGCGGGCTCGACGACGAGCACGCCACGCGCTCGGCGCTGGGCAGGCTCGACCTCGCGGACATGGCCACCCGGCGACTCGGCACCCTGAGCGGGGGTGAGCGCCAGCGCGTGGTGCTCGCCCGCGCGCTCACGCAGCAGGCGCGCGTCGTGCTGCTGGACGAGCCCACGAGCGCGCTCGACGTCGGTCGCCAGCAGGACGTCCTCGATCTCGTCGGAGAGCTCCGCAGCGACGGCTCGCTGACGGTGGTGGGAGCCCTCCACGATCTGACGCTAGCCGGTCAGTACGCAGACGAGCTGCTGCTGCTCGACCACGGCCGGACAGCGGCGTCGGGGCCGCCCGCGAGCGTGCTGAGCGAGCCGCTCCTGGCTTCTCACTATCGCGCGCGACTGCGTGTCGGCGCGCCCGCCGGCCACGGCCTGATCGTCACCCCGCGCCCTCCGGGGGCCGCGCCGCCGGGCTTGGGCTCGCCGCCTTCGCCGCTTGCGGAACTCCCGGCGGTGTTGCGATGACGGCGCTGATGGTTCAGGGCTGCACGAGCTCGGCCGGCAAGAGCCTGATCGCCACGGCGCTGTGCCGCCACTTCTCACGCCTGGGCGTGCGGGTCGCGCCGTTCAAGGGCCAGAACATGTCAAACCACGCGCGTGTCGGCGAAGGCGGCGAGATGGGAGCCGCCCAGTACTTCCAGGCGCTCGCCGCCGGTGTGGCGCCGGACGTGCGCATGAACCCCGTGCTCGTCAAGCCCGAAGGGGAACGCGAAAGCCAGGTCGTGCTACTCGGCGCGGCGGACGCGGGCCTCAGCCGTCTGCGCTGGCGCGAGCGCGCCCCGCGCCTGCGCGAGCCAATGCTCGGCGCACTGGACTCGCTCGCGGATGAGCACGAGCTGCTGGTGATCGAGGGCGCCGGCAGCCCGGCAGAGATCAACCTCGCCGACTGCGACCTGGCGAACCTGGCGGTCGCCCGCCACGCCAACCCGCGGGTGCTGCTCGTTGCCGATATCGACCGAGGTGGCGCGTTTGCGCACCTGTACGGAACCTGGCGCCTGCTGCAGCGGTGCGACCGGGAGCGAATCGCAGGCTGGATCCTCAATCGCTTCCGCGGCGAGCGCGAGCTGCTGGCTCCTGCGCCGGCCCGCCTGCAGGAGCTCACCGGCGTCCCCACGCTTGGAGTCGTGCCGCAGATCGACCACGCCCTGCCCGAGGAGGACGGCGCCACGCGCACAGTGCTCGCGAAGGGCTCAGCGGCGCGCGTGGCTGTGTTGCGCTACCCGACGGCGTCGAACCTCGACGAGCTGAGCCTGATCGAGCAGGTCGCGACGCTCGAGTGGACCGCCGCGCCCGCGGGGGTCGAGTCGGCCGAGCTGGTGGTGCTGCCAGGGTCCAAGCACGTCAGCGCCGACCTGCGATGGGTACGCGAGCGCGGTCTCGCCGGGGCGCTTGCACGGCGCGTTAGCGCGGGCGGACGGGTGCTCGCGATCTGTGGCGGCATGCAGATCGCCGGCCGGCTCCTACGCGACGCCGGCGCGGGAGAGCGCGACGGCGCGGGTCTCGATCTGCTGGCGCTGGAGACGACCTTCGCGCCTGGCAAGCGTGTCGGTAGCGTCGACACGCGCTTCGGCGCGCTGCCGGCACCCTGGGAGGCGCTCTCGGGTCTACCCGCGCGTGGCTATGAGATTCGCCACGGATCGAGCCGGGCGGTGGACACGGAGGCCCCGCTGATCCCGGCGCTCCCCGACGGGTTGGGCTTCGTGGACGGGCCGGTGCTCGGCGTGTACCCGCACGGGCTGCTGGAGGACCCTGCGATCGTGCATGCGCTGCTCGGCGCGACGCCCAGCCGCAGCGTCGAGCAGGCTATCGATGAGCTGACCGATGCGGTGCTCGCGCATCTCGACCTCGACGAGATCAACGTGCTGGCGGGTGTCGGATGAGCGCTCGCCCCGACGACCCCGCCCGGCCTCCCCGCGAGCGTCCTTCCTATACCCGCCAGCGCTCGCTCGTGCTCATCAACACCGGCGATGGGAAGGGCAAGTCGACCGCCGCGTTCGGCGTGGTGATGCGCGCTGTCGCGCGCGGATGGCGGGTGAGCGTGATCCAGTTCATCAAGTCGGGGAAGTGGAAGGTCGGTGAGGAGAAGGTCGCCCTCCAGCTCGGCGTGGACTGGGCCAAGACGGGAGACGGGTTCACCTGGCTCAGCGATGACCTCGAGCGCAGCCGCGCCCGCGCCGGCGCGGCATGGGAGCTGGCGGCCGCCACTCTCGCCGCCGGTGAGCACCAGCTGGTCGTGCTCGACGAGATCACCTATCCGCTCAACTGGGGATGGGTCGAGACCGCGGCGGTCGTCAAGGCGATCCGCGAGCGACCCGAGCACGTGAACGTGATCCTCACAGGCCGCGACGCCCCCGGCGAATTGATCGACGTCGCGGACACCGTCACCGAGATGGTCAAGGTACGTCACGCCTACGACCGCGGGGTGCGCGCCAAGCGGGGCCTCGACTTCTGATGAGCCTCTCGGTCCTGCTCGGCGGCGCGGGCAGCGGCAAGTCGACGCTCGCCGTTCGCTGCGGCCTCGGCTACGACGGGCCGGTGTGCTTCATCGCCACCGCCACCGCCGGCGATCAGGAGATGGCCACGCGGATCGCCCGCCACCGCGCCGAGCGGCCTGCCGCGTGGCGGACGGTGGAGGAGCCGCTCGATCTGGACACGGCGCTCGCCGGCGCGGACGAGGACGCGCTCGTGATCATCGACTGCCTGACCTTGTGGGTCAGCAACCAGCTCGCCGCCGGCGCGGACGCCTCGGAGATTGCCGCGCACGCAGCTCGAGCGGCGCAGCGAGCGGCAGGGAGAGCGGCGCCGGTGATGGCCGTGAGCAACGAGGTCGGGATGGGGATCGTCCCGGCCGAGGCGCTCGCGCGCCACTTCCGCGACGTCCACGGTCGGGTGAACGCCACCTGGGTGGCACACGCTTCGCAGGCGAGTCTCGTCGTCGCGGGCGCGATTCTGCGACTCGCTCCCCCCGATCCCGAGCGGCTGTCAGATCCAGATGCGTCAAGCGCCGGAGGGGCGCGATGAGGGCCAGCGAGCGCGACGCGACCGCGCTGTTGCTCGGCTTCGCACTCGACCGCGCGCTCGGCGACCCCGCCCACGGACACCCCGTCAGTGTCTTCGGCGCCCTCGCCACAGCCCTGGAGCGCCGCACCTGGCGCCCTCGCCGCCGCGCCGGAATCGCGCACGTCGCGCTGCTGGTGTCGGTGGCCGCCTGGGTCGGCCGGCGCGCCGGCGCAAGCGCCGCCACATCGGCGCTGGTGCTGTGGGTAGCGCTCGGGGGACGCTCGCTCGAGCGTGCCGCGCTGACGATGGCCGAGCTGCTGAGGGCGGGTGATCTGCCGGGCGCGCGGGCTTACGCTCCGGCGCTCGTCGGACGCGACTCGAGCGAGCTCGACGCGCCCGAGCTGTGCCGGGCGACGATCGAGTCAGTTGCCGAGAACACCGCCGACGCGCTCGTCGGAGCGCTGCTGTGGGGCGCGCTAGCCGGCGCCCGTGGCGCGGCCGTGTACCGCGCTGCCAATACGCTCGATGCGATGATCGGGCACCGCGCGCCCCGCTACGAACGCTTCGGCTGGGCGGCCGCACGCCTGGACGACCTGCTCACTTGGCCTGCGGCGCGCCTGACCGTGCTGCTGACCGTGCTGCTCGCGCCGCTCGCGGGTGCCGATGCTCGGGGCGCGCTGCGGATCGCGCGACGCGACGGCGCTCGCCATCCCAGCCCCAACGCCGGGTCGATCGAGGCCGCCTTCGCCGGCGCGCTCGGGGTGCGCCTCGGCGGCACCAACCACTACGCCAGCCACACCGAGCATCGCCCGCTGCTCGGCGACGGCCCCACGCCGGGCGTCGAGGACATCGTAAGAGCGGTGCTCCTGTCGCGGCTCGTCGGTCGGGCAAGCGTCCTCGCATGTGCGCTGCTCGCGCTTACACGCGACCGGCGAGCGATCCGCCGGACAGCCCCATGAGCGATCGCCGAACGGACTCACTGCGCGTGCACGGCGACCGCTTCGCCCGCGCCGGGATGCTCGACTTCGCCGTCAACGTGTGGCCCACCCCGCGCCCGCGGCAGCTGACAGAGGCGCTGATCGGGTCGCTCGAGCGCACCTCCTACCCCGACGAATCGGCCGCGCGCCTTGCGATCGCCCGCCGCCACGGCCGACCGGTCGCCGAGACGCTGGCGCTCGCTGGTGCGTGCGAAGCGTTCTGGCTGCTCGCCCACGCCCTGCCGATCCGCCACGCCGTCTGCGTTCATCCCTCCTTCACCGAGGCCGAGGCGGCGCTGCGGGCTGCCGGCAGAAAGGTGACGCGCGTCACGCGCCCGGCCGAGGACTGGGCGCTGCACCCCGATCAGGTGCCAGAGGACGCCGACCTCGTCGTGCTCGCCAACCCCAACAACCCCACCGGCAACCTCGACCCGGCGATGCGGATCGCGCGACTGGCACGCCCCGGACGGACGCTGGTGGTGGACGAGTCGTTCATCGATTTCGTGCCCGGCGAGCGCTCGAGCCTCGCGCCCTCGCGCGAGCTGCCGGGCCTGGTCGTGCTGCGCAGCCTCACCAAGATCTGGGGCCTGGCCGGCCTGCGGGCCGGCTACCTTCTCGCTGCCGGCGACCTCGTCGAGCGCCTCGGCGCCCACCGCCAGCCGTGGAGCGTAAGCGAGCCCGCGCTCACCGCGATCGAGACTTGCCTCCCCGACAGCCCGCTGCTCGGAGGGGTTGCCGCCGAGGTCGCCGCAGCCCGCGAGGATCTTCGCGGGCGGCTCGCCGGGATATCCCAAGTGAAGACGTGGCCCGCACAGGCAAACTTCCTGCTGATCGAGGTGCCCGACGGCGAGCGGGTCATAGCTCGCCTGGCCGCAGAAGGGATCGCGGCTCGCCCCTGTGGCTCTTTCCCCGGCCTCGGTGACGACCACATCCGCGTCGCCGTCCGCACTCCCGAGGAGCACGCCGTGCTCGTGGACGCGTTCGCTCGCGCGCTCGACCATGCCGGTTCTCCGCCGCCCGTCAGCGCGCTCGATCGGCCACTCTTGCGCTCATGAGCGACGCGCAACGGTTTCCCAGGCCGGCGACGCCCTCCGGGTTCGACCCTTCGCGCGCGGCCGAGCGCGCCGCCGACCCCCGCGGCTGGCGCTATGAGCAACGCGAGCGCGAGGCAGTTCACCGTGTCATCGCCGAGCGGCGCGACGTGCGTCGCTTCCGCGCCGACGAGGTTCCCGAGAAGGTGCTCGAGCGCGTGCTCGAGGCGGCCCACCGCGCTCCGTCGGTCGGTCTCATGCAGCCGTGGCGGCTGATCCTGATCAGCGACGTGGACACGCGCATGGCCGTGCGCAGGCTCGCCCAGCGCGAGCGCCTGCGTCAGGCCGCGCGCTTCGACGCGCGTGCGCGGGCGTTCCTCGACCAGAAGATCGAGGGAGTCCTCGAGGCGCCGCTCGGCGTATGCGTGTGCTGCGACCACGGCGAGCCGGGCGTGGAGGTGCTCGGCCGCGGCACGATCCCGGAGACCGATCTCTACAGCACCGCCTGCGCGATCGAGAACCTGTGGCTGGCCGCGCGCGCGGAGGGGCTTGGCGTCGGCTGGGTGAGCTTCTACCGCCCCGAGGACATGCGCGAGCTGCTCGCGATCCCCGCACGCGTCGATCCGATCGCCTACCTGTGCCTCGGCTGGCCCGACGAGCGACCGGTGCGCCCCGGCCTCGAGGCGGCCGGCTGGGCCGCACGCGCGCCGCTCGAGGACATTGTGATGCACGAGCGCTGGCAGGAGCGCGCCGGCGAGGAGGCGCCCCTGCGAGGTGAGCGCTTCGGCCCCGACCGCGCGGCGACGATCGCTGCGCGCGACCGCCTCGACCGGCTCGTCAAGCCCGCCGGCAGCCTCGGTGCGCTCGAGACCGTGATCGAGCGCTGGGCGGGGATCACCGGCAGCGCCCCGCCGCCGCGCATCCGCGCGGGCGTGCTCGTGTGCGCGGCCGACCACGGGCACGTGTCCCGCCGCACGAGCCTGTTCGACAGCGAGGTCTCCGCGCAGGTCGCGGCCGCGGCCGCCCGCGGGGAGACGGCCGTCGGCGTGCTCGCGCGGCGCGGCGAGCACGTGCTGATGGTCGCGGACCTGGGCCTCGCGGGAGCCACGCCGCCCGGCGTGCGCCCCGCGAAGATCGCGCCGGGCAGCGCGGACATGACGGCGGCCAGCGCGCTCACGCAGGCGCAGCTGCAGGGCGCGCTGGCGACGGGAGCGGAGCTCGCACGCGAGCTGGCCGAGCGCTCGGTCGACTGCCTGGCGCTGGGGGAGATCGGGATCGGCAACACGACGACGACGGCCGCGCTCGCGTGTGCGCTGACGGGTGCTTCGCCGCAGAGCGTCGTCGGGCGCGGCACGGGAGTGGACGCGGCGGGGCTCGAGCGCAAGCGCGCGACGGTGAGCGCAGCGATCGAGCGCCACGGAACGACGCTTCGGGCGCGCGAGGCGCTGCAGTGCGTCGGCGGCCTCGAGCTCGCGGCGCTGGCCGGCGCAATCGCGGAGGCCGTGCGACTGCGCCTACCCGTGCTGCTCGACGGATACGCGGTGAGCGCGGCGGCCCTCGTCGCGGTCGGGCTCGAGGCGGGCGCCTCCGAGGTCCTGATCGCCACGCACCGCTCTGCCGAGCCCGGGCACGCGCTCGTGCTCGACGAGCTCGGCCTCGAGCCGCTGCTCGACCTGCGCCTACGCCTGGGCGAGGCCTCGGGCGCCCTGCTCGCGCTGCCGTTGATCGAGGCGGCGGGCGCCCTGCATCGGGAGATGGGCACGTTCGAGGAGTCCGGCGTTGAGCGCCCGCGCTGAGTCTCCGCCCTCGCCGGCGGGCCGGGACGGCTCGGCGAGCGAAGAAGACGCGTCGTGGCCGCGGCGCCTGTGGCGCGGCCTGGCCGGCGCGGTCGCCTTCCTGACGATCATCCCCGTCGCCTCGACTGAGCGGGGCGCCTTGAGCGCCGCCGCCGCGTGGTTTCCGGTGGTCGGCGCCTTGATCGGCGCACTCGCCGGCGGCGTGCGACTGGGATGCGGCTCGCTCGTGGGCGCCTCGGTGGCGAGCCTGCTCGCGCTGATCTCGCTCGTCATCGTCACGGGCGCGCTGCACGTGGACGGGTTGGCCGACACCGCCGACGGGCTCGGCGCGCGCGGCGGGCGCGCGCAGCGCCTGGAGGCGATGGGCGATTCCCAGACGGGCGCCTTCGGAGCGCTCGCACTGATCTTCTGGAGCGCCCTGATGGTCGCGACGGTCGCCTCGCTGAGCGGCGATCACGCCCTGCGCGCGCTGATCGCCGCGTGCGCGCTCGCGCGCTGGGCGGCGCTCGCGCACGGTGCGGGCACGCCGCCCGCACGCAGCGAGGGGCTGGGGGCGGCGCTGCGCGTGCGTCCGCTCACGCTCGCGCTCACCACTGTGCTCGTGGCGGGCATCGCGCTCGCTTCCTGCGGGCTCGTGGCAGGGGCGGCGGCGCTCGGCGCGGGCGCGGCGCTCGCGGCGCTCTCGATTGCCTTCGCGCGGAACATCATCGGCGGTCGCACGGGTGACACGCTCGGCGCGACGGTTGCCGTGACGGAGGCGCTCGTGTGCGTCGTGCTGCTCGCTGTGTGGGGTGGGTGAGTGGTGGCGCTCGCGGCGTCGGGCGGGTGAGTCAGGCCGCGTCGATCGCATCGATCGCATCGCCCCGCCGGCGCAGATAGCCGGGGCCGGTGTTGCGCAGTGAGGGCGCCATCAGCGGCGTGCAGGAGCGAAGGGTGAGCGAGAGCGCGCCGAGCTCGAGCTCGTCCAGGGCGCTCCAGCCGAGGCCAAAGCGCTGGCGCAACAGCGGCGGTAGCAGCCCCACCGTGGTGAGGCGCAGGAAGTGGCCGAGCTGGCGCTCGGCGAGCACGCCCCAAGCGGAGCGCGCGGGCCACGGCAGCGACGCTGGGGCAGCGGGTCGTGCGAGCGCCTCCAGCACTTCCGCGACCGCCTCGGTGCGCTCGAGGCGCGTCTGCACGATCTCCTCGAAGTACACGCGGAACGCGCTCCAGTCCGCCGGCAGCTCGCGCGGGCGGATCCCCAGCAGCGGACCAAGGGCGCGCCACTCGCGCCAGAGCTCCTCGCGCTCGCGCTCGGAGAACGGCCGGCCAAAGCGCTCGTGCGCGCGCACGATGCCCTCGGCGAGCGTCGCGTGGACCCACGCGTAGGCGTGCGGCTCGAGCGCGTGGTAGGACGCGCCGTCGGGCCGGCGGCCCTTGATGGAGGCGTGCATGGTGCGGATGCGCGCTCCCATCGCCGCGGCGGCCTCGGGGCCGGCGTAGACCATCGTGCACGCGTAGTCGAGCGTGCGCACGAGCCGACCCCAGGGGTCGCTGCGAAACTGCGAGTGCTCGCTCACGCCCGCTCCGACGGTCGGATGGGAGACCTGCAGCAGTAGCGCATAGCCCGCGGCGAAGATCACACGCGCGTCGCCGGCGCGCCGCCAGGTGATCGTCTCGGGTCCTGGCGTGGGCTGGGGCACGCGCCTCAGCCGACCGTGGCCGGGGCGGGCACCGCGCTGTGCTCCGACACGGGGGCCGTCCTCAGGCGCGCGGCCAGCGGCAGGCCCAGTAGGGAGACGCCGGCCATCGCCATGAACGCGGTGAGCGGGTGGTGGACGAGGACCTGCACGAGCAGCGCGACCGCGAGACCGCCGAGGTTCCCTGCCATCCACACGATCGCACCGGCCGTGCCCGCGGCGGCGGGCGCGAGCTGCTCGGCGGCCGTGAGGATCACCGGCAGCGCGGGCAGCAGCAGCGCGCCCATCGCCACCAGTGCGAGCGCGCGCGTGCCCAGCCATGGCGTCGCACCGAGCACCACGCAGCCCGCGCACGCGACGAGCACGGTCGCGCGCATGAATCCACGCTCGGCGTGCCTGCGCGCGACGAGCGCCGGCAGCACGGCGCACCCGAGGATTCCCGCGATCACCATGCCCACGAGCAACGCGCCGGCCGTCTCTTCCGAGACCCCAGAGGGATGCAGCAGCGTCTGCAGCCACGTGGCGAGGGCGACGAAGATGCCGAAGCCGAGGAACACCAGCCCGCACTGCGTGCGCATCTGCGGCAGGCTCCACAGGGCGTGCGCGGCGGTGCCCTCGATCGCCGCGTGCTCCGTGCTCGCGCGCCCCGGACGGCGCAGCGCGAGCGCGAGCGCGAGGGCCGCGAACACCGCCAGCGCCGCCTCCAGCACGAGCAGGCGTTCGAGGTGCCCGTGCGCGGCCACCGTCGGGCCGAGCGCGAGCGCCGCCACCATGCCCACGAAGTTGCCGGCCGAGCCGACGGAGATGCCGCTCGCTCGCTCGTCGGCTACCAGATACTCGCCGGCCAGCTTGCTGACGGCGCTCAGCACGAGCGGCTGTGCGACGGCGACGATCGCCTGGCCCGCCATCGCCCACGCGAACGTCTCGCCGCCGAGGCGCACGAGCCCACCAAGTGCGACGAGCGCCCCGCCGAGCGCCAGCGAGGGCCGAAACCAACGGTCGAGCATGATGCCAGCGGGAATCGCCAGCACTACGTAGAGCAGCGGGAAGATCTCCGCGAGCCATCCGACGGCGCTCACCGACACGCCGTAGCGTCGCGCTGTCTGCGTGGTGATCGCGGCGTAGCTCAGCCACAGCACCTGCGTCGCCGTGCACACGAGCGCGTAGGCGACGATCACGCGCCAGCCTTGCGTCTTCCCGGTGTGTCCTTCTCTGGCAGTCACGGTCGCAGCACGCCATCCACAGGTCGGCGGCGCGAAAGCCTAATCGAGCCCGTGGCGCTCACGCGCGCGCTCGTAATCGAGCCGGTGGCGCTCGCGCGCGCGTTGATAGCGTCGGCGCTCGAATGGCGCTGGTGAACATGTACGAGGCGGGCTCGCGCGAGGTGGCCGTCGGACACATCAAGGGCCTGTGGCACGACCTCGGCCGCGCGGCGGGCACGGGCACGGTCGGCCTGCGGCGGATCGAGATCGCCGCGGATCACTTCTCCACGCCGGCCCACGAACACACCCGCGAGGAGGAGATCTTCTTCGTGCTCGCGGGAGAGGGCCTCTTGTGGCAGGACGGCGAGACCTTCTCGGTGCGCTCGGGTGACTGCATCGTGCACACCCCCAAAAGCGGGCCGCACACGTTGCGCGCCGGAAGCGGCGGCCTGGACGTCCTCGCCTTCGGCCAGCGACACGACGCCGCGCTCACGCTGCTGCCGCGCGCGGGCGTCGCCTGGGCGCTTCCCCGTTGGGTCGAGCTCGGCGACGGTGATCCCCCGTTCGCGCGCGAGGCCGCAAGCGGCGCCCCCGAGTGCCCGCCACCACATCCCGAGCGGCCGGGGAACGTGGTCGCCCTGGAGGACGTGGAGGCGATCTTAGGCGGGCGCGCACGGCGCATCGGCAAAGCTGCCGGCGCGCTGGCCACCGGCCTCAACTACGTGGTTCTCGGCGCGGGCGAATCGGGAGCGCCCGCGCACTGCCACGCCCTCGAGGAGGAGATCTTCGTGATCCTCGAGGGCGACGGCGTGCTCGAGCTGTGGGCCCGCGCGGCGAACGAGCCTGAAGAGCAGCCGCTGCGTTCCGGTGACGTCGTCTCGCGCCCGGCCGGCACGGGCGTCGC
This sequence comes from uncultured Solirubrobacteraceae bacterium, assembly GCA_963722435.1. Classification (GTDB taxonomy): domain Bacteria; phylum Actinomycetota; class Thermoleophilia; order Solirubrobacterales; family Solirubrobacteraceae; genus Palsa-744. The sequence continues at coordinate 725,309 of CAVRKZ010000002.1, read as the reverse complement.
GCACGCCCTGCGCCCGGGCGAGGGCGGGATCACCTACCTCGCCTACGGAACGCGCGAGAGCGGCGACATGTGCTTCTACCCGCAGTTGGGCCGCGTGTCGCTGCCCGGCCTCGGCATCGCGCTGAGCGCGCCGGAGATCAAGTACCTCCCGGAGCTTTGAGCTCACACGGTTCTGAGCGCCTCGGTGGGTGAGAGGCGGGCGGCGCGGATCGCCGGCAGCAGGCCGGCGACCGCACCGATGAGCAGCGCCGCGCCGAACCCGCCAGCCCACGCAAGCGTGGGGATCACGACCGTCCAGTGCTTGGTGGCGGCGTAGATGGCGGTCGCGAGCATGCCCGCGGCGACGCCGACGGCGCCGCCGGCGAGCGACAGCAGGATCGCTTCGGAGAGGAACTGGATGCGGATCTGGCCTTTGGTGGCGCCGAGGGCGCGGCGCAGGCCGATCTCCGAGCGGCGTTCGAGCACGGAGATGACCATGATGTTCGCCACGCCGACCGCGCCGACGAGCAGCGCGACCGCGCCGAGACCGAGGAAGAGGCCGTTGAGCGCGCTCTGTGCGTCGGCCCTCGCGACGAGGGTCGCGGACGGGAGGCTGACGTCGACTTCGTTGGGCGCTTCGGGGTTGGCCGTGTCGGCCAGCACGGACTGCACGGCCGCCACCTGGCTGTTCTGGGCGCGGACGTAGACCGTGTTGGGGTGCCCGTCGAAGCCGAGATAGCGCTTCGCCGCGGGGAAGCCGACCAGCACGTCGCTTTCCAGTTCCGGCGTAAGCGTCGAGGCGCTGAGGATGCCGACCGGGTAGAACCACTGGTTCGCGAGCCAGATCCGCTCCCCGGGGTAGATTCGGTCGATGCCCAGGCGCTGCGCGGCGGCGGGGCCGAGCACCGCGACCGGCTCGCTCGCGGTGGCGGCGTTCAGGTAGCTGCCCTGCGCCATCGTGATGTTCAGCGCCCCCAGCAGGTTGAGGCTGACCGCCGCGATGCTGAGGGCGTTGGTGTCGACGCTCGGCACCAGCGGCGAGCGGTACACCGAGCCGCTGACCTTGCCCGTCTCGGCGACGTGTTCGACCGGGTAGATGCGGGAGATCATCGCCGGCGCCGCCAGCGGCAGCTCGGCGGTCTTGCCGGCGAAGCTCTGGCCGTTGGTGACGATAAGGAGGTTCGTGCCGAGCCGGTCGATTTCTTCCAGCAGCCCGGCTTGGGAGGAGGAGGACAGGCCGAGCACGGCGACTATCGCCGCCACCCCGATCGCGATCCCCAGCGCCGACAGCGCCGCGCGCGTGCGCCTCGTGCGCAGCCCCACGCTCGCCACCCGGGCGAGGTCGCCAGGGCGCAGACGGGCGGGGCCCAGCGTGGTGGCGGCGGTCTCGAAGGTCTCGACGGTCGCGCTCACGGCCGCTGGCTCACGAGGCTTCGTTGACGAGCGCGAACGCCGCCGCCCGCGCGTGGCCGGCGCTCGCCTTGACGATGTAGCCGCCCGGCTCGCGGTTGGCGGTGAACGCGGGCGCGACGGCGACCCCGCACGCGTTCGTCCTCACGCTCGCCACGCGCGTCTGGCGCGTGCGCCCGCGCCGGCGAGAACGCGACGCGACGCGCACCGTGAAGCGTCCGCTGGCGCCCGCGGCGGGCGCGGTGAAGGACACGAGTGCGTCTGGAACGCGGTTGCCCTGGGCGTCGGTGACCGTGACCGCGAGGCTGACCGGGAAGCGGGCGCCCACACGCGCGGACTGCGTCTCACCGACTCCCGGCGTGAGCTTGGCCGGCGCCCCCGCGACGTTGGTGAGCGCGAAGAGCGCCGGCGTGGCGCTGGCGGAGCCTCCGGTGCCGCCTTTCGGTTCGCTGCCGCCGGAGCTCCCCAGCACGGCGCTCGCGGTGAACGTGCCCGCCTCGCTGTTGGCGGTGAAAGTGCGGCGAGGTCGCGACGCCGGCGGCGTTGGTCGCTCGCGCTTGCCTCGTGCGCGCCGCCGGCGAAGCTCGCGCCGGCACTCGCCTGCCGCCGCTCCCGCTCGAGCTCATCCCGCACACGGACGAGCCGGTGGATGCGGTGAGCGTGAAGGTGACGCTCACGCCCGCCACCGGGTCGCCGTTGCCGTCGAGCACCTGCACCGCGAGCGCCTGGCGGTAGCGGCCGGAGACGGTGGCTGTCTGCCTCGCGGGGAGACCGCGACGATCCGCGCCGGCACCCCCGCCGCCGTGTTCGTCAGCGCGAACGCTCACCGACCCGTACTGCGAGCTGGCGGTGACCGTGTAGCTGCCCGCGATCCCGTTGGCGGTGAACGTCGGCGCGGCATGACGGCGCCGCTGCTGTCGGCGCCGACGGTGACCGTGTTCGTGCCACTCGCGGAGAACACGCCGCTCGCGCCGCTGGAGGGCGCGGTGAACGTCACCGCCACGCCGGCGGCCCCGCTCGTCACCGCGCACTCGTCGGTGTTGGTGAGGGCGACCTGCAGCCCGACGCGTAGGCGCTGTTCAGGGTCGCGGTCTGGGGTGTGCCGCCCACGAGCGTCATCGCGTTCGGGGAGGTGCTGGCAGGGCAGTTCGAGCCGGAGCCGCCGGGTTCCCCGCCGGCAGCCGACGACACCCCGGCGAGCGTCCCGCCCGCCGCGCCCAGAGCCGCCGACCGCCGTCAGCATCGCGAGCGCCCCCGCTCGTCTCCTTACCCGGCTCATCGCCCCGCCCCCTCGAGGGCCGGCGCCGAGGCGCTGTCCGCGACGATCTGCCCGTCGAGCATCTGCACCTGGCGCGGCAGGCGCGCGGCGACCGCGGTGTCGTGAGTGATCACCACGATCGTCGCGCCCTGCGCGTGCAGTTCCTCCAGCAGCTCGATGATCGCCGCCCCGGAGGCGCTGTCGAGGTTGCCGGTGGGCTCGTCGGCGAGCACGATCGCGGGCGCTCCCACCAGCGCCCTGGCGATCGCCACGCGCTGGCGCTCGCCGCCGGAGAGCTTGCTCGGGCGGAAGCTCGCGCGCTCGGCGAGGCCCACGCGCGCGAGCGTCTGCGCCGCCAGCTCGCGGCGCTCGGCCACCGCCTGACCGGCGTACAGCAGCCCGTCGGCGACGTTCTCGAGCGCGGTGGAGTGCTCGGCGAGGAAGAACTGCTGGAAGACGAAGCCGATGCGCGTCGCGCGCAAGCGCGGCGAGCTCGCGATCGGACAGGCTCGCCACGTCCACGCCCGTTATCGACACCACGCCCGCGCTCGGGCGCTCGAGCGTCCCGATCACGTGCAGCAGCGTCGACTTGCCCGAGCCGGAGGGCCCGACGATCGCGACCAGTTCGCCCTCCCACACCTCGAAGCTCACGTCGCGCAGGGCGTACACCGGCGGCTCGCCGCCGTAGCGCTTGCTCACCTCGCGCAGCTCGAGTATTGGAGTGCCCACCCTCTCCGCGTCGCTCATGTGCTCGGCACCACCACGCTCTGGCCGGCCGCCAGTTCCGGGCCGCTGACCTGCACGTCTCCCGCTTCGTCGTCGAACAGCCCCACCGTGACGGGGAGCAGCCGGTGCACCCCGTCGGACTGCACCTCCTCCACGGCATAGCCACCGCCGGCGAGGGCGAGCAGCGCCGTCACCGGCACCACCAGCGTGTTTTCCACGCTCGCGGTGGTGATCGAGACCTGCACCGGCGCTGCATCGAGATGGCCCGTCGCCTGTGGTTTGTTCGGGGTGATGTCGACTTCGATCGTCGGCGCGCTTTCTTCGCCGTGTTCGCTGGCAGGCGCCACCGCGACGCTCGCGACATACGAGACGGTGCCCGGGGTGCTCTGGCCGTCCGGCAGCGTGATCACGACGTGGTCGCCCTTCTTCACGCTCGACTGCTGGGAGGCGTCGAGCTTCACGGTCACCTGCCGCGCGGTCGAGCTGACCCCCAGCACCGGCCCCGGCGTGACGCCCATGCCGACGTCGGTGTCACGCTCGTCACCCGCACCGGCCCGGGCTCGAACACGACCGAGCCGAGCGCCAGCTCTCCCGTCTGCGTCAGCCCGTGCGCGGCCTGGAAGGCGCGGATCGCCGCGGCGGTCGCGGCGGTGAATTCGTCCCCCGGCGAGCCCCGAGCCGTACCCGAGCGCTTCCAGGTTGGCGTTCAGCTCGGCCACGTCTGGGCCCGCGGACATGCCCGCGAGGAAGGCCCGCGTCGCCAGCGTCGGACCGTACAGCAGGATCGCGGGCGCTCCGCCGATCGCGTACAGGCTGTGATTGCGTGCGATCACCTCGCCGACGGAGGGCAGCGAGGTGTACACCGCGCCCTGCGCGTAGCTCACCGCCGACGAGCGGGCCGTGGCGAGCGCCGACGGGGAATGCGCCAGCGAGGTCTGCGCCGAGGCGAGCTGCGTGCGGTCGGTCGGTGACCTTCGCTTCGGCGCCGCTCACGCCCTGTTCGCCGCTCGTCACCGTCTGCCTGTCGCTCGCGCACGTGCCCGAGCCGCCGGCGGACGAGGAGCCGGCTTCGGCGGCGCCTTCGCCGGCGCAGTCCATCGCCTCCTTGGCCCGCGCCGCCGCCAGCTGGCTCTGGGCGCGCTGGAGCGCCGCGCCGTCGCTCGCCAGCGAGCGCTGCGCCGAGGCCACCTGCGCTTCGCCGCTCGCCAGCTGCTGTTCTGACTGCTGCACGGCCGTGGGGGCGTTGCCCGACGGCACCAGGATCTTCGAGGAGCCCGCGTAGCCGAGCGTCCCGTCGACCTGCGTCTGCGAGGACAGCGACTGGCGTTTCACTGTCGTGAGGCTCGTCGGCGTCGCGTTGTCGGCCACGCCGGCGCTCGGCTTGCCGGAGGTGTGAAACGGCTCGAGCACGATCAGCAGCACGACGATCACGATCACGACGATGGCGGCGAGGGCCGCCCAGCGGCCGCGCCGCCGCAGCGCCCTCGCGTTCACGGAGCGCGACCACCGCTCCGGAGGCTGATCGCCCTGGCCCGGAGCCCGCTGGGCGCGGGGCCCCCGTGCACTCGCCACCCCCGAACGGCGAGTCCGACTGGCACGCTTTCTGCGGCCGCCTGGAACTGCGGCGAGCCAGGGTCGATCCCGCTCGACGCGCCCACCTTGAGCCTAACCGTCGCGCCGCCGCCGGAGAAGTTCGGGTCGGGGAAGTTGGGGACGCCGTGGGAGCGCATGCATTCGGAGAACTTCAGCGCCTGTTCCTCGTGCGCTTTCAGCTGCGCCGGGCTCGGCGCCACCTTCGCGGGCGCGTACTTGCTGCACGCCTTTTCGGCCGCCTTGAACTGGGGCGATTCCGGGTTCGGGCCGTGGCCGTTGTGGTTTTGGATCGCGTATGCCGCCTTCGATCGGTTCGGGGAATTCGGGTTCCCCGTGGGTGCGCATGCACTGCGCGAACTTGACCATCTGCTGCTGGCTGGGGGCGCCCGTTTCCTTCGATTCCGGCGTGCCGCCGCCCGACCCGCTCGAAGGCTGGAGCGCTCGTCGTGCCGACGTGGGCGACGCCGGGACTCGAAGAGCCGCCACACGCGGCCAGGAGAAGGCTCGCCGATGCCACACACAGGAGGGTGAGCAGGACGAGCGGGGGACGGCGGGACACGGGGGCTCCTTTGCGGGTCGATCGCTGATCTCTGGTGCCGCCGCGCGATCTGCGATCGCTCGCGGCGGCACCCACATCAAACCGGCCCAACCTGAGAATCTCCTTAGAGGAGCCGAGGAGCTTCCTGAACGGCGCCGGAGTGCTGAACACCGCCAGGAGCCAGGGGCCGATCGCGCTTGGCTCGCGCGAAGCTCGGCGTCGCTCATCTGAAGCGGCGGCAGCTCGAGCGTCAGCCGCGCGCCGCCGCCGGGGTCGTTGGCCGCGTGCACCGAGCCGCCGTGAGCCTCGGCCGTCTGCCTGACGATCGCGAGCCCGAGACCCGAGCCGGGCCGCCCGCGCGCCGCGGGCGAGCGATAGAAGCGGTCGAACACGCGGGGCAGGTCCTCCGCGGAGATACCCGGCCCGTGGTCGCGCACCTCCACCCTTCCGTCGCGCACGCGCACCTCGATCGGACCGGCGGCGGCGAGGGAGGGTTCCATTTGACGGCGTTGTCGAGCAGGTTTGCGATCGCGCGGTCCAGGCGCGCGGGCGCGGCGCGCACCAGGCAGGGCTCGGCGTCGAGCTGAAAGCGGCACTGCGGCGCGTGCAGCCCGCGCGCGCTCGAGTGCTGCCGCGACGGCAAGGTCGAGGCGCACGTCCTCGACCTCGATCTCCTCGACCTCGTTCTTGGACAGGTCGACCAGATCGCCCACGAGCACGGTCAGCTCCTGTAGCTGCGCCTGCGCGGCGGCTATGACACGCGCGCGCTCGCGCGCGGGCAGCCGCTCGCCCATCGCGAGCGCGTCGAGGTTCGCCTGCACGCTCGTCAGCGGCGTGCGCAGCTCGTGCGAGGCGTCGGAGACGAGCTGGCGCTGCGCCAGCCGCGAGCGCTCGAGCGCGGCGAGCATCGTGTTGAAGCTCGCCGCCAACCGCCCGAGCTCGTCCTCCCCGCCGGCTTCGATGCGGTGGCCGAGGTCCTGTGTCTTGGCCACGCGTTCGGCCGCGCCCGTCAGGCGCCGCACCGGCACCAGGGCGGCGCGCGAGACGAGCAGCCCAAGCGCGGCCGCCAGCGCGATCCCGCCGAGGCACACGAGCGCCAGCACGAGCTGCAGGTGACTGAGCGTGCTGTCCACATCGGTCAGGGGCAGGGCGACCTGCAGAACTCCGCCCCCCGCGGCCGGCACGGCCAGCACCCGCACGGGCGTGCCGGCGATCGTCTGGTCGCTGAAGAACGCGTTTTGCTTGCCTTCGGCCACCGCCCGCGTCGCCGCCGTCATCGGGATCAAGACGCCCTTTTCTTCCGAGCGCAGGACCTGGCCGTTCGGGCGCAAGAGCTGCGCATAGCCCGCGGCGCCGCCGAGCCCGTGCGTGGGCACCACCAAGCCGCGCGCCCTGTTCCCCGCCGCCGAACCCGCCGTGCCCCGGTCGGGGCGGCGCATGCCCAGTCACGGACCGCGAGCGGGCCACGACCTTGTCGCCTTCGAGCGTCACGCTTTCAGACACCACGGCTTTGCCTGAGCCGCTCGGGCTCGGTCGCGCTTCCTCCGGTCCCCGGGCAGCGGCCGACGACTCGCCGCCCAGCGGTGCGGACGCGGCCGGCGGCGAGCCGGCCTTCCCGCTTCAGCCTGGCCATTTCCTTAGGGCTCACCTTGGCCAGGATCTGGACCGACTGGGGCAGGCCGGGCGTGACCTTCGCGCGCAGGCTGCTGTCGATGCCCGAGCGCAGCTCATCGCCGGTCACGACGTACACGACGACCGACGCGAGCACGACCGCCGCGGCAACCGCCCCGGCCGCCAGCAGCACCATGCGCCGGCGAAAGCTCATCGCTCCGACGACCTCAGCACGTAGCCGACCCCGCGCACCGTGTGCACCAGGCGCGACTCGCCGCCGGCCTCGGTCTTTCGACGCAGGTAGCCGATGTAGACCTCCAGCGAGTTCGACGCCGGCCCGAAGTCATATCCCCACACGCGGTCGAAGATGGTCGCGCGCGTCAGCACCTGACGCGGGATGGCGCATCAACAGCTCCAGCAGCAAGAACTCGGTGCGCGTGAGCTCGAGCAGGCGCCCGCCGCGGCGCGCCTCGTGCGCGAGCGGGTCGAGCTCGAGATCCTCGAAGCGCAGGACGCTGCTCATCCCCCTCCCAGCCCGTGCGCCGCAGCAGCGCGCGCAGGCGCGCGATCAGCTCCTCGCGGGCGAACGGCTTGGCCAGGTAGTCATCGGCGCCGGCCTCGAGGCCCGCCACGCGCTCCGACACCTCGGTGCGGGCGGTCAGCATCAGCACCGGCGTGCGATCGCCGATCGCGCGCATGCGCCGGCACACCTCCAGACCGTCGAGGCCGGGCATCAGCACGTCGAGGATCACCGCGTCGGGCGATTCGCTCGCGAGCGTCGCGGATCGCCTCGCGGCCGTCGACCGCGGTGGTCACCTCGAACCCGTTCAGGTCGAGCACCAGCGCGAGCGCTTCGCGCACGGACGCGTCGTCCTCGACGACCAGCAGCCGCATGGGCGGATGCTGACGGGTGAATGTGAAAGAAAGCTGAACTCATCGCGGCCGCTACGCTTGCCGGCATGCCCAGCGGCTGGCCCGCGCTGCCCACCTACGATCGCTGGAGCGAGACGTGCGACACGCTCCACGGCCATACCCAGCTCCTGGGCAAGCTGGCGGCGGCGATCGCGCCACCGGAGCCGCAACTGCAGCATGCGGCGCTGCGCCTGAGCGCCCGCGGCGTGGAGACGAATCCGCTGCCGGCGCCGGATGGCTCGGGCGCGCTCGTGGCGGCGCTCGATCTACGCAGCCACGAGGCGCTCGTCGAGCACAGCGACGGGCGCGAGCGTCGCGTGGCGCTCGCCCCCGACCGGTCGGTCGGCGCCGTCGCGCGCGAGCTGCTCGAGGCCGTCGGCGAGCTCGCTGGTCCCGTAGCGATCAACCCGACGCCGCAGGAGGTGTCGTGGAGCGTTCCGCTCGATGAGGACGAGCAGCACGCGAGCTACGCCCCCGACCTGGTCGCCGCGTACTTCGGCGCGGCGACTCGTGCGGCGCTGGTCCTCGCGGCGTTCCGGGCGCCCTACCGTGGCCGCTCGACGCCGGTGAACGCGTGGTGGGGCTCGTTCGACCTCGCCGTCAACCTGTTCTCCGGGCTGCCCGCCGATCCGCCCTCGCAGGACTTCATCATGCGCAACGCGATGGACTCACAGGAGGTCGCCGTCGGCTGGTGGCCCGGCGACGCCCGCTACGCCCGCGCGGCGTTCTACGCATACGCCCACCCGGCGCCCGAGGGCTTCGCCTCGGCAGCGCTGACGCCGGACGCCGCACGCTGGGATGCAGGGCTCGGCGAGTACGTGCTCGACTGGGACGACGTACTCGCGAGCGCCGACCCGTTCGCGACGGCGCTCACGTTCGCGCGCTCAGCCTTCCGTCACGCATGCGCGGTGTGCGGCTGGGACCCGGCGCTCGCCGCCAGCGCCGACGGGACGCCTCCGCCGGTCGTGTAGGCGCGCCCGTTCTCACTGGCGCCTACTCGGCGCCGAGGACCTTGAAGCTCGAGCTGACGAAGACGTGGTGTGGCCAGCTGACGCCGATGATGTGGACGTTGTACTCGCCGCTGCTCAGCAGCACGACCCGGTCCACCGTGCCTCCGGGGTAGGCGGCCACTGCGGCGGCCTTGGCCTTGTTCGCTGCTTCCCCCGTGACGATGGTGCCCGTCCCGGGACTCCAGTTAGCGGGGATCTGCCCGACCTGTTTGGATGGGCCCGGCTCACCACGGTGAAACGGGATCACCTTCCCCGTAGAGGACGCGTTCGCGCTACTCGACGCGCTAGCGCTCGAGCCCGAGTCGGCGATCGCGTAGCCCCCGAATGCAAGCGCGACGGCCGCAACGCCGGCGGCGACTGACGCGGTGAGCTTGCGCCTGGTCGAAATCCTGTCCCTGAGTGCCATGGTCGTTCACCTCTTTCACTGTTGGTGAGTGGTGGCTCTCAATATGCGTCGCGGCCATAACGCGCGCCTGTGGGCGACCTAAGAGCGACGTGTGAACGTTGAGTCGAGGGATGCTCTGCCTAACCGCGACTGGGACGGAGACTTGTCGCGCCCGCGGCACTGGGAGGCGCCGCGCGGAGTCGCTCCCATCTCGATGCGATGGGCCACCATCCTCCAGCGTCGCGCGCGCATCAACCCGCGATCGGTACCAAAGAACCAGGTATGACTCTGCTCACCAATGCCTCAGAACTAGGAGAACGTCTTGATCTCTATCTTTGTCGCACTCTTGCTAGTAGCGGTGGCTATCTCCGTAGCGGGTTCGCTTGCGCCGCCCACGACTTCGAGTTCAAGCAGCTGTTCACCCATGCCTTCGGCAAATGCTTCACAGCCCTTCGTTGCCATCACATTGACATCACAGCTGTCCACCGCCGCGACACTACCCTTTACCCTGTAGCTTGTGGCGGCACACGCGAATTCGGCCAGGTAGGGAGGGGCCGAGCTTTCGTAGCGCGTGCGGACTTCACCGTGTTCAGCGATCAGCGAGCTGTCGAGCGGGTTCGTCTTGATCGATCCCGCCGGCTGACCCGCGCTCGTGCACGTCACTGCACTCGCCTTGCAGCCTGTGTACGTGACCGTCTCGGTGTCTGCCGTCGGGCCAGTGATTTCGCCTTCGCTGGTGCTCTTTTTGCACACAACGCTGACGAGCGCGGATTTCAGCGTGACTGTCGTGGTCTTGTCGGTGATCTTAATCTGGGAATCTTCGGGAGTGGGGACCCATTCGTACTTGCCTTCGGGTCCCTTGTAGCTGGTGCGTATGCGCTTCGGAGGTGCTTCTGTGCCGACCGGCCCAGGTTCTGGCGCCGGTTTCGTACAGTTCTTGTCTTCGTACTCGCCACTGTATACTTTGGTTTCCTTTTTCTTGAATTCCGTTCCCCTCTGCGTTACCTTTTCTTCTTCATATTGCTGTGGCTGTGTCTTTCCGACTTTCCCGCAAGTACCATATTCCAGCGCGGCGAGCGTCGTAAACGTTTCATCCGAGCCTTCGCTCGTGCCGCCTCCGTTTGTGGCAGAGATCCTGAAGTGGTAGGTCGTGTTGGCGGTAAGGCCCGTGATTGATGCCGACACCGCGACCGGGCTGCCGCCGGACCCCGGCGAGGATGAGCACGGTTGGCTTTTCCCATAGGACACGGTGGGGCCGTATTCAAGCTTGCATTCATTGACGGGCGCACCGTTCGGGTTTACCGTCGCGTTCAACGTAGCCGAAGTCTGCGTGACCGACGACGCTGCTTTCGTCACGACCGTCGGGCTGGGCGCCACGGCGATGCCGAACATCGTTTCGGTCATCTGCACTAGGTCGGGGCTCGTGGTGTCAGTGATTGTGACGGTGATGCACGGTGGGACGCCCGATGGGGCCGTCTCGTCGGAGACGGCCTGCCATTGACCATTGCCATTATTGGCCTGAGGGTTCCACCAATCGACGCTGTTCCCGCCGTTGAGTTCACAGTCTTGGAATTCAAGCTTGCTAAAGCTGTTTCCCGCGCTTAGGTAGACGTCAATGTACTCGCCACTGCTGACAAACGGCGGGGGCCCAGCGGGATCGGAGCCGTACTGCCCGACCGTGACGCTGCCGCTACTGCCGGTGGCCGTCGCCGACAGCTGCGGGCCGACGCTCGCAGAGGCTTCGATGCCGTTCGATATACCGGACGCGCTGTTGAACAACGTCGTGAACGTTTTGTCGCTACCTTCCCTCGTGCCATCCGCGTTGGTCGCGACGATCCGATAATGGTAGGTTTCGTTCGGGTCCAGGTCGCTGAGCGGCGCTGACACTGCCACAGCGCTAGTGCCTGAGCCCGCGGAAGGGGAGCACGGCACACTGGAGCCGTACGATACGGTGGTGCCGTATTCGAACTCGCATTCGGTGACTTCTTCACCGTTTGGATTCACCGTGGCGCTCAGTGTGGCTGAGGTCGGCATGACTTCCGACGCAGAGCCGGTAGTAACGGTCGGAAGTGTTTCGAACACCCACACTGCGCCGGTGAGACTGTTGTCGAAGTACCCGCCGATCAGCGCTGTGTTGCCAGCGGAGGACAGCGCCACGCTGAAGCCGAACTCGCCCTGGCCGGTCTCGCCGCTGCCGGTCAGCTTGGAGCCCAGTGGGGACCAGGTCGATCCTGAGCGCGTGAACGCCCACGCCGCGCCGACGCGGTCGTTATCGTAGTCGCCGCCGATAAGCGCGGTGTTGCCGTCGGAGGAGAGCGCCACGCTCCAGCCGAAGGAGCCGTCACCGATCTCGCCGGCGCCGGTGAGTTCTTGTTGTTCAGCATATGACGAGCCAAAGCTCGGGCGCGTGAACACCCACGCCGCGCCAGCGAACCCGTTGGCGATGCTTGCGCCGATGAGGGCAGTATTGCCGTTGGACGACAGCGCTACGCTGATGCCGAACCCGCCGCCATAGGGTGCGCCGCCGCCGAGTCTTTCCTGTTCGTCGTAGGGCGAGCCAAAGCCTGAGCGCGTGAACACCCAAACTGCGCCGTTGCGTTCGGGGCCGCCAATCAGCGCGGTGTTGCCGTCAGAGGACAGCGCCACGCTGAGGCCGAACCAGCCTGCGCCGGTCTCGTCGCCCCCTTTGAGTTTTTCTTGTTCGTCATAGGCGGAACCAAAGCTCGAGCGCGTGAACACCCACGCGGCGCCGACGCTGTCGTTTTCGTAAGCGCCGATCAGCGCGGTATTGCCGTCGGCAGATAGCACCACAGCCTTGCCGAAGGCTCCGTCGCCGATCTCTCCGCCGCCGGTGAGTTTTTCCTGTTCGTCATAGGGCGAGCCAAAGCTCGAGCGCGTGAACACCCACACCGCGCCGACGCTGCTGTTGTTGCCGTACGCGCCGATCAGCGCAGTGTTGCCGTCGGCGGACAGCGCCACGCTGGAGCCGAAGTTGCAAAAACAACTGTCGTTCACGATTTCCCCGCGGCCCGTGAGTTTTTCCTGTTCGGTCCACGTCGAGCCCGTTCGCGTGAACACCCAGGCCGCGGTGCCGCCGCCGATCAGCGCTGTGTCGCCGTCGGCGGACAGGGCCACGCTGTAGCCGAAGCTGTAGCCGGAGAGTCCGTCAGTGAGCTTTCCGCCCTGCTGTACGAATGGGTCAATGCGCAGCGGGTAACGCGCGCCGTTCGCGTCGAGACGAAGCAGCAGCCGCCCTCCTGCAAGCACAAGCCAGCTACGCAACACGTGCCCGCGAGCGTCGGTCGCGGAGAGGCCGGTGTAGCGCAGCACGGTCTTGCCCGCTCGACTGAGTGTGACGCTCTGTCCATCCTTGGCGAGCGATGCCTGTGCGTTTCCGGAGAGCGCGATCGAGAGCGTGAGCGGCCCGGGCGCATGCCTGGTCGGCGCCCGTGCGAGCGTGAAGCCCTGCTCCAGCCCTGCCGGTCCGTTCGCATACCACTCGCTGAGGCCCGGGCGCACGTAGTCGACGCGGTTGCCGTGAGCCTTCGGTGCCACTGCGGCGAGTGCCGCTAGCGACGAGCCGTAGCCGACGCCGCGTAAGCTCAGCCGCACGTGTGTCGCGCCCGACGTCACAGACACCCCGGAGGTGAGGAAGCTACTGCTCAACCGCTGCGCCGGGCTGCTTGCCCGGAATCCGTCGCCATAGGCGCGGACCCGGTAGGCGGGACTGTTGGAACCCAGCGTCGCCGAAACCGGGCCCTGCGCCGCCAGGGGAAGACTCAAGAGGCTCTCGTGTGAGATGCCACGAGTGCGCACTGCGATCGGCCGGAGAGCGGAGCGCCCGCCGCTCAAACCCCCATAGAGCGCCGCACCGAGCGCGAGCACCATCAAAGCTGCCAGAAGCGCACGCCACGGAAGCGCCACCCGGCCTCCAAGCGCTGCCCCATCGCTCAGCGAAGCACTCGCCGCTGTCTGCACGCGGCCGGCCGGTCCAAGCATGATGCCCCCCCATTTATCGCGGATCAGTTAGGACGCCGACCGAGCTCGCCCTGCTCATTCTCCGGGAACGGCACGCGTCGCGACGTAGGTCTACCACCCAAGCGCTCCCAGGTCAACAGCACGTCCAGGACTAGACGCGCGAGACTTGGACAGCGCTTAGGGCAGAGCGTTGTTGCCTATCGCTCATGACAGTGCGCCTCCCTGTCGCCCCGCAATCGATCGTCTCGATAGCCGCCCACCCACTTGCGGGCGGAGCGGACGCTGACTTGGGCGGCCGCGGCCAGCCTGCAGGCCGAGGCTTTCGCGCTCCGCGGCGCGAGTCGCCGTCAGGAGCCGTTGTTCACGAATTCCTGGTAGGGGCGGCAGGGCTCGTTGCGCAGGCTTGGGCAGGGCGGCAGTTCCGTGGGCACGCTGACGCCCGGCACGATCGGGAGGGTGAGGTTGGCGGACATGCCCGGCCCGAACCCGATCGAAACGTTGGCGGTGGTGCCTTCCGGCTGCGTCTCGCCGAACGACCACACGGGCTGTGCGCCGTTCGGTGCAGCGATCGTGACCCTGATGCGCGAGCCTGCGCGGTAGACGTGCCCCTCGAAGTACAGCGGGATCGTCACCGGAACGAATTCGCCAGCCGGCATCGGCTGCACATCGGACGCAAGGAAGGTCGGGATCGGCTGGAGCGGCGTGGGGGCCTGCTTGAACATGTTTTCCGAGGTGGTGGCTAGCTTGCGCTCGCTGGCGCGGATCCAGCCGTCCTGGACGAAGGTTTCGTTGCCGTCGGGGCGAACCTCACTGACCGTCGCCTGGAGATCAACGTCCGGAGTGGATGACTCCACCCAGAGGTTGACGGCGCCGCCACCGATTGCGGTTGTGTCGCTGCTGAGGGGTTCTGACACATAGGACACGGCGGAGCCTGACGTGGGCTGCGCCCAGTTCCATTCCCACTCGGACGCGTCGCCCCATAGCCCGCCTGAGCCCGTGTTGGTCGAGTAATCCGTCAGCGCTGTGGCGCTCGCATTCGAGGTGTAGGAATCGACCCCCTGGGCCGCTGCCGGCTGTTCATTGAGTGTGCCTTCCGGCCCGAGATACCACGAGCGAGCCGTGGTGCCGGGAATCGGGAACGCTGCGAAGGACTGTTCGAACGCGGGATAGGGGTTGCCGGGCGTCGTGCTGCCGGTCGGCGAGGCTCCTGCGCCGTTGTCGAACAGCACCCGAACCTCCGGAAGCGCCGTGAAGGCCGACAGCGCCGTTTCGTATGTCGGCTCTTCCTGGATCGGGTCCCGCGGCAGCTTGACTTCGTCTCCTTTGGGGAGTCCCAACGCCTCCTGATAGATGGTCGGCGCTGCCTCATCTAGGATCGCCCGGTTGGTGATCGGCGCCTGGCGCGCGACGAATAGCTCCAAGAAGTCGTACAGCCGGTTGAAGGTATCCGGATCGAGCGAGTCGATGTGGGCGCCGTTGGTGAACGTGAACCACTTGCTTTCGGTGCCGGTGAAGTGCTCCGCCAAATCGGCGCAGTGCCCGCCGGTCTGCTCGTCCTCCCACTGGCATGCCATGAACGTCGGAACGTCGATGTTGTGAACGAACGTCACGGGGTCTAGCGGGTCGGCCACAGACGGCTTATAGGTCGCGTTTTCCTTGATTTCTTCCAGCAGGTTCGTCGCCTCTCCGTGCAGGTCCTGGTTGGCTTCGCAGGTGTGGTCGCCTTTCTGTATCTGTTCGTACGCCCAGTGCTCGCCGCTGTCGGGACCGGCCGGTTCGGCATCGAATTGGCGTTCTTCGGCCCAGCGCACGGCGAAACCTGTGTTGAGGATGCCACCGGGGTAGAGGGTCGTCGCTGTTGCGTCGAGCACCGATAGCGGCGCGATCGCCTCGAGCGCTGGCGGCCGAAGCTGAGCGGCGAAAAGCTGGCTGATCCCGCCGTAGGAGATGCCGAGCATTCCGACCTTGTGGTGGAGTACCCATGGCTGTTTGGCGATCGTCTCGATCACGTCGTAGGCATCGAGATTCTCCAGCGGTTCAAAATAGTCGAAGGCGCCGCCCGAGCAGCCGGTACCGCGCATGTTCACGTCGACCACGGCGAAGCCCATCAGGTTGGCCAGAGCGGCGATGCCGCTTTCCGGACCCGCAGGGTTCGCGTAGCCGTATCCCGAGTATTCGATCAGCGTTGGATACTGCGTTTTTTGGCTCGCTGTTGAGAATGCCGGGAGCTGAAAGTCCGAGCTTAAGTCGGCCGCGCCCGCCGGAAGGCCGGGCGGGTGGACGTCGATCGCCAGCTGGGTACCGTCGCGCGTCGTCAGGTACGTGTATCCGCTGTCCGGGATCGACTGTTTGTAGATGCTGCGATCCCACGGTGCCGCGGTTTGCTTGTGGACGGTGATCGGCCCCGATTCTTCGCCTGTCGAGCTCAGCCGGACCCGGTAGCGCCTTTTTGGCGCGACGTGCCGGAACAGCAACCCCCCGAGCGAGTCCGCGGTCTGCGTGGACACCGTTTCGCCATTCGAGCGCAGCAGCGACATCTGAGCGCTCGGGGCCAAGCCGGTGACGTACACCTGTTCCACGCTTCCCTGTGCGCTGAAGGCGGAGGCCGTCGCGGCCGCCACGAGCCAAACAGCTAACACGACGAGCGTAGGGATGACGCCGATCAGCGCACGCCGCCGCGGTGCAGACGCCGCGACCAAGCGGCAAGCGCCTCCTACGCGCCCCACGCCCCGACGATCGCCGCCCCCTTGCTCAGAGCGCAGCGCCACACTCCCATCCTCCCAATCTCCCACCCTCATCCCCATGTACTCCATAGTAAACACCAATTGAGGCGCGTGCGACCTCTCGGGCTAGTCTCATGGCATGTTCGAGCGATTCACCGAGCGGGCCAGGCGCGTCGTCGTCTACGCGCAGGAGGAGTCGCGGACGCTCGAGCACGACTACATCGGCACCGAGCACATCCTCCTGGGGCTGCTGCGTGAGGAAGAGGGGCTGGCTGCGCGCGTGCTGGCGAGCCTCGACATCACGGTCGAGCGGGTGCGTGCGGAGGTCATCGCGGTGGTCGCCGGCGGCGAGGAGGGCGCCTCCGATCAGCTCCGTCAGATCCCGTTCACGCCGCGAGCCAAGCAGGTGCTCGAGCTCGCACTGCGCGAGGCGCTGAGCCTCGGCCACAACCACATCGGGACCGAGCACATCCTGTTGGGACTGGTGCGCCAGAACGAGGGCGTCGCCGCCCGCATCCTGCTCGGCTTCGATGCCGACCCGGAAGCGATCCGCAACAAGGTCATCCGCATGCTCTCCACACGCGGAACCATGCGGGTCATGCACGATGTCGACCGCAGCTGGCTCGACTTCACGCCGGCTGAGGCGTTCGATCTCGCGATGCGCCTCGCCCCGCTGTCGAGCGAGATCAAGTTGGAGGTGCGCCTGCACACAGACGAGGAGCCGACGTTTCGCGTCTCCTGTCTGTTGCTGGGAGACGATGACGTTCTGCGTGAGCTGGTCGCACTTGAAGCCGTTGGCATCCGCGCCGTTCTCGACGGCGGTCGCGCAGTCAGGCTTGGGCATCTGCACTGGCCGGTCGAGCCGGACACCGCTGGAACGAGTGGCCCTCCTAACGGGTGACCTCGACCTCGAACCCGGTCACGCTCGGCGAGCCCGGGAAGCCGGAGTCACCAAGGCGTTGCAAGCCAGGAAGCAGAGTCTCGTCGCGGAACCTGTCCCAACTCTCTTGTGAGTCCCAGATGGCGATGACGACCCAGCCAGTCGGACTCGCTCCCGCGTAATGATGCGTCTGACCTGCCGGCAACCCCTCAGGCGGGTGCACGATCTTGACGGCAGCGTCGTACTGCTCCCTTGTGCCGCCCTCGAACTCGTTGACAATTACGTATGACATGTCTCTCCCTCGGTCGGTTACGTGCGTGGACGCCAGCTTCTCGGGTGATGCAGCTGGGTTCGGACTCTACCCCCGCTCGAGTGTCACCGCCCGCTTGAGCCCAGACAACGGCCCGGGCGTCCTGCGCAGCGCCGCGGAGTAGGCTCGTGCCAGTGCGAATCCCTCAAGTATTTCGCGGTGCGGCCAAAGACCCGCAGGTAGCGATCGACGATCCCCGTTTTGAGGGGTGGGAGACCGTCAGCACCTTCGACGATCAGACCACCGCCGTGGCGTGGCGCGACGAGTTGCGAGCGCTCGGGGTCGACGCGGCGTGCGTTGCCGATCATCCGTTGGATCGGCGTGGGCGCGGCGACATCTACCTTGTCGTCGCGCCAAACCAGTGGTCCCGTGCGAACGAGATTCTCGAGAACCTCGATTGAGAGCCTCACGTCGGGCGGTGCTCGAGGATCTGCCTGGTCCTCACCTCGAGCGTGTCGGTGATGTGGATGAGCTCACCTGATGCCAGCGCTCGCCAAAGCGGATTTGCATCCATGGGCTCGCTTGCGACGACGGCAAGCGGGTGCTCGATTCCCTCTTCGCAATGAACACGACTGCCAAGGCGGCTCGCGTGCTCGAGCGGCTCACCCGGGCCTCTCTCGAGCAGGTAGAGGGTGTCTGTCTCTGGGTATCGCAGCGCCCACAGGCCGGTTGCCGTCACGAGTACGAAGTTGATGGAAACCAGCCGCAGGTTCGCAGCCACCCACACACAGGCTGCCTCGATCCCGGCACTGACATCCTCGTCCCGTGCGGCGATCTCGCGTGTGATGAGCGCAAAGAAGCGCTCAGAGTCGGTGTCCCCTTTGACCACTCGGCTGTCATCGCCCAGGTGAGCCTCGAGCGCGGGCAGGTCTTCGACTACCCCGTTATGGGCGAACAGTCGCCCCTTCTGCTCGAAGGGATGCGTGTTGAGCGCGTTGTGTGCACCGGTGGTGGCAAAGCGGACGTGCGCGAGGAAGGTATTCGAGCAGACCTCCCGCGCCTCTCGCCCGAACTCCGCATCCGCGTAGGCGGCGAGCGGCTGCTTGCTGACATGAGGCACCCTCTCACTGTCGAACCAGCCCAGACCGGTTCCGTCGGGGTCGCGGTGACTCTGAGTCGCGAGACTGTCCGGTGCGTCGAGCAGCCAGAACGTTGCCCGAGCGTGCATGCTCCCGGCACTCATGCCGAACAGGCGACACATGGTCAGGCCCGGCGGGCCTTCCACCCGTTTAGCGCTTGCCGCTCCACTCTGCCTTGTGCACTCGCTTCGCCGCCTGATAGTCGCTGAGCGCCTTCGCTGAGTCCACATCCCCCAGCGTCGGGTGGGCTGGGACGAGCTCCTGGGCGGCCTTCACGCCGAAGCGCTTGGCGAGCACGGAGCCGAGCGCCTTCACCTTCATCTCGCCGAAGCCGGGCAGCGCCGCGAGGTTGGCGCGCAACTCGGCCGCGTCGGCGGCCTCGGTCCAAGGGCCGGCGGCATCGCCTTCGTAGCGCTCGAGCACGTGCTCGGCGAGGTCGTGCACGCGTTTTGCCATCGCGCCGGGAAAGCGGTGGATGGCCGGTTTCTCGCGAAACAGCGGCTCGAGGTCAGCGCCGGCGAGCGTGGCCGCCTCCAGCGAGCCGAGCCGTTCGCGTAGTGCGAGCGGCCCGGAGAAGGCCTTTTCGACACTGACCTGCTGATCGAGGGCGAATCCGATCAGCAGCGCCATCGGGTCCGTTGCGATCAGCTCGTTGGCCTCGTCAGAATCGGTGAAGTAGAGGCGCTCGGGCACGTGAGTCGATCCTAGCCGTCGATCGGTTAGCCTCGCCTTCGATGTCCGGACTCCTCGGCCATTTCGCGAGCCTCGGCCGATACATCGCCCAGCACGAGCAGCGCGAGCAGGCGGACACGGCCGCCCAGGCCGCCCTCTCAACGCGCGCCGCGGCGGCCCTGGATCTTCCTCCTGGTCTTGAGCTGGAATGGCTCGGAGTCGCCGGCTATCGACTGACCTACGAGGGCCAGACGATCTACATCGACCCATATGTCTCTCGCGTGACGCTCCGCGAGATGCTGCGCGGCAGGCCCGCGCTCGCTGACCCGAGCGCAATCGACAGATGGCTCCAGCCAAAGGGGGAGGTCCTCGGCGTCCTCGTCGGCCACACGCATTTCGACCACGCGATCGACATCCCGCAACTGTGCGCACGCCATGACTGCCCCGCCTACGGCTCTGCCTCCCTCGCTCAGCTCATGCGCCTGCACCGTCTCGGCGAGCAAGCGGTCGAAGTGAGCCCGCATCAAGAGCTCGAGCTGGGACCGTTCAAGGTGACGTTCGTCCCCAGTGTCCACTCAAAGCTGCTGCTCGGCTACAAGGTGCCCTCGGACGGGGAGCTGACGTGCGAGCATCTCGACGCGCTCTCGCCGGCGGCCTACAAGTGCGGGCAGGTCTGGGGCATACACATCGAGGTGGCGGGCATGACCTTCTACCACCAGGGCAGCGCGAACCTGCTCGACGAGGAGATCAGAAAACGGGGCGTCGATGTCTTCCTCGCGGGCATCGCGGGGCGGCGCTTCACCGATGACTACTGGCCGCGCATCCTCGGCGCGCTGCAGCCAAGGGTGGTCGTCGCGAGCCATTTCGATGACTTCTTCCGGGCCCTCGACGCGCCGCCGGGGTTCTCCCTGAACGTCAACCTTGCCGCCTTCCCCGAAGAGATCGGCGCGGTCAGCGAGGACTTCACCGCCGTCTCCCTGGAGCCGTTCGAGCCGCTCCGAAGCCGGTCGCAGGCGGGCGTCGATCGCTAGGTGGCGCCTGCCGCCACGCCTGCCGCCGCCACATACAGCACGGCCTGCACGCGCGCGACCGCGCCTACGGCGTCATCGGGGACGAGCAGCTCGGGATGGTGGAGGGGTCGCGAGCTGAAGCCGGGGGCGCCGTCGAGGCCCACGAAGGCCATCGCCAACGGCGCGAGCGCGCCGAAGAAGGCGAAGTCGTCTGAGCCGCACGAGCGCCATGCGGGAGAAGTGGTGAGGCCGGCCCGCGCGAGCAGCTCGCGTGCGCGCTCGATGATGGCGGGGTCGTTCGCCAGTGTGGGCTCGCCGGCGGTCAGCTCGACGCGCGCGCGGCACCCGTGCGCGGATGCCACTGCGCCTGAGACCTCCTCGACGAGCGCGCGTAGCGCGAGGCGGTCGTGCTGCGCGTGCGCGCGCAGCGCCCCCCGGGCGCGCGCCTGTGCGGGGATCACGTTCTCAGCGCTTCCCCCCTCGAGCACGCCGACCGTCAGCGAGGCGCCGGCCAGCGGGTCGATGCGCCTGCCCACTTGAGCGTGGAGTGAGAGCACGATCTCGGCAAGGGCGAGGATCGGGTCGCGCCCGCGGTGCGGGTAGGCGCTGTGCGTGGGCTCGCCCTCGACGAGTATCTCGACTGCGTCGCACGACGCGTTGACGCTCCCCGGATCAAGCGCCACGCTTCCCCACGCGAGGTCCGGGTGCACGTGTGCGCCCACCACGGCCACCGGTGCAATCTGCGCCAACGCCCCCTCGGCTAGCTGCTGGGCGCCCGAGGG
Source organism: uncultured Solirubrobacteraceae bacterium (assembly GCA_963722435.1). Taxonomy (GTDB): domain Bacteria; phylum Actinomycetota; class Thermoleophilia; order Solirubrobacterales; family Solirubrobacteraceae; genus Palsa-744. The sequence goes on along the minus strand of CAVRKZ010000002.1, from coordinate 704,453 downwards.
GTAGGCCTCCTCGCTGGGCTGGAAGACGGCGAGCAGCGGTGCCGGCAGCTCTCCGCGCAGCTCGTACGCCGCGCGTACGAGCGCAACCAGGGCGGCCATGTGCACGTCGTGTCCGCACGCGTGCATCGCCTCGCCGCTCGCGGCGAACGGAGCGCCGGTGCGCTCGCGAATGGGCAGCCCGTCGAGCTCCGCGCGCACGGCCACGGGCGCGAGGGCGCCCTGAGCTGCCCCATCGGCGGCCCCGGGGGCTTCCACGCGTGCCAGCCGCGCCGTGCCGCCGGCCGGCTCGCACGCGACGGGTAGCTCGGCGGCCAGGCGCTCGACGGTCCGCTCCTCGCCGTGGGCGAGCTCGGGCTCGGCGTGCAGGCGCTGGCGCACGGCGACGGCGCGCGGTAGCTCGCGCTCTATGCCCTCGAGCAGGCGCGAGAGCAGCGCCTGCGCCTCGGCGCGCAGCGGCTCGCCGGCCGCCGGCGGCTCCTCAGTAGATCGCGGCATAGCGGCGGCAGAGGTCCTCGAGGCCCACGTCCGCGGCGGCCTCGAGCTCGGAGCGCTTGACGGCTACGTAGGCGTCGTAGAGCAGCGGCGGCATCCATCCGCGCACGACATCGTCCGCGGCGAGCGCCTCGAGCGCCTGCTCGAGCGTCGCCGGCAGCGCGCCCACGCCGAAGCGCTTCGCCTCGGCGGCGTCGAGCTGGGCGGGGTCACGATCGAGCAGGGGAGGGGCGGGCAGCTGCACGCGGATGCCGTGCAGGCCTGCGCGCACGATCGCCCCGAGGGCCAGGTATGGGTTCGCGGAGGCGTCCGCGCCGCGGTACTCGAGGTGCAGTTGCGCTGCCGCGTCGGCTTCGGCGAGCTCGACGACGGGCGGTATGCGCACGAGCGCCTCGCGGTTTCGCTCGGCCAGGCACACCGCGCCGGCGCTCCAGCGATGGGGGCGCAGGCGCTCGCCGGAGACGGGGCTCGCGGCGCTCAGCGCGCTCAAGGCTCCCGCGTGCTCGAGCACGCCGGCGGCGAAGCGCGCGCCGAGCTCGCTGAGGCGCGCGGGCCGCGCGGGGTCGTAGAAGAGCGGCTCACCGTCCGCACCGAGCAGGTTCAGGTGGATGTGCACGCCGTTGCCGGCCTCCGCTGGATCGAGCAGCGGCGCGAAGCTCGCGCGCACGCCCAGGCGGCGCGCCACCTCGTGCACGATCTCGCGTAAGAGGACGCTGCGATCGGCGCTCGCGATCCCCTCAGCCGGCGCGATCGGCACCTCGAACTGTCGCGGCGCGTACTCGGCGAAGAAGCGCTGCGGCTCGATGCCGGCCTGCGCGAGCGCACCCATCAGGAGCCTAGGAAACGGTTCGACGTCTCGCTGCGCGCGCAGCGTGAACGCCAGGCCCGGCGCATCGCCCTCACAGGGGCCGCCGAGGAGCACGAACTCGTGCTCGAAGCTCGCCTGGACGCGCCCGCCGAGCTCCCGCTCGAGCTCGTGCAGGGCCCCGCGCAGGAACTCGCGTGGACAGCACTCCCAGGGCCGGCCGTCGAGCTCGACGATGTCGCACAGCATCAAATCGAGCGAGCCGTGCTCGCCTTCGCCCTCGCCCTCACCGGCCCCCACCAGCACGCGCGTGGCGCCGTCCGGCAGCAGGCGGACATCGCCGGTCGATCCAAACGGGTCGGGCTCTGCCACGTGCCCGAGCGGCGTGATCGCCTGGTTGGCGGGCGTCCAGCCGATGCCCGAGTCCATGTAGGCGCCCAACTCGTCCTCGAGCACGGAGCGCCCGCGTACGATCGAGCCGAGGTCGCAGCAGACGAGCGCGACCAGGTCCGCCGCGCTCACCGGAGCGTCTCGCGCGTGACGCTGCCGTTGTCCCACGCGTGTTCGCTTAGCCCGAGCTCCGCGGCGCCGGCGCGCACCGTGGGCGCGTCCTCGGCGCTCACGACGACGATGATGCCGCCGGCGGGTTTCTCCGGGCGCGCGAGCGCGGCAGCGAGCCGCTCGCGCGGCTGCAGGTGGACGCCTCGGTCACCGAGCGCGGGGTAGGTGTCGGCGAGGCAGTACAGCTCGCGCGCCGGCCCGTGCACGCGCCCGACGACGCACACGAAGTGCCCGACATCCCAGTCGCTTGGCGGGCCTTCGTCGGCTTCGCCGTACAGATAGGCGAGTAGCTGGGTGACGCTGGGGCGTGCCCCCCACAGATGGCCGGTCGCGAGGTTCGCCAGCAGGCTCACGGGGTGCTCGAGCGCGGCGGCCGTGTCGAAGAGGCCTGCGAGCGTGCGCTCGCTCCAGGGGCCGGCGTAGGGGATCGCGCTGAGCGCCCCGCCGGAGAGCGTCGCGAGCGCCTCCAGCAGCCCCGCCGTGTTCGTGCCGGAGAGCTCGGGATCGTCTATCAGCGGCAGCTCGACGCGGTAGTCGCGCCGGCCGAGCTCGCCGTGCGGCAGCGTGCCCAGCTCGCGTGGGTGTGCGATCACGGTGTCAGCGGCGAGCGCGACCTCGTCCTGGTCGAGCGGCGCGCCGGCGTGCTCGACGAGGCCCGCCGCACGCAGCGCGAGCGCGCCGCAGAAGGCGCCGCAGAGGTCATCGCGCTGGGGCAGTTCGCGAGCGTGCGCGCGCAAGAGCTCGCGCGTGCCCGCCAGCAGCGTGATCTCGAGCGGCCCCTGGCCCGGCAACCCAGACGTTGACACTGACTCCCAATCTACTGCGGCCCGCGCAGCGGTACTCTTGCTCGGCGGGCCTGCAGGGAGGCGATCGCAGGGCAAATTGCGGAGGGTGATATCGACATGAGCTGGGACTTCTCCACCGACCCCGACTTCCAAGAGCAACTCGATTGGATGCGAGACTTCGTGCGCGCGGAGATCTGGCCGCTCGAGGCGATCTGGCGCGAGCTCGGTCTCGACGGCCTCGCGCGCGCGATCGAGCCGCTGCGCGAGCAGGTGAAGGCGCGCGGCCTGTGGGCGACGCACCTGCCGCCGGAGCTCGGCGGGCAGGGCATGGGCCAGGTGCACCTGGGGCTGATGCACGAGATCCTCGGCACCTCTCCGATCGCGCCGCTCGCGTTCGGCAACGCGGCGCCCGACTCGGGCAACTCGGAGATCCTCGCGCTCGCAGGCACGCCGGAGCAGAAGGACCGCTGGCTGCACCCGCTGCTCGCGGGAGACCTGCGCAGCGCGTTCAGCATGACCGAGCCGGATACGCCTGGCTCGGACCCGACGCAGCTGCGCACGCGCGCCGTGCGCGATGGCGATGAGTGGGTGATCGACGGGTGCAAGTGGTTCTCCTCGAACGGCTCGATCGCCGACTTCCTGATCGTGATGGCGGTCACCAACCCCGACGCGCGACCCTCCCAGCGCGCGTCGATGTTCATCGTTCCCGTGGACACGCCGGGCGTGGAGATCCTGCGCGACGTGCCGACGATGGAGCATCCGTGGGAGCACTTCGGCGGCTACGGAGGGCACGCGGAAATCGCCTACAACGGGGCGCGTGTGCCCGCACAGGCGCTGCTCGGCGCCGAGGGCGCCGGCTTCGTGCTCGCCCAGCACCGCCTCGTTCCGGGGCGCATCCATCACTGCATGCGCTGGCTGGGCGTGGCGCGGCGCGCCTTCGACATGCTGTGCGAGCGCGCGACCTACCGCGAAGCACACGGCTCGCTGTTGGCGGAAAAGCAGACCGTGCAGAACTGGATCGCAGACAGCGCCGCGGAGATGCAGGCTGCCCGCCTGATGACCCTGCACGCGGCCTGGGTGATGGACACGCAGGGCGCGAGCGCCGCGCGCACAGACGTCGCGCTGATCAAGTTCTACGGCGCGAAGGTGCTGCACGACGTCGTCGACCGCGCGCTGCAGATCCACGGCGCGCTCGGCTACTCGACCGACCTGCCGCTCGAGCAGATGTACCGCTTCGCGCGTGCCGCGCGCATCTACGACGGGCCCGACGAGGTCCACCGTCAGTCCGTCGCACGCCAGCTGCTGCGCGGCTACGCGCCGCCGCCGGACGGCGTGCCGAGCGAGCACCTGCCGACACGCCGCGAGCAGGCGCGCGAGCGCTTCGCGGACCTGCTCGAGGCCGTCACGGCAAACGACTGATTCCGAAGCTCTGCGCGGCGGCCCGCCTGGGCTCCTCGAGCCGACTACGGCCCGCGCCCGCTCTACGCTGAGATCGCCGTGGCAACCGAGATCACACCGGTGCGCGCCGAGTTCGACGCCGGCGCGTTCGAGCGCTTCCGCTTCACCGCGCGCGAACTCGACGCCCACGGGCGCGTGACGTTGCGCTACGCGCTCGATCAGGAGCTCGAGTTCGTCGAGGTCTTCGAGCTGCCGATCCCCGAGTCGCCCGGAGAACTGAGCGAGGGCGAGCGCCAGCGCGTCGAGGGCTTGCTCGCGCTCCTGCACTGGGTTGCCGGCGTCAGCTACTACAAGGCCGCGCTGCCGCCGATCGTGGAGTTCGAGGGCGATCCGCCTCCGCCCGCCACCGCAGCCCTCCTCGAGGCGCTGTACTCGGAGGGCCTGGCCGAGCTCGCCTACACCAATTCCCTGCAGGCCCTCCCGCGGCCGTCGTTCGCCGGCGGCGAGACGTCTCCGAACCGGCCGGAGTCCGCCGGCGGAGCGTCGTCGACGCGGCCGGAGACGGCCGCGTCGGCGATCGCACAGCCGGCGAGCACGCCGCGACGCGTGCTCGTGCCGGTGGGCGGCGGCAAGGACTCGGCCGTGGCGCTCGAGATCGTCCGGCGATCGGGCCTCGAGCTCGCGCTCTTCTCGGTCGGCGACGCCCCGGCGATCGCCCGCACGGTCGAGGCCGCCGGCGTGCCGCGGCTGCTGGCGCGGCGCACGCTCGACGTGTCTCTCATCGCACTAAATAAAACCGGCGCGATCAACGGGCACGTGCCCATCACCGCGATCGTCTCGTGCGCGGCCCTGCTGTGTGCTGCCCTCAACGGCTTTGACGCTGTGGCGATGGCCAACGAGCGCTCGGCCTCCGCGGGCAACGTGTCCTGGGACGGCGTCGAGGTCAACCACCAGTTCAGCAAGGGCTGGCGCGCGGAGCGGCTGTTGAGCGCGGCGCTCGCCGAGCTCGCCTCAGGCGTGCAGAGCTTCTCGGTGCTGCGGCGGCGCCTCCGAGCTGGCGGTCGCGCGCGCGTTTGCGCGCATGGAGCGCTACCACCGCGCTTTCACGAGCTGCAACGCGATCTTCCGCATCGACCCCGCGCTGCGCGCGAGCACGTGGTGCTGCGAGTGCCCGAAGTGCCGCTTCGTGTTCCTCGCGCTCGCCCCCTTCAGCGAGCCCGCGCACCTGCGCGAGATCTTCGGCCGCGACCTGCTCGAGGAGGACGGCCAGTTCGAGGGCTTCGCCCTCCTGACGGCGACCGGCGGGCACAAGCCGTTCGAGTGCGTGGGCGAGGAGCAGGAGAGCCTCGCCGCGATCAGACTGCTCGCGCGCGATGAGCGCTGGAGCGCGCACGCCGTGGTCAGGCGCCTCGCCGAGGAGGTGCTGCCGCGCTTCTCCGCCGACGACGGCGACCCCGAGCGCGTGCTTGCGCTCAGCGACGAGCACGCGGTGCCCGCGGCGCTGCTCGCGGACGCACGTGCGCTTCTCGGAGCTTGACGGCGCGAGCGTCGGCGTCTGGGGCGCCGGTCGCGAGATCGCCTCCTTCGCCGCGCAACTCGCGCGCCGCCTGCCCTCCGCGCGCATCCTCGTAGCCGCCTTCGACGAGCCCCCGCCGGCAGACGAGGTGCGTGAGAAGCTGAGCGCGCCGCACGCTCGCATCGTCTCAGGCGATGAGATCGTGCCGGCGCTCGGCGCCTGCGACGTGGTCGTGCGCTCGCCCGGCGTCTCCGTCCACCGCGCCGAGCTGCGTGCCCTGAGCGAAGCCGGCACGCCGGTGACGAGCGCGACGTCGCTGTGGCTGGCCGAGCACGGCCCCGACGGGGTGATCGGGATCACGGGCACGAAGGGCAAGAGCACGACCGCCGCGCTCACCCACCACCTCGCGCTCGCCGCCGGCTGCACGGCGCAGCTCGCCGGCAACATCGGCGTGCCTGCGCTCGATCTGCTCGACGCGCCTCCAGCCCAGGTGACGGTGCTCGAGCTCTCGAGCTTCCACATCGCAGACCTCGAGATGGGACCCGAGGTGGCGCTCGTGACGAACCTCTACCGCGAGCACACCGACTGGCACGGAAGCGAGCAGGCCTACCGCGCCGACAAGCTGCGTCTGCTGGGGCTGCCCGGCGTGCGCGTGGCCGTCGTCAACGGCCGTGATCGCAGCCTCGCCGACGGCGGCGAGAGCCCTCCCCGGACGGTCCGCTACGGCGTCGGCGAGGGCTGGGACGCGGGTCCCGAAGGCATCACCCTGAGGGGCGAGCTCGTGGTCGCCGACGGCGCGCTCGTGCTGCGCGGCGAGCACAACGCGCTCAACCTCTGCGGCGCGCTCACAGCCCTCGAAGCGCTCGGCGTCGCGCCCGTGCTGCCGGGCGCGCTCGCGGGCTTCGCGCCGCTGGCGCACAGGCTCGAGCCCGTCTGCGAGCAGGGCGACGTGTTGTGGGTCAACGACAGCATCTCAACGACGCCCGAGTCGGCGCTCGCGGCGCTCGCGAGCTTTCCCACTCGCGAGATCGTGCTGATCGCCGGCGGGCAGGACCGCGGCCAGGACTACGAGGAGCTCGCGCGCGCCCTCGCGCAGCGCACCCAGAGGGGCACACCCGGGGTGACGCTGATCGGCGTGCCCTCCACCGGCGCTCGCCTCGTCACGGCCGCTCGCGCTGCAGGAGCGCCCGCCGAGCGCGCGCTGACGTCCGATGACCTGGCGGGCGCCGTCGAGCTAGCGCGCGCGCGGGCCGGCGCCGGCGCCGTCGTGCTGCTCTCCCCGGCCGCGCCCAGCTTCGATCGCTACCGCGACTTCGAGGAGCGCGGCGAGCGCTTCCGCGCGCTCGCGGCCGGCCGCGGGCAGGCTTGATCGCCTCCAGTTGGCGGGTACGATCAACGACTTGTCGCAGTCGCAGCCAGGTGAGAGCGAGGGCCAGGCCGGCGCGGGGGCGTGTGGCGCCGGCGTCCCCGATCGCCCGAGCCTCGAGGGCCTCGAGGCGAAGTGGAGCGCAGTGTGGGAGCGCGAGGGCACCTACGCCTTCGAGCGCACGGCCCCCCGCGAGCGCGTGTTCGCGATCGACACGCCGCCGCCGACCGTCAGCGGCGCGCTGCACGTCGGGCACGTCTTCTCCTACACGCACACGGACACCATCGCGCGCTACCAGCGCATGCGCGGGCGGGCGGTCTTCTACCCGATGGGCTGGGATGACAACGGGCTTCCGACCGAGCGCCGCGTGCAGAACCACTACGGCGTGCGCTGCGATCCCTCGGTCGCTTACGCCGCCGACTTCGCCCCGCCCACGGACCCCTCCGAGAAGGAGCCCCTCGCGATCTCGCGACGCAACTTCGTGGAGCTCTGCCTGGAGCTGACCGAGGTCGACGAGCAGGCCTTCGAGCGCCTGTGGCGCACGCTCGGACTGTCCGTCGACTGGTCCATGACCTACACGACGATCGGCGCTCGCGCCCAGCGCATCTCCCAGCGCTCCTTCCTCGGCCTGCTCGAGCGCGGGCAGGCCTACCAGCTCGAGGCCCCCACGCTGTGGGACGTCGACTTCCAGACGGCCGTCGCGCAGGCCGAGCTCGAGGACCGCGAGCGACCGGGGGCGATGCACCGCGTGCGCTTCCCGCGCGCAGTCAAGGGCGACGCGCATGCGCTGATCGAGACGACGCGCCCGGAGCTGATCCCGGCGTGCGTGGCGCTGCTCGCCCACCCCGACGACGAGCGCCATCGCGGGCTCGTGGGCACGGACGTGCTGACGCCCCTGTTTGGCACGCGCGTGCCCGTGATGACCCACCCGCTGGTCGAGCGCGAGAAGGGCACGGGCCTCGTGATGGTGTGCACGTTCGGTGACCTCACGGACGTCACCTGGTGGCGCGAGCTGGGCCTGCCCGTGCGCGCGGTGCTCGGCCTCGACGGGCGCCTACTCGAGCTCCCCTGGGGTGCGCCGGGATGGGAGAGCAGCGATCCCGAACGCGCGCGCACCGTCTACGGCGAGCTCGCGGGACGCACGATCAACCAGGCGCGCCGGCGGATCGTCGAGCTGCTCGAGGAGTCAGGCGACCTCCTCGGCGAGCCCCAGCCGGTGAGCCGCGCGGTCAAGTTCTTCGAGAAGGGCGATCGGCCGGTGGAGATCGTCACGAGCCGCCAGTGGTTCATCCGCACGCTCGAGCACCGCGAGAAGCTGCTCGAGCGCGGCGGGCAGCTGCGCTGGCATCCGCCCTACATGCGTGCGCGCTTCGAAGACTGGGTGAACGGGCTCAACGGCGACTGGTGCATCAGCCGCCAGCGCTTCTTCGGCGTGCCCTTCCCCGTCTGGTACCCCCTCGACGCGAGCGCCACCGTGCTCCACGACCAACCGATGACACCCACGCTCGAGCGGCTCCCCATCGACCCCTCGACGGACGTGCCCGACGGCTACGAGGAGGCCCAGCGCGGCAAGCCCGATGGCTTCGTCGGCGACCCCGACGTGATGGACACGTGGGCCACCTCCTCGCTGACCCCGCAGGTCGGCGGCGGCGCAGGTGAGGACGACGAGCTGTTCGCGCGGACCTTCCCCATGGACGTGCGCCCGCAGGCGCACGACATCATCAGGACGTGGCTGTTCACGACCGTGCTCCGCTCGCAGCTGGACTACGACGAGCTGCCGTGGGCGGACGCGGCCATCTCCGGCTGGGTGCTCGACCCGGACCGCAAGAAGATGTCGAAGTCCAAGGGCAACGTGGTGACGCCGATCGCGCTCTTGGAGGAGCACGGTGCGGACGCCGCGCGCTACTGGGCGGCCAGCGGGCGCCCGGGTGCGGACACCGCCTTCGACCCCCAGCAGATGAAGGTCGGTCGCCGCCTCGCCGTCAAGCTGCTGAACGCGTCGAAGTTCGTGCTCGCCGATCTGCCGGGCGCCGAGCGCGGCAACGGCGCGGGTGCAAAGGCGCCGGCGCACCCGCTCGACCGCGCGCTGCTCGCGCGCCTCGCGGCCGTCGTCGAGGACGCGACAGAGAGCTTTGAGGGCTATGACTACACGCGCGCGCTCGAGCGCACGGAGAGCTTCTTCTGGTGGTACTGCGACTTCTACCTCGAGCTCGTCAAGGGCCGCCGCTACGACGCCGAGCCGGCCGTCAGCCACTCCGTGAGCCTCGCGCTGCGCACCTCGCTGTCGGTCTTCCAGCGCCTGTTCGCGCCGTTTCTGCCGTTCGTGTGCGAGGAGGTCTGGTCGTGGTGGCAGGCGGGCTCGGTGCACCGCGCGTCCTGGCCGGCCGCGGCGGAGCTCGTGACGATGGCGCGCGGCGCGCGCGAGGACGGCGGATCCGGAGGGGCACAGGCCGGCGAGGAGGACGCGGCGCTCCAGATCGCCGCGGAGGTGCTGCGCGAGGTCCGCAAGGTCAAGTCGCAGGCGCGCCGGCCCATGCGCGCGCCGGTCAGCCGCGTGCTCGTGCGCGACACGGGCGAGCGCTTGAGCGCGCTCAAGCTCGGCGAAGGCGATCTCATGCAGGCCGGCTCGATCGAGCGCATCGACACGCACGAGGACGCCGAGCTCGCCGTCGAGGTCGAGCTCGCCGAGGAGGCTCGGTAGCCGCGCGAGGAGCGCACTGGCCGAGGTGAGTCGATAGCCGCTCGGGTAGGGTCCCGCGTGTGACGAGGACGCTGATCGCCGAACTGCGCGAGATGGTCGGGCAGGCGGCGAGGGTGCGCGGCTGGGTGCAGGCGATCCGAGACCAAAAGAGCATCCAGTTCGTGATCGTGCGAGACGAAACGGGCCTCGCGCAGGTGGCGCTCGCCAAGCAGGAGCCGCCCAGCGAGCTGAACGAGCTCGTCTCCTCCCTCACCGTGGAGTCGGCGGTCACGATCACGGGCACGGTGGTCGCGGACGAGCGTGTGAAACTCGGCGGGCTGGAGCTGAAGCTCGAGACGCTCGAGGTGGACTCGCCCGCCGAGCCCGAGGTGCCGATCGCGCCGGACTCGGCGCTCGACAAGCGCATGGACTGGCGCTACCTGGACCTGCGCCGGCCGGACCGCAGGCTGATCTTCGAGGTGCAGACGACCGTCGAGCACGCGATGCGCGAGTACTGGCGCAAAGAGCGCTTCATCGAGCTGCACTCGCCCAAGCTGACGGCGGCTGCGACCGAGTCCGGCGCGGAGCTGTTCAACGTCGAATACTTCGACCGCCAGGCGCGCCTCGCGCAGTCACCGCAGTTCTACAAGCAGATGGCGATGGCGGCGGGCTTCGGCAAGGTCTTCGAGGTCGGCCCCGTGTTCCGCGCGAACCCCTCGTTCACCTCCCGCCACGACACCGAGTTCACGAGCGTCGACGTGGAGATCTCGTGGATCGACTCGCACGAGGACGTGATGGCCTTCGAGGAGCGCTGGCTGGCGCACGTGCTGGCGGTCGTCAAGGAGACGCACGGCGAGCAGATCGCCTCCACCTTCGGCGTCGAGCTGGCCGTGCCGAGCGTCCCCTTTCCCAGGGTCACGCTCGAGCGCGCAAAGGAGCTGCTTCGCGAGGGCGGCAACGACGCGCCCGGCGAGGGCCACGACCTGGACCCTCCGAGCGAGCGCGCGCTGTCGGCGATCGTCAAGGAGCGCGACGGCCACGAGTTCACGTTCGTCACCGACTACCCGACGAGCGTGCGGCCCTTCTACCACATGCGCTACGCCGATCAGCCGACGCTCACGAAGAGCTTCGATCTGCTGTGGCGCGGCATCGAGCTGACGACGGGCGCGCAGCGCGAGCACCGCTACGAGCAGCTGCTCGCGCAGGCCCGCGAGAAGGGCGTGGAGGTGGACCCGATCCAGTACTACCTGGACTTCTTCCGCTTTGGAGCGCCACCCCACGGCGGCTTCGGCTTCGGGCTGACGCGCCTGTTGATGCAGATGCTCGGCCAGGAGAACGTGCGCGAGGTCACCTTCCTGTACCGCGGGCCGCACCGGCTCGAGCCGTAGGCGCGCGCTCGAGGAAGTGCTTGCTCAGCATCGTCAGCTGGCCCTGGTAGTTGGAGCCGATGTCGGCGCCGTAGAGCACGTCGGGCTCCTCGACCATGCGCTCGAAGGCGAGCTTGCACACGGGCTGGCGGTGCTCGACCATGAAGGAGACGTCGCGTGCGCGCACCTCCAGCGCCGCCCTGCTGCCGTGTGCGCCGCCGCCGCGCGAGTACCCGAAGCCGGGATCGAAGAAGCCGGCGTAGTGGGTGCGCAGCTCGCCGGCGGTGGGGTCGTATGCGAGCATCTCGGCGGCGTAGCCGGGCGGCACGCTGACGCCCTCGGCTGAGAGCAGCAGGTAGAAGATCTCGGGCTCGAGCACGATGCGCGCGCCGAGCTCCGGGTGCACGGGCTCCCAGTAGTCGCGCCAGTTCAGCACGCCCGTCTTGGTCAAGTCGATCGGCAGGCTGTTCTTCTTCGCGCGATAGCCGACGATGCTGTCGCCCGCGCCGCTCACGTCGAGGCTGAGGAAGAGGCCGTCGGCGAGCGATAGCTCAGACTCGGCGACCGGCTGTGAGCCGAGATAGAGCAGCGGCTCGCGTCCGTGCAGCTCGAGCAGCTGCTCGTCAGTGAGGCGCGCCTCCGCGGACATCAGGCGAACCTGGTTGAGCGCGAGGCCGGTCTCGACGCGGATCGCGAACGTGCGCGGCACGACCTCCAGGTAGAGCTTCCCGTGATAGCCCGAGGCGATCTCGTCGAAGCGGTGGCTGCGGTCGGTGAGCACGCGCGTGAACACGTCCAGGCGCCCGGTCGAGCTCTTCGGATTGGCCTTCGCGCGCACGCTCGCAGGCAGGCGCAGCTCCTCGACCAATGGCACCAGGTACGGGCGGTCACGCTCGAGCGTGGCCCCGTCGCGCAGGTCGATTGCTTCGAACGCCAGGTCCTCGATCTTCTGCTCGACCGTCGAGTCGTTGTCGGGCAGGAAGCTGCAGCGAAGCGCCCATGCGCGCTCGCCGAGGCGCAAGTCGATGCTCGCCGGCTGCACCGAGCCGGGTGGAATCCGCCAGGGGTCGGCGACGATCCATTCCTGCTCGACGGCCTCGCGCAGGTGCTGCGAGGGCAGCACCCCTCCCGTGCCGCCGAGGCCGTTGGGCGCCGCGGGAGACCCGGTGCTGCTCCGGGACGGCGGAGCTCTCACGCGCGGGCTCGCTTGCGCATCGCCGCCAGTGTATGGCCGCCGGCGCACGGCGAGCGTCCTGTCCGCACCCCTGTCTACCTTCAACTCATGCTCCTGAGCGAGCTGACAGACGGCGCCGAGATCGACCAGGTACTGCTCGTGCGCGAGGCCGAGCGCCGCGAGCGGCGCGACGGTGGCGAGTACCTGCGCCTGCAGCTCGGCGACCGCAGCGGCGCGGTCGTATGCATGGTGTGGGAGGAGCTCGCCGAGGCGCACGAGCTCGCCCAGACGGGTGCGCCGGTGCGGGTGAGCGGCCGCTACATCGTGCATCCGCGCTTCGGTCCCCAGATCAACCTGCGCTCTCTGCAGGCGGCCGAGCCCGGAAGCTTCGATCCCTCCGAGCTGCGCAACGGGCCGGCGCGCGGGGTGGCCCAGATGGAAGCCGAGGTGCGCGATCTGCTGGCCACGATCCAGGAGCCCCACCTGCGCGTGCTGCTCGAGCGCGTGTTCGGCGAGGACGGCGAGCTGTGGGCCGGCTACCGCACGGCGCCGGCGGCGAAGTACTTCCACCAGGCCTACGCGCACGGCCTGCTCGAGCACTCCCTCGAGGTGGCGCAGGCGGTGAGCGCCATCAGCGCAACGTTCGCGGGCATCGATCGCGACGTAGCGGTCACGGGGGCGCTGCTGCACGACATCGGCAAGCTCGAGGCCTACACCGACGATCCCGACCGCATCGACCTCACCGACGCGGGCAAGCTGCAGGGAGAGATTCCGCTGGGCTACTACCGCGTGCGGCGACTGATCGAGGACATCGACGGCTTTCCAGCTGAGCTCGCGCAGGCCGTCGGGCACATCATCCTCTCCCACCACGGCGCGCTCGAGCACGGCAGCCCCGTGGTGCCGTGCACGCGCGAGGCGACGCTCGTGCACATGATCGACAACCTCGGAGGGCGCCTGGGGAGCTTCGACCGTCTCGAAAAGGGGCTCGCCCCGGGCTCGCGCTGGTCGCCGTTCGACCGCGCAATCGGCGCGGGGGCGTTCTTTGCCGCCCGCCAGACGGATGCGCACGCGGTGGCGGCCGAGGAGCAGCTCGGCGCTCGCCAGGCCGCTTGAAAGACCGCAAATAGCGGCGCAGGGACGCTCCGAGCAGCTATCGGTCTCGCCTCCGGGCCCTATCTTTTCCATACGGGCCGCTTGGAGGAGGGCGCCTTTGTGCGGCCCGTCCGATCTCCGACCCTCCCAGAGGAATGCGATGGCGAAGGACACCGAGAAGCTCATCCGCCAGCTCTCGCTGATCTCATATCTGATGGCCGAGCGCCGGCCCGTCACGGCGCTCGAGATTCGCCGCGACGTGGAGGGCTACAGCGGCATGAACGAAGACGCCTTCGCGCGTCGCTTCTACGCGGACCGCTCCGAGCTGGAATCGCTGCGCATCCAGCTGACCGTCGATCGCCCGGCAGACGGGGCAGCCGAGCAGGAGAACTACTCGCTGCGCCCCGAGAACTTCCACCTGCCGGCGATCGCGTTCACCGACGAGGAGCTCGCTGCGCTGCAGACGGCGCTCAGCCTGCTGGACGGCGAATTCGCCTACGCCGAGCCGCTGCGCCTGGCATTGCAGCAGATCACCTGGGGGCGCCCCAGCCCCTTGCGCGCGCCCGAGCAGCGCTCGGTCGCGCTCGGCATCACGGCCTCAGCCGGCGGGCACGAGCTCTCCTCGCGTCTGGCGAAGGTCGAGACAGCGATCTTCCGCAACAAGACGATCGTCTTCGACTACTACACGATGGAGCGCGACGAGGTCAGCCCACGTCGCGTGGACCCCTATCACCTGCTCTTCCAGGGTGGCGAGTTCTACCTCCTCGGCCACGCCCACGAGCGCGACGCCGTGCGCGTGTTCCGCCTCTCGCGCATCCGCGGCAAGGTCTCCTACGCGACCAAGGCCGAGCACGACTTCCACCGCCCCGCGGACTTCGACCCGCGCTCCTACGCCAAGCGCGCAGACTGGCAGCTGGGCGATGAGCAGGGCCTCGCGCGGGTGCTCGTGGGCGAGCGCATCGCGTGGCAGATAGAACGCCACTTCGGGCGCTACGGCGAGATCGAGCATCGCGACGGCGAGACGGTGTTCTCAACCGCCTACGCGAGCGCCCGCACGCTGATCGCATGGGTCCTCGGGTTGGGCGCGAACGCGCGCCTTCTCGCCCCCGAGGAGCTGGTCGAGGAGCTACAGCGAAGGCTCGAGCTGCTGGAGGAGCGCCACGGTGAGGCGCCAGCGCTCTCGCCGGAGCTCGAGGGCGAAGGAGCCGACGCCGACTCCGACTCCGACTCGGGCGCCGGCGCACCGGCGCGCACCGGCTCCTCCTCGCGCAGCCGCACGCGCGCAGCGGCGGGTGCCGAGACCGAGGGCGCCTCCGGTCGACCGGAGGCGGCGATCCGTCCAGAGCGCTTTGCCCGCCTGGTCACGCTCGCGAGCATCCTCATCCGCGCCGGGCGTGCCGGCGAGCGCCTCGCGATCGCGGAGGTGTGCGAGCGCCTGCAGATCAGCGAGGAGGAGCTGCGCGAGGACGTCAACGTCCTCAACGTCGTCAACTTCGGCGGCGGCTCCTACGTGCTCTACGCGGAGTTCAAGGACGAGGAGGGCGAGATCGAAGTCGACCCCGAGCCCTACAGCGACAACTTCGACCGCCCCGCGCGACTGTTGCCGGTGGAGGCCAAGGCGCTGATCGCCGCGATAGACCTGATCGGGGAGCACATCCCCGATGGCTCGCTGACCTCCGCGCGCGAGAAGATCGTCAACGCCCTCGGCGAGGATCCGATGGAGCAGGGCCTGCAGGTCGCGCCAACCGCCGGCGATGACTCTGATGTCGCGCGGCTCGTCTCGAAGGCGATCGTCGCCCACCAGATGATCGAGCTCGAGTACTACAAGGAGAACGAGGACGAGCTAGCCCTGCGCAAGGTCGAGCCCTACGCGCTCACCAACGGCCGCGAGGGCTGGTACGTGGCGTCCTTCGACCCAGATCGTGGCGGCATGCGCCACTTCCGCCTGGACCGCATCAAGCACGTGACAGTCACCGACGAGGAGTTTCAGCCGCGCGAGGAGGTTGACCCGGCCGCCGAGGTAGACGGGTGGCTGCGCACGGGTGAGGTTCCAGCTTCGCGCAGCGCGCGCGTATGGGTCTCCTCCGACCGCGCTCGCTGGGCTCGCGAGGCGCGCCGCGTCGTGCGGGAGTGCAGCGACGGCGCCGTCGTCGTCGAGCTGAGCTTCGCGGGCGTCGACTGGCTCGTGCGCGAGATCCTCAAGGAAGCCGGTGATGCCGCCGTGCTGGCGCCCGAGGATGCGCGCGATGCGGTCCGCGCGGCGGTCGCGCGCCTGCGCGAGGCGAGCGCGACTCCGGCGCCCGCCTGAGCTGCGCCGCTGCCGGCGTACCCCGACGGGCACACCCTGAAGGGCGCACTCCCTTCGGGAGCACAGGCAGGCAGGTTGGCGGGCCAGGTAGGCTCCCTGCCCGCCATGGACGCGCTCAAGGGATTGATCCTCTCCGGCGGTAAGGGGACGCGGCTGCGGCCGATCACGCACACCAGCGCGAAGCAGCTCATCCCCGTGGCCAACAAGCCCGTGCTCTTCTACGGGATCGAGGCGATGGCCGAGGCGGGGATCGAGGAGGTGGGCATCATCATCGCGCCCGAGACCGGCCCCGAGATCGAAGCGGCGGCCGGCGACGGCTCGCGCTTCGGCGTGCGCATCACATACATACTCCAGGACGAACCGCTCGGCCTCGCCCACGCCGTGCTCACGGCCGAGCCGTTCCTCGGCGCCAGCCCGTTCGTGATGTACCTGGGCGACAACCTGCTGCAGGGCGGCATCACCGAGCTGGTGGCGGCGTTTCGCGAGCACGCACCCGACGCGCTCATCCTGCTCACGCCCGTCCCCGATCCCGAGAACTACGGCGTCGCAGAGCTGGCCCCGGCGCAGGAGTCAGAGCAATCCCGCGCCGGCACGCCCGGACGCGTGGTGCGCCTGGTGGAGAAGCCAGCCGAGCCGGCCACCGACCTCGCGCTCGTGGGCGTGTACATGTTCACCGCCGCCGTCCACGACGCCTCGCGCGCAATCGTGCCCTCCGCGCGCGGAGAGCTCGAGATCACCGACGCGATCCAGCATCTCGTGGACGCCGGGCTGCGCGTGGAGCCGCACATCGTGCGCGGGTGGTGGAAGGACACGGGGCGCCTCGAGGACATGCTCGAGGCCAACCAGTTGATCCTCGACAACCTCCGCGAGCGCATCGAGGGAGAGCTCGTGGACTCGCAGGTCGACGGCCGCGTCGTGATCGAGCGCGGCGCGCGCCTGGAACGCTCGAGGGTGCGCGGACCGGCGATCGTCGGCGCGGGCACCTCGCTGCGCGACTGCTACGTCGGGCCCTACACGGCGATCGGCGAGAACTGCACGATCGTCGATGCCGAGGTCGAGCACTCGATCCTCCTGGCCGGCTGCACCGTGTGCAACCTCGACGGGCGCATGGAGTCCTCGCTGCTGGGGCGCAACGTGACGGTGCGCCGTGGCGAGCGCCAGCCGCGCGCCTACCGCTTCATGGTCGGAGACAACTCCGACATCTCGATTCTGTGAGGGCGCTGATCGTCGGGGCGGGCGGCATGCTCGGCCTCGACGTGCTACGCGCGGGCGAGCGCGCCGGGCACGAGTTGATCGGGCTCACGCGCTCGGAGCTCGACGTGAGCGACGAGCGCGCCGTCGCGAGCGCGTTCGCCCGCGTGCACCCGGAGGCGGTCGTCAACTGCGCGGCGTGGACCGACGTGGACGGCGCCGAGAGCCACCCCGAGCAGGCCCGTGCGGTCAACCTCGAGGGGGCGAGGAACCTCGCGCTCGCCGCGTCCGCCGAGGGCGTGGCGCTCGTGCACGTCTCCACCGACTACGTCTTCGACGGGCGCGCCCCACTCGACGCCGCCGGCGCGCCGCGGCCCTATCTCGAGTCCGACGCGCCCGCTCCGGTCTCCGTCTATGGGCGCACGAAGCTCGAGGGCGAGCGTGAGGTGCTGGCCGCGTCGGCCCTTCACACGGTCGTGCGCAGCGCCTGGCTGTTCGGCACGGGCGGACGCAACTTCGCCGCGACGATGCTGGGTCTGGCGGGCGCGCGCGATGCCGTGGATGTCGTCACCGACCAGGTCGGCTGCCCGACCTGGACGGGCCACCTCGCCCCCGCGCTGGTGGGGCTGCTCGAGCGCCGCCTCAGCGGGCTCGTGCACCTCGCGGGCGCCGGGCGCGTCTCCTGGCACGGCTTCGCCGTGGAGATCTTCCGCCAGGCCGAGGTCGCATGCGAGGTCCGCGAGGCGACGAGCGCTCAGATGGCGCGAGCGGCCCCGCGCCCACAGTGGTCGGCGCTGGAGTCAGAACGCGACGACGTGCTCGCACTGCCGCCCTGGCAGGATGGGCTCGCGGGATATCTCGCGGCGCGCAAGGGCCTAGTGCGCGACTGAGCGAGCGGCCGCTGGCGCGCGGGCATTGCGGCTGGGATGATGCAGGGCATGAAACTGCTCGTATGCGGCGGCGCGGGCTTCATCGGCTCGACCTTCGCGCGCCAGCGGCTGCTCGAGCACGGCGACGAGGTCACCGTGCTCGACAAGCTCACATACGCGGGCCGTGAGGAGAACCTCCAGGACCTCATCGAGCAGCCCCGCTTTCGCTTCATCCGCGGCGCGATCGAGGATGCGGACGCGGTCGCGAGCGCGATCGACACGGGCTTGCCGGAGGCGATCGTGAACTTCGCGGCCGAGACGCACGTGGACCGTTCGATCGCCCAACCGGATGCCTTCGTGAGGACCCACGCGCTCGGCACGTACGTGTTGCTGGAGGCCGCTCGCACCCTCCGAGGACACCCTAAAGGGCGCCGGCAGGCAGGCGAGCACGGGCTGTGCTACCTGCAGGTCTCCACCGACGAGGTCTACGGCTCGATCGAGCAGGGGACCTTCACCGAGCAGAGCCCGCTGGCCCCCTCCTCGCCGTACTCCGCGACCAAGGCCGGCGCCGACCTGCTCGTGCTGAGCTACGCGCACACCTACGGCCTCGGCGCGGTGATCTGCCGCGGCTCGAACAACTACGGCCCCTACCAATACCCGGAGAAGCTGATCCCGCTGATGATCCTCAACGCCATGCACGGCGACGGCCTGCCCGTCTACGGCGACGGCCTGCAGGTGCGCAACTGGATCCACGCGAGCGACTTCGCGGCAGCGATCGGGCACGTGCTCGAGCACGGCACTCCCGGCGAGGTCTACAACGCCGGCGGCCCCGACGAGCAGGACAACATGTCGGTCGTGCGCCGAATCATCGCCCTGACGGGCGCGCAGGAGTCACAGATCGAGCACGTGCGCGATCGCCCCGGTCACGACCGGCGCTACTCGCTCTCCTCCGAGAAGGTGCGCGCGCTCGGCTGGTCCCCGCGCGTGCGCTTCGAGGAGGGGCTCGCGCAGACGGTCGCGTGGTACCGCGAGAACTCCTGGTGGTGGGAGCCGATCCGCTCGGGCGAGTATCGGTCCTACTACGAGGGCCAGTACGGGCGCGCGCTCGGCTGAGCGGGCTTCTAGCCGAGCCCGGCGACCTTCCAGCCGCCGCTTTCCTTCACGAGCGACAGAGTGCTCGAACGGTTCTTGCCTTCGTAGATGCTCTTGACTACCGCCCGTGCCGTCTTCTTGCCGCGGCCCAGCTGCACGGACTCGACCGTCACTTCGAGGTCGTCGACCTGATTGAGCTGGTGTTTGATCGCCGATTCGCACCCATGCTGGCCGCCCAGGCGGCTCACCAGGTGCGCTGAGAGATCGTCCGCGCAGATCTTGCTCGGTTCCGCGCTGCTGGCCGCCGACTGCAGGTTGGCGATCGCCTGCGCTACCACCCGCTCGGTGCCGCTGAAGCTCGACGTGGCGGTGGTTGCGGTCGTGCCGCATCCCGCGAGCGTTGACGCGAGCAGCGAGAGCACGAGCGGTGCGAGCAGGCGACGCATGGCTGCCAGCGTATTGACTCACGCGCCCCGCGCGTGGTAGTGGCCGCACTCCGAGCGCCGCGTGGCGGCCCCCACGAGCCGGCGCAGCGCGCTGCGATGCTGCGCCCCGGTGCGGGCGCTAGCCTGCAAAAAGTGTCGCTTTCGAGCTTCTCCTCGCCGACGCGCCGATGGTTCGAGCAGGCTTTCGCGGCCCCCACGGCGGCGCAGTCACAGGCCTGGCCGCCGATCGCCGCGGGCGAGCACGTGCTCGTGTGCGCCCCGACCGGATCCGGCAAGACCCTCGCTGCATTCCTGTGGGCGCTCGATCGTCTCAACGGCAGCGAAGGCGCCGGCACGCGCGTCGTCTACGTCAGCCCGCTGAAGGCGCTCGCATGCGACATCGAGCGCAACCTGCGCGCGCCCCTGCGCGGGATTGGCGCAGAGGGGGTGCGCGTGGGCATCCGCACCGGGGACACTCCACAGCGCGAGCGCGCCGCGATGGTGCGCAAGCCGCCTGACATCCTCGTCACGACGCCCGAGTCGCTGTATCTGATGCTGACCTCGGGCGCGCGCACGATCCTCGGCGGCGTGCAGGCGGTGATCGTCGATGAGATCCACGCCGTCGCCGACGGCAAGCGCGGCGCGCACCTGGCGCTCACGCTCGAGCGCCTGGAGGCGCATGCAGACGGACCCGTGCAGCGCATCGGTCTGAGCGCCACGCAGAGCCCGCTCGAGGAGATCGGCAGGTTCCTCGTCGGGCCCAAACGGCAGGTGAGGATCATCGACGCCGGTGCGCGCAAGCAGCTCGACGTGCGCATCGAGGTGCCGGTCGAGTCGCTGGCAGAGCCGGGCATGGCGGGTGCGCCCGCCAGCCGGGCAGCTGGCGATCGCTCGGCAGACGGCGAGGGCCAGGCGGGCGGCGATGAGCTGGACCCGCTCGCTGGTGGAGAGTCGACGCGCGGCTCGATCTGGCCTGCGATCTACCCGAAGCTGCTGGAGCTCGTGCGCGAGCACGACTCGACGATCGTGTTCGTCAACAACCGCCGTTCGGCCGAGCGCGTCGCGCTGCGCCTCAACGAGCTCGCCGAGCAGGAGATCGCGAGGGCGCACCACGGCTCGCTCGCGCGCGAGGAGCGCACGAAGGTCGAGGAGTTGCTCAAGGCCGGAGAGCTGCCCTGCCTCGTCGCCACCAGCTCGCTCGAGCTGGGGATCGACATGGGCGCCGTGGACCTGGTGGTGCAGATCGAGTCGCCGAAGTCGGTCGCGCGCGGCCTGCAGCGCATCGGCCGCGCCGGCCACGGCGTGGACGAGGTGAGCCGCGGGCGCATCTTCCCGAAGTTCCGCGGCGATCTGCTCGAGTGCGCAGTGCTCGTGCGGCGCATGCGCGAAGGCCTGATCGAGCGCACGGTCGTTCCGCGCAACGCGCTCGACGTGCTCGCCCAGCAGATCGTCGCGATCGTCGTAGCGGGCGAGCCCAGCGTCGACGTCGACGAGCTCTACGCGCTCATCACCGCGAGCTACTCATACTCGACGCTCCCACGCGCCCTGTTCGAGAACGTGCTCGACATGCTCGATGGGCGCTATCCCTCGAGCGAGTTCGGCGAGCTGCGCGCGCGCGTCGTCTGGGACCGCCTCGCCGGCACGCTGCGCGCGCGCAAGGGCTCGCGCCAGCTCGCCGTCGCCAACGCCGGCACGATTCCCGATCGCGGCCTGTACGCCGTCACCCTCCCCGACGGGCGCCGCGTCGGCGAGCTCGACGAGGAGATGGTGTACGAGGCGCGCCCGGGACAGGCCTTCCTCCTGGGTGCCTCCAGCTGGCGCATCGAGGAGATCACGCGCGACCGCGTGATCGTCACCCCCGCGCCGGGCGCTCCCGGCGCGGTGCCCTTCTGGAAGGGCGACTCGATTGGGCGCCCACGTGAGCTCGGGGAGGCGATCGGCGCGTTCTCGCGCTGGGCGGTCGAGCAGGAGCCCGAGCTCCTCGAGCGCGAGCACGACCTGGACGAGCGGGCTGCGCGCAACCTGATCGCCTACCTGCGCGAGCAGCTCGCCGCCACCCACGTCCTGCCGAGCGAGCGCACGATCGTGCTCGAGCGCTTTCGCGACGAGATCGGCGACTGGCGCCTGTGCGTGCTCTCGCCCTACGGCGGGCGCGTGCACGCCGCCTGGGGGCTCGCGCTGTCGGCACGTATGCGCGAGCGCTTCGGCTTCGACGCCGACGTGATCTGGTCCGACGACGGCATCGTGCTCCACCTGCCCGACCTCGACTCGCCTTCAGCCGAGGACGCGCAAGCCGTGCCCTCGGCGGCGGAGCTCGTGCTGATCGATCCCGAGGAGGTGCAGGAGGCCGTTACCGGGGAGCTCGCGGGCTCGGCGCTGTTCGGCGCGCGCTTTCGCGAGAACGCCTCCCGTGCGCTGCTGATCCCCCGCGCCTACCCCGGCAAACGCACGCCGCTGTGGCAGCAGCGGCTGAAGGCCCAGAACCTGCTCGAGGTCGCACGGCGCTATCCCGACTTCCCGATCGTGCTCGAGACCTACCGCGAGTGCCTGCAAGACGTGCTCGACCTGCCCGGGCTGCAAGAGCTGCTGCGCGGCCTGCACACGCGTGAGCTCTCGCTCGTGGAGGTTGAGACACAGACGGCCTCGCCGTTTGCCTCCTCGCTGCTGTTCGACTACGTGGCCACGTACATGTACGAGGGCGACACGCCGAACGCCGAGCGCCGCGCCGCGGCGCTCTCGCTCGACCGCCAGCTGCTGCGCGAGCTGTTGGGACAGGACGAGCTGCGCGAGCTGATCGACCCGCGCGCGCTGGAGCGCGTGGAGGACGAGCTGCAGCGGCGCTCGGAGATGACGCGCGCCACCGGTCGCGACGAGCTGCACGATGTGCTGCGCCGCGTCGGCGACCTGACGCGAGCGGAGCTCGAGCTGCGCGTGTTCGAGGGCGTGGACGCCGACGCGCTGCTCGTCGCGCTCGAGCGCGAACGGCGCGTGATCCGCATGCGCGTGGCGGGCGAGCAGCGCTTCGTCGCCGCCGACGAGGCCGGCCTCTACCGCGACGCACTCGGCGCGATGCCGCCCGGCGGGCTGCCGCAGGTGTTCCTCGCCGACGTGCCGGACGCCCTGTCCGTGCTCGTCGCCCGCTACGCACGCACGCACGGACCCTTCACCTCCAAGGAGCTGGCCGCGCGCTACCGCGTCGACGCGGCGTCCGTGCTGCGCGAGCTCGAGCGCGCCGGAGCGCTCGTGCGAGGCGAGCTGCGCCCCGGTGGCAGCGAGCGGGAGTGGTGCGACGTGGAGGTGCTGCGGCGGCTGCGCAGGGTCTCGCTGGCCGTGCTGCGCAAGGAGATCGAGCCCACCGAGCAGCGCCGCCTGGCCGCGTTCCTCCCGTCCTGGCAGGGAGTCGATCGTCACTCGCGCGTCGGCGCCGGCGTGGAGCGCCTGCGCGAGGTGCTCGTGCCGCTGCAGGGGCTCGCGCTACCGGTCGAGATCTGGGAGCGCGACGTGCTGCCGCGCAGGGTCGGCGCCTACTCGCCCTCGTGGATGGACAGCCTGTGCGCGAGCGGCGAGCTCGTGTGGGTGGGCGCGGGCGCCTCCGGGCGCTCCGGCCGCGTGGCGCTCTACTTCCGCGAGGATGCCCCCGCGATCGGCCCCCCTCCCGGTGCGCAGGCGCCACGGAGCGCCCCGCGCCCCGACGTGCCGGCGCCGGAGGCAGCGGGGACTGGAGAGCGAGAGCTGCTGCGAGCGCGCCTGCTTGCCGGACCGGCCTTCTTCAGCGAGCTGCTAGCCGAGCTCGACGTGCCCGGCGAGGCGCTGCGCGAGGCGCTGTGGGACCTCGTGTGGGCGGGCGAGGCGACCAACGACGCCTGGGCCCCGCTGCGCGCGAGGCGACTCTCCTTCGCGCCCAGCGAGCGCACCAGCGGCGGCGGTGCTCATGTGAGCGGCGGCGGCGTTCGCGCCGGGGCTCCCAGGCGGCCCCGCTTCGGCCGGCGCCGGCCCGCCGGCGGGGCGCAGGCCCAGGTACAGGGCCGCTGGTCGCTCACGGCACCCGTCTTTCGCGCCGGAGCCGAAGCGGCCGTAGATCCGCTCGAGCGCCGGCGCACGCTCTGCGAGCTGCTGCTCGAGCGCTACGGCATCGTCACGCGCGAGCAGGTCCTGGCGGAGGGGGTGGCGGGCGGCTTCGCCGCGCTCTACGAGACCTTCTGCAGCCTCGAGACGCTCGGTGTGTGCCGCCGCGGCTACTTCATCGAGGGCATGGGCGGGGCCCAGTTCGCGCTCCCGGGAGCCGTCGAGCGGCTGCGCGCCGCCGGCACGAGCGCGCAACAGCCGGGCGCCGTGGGGGCAGATGCCGGCGCGCCGGCGCACGTCGGGCAGGCAGCGCGCACGTGCGTGCTGGCGGCGGCCGACCCGGCTCAGCCATACGGGGCCGCTCTGCCCTGGCCCAAAGGCGAGAGCCCAGCGCCCGCCCCACGCGCCCGCCCCGCGCGCGTGGCGGGCGCATACGTCGTGCTCGTCGAGGATCAGCCGGCGCTGTACGTCGAGCGCGGCGGCCGCGGCCTGCTGAGCCTGGGCGCGGGCGCGGGCGCGCCCGCGCCGCGCCAGCCGCTTTTGCGCGAGGCGCTACTGGCGCTCGCCGCCGCGGTCCGCGAGGGTCGTATCGGCAAGCTCTCGCTGGAGCGCATCGACGGCGAGCCGGCAATCAGCTCGCCCCTCGCCGGTGAGCTGATCGAGCTCGGCTTCCATACGGGCCCGCGGCGGCTCACGCTCAGCGCCTGAGCGCGCTGGGGCGCGCTTCTGCCATCGTGCGAGCATGATCGAGTCCCCCCGCAGGCGCCCCCGGCGAGTCGGACACAAGGGGGCGGCGCACATCGAGCAGGGCAACACGCTCGCGAGCTTCGACGCGGCGCTCGTGCACGACATCGACATGATCGAGCTCGACGTTCTGAGCGAGCGCCCGGACGGCTCCGGTGGCCTGGTCGTCGCGCACGACTACGAGGATGCGCGCAAGCGCACGCCGCTGACGCTCGCGCAGGCGCTCGATCATCTCGCGGGCCCGCGCTTTGCCGCGATCGAGCTCGACGTGGACATCAAGCTGCCGGGCTACGAGCTGCGCGTGCTCGACGAGCTGCGCGATCGCGAGCTCGTGGGGCGCTCGCTCATCAGCGGCATGTTCCCGGAGGGGCTCGCGCGCATCCGCGCGGCCGAGCCGACGCTGCGCCTGGGCTGGTCGGTGCCGCGCGTGCGTCGCGACTACACGACGGGCATGCTCACGGCGATCCCCGCGCTCGCGATGCTCACGGGATACCGCGCGATCCTGCCGCGCCGCGTACGCAAGGCGCTTGCCGAGGATCGCTTCGACGCGATCATGGCGCACTGGCGCGTGGTCACGCCAGCGCTGCTGCGCGCTGTAAGAGACGCAGGCGGGGAGCTCTACGTGTGGACCGTCGATGACGCGCGCATGATCGAGCGCTTGAGCGCGATGGGCGTCGACGGCATCATCACGAACGATCCGCGCCTGTTCAGCTGATCGCGCACGTCGCCGCGCTGTAGCCGGGCGGATTGGCGTTTTCGACCACGCTCTTGTGCCCCGTGGAGGTCGGCTCGCTCGCGGCGACCAGCACGCGCCCGTCGCGCCGCCACTGGAACTCGATGACCCCGCGCAGCGTGTACGGCTGGGCGCCGCTCGCCGGCTTGAGCGCGAAGCTCGTGCCCTCCTGGCGCGTGACGCCTGCTGCGCCCACCAGCACCCAGCCCGTGCCCGGCGTGTCGACGTTGATCCAGCTCGTGCCGCTCAGGTATTGGAGGCGAAAGCTCATGTACATCTTGTCGGCGGCGCGCCCATCGCCGGGCATGGAGCCGCGGATTCCGACCGTGTTGGGTTCGCCGGCCGGCCCGCAGACATCGATCGTGGCCCACAGTGCGCGCGAATGCGTGAGCGCGTGTTCCTCGGCGCTCAGGCCGCGCTTGTGCGGGCGCGCGAGCGCGGCGGGCGCAAGCCAGAGCAGCGTGCACGAGAGCAGCGCGCACGCGCAGGCGAGCGCGTTCCACAGCGGGACGGGCGTACGTGACAGGCGCACGGGAGCGGTCATTACCCGACGATAGCGACGCCGTCCTGCCGCGGAGCCGTATGCGGCGGGCCGTTGTGGTATTTCCTGGCTGATGGCGCCCTCAAGCACAGCTGATGTGACCGAGCTGCTCGGGCGCGTGCCCGTGTTCTCGATGCTCGAGCGCCGCGATCTCGAGCGCATCGCCGACGTCGCCGTGCCCAGGAGCTTCGGTCCGGGCCAGGTGGTCTTTCGCGAGGGCGACGCGAGCGACACGTGCTACGTCGTGCAAGAGGGTCACGCGCGCGCCGTCCGCGCCCACGGCGACGGACGCACGATCACGCTCGCCTCCTTCGGGCCCGGCGACTTCTTCGGCGAGCTCGCCATGTTCGACGACGAGCGCCGCTCGGCCACAGTGGAAGCGATCGAGCCGACGAGCGTCGTCGGCGTGCTCGGCCCGGACATGCGCAGGCTGATGGTCGAGCACCCGCAGATCTCGGCGCGGCTCGTGATAGCGCTCGCCCAGCGCCTGCGCGAAAGCAACGAGCGCCTCTCGCGACGTTCCTTCCAGACGGTGCAGAGCCGCGTGGCGGTGGCGCTGAGGGATCTCGTCGCGCAGGAGGTCGCCGCCGGCAAGGACGCCACGAACGTGCTCGTGAGGGCTACGCAGGCCGACCTCGCGCAGCTGGCGGGCTCATCGCGCGAGTCGGCGAGCCGCTTTCTCGCGGTGCTCGAGCGCGCGGGGGTGATATCGCAGGGTCGTGGGCGCCTGGTCGTTCACGACCCAGAGGCGCTCGAGCAATATGTCTTCTAAAGCGCCTGGCAAAGGCCCGCGCAAAGGTCCGGGCAAAGGACCGCGCAAAGGACCACCGCGGGCCTCCAGCGCGACTGGGGCCGGCCGGCAGCCCTCGACGCCCGCGGGCGCCGGGCGGGCCCGCAAGCGCCGTGAGCGCGAGTTCTCCTCGGGCGGCGTGGTCGTGCGCGACGGCGAAGTGGTCGTGATCGTGCCGACCCGCCGCGCTGCCGACGGCTCACGCGTGCTCGCGCTGCCCAAGGGACACGCCGATTCCGACGAGACGCCCGTGGAGGCGGCTATCCGCGAGGTACGCGAGGAGACCGGCGTGATCGCCAAGCCGGTGTGCGAGCTCGGGGAGTCGCGCTACTGGTACCGGCGTGGTGGGCGCACGATCGGCAAGTCGGTCGCCTTCTTCCTGTTCGACTACGTGGACGGCGACATCGCCGACCACGATGACGAGGTCGAGGAGGTACGCTGGATCCCCCTCGAGCAGGCGCGCAAGGAGCTCAGTCACCAGGCCGAGCGCGAGATGGTCGAGCTCGCCCTCGCTCACCTGCACAAAGACCGATAGCCTGCGCGGCTGATGCAGGTCCTCAACTTCTACTCGACGATCTTCGCCGACGAGCTAAAGCGCGGACGCAAGACCGCCACGATCCGCCTCGGCGACAAGTCCGGCAAGTACCGCAAGAACGTTGCCGTGCTCGTCACCATCGGCTACCAGTACTCGCCTCGCGAACGCATCTTCGAAGCCGTGATCGACCAGGTCGAGGTGATGCGCCTGCGCGATCTCTCACCGCGCGACATCAAGCACGACAACCCCGAGTTCCGTCGCCACGAGGAGCTGATCAACTTCCTCGAACAGATCTATGGGCGGGAGGTCTCGGTGGACGACGTCGTCACCGTCGTGCGCTTCTCGCAGATCGTCGAGAACCCCACCGGCATGACCGAGGCGATCAAGGGCTTCGGCGGCGCTCAGAACTAGCGCGAACCGTCGGCAGGCGCATTCGGGATCGCTCGGCACTCACATCCGGCGAGTGCCAAATTGGGCTTGAAGATGCGCTGAGTTCCTCTATATTGGGGGTGCAGTTGGCACTCCCCTAGTAGGAGTGCCAAGAGGGCGGCTCCTCCCACGCGAGCAGCGAGCCGCGGGTCGCATTCTCTAGACGGAGGTTTATCGACATGAAGCTGAAGCCCCTGGGCGATCGCCTGATCGTGCGGGCGATCGAGGAGGAGGAGACCACTGCCAGTGGCCTCGTACTGCCCGACACCGCCAAGGAGAAGCCGCAAAAGGGCAAGGTCCTCGCAGTCGGCGACGGCAAGCTGGACGACAACGGCAAGCGCGTACCGCTCGACGTGAAAACCAACGACGAGGTCCTCTACAGCAAGTACGGAGGCACTGAGATCAAGGTCGACGGGCAGGACCTGCTCGTGCTGCGCGAGTCCGACGTGCTCGCGAAGGTCGCCTGAGCAAGGACCGCCAGGCCAGTCCAACCAAACCAGATCGCGGAGGCACTCGGAGCCGCGAAGGGAGATTTAGAACGAAATGGCACACAAGGAGCTGAAGTACAGCGCCGAGGCGCGCAAGGCGCTCGAGGCAGGCGTGGACGCGGTCGCGGATGCGGTCAAGGTCACGCTCGGCCCGAAGGGCCGCTACGTAGTGCTCGACAAGAAGTTCGGCGCGCCGACGATCACCAACGACGGTGTCACGATCGCGCGCGAGATCGAGGTCGAGGACGTGTTCGAGAACCAGGGCGCGCAGCTGGTGCGTGAGGTGGCGACCGCCACCAACGACGTCGCCGGCGACGGTACGACGACTGCCACCGTGCTCGCCCAGGCGATCGTCAAGCAGGGTCTGAAGAACGTGGCCGCGGGAGCCAACCCGCTGGCTCTCAAGCGCGGCATCGAGAGGGCCGTGGACGAGGTAGTCGCCAACATCGCCTCCCAGTCCAAGGAGGTCTCCGGCAAGGACCAGATCGCCCGCGTGGCGACCATCTCCGCCGGCGATGAGGAGATCGGCGACGTGATCGCAGACGCGATCGAGAAGGTCGGCAAGGACGGCGTCGTAAACGTCGAGGAGGGCCAGACGTTCGGCATGGACCTCGAGTTCACCGAGGGCATGCAGTTCGACAAGGGCTACATCTCGCCCTACATGGTCACCGATCAGGACCGCATGGAGGCGACGCTCGAGGACCCCTACATCCTGATCGCCAACCAGAAGATCGGCTCCGTGCGCGACGTGCTGCCGGTGCTCGAGCAGGTGATCCAGAGCGGCAAGCCGCTGCTGATCATCGCCGAGGATGTCGAGGGCGAGTCGCTGGCGACGCTGGTCGTCAACAAGCTGCGCGGGACCTTCACCGGAGTGGCCGTCAAGGCCCCCGGGTTCGGTGACCGTCGCAAGCGCATGCTCGAGGACATCGCGATCCTCACCAAGGCCGAGGTGATCACCGAGGAGATGGGGCTGAAGCTCGAGAACACCCAGCTCTCCCAGCTCGGGCGTGCCCGGCGCGTGGTGGTGGCCAAGGACACGACCACGATCGTCGACGGCGCCGGTGACCAGACGTCGATCAAGGGCCGTATCAACCAGATCAAAGCCGAAATCGAGAACACCGACTCGGACTTCGACCGCGAGAAGCTGCAGGAGCGGCTGGCCAAGCTCTCCGGCGGTGTCGCAGTGGTGAAGGTCGGCGCCGCGACCGAGACCGAGATGAAGGAGAAGAAGCACCGCGTCGAGGACGCGCTGCAGGCGACTCGGGCAGCGCTCGAGGAGGGCATCGTGCCGGGCGGCGGTGTCGCCCTGCTGCAGGCCTCAGCTGCCGTCAGCGTGAGCAGCAACGGCGCCTCGGCCGACGGCTCAGACGACGAACGCACGGGCGCGCGGATCGTCCTGCGTGCGCTCGAGGAGCCGCTGCGCCAGCTCGCCGAGAACGCCGGCCTGGAGGGCTCGGTCGTCGTCAACGACGTGCGCAAGGCCAAGAAAGGCCAGGGCCTGAACGCCGCGACCAACGAGATCGTCGATCTCGTCGCCGCGGGGATCATCGACCCCGCGATGGTCACGCGCTCGGCGCTGCAGAACGCGGCGTCGATCGCCAAGAACATCCTCACCACCGAGGCGATCGTCGCCGAGGTGCCAGAGAAGGAAGGCGCAGGCGCCGGTGCTGGCATGCCGGACATGAGCGGGATGATGTAAGAGGCCTCCCACGGCGCATCGCGAGCGCCGCGTCGGGAGCGCAGAGAGGGACCCGGCTTCTAGCCGGGTCCCTTTTTTTACGCGTGCGTGCGTGCTAATAATGTCCTCGTAGCTCGGGACCGGGAGCTACGAGGGGCGACCGGTCAGATCTGCAAGTAGGGGGATGGATGGAGCGGTTGCGGACCGAGACGGGCGCGCTGCTGCGCGTGGGGGCGAGAGTGGCTGGTAGGGCCTCGCGACGTTGGCGCGCGATCGCCCGAGCGGCGCTCACCTCGGCGCTGGCCGCGGCGGCCCTTGCGGGCGTCCTGGGCGCGAGCGCTTCGGCGAGCGGCAGCTCGCCCACGGTCGTGACCGGCGCAGCGACGTCTGTCAACGAAACCTCGGCCACGCTGAACGCCACGGTCACGCCGAACGGCGAACTGAGCGAATGCAAGTTCGAATACGGGACGACCGACGCGTACGGGCAGAGCGCCCCGTGCAAACCATTTCCCGCCCCGGGCAGCACCCCGGCGGCGGTGTCCGCGCCGCTCTCCGGGCTCGAACAGGCGAGCTACCACTACCGCATCGTCGCCAAGAACGCGCACGCCACGAGCTTCGGCACCGAACAGACGTTCACGACGGTGCTGCCCCACTGGTACAGCAACGACAAAGTCATCAACCACAACAGGGCCCACCAGCTGAGGACCCTCGGCACGATCACGCTGCACAGCGAAGCGGTCGCGATCACGTGCAAGGTCGCGGACGAAGACACGATCGAGAACCCTCCTCAGGGCGCCGCCGGTACGGACACGATCACGGCCTTCGAACTCAAAGGCTGCAAAGCACCGGCCTCGACATGCCCGAAAGGGGACAAGCCGGCCGCGTCGGCGCATGGCCTCCCGTGGAGCTCCGAACTCGTCGTGGGCCCGCCCGTCAGAGACCAGATCTCGAACGTCGAATTCGTGCTCGAATGCACGCCCAAAAGCGGGCCCGCCGTGGTCCTCGCCGCCGCCAGCGGGACGCTCGCCCCGGAAGTCGCGCCCGACGTCTTGCGCTTCGACAGCGGCTCGGGCGAACTGGTCGGAGCGCAGGGCGCGGTGAGCATCACCGGAGAAGACGTGCTGAAGGTCTCCAAGAAGAGGGTGATCAGCGCTAAAACAGCGCCCAAGACCTTCATCAGCGGCGGCGAAGCCGTCGCCTGGGGGCGCAACATCGCCGAACAGCTCGGCGTCGGCTTCAAGACCAGCTCCGGCGGCGGCGAGGAAAGCCCTGACGAGGTGCTCGACCTCACGGGCATCAAGGCCATCGCGAGCGGCATCGGCGGTAGTGAACTCGGCTTCGCGCTGGCGCTCATGAGCAACGGGACGGTCGAGTCGTGGGGCGCCAACAAGTTCGGCGAGCTCGGGCGAGACGAAGTCGCCGAAGAAGAACAGGAACTACGGGAAAAACACTGCACCCTCCCCGAACCATCGGAAGGCGGCGAAGCCGAAGAAAGCGAAGAAGGCGTTGAAGGTGGCACGAGCGAAAAGGGCCAGGTCAGTGGCCTCAGCAATGTCGTCGCCATCTCGGCGGCGGGATCGCACGAGCTCGCGCTCTCGGGCGGCAAGGTGTACGCGTGGGGCACCAATCAGGACGGCGAGCACGGCGACAAAAAGGGCAGTAGGCGATGTGAAACGGGTGAACCCAACAGTGAGCCAAAACTGGTGGAGAGCCTCTCCGAAGTCGAAGCGATCGCGTCGGGTGGAGCCAGCAACTTCGCCCTCGAGAAGGAAGGCGCGGGTCCTCTGAACGGCGACGTGCTGGCGTGGGGAAGGGATATCGAAGGAAAGCTCGGCGTCGGTCAGCCCTCCAAAGCGGAACGCGAAAAAGAAAAGAAGCAGTGGGAAAAAGAAACGGCGGAAAAGGAAAAAGGCGAAAGGGAAACAGTCGCCGAAACTACGTGGCTATGCAACACCGAAGTGGGAACTCAGCTCTGCAGCAAGGAACCCCGGCCCGTGACGAAACTGCCCAAGGAAGTGACTGAAGAAGAAGAAACAGCGCATATCACCGCTATCTCTGCGGGCAGCGGGTTTGCACTTGCCCTGTATAGCAACGGGACTGTCCGGGCATGGGGAGGCAACGGCTCCTCGCAGCTCGGGACGGGCTCGAGCGAAGGCAAAATCTATGAAACGCCCGCGAAGGTAAAGGGGCTCGGCGAAAGCACAGG
The DNA here is from genome assembly GCA_963722435.1 of uncultured Solirubrobacteraceae bacterium. Lineage (GTDB taxonomy): Bacteria > Actinomycetota > Thermoleophilia > Solirubrobacterales > Solirubrobacteraceae > Palsa-744. Next base: position 673,123 of record CAVRKZ010000002.1, on the reverse strand, counting down.
GCTCGGTCCCGCGGTTGCGATCGCAGCCGGTGCCGGCGAACCCGGGCATAGCTTGGCCTTGCTCGCCAACGGCACCGTAGTCGGGTGGGGCAACGATCGCGCGGGCGAGTTGGGGCCGACGAGCGAAGTGTGCAAAAACGACGCTCCGTGTGTCAAAACGCCGAGGCTGATCCTCGGCTTGGAGAACATCGTCGCCGTCTCGGCGGGCGAAGACTACAGCCTAGCCTTGAGCGCCGACGGCGTGATCTACTCACTAGGGCTGAACAAGTTGGGGGAGCTCGGGACGGGGAGCACAGAAGAAAAGAGCGAAACCCCCACGCCCATCACCGGGCTGGGGGCGGTCGGTGCGATCTCTGCGGGTGAACACTCGGCCTACGCGATCCTCGACAGCGGCGTTGCCGCACCGACGCCGCTGATGGCAATCCACCCCGGGCCGGAATCCCTGGAAGCGACCTGGACGTTCGCAGCCACCAACCCCGAAAAAGGCTTTCACGTGTGCTACCACTTCGCGATTCCGAAACCCAAATGTCCCTTCCAGGCGATGAAACTGCCCCCCGAACAGCACAGCGTGCTGTTCGGGGAATTGAGCACCGAACCGTATTTCGTGACCGTCAACAACGGTGAAAAAACACGCGGCATCAGGGGCACGCCACTGCTCTAGGGCAGGCCGCCCATCGGCGGCGCCCCCTGCGCATGCGCGGGGCTCTGCCCTAGTGCACCTCGGCAACCGAGCGTGGCCCGTGGCCCACGTACTTGGCGGTCGGCCTGATCAGCTTCGCCTCACGCTTCTGCTCGAGGATGTGCGCCGACCAGCCGGCCACGCGCGCGCACGTGAACATCGGCGTGAACAGATCCGGCGGGACTTCGGCGAGGTCCAGGACGACCGCCGACCAGAACTCGACGTTGGTGGCGAGCACGCGATCCGGCCTGCGCGCGTGTAGCTCCGCGAGCGCCGCCTTCTCGAGCGCCTCGGCCGCCTCGAAGCGTGGCGAGCCCAGTTCGCTACAGGTGCGTCGCAGCACGCGCGCGCGCGGGTCTTCGGCGCGGTAGATCCGGTGCCCGAAGCCCATCAGCCGATCGCCGCGGTCGAGCGCGTCGGAGACCCACTTCTCGGCGTCGCCGCTCTGTTCGACTTCGTCGAGCATCTTCAGCACGCGCGAGGGTGCGCCGCCGTGCAGCGGGCCCGACAGCGCGCCCACCGCCGCTGACAGCGCTGCTGCGACGTCGGCGCCCGTGGAGGCCACGACGCGGGCGGTGAAGGTGGAGGCGTTCATGCCGTGCTCGGCGGCCGAGACCCAGTAGGCGTCGATCGCCTTCACGTGATCGGGGTTGGCCTCGCCGCGCCAGCGGATCAGGAAGCGCTCGGGGATCGTTCGTCCCTCGTCGATCTCCGACTGGGGCACCGGCGGCTGGCCGGCTTCGCGCGCCGACTGCGCGACAAAGGAGAGGGCCATCACGGAGGCGCGCGCGAGGTTGTCGCGGGCCTCCTCGTCGGTGATGTCGATCAGCTGAGCGAAGCCCCACTCGGGCGCGAGCATCGCGAGCGCCGACTGCACGTCGACGCGATGATCGCCGCTGCGCACGGTGAGCGCGTGCGGTTCCGCCGGCGGGAGCCCCGGTTTCAGGTGCCCGTCTACGAGCAGACCCCACACCTGCTCGTAGGGCACGACACCCACGAGCTCCTCGATGTCGACGCCGCGGTAGCGCAGCGCGCCACCCTCTTTGTCGGGCTCGGCGATCTCGGTCGCGAACGCGACAACTCCTTCAAGGCCCGACTGGACCTCCACTACTGACTGAACCGCGCTCATGGCACTCGCTTTCTGGGCTTGATGCGTGACGGGTGGCTGCCTTCTGGGCAGGCTCATATCGTCGCAGGAAACGTCGGGCGGGTAGCCTGCAGGCAGTGTCCGACGGCGAGCTCATGTTCCGGGGCGCGACCCAGCTCGCGGCGATGGTGCGCGCCGGCGAGATCTCCGCACGCGAGCTCGTCGAGATCTCGCTGCAGCGGATCGAGGAGCTCAACCCCGCGCTGAACGCCTTCGTCGAGGTCGACGGCGAGCGCGCGCTCGCGACCGCCGCATCGATCGGCGCCGGTGATGAGAGGCCCTTCGCGGGTGTGCCGGTGGCGGTGAAGAACAACCGCGCCGTCGAGGGTCTGCGCCTGACCTTCGGCTGCGCGCCGATGCGCGAGCACCGCGCTCGCTACGACCACAACGTGACGCGTCGACTCAAGCAGGCCGGCTTCGTGATCGTGGGGACGACGACGCTGCCCGAGTACGGGATCCTGCCTGTGAGCGAGGCGCGCCTGTTCGGCCCCACCCGCAACCCGTGGGATCTCGCCCGCACGCCCGGTGGCTCCTCGGGCGGCGCCGGCGCTGCGGTCGCGAGCGGGATGTTGCCGCTCGCGCACGGCAACGACGGCGGCGGCTCGATCCGCATCCCAGCCGCCTGTTGCGGCCTGGTCGGCCTGAAGCCCAGCCGCGGGCGTATCTCGGCGGCGCCCGAGCTGGGCGACTCCGCGCTCGGGATCGACGGAATGCTCACGCGCACCGTCGCCGACGCCGCCGCGACGCTCGACGTGCTCGCGGGCTACGAGCCTGGCGACGCCACCTGGGCGCCGCCGCCGGCGAAGCCCTTTGCAACGCTCGCGGCGCAGGAGCCGGGGCCGCTGCGGATCGCCTCGACCACGCTCGCGCCGACGCCAGGTGCGACGCTCGACCCGATCTGCGAGCGCGCGGTCACCGACGCGGGCGACCTGCTGCGCTCGCTCGGTCACGAGGTCGAGCCGCTCGAGCCGCCGTGGCGCAGCGACGGATTGCAGGAGCTCTTCGGCGCGGTCTTCTCCAATCACGTCGCGCTGTCGATCGCCTTCTCCGGAAGGGTCGCCGGACGCGAGCTCTCCGGCGAGGACATCGAGCCGATGAGCTGGGCGATCTTTTCGATGGTCAAGGAGATGGGCGCGATCGAGTCGATGGCTGCGGCCGTGCGCCTACAGTCCTTCGCACGCAAGCTCGTCGCCTTCCTCGAGCCCTACGACGCGCTGCTCACCCCCGCGCTCGCCGAGCGCCCGCTGGCGCTAGGCACGCTCGACACGGCCGCGCCTGACCCGATGGCGACGTTCACGCGCTCCGGTCTGTTCACGCCGTTCACGCCCGTCTTCAACGCCTCCGGGCAGCCCGCGATCTCGCTGCCCCTCTACGAGGGCGAGGACGGCCTGCCGCTGGCCGTGCAGATCGCCGGGCGCCCCACCGACGAGGGGCGCCTGCTGGCGCTCGCCGCGCAACTCGAGGAGGCCTCGCCGTGGAGCGCGCGCCGTCCGGGGCTCGAGCAGGGCCAGCCCGGCTGAGCGCCCGCCAGCGCTAGCCCGCGCCCAGGACGGCGGCCATGCGCAGCGGGCGCACGCCGAGCGCTTCCGCGTCCGCTGCGCCGCGCGCAGAGGTCATCGAGGTCTCCATCAGCTCGGCCTCATCCCAGGTGGCGAAGGCGTTCGCGCCCGCGATCCGCTCGAGCGCGTGCAGCGCGCGCGAGACGAGCGGCGTGGGCACGTGCACGAGTATCCTGCGGCGGTTGGCAGAGCGCAGCAGCGTCCGCACGATCTCCGTGTGCGTGAGCGTCTCCGTCCCGGCCAGCTCGTAGCGCTCGTCGTCGCGTTGCCCGTTGGCGGAGCCACTCGCCGGCGGCGCTCCGGCACGCGCCGTCTGCTGTGTCGGAGTGTCGAGCGCCGCGGTCACGCACGCGGCGACGTCGTCGGCCCAGATCGGCTGAAAGAGGGCACGACCTCGGCCGGAGACGGGCATCAGCGGCAGCAGCGTCAGGCGCTCGAGCAGCGTCAGCCATGGGTCGCCGGGGGCGTAGACGATCGAAGGCGCGAACACGATCGAGCGCACTCCCGCCTCGCGGACGGCCTGCTCGGCGAGCGCCTTCGCGCGCACGAAGCGCGTGCGATGGTGGGTCGAGGCGCCGAGCGCGGAGAAGAACACGAAGCGCTCGACGCCCTGGCGCTCGGCCGCCTCGACCATGCGCCAGGTCGCGATCCCGTTGAGCTCCTCGATCGAGCCGCCCGGCTGGTCGCGGATCGCCCCAGCCAGATGCACGACCGTGTGTACCCCGCGTAGCGCGTTGCGAAAGGACGGCGGGTCGGTGAGATCGCCGAGCGCGATCTGCACGCGCACGCGCTGGGCGCCGAGGCGCCTTGGATCGCGCACGAGACAGCGGACGTCCGTGCCGTTCGCCAGCAGGCGCGGGAGCAGCGCCGAGCCGACCTGGCCGGTGGCGCCGGTAAGCAGGAGCATGCTTCGTACAATATGCCTCTCCCGGGGGCGATTCTCGCGCCCGCCTGGCATTCAAGCTCCCTCAATCAACCCAGAAAGAAGCGAATGGCCTACGTGATCGCCGAGCCGTGCATCGGCACCAAGGACAACTCCTGTGTGGAGGTATGTCCGGTCGACTGCATCCACCCAACGCCCGACGAGCCCGGATACGACGCAGCGGAGATGCTCTATATCGACCCGGAGGAGTGCATCGATTGCGACGCCTGCGTCGAGGCCTGCCCCGTCGATGCCTGCTTCGCAGAGGACCAGCTCCCCGAGGAGTGGCAGAAGTACGCGCAGCTGAACGCCGAGTACTTCGCCAACAGCCGCTAGCAGCCGCTCGCTGCGCGCGGGCACGGGCGCGGCCGTAGGTAGCCGGCTCCTCTAGCTCGCGGGCAGTGCCGCGGGACTCCTAGCCGGCCGGGGGCCGGCGTAGTCGTCGCCAAGCACGTCGAAGATCGGCACGTCGGGGATCGCCTGTCCCAGCAGCGCGCGCAGCTGCCCGGAGTCGAAGCGGTGCGACTGCGGCGCCACCGGGTTGACGGTGATCGCCTCAAGGGCGATCCGCTCGAGCACCCGTAGCACGACGCCCTGGCGGCGATACCACTCCGGCCCCCGTTTCCACAGGAACACCTTCGTCGGGTCTGCGGCGACGAGCACGAGCTCGCGCCCGCGCTTTCGCAGCGGCGCGATGAGGCTGTCGAGGAAGCCTTCCGGGAGCGCACCGACGACCAGCAGCCAGCGCGCGAGCGGGTTCTCCTCGAGTAGCTGAGTGACGTGCTCGGAGGAGGCCGTCAGCAGAAAACGTGGCGGTAGCAGCCTCGGCTGGAGATCCTCGCCCACGAGCGCGCTCTCTCCGGCCTGCGCCAGCGCCCGCAGCCGCGGGCCGCTCTCGGCGCCGTCGTCGATGCCCGGCAGTCGCACGAGCTCGACGGCGTCCCTCGTCTGTGAGACGACCTCGTCGATGTCGCGGTCGAGGACCGCGCCGGTGGCGACGATCAGGCCGTCGGCGACCTCGGGCGAGGAGGCGGCGCGGCGGTCGATTGCGCCGTCGATCAGCACCTGCTCGGCGCCGTGGGCGAGCATCGCGTCGGCGACAGCGCGCACGTCGGCGGCGGCGCTCGGGCCGGCGATCTCGATCGCGCCCGTCCCATCGAGGCGTGCGATCAGCACACGTCCGAGCGGCGTTCGCACGCCCGTGTCCTCGAGCGTCTCGTGCGCGATCGCGCTCGCGCGCAGCAGCTCGTCGGTGGTCGCCACAAGGCTCGCCGCGGCCAGGCGCACGCGCGGCTTTGCGATGCGCGCGTCGATCACGTCGCGCTCCTCGCCGTCGCGCCCGACCGACGTCACGCCCACGCGCCGGCCCGCAGCGTCCAGCTCGCGTAGCAGCGCCGCGAGCGCCTCCGTCTTGCCCGTGTTCTTCGCCAGGCCGACCAGTGCCAGGCGCCTGGTCGATGCCGTCAGCTTGCTGAGCATCGCCCGATCAGGCGAGTGTCGGGAGATCGCCGTGTGCGCCCGACTCGGCGCGTGCGGCGATCTCGCGCACGATGAACGTCGCCAGATGGTGGGGTTCGGTGCCCTTGGAGAAGCCCGCGTCGTAGCCGAGCTCCTTGGCGAGCTCGTTGGAGACGCGCGGGCCGCCGCACGCGAGGATCATCTGGCCGCGCTTGCCCTCGGCCTCAACGATCTCGACGAGCTCGGTGAGGTTGTGGACGTGCAGGTTCTGTTGGGTGACGGTCTGGGAGACGAGGATCGCGTCGGCGCCCACCTCGATTGCCCGGGCGACGAGCGCGCTGTTGGGGACCTGGCTGCCGAGGTTGTGGGTCTCGAAGCAGCGGTAGCCCTCGAGGCCGTGGTGGCCGTGGTAGCCCTTGAGGTTGAGCATCGCGTCGATGCCCACGCTGTGCGTGTCCGAGCCCGTGCTCGCGCCCACCACGACGATCGGGCGGCCGACGTGAGTCTGGGCGAAGTGCTCGATCTCGTCCTCGCTCATGTACTCGATATCGAAGCCCTCGCCCTGGAGCGCCTGAAAGTCGACGCTCGCCGTGCAGCGTCCGTACATCACGAAGTAGGTGTAGCCCTCGGTCAGCTGCTCGTAGTGGACGACCTCAGGCTCCTCGAAGCCGATCGCCCCGGCGAGCTCGAGCGCGGCGCGGCGCGCGGCAAGCGAGTAGGGAACGGGCAGCGTGAAGCTCATCTGCACGAGGCCGTCGCCGAGGTGGTCGGCGTACGGGCCGACCGCGGAGAGGTCGACCTCACGCACGAGCTGCCTCGGCTTCGCCGGAGCCTGGCACGAGCGCACGCGAGGGGAGCTCACGCATAGCTGGCCTGTGCCCCTTTACGGGGTGCCTCGCGCATCAGCTCCACGACCGGGTTGAAGTAGCCCTCGTCGGTCGCGACGATCCCCTCCATTCCGCGGCCCTGGTCGAGCTTGCGGCTGACGTCGCCGAAGGTGGCGTCCTCGATCGCCTTGAAGAGGCCCGTCTGCGCGATTCGCTCGAGCAGCTCGTGCGCGCCGGCGAGCACGTCCTGGGCGCGCGTCTGGATGATGCCGCCGCGCTTGAACTCGATCTCATCGCCGAGGTCGTGCGCGGCGTTGAACACGTACTCGACGTTCTGCAGGCCGAGCACGCGGTCGTGGATGTGGGGCGTGAAGATCCCCTCGGTCGGCACGCCGATCGTCTGGATGCCCTGTCCGGTGGCGATCGTGACGAGATTGAAGAGCGTGTCGGCCGCGTGCGTGCGAAAGAGGTTGCCGTCCATGTGGCGCGTCGGCGGCATGTACTTGACCGGGCAGTCCGGGAACAGCTCGCGCGTGAGCTGCGCCTGCGCCCACTCGTACAGCAGCCCGTTCTTCACGGGCACGTCTATCTCGAACGCGTCGCCGAGCGCGATCTGGGCGTCCGGCACGCCGGAGTCGAGCGCGAGCCGGTGGTTGATGAACTGCGACGCCGTCACCGATGGGGCAGCATCGATCGCATCGGCAGTGCGCAGGTAGTTGTCCTCGCCGGTGTTGATGACGACGCCGAAGTAGCCGTTGATCATGCGCGAGACGCGCTGGTCGATCAGTCCGCGCACGATGTTGATATCGCGGTAGAGGATCCCGTAGAGGGCGTCGTTGACCATGTTGTCAAAGCCCTCCCAGGCGCCCATGGCGGCGATCTCCGACATGCACAGGCCCGAGCAGAAACTCGACAGGCGCACGTAGCGCCCGTGCTGCTCGGACCACTCGTCCATCGCCTCGCGCATGATGCGGAAGTTCGCCTGCGTGGCGAAGGTGCCGCCATAGCCCTCCGTCGTGGGCCCGTAGGGGACGTAGTCGAGCAGGCTCTGCGCGGTCGATCTGATGACGGCGACGATGTCGCCGCCGGCCTCGGCGACGGCCTTGGCGTGCACGACGTCCTCGTACACGTCGCCCGTCGCCGTGAGCACGTAGCGCAGCGGTGTGACCGCTTCTCCCAGCCGCTCGCGCATCGCACGGCGCTCGCCGAAGCGCGCGCGGATGTCCTTGAGGCGCGCGGCGCACTCCTCGGTCACGCGCTCGCGGATCGCGCCATCTTCGGCTGGCTCTCTCTCCCCCGCCCCCTCCGGGGACGACGCGAGCTCGACGAGATCGAGCTCGCCGGCAGCGACCGCCTCGGCGATCTGCTGGGGCGAGCGCCCGCTCTGCAGCATCGCGTTGCCGAGCCAGTAGCCCACCCCGCGGCCGAGACCGCCACGCTCGTGCACGTGATCGACGAGCACGTTCGGAAGCGGTGCGTCGAGGTCGTTGGCGCCGTCCACGCCCAGCAGGCGCGTGACGGTGCGCTCGACCGAAACGGTCGTGTGCCCTGCGATCTGCTCGCCGACCTGCTCGGCGATCTGCCTGGCGGCAGCGCGGCAGGCCTTCACCACGCCGGGGTCGAGACCCAGCTTGCTCGCCGCCGCGGAGCCGCCTCCGGCGGCGGAGCTCCTATTCGAAGAACCGTTCTCGCTCATCGCAGGTCCTTGACGATCGGAAAGGGGATCACCTCGCGCAGCGTCTCGCGTTCGGTGAGGATCATCACGAGGCGGTCGACGCCCATGCCGCCGCCGGCGGTCGGCGAGTAGCCGTACTCCAGCGCGCGCGTGTACTCCTCGTCGTTGGGATGAGGCACGTCGCCGTCGTCTACGGCACGGCGCTGGCGCTGGTCGACGAAGCGCTGCCACTCGTCGACCGGGTCGTTGAGCTCGGTGTCGCCGCTGACCAGCTCGATGCCACCGATGACGGCGTCGAAGTGCTCGGCGAGCTCCGGGTAGACGGCGTGGCGCTTGGTGATCGGGAAGGGCTCGAGCGGGAAGTCGAACACGTGCGTGGGCTGGTTGATCGTGTGCTCGATCTTCTTCGAGTAGATGTCGGCGATCACATCGGCCCAGCTTGCGCCCGGGTCGAGTGGCTCGTCGAGCACCTCGGCGAGCTGCTCGCGCGAGCAGTCCATGAAGTCCAGGCCAGTCCGCTCGAGGATCAGCTCACGCATGGTGATCCGCCGCCACGGCTTGGCGAGGTCGATCTCCTCGCCATTCCGCTTGACGACCGTCCGCCCGAGTGCCGCCTGGGCGACGTCGCGGAACATCTCCTCGGTCACCGTGGCCACGTCGTTGTAGTCGGCATACGCGCACATGAACTCGATGATCGTGAACTCCGGCGAGTGCTTGGGCGAGATGCCCTCGTTGCGGAACACCTTGCCCATGTCGTAGACGTTCTCCATGCCGCCGACGATGCAGCGGTTGAGGAACAGCTCGACGGATATGCGCAGGTACAGGTCACGGTCGAGCGCGTTGTGGTGAGTCGTGAAGGGCCGCGAGCCCGCCCCGCCGGCCAGTGACTGAAGCGCGGGCGTTTCGACCTCGATGAAGTGACGCTCGTTGAGCCACTTGCGGATCTCGAAGACGATGCTGTGGCGCTGCATGAAGAGCTCCCGCGTCTCCTCGTTGGCGAGCAGGTCGAGCTCGCGGTAGCGGTAGCGCGTGCCCGTGTCGCCGAGGCCGTGGTGCTTATCGGGCGGTGGGCGTAGCGCCTTCGTCAGCAGCGTGCACTCACCGATCGCGAGCGCGAGCTGCCCGCGCTGGGTGACGTACACGCAGCCCTCGATGCCGACGATGTCCCCGATGTCGAGGCCGAGGATGCGCTCATATGCCTGCTCGCCCAGCGCCTCGACGCGCACGACAGCCTGGATCGTGCCTGAAAGGTCGCGAATGTCCAGGAAGGCGGTCTTGCCATGCTCGCGACGGGAGATCAGGCGGCCGGCGATCTGGTAGCGCAGCTCCGGGTGCTCGCCGTGCTCGAGCGCTGCCGGGTCATGCGCGTCGAGCAGCTCAGCTATGCGCGTGCGCCGTCCCCACAGGCTCACGGGCGGGTAGGGATCGATCCCTTCCGCGCGCAGCCGCTCCATCTTCGCTCGGCGCTCGTCGAATTCCTCGCCGGCGGCCTCGACGCTGCCGTTCAGAGGCTGCCCCTGCTCGGCCTCGGCTTCAGCCTGCGCCGCTGGCGAGTCAGGCGCGGGCGGCGAGTCAGGCGCGGGGGGCGCGCCGACAGCGCCCTCGTCGTGCTCATCTTGGTTATTCGGTGTTGGCATGGCTAAAGACGATCCTCCCAGGTGGTCTGTGCTTGTCAAGCCGCCCGCTGCATGGGCGTGGCGTGCGTGCGCGCGCGAGGCGTGCCCCGTAGCGGCGCCTGCAAGCTCGGCCGCGGGCGCCGCGCTGTTCGTTGCGTGACCCCCGCGCCGACCCTTGGCGAGGCACCCCTTCGGGGCGCAGAGGGCATGTCGCCAGCGCGCGCGGCCCGAGCTCAGGCCATCGGCAGCGACATGCCCACGGGTTTGGAGTTCTCCGCGTCGTCGCTCGCTGCGCCTGCCGGAGCGAGGGGACGCTCCTGCACAGCCCGCGCCGCTGCGGGTGGAGTGACTTGCAAGAGCGGAAGCACGGGGAGCTCGGGGAGGGCCCGCTCCGGCGTCAGCGCGAGCAGACCGCGGGCGACGTGCGCGATGGCCTGGGCGGCGGCATCGTCGGGATCCTCGATGACGAGCGGCACGCCTCCGTCGGCCTGCTCGCGCAGGGGCATCGTCAAGGGCACGTTGCCGAGTAGCGGCACGTCGAGCTCATCGGCGAGTGCGCGCCCGCCGCCTGCGCCGAAGATCGCGAAGCGCTCGCCGCCGGGGGTCGTGAAGCCGGACATGTTCTCGATCACGCCGGCGATCTCCAGCGAGACCTTCTCCGCCATCTGGGCGGCTCTGCGCGCGACCCTCTGGGCGGTCGGCTGGGGCGTGGTGACAATCAGGAAGCGGGCCTGGGGAAGCAGCTGGGCTAGCGTCATCGAGACGTCGCCCGTTCCCGGCGGGAGATCGACCAGCAGGTAGTCGAGCGCGCCCCACTCGACATCCTGGAGAAACTGCGTGAGCGCCTTGTGCAGCATGGGGCCGCGCCAAACGACCGCCGCGTCCTCCTCGACGAAGAACCCGATCGACATGACCTTCACGCCGTGCGCGCTCAGCGGGACGATCTTGCGCTCGGCCGAGACGGCCGGGCGCGTTGCCCCGAGGCCGTACATGCGCGGGATCGAGTAGCCCCACACGTCCGCGTCGAGCACGCCCACGCTCATGCCCTGGCCCGCGAGCTCGGCTGCGAGGTTGGCCGTGAGCGTGGACTTGCCCACGCCACCCTTGCCGGAGCCGATGCAGAGCACGTTGGCCACCTGTGCGAGCGCTCCTGCGGGCAGGCTCGCGCGGCCGAGCTTCTGCTGTAGCGCCGCCTTCTGAGTGTCGCTGAGGACGTCGAAGTACACGTTCACGTGCGTGACGCCGTCGAGGCCGTCAAGCGCCTGCACGACCGAGGAATGGAAGTGGTCCCTGATCGGGCACCCGGGCGTCGTCAACGAGACCGTCACGTCGACCACCCCGTTGGCGCTGATCGCGACCGTGCGCACCATGTCGAGCTCGACGATCGAACGTCGCAGCTCCGGGTCGATCACCGCCTCGAGCGCCTTGCGGATGTCCTGCTCGCTGGTCACGACCCTCATTGTGGCAAACCGGCGGCCGCCCCCTTTACGAGCCCTCGCGCACGCGCCTGGCACGGCGCATTAAATGACCCGCGGGCGGTGGGGGCCGCCCGCGGGTCGAGGGAGGAGAGGGTGCTACTACTGCCGGCGGGATATGAGGCCGGCAGACCTTCCCGTCCCGACCTCTCCGGTTGGGGGCGGGGGAAGCTCGTTGATCACACGAGGCTCAGGATTCGCTCCTGTACTCGGTTGGCCAGTTGCGGTACGCGATTAGCGTTCTTCGCGATCGCATCCCTGCGATCCTCCAAATCGCTGACCGTGCTCTGAATCTTGCGGCGGCGCTGGCGCAGTTGGCGCTCGACCCGCACGCGCGTTTTGCGCACCTCGCGCTCCAAGCGGTTGCGCGCGGTCGCACCGCGGCGCTCGAAGCGACGCAGCTGGGCTTGCGTCTTGCTGGTCGAAGCGTAGGTCGAGACCGTGTCGGTGACGCTCTCGAGGACGCGGTCGCGCGCGATCAACGCTGCGCCGACCGGGATCAGCAGGGCGCGCTCTGCGTAGGGAGTCTCGCTCTGGTGGATCGTGCGCGCCGATTTCGCGCGCGTCGCTTTGGCCTGCGTGCTCGCACGTACCGTCGTGCGTTTACGGGAAGGCGCTTTTTTGGTCCTGGCGCCGCCGGCGCGTTTGCCGGCAGCTTTCGTTCGGGAGTTACCCTGGGTCGAAGAAGGTGCGCTTGCAGTTGCCATGGTGAAGATGCTCCTGTCTCTTCCTCGCCGTCCGCGAGGAGGGTTCGTTTGGGGCGCCGACTCTGGGCTTTAGAGTCGAACACCTGTTTGTACCCCCGTCGCGGAAGATCGTTACAGGCGCATACTAGCAGCCCACGAATTCCGCGTAGCCAAGCCTTACCCGGCCTCCATAGTTTGTAACAGACGGAACGTGCGTTCGTCCGCTATCTGGGCAAGTATCAAGTCTCTGGAGACGCAGTCCGAGCGGGTTCGCTCGTATGCGGCCTCGCGCGAGGACCCCGCTTGCTAGCGAGGGTCGAGGATTACGATTGGGATCTTGCGCCCCTTCGCGCTCCGCTGGAAAAAGTCGTACCCGGGGTAGAACGCGACGAACTGTGGCCAGAGGCGATCATGCTCCTCTTCGGTCGCGACACGCGCGCGCACCTTGCGTGCCACCGCGCCGATCTGAATCGTGGTGTCCGGGTTCGCCTTGAGGTTGTGAAACCACGCGGGGTGCGTCGGCTGACCAGCCTTCGAGGCCGCCACTGCGATGGCATCGCCCTCCTCGTGGTACATCAGCGGAGACGTGCGGCTTACCCCGCTCTTGGCGCCCGTGTGGTCGACCAGGACGATCCGGGCGTCGGGCCAACCGGGAACATGGCCGCCGAGTCTGCCACTCGACCGCCGGTATAGAGCCACGTGGATCTTCGTCGAGCGTCGCCCGAGATAGATGCCGCGCCTGTTGGCGAACTCCGAGCCCGCAGCGGTGAGCCGTCCGAATAGGGGGATGCGGTGATCCTGACGCGGTGCAGAAATCTGGGCGAATCCGCCTATACAGAGGTTTTATAGCTGCCGCTCTCAGCGGCCTCTTTGGTGCCCGACGGCACCACACGGGCGACCCAGGAGGCGGGGTCCTCGAGCTCTGCGGAGCTCGGCAGCGAGTCCGGCCCGCGCCAGGCGAGCGCGAGCGCGGGCGCGCCCGCGGCGTCCACGACAGCGTCGCAGAAGCGCCGTCCAAGCTCATACTGGCGGAGCTTCAACTCCAGCCCCAGCAGGCGCTCGAGCACCCGCCACGGCAGCCCCCGGTTCTCACGACGGCGCGTCATCGCCTCACGCAGGTGCGGAAGCGTGGGTAGCACGTCTGCACCGATCGCATCCATCGTGTGCTCGGCGTGTCCCTCGATCAGCGACATCGCCGCCTGCATGCGCTCGACCAGCGACCAGCGGTCCTCCCCGAGCGTCAATCGCAGCAGCTCGCCGTGGCGCGCGCGCTCGAGCATCTCTCGCAGCGCTCCCACATCCAGCTCTCGAGCGCGCAGCGCTGAAAGGCTCTGCAAGGCCCCGCTCAAGCCGCCGCTGCCCTTCGTCCCGTTCGCCTCCTCCTCACCGTCGGCCAAACCACCGGATACCCGCACCTGCAGTCCCTCGATCAGCTCCAGCAGGATGCCTCCGAGGTACTCGCGCAGCCACGGGGCGCCTGAGAACTGCACCGCGTGGGTGATCTCGTGGATGCTCACCCACAGCACCAGCTCGTCGCGATCGACGCCCAGGTTGCGCGCCGCCTGGGCGAGGTTCGGGGCGAGCAGCAGAAGTCTCGGCGTCACCGAGGCGTCGAGCAACGCAAGGTCGTACTGTCCGAGCACGCGCTGGGAGAGCACGCCGGCGAGCCCCCCCACCTGCACGCCCAGCATCAGGCCCGAGGCCGAGCGCAGCGGACCCGCAAGCGGCCCTTTGCCCTCTTCGATCGGCTTTGCCAGAGGCGCTAGCAGCGGACGCATGGTGCGTAGGTTCGCCGCGATCCAGCCGGGGCGGTCGACGAGCTCGAGCGGCGGCAGCTCACCGCTCACCTCGAGCTCGCTGTACGCGCTCACGCGGCCCGCGAACTCCCGCACCAGCGGCTCGACCGAAGCTGCGCGCACCCCCCCGAAGGGAGGCGAGCCGGCGAGCAGCTCCCCCACCCGCTGCGCCGTACGCCAGTCGATCACATCCACCGATAGAGCGTAGCCGGGCGGCGCAGCACTCCCCGCGTATGCTTGGCCCACAGTGGCTGGGTCCCGAATCGCGCTCGCCCCGCACGCCAATCCTGCGGGCCCTGCGCAGGCGCTCGAGCGGGCCGAGGTGCGCGACGTGCTCGCGTGGATGCGCCTGCTCGCCGACCCATACGATGCCGCCGCGGTCGTGCGCGCGCTCGCTCGGCCACCGATCGAGCTGCGCCAGGTCGAGCTCGCGCGCGTGATCCAAGTGGCACGCCGGCGCAAGCTCGGCCTGGTGATGGGCCTCGCCGCCGCCACCGAGTCCCCGCGCGTGACACCCGAGGCGCGCGAGCGCATCCAGCGCTTCGTCGAGTTGCACGCAGCGATCGCCGCCGACTTCGACACCGCTGCCCCGCAAGTCTTCATCGTGCGGCTGATCGAGCGTCTGCGGGCGGGTAAGCAGTCGCTGCTCTCCCCCGAGGATGCCGCCCGCGAGGACGCCGGCCTGCAACGCCTACGCGACCTCGCGCTCGAGTTCGTGCGCAGCCACCCAGAAGGGGGCACGCGCGAGCTCGCGCGGCATCTGACCGCCGTCGTGCCCGATGCCCAGCGCGAGCGGCCCAGCCCCGAGGCGCCGCCGCAGACCCCCGCCGATCCTTCGCCGCGCACGATCCTCGGGGCCGGGGCCCGGGCCGGAGCCGGTGCCGCGATCGCTGCCCGCGAGCACGAGGGCGAGGCGCCCGAGCACGAGGCCTCCGCGTCCGAGCAAGAGGGCGAGGCGGAGCTGCGCGCGGCCTTCGGGCTGCTGCGCGAGGAGCTGCTCGAGGGGGTGCCCAGCATCGGCGGTCGCCTCGGTGAGCTGCGCTTGGACACCGAGCTCGACATCTCCCACGGCGTCGTACGCTACCTCGAGCTGCTGAAGGTATCGGCCCTGCTTCAGCGCCCACCCGGCCAGAGCCTCGCCGAGGCGATCGCCGACATCAACGCACGCCTGCTCGCCGCCGTCACACCGCTAGAGCGGGAGGTCCTGCAGACCTCGACGCTCGACGACACGCTCCGGCCCGTGCGCGCGAGCGCCGCCGAGCCCGGCGCCCGAGACGCGGCGACGGGTGCTCGCGAGCGCTCGCTGGCACGCACGGTGATGCCGCGCGAGCAGCATTCCCTCGAGCCGTTCCTACCACGCAAGGGCGCCGGCCTCGCACTGTCGGCCTCCGACATCCACACCTACCGCAGCTGCCCCCTGCGGTACAAGTACGCGCGCGTCCTGCGCATACCCGTCGAGCAGACCGTGCACCAGCGCTTCGGCATAGTCGTGCATCAGGTGCTCGAGCGCTACCACGCCGACGGCGGGCGCACGCTCGCGCAGATGCTCGACCTGCTCGACGCCTGCTGGCGGCGCGCAGGCCTGCGCACCGAGGGCAGCGAGAGCGAGTTGCGCGAGAAGGCGGCCGCGGCGCTCGAGCGCTATCACGCCCGCCTGCAGGCCCACGAGTCCGAGCCCGTCTGGTTCGAGCGCAGCTTCCAGTTCCGCATCGGCCCCCATCACCTGCGCGGGCGCGTCGATCGCGTCGACCGTCTCGCCCCCGACGCCGACGTCGGCTACGAGCTGATCGACTACAAGACCTCGCGCCCCAAAAGCCCACAAGAGCTCGACAAGGACATCCAGCTTTCGCTGTACGCGTTGGCGGCGCGCGAAGACTGGCAGCTGGAGTCCTCGCGCGAGGCCTACTACTACGTGCTCGACGACCTACAGGTTCCGGTGGCGCGCCGTGAGCCCGACGCCGAGTCGGTCCGCGAGCTCGTGCTGGAGGTCGGCGAGGGCATCCTCGCCCAGCGATTCGACCCCACTCCCGCGCCGGCGACCTGCTCGATGTGCGACTACCGCATCGTCTGTCCGGCCGCGATGGCGTAGGCGCAGCTCCTAACGACTTGGTGGGCCGTGACGCGGGCGGCCGGGGGGCTAGCTACTCTCGCGTCCGCGCTGGCGCAGGAAGCGCTGGAATTCGCTCGCCAGGATGTCGCCCGAGGGGAGGTCTTCGGGGGAGGCTTGCTGCTCTTCGCTGTCGGCGGCGTGCTCGAGCCGTTCGACGAACGCCTGGATGTCGGGGTCGCTCTGCACCGCCAGGCCCACCTGGCGTTCGTAGTCCGCCGCCGAGCTCTCGAGCTCCGAGACGTCGACCGAGACGCCGACGAGCACTTCGATCCTGCGCAACAGCGCGAGCGCCGCCTTCGGGTTCGACGCCGCCGCGACGTAGTGGGGCACCGCCGCCCACAGGCTGGCTGACGGTAGCCCTGCGTGCGCGCACGCCGCGTGCAGCACGCCGACGATGCCCGTGGGGCCCTCGTAGCTCGACGGTTGGATACCCAGACGCTCTAGCAACGCCGTGTCGGAGGCGTGGCCGGTCATGGCGACCGGGCGTGTGTGCGGGACGTCCCCGAGGAGCGCACCCAACGAGACAACAACCTGTACTCCCAACGCCTCGGCCAGATCGACCATGTGCGTGCTGAACGCTCGCCAGCGCATCGACGGCTCGACGCCCTGCACGAGCACCAGATCGCGCGGCGCGCGCGGCGCGCTCGCTTCGAAGATCTCGACGCTCGGCCAGGAGATCTCCCGCGCCTCGTGCTCGTCCAAGCGAATGCACGGCCGGTTTGCCTGGAAGTCGTAGAACTCCTCGGAGTCGATGCGCGCGAAGCGCTTCGCCTCGAGCGCCCCTGCCAGGAACGACACCGCGCTCGACGCGGCGTCCCCGGCGTCGTTCCAGCCCTTGAACGCGCACACCATCGCCGGGGCGCGAAGGCCATCGGGACGCCGGTCCCAGATGAGCGGTTGCATCCGAATCACCGTACATCATGCGGCGATGAGCTCGCCCACGTTCCCGCCGGCGTCCATCGCCGCGCCAGCGCCCTCCGGCGAGCGCGAGCGCGGTGCGAGAGGACCCGGCGCTGAGGCACAGCGAGGTGGCGGTGACGCACCGCCGCGGCGTCAGAGCATCGCCACCCTGCGGGTCGGCGACGAGCTCGAAGGGGTGTTCGCGTGCACGCGCAAGGAGCGCCAGATCTCGCGCACGGGCAGCCCCTTCCTGACGGTCGAGCTGCGCGATGCCACCGGCGCGATCATCGCCCGCGCCTTCACCGACGCCGACCTGCTCGCCGGGCGCTTCGAGCGAGGCGATCTCGTGCGCGTGCGGGGGCGCGTAGAGCGCTTTCGCGACCAGCTGCAGGCTGAGCTGTACGCGGTCTCCCGCGCCGAGGGCGCCGAGGCAGACCCAACGCGCTTCCTGCCCACTGCCTACCGCGACCGCGACGAGCTCGAAGGGTTCCTCGAGCATCTCGCGCGCGAGGTCTACGACCCGGCGCTCGCGCAGCTACTGCGCCGGCTGCTCGAGGACGCCGAGCTGCGCGCCGCGATGCGGCTCGCGCCGTGCACCCTCCCGACCCCCGTCTCAGGCGCCGGCGCACAGGCGGCGCCCGGCGTGCCCCGAGGCCCGGGGCGTGGCCAGTCCGCGCACCATGCCTACCTCGGCGGGCTGCTCGAGCACACCGTCGCCGTCGCCACGATGACGCTCGAGCTATGCACCCTGCACCCGCGCCTGGATCGCGACCTGCTGCTGGCGAGCGCGATCGTGCACGACCTCGGCAAGACACGCGAGTTCGCCTACGGCGCCGAGATCCAGCGCACTCATGAAGGCCGACTGCTCGGGCACATCCAGCTGGGGCTGCGCGTGATCGGCGAGCACGCCCCTGCGGCGCTCGCAGGCGAGCGCCGGCTGGCGCTCGAGCACTGCGTCATGCTGCATCACGGGCCCGAGCAGTCAGCCGGGCAGCGCTTCGCCTCTGCCGAGGCGCTCGCGCTATACCGGCTGAACGCGCTCGACGCCCACGTCAAGGGCGCTCTCGAGCACGGCCCGAGGGCATTCGGCACCTGAAGCGCGCGCCCTCCGTGCGCGTGCACCAATGAGGAGCAGGGCGCGCGCGGACGTATGAGGCCGCGTGGCGGCAGCCTTGCGGGGGCGTTAAGGACGAGGGCCGCGATGCCGATAAATGCACTTGATGGGCGATACCGCCATGCCAACTGTTCGCGCGCCTGCCGAAGGTGCGTCGCAGGACCCGACTGAGCCACCGCTGGATCTGCGCGACCAGCGCACCGAGGAGGAGCCTTCGAAGGCCCCCAGCCAGGGCGCAGAGGACGCGCGCGAGGGCGCAGAGGACGCGCGCGAGGGCGCAGAGGACGCGCGCGAGGGCGCAGAGGACGCGCGCGAGGGCGCAGAGGACGCGCGCGAGGGCGCAGAGGACGCGCGCGAGGGCGCAGAGCCCGTGCTCCAACAGGTCAAGGGCCTGTACCCGGCTCGCCACCCCGGCCGCTCGCAGCGAATGATCGGCGAGGTCGTGGTCGATCTCGGCCTGGCCGACCTAGAGACCGTCGAGGAGGCTGTCACAGCCGCCCGCGAGCAGGGTCGGCCGACCGGCGTCGTGCTCGTCGAGCGCGGCGTCCTGCGCCACGATCAGCTTGCGCGCGTGGTGGCCGAGCGCTTCGGCCTGGACTTCGTCGATCTCACGACCTACGAGCTTGATAGGAGCGCCGTCGACCTGATCGGCATAGGCGTCGCCAAGCGCTACCAAGCGCTGCCCGTCGGCTTCGTCGACGACGACACCGTCCTGCTCGCGATGGCCAACCCCACGAACGTCCTCACGATCGACGACATCCGCATGATGTCCGGTCGGCGCATTCGCCCGGCTGCCGTGTCGGTCGAGGACCTCAACCTGCTGCTCGCGCGTCTGGGGCGCATGGACGAGTCGATCGAAGACATCGTCGAAGAGGAGCCCGCGTCCGAGCGCGAAGGGCGCGAGCGCGAACTGCTTGCTGACGAGGTCGACAACGAGGCGCCAGTGATCAAGCTCGTGCACTCGATCGTCGCCCAGGCGGTTCAGCAGGGGGCCTCGGACATCCACGTCAATCCCGAAGAGGGCGACGCGCGCGTGCTCTTTCGCGTCGACGGCGTGCTCGCGTCGGCGGCGACCGTCAAGCGCCGCATGGCGTTGGGCGTGGTCTCGCGCATCAAGATCATGGCCGACCTCGACATCTCCGAGCGGCGCGTGCCCCAGGACGGCCGCTTCGCGCTCACGGTGGACGGACGCCGGGTGGACATCCGCGTGGTCACCCTGCCGCTCGTCAACGGCGAGGGCGTCGTCATGCGCATCCTCGACCAGGGCAGCATGGTCGTCGAGGGGATCGACTCGCTGGGGATGCAGCCGGAGGCATTCGAGCGCTTCGACCACGCGATCCACCGCCCGAACGGCGCCGTGCTCGTGACCGGCCCGACGGGCTCGGGCAAGTCGACCACCCTGTACGCCGCGCTGCACGCGCTCAACGACGGTGAACGCAGCATTCTGACGATCGAGGATCCCGTCGAGCAGCGGATCGCCGGCATCAAGCAGATGCAGATCGCGCCGAAGGCGGGCGTGACCTTCGACGTCGGCCTGCGCTCGATGCTGCGCGCGGACCCCGATGTGATCATGGTCGGAGAGATCCGCGACGCCGAGACCGCTCACATCGCCGTCGAGGCGGCCCTCACGGGCCACCTCGTCCTCTCCACCCTGCACACGCGCGATGCGCCTAGCGCGCTGGGGCGGCTGATCGACATGGGCATCGAGCCCTTCCTCGTCTCCTCCGCCGTCGACTGCATCGTCGCCCAGCGGCTGGTGAGGGTGCTGTGCAAGCACTGCAAGCGCCCGCAGCACGTCTCCGAGCACGTCCTCCAGGAGCACGGCCTCGCGGGCGTGCAGCCATATGAGCCGGTCGGCTGCTCGCGCTGTGGCGGCTCGGGCTACCGCGGGCGCGTGGCGCTGTACGAGGTGATGACCGTCAGCGAGCGGATCCGTACGCTCATCCTCGAGCGCGCATCCGTCGACGACATGATCGCCGTCGCCCTCGAGGAAGGCATGCGCCGCCTGCGCGAGGACGGTGTGCAGAAGGTGCGCGAAGGCGTCACCTCGATCGCCGAGATCGAACGCATGACCAACAGCCTCCTGTAGTAGGTCAAGCTTCGATCAGCAGCGAGATGCGTAGCGGCCCGGACGGGAACGCCTGCGCGCTGAAGGAGTACGCCTCGTAGGTATGCCTTTCGTAGCTGACGCGCCCGCGCTTTGGCACGCGCGCGGGCCCGGGGCTGAGGCTGCCCATGAGCTGGCTTGACCCCACGCGCATCAACACCTGCGCGCCCGTGAACAGGCGCGCGAGCTTGACGTAGCCCGCGTCGTCCTGGATCGCCATCTCGAATTCGCCGATCGAGCGGCCGCCCTCACGCAGCACACCGTGCACGGGAGCAAGCACGTACGGGCCGCCCACGTCCACCAGCAGGCGCCCACCCACCGTCACGCGCACGCGCACGACGTGCAGGTGCTCTTCGAAGAAGCGCACGATCGCGCGGCGCGTCGCGCCCGCGGAGCGTTCGGCCACCGCGTGCTCGAACGACTGCGAGCGCTCGATCAGGTGCACGATGGCGGTGACCTGAGGGCTGCTGCGCTCCTGCTCGTAGATCATTTCCCCGACCCGGCCGAGCGTCGTGACCCTCGCCTGAGTCGCAGAGACCGCGCACGCGGCCCTCGCGCCCGGCACGAGCAGGGCGATGCGCAGGCGCCCCGAGGGAAACGACTCGCCCTCCAACGAGGCCACCTCGTAGCTCACGCCCGCATAGCTGATCGTGCCACTGGCGGGAATGCTCGCGTTTCCCGGGGCGCCGATCGAGCCGGCCACCCAGCCGCCGGCGCCGTGCCCGGCGCCCCGCTCGCTCGAGAGCTCGAGCTGCGCCCCAGTTAGCTGGCGCGTGACCTGCACGTAGTTGCGGTCCGGCTGCACGGAGAGCACGAAGCTCGCGTGCGTCCCCGCCAGCGAGCCGCGCACGGGTGCCATCGCAGGTCCCTTGCCCGCGCTCGCGAGCACGCGGCCGTCCTCGAGCACCTCGATGCGCACGATCTGGCCCAGCATCAGCGCGCGCAGATCCGCACTCGCGCTGGCTCCCTCGCGGGCCGTCACGGCCGCCGCAAGGCTCGCCGAGGCGTGCACGCGCGCTAACGCCTGCGCGACGTCTTCGCCCGTCGCGGCGACGTCATAGATGCGCCGCGCAACCGCCGCGAGTGTCCCCACGACCGTGCTCGCGCAGCTCGCCGGCGCGAGCCCAGAGCGCGCCGCGCGGGCGGCCGGCGCTGGCGCCGGCGCGCGCGCGCTCGTGGCGATGGCCGCTTGGCTGCCCCGGCCAGGCGAGCCGCTCGAGCCGCAGCCTGCGGGCACGCTCGCGAGTGCGCACAGGCACACCGCGACTCGACTCCCCGCATGGCTCACCGCAGAGAGCGTAGAGCCGGTGCGCGGGAGGCGAGCCGCTTGCCGCAGTGCCTCGGGCTAGCGGCTCGCGGCCGCCTTCTTGCCTTTCCCGGCCGAGCCTTTGTGCGACTTCTTGCCGCCCTTTGACTTCTTGGACTTCTTCTTGTGGGCGCTTGTCGGCTTCGGGTTCAGCCGCGTAAAGCCCGAGTCGGCATCGGGGCGGCAGCCCGTGGGGCGTCCGAGGTCGAACGGCCCCGAGATCGCCTGCGTGACGACGCCTTTTTCGAGATACGCGTAAGTCACCGTCAGCAGCGCATCCACGCGCGGCTCCTTGCACAGAGCGCTGCCGATCCCGAACTGCCCGCTGACCGTTTCGTAGCCCGCGGCGGCCAGGCCGACGCAGTTGAGCGCCCACCCGGGGATTTCACCGGAGCACGAGAAGGTCTCGCTGAGCGGCTTGCCCGTCGCGTTGCTCGTCACCGTCGGCTGGCTCGAGACCCCGGTTAGCGGGATCTGCGACTCGAGCTGGTAGCCGGTGATCGGCCCGTCGCAGTAGAAGGAGTACTTGACCTGCTGTTCGGTACTTCCTTCTTCCGGTTCTCCGGCGCCGACGCTGCCGAGGCAGCTGTAGTTGTTGGGGTTGCTTTCTTCGGCATGGCCGACCGCCGGGGTCGCGAGAAGTAGGGCCAAAGAGCCCACGATCGCGGCGAGCCACCATGTCGCTCTAGGGTGGGCTGACTGAAATGCGTGCAACGGGTGTCTCCGTTCATTGGTTTGAGTGTGTGTCATCGCCTCAGCAGCTTTTCGAGGGTCTGCTTCGGTGAAGTCGTGTCGAGCGTCGCCGAGGACTTCGCGCCGGCGGCCACGAAGGGTGAGATCAGCAGCGCTCCCGCGGACGGCTGCGAGGTGAGCGTCGCCGTCGCCGCGCCGGCGGGAAGTCCCGTCGCGGCGGCGCTGGCCACTGACGCGAACGTCACCACCACGAGGCCGTTTTCCTTGTAGGCCGGCGTTGACGTGATCGTCGGCAGCGTCGCCTTGAGGAATTCGTCGCCCGCCGTGAGCGCACCGGGCGTGCCCGCCGTGCACGATGTCCCGGCCGTGCCTTCGGGACACGGCGGCTGCACGATCGTGTCGAGCACTTGCGGGGAGCTCGCAGCGAGCAGCGCCGCGTCGTTCGCGAAGGAGCTCGCCTGCAGGGACGACCAGCCCGCGAGCAGCGTGCCGTCGGGCACGGCGGTCGTGTCCGTATATGGCGCCGCAGATGGGTTTTTGGTCGCTTCGGAGAAGCTTGCACCGGACAGCTCGATCAGCCACACTTTGCTGACGGGCGGGAGCGCCACCGTCTTGGGCTTGCCAGCGCCGGTCGGCGAGCTCGCCGCGGGAGTCGTGGCTTCCGCACCCGTGCCGGGCGCGGAAGCCGCACCGGCGGCTTTGTGTCTCCTTCTGCGCCTGTGGCGGGGGCTCGTCGCTTCCGTTTCGCTCGACGGCGCCTGGGCCGGCGTGTGCGCCTGCGCGGAGCCGGCATGGCTGGCGCCGGCCAGCAGTGAGGGCAGCAGCGTCGGCAGCAGCCGGTTGATGGCGAACGAGGGGGAGGGGGCGGGCCCGATCGCGGCACCCACCGCCACGCCGATCGCCAGCATGCTCGCCGCCAGCACCGCCGTCAGGCGCAGCGAAGGCCGGCGCCAGCGCGACGGCGGGGCCGTCGCTCCCCGGGTGGCGTCCGTGGCCTTGGGTGTGCCCAAGACGTCTGCCGCCGGAGCGCCGGCGCCAGGGGACGTTGGACCGCCGGCGTCGCCGGCGGAGCGCAACTCATCGGTTTCGGGTGGGTTGTTCATCGAGTCAGGCGAGATACTTGTGTAATCCCCCGACAGGGTCCGGATGTTTCGGAGCTTGTCGACGATCTGGACTTAGGCGATAAAATACCTAATGTCGATCGAATCTATCGGGATATGGTATGGTCCGCGCCCGACGCTGTCAACAATTAGTCAATCTTGAAACGGGGAGCTGTCCTTCAATGAATCCAATCCGCCGTCTTTCCCTCGCCCTCGCGGTGGCTGGCGTGGCCGGGTTTGCGGCGCCTGTGGCCGCCAACGCCACCTCACTGGTGACCATCAGCGGCGCCACGTCCTCTTATCCGCTTATCTCCGAGCTGGCGGCGCGCTACGTCAAGCTGCACCCACACAAGATCCGCTTCAAGATCGCGCAGGGTGGCACCACCGTAGGGCTGAACGAGGTCAAATCCGGCAGTGTCACGATCGCCGACGTCGCGCAGGAACCGAAAGAACCCGAAGACAACGGTCTCGACTTCTACAAGATCGCCAAGTACGCGATCTGCGTGGTCACGAACAAGTCGAACACGCTCGCCAACCTCACGCAGGCTGAGCTCACCGCGATCTTCACCGGAAAGGACACGAGTTGGAGCCAGATCCCCGGCGCCACGGCCACCGGCCCGATCGAGGTATTCACGCGCACCGCGGTCGCGGGCGTGCTGACGAGCTTCAAGGCGCTGCTGCTCGAAAACAAGAGCGTCGTCAAAAGCGCGACCGAAGAGGCGACCGAGGGCCTGATGCGCCAGTCAATCGAAAGCGCGCCGGGCGGGATCGGCTTCCTGTCCAACTACCAGGCCGACAAAGGCACAGTGACCTCGGTCTCCTTCAACGGCGTCGCCTGCAACAAGGAGACGGCGGCCGCCGGCCAGTACACCGGCGTTGCGGACTTCTATGAGGTGACCAAAGGGCTCGCGACCGGCGGCGCCGCGACCTTCATCCACTGGATCGACGACTCGGCTGCGGCGCAGAAGATCATCGCCAGCGAGTGGGTGCCGCCCGGGAGCTAGCCGCGGGCGCTCGCGTGTCTCGAGGAGCCTCGCCGATGCTAGAGCGCCTGAGAAGACCATGGCCTGATCGCCGCGCCGAGCGCATGCTCGGCGCGGCTTCGCTGCTCGTGGGCGTGGCGATCATCGCGATGGTCGTGTTCGTCGCCGCGCGTGCGCTGCCGATCTTCCAGCACAACGGGCTCAGCTGGCTCGGCGGCGGGGGCGACCTCGAAACGGAGATCGCGCGCATGAACGCGGCGTCGGTCGCGAACCCTCCGGCGTCGGTCTATCACCTGCGCGCCTGGCCGCTCATCTACGGGACGATCCTGACCACGGCCATCGCGGTCGTGCTCGCCACCGGCATTGCGGTGCTCGCGTCGGTGTTCATCGTCGAGCTTGCGCCCGCGCGCGTGAGACGGGTGGTGATCCCCGTCGTGCGCCTGCTCGCCTCCGTCCCCTCGGTGATTTACGGGCTGCTCGGGATCCTCGTGCTCGTCCCATATGTCGGCAACCACCTGATCACAGATCAGGAACGGCGCTCGCTGCAGGGCGTCGTGCAGCTGACCGGCCAGTCGCTGCTCGTGGTGGTCGTGATCCTCACGGTGATGGTCACGCCGATCATGGTCGCGCTGATCTGCGAGGCGCTCTCCTCGGTGCCGAGCTCTTGGCGCGAGGGCGCTGTCGCGCTCGGCCTGAACCCGTTGCGCGCTGTGCGCGCGGTGACGCTCAAGGCGATCCGACCGGCGATCGTCGCCGCGGCGGTGCTCGCCACCGCGCGTGCGCTCGGCGAGGCCGTGATGATCGAGATGGTCTCCGGCGGCAAGGACTTCGCGCCCAACCTCAGCCACGGTGTCACGACGTTCCTGTTCGAGCCGCTGCGCACGCTCGCCTCGGGCGTGCTCGACTTCCACGAAGGCATCGGCTCGCCGCCGCTGCGGGCCGCCGTGTACGCGTTCGCTTTGCTGCTGCTCTTCTCGGCCTTCGCGATGTCCGTGGCCGGCTATCTCGTCAAGCTGCCCCTCCGCCGCTATCAGGTCCGCGGATGAGCGCCGTCGCCACGAGCAGCCGCGGCCGGCGCTCCTCGCCGATGAGCTGGCGCTGGAGCGATCGGCTGATGCTTGCCGCCGCCTGGCTGGCAGGTGGCGCCCTGTGCCTCATCGCCGGTGCGATCGTCGTGTACATGGGCGCTAAGGGAATCCAGTACCTGCGCCCGTCGCTGATCTTCAGCCGCCCCCAGGCGAGCACCAGCCAGGCCGGCTCGGGCGGGTTTCTGGACCCACTGGTGGGAACCCTCATCCTCACGGTCATCGGCATCGCCGTCGCGCTGCCCTTGGCGGTGGCGAGCGCTGCCTGGATGGTCGAGTACGGACGTCCGAGCTGGCTCGCGCGCGTGGTCGAGTCGAGCATCGAGGTGGTCGCCGGCACGCCGGACATCGTGATCGCCCTGTTCGGCCTCGCCGTCTTCCAGCTCTCGCTGATGGCGCCCTTCTCCTTCCGCGCCGAAGGAGGAGGTGTGTACGGCCACTCGTTCATCGCCTGCGGGATCATGATGTCGCTGCTCGCGATCCCGCCCCTCTACGCGGCCACGCGCGACGGCCTGCAGGCCGTACCCGGGCACATGCGCGAGGCCGCCTACGCGCTCGGCAAGACCCGCATCACGACGATCCGTCGCGTGCTGATCCCCAGCGTGCGCTCGAATATCGCGACCGGGGCCACGCTCGGCATCAGCCGCATCATCGGCTCGACGGCGATGGTCCTGATCGTGCTCGGCAGCACGCTGCGACTCGAAACGCAGGGCTCGGCGCCGGTGATCAACGTACTGCGCGGCACCGGCTCCTCGCTCACCAGCTACATCTATGAAAACTCGCCGGCCGGTGAAGGGGCGGCGCCGCAGAAGGCATACGCGGCCGCCTTCCTGCTGCTGATCTTCGTGCTCGCGCTCAACCTCCTCGTCGACCGCATCGGTCGCAGCCACGCCGACGCGACCGGTCTCAGCGCCGTCGGTGGAGTCGTCTAGTCACGGCCCTGCACGAGCGCTGTTGCGAAACGCAAAAAGACCCGCTAACCTCAGTGATTCAGTTGCCAAAGTCAAGTCGATGGAGATAGTGCTCGATGCGTGCTGATGAGATGGTCCTCCAGCCCTTGAGCGAGGCGATGGACCGCCCCCAAGAGCTACCGCGCAGAGAAGGCGCGAGCGCCGGCGCGGCGCCCCAGCCGCCGCAGCCGCCGCAGGCGGTGCCTCCGGTGCGCACGATCGTGCTCGATCGCGAGCCCACGCCCGTGCGCCCCGTGCGCGAGCGCGAGGCCGTGCGCGTCGTCTCCTCGGCGGCTGGCCCCGAGCGCCTGAAGCTGAGCGATGTGGGCGTCTCCTACGCCGGCAAGGAGGCCGTCCGGTCGGTGTCGCTGTCGATCCACCAGGGCGAGGTGCTGGCGCTGATCGGACCCTCCGGCTGCGGCAAGACAACGTTGCTGCGCACGCTCAATCGCCTCACCGAGCTGACGCCGAGCGCGACGCGCTCGGGTGAGCTTCTGCTGGACGGCGAGGACATCCACGACCTCGTCGACACGACGCTTCGCTCGCGCGTGGCGATGGTCTTCCAGCAGCCCAACCCGTTTCCCATGTCGATCTTCGACAACGTCGCCTTCGCGCTACGCGAGCAGGGTCGCAGGCGCCCGGGCCGGCGCGAGCTCGAACCGCTCGTGGTCGACGCCCTGCGCCGCGCGGGGCTCTACGAGGAGGTCGCCGAAGACCTCAACTCACCCGCCCTGCGCCTCTCCGGCGGCCAGCAGCAGCGTCTGTGCATCGCCCGCGCGATCGCGCCGCGGCCCGAGGTGCTGCTGATGGATGAGCCCTGCAGCGCGCTCGACCCGATCTCGACCGGCGTGATCGAGGAGCTGATCGGCGAACTGCGACGCGATCTCGCCGTCGTGATCGTCACGCACAACCTCGCGCAGGCCCACAGGGTCGCCGACAAGGTTGCGTTCATGTATCTCGGAGACCTCATCGAGTACGGCACCACGCAGGAAGTCTTCGAGGATCCGCGGGCGGCGCGTACGCGCGACTACGTCCGCGGCGTCTTTGGCTAGGGCGCGATGAGTAACCTCGCTCCGGTGCCCTCTGAGAGTCCGGCCTGCGCGGGCTGCGGCGCGCCGCTCGTCGCCGACCAGCGCTACTGCCTGTCGTGCGGGCAACCGTGCTCGCCCGTGCGCCTCGCCTTCCTCGATGTGCTCGAGAGCGAGCGCCAGCCGCAGCTCGGCCCCGGTGCGCCGGGCGCCCTCCCGGTCACCTACTCGCCCTACTTCGAGCCCGTCGCTGGGCCCGCGTGGCTGCGCCGCTACGCGCCGCTCTTCGGTGTGCTCTCCGTGCTGCTGCTCGCGCTGATCGTCGGCCTGCTCGTCGGTCACTGGGTCACACAGGACAAAGGAGCCTCCGGTCCGCAGGTCGTCAAGATCGAGGGCCTCGCGGGGGTGCCATCGGCCACGAGCACCACGCCGACAACGACTACGGGGGCGGCGACGTCCGCAACCAAGAGCAAGGTGGGCTCCTCCGCGAAGTCCGAAGAAGAACAGGAAAAGGCCGAAGCCAAGCGCGAAGAACGCGAAGAAGAAAAGCACGCTGTTGCGCTCCCGCCCGCCAAAAGCGACCCCAACGCCCTCAAAAAACTTGAAAAGACGACCGGCAAGCAGCACGAGAAGGAACTGAACGCGCTCGGCACGGCCCCGATCGAAGTGAAGTGAGCTGCCGGTGAACGCGCCTGCGCCAACCTCTGAGCTGCGCCAGCGCCGTCTCGAGCTCGCCGAGCGCGTGGCCGCCTTGACTTGGGATCTTGGCGGGCTCGCGTACGAGATGGCGATCCGCGACCACTACCGCCTGGACGTGCTCTCGCGCAAAGCCGCCGAGCTGCAGGAGGCCGATGCGCAGCTGGCTGAGTTGCAGCGACTGCTCGCAAGCGCAGAGGCGGGGGTCCACGGCCAGTGCCGCTCATGCGGCGCCGTGCGCAGCCGCGGCGCAGCCTTCTGCTGGCACTGTGGCGCGCCGCTGATGCGCGAGGCGCGTCCCTCGGTGCTCCCGACCGAGCAGAACGTCGGCTGAGCGCACCCGGAGGCGCGGCCGCATGTCGGCTAGCGTCTAGAGGATGAGATCGAGGGTGCGCATGCGCGTGCCCGCGCCCGGTCGCGTAGGGCGCGAGCGCGCATGGCTTGGCCCGTTTGCGAGGATGCTGATGCTCGCCGGCGCCTCGGCCTTGCTGCTCGTGCTCGCGGTCGGCGCCTCGGCGCGGGCGCGCGTGCCGCACGCGAGGGCCGCCGGCGCCCCCTTCGAATACGGCTGTCCGATCCTGCCCGAAGAAGACCCGCTCAACCAGGAAATCGCCAACGCGCCCGTCAACCCCAACTCGGCCAACTACGTGGCCAGCATCAGCCTCACGGCGCACCTGCATCCGGACTTCGGAACCGAGCCCAGCTACGGCATCCCCTACACGGTCGTCGGCCCCGAACAGCCCGAGGTCACGATCAAGTTCACCAAATACGGCTCCGAATCCAACCCGGGCCCGTACCCGATTCCGCCGAACGCGCCGATCGAGGGGGGCGGCAAGCACGGCCATGGCGACAAGCACGTGCTGGTCGTGCAGGAAGGCACGTGCAAGCTGTACGAGATGTGGGACGCGCGCAAGACCAAAAAGGGCTGGGACGCCGGCTCGGGCGCAGTGTGGAACCTGCGCAACTACGAACTGCGTCCGGAAGGCTGGACCTCGGCGGACGCCGCGGGCCTGCCGATCTTCCCGCTGCTTGCCCGCTACCCGGAGGTTGCCACCGGGCAGATCGACCACGCGCTGCGCGTCACAGTGCCGGAAACCCAGGAGGGCTACATCCACCCTGCCACGCATTTCGCCTCCCGCAGCACCAACCCGAACCTGCCGCCCATGGGCCTGCGCCTGCGGCTGAAGGCCAGCTACAGCCTTGCGGGCTTCACGGGCGAATCGCTCGTGATCCTCGAAGCGCTCAAGCGCTACGGGCTGATCGTCGCCGACAACGGCTCGCCGTGGTTCATCACCGGCGCGCCCAGCCCCGGCTGGAACGACGAAAACCTCGAACAGCTAAAGCGAGTTCCAGGCTCCGAATTCGAAGCCGTCGAAAGCGGACCGATCCTGCACGGCTGACAGGCGGCGATGCGTCGCGCCCGCGCCTGCGGGCGGGGGCGCCGCCTACGCCTGCTGGGCGGGCTCGGCCGGGGCCTGAGCAGGCGCCGGCGCTGTCTCCACCACCGGCGCAGGAGGCGTGCTCGCCGGAGCCGGCGCCACCGCGGGAGCCGCCGGCGGCGGCGGAGCCTGGACGGGCGCCGCCTGAGTGGCCACCGGCTGCTGCTGGACGGCCTGAGCCGCCTGCTGCTGGACGGCCTGAACCGGCTGCTGAATCGGCGCCTGCGGCTGCTGCGCACCCTGATGCAGCATCGGCGCCGACTCTTGGTTGATGCCGCTGATCGAGTCCTTGAACTCGCGCATGCCAGTGCCTATCGAGCGGCCGATTTCGGGCAGCCGCTTGGCGCCGAACACCAGCAGCAGCACGACCAGCAGGAAGGCTATGTGAAGTGGATTGTCTAGTCCCATGAACTCCTAAGTCTACGCCCTTTTTGCGCCGCCTCGGAGGGTCTGGTAGGTGAGCTGGCCGGCGACGAGTAGGAGCAGCGCCGCGAACGCGTCTCGCAGCGCGTCAGCGGACAGGGCATTTGCCAGCGCGACGCCGACGGCGGCGCCACCGAGCGAAAGCAGCCCGAGCACGAGCGCATCGGTGCGCCTGACGTTGCCGTAGCGGTCCTGTCGGTAGCTCCCCACGATCGCCACCGGGACGATCGCCAGAAGCGAGGTCGCCTCGGCCTGGTGCTGACCGAGCCCGAGCCCGAGCACGAGGCCGGGTACGAACAGCACGCCCCCGCCCACGCCGAGCAGCCCCGCGACGACGCCGCCCGCGAGCCCCACGGCGATCGCGACGATCACCTGAGGACCAGCTCGATCGCGCTGGCCACGAGCAGGCCTGCGAACAGGAGCGCGATCGAGCGCTGTTGCAGGCGCTGCTGCAGGCGTGTGCCGAGGAGCACGCCGAAGACCGCTGGTACCCCCACGAGCACGGCGTCGAGCACGCGCACGTTTCCGTATGCCGCCTGCACGGCGGCTGCGAAAGCTGCGATGAACACGATCGCGGCAAGCGAGGTCGCCGTGGCGGAGCGCTCGTCGTAGCCCCGCCAGAGGACCAGCAGCGGCACGATCACGCTACCCCCGCCGACGCCGAACAGACCACTGAACAGGCCCGCGAGCGAGCCGATGGCCATCAGCG
Source organism: uncultured Solirubrobacteraceae bacterium (assembly GCA_963722435.1). Taxonomy (GTDB): domain Bacteria; phylum Actinomycetota; class Thermoleophilia; order Solirubrobacterales; family Solirubrobacteraceae; genus Palsa-744. The sequence continues at coordinate 642,640 of CAVRKZ010000002.1, read as the reverse complement.
TCAGCGACCGCCCGCGAGGGTGCTCAGCAGCCGCTTTCACGAGCGTACTGACGGGCCACGATGACCGCCATACTAAACGTCGTGTCCCCGGCCGCAACGCTTGTGGAGGCGCTCGAGCCGCTCCGCTCCGATCCAGGTCGCGCTGCCGTGCTGCTCGATATCGACGGCACGCTCGCACCGATCGTCCGGCACGCCGCCGACGCGCACGTGCCGGAGGCGACGCGCAGCCTCCTGATCGAGATCGCCGGCCGCTACCGGCTCGTGGGGTGTGTCTCGGGACGGCGTGCGAGCACCGCGCGACAGATCGTCGCGATCGGGACGATCGCCTACGTCGGCAACCACGGCGGCGAGCTGCTGCGCCCGCGCGCGATCCGACCGGAGGTCGATCCCCAGCTGGCCGAGTGGACGGCGCGCGTTCGCGAGTTCGCGGCGGGCGTCTACACCTCTGATCACCAGCGCATGCGCGTGCGCAGCGAGGACAAGGACGCGATCGCCGCCTTCCACTGGCGGGGGGCGCCCGATGAGGAGCTCGCCGCCCGCGCCGTGCAGGAGATCGCGCGTCAGGCCGAAGCGGAGGGGCTGGCGGTGCACTGGGGGCGCAAGGTCCTCGAGGTGCGCCCGCCGGTCGCGATCGGCAAGGGCCTCGGCATCGCGGCGCTGCTCGTCGGCGGAGCGGTCAGCGCCGCGCTGTACGTCGGCGATGACACGACCGATCTGGACGCCTTTCGCGGACTGCGTGCGATGGTCGACGCCGGTGAGCTCGCGAGCGCCCTGTGCGTGGCGGTGGACTCCGACGAAGCCCCCCCGAGCTGGCCGAGGAGGCCGACCTCGCCGTCGACGGGACGGGCGGCGTGCGCGAACTGCTGGAGGCGCTGCTGTAGCGCTGTGCGGTTCGTCGACTTCCTCAGGAGCACCGTGATGCTGAGCGCCGGTGCGGCGACGGCACTCGCGGCGATCACCGTGCTCTCGGCGTCCTCCAAATCGGACACGCAGATCGCGGAGCTCGCCGTCGGCTGGTGGGTGGTCGCGATCGCACTCGGGCTGCGCCTGGGGCGCCGCTCGGAGACCACCACGCAGATCGCCAGGCTGCTGGCGGGGGCGCAGGCGAGTAGCTCGCTACCCGAGAGCCGTCCGGGAGCATCCTCGTCAATCGCCTGTGGCCGCTGGCGCTGTTCACGCTGCTGTCCGGCGGCTTGGCCTTCCTCGCCCCGCAGATTCCCGGCATCGCTGCAGGCTTCGCGATCATCTGGGCGCTCTCGTGGCGCCGCCAGGACGCCGCCGTGATGGCGATCGAGGAGCGCGACGGGGCCTTCTTCTTCGTACGGCGCACCTCTCTCGTCAGACCCATGGCGCTCGTGCGCACGCCCGGCTTCAAGGCGGCGCGCCCCGACCCCGTCGACGGCGCCGTCCGCTGAGCATGGCCCGCAGCGGCCCGGCCGAGGTGCTGGTGGTCTCCCTCGGCTCCACCGAAGGCCTGCGCCGGGCCGATCAGCAGCTGCACGAGTCGCTGCTGCGGGCCGGAGCGCGCGCGACGCTCGCGCGCGCCAGCGCGCCGGCGCCGAAACGGACGCTGATGGCGACCGATCTCGCGTGGGCCCGCGCCGCGCGCACGGCCGCGCAGAGGGCGCTCGCCGCCGCCCCCGGGGGGCGCCCGGCGGTCATCTACTCGAGCACCACCGCGGCGCTACTGTGGCCGTGCGCAGGAGCGGTCCGCTTCGACGCGCCCGCCGCGGCAAACCGCCCGGGGCGCCATGGCTACTGGCAGCGCCCGCTGGAGCGCCGCCGCCTCGCGCAGGCGCCCCTGCTGCTGCCGTGGAGCGAGGGGGCGGTCGCAGAGCTGCCCGCGCGCTTGCGCGCCACCGGACGCGCGCTGGTGCTGCCCGTCGCCGTCGACGGCGCCCCTGCGCGGGTGGGCGCGCAACGGGACATCGCGGCCATCACCTACGCGGCCAACCCCTCCAAGAAGGGCCTCGACCGCGTGCTGAGTGCGTGGCGGCAGCTGCGCGCGGGCGCCGGCGCTCCGAGCGGTGCGGGCGGCGGCGAGCTCGTGATCGCGGGCGCGGACGCCGGCGAGCTGCAGCAGGCCGGGCTCGAGATCGGCGAGGACGGCGTGCGCGTCGTTGGCGCGCTTTCGCACGAGCACTACCGAACCCTGCTCGAACGCGCGCGTGTGTTCGTGTGTGCGCCTCGGCGCGAGGACTACGGCATCGCCCAGCTGGAGGCGCTCGCCCATGGCTGCCTGCTCGTGAGCACGCCCGCGCCCGGTCCATACGTCGCCTTGGCGATTGCGCGCGAGCTCGACGCGCGCCTCGTGAGCGAAGACCTCGTGGGCGCGCTGGGCTCGGCCTTGAGCGCGCCGGCGGCGATTGCGACGAGCTACGCCGAGCGCGCACGCGCGGCGCTCGAGCCGTTCGCGCGCGAGGCCCTCGACGCCGTCATCGCGCGCGAGCTACTTCCGCGACTTCTTGCGCAGGCGCGCTAGCTCGCCCCACGGGCGCGTGTTCGCGATCTGCTCGGCCGTGAGCCATGCGCGGCGGGCGCTCGCCACGCCCCAGCGCATGTTCGCGAGCGTGCGCGTGCGGTGGGCATCCGAGTCGATCACGAGCATCGCTCCCGCCCGCGCGGCGGCGCGCGCGTTCACGTCCGAGAGGTCGCGGCGGTCCGGGTTGCCGTTGATCTCGAGCATCGTGCCGCTGCGCGCGGCCGCGGCGAAGACCGCGTTGAGGTCGATCGCATAGGGCCTGCGGCGCTCGATCAGCCGGCCGGTGGGATGTGCGATCACGTCGACCAGGGGGTGCTCCATGGCCGCGATGACGCGCTCGGTCATCGCCTGCTCGCCGAGCGCAAATGCCGTGTGCACGCTCGCCACGACCCAGTCGAGCTGGGCGAGCAGCTCGTCCTCGTAGTCGAGCGAGCCGTCGGGGAGGATGTTGACCTCGCTGCCCGCCAGCAGTTCGATCCCCTGCGCGCGCGTGTTGGCCTCGTGCACGAGCTCGATCTGGCGGCGCAGCTGCTCGGCGGAGACGTCGTTGCCGAAGCCGTGGCTGGCCGAGTGGTCGGTGATCGCCAGGTACTGTAGCCGCGCTCGCGCGCGGCGATCGCCATCTCGTCGATCGTGGCGTGCCCGTCGGAGGCGATCGTGTGGCTGTGCAGGTCGCCGCGGATGTCCGCGAGCTCGACCAGGCGCGGCAGCTGGCCCGTGCGTGCAGCCTCGAGCTCGCCGCGATCCTCGCGCAGCTCCGGCTCGATGTAGGCCATGCCCAGGCGCTCGTACACCTGCGCCTCGCTCGCGCACGTCTACGTCCTCGCGCTCGTGTCCTCGAGGATGCCGTGCTCGGAGACGTGCAGCCCGCTGCGCACGGCCGCCTCGCGCAGGGCGGCGTTGTGGGCGCCCGAGCCGGTGAAGTGCTGCAGCAGGTTGCCAGCCAGCGCGGGCGGTGCGATGCGCAGGTCGACGGAGATACCCCAGTGGGTGCGTGCCCTGGCGCCCGTCCTGCTCGATGAGCCGACGCTCTCGATCTGCTCGAGGCGGGCCAGGCCCTTGGCGAGCGTGGCCGGCCTCCTCGTGGCGGCGACGATGTCGATGTCCTTGACCGAGTCCGCCTGCCTGCGCAGCGAGCCCGCGAAGCGCACCTCGCCGCCGGCGCCGGCGAGCTCGCGCAGGCCGCCCGACGAGCTCCTCGCGCGAGCTCGAGCGCACGCGGCAACAGGATGCGGGGCGCGCGATCGATCTCCGGATGCGCATCGAGCTCCTCGAGCGCCGTCAGCACGCGCTCCTCGAGCTTCGGGCCGAGGCCGCGCACGGTGCGCAGGCGCTGCGCGAGCGCGGCCTCCCGCAGCGCCTGCGGCGAGTCGACGCCGAGCTCGGCGTGCAGCAGCCGCGCGCGCTTGGGCCCGAGCCCGGGTAGGCGCGTGATCGCGATCAGGCTGGCCGGGAACTTCGCGCGCAGCTTCTCCGCTGCCGGGATCGCGCCCGGTCTCGACGAGCGCGAGGATCTTCTCCTGGATCGTGCTGCCGATCCCCGGCAGCTCCGTCGCGCGGCCGGCGCGCGCGAGCGCCGCGACGGACACGGAAGCCTCGCGCACGGCCTTGGCGGCGCGTCCGGTAGGCGAGCACGCGGTGCACGATCGCCCCGTCGAGCTCGTACAGATCGCCCAGCTCCTCGAGCGCGTCCGCGATCGCGGCGTTGGACAGCTCCGAGCGGGGCACCGCCTCCAGCGTAAGGGACGCGTAGGGCTTGGCGCAGGCGCCTCATGGCAGTCGAGCGAGGGCGCCACGCTCTAGGGTTCCCGGCCGATGGCCGGCGAGCCGTGGCTGATCCTCCCCACCTACAACGAGGCCGAGAACGTGCAGGCGATCGTCGCGGCGGCCGGCGAGGTGCTCGCGGGCGCGGCCCCCGACGGCTATCACGTGCTGGTCGTCGACGACGGCTCGCCCGACGGCACCGGGCAGCTCGCCGACGAGCTCGCCGCCGAGCACGACTGGGTGCACGTGCTGCACCGCAGCGAGAAGAACGGGATCGGCCCCGCCTACCTCGCCGGCTTTCGCCATGCGCTCGAGCACGGGGCGGGCTACGTGATGGAGATGGACTCGCGACTTCTCCCACGACCCCGCCGATCTCGCGCGGCTGCTGCAGGCCGTCCACGACGGCGCCGATCTGGCGCTCGGCTCGCGCTACGTGCCCGGCGGCGGCGTCACGCGACTGGGGCCTGCTTCGGCGCGTCATCAGCGAGGGCGGCTCGACGTACGCGCGGATCGTGCTGGGGCTGCACGTGACGTGACCTCACGGGCGGCTTCAAGTGCTTCCGCCGCGAGGTGCTCGAGGCGATCCACTTCGACGGCGTGCGCTCGCAGGGCTACGCCTTCCAGGTCGAGCTCACCTACCGCGCCGTGCAGGCGGGCTTTCGCGTCGTCGAGGTGCCGATCGTGTTTCGCGACCGCCAGCGCGGCACGAGCAAGATGTCCTGGCGGATCGCCGCCGAGGCGATGTGGCTGGTGCCGCTGCTGCGCTTCAGGTAGCGCGCGCGGCCGCGCCGATGGGATGGAGATGGATGCCTCGGCGTATGCGTTCGCCCACGGCGTGCGTCACACGCGCGCGACGCTGCGTGCGTGGCAGCGCACGCCGCTGCCGGTGCTCGCACGCTGGGTCGCCGGCTCCGCGCTGGCGGCCATCGGCCTGCTCGCTCGCCGTGTGGGCGGTCGCCTCGCTCGACCACGGCTACCAGCAGGTCCTCAGCGCTGCAGCCGCCCTTCGCGGTCGGCGGCCCGGCGAAGTGCTGCGCGTGCTGCGCGCGCAACCTGCTGGTGCTCGCGCTGCACGCGATGGCGTGCGTGGCGGGCTTCATCGCGGGCAGCTCGCTGCCGATGCAGGCGCAACATCACCGCGGCGTCGCGCGCTGGGTGCACGAGCACGGCGGACGCCTGGCGATCGCCTTCGTGATCGGCGCCACGGCCTTCTCGCTGAGCGCTCAGGCCTACGTGATCGGGCACACGCTCGCCGGCGTCTCGCACTTCCTGCGCGTCTCGCCGGCGCTGCTGCTGCTCGGCGTGCTCCCGCACGCGATCCTCGAGCTGACGCGCTGTTCCTGCCGCTCGCCGCCTGGATCATCGCCAGCCGCAGAGGGCGAGTGGGAGCAGCTGCTCGCGGCGACCCTCGTCACCGTAGCGATCGCCGTGCCCGTGCTCGTGGTCGCGGCTTACATCGAGGTCTACGTCTCCCCGCATCTGTTCACCGCGCTGACCCACATCCACCCGCCGATCGTGCGCAACTGCGAAGGTGTGACGGTGATCGTCGCGCTGAGCCGTACTCTCTCGCGCTTCGGCGCGCCTCGGCCTCTTCTTGGCGCAGTTCGTCGGCTTCGTTCGCGCGAGTCGCGCCGCAACAGCCACGCGAGTCAGCGAAGAGCGCGCCCACCACCGGCCCCGCCGATCATCGGCAATACGCACTGGAAGACGCGGCGAGCGGCAGCACCGGGCTAGACACGATACCCCGGCCCTCGAACGCGGCCGTCGGCAGGCCCTCCTTCATTTTGTATAGTAGAGGGCAAGCGACCAAGGAGAGACCGATGGCAGGCACCCTCACACAGATCACCGACAACAACTTCGACGCCGAGGTGCTCGAGGCCGAGGGTCCCGTGCTCGTCGACTTCTGGGCGCCCTGGTGCGGCCCGTGCCGCGTCGTCGCCCCAGTGCTCGAGGAGATCGCCTCCGAGCGCCCCGACCTGCGCATCGTCAAGCTCGACATCGACGAGAACCCGCAGACGGCTGCGCGCTTCCAGGTGCTCTCGATCCCGACCATGATCCTCTTCAAGGGCGGCCAGCCCGTGAAGACGGTGATCGGCGCCTACCCCAAGAAGAAGCTCGAGCAGGAGCTGGAGCCGGCGCTGAGCGCCGCCTGAGCCCGGCGCCCGGCACAGTCGCCCGGCAGCGCCTGGCTCCCGGGCCAGCGTGTTGGCGCTCAGGACGGATCGAGCGCTCAGGAGGAGCCGGCGTTGCGCGGCGCAGAGCGACGGCGAGCGCCATGCCGTCGATCTCGGTCTCTCGGAGTAGTGCGCCCGCGCCGCGCCGTCGTCGCGTCCGCGATCACGCAGCCTGACCGCCAGCGTCTCTGCCGGCGATATAGTCGCGGTGCGCCTCGCGCGGCCTCGAGCAGCGCCGCGTCGCCGTCGAGCGCCAGCTCGATGCGGTCCTCGACCTGCAGCCCGCGCGTCTTGCGTGCGTTCTGCACGGCGTGCACGATCTCGCGCGCGCGGCCCTCGCGGCGCAGATCCTCGTCGATCGCCAGGTCCAGCGCGACCGCGTGCGCGCCCTCACGCTCGACGCTGTAGCCCTCGGGAGCACGCAGCGTCAGGAGCACGTCATCCGCCGGAGAGCATGTGCTCGCGCTCGCCGACCGCGATCCCGATCTCGCCGCCCTCGCGTATCGCCGCCGCCACGCGGGCCGGGTCCAGCGCCGCGATCGCTGCCGCCGCGAGCGGCATCTCGCGTGCCGAACAGCGGGCCGAGTGTGCGGTAGTTGGCCTTGACCTCGTAGCTGCCAAGCTCGTCGGCCGCCGCCACGAAGCGCACGTTGCGCACGTTCAGCTCCTCTCGCACCACATCCGCCAGCCGTTCGATCGCGCTGCGCTCTGCGCCCCGCGCGACCACCACCGCCTCGCCGAGCGGCTGGCGCACCTTGATCTTCGCCTGTCCCCGCGCACCGAGCCCGAGGCGCACCGTCTCGCGCGCGAGCGCCATCGCGTGCTCGAGCTCCGTCGTCGCGCGCGCCCACTCGTGGCTGCTTCGGGGAAGTCGCACAGGTGCACGCTCGCGAGCGCGCCGTCGAGGTTGTCGTAGATCTCATCGGCTATGAACGGACACATCGGCGCGAGCAGCTTGGCCACCGTCAGCAGGCACGTGCGCAGCGTCGTGAAGGCCGCCGGCTCCCCGTCCCAGAAGCGCCTGCGCGAGCGGCGCACGTACCAGTTCGAGAGCTCGTCGAGCAGCTCCGCGATCGCCCTGCCTGCCCCGGTCGCGTCATATGCGTCGAGCCTTTCGGCGACCAGCTCGCAGGTTCCGGCCGTGCGCGAGAGCGCCCAGCGGTCGAGATCGTCGTTGCCCTCGAGCTCGCCCCCGAGCTCGCGCTCGCGCAACTGTCCCGCTGAGGCGTTGGCGTACAGCACGTAGAAGTAGTACGTCGACCACAGCTGCTTGAGGAACAGCCGCACGCCCTCGCCGATCGCCTCCGTCGAGAAGCGGTAGCCGTCCCACGGCTGCTTGGAGGTGAAGAAGTACCAGCGGAAGGCATCCGCGCCGTAGCTCTCCAGCACCTGCCACGGCTCCACCGTGTTGCCGCGCGACTTCGACATCTTCTGGCCCTCCTCGTCCAGGATCAATCCGAGGCAGACGACGTTGCGGTAGGGCGCGCCCTGCCCGAGCAGCGTCGCCACCGCGAGCAGCGAGTAGAACCAGCCGCGCGTCTGATCCTGGGCCTCGCAGATGAAGTCCGCCGGGAAGCTCGCCTCGAACACGTCCTCGTTCGCGAACGGGAAGTGGTGCTGGGCGAACGGCATCGCGCCCGAGTCAAACCACACGTCGATCACCTCGGGCACCCGTCTCATCGGCTCGCCGCAGCCATCCTCGGTGCACGCGAAGGACACCTCGTCCACGTACGGGCGGTGGTGGTCCGCGAGCTCCTCGCCCGTGCGCTCGAGCAGCTCGGCGAAGGAGCCGATCACGTGGACGTGCCCGCTGGGGCAGCGCCAGACCGGCAGCGGCGTGCCCCAGTAGCGCTCACGCGAGAGCGCCCAGTCGACGTTGTTCTTCAGCCAGTCTCCAAAGCGCCCGTGCTTGACGTGCGGGGGATGCCACGTAGACGGTCTCGTTGGACGCGAGCAGCTCATCGCGCAGCCTCGAGGTGGCGATGTACCACGACGGTTTCGCGTAGTACAGCAGCGGCGTGCCGCAGCGCCAGCAGTGCGGATAGGAGTGCTCGTAGTCCTGCACCCGCAGCAGCAGGCCGCGCTCGCGCAGGTCCTCGATCAGCTCGCTGGTCACCTGCGGGTCCTTGACGAAGCGGCCATCGTATTCGCGGCCCTCGTAGCTGCGTACTCGTTGATCGAAGGTCCCGTCCGGGCGCACCGGGTTCAGAGCGTTCCCCGCTGCCTGGGGTCGAACGGCACCCGGTCCGAGGCCGCCGCCACCCGGTAGTCGTCCTCGCCAAACGCCGGCGCGATGTGCACGATGCCCGTGCCGTCCTCGGTTGTCACGAACTCGTCGGCCAGGATCGGAAATCCGCCTTCCTCGCGCGTCGTCGGAAGATCGGACCCTCGTAGGTGCGGTAGCGCTCCACCAGCTCGGCGCCCGTGAAGCGCTCCACGATCTGAGCCCCCTCGCCCAACACCGGCGCCACGCGCCGCTCCGCGATCAAATAATAAAAATCATCAACGTGCGCCTTCACATATGTGTCCGTGGGATCGACCGCCACTGCCACGTTTCCCGGCAGCGTCCACGGCGTCGTCGTCCACACCAGCAGCCGCTCCTCGCCGCCCGTCACCGGTAGCGCCAGGAACACGCTCGGATCGATTACGTCCTGGTAGCCAAGCGCGACCTCGTGTGAGGACAGCGTCGTCTCGCAGCGCGGGCAGTACGGCACGACCTTGTGCCCCTCGTAGAGCAGGCCGCGCGCGTCGATCTGGGCGAGCGCCCACCACACCGACTCGATGTAGCTCTCATCGAGCGTTCGGTACGCGTGCTCGAGATCGATCCAGAAGCCGATGCGCTCGGTCAGCCGGTCCCACTCCTCGAGGAATGCGAACACTGACTCGCGGCACTTGGCGTTGAAGCGCGCGATCCCATACTCCTCGATCTGCGCCTTGTGCTCGATGCCGAGCTCCTCTTCGACCGCGATCTCCACCGGTAGGCCGTGGCAGTCCCAGCCGCCCTTGCGCTCGACGCGGTAGCCGCGCATCGTCTGAAAGCGCGGGTAGATGTCCTTGAACACGCGCGAGAGCACGTGATGTGAGCCCGGCGGGCCGTTGGCCGTCGGCGGGCCCTCGTAGAAGACCCACGCCGGGGAGCCCTCACGCATCCGCAGCGACTCGGCGAACACATCGCGCTCGCGCCAGCGGCGCAGCACCTCGAGCTCGAGCGCCGGCAGCTCCTGGCGGGGATCGATCGCCCGCGCAGGCAGGAGCGGGTGTCGTGAAGCAGCGCTCACGCGCGGAGATTGTAGGTGTCTGCTCGCCGGCCGCCCGCGGCGGGCGCTCTTACGATGAGCGGGTGCGCCTGCGGCTCTACCACCACGATGACGGCGCGCGCGTCGCCTACCGCGAGCTCGGCACCGGGCCGGCGCTCGCGCTGTTGCACTCCGGCATGCTCTCGCACAAGGAGTGGGAGCCGCTCGTCGAGGGCCTCGTCGCGCGCTTTCGTGTGGTGCTGCCGGACCTGCCTCTGCACGGGGACTCCGAGAATCGCCCGCGCCACCCCTACACGCTCGACTGGTTCGCCGAGGTGTTCGCCGGCTTTGCCGATGAGGTGCTCGGCCCGCGCCCGCTGCTCGCCGGCCACGGTGCGGGGGCGGAGGTGATCCTCGATGCCGTGCTCAGCGGACGCACCCGCCCGGCACGCCTGGTGCTGATGTCGAACCGCCTGCACGGAGAGCCCGCGTTCGGACGCACGCGCGCCGCCTGGCAGCTTGCGGCGCGCGCCGGCGCGATCCCCGGCCTGGACAGCCTGCTCGCCTACGGTGCAAGCGCGATCTTCACGCCCGAGCGCGGCATGCGCCTGTCGGCGCGGCGCAACCCCGCCGCCGCCGATCTCGTGCGCCACGCCTTCGCCGACGTTCCCGGCAACGCCAGCCTCGCGCGCTCGTGGGCGAAGTGTGCGCGCCACTGGCCGCGCGGCGCCCAGAGGCAGTTGCTCGAGCAGTACGCGCATCTGGATATGCCCGTGCTGCTGCTGTGGGCCGACCGCGACAGCCTGCACCCGCTCGCGACGGCCGAAGAGGCGCTGCGGCTGCTGCCGCGGGCGCAGCTGCGCGTGCTCGAGAGCACCGGCTTCCTGATGGCCTACGACGATCCCATCGGCGTCGTGCGCGAGCTGAGCGCATTCTGCGGATAGGGTTCGCGGCTCACCAACGCGAGCGCTGAGCGGCGCGAGCGCACCGTCCGCACATCATGAGGAGAGCAGATGCCGAGCGAGCGACAGCTGTGGGGCGGCGAGACAGCCAAGGCTGTTGAGAATTTCCCGATCTCCGGCGAGCCCGTGCCCGCGCCGGTGATCGAGTGGCTGGCGCGCATCAAGGGTGCCGCCGCTGCCGTCAACGGCGAGCTCGGCCTGCTCTCCAAGCGCAACGCCGCCCGCATCGAGAGGGCGGCCGCCGAGATCGCAGCCGGCGAGCACGCGCGCCAGTTCCCGATCGACGTCTTCCAGACCGGTTCGGGGACCTCGACGAACACCAACGCCAACGAGGTGATCGCCGCGCTGGCCGGCGAGGGCATCCACCCGAACGACCACGTCAACATGGGCCAGTCCTCCAACGACGTGTTCCCGTCGGCCGTCCACCTCGCAGCGCTCGACCTCGCCGAGAGAGAGCTACTGCCGGCGCTGAGGCAGCTCGAGCGCTCGTTCGCGAGGAAGGCCAGGAGCTTTCGCAACGTCGTCAAGGCCGGGCGCACGCACCTGATGGACGCCGTCCCCGTGACCCTCGGCCAGGAGTTCGCGGGCTACGCGGCGCAGATGGCGCTCGCGCAGGAGCGCGTTCGCGGCGCGCTCGTGCACGTCGGGCAGCTCCCCCTCGGCGGCACGGCCACCGGCACGGGGCTGAACACACACCCGCGCTTTGCCGAGAAGGTCCGCGCCCGTCTGCGCCGCGAATCGGGTCTGCGCCAGATCGCCCCGCCGCTGGATCCCTTCGAGGCGCAAGCCAACCGCGACGCGCTCGTCGAGCTCTCGGGTGCGCTGAAGGTCGTCGCGGTGTCGCTCACGAAGATCGCCAACGATCTTGCGCTGATGGGCTCCGGTCCGCGTGCGGGCATCGGCGAACTGTTCCTACCCGAGTTGCAGAAGGGCTCCTCGATCATGCCGGGGAAGGTGAACCCGGTGATCTGCGAGGTCGTCCTGCAGGTCTCCGCACAGGTGATCGGCAACGACGGCGCGATCACGATCGGCGGTATGCAAGGGCAGTTCGAGCTGAACGTACGCATCCCCCTGATCGCGCGCAACCTGCTGGAGTCGCTGCGCCTGCTCACAACGACAACGCGCGCCTTCGCCGAGAAGTGCGTCGATGGCATCAGCGCGAACAGGGCGGGCACTGCCGCGTCCGCCGGCGCCACGCTCGCCGTCGCAACGGCGCTCAACGGCGCGATCGGCTACGACAAGGGAACCGCGATCGTCAAGAAGGCGACCGCCTCCGGGCGACCGCTGCGCGAGGTCGCGCTCGAGGAGGGCGTCGAGGCAAAGCTCTACGACGAGACGATCGACCTGCGCAAGATCGCGCGGGGAAACAGCGCCTAAGTGATCTAACCGTCCGACGCCCGCGCGGCGCTATTCGAGCGGCAGGGCGCCGTAGAGCCTCGCGACGGTCGAGACGACACCCGGCTTGGGCGCTCCGGCGTAGGTGAACAGGCCCTTTTGGTTGAGGCCTTCGATCAGCTTCAGGTGCGGCAGCGATTCGTGGATCGAGCCGCCATAGAAGTTGGGCTCGAGTGGGTAGTCGCGCAGCACCCACAGCATCATCGCGGTGAGGCGCGGGTCGGCCTCGTAGACGGCGATGTGCTCGGCGAGCAGCTTTGCCTGGTAGGCGTAGCTGCCGGGCGCACCGGGCGGGTTCAGGTCGTTGGATTCGGCGCCGAACTCGCTGATCACGAGCACCTTGCCGGCGAATGTCCTTTCCATCGCCTTTAGCCGCGCGCGCATCTTCGCCGCGAGCTGGGCGGGGGAGTCGTGCGGGTAGTCATACCAGCCCGAGTAGTCGGTCTCGGCGACCGCGTCCGCTTCGGAGTAGAGCGGCCCGGCGTGCGTGGGCGGGTGATCGCCCCACACGTCTACTGCGACCATCCTCGTCGGGTCGTGTTCATGGATCCAGTGCCCGACGGTGCGGACGTATGCGACCTCTTGGCTGTCGCGTCCCTCGCCGGCGACCTCGTCTACGAGGTTCCACGCGAAGATCGACGGGTGCAGCTGGGCCGCGAGCACCGCCGTCTTGGCCTGCTGCTCGGCTTCCGCCAGCAGTTGCGGCGTGTTCGACTCCCAGTTCCCCGCCCCTTCGACTGGGCCGATCCCCTGCCACACGAGGATTCCGGCTTCGTCGAGGCGTTCGAGCAGTTCCGGGTAGAGCGGGTGCTGCGAGCGCACGACGTTGGCGTCGATCGCTTTCAGCTCTCTCACGATCTTGTCCTCGTCGGAGGGGGTGAGCGCGTCGCCGTGTCCCTCGGCGTCCTCCTGGATCGAGGCGCCGTGCAGCTGCAGCCGCGTGCCGTTGAGGTACACGTAGCCGCCGTGCCAGGTCAACTGGCGCAGGCCGACCCGCGCCGTGTAGCTGCTCTCCTTGCCCACGGCCAGCGTCAGTTCATACAGGTTCGGGTCGGTCACAGACCACAGCGCAGGTTCTCCGACCTGCGCGACGGCGGTCGCCGTCGCCACCTGGTCGTGGGCGAGCGTCACGGCTGTGAAGCTCAACGGGATCGTCCGGCCGGCGCGCGCGAGCGTGCCTTCCGGGACGATCGTGCGGGCGGGCCCGTAGTTGTGTACCTCCACGCTCACACTCACGCTCGCCTGGGTCGCGGTCGGCGTGTCCGGCGAGAGCGTCGTCTGGATGGCCGGTTCGGAGAGTTCGCTTTCGCCGAGCGGCCGCACGGTCACCTCGCCGTCTAGCCCGCCCCAGTTGAACCACGTGCGGTGAAAGCCTTCGCGCTCCTGCTGTTCGGGGTCTTGCCAATCGATGCGCACGACCACGGTGTGCGCGCCCGCCGCCAGGCTCGCGCGCATTTCGAACGGCAGGTAGGAGCCGCGGTGCGAGCCGAGCGCGTGGCCGTCAACCCACACGCTCGCCCTGTAGTTCGCCGACTCGAAGCCCAGCGCGTAAACACCGGGGTGGGGGGCGTCGAAGCTCGTGCGATACCACGCGATCGAGCCCTCGTAGTTGGCCGCGCCCGCTTTCCCCGTGTACGGCGTGGGCTCGACCACGTTGGGCACGCTCACGGTGCTGCCGCTGAAGCCGCCGCGCTGCCAGCCGAGCGCGAGGCCGCGGTTCGCGGAGTCCTTGCGCAGCGTCCACTGCGTCAGCGGCAAGCGCCCGCCGGGGCCTTCGAAGATCACCGACTGAAGCGGTGGCGCCTGCGCCGAGGCGGCGCCGACCACGAGCATCGCGGCAATCACCGCGAAGATGAGCGGCAGGGCGAGTGTTGTCTTGGCTCGGTAGGACAAGGTCTCGGGTGCGAGGGCCGCAGCTATTCTCGCGCTTGGGGACGGCGGCGGCGCCTGCCCATTGAACAACCCAGGCGCGCGCTCAGAGCGCACCGGCGAGGCCGGAGGCGGCCCGAGCTTCGGGAGCGGCCGGCTCGGCGCCGGCGAGCAGCCATTCGAGCAGCGCCAGCGCTCCCGCCTTGTGCAGGGGCTCGTTCAGGTTTCCACACTTGGGCGACTGCACGCACGAGGGACAGCCGCTCGCGCACCTGCAGCCGTCGATCAGGCGGCGGGCGTCCTCGCAGAGCTCCTCGAAGCGCGCGTAGGCCGTGCGTGCGATGCCGATGCCGCCCGGGTGTGCGTCATAGAGGAAGATCGTCGGAGCGCCCGTCTGCGGGTGGAAGTTCGTGGACAGGCCGCCGATGTCCCAGCGGTCGCACATGGCGAGCAGCGGCAGCACCGCGATCTGTGCATGCTCGGTCGCGTGCAGGGCGCCAAGGAGCGCCTCGAGCGGCACGGCCTCCGTGGCGGGCAGCTCGAACCAGAGCGCCTGGGTGGGGAAGCTCGAGGGCGGCAGCTCGAGCGCGTAGATCCCGGTCTGCGCGTGGTCGGACAGACGCCTTCGCTGGTAGGCCAGGACCGTCTCCGTGACGTTGAGGAGGCCGAAGGAGAGCGTCACGCCGAGCGCCGTGCGGCGGTCGAGCAGGCGCACGATCTCGGTGTCGGTGTGCGACTTGGGCTGCGTGTACCAGTCGCCGTCGAACGGCGCCACGAGCGCGCGCCGGCGCTTGAGGTCCAGCTCACGGACCTCGTAGGAGCGCCCCTGGTGCATGTAGACGGCCCCCTCGTGCACGGTCGTGTGGGCGCGCGCGGCCTCCGTCGAGCCGAGCAGCTCACCCGAGCTGACGTCGACGATCGCAAAGCTGTCGGGCGAGGCGGAGCGCAGCGAGACCTCGGCAGCTGGGTAGCCCCCGGGGCGGCGCAGCACGTAGCTCGCGCTCCCGCGTGCGATGCTCGGCTCGCGTCGACGCAGCTCGCCCGCGCTCAGCAGGACCTCGGCGTGCGCCTCCCAGCGCGGGCCGAGGAACTCGGCGTCCGCGGCGCTCAGGGGGCGCTCGTGGGCGGCGCACAGCAGATGCTGGCGGTGGATCAGGGCGCTCTCGTGGTCGAGGATCGCCGCCTCGACGGGGCGCTCGAGGAACTCGTCGGGATGGCGGCAGAAGAACTGGTCGAGCGCGTCCTCGCCGGCCACATACACGGCCAGCCCGCGACCTCGACGGCCTGCCCGGCCCCACATCTGCCGCAGCGAGGCGACGGTGCCGGGAAAGGTGACGACGACCGCCGCATCGAGCTCGCCGATGTCGATGCCCAGCTCCAGCGCGTCGGTGGTTATCACCGCGCGCAGCTCGCCACGCACGAGACGGCCCTCGAGCTCGCGGCGCTGCTGGGGGGTGTAGCCGGCGCGGTAGGGCTCGACGAGCTCGCACAGCTCGGGCTCGCTGTCCTTGAGCTCCTGCTTGACGAGGCGGCTCAACACCTCCACGCCCTTGCGCGACTTCATGAAGCAGATCGTGCGCGCGCCCTCGCGCAGGAGGTGGGCGAGTAGCTCAGCCGCCTCGGCGAGCGCCGAGCGCCGAGTCCCCAGCGTCTCATCGCTAAGGGGTGGGTTCCACATCGCGATCTGCCGCCGCTGCACCGGTGAGCCGTCGCGGTCGATCACGCTCACGTCCTCGAGCCCGGTGAGCCGCTCGGCGAGCTCGCGCGGGTTGGCGATCGTCGCCGAGGCCAGCACGAAGCGCGGCTCGCTCCCGTATGCGGCGGCGATCCGACGCAACCGCCGCAGCACGTTGGCGACGTGCGAGCCGAACACGCCCCGGTACACGTGCGCCTCGTCGACGACCACGACGGCGAGGTTGGCGAAGAGCTGCGCCCACGCGCCGTCGTTGGGCAGGATGCCCACGTGCAGCATGTCCGGGTTGGTGAGCACGACGCTCGCGCTCTTGCGAATCTGCGCGCGCGCCTCGCGCGGCGTGTCGCCGTCGTAGATCGCCGGACGCACCTTCCTGGTCAGCCCGAACGCCGCCAGGGCACGAGCCTGGTCCTGCGCGAGCGCCTTCGTGGGGTACAGGTAGAGGGCGCGCGCGCTCGGCTTCCAGCACAGCAAATCGAGAGTCGGCAGGTTGAAGCACATGGACTTCCCGGAGGCTGTGCCCGTGGTCACGATCGTCGTGCCGATACGCACCGATTCCACGGCCTGAGCCTGATGGGAGTAAAGGCGGCCGATGCCCATCCTCTCCAGAGCCGCGATCAATTCGGGATGCAGCTCGGGCAGCGTCGCCAGCGCCGACTCGCCCGCCCGCGCCGCGCCCGAGCTCGACTCGTGCACGAGCCGTCCGTCCGCGCGTCCCGCGTCCAGCAGCGCGCTCCACGGCTCGAGTGTGCGATCGAGAGCCAAGGACTTGAGATAGTAGGGGCGATGTCGACGCCGGCCGCCGAACGCTGGGCGCGATCCCGCACCTTCCACCATTCCCTTTATCCGGCCGAGCGGATCGCCGCCGAACGGTCCCAGAGCGTGTCCGTGTGCCTGCCTGCGCGCGAGTGCGCGCAGACCGTTCCTGCGATCGTGCGCGCGCTCGGCGCCCTGCGCGAGGCGGGCGCGATCGATGAGATCGTCGTCATCGACGCCGGCTCTGGCGACGGTACCGCGATGCTCGCCGAGGAGGCCGGCGCGAGCGTCCTGCAGGAGGCCGAGCTGATGCGCGCGCACGGAGCAGTGCTCGGCAAGGGCGACGCAATGTGGCGTGCGCTCTCGGCGCTCACGGGCGAGCTCGTGTGCTTCGTCGACGCCGACACGCAGGACTTCTCGGCGCATTTCGTCACCGGCCTGCTGGGGCCGCTGGTGTGCGAGCAGGGCGTCTCGTTCGTGAAAGGGTTCTACCGCCGGCCGCTGGCGGGGCAGGGCGAAGGCGGAGGCCGCGTCAATCACCTCACCGCGCGCCCCGCGCTCGCGCTCCTGTACCCCGAGCTCGCCGCCGTGCGCCAGCCGCTCGCGGGCGAGGTAGCGGCGCCTCGCGAGCTGCTCGAGCGCCTTCCCTTCGCGACCGGCTACGGAGTCGAGATCGCCATGTTGATCGACGTGTGGCGCGAGGTGGGGTTGGAGCGCATGGCCCAGGTGGACCTCGACGAGCACCGCAACCACCACCAGACGCTCGCCGAGCTCGAGCCGATGGCGCGGACGGTGCTCGCGACGATCGCTCGGCGCCTCGAGCAGGACGGTCGCCTGCAGGCCGCGCTCGTGAGCCTCGTGCAGGCGCCGGTCGAACGGCCGCCGCTCGCGAGCCTCGGCGTGCCTCCCCGCGCGCGCTGATCATGGCGGGCGTGGGGCACGTGCGCTGCCTGTATCTCGACCTCGACAGCACGCTGCTGGGTCGCGGCGCCTCGTTGCTCCACGACGGCGAGGGGAAGGTGACGATCGAGGGGGTGCGCGCCGTCCAAGCGTGCCTGCGGGCGGACGTCGAGGTCGTGCTGATGTCCGGCCGGCGGCGCGCGCAGGTGATGGAGGACGCGCGCCTGCTGGGGCAGAGCTCCTACATATATGAGGCAGGCGCCTGTCTCGTGCTCGACGGCGAGGAGCATTGGCTGACCGGTGAGCTGCGTCCCGGCGAGCTGACGATCGCCGAGCAGATCGAGCGCTCGGGAGCCCCTGCATTGCTGCTGGAGCGCTACGACGGGCGCCTGGAGTACCACGAGCCGTGGCATCTCGAGCGCGAGGTCTCGCATCTCTTCCGCGGACTCGTCGACGCATCTGAGGTCGATCGCGTGCTCGCCGAGCACGGGCACGCAGACCTGCGCCTCGTCGACAACGGCGTCGTGCGAGGGCGCTCGGAGGCGCTCGCCGGGCTCCCGCACGTGCGTGGCTACCACCTCGTCCCGGCGCCCGCCGCCAAGGTGGCGGCAGTGGCCCTGCACCGTCGCGCACGCGGCTACGAGCGCGCGCACACGTTCGCCGTCGGGGACTCGCGCGAGGATCTCGCGTGCGCCTCCGAGGTGGGCGTCCTCTGGCTCGTCGCCAACGCGCTCGAGCGCGATCCCTCGATGAGCGATGCCCTCGCGGCCTACGAGCACGTGCGCGTCAGCGCCTGCGGACACGGGCCCGGCGTCTACGAAGCCGTACTCAGCACGCTCGTCGGGGCCGGGGCGGAGGGCTCGAGCTAGCGCCGCGAGAGGCGCTGCCACAGCTGGCGCCAGAGGCCCGGCGGCGGGCGCCGGCGCCAGCGGGCCGGCGGCGGCACGGTCGCGCGCACCAGCGCGACCCAGTCATCGAGCGGCAGCTCGCCCGAGATCAGCCGTCCCAGCGCGCCAGTCACGGGCGCGCTCCCGCCTGCTGCCTCGAGCGCGCGCGCGAGCAGGGGACCGGACTCGAGCGACTCGACCGCCTGCCCGATGCGCGTCGGAATGTCGATCGCGGGGACGCCCGCGGCGAGCATTTCGCCGGCTCGGCGGTTGCGGCTCTCACTCGCCAGGGCCGTCGCCACGAGGTCACCGACGCCGGCGAGCCCGATCATTGACTCCGGCCGCGCCCCCAGCTCCTCGGCGTAGCGCCACACCTCGGCGAAGATGTGCCCGGCGGCTGCGCCCGCGGCGTTCAGCCCCTGTGCCTCGGTGGCGCCGGCGGCCAGCGCGGCCACGTTCTTGGCGGTGCCCGCGAGCTCGACCCCGATCGGGTCGTCGGAGAGCTCGCACACGATGCCCGCGCGGGTGAACATCTGCGCGAGCGCGCTCGCCAGGCGCTCCTCGGCGGACGCCGCCACCAGCGCGGCCCCCTCGCGGACCATCTCGCGTGCGTGCGCGGGCCCGCCGACGCACGCCACGCGCTCGGCACCGAGGCGCTCGCTGAGCATTGTCGTCGGCGGCAGCCCGAGCGGCGGCACTAGCCCCTTGGCGAGCGAGACGACCGCCGTGCGCCTGCCGAGGTCCTGCGCGCCCACTCCTTCGATCACCGTCGCGAGCACGCTCGAGGGCACGGCCAGAAACACGTAGTCCGCCCGCCCCGGGCCTCTCGAGGCCGGTTCTATGCGCAGCTGCGCCGGCAGCTCGACGCCGTCGAGATATTGGCGATTCTCCCGCTCGCGCTCGATCGTCTCCGCCTGCTCGGCCGTGCGCGTCAGCAGCGTTGTGCGCAGCCCCGCGCGCGCGAGCACCACTGCCAGCGCCGTGCCGAAAGAGCCCGCCCCGATCACCGTCGCGCGCCTCGCGCCAGGGCTAGGGAGCGTCCGCGCGCGCGAGCCGCGCCCGGACGAGCTCGGGGTGGGCTGCGGATCGCTCATCCTGGCGCCGAGCCTAACGGCCGCCGCGCGACGCCACCGCCTGCCCGGCCGACGCGCGGAGCACGCCTCGCCCGGGCGCGGGCACGGACGAGGCGGCCTCAGGCCACAGCGCCCAGCGCTCGCCCGGCGGCGGTGAGGCCGCGGGCGCTGCGTGCGAGCAGCACGAGCTGCAGGTCGAGCATGCGCGCGCCGAATGCCCCGAGCTCGTGCTGGCGGGTGATCGCATATGACGGGACGCCCGCCTGGCGAGCGCGCGTGGCGATCTCGAAGGCGACGCTGTCGGCGAGCGCCCGCTGCTCGAGCAGCTCCCATGCGAGCACGACGGCGCGGGCGCCGCGCATGCGCGCGTCGAAGTCCAAGCCGTCAAGCAGGGAGCGCGCGGGTGCGTGGCGGGTGGCTTGCGGTGAGAGCTCGAGGACGTCCGGCGCCGGGCGGCCCGCCTCCTCGATGCCCCGCGCGCTTGCCGCGGCAACCGCAGCTGCGGGCAGGCGCGGGCCAAAGGGCCCCGCTGCGAGGAGTAGGCGTGTAGCGATCGGCGCGCCGCCGCGGTGCGCGCGCCGCTCGGATGCGCGCCCAGACGCGGGCGTATGTGGGCGCGCGACGGACACGATCGGGCATCCTTCCAGCAATGGCCCCCGCGAAAGCACAAGCCGCAGTCGTCCACGCGTGCGGTCAGGAGCTGCGCGTGAGCAATCCCGGCAAGCCCTTCTTCCCGCAGGTGGGCCTCACGAAGATCGACCTCGTCAACTACTACGTGGAGTGCGAGCAGGCAGTCGTGCGCCATCTGCGCGAGCGCCCGACGGTGATGAAGCGCTGGGTCGACGGGGTCGCCGGCGAGCCCTTCTTCCAGAAGCGCGTGCCCGACGGCGCGCCCGCCTGGCTGCAGACCGCCACGGTGACGTTCCCCAGCGGGCGTCACGCGCGCGAGCTCGTCCCCAACGACGCCGCGCATCTCGTCTGGGGGGTCAACCTCGGCGTGATCGACTGGAACCCCTGGCCGGTACGGCGAGCCGATCTCGACCATCCCGACGAGCTACGCGTCGATCTCGACCCGGGCCCCGGGGTGCCCTTCTCGGAGGTCAGGGAAGTGGCGCTGGGAGTGCGCGAGGTGCTCGAGCAGCACGAGCTGCGCGGCTTCCCCAAGACCTCCGGCTCGCGCGGGATCCACGTGTACGTCCGCATCGAGCCGCGGGAGAGCTTCGAAGAAGTCCGTCGCGCAGCGCTCGCGCTCGCGCGTGAGGTGGAGCGGCGGATGCCCGGCCGGGCCACGAGCCGCTGGTGGAAGGAGGAGCGCGAGGGTGTCTTCATCGACTACAACCAGAACGCACGTGACCGCACGGTCGCCTCCGCCTACTCGGTGCGCGCCGTGGCGGACGCGCGCGTGTCCTGTCCACTGGAGTGGGAGGAGGTGCCCGACGTGGAGCCGGCAGACCTGCGCCTGCAGACGGTGCCGGAGCGCCTGCGTGATCGCGGCGACCCGGCCGCCGCGATCGATGAGCATGCCTTTCGGCTGGACGGCCTGCTCGAGCTGGCCGCGCGCGATGAGCGCGAGGGCCTCGGCGATGCCCCCTGGCCACCGCACTTCCGCAAGCAGAAGGGCGAGCCCAAGCGAGTCCAGCCGAGCCGCGCGCGCGAACCGTGAAGCTCCCGCTGAGTCCGCCGCTGAAGCCCCAGCTCGCGCTCTCGCGCAGGGAGCTGCCGGACGGTGAGAGCTACCGATATGAGATCAAGCTCGACGGCTTTCGCTGTCTGGCGTTCGTCGACGGGGACGAGCTGTTCCTGCAGTCGCGAAACGGCAAGCCGCTCGGTCGCTACTTCCCTGAGCTGACGTTCCCCTCCGGGCGCTACGTGCTCGATGGCGAGATCGTCGTTCGCGGTGCCGACGGGCGCGAGGATTTCGATGCGCTGGGGCAGCGCATCCATCCGGCGCTCTCGCGCATCGAACGCCTCGCCGGCGAGACACCTGCGCGCTATGTCGCCTTCGATCTGCTCGCCCGCGAGCAGGATCGACTGCTCGAGTGCTCCTTCGACGAGCGCCGTGCGGCGCTCGAGAGCCTGCTGCGCGGCGAGGGGCTGCCCGCCGGCGAGAGCTTCGACGCTCACCCCGTCGAGCTGATGTCGACCGCCAGCACGCCCGCGCAGGCGCAGCGCTGGCTCGAGCACGCCGAGGGGGCGATCGCCAAGGAGCGCTCTGCGCCCTACCTCCCGGGCGAGCGCCGGGGCATGGTCAAGGTCAAGCGCGTGCGCACGATCGACGCGGTGCTCGTCGGGTGGCGCCCCGGCAAGGAGGCAGAGACCGTCGGCGCGCTGATCCTGGGACTCTACGACGGCGCAAAGCTGCGCGTCGTCGGGCACTGCTCTGGCCTGAGCGCCAGCGAGAAGCGCCGGCTGGTCGGCTTCCTCGCCGCCTACGAGACGGGTGAGCGCGGCTCAGGCGAGGCGAGCCGCTGGAGCGCGGGCAAGGATCTCGAGTGGGTCGCGCTACGCCCCGAGCTGGTCGTGGAGATCGACTTCGACCACGTCTCTGCCGGACGCATCCGACACGGCGCGAAGCTGCGACGCTGGCGCGAGGACAAGCCCGCCCGCGAGTGCACCTTCGATCAGCTCGACAGCTGAGCGCCGGTTGAGGGCAGGGCACGTCGTTTAGCATCACTGAGGGTGAGCGGCGAGGGATCCGAGATTGCGAGCGAGCCGGCGGCGACGGTGGCCGAGGAGGAGTACCTGCAGAGTCTCTTCTGGCTGCAGGAGGCGGGCCTGCCGATGACCGGGGCCAACCTCTCCCGCGCGATGCAGCTCTCGGCGCCCACCGTCCACGAGATGATCGGGCGCCTGGAGCGCGACGGGTACATCACCCGCGGCTCCGACCGCGCGATCGCGTTCACCGTCAGCGGCGCGGAGCATGCCGAGGGCATCGTGCGCCGTCACCGCTTGATCGAGCGCTTTCTGACGGACGTCCTGGGAGTGCCGTGGGATGAGGTCCACGAGGAGGCCGAGCGCCTCGAGCACGCGATGTCGCCGGTGCTCGAGGAGCGCATGCGCGTGGCCATCGGCGACGCGAAGACGTGCCCGCACGGCCACCCGATCGTCGCCGGCGCACGCCTGCCCGGCGTGCCGCTAGCCGACGTGGACGTCGGCGCGTCGGTGCGCGTGATGCGCTTCGAGAACGAGGCCGAGGATCTGTTGCACTACCTCAAGGCATCCGGCCTGGAGCCGGGCCTCGAGGCCGTCGTGGCCGAGCGCGGCCCCGAGCACGTCGAGCTGAGGACGCCAGACGGTCGGCGCCTGGGTGTGACGGCGAGCGTCGCAGAGACGGTCTCGGTGATCGCCGAGCCTTCGCCGCCGCCGCGGACGGCGCTGCCCGAGCAGCTCGTGCTGGGCCAGCGCTACGGGCGCTAGGAGGAGTGGCGAGCGTCGTGGGTGCTGGGCCTGGCTGAGCGGTTCAACTAGCCGTCGAAATAGATCTTGAAGCCCTCGGCGACAGGCTCGAGGCCGAGGCTCCGGTAGAACTCGTGGGCCTCTGCGCGATGCTTGCCGGAGAGCAGTTGGACCTTGCAGCAGCCTGCCGCGCGGGCGAGATCGATCAGGTGTCCCATCACGGGCACGCCCCACGCCCGTTCGCTGAGCGGCGCCCCCGACGATGACGTTCTCGACGATCGCCCAGGGCTCGGCGCGATGGGTGAGGTTGGGCACGACGAGCAGATCCGCCGTCCCTAGCACCTGCTCGTCGAGGACCGCGACAACCAGCTCGCGCCTCGGGTCAGCGAGGATCTCTGCGAGCACTCGCTCAGAGCCGGCCCGATCGGCGGGCATGGCCGTGATCTTGGTGTCGGCCAGCTCCTCGTAGAGCGACAAGAGCGCGCCGAGATCGGCTTGCACGGCAGGGCGGACGAGAACGCTCCCCACTGGCGCTAGAGCGAGCGGTAGGCCTCAGCCAGGCGCGCCACGCCCGTCTCGATCTGCTCGGTGCCGACCCCCGAGTAGGCGAGCCGCAAGGTGTTCTCACCGCCCTCCAGCAGGAAGTCGGTGCCCTTCACGAATGCCACCCCGCGCTCGCTCGCCGCGCGATGCAGCGCGTGCACGTCGGTGCCCTCCGGCAGCGTCAGCCACATGAAGTAGCCGCCCTGCGGGAGCACGAACTCGGCCTCGGGCAGTTCCCGGCGCAGCGCGTCGGCGAGCGCCTGCAGGCGTTGGGCCAGCGCGGCCTTGACAGTCTCGATCGACCGCTCGATCGCACCAGAGGCGCAGAACTCGTACACGATCGCCTGGGCGACCATGTTCGGAGAGATGTAAGTGTTGGTGGCTCGCTGCGCCACCGCGGCGATCACTTCCGGCGGCCCCACCAGGTAGCCGACGCGAATTCCCGGGCACACGGTCTTCGAGAACGAAGAGGCATACACGACGCGGTCGGGCTCCATCGAGAGCATCGTCGGCAGCGTCTCGCCGCTGAAGCGCAGCTCAACGTAGGGGTCGTCCTCGAACAGGACGAACCCGTGCTCGCGCGCGAGCTCCACCAGTCGCACGCGCTTCTCGAACGAGAGCGTGTATCCGGCGGGGTTCTGGAAGTTGGGAATGATGTGTGCGAGCGTCGGCTGCGCCGGTGCGCCGGCGCGCGTGAGCAGGTCGCTGAGCGCGTCCGTGTCGATGCCGTCGGCCTCGAGCTGCACTGCGTGCACGCGCGCGCCGCGCTCGCGCAGCGACAGCAGCGTGCGGTCGTACGTCGGCCGCTCGACGATCACCTCATCGCCAGCGCGCACGAGCTGCTCGAACAGGAACGCGTCCGCCTGCATCGAGCCGTTGGTGACGAGCACCCGCTCCGGCTCGACCCCGTGGCGGTCGGCGATCCAGCTGCGCAGGCGCGGGTAGCCCACTGCCGTGCCGTACGCGGTCGCGCCGCCTGGATCGGCCTCGAAGGCGCGCGCGGCCGCCTCACGCAGGCCATCGACGTCGACGATGTCGAGCGAGGGCGCGCCGCGCGCGAAGGAGATCGTCGGGCCGGAGCTGGTCTGTGCGCTCGTGCTCACAGCGGCGTAGCTTAGGCGCCCGAGCAGCTCGTCGTAGTCGTGCGTCAGCTCGCGCGCCGCGCGCTCCAGGCGCTCGCGAAAGCGCAGCAGCTCCGCGGCGCCCGGCGGCCGCGGAGCGCGCGGGCGAGGGGGGGTGCTGGGAGGCTTGGGCAGCCGCGCGTGCACGGGCGCGGGTGCTTGCGCCGCGGGCGCGGGTGCGGACCCGGGCGCTCCGAGCGTTGTGCCCTGCATGGCAAGCCCGGCCGGCGCCGCTGCCGGTGCGGGTGGCGCTGGCCGACCGGGCGTGCCGCGCGCCGCTGCCGGCTCGACCGTCTCGTCGACGATCCTGCTGGGCGCCTGCGGCGCTCGGGGTGCGCTCGGCGCGCGCCATTCGCCGGCGCCGGCGCTGGGCACCTCGGGGGCCGCGGCGCCCAGCTCGCCGGGAGCGTTGAGTGCGTGCAGGGTGCGCTCGAGGTCCTCGAGCTTTCGCTCCAGCTCGGCCAGCGTTCTCGCAAGCTGCTCGTCCATAGCTCGGCCTAGCGTATCTGCCCCCTGGGGCCGCGCGTTGGCCGGAGTGCAGCTCGGGGTGATCCGCTCAGCAGGCGGCCAGCCGGGCGCCCTCAGGAGGCGGCCAGCGAGGCGTCGCCGAGCACCTCGACGGCGATGCGCGCGGTCTCCGTCGGCGTGCGCCCGACGCGCACGCCTTGGGCTTCGAGCGCCTGGGCCTTCGCGGCCGCCGTTCCCGAGCTGCCCGACACGATCGCCCCCGCGTGACCCATCTGCTTGCCGGCTGGAGCGGTGAAGCCGGCGATGTAGGCGATCACCGGCTTCTTCATGTGCGCGGCGATGTATTGCGCGGCCTCCTCCTCGGCAGATCCGCCGATCTCACCGGAGAGCACCACGAGCTCGGTCTCCTCATCGGCCTCGAACAGCTCCAGCACGTCCACGAAGGACGAGCCGGGGACCGGGTCCCCGCCGATGCCCACGATCGTGCTGCAGCCCACGCCCGCCTGCGCGATCTCGTTGCCGATCTGGTAGGTCAGCGTCCCCGAGCGCGAGACCACGCCGACGGCCCCCGCCTTGAAGAACGCGGCCGGGATGATGCCCACGTTGGCCTTCCCCGGCGAGAGGATGCCGGGACAGTTGGGGCCCACCAGGCGTGTCTCCGGATGGTCGCGGGCCAGCAGGTTGTAGACGCGCAGCTCGTCGTGCGCGGGGATCCCCTCGGTGATCGTGACCACGAGCTCGACGCCGGCGCCAGCCGCCTCGAGGATCGCGTCCGCGGCGAAGCGCGGCGGCACGAAGATCATCGCGGTATTCGGCTGCGCCTCGGCCATCGCCTGCTGCCAGTCGTCGAATACGGGGATCCCCCCGACGTCCTGGCCGCCCTTGCCGGGTGTCACGCCACCGACGACGTTGGTGCCGTAGCGGAGGTTGTTGAGCGTGTGGAAGCTGCCCTCGCGCCCGGTGATCCCCGCCACGCACAGGCGCGTGCTCTCGTCGACCAGAACGCTCATCGCCGGCCGACCGCCCGAGTGAGTGTGCGCGCGCTCATGCCGCAGCTCCCGCCGGCGCTCCCGACGCGAGCGCGACGACCGCCTCGGCAGCCTCGAGCATCGTGCTCGCGGCGTGCACGTTCGGCAGCGCGGCCTCCTGCAGCAGGCGGCGCCCCTCGACGTCGTTGGTGCCGTCGAGTCGCACCACGAAGGGGACGGAGGGCTTGATCTCCGCGAATGCGGCGATCAGTCCCTTGGCGACCTCGTCGCATCGCGTGATGCCGCCGAAGATGTTGAACAGCACGGCTTTGACGGCTTCGTTGGCGAGCAGCAGCTCGACCGCCTCCTTGATCTTCTGCGCGTCGGAGCCCCCGCCCGCGTCGAGGAAGTTCGCCGGCGAGCCGCCCGCCTGCGCGACGACGTCGAGCGTTGACATCACGAGACCGGCGCCGTTGCCGAGGATGCCGATGTCGCCGTCGAGCTTGACGTACTGCACACCCTGCTGCTTGGCGCGGCGCTCGATCGGGTCTTCGTTCTCGCTGTCGGACAGCTCCGCATTCTCGGGATGGCGGTAGAGCGCGTTCCCATCGAGGGAGACCTTCGCGTCGAGCGCCCGCACCTGCCTGTCTGGGGTGACGATCAACGGGTTGATCTCCGCGAGCGTCGCATCCTCCTCGAGCCACACCTCGTAAAGCGCCGTCAGCGCGTCGGCCACGCCCTCGACCACGTCTTCGTCGACGCCACCTTCGGCGGCGATCTCGAGGGCCTGCTGGCGCGAAAGCCCCGAGAGGGCGTCGACGTGGCGGCGGATCAGCTTCTCGGGCGTCTTCTCGGCGACCTCTTCGATGTCAACTCCGCCTTCGACGCTGAACATCACGAGCGGCTGCTTGGCAGCGCGGTCGAGCAGCACCGAGGCGTAGTACTCGTGCGCTATGTCCGAGGCGTGCTCGATCCACAGCGTGTGCACGACGTGGCCGTGGATGTCCATGCCGAGGATGCTGCGAGCGTGCTCGCGAGCCTGGAGCGCGTCGCTGGCGAGCTTCACACCGCCGGCCTTGCCGCGACCGCCGATCAGCACCTGGGCCTTGACCACGACCGGATAGCCAAGCTCCTCGGCCGCCTTCACGGCCTCCTCATCGCTCCTGACGGCCCGGCCGTCTGACACGCGCAGGCCGTGGCGGGCGAACAGCTGCTTGCCCTGGTACTCGAGCAGGTCCATTGCGGCGCGGCACTCTAACGCAAAGAACGACGCTTAGCGGAAGGCGGCTGGATGCGCTCGCACAGCTCTCACGGCATAATGCCGCGCGATGCCTATCCCCAAGAACGTCTCGTTCGTCACCTTTGATGTCTATGGCACGCTGATCGACTGGGAGACGGGCATCTGCGAAGCGTTCGCGAAGGAGGCCGCACGGGACGGCATCGAGATCGAGCGTGGCGTGCTGATCCCGATGTTCCACGAGATCTCACGCGAAATCGAGGCGGGCTCCTATGAGCTCTACGCGGAGGTGCTGCGGCGCACCGCGATCGAGATCGCGAAACGCCTCGACTGGCACCTCGAGCCCTCGCGCTCGGGTTTCCTGCCCGACTCGGTGCAGCGCTGGCAGCCCTTCAGGGAGACGGGCGCGCAGCTGCAGAAGCTCTCCAAGAAATACAAGCTGGGGCTGCTGTCGAACATCGACGACAAGCTGCTCGGGCAGACGCGTCGGCACATCAAGGTCGACTTCGATCTCGTCGTGACCGCCCAGCAGGTCCGCTCCTACAAGCCCGAACCGCCCCATTTCACCGAGTGCGCACGGCGCATGGGCGGAAAGCGCGGCTGGGTGCACGTGGCTGCCAGCCACTACCACGACGTCGTTCCGTGCGTCAAAGCGCGCGTGCCGGTGATCTGGGTCAACCGCAACAAGGAGACGCTCGAGCCCTCGCAGAAGAAGCCCACGGCCAAGGTCGCCAACCTGAAAGAGGCTGCCAAGCTGCTCGGCGCCTCTTAGCGCGCCGTGCGGGCGGTCGCGCTGCACCCAGACGTGCTGCTGGTCACCAGCGCCGTACTGCAGGCGAAATGCGTGATCGTCCGCGCGGGAGAGCCGGGCGCCGGCACGGGCGCGAGCGCTGGGGGTGGGGAGGTGGCGGGCGGCGAGAGCTTCGTGATCGACTCGCCGGTGCTGCCGGAGG
This sequence comes from uncultured Solirubrobacteraceae bacterium, assembly GCA_963722435.1. Lineage (GTDB taxonomy): Bacteria > Actinomycetota > Thermoleophilia > Solirubrobacterales > Solirubrobacteraceae > Palsa-744. Next base: position 614,763 of record CAVRKZ010000002.1, on the reverse strand, counting down.
AGCTCGATGCGCTGCCGGCGCTGATCGGCCAGGCCCACTTCCCCGCCGCCAGCGGGCTGCTCGCCACGCACGCCGATTGGGATCACCTGCTCGGGCGCCTCGCCTTCCCGGAGCTGGCCCTCGGCTGCGCGCAGAGCAGCGCCCAACGCCTCGCCGCCGAGCCGGGAGCGGCCCAGCGCGAGCTGCGCCGCTTCGACGAAGGGCTGATGATCGAACGACGCGCGCCGCTCACGCTCGGCTCGCCGCAGGGGCTACCCGTCCCCGGACGCTGCGAGATCGGGCACGCGGAGCTCGAGCTGCACCCCACGGCCGGCCACACGGCCGACGGGATGGCGATCTGGATCCCCTGGGCAGGCGTGCTGGTGGCGGGGGACTACCTCTCCTCGCTGGAGATTCCCAGCCTCGATCTCGAGGACGGGATCGACGCCTACGTAGAGACGCTCGAGCGCCTGCGCCCGCTGCTGGGCGCGGCAGCGCACGTCCTGCCAGGCCACGGGCCCCCGCTGGACTCCGAGCACGCCGGGCGCGTGCTCGAGGAGGACCTCGCCTATCTCGCGCAGCTGCGCGAGCGGGGAGCGGCCGCCGAGCTGCCGCTGGGGCGTCGCACGCGCGTGCAACGGGAGCTCCACGCGCGCAACGCAGCCCGGCTCGCGCCGCCCTGATGGAGCCGCGCCCGCGCCGCCGCGACGGTCGCTCGCGCTCGCTAGGCGCTCGCGGCTGAGACGATCGTCGCGATCGGCGCGCCGGCCTGGATCGGCGCGCCCTCGCTGATGGGCAGCTCGACGATCGTGCCCGACTTGTGTGCGGTGATCTCGTTCTCCATCTTCATCGCCTCGATGATGCAGAGCAGCTGGCCCTCCTGGACGGTATCGCCCTTTTTGACGAGCACCTTCCACATGTTGCCCTGCAGAGGCGCGGGCAGGACGTCGCTCCCGCCCGAGGAGCCGCCGCTTGAGGTCTTGCGCGCGGCCCGCTTGGGAGCCTTGCCCGCAGCGCCGCCGTTCATCGCCGCGGCGCTCCCGCCGACGGCGCCGCCGGCGCGCGCGGGCCCGGTCACGCGCACGTCGAAGCGCTTGCCGGATACCTCGACGGCGTAGCTCTGCTCGAGCTTCTCGGCATCGTCGGAGCCGTCGCTGGTCGGGGGTGCGGTGGCTGCGAACGAGAGCGTCTTCAGCCACTGCTTGTCCTCGAGCAGGTCCCGGCAGGTCTCGCCCTTGGCCCACTGCTCGGTCGCCAGCAGGGCGCGGTGGAAGGGGATCAGCGTCTTCAGCTCGCCGATCTCGTATTCGCCCAGCGCGCGCAGCATGCGGCGGGTCGCCTGCTCGCGGTCCGCGTCCCACACGATCAGCTTGGCGACCATCGGGTCGTACATCGGCGAAACCTCCCCCCTTCCTCGACGCCGGAGTCCACGCGCACGCCGGGGCCGCGAGGCTCGCGGTAGACGCCGATCTTGCCGGGGGCGGGGGCGAAGTTCTTGGACGCGTCCTCGGCGTTGATGCGGCACTCGATCGCGTGCCCGCGCAGCTGCACGTCCTCCTGTGCGTAGGACAGCGGCTCGCCGGCGGCGGCTTTGATGCCCTCCTTGACGATGTCGATGCCGGTGGTCATCTCGGTGACGCAGTGCTCCACCTGCACGCGCGTGTTCATCTCCAGGAAGAAGTACTCGGGCTCGTCCTTGGCGCCCCCGTCGGTGGTGAACAGGCCCTCGATCGTGCCCGCGCCCACGTAGCCCACGGCCTCGGCAGCGTTCACGCCGATCTGTCCGATGCGCTCGCGCATCTGCGGGTCGACCACCCATGCGGGCGCGGGGGACTCCTCGATCACCTTCTGATGGCGGCGCTGGATCGAGCAGTCGCGCTCGCCGAGGTGGATGACGTTCCCGTGGCGGTCGGCGAGCACCTGTACCTCCACGTGGCGGGGGTCGTGCAGATAGCGCTCGAGGTAGACGGTGGGGTCGGAGAAGAACTTCTCGCCTTCGCGGCTCGAGCCCTCGAAGGCTGCCTCGAGCTCGTCCTCCGAGAGCGCTACGCGAAAGCCCTTGCCGCCGCCCCCGCCGGCGGCCTTGACGGCGACGGGAAAGCCGACCTCCTCCTTGGCGATGCGCAGCGCGTCGGCGACGGTGGCGACCGCCTCGGTCGTGCCGGGCACGATCGGCACACCGGCGGCTTGCATCAGCTCGCGTGCGCGCGTCTTCGAGCCCATCGCCTCGATCGCGCTCGCGGGCGGCCCGATGAACACCACCCCCGCGTCCTCGCACGCCTGGGCGAAGGGCGCGTTCTCGGCCAGGAAGCCGTATCCGGGATGGATCGCCTCGGCGCCCGCGCGGGCCGCGACCTCGAGGATCTTCCCGACGTTCAGGTAGTTCTCGCTGGCCGGCCCCTCGCCGAGGTTGTACGCCTCGCCGGCGCGCCTGACGTGCGGGGAGTCGCGGTCGAGCTCGGAGTAGACCGCCACGCTCGCCACGCGCAGCTCCTCGAGCGCCCGCGCGATGCGCATGGCGATCTCGCCGCGATTGGCGATCAAGACCTTGCTGAACATCGGCGCGGAAGCCTAGTTGATGTGCGTGCGCGCGCGCGCACGCCGGGGCTGGCTATGCGGCGTCCACGTGCAGGCCGCACTCGGTCTTGTCGGTGCCGGCCCAGCGACCCTCGCGCCCGACGCCGGGGAGCGTGCAGGTGGCGCAGCCGATCGACTCGTAGCCATGGTCGTGCAGCGGGTGGTAAGGGAGCTCGCGCTCGTGGATGCGCCGCCAGATGTCCTTGTTCGTCCAGTGCGCGAGCGGGTTGTACTTCCACAGCTCGCGGCTCCGGTCACGTTCGATCAGCTCGGTGTGCGCCCGGGTCGGGCCCTGCTCGCGGCGGATGCCCGTGATCCACCCTTCTGCGCCCGCGAGCGCGCTCTCGAGGGCCGCGACCTTGGCGGCCGAGCAGCAGTGCTCGGGACCGCTCCACGGCCTCTCCGGGTTGCTCGCGTCCTGTACCTCGATCTCGACGCCGAAGCGCTCCTCGAAGGCGCGCCAGGTCTTCAGCGTCTCCTCGAACAGCACGCCGGTGTCGATCGTCACGATCCTGACCCCCCTGCCGGTTCCCTGGTCGAGCCGCAGCAGCTCGTCGATGAGCACCGACTCCTCCTTCTGGAACGAGCACAGCAGCACGGCCCGCTCGCCGTGGCGGGCGGCCTCGCGCAGCGTGTGCGTGAGGCTGGGGGCAGGGTCGAAGGTTGTGCTCATAGGTCGGATGTCTGTATCTAGCGGAGGTCGGATGTTTGTCTCTAGCGGCTGCATCGCTCTTGGTCGTCTCGCTTCCTCATCGGCTTTAGTTTTAGACGGCGCACTCGCCCTCGCCGCGTTGCACTTCGAAGGGAACGCTGCGGTTCCAGTCGATGAACTCGTTCATCGTCTCGAGGCCGAAGTCGACCGGCATCGAAAGGTCCTTGACGAGGCCTTCGAGCTCCGGCGTGCCGATCCGCTCGGTGAACGTAGTCCAACCCTCGCCGTCGCGGCGGGTCGCCTCGTAATGGCGGATCCAACGCTCGATCGCCTCCGGGATGCGCTTGGCGGGCAGGCGCAGCTTCAGCCTGTGGCCGAACGCGACCTCGCCGCCTTCGTAGACACCGCCCACGTGCGGGATGTACGCGGGGATCGTGTGCTCGCCGAGTTTGATCGAGGCGCCGTAGAAGCCGATGCTCGCCACGTGGTGCTGTCCACATCCGTTCGGGCAGCCGCTCATCTTGATGTGGATCTGGCGCGTGAGCTCGTCGGTGATCTGCATCTGCTCGATGCGCTCCTGAACGGCCTCGTTCAGGCCCATCGAGCTGGTGATGCCGAGCTTGCACGAGTCGGTCCCGGGGCATGAGACCACGTCGTTGATCTGGCGCGAGCCCGGATCGCCGAGGCCGAGCGGCGAGAGCGCACGCCAGAGGTCGTACACGCACTCCTCGCGCACCCAGCGCAGGACGAGGTTCTGCTGCACGGTGGTGCGCGCGTAGCCGCCGGAGAAGGAGCGCATGATCTTGGCGAGCCCCCGGAACTGCTCGGGCGTGAGATCGCCGCGCGTGATCTTCACCTCGACCGTCACGAAGCCGCGCTGCTTCTGCTCGGCGACGTTGGCGGCGCGAAAGCGCTCGAACTCGTTCAGATCCCCGTTGGGGGTTCCATACACCTGCGGGGGAGCCGGCGCGCCCTCGCGCTCGTCGTGCGCAAAGAGTCGCTGCTCGATCGAGAAGTCGCGTTCGGCGACCCAGTCGCCCTCGAGCTCCTCCTCGACCTGACGGCGCAGCTCGTCGATGCCGTACTTGTCGACGAACACCTTGATGCGAGCGCGCGCACGGTTGGCGCGGAGCCACTCCTGGCGGTCGAAGATACGCATGACTGCCTCGGTGCGCTTGAGGTACTCGCCGTTGTCGAGCTCGACGAACTCGTAGAGCACCTGCGCTTTGCGCGGCATGATCGACGTGCCGCCGCCTACGAGCATCTGCGCGCCACGCACCTGTCGGCCGTCGACGTCTCGGACGCGTGCGCGGAACGCGATGTCGTGGATCTCGGAGATCGCGCGGTCGCTGGGAGAGGCGTCGAAGGAGGTCTTGACCTTCCTCGGCATCGCCTGCGTGGTCGGATGGCGCACGAAGTAGCGAACGTAGGCACCCGCATAGGGGGTGAGGTCGAAGAGCTCGTCACGAGCCACCCCCGCCCAGGGGTCGGCGGTGACGTTGCGCATCGTGTTGCCGCAGCCCTCGCGGCTCGACAGCCCCGCGTCGCCGAGCTCGCGGATCGCCCGCTCGGCGTCGGGCAGGGGGATGTGATGCACCTGCACGTTCTGGCGCGTGGTGATGTGGCCCTTGCGCAGCGGCACGTACTTCTCGATCACGTCGGCGAAGGCCTCCATCTGCTCGGGTGTGATGCCCCCGAAGGGCAGCTTCACGCGGATCATCTGGACGTCCGGCTGGCGCTGCCCGTAGACGCCCTGCTTGAGGCGGAACTTGATGAACTCGTCCTCGCGCAGCTCGCCCGCCAGGAACCTCCCGGCCTCCGACTTGAAGTCGTCGAACTCGCGCTCGAGGATCGGGATCACGTGCCCGGGCACGTTCTGAAGGACCTCCGGGTCCTCCAGAGTGCCGCGTTGGGCAGAGATGGAACCTGGCTCCATGTTGCGAAAACCTCCTGACCGAGCGCTTGCGCCCGGGCTGGCGTGTCGAGCGTGATCTCGATAGCGAAAAGCTATTGCGCTAAAGCCTAGCGACTTTTAGGTATTTATCCAGTGCCTCGAGGGCGCCGGGTGCGGCAGGAGCCTGAGCGATGCGCGTAGCTGCCGTGAGGCGCTAGGCGAGGCTGCCAAGCCACGAGTCGCCCGTCGCCTCCCACGGGTCGCGCGCGACCCCCTCTAGCAGGGCCGCCTCGCGCCAGGCGTCATGGTGGGCCGAGCGCTGCTCGCGCGCCGGGGGCGTGGTCTCGGCGACGAACACCTCGATCGCAGCGACGATCGCCGCCGCCTCATCTGGAGCCGCCGACGCGGGGATCGATTGCTGGTGGCTGGCCGAGTCGCTCACGGCACCTATAAGGGGATGTTGCCGTGCTTGCGCCTGGGGCCCGGCTCGCGCTTGCCCTCGAGCGTGCGCAGCGCGTTGATCAGGCGTGGACGCGTCTCGTGCGGCACGAGCACGTCGTCGATGTAGCCGCGCTCCGCGGCCGTATAGGGGTTGGCGAAGCGCGCCTTGTAGTCCTCCATGAGCTTCCCGCGGCGCTCCTCCGGTGTTGGGCTCGCGGCGATGTCGCGTCGGTAGATGATGTTGACGGCGCCCTCCGGACCCATCACCGCGACCTCCGAGGTGGGCCAGGCGAAGTTGAAGTCGGCGCCGAGGTGCTTTGAGGACATCACGTCGTAGGCGCCGCCGTAGGCCTTGCGCGTGATGATCGTCACCTTCGGTACTGTCGCCTCGGCGAACGCGTACAGCAGCTTGGCCCCGTGGCGAATGATGCCGCCCCACTCCTGCGCGGTGCCCGGGAGGAAGCCGGGCACGTCGCAGAAGGTCAGCAGCGGGATGTTGAACGCGTCGCACGTGCGCACGAAGCGCGCAGCCTTCGCCGATGCGTCGATGTCGAGCACGCCCGCGAGCTGCGAGGGCTGGTTGCCGACGATCCCGACCGTGTAGCCGTCCAGGCGCGCGAAGCCGCAGATGATGTTGCGTGCATAGTGCTCGTGTACCTCGAAGAACTCTGCATCGTCCACGATCGGCCGCACCACGTCGCGCATGTCGTAGGGCTTGTTGGGGTTGTCCGGCACCACGTGGTCGAGCTCCTCGTCCATGCGCTCGGGGTCGTCGGAGGGCTGCACGCGTGGCGTGGTCTGGAGGTTGTTGGAGGGCAGGAAGCTGAGCAGGTAGCGGCAATCCTCCAGGCACGCGTCCTCGTCCTCGGAGGCGAACTGCGCGACGCCGGACTTGGAGTTGTGTGACATGGCCCCGCCGAGCTCCTCGAAGCCCACCTCCTCGCCCGTGACCGTCTTGATCACGTCGGGCCCCGTGATGAACATGTGCGAGGTCTCCTTGACCATGAAGATGAAGTCGGTGATCGCCGGCGAGTAGACGGCGCCTCCGGCACACGGCCCCATCACCAGGCTGATCTGCGGGATCACCCCCGAGCAGCGGACGTTGCGCAGGAACACGTCCCCGTAGGAGCCGAGCGAGACGACGCCCTCCTGGATGCGCGCACCCCCCGAGTCGTTGATGCCGATGACGGGGCAGCCGATCTTGGCCGCGAGGTCCATGATCTTGCACATCTTTTCGCCCATCACCTCTCCCAGCGAGCCGCCGAAGACGGTGAAGTCCTGGCTGAACACGCACACCGTGCGCCCTTCGATCGTGCCGTGGCCGGTGACGACGGCGTCCCCCCAAGGGCGGTTGCTCTGCATGTCGAAGTCGTAGGTGCGGTGGCGCACGAACGTGTCGAGCTCCTGGAAGGAGCCGGGGTCGAGGAGCTTCTCGACGCGCTCGCGCGCCGTGTACTTGCCGCGCGCGTGCTGCTTCTCCTCCGCCTCCGGCGCGGAGTGCAGCGCGGCCGTGCGCAGCTCCTGCAGCTGTGCAAGCTTCTCCTCGTAGCTTTCCGGCGCCTTCTGGCGCGAGGGCTTGCGGTGCCCACCGCGAGACGCGGCCAGCAGGGCGGCGTCCGTGTGCCTGTTGTGGCTGCTTGCCATCGGGCGCGGGATGTTATCCCCGGTGCTCTGCCCGCGGCGAGCGCCGGCTACGCGCGCGAGAAGGGCCGGTGGTGCGCCGCGCCCAGACGGTCGAGCACCGCTGTCAGCACAGCCCGCACCTCCTCGGCCGCCGCCTCCTCGGCCGCGAGCAGCTCGGCCGAGATGTCCGCGGGGGACGCCACCTGCCCGCGCCCCGGGGCCTCGGCTTCGTCGGTCGCGCGCTCCTCGTTTGCGAGCGGCGGCTGCGGTGAGGAGTGCGTGGGGACGGTCGAGGACCGCGCGCCCGCGGGCGCCTCGAAGGCGTGAGTGAGGACGGAGGAAGCCTCCGACAGGGCCTCGCGCACGGCCGCGAACGCGTCAGCCTGCCGTCGCTCCCGCCCCGCCGGTTCGGCGCTCGTGCCGTCCGGCGGTGCGCTCGAGAGCCGTCTCGGGGATGCCAAGGCGGTCTTGCGGCGCCAGCCGAACAGGCGAGTCAGGAAGCTGCGGCGCGACTCGGGCCCCCTGTCGGGCCTCGCCATCTCGGGCTCGGGCAGGGCCGGGCTGGCGGGTTCGGGCAGGGCCGGAACAGCAGCCTCTGCCTCCGCATGGGTTTCGATCTTGGCCTGCGCCCCAGCCTGCGTCGCGGGTCGCGTGCCCGACGCGGCCTTGGCCTTGGCGGGAGCGTCGCCCTCGCCCTCGCCCTCGCCCTCGCCCTCGCCATCGCCCACGCCATCGGCGAGCGCCGGCCCGTCGGTCACGGCGTGCGTCTGCGTCTCGGCCCCGGCGTCCGTCTGCGTCTCGGCCTCGGCGTGCGTCTGCGTCTCGGCCTCGGCGTGCGTCTGTGTCTCGGCCTCGGCGGCAGCATCGTCCTCGCTCCCGGCGGGAGCGGGAGCGGCGGGAGCCTCGCCGGGGGGCTCTTGCTGCTTCTCGGCGGTGATCCCGGGGGTGTCCTTCCTAGCGCTGAACGTGACCGTGGTTCCCCACCCGGAGGGCTTGATGGAGACGCTGCCCGAGATGTTCTCCCCGGCCCACTCGACGCTGCTTTCGGGATGCAGGCGAACGATGCGAATCTCGCCCAGCTCGCCCAGATGGCGCGCGAGCGCGGCAGGGTCGCTCAGCTCGGCCCATAGCTCGGGTGGGGACTTGACGAGCGTGCGCTGTACCTCAGAGGAGATCATCGCTGCAAGATTCGAGCGCGCTGCCGGCAGTCCTGCCGCCCGTCGCGGGGGGACTGCCGGGTCCCTCGCGACAACCGATCGGCGCACATCGTTCGGCTCGCGCTATGCGCCTACGCGGCCGCTGGAGCTCTTTGCCCGCGCACCAGGCCGTGTGCGTGGAGGAGCTCGGCGAGTTCGACGGCGTTGGTGGCGGCGCCCTTGCGCAGGTTGTCGGCGACGATCCACATATCGAGCGCGCGCTCGTGACCGCGGTCGCGGCGGATGCGGCCCACGAACACGCCGTCCTTGCCCGACGCGTCGATCGCGAGCGGGTAGCGCGCGCCGGCGGGATCGTCGACGACGGTCACACCGGGCGCGGCGGAGAGCAGCTCGCGCGCGCGCTCGGGCGAGAGCTCCTCGCGGGTCTGCACGTTGACGGCCTCCGAGTGCCCGTTGACGACGGGCACGCGTACGCACGTCGCGGAGATGCGAATCGAGGGGTCCTCGAGGATCTTGCGCGTCTCGTTGATCAGCTTGAGCTCCTCGTCGGTGTGGTCCTCGCCTTGGGGGAAGCTGCCGGCGTGGGGGAGCGCGTTGAAGGCGATCTGGTGCGCGTAGCTCGCGGGCGGCTGGATGGCCTGCTCGTGCAAGAGCGCGTGCGATTGCCCGATCAGCTCATCGACGGCGGCCTTGCCCGTGCCGGAGACCGCCTGGTAGGTGCTGACCACGAGCCGCTCGATGCCGGCCTCGGCGTGGATCGGCTTGAGCGCGACGACCATCTGCATGGTGGAGCAGTTGGGGTTGGCGATGATGCCGTGGTGGCGCTCGAGTGCCCCGGGATTGACCTCGCTGACGACGAGCGGGACGTCATCCTGCATGCGCCAGCGCGAGGAGTTGTCGATCACGATTGCGCCCGTCTGCACGAACTTTGGCGCCCACTCGCCGGAGACGGCGCCGCCGGCCGAGAAGAGGGCGAGCTCGAAGCCCTCGATCGACTCGTCGTTGAGGCCCCGCACGACCGCGCCGCCCTCGAGCTCTCGGCCCACCGAGCGCTCGGAGGCGAACGGCACGATCTCGCTCGCAGGAAAGGCGCGCTCGCGCAGGAGCTCGAGCATCAAGCTCCCCACCTGCCCGGTCGCGCCGACGACAGCGACTCGGTATCCCGCGCTGCTCATGCAGTCAGGGTACCGGCCGTGGCGCCCCGCGGCGGGCGTCTCGACGGCTGTCAGGCGCCGAGATGCAGCGCCATGAAGAGAATCGTGACGAGCACGAGCAGGCTGAGCAGCGAGCCGACGCTGGCCAGGCGCCGCGTGAGCGCGCGATACTCGTCGCTGAGCGTGACCTCCCCGCCCTCTCCGGCTGCGGCGAGGTCGCGCGCCGCGAGCTGCTCGGCGCGTTTGCCCGTCGGGATCATCACGGCGCCGACGAGCGCGCCGATCACGACCACGACCCCGAGCCCCCACTGCACGAAGAAGTCGCTCCAGTAGTGACCCTTGCTTGCGAGGTAGATGCCGGCGAGCAGCACCACGAGCAGCCCAGGGTTCAGGAGCATGCGCTCGATCGAGTACTCGATGCGGTGCAGCAGCGGCAGGGCGCGCGGGTCGCGGCGCGCACCGATTGCGAACATGATCGGGTAGGCGAACGTCACGCCAAAGGCGACGACCACGGCCATGATGTGGACGGCGAGGACGACTTCGTACAAGGAGGCGGCGAGGGGGCCGGCGGGCATGTGTGACACCGACCGGCACCCTAGTCGCTACCGCGGCCCCCGGCTCGGCCGCGCTTAGAACCGGGCCGCCCTCAGAGCCGGCTGCGCTCAGAAGGTGGGCGCGTACCTTCCGAATACGTCCTGCATCGCCCCGCAGACCTCGCCCAGTGAGCAGCGGTCCTTTAGCGCCTGGCGGATCGCCGGCAGCAGGTTCTCGCTGCCGCGTGCGAGGACGCGCAGCTCCTGCAGGCGACGCTCGACGAGCTCGTGGTCGCGGTCGGCCTTGAACGCGCGCAGGCGCTCGAGCTGTTCGCGCTCTGACTCGGGGTCGACGCGCAGCAGGTCGGGCACCTCGACGTCCTCCTCCTGGTAGGCGTTCACGCCCACCACGACGTCCTGGCCGATGCGGTAGCGCTCCTGGTAGCCCCACGCCGATTCGTCGATCTCGGCGGTGATGAAGTCGATCGCGTTGACCGAGCCACCGAGTGCGTCGACCTTGGCGATCAGCTCGCTGGCGCGCGACTCGATCTCGTCCGTCAGGGCCTCCACGAAGTAGGAGCCGGCGAACGGATCGACCGTGTCCGCCGCGCCTGACTCGTGGGCGAGGATCTGTTGCGTTCGCACCGCGATTTTGGCCGCTCGCTCGCTCGGCAGGGCGAGCGCCTCATCGAATCCGTTGGTGTGCAGCGACTGCGTGCCGCCGCACACGGCGGCGAAGCCCTGCAGGGCGACGCGCACGATGTTGTTCTCAGGCTGCTGCGCCGTGAGCGTGACGCCGCCGGTCTGGGTGTGAAAGCGGAGCATCGTGGCCTTGGCGTCCGTGGCGCCGAAGCGCTCGCGCATGATGTGCGCCCACATGCGCCGCGCGGCGCGAAACTTGGCGACCTCTTGGAAGACGTTGTTGTGGCCGTTGAAGAAGAACGCCAGGCGCGGAGCGAACTCATCGACGTTGAGGCCGCTATCGATCGCCGCCTGCACGTATGCGATGCCCGACGACAGCGTGAAGGCGACCTCCTGCACCGCCGAGCAGCCCTTCTCGCGGAAGTGGTAGCCGGAGATCGAGATCGTGTTCCAGCGGGGGATGCGCTCGTGGCAGTACTGAAAGAGATCGGTCGTCAACCGCATGGTCGGCTCGGGCGGGTAGATGTAGTTGCCGCGCGCGATGTACTCCTTGAGCACGTCGTTCTGGGTCGTGCCTCGCAGCTTCTCGCTGGGTACGCCCTGCTCCTCGCCGACGAGCTCGTAGAGCAGCAGCAGACATGCGGCCGGAGCGTTGATCGTCATCGAGGTTGACACGTGGTCGAGGGGGATGCCGGCGAACGCCGTGCGCATGTCCTCGATCGTGTCGATCGCCACGCCGGTGCGCCCGACCTCGCCCAGGCAGCGCTCATTGTCGGAGTCCAGGCCGAGCTGGGTGGGTAGATCGAACGCCATCGACAGGCCGGTCGTGCCCTTCGACAGCAGGTAGCGGTAGCGCTCGTTGGACTCCTTCGCCGAGGCGTAGCCCGCGTACTGGCGCATCGTCCACGTCTGCTTGCGGTACATCTCACGGTGCACGCCGCGCGTATAGGGGAACTCCCCCGGCTCCCCCAGATCGAGGTTCTCCGGCAGGTCCGCCTCGTGGTAGAGCGGCGCGATCTCGATGCCCGAGTCGGTGAAGCGCCGGGGATCGTCGGGGCCGACGATCGGTGCGACCGTCAGGCGCTCGTCAGCGGCGTGCTCCTCCGTAGCTGCCATGTGGCAAGAGGATAGACCCGCCGGGCAGGCCGGCCTGTGTGTCGCTGCGACCAACTAAGCTAGCTCTGCGATGGCGACGTGCGTGGTCACCGGGGGCGCGGGCTTTTTGGGATCGCACTTGTGCGATGCGCTGCTCGGGCGCGGGCACCGCGTCATCTGCGTGGACAACCTGGAGACGGGGTCGCTGGCGAACATCGAGCACATCCGCGACCCCGATCGCTTCGTGCATCTGAACCTCGACATCATCGAGCCGTACTTCATCGAGGAGCCGATCGACTTCGTCTACCACCTGGCCTCGCCGGCCTCGCCGATCGACTACCTGCGACTGCCCTTGCACACGCTCAAGGTGGGCTCATACGGGACTCACCACACGCTCGGGCTCGCCAAGGCGAGGCGAGCGCGCTTTTTGATCGCCTCCACCAGCGAGGTGTACGGCGACCCGCTGGAACACCCGCAGTCTGAGAGCTACTGGGGGCATGTGAACCCGATCGGCCCGCGCGGCGTCTACGACGAGGCCAAGCGCTATGCGGAGGCGCTGACGATGGCCTACCACCGCCAGCAGGGAGTGGACACGTCGATCATGCGGATCTTCAACACCTACGGCTCGCGCATGCGCCCCCACGACGGACGCGCGATCCCCACGTTCCTGCGCCAGGCGCTCGCCAATCGCCCGATGACGGTGTTCGGAGATGGCAGCCAGACGCGCTCCTTCTGCTACGTGAGCGACCTGATGGCCGGCATGATCGCGCTCGCCGAGTCCGGCTACCACAATCCCGTGAACATCGGCAATCCCGACGAGTTCACGCTGCTGGAGCTCGCGGAGACCGTCAAAGAGGTGACTGGCTCGAGCTCCGAGATCGTCTTCGAGGCATTGCCGGTGGACGACCCTCAGCAGCGCCAGCCGAACATCGATCTGGCCCGGAAGCTGCTGGGGTGGTCCCCAGAGGTCTCGCTGCGGGAGGGGCTGCGGCGCACGATCGAGCAGTCCGGCATCGAGCTGCTGGTCGGTGGCGGCTCTGCCTGAGCGCAACGGCGTGCCCAGGCAGGCGCGCGTCGTGTTGTCCGAGCGCACCATCTGCGAGTCTGCAGTGTTGTGAGCCCAGAGATGGGAACCCGCCTGTCGGAAATGTCAACCCCATCAGTTTCCTCGCCCGGGCGCACCCCTAGCCTGGCCGATCCCCTCACGCCGCCGCCGCCAGCGCCGGAGGCGCCGTCCCTGCGCTCGGCGCTCGCGGTGGCAACCCAGCGGCTGGACCGCTCCGAGCACGACATTCGCCGCAAGCGCCCGCCCGCGCTGTCGCTGCTGCTGCGCACCTCAACCCTGTGGCGCTGCGCGCGCGTCGCCTCGTTGCTGGCGCTCGACTTCGCCGGCGTGGCACTGGCGATCGTGACGGCCCTCGTGCTCAAGGAAGCCACCCACGGCGAGGTGCGCCTGGCAAACGCCTATCACGGCACCAGGGAGTTCGTCCCCTTCGCCTATCTGCTCACCGCGCTGCTGTTCGCACGCTCGGGCCTGTACGCGCAGCGCGCCGTGCGTCCGGGGCTCTCGCGCATCGTCGGCTCGCTCTTCCAGGTTGCGCTCGTGGCGCTGATCTTCGAGGTCGTCAACGGCGAACACTTCTCCAGCTACTACCTGTTCTACGGCTCGCTCGCGTTCGCGATCTTCTATGTCTCCTCGCTGCGCGCCTGCTATGAGCGTGCGACCTCGGTGTTCCTGCGCTCCGCGGGCTACCAGCGCCGTGCCGTGCTCGTGGGCGGGGGAGCGCACGGCAGCGCCGTAGCGCACGCGCTCACCCACGCGCCGCACTCGGCGATCGAGCTCGTGGGCTTCCTCTCTCGCAGCGGCGAGCGCGCCGCGGACGGGCTACCCCAGCTGGGAACGCTCGCTCGCCTCGACGAGGTGCTCGCCGGCGAGCGCGTCGACGAAGTGATCATCGTCGATCCCGACTTCCCCCCGGATGACGCGGTCGAGCTCGTGGACCAATGCCACCGGCGCGGCGTGCGCGTGCGCATCGCGCCCACGACAATGGAGATCCTCACGCACCGCGGCGAGTTCGTTCCGGGCCAGTCCGTGCCGCTGTTCGAACTCGCGCCGCCGGTCTTCGAGGGCATCGACTTCGCGCTCAAGCGGACCTTCGACATCGTCGGGGCGACGCTGCTGCTGATCGTGCTCTCGCCGCTGCTGCTCGCCATCACGATCGCCGTGCGCGTGAGCTCGCGCGGCCCCGTCCTGTTCCGCTCCATACGCCGCGGCATCGGCCAGCGTCCGTTTTCCTGCCTGAAGTTCCGCACGATGCACAGCCAGGCCGAGGAGGCTCAGACGGGTCTGGAAGATCTCAACGAGGCCTCCGGCGCGCTCTTCAAGATCCGCGAGGACCCGCGCCTGACATCGATCGGGCGGCTGCTGCGGCGCTTCTCGCTCGACGAGCTGCCACAGCTGATCAACGTGCTGCGCGGCGAGATGTCCCTCGTGGGGCCCCGCCCGCTGCCCGAACGTGACTACGAGATGCTCGAGGAGTGGCACCGCAAGCGCTACCTGGTGCTCCCCGGTGTGACCGGCCTATGGCAGGTCTCGGGCCGCTCCGAGCTCGACTTCGACGACCTCGTCCATCTCGACTTCATCTATCTCGAGAACTGGTCGCTCGCGCTCGACCTGTCGATCCTGCTGAAGACCCTGCCGGCGGTGCTCTCGCGCCGCGGCGCCTACTGAGCGCCGCGCGCGCCCTCTTCGGCTGCGCGCAGGAAGCGCTGGGCTGCGCCGCAGCGGTGCGTCGCGCGCTGCGCGGGCGCCGGCCCGCCTATTCGGCGGCGCCGAGCGAGCGACGGGGGAGCGAGCGCCGGGCTGGTCGCGGCTGTGCGGCGCTCGCCCGCGCCTGCTCGTAGACCCCCCAGGTGGCGCGCGCCGCGTCCTGCCAGCTCCATGGAGGCGGCGCAGGCGCCGGACGCCGCGCGGCGTGGGCGGCCGCGAGCAGTGCGTCGATGTCGCCGCTTGGCACGAACGTCGCGCGCTCGCCCAGCACCTCGCGCAGGGCGGGCGTCTCGCAGGCCACGACCGGTGTGCCGCAGGCGAGCGCCTCGACGGCCGACAGGCCGAAGCCCTCGTCGGTCGAGGTCAACAGGAGTGCATGGGCGGCGCTGTAGATCGCCGCCAGCTGCTCGTCGTGAACGTGTCCCGTGAGGATCACGTTGGGCAGCTCGTGCGCCCACGGCCGCGTCGAGCCGACGAGCACGAGCGGGAGCTCCCTCTCTGCGGCGGCCAGCTCGACCACGTGCTTGGCGGGGTCGGGGTGGCGCAGCCCGCCCACCCAGGCGAGAAATTGCTCGGGCAGCGCAAAGCGCGTGCGTACAGCCGCGATGTCCTTCGCACCGCGCGGATACATCGTCGCGTCGGGCGCCTCGGGGATGACCGCCACCTGCTCGCGCGCCAGGCGCAGGTGGGCGAGCGCGTCGCGCGCTAGCGCCTCCGTCGGCACGATCACGCGCGCCGCCCGCTGGAGGGCGAGCTGGCGCAGGCGTATGCGCAGGCCGCCGCGCAGGTGCTCGCTGCGGAGCTTGAGCGCGGAGAGGTCGTGGATCGTAACCACCATCGGGCAGGAGGGATGGAGCATGGCGCCGTCCATCCACGGCGAATGGAAGACGTCGACGCCGCGACGCGAGCGCGCGAGCATCGACGGCCGGTGCGTCTGCACGAGCTCGTCGTCGGCGGCAGCGGTCTCGCGCAGCGCCGCGAGTAGACAGCGCGAGTAGCGCCCGATACCCTCGGTGTCGGACACGGGGCGACTGTCGAACGCGACCCTCACGGCTCGAAGAGTCTGGTCACGCGGTCCCCTGTGCGCGCATCGGCGCGAACACTAACCGCTCGGGGACCGCTTGAACAGGCATGCGAGCCCCGCTGCATCGCGCAGGGCGTCGAGGGAGATGGACGCACGGGACACGAGGCGCTCGCTCTAGCCTGGGCTCACGGTGCCAGCGCACAGCCCCCAGGAAGCCCTGTGGCGTTCGGTGCCCGAGGGCCTCGAGCCAGCCGACTACGCGCTTCGCAGTCGCTTCCTATTGGAGCGCGTCGCCCCCGGAGAGCGTGTGCTGGACGTCGGCTGCGGCGAGGCCTGCTTTACGCTCGCCCTCGAGCGCGCCGGCGCTCGCCCCGTGGGCATTGACCTCGCCGAGGAGCCGCTGCTGCGCGCGCGCCTGCGCCACCCTCAGCTCGACTTGCGCGCGCTCGACGCGGCCCGGCCGTGGCAGCTGGAGGATGCGAGCTTCGACGTCGTGTGGGCCGGGGAGGTGATCGAGCACGTCGCCGACACCGCCGCCTGGCTCTCGGAAGTGCGACGCGTGCTGCGCTCCGGGGGCCGCCTCCTGTTGAGCACGCCCGCGCATGGACGTCTCGCGCTCCTGCGCTTGGCGCTCTCGCGCTCCGCCTTCGACGCCCACTTCGATCCGCTCGGGGATCACCTGCGCTTCTACAGCCCACAGACGCTGATCGCGCTGCTCGAGAGCTTCAGGTTCGAGCAGGCGCAGGTCCGATCGGCTGGCGGGCCGCCGTGGGCGCGCCGGGTGCTGCTCGCGCACGCCGTCCGCGCGCGCTTTTGACCCGCGAGCCTCCCGGCGATGGTTTGCTGGCCGCGCGTAGCGCGTCGATGTAGGCGTTGTAGATTTCGATCGCTTCGCGCTCGCCCGCCGCGATCGCCTCGGCAGAGATCGACTCCGGATTCAGGTAGATGGCCGCCTCGAGCGCCGTGACCGCGGCCTTCGGGTCGCGCGTGAGCTCGTAGCGCCCGAGCGTCAGCCACGGCTGCGGGTTGGAGGGCTGCAGGCGCACGGCGCGTTCGAGCGTCGCGCGCGCGAGCGCCCGGTTCCCCGATGCCTGCTGCACGCTCGCGAGCGCGAACAGGGCTTCGACCGACACGGGGTCGCGAGACACGGCCTGCTCGGCGGCCGACCTCGCACCCGCGGGGTCACTGGCCAGCAGCCCGAGCGCCTGCCCGCGCGCTTCTTCGGAGCGCTGCGGCTGCCACTGCGACCAGGCGGCGAGCAGCGCCGCGATGAGCGCGGCTGCGGCCAGCGTCCAGCGCATCGCGCCCACGCTCGCGAGTGTCTGGCGCACGCCGGCGCCGCGAGGGGCAGGGGCGCCAGCCCCGCCAGCATCGCCCTCGCCACGGCGCGGGAGGGGCCCGCGACCGGCGAGCCATCCGGCGCACAGAAGGGCGACGCACGCATCGCCCGGCACATACCAGGTCCAATCGATCAGCGAGTGCGCCCCGAAGACGACGACGAGGCAGAGCATGCTGAGCATCGCTATGCGCTCGGGCGTGTACGCCCGGAGCTCCCCCGCGCCGAGTCTTCGCCACCCTGGCCGCGCGCCCGCGCGAGGCCGCACCCACGCGCGCCAGCTCGCCCAGCGGCGGTTGAAGGGGTGTGTGGCGCGGCCCGCCGCAGCCAGCCAGCTGAACAGCAGGGCGAGCACGAGGACGAGCCCCACGAGCCCGAGGTCGGCGAGCGTCTGCACGATGAAGCCGTGGGCGTGCCTGACTTCGAGGGTCTGCGTTTCGTAGCGCAGATGGGCGGTCCGGTAGCCTTCCGCCCCGGCGCCGAGCAGGGGGTGGGCTTTGAAGACCTGCAGCGCCTCCTTCCAGTAGCGCGCCCGCACGCTCGCAACGGCCGTCAGCCGCCCCGGCGTGTTCGGCGGCGGTTTCGCGTTGGGGTTCGTGAGCGCGGAGACGGCGTGCGAGATGCTCCCGGTCAGCCCGCGGCTGCTGTGCGCGAGCGCGCCGGCGAGAACGATCACCGCGAGCCCGATCGCAGCCAGCGCAGCCACGCCCGCGCGCCGGCGCGTGAGCTGCGAAGGCGCGCGCCTACCGGTGATGAACGTGACCGCGATGCCGCAGGCGCTCAGCAGCACGAGCATCGTCAGCACGAGCGCCCCGAGCTCGTGCCCGGCGCTCACGCGTTCGCCGAGCGGAACAGCTTCCGCGCTGAGCGCGTGCGTGGAGAAGTCCCACGCCGTCAGGGCGCCGGCGCCGAGGGCCCCGGCGAGCAGCAGCGCGCCCCCCCGCAGGCGCAGGGGCACCGCGCAGAACCACAGCGCCAGACCGACCGCGAGCGCCGCCAGCGCGCCCCGCGAGTAGGACAGCACGAGCGTCACCAGCAGCAGGCCGACCGCGGGATAGGCGAGCGCGCGCAGGAGCGCGTGACCGTCCCTGCGCGCGCCCAGCCACATACAGCAGAGCACTCCCATCGCGGCGCTCAGCCCTACCGCGTTCCAGTAGCCATACGGTTCGTTCAGCCGCGCATAGGTGTTGCTGGGCGCGAGCCTTCCCGGGAAGACCTTGGTGGCCAGTGCATACGCGCACACGACGACAGCCGCCAGCGTCACTCCCCCCAGCAGCGCCCGCCAGCGCCCGGGAACACACCGCGCGAGCGCGACGCCCGCGGCGAACACGCCCGAGTAGGCGAGCAGTCGTCCGGCGTCCTGCCAGCTGTAGTCCGGCTGCACCGACCATGCGATCGAGAGTGCGCTCAAGGCGGCGAAGCCCAGCAGCAGCCCGGCGGGCCACAGGCCATAGGCGCGTGCGCCCGTCGGTGCGAGCGCGACGCATCCGGCGACCAGCACACCCGTGAGGAGCGTGAGCGCCATCTCGGTGGCCGTCATCGATTCGAGATTCAGGCCCCCGCGTGCGTAGAAGGTGAGCGCGCAGAATGCCCCCGCGACCACGAGCGTGGCCCACCACATACGCTCGCGCAGGCCGCGAGCCCACGTCGGAGCGCCGCGCGCTGTGGGCTCGCGAGGCACTCGAGCCGAAGGGCCTTGCGCGGGCTGCGCCGAACGGCGCGGCGCGCTCGCGAGCTCAGTCGGTGCGGCCACGGAGCCGTTTGCTCACTGCGCGCCCGCCGATCAGGAACAGGCAGGCGAGCAGGAACGCGAGCGTTGCCAGCAGGGGACTGGGCAGCTTGTTGAGCGCCGAGGCGAGGTTCACGTGTACGACCCCCGGGTGGATCACGCCGCCGTCAACGGTCACAGGTTCAGGCGCGGCGTGTTGCGCGTGCGTGATCGCCCGCTGCTCGGCGGCCGTCGCCGGGGTGGGCACGGGGTTCGCGCTCCCCGCGCCGGGACCGGAGCTGCTGAGGGCTCCGCCGGCTCCGGCGAGCTGGGCTTGGCGGATACGCGAGGAGCAGTCGCTGTACTCTTCGGTGTCGGCGTTCAGCTCCCTCAGGGCTTTGCGGTAGTCGTTTTGGCTGAAGCCGCTGAGCGATTCGTTGTGCGTGCAGCGCAGGATTATCTGTTCGCCGATGTCAGCGTTCGCCGGCTGCGCGCCTGCGAGCAGCGCCCCCGCCAGCACTCCCGCCAGCGCGAGGCGCAAGCCCGACCCTGAGCACGACCGCGCGTGGCGGTCGAGCCGCGATCGGCCTTGCCGGCTGCGAGGCGATCGGCTCCGGGGGCGGACGACACTCATAGCTGACGCGGCAACGCTACCAGCGCTCGCGGGAGAGCCCGAGGCTGCGCAGCGCATCCGAGAACCCGCGTGCCCAGGCATCGTGATCGAAAGCCAGCACGTCGCGGGCGCCCGCCTCGCCCATGCGTGCTCGCAGCTGCGGCTCGCTCGCCAGCCTCTTCATCGCCCGCGCGAGCGCGGCGCTGTCGCCGGCCGGGACGATCAGGCCATTCTCCCCGTCGCGAACGAGCCCGCCGGCGGCGGCGCCCACGGCGTCTGTGGCGATTACGGCGATTCGCTGGTTCATTGCCTCGTTTACGACCAACCCCCACGGCTCGCGAAAGGTGCGCGTGGCAATCGAGGGGACGACGAGCACGTGCGCGGCGGTGTACGCGCCGCGAAGCTCCTCGGGGGCGAGCCGCCCGAGGCACACGACGTCGGGCGGCCGAGCGGCTGGCGTGAGCGCCCCTGAGCCCGCTGAGAGGCCGGCTAGCGCGAGCGCGGCCGCCCCCGCGTCCGTGCGCACCTCACGCCAGGCCTCGAGCAGCACTCCCAGCCCCTTCTCGGCGTCGCTCCGGCCCACGAACAGGAACCTCGTCGTGGCCCCCTCGGGCCACGCGGCGGGGGGCCCATCGCCCTCGAGCGCCGCGCGCCAGAAGTCGTTGTCAACCGACTGCGCGGCGACGAATACGTTGCGCGCCCCGCGCGAGCGGACGTAGGCGCTCACGTGCGTCCCGTAGGTCACGACCGCGTCAGCCGAGCGGTAGAGGCGGCCCAGCACGAGGAAGCTGAGGGCGTGGGCCGCCGTACGTGGGTGCGCCCACAGGGAGGCCCACAGGATCAGCGGCGCACCCGCGCGCCGCGCTCCAGCCCACGTCGCCAGCGGCGCCAGGCGCCCGCCCGTCGGGCAGACCACCGCCCTGTAGCGACCGCCGGCCGCGAGCGAGAAGAGCTCGTGCGGGCGCACGCGCCGGTGTGGGAAGGGAAGCGGCGCGGGGGCGCCTGGACCTCCGTGCCTGAGGCGCCCGCCGAACAGCGCGAGCTCGATCCCCTCGTGCGCGTGCAGGCGCGCGAGCGCCCCCACGCGATATGCGGGCGCATGGCCGGTGACGAACAGCACAGGCCTCTCCTCGCGTGCTTGCGCTTGCACCGAGTCCCTCAGGAGCCCGAGCCGGAGCCCTGCGCGCGCATTCGAGCGCTCCCCGCGAGCACGCTTTGATAGGCCTCGAGCGTCTGCGCGCCGCAACGCTCCCAAGTGAAGTTGGCGGCGACCGTCGCGCGTGCGCGCTGGGCCGCCTCGCGCAGCCGCTGGGGGTCGGAGAGCAGCTCGTCGATCCGTTGGGAGAGCCGCTCGATATCCCCCGGGGGGACGAGCAGGAAGCCGTCGCCGGCGGCGGCGATCTCCTCCGGGCCGGGCTCACCACGGCAGCCGATCGCGGGGACGCCTGCGGCCATCGCCTCGATGTAGCCGACGCCGAAGGCCTCCTCCGTCGAGGGCATCACGAAGAGCGTGCAGCGCCGTGCGCGCTCGAGCGCCTGCTCCGGCGCGAGCTGGCCGTGAAACTCGACGCGCCCAGCTACACCGAGGCGCCGCGCGAGCGCTTCGAGGGCCTCGCGCTCGGGCCCGTCCCCGATCACCTCATAGCGCAGGCTTGGATGGCGAGGCTCGAGCACGGCGAGGGCGCGCAACACATCGGCGTGGCGCTTGCGCGCGATCAGGTGCGCGACCGTCACGAGCGTCGCCGGCCGCGCGAGCGCATCATCTTCGGCGCGCTCCGGCCCCGTTTGCGTGACGGCGAGCGAGTATGACGGGGCCCTCGGCACGCTTCGCTGGAGCTGCCCGTGCCTTTCGCCGCGCGCGCTCGCGGGCGGCAGGTCGGTGCCGAGGTGCACGACGCGCGTGCACGTGGCCCCGTGCGTGGACGCGAGCTCGGCGATTCCCTGGCTGTTGGCGAGCACGAGCGCCGCCCCGCGCAGCCCCCGCGCGACCGCCGCTGCGCCGGCGCGACCTCGGCGCACCGTATGCAGGACATCGCCGCCGTGGACTGAGACGACCAGCGGGCGCCCCGGCGCCGCTCGCAGTACCGCGTCCGCTGCGGGGACCGCATTGTGCGCGTGCACGAGCTCGAATTGGAAGTTCCGCGCGAGCAGGCGCAGCGCCAGCGCGAGCGGCGGCGCAGCCCACGCGCCCCATCCCGGGTAGTGGCGCTCGCGCTGTGGGGAGACGTAGGGGACATAGGTCACTGCGAGCCCGTCCCGCGTCTGACGCACGGGCTCGCGAAGCAGGTCGGCGAGCGTGCCGGCAAATGCGCGAGGCCCCGCCTGCAGGGAGGAGCGGGCGGGGACGAGTCGGTGCAGGACGAGCACGCGTACGTCCGCGCCCGCATCGCGCGCCGCGAGCGCCTGCCGGTGCGCCCACACGCCGAGCACGGGGTCATGGCGGCTCGGATAGAACTCCGCCACGATCGCCACGCGTGGCCCCGTGCGCGCCGTGGTGCTCACCAGCCGCGGTGCGTCACGAGCGTGCGATCGGCCTCACGCGCGCTCAGATAGGGACGGTCGCTGAGGAAGGAGCGAGCCTCCGCGACAGCGTCCTCGTACCCGTACGCGGTCGCGGCCGGGGCGGCCAGGTGGCCGATCGCGACCGCGTCGAGGATGCCGCAGCGCCACCCGTGCTCGCGTGCGAGCGCCGCCCAGTGCACATCCAGGCCCCAGCCCATGCGCAGCTGCGGAAAGGGGAGCAGTACGGGGAAGGTCTGGGCGGCGAATGCGCTGACCGGCCCGATCTCGATGAATGCGGTCTCTCGTACGACGCTTCCGGCGCGCCGGCGCGTGACCGGCCAGGCGGCGTGCGAGCGCAGGCGATGGGCGGGTTGGGCGAGAGCGAGCGAGAAGCGCTCGCAGAGGAACAGGAAGCGGTCGAGGAAGCCGCGCGGCAGCTGCACGTCGTCGTCGATCACGAGTAGCCAGTCGTGGCCGTCGGGAGGATGCGCGAGGAGCAGCCGATCGATGTTCTCGAACTTGCCGCGCCCGTTCGCGGCGCACGTGTGCAGCTCGACCTGATGGCGTGAGCGCAACAGCTCCGCGCGCATCGCCCCCGCCAGCTCGCGCCGCTCCGGGCGCTCGACGCTGAGGGCGAGCACTCGTCGCGGGGGCGGCGCATGCCGCGCGGCGAGCGCGAGCCGCGCGCGCGTGGCGCTGAGGATCTCCCACGCGTCGAGCGCCGCGTCCCCCGCTCGGCGGCCGATTCCGTCGAGTCCTCCGACCGTGCCGCTCGCTCCGGAGAGGAAATCCTCGACGGCCCGCCCGCCGGGCTGCGTGGGTTGGGCTTGGCCGGGCGCGCGCAGAGCCTCACGCACCCGCCCGCCGCTGTGGGCGACCATCGTCAGCCCGAGCGCGCAGCGACGGCGAGCGACGTGGCCTGCGCAGCGCGCGAGCGTGGCGAGCTCGCGGGCGAGCGCTGGAGCCTCGCCGCGTCGCGCGTCGAAGCGCCTGGCGGCCCGCCCGCGCGCGTAGGCGGTGCGTGCGAGCGAGGGCAGGCGCGCATCGCGCCCGGCGCGGCGGTGCTCGACGACGGCCGCTGCGACGTACAGCACGCGCGCGCCCGAGCTCTGCGCGCGCAGGCGTTCCTGCCACTCCTGCTCGTCGCCACCGTGTTCGAGCGTGACGTCGAAGGGTCCAACGCGCTCGAGCGCCTCGCGCCGGATGGCCATGTTGGCGCCCCACGCAAAGGCTGCCTCGCGATCGTGTGACCCGAGCTCGAGCGTCGTCATCGGAGGGCGCTCGCGCCCGCACCCGTGCGGTGAGCGACCCTCCAGTCGCGCGAGGATCGCACCGGCGAAGACGTCGATCTCGGGGTGCTCACGCGCGGCCGCCAGCAGCGCCGAGAGCCAGCCCGGCCGCGCACGAATGTCATCGTCGAGGAACACCACGAGCTCGCCGCGCGCGCGCTCGACCCCCGTGTTGCGCGCGGCGTTCAGTCCCAGCGGCCGCGCGTGCGCCTCATAGCGCGCACCGAATCGCCGGGCGAGCTCGCGCGCGGACGCGGAGGGGCCTGCGTCGTCGATCACCAGCACCTCCGCCCGCTCCGCGTCAGCCTGCGCTGCGATCGAGGCCAGTGCGACCTCCAGATAGGCCGGGCGCTCGCGCGTCGGGATCACGATCGAGGCTGGCACGGGCATCGCCGGCAGAGTCTAGGTTTGACGCCTGCATGGTCCTGTTCGTACACAATCGCTATCGCACGAGCGGCGGGGAGGAGCGCACGGTCGAAGATCTGCTGTGGCTCGTACGCGAGCATCTCGGCGAGCAGGCCGAGTTGCTGGAGCGCGCCCCCCTCGCCCGCGTGGTCCCCGGCGCAGGCGGCTCGGGAGGGCCGCACTTGCTTGGCGGCGCCGCCGGGAGGGCGCGCGCGGCCCGCGGGCTGCTGTGCGGAGGTCTCGAGCCAGGCGAGATAGGCGCCGCCGTGCGCGCGAGTGGGGCGCGCGTCGTGCACGCCCACAACACGCTGCCCACGCTCGGATGGCGGGCGCTCGCGGCGGCTCGCCGCGCGGGAGCGCGGATCGTGCTGCACCTGCACCAGTACCGTCTCGTGTGCGCGATCGGCGTGTGCTACACGCGTGGAGAAGACTGCACACGCTGCCACGGGCGCAACACGCTCCCGGGGATCCGCCTGAACTGCCGTGGCAGCCGGCCGGAGGCGCTCGCCTATGGCGTCTCGCTCGCGATCTGGCAGCGCCGCCTGCTGGCGCAGGCCGACGCGCTGATCGTGCCGAGCATCTACGCGCGTGAGCGCCTGCGCGAGCTGGGCGCGCCGCTGCCGTGGGAGCGCGTGCACGTGCTCGCCCCCCCGCTGCGCGTCCTTGCGGCCCGAACCACGCGATCGGCCCCCGCGCGCGAGGGCGCGCGCACGCAGGCCGCGCCGCTCGCCACGGAGTCGTCGACGGGGGCGCCGCGCGCGCCCTATGCGCTCGTGGCCGCCCGCCTCTCCCCAGAGAAGGGCGTCGACGTCGCGATCGACGCCTGCCGCATCGCGGGTATGGCGCTCGTTGTCGCCGGCGAAGGGCCCGAGCGTGCGGCGCTGCTCGCGCGCGCTCGCGGTCAGGACGTGCGCTTCGTGGGTCGCGTCGAGCAGGCGCGGTTAGCCGAGCTGCGCGCGGGCGCTGCGATCGCGCTCACGCCATCGCGCTCCGGTGAGTCATTCGGGCTCGCTGCGGCCGAGGCGATGGCAGCCGGACTCCCGGTGGCCGGCTGCCGCGCGGGCGCGCTCGCCGAGCTGCTCGAGCCAGACGCGCTCGTGCAGCCCGGCGACGCGGGCGCGATGGCGCGCGTGATCACACGCCTCGCCGGTGATCGCCGCGCGGGCGAGCGCGCTCGCTCGCGCGTGCGCTCGCTGTGCGCACCGGAGGTCGTAGCGCCGGCGCTGGCCGAGATCTACGAGCGCTGCACGGGCACGCGGGGGGCGTGAAGGCCGGTGCACGAGCACGTAAGCTGCGCCCGGTGCCCAGCTCACAAAGCGCCCTGATCACCGGCATCAGCGGGCAGGACGGCTCGTTCTTGGCGGAGCTGCTGCTCGAGAAGGGCTACCACGTCACGGGGATGGTCCGGGGGGCAGCCAGCGACTCGTTGGGCTGCAGCGAGCACCTGCGCTCGCGCCTGGAGCTCGTCCAAGGCGAGCTGCTCGAGCCGCACACGCTGCGGGCGGCGATCGAGCGCGTGCGACCGCGCGAGCTCTATCACCTCGCTTCGCCGTCGTTCGTGCCGGAGTCCTGGCGAGCGCCCGGTGAGACCATGAGAGCGATCGTCGGGTCGTGTGCAGCGATCCTCGAGGCCGTCCGCGACCTCGGGGACCCGGTGCGCGTGTACGTGGCGTCTTCGGCGGCGATCTTCGGCGAGGCCGGCGAGAGTCCCCAGCACGAGCAGACCCCCTGCCGTCCGACGAACCCATACGCGATCGCCAAGCTCGCGGCGCACGAGCTGGTGGGGGCGATGCGCGTGCACGACCATCTGCAGGCGAGCTCGGGGATCATGTTCAACCACGAGTCCGAGCGCCGGCCGGAGCAGTTCGTCACACGGCGGATATCGCGCGCCGCGGCGGCGATCAGCCTTGGCCGCCAGCAAAAGCTCAGGCTCGGTTCGCTGGAGGCGGTGCGCGATTGGTCCTTCGCAGGCGACGTCGTGCGCGGGGCGTGGCTGATGCTCCAGCAGGAGCGCGGCGAGGACTATGTGTTGGCGAGCGGCATCCCGCACACGGTGGGCGAGCTGGCCCAAGCGGCGTTCGCCTGCGTCGGGCTCGACGCCGAGCGCCACATCGAAGTTGACCCCGCGCTGGTGCGATCGCCCGAGCGGACCCCCAGCGTGGGCAATCCCGCAAAGGCGCGCGAGCGGCTCGGCTGGAAGCCCGAGGTCGGCTTCGAGGAGCTCGTGGAGCGAATGGTTCACGCGGACCTGCGCGCGCTTCAGCTCGCAGCCCCGACGCGCTAGCGCTTCCAAGGCGGCGGGCAGAGGGCGCCCTGCGCGCCCGTCCCTGCCTGCCGTCCACGTCCCTGCGAGCGCCTACACTGGCGGCCTGGATGGCCCGCGTGGGTGTAATCGGCCTCGGCTATGTTGGCTTGCCGCTCGCGGTCGCCTTCGCGCGGGAGGGCTGCGAGGTCGTGGCCGTCGATCTCGACGCGCGCAAGGTGCGCGCCGTGAAGCACGGCGAGTCCTACGTGGAGGACGTCCCCGTCGGAGGAGCTGCGCAAGCACGCCGGACCGATGCGTGCCAGCACCGACTATGCCGACCTCGGTGCGGTCGATGCGGTGCTCATTTGCGTGCCCACGCCGCTGAGCGCCAACCGCGAGCCCGATCTCGGCCCCCTCATCGATGCCACGCGCGCGCTCGCGCGAGTCCTGCGTGCCGATCAGCTGGTGGTGCTCGAGTCGACGACCTACCCGGGCACGACGCGCGAGCGCGTCGCGCCGCTGCTCGAGGAGTCGGGGCTCGCGGCCGGACGTGACTTCCGCCTGGCGTTCTCGCCCGAGCGTGTCGATCCCGGTCGCATCGACTTCACCTTAAGCACCATGCCCAAGGTCGTGGGCGGGCTGACCCCCGGCATGCGCCGAGCGCGCGCGCGCAGCTGTACGAAATCGTCTGGACGAGGTCGTTGTGCGTCTCGAGCCCCGAGGCGGCGGAGCTCACCAAGCTGCTCGAGAACATCTTCCGCTCCGTGAACATCGCGCTGGTCAACGAGCTTGCGATGCTGACCGATCGCATGGGCATCGACATGTGGGAGGTCGTCGACGCAGCCGCCACCAAGCCGTACGGGTTCATGCGCTTCGAGCCCGGGCCCGGCATGGGCGGCCACTGCATGCCGGTCGATCCCTTCTACCTGAGCTGGCGTGCGCGAGAGTTCAACATGACGACCGAGTTCATCGAGCTCGCCGGCAAGGTCAACCAGCAGATGCCATACCACTGCGTGAGCAAGGCGCAGCGCGCGCTCAACGACATCGGCATGTCGGTCAAAGGCGCGCGTGTGGTGGTCGTGGGCGTCAGCTACAAGCCCGGCGTGGGCGACGTTCGTGAATCGCCGGCGCTGAAGATCATCTCGCTGCTCAGGGACCTCGGCGCCGACGTGCTCTACCACGACCCGCATGTCCCCAGCCTGTCGGAGTTCGCCCTCACGAGCACCCCGCTCGAGGACGCCGTCGCCGACGCCGACCTCGCGATAATCGTGACCGCCCACGCGGGCGTTGACCACGAGCTGCTCGCTCGGCGCGCGCGCCTGGTGTTGGACCTGCGCGGGGTCACGCGCGCATCGAGCACCGCCAACGTCGTGCGCCTGTGAGCGCGAGCTCTATCGGCCCCGACCCGCTGCTCGCGCAGGGCGTGCAGGTCGGCGACGGCGCGTCGTTCGGAGCCTACGTGGTCGTGCACGAGGGCACGATCATCGGCGCGGCATGCTCGGTCGAGGATCACGCGGTGCTCGGCAAGCGTCCGCGGCTGGCGGCGCGCTCGAGCGCTCGCGGCGAGGTCGCAGCGCTGCGCCTCGGCGAGCGCGTCAGCATCGGCACTGGCACGGTCGTGTTCGCGGGAGCGAGCCTGGCCGCGGGCGCGATCATCGGTGACCAGGCCTTCATCCGCGAGCGCGCCGAGATCGGCGAGGGCTCGCTGATAGGGCGCGGCAGCGTGGTCGACAACGACGTCCGCGTGGGCGCCCGCGTGCGCGTGCAATCGAATGTGTACCTGACTGCGTTCACGTTGCTCGAGGATGACGTGTTCGTGGGGCCGGGGGCACTCACCACGAACGACGACACGATGGGACGTCACCCGCCAGCTCAGCCCTTGCACGGGGCGATCCTGCGGCGCGCGTGCCGCGTCGGCGGTGGCGCCGTGCTCGCGCCCGGTGTGGAGGTAGGCGAGGAGGCCTTCGTCGCGGCCGGCGCCGTGGTCACGCGCGACGTGCCGGCACGGGCCCTGGTAATGGGGGTTCCCGCGCGGGTCGTGCGCGAGGTCGGCCAGGAGGATCTGATCGAGTCCTGGCGGTAGCGCCGCTGTAGCGCTTGGGGCGCTGGCCGCGCCCCGTCAGGCCATCACGCCGGCGGCCGCGACGACCTCCTCGGCCTGCTCGCGCGTGAGCACCGGGCTCATCGGGATCGCCAGGTGCGTGCGCGCGAGGTGATCCGTAGCCGGCAACCGCGTCTGCGCCGCCCACTGGAGCATCGGCGCCTGTCGGTGCACGGGCGTGCGGTAGTAGGCCTTGCAGCCGACTTGCGCGGCGCTGAGCGCGGCTTCCAAGCGCTCGACGTTCTCATCGCGCACCACGTACAGATGCCACGCCGGCGAGCAGCCCGCGTCTGCGCCCGGCAGGCTTACGAGCGCGCCCAGGCCAGCCTGCTCGTAGTGGTGCGCGGCCTCCCGGCGCCCATCGGCCCATGCGTCGAGGTGGGGCAGCTGGACGCGCAGCACGGCCGCCTGTAGCTCGTCCAGGCGCGAGTTGTATCCGAGCAGCTCATAGGTGACCTTGTCGCGCGAGCCGTGAAAGCGCAGCGTGCGAGCCTTCTCGGCGATCTGCTCGTCGTCGGTCGTGATCATGCCGCCGTCGCCGAAGCACGCGAGGTTCTTGGAGGGGAAGAAGGAGAACGTCGCCGCGGTGCCGAGCGCGCCGGTGCGCCGATCGCCGGCGAGTGCGCCCGCAGCCTGGGCCGCGTCCTCGAGCACGGGAACGCCCAGTGCCTCGATGTGTGCGATCGGGGCGAGGTTGCCAAAGAGATGGACTGCGATCACGGCGCGCGTGCGCGGGCTGAGGACGGCCTGGACCGTCTCGGCCGTCACGCAACAGGTGTCAGGGTCGACGTCGCAGAAGACCGGCGTGGCGCCGGTCGGCGGGATCGCCTCGGCAGAGGCATAGAAGGTGAACGACGGGACCACGACCTCGTCCCCGGGCCCCACTCCCATCGCCCGCAGTGCGATCGTGATCGCGTCGGTCCCGTTGGCGACGCCTACCGCGTGCTCGACGCCGCAGTAGGCCGCGAACTCCTGCTCGAATTCGCGCACCTCGGGACCGAGGATGAAGCGCTCGGAATCCAGCACGCGCTCGATCGCCGCGCGCAGCTGGGTCCGCAGCGGCCGCAGCGGCGTCGAGGTGTCGAACAGCGGCACGCCCATCGCGCTCAGCGTGACAGCTGCTCGATGTCCGCGCGCGTCATCAGGCGGATCAGCTCCTCGAAGCTCGTGCGCGGCTTCCAGCCGAGCTCGCGCTCGGCCTTGCTTGGATCGCCGATCAGGTGGTCGACCTCCGCGGGACGCACGAACGCGGGATCGATCGTCACGTAGCGCTCGAAGTCCCTGAGGCCGGCCTCATCGAAGGCGACCTCACAGCATTCGCGCACGGAGTGCGCCTCGCCGGTCGCGATCACATAGTCCTCCGGCTGCTCGCTCTGGAGCATCAGCCACATAGCCTCGACGTAGTCCTTCGCGTAGCCCCAATCGCGCTCCGCGTCGAGGTTGCCGAGACGTAGCTCCTTCTCCAGCCCGTGCTTGATCGCGGCCGCATGCCAGCTCACCTTGCGCGTCACGAACTCCAAGCCGCGGCGCTCGGACTCGTGGTTGAAGAGGATCCCCGAGGTCGCGTGCAGATCGTATGACTCGCGGTAGTTGACGGTGATGAAGTGCCCGTAGGCCTTGGCCACGCCATACGGCGAGCGCGGATAGAAAGGCGTGCTCTCGCGCTGGGGAACCTCGCGCACCTTGCCGAACATCTCGCTCGAGGACGCCTGATAGAAGCGCGCCCGGGGGCACACTTCACGCATCGCCTCGAGCATGCGAGTGACGCCAACGCCAGTGAACTCGGCCGTCAGCGTGGGCTGGATCCAGGAGACCGCGACGAAGGACATGGCCGCGAGGTTGTAGATCTCGGTCGGGTTGGCCGCGCGCATCGTGTCAACGAGCGAGCGCTGGTCGAGGAGGTCGCCCTGATGGAAGGTGACGCGGTGGCGGATGTGCTCGATGCGATCGAACTTCTCGGTCGAGGCCCTGCGCACCATCCCGTGCACCTCGTAGCCCTTCTCGAGCAAGAGCTCGGCGAGGTAGGAGCCGTCCTGGCCGGTGATTCCCGTGATCAGCGCGCAGCGTCGGTCGCTCATGGCGCGCGAGAGACTAGCGGCCGGCCGCGCCGGCGCGCAGCCAGCGCACGGTTGCGGCGATTCCGTCCTCGACCTCGATGCGCGCGCGCCAGCTGAGTAGGCGCGCGGCCTTCTCGACCGATGGCCAGCGACGCTGCACGTCGACGGCGAACGTGGGCAGCTGCTCCAGCTCGAGCTCCTCCGGGTCCTCTCCGCACGCCTCCCAGACGATGGCGGCGATCTGCGCAACGCTCAGCTCGCGCGCGGCGGAGATGTTGAAGTCCTCGTTCAGCGCGGCCGGCGAGCTCATCGCGACCACGATGCCGTCGGCGATGTCGTCGACGTGGGTCAAGGTGCGCGTCTGCTCGCCGGAGCCGAAGATCTGCAATGGGCGCTGCCCGTCGAGCACCTTGCGGATCAGGTCGGGCACCGCGTGCGCGATGCCGGGCTCGGCGTCCGGGATCTCGCCAGGCCCGTACGCGTTGAAGGGCCGGCAGATCGTGTACGGAAGGCCGTGCTCTTCGTGGGCCGCCCGGCAGTAGACCTCGCCCGTCAGCTTCGAGAAGCCGTACGCCGACAGCGGCACCGGGCAATCGCGCAGGTACTCCTCGGGCGTGGGGAAGAGCTCCGCCCGCTCGAAGACCATCGAGGAGGAGACGTACACGAAGCGCTCGACCTCGATCTCCAACGCCGCGCGCACGACTGCGTTGTAGAGGGCGTTGTTGACCTCCGTGAGCGTGTGCGCAAGGCGGTGGAAGTTGGCGATGCCGCCGACGATCGCAGCGAGGTGAATCACGTGAGTGCAGCCGCGCATGGCCGTGCGCGCCTGTGCTGGCACGCGCAGATCGCCCATGTGGACCTCGCAACCCTCGCGCATCCACTGCGGGGCGGGCCGCTGGTCGGAAACGCGCACCTCATAGGCGGGGTCGCGCAGCAGTCTGCGCACCACAGCCGATCCGATCGTGCCGGCGCCGCCCGTGACCAGAACGCGGCTCATCGAGGCAGCGGACGGCGCACGATCGGCCGCCAACGCCGCTGAGCTCGCCTCATCCGCGCGCCCCGAGCGCGACGAGCTCGGAGGCGTACGCGAATACCTGGGCGACTCCCCAGCAGTTCCACGGGTCGACGACCAGGCAATCCTCCGCGGCACGCTCGGCGATCGTCGCGAGCGTCTGGGGAGCGCGAAACTCGGAGTGGTTGCTGGCCACGAAGACGACCTCTGCGCTGTCCAGCGCCTCCTCGAGCGAGACCGTCGGCGTGGGCACATGGGGGTCGTGCGTGGCGACGTCGGCGAGCTCGCGCTCCAACAGCCGCACGAGCTTGTGCGCAAGCGAGTCGCGCTCGTCGTCGGTGTCCGCCTTGAAGGCGAGCCCTAGTACGGCGACCTTGCGGTCGGCCAGCGAGCCCAGGCGCCTGCGCGCGCCCTCGAGCAGGAACAGCGGCACGGACTCGTTCACGCGTGAGACGGCGAGCAGCATCCCGGGCGCCGCTGAGCGCTCCTCGGAGAAGGCGAAGTCCTTGCGCAGGCACGTGCCGGCGGTGAGTCCGGGCTGTGCGATGCCGCCGCGCGGGTAGTCGCGGTTGATCAGGTCGATTACCTCGAACACGTTCGCGCGGTGGCGCTCGCAGTCCATCATCAGCAGGTTGGGCAGGGCGAAGTTCGTGTAGCGCAAGATGTTCGTCCAGATCTTCGCCAGCTCGGCCTGCACGGGCGTCGTCTGCACGATCGGCGCGCCGAAGGCGCTGAACAGCTCGGCCGCGACCTCGCCGGAGCGTGCCCCTACGCCGCCGATGATGCACGGCAGCGTGTCGATCTCCTCGAGAAAGCGCCCGGCGGCTATGCGCTCGGGCGCGTGTGCCACGAACAGCTCCTCGCCGACGCCGAAGCCGCGGTGCTTGGACAGGTAGCCCGCCACGAACTCCGTCGTGCCCGGGGCGACCGTCGAGCGCAGGATCAGGGAGTGCCCCGGCGCGAGCACGCCGAGCAGGTCGTCGAGCGCCGAGCGGATGTCGCGCATGTCGATCTCGATGTGCGAGAAGGACGGCGTTCCCAGCGTGATCACGATCTGGCGCGCGCGCGCCGCGTCGGCCACCCTGTCGGTGAGCGACAGCCCGCCGGTGCTCGCGCTCCTCACGCGGTCGAGCAGCTCCTGTGCGCCGGTCTCCTGGAATGGCATCCGACCGTCGCGCAGCGCACCCAACCGCGCGGGATCGTTATCGACGCCGATCACCTGCAGCCCACGGTCGGCGAACGACAGTGCGAGCGGCAGCCCCACTCGGCCGAGACCGACGACCGAGACGTCGGCGAGGGTCCGCGATGCGTCCATCAAAGCCAACAGGATATCTGCCGGCGCGAGGGGTCCAGCACGCGTGAATGCCTGCGGGCCATCAACTCCAGAAACCTCACGATCGCCTACGGTTGCGCATCCACTGTGCCGTGAAGGCCGCGACGAACAGCGGGTTGTAGCGGGCGTAGCGCCGCCACAGGCGCCGCGGCTCGTGCGCGAGCCGGTACAGCCACTCGAGGCCGTTGCGCTGCATCCACGCCGGCGCCTGGGGCACGAGACCGGCGTGGAAGTCGAATGCAGCGCCGACGCCGACGAGTAGCGGGGCAGAGAGCCGTGCTCGCATGCGCGCCATCCACAGCTCCTGCTTGGGCTGTCCCGTGCCGACCCACACGACTCGCGCCTTCGAGTCCTCGATTTGCGCCACCACGCTCTCCTCCTCGCGCGCGTCGAGCTCGCGAAACGGTGGCCAGAAGCTCCCCGCGATAGTCAGGCCGGGGTAGCGCTCGCACAGGCTCGCTTCCAGCCGCGCCAGTGCGTCCGGTGTGCGACCCCCGTAGAGGAAGACGGGGATGCCGTCGCCGGCGGCGCGTGCGCAGAAGCGTGCCATCAGCTCGGGGCCGTACACGCGTGTCGCGTGCGCATGACCGAGCGCGCGCAGCGCCCACACCAACGGCTGCCCGTCGGGCACCGCGAGCGTCGCCTCGCCGATCGCCGCGCGCGTCCGCTCCTGCTCGCGGGCGGACATCACGAGGTTGACCGCCGCCGCCGTGACCCAGGCGCGCGCATCTGCTGCGATCACGGCCCGCATCCAGTCGATCACCTCCTCGTAGTCGGAGATCGCGAGCAGCGTGCCGAGGACCTCCGCGCGTGCCGGCGTCGGCGGAAGAGCCGATGAGGTGCGGGCGGCCGGATCGGGGATTCGGTGAAGATAGCCGCCCTCGTGCTCATCGATCACGACTTCTGGAGAGGGCGACGGGTGCTCGTCACCGGGCACACGGGCTTCAAGGGCGCGTGGCTCTCGCTGTGGCTGCAGGCGCTCGGCGCCGAGCTGACCGGCCTTGCCGCAGGGCCTCCCACGCGACCTTCGCTGTACGAGCTGGCTGCCGTGGGAGCGCACATGCGCGAGCACGCTCTCGACCTGCGCGACGCCCGCGCGGTGCAAGCCGCCATCGCGCGCGAGCGCCCCGAGGTGCTCCTGCATCTTGCAGCTCAGCCACTCGTGCGTCGCTCGCTGCGCGATCCCGCGATGACCTACGAGGTGAACGTGATGGGCACGATCAACGTACTGGAGGCGCTACGCGCGATGGGCGGGGACGTGTGCGCGGTGGTGGTGGTCACCTCGGACAAGTGCTACGAGACCACCGCCGGGGTCGCTCGGCGCTTCGTCGAGCAAGACCCGCTCGGTGGAGCTGATCCGTACTCGAGCTCCAAGGCCTGTGTGGAGCTCGTCACGGCCGCCTACAGGCGCTCGTTCTTCTCGCACGACGGGGCCACGCGGGTGGCGAGCGCGCGTGCGGGCAACGTGATCGGCGGGGGCGACTGGGGTGAGGATCGCCTGCTCGCCGACCTGCAGCGCGCGATCGACGAGCGCCGGCCGGCGCTCGTGCGCAACCCCCGCGCCGTGCGCCCCTGGCAGCACGTGCTCAGCCCACTCGCTGGCTACCTGCGTCTCGCCGAGGAGCTCTGGCACAGCCCCTCAGCGGCCCGTGCCTGGAACTTCGGCCCGCGTGCAGCCGATGAGCGGCCCGTGGGCTGGGTTGTCGAGCGCCTCGCCGAGCTGTGGGAGGGCGCGCTCGAATGGGTCCTCGACGAGGGCCCAAATCCGCCTGAGACGGCCCACCTGGCGCTCGACTCGAGCCAGGCCGAACTCGAGCTCGGCTGGCGAGCCGTGTGCGATCTCGAGGAGGCTCTGCGGCTGACCGTCGCGTGGCACAGGGCACGGCGCGCCGGCGAGGACATGCGCGAGGTCACTCTCGCGCAGATCGCGAGTATCGGCGCCGGGCATCCCAAACGCGCCTGAAAGCCCGAAAATATCTCGCTGCGAGCGAGATCTCCAGGGCGGTCCCGTGCCGGTCCTCGCCGCCCCGGCACGGTTCACATAACCTCCGCCGATGAGTCCGCCGAGGCTCTGCTGATGAGCCCCCTCGGCCTGCGCCGATGAGCCCCCTAGGCCTGCGCCGCCACCGTGCCGAGCGCCTGCTGCGCGAGCAGTTCGAGGCCCTGCGCGGGCGCGTGCTGGCGAGCGTGCGGCGCCGCCTCGCGGCGAGCGGTGTGGTCCTCGACCACGCCGATCTCGAGGCCGCCTATGCCCAGGCCTGGCAGGGGCTCTACGTGGCCGTGCTCGAGGGTGAGCAGGTCTCCAGTCCTGCCGCGTGGCTCTCGCTCGTCACCCACCGCCGAGCGCTCGACGAGCATCGAGCGCGCACGCGAGCGCACGGCGGGGGCGAGCTCGCTCTGCAGCGATTTCCCGCGACGGGCGCGCGCATGGCTCCGGCGCCGGGCCCCGACGTGTGCGCGCTCGAGCGAGACATCGCAGAGGAGCTCGACGACCGCGTGCGCCTGCGCCAGCTCTTCGAGGCCCTGCGCGTGCGCCTGAATGAGCGCGAGCGCGAGGCGGCCTCGCTCTGCTACCTGCAGGGGCTCTCGCGCGCCGACGCCGCCGCCTGCATGCAGGTGAGCGAGCGGCGAATGCGCAAGTTGATGGAGGGCCGCGGCGCGGGTCGCCCAGGCGTTGCCGCCAAGGTCGGCGCGATCGTACGGACGATCAGCGAGGACGCGTGGTGCGAGGAGCAGCGCTCGCTCATGCGGGCCTTCGCATTTGGCGTGCTCGACCCCGACGGCGAGCGCCACGCGCTCGCCCTGAGGCATAGCGCCCAGTGTCCCGCCTGCCGTTCCTACGTCGCCTCGCTGCGCGGGCTGGCCGCCATCCTGCCACCGGTGTTCCTACCGTGGGGTCTCGGGGCCGGCATTCTCGCGCGGGCTGGAGAGGGGGTTCACGCCAGTGGCGCGCACGCCGGCGCGCACGGCGCCGGGGGAACTGCTGGTGGCGCGACGGGCGCGGGCCTGCGGGCGGGACGTGCGCTCGGCGGAGCCCTGCCCGCGTCGGGGGCGGCCGGCGCGGGTGGTGCGGCCGGCGGAGGCTGGCTGCTCGCCGGCGGACCGCTCGGTGCCAAGCTCGCCGTTGGCTGTCTGGTCGCGCTCGGCGTTGGCGCGGGCTGTATCGCTCTCGACGGCGCCCACCGGGCGCCCACGCGTGTCCACAGGCGTTCGCTGGCTCACTCAGCCGTCCGTGGCGGCGTGCGCCCCCCGGATACCAGACGGGCGATCTCGCGGCCGGCGCTGGCAGCTCGCCGCCCGCCGCCGTCCGCGCGCCCGTCGCAGCTTCGGCGGCGCTCACGCCGGCCCGCATGGCCAGCCGCGAGTTCGGCCCTGAGCAGGCGTTGGAAGCCGGCGCCGCGGGATCCTCCGCCGCCGTGGACTCCCAGGCGCCGATCGCGCGATCGGCAGCGTCTAGCTCACGGTCCCCGGGCTCAGGGTCCCGGCGCACGCCCGCCGGAGCCTCCACCGCTGGCGCTGGGGTGGCCCCATCGGCCTCCCTCGGCGATTCCGTTGCGGCCGAGCGAGAGTTCTCACCCGGCTAGCTGGTCGAGTCCGATGATGGGCGTCGGGCCGCGCGAGTCGGCAGGCGGCTATGTGCCTGCGCCGGCCTCGGCGTGTCGCGGGCCGCGCAGGGTCATGCCGACCATCCACGCGTGACGGCGCAACGGGGGCGCAACTCGGAAGAGCAGACGATCGAGACCGTCGAGGCCGCTGAGGAGGCGCTCGAAGCCTGGTAGGCCGCGCAGCGGAACGGCGGCGAGCGAGGAGAGGGTGAAGAAGCGCGTTTCGACGTCATTGAAGAAGCGTTCCGCGAGCGCGAGGTCATCGACTCGCAAGGGGTGCTCGTCGACCGTCCGCAGCTCGGGCGTGCGGTTCCGGTACGCGTTGATCGCCGGGTTGTGCCCGAGCGGCTCGCCGAAGACTCCGACCCCGTCTCCCCTGAGCACCCGGGCAAGCTCGGCGTAGGAGCGCGCGAGGTCGAGATGGTGCAGGATGCCTGAGCCGCATACGAGGTCGAAGTTCTCGTCAGGGAAATCGAGCTGCTCGGCGTTCATCACGCGGAACTCGAGCTGCGCCTCGAGGCCCTCGGCACGACCCCGCTCGCTCGCCCGCTCGATCGCAACAGGGGAGAGGTCGATCCCAACGACGTGGGCGCCGTTGCGGGCGAGCTCGAACGCAAGGCTGCCGGCTCCGCAGCCGTACTCGAGCACCTGAGCGCCGGGCGCGTGTGCGTTGAGCGTCTCCCTGTACCACTTGGCTAACGAAGCCGTGGCCGAGTAGAAATGCCCCGTGGGGCGCCGTGCTTGCTCACTGTAGACACGATCGTGGAACTCACGCTCACGTTCCAGGCGATCGTCCATCGCGGGACAGTCTATCGGCGCGTGGCCGATCGCTGCCGGGGCTCGACTCTCGTTCAGTCCCTCGGAAAGACCTTGCCGAGCCGGCGTAACCCGAGGGGGTTGCCGCGGGTCCGCAGGCGACCGCTGAGAAGCGCCCGCAGCGGGTCGAGGCGCTGGCCGACGATGTCCACCCAGTCCTGGTAGCGCAGGCGCAGGCGCAAGTCGGGGGATGGCGCCTCGCCCTGGGCTGCAGCGCTTGACCCGTTCTCGACGGTGAGGTGCCAGGTGGGCATGTCGGGGTCGATGAACTCCCACTGGAAGACCGTTCGGCCGCTGAGGCCGTGGTGGGGGTTGACCTGGCGGCTGATGGTGTCGAACAGCAGCGCGAGCGTGGCGGATCGCGCAGCGTGGGGCCCTCGCGCACTCCGATGACGCCGGCCTGCGCGAGCGCGCGACCGCGCTCGGAGATCTCCAGTGCGGAGAGTCCCGGCGGCAGCATCGGCGGGCCGGGCAGCGTCTCCATGGCGAGTCCTGCGGAGCGCAGCTTGGTCGTCATCGAGTTGAGCCCTTCGACGCCGACCTCGTCGTATGTGGAGCCGAACACGGTGATGTAGCGCTCGTCCCAGTCGGGCGGCATGAGCACCTGGGCGGTGTAGCGCGTGACTTCGCGCAGAATGCGCGCGACGGCTCTCGGCACGCCAACGGGATCTTCGCGGCTCAGGTCGGCCAGCAGCTTCACGCCGAAGCCGATGTGGCGCTGCTCGTCGGCGGCGACGTTGGCCATTCCCGCGCGAAACGCGGGCAGCACATCGCGGCTCTCCAGGTAGCTGCAGATGAAGTGCTGGCCGGGCTGCGCCAGCGAGGCCTCGATCACGATGTGATAGAGCGTCACCGCGGCCGCCAGCATCGGCCGGCGTGCGCTCGCGCGCAGTTCGTCGGCCATCGTGTCCAGGCGATCGAAGATCTTGCGAAAGCCCGGGCGTGAGCTGCGGCTTGATCGCGTGCAGGCCGTCGCCATCGAGCCGTCGCCGACGCCGCACACCTCGTGCATGAAGCGCTTGAAGAAGACCGCGTGGCGCGCCTCGTCGACCTGTTGGGTGGCCAGGAAGTACTTCTGCTCCTCGCAGCGGCGCCGCGTCGATGTAGGGCGAGAGATTGTCTGGCGACGGCGTCCTCGCCCCAGAAGAACAGGCAGTAGTTCCACAGCGCCGCCTGTGCGCTCGAACTCGGTGAACTCCTCGCGCCACTGGCGCGCGTCCTCGCTGAAGTCGAGCTCCGTGGCAGCACCAGTTGCCGCGCTCCCAGCGCGCATAGAGGTCCTCGTAGGAGATCGCGTCCGCAGGCAGGCTCGCCTGCTGCGCGCCGCGGGCGCCGTGTAGGCGTGGTGATCGCTCGCCATCTCTCTTGCTCCACGGGGTTCGATCGAGAACGCTAGCGCGTGCGCGACTGCGAGCCGCTCTCGGGGCTACGCGCCCGAGCTTGGCAGACACAGGCAGGCGTAGTGCACGGTAAAGAGGCGGCGCGCGAGCGCCGGCGCGAGCCGGTGCAGCCCGCGGCGCGCACGGCCCACTTGACGCTCGCGCTGCTGCAGCTGGCGCCGCGGTCGGCGAAGAAGCGATGCACCTCGCAGCGACAGCGCGTCCTCAGCTCGCCTGCGACGCGTCAAGCCCGGCGCGCGCGCGATCGCGCTGCACGCGCGCGCGGTCGAGTCGCTGCAGGTGGCCGACCTCGTGCGGCGTGCTCGCGCTTGGAGCGCGCCGCGCGGACAGGTTTGCCTCGAGCGGGACCTCGACGACGACGGCGCGGCAGGCGCGCGCGACCTCGCCCAGCAGCGCCGCGGGTCGGGCACGTGCTCGAGCACGTGCGAGAGCACGCCGAGCTCGTACGCGCCGTCGCCGACGGGAGCGTGCAGCGCCGTCGTACAGCTCGACCGACTCGATCTCCGGGCGCTCGCGCGCGATCTGCGACCGCGGCCGGCGCGATCTCGACGCCCGCCAGGCGCCCGCCGAAGCCGCGGCGGTGAAGCTCGCACAGCAGCGCGCCGTCGCCGCAGCCCACCTCCAGCGTGCTCGCGGGCGCGATGCCGGCGCGCGCGCACAGCGCGATCACGTGCTCGGCCTTGGCGACCGCGCCCAGTGCGCGCCAGCGCGCGTACGCTGGCCGCCTCGTCCTCGGGTGCAGCGTATGCGTCCTCGTAGAAGCGAGCGACCAGCTGGCGGGGTCCGCCACGGCGAGCGATTATTGTTGGCCCGATGACCAGCGACGCTGACGGCTGTCACTGCGCGAGGCCCCCGCGACCGTTCCCGCGCTCGCGGCGCTCGCGCTGTTCGTCGTGTGGGCCGCCAGCCAGGCGGGCTATCCGGTGACCCACTGGGCGCCGGGCGGGCTGATCGTGCTGGCGCTGCTGGCGTCGCGCTCGCGCTGCGGGCCGCGCGTGGCGCGAGATGCCGCGTGCCGGTGCGGATCGCGCTTGGCGTGCCTGCGCTGCTACACCGCGCTCAGCTTTCTCTCGATCCTGTGGGCGGCCGTGCCGGGAGACGCCTGGGAAGGCGCCAACCGCACGCTGCTGTACCTGCTCGTGTTCGCGCTGTTCGCGCTGTGGCCGCAGCGCGGGCGCCAGCGCGGCGCTGCTGCTGGTGGCGTGGACGCTCGCGATGATCGGCCTGGCGGCGTTCGTGGCGCTGCACATGGACAGCGCCGCCGGCAGCAGCCTGCCGACGCCTGCTTCCGGGCGGCCGCCTGGACTATCCCGCGGGCTATGAAAACGCGGACGCGGCCCAGTGGCTGATGGCCGCCTGGCCGGCCCTGCTGCTCGCGCGCAGCGCAGCGCCTGCCGTGGGCGCTGCGGGGCGCTGCTGGCGGGCGGCGCGGTGCTGCTCGCCGACGTCGCGCTGCTCAGCCAGAGCCGCGGCTCGCTGTATGCGACGCCGGTGATGCTCGTCCTCGTGTTCGCGCTGCTGCCCGGGCGCGCGCGCACGTTCGCGCACGCTCGTGCCGGTCGCGCTCGGGATCGGGCTGACCGCGCCGGCGGTGCTGCGCGTGGGCGACGCATCCTCGACGGCGGCGAGGTCAACGGCGGCGGCTGCACGCCGCCATCGCTGGCGATGTTCCTCGCCGCGCTAGCGGTCGGGCTCGATCGTCGCGCTCGGCGCCGCGCTCGAGAGCCGTCGCCCCCTGTCTCGCCGAGCCGGCCAGCGCGAGGTGCCGCAGGGCTGTGGCGCGCTCGCGCTGGCGACGCTGCTCGCGGTGCTCGCGGTCGGCGGCTCGTGGCGGCGGGCAATCCGGTGACACGGATCAGGCACGCGCTGGGACACCTTCAAGAGGGCACGGCTACGCGGCCAACGCGCAGCGGCAACCGGCTCGTCAGCGGCCTGGGCAGCAACCGCTATGACTTCTACCGCGTGGCGCTCGACGAATTCCTCGCCCATCCGCTGGTCGGGATCGGCGCCGACAACTTCCAGCAGCAGTACCTGCACACGGGCGCAGCGAAGAGACGCCGCGCTACCCGCACAGCGTCGAGCTGCGCACGCTAGTCGAGACGGGCCTCGTCGGCGCGCTGCTCGCGCTCGTCGGGCTGGGAGCCGCGCTGCTGGCGGCCGCGGCAGCGCTCTGCGGCGGCGGCGATCCGCTCGCGCGCTCGGTCGCGGCCGCGGCGCTGGCGGGCTTCGCCTACTGGGCCGTGCACGGCTCCTTCGACTGGTTCTGGGAGTTCGCGGGCCTGGGCGCCCCCGCGTTCGCGCTGCTCGGCATCGCCTGCTCGCTCGCGCCATCGCAGCGTGACGCTCGAGCCGTCGAGCGGCCTCGCGACGCGCGACCGGACCGCCCGACGGCACACGAGCGAAGTGTGCCTCCGTCGGCGCCTGCGATATGCCTCGGGCTTGCTTGGCGGTCGCTGGGCCTAGCGGCGGCCTGGCGGTGCTCGCTGCGACGGTCTCGCTGGCGGCGCCGTGGCTCAGCGAACTCGAGGTCGAGCGCGCCGCGCGCGTCTGGCCGATCGCGCCGCTCAGCGGCCTACGCGCGCCTCGAAGAGGCCGCGCGCGCTGGACCCGCTGAGCGACCAGGCCGATCTCCTCGCCGGCAGCATCGCGCTGCGCTTCGGCGACCTCGCGCGCGCCGAACACGACTTCTCGCTCGCGCTCGGCGCGCACCCCCGGCGACGCCTACGCCACGCTCGAGCTCGGCGCGATCGCCTCGGCCGCAGGCCGGCGGGCGAGCGCGCTCGAGCTGCTCGAGCGGGCCGTGCGCTGAACCCGCGCGAATCGGCTGCCGCGAGGCCCTGGCGGTGGTGCGGGCAGGCGAAGGCTGAACATCGCGGAGCTCGATCGCCTGATTCTCGTCAAAGCTGAAGAACTCTCGTAAAAAGCAAGAGATCACCCGACGAGGGGCTCTCATGTCTCGACATGGCCGTCTAGCTCCAGTAGATTGTGAGGGGGCTAGGGCTGGCAGTCGACGTTGGAGAACTCTGGAGGCGAATGTGGCACGGATAGCTGATGGCATCGCCTCTGGCCACGGAAGGAAAGCAGCAGGCAGCATGAGCAGCGCCCGGGCGATCAAGATGGCGACGCTAATCGCGTCGGCGCTCTCGGTGAGCTCCGCTACCGCGAGCGCGAACCCACTCGTAAGCGGCTATGGGGGGCCAGGGCAGGGCAGCCAGGTGATCCTCGGCTCGACGCTGCTCAATGGGCCTCGGGGCCCCGGGGGCTCCGTCGGCTCGGGAGGTATCGCCAGCCTGGAAAGCGTCAGCGCACACGGTGGCAGCCCTGCGCCGATCTCGTCCAGGGCCGCCGTGCCGGGCCGTCCCGCCAGGGCGCTGGGGCACGCCGGCAAGCCCACCGCCCGCGTGAGCGCGCCCTCCCTCAACACGGCCCGCCCCTCGCCAGCCAGCTCAGTCGCCGCTCGCTCGGTCACCCTCGATGCCGATGCGTTCGGCGTCTCCGAGGACGATCTTCTCTACATTCTCCTGGCGGCGGGATCCCTCCTGCTGACCGGTGTGCTCACGAGGCGCCTTGCGCGCACACCCAGGTAGCAGGCATGCGAGCTAAAGGCGTGCCAGGCATGCGAGCTAAAGGCGTGCCGCGCTGCGCCCGAGTAGTCAAGTAGCTAGGGATCAGGAAAGCCAACACGCATGGATCGCGCACAAATCAGCCAACAGACCTCGGCGGCCCTTCCGCTTCGCGGCGAACTGGCCCATGACGCGCCCGCCCCCAGGGTGCTGCGGACGCGAAGCTTGTCGGGTCCGCTGCAATGGCTTCTGGAGGGGCGAGGCTGGGGGCTGCTTCAGCCGGCCATCGACTTCCTCCTGGTGTGCGCCGCGGTCGCGATCTCTGTAGGCGGCGTGCGCGCGATCTTGCATGTCTCGGCGATCGGCGCTCCCGTGTTCGCGCTGCCTCCGCTCGTCGTGCTGCTGTTCTACGTGCGCGGCCTCTACCGCGCTCGTCTGCGCACGCTGGTGCTCGACGCCGTCGTACCCGTGCTCAGCGGAGTATCCGTTGCGGCGATGGCGGTGGCGGTGCTCGGCAGCTTCCTCAACGGTCAGATTCCCAGCCAGTCGGTCTGGCTGAGGGCATGGCTGTTCGCCCTGATCGGCGTCGGGCTCGGTCGCGTGGCGCTCTCCTTCGCCCAGCGCTGGGCGCGCGAGCGCCGGCTCGTGGGCAAGCCGGTCTTGATCATGGGCGCCGGCATGGTCGGCTCGCAGGTGGCGCGGCGGCTGGAGGGCCATCCCGAGTACGGGCTCTGTCCGGTCGGCTTCCTCGACGAGGAACCACGCTCGGTGGCCGAGGTCGGGGGGCGCAATGTGCCTGTCTTGGGCACCGTCGAAGACCTTGACGAGACGGTCAAGCGTACGGGCGTGCGCAACCTGATCGTCGCCTTCTCCTCGGCAACCGACGCGCAAGTCAGCCGTGTCATCAGGCACTGCCAGGAGCGGGGCATCGAGGTCTCGGTCGTTCCTCGCATGTTCGACACGATCAATGACCGGGTGGGCTATGACACGGTCGGTGGGCTGCCGCTGCTGTCGTTCAAGAGCGCTGATCCCGATGGGCTGCAGTTCGCGATCAAGCACGCCCTGGACCGCGTGCTCGCGTTGCTGCTGCTGATCGTGCTCTCTCCGGTGATCGCGTGCGCGGCCGCCGCGGTGCGCCTGAGCTCTCCGGGGCCTGTGCTGTTCAAGCAGCGGCGTGTCGGGCGGGATGGAAAGGTGTTCAACTTCTACAAGTTCCGCTCGATGCGGATGCCTCCACTGCCCAGCGAGCCGAGCGAGGAGCCGCCGAGCGCGCTCGAGTTCCTGCTCGCGGGCGATATCGCTCCCGGAGGGGTCGAGGGCGAAGATCGCCGCACCGCCGTCGGGCGTGTTTTGCGTAACACCTCCGTGGACGAGCTGCCGCAGCTGTTGAATGTCCTGCGTGGGCGGATGAGCCTCGTGGGCCCGCGTCCCGAGCGCCCCGAGTTCGTCGAACTGTTCCTGCAGGACGTCATCCGCTACGGCGACCGCCACCGCGTCAAGCCGGGGATCACCGGCTGGGCGCAGGTGCACGGCCTGAGGGGCCAGACCTCCCTTGCCGACCGCATCGAGTTGGACAACTACTACATAGGCAATTGGTCGCTCGGCCTGGATCTCAAGATCCTGGCACTGACGTTCATCGCGCTGTTCCGCAATGCCGCGTGATCAAACGCTCGCGTGGGCGGCCTTGCTCAGACCGCCCCACTGTTGAAATACGCGGACGCGAAGGCCGTGGGCGCCCAGCGCCGACGGCAGCGCTATCGAGTAGCGGTTGAATCGATTGAGGGTGAACGTGGCGAGGTAGCGTAAGACGCTTCCCTGGAAGGCTTCGAGCTGCATGTAGTCGCCGTTGGGCGCCGAGCCGCTGGCGAGAACCCGTCCGCCTTGGCGGCGCAAGCTCAGGGTGACAGGGCTGACGCTCGCGAACGGAGAGGCAAACGCGCTTGCCAGGGCCGCAAATGCGGGCTTGCGCGCGCCTGCCGCGTTGAGGAGCCCGGAGTTCGTGCCACTGGAGTCCTGTAGCTGGTAGACAACCTCCGCGGCTATGTAAGGCGCGCTCGCCAGCGATCGCACGACGTTGGTGAGGTTCAAAGCCTGTGTGGCGGGCGTGACGCAGGCAAGTTCGGACTGGACCTTGAGCTTTGGGTAACAGCTGCTCCACCCGAACTCGTTGAGCCAAAGCGGAGTCGTGTCGCCGTTGGCGATCTGCACATCGTGAATCGAG
The DNA here is from genome assembly GCA_963722435.1 of uncultured Solirubrobacteraceae bacterium. Classification (GTDB taxonomy): domain Bacteria; phylum Actinomycetota; class Thermoleophilia; order Solirubrobacterales; family Solirubrobacteraceae; genus Palsa-744. The sequence goes on along the minus strand of CAVRKZ010000002.1, from coordinate 571,016 downwards.
CGCACCGAGGCGAGCACGAGGTTATAGAAATGGACGGAGAGGCCGTCGTAATAGCCCTTGATCCCCGCCGCGTAGAGAGCGCGAAGGAATGCCCCGTTGGACCCGACGAGCGCACCGGCGAGCACGGGCACCTGCGGGTCAGCTGCCTTGATAGCGGGGTATGCGGCTCGCAGGAGGGCTGCGTAGCGGCGCGCTTTTTCAGGGCCGGCGAAGTACAGTTCGTTGGCTTGGTCGGGCTCGCTCCAGATTTCGATGGCCGCCAGGCTGCTGCCGTAGCGGGCTGCCAGGTAGGCAACGAAGGCAGCGTAGTCGGAGGGTTCACTCGGCGGCCAAGCGTTTGCGGCGCTGTGCTGGCCGGCTACGCAGCGCTTCAGCAACTTCGCTGGCGCCGAGGAATCCCAGCACGGCGTACCTTCCACGAGCATGATCACCTTCAGGTTTGCCGCCGCCGCTTCGTGGACCGTGCGATCAAGTTCCCCCAGAGCACGGCCTTCCAGCTGGCCGGCGCCGACGGGCTCGAGGTTGGACCACAGGACGTCGACGCGCACGACACCCGCGTGGAGCGCGTGAGCGTCGGCGATCGCGCTGCTCGCGACGCCGCCACCGGTCGGGATCGTGACCCCCATCAGCGGGGCGACCGATGACGCGTGAGCCGGATCTCTGTCGGCCGCGCCGGAGGCCGGGGCGAGTGCGCCTACCAGCTGGCCCGCCAACGTCGCCAAGCCGATCAATAACGCGAGCCGTCCACGCATCCGTACGCTCGAGACCGGCATCGGGACAGGGTAGCGCAGGCAACGTCGGCCCTCGCCGGTTGTCGTAGGCTTTATGTAGTCATGCCCGCGAGTTGGATCTGGATGCAAGTTGCGATTGTCATATTCGTCCTCATTGGGATGATCGTGGCGATCGTCAGGCTTGCGTGAGCGCCGATCCCCGTGCTCGCTTCACTGCCCGCGGGCCCTCGAGCGCTTTGTCGCAAGAGGGCGAGCGCTCAACGACGCGCTGGCCACCACGCCCGCCGTGGCCCACGCACATATCGCAGTGCCACCTCGGGGCGGGTCGGAATCTCACTGCCGTCCAAGATCGCGCTGGGCACGGCCCGTGTCAGCCAGTCGCTAAGGGGCCCGAGCCCGGCCTGCTCGAGCGCCGCAAGCACGTTCGGTGGGCGACGCAGATGATCGTGGGCGTCGGAGGCGACATTGTGGACGACGCCGTCACGCACGAGCTGGAGCGCGAAACGGCGCACGTGGGAGCCGAAGGCGCCGATGAGCGAAGAGGCGGTGATCGACGTGAGCATTCCCCTGCCCACGAGCGAGCTCAACAGATCCGGCTTGCGTTGGAACGCGGGACAGCGCTCGGGGTGGGCCAATACGATGCGCTGGCCCCGCCGCTGAATCTCGAGCAGGGTCGGCTTCAGTCCGGTCGCCACCGTCGAGAACGGCGGCTCCACCAGGATCCAAGGTCCGTCCCCGAGCCGCAGTCGCGAGAGCTCGTCGTCACCCAACTCGCCGATGCGAGTCATTGCTATCTCGGCCCCCGCGCGGATCTCCAGGGACAACCCCTCCGTCTGCAGCCGCTCGCGTAGCGTCTTCACCGCGTAGGCAATCGTCGCGCTCGTGTTGAGGTAATGCCAGCTGACGTGCGGGGTTGCGACCATCGTGCGTGTGCCGGCGCTGTGCGCGGCTCGCGCCAGCTCGAGTGAGTCCTCGATCGTCTGCGGGCCGTCGTCTATTCCCGGGAGCACGTGGCTGTGCAGGTCGATCACGTACGCGCAACCATAACGGAGCCTTCAGGAGTGCCTCTCAGGCTGGCTATGATCAGCGCGCCAGCCGTGTCGACGCGCCGTGGTGGTCGAGGCACCCAAGTACAGCCAAGGGAGGACGAGTGTTCGCTCTGTGTCGATGATTCGCACGACGTGAGGCCGGTACTCGGGGGTGACGGGCGCATCGCTGTCATGGCCCTCGCGCTGCACGTCGGCCGCTGCTATGGCGGCGCGGAGCGGCTCGCGTTCGAGTTCACAAACCGGCTCGACCCTGAGCGCTTCCGCCGTGCCCTGTGCGTGATCGATCCGCCGATGGGCGGGCTTGACGCGATCAACGAGCGGGACTTCGCGGAGCTCGAAGGCTCCGGCGTGGAGGTGGTGAGGCTGGCGCGCCGCTCGCAGCTTTCAGTGGCTCCCTGGGGTCGCCTCTACAGATCTCTCGCGGGCGCCAAGATCGACCTGCTCCACTGTCACATGCCGAGGGCCAGCGTCCCCGGGACGATCGTCGGGCGCTTGGCGCGTGTGCCCGTGATCGTCAACCACGAGCACGGTTGGGCATTTGAGGGAAAGCCGGTGCGGCGGTTTCTAGATCGCAAGGTCGTCGCGCGTGGCGGGGATGTACTGATCGCAGTATCAGAGCGCGACCGTCAAAAGATGATTGACGTGGAGCACATTCCGCCTGCTCGTATCGCCTTCCTCCCCAACGGAATTGGCCGTCCGCATCCGGACGGCCATGATGTGCGCCGCGAGTTCGGAGTCGCGTCGGACACGGGGTTCGTGGGAGCGATCGGACGACTCTTCCCCGAGAAGGGGCACGAGGACCTGATTCACGCGATCGCCCTGCTCAAGCGTGAGCATGCTGGCCCGATCCGCTGCGTGATCGCGGGCGTGGGACCGGAGCGTGAGAGGCTCGGCGCGCTGATCGGCGACCTTGGCGTCTCCGAGGAGGTCCGCCTGCTTGGGCGTCGCAACGATGTGCCTGACCTGATTCGCGCGCTCGACGTCGCGGTGCTCTCCTCGAGACGCGAGGGCAGCCCGCTGGCCGTAATGGAGTACATGGCCGGGGCCGCACCGATCGTAGCCACGGCCGTCGGGGGGGTGCCCGAGCTGATCGAGGACGGCGTCCACGGGTTGTTGGTCAAGCCGGGCGCACCCGCCGAGCTCGCGGCAGCCATCGGAACGCTGCTCAAAGATCGCCCGCTGGCGTCGCGACTTGGGCAAGCCGCGCATGAGCGTCAACTCGCCAAGTTTGACATTGACATAGTGGTTAGGCAACTGGAAGGAATCTACACCGAGCTGTACGAGCGCTCGCTTGACGGTCGCCGCCGGCGATAGATAGCGGAAAAATCCGTACCCGCGCCGCCCGGCGTCCGCGCGCAGCTACTCAGATCCCGAACAGGGGGATCGTGCGGCGCACGATCGCACGCCAGGAGTAGACCTGCTCTGCCAGGCGCCGGCCATTTGCGCCGAGTTCGTCAGCCTGCTGAGGATCCTCCAGTAGCGAGACGATCGCCTGCGAGACTGCTTTGGGGTCCGCCGGTACCACGATGCCCACGCGGTTCTCAGCCACCACCTCGCGCAATCCCGGCACATCCTGGACGACCACGGCTCGACCGACAGCCAGATACTCGGCGAGCTTGGTGGGACTCACACCGAAGTGGCTGACATACTCGCTGCGATGCGCCGCAACCGTAACGGTGGCCGCCGCGAGCAGGTCCCTCACCGCAGCACGATCGCGTAGGAAGCCCGTGATATCGACAACGGTCCCAAGTTTGAGACGGCGTATCTCTGCTTCCACGCGCTCCCGTTCGGAGCCGTCGCCAAGCAAGATCAGGCGTGCGTTCGGAGATGCATCAGCCACGATCGAGAAGGCCTCGAGCAGTGTGTCAAAGTCGACCCAGGGCTGAAAGTGACCGCAGAAGACGGTGTAGCGGCACGCCGGCTCGAGTCCGGCGCGTGTGATCGCCTCGGTGCGTGGGAGAGGGTGAAAGAAGTCCACGTCCACGCCGTTGGGAAGCGCCGCGATTCGATCGGCCGGAGCGTGAAACTCCTCGACCAGCAGCGTCTTGATCTGGGGCGTCACGGCCACGATCCCGTTCGAAAGGCGACCCATCAGGATGGCGGTCATGCGCTTGACGTAGTCGACCACGAGTGGGATATCCGGCTCGTGGTGACGACCGTAAGCGATGTCGTCGACCTGCGTGACGACGCGGTACCCGAGCAGACGGGCCGCGATGATGATCGGGATATTGCTCCACCTGTGGCGCACATAGCATCTAGCGGCGCTGTGGCGGCGTCTGAGAAGGATCGTCAACGCGAGGGCGTTGAGATCGAAGATGCGAAACGCGCGCCGATCCTCAGCGCCGCGCGCACGGTGATGGCAGACCCCTGCCAAGTTGGGATCGGCGCCGCGTGTCAAGAGGTCCACGTGTAGGCCCTCCGCTGCGAAGCCACGCGCAACCTCAATCGTGTGTGTACGCGTGGCATCAGGCATCTCCAGGTCGACGTCGCAGACCATCACCAGCCCATCACTGGCGCTCCGTCGACGCTCCGCATCCTGCTGTCGTCCGGTTGCCCGTAGCAGCGCTCTGCCTTTCGCCGTCAGGGCGATTCAGACGGCATCGGAGCCCAGTCGGGATCCAGAGGCGCCGAGCATTGGCGCTCTGGTGCTGGGGAAGTTGCGCATCTGTGACCGCCAGGCCTTCCCTCGCTGTGTGACGAGCCTGGAGCTCATCCCAACTCCCATCCCACCCCAGAGCCATAGCTCCGCGTTGTCCTGAATGGCTCCCGAGAAGAGGGCGTTTACAAAGATCATCACGAACAGCGCGATCAGGGTAGCCGCCTCGATCATGTCGCGAGCGTTGGTCGTCCGCCAGGCCGCATATAGCCGCCTTGCGAAGCTGACGACAATGCCGGCGATCAGCACGGTGCCGACGATGCCGAGCTCGACGCTCATCTCCAGCAAGATGTTGTGTGGGTACAGTTTTTCTGGGTCGAGCGCCGCGAACCCACCCGTTCCCAGCCCGAACAGCGGATGCTCGGCGAACGACGAAAACGCCTGTGCCCAAAGTTGGCTCCGACCGTTCGAGGAGAGGCCGCTGGTGCTGCCGAGGAGCGTCGATATGGCTCTTCCGATAGAGGAGCTCGGTAGGGCCAGGGGGACGAGGATTGCGGCTCCGAGTAGCCCTGCTCCCACCAGCAGCAGTCGGCGTCGCGCCTGCGGGCTCGTCGCGACGAGCCCGAGCAGGGCGATGAGTCCGACCGCAAACGCCACGACCGGACCGCGCGAGCCAGCTGCGAGCATGGCGACGGTAAGTAGCGGGAGCACCGCGACGGCCGCCATTCGCGCGCTGAGCCGAGTGGCTGCGAGGGCGGCATAGATTGCGATCACCACGCCGTTGGCGCTCTCACGCCCCAGATAAATTGGGTATTCCTTGGCCGAAAGGGAGAAGCGACTATCGAACGCAGCATGGATGTGCCCGCTCAGCAACTTGAACATCAAGAGCAGCGCGGCAGCCGAGGTGACAACAAGAAAGATCATCAGCGCCAGGCGTAGATCGCTTCTGTTGGAGCCGACAAAGATAGCTCCGAGCATGAAGACGAGGTTGTCGGCAATGAAAAGCTGAACCTTCATGCTTCCGTAGGCCTCGGCTGGAGAGGGGCCGAGGCGCAGGAGCATGAGGACAAGCAGAGCGACGGACAGCAGGACTGGCGCCGACATCAGGACGCGGAGCGCCGTCCCATGCGTTCCTCGCATGATCGCGAACATCACGGCCAGTCCGATCCAGACGGCAAAGATGAACGTGATACCCCCTTTCGGCACGGGGTCATACCCCAAGATGGCGTCCAGGAGCGACGGAACGCCGGAGAGGGCAAGCGGATAGGCGACCGATCTCCAGGCGAGCCAAGTTGCCAACGCTGCTGCTGCGAGCGCGATCGCGATCGTGGGGCGCATCAGCAGCGGCTGCAGAGCCAGCAGACCCAATGCTGAGGCACCCCACAGCAGGAGCCTTGTGTGCCGGTGGCTGCTACTCAGGAGAGCATCGCCTTGTCGCGCTCCACCCGCCGGCTCTTTCTCGGCGCTGGGTCACTCTCCTCCCGCGCGTAGTAGTAGCTCTCGACAGCTTGCTCCTCGAACACCACCAGCCCTACTACCGGTGTGTCGCTTTGACGCAGGCGCGTCGCGGCCCCGATCAGGTCTGAAGGGGTGGTCAGATCGGTGCGCGCCACGAGGACGACGGCGTCCGAGAGCGAGGCGAGGATCAGCCCGTCGGCCAGGCTCGCGATCGGCGGCGAGTCAATAAGAACGATGTCGAATCGCGCTCGCAACTCGGCCGTGAGGTCCTTCATCTGAGTTCCCGAGAGCAGACTCGGAGGATCGATGCGGGAGGTTAAGGTGGGCATGAGTGAAAGGCGAGGGCTCAACGCGACCAGCGCATCGTCGAGATCGATCGATCCCTGGAGCACCTCGGCCAATCCAGAGTGGCTCTCCTGTCCTAGGCGTTTCGAGAGCGTGCCCGCGCGCATGTCGCCGTCCACTACGAGGACGTTCTGTCCCCAGCGAACCGCTGCGTCGGCCAGCCCTACGACCACTGAGGTCTTTCCCTCTTGCGGATTCGCGCTGAGGAACGTAACCATCCTAAAGTCCCGGTTGCGCATGGCGAATACCAGGTTCGTCTGCAAGACGCTGTAAGCCTCGAGCAGCGCGGGATCATCGCGCGTGAGGTTTTGGCGCAGCGGCACCGACGCGAGCACTGGGACGTCTCCGAGGAGCGCGGCGGCCTCCTCGGCCGAGCGCACGCCCGGTCGCAGGACATGTCGCATCCAGACTATGGCGACACCCAGCAGAATGCCGAGCAACAGACCGGCGAGCAGGTTCAGCAAGCGCCGCGGCCTGATCGGATTCGCGCTTGCCGCGGGGGGCGCCGAGAGGGCGACGCTCGTTCCCTGAGCGAGGCCGTTGGCGATGAGCGTCGCGCTCTGGTTGATAAGCGCCTGCTGAGAGGCCTGCAGCGCGCTGATGCTCGCCGCCCCGGAGATGCTGGTGGCGCTCGCCGACGCCTTCAGCGCGGAGATGCGCGAACTCAGGCTTGCGATCGAGGCTTCGATCTGCGTCTGCTGCACAGCGGTCGTGCTGGTGGCTTCGGCTTGCAGGTTGGACAAGAACTCTTCCACGACTTCCCGGCCGAGCACTTGGGCCGCCTTGGGCGAGGCGCCGGTGGAGTGCAGCTCGACGAGCGCAGTCTGGGCGAGCGCGCTTGCGCTGAGGCGTGATTCCAGCTTGGCGGTGCTGAGGCGCCCTCGATCGATGTGGCCGCGGATCTTCTCTAGAAAGCCTGGCGAGACGAGCAGTGTCGCGTAGTTCTGTGCAAGCCCCTGATTGGTCGCAGTCGTGTCGTCGCTGGCCGATTGATTGGGGATGCTGACCTGCAGAATCGCCGTCGCTTCGTAGACCTTGGCCGAGCCCGCTGAATAGACGAGGGCGAGGACGAGCATGAGCACCACGGCGGCGAGGATGATGAGCTTCCCTTGCCAGAGGATCGGCGCGATCCGCTGCGTGTTTCTGGGGTCCTGCTCATCCACGGGCAATCCATGATGACAGATGGGCCAGACGGCGATGGCATCCTCGGACGTCCATTTCAAGGGGCTCTGAGTGGCGCGAGACCGCGTCCGGAGGGCCCGTCGTTAAGCCCCGTTCGTGCAGCTGACAGATCGGGCGGACCCGCCGACGGTCTTGGACGGAGGTCTACAGACGGGCTGAAGCGCTCGCAGAAGCACTGCCAGCGTGCTGCTGTACGGACGCTGATGCGCATGTTCCGCCGCGGCGGCAGAACGCGATCCCGCTAGATTGCACGGGCGATCGAGCGGCCACGCTGCGTGATGGACACTTACCTGATTGATCAGACGCGCCACCCGGGCGGCTCGACTGCGGAGCCTTCAGCGTGCGCAGCGATCGATTATCGCTAATGGGCGGTCCGCACGCCAAGGGCACGTGGAGGTTCGCTTGGGGCCGGTTCAACCCGCTCGCACGCTTTGTCACCTTGAACGTCCTCGGGAGCGCGGCCAGCCTGTGCATCGGTTTCGTTGCCTCCATAGGGCTCGCGCGGTGGCTGGGCCCCTCCGGTAGAGGTCTGCTCGGGGTGATGCTCTCGGCCAGCGGACTAGCGCTGGCGCTCGCTTCGACCGGGTTGCCCCTGTCGGTCATCTACTTCGCCAGCCGCAGCGACTCCGAGCCGGAGAAGATCCTGGGAAACTCCCTGCTCTACGCGGCGGTTCTGACTGCCGTGTTCATACCCGCGGGGTTTTTCCTGTACGGACCGCTCGCGCGTGCCTTCGGCCATGGGCAGGGAGGCATGAACTGGATCATCGCCGCCGCGCTCGTGCCGATCGTGTTTCTCGATTGGACCACACACGGTCAGCTCCAGGGGATGACGCGCTTTGGGCGTTTCAACGCCCTGCTCGTGATCTCGAGAATCGCATATGTACTCGTCATCGTCGTACTGCTGGGGGTGTTCAGCTTCGGCGTTACCGGTGGGCTGATAGCGACCGGTGCAGCGTCACTGGTGATGATCGCGGGCTCGCTCGGGCCGCTTCTGCAGCGAGGAGCTCCAAGAGTCGATACCGGGCTGATCAGGCGGATGCTGAACTACGGATCGCGGGTGCAGATCGGGTCGATCTTCCAACTGACCAACGCCCGCCTCGATGTCGTCATCATGCAGTTCTATCGCCCTCTGTCACAGGTTGGCTATTACGTCGTGGCCCAGGGAATTGCTGAATTGATGATGACGCTCGCGCGCGCGTTTCAGTCGAGCGTGCTTCCGCTGGTCTCACGCGGCGAGGGCACCGAGCGCCAAGCTGCGACCAGCATCGATTCGATCCGCCATTACGCCATCTTGGCGACCGCGGCGTTACTGGCCAACGCCCTGCTCGGGCCAGTTGTGATCTATTACGCCTTTGGCTCGCAGTATCGCGCAGCCATCGTTCCCATGCTGATCCTCCTCCCGGGGGTCTGGTTTCTCGGGGTCGGCACGGTGATCCAGGGAGACCTCGGCGGGCGCGGCCGGCCCGGGACCTCCTCGAAGCTCGCCGGCATTGCGGCAGCGGTCACGGTCGTGCTCGACCTGACACTGATCCCGCCATTCGGCGTGATCGGAGCGGCGCTCGCGTCCGTGGCGGCGTACACCACCTTCGGTGTCGCATCGCTGATCGTGCTGCACCGTGTCAGCGAGGTTCCGCTGCGCGAGCTCGTGCTGCCAACACGCCGCGATCTGGGGGTCTATTCGCAATTGGCACGGGATGCGCTCGCAAGGTTGAGAGGCGGCGCTCGCGACAGGCCCTGACGCGCGACTCGATCGACACGCCGCAGGCGTCCACAGCGGCCGCGAGCACGCGTGAGCGTCCATGGCGCGCGTGTATCATCCCGAGGGCTTGCGCCGTCGCTCAGGCGACAGCGACGGCGCTTGCGTAGAGCCGACGCTCACGCTGCGACGCTAGGCGCGAGTTGTGCCACAGGATGGTGAAGTTGCCGTCGAACAACCTGCATCGCTCGCGTAGCCGCCTGAGCATGTCCAAGCCGTGTGCATCCTTGCCCGGCCGGTCGCTGAACAGTGACTGCTCCATGATCACGAGCGGCCGCTCGAGCAGACGAAGCGGTTGCCGCGCAACCAAGTCGAATGCAGGATAATCGAAGCACACGCCACATCTGAATCCCGCCTGATCGGGGAACCCCAGGGAGGAGTCGTAGGCCAGGCCAGCCTGCTCCCAGGCGCGCCACGTGGATGGGTTCTCCCAGCGCAGGAAGTGCTGGCGGCCACCCATGCGCGCCGGCGGTGTCAAGCCGAGTCGCTCAAAGGCTCGTCGGAGCGCCTCGTACTCGGAGAGCACAATCGCAGGATCGCGGAAGCTCTCATAGCTCGGGTGTAGGCCGATCTCGTGTCCACGATCATGGATGCGGCGGATGAGGCGGCCAATCCAGGGATCGTCGATGCTGTACGTGCCGTCCTTCGTGGGGTCGGTGGTTCCAGCGATGAAATAAAAGGCGCTCTTGAGTCCGCGGCTCTCGCTCAGGTCCATGATGAACTCGAAGGTGTTATATGGATCGCTCGCATGATCGTCGCGGGAGCCGGGGCGCAGGGTCTTCAGGCGTGAGAGTGCGAGTCTGTGATCGCGTCGCCGAACGAGATCAGCGAGTGTGGCTTTCAGCGCGATGCGGGGCGAGCTCGCCGCGTAGAGGGGCGAGTCGACGTCGTGACTGAGAGATTCCGTGAAGGTGCGTTCTCTACACCGCAGTGCCGGCCACAGCCGCTGCATGCTCGATCGTAGGAGCTCCACGTACTCGTTCGCCAGCGGACGCGTCAGGAAGCCTTCGCGATGAGCGATGCTCGCCGCTGCCGGGAAGCGCCCGTGCGCATCGCGCGCTGGTCGGGCGATCTCCTCATAGCGGACCAGCTGAAAGAAGATGCTCCCAAGGATGTCCACGCCCAATCTGATCGTGTCCTCTGTCTCTTCAAAGAACGAGCCGTCCGCGAGCGGCTTGCCATAGATGATCGGCAGCTCACCGGCGATCAGCTTCGGCGCTATCGAAACGCGACCGAGCTGCCAGTGGGCGAGCGGCGTCTGCGGGAGGCTCTGAGGGGTGAGCCACTGCTCTTCGGGAGTGGCGAAGAGGCCGTCGGCAATCGTGAGGCTGCGGCTCTGCGAGCACTGCGGGACGGTGATCTCCGTGTCGGTCCGAGCGTCGGCGCGCGACTCCCATTCCAGCCCCATGAACTCTCCCAGCACCACATCCAGCGCATAGGTGCGCTCTGAGGTATAAGTGTTCGGCTGGTGGATGAGTAGCACGCGCTCAGCGTAGCTGGCGCCGCGGAGGCCGTGGCTTCGGTGCCCGCGAACCGGAGAGGCCGCGGACGGGCCACTCAGAGCTGTGTGTTTTCGGCGACCGTGTAGGTGCCGGTGGTCGGTTCAAGGTTCATGAACACACCGCCGCCGGTGGGTTCGATGGCGTTGTGCTCGATGACGAAGCTCTCGCGGGTTTTGCCGCCGATATCTTCCGGCGAGACGTAGATTCCGGCTGCGTTGACGTCGGTGATCGTGTTGCCGATCCAACGGCTGGTCCCCGCTGTCGGGTCATATTGAAACCAGGCGAGGCCGACCGGGCCGCCGCTGATGTGGTTTCCTTCGATCACGCTGTTGCGATAACGCACGGAGATCCCGTCGGCTGAGAAGTTCGTGATCGTGTTATCGGTGACGGTGGCATTGACGACCTTGAGATAGATACCGTGCTTGCCGTAGGGAATCGAGGAGTCCAAGCCCGTATTGGTGATCGTGTTCTTGGAGACGGTGAAGTCTTCGCCTTCGAGCAACATGCCCGAGTTACCCGCGTCGTTGATCGTGTTCTCGTCGATCGTCCAGTTCAGGTTGCTGCCGGTGGCGTTGATCGGAAGGCTGTCGTCGCCGATCGAGCACCACTCCACGATGATGTCCTCGCCGGTTCCCTGGAAGTAGCTTTCCGGGCCTTCGATCGTGAGATGCTCGAACGCCAGGCTGTTGTGTCCTCTAAACCAGACGCCTCGTGACAGGTTGGCCTCGCCCGCACCGTAGGAGCCGAACACGATCGGCGATCCGACTGCGCCCGAGGCTGCGGGCATCAGCGGTTCGTCCGAGAACGTCGCGCCGCCTTCGAAGAGGACTCCGTCCCCCGGCTGCAGAGCGGCATCGTTGACGCGTTTGACGGTGCGCCAGGCGGAGCTCGGGCTGGTGCCCGAGTTGGAGTCCGAGCCTTTCGGGGAGACGTAGTAGGTCGTCCCCGTGATGCTCAGCACCGGAGCTTCACTGCCGGATGGGGCGGGCGGAGTGGGTGATGGGCTGGAGCCTTTTTCGGTACCCGGAGGCTGCGGCGGGCTGCCCGGACGGCGCAACACTGGAGGGCGGCCGAAGCTGGCGGCCTTTGCGCGCTTGCTCTTCTTGTGAGAGGCCTTGCACGCTCGGTGCTTGGCGTGGCGACAGCCGGCGGCCTTAGCCGTGTGGCGCCTGCTCGCGTGAGTGGACGATGCGTAGGTGGCGGAAGTGCTCGCGGCGGGCAGCGCGGCGGCGAGGAGCGCGATCAGAACCAGGCGGCGAGCGTGGAGGCGCTGCAGGACTGTGTGCATGATTCAAACGTCGGTCGTGCACACGACGGGCTTGCTGTAATCGCGAAGCCAGTGGACAACGAGTCGATGCGCTCCGTGTGTCTTGGGGCGCTTTGCGCGACAGCGTCGAGCTCCCCAGCAGCGCCCAGCTAGGGACGGCGATTGGAGGGGCGGAGCACCTCGGCGTAGAGAGCCGCGGTGCGATCGAGCATCCCTGCCCTCGTGAAGCGCTGCTCGAGCCGCGCTTTGGCCGCGGCCCCCATCGCACTCCTGCGTCCCCCATCGGCGAGCAGCTCGATCAGTGCGCGGGTGAGAGCCGCGCGGTCACCGGGCGCCGTCAGCAGGCCCTGTTCTCCATCGCTGATCGCCTCGCCGATTCCGCCCACGTCGCTGGCAACGACTGGCAGGCCCACGGCCATAGCCTCGAGGATCGCGTAGGGGAAGGACTCGGCGAGCGAAGGGTGCACGAAGATCTGCGACCCGCGCAGAACCTCGAGCGGCTCCGGGCAGCGACCGAGGAAGTGCACGGCCGCGTGCACGCCGCGTGCCCTAGCCCGCGCGCGCAGGGCGCCGAGCTCGGGTCCATCTCCCCCAACCGCGACTTGCAGGAGGGGGTGTACGGCCAGGATCGCGGGCAGGGCATCGAGCAGGGTCTCGAGCCCCTTGCCCGGCCGCAGCTGCGTCATCGCGCTGAGGAGAGGCCCCTGCCGAGCGAGCTCTGCCACCCGCGGGTCGGTGGGGCCATCTCCCGTCGGCTCGATGCCGTTGTAGATGACCCTGACGCGGGCCGCACGGCCGACGCTGCGGGCGAGCCGCCCCTCCGCCTCGCACACGCACACGACGCGAGCGGCGAAAGGCGCCAAGGCGCGCTCGATCTCTCGATAGGCGCGGCGACTGAGCTCGCGCGAGAAGTGACCGGCGAACGCGTAGCCATGCGGCGTGTAGAGGACGGGAGTCCGGGGATGCGCGAGGCGCCCCAGCCTCGCGATCGCGCCCGCCTTGGAGCTGTGCGCGTGGATCAGATCGGGGCTCACGCTGCGCACGATCGCGGTGAATCTCACGAGCGCTGTGAGGTCGGCGCTGGGCGAGACCGCCCGCTGGAGCTCGAGCCGGCGATGCGGGTGATCGCTGGGCAGCGAGGGCGGCAGCTCGGGTCCGCACAGGATGACTTCGTGCCCGCGTTCGGCCAGGCCGCTCGCAAGATCTGCGACATGGCGTCCGACACCTCCGTCGGACGGCTCGTGCGCGAGCAGGATCCGGCTCACGCGGACGCGACGCCCACGAACGCGCTGCGCTCGAGCATCCAATCAGGGGGCTCGGCGTCGAATCTCATCAATGTGCGTGATCCTCGGAGCCGGTCGTTGCCGAAGCGTAGCCTGCGAGTGCTCTCCCCCAGCAAGCCGATAGCCGAGCGGGCGCCAGGCGCGCGGCATGCGCTATGAGCCGCCGCCGGCTGAGGGCTATCGCATGCAAGACTCCCGTCGATGAGCGCGCCTGTCGCACTCCCGCTCGATCTACGCACCCGCGCCCACTGGGAGGGGGCCTTCGCGCGCGTGTGCCGGCGGCGCTCGGTGGTGCTTGGCTACCACGGCGTGTACGAGTCGCGACTACGCGACGACATGAGCCTGATGCAGCTCTCGCCGCGACGCTTTCGCGTCCAGGTCGAGCTGCTGCTGAGTGCCGGCTTTAGCTTTGTCACTGTGGCAGAGCTGGCCCGCCGGGCGCGCGGCGGCGTCCCCGAGCCGGGGCTCGCCGCGCTCACGTTCGACGATGGCATGCGCAACAACCATTCGATCGTGCTCCCGATACTCCAGGAATACGGGATCCCGGCCACCGTCTACGTCACGATCGGCTTTCTCGGCGGCGTGAGCCCATGGATCGCATCGCGCTTTGGCGGCGCGATGATGCGCGAGCCGGAAGTTTGCGAGCTGGCGGCAGCCGGTTGGGAGCTCGGCGCCCACACGGTCACGCACGCCGACCTCTCGACCCTCGACTACGACGCGTGCCGGAGGGAGATCGAGGAGAGCAAGGAGGCGCTCGAAGCGATCGTCGGCGTGGACGTGCAGACATTCGCCTACCCCTTCGGCCGCTACGGGCAGGCGGCGATCGCCGCAGTACGGGATGTCGGCCTGCTTGCGGCCGTGACGACCGGCTCGGGCAGCTGGGAGCCCTACGAGATGACTCGGGCAATGATCGGCGCCATCGACCCCCTGCCGGTCGTGATGCTCAAGCTGACCGACCGCTACGAGCCGCTTTTGGCCACGCCGCCGATGCGGGCGGCCCGCGAGCTGAGCAAAAGGGTGCGCGCGCTGGCCAGGTCGCGGGCGAGATAGAGCGGCCCCATCGGCGGCCTGGGTCGCGGCGCACTCGCCCTCACCGGTATGATCCCGCGCTCATCAGGGCCAAGCGCATACGTCAAAGAGGGGAGACCGAGCGGATGTTCAAATCGATCGTGGTCGGTACAGACGGCTCGGATACTGCGACACAGGCGGTCCGCCAGGCGATCGAACTGGCTCGCGACGTGGGTGCCAAGGTGGAGTTCGTAAGCGCGTACGAGCCGGTGCCCAAGCAGCGCCTGTCGGCCGAGCGACGTGACGCGCCGGAGGACGTGCAGTGGGCGATCAATCCCCGCGAGGACGTCGATGCCACGCTCGAGGCGGCAGCGGAGCTGGCCCGCGAGGCCGGCGTCACGGTCACGACCTACGCGCGCCAGGGAGATCCCGCTGACGCCGTTCTCGATGTCGCAGAAGAGATCGAGGCCGACCTGATCATCGTCGGCAACAAGGGCATGACAGGCGCCAAGCGCTTTCTGCTCGGTTCGGTTCCCAACAAGGTCTCCCATCACGCTCCCTGCTCGGTGATGATCATCCGCACGACCTGAGGCTCAATGCAGGAAGTCCTCCCGGGCGTCTTTCACTGGACCGCCGAGCATCCGAAGATCCACATAGAGGTCTCCAGCTATTGGCTCGAGCCGGCGGGAGTTCTGATCGACCCGCTCGCGCCGGCGGAGGCGGGTCTCGATTGGTTTGCCAATCGCCCCGTCGCACCCGAGGCGATCGTGCTGTCCAACCGCCATCACTACCGAGACTCGCTTCGCTTCGTCGAGCGTTTCGGCTGCTCGGTGCACTGCAACAGCGCCGGCCTGCATGAGTTCTCCCACGGCGAGGCCGTGGCCGGCTTCCAGCTCGGCGAGCGGCTGCCGGGCGGCCTGGTGGCGTGCGAGATGGACGCGATCTGCCCGGATGACACCGCGCTGCACCTGCCTGAGCGCCGCGCTGTGGTGATCGCCGACGCCGTCGTCCGCGGCGGCCCGGAGGGCCAGAGCGGCCCGCTCGGCTTCGTTGCGGACTCGCTCATGGATGAGCCCGCCGAGACCAAGCGCCGAATCCTCGAGGCGAGCGCTCGGCTGCTCGAGCAGGTCGAGTTCGAGAGCCTGCTGCTCGCCCACGGTGGACCGGTGATCGGCGAGGGCCGCGTCCTGCTGGCGGATCTCCTCGACTGCGGTGGGCGGACGGCGTTCGAGCTGTAGGCGCGAGGCCGCGCTAGAGCTCGAACGCGCGCGCGGCCTCCTCGGCGAGCAGTCTGGCGATCGCCAGCGAGGAGGTGGCGGCCGGTGAGGGTGCGTTGCGTACGTGCAGAGCGCGCTCCGTGCGCGAGAAGACGAAATCGTCGAGCAGGCGTCCGTCGCGTGCCAGCGCCTGCGCACGCACCCCGGCGAAGGAGCCCTCGACATCGGCGAGCGTGAGCTCGGGCAGCATCCGTGCGGCGGCGCGCACGAGCGCGCGCGGCAGCGTCGAGCGAGGCAGCTCGGCGATGGCGCTGCGCCAAGAGCTTGCCAGCATGCGCCACGTCCCAGGCCAGGCGAGTGTCTCAAACAGGTCTACGCGCCGCACCGTGCTCAAGCGGTAGGCGTCGCGGGCGCCCGCGATCAGCGCTGTCGGGCCGATCAAGACCTCGCCGTCGATGCGCCTGCTGACGTGCACGCCGAGAAAGGGCAGCGCCGGGTCGGGCACGGGATAGATCAGCCCGCGCACGAGCTGACGGCGCGCGGGCGTAAGCCTGAGGTAGCTCCCTCGGAAGGGCACGATCCGCGGATCGGGGCCAGCCCCGGCTGCAACCGCGAGACGGTCCGCCCAGGCGCCCGCGCAGAAGACCGCGTAGCGAGCCTCAGTCACACCGCGCTCGTGCGAGAGGCGCAGCGCGCGGTGGGCGAGCGAGACTGACTTGACTGCGCACGAGGTGACGATCTCGGCGCCGGATGCGAGGAGCTCATTCGCGTAGGAGCGCGCGACCGCGCGGAAGTCCACGAGGCCGGTGTGGGGCGAGTGCAGGGCGGCGAGGCCGCGGGCGTGTGGCTCGATCCTCTCGATCTCGGCGCTCTCCACGCGCCGCAGGCCGGGCACGCCGTTTGCATGCCCGCGCCGCTCGAGCTCCTCGAGGCGGTCGAGCTCGCTCGCATCGCAGGCGATGATCAGCTTGCCGGCGCGCTCGTGCGGGATCTCGTGACGCTCGCAGTATTCGTAGAGCTCGCGCGCACCTTCGACGCACAGGCGCGCCTTCAGCGAGCCGGGCGCGTAGTAGACGCCGCTGTGGATCACGCCCGAGTTGTGTGCGGTCTGGTGCATGCCCAGTTCGCGCTCGCGCTCGAGCACGCAGAGGGAGCGGCCGGGATACCGGCGAGCCAGCTCGCGCGCGAGGGCCAAGCCGACGATGCCTCCGCCGACGACAGCCAGATCGCAGCGCTCTGAGACGTTCATGCGCGCGCGTGCCGGCCCGACAACGAAGCTCTACCTGGCGAGCGCGCCCGGTCCTCCGGGCGCGGTAGCGGCGGCAGCGTCGAGCAGGCCGGCGCCGTAGAGGCTTTCATCGCCGCCGCCGCCGAGCTTGCGCGCGGTCGCGCGCAGGCGGGCCGTGAGCTGGGCGGGCGTAGGGTCGCGCCCGAGCACCCCGCTGGCGATGATCAGCGCGGCCGTGGCGGCCACTTGGGGCGTGGCCATGGAGGTTCCTTCGTAGCCCGAGGGCATGCCGAAGCGCGAGAGCGAGCTGCCCGTGAAGGTGACCTGGTAGACGTCGCGCCCTGGCGCTTCTTCGGGGCGGCAGTGCGGGTCGCCGGGGAGATCCGCGTCAGCGCCTCCTCCGGGAGCAACCAGCGTGAGCCTGGCGCCGTCATTCGAGTAGTCGGCCAGGCAGCCGTGTTCGGTGGTAGCGCCCACCGAAACGACGTTGGGCGCGCGCGCGGGATAGGCGATCGCCTCGTGCCCCTCGTTGCCCGCCGCCGCAACGACGAGCACGCCGCGCCGGTGGGCGTAGTCGAGCGCGGAGATCAGCTCGGGGATATCTGCGGCGGTCACTCCCGGTGAGAACTCGAGGCTGAGGTTGATGACGCGCGCGTGGTGCCTGACGGCGAAGTACACGCCTTCGGCGATCGTCGAGGCTTCCCCTTCGCCCTGGCTGTCGAGTACGCGGACGGGCATGATGCGTGTGCCGAAGGCCAGCCCTGTGAGGCCGTAGTGGTTGTTCGTCTCCTCCGCGATCTCGCTCGCGACGAACGTGCCGTGGCCGTTGTGGTCGTAGGGATAGGGGTCTTTGGAGATGAAGTCGTAGCCTTTGACGAACGTGTAGCGGTCCAAGTCGGGAGAGCGGCGGAAGTGTCCGCGGGTGGCGTACGCGACGCCCGTGTCGAGCACGGCGACGATCACGCCCCTGCCCCCCGGGGCGCCGTCGGCGGCGAGGTGCGCCCACGCTTCGGGTGCGCCCACGCCGAATTCTCCGACGAAGTTCCACTGCAACTGCTCCCAGCCACCGGGCACGTGGGCGGTGCCTTCGTCGTTGGGGATGAGGCCGCTGACGGGCGCGGCTTCGCCGGCGATGTGGGCGATGTAGTCAGGAACCGCCCACACGACGCCGGGCGCTGCGCGCAGGCGGGCGAGCGCCTGGGCCACGCTGACGCCCCGCGCGAGGCGCAGTAACTGCTCGCGGGGCCCTGGGCTCGATTGGGCTTGGCTGCTCGAGCTCGCATGGGCGATGCGCGCGTAGCGCACGAGCGCGTGAGAGGAAGGATCGGCCGGGGCGTAGGCGACGACGACCTCGTTCGCCGAGTAGCTCTGCGCGGACGCTGCGCGAGCCATCGCCCACACCGGGCTCACGGGTCCGCCGCGCGCGGGCGTCGTGCGCACGCACAGGGCGATCATCGTGGCGCCGCAGATCGCGAGCAGGGCGAGGCACCGCGCTCGCGAGCTCGACAGCGGGCGCGCGGGCAGGTGGGCGCTTGGGAGGGCAAGGGAGGGCACGACGCCTTGATAATGACGCCTGCGCCGACGCGACTTGCCGAGAAGATCGCCAGGGTAAGGTCACGGCGAAGTCGATGAGCGAGCGCTTCTTCCCCCGCGACAGCTACTTCATGCGCCTCGCGCTACGCGAGGCGCGACGCGCGCTCGAGCACGAGGACGTCCCCATCGGAGCCGTCCTCGTGCAGGGCGGCGAGGTGCTCGCGGTGGCCCACAACGAGCGCGAGCTCTCTCAGGACCCGACGGCGCACGCAGAGATCCTCGCCGTGCGCCGCGGAGCCCTGGCCGTCGGCAGTTGGCGCCTTCTGGATGCCGTGCTCTACGTCACGCTCGAGCCGTGCGCGATGTGCGCGGGCGCGCTGGTGCTCGCGAGGGTCTCTCGCGTCATCTACGGGGCGTCCGATCCCAAGGCCGGAGCATGCGGGAGCGTGCTCGACGTGCTCGGTGAGCCGCGACTCAACCACCGCCCCTCCGTTGCGGGCGGGCTGCTCACCGCGGAGTGCGCGGAGCTGCTCGTCGAGTTCTTCGCCTCCCGACGCTAGCGTTACGGCGAACATGCGTCTCAGTCACTTCGGCAGCTGTTAGCGACCAGGCTTCTGTCTTTTCAAGTCACGACCCTCACCAGCGGCGACGAGCTGACGGCCGTTGCTTCTGAATGGGACGAGCTAGTTCGAGCCATGCCGCGGCCGAGCCCGTTCATGCTCCAGGGCTGGATCGTGCCTTGGTGGCAGCACTACGGTGCCGAGTACGAGCTCGAGGTGCACGTGGCCTGGCGCGACGGACAGCTCGTCGCCGCACTCCCCCTATGCCTAGACAATCGATTCGGCGTTCGGCACCTCCGGTTCCTCGGCGGAGCCCAAGCTGTGCTCGGCGACATCCTCCTTTCGCCCGGCGAGGGTCCCGACACGGGCTGCGCGCTTGTCGAGCAGTTGAGGCGGCGCGGTAGACACGACCTGCTTAACGTGTACGGCATCCCTCAGAAGAGCGTGCTCGAATGCAGCGCACGCGAGGGGGATCTCCGCGTAATCCAGAGGATCGAGGCTCCGGTGCTCGACTCGCGTGGCTCGTGGCAGGAGACGTATCGTGCGAAGGTGTCGGCCAAGTCGCGGAACACGCAAAAGCGGCGGCGACGGCAGCTCGCGGAACTCGGCCGCCTGCAGACGCGAATCGCCAAGACACCCGAGGAGATCGGCGCCGCCCTCCCGGACGCCTTCCGGCTCCATCAGCTGCGCTGGGCGGGACGGCCCGATGGTTCGGATTTCGCCTCGGCGCGGGGCTCGCGCTTCCAGCGCGACGCCCTGCTCACGCTCGCGCGAGAGGGCATCCCCAGGATCGCAACACTGGAGCTCGACGGCCGGGCGATTGCCTTCCACGCATACTTCCTGTTCGAGGGCCGGATGTACGTCCATCGCCTGTCGTTTGATCCGGCGCTCGCCCGCTTGTCTCCGGGTGTCTTGAACACGCTCGACGCTGTCGAGGCGGCGATTGGCGAGGGCGCAACCAGGGTCGAGTTTCTGGGGGGCGCCGAGCGCTACAAGCAGCAGCTCGCCGACCGGTTCGAGCCGCTCTTCGCTGGTGTCGGGATGCCGGCGACGCTTCGAGGCAGAGCGGCGGTCTTGGCAACCGCGGCAGCAATCGCCACTCGCAAGCGGCTCAAGCGCTCACAGCGCGTACACGGTTTCTACTTCGACACGCTGGCGCCTGTGCGCAAACGCGTCAAGCGCACGCGCGGCCGAGGAGGCTCGTGGGCGACCGGCGCGGATCCGTAGCGTGGCTAGGCGCCCGCGATCGACGCGGCGACGGTGGGCGCCGCATGCCGAGCCCCGAGCACGAACCGCGAGGCCGGTCCGAACCGGGCCTCCGCGCTAAATCCCACGAAGTAGAGCCCCGGGATAGACGATCGAAAGCTTCGGTCGAGCCGCGGCCAGCCGTACTCGAGCTCTATCCCCTGGCGAAGGTCCGGCGCGAGGAACTCGAGGCGCCCGAGGTCAAACGCGAATCCGGTGCCGAGCAGCACGTGGTCCGCGCGGCGTTGGGAACCATCACTCAGCTCGAGCTCAATCGTCTCGCCGCTACGCTCGGCCCGCACCACCGTGACGCCCTCCGTGATCCGCGCACCCGTTTCGACCTCCGCGCGGAGCCAGGGTGACCCTCCCGATCGCAAGACGCGGCGCGTCAGCGACACCCGCGCCTGCGTCGGGAGCAGCGCAACGATGTCCGGACGGACGGCAAGACGATTCACGAGAGGCGGGCCGAAGCCCACCTCGGGGTAGGCGAGCGCGTGGAGGCGCCGGCGGACTGGGGTGCGCTCCCGCGAGGGCTCGTGATCGGTGAACCACTTGATCTCTGATCGGACCAGGATTTCGACGTCGGCGGCGGCGCGCGCGCACCAGAGCGCTGCCTCGAGCGCCCCCTGACCCCCGCCGAGGATGACGACGCGGCGGCCCGCGAAGCGCCCGTAGTCGTTCTGCTCGGTCGCGAACGAGACAGCGGCATCGTCGCGGAGCGCAGCGAATGCGTTCGGCACTTGCCCGAACGGCGTCACGCCGACCGCAACCACCACGGCGCTAGCTGCGGCCTCAGAGCCACCCGCCGTTGTGATACGGAAGCGATGATCCGCCTGCTCGACGTTCACGACGTCATCAATGTCGTGTTCGCCGACAAAGCAGTCTAGGAACCAGTCGGCGTAAGCGAGGAAGTCCGGCAGCTGCGGGGGTTCGCGAAGCTCCCGCCCAGTCGCCGCTGCCCATGCGCTTGTTGATCCTTCGTCACCGGGCGAGGCGAACGAGCTGGTCTTCCAGGTCGAACGAAGCGTCATGCCTGGAGGCATGAGGCGGCGCCAAGTTCGCATCGGCTCCCCGTACAGCCGTGTCGGCACGCCCTGAAGGTGCGCGGCCACGGCCATCCCGAACGGACCCGCGCCGATGATCGCAGCGGTCACCTCGTCAGGCACGGTGTGATGCTATCGCTCGGGCCGAGACGCCACGCCACCCTCGGCCGCTATCCACCCGTCAGCCCCTCCGCGCGAACAACCTCCTCGGCCCTTACACCTAGTCGTCGGTTCGCAAGCACCACAAGCGAGCTCGGGCCCCGGCTCGCTTGCGGGCTAGCCGGGGCCCGAACTGCCAGCGGATCAACGACTCAGGTGACTAGAAGCTCACGGGCACAGCGGGTTGCTCGGCACGTTTTCGCACGGGTTGGGCATCGTCTGCTGCGGCGGAGGCGCTCCCACTGGTTCGGTCCCGGCTCTGTCTGCTGATTCATCGGAGAGCCGTTCCAGATAGTCGATGAAGGGGCCGCCGCCTTCGGGGTTCGGGGTGGTCGCGTTCTGACAGCCCCACGTCCCTTCGATTTCGAGCGGGAAGGTGGCTTCGCCGTCGACGTACGTGTTGTCGCTGATGCAGTCGTTCGTCGATGTTTTGGTCCCGAACAGCCCCCCCTCGAACGCGATCGCTCCGGTGAAGGGGCCACCGACAGAGCCGTTGCCTTCAAAGGTGTTTTCGGCGACCTTGTTGCCGGCGTTCTGGAAGTAGATCGTTTT
This sequence comes from uncultured Solirubrobacteraceae bacterium, assembly GCA_963722435.1. GTDB lineage: Bacteria > Actinomycetota > Thermoleophilia > Solirubrobacterales > Solirubrobacteraceae > Palsa-744. The sequence continues at coordinate 549,302 of CAVRKZ010000002.1, read as the reverse complement.
TTTCGTGGGCGGATAGGGGTTCGGATACTCGAAGGCGAGCACCCCGTCGGTGGGGTTGTCGATGATTTCGTTGTGTTCGACCAAAATGCCGTAGGTCCCCGGTAGCTCGATTCCCACCCCCCACGGCGCCTCGGCCGCAGAGGTGTTGGCCGGCGCGGTGAGGTCACTGTTTTCGGCTACCAGGTTGTAGCGGAAGACCTCGCAGCGCGCGAAGTTCGTCGAGCTGAATTTCGGCAGTTCGTGGTGTTTGGGGCGCCACGGTTCTTCGTGGTCGCACGCGCCATTCGATGGCGGCGGCCCATCGCCGGGGTTTTCTGAGTTCGGTGCGATCCCGGAGGTGTTGTGGCGGAAGATCGAGTTTTCGATGATCAGGTTGCCGCCGGAGTTGGAGCCCGAGTAGCCGAGCGCGTTGTATTCCATCACAGCGTGGTTGACGCGGGCCTCGCATTCGGGGCAGGCGCCGATGTAGATGCCGGAGTCGTTAAAGCCGGAGGCGTAGATGTTGTTCCATTCACCTTCGGTCTCGTTACCGGTGAAGATGCCGTAGCCGCCGTTGAGACCCGTGTCGTACGCGGTCAGGTAGGCCCCGTACCAGCCGTGCGCTCCGATTTTTTTGGACTCGGCTCCGCCGTTCCACCAGATCTCGTTGCCGTTGGGGCCGTTCAGGTCTTCGCGTTCGAAGTTGCGCACGGTCAGGTTTTCGATCCACACGTTGTCGGCCTTGTAGACTTCTATCCCGTTGCGCCCGCCGGGGACGACTTTGCTCTGGCCGTCGAGGATCACCGTGTTGCGGTTCATGCCGCGGATGAAGATGCCCGAGTGTTTTCTGGTGACCTTGACTTCTTCGTCATAGACACCGGGTTCGATCAGCACCCAGTCGTCGCGGTTACGTTCGGTTGCGTTGACCGCTTCCTGGATTTGGCTGAAGTATTCGACATGGGCAGGCCACGTCGCTTTCGCAGGCAGTTCACCCTGGGTGACAATCTCGACCTTCTGCGCGTGCATTGCGCTGGCAGCGCTCGCTGCCGTGCCGAGCGCAAGCGCGGCAAGGGCCACGGCGACGGCGAGTCGTGCCAGTATCGAGATACTCCGCGAGGTGCTCTTGGTGGACTGCATACGACGATCTCCCTCCCTAGTGTCGATCGGCCGACGCGTCCCCTTGGGTGAAGGCTCGGGGCTCGGTCACGCACCAGTGCGCAGGACCCGCACCGCCTCCCTCCGAGGCGCATTGCCCATTGTCGGCTTCCCAGGCCGACCGGCTCGAGTCTACACGAGTTGGACTTCGGGTGTCGAGCCGGGGGGCGAGTCCGGCGGGCGTCCGCCGAGGCCCGATTGGGAGCGCGTCAGGCGAGCTCGACGAGCGGAAAGGCCCGGTGACGGCGGGGCGGAACGAGGAAGTTCTGCCTGCGCGTCGCCGTGAGGAAGCGCTCCAGGCCCAGGTTCGCCGCGGGCACGTTGTACTTTTGGGCGAGGTCCAGCGAGGCTTGGCTGCGACGCATCGTCGCGAAGAAGTCTGCGGTCGGGACGAAGATGCTGAAGTGGAGCTTCGGCTGAGAGGAGCCGTCGGGAACGTCAAGCGCGTCGTAGCCGGGTCCGTCGGCGCGGATGTGCATCGGCACGCGGTTGGGCGCCCTGCTCGTTCGCTGCAATGCCGTGAGGTGTGCGATGTGCGGTTGTTTGTCGAACGTGGTTGTGCCTTCGGCTTCGCGTTCGGCCTGCTCCGGGTTGTTGAAGACGTTCGGAATGAACGCGGGTCCACCGCCGTTGGTGAACTGATCCGTGTTGCCGAGCCTGGGGACCGGATCCGCGCTGAACATCTCCGCGTCACGCTGCACGTACGGTTGTGTCGGTCGTTCGTAGAACTGCTCTAGATCCTGAATCACGTGGGAGAGATGGACGATTGAGCCGCGGTTGAAGTAGTCGCGCGAGCGCGCGGTCGTGAGCTTCGCCGAGCTGTTGCCGACGAACGTGGTTATCGCGGGCGGCCCACTCGTGCTCACCTGCTGTGAGGCGAACCCCATCCACATCGGCGACTGTGGGTTGACCGTTTCCGCATACGGCAGGCCTTGTTCTTCAGCGACCCTTCGCGGCAGGCCGACCTGGGTGAACATCAGCCGGCGCGAGGTGACCGTGAGCAGTTCGCCGAGCTGCGAGCTGCCCACCGCTTCGCCGCCCAGCGTCGAGCTTTCCCCGCACAGCCAGGCCAGCACGTCGTCGATCACTTCCGTGTTGTCGCTGCGCAGCGTCAGCAGCATGTCGTTGGACTCGATCTGCACGGGGATGTTGAAGCGCTGCTTGCTCACTTCGGGGTTTTCGGGTGAGACATCCGTGGGGCCCGGAACGGCCTCTTCCAGCACGTAGCGCTGTGGTTCTGAGATGAGCCGCGGCATGTGGCTTGCGAGAAGCGTCCCACCCATCCCGCCGGCGAGGCGTTCGAAGTAGGGGATGCCGTAGGCGGTTGTCATGAAGATCCCGCTCGGGCTGAAGGGGTAGACCGCCTCCACCCTTGCGAGCGCAGTCGCGAGGGTGGCCTGGTCGGCAGCTGTCGGTGCACGCGCGAGCGAAAACGTGGCGAAGGTCGTATAGATAGGGGGAAAGCGGATGGCTACGCGTTCGAGGCGAACCGCCGGGGGGATGAACTTTTCGATCGCGAACTGGATTTCCGGGAGGCGCGTCTGCGAGCCGGCGAGGGCCCGCGGAGGCGTCCTCGCGAGCAGGTCGAGCGCCCCCATCGTCGACGTCGCCACTCCCAGCGCGGCAGCTCGCTGAAGCAGCGTACGTCGCGTCATCGAGGCACCCTCGTGTGCCGCCATGCGACCGCTCATGAGCTCATCATGCTCCCCGTGTCCCATCCGTGACCTCCCCCTCGTGGATCATAGGCCATCGACGGCTCCCCGTTTAGCGGGTACCAGGTTGCACATGGTCGATGCCAGGCCCCGTCTCGCGCGGCGGTGCGCGCCGCGTGGAGCTCGGCGCGCACCCATCAGCGGCCCAGAACTTACGCGGGGCTAAGAACGATCAACGGGATCGGGCGAGTCGTCTTGGACTGGTAGCCGTCATAGCGGTCGTGATTCTTCTCGTTCACGAGCCGCCAGAGGCGCTCATAGTCCTGATCGCCCGGCTCTAGTATCCGCGCCGCCCCACCCATTTTGGTGTGGGCCACTTGGATCTCGACCTCAGGCTTGGCGCGCACGTTGAAGAGCCATCCCGGTGGGCGGTCGTCGCCGCCATTCGAGGCAACAACGACATACTCACCGCCATCCCTGGCATAGACGAGCGCGTTCGTGCGTTGCGCCCCGGTTCGCCGACCAGTTGTGCGCAGCAGGAGCGTGGGCACCCCGACCAGCCGGTGGCCCACCCGCCCGTCGGTGCGCTCATAGAGAAGCTGATGAAGTCGGAGAACCGATCCCTGAATGGTTGCGGCCACGCTCACGGCGCGAATACTACCTGTGGTTGCAGCGCATAGGGGTGGCGTCCGAGGGTGTCGTGTGCCTCCGCGACATCCCCTGGTCTTCGGCGGGGCGTTCGGGCAGCACGGGCCAAGGAGCGGTTTCCAGCCCTCCTGAGCGGGTGAGGCAGAACCTTCAGTCGCGCGGGGAATGCCGAGAGCAGGATCCGCATGAATAAAGACGGCGCGCAAGGGAGGCCAGGCCTAAAGCCTGCCGGCGCTGACGCCGATGGATGGACAACTAGATGACTTCAGGGGGAAGTTGCCGCCGGCGCTTAGTCGGACCATGACTCGCGCCCGAGCATCGACTGCCCGCGACCCGATCATGGAACGGAAGCAACCACACATGAGACCCAGACCCAAAATCGCTTGGGCTGGGGCGCTCGTGACATCGACGGGGTTGCTGCTGAGTTTCACGTCACCGGCAGACGCAACGATGGCTAAGGCCACTGTGGCCGCGGGCTCTGTGTCGGCGCCGCCGCAGATTGGCCTGGCCGCCAAGGTCGCGCAGAGCCTCGTTCTCGGCAGCGTGAAGCTCGAGGAGCCGCCGGGCGCGCGTTCGGCGTCGCTCATCGTGAGCGTCGGAAACCGCGGGCTGAAGCTCTGTCGGCCGACCCTTGCAGTCTCGCTCAGCGGTCCACAGAAATACCGGCGAAGCATCACGAAGCGGCTCGCCAGCCTCCCGCGCGGCCACACGGTCAGCTACTCGCTCACCTGGCCCGGCAGCCTACAGAGTGGAACGTACATCGCGAAGATCTCCGCGAGCTGCGAGAGTCGACATGTCGCCCGCCGCACCACGCTGGTGCTCGCCAGCAGCGCGGCCGGGGCGAGCGGGACGGGCCAGCCAAGCGGTGCCGCTGGTTCTGAAGGAGCCGCGGGCTCAAACGGCACGAATGCCAGCGCGAACGCCTCCGGCGTCACGGGCTCCACCGGAACCGTCGGCCCGACCGGAGCGGACGGCAAAGAAGGCAACGAAGGCAAAACGGGGGCCGCCGGCGTGACCGGCGCATCCGGACCCGAAGGCAAACAGGGACCCGCCGGCGCAACCGGAGCGACAGGGCCGACTGCAGCCGAAGGCAAAGAAGGACCGGCCGGCCGAGAAGGAGTCGCCGGCCAGGAAGGTAGGGAAGGTAAAAGCGGTGCCATCGGCGTAACCGGAGCGACTGGACCGGCCGGACCCGAAGGCCCAGAAGGCAAAGAAGGCAAGCAAGGACCCGCCGGACGAGAAGGAGTTGCCGGTGGGGTAGGCAGAGAAGGTAAAGAAGGTATAGAAGGTAAAGAAGGCAGGAAGGGCGCCACCGGAGTCGCAGGCGTGGTCGGTGCGACTGGCCCAACTGGGCTCGAAGGTCCTGAAGGCAAAGAAGGCAAGGAAGGGCCGGCTGGTCGAGAAGGACCCGCCGGCGGGGAGGGTGGAGCTGGTAACGAAGGCAGAGAAGGCAAGGAAGGCAAAGAAGGTAAAGAAGGCAGGAAGGGCGCCACCGGAGTCGCAGGTGTAGTCGGAGCGACTGGCCCAACTGGACTCGAAGGCCCAGAAGGCAAAGAAGGCAAGCAAGGACCCGCTGGTCGAGAAGGAGTTGCCGGTGGGGTGGGCAGAGAAGGTAAAGAAGGTATAGAAGGTAAAGAAGGCAGGGAGGGCGCCACGGGAGTCGCAGGCGTAGTCGGAGCGACTGGCCCAGCCGGACCTGAAGGCCCGGAAGGCAAAGATGGGCTCGCCGGTCGAGAAGGAGCCGCCGGTAAAGAAGGTAAAGAAGGCAAAGAAGGCAAAACCGGCGCGACCGGCGCGACCGGGGCGACCGGGGCGACCGGAGTCGAAGGCAAACAGGGACCCGCCGGCGCAACCGGAGCCACCGGGCCAACCGGAGCCGAAGGTAAGGAAGGTAAAGAAGGCAAAGAAGGCAAAGAAGGCAAAACTGGGGCTTCCGGCGTAACCGGTGCGACCGGAGTCGAAGGCAAACAGGGACCCGCCGGCGCAACCGGAGCGACGGGCCCAACCGGAGCCGAAGGCAAAGAAGGCAAAACTGGAGCCTCGGGCGTGACCGGCGCGACAGGAGCCGAAGGCAAACAGGGACCCATCGGTGCGACCGGAGCGACAGGGCCAACCGGAGCCGACGGCAAAGAAGGCAAAACCGGGGCCGCGGGCGTGACCGGCGCGACGGGAGCCGAAGGCAAACAAGGACCCGCCGGTGCGACCGGAGCGACAGGGCCAACCGGAGCCGAAGGCAAAGAAGGCAAAACCGGGGCCTCCGGCGTGACCGGCGTCGAAGGCAAACAGGGGCCCGCCGGCACAACTGGAGCCACAGGTCCAACCGGAGCCGAAGGCAAAGAAGGCAAAGAAGGCAAAACGGGGGCCACTGGCGAAAAAGGCGTAGCCGGAGCCACCGGCTCAGCGGGCATCTCCGGCACGCCGCAGGTGTCGAGCGAACCGGCGAGCTGCGAACCGACGGCGACGAGCTTCGGGACGGCAGGCTGCACGACGAACAACCCGTCGATCACACTGGCGTCCTCGACGACGACGCGGGTGCTGGTGATCGTGACCGCCCAGACAAAGGACCTAGGGAGTGAAACGCAGGAGGTCGATGTCGGCTTCGCAGTGAGTGGAACGACGACGCTTGCTGCGACGGAAGCAAGCTCTGTCGAGAACTCGGGGAACTATCTAAATGAAGGTATCGCCGACCGCCAAACGGTCGCGGCCAGCGTAATGACTTACGTGACGCTCACGGCTGGTACGGACAACGTGTTCACCATGAATTACAAGGAGGCTGGCGGCGCCAAGGTGGCGGACCGGACGCTCACGGTCATCCCGCTGAACTAGGCGTTGCGGTGCGCGCCCTGTTGCGACGCGCGTGCCACCAGGCAGTTCCTCGCATGCGTATGAGAAACCCCTCGAGGCGGTTCCGTCTGGCCCACAGCTTCGCTTCGGTGCTATCCAGTTGCCTGCGCCGCTCCTGTGTGAGCTGCAGCTGGCGTTCGACGTGGTCGAGCGCCTCGGCTGCGAGCTCTCCCTGTACCTCTGGATCCTCGGTGTGCTCGAAGCGCTGGCGCACGAGACGGAGTGCTTCCTCGGCCTCGATCATGCCGCGGGCTGTCTCCTCCACCGAGTCGAGTATCTCTCTCAGCTGTGGGATCGTCTCTACGAGGGGCGCATCGGCTGAGCCTTCGTTGAGAGGCGTCACCGGGCGACTTGAGGCTCTGCATCACGCGCCTGCATGGACAGGCCTCCGATCTGTTGCCGGTCGATCGCGCGAGACAGGGGCGGAGGATTCGAGCCCTCGCTCCGGCTCGTCGTGCACGATCAGCACGGGGACGGGGCTGTGGTTCAGCACGTAGTGGCTCACGCTGCCGAGGAGTACGGAGCGCAGCGCACCGCGTCCACGGGAGCCCATCACGACGAGATCGTGGTGTCCGGTGGTGATCTGGTGGATCAGCGCGAGCCTCACCGGCTCGCTGCTCAGCACGGTGCTGACCGACACGCGATCGGGGACCCGCTGAACGGCTTCTCGCAGGATCTTCTGGGTCTCGGTCTCGGCGTCGCGGGCGAACGCCGCCGCCACACCACCGCCTGCGCCGATGTAGGCAGCGGCGGGCGGCGTCACGACTGCGCTAAAGAGCGTCAGGCGGGCGCGCTCTGACTCGGCCAGGTCGACTGCCTGCGTGAGAGCCTGATCGGCGTCTGGCGAGCCGTCCACGGCGACGAGGATGTTCCGGAACATGATCCGCTCCTTTCCTGACGGGGAGCTCAAACAAGGCCGCCTTGATATCTATAGCAGATAACTATATAGTCTGCAATGTGCCTAAGGCGAGTATTACCAGGGAGACCGAGCGGGTAGAGCGGCTCGACTACATCGCCGAGCACCTGCCCTCGCGCGCCGCGGTGCTTGTTCGACTGCTCGTCAAGCAGGTGCGCAGCCGCGAGATCTCCCGCACCGAAATGGAGGTCTTGAGCATCCTCAGGGACGGTCCGCGACGGATCACAGAGCTCACCGAGCTCGAGGGGATCGCGCAGCCCACGATGACACTGCTAGTCAAGCGCCTGCAGGAGAAAGGCTGGGTCAAGCGCGAAGGACTGCCAGAAGATGGGCGTGTCGTCATGATCAGCATCACCGAGGCGGGGAACGCGGCGCAGCAGAGGTTTCGTGCGCAGTTCCTCGCGGCCATGCGAGCGGACCTGCAGGAGCTGTCAGACCAACAGCTTCAAGAGCTATCGGGCGCAACGGAGACTCTCGGCTCGTTCGTGGACGACCTACAGCAGCGAGGCGGGCGATGACACCTGTCGCGCAATCGGAGATCCATGCCGGCCTGAGAGGATAGGTCGGCGCAGAGCAGCTAACACTCTCTCGCCAACACGGTTGCTCGCCCAACCAGGCGTCTCGCTGGCTACGTAGGTGGCGCCGGCTGCGCGGAGACGGCGGCGCGCGCCTGCTCGGCGAGCGGCTCCTGCAGGCGGCGCACGCCGTCGAGGTGGTCGCCTGTCCAGATCACCCGCACGCCGGTCGCCGTGGCGTGACCGTCGGAGCCGCTGAGGTCGCGCTCGACCGCCTCGATCAGGCGCCCGTCGGCGACCTCGTCGCGCGCCAGCGGATCGGGCACCTGCTCGGCGCCGGTGAGGCTGGCTGCGAAGTGCTCGTACCAGCTCGCGACATGCTCGGCGGCGAGGATCAGCTCGCGGCGGGCGGCGGAGCGCTCACCGCCGCCGGCTTGGCCCCCGTGCCAGAGGTCGAGCACGGCGTCGCCCGCCAGGCGCACGCCGGTCACGCCCGTGACGAGCCCTGCCACGTCGGCGAGCGGCGCGCGCTTTGACCCGCGCTCGATCAGGTAGCCGCGGAAGGTCTCATCCAGCCGGTGCGAGGCGGCGGCTGCGTCGAGTGCCTTGCGGTGCGGCGGCGAGAACTGCGGGCCGGAGGAATCGCAGCAGGCGACACCGTAGGCGACCGCGTCGGCGAGATAGCTCACGCTGTCGCGATATGCGCGTGCGAGCGCGCTGCCCAGTGCAGCGCCGGCGCCGCGCGGCCAGAACAGCAAGCCGACGAGCAGGCTGACGGCGCTGCCGAGCGCGACGTCCTCGACGCGCACGAGCCCGATTTTCCAGCCGGCCGGTGCGATCAGGTTGAAGAGGATCAACAGGGTCAGCGTGAACGCCGCCTGACCCGCTGCGAAGGAGATACAGGTGGGGGCTAGGCCGGCGAACAGGATCACAATCGGCAGCAGCGCCCACAGCAGCGTGGTGTCCGTCCCGATCAGGTACACGAGCGCCCCCCGACGGCAAACCCGACCGTCGTCCCCGCCAGCGCGCGCAGGATGTTCTGCCCGGTGCTGAGCGCATTCGAGCGCAGCACCGCGAGTGTCCCGAATACGACCCAGAAGCCGTGCTGCACCGTGGTGAGGTCGGCGACCAGCACCGCGAGGGCGAGCGCGACGGCGCCGCGGACGCTGTTCTGCAACGTCAGCGAGTGTCGCTCGATGTAGGCGCCGGCCTGCTCGTGCGCCTCGGCCAGCGGCCCCTGGACGCCCTCGGGCTGGCGGCCCAGCAGCCGGTACAGCCACGAGCGCCGTGCGGCGGCGGCCGCGAGCTCGGCGCTGCTCGCGATCTGGCCGACGATGAAGCTCAGCTGCTGCGCGCGGAAGCTCGGGTCGAGCGAGGAGACGACCCTCTCGGCGAGCGCGCCGTCGTGATTGTCGCTGGGAGATTCGCCCGGCAGTAGCGCGGTGGTCGCCGCTTCGAGCTCCGCGAGCGCGGCGCGCATGCTCTCGACCGACCGGCGCAGTGCCGTGCGCGTGCGTCGCGGGTCCTCCAGCAGGTCAGCCGCGTCGGCCAGCACTTCGGCGGCAGCGGTCTTGACGGCGCCGACGCGGCGGCTCGCGCGTGGCGAGTGCCGCTTCGGCGCGGAGCGCAGGACTATCGTGTTCAGCCAGCGCAGCTCGTCGATCACCTGCACGACCGCGCGCGCGTCGGCGGACAGCGCGGACGGCCGGTACGGGGTGGCGAAGAACAGGTCTTGCATCTTCTGGACGGCCTGTTGCGCGGCGGCGATCGCAGCGTGATGCGTCCGCTCCCGCTCGTTGTTTGCGGGATCGCCCATCATGTAGGCGACGTCGCTGCGCAGCCGCGCCGCCAACGCACGCGCGGTCTCGATCGCCGCCATGCGCACCGCGTTGCGTGTCGGTGCGGGCCACAGCAGCGAGATCGCCAGCAGCGACACACCGGCGGCTAGGCCCCAGCCCTCGACCCGTTCGGGGATCGACGATAGGGGCCCCTGCAAGGAGATCGGCAGGATGAAGGCGAGCAACAGAGAGGTAGTGGCGCCGGCGAGGACCGAGCTCAGCACGCCGGCGAACACCACGCCGAAGGCGACCACGGCCATGCTCACGCCCGCCAGCCAAGTCGTGCGCGAGACGAGCGTGGCGAGGCAGATCAGCGCCGCGCAGGCAAGCCCGAGCGCGGTCTGGTCGAGCAGGCGGTCTTTGAGCGAGCCCGAGAAGTCGACCAACAGCAACATCGCGAACGAGCCGAAGGCGGCGAACGTGGCGAGCAGAGGCTCCCCGATCACCTTGTCGCCGAGCGCGAACATCGCGGGCATTAGCAGCGCGGCGCGCGCAGCGCGGCGCAGCGCGCTGTAGCCGGGGTCATGGACACGCAGCCAGCCGACCAGCCCTGCCAGTGGCCGCGCTGCGCTCGTGAGCCGCTGGGTCAAAGCATCCGCTCCCATCGCTGCCTCGGATTATCCAAGCGCGCGGGCCCGCGACGGTGCCGCGCCAAGTTCATCCGGCGATGTCGGCCCCGTAACGGCGGCGAGGGTCTCGGCTCCGATCGCCGACTGTTGAAGTACCGGAGCGAGCAAAAATGGGCGCTCTGCTCGCCATCGATGCGGGCACCTGAGATTCGTCAGGACCAGGTGCGCGGCGAGCTCGTGGCAACGACTCTGCGCGAGTGGGAATGGAGGCCGTCGCTGCTGCTGGTCGATCAACCACTAGGCGGCTGCCCGCTTCGGCCCCCTCAGGTTTCTCCCGCGTTGTCGCTTACACGCCCCGACCTCTCCCGCAAACCGAGTAAATCGTCACAAACTCCCGAAAACGGAGGGGGAGGGATTCGAACCCTCGTCGGAGGAATCTCCCCCGAAACGGTTTTCGAGACCGCCGCAGAGCTACACGTGGCGCTTCCGGATCTGGCTCTGGCGCTCGGGTTCTGCGGTTTCCGCCGCCCGAGGGCGGTCGCCGGGGGAACGTTAGGGGGAACGAGGCTCTCGGTCCCCGCAGACGCACGTGGACGGTCGTTGACGCACCGCAGCGTCTCCGCGACGGCACCCGTCCGACGGCGGTCGGACCTTTGCAGCAGCCCGTTTGTTGACGCGGGGCGTGCCTGCTTTCCGCGCATTGCAGGGCAGTCGGCATCACGCCCGACATGCTCGTCGCGGAAGGAGAGCAGGGCTCGCGCCCGATCCGATCACGCGCTCGAGAGCGACGATCGGCATTGCCGGATCACACCGGCGAAGCGACGCGTGCCCGTTTGCACGAGAACCTGGGCCACCGCTACTGTGGGTTTTCCACGAAGGCATAAAGAGCAGTTACACGGCGGCCGTCCCAGATAGCAAAGTCCATGCCGCTGATTGCCTCTGGGTTATCGGGCGGCCCGAATTGCCAGATGCCGCGGATGGCGTTGCCGAGCATCTGCGGCGCGTCCGCAAACTTGAAACGTGCGCCTGGGAACTGGCGCTGGAGCGAGTCGGAGAAGGCTTCGATGCCGTCGTACCCAACGAACTTGCCATCGGGGTCGTGGAATATGACGCCTTCGTCGAAGTGAGACTCGATCACAGCGCGGCGTGCGGAGACGTCGGTCTCGGTCCACATGCCGAGGATCTCCGTCATGAACTGGTTCACGTCGACCTTGCTCATCTAGCCTCCTCCCGGGTCGCCAGGGACTCGGCACTGTGGAGCGTTGTCGCCACGTAACGTTTCACAGGACCGACCCTCCGGTCGCGTCGAGTACCTGGCCGGTAACCCAGCGGGCCTCCTCGGAGGCCGCGAATGCGACCACGTCGGCGACGTCAGCCGGCGTTCCGATTCGGTTGAACGCTGAGGCCGCGGCGGCCATGGCGCGGGACTCGTCGCTGGCCCGAAGCCATGCTGCGTTCATGTCGGTGTCCACGAGCCCCGATGCGACCACGTTGACGGTCACGCCCTTTGGCGCCAGCTCCTTCGCGAGTGTCCGCGTCATCGCCTCTACGGCGGCCTTGGTCATTGTGTAGGCCAGCAGGTTCGGCCACGCTTGCCTGGTGACGCCTGAGGAGATCGAGATGATGCGGTCTCCTTCGCCCATCCGCTCCGCCGCTCGCTGGCTGAGGAAGAAGACCGCCCGAGCGTTGATCGCGAACTGCTCGTCGTAGAGCTCCAGCGTCGTCTGGGCGAGTGCTGCCTGCGGCGCAATACCGGCGTTGTTCACCAGGATGTTGAGACGCGTGCTGCCCTTGCATCGGAGCCCGGCATCGAGCCGCTCGAACATCTCGGCCCCGTCGCCGAGTGTCTCAAGAGGCTGTCCGAGTACGAAGGCATCGCCACCACGACTCTTGATAGCCGCAGCCGTCTCGTTGGCGGCGTCCTCATTGCGGCCGTAGTGGACTGCGACGAGAGCACCGTCAGCCGCGAGCCGCGTCGCGATGCCGCGCCCGATCCCGCGCGAGGCTCCTGTCACCAAGGCCGTCTTGCCAGTCAGTCGACCCATCTCGGACCCCTTTCTGTAATGCACAACACAGAATTTCGTGCGACCGTAGCACATTCTGTGCCGGCCGTTATAAAGTGTGGGCGGATGGCCCGTCCACGCGGCTTTGACCGAGAACTGGCGCTCGAAACGGCTATGCGGCTCTTCTGGGAGCGCGGCTACGAGGAGACCTCGATCAGCGACCTCACGACGGCGATGGGTATCGCCTCGCCGAGTCTGTACGCCGCTTTCGGCGACAAGCAGCGCCTCTTCGAGGAGGCGGCGGAGCGCTACGCGAGCGGACCTGGAGCCGTCGTCGCCGGCGCGCTGACCGAGAAGACGGCCGGCGGGGCCATCGAGCGGATGCTCAGCGACGCGGCGCGCCTCTACACCGCAGCCGATCGTCCGCCTGGCTGCTTGATCGTGAACGAGCCCCGGCTTGCGGACCGCCGGGGCGAATCCGACGCCGCGATCCTCGGTCGCCTGAGGCGCGGTGTGGCCGAGGGCGACCTTCCGGCCGACACCGACATCGACGCGATTGCCGCCTACGTCTGCGCCGTGATAACCGGCATGTCCGCGAGGGCTCGGGACGGCGCTAGCGCCGAAGAGCTCGCGGCCGTCGCCCGGACCGCAATACGCGCATTGCCAACCGACGATTCCCGATGACGTGGAATCGCCGGGGTCATGAAGGCGCTCGTTCTCACCGACTCTTGCTCGCCGGCACGCACAACGACACGTCCACGACCTCCGGTCCCTGAAGACGTGACGCCAAGCCGGCGAACGGCACAGGGTCGTCTCAGGTCCCCAGGGTCAGCAGGGGTATTCAGCAGGGCGGTTACGGTGCGTTCCGTTCCGGCAGCCAGCACGAGGTCGGCGCGGGCGCGGTTCGACCGGATCGCCCGCAGCGAATTAGCAAGCGCCACGGCGGTTTCGTGCTCGAGTTCCGCGCGGAGCGGGGACGCGACCCGCCATGGGCGAGATGCTTGGCACGACAGGAACGCAGGATCGGGCCGATGCAGGATCGGTGCTGCTGAGGCTGCTCACGGCGGGGGGTCTGTCTGCCTCACGACATCCCTCTAGTGCGAGGGCCACCCGAGAGCGTCGAAAACCGCCACGGGGTCGAGGTAGTCGCGCCAGCGACTGACCTTGCGATCCGCGATCGTCAGTACGGAGATGTAGCGGTTGGCGTAGGGAGTTCCGGTCGCAACGACCCGACCTTGTGAGGCGTACTCGAGCACAACGACGCCGGTGTCGGGGTCGTGGTGGACCGCGAGATCGTGGCAGCGGTCCAAGACGATCGTGTTGCCGTAGGGCCGGTATAGCTCTGCGACGGCCTGCCGGCCCTCGACGTGCCGCGGGTAGCCGGGAGTGGTGATGATGTAGTCGAAGACGACGTCTTCGGCCAGCAGGTCGAAGAAGTGCCCGCCATCGGCGAGGCCGTCGAGTCCCTGCTCGATGATCCGGAAGAACGGTTCCAGTGCCTTGAAGTCGTCGAGATCGTTGATCGCGGCCATCACGCCGTCCATCTACGCCCAGGTCCGTGCGGTTCGCCGGGCGAAGTCGGCGAAGCTGATAGGCGGCCTTCGGGTGACGTTGTCAAGTTGCTCGCAACCCGTCGAGGACAAGGTCGAGGGTTCGGGCGGCCTGGGCGCGGCCGTCCTCGTCGTCGGCGACACGCCACAGAAACCCCATCATGAGTAGAACGTCGGAAGGATCGAGGCCTGCTCGCACGGTGCCGGCGGCGTGGCATGCGGCCAGCAGTTCGGCGACGGCGGCCGTGACCGGCGGATAGGTGTCGTTGATGATCTTCTGGGCTGCTGGTGTGTTTAGCGCCTCGCCGAGGCCGTGCTTGACGCGGACGTAGGCGGCGAGTTGCTCGAACCACGTGCGAAACGCCTCGAGCGGCTCGTGCTCGGCGAGCACGTCGGGCACGGTGGCCACGAGCCGCTCGATGTCCTGTTGGTAGACCGCGAGGATAAGTGCCTCGCGGTTCGGGAAGTGGCGGTAAAGCGTGCCCGCGCCGACACCGGCGCGTTTTGCGATTGAGTTCAGCGAGGCGTCTGCCGACTCCTGGAAGGCGTTGTGGGCGGCCTCGAGGATTCGCTTGCGGTTGTGCTGAGCGTCGGCGCGTTGGGGCTCGGTTCTGCTCGCGGGCACGGCGCCTCCAAGATGGGCGTTCGGCTTGATAAGCGGAGAGTTGTCCGCTAGCTTTCTGGTGAAGCGGAGAACTCTCCGATCACACCAACTCTAGGTGGCCTCATGGACTACATCAAGCTCGGCAGCACCGGCCTGGACGTCTCCCCAATCGCGATCGGCGCCATGACCTACGGGGAGCCCGGCCGCGGCCACCCCGCCTGGTCACTGAATGAGGCCGACAGCCGTCCGCTGATCAAGCACGCGCTCGACGCCGGTATCAACTTCTTCGACACGGCCAATGTGTACTCCCAGGGCACGAGCGAGGAAATCCTTGGTAGAGCCCTCAAGGACTACGGCGACCGCGACGACCTCGTCATCGCCACCAAGCTGCGCCACCCGATGCGTCCGGGACCCAACGGAAAGGGGCTCTCGCGCAAGGCCGTGATGACGGAGATCGACCACAGCCTGCGCCGGCTTGGGCTCGACTACGTCGACCTCTACCAGATCCACCGTTTGGATCCGGCCACGCCGCTACAGGAGACCCTCGAGGCGCTGCATGACGTGGTCAAGACAGGCAAGGCCCGATACATCGGTGCCTCCTCTATGCACGCCTGGCAGTTCGCCAAGGCTCTTCACCTCCAGGAGCGCCACGGCTGGGCGCGGTTCGTCTCGATGCAGGATCACTACAACCTGCTCGCTCGCGAGGAGGAGCGCGAGATGCTCCCGCTCTGCGCCGACGAGGGCATCGGCACGATCGTCTGGAGCCCGCTTGCGCGCGGTCGCCTCGCCCGGCCCTCAGAGCAGTCAGAGGCCACGGCCCGTTCGGGCAACGATCCGTTCGCCGACATGCTCTACACAGACGAGGAGAGCGACCGCGCGATCATCGACGCCGTCGGCGCAGTCGCCCAGTCCCGTGGCGTCAGCCGCGCCCAGATCGCGCTCGCCTGGTTGCGCGGCAACTCGGTCGTCGTCGCTCCACTGGTTGGTGCCAGTAACACTGGCCAGATCGACGACGCCGTCGCTTCGCTTGAGATTCAGCTCACCGACCAGGAGATCACCGACCTCGAGCGCCCTTACACGCCTCGCCACGACTTCCAGGGCATCTCCGATGACGCCGAGATGCAGCGCATCATGGCCCGGCTCCCTCAGTTCGCCCCGGCCACGCGCTGAGAAAGGATCACGATGACCACAACCGCAACCACGCAAACCACCCTCCAGGAGCTCTTGGGAAGGCTCGGTCAATTCGAGCCCGATCCCGTTGCTGAACTGTTCGCCGAGTACGTTGAATGGGACGTGCCCGGAGACGAGCTCGTCCCCTGGACCGGCGCGCGATCGACACGTGAGGAGATCGCCGCGTACTTCAAGTTGCTCTGGTCCGTGCTGGACACGTCGGAGGCCGACACCGCCGTAAGTCACGTCTTGTTCGACGGCGCCGACGCCGTGGTGCTGGGTGTCTTCACGCAGACCATCCGCGCGAGCGGTCGTCGATTCGCGACTCATGTCGCGCTTCACGTCACCGTTAGCGACGAAGGGCTTATCACCCGCTTCCGGCTCTACGAGGATTCGCACGCGGTCTCCCAGGCATTCGCCGATCGGGACTAGGACGCACTCGCAACGTTGCGCTCACGGACGATCCTCGCCGTGGTCACCAACACGAGCGCGTGTCGGTCACCGCGGGCGGCGCTGGGCACCCCGGCCCACCCCGATCGCCACCGGTGGGATTGAGCATAGAACCGCGGATTTGGAGCCGTCCGTTCCGCGCTGTGCGCGTCTCCGGCGGATCGCGCACAGCGCTTTTTCACAGCCCTCCCGCGAGTTCGACATCGACTTTTCGGAGTCCGGTCTCAACCGTCCATACTTCGCTCCTGCGCGGAGTGTTGCCCGGCTACGACCTCGTTCGCATTAGGGAACCCCTAGTTCGCGGCTCCACCGAGTATTCGGGGCTCTCGGACGGGCCGGGCTCACCGGGAATGCCCGTTCTGGGCCGACACGCCACACCGCCACGCCCCCTCAGAGCGCGAAATGAGCCGTCGCGGGAGCGGCTCGGTGCCTGGACCGGGATGGACGGCGCCGATGTGGTTCATGACACCGTCGGCGGCAAGACGTTCACAGCTTGTTTCTCGCTCGTGCGCCCCTACGGCGACCTCGTCTCGAACGTCGAGAGCCCGTGGGAGCAGGAAGCGATCACGATGATGCACAACCGGAACCTGCGTGCCTCCTTCACCTGGATGCCCGCGCCGTCGGTGTTCGGGTGGTCGGAGCATCGCGAGCGCCAGCGGAGGATTCTCGAGCAGGCAGCGACCCACTTCGATGCAGGCGACTTGCGGATTGCCGTCGGTGCGACGTTTCCACTCGAGCGGGTAGCCGACGCGCACCGCGCGCTTGAGGCGGGCAAGGTCGTAGGAAAGGCCGTTCTCACATTCGAATAAAAGCTCGCAGCATCTCTACGGAGTCGCGGCCCGCGTCTCGCGTTGGGCGGCACCAGGGACAAGATGCTCGCCGATTGGACATGTAGGGGCGCTCAGCGCCGGGCTCGGCGTCGGACGGGCGCGACTTACCCGTCGACGAGGCCGTCAGTCAGGCCGTCGATGCCGGCGAGCCTCGCTGCCAGCTCGTCGCTGAGGCCATAGAGGGCGGCGAGAGCCACCGGCGCGGTGTATGTGACCTTCGTCTGCCCGCCGTCAGACCAGATGAGCACCTTGAGCGGCAAGTCGAGCGCGGCGAGTGGAGCGGCTTGCATAACCGGTGTACCTGCCTGCGGGCTGCCGAAGATCACCACTTTGGTCTCGCGCAGCTCAAGGCCAGCGTTCCTGGCCTCGCCGTCGTGGTCGATCACGGCGAACACCT
The DNA here is from genome assembly GCA_963722435.1 of uncultured Solirubrobacteraceae bacterium. Lineage (GTDB taxonomy): Bacteria > Actinomycetota > Thermoleophilia > Solirubrobacterales > Solirubrobacteraceae > Palsa-744. The sequence goes on along the minus strand of CAVRKZ010000002.1, from coordinate 532,182 downwards.
TCATCCCCTTGCCTTCCGCGAGCGAGCGCAGCCGGGCGACGGTGTCCGCAACCGAGCGCCGAGTGATCTTCGTGGTGCGCCCCACGCTTGCGCTGGAGCGCGCCCGACGGTCATCAGGGCTCCCGGGCGACGGCTGATCGGACATCACAACTCCTTTCGCGCAATGGCGTCGCGGCGCGTTCGTTAGCCTGCGATCCGCGCCAGTTCGATTGACACGATCAAGAACCAGGCAATCGAGGAGAGATAGAACAGACGCTCGATCAGCCCGAATTTCTGCTTCAGCCGCGGGGCTCTGAGGGCCAGAAGGATGCCGATCGCGGCGCCGGTCATCACCCACGGGAGGGCCGTGAGCCACCCCTTGAGGCTGTGCAAGGCGGCCTCGTGTTCGACCGCGGAACCGAATTTCGACGCCGCGATAATCAACGACGCGAATATCACGATCGCGAGGATCATGTGGATCGTCCCGGGCACGGTCTGAAAGCGGCTGGCGCCCTGGTCGGTCGGAAACAACGGGATCAGGAAGCGTGCCACGACCGAGATCAGCAGCATCACCACGATTAGCGTGGGTATGGAAGGGGTGGTTTCAGCGAACGCGATGGCGAGCGCCAGCCCGGCTACGCCACCAGCCACGGCCTGTGCCCAGAACCAGGGGCGATATCGCCCTACGCCGTAGTCGCTAACCGCATCGCTTCGCGGGTTGTATCCGGTTGGAAGCACGTGCAGTCTGATCAAAGCGGCTGCCTGCGCGGCGGCTGCAACGGCGGCAACAATGCTCAGCGTCTGAACGATCTCTCCACCCCAACGCTGGACGACTCGCTTGCGTCCGCTGGAGCCTAGTTGTTCGAGTGCCGCGCTGTAGCCCGGCCGAATCGGTCTCCCGAGACGGTCGCCGTTATGACCACGGACGTCCCCTCAGTGCGGGCCGGGTTGGACCCGGGTCCAGAGCTCGTTGAAGGAGATGCTGTCGTAGAACGCGGTCCCGTCGATGACCTCGCCTTCGCGCATCTTCATAACCCAGACGTAGCTGTTCTCGTACGGCTGGCCGTCATTGGCGACTCCGCGGCCGTCCCACAGGACGATCACGCAGTCGCCGTCGGCGTAAACCGATCGGATGTTGACCGGGCGGAACGGTTCTGACGTGCTGAATCGAGCACCGAAAGGCGTCAGCACCTCGTCGATGAACTGCTGCTTACTCGCGTACGCCTTGGACGCGAGCGAGTGGCCCTCGATCCGCCAGGTCATGTCGGCCGCGAACACGTCGGTGATGCCGCCTGTTCCGTCGCGCCACGCGTCGAAGGCTCTCTGGATCGTCTGGCGGTCGGCCTCGGTGTTGGATGCGTCAGGCATTTTCTGCTCCAATGGTGTCGAGGTGGGAGGAGCATGGAGGTTAGTCCGCGGCCCCTGCGCGGCCCCGAGCATCGATACTGATCGCATCCGCTCGAATGCGACGTGGTGGGTTCGGTTCGCCGCACACCAGCCCGGGACCACGTGCAGGCATCCGTGCTCCGGCACGCGAGACGCTCGCATCGCCACATGAGGAGGCGTCTGCCGAGCCTCCGGTCGAGCGATCGCGATTCGTCCGATCGAGCACCTCGCTCGCCTTCACCCGTGACGTCTCCTTTGACTCAGGAGCGACGCTGTTTGAGCTAGGCCGTCGGGTCGGCGCTTCTACGCCGCGGCACGTGGGGAATTGCGGATGCCGAGTAGCTGTCCAGGTCGCGAGCTCACACTTCTGCTTTCGCCGGGGCTAAGCGAGAAGTCTCGTGCGTAGCAGAACGGACGAGTGGCCGTCGTCCGAAGCGAGCGTCTGCTACGCATTGACGGTGGCGAGTGGGAAGGGCACGCCGGTGAGCTCTTCCGAGACCTCCCACAGGCGCCGGGCGACGTCAGAGTCCTTGGCGGCAGCCGAGCGGCCGACGAGCTTGGGGGCTCCGCGCATTTCCAAAAAGCCGCTCGGCCCGGCGTAGCTGTCGCCGGGGACATCCTCGACGGCGGCGTAGATGGTCGGTAGCGCGCCGTCCTCCTCGCTCTGGGCGAAGATGCGGTTGGCGACGCCCATGAGCATGTCGCCGCCGCGTTTGCCGCTATGGAACTGGAGGTTGGTGGCCGCGTAGCCCGGGTGAGCTGCGGTGGCGATCACCGGTGAGCCCGCCTCGGTGAGACGGCGCTGGAGCTCGGAGGTGAAGAGGAGGTTTGCGAGCTTGGACTGGCCATAGGCATTCACCGCTTTGTAGGCCTTGCGCTCCCAGTTGAGGTCGTCGAAGTCGATGCGACCGGCTTTGTGAGCTCCGGAGGCGACGCTGACGACGCGTCCGGTGATTTGCTCGAGCAGCAGGTTGGTGAGGGCAAAGTGACCAAGGTGGTTGGTGCCGAACTGCAGCTCGAAGCCGTCGGCGGTGCGGGTGAGCGGCGGGATCATGACGCCGGCGTTGTTGATGAGGATGTCGGTCTCGCCGGTGTAGCCCTCGGCGAACTCGTGGATGGAGGCGAGGCTCGCGAGGTCGAGCTGGCGGACCTCCATCTTGCCGGACATGGCTGCGGCGGCGGCTTCGCCCTTGTCGGTGTCGCGGACCGCAAGGACGACATGTGCGCCGGCGCCGGCGAGCGTCGAGGCCGCGGCGCGGCCGATGCCGCTGTTCGCGCCGGTGACTATCACTGTGCGGCCGCTCAAATCAGGGATGTGGAGACTGCTCGAAGTTGTCATGGACAACAATGTAGCTCATGACAACAATGCTGTCAACGTCTACTCCATGCGGTAGCCTTAGGGGATGGCCGACACGACCACCATGACTGCCCCTGAGCCCGCCACGACAAGCGAGCGGCCTTACCACCACGGCAGCCTGCGTAAGGCACTGCTGGCGGAGGCCGAACGCACCCTGCGCGAGCAGGGCGTTCAGGACCTGTCGCTCAGGGAGCTGGCGCGCGCGGTCGGGGTCAGCCACGGCGCACCACGCCGACACTTCCCCGACCGCCAGGCGCTGCTCGACGCTCTCGCGGAAGCGGGGTTCGAGCGACTCGGGGCGGAGCTGCGGGCCGCTGTCAACGGGGCCGGGGAGGACTTCCAGACGCGCGCCCACGCGACGGCGGCGGCCTACGTTCGCTTCGCGACGCAGGATGCCGCGTTGCTGGAGTTGATGTTCGCCGGCAAGCACGGCGATCACGCCGAGGCGCTCAGCGAGGCTGCGCACCGCGCTTTCTCGGTAATGCTCGAGCTGATCGAGCAGGGGCAGCGCGACGGTGCGCTCGAAACCGGTGATCCCGAGCGTGTGGGTCTGGTCCTGTTTGCGACGATCCAGGGGATCGCCACGCTGGTGACCGTGGGGATGGTCGAAGGGGACTTGGTGGACGGGCTCGTGCGAGATTCGATTAGGCACTTCCTGCGGGGTTGCGCGCAGGCACCGTAGGCCGCCTTCGACCCGAGCCGCGGCTATCAGCCGCTTGCATCGGCTTGAGCGTGTCTCCGATGTCCCGACACATGTGTCCGGGATGTCGTGACACATCACAAAACGGAGGGGGAGGGATTCGAACCCTCGTCGGAGGAATCTCCCCCGAAACGGTTTTCGAGACCGCCGCATTCAACCGCTCTGCCACCCCTCCGGGGCCCTGCCTAGGCTAGCCCATTTGCGTGCGGCGCCGGTTGGTCGAGCGCCAGCCGAGCCGTCCGGACTGGCGAGGGCCGAGCCTCGGCTAAATCACTGCAGGTAGGTCGTCGTGAGCGTGCCTCTGTCTTCCGTGGTCGTGACCTTCCACTTCTTGCCTGCCGGCAGTGTGAACGCGTACACACGGGTTTCGCCGACGTTTTGAGACGGGGAGGTCGCGCTCAGCACTTCGACGCCTCCAACGAACACCGAAAGTGTCGTTTCGGTCGTGCCTTCAGGTGTGTACATAACCAATACCTGCGTTTGTTTGGAGACTTCGTATTCGGTCCCCAGGTTGCGTGCCTTTTTAACTTCGACATATTCTTTGTATTCGCCAACTTTGCCTTCGGAGCCAGTGGCGCCGGTGGAGCCGGTCGCGCCTTTGGCGCCTTCTTTGCCCTGTGACCCCGCTGCGCCGGCGACGCCTGTCGCGCCTGTAGCTCCCACCGCACCATTCGCTCCGGTCGCACCAGCAGCGCCCGTCGCGCCCGTAGCCCCTGTGGAGCCGGTCGCACCCGTCACACCCGTGGCGCCTTTGCCTTCTTGCCCGCTCGCGCCGGTAGCGCCTTTGGCTCCTTCTTTGCCTTCGGCTCCCGTGGCGCCGGTTGCGCCGGTGACGCCTTTGGCGCCTTCCTTTCCCTGAACGCCGGTCGCGCCCGTGGCGCCTACTTTGCCTTCAGGGCCGGTCGCACCAACGGCGCCAGTTGTACCAACCGCGCCTTCGGTACCTGCGGGGGCGGTGGTGGCGCCAACGGCGCCGACGGGCCCCGTTGTGCCGGCCGCGTCGCTGACGCCCGGGGGACCTTCACGTCCTTCGGCGCCGGTCGAACCCGTTGCGCCTTGCACGCCCTGCTTGCCTTCCGGCCCGGGCGGGGCCGCGGCAGCGGTGGCGCCCTCTTTGCTCTCGGCGCCGCCTTTGCCTGCGCTTCGCGTGTGCCCTGGGCGCGCCTTCGGGGCCTCGTGGCGCCGCTTCGTCTTCCACTTCGTCTTCCACTTCGCCTTCGCCGCCCGAGTTCGCGCCCCTGTGCCGTTGGCGGCTCTGGTCTGCTCGTGGGCGCGTGCGAGGTTCGCGAGCTCGATCTCTATCGCCGGGTTGCTCCTCTCGCTGGCGACGTCGGTCTGCTCGGGCGCGCGTGCGATGGCCGCGGACTCGATATCACGCGCTGGGGTGCCCGTCTTGTCCGCGGCGTCGGCGCCGCTCGCATCCGAGCCCTCGGAGGTAGCCGTCGCGCCGGTCGATCCCCGCAGCCATTCGTCAGCGCTCGGTTCGGGCGCGTCCGCTGGTTCGTCAAGCAGGGCGGGCCCTTCGGTGACTTCCCGTGGTGTGGTCGTTGTGGACGTGCTGGCGGGCGAGCGGGCGCTTCCGGTCAGCTGAGCTGTGGCGCTGGCGGGAGTGGAGCTCGCTCCACTATGGCGCGCCAGCACAGTCCACGCGACGAGAACGAGGCCGAGGACGAGCGCGGCGGTGAGGATGCGCTGGAGGGGTGAGCGAAGCATCGAAGCTTTCTGGGTCGCTTTGTGTAGGTTGGGCGTGAGTTATGTAGTGGTGGAGATGACGCGGTTGGCATCGGCCGCGCGGTGGACGGCTTTAGGTTTGGCGCGTTATGTGCGCCAAGGAGGTGATTCCCGTCGGAGCGACAGTCAGAGAGGCAGTGATCTGCGAGCCGCTGCGCACTCCCGTGGGGCGCTTCGGAGGCGTTCTGCGCGACGTCAGCGCGGCGGTCCTCGCGGCGACGGTGATTCGCGAGCTGATCGCGCGCACGGGGCTGCCCGGCGAGCACGTGGACGACGTGATCATGGGCCAGTGCTACCCCAACGGGGACGCGCCGGCGATCGGACGGGTAGCTGCCCTCGACGCAGGGCTGCCGGTGAGCGTTCCCGGCATGCAGGTCGACCGTCGCTGCGGCTCGGGCCTTCAGGCTGTGCTGTACGGCTGCATGCAGGTGGGCACGGGCGTGGCCGATCTGGTGCTGGCCGGCGGGGTCGACAGCATGAGCCAAGTGGAGTTCTACTCGCGGCGTCCGCGGTGGGGGGTCAAGGGCGGCGCGATAAGGCTGGAGGATCGCTTGGAGCGCTCGCGCGTAAGCGCGGGTGGCGTCCACCACCCGGTTCCGGGGGGGATGCTGGAGACGGCAGAGAACGTCAGGCGCGAGTACAAGATCTCGCGCGAGGACCAGGACCGCCTCGCGTTGAGCTCTCACGAGCGGGCCGTGGCTGCGCAGCGCAGCGGCGCCTTCGCGGAGGAGATCGTGCCGGTGGCGGTCGGTGACGGCGTCGTCGACACCGACGAGCACCCGCGCGCGGAGACGACGCTCGAGACACTCGCCCGGCTGCGTGCGGTAATGGCCGCGAGCGACCCTGAGGCGACGGTCACTGCGGGCAACAGCAGCGGCCAGAACGACGGCGCGGCGATCTGCATCATCACGCACCGCGAGCGCGCCGAGCAGCTGGGGCTGCGGCCGCTGGCGCGCGCGGTCTCGTGGGCTGTCGCGGGCGTCGAGCCGGAGACGATGGGCGTGGGCCCGCTGCCGGCGAGCAAGGTGGCGCTCGAGCGCGCGGGGCTGACGCTCGATCAGCTCGATCTGATCGAGCTCAACGAGGCGTTCGCCTCGCAGGTCCTGGCGGTGACGAACGAGTGGCGTCTGCGCGATGGCTTCGAGCGCGTCAACGTCAACGGGTCTGGCATCTCACTCGGGCATCCCGTGGGCGCGACGGGCGCGCGAATCCTCGCCACGCTCCTGCGTGAGATGCAGCGCCGGGAGGCCCGCTTCGGACTCGAGACGATGTGCATCGGCGGCGGCCAGGGCATGGCTGCCGTGTTCGAGCGCGTGGGCGCTTAGCGCTGCCTGGCGCGTCTCAGGCGAACGCTGCGACGCGTTCGGACGCGGAGGAATGCGCGGCCCGCTGGGCGGAGTGAGGGGGGCAGTAGATGCCGCGCACGTGGCCGTCAGGTTGACCGTAGGCGAGCCACTCGCCCCCGCGCCAAGAGAAGCTGAAGAAGCGGCCCTCCAGCGCACGTGCGCCGGCGAGCTCGCGCTTCCACGCGGCCATGGCGACGCTTGCCGGCACGGTCTCCTGGCAGGAGCATCCGCCAGAGAGGTAGCCCGAGTGCACGCACCGCAACAGGTGCTCGTCGCCTTCATATGTAGCTGGATCAGTGTGCATCGATCTAGATCGTCGGCTGGGTTTCGACCCACTGCCCTTTTCGGGCAATCCACGTTGCCCCTTTAGGACGACACGCCAGATCTAGGCGCTTGCAAAGCGCGTTGCAAAACACGTGGACGCGGCGTCGTTGGGCGGCCTCCGGGGGGCACCTACAGTGTCGATGTGGCGGAGGAGCCCGAGACGACACTTGGAGTGGGCGCGGCCTTACGGGCACACCCTCTGGGGCGCACCCTGAAGGGCACCCTCCCTGCGGGAGGACAGGCAGGCAGGCAGGCGGGGGAACCGGCGATCGCGATGCACGGCGTGCTCAAGAGCTTCGGCACGATCGCGGCCGTCAACGGGCTCGACCTCGAGGTGCCGACGGGGGTGTGCTTCGGGCTGCTCGGTCCCAACGGGGCCGGGAAGTCGACGACGATGCGCATGCTGACCGCTCAAACGCTGGCCGACGCGGGCGCCATATCGGTGCTCGGCTACGGGCTGCCGCACGAATCCAAGCAGGCGCGCCTGGAGATGGGGGTGGTGCCGCAGCTCGACAACCTCGACGTCGAGCTCACGTGCCGTCAGATCCTCACGGTGTTCGCACGGCTGTACCGCATCCGCCGCGCCGAGCGTGCTGAGGCGGTGAGTCGCGCGCTCGAGCTCGCCAACCTCGTGCCACGGGCTCAGACGATCGTGCGCGAGCTCTCGGGGGGAATGCGCCGGCGCCTGCTGGTGGCGCGCGGGCTGATCCATCGTCCGCGGCTCGTGCTGCTGGACGAGCCGACGGTTGGGCTTGACCCGCAGGTCCGCCAGGAGCTGTGGTCGCTGATCGACGGGCTGCGCACGGGGGGCGTGACGGTGCTGATGAGCACGCACTACATCGAGGAGGCCGAGCGCCTGGCCGACACGGTGGCGGTGATGTCAGCCGGGCGCATCATCGCCCAGGGTCCGCCGGCGGAGCTCGTGCTTGCGCATGCCGGCGAGCAGGTGCTCGAGGTCTACGGGCCTCCCGAGCGCCTCGCGCTGGTGAGCGAGCAGGCTGCCGGCAACGGCTGGGTGAGCAGGCGTAGCGGCCCGGCCGTGGCGATCATGCGCGCCGAGCAGCTCGACGGTCAGGTGCCCGAGGGCGTGCGCCGCCCGGCCAACCTCGAGGACGCGTTCGTGGCGCTCACGGGGGAGGAGATCGAGTGATGAGTATGCGTTCGCAGTTCCAGGCTGGGGCCGTGGCCCGGACGCCCTCGAGCGCCCGGCGAATCGGCCGCCTGGAACCGGCGGCGCTCGCGGGGGTGATGAGCCGCGACGTGTCGCTCTTCGGGCGCTACTGGAAGTCGACGACGTTCTCCTCGATCGTCCAGCCGACGATCTACCTGCTCGCGTTCGGGCTCGGTTTCGGCAAGCTCGTGCCGCACCTGCTCCACCTCAAATACGTCGAGTACGTGGCGACGGGTGTGGTCGCGACTGCGGTCCTCTTCTCCTCTGCCTTCCCGGGCATGTTCAACACGTTCATCCGCTGGCAATTTCAGCGCACCTACGACGCGATGCTCGCGGCGCCGGTGGATGTCGAGGAGCTGATCACCGCGGAGATGCTGTGGATCTCGCTGCGCGCGGGCGTCTATGGCCTCGCGCCGCTGCTCGTGGGCATTGCGTTCGGCCTGCGCCCGCAAGCGGGCATGCTGCTGGTCGTGCCGATCGGCGTCGTGACGGGCTTCGGCTTCGCTGGCTTCGGCGTGACGGTCGCGGCGGTCGCGAAGACGATCGACAACTTCAACTACGTCACGAGCGCGGTGCTCACGCCGATGTTCCTGGTCGCCGGCACCTTCTTCCCGATCTCCACGCTGCCGGCGGGCGTGCGCACGGTCGCACAGGTCAACCCGCTGTATCACTGCGTGCAGCTCGTGCGCGACGCCTCCCTCGGCGGCCTCGGCACGGCCGACCTCGGGCACGCCGCGGTGCTGATCGGCTTCGCGCTCGTGATGTGGCGCCTTGCGATCCGCCAGCTCGGCAGACGCCTGATCGACTGAGCTCGCCGAGGCGCTCTTACGAAGCTCACACGCGCGGCAAAGGGTCTGCCTAGAGGAGCAGGCGATGCTCTGCGGCGATGAGCTCCAGATGGCATGCACGAGCAGCCCTCTCGCCGACGGCTGCCGCCGAGGGCGTCGGGCCGGCGGCACGGCCGGGCCCGCGTGCGCCCTCCAGGGTGCGCTCGCACTCGGGAGCGCCGGCGGCTCGCGCTCGAGTGCGCGCCCTCGCGGCGCACCTGCCGCGGCCGGAGCTCTTCGGCGTGATGGCGCTCGCGGCTGGCCTGAACCTGTGGGCGCTCTCGCGCAACGGCTGGGCGAACGAATACTACGCGGCGGCCGTCAAGTCGATGAGCACGAGCTGGCACGACTTCCTGTTCGCGTCGCTCGACCACGGCGGGCTGATGACCGTCGACAAGCCGCCGCTCGCGCTGTGGGTGCAGGCGCTGTCGGTGCGTGTGTTCGGCTTTCACTCCTTGAGCATCCTCGTACCGGAGGCGCTGATGGGCGTGGCGAGCGTCGCGCTCGTGTACGACCTCGTACGGCGGCGCTTCGGCCGCTTCGGTGGCTTCGTCGCCGGGGTCGCGTTGGCGCTCACGCCGATCACCGTGGCGATCTCCCGTCACAACAACCCGGATTCGCTACTCGTGCTCTGCTGCATCGCCGCCCTCTGGTGCACGGTGCGCGCACTCGAGCATGGCAGCACGCGCTGGCTGGTGGCGGCGGGAGTCTGCGTGGGGCTCGGCTTTGAGACCAAGATGGGCGTCGCGCTCGTGGTGGTCCCGGGCATCGTCGCCGCCTGGCTGTGGATTGCCTGTGCCCCGAAACGGGTTGCACCCGCCGCGCACGGGCGCCTGCACGCGCTGCGCCAGCTGCTCGCGGGCGGCGGCGCGATGCTGCTCGTCGGCGGCGCGTGGCCGGCGCTCGTCGAACTGACGCCCGCGGCCGACCGCCCGTGGGTCTCCGGCACGAGCGACAACCGCATCCTCTCGCTGATCTTCGAATACAACGGCCTCGGGCGCGTGGACGGGCAGGCGGGCGGCCCCGGGGGCACGGCCAACAACCTGTTCGGCGGCGCGACGGGGCCGCTGCGGCTGCTCAACTCGGCGCTCGGTGGGCAGGCGGGCTGGCTGCTCGGGTTCGCGCTCGTGAGCGCGCTGGCGTTGCTCGCCGCGACACGGCTGCGCCGCATGGATGCCCGGGCCGGCTGGCTCGTGGCGGTCGGCGGTGCCTTCGCGACGACCGCGCTGCTCTTCAGCTTCGCGAGCGGCATCTTCCACCCCTACTACGTCTCGCTGCTCGCTCCCTTTGCCGCGGCGCTCGTCGGCGCGGGCGCCGCGCAGCTCATCTCCGGAGGGGTGAGCGTGCGCGTCTTCGGCCCGCTGGCCGTGCTCGCGGGCGTGGCCGTAGAGCTCGTCGTGCGCGCCAACTACCCAGGGCAGCTCACGTGGCTGCCATCGGTCCTCATCTTGGTGGGCGCGCTGGCAGCGCTCGCGCTGCTCGCCTTCAGCTCGCGCGCCGTTCGCCTGGCGGCGACGGGTGCAGTGGTGGCGGCGCTGTTGGCGGCCCCCGCAGTGTGGGCTTTCGACACGCTCTCTCACGCGACCAGCGGCACCTTCCCCGCGGGAGGCCCGGCCTCCGCCGAGGGTGGCGGCCGGGGCGGCTTCGGCGGCCGCTCCGGCGGGCCGGGTGCGGGGTCCGGCGGGCGCTCCGGCGGATCCCGTGGCGCCTTCGGCGGCGGCTCCGGCGCCGGCGCGCCACGGCTGTTCGGCTCTGGCGAACAGGCTGGGCCGCCGGCACCCCTAGGGGCACACCCTCTGGGGCGCGGGCAGGCGAGCGCCGCGGCACCCCCTGCGGGGGCGCGGGCAGGTGGGCGCGGCTTCGGATTCGGCGGCGCAGCCGGTGCGGGCGGTGGAGGCGCGATCGGTGCGCCGATCGGCGGCGGCGTCAGCGCGAGCATCCTCTCCTACGTGCGCGAGCATGGCGGCGGCACGATCGCTGTGGCGAGCCAGTCGAACGCGGCCTCGGCGATCCTGCACGACGATGCGAACGTCGCGGGCATCGGCGGTTTCTCGGGGCGCGAGAGCGAGGTGAGCGTGGCTTGGCTCGCCCAGGAGGTTCGTTCGGGCAAGATCCGCTGGGTGCTCGATGACGAAACCGGAGCGGACGGCGCCAGTGCCAGTGGCACGGGCGGCGGCGCGCTCGGCGGCGCAGCTATCTTCGGCGGCGCCGCGCGCTCGGGGGCCGGTGGCTCGGGCGCCCCCGGCGCGAACCGCGTGGGCGCGCGCAAGGCGATGGCGGCGGTGGCGAAGGCATGCACGGCGGTGAGCGTCTCCTCGCGCGTCTCCTCGGGCGTCGGGCGTTCGGGCACGTTGTATGACTGCGCTGGGCGCGCCGGGCAGCTCGAAGGCGTGGCCACGCGGGAAGCGCGTGCATGAGGATCCTGGTCGTCGAGGATGACCGGGCCGTGCGCGACGCGGTGCGACGCACGTTGGAGCTGGCCGACTACGAGGTGCAGCTGGCGCAGGACGGCGAGAGCGCGCTCGAGCTCCTCGTGCAGGCGCTTCCCGACGCGGTCGTGCTCGACGTCGGCCTGCCGGGGATCGACGGGCTGGAGGTCTGCCGGCGGATGCGCCTCCTGGGCGACCGCGTGCCGATCCTGATCCTGACGGCACGCGACGCGGTCGCGGATCGCATCGACGGCCTCGACGTGGGCGCGGATGACTACATGGTCAAGCCGTTCGACGTCGGCGAGCTGAAGGCGCGGCTGCGGGCTCTGCTGCGGCGGGCGAGCCCCGACGTCGAGGAGGGCTCGCTGTCGTTCGCCGAGCTGCGCCTGGACCGGGACCTCCACGGCGTGCAGGTGGGCGAGCGCTTCGTGGAGCTCACGCGCACCGAGTACCAGCTGCTCGAGCTGCTGATGGCCAATCCCCGGCGCGTGCTCACTCGAAGCGCGATCTACGAGCGCGTCTGGGGCTATGACTTCGGGGCGAGCTCGAACGCCCTGCGCGTGTACATCGGCTACCTTCGCCGCAAGCTCGAGGGGGCCGGCGCGCGCGAGCTGATCCACACCGTGCGGGGCGTCGGCTACGCCCTGCGAGAGCCCTGATCGGCGATGTGGGGGGTGCTGATGCGGGTGCTCGGAGCTGTTCGCGGGCGGCTCACGCTGCGCGGGCGCATTGCGGCTGTCGCGAGCGTGTCGGTTGCGCTGGCGGTGCTGGCTGCGGCCGTGGGCCTCTACGTAGCGGTGAGCTCCGACCTGCGCGGCGAAGTCGACAGCGCGCTACGAGCGCGCGCCCGCGCGCTCACACCGAGGACGCAAGGTCCGCCGGGGGGAGGCGAAGCGGCTGAAGCGGGTGGTGGGCGCCCGGGTGGCAACCCCGGTGAACGGCCTCCTGCGAGCGGATTCCCCGGCAGCGTCGAACCGGCACCGTTCGGCGCGGCCTCCGGATACGTGGAGTTCGTCTCTCCCGAAGGCCAAGCCTTCGTGCCGGGCGGGCAGGGCGCGAAACGCGAGAAGATCCCCCTGACGGCGAGCGACCGGGCGATCGCGGCGCGCGGCTCCGGCGCGGGCTTCAGCGACCGCAAGGTGGAAGGCACGGAGCTGCGCGTGCTCGCGACGGGCAGAGGCGCGAGCGGGGCGGTCCTGGTCGCCCAGCCGCTCACGGATGTGGAACACGAGCTCAGCCGCCTGCTCTTGATACTCGTGCTGATCGGCGCCGGTGGCGTGGTGCTGGCGGCGCTGCTCGGCGGCGTGGTTGCCCGCACTGCGCTCGCGCCGATCGCGCGCTTCACCGAGCGCACGGAGACGCTCGCCGGCAACGTCGATCTCTCGCGACGCCTGCAGGTGGGCGGACGAGACGAGCTGGCGCGACTCGCCGACAGCTTCAACTCGACCCTCGATGCGCTCGAGCGTGCCGTGGACGCCCAGCGCCAGCTGATCGCCGATGCCAGCCACGAGTTGCGCACGCCGATCTCCTCGCTGCGCGCGAACATCCAGACGCTCGCCGAGGCAGAGCGCCTGCCGCCGACCGATCAGGAGAGCCTGCGCGCGGACATCGTCGCGGAGCTCGACGAGCTGACGGCGCTCGTAGGCGACGTGGCCGAGCTCGCGCGCGGCTCGGCGCCCGACGGCGACGCGGATGACGTGCGCCTGGATGAGCTCGTGGCGGCGGCCGTCGAGACGGCGCGACGGCGCAGTGGCGCCAGGCAGGCGCGCGAGGTGCGCTTCGAGGTGGGCCTCGAGCCGACGATCGTGCGCGGACACGCCGAGCGCATGGCGCGCGCCGTCGCAAACGTGCTGGAGAACGCACGCACGTGGAGTCCCGAAGGGGGGACCGTGGACGTCACGCTGAGCGAGGGCGTGCTCAGCGTGCGTGACGAAGGCCCGGGCTTCGCGGAGGCCGACCTGCCGCTGGTGTTCGCGCGCTTCTACCGTGCGCCGGCAGCCCGCGGGCTTCCCGGCTCGGGCTTGGGATTGGCGATCGTGCGCCAGGCGGCAGAGGCCGGCGGGGGTTTCGCAGAGGCCTCGAACGCCCCAGGTGGGGGGGCGCTCTTGCGCGTGAGCTTTGGCGCGGCGGCGCAGCTGCCGCCCGGGCTTGGCTCTGGAGCCTGAAGGAGCGCCTCAGCGAGCAAGTGAGGCGCGCGTGGTGCGCAGAGTGGCGATGCGCGCGCTCAGAATGCCCGGATCGCGGCTGCGTCCGACGGTCGTTCTAGCTTGCAGGAGTTGTGTCGTGCTCGTCTAATAGAGCCGTTTATCGACCGCAACTTTTTCGCGCGCCCGGCGTCCCAGAGGGTGAGGGTGCTCACTGAGGCTGACGTCAGAGGCTCGATAGGGAGGTAGCCGTGAGGTTCAAAGTCCGTGTTTCGTTCGTGGCGCTCGTTCTGAGTGCGCTTGCCATCGCCGTGGTGCCTGCCGTGGCGCAGGCCTCGTTTGGCGTGGAAAAATTCTTCGCCGGCAACTGCAAGCTGGATAGCTGCGGCGAAGGCGCGGTGCCTCCATCGGAAAGCGAAGAAGCGACCAAAGGCTACCGAGAAGCAGGCGGCGATGTGCCATTCGGGGTCACGGACTTCGTGCTCAAGACCGAAGGCGGGAATCCCACCAACCCGGAAGGGCGCGTAAAGAACATACGCGTCGATGTCGCGCCGGGTGTCGTCACAAACCCCGAGGCGGTGACGCGGTGCTCGATGGCGGACTTCGCGGGCACGGAAATACCCCACGAAGACATCTTCACGGAACCTGCGTGTCCGGCAAGCAGCGTGATCGGCAAGCAGTTCGTCAGGGTCGAGACCGGCCCTGGTACCGAAGAAGAACTCGAAGGCACCGTCTACAACCTAGAACCGGCCACCGGCCTGGCGTCTGAGTTTGGCGTCGCACTTGAACTCGAACCAGTTATCGGCTTTCCCTTCGTCGCACATACGTTCATCGAAGGCAACGTCGAATGGGCGAGCAACTATCACGACTACTTCATCATCAAAGAAGTCTCCACGACCCTTCCGCTGATCGAATCGCGCCTCGCTTTTGAAGGCACCAAAACCGGAACGTTCGGCTTTCTGAGGAATCCCACCGCGTGTGCGGTTCCGGGTTCAGAAACCACGACGACGCTAACCGTCGAATCGTACGCAGGCGAAAAGCAGACGATCCCCTACGAGAACAAGGTCGGCATGACCGAATGCGATCTCGGTTTCAATCCCGCCTTTGCGCTGCATCCCGAAACGGCTCAGGCCGATCAGCCCGACGGGATCACGGCAGAAGCGACGGCGACCCATCCGGCCAAAGAAGAAGAACGTGACACGGCCGCGCTGCGGACCGCGACCGTCACCCTCCCCGAAGGCATGACGATGAACCCCTCGGCGGCGGCGGGCCTTGAAGCGTGCAGCCGGGCTCAGTTCGGCATCGAAACCCTCAAAGCGCAGGAATGCCCGAGTCACAGCCAGATCGGCACGGTGCAGATCGAAGTGCCGACGCTACCCGCACATTCGCTGAGTGGTCCGATCTTCTTGGGCAAGGAAACATCAGGGCCGATCACCGGACCGCCCTACAAAATCTATCTGGATGCGGAGTCCGCCAGATACGACGTGAAGGTGCGCGTTGAAGGCGTCGTCGTTCCCAACGCCAGCACGGGTCGCTTGGAAGCGAAATTCGAAGACACGGCCACGACGCCGAACAACATCCCGCAGGCACCCTTCAACTCGGTGATCCTGCACTTCAACGGGGGTGGCTTCGCGCCGCTCGCGAACCCGGTGAGCTGCGTCGCAAGTGCGACATCGACGAAGTTCGAACCATTCTCCGGTAGCACAGTCTCGCCGGTCCTTGCCGAATCACCGTTTGCCGCAACCGGGTGCACGAGTACCTTCGCGCCGCTCCAGAGCACGTCGGTGACGCCGAGCCTCGCCGGCTCGAATACGAACTTCGTGTTCCAGCTCACCCGTCCCGAAGGCCAGCAGTACGTGCAGCAGATCTCGACCGTGCTGCCCCCGGGACTCGTCGCCAAGATTCCCTCGGTACCCCTGTGCACGGAAGCCCAGGCGATCGCAGATAGCTGTCCGGCGGCGAGCCAGGTCGGGACGGTGCAAGCCGCTGCCGGTTCCGGCGAACCGTACGTCTTCAACGGCACCGTCGACCTGACCGGTCCGTACAAGGGCGCGCCATACGGTCTGCTCTTTGTGGTGCCGGTGGTGGCGGGCCCGTTCAACCTCGGCACGGAATACGTGCACGCGAAGATCGAAGTCAACCCGATCACCGCGAGGGTCATCGTCACGACGACGGAACTACCGATCATCCGGGACGGCATCCCGACGCGGCTGCGGTCGCTGACGGTGGATGTCGACCGTCCCAACTATCTCATCAATCCCACGAACTGCGGCGTCCTAACGACAGAATCGACGGTCGTCTCGACCCAGGGGACCACGGCGCTCGCGTCGAGCCCCTTCCAGGTCGAAGGCTGTGGCGAACTGGCCTTCAAGCCGACGTTCACGGCCTCTACCAGCGGCAAGGCCTCCAAAGTCAACGGCGCGAGCCTCGTGACGACGCTCGCCCAGCTGCCGGGCCAGGCGAACGTCAAGTCCGTGTTGGTGCAGCTGCCGAAACAGCTGCCCTCGCGCTTGACCACGCTGCAGAAAGCGTGTCTGGCAAAGACCTTCGAAGCCAACCCGCTCAACTGCGCCAAAGAATCACCGGGTGCGGAAGTCGGCACGGCCACGGCCGTCACGCCGGTGCTGCCGAACGTCATGAAAGGGCCCGCCTTGCTCGTCTCTCACGGCGGTGAAGCATTCCCCAGCCTCGAGCTCGTGCTCGAAGCCGACAACGTCCGCGTGATCGTCGAAGGAAAGACGCACATCACCAAAGGGATCACGACGACGAACTTCGAATCGACACCAGACGTGCCGGTCTCGAGCGTCACCGTGAACCTGCCGCTCAGCTCGCACTCGGCGCTCGCGCTCGAAAGGCTGAACACGAACCTCTGCACCGCGAAGCTCGTGATGCCGACGACGATCACCGGTCAAAACGGGACCGTGTTCAAGCAGAGCACGATCATCGCCCCGAGCGAATGCGGCGTCCAGGTTCTCAGCCACAAGATCAAGGGCAACACCCTGTACGTGACCGTCGAGACCTACGCCGCCGGGCGCGTGAGCGTCACCGGCAAGGGGCTGACGACCACCAGGCGCACGCTGACTGCGGCGCGCAAATCGCTGACGCTCAAGGTCCCGCTGTCTCGCAGCGCTCGCGCCAGGCGCCGCCCCTTCAAGGTCAAGTTCCGCGTCGCCTTCACGCCCAAGCAGAAGGGCGCGAAAGCCTCGAGCGCGGCGACGACCGTCAAGGTCTGAGCGTGTAGAGAGCATGTAGGCCAGCGCCCTGGGGATCCTGCCCCGGGGCGCTGCTGCTCGACGCGTTGAGCCGACCGTGCGAGATCGGGCCCGACCGCGCATCGACGCGGAGGAGGCCTCGGGCAGACCGGCGGCGTGATTCAGCGCACTCCAGGCGGGTATAGGAAGTGAAGGTGTCGCTTGCTATGCGGAGGTCCGCGTGAGGGTTCAGGCTCGTGTCGTGCTTCTGGCGCCGATCCTCGGCGTAGTGATCGCGCTCACGGTGCCTGCCGGCGCCCAAGCGGCGTTCGGTGTAGAAGAACGGAACTTCGAAGCCGGAACATGCACCGAAGAATCGTGTACGTACGCGAGCCCCAAGTCCGTGTTCTACACCCAGGCCGATGGGCATCCGCCCGTCGGCAAGACGACCTTCACCGTGAACTCCAGCGGGGCGGAACCGGAAGGCTTCCTCAAGCGCGTGCGCGTCGATCTCCCCCCGGGGCTCGCATCAGACCCGCAGGCGCTGGAACAGTGCCCGCTCAAGGAATTCGAAGAAGACAAATGTGAAGTGAGCCACCCCGGCTCTCGCGTGGGGACGAACCACATCACCGCGTACATCCCCGCGTTGACCGAGTCGATCCCGGTCGAAGCCGACGTCTACGACCTCGTGCAGCCAAAGGGCTTGCCGCTGGACTTTGGGATCGAAACGACGCTTACGCACGAACACAGCTATCTCGAAGGACATGTGAGCTGGAGCAGCGACTACCACGAGTACTTCGAAATCAACAACGTCCCAAAAGAAATCGAAGTCGCGCTTGGGGTGGTGGTGCCGCTGAAGGTGCAGAAGTCCGAACTGGTCTTCAACGGTCGCGCCGGGAAGGGGGACTTCCTCACCCTCCCGAGCGAATGCTCGAGCTCGACGGTCTCGACGCTTGAAGTCGAATCCTATGAAGGCGCGGTGTCGCGCACGAAAACCACAACGCCAGTCGGCGTCGAAGGGTGCGCTCGTGTGCCGTTCGCGCCGACGGCCGAAGCGAAACCCGAAACGTCCGGCTCGGATCTACCGGATGGCATCACGGCCGAAGTCAAAGTCGCGCAGCACGAAGGCGCCGAAGAAATCGACACCGCTGACCTCAAGGACATCCACGTGACGCTTCCAGAAGGGCTGACGCTCGACCCGTCGGCAGCCGCAGGGCTGAAGGCGTGTACGGCGGCGGAGATCGGGATTGGCACGACAAACCCGGTCACGTGCCCGGCGGCCGCCAAGGTCGGTGAATTGACCATCGAAACAGACCTCCCGCCAGGCACGCTGAAAGGAAACGTGTATCTGGGAGCCCCCGGGGGCGAACCGATCACCGGCCCACCGTTCACGATCTACGTGGACGCGGAGAGCGAACTCGGCGTATCGGTCAGGCTCCAAGGCCAAGTCTCACCCAACCTGGAAACAGGACGACTCGAAGCTACGTTCTCAGGCAACCCGCAGCTCCCCTTCAGTGATGTCATCCTGAAGTTCAATGGCGGCGCGCTTGCGCCCGTTGCCAACCCGCTGGCTTGCGGGACGGCGGCGGTGAGTGGCCTTTTCACGCCTTATACAGGTTTGGCGGCCGCTGTCAGCTCGACTCCCTTCACCACCACGGGCTGCCCCTCGCCGCTGGCGCTCAAGCTGAGCCAGAGCACCCAGGACCAGCCGGCCAACGCCGGCGCAGCCACGGTGTTCACGTTCAACCTCGGTCGCGAAGACGGCCAGCAGTACATCTCCAGCGTAAAAACCGTGCTGCCCGAGGGACTCGTCGGGAAGATCCCGGCCGTCAAACAGTGCGCAGAAGCGCAGGCCAACGAAGGGACGTGCTCGGCGGAAACGGAAATCGGGACAGCCACCGTCTCCGCCGGCTCAGGCTCCCAGCCTTACACGTTCACGGGCCACGTGTACTTCACCGGCCCATACGACGGCGCTCCATACGGGCTCTCGATCGTCGTGCCTGCAGTCGCGGGGCCGTTCAGCCTCGGCAATGTAGTCACCCGGGCGACGATCAACGTGGAACCTGAAACGGCACGAGTCATCGTCACCAGCACCCTGCCGAGGGTCTTCAAGGGGGTGCCGCTGCGGGTGCGCAACATCAGCGTCGCGGTCAACAGGCCCGGCTTCATCCTCAACCCCACCAACTGCGGCGTGCTCGCGACTGAATCGAGCGTCACGGGCTTCGTGCCGGGCACGAGTGAAGGCAGCGTCGCGAGCCTCTCATCGCCATTCCAGGTCGCAGACTGCAATGCGCTCGCCTTCAAACCGCAGTTCACCGCCAAAACGAGTGCCACGACCTCCAAAGCCAACGGCGCGAGCCTCGAAACGACGATCAACCAGCCGGCCGGCGAGGCGAACATCAAGTCAGTGCTCGTGCAGCTACCGATCGAGATGCCTTCACGTGACAGCACGCTGCAGAAAGCCTGTCTCGCAGCCACCTTCGCGGTGAGTCCATACAACTGCCCGAGCGGGTCGTTCGTCGGCAGCGCGAGGGCGAACACGCCGACCCTGCCAGGCAAACTGGTCGGGCCCGCGATCCTCGTCTCGCACGGCAGCGAAACCTTCCCCGACCTCGACCTCGTCCTCGAAGCCGACGGCGTGCGCGTGATCGTGGTGGGCCACACCAAAATCACCAAGGGCATCACCACGACCGACTTCGCGAGCACACCCGACGTGCCGGTCTCGAGCATCACGGTCCTCCTGCCGACGGGCCCACACTCCGCGCTCTCGGCGTACGGCTCATTCTGCGCCAAGCCGCTGGCGATGCCCACGACCATCACCGGCCAGAACGGCGTCGTGGTCGCACAGAACACGATCATCAAAGTCCTCAACTGCGCCGTGCGGATCATCAGGCACAAGGTGGTCGGCGATACCCTCGACGCCACCGTCCAGACCTACGTCCCCGGGCGCGTCAGCGTCAGCGGCAAGGGCTTGACTACGATCAACAAGCGCTTCGCCAGGGCAAGGAAGACGGTGACGCTGAAGGTCCCGCTCTCGCGCGCCGGCAGACTCAGGGGCCGTCCCTTCAAGATCACGCTGCGCGTGGGCTTCATACCGACGAACAGAGCCGAACACGTCTCGAAGGCCACCGCGACCGCGAAGTTCACATAGCAGCCGCCGCGGCGCTGGACCGCTCAGCGGGCCGCCTGTGGCGAGCCGCTGCTGGTCAACGGCCTCGGCGTGGCGTACATTGTTGGCTATGGATGTCGTAACGGGTACGGATACCTCTACGCAAGGAGCAGACTTCGGGCGCCTGCTCGCCGGCATCCGCAACCTGACCGCTCTCGCCGACGGCGCCCGCGGCGCCGAGGTGATCTTTCGCGAGCTCGCGCGCGAGCTGCTGGAATTCCCAGGAGCGGAGGAGGTGCAGGTCTACCACCTCGCGCCCGACGGCGAGGACGGCGAGGAGCTCGTCGCCGTGTACATGGTCGGTGGGGGCCTCGAGCGGCTGAGCTACCTGCAGCCCCGCAGTGAGCGAGCGCCCGGGGTGAGCTGGGTCGCGAGCACGCGCACTCGCTTCCTCGCCAGCGATCCCGCCGGGCTCGGCGCGAGCGTTCCCCGGCTGGCCCAGACGGGCGCGGTGGGCAGCGCCCTGCTGCTGCCCCTCGGCGACGGGCCCGATGTGGACGCTGTCGTGGTGCTCGTGCGTCGCGAGGGCGACGCCTTCACGCCGTCGGAGGCCGAGCTCGCTGGTGCGCTCGTCGAGCAGGCCGGCACCGCGCTCGCGCTCGCTCACGCGCGTGCGGAGGCGGGCACGGACCCCGTCACAGGCTGTATGAACCACCGCGCCATGCGCCGGCGCCTGGGTGAGGAGATCGGCCGCGCGACCCGCAGTGGCGCGCCGCTGTCGTGCCTGCTGCTCGATCTCGACGACTTCAAGCTCGTCAACGACCGCCACGGCCACCAGGCCGGCGACGGCCTGTTGCGCGATGTCGTGCACGCGCTCGCCGGCGAGTTTCGCTCCTTCGATCGCGTGGCGCGCTACGGTGGCGACGAGTTCGTCGTGATCCTGCCCGACGCCACCCTGGCGAGCGCGGTGGCGGCAGCGACTCGCGCGCTCGAGCGTCTGCGCGCGATCCCGCTCGCCGGAGGCGTCGGGCGCGGCGTATCGGCCTCGATCGGGGCCGCCCAGTGGCAGGCCGATATGGGTACCGACGAGCTGATCGAGGCCTGCGACGCCGCCCTGCTGCGCTCAAAGCGCCAGGGCAAGGGGCGCGTGACCCGCGCCAGCGAGTTGCCGCGCTGGGACTCGCGCCCGCTGGGCGGCTGAGCTTCACCACCCGCGCCGGCGTCCCGCTCCTCTGGGCGTCTCGAGACGGCGCCGTAGGCGCGCTGGCGTCGAAGCCGATCGCGACTCTGCGAGACTGGCGAGTGTCGCTTGAAGGCCCGCCGATCACGGGAGAGCTCATGTCGCAAAACAGCTTTGGCGCCAGGGACAGCCTCGAGGTGGATGGGCGCCGGTTTGAGATCTTTCGCCTCGAGGTGCTGCAGCAGCGCTTCGACGTGGCGCGGCTGCCGTTCTCGCTGAAGGTGCTGCTGGAGAACCTGCTCCGAACGGAGGGCGCCGGCTCGGTGGGCGCCGCGGACATCGAGGCGCTCGCGAGCTGGGACGCGAAGGCGCAGCCCAGCAAGGAGATCGCGTTCACGCCCGCGCGCGTGCTCATGCAGGACCTGACGGGCGTGCCCGCCGTCGTCGACCTGGCGGCGATGCGCGAGGCGATGGCCGACATGGGCGGCGATCCCGCCACCATCAACCCGCTCGCGCCGGCCGAGCTCGTGATCGACCACTCCGTGCAGGTCGACGCGTTCGGCACCCGCGATGCCTTCCGTTTCAACGCCGAGCGCGAGTTCGAGCGAAACCAGGAGCGCTACGCGTTCCTGCGCTGGGGCCAGGGCGCATTCGATGACTTCTCCGTCGTTCCCCCCGACACAGGCATCGTCCACCAGGTCAACCTCGAGTACCTCGCGCGCGTGGTCTTTCCCAACGAGAAGACCGGACAGGCCTACCCGGACACGCTCGTCGGCACCGACTCCCACACCACCATGGTCAACGGGCTGGGCGTGCTCGGCTGGGGCGTCGGCGGTATCGAGGCCGAGGCGGCGATGCTCGGTCAGCCGCTCTCGATGCTGATCCCCCAGGTGCTGGGCGTGCGCCTGCACGGAGAGCTGCCCGAGGGCGCCACCGCCACCGACCTCGTGCTCACCGTCACGCAGATGCTGCGCAAACGTGGCGTGGTGGGGATGTTCGTCGAGTTCTACGGCGCCGGCCTGGCCTCCCTGCCGATCGCCGACCGCGCGACGATCGGAAACATGTCCCCCGAGTTCGGCTCGACCTGCGCGATCTTCCCGATCGACGCCGAGACGCTCGCCTACCTGGAGCTCTCGGGGCGCTCGCGCGAGCAGATCGCATTGGTCGAGGCATACGCAAAGGTGCAGGGCCTGTGGCACGACGAGCGCTCCGAGCAGCCCACCTTCTCGGATGAGATCGAGCTCGACCTGGCCGCGATCGAGCCGAGCCTCGCGGGCCCCAAGCGCCCCCAGGATCGCGTCCCGCTGAGCGACGCCAAGAGCGCGTTCAGGACGGCGCTGCGCGAGTACGTGCCCAGCGACGGAGAGCAGGCGGACGCCCTCGATGAGGCCGTCGCCGAGTCCTATCCGGCCTCCGATCCGCCCGCCAACGGCTCGCCCGGGCACGCCCAGCCGCCGAGCGCCGGTGCACAGCCCGCCGCTGCGCACGCTTCCGCCACGCTCGAGCGCTGCCGGGCCGCCACACCGGTGTCGCTTGGGGGGAAGACGTTTGAGCTGGACCACGGCCACGTGGTGATCGCGGCGATCACCAGCTGCACCAACACCTCCAACCCGTCGGTGATGATCGGCGCCGGCATCCTCGCGCGCAACGCGATCGCGTGCGGCCTGCGCGCCAAGCCGTGGGTCAAGACCTCGCTCGCGCCCGGCTCGAAGGTCGTCACCGAGTACCTCGAGCGCGCCGGCCTCACCGAGTCGCTCGACGCGCTCGGCTTCAACCTCGTCGGCTACGGCTGCACCACGTGCATCGGCAACTCCGGACCGCTGCCGCAGGAGATCTCCGAGGCCGTCAACGACGCCAACCTGGCGGTCGTCTCGGTGCTGTCGGGCAACCGCAACTTCGAGGGCCGCATCAACCCCGACGTGAAGATGAGCTACCTTGCCTCGCCGCCGCTGTGCGTCGCCTACGCGATCGCTGGAACGATGGACATCGACATAGTGGGCGATCCGCTCGGCCAGGACGAGCAGGGGCAGGACGTCTACCTGCACGACATCTGGCCCTCGGCGCACGAGGTCGCCGAGACCGTCGGCGAGGCCGTGCGCGCGGAGATGTTTCGCCACAGCTACGGCGACGTGTTCGCCGGCGACGAGCGCTGGAACGGGTTGCCTGTGCCCATGGGCGAGCGCTTTGCCTGGGAGCAGGACTCGACGTACGTGCGCCTGCCTCCCTACTTCCAGGGCATGCCAGCCGAGCCCGAGCCGGTGCGCGACATCGCCGGCGCGCGCGTGCTGGCCCTGCTCGGCGACAGCGTCACCACCGATCACATCTCTCCCGCCGGCGCGATCAAGCGCGACGGTCCCGCCGGCACCTACCTACAAGAGCAAGGCGTGGCGCCGAGGGACTTCAACTCCTACGGCGCGCGCCGCGGCAACCACGAAGTGATGGTGCGGGGGACATTCGCCAACATCCGCCTGCGCAACCTGCTCGCCGGTGGCGAGGCGCTGCCGGAGGGTGGCTTCACGCGCTATCTGGCGGACGGCTCCGCTGAGCAGATGCCGATCTACGACGCCGCCATGCGCTACATGCGCGAGGGCATCGAGCTGGTGGTGCTCGCAGGCCGGGAGTACGGCTCGGGCTCCTCGCGCGACTGGGCGGCGAAGGGGACGCGCCTGCTCGGCGTGCGCGCCGTGATCGCGCAGAGCTTCGAGCGCATCCACCGCTCGAACCTGATCGGCATGGGCGTGCTGCCGCTGCAGTTCGGAGATGGGCAAAGCGCGCAGACGCTGGGGCTGACGGGCGTGGAGAGCTTCGCGATCGAGGGCCTCGCCGAGGCGATGGCCGGCGGCGGCGGGCCGCCGCGCGAGGTCCACGTCAGCGCCCGCACGCTCGGCGCCGGGGGAGCAGCTGATCGGGATATCAAGTTTGATGCACGCGTGCGCATAGACACGCCGCGAGAGGCCGAGTACTACCGCCATGGGGGCATCCTCCAGTACGTCCTGCGCGGTCTGCTCGCCGTATGAGCGACGCCCGCGAGCGGTCCTCCGAAGAGGTGCCCGAGGTCCTACTCGAGCTGCTGCGCGCGCGCGGGCCCTCCGGCTACGAGGGCGCCCCGGCGCAGGTGTGGCTGAAGGCGGCCAAGGAGTTCGCGCGCGTGAGTAGTGACGTGCTCGGCACGCCCCTGGCGCTCGTCGCGCCCGCGGGTGCTGGGGCGGGCGCGGGCGAGGCCGCCGCCCCGCGGCTGCTCGTGATGGGCCACATCGATGAGATCGGCTTGATCGTCACGCACATCGACGACGAGGGCTACCTGTGGTTCACGGGCGTGGGCGGCTGGGACGCGCAGATCCTCGTCGGTCAGCGGCTCGTGATCGACACCCGCGACGGCCCCATGCTCGGCGTCGTCGGTCGCAAGCCGGTCCACCTGCTGCGCGATGAGGAGCGCAAGAAGGTCGCCGAGATTCGCGAGCTGCACATCGACATCGGCGCCCGCGACGGGGCGCAGGCGCGCGAGCTCGTGCGGATCGGCGACGTCGCCGTGATCGACTCCGAGCCGGCGGAGCTCCCGAACGGGCGCCTGATCGCACGCGCTCTCGACAACCGCCTGGGCTCGTTCGTCGCGCTCGAGGCGGCACGCCTCCTCGCCCTCGAGGGCGGCGCGGAGTGGGAGCTCGCGGCCGTCGCTGCCGTCCAGGAGGAGACCAGCTTCGGCGGCTCGCGCACGAGCGCCTTCGCCCTGGAACCCGATGCGGCGATCGTGATCGACGTCACCCACGCCACCGACGCGCCGGGCGTCGACGTCAAGCAGGCGGGCAAGCACGAGCTCGGCTCAGGGCCGGTGCTGAGCCGCGGCTCGACCCTCAACGCGAAGCTCTTCGAGCTCTTGCACGAAAGCGCGGAGGCGGAGAAGATCCCGTTCACGGTCGAGGCCTCCGCGCGCGCCACGGGAACGGACGCCGACGCCGTGCACATCAGCCGGGCAGGTGTTCCCACAGCGCTCGTGACGATCCCCGTGCGCTACATGCACTCGCCCGTCGAACTCGTGCAGCTCGAGGACGTGCACGCCTGCGCGCGCCTGATCGCCGCGGCCGCGCTGCGCCTGCAGCGCGAGACGTCATTCGCGCGCTGACTCGTTGGTCTCGCGCTAGGCGGCGCTGGCCGACAGCTCGGTCATCTCCACGATCTTGTAGGCCTCGCCCGGCGCGCCGCCGAGGGCCAGCAGGCGCAGCCCGTCGGGGCCCGCGTAGACCTTGCGCCTCGGCTCCGGCGCGATCCTCACGAAGGTGTCACCGTCGAGCTCCACACGCTCGCCCTCGATGTCCATCCAGCCGGAGCCGGCGAGCGCGACGAAGACCTCCTCCTGTCCGCTCTCGGCGTGATCGTGCTCGGGATAGTCGGCGTAGTTCGGTGGCAGCTGGATCACCTGCATGCCGAACGCCTTCACGCCCAGCTCCGCGCGGACCTTGACGAAGCCCCCGTTGAAGGCGGCCTCCATCTCGTCGATCCGCTTTGCCGTGTAGTCAGCCATCGGGCGCTCCTTGGTCGTGTAGCGAGGACCGGGTGAGCGTATCGCTCGGCGTGTGCGCCGGCGTGCTAGGGCTTGGGGTGGAAGGGGAACACGATCGCAAGCTGGCGCGATTGGGCGAGCAGCGACCCGTCGGCGGCCCAGATCAGCCCGTCCTCCACGAAGAAGCCATCGTGCACGAGCTCGCTGGTGGTCTGCGCCAGGCACAGCTCGCGCGGATCGGCATCAGGCTCGGGGCGCGTACGGGCGCGAAAGTGCACCGTGAGGTCGACCGTCGGCACGGCGTACCACTCGCGCATGCGCATGTACGGGGCCGGTATCAGCGCGTCGCTGAAGAATGCCAGCGACAGCGCGTCGATCGGGCGTGCCTCGGCGAGCCCCATCCACGCGCGGATCGCCATCGGCTGCTCGGAGCCCGAGAAGGGCCGGCCCTGCATGCGCGGCTGCAGCACGATGTGGCGAGCGAACTCGGGACCGTGCTCCATCAGCTTCAGTCCCTCGCGCGAGGGGTCCGGCCCCTCGACCTCCGGCATCACGACCTCGGAGATCTCCGGCCCGGCCCACGGCACCGAGAACGCCGCGAGCGCGAGCGCGATCAGCTTCTCGCCCTGGTGCATGCGGGCCGAGAGCGTGCTCAGCGAGCGCCCCTCGCGCTCGAGTGTCGTGGCGATCTGCACCGGCCCCGGCTCGGGCGCGCGCGTGTAGTGGATCGTCAGCGAGCGCGGCGCGCGCGTCGCTGTCGGCGACCGGACTCGATCAGCGCGCGCAGCAGCATCGCCGCCAGATAGCCGCCGTGCGGCCCGCGACCGGCGCGCCAGTCGGGCGCGACCTCCGCGGCGAAGGACTCGCGCCTCGCGCCACACGGCCGTGTCGCGGTCGAACTTGGTGAGAGCCTCGCCTGGCTCCTCCGTGGCGGACGAGCCGCCCGCCGCCTCAGCCACGGACCAGCCGCTTATAGGTGATGCGATGGGGCCGCTCGGCCGCCGCGCCGAGCAGCTCGCGGCGGTGCTCCTCGTAGGCCTCGAAGTTGCCCTCGAACCAGGTGACCTGCGAGTCGCCCTCGAAGGCCAGCACGTGCGTGGCGACGCGGTCGAGGAACCAGCGGTCGTGGGAGATCACCATCGCGCAGCCGGGGAACTCCAGCAGCGCGTTCTCGAGCGCGCGCAGGGTGTCCACGTCGAGGTCGTTCGTGGGCTCGTCCAGCAGCAGCAGGTTGCCGCCGCTGCGCAGGAGCTTGGCCAGGTGCACGCGGTTGCGCTCGCCGCCCGAGAGCTTGCCGATGCGAGCCTGCTGGTCGGAGCCCTTGAAGTTGAAGCCCGCGGTGTACTGGCGCGAGTTGACCTCGCGCTCGCCGACCTTCAGCTGGTCGAGGCCTTCGGAGATCTCCTCCCACACCGTCTTCTCGGGGTCGAGCGCGTCGCGCGACTGGTCGACGTAGGCGAGCTCGACCGTCTCGCCCAGCTCGAGCGTGCCGGCGTCCGGGCGACTCCTCGCCGGTGATCATGCGAAACAGCGTCGTCTTGCCCGCGCCGTTGGCGCCGATCACGCCGACGATGCCCGCGCGCGGCAGATCGAAGGACAGCGACTCGATCAGCAGGCGATCGCCGAAGCCCTTGCTCAGATCGCTCGCGCTCAGCACGCGCTCGCCCAGGCGCGGGCCGGGCGGGATGTGGATCTGCACCTCGTCGAGCTTGACGTTGCGCTCCTGCGCCACCAGCTCCTCGTAGCGGGCCAGGCGCGCCTTGGACTTGTGCGCCGCCCCTTGGGGTTCGTGCGCACCCACTCGAGCTCCGCCGCGATCGTGCGCTGGCGCGCCTTTTCCGAGCGCTCTTCCTGGGCCAGGCGCGCCTGCTTCTGCTCGAGCCAGCTCGAGTAGTTGCCCTCGTAGGGGATGCCCGCGGCCGCGATCGAGCTCGAGGATCCAGCCGGCGACGTTGTCGAGGAAGTAGCGGTCGTGCGTGACCGCCACGACCGTCCCCTTGTACTCCGCCAGGTGCTGCTCGAGCCACGCCACCGACTCCGCGTCGAGGTGGTTGGTCGGCTCGTCCAGCAGCAGCAGGTCGGGTGCCCGCAGCAGCAGCCGGCAGAGCGCCACGCGCCGGCGCTCGCCGCCGGAGAGCGTGCTCACGTCGGCGTCTCGCCGGCGGCAGGCGCAGCGCGTCCATCGCGTATTCGAGCTGCGTGTCGAGGTTCCACGCGTCCGCCGCTTCGATCTGCGCCTGGATCTTGCCGAACTCCTCCGCGGTCTCCTCGGAGTAGTTGGCCGCCAGCTCGTTGAAGCGCTCGAGCAGCGCCTTCGTCTCGGCGACGCCCTCCTCGACGTTGCCCCGACGTCCTTGCTCTCGTCCAGCTGCGGCTCCTGCTCGAGCATCCCCACGCTCGCGCCCGGCGCGAGCGCGGCCTCGCCGCGGTACTCCTGGTCGACGCCCGCCATGATCCGCAGCAGCGTCGACTTGCCGGCGCCGTTGTAGCCGAGCACGCCGATCTTGGCGCCCGGGTAGAACGCCAGCGAGATGTTCTCGAGCACCGTCTTGTCCGGCGGATGCACCTTCGAGAGGCGGTGCATCGTGAAGATGTACTGCGAGGACATTCGCACGCAGGATAGGACGCTCGGACTGGCCGCTAACGTTGTCGGGTCATGCCCATCACGTCCTCGACGTCGAGCAGCACCTGCTCCTGCTGGAGCTCGAGGCGCCGTTCAACAAGCGCGACGTGCAGCTCGCGCGCGGCGCAGATGGCCAAGCGCTGGCACCCCGACGTCGCGCCCCAGGGCGCCAGTTCGAGCACGAGCGCCACCTCAAGGCGATCAACGAGGCCGCCGACCAGCTCGAGCGCCTGGCCGAGGGCTCGCGCGGCGGCAAGGTCTCGCGACAACGCCGTCAAGGTCAGCGCCGCGGCCGCACGCAGCGAGCGCGAGGAGGCCGGCCGCCGCGCCTACGAGGCCGAACAGCGCGCGCGCGCGGCCGCCAAGGACCGCGCCGAAAACGACCCCTTCGGCAGCCGCGTGCCCGACCACTCGGTCGTGCACCGCTACGCGCGCTGCCTCTCCTACCCGGAGTGGGGCGTGGGCACGGTCGCCGGCATCTACTTCTCTTCGGACCCGCGCGGCGACGGCGAGGAGGTGCAGCAGTGGGCGCGCGTGAAGTTCAGCCACGGCGTCCGCACCGTGCCCGCGGGCAGCATGAAATTCGTCGACTTCTCCAAGCCCGACCCCGCCGAGGAGCGCGTCGAGCGCTTCATGATCGCCGCCCAGCGCGCGATGGCCGAAGGCGAGTACGAGCTCGCCGCACAGCGGCTGATCTACGCGCGCGACGCCGAGCCGCGCAACGTCGCCGTGCTGCGGCTGATGACGCTCGCCTTCTGGCAGGCCGGCAAGCTCGAGGAGGCCGCGCGCGCGGTGCGCGACTGGGCGCGCGTCGACGGCCGCCGCCCCGCCGCGCACCGCTTCGCCGCGCGCATCTACGAAGACATGGGCGCGATCGACCTCGCCGAGGAGGCCGCCGAGCGCGCCGCCGCAGCGCGGCCCATCCGACGCCGGCGCCTGGGAGCGCCTCGGCCGCCTGCGCCTGCGCCTGCTCGACCGCGAGGGCGCGCTCGAGGCGCTTCCGCGCGGCGCTCGCGCTGGGCGCCGGCGAGCGACGTGCACGACCTGGTCGCGCAGGCGCTCGCGATCGAGCCGAGGATGGCCTCGCAGGCGGTATGAGCGGCCTCATCCTCGTCTAGAGGATGTTCACGGCGCGCGAGACGACCAGCCCGATCGTCACCAGCGAGACGAGCGACTGCACGCCCATGACGCACTTGGCCGTCGGCGTCAAGGGCATCGTGTCGGTGGGCGAGAACGCGGTCGCGTTCGTCAGCGATACGTACAGGTAGTCGAGGAACTGCGGGCGCCAGTCGCGCGGCTCGATGCGATCGTCGGACATCTGCGGGAACAGGAAGTCCGGTGGTCCGTCGTGCCCGGCGGCGCGGCGCCCGGGACCGCCGCGGTCGATCTCCCAGTACCACAGGGCGAAGATCAGGAAGTTGGTCAGCCAGATCAGCATCGCCCGAGACGATCAGCGGCCGTCCGTTGTTCCACGTTGTGGTGCAGGAGCAGGTGCGTGAGCTCGACGAGCGAGAAGATGTTGGCCGCGCTCACGAGCGCGGTCAGGCCGATCGCCGTGCGCCGGCGTACCTGTGCTCGTGCTCGAGCTGGCGCGGCGTCGCCAGCGAGCAGCCCGATCAGCAGCGCCCCCTCGAGCGCGGGCACCAGCCACGAGGGACCCGCCGTGAGGCGCTTGGTCTCCCCGACCTGCAGCGCGATCGCCGCCACGACCGTCGCCTGGATCGGCCAGAAGGCCTCGGCGCCGGGAGGCGGGGGGTAGGGCTGACCGTCTTGACTGCGAGCTGCCGCTGCCACTGGGTGAAAAGGTATGGGAGTGTTCGGAGGTGTCGAGCACGATCGCGACGGGCAGGCCGCGTTCGAAGCAGCGACATCCATCGGCCAACTCCGCGCGCCCGTCGGAGGCTGAGGGGTCCTATCTGCGGTCCGCCGCGCTCGATAGGTTCGAGCGGTGCGCCTGATCGTCGCCCGCTGCCGGGTCTCCTACGCCGGTCGCCTGAGCACGGTGCTGCCCGAGGCCGTGCGGCTGCTGATGCGTCAAGGCCGACGGCACGTTCATGGTGTGGGCCGACGGGGGCGGCTCCAACGTCAAGCCGCTCAACTGGATGATCGCGCCGACTGTCATCGAGGAGGAGACGGGCGCCGATGGGCGCCTTGAGAGCCTGCGCGTGCGCGCCCTCAAGGGCACCGGCAAGCGCGGGCAGCAGGACTGCGTGGAGATCTCCGTAGCCGAAGTGCTCTCCGACGTCGAGCACGAGCTCGACACGCTCGCCGCGCTCGAGAAGGAGGGCATGGAGCGCGACCTGCAGGAGCTGCTCGCCGACGCGCCACATTGGTGCGGCGAGGGCTTCCGCTTGGTCAAGCGCGAGTGGCCGACCGACATCGGGCCCGTCGACCTGATGTGCAGGGACGCTCAGGACGAGTGGATCGCCGTGGAGATCAAGCGCGTAGGCACGCTCGAGGCCGTCGAGCAGCTCACACGCTACCTCGAGCGCATCCGCCTCGATCCCGAGCTCGGCTCGTGCCGCGGCGTGTTGGCCGCACAGACGATCAAGCCGCAGGCGCGGGTGCTCGCGAACGCGCGCGGGATCGATTGCGTGGAGGTCGACCTCGAGCTGCTGCGCGGTGAGCGCAAGCCAGAGCTGCGCCTGTTCGCCGCCTGAGTCGGCGTCGCTCGATTCCTCGACGCTTCCTGACGCCCTTTGATTCGGTGGGGGTACGCTGCTGGGACCTAGAAGCCGCACGATCAAGGAGCCGCCAATGTCCCCCGACGCTGCCACAGCCGATCCGGCCACTTCCACCGACGCCGTCCTCACCGAGCGACGCGGGAACGTCCTCTTGATCACGCTCAACCGCCCGCAGGTGCGAAACGCGGTCAACGCGGCGCTCTCGGCCGGCGTGGCGGGCGCGCTGGACGAGCTCGACGAGGATGACGAGCTGTCCGTCGGCGTGCTCACGGGCGCGGGCGGCTTCTTCTGCGCGGGCATGGACCTCGGTGCGTTCGTCAAGGGCGAGTCGCCGTGGTTCGGCGACCGCGGCTTCGCGGGCATCGCCATGCGCGCCGCGCGCAAGCCGCTGATCGCCGCGATCGAGGGCTTCGCCGTGGCCGGCGGCATGGAGATCGCGCTTGCGTGCGATCTGATCGTCGCCGCCAAGGGAGCCAAGATGGGCATTCCCGAGGCCAAGCGCTCGCTCGTCGCCGCTGGTGGCGCGCTGCTTCGCCTGCCGCGGCGGATGCCCTACCACGTCGTCATGGAGCTCGCGCTCACCGGCGATCCTCTCCCCGCCGAGCGCTTCCACGAGCTCGGCCTCGTCAACCGCGTCGCCGAGCCCGGCTCCGCTGTCGAGGTCGCGCTCGAGCTGGCCGCCCAGTTGAGCAAGAACGGGCCGCTCGCGCTCGCCGCCTCAAAGCGCATCCTGCAGGAGCAGTTCGACTGGTCGAGCGCCGAGATGTGGGAGAAGCAGGGCGCGATCACGGGGCCGGTGATGAGCTCCGAAGACGCAAAGGAGGGCGCCAGCGCGTTCAAGGAGAAGCGCGAGCCGGTGTGGAAGGGGAAGTAGGCCGCGAAACTCGGCGAGATTACGCTCGCTCGTGCGCGAGGCGTTCGGCGGCAGCGCGGGCCTCGTCGACCTCGGAGACCGCAATGCGTGCGACCAAGCCTCGCACCCAGACGAAGACCCATCCCTCGCGCTGTCGAACGTGAACGGCGCTGCCAACCGGACGACCGTTCTGAACGACCACGGCAAACACAACCCCATTGCCGAGGTCGCGAACTTCCTCAAGCCCGTACTCCAACTCCTCGTAGGAGGCCCACCACTCCTTAACGAAGCTGCGAATGGCCGACCGCCCCTCGAAGTGGTCCCCCAACGCCCTTCCGTCGAAGGTCGCATCTTCGGCGAAGCTGCTGACCACCGCGTCGAGATCACGACGATTCACAGCCTCAAACGCCCTGCCCATAAGCTCCACCAGGTCTGGGGTCGTGGACTCCTCGGACATCTCCCGGTCAGTATCACGCAGGCGACGTGGGCTGGCTAAGCCGCGAGGGGAACAGCTCGCGCTCGTGCGAGCGCGCAGGACAGCTTGGCGAGGATCGTCAGGTCGGCATGGAGCCGCACGCGCTCGATTCCGCGCACGCGCAGCGGGGTGAGGCTCCATTCGTTAGTAGCCGCGGCGTCTGCGCTTGCGCTGGGCCATGATCTGCCGGAAGCGGCGCCACAGGGCGAGCATCAGCGCTCACCCGGCGTCTTCTGGGGGAACTGGGAGATCGGCTTGCGCAGGTCGATGGCTGTCATCACGATGCGGTTCTGTTCGTCGATGTGGGCGGCCGGGTATCCCTCGCCGGGGCTCGCGCGCTCGGGACGGCCGACGTAGCCGAAGTGCATCTGGTCGGGCATGATCTGCATGAGGCGCGGGAACATGTGCGCGCGGGCGCCCATGTTGCGTGGCTCCTCCTGCACCCACAGGACCTCGCGCAGCTCCGGGTAGCGATCCATCAGTTCGAGGATCTGGCGTTCGGGGAACGGGTACAGGAGCTCCACACGCCCGACCGCAAGGCCCGTATGGGAGGCGCGCTCGGGATGCCCGACGAGGTCGTAGTAGATCTTGCCGGTGCACAGCACCAGGCGTGTGACCTCCTGCTCGTGCACTCCGGGCTCGGACAGGACGGGGTGAAAGCGCGTGCCCTCGGCCATGTCGGCGACCGAGCTCGCGGCCTGGGGCAGGCGCAGGAGCGACTTTGGCGTCATCACTATGAGCGGGCGCTGCTTGGCGACGCGCGCCTGGCGGCGGAGCAGGTGGAAGTACTGTGCGGGCGTGGTCGGGCTGGCCACGCGGATGTTGCCCTCGGCGGCCGAGCGCAGGAAGCGCTCGAGGCGCGCGGAGGAGTGCTCGGGGCCTGAGCCCTCATATCCGTGCGGTAGCAGCAGGGTCAGGCGCGATGTCTGCCCCCACTTGGCCAGGCCGGAGGTGATGAACTGGTCGATGATCACCTGCGCCGAGTTGACGAAGTCGCCGAACTGGGCCTCCCACAGCACGAGCGTCTCCGGCGCCTCCTGGCTGTAGCCGTACTCGAAGCCCATGCACGCGAGCTCCGAGAGCGGGCTGTTGTGCAACTCGAGCGGCGCGAGCGCGTCGGGGAGGGTCTGGATCGGGCACACGGTCTGCCCGTTGCGCGCGTCGTGCAGCACCATGTGGCGTTGGCTGAAGGTGCCGCGCTCGGTGTCCTGCCCGGTCAGGCGCAGGGGCGTGCCCTCCGTCAACAGCGTCGCGAACGCGAGCGCCTCCGCGTGCGCCCAGTCGATGCCCCGCTCCTCGGGGCCCTGCGTGAGCGCCTCGCGCCGGCGCTCCAGCTGTTTGACGAGCTTGGGGTGCACGGTGAAGCCCTCGGGAACGCGCAGCAGCTGCTCGCCCAGCTCGCGCAGGCGCATCGCCGGCACGGCCGTATCGACCTCGGGGCTGGGCGAGCGGTCGAGCTGGTACTCGCCCGTGATGCGCTCGCCCTCGTGCTCGACGGCGGCCGTGATCTTCGCCTTCAGCCGCTGGTGCAGGAGCGTCAAATTGTCCCACACCTCCTGCGACTGGCGCTCGACTTCCTCGCGAGAGACGACGCCCTCCTCGACCAGGCGCTCAGCCCACAGTTCCCAGATGCGTTTCTTGGTCTTGATCTTCGCGTACATCTCCGGCTGCGTGTACGCGGGCTCGTCGGACTCGTTGTGGCCGAAGCGCCGATAGCCGATCAGGTCGATCAGGACGTCGTGCCCGAACTCCTGGCGGAAGGCGAACGCGAGGCGCACTGCGCTGATGCACGCGGGCACGTCGTCGGCGTTGACGTGGATGATCGGCACGTCGAAGCCCTTCGCCAGATCCGATGCCCAGCGCGTCGAGCGTGCGTCGTCGGGGTCCGTCGTGAAGCCGACCTGGTTGTTCATGATCAGGTGCACCGTGCCGCCGACCTTGTAGCCGTCGAGCGCCTGCAAGTTGAGCGTCTCCGCGACCACGCCCTGGGCCGGGAAGGACGCATCGCCGTGGATCACGATCGGCACGGCCGCATTGGTGTCCTGGTGCGCGTGCGGTCCCTTGCGCGATGTCTGCGCCGCGCGCGTGGCCCCCTCGACGACCGGGGAGACGTACTCCAGGTGAGAGGGGTTGGACTCGAGGTTCACGCGGATCGTGTCCCCGTCGGGGAGCCGGTAGGTGCCCTGGGTGCCGTGGTGGTACTTGACGTCCCCAGTCCCTCCCTGCGGGATCGTCGTGACGGCCTCGAGCGTCGAGGCGCCCTCGAACTCCGCGAAGATCGTGTCGTAGGGGCGCCCGAGGTTGTGCGCGAGCACGTTCAAGCGCCCCCGGTGGGCCATCCCCACGACGACCTCCTGGCCGCCGTGGGCCGCCGAGAGCTGGATCAGCTCGTCGAGCATCGGCACGGTCATGTCGAGCCCCTCGATCGAGAACTGGTGCTGGCCGAGGTATGCCTTGTGCATGAAGCGCTCGAGCGCGTCCACCTCGACCAGGCGCTTGAGCAGCGTCCTGCGCTCGGCGTTCGTGAGCTCCGGGTGGAAGGCGCGCGACTCGATGTGCTCGCGCAGCCACACGCGCTGACGGTGCGAGGCGATGTGCTCGACCTCGTAGGCGATCGTGCCGCAGTAGGTCTCGAGCAGGTGCGCGAGAGCATCCGCGAGCGTCGCGCCAGAGACGTACATCTGGAAGATCTCCGCCGGCAGGCGAGCCTGCAGCTCCGGTGTCAGGCCAAGCGCCTCCGGGTCCAGGCCGGGATCGCCCTCGGGCTCGCTGCCCAGCGGGTCCAGGCGCGCCGCCAGGTGGCCGTGGCTGCGCACGCGCGCGACGAACGTGCTCGCCGCCTGCACCGCCTGCAACAGCTCCTCGTCGACCGCGCCCGCGCGCTCGCTGCGCGCCGGAGCGCCACCCGGCACCTGCGCTGGCACCTCGGCCGGCGCCTGCGCGGGCTGCGCCGCGGGCACGGCGCTCAGCGGCGCGAGCTGGGCGCCAAGCGCCTCGAACGCCTCCTCATAAAAGCCTTCCTCTCCCTGCAGGTAGCCCTCGATCAGTCCGAGAAAGCGCCCCGACTCGGCTCCCTGGATGATGCGGTGGTCATAGGTTGAGGTCATCGTCATGACCTTCTGCGCGCCGATGCGCTGCCCGATCGCCTCCAGGCCCGGCGGGTAGCCGATCGCGCCCGTCGCGACGATCGTGCCCTGCCCGCTCATCAGGCGCGGGACCGACGCCGCCGTGCCGATGCCGCCGGGGTTCGTGAGCGTCAAGTTGGCGCCGCTGAGGTCGTCCGCGGCGAGCGTGTTCGTGCGTGCTTTATCCACCAGCTCGTCGTATGCGTGCACGAACTCGTCGAAGGGCAGGCCGCCCGCGTTGCGGATCACGGGCACCATCAGCGTGCGCGTGCCGTCGCGCTTCTCCACGTCGACCGCGAGGCCGAGGTTGAGCCGCTCGTCGACGACCCGGTGGGGCTTGCCGTCGATCTCCTCGAAGTGGTTGGCCATCACCGGCATCCGCTCGGCCGCACGCACGATCGCGTAGGCGATCAGGTGCGTGAAGGAGACCTTGATGCCCGCCTGCTTGAGCTCCCCTCGGCGCGCCTCGAGCGTGCCCACGTCGAGCGTGCGGAAGCTCGTCGCCGTGGGGATCGAGCGCGACTGCTCCATGTAGCGCACGAGCGCCGCCGCGCCACCACGCAGCGGCTGCGCGTGCTGGGCGCTCGCCACGCCGTTGCCAGCGCCCGCGCCATCACCGTTCTCCGAGGAACGCGCGCCGGAGCCCGAGGCGCTCTCCAGCACGTCGGACTTGGTGATCCGCCCCGCGGGACCGCTGCCCGCCACCTGCCCCAGGTCCACACCCTCGACGGCCGCCGCGCGCGCGGCCACCGGCGAGACCTTCACGCCCTCGGGCGCGTCCGCGACGCCAGTAGGAGATGAGAGCTGCGCCTCCGGCGCAGGGGGCCTCGAAGCGCTCTGAGCAGCTGAGCTCTCGCCGTTGGCATCCGCTCGCGCGGGTGGCGTGGACTCGCCCTCGGCAGCTGAGCTCTCGCCGTTGGCATCCGCTCGCGCGGGTGGCGCCGGCCCGCCGGCGCCCGCCGCTCCGTTGAGGGAGATGCGCGCGATCACCTGCCCGACGGTGACCGTGTCACCCTCCTCGACGAGGATCTCGCTGACGACGCCGCTCGCGGGCGAGGGCAGCTCGAGGTCGACCTTGTCAGTGGATATATCGACGATCGTCTCGTCGAGCCGGATCGGCTCGCCGACCTTGACGCGCCATTCCAGAATCGTGCCCTCGGTGACCGACTCGCCCGCGGCAGGGGTAACGACATCGATCGTCTGCACTGCCGAGGTGCCGGTTGTCATCGACTTCTCACTTTAGCGCCCGCCGCCCGTGTGCGCTCCCGCTGCTCGCGGATGAACTGCAGGCTGCCGAAGAACGGTCCTATGCCACCCAGCACCGCCACTGCCACGGCCAGCTTGAGTGAGACGATGCGCAGCCGCGCGGCCGTGATGCAGGCGAGTGACATGCCGATCCACAGCAGGCCGTGCGTCCACCCGAGCACGAGCGTGAGCGGCTCCGGTTTGCCGAGTGCAAACGCGCTCACCAGCAGTCCCGTGTACACGCACGAATGTGTGAACGACGTCCACTTCAGGCGCGTGAACGTCAGCGGCCCGGCGCCTTCGCGCCGGCGCGAAGGCGCGGGCCTTTGACTTGCAGGGGGAGTGGCCGCCGCCGGCCCCTCGCTCACGCCGACAGCCATTGAGCCATCCGCTGCAGCGTCTCGCCGGCCTCCGCCGGCCAGTCGGTGATCTCGGACGGCCACCACGCGTACTCGTCGTGCTCGTGGTCGGGCACCACCTGCTCGTCGGCGCCCTCCGCGAGCCATGCCTGCCCGACGAACATCACGAGCCTGTGGGGCAGCCGCAGCAGCGCCTCGCCACGGACGCACGCGGGTGCCACGCGCCACTCCTCGGCGAGCTCGCGCACGAGCGTGTCGGCCGGGTTCTCGCCCAGGTCCACCGCGCCGCCGGCGCCGAGCGCCCAGCGCCCGGCCCACGAGGCGACCCACGCCGCGCGCCGGCCGGCGAGCCAGCGCCCGTCGGCGGAGCGCGTGACGCACAGCGCGGCCATGCTCTCGGAGGCGTCGTCCTCCACCAGCCGCAGCGCCCAGCGCAACGGCTGCAGCTCCATCTCGAGGCCCTCGGCGTGCTCGCGGAAGCCCGCCAGTCGCGCGGCCACGCCGTCGTGGCTGGGTGAGCCGCGCTCGCGCAGCTGCCTGATCGCCGCATCCGCTGCCTGCGTGTGCTCGCGCGAGGGCTCGAAGGGAAGCTCGCGCCAGCGCGCGCTGATCTGCTGCACCGACCACGGTCCGCGGGCGAGGATCTCGGGGGCCTGTGTGCTCTGCGGTGTGGATTCGGGCACTGCCGGGGAAGCATAGACTCGCCGCCGTGAGCGGCCGCCGGCGCAAGCACTGGGGCTGGGGCTATGAGGACCAGCAGCCCACGCCGGCGCACATCGGCGCCTCCGCCGCGGCGCTCGCAGCGCGCCTCGGCATGGCCGTAGGCGCGCCCGAGCAGCCCGTCGCACTCGAGCGCGTGCACCTGGCGCCCGCGCGCGTCAGCCCCCCGAGCGCGCTCGCGCCGTTCTGCTCGCAGGATGCCCACGCACGCGCCAGCCACGCGCTCGGCAAGTCCTACGCCGACGTCGTGCGCGGCTTTCGCGGGCGCTTCGAGCACGCCCCCGACCTCGTCGCCTATCCGCGCGAGGAGTCAGAGCTGGAGCGCGTGCTCGAGTGGTGCTCGCACGAGCGCCTCGCCGTGATCCCCTTCGGCGGCGGCACCTCGGTGGTCGGCGGCGTCACCCCTAGCGTCGGCGGTCACTACAACGGCGCCGTCTCCGTCGACTTGGACGCGCTCGATCGGGTGCTCGAGGTCGACGAGGTCTCGCGCTCAGCCCGCATCCAGGCGGGCGCGCGAGGACCCGCGCTCGAGGCCGCGCTCGCCACTCACGGGCTCACGCTGCGCCACTTCCCACAGTCCTTCGAGTACTCCACGCTCGGCGGCTGGATCGCCACACGCGCCGCTGGGCACTTCGCGACGCTGTGGACGCACATCGAGGACCTCGTCGAGTCCGTGCGCGCGATCACTCCCGGCGGCGTGTGGGAGTCGCGGCGCCTGCCCGGCTCCGGGGCGGGGCCGAGCCCAGACCGCATGCTCGCCGGCTCCGAGGGGACGCTCGGGATCATCACCCACGCGTGGGTGCGCGTGCAGCCGCGCCCCGTCCACCGCAGCTCTGCCGGGGTGCGCTTCGAGGGCTTCCTCGCGGGCGCTGAGTGCGTGCGCGCGATCTCGCAGGCGGGACTGCACCCGTCCAACTGCCGCCTGCTCGACCCCGCCGAGGCCGCGCTCACGCTCGCCGGCGACGGCACCCATGCCCTGCTCGTGCTCGGCTTCGAGTCCGCCGATCACCCCGTCGAGCCCGCCATGGCCAGGGCGCTCGAGCTGTGCGCACAGCACGGCGGCACCGTCGCCAGCAAGGGCGGCGGCGGTCCCGCCAAGCGCGCCGACGCAAGCGCCGACGCCGTGGCCTCTTGGCGCGCCGCCTTTCTCGGCGCTCCGTACGTCCGCGACACGCTCGTAGCGGTGGGCGTGCTCGCCGAGACCTTCGAGAGCGCCATCACGTGGGAGCGCCTGCCGCTCTTCTACGAGCGCGTGAGTGCCGCCACGGCGGAGGCCGTGCGCGAGGTGTGCGGCGCGCAGGGCAGGGTCATGTGCCGCTTCACGCACATCTACCCTGACGGCCCCGCGCCGTACTTCACCGTCCTCGCACCCGCGCGGCGAGGTGAGGAGGTCGAGCAGTGGGACGCGATCAAGCGCGCCGCCTCCGAGGCGATCCTCGCCGCGGGCGGGACCATCACCCACCATCACGCCGTCGGGCGCGAGCACCGCCCGTTCTACGACCGTCAGCGTCCCGAGCCGTTCGCGCGGGCGCTCGCCGCAGCCAAGCTCGCCGTCGACCCCGCCGGCATAATGAACCCCGGCGTGCTCATCGATCCGCTGCGATGAAGTCGCCGTCCTCGATCCGTCGCGATGAGAGTCGCCTTCCTCGTGCCGCTGCCATGAGAGTCGCCGTCCTCGGTCCCGGCGGGGTGGGCGGACTGCTTGCGGGCGCGCTGGAGCGCGCGGGCAGCTCCGTCGAGGTGATCGCGCGGGAGCAGACCGCGGCGGTGATCACGCAGCAGGGGCTGCGCGTGCGCAGCGTCACCCTGGGTGACTTCGTCGCGCACCCGCGTGTGAACGTGCGCCTGGAGGAGCCGGTCGAGGCGCTCATCATCGCCACCAAGGCGACCGGCCTCGCAGCCGCGCTCGAGCGCATCGCCGTGCAGCCGCCGCTCGTGCTGCCGCTGCTCAACGGGCTCGATCACCTCGCCGTTCTACGCGCGCGCTTCGGCGACGCAGCGGTGCTCGCGGGCTCGATTCGCGTGGAGTCCGACAGGCCGCAGGCCGGCGTGATCGTCCACACGAGCCCCTTCCTGCTCGTCAGCATGGCCAGCCACGAGCCCGCGGTGGAGCCCGCCATGCGTGCGCTCGCCGACACGCTCTCGGAGGCCGGCGTGCCGGCCAAGGTTCGCGACTCCGAGGCCGAGGTGATGTGGTCGAAGCTCGTGCGCCTGAACGCGCTCGCGTGCGTCACGAGCGCCCACGACGTGCTGCTTGGGGAGATTCGCTCGACGCCGGGCCTGCGCGCGGAGCTGGCCGCCGTGATGCAGGAGGGGGCAGCCGTCGCCCGCGCCGAGGGCGCAGCCGACGTCGACGCGGAGCGCGCGATGGCCGAGCTCGATGCCGCGCACGCGACGCTCGGCTCCTCGATGCAGCGCGACATCGCCGCCGGGCGCGAGCCCGAGCTCGACGCGATCCCCGGCGCGGTGCTGCGCGCGGGCGCGCGCCACGGCCTCGCGTGCCCGACGATCGAGCGACTGCTCGCGCAGATCGAAGCGAGGATCGCGGCACGCGCGCGCGAGGGCGCGCGCGGCGACGGCGCGGGCGAGCCCGCCTCGCGCTAGTCCTCGGAGCGCCGGCCGGGCACGAATACGGGAATCGACTGGCTGGCGATCGCCTCGACGGTCTCCTGCTCGGCCTCGGCCGCCTCCTCCTCCTCGTGCTCGCCGTCGCACAGCACGCGGAAGTTCCCCGTGACGCCGCTGTCGGCGTGGATGGTGATCCCGGGCAGCACCTCCTCGCCCTCCTCGAAGCCCAGGCGCTCCATGTCGAAGTGCGACAGGCCGATGCCGAAGGCCGTGTGCGTCGGGTTCTCGCGGTCGTGCGCCGCCACTGCCTGCGCGAAGCGCTCGAGGTTCTTGGCGATCTTGCCCGTGTCCGCCATCGCTCGCGCTCAGGCTAGCGCGCGCTGGCCGTGCGGGACCGCCGGCGCGCGCTGGCCGCGCGGGATCTCGCAGCCGGCGCCAGGACCTCGCGACGGGGCCGGATACATTGGGACGATGGCCGGAATAGAGCAGGCACAGGCACTGCCCACCGCCCCGCAGGCGCGCGACTCGACGCACAACGGTGCTGGGAGCGAGATCATCCGCACGGTTGATCTGACGAAGGTGTATGCGGGCACGGACTTCGCGGCCGTGGACAAGCTCAACCTGAGCGTGCGCGCAGGCGAGATCTTCGGGTTGCTGGGGCCCAACGGCGCGGGCAAGACGACGACGGCGGGGATGCTGACCACACGCGTGGTGCCGAGCTCCGGCTCGGCGTACGTCGGCGGGATCGACGTGGTCGCGCACCCGGCGCTCGCCAAGCAGCTGATCGGCATCGTCTCCCAGCAGAACACGCTCGACCGGCAGCTGAGCGTGTGGGAGAACCTGTACTTCCACGGGCGCCTGTTCGGGATCGGCGCGGCGGAGTCGCGTCGCCTCGCCGACGGGCTGCTCGAGCAGTTCCAGCTCGCAAAGTGGGCGAAGGCGTCCGTGTTCGCGCTCTCCGGCGGGATGGCGCAGCGGCTGATGATGGCGCGCTCAATCCTGCACCGGCCGGCGGTCCTGTTCCTCGACGAGCCGACCGCGGGTCTTGACCCCCAGAGTCGCCTGGCGCTGTGGGAGATCCTCGGCGAGCTCAATCGCGAAGGCCAGACGGTGCTGCTGACGACGCACTACATGGAGGAGGCCGACCAGCTGTGCGATCGCGTAGCGATCATGGATCACGGCAAGATCCTCGCCTTGGACACGCCCGAGGCGCTCAAGCAGTCGGTTGGCGCTGACACGATCGTGATGATCAAAGCGAGCGGCGACGGGAGCGCGCTCGCCGCCCACCTGGCGCAGGCACTCCCGGAGGTGACGCGCACGCGCGTTGTCGACGGCGGCGTCGAGCTGCACGTCAAGGGCGCCGCGCGCCTTTTGCCGCGCGTGGTCGAGGCGGGCGAGAGCGGTGGCTTCGAGCTCGTCGACCTGTCCGTCTCCGAGCCGAGCCTCGAGACTGTTTTCATCAGCCTCACGGGGAAGGAGCTGCGCGAGTGAGCGCCGCGGCTTCGAGCACTTCGCCGGCCGCCCTACCGCCTGCGGCCGAGCGCCGACAAATCGCGGTCGCGCCCACGCGCTCGGTGGCGGGCGCCAGCCGCACGGCGCTGCGCGCGCTGATCCTGCGCGACCTGGTGGTGCTGTGGAAGCACAAGTGGGAGTTCGTCGCGCGCACGCTGATCCAGCCGTTCCTGCTCGTGTTCGTGTTCCTGTACGTGTTCCCGCGCATCGGACAGGGGATCGGTGGCGGTCGCAGCAGCGGCTCGGAGTCGGCGTTTGCGACAGTCCTCGTGCCCGGGGTTGTCGGTCTCTCGATCATGTTCCAGGGCATCCAGGCGGTCGCGATGCAGCTGTCGACCGAGTTCGGCTACACGCGCGAGATCGAGGACCGCGTGCAGGCGCCGTGCCCGATCTGGCTGGTGGCTGCCGCGAAGGTGCTCTCGGGTGCCGTTCAGGGTGTGATCGCAGCGGTGATCGTGTTCCCGATCGCCGCCGTCGTGCACGCCTCGGGAGTTCACGCGCACCTGACAGTGAACTGGGCGGTGGTGCTCACGCTGATCCCGCTCGCGTGCGTGACGATGACCTCGCTCGGGCTGCTGCTCGGCACCACCTTCGAGGCGCGCAACCTCGGGCTGATGTTCGGCTTCGTGGTGCTGCCGCTGACGTTCCTCGGCGGCACCTACTACCAGTGGACGAAGCTCTCGCCGGTGACACTGGACGGTGTGCACTGGCTGCAGATACTCGTCCTGATCAATCCTCTCATATATATAAATGAGGGATTGCGAGCGGGGCTGACGCACGCCTCGCACATGCACCTTTACATCGTCTACCCCGTCCTGATCGGATTCACGGTGACGTTTCTCTGGGCCGGGCTGCGGAGGTTCCGCGGGCGCGTGCTCGCCTAGCGCCAGCTCGGCGCCGCTCGATCGTGGGCGCTGAAGCTAGGCCGTGAGCACGGTCTTGGTCGCGCCGCCGAGGACGTGCTCGCGCAGCGCGGCCGGGGCGTCGTCGATCGCAGCGACGGCGGTGATCACGTGCTCGGGGTGGAAGTCGCCCTGGCGCATCAGCTCGAGAACGTGTGGCATGAGCGTGCGCACGTGCGGGATGCCGATGTGCAGGGAGAGGCGGCGCACGTACATCTGCAGCAGCGGCACCGAGGCGCTGCGGTGCAGGCCGCCCGTGCTCGCGCAGATGCCGTCGGGGGCGGTGTGCGCGAGCGCGACCGAGAGCGGATCGGCGGTGATGTGAACGACGAGCGGCGCCGTGTGCTGGCGGCTCAGCTCGCGCGGGCGCATCGCGCTCAGCCCCAGTCGCTCGGCGTGCTCGCGCACGGCTGCGCGAGAGTCCACTAGCGTCACGTTGCGGGCTCCCATCGCCCGCGCGATAAGGCCCGTGTACAGCGGTGAGCTCGCGCTGAACACCGGCCGTGAGCTGAGCGCGGCGAGGATCAGGACCTCGGCCTCGGGGTCGGCGCGCAGGATCGCCGGCAGGTGCGGTGCGACGTGGCGGTAGGCGTCGCAGATGTTGTCCGAGACGCTCGCGGCGGCGATCGGATCGATGTCCTCGGGCAGGGCGACGAGCATGGCGTCGGCGTAGGGGACGGCCATCTGATCAGAGAACGCCCCGCCGAAGTGGCCGGTGAGCAGCCCCATGCCGTACGCCGAGACGGGCGGCACGGACAGGCAGTT
Source organism: uncultured Solirubrobacteraceae bacterium (assembly GCA_963722435.1). Classification (GTDB taxonomy): domain Bacteria; phylum Actinomycetota; class Thermoleophilia; order Solirubrobacterales; family Solirubrobacteraceae; genus Palsa-744. The sequence goes on along the minus strand of CAVRKZ010000002.1, from coordinate 488,979 downwards.
GCCGGGACGCTCCTGCAGGCACGACAGGCAGTCCCCGCAGCTGATCTGAAACGGCACGATCACGCGGTCTCCCGGCCTCACCGTCACGACCCGCTCGCCGACCGACAGCACCTCGGCGACGCATTCGTGGCCGAGGTGCAAGGGCAGCAGGAGCTGGGTGGCGCCCAGCACGAGCGGGCAGTCGATGTCGCACGTGGCCGCGGCGATCGGGCGGACGAGAGCACCGTGCGGACCGGGGGGCTCCGGCGCGGGCACGGCTCGCCAGCGCAGCCGCGCGCCCGGGGCGGCTGTGAGGGCGCGCATCGTGGGGCGCTGGCGCCGACGTCGCTCACGGGTCGCGTCCTTAGCCGCTACGGCCAAACGCCGCAGGCGCTGGGCACGGTTTCGTTCGAGCATCAACGGCATCGCCGCGGCCGCGTCGGGCGAGAGCAGGCCCGCGTAGTGGCGAAGCCGGCCGCGGGGGCGTTTGCGCGGCCCGGCGGGTGCGGAGAGGGCGACTGGCGAGGCGGTCATCGCCCCAACATATCTCTCCCGCCTTCGGCCACGTGACCGCGGCCGGGCCGCAAGAGCCGACGTAGCCGCCGAGTCGGGCTACTCTTGGCCGAGGCCTGTGTCGTGGTCGCTGAGCTGGAAGGGCGTGGGCGATGGGCGGGTGTTCCAGGCAGGACGATGTCGAGGAGGGTGATCACGGGCGCGCACGGGCGGCGGCGCTTGCGGGCGCTGTCGCGTGCCTGATCGTGCTTTGCTTACCGGCCCTCGCGCGCGCTTCCACCGGCGCCGCGACGATCGAAGGCAAGGTGACGGAAGCCGGCACGGGAGCGCCGATAGCCGGGATCGAAGTGTGCGCCTACCCTGACAACGGCGAAGAAGAACCGACCCGCGAACAGGAGGAACACGTCCGTTGCGCGACGACGGGCGCCAGCGGCGAATACGTGCTCAAGGAAGTAGTGCCGGGGCCGTATTTCGTCGGCTTCGAAGTGCCCGAAGGCAGCTCGCTGAACTACGTGCCCCAGGAATATGGCGGCGCCTCGCCGACCCCTCTCGTGGTCATCGAAAACGAAGTCCGCAAGGAAATCGACGCGCAGCTGGCACACGGCGGGCTGATAGCCGGGGTCGTGACGAGCGCCACCACCGGCGCGGGCATCGAACACGCCGTCGTGCTCGCCGAGGAGTTTGAAAACGAAAAAGCGGTGTTCGCTAACTACACCGAAACCGGCTCTGGCGGCGCCTACACGCTCGCCGGCCTGCCCGCCGGCTCCTACAAGGTGGTGTTCTTGGCGGCCGGCTACACACCGCAGGCCTACAAAGACAGTGCGACGCTTCAGGGCGGCGAACTCGTGGCCGTCGAAGTCCTCAAGACGACCGGCTCGATTGACGCCGCGCTCACCCTGAGCACGGCCCTGCCGGGCGGCGGGAGCCCCGGCGGCGGCCCCACTGGACCGTCCGGCGCCACGGAGCCGTCCACCAGCGGCGCACCGGCGCCGAGCGCACGCAAGCATGGCGCGGGCTCGGCCGCCGTGCCGGCGCTGACGCTGTCGGGTCGGCGCTTCAGCGTGACGCGGGGCGGCTCGGCACTCGTGTCACTCAGATGCTCGGCGAGCACCGCCTGCAGCGGGCGAATCAAGCTCACCGTCGAGGAGACCGTCCGGATCAAGGGTCGCGAGCGTCGCAAGGCGCTCACGATTGCGCTCGGCCCCGTCCTCGCTCTCGCACCCGGTGGGCGGATGACCGCGCACGTCGAGCTCAACGCACGAGGGCGACGGCTGCTACGCAACCGCGGGGAACACCTCTCGGTCACGCTGACGCTCACGGCGCCCGGCCACGTGAAGCACTTCCCGGTCGAGCTGCGCCGCTAGCGCGAGCTCTCGATCAGCTCAATTCGATAGCCGTCGGGATCCCTGACGAAGCAAAGACGCGAGCCGCCCTCGCGCACGGAGTAGGGGGGCTTCTCCGCCTCGATGCCCTGCTCGGACAGGCGCGCGAGCGTGGCGTCGAGATCGTCGGCCGTGATCGCGATGTGGCCATAGCCGGTGCCGATCTCGTACGAGTCCACGCCGTGGTTGTATGTGAGCTCGAGACGGGGCATGTCGCCGTCGCCGGGCTGGTTCATGAACACGTTGACCGCCTCCTCGCGAATCGGGATGCGGCCGATCTCCTCGAAGCCGAGCGCCTCGTAGAAAGCGACCGAGCGATCGATGTCGGTGATGCGATAGCAGGTGTGGATGAGCGCCATCGGCGGGAGTTTAGGAGGCAGGTGCGATGCCCTCGTGTTCAGCGCGTTCACGCGCGCGTTTGGCGCGCGCCACTTCGCGTGCTTCGCGCGCGCGTTCACGCGCTTCTCTGGCGTGCCGGAGGAAAGCTTCGCTACGTTCACGCGCTACTCGCTCGCGTTCGGCGGAGTTGCGTTCGCGTTCCACGCGGCGCTCTTCGGCCGCCTGCTGCTGTGCGGGAGTACGCGTGGCGCTCGGCGCGGGCGTCTGCCCCGAGCCTCCGGATTTGACGTTCGTGTGCCGGTGAGCATTTGCTTTGCCCCGCTTGCTGGCACCGGTACTCGAGCGCGTCCCCCCGCGCGCGCTTCGCCCCGGCTCTTTACTCGCCTTCCTGGCCGCCCGTTCGGCCGCCCGTTTGGCCGCGCGTGCGCGCCTGGCCTGGGCCAGTTCAGTGCGTCGCTGGCTCTGCAACGACTGCTTGGCCTTGAGGGCTGCGAGCTCACGTTCCAGGCGGGCGACGCGCGCGCTTGCCCTGACCGAAGGTGCTCGCTGCACGTGTCGTGACTCGGTGCCCGAGGGCGACTGAAGCGCCAGGAGCACGATTGCCGCGAGCGCCGCGGCGCCGACCAAGCTTCCAGCGATCACAGCCGGCCTTCCGCGCAGGCGCTTCATCCTCTGCCTTCGGTCCACCCTCGCTTCCCAGGGTACACGGCGCTCGAGCTCGGCCGCCAGCGGTGGGGTTGGGAAGGGCGGGCTCGCGTCTTGCGCCTAGACTTGCGCCCTTGCGGACACTGATCGTCGGGCACGGCGGGCGCGAGAGCGCGCTGGCCTATCGCATGGCCGAGCACAGCGAGCTGCACGCGTTCGTCGGTCACGAGAATCCCTCGATCCTCGCTCACGCGGCGGCCTCCGGCGGCAGCCACCAGCTCGGCGATGTATGCGATGCGAGCGCGGTCGCGGCATTCGCGCGCGCACGCGAGATCGACGTGGCGATGGTCAGCGCGGATGAGCCGCTCGCCGCGGGGGTCATCGACGCGCTGCTGGCCCAGGGCACGCGCGCCGTTGGACCGACGGCAGCCGGTGCGGAGATCGAGTGGAACAAGGCGTTCGCCCGTTCGCTGCTGATGGAGGTGGCACCCGAGGCGATGCCCGACGTGCGGATCGTCCAAGAAGCTCACGCCGTTGAGGAGGCGATCGCCTCGTTCGGCGCGCGCCCCGTCGTGGTGAAGCCGTCCGGGCTCACGGGCGGCAAGGGCGTGAAGGTCATGGGCCCTCACCTGGCCGACCACGCCCAGGCGCGCGACTACGCGCTCGAGCTGCTCAGCCGGCGCGGGCGCGATGAGTCCGTGCTGATCGAGGAGAAGGTCGGTGGGGCCGAGTTCACGATCCAGGCGCTCAGCGATGGCAAGAGCGTCGTCTTTCCGCCCTCCACGTATGACTATCCCTATCGCTTCGACGGCGATCACGGGCCGGGGACGGGGGGCATGGGGTCGCTGAGCCTGCCCACGCAGGCGCTGCCGTTCATGCGCCCCGAGCACTACGAGCAGGCCTGCTCGGTCATCGAGCGCGTGATCGAGCGCCTCGCCGCCGAAGGCCGTCACTTCACCGGGGTCATGAATAGCGGCTTCTTCGCCACCGCAGCGGGTGTGAAGGTGATCGAGTTCAACGCCCGCTTCGGCGACCCCGAGTGCATGAACATCATGAGCCTGTTCGACGGCGACTGGCCGCAGCTGATGGAGAGCATCGCCGGCGCTCGCCTCGGCGCCGATGCCGTTCCGCTGCGCAACGAGGCCTCGGTCGTGCTCTATCTCGTCTCGCCCGACTACGCCCTACGCGCCGGTCCCGTACGGGAGTTCACGCTCGAGCGCGAGCGCATCGAAGCGGAGGGTTGCCACGTGTTCTTCTCGGCGGCCGTGCAAACGGGGGCCGACCGCTACCGCACCGTCGGCACATCGCGCGCGGTGGCGCTCGCAAGCACGGCGCCCAGCCTCGAGCGGGCGCGCGAGCTCGTCGCCCGCTGCGCCGCCTCGGTCACCGGCCTGGAGTGGCGCAGCGACGTCGGCGACGAGCGCTACCTGCAGGGCCTCTCGCGCCTGCTCGACGTGTAACGATGGCGCCGTGCTGATCGAGGCCGCGAGCCATCCGCAGTTCCTGTCCAACACCTATCTGCTCGCTGACGGCGAAGGCGGCCCGGCCCTCTTCATCGACGCGGGCGGCCCCGTCGCTGCGCTGATCGAGCTCGCGAAGCGCCGCGAGCTCACGCCGACGCACGTCCTGCTCACCCACCATCACTTCGACCACGTCAGCGACGTCGGCGCGCTGCGCGAGCGCTGGCCGCAGCTGGAGGTCCTGATCAGCGAGCGTGAGCGCGAGCTGCTCGGCGGCGGCGAGAGCGAGGCGGCAGGGCCGCCCATGGGCTCGATCGAGGCGGGTCAGATACTGCAGGTCGGCGAGCTCGAGGTGCGCCCGCTGCACACGCCCGGGCACACCGCCGGGATGCTCTCCTTCCTCGTCGGTGAGCGCCCGAGCGCCAGTGACGCCAGTGGCGCTCAACGCCACACGCCAGCCGGTGCGCCGGCGGGCCTCGCCGGACCGGGGCTCGTGGTGTTCACAGGCGACACCCTCTTCAAGGGCTCGGTGGGCGGTGTGAGGGCGCCTGGACACAGCACCTATGCGGACTTGCGCGACTCGATCATGGGCACGCTCATGGAGCTGCCTGCCGACACCGTCATCTGCCCCGGACACGCCGAGCGCACGACTGTCGCCGAGGAGTGGGAGCACAACCCCTTCATCCGCGTCTGGCGCGGGCTCGATCGCGAGGGCTCACAGCCGTGCACGGCGCTCGGTGAGCCCGCCACGCTGGTGCTCCTCGGCCCCGACTACGACGGCGGCACGAAGGCGTGGGTGCGCTGGCAGGACGGCTCCGACGACATCGTGCCTGGCTCACGCGTGGAGCGGGCAGCGAGCTGACCCGCCTCTGCGGGCCGCCCCCGCGCCGTGCGCGGCGCCCAGCGCAAGCGAGACACCGCCGGTCCGTCCAGGGCCTAGCATGGAGGCCGATGGCGCGCGAGAACGACAGGATTCCCACCTCGCGCGCGCGACGCACCGCGACCGTCGCCACGCTCGCCGCGAGTGAGGCTGTCAAGCAGTTCGGGACGCGCGCTGCCAACGTCACGCGCGGCGATGAGGCCTCCGGCGAGGCGCTCGCACGACGCCAGCTAGAGACCGCCAAGCAGATCGTTGCGGTGCTGGGGACGATGAAGGGCGCCGCGATGAAGCTCGGGCAGGTGATGTCCTTCCTGGACGTGGGCCTCGTGCCGGAGGAGCATCGCGAGGAGTTCCAGCGCGAGCTCGCGAAGCTGCGCGACGCCGCGCCAACGGTGTCCTTCAAGCAGATGCGCCGGGTCATCGAGGAGGACCTCGAGGCGCCGATCGAGGAGGTCTTCGCCTCCTTCCAGGAGGAGCCGGTCGCCGCGGCCTCGATCGGGCAGGTCTACCGCGCGACGCTTCACGACGGGCGCGAGGTCGCCGTGAAGGTGCAGTATCCGGGGGTCGCGAGCGCCGTGCGCGCCGACCTGCAAAACCTAGACATGATCCTGCGCCTGCTGCGACGCATGACCCCCGCGCTCGACGTGAAGGCGATCGCCGAAGAGATCAGGGAGCGGATCGTCGAGGAGCTCGACTACGAGCTCGAGGCTCAAAATCAGCGCTCGCTTGCGCGCATCTTCGCCGGGCATCCCTTCATCGTCGTTCCCCAGGTGCTCAGCTCGCTCTCGCGCGAGCGCGTGCTCGTGAGCGAATACGTGCACGGGGTCGGCTTCGAGCACATGAAGGGCCTTCCCCAGGCCGAGCGTGATCGCATCGGTGAGATCGTCTACCGCTTCTTCCTCGGCTGCCTGTACCGCCATCGCCAGTTCTCCGGCGACCCTCACCCCGGCAACTTCCTGCTGCTCGACGATGGCCGCATCGCCTTCCTCGACTTCGGGCTGTTCAAGCGCATCGACGCCGAGGCCGTGGAGCTCGAGCTGGCGGCCCAGCGAGCTGTCACGGAGGCTGACGCGAGACGCCTGCACGAACTGCTCGCCGCCTCGGGCTTTCTGCCCGAACCCGAGCGCGTCGACCCCGAGCACCTGCTCGCCTTCATCACCGACGCGATCTGGTGGTACACGACCGCCGACGAACCGGTGCACCTGACGCCCGAGATCGCCACGCAGGTGATGATCGAGAGCTCGGACCCCCGCTCCAGCCATTTCCGGGAGATGCGCCATCAGACGATGCGCCCCGAGCACCTGTTCGGACGGCGCATGGAGATGCTCACGCTCGCCGTGCTCTCGCAGCTGCGAGCTCGCGCCAACTGGCACAGGATCGCGCGCGAGTGGATGTACGGCGAGGAGCCGGTGACCGAGCTGGGGCGCGAAGAGGCCGACTTCTACGGGCGCAGCGGCGTCGGCGCGCGCGGCTGAGCTCGACGCAGCACCTAGAAGCCCGTATTCGTCTTCACGTGCCTGCGCCGCTCCGAGTGGTGCACGCTGCCCTTCTGCTCGAGCGTCGCGCAGGCGTGCGCGATGTCCGAGCCGAGCTTGCGTATGAGCGTGTTGCCGAGCGTCTCCTTGACCAGCACGCGCATGATCTTCACGTGTTCGGCGTTCGGCGGCATCGTGTACGCGGGCACCATCCACCCCCGCTCGGCCGCGAGCTGGGCGGCCACGTCGAACTCGTCATAGGGGTGCTCGCCGGCGAGTTTGAAGGCCACGAGCGGCAGCTGCTCGGAGTTCTCTGAGCCGACCAGCTCGAACTCGCCGATCGATTCGATCTCTTCGGCCAGCTTGCCCGCGTTGTAGCGCATCCCTTCCATCACGAAGCGGTAGCCCTCGTGGCCGAGGCGCGCGAAGTTGTAGTACTGCGCGAGCACCATCGAGGAGCCAGTGGAGAAGTTCAGCGTGAAGGTCGCGTCACGCTTGCCGAGGTAGTTCTCGTAGAAGACGAGGTCCTCCGGCAGATCGTCCACGCTACGGAACACCAGCCATCCGATGCCCGGGTAGACGAGCCCGAACTTGTGTCCCGAGACGTTGATCGAGTGAACCTGCTCGAGGCGGAAGTCCCACTGCGAGTCGGGATACAGGAAGGGCCATACGAAGCCGCCGCTCGCGGCGTCCACGTGCATCGGCACGTCCAGCCCGCGCTCGCGCTTGAGCGCCACCAGGTGCTCGTTGATGCCGGCGATGTCGTCGGCGTGCCCGGTAAAGGTCGTGCCGAGCACCGCCGCGACGCCGATCGTGTTCTCGTCGATGTGGGGCTCGACGTCCTGCGCGGTGATCGTGTACTTCTCCGGCTGCAGCGGCACCGTCCGCGGTTCCACGTCGAAGTAGCGGCAGAACTTCTCCCACACCACGTGCACGTCGCCGCCGAACACCAGGTTGGGGCGCTCGGTGGACTGCCCCGCGGCCTGCCGTCGCGCCCGCCACTTCCACTTCAGCGAGAGCGCCCCCAGCATGATCGCCTCCGATGAGCCCTGCGTGCGCGCCCCCGTGGTCTCGCCGGGAGCGTTGAAGAGGTCGGCGATGATGCGGATGCAGCGCTGCTCGATCTCCGCGGTCTCCGGGTACTCGGCGTGGTCGATGAAGTTCACGCGCAGCGTCTGGCCGATCAGCTGATCGGCCTCGGGCTCCATCCACGTCGTCACGAACGTCGCGAGGTTGCGTTGGGGCAGGCCGTCGAGCAGGATCTCGTCTTCGACCAGGCCCTTCGCTTCCTGTGCTGACATGCCCGAGCGCGGCAGCCGGTGGTCGGGGGCCGGCTCGAGCAGGTAGCGCTTGCCGAAGGCGAGCCCCCGGGCGCCGATGCGCGCTGGAGAAGGCTTCTCCGGCGGGCCTTGGGCGCCGTCGTGGCCCTGCTCGTGAGCGTGTGGCATGGTCATCCCTCCAGTGGTAGTCGAGGTCGCGCGCGTCGGCGCGCGGGTGAGAGCGCGGCGCTCACGCCGGCACCCACGGACTGTGCCAGGTGCCAAAGCCCGCGACCAGCTTCTCCGCTGCCTTCGGGCCCCACGTCCCCGGTTCATACGAATGCACTGCCGGCGGATCGCGTAGCAGCGGTTCGAAGATCCGCCAGCTCTCTTCGACGGCGTCCTGGCGCGTGAAGCGCTGGCTGTCGCCGCGCATGGCGTCGAACAGCAGCACCTCGTATGGGGTTGGCGCCTCGCCCCCCTGCTCTGCGAACTCAACGTCGAGGTGTACCGGCTCGGGTCCGCCGCGATCGCCGCGATGGGCGTCGAGGACGATGCGCGTGCCCGTCGAGGGGTCGAGCTTGACCACGAACTGGTTCGGTTCGGGGCGTCTTTTTGCACGCTCGATGACGCTCACACGCGGCGCCGGGCGGAAGACCGCGCGCAGCTCCGTCTGCGTGAGCGGCAGGCGCTTGCCCGTGCGGATGAACCACGGCACGCCAGCCCAACGCCAGTTCTCGATGTCCAGGCGCATCGCGGCGTAGGTCTCGGTGCTCGAGGAGTCGGCCACCCCGTCGATGTCGAGATAGCCCTCGTACTGGCCGCGCACGTAGTGCGCGGGGTCGGCGTCGTCGATCGAGCGGAAGACGGCGAGCTTGGCGTCCTTGAGCGTGTCCGGGTCGCTGCTCGACGGTGGCTCCATCGCGGCCAGCGCGAGCAGCTGCATGAGGTGGTTGACGACGACATCGCGCAGCGCGCCCACCGCGTCGTAGAAGTGGCCGCGATCCTCGACGCCGAAGCTCTCGGCCATCGTGATCTGCACGTAGGCGATGTGATTGCGGTTCCAGATCGGCTCGATCATCGTGTTCGCGAACCGCAGGTACAGGAGCTCGTCCGTGCCCATCTTGCCGAGGAAGTGATCGATCCGGTAGAGCTGGGACTCATCGATGCAGCTGTGGATTTCGGCGGCGAGCGCGCGCGCCGACGCGAGGTCGTGGCCGAACGGCTTCTCCACGACGACGCGTGCGCTGTGCGTGAGCCCCGCGTCGGTGAGCTGCTTGATCACGGGGCCAAACAGCGAGGGCGGGATCTCGAGGTAGAAGACGGGGCTTCGCGCCGCGCCGATTGCCGTGTGCACGCGCTCGTAGGTAGTCGCGTCGGTGAAGTCGCCGCTGACGTAGGAGAGCCGTGCGGCCAGGCGGGCGAAGACGTCCTCCTCGAGCGTCTCGCCGGTCGCTTCGATCGATTCGCGTGCGCGCTCGCGCAGGCGCTCGACGTTCCAGTCGTCGACCGCGACGCCCACGATCGGGCACGCCAAAAGGCCGCGCCGCTCCAGCCGGTAGAGCGAGCGGAAGGTCATCACCTTGGCGAGGTCGCCGGTGATCCCGAAGATCACCAGCACATCCGCGACCTGCCCCTCGCTCGCGCTCATCACAGCACCTGGATCTGGAACAGGCTGGTCGTGCCCGGTCGCCCGGATGGCAGCCCCGCGGTGATACCCACGCGCTCGCCCCGACGGCACCAACCGAGCTCGACCACGCGCCGTGCCGCGTCCGCGATCAGCGCCTCGGTCGTCTCATGCCTTGGCATCGAGGCCGCCCGCACGCCCCACATCAGCCCGCAGCGCCTGACGGTCTCGCGCCCTGGAGAGAGCGCGTAGATCGGCACCGTCGGCCGGTGCGCGGAGACCAGGCGCGCCGAGCGTCCCGACAGCGTCGGGATCACGAGTGCTTCCAGGCCCAGCTCGCGCACCGCGTCGCAGAGGTTGTGCGCGATCGTGTAGGCCGGGTCTGACTGCGTGCGGCGCACGCGCGACTCGTTCCAGCGCTCATAGGGCGCGATCGACTCCGCCTGCAGGGCCACGGCCGCCATCATCGCAACGGCCTCCACGGGATATGCGCCCACGGCCGTCTCCTGCGAGAGCATCACCGCATCGGTCCCGTCGAGAATCGCGTTTGCGACGTCGGCGACCTCGGCGCGGGTGGGGCGCGATGAGCTCACCATCGAGTCCAGCATCTGCGTCGCGGTGATCGAAGGTCTCGCCATCCAGCCGGCGAGCTCGAGCAGCTGCTTTTGCACGATTGGCACCTGTGCGATCGGCAGCTCGATGCCGAGATCACCGCGCGCCACCATGACGTAGTCTGCGGCGCCCAGGATCTCCGCGGCGCGCTTGACCGCCTCTGGCTTCTCCATCTTTGCGATCAGCGGCAGTCGCGTGTGCTCGCGCACGGACTCGATGTCCTCGGGCGACTGCACGAAGGAGAGGGCGACCATGTCGATGCCGATCGACTCGCCGTGGCGCAGCAGCTGCAGGTCCTCCTCCTGCATGCCGGGAAGCAGCCCTACCGGACCGGGGATGTTCAGGCCCTGGCGGGAGGCGACCGCGCCGCCGATCTCGATCTCGACGTCGAGCTCGGCCGAGTCTTCGCGCACGTCGAGGACGCGCAGACGCACCGAACCGTCGGCGAGGTACAGGATCGATCCCTGCTCCACGACCCCCGGCAGTCCTCGCCAGGAGACGCTCATCTCGTGCGCGTCGCCCGCCCGACTGCCATCGCCGCACGTGAACGTCAGACGCTCGCCCGGCCTCAGCTCGACGACGTCCTCGCGCAGCGGGCCGATGCGGATCTTCGGGCCGGGCAGATCCTGCAGCAGTGCCACGGGCCGCCCGACCCGGCCGGCCGCGTCGAGCACGCGCTGAGCGGTCTGGGCGTGCTCCTCGAGCGTTCCGTGCGAGTAGTTCAGTCGGGCAACGTCCATGCCGGCGTCGATCATGCGCGTGAGCGTCTCGGGCTCGCGCGAGGCTGGCCCAATCGTGGCGACGATCTTTGTGCGGCGCATTGCTCGCAAGGTATAGGGCGCCGCGGGGGCATGCGTCAGGCATCCGTCGAGGGCCGTGCGTGGCGCGCTCGCCAGCCGTCCATGGCGTCCTCTGGCCTAGCATCCTGGCGTGCCTGTTCCCTCTCGCCCACTGCCGCGAGCTGGAGGGCGGGCGCGCATCTTTCACTTCGGCGGTGAAGTCCAGAGCGCGACCGTCGTGCGCGTGCTCGAGGAGGGCCGGCGCGTGCAGGTTCGCGACGAGGACGGCGAGCTGCTCGAGTTCGTGCTCAGCCCGGCGACCGCCAGGTTCGTGATGTCCGCGAGCCCCTATCGAGGCCCGCGCCTCGAGCTGCTCGCGCCATGAGCTCGCTCAGAGCTCCGTCTCGCCGACGACGCGTGTGACGGTCGCGCCGCCCACCCACACGGCGTCCTGCGCATCGCAGCTTATGTGCACGCGCCCGCGCCGGCCGAGCACGGTCCCCTGGCTGACGACGTAGGGCGCGCGCGCCCGCCCGCTCGCCAGCAGCCACTGCGCGAGCGACGCGTTCAGGCTGCCCGTCACGGGATCCTCGACCGTGGCGCCGTCCTTGGGAAAGAAGGCACGCACCTCGAAGGCCTCCGCGGCGCCCTCGGGATAGGGCCCGATGGCGCCCAGCGTCCGGTCCACGACGCCGGGGCGCAACGCGAGCACGGCATCTGCGCTCGCGAGCATCACGGCCACCCATCCCGGCCCGTTGTCGACCCACTGCGCGTCCACGATCTCGCCACGGTCGATCTCGAGCACACCGGCGATGTGGACGAGCAGCGCCTCCTCCACCGGGCCGCTGCGGATCAGCGCGGGCGCAGCGAAGGCGAGGCCGTCGGGGGTGCGCCGCAACGCGATCAGACCGCTCTCGCATTCCTGCGTGACGGTCTCGGGCGCGGGCCTCGTGGCGACAACTTGCAGCCAGCAGTGGGCGCTGCCGAGCGTCGGGTGCCCGGCGAAGGGGAGCTCTTCGACGGGCGTGAAGATGCGCGCGCGATAGTCGGCCGCGGGCTCCCGCGGCCTCTGCAGAAAGGTCGTCTCCGACAGGTTCATCCAATGCGCTAGGCGCTGCATCTGCTCGCTCTCGAGCCCGTCGCCGTCGATCACCACGGCGACCGGGTTGCCGAGGAACGGCTCGGCGCTGAACACGTCGACGATGTGCATGCGGCGCGCGCGCCCCGGCACGGGGGCGCTGCTCATGGGACGTGCACGTCTGGGAAGTGCTCGGCGCAGTGCTCGCGCAGCACGCGAGCGACCCACGCACGCTGATCGCGGCTCGCGGCGCGCAGGCGCACGAGCAGCTCGCGCTGGCGCTCGATCGGCGCGTCGGCGATCACCCAGCGCACCACGAGGCGCTCGAACAGCAGCTCGTGCGCGCGCTGGCGCACATCCTCCGGTGTTGCCGCCGCGCTGGCGCGGGCGCCGGCGAGCGTCTGCGCGTACTCGCGGCGCGCGGCAGGCGTCAGCGAGCCGCGGAGCGTCAGCACGTTGCCCTCAGCGTCGGTGTACTCAGCGCGCGGCGCGTCCGGCGCGCTCGCGTGTGCGCTCAAGCGCTCGCGCCGGCGCGTGCGCCGCCCCACGCTCAGCCGGCGTCGGCGGCTCTTTCGAGCTGCTCGCGCACGTCGCCGGTCACGGGCTTTGCGTGGCCGGGCCAGGCTGCCGCGGGCTCGAGCGCGGCCAGCTTCCTGATGCTCGCGCGCGCCTGCTCGGTGTCGAAGTTGTACATGTGCTCGGGCACACGCGGGGCGCAGTTGCGTCCCCACATGTCGAGCGTGTAAAAGCAGTCGCTGGTCAGCGCGAAGCGGTCTGACTCGCGCCACAGGCCGATCTGCCCCGGCGCGTGCCCGGGCAGCTCCACGACCTCGAAGCCAGCCACCGTGTCGCCCTCCGCGAGCGTGCCGGAGATCTTCACGGGACCAGCGTCCCATGCGTAGCGGTGCAGCAGCCGGTGAAACTGGCGCAGCGGCGTCGGCAGCCCGGCGAGACCCTCCGGCCAGTAGCGAAAGCCGCCGCTGCCCTCGGCGTCGATCACCTCGTCGGCGTGGCAGAGCACGGGTGCGCCGAGCGCCGGCGCCGTGCCCCGGTGGTCGGTATGGCCGTGGCCGAGCACGATCCGGCGGATGCCGCCAAGCTTGGCGGCGGCGCCGCCGACGGCACGCGTCATCGTGCGCGCGCCCGCGTCGAACAGCGTCACCGCGCCTTCGTCCTCGATCAGGTACACGTTGCAGCGGCCGGGCTGTCCCTGCACGACCCAAACGCCCTCCGCCACGAGCTGTGCCTCGCTCGCGAGCATGCCGGCGGTCAGGTGCGTCTTCACATTGAAGGCCCGCGTCATCTGCGCTTCCGCGCCTGAGCCCTGCGGGGGCATCAGCCCGATCTGGCGGGCGAAGCTCATCGAGTCGGTGAAGGCGTCGTTGCGATGGATCAGCCCGTCGCGCACGGTCAACAGGTCGAAGCCTTCGAGGTCCACGTGGGCGTTGGTGGGCGCGATCCCGCTGAAGCTCCCCGGACCCGCAAAGGTGCCGGTCATACGCCACTGCACGCCGCACCGGTCCCCCTCGGTGGTCGTGGAGAGCACCTCCATGCGCAGGTCCGGCAGCGCGCCATGCAGCTCGCCGATGAACGCGCGTACGCCGTCCGGGGCGAGCACGTCGACCTGCCCGCGCACGTACTCGCGCCCGCCGGGAGCCCACAGCGCGACCGCCTGCTCGAGCTCGCGCGCGTCGATGGCGGCGAAGTAGCGCCGCGCGACGCTCTCGGCTTTGTTGCCAGAGATGCGTTTGCGCCCCGCCGCGGCCTGTTGCATGCTCGCGGCGACCTCCTGCACCCTGGTGCTCGCGTCGCTTGCGCTCTCCCGATCGGCCATACCCGCCTCCTTTACGCCTCTGAACAAGCGTAGTCTAGTCTCCGCGCGATGCCCGATGTGACGCGCAGGCGCGAGCTCGGACGGGGCGAGCGCGTGATGCACGGCCTGTACCGCCTGCGCCTGCCGCTGCCGTGGCCGGGCGTGCCCCACTGCAACGCGTGGGCGCTCGCCAGCGACGGCGGCTTCGTGCTCGTCGACACCGGCATGCACCAGCCGGACTCGATCTTCCATCTCGAGCGCGCTCTGCAGATGTGCGGCCTGCGCCTCGAGCAGGCCAGCCTGGTCGTGTGCACGCACGCGCACACCGACCACTGCGGACAGGCCGCGACGGTCGCCGAGCGCTCCGGCTGCGAGGTCTGGATCCATCCCAACCATGCCCACCTGGACCGCATGCTCGAGGACCCTGAGGCGATGCTCGCCAGGCGTCTGGAGATCGGGCGCCAGAGCGGTGTCCCCGAGCAGGCCCTGCGCCGTGCGGCCGAGGCGCGCAGCTCACAGGGCTCGGGCATATCCGGCCCGATCGAGTCCCAGCGCGACCTGCTCACGGGGGTCAGCGTCGCGAGCGATCTCGGCGAGTGGATCACCTATGAGACACCCGGCCACGCCCCCTCGCACGTATGCCTGTTCCAACCCGAGCGGCGCCTGCTGATCTCCGGCGATCACTTGATGGGGCGGATCTCCCTGTACTTCGATTACGGCTACTCGCCGGACCCCGTGGGCGAATTCCTCGCCTCGCTCGACCTCGTGCAGGGACTCGGAGCGCGCCTATGCATGTCCGGGCACGGGCGCACGTTCGCGGACGTGCAGGCCCACGTCCAGGGCAACCGCTCGCTCGTACACGAGCGTCTCGAGCGCGTGCTCGAGGCCCTCGAGGACCGCGAGCTGACGCCCTTCGAGATCGTCCCCTTCGTGTACGGGGATTCGCTGTCCGAGCAGAACGCCCACTGGCTGCTGTCGAAGATCCTCTGCTACCTGACCCACCTGCGCGCACTCGGCAAGGCCCGTCAGATCGCCGGCGAGCCACAGCGCTGGGCCAAGTAGGCGATCGGGCGTGGCCTGCCGGGGGCTGCAGGGGACTGCATAATCAGAAGATGCGCATAGACCAGATCCTGGCCACCGGGGGGCCGACCTTCTCGTTCGAGTTCTTCCCCCCGAAAACGCCCGCCGGCGAGCGCAACCTGTACGCGGCGCTCGCCGAGCTGAAGACGCTCGAGCCGGCGTTCGTGTCGGTGACCTACGGCGCCGGCGGCTCGACCAGGGAGAAGACGATCGAGATCGTCAGGCGCATCAGGCAGGAGTACGGCCTCGAGGCGATGGCCCACTTCACCTGCGTAGGGGCGACCGTCGCGCAGCTGCGCGCGACGCTCGATGAGATGCGCGAGGCGGGCATCGACAACGTGCTCGCGCTGCGCGGCGACCCGCCTGCGGGCCATCAGGAGTGGACGGCGACCGAGGGAGGGCTCGAATACTCGCGCGAGCTCGTCGCGCTGATCTCCACCGGCTACCCGTTCGCGATCGGCGCCGCATGCTTCCCGGAGACCCACATCCACGCCGCCAGCCCCGAGGCCGACCTGCAGTACCTGGTGGAGAAGGTGCGCGCGGGCGTCGACTTCCTGATCACGCAGCTGTTCTTCGACAACGCCGTGTACTTCGACTTCCTCGCCCGTGCCCGGGCGGGCGGTGTGCAGGTGCCGATCATCCCGGGGATCATGCCGATCACGAGGGTGGGGCAGATCGAGCGCATGGCCGCAATGTGCGGCGCCTCGATCCCACCAGCGCTGCGCGAGGAGCTGCATGCGCGCGGCGAGGACGCGGAGGCCGTGCTCGACTTCGGCGTCGCCTACGCCGCCCTGCAGTGCGCGGAGCTGCTCGCCGCGGGCGCACCGGGGATCCACTTCTACACCCTCAACCGCTCCCCCGCCACGCGCGCGATCCTGAGCGCGCTGAAGCTTGCGCGTCCGTGGGAGAAGGCCGTCTATCCGAGCTCGATCTCGAGCCCCTCGGCCACGCGCGGCGAGCCGTCGGCGGCCTCGTAGCGCACGTCCACAGAGTCGTTCTGGCGGTAGGTGCCCACTCCCCATGCGCCCAGCAGCCAGCGCCAGCCGCTGATCCGGTCCTTACGCAGCTCGCGCTCAAACACGAGCGCGCCTTCGCGCACGGTGTAGTCGACGCCGAGTCGCTGCAGAACGCCGTTGAGGTAGACCTGGTAGGGGCCGCGCAGCCCGCGCGGGAGCCTGACCCTGGATCTGGACATCGTGCTCGCGATTATGCACGGCTACTGCCGGCGGCTTCGCCGCGGCTGAGCACCCGTTAGCCGCGTTCGCTGGGTCCGTGGGCGACGCGGCTAGCCGTGCGCGGGGCGCCGGCGTCTGTGCTGCGTGCGCGCGAGCTCCAGCTGGCGCGTGCGCGCCGCATCGACGATCGCGCACACCTCGCCCGGGCGCTCGACCAGGTGCAGGAGCTCGAGGTCGCCCGCGTCGACACGGCGATCGGCGAGCGCGTGCGTCCTCAGCCAGTCGAGCAGCGCCTCCCACTCCTCGCCGCCGAGGAGGATCACAGGGATGTGGCGGATCGTGTCCGTCTGGATCAGCGTGAGGCACTCGAACAGCTCGTCGAGCGTCCCGTAGCCGCCAGGGCAGATCACGAAGGCGCTCGCGTAGCGGACAAACATCACCTTGCGCGCGAAGAAGTGGCGGAAGCGCAGGCCGATGTCGAGGTAGGGGTTGAGCCCTTGCTCGTGCGGCAGCTCGATGTTGCAGCCGATCGAGAGCGCGCCCTGCTCGTGCGCGCCGCGGTTGGCCGCCTCCATGATGCCCGGCCCGCCGCCGGTGATCACCGCGTAGCCCGAGCGGCCCAGACACGCGCCCACCTCCCTGGCGAGCGCGTAGTGGGGGTGGGTGGACGGTGTGCGCGCCGAGCCGAACACGGTCACGGCCGGCCCAATACCCGCCAGCGCGTCAAAGCCGCGCGCGAACTCACCGGCGATGTCCGCCACCCGCTCGGAATCGGCTGCACGCACCTGCGCCGGCTCGTCTCCGAGCCACAGCAACAGCTCCTCGTCGAAGGTCGGCTCGCGCGCTGCCGGTCCTTTCTCGCGCTCCACCTCGCCAAGCGTACGCGGCGAGCGCGTAGGCCAGGCACCCTCCTCAGCGCAGGCGCGGGCGCGGCCCGTGCAGGGACGGGCGCGGCCCGCCGCGGCGGCCCCTACGCTGAGCGTCGATGGCGCAGGCCACGCACACCGAGGGAGAGATCGCCTACACCGTGCGGCGCTCCTCGCGCGCGCGGCGGGTGCGCGTGAACGTACACGCCCACGCGGGCGTCGAGGTCGTGCTCCCGGCCCGCGCCGCCGAGCGCGAGGCAGCGGCGGCCGTCCGCGAGTTGCGCCCCTGGATCGAGCGCCGCCTCGGCGAGGCTCAGAGCGTGATCGCGAGGATCACCGCGCGGGCGGGCACGCTGCCGTATCTCGACGAGCAGCTCGAGCTGGTGCCCCAGCCGGGGCGCTCGCGCGTGCACCGCGAGGGCTCGCGCCTGCTCGTGCCCGGCGCCGATGCGCGGCCGGCGCTCGAGCGCTTCTACAGGCGCGCAGCCCGGCGCGAGATCGGCGCGCGGCTGGACCGCGCGAGCGCGCTCGCCGGCAGCACCTACACGGCTCTCGACATCCGCGCCCAGCGCACGCGCTGGGCCTCGTGCTCGACGAGCGGGCGCATGAGCTTCAACTGGCGGCTGCTGCTGGCGCCCGAGCGCGTGCTCGAATACGTCGTCTGGCACGAGGTCTGCCACCTGCAGGTGCTCGACCACTCGCCGCGCTTCTGGCGGCTGCTGGCGCGCTACCGGCCAAGCTACCGCGAGGAGCGCGAGTGGCTGCGTCGCAACGGCGCGACGCTCGTGCTCTAGAAGAGCCCGCGGGCGAGCACGCCAGAGGGTCCACTCGTCCTCAGTCAGACCTTCGACGCCACTGGCGGCGCTCGATCGGCACGTACTCGCGGTCGCGCTCGCCCGTGTAGATCTGGCGCGGGCGGGCGATCTTCTGCTCCGGATCCTGGACCATCTCGAGCCACTGCGCGATCCAGCCGCTGGTGCGCCCGATCGCGAACATCACGGGGAACATCGCCACCGGCAGCCCGAGCGCCTCGTAGATCAGCCCGGAGTAGAAGTCGACGTTGGGGTAGAGCTTGCGCGAGGTGAAGTACTCGTCGTCGAGTGCCCGCTTCTCCAGCTCGCTCGCGATGTCGAGCAGGGGGCTCTTCCCGCGCACCTCGAAGACGTCGTCCAGGTATTTGCGGATGATCCGCGCGCGCGGGTCGTAGTTCTTGTACACGCGGTGCCCGAAGCCCATCAGGCGCTCGTTGCCGGCCTTGACGCCCTCGAGGAAGGCGGGGATGTTCTCGACCTTCTCGATGCGGGCGAGCATCCGCAGCGCCGCCTCGTTGGCGCCGCCGTGCAGCGGCCCGTACAGCGCCGCGACGCCGGCGGCGACGGCCGAGTACGGGTCGACTTGAGTCGAGCCAACGGAGCGCACGGCGCTCGTGGAGGCGTTCTGCTCGTGGTCGGCGTGCAGGATGAAGAGCACGTCCAGCGCGCGCTCGAGGCGAGGATCGGGCTCGTATTTGAGCTCGGTCATCTTGTACATCATCCCGAGGAAGTTGCCCGCGTAGCTGAGCTCGTTGTCGGGATACACGTACGGCTGGCCCATGTTGTGGCGGAAGGCGAACGCCGCCAGCGTTGGCATCTTCGCCAGCAGCCGGATGATCTGCATCGCGCGCACGCGCTCCTCGTGGATCTTGTTGGCGTCCGGGTAGAAGGTAGACAGCGCGCCCACGGACGCCACGAGCATGCCCATTGGGTTGGCGTCATAGCGGAAGCCCTGCATGAAGTCCTTGACGTTCTCGTGCACGAACGTGTGGATCGTGACCTCGTCGACCCAGCCCGTCAGCTCGGCCTGCGTCGGCAGCCTGCCGTTGATCAGCAGGTATGCGACCTCCAGGTAGCTCGACTGCTCGCACAGCTGCTCGATCGGGTAGCCGCGGTGCTGCAGGACGCCGGCCTCGCCATCGATGTAGGTGATCGCGCTGCGACACGAGGCGGTGTTCGTGTAGGCGGGGTCGTACACCATCAGCCCGAAGTCCTCCGCGCCGGTCTTGATCTGGCGGAAGTCAAGCGCCCGCACCGTGCCGTCCGTGATCGCCAGCTCGTACGTGGCGCCCGTGCGAGTGTCGGTCACCGTGAGCGCTCCCTGAGGGCCCACGCCGTTGGCGCCCTCTCCGCTCGCCCCGTCGGCGCTCGTGCCCTCGATCGTCGATCGCTCGCTGCTCATGGCTTCTCCTGTCCGCTGGTTGCGAATGCTCTAGCTCGATTATGAGCACGACCCGGCGCGCGCGCCGGACTCTCTCGTGGCGGCCGCTCTCATGGCAGCCGCTCTGCGCCCTGCGCGTGCAGCGGCGGTGGGGGCGCTCAGCGGTGGGGCGTGCGCGCGCCTGCGCTGACCGCGCCTGTGCTGACGATGCGCATGCGCGCCGGTGCGGGCGCGGGCGAGCCGTGAGGGCCGCGTCGCGGCAGGCGCGGCAGCTCCGGGCGCGGGTGGTACGGGCGTGTGGGGTGCGGGCGCGGGCCGATGCCGCCGTCCAGCCCAGTCTCAGTCTCCGGCGTCTGGCGCACGGCCCAGCGCACGATCAGGAACAGAGCCACGATCGGGATCTTGAGGATGAGTATCAGCCAGATGAACGTCCAGGTTGTCACTCAGGCTCGATCGTATACCGAGCGGCGGGCTCCTACAACCCCGGGGGCGCGATTCACCCGCCCGTCGGGTGCGTCGGAGCCCGGCGGCCCGCTGGCGAGCGCTCATCCGCGCAGCTTTAGCGGAGCGCCGCTGAACTGCGTCATCGCGTGGAGCTCGTGTATGCGCGCGACGATCTCCTCACCGGTCAAGCGCTGAAGGCGCTCGGTTCCGAACTCCTCGACGTTGAAGGAGGCGAGCACGGTGGCATGCGCCATCGCGCGCCGTAGCAGCCCGTCGGTGAGCTCTTCGTTGGGGTGCGCGGCGATGTAGCCGACGAGACCGCCGGCAAACGTGTCGCCGGCGCCCGTGGGGTCGATCACGGTCTCGAGCGGATAGGCGGGCAGAGCGAAGAAGGCCTCGCGCGTGATCAGCGCGGCGCCATACTCGCCCTGCTTGGCGACGATCACGCTCGGTCCACGCAGCTGAGCGCCGCCGCCGTCGGGCCCCTCCGGCGATGCGCCGATGCCGTTGGCCGTCTCGGAAACGCGGCTGCGGAGCGACCAGGAGAGGATCTCGCGCGCGGCCGTCACGAGGTTGGGCTTGCCCGTGAGCTGGCGCAGCTCGGCATCGTTGAGGATCAGGCAGTCGACCTGCTCGATCACGCGCACGAGCTCCTCGCGGGCGATGTCTATCCAGAGGTTCATCGAATCGAGCGCGACGAAACGGGCGTCGGGGAGCTGCATGCGTACATCGCGCTGGAGGTCCGGCTGGATGTTGGCCAGGAACAGCACGTCGCTCGAGCGCGAGCGCTCAGAGAGCTTCGGCGAGAAGCCCTCGAAGACGCCCAGGCGCGTCTCCAGGGTCTCGCGCGAGTTGAGGTCCCATCCGTAGGCCCCACGCCAGAAGAACGTGCGCCCGCCGCTCACGTGCTCGACGTCGGAGACATCGACTTCGCGCGCGCGCATGATCGCGAGCTGCTCCTCGCCGAAGTCCTCGCCGACGGGCCCCACGATGCGCACCTGGTCGAAGAAGGAGGCCGCGAGCGCGAAGTGCACGGCCGCGCCCCCGAGCATGCGCTCGCGCTCCCCGAACGGGGTCTTCACGCTGTCATAGGCGATCGATCCGACGACCGTGATCGGCATGCGCGCGCACCTTAGAGCACGCCGCTAGCCTGGGCTGCCATGCGCGCGATCCAGATCACCGAGTTCGGCGGGCCGGAGGTGCTGCGCCTGACCGAGGTGCCGCAGCCACAGCCCGGCCTCGGGGAGACGCTGATCAAGGTCAGCCGCGCCGGCATCAACTTCGCGGACACGCACACGCGCACCAACTCCTACGTTCGCAAGGCGACGCTGCCGCTGATACCGGGCGCAGAGGTGGCGGGCGTGCGCACGGACACCGGCGAGCGCGTGGTCGCGCTGGTCGGCAGCGGCGGCTACGCCGAGTATGCGACGGCCCCGCTGGAGCTCGTCTTCGCGCTGCCCGAGGACGTCGACGATGCGACGGCGCTCGCGCTCCTCTTGCAGGGGACGACGGCCTGGCACCTGTATGCGACGGCCGCGCGGCTGGCGCGCGGCGAGAGCGTCGTCGTGCACTCGGCCGCCGGCGGCGTGGGCTCGCTGGCCGTGCAGCTGGGCCGCGCGCTCGGCGCCGGACGGGTGATCGCGACGGCCTCCAGCGAGCGCAAGCGCGCGCTCGCGCTCGAGCTGGGAGCCGACGTGGCCGTCGATCCAGCCGTCGAGGGTCTCACAGAGCGCCTGCTCGAGGCCAACGGTGGCGAGCCCGTGGACGTCGTCTTCGACATGTCCGGAGGGGCGGTCTTCGATGCCTCCTACGAAGCGCTAGCGCCGTTCGGGAGGATCGTCGTGTGCGGGATTGCCACGGGCGAAGCGAACGAGCTGCGCACGGGCTCGCTGCTGCGCCACTCGCGCGCGGTCGTAGGCTTCTACCTCTTTCACTGCCTGCCCCCTCCACACGGGGTAGGCGCTCCCGGCATGTTCGCCGATGCGCTCGCCGAGCTCTTCCGCCGCGTCGGCGGGGCGGCGCAGGAGCCGCTCAAGCTGAGGGTGATCCTCGGCGGCACTTATCCTCTCGAGCAGGCCGCCCAGGCGCAGACCGACCTGCACGAGCGGCGCACGGCCGGCAAGCTCCTGCTCGAGGTCTCGGCATAGTGATGTTCTCCGGCACCGGCCGCGCGCAGCGCAGCTCCTAAGCTCATCGACACCACCATGGCCAAGTCATTTGCCGAGCTCGGGCTCACCGAGTCCACCATGAAGGCCGTGCGCGGTGTGGGCTACGAGGCGCCCAGCCCGATCCAGGAACAGGCGATACCGGCGCTGCTCGAGGGGCGTGACGTGATCGGGCAGGCGCAGACGGGGACCGGCAAGACGGCCGCCTTCGGCCTGCCGATCATGGAGTACATCGACCCATCCGAGCAGAGCGTGCAGGCGCTCGTGCTGACGCCCACGCGCGAGCTGTGCATCCAGGTCACACAGGCGCTGCGCACCTACGGGGCACACGCGGGCGCCGATGTCGTGGCTGTGTTCGGAGGCGCACCGATCCGCTCCCAGCAGGCTCAGCTGCGCGCCGGCGGCCAGGTCGTGGTGGGAACGGTGGGACGCGTGCTCGACTTGATCTCGCGTCACTCGCTGATCTTGCACGACTGCCGCTTCGTGGTTCTCGACGAGGCCGACGAGATGCTCGATCTCGGCTTCCTGGAGGACGTGGAGCGGATCCTCGCGCTGACGCCCTCGGGCCGCCAGACGGCGCTCTTCTCGGCCACCATGCCGCCGCCGATCCGCGCGCTGGCAGACCGCTACATGTACGAACCGATCGTCATCGAGGTGGAGGCGGCGACGCTAACGATCGACACGGTCGCCCAGTTCCAGCTCCCGGTGGAGACGCGCGAGAAGCCCGACAAGCTGGTCGAGGTGCTGAGCGCCGAGATGGGCGCTCGCGGCGAAGCGGCGGGGCAGCAGGCGATCGTGTTCGTGCGTACGAAGATCCGCTGCGAGCAGCTCTTTCGCACCCTGAGGGACCGCGGCATGAACGTGCGGGCGCTCCACGGCGACATGTCCCAAGGCTCGCGCGACGGCGTGATGCTGGCATTCAAGGGCGGGCGCGTGCCGATTCTCGTCGCCACCGACGTGGCCGCGCGGGGCCTTGACATCTCGACGGTCACGCTGGTCGTCAACTACGACGTGCCCACGAGCCCAGACACCTACGTGCATCGCATCGGGCGCACCGGACGCGTCGGCCGTGCGGGGCGCGCGATCACCTTCGTCGAGCGCCGCCAGCAGCACGAGCTGCTGGCGATAGAAAGGCACATCGGCACCGACGTGGCACAGTGGGAGCGAGGCGCACAGGTCGCGCCCACACCCGTGCGCGAGCGCCCTCGCCGGCATTCCAAGCCGCGCGTCTCGCGGCGCGACGAGAACGAGTCCTACGCCAAGCTCGTGCTCGGCGGCGGGCGCGCCGCGGGGCTGAGCGTGGCGGACATCGTCTCCTCGGTGACCTCCGCGGCGGGCCTCGACGGCGAGGCCGTGCGCGACGTCGTGGTGCTCGAGCGCTTCTCCTTCCTGTCGGTTCCCGCCGCCGAGGTCGAACGCGTGATCGACGCCGTCCACGGTCGTCCGCTGCGCGGACACTCGCTGAGCCTCGAGCGCGTGTAGGGTTGCGGGCGGCCATGTCGAGCGCCACCATGCAGACGAGCGAAGGGCCGATCGTGTTCGAGCTGTTCGACGAGGACGCCCCGAAGACCGTCGAGAACTTCCGCAAGCTCGCCGGCGAGGGCTTCTACGACGGGCTCGCCTTCCACCGCGTGATCAGGGACTTCATGATCCAGGGGGGCTGCCCCCAGGGCACGGGCACCGGTGGCCCCGGCTACACCTTCGAGGACGAGATCAACGACCACAAGATCGTGCGCGGCGCGCTCGCGATGGCCAACGCCGGACCGAACACCAACGGCTCGCAGTTCTTCATCGTCACCGCCGAGGAGTGCTCGTGGCTGGACGGCAAGCACACGGTCTTCGGACGCGTGAGCTCGGGCATGGACGTCGTGGACGCGCTCGAGAACGTCGCCACCGACGGCTCCGACCGCCCGCTCGAGCCGGTCGCGATCACCGCGATCGAGCTCCCGCACTAGCGTCGCGTCCGCACCGGGCCGCGCGGGCGGGACGGGAGTAATCTTCGCTACAACAGCAATACCCCATCCGGGGCACCCCCAACGAGGGGACGGTCAGACACCCCATCCGGGGCACAAGCACCCCATTGGGGGCACGAATACCCCATCCGGGGCACGAACGAGCAGGGGAGAGTCAGCATGGCGACTGTCGAGCAGCATCCATCCGAGACCGGCGAGCAGACGCCACAGATCGTCGCCGCCGTCACGAGCGAGGCGGACATCCAGGTCGAGAACCCGGCGACGGGAGAGATCGTCGCCACCGTCCCCGACCTCGGGCCCGATGCGATCGCGCAGATGGCCGAGCGTGGGCGCCGAGCGCAGGTCGAGTGGGAGGCCTACGGCTTCGAGGGGCGCGCGCGGGTGCTCTCGCGGGCGCAGAAGTGGGTGATGGACAACGCTCAGCGCGTGACCGAGACGATCGTCTCGGAGACGGGCAAGACCTACGAGGACGCGAGCCTCGCGGAGATCGGCTACGCGGGCAACGCATTCGGCTTCTGGGCCAAGGAGGGGCCGCGCTACCTGGCCGACGAGAAGGTCAAGTCGAGCCAGATCCTCGTGAAGGGCAAGCGCCTTGTGCTCCGCTACCGCCCCCTGGGGCTGATCGGAGTGATCGGACCCTGGAACTATCCGCTGACGAACTCGTTCGGTGACTGCATCCCGGCGCTGATGGCGGGCAACAGCGTGATCCTCAAGCCCTCCGAGGTGACGCCCCTGACCTCTCTGCTGATGGCCGAAGGGCTGCGCGAGTGCGGGCTGCCCGAGGACGTGCTGCAGGTCGCGACCGGGCGTGGCGGGACTGGTGCAGCGCTCGTCGAGCTCGTCGACATGATCATGTTCACCGGCTCGACGCGTACGGGCACGAAGGTGGCCGAGGCGGCCGCGCGGCGGCTGATCCCAGCCTCACTGGAGCTCGGCGGCAAGGACCCGATGATCGTGCTCTCCGACGCCGACCTCGAGCGCGCGGCCAACTACGCGACCTACTTCTCGATGCAGAACGCCGGCCAGACGTGCATCTCGATCGAGCGCGTGTACGTCGAGGAGCCGGTCTATGACGAGTTCGTCGCCAAGGTCTCCGAGAAAGTGCGCTCGCTGCGTGTCGGCAAGCCCGAAGGCTTCGGCAGCGTGGAGGTCGGTGCGATCACCTTCCCGCCGCAGATCGAGACGATCAAGCAGCACGTGGACGACGCCGTGCAGAAGGGCGCGCGCGTGCTCACCGGCGGACACCAGCTGCCGGGTCCGGGTCGCTTCTACGAGCCGACCGTGCTCGTCGACGTCGACCACTCGATGAAGATCATGACCGAGGAGACCTTTGGGCCGACGCTGCCGATCATGAAGGTCGCAGACGCCGATGAGGCCGTACGCCTGGCCAACGATTCCCCTTATGGCCTCGGCTCCTCCGTGTTCACGCGCGACACCGCGCGCGGCGAGCAGATCGCGCGGCGTCTGGAGGTGGGCGCGGCGAACGTCAACGACGCGATGATCAACTACACCGTGCTCGAGCTGCCCATGGGTGGCGCCAAGGCGTCGGGGCTTGGCTCGCGCCACGGCGCCGGCGGGATCCGCAAGTACTGCTCCGCACAGGCGATCGTCGTCACGAAACTGGCGATGAAGAAGGAACTGTTCATGTACCCGTACAAATCGCGCACCTCGCGACTACTGGCGGGGCTGTTCAAAGTGCTCTACGGCCGCGGCAAGCGCGACTAGCCGGAGCCAGGCTTGGCGAGGCGGAGCGCCGCGGGCAGGGGCGCTCCGCTCACAGCGGCTCGAGCGCGAGCTGCACGCGCTCGGCGTCGCGCTTGAGCACCCCGATGAAGGCGCGTACGACCTGCGGGTCGAACTGGCTTCCCGCGCAGCGTTCGAGCTCGGCGCGCGCGGCCGCGTGTCCGATCGAGGGGCTGTAGGCGCGGTCGCTGGTCATCGCCTCATACGCGTCGGCCACGGCCAGGATGCGCGCCTCGATCGGGATCTCCTCGCCGCGCAGCCCGAGCGGGTAGCCGTGCCCGTCGGGGCGCTCGTGGTGAGCGCGAACCCACGCGCGCACGTCCGCGAGGCTCGCGTGTTCGAGGATCTGCGCGCCGAGGTCGGGGTGGCGCCTGATCAGCACCAGCTCCTCCTCGTCTAGCTTCGCCGGCTTGGCGAGCACGCTGTCGGGAACGCCCACCTTGCCGATGTCGTGGAGGCGGCCCGCGAGCTGAACCCGCGCGGTGCGTCGCTCCGTGAGGGCGAGCTCGCGCGCCATCAGCTCGGCGTAGCGAGCGACCGTCTCCGAATGGCGCGCGCTGCCGCTGAAGCGAAGATCGACGGTCTCGGCGAGGTCGAGCACGACTCCGAGGAAGCGCTCGGCGTGGACGTCGCGCGTACCTGGCTGCGTGCCGGCGAAGGCGCCTAGCTCGGTGCTGTAGAGGACGCTCAGGTCGCGGCCGTTGAGCTTGGCCGCGTGCACCGCCTCGTCCGCAGCCCGCACCAGCGAGGCCGCTGTTTGGCCGTGCTGGCGGAAGCACGCGATGCCGAAGCTGATGCTCAGCGACACGGCGTCATCGGCGAACTCCTCGCGTAGCGCGGCGCGCAGCCGCTCGGCGATCAGCAGCGCGCTGTTCGGATCGGTGTCGGGGAGGATCAATGCGAACTCCTCGCCACCGACGCGCGCGAGCGCGTCGATCTTGCGCTTGCCTGTCTCGAGCACACGCGCCGTACGTTGCAGTGCCGCATCTCCCGCTCCGCGCCCGGAGCGGTCGTTGACTTCCTTGAAGTGGTCGAGGTCGCCGACCAGCAGCGCCATCTGAGAAGAGCTGCGGCGCGTGCGCTCGAGCTCGAGATCGAGCAGCTCGCGAAAGCCGCGCCTGTTGCAGAGCTTCGTCAGCGGGTCCGTGCGCGCCGAGTCATACAGGCTCGCGATCAACAGCTCGACACGCTGTCGCAGCCAGCGGATGAGGACGGCCTCGACGATCAGCGTGCCCATGCCGACCAGCCACCAAGCCGCCGGTCCCCCCGTCGGCGCGCGCACCGTCAGCACGACCGCATAGAGAAGGCCGACGTAGGCCGTCTGCGCGATGAGCTCGCTGGTCGCGAAGAAGTACGCGGAGTAGAGGACCACCCACAGGAAGAGGAAGATCAGTGGGCTCGGGCTCTCCGCCGAGAGGTAGGCCGCGAGGCTCACGAGGGTGCTGCCGCAGGCGATGCCCATGCGCAGGCTCCAGCTTGGCGTTGCCCCGCCGAGCCGGTAGAAGAGGCCCGCGAGTGCGTACGCGACGGCGATGATCACGAGCAGCCCGAGGACGTTCGCGCGCGGGGAGTGCGGCAGCGCGACAGTGCTCAGTGCGAGCGTTGCTCCCGCCGCGTAAAGCCCGGCGATCGCCCGTGCCATTAAGCCCGCGTCGAAACCGGTCTCGTGGCCTGCGTCCGGGCGCTGCGCCGTGTCGGCGTGGTCTCCCGCCGCGGTCATGGCGATCCCTTCGGACGCCAGCGGCTCACACATGAGTGCGCGTCTGCCAACTCCGACAGCTATTTGAGGGTTTGCAGACGGCTGGAGGCCTTTGTGCGAGGGAGAGCTACTGCCCCGCCGTCGGCGCGCCACCGGTCCGGCGCCGGCGAGCTACCGGTCCGGCGCCGGCGAGCTAGCGGCCCGGCGGCGCATCCGGGGCGAGCGCGGCGTCACGCCCGCCGGCCCCTCCGAGCGCCACTCCGAGCAGGCGTTCGAGCTGCGGGATCGTCTCCTGTGCGCTCGTGTGGTGCACCGTCGCCATGCCGAGCTCGCGCGCCGGGAGCAGGTTGAAGTCGAGATCGTCCACGTACACGCACTCGGCCGGGCTCGCGCCGGCGCGCTCGGCGCCCAGTTCGTACATCCGCCGCGACGGCTTGCGGACGCCCTCTTCTGCAGAGATGACGACACCGTCGAAGAGCTGGTCGAAGATCTCGTGCGGGTAGCGGTGTACGCCCCACGAGTTGGACACGAGCGCCGTGCGCACGCCCGCCCCGCGTGCCTCGCGCACCGCTCCCACCATCGCCTCGTCCGGCTGCACGCCCGCGAACAGCCCGTCGATGAGCCCGTCCGGCTCGACCTCGAGCAGCCCGGCGAAGCGGCGCTCGAAGGTGAGCTCGTCGAGCTCTCCCTTCTCCAGCGCGATCAGCAGGCCGCGTGCCTCAGGGTCGTCGCGAAAGCGCCCAAGCAGGTGCCCAGGATCGATCTGCGCCTGCAGGCAGTAGGCGTGAAACGACTTGAACAGGTTGCTCGTGAGCACTCCGCCCCAGTCGATCAAGAGCGCCGAGCGGGGGGCGGGCTCACTCACCGAAGGCCACCTCCTCCGCACGCTCGGCCAGCTCGATCACGCCCGCGCCGAACTGGCGCAGGTAGGGGTCGTCGGTGGCACCGAGCAGAGCGCGCTTGTAGTTGCCCTCCATGAACACGATGCTCTTCCACACGGCGAGCGTGGTGTACCAGCGGATGTCGCCGACGGAGCGCCCCGAGCACTCCTCATAGCGCGCGATCAGCTGCTCGCGCGTGTAGAAGCCCTCCGCTCGCGTGACGTTGCCGAGGTGGGCGCGCAGGCCCCCCTCGGGGTCACCGGCCTGAGTCCACATCATGCACAGATAGCCGATGTCCGCCAGCGGATCGCCGATCGTGGCCATCTCCCAGTCGAGCACCGCGATCAGGTGCGCCGGCGCCTCGGAGGCGAGCATCGTGTTGCCGAGGCGGTAGTCGCCGTGCACGATCGTCGCCGGGCCGGAGCTCGGCAGGTTCTCGGCGAGCCAACCGCCGACCCGCTCCACCGCGGGGATCTCACGCGTCTTGTTGAGCTCCCAAAGCCCGCCGAAGCGGCGTAGCTGGCGCTCGAGGTAGCCCGTCGGCTTGCCGAATGAGTCGAGGCCCACGGCGCTCCAGTCGACCTCGTGGATCTCGACGAGCGCGTCAATCAGCTGCTCGCTGATGCCCCGGCGCTCGGCGGGCGTGTCGAGCGCCGCGGGGACGCTCGCAACGATCACCTCGCCGTCGACCCACGTCATCAGGTAGAAGGGCGCGCCGATCAGCTGCTCGTCATCGCACACGGCCAGCACCTCGGGTACGCGCGCAGGGGTATCACGCAGCGCTCGCAGCAGGCGCGCCTCGCGCAGCACGTCGTGGGCGCTCGGCGGAAGCGGAGGGCGCGGCGGGCGGCGCAGCACGACCCTGCACTCGTCGCGTTCGATCAGGTAGGTGACGTTGGAGTGTCCCTCGCCGACGGGCTGCGCAACGATCTCGCCCGCACCCAGGCCATGCTCGTCCATGAACTCGCGTAGCGGCTCCAGAACGAGCAGCGGCGGGCGGCTGTTGGACTGTCCGTCCGCCGCGCTCTCGACGATGTCATCGGGTGCGACCGGTGCGCTCACAATGACGAACGCTACAAAGAGCGCACGCCTTCCCGCGCTCAGGCCCCCGGACGCAGCAAGAATGCGCCCTCCGGGTATAGACCGGGTACAGACCGCCGCTCCCAAGCTCCAGACCGCAACCTTGCCATCTCCGAGGTGTCCTTAGCGACCATGCCCAGACTTCGTCCCCTCCTCCTCTCCCTGCTCGCGAGCTTCCTGCTCGCCGGCTCGCTCGGCGCCGCGCAGGCGCTCGCCTCTCCCACCCAGGTCACCTACTTCGAGGCCTCAAGCGACCTTCTCGAACCGAGCACGCGTCCGCACGTGATCGCGCAGCTCAAGCACCTCGGCGTGCGCGCGCTGCGCGTCGAGCTCTACTGGAGCGCGGTCGCGCCGGGATCCACGAGCGCCACCAAGCCGAGCTTTGAAGCGACCAACCCGACCGCCTACGACTGGGGCAACTACACCACGCTGCTCGAAGAAACCAAGCGCCTGGGCTGGCAGGTCCTGCTCACCGTCACCTCGCCGGTGCCGCGCTGGGCCACCGTCAACGGCCAAGCGCCGTACATAACGCGCCCCGATCCCCAGGACTTCCAGGAATTCATGACCGCCGTCGCGCGCGAGTTCGGCTCTGAGGTCTCGCTCTATGCGATCTGGAACGAGCCCAACCACCCCGCCTTCCTGCTGCCACAGTGGAACGCCAACGGCACATCCGCCTCGCCGCGCATCTACCGGGGCCTCTACGAGGCCGGCTACGCCGGCCTTCAAGCCGCCGGTATCGCCCACCCGCGCGTGCTCTTCGGCGAAACCGCCCCCACCGGCTACGACTCGGTCAAGAGCATGGTCCGCAGCCACAACCGCGCGGAAAAAGCCGACGCGCTCCTGCACGACGTGGCACCGCTCGCATTCATGCGCGAAGCGCTCTGCCTGAACGCCAGCTACAAGCGCTCGGGCTCCTGCAGCGAGCTGCAGATGGCCGGCTACTCCCACCATGCCTACACGCTCCCCGCCGGCCCCTACTACAAGCCGCCGGAACGCGACGATGTGATGATCGGCACGCTCTCGCGCCTGTCGAACGCACTCAACCTCGCAGCCGCCGCGCACGCGATCCCCGGGGGCGTGCCGATCTACCTGACAGAGTTCGGCATCCAGAGCTTCCCCAACAAGCAGCTCGGCGTGTCCGTCGCCAAGCAGGCCGAATACGACGCGATCGCCGAACACATCGCCTACGAGGACCCGCGCGTGGCTGCCTTCTCGCAGTACCTGCTCAAAGACGACCCGCTCGGGGGCGCCCCCGGCGCGAGCGTGCACGGCGGCACGGTCGGCTTCCAGACGGGCCTCGAGTACGTCAACGGGACGCCCAAGCCCCTCTACTACGGCTGGCCGATCCCCCTCACCGTCACCAAGGAGCACCATGGCGTCTCCCTGTGGGGCCTCGTGCGCCCGACCATCGGCGCCACTCAGGTGACCGTGCTCGTGCGCGCCAAGCACGCGAAGCGCTACCGCACCCTGAAGAGCGTCCAGACGAACGGCCTCGGCTACTGGAGCCTCAACTCCACGACCCCCGGTGAATTCTGGCGCGTGCGCTGGACTAGCCCCGAGCACGTCGTCTACGAAGGGCCGCCGATCCTCGCGTATTGAGGGCGTGGCCGCGGCGCCTACGATGAGGTGAATGCCCGAGCTGCCCGAGGTGGAGATCACTGCGCGCCTGCTCGACGCCGATCTCGAGGGGGTCCGAGTCGAGTATGCGCGAGCTCCCGGAATCAACGCACTGAGGTCCTTCGAGCCGCCGCTTTCGGCGCTCGATGGCGGGCGCATCACGGGGGTTGGCAGGCGCGGCAAGCATCTGATCGTGCACGTCGACGCCCACGGGCAGTCGCTCGCCTTGCTCATTCACCTGATGTCCGCCGGGCGCCTGCAGCTCTACGAGAAGCCTGCGGGGCCACGCGACCGCACCTCGCGCCTGCTCGTCGGCCTCGAGGGGGGGCGCGAGCTGCGCCTGCGCGAGTTCGGCTCAAAGCAGGCCGCCTGGGTCAAGCTGCTGGGTGCCGAGGAGCTCGAGGCCGACGAGGCGCTCGCGAAGCTCGGACCCGAGGCCTGGCCCGCGCCGGCGGCGCTCGCGGAGCTGCTCGACGCGCCGCGGCCGCTACACGCGCTGCTGCGCGACCAGCACGTGATCGCCGGCATCGGGCGCTCGTGGGTCGATGAGATCCTGTGGCAGGCGCGCCTGTCGCCCTACAAGCGCGGCGCCGACCTCGACGAGCAGGAGGCCGAGGCTCTGCGCGAGGCGATCGTCGCGACGCTGGGCGAGGCGCTCGCGCACTACGAGCAGACGATCGAGCTGCCGATCCCCGACAAGCTGCCGATGCCGCTGCGCGTGCACCGCCATCAGGGCGAGCCTTGCCCGCGCTGCGGGGCGACGCTTGAGGCCGTCCACTTCGAGGATTACGTGATCGCCTACTGCCCCGACTGCCAGACCGAGGGGCGCGTTCTGAAGGATCGCCGGCTCTCGCGGCTTTTGCGGTGATGTGCGTCGAGGATCCAGCTAGATTGGCGACGTGATTACCGCGGGCGAGCAGGCCCCCGACTTCTCTCTGCCCGACCAGGATGGCCGCGAGGTCAAGCTTTCAGACTTCCGAGGGCAGTCGGTCGTCGTCTACTTCTACCCGAAGGCAGCAACACCAGGCTGCACCGTGCAGGCGTGTGGCGTTCGTGACCGGCGCCTCGACTATGAAAAGGCCGGCGCCGTCGTCCTCGGCATCTCCCCTGACCCCGTCGCCAAGGTCAAGAAGTTCCACGACGAGGAGGCTTTGAACTTCCCCCTGCTGGCCGACGAGGGCCACCGCGTCGCCGACGCCTACGGCGTCTGGGTCGAGAAGTCGATGTACGGCAAAACGTACTTCGGCAACGAGCGCACGACCTTCGTGATCGACGACGGCGGAAGGGTGCTGAGCGTACTGCGCAAGGTCAAGCCCGCCGAGCATGACGAGCTGGTGCTCGCGGCGCTGGCGGGCTCCTGAGACTCGCAACTTGCGGGCCACGGTGGTGTAGAGGCGGCGCCTTCAATCAAGCGAATCGGGGATGAGTTGTAGTCCCTTGGTGCTGGCCAGCATATGAAGGCGGCGATCCCAGGTGGCGAAGTGAAGATCGTCTTGGGGGAGCACGAGGGCGGCGGCGAGGTGCAGGGCGTCGAGGCTGCCCAGGCCGCTGCCAATCGCAAGCTCAGCTGCGTCTTCGACCAGCCGCTGGTCCACCCCGACCAGCCCGAACACCGGCCACTCTTCTCGAACGCTCCTAGTTGCCGCGGGACCCGCTGTCAGTCCAACGGCGCGCACAGTCTCCACGAACCCGACGCGACACATGAACCACCCGTCGGCGCGGTCCATCGCATCGCGGACTACGTCGCTGCCGGGCTCAGCGACGTAGCGCTTGACGAGCGCGCTCGCGTCGAGGTAGAGGTTCAGCGCTCGGCTTCCCGCTCTGAGAGCACCAGCGACGATGCGCTACCGCGGGTCTTGACAAGTCGTGGCGCCCGCTTGGGCCGCGCGCGCGTAGGCGCCACCAACCGCCCCTCGGCAACCAGCTTGCGAAGGCGATCGTCCTCGGCCGAGGCGCCTGCAGGGACGATGTCGGCAATCGCCTGACCACGGACGGTCACGCGTACCTGCCGGCCGCGACCGACTTCCCGTAGCGTCTCGCTCAGCGACTGCTTCAACTCACGAACGCCGATCTCACGCATGTGGCCACTTTATCAGCCATGAGGTCACTCGCGGAGCCGATCGTGGCGGCGGCCGCGGCCGCGCTATATGTTCTCGCTCGATGAGTGCTGAGACGAGCGACGAGCAGGACTGGAGGCTGCAGGCCGAGCTGGCGGTCGCCGACGCATCGGGAGCCCTTCGAGATGTGCTCGCGCGCCTGCGCGACGGGAAGGTGGTCGAGGAGATCGAGACGAGCGTGCCGCGGGACGTCGTCATCACGCACGACGGCAAGCTGCTGTTCGCCTACGCCGCCGACGAAGACACGCTCAGGCAGGCCCGCCAAGCGATCGCGCAGGTGCTCGCGCGCGACGGAATCCAGGCGCAGGTGCGCATCGGCCACTGGGATGAGGATGTCGGCGAGTGGGTCCAGGTAGACCCGCCCCTGGGCGCCAGCGAGCGCGCCGCGAGCGATCGGGCGCGCCAGGATGCCCAGGCTCCCGAGACGCGCACGCTCGTCGCCAGCTCCGGCAAGCTCGTGCGACGCGAATTCGAGCAGACGATGCGCGAGTGGGCGGCCAGGCTGGGGCTCGAGTGCGAGATCGTCGAGCATCCGCATCTGCTCAGCACGCAGGTCGCCTTCACCGTCACGGGGCCACACCACAAGGTCGAGGAGTTCGCGCATGGCCTCAAGGCCGAGGAGTGGGCGACGATTCGCACCGAGCTGCCTGTCCTCACCAGCCCGCTTTAGGCCACCGCGGTCATGACCGAGGTGGCCAGGGGCGCGGCCGTGATCGTCGCGCGCATCTCGCAGGCGCAGGCGGCGAGCGAGATGGCCTCCGAGTTCGAACGTGGGGCGGAGGCCTTCGAGCACCTCTCGGAGGGCTCGCGCGCGGACCTCATCAACGGCCTGCAGCGCACGCTCAGGCGCTGGTCGCGCTTCGTCTCCACGGGGGCGATGCCGGCAGATAGCGAGTTCGGCGCGCTGCGCGAGTGGACGCGTGCGCGCGCCGCCGAGGGAATGCGACTGGAGGATCTGCTGCGCTCGTTCGGCCTCGCCCACCAGCTGGGCTGGGAGCTCCTGCGCCGGCACGCGCGCCCGGAGGAGTCCCAGACGCTGCTCGAGCTGGCGGGGCCACTGGCCCGCTACGCCGATCGCGTCAGCGCGATCGTCACCGAGACCTACCTCGCCGAGCGCGAGCTGCTGGTCTCCGAGGAGGAGCGACGTACGCGCAGCCTCTTCGATCGCCTCTGCTCGGGAGCGCCGCTCGACGCGGCCGACCGCGAGCTCGCCGAGCGCCTCGATGTGCCCCTCGAAGACACCTACCACCCGTTCGCCGTCGCGATGCCCGGGCGTGCGCCGCACAACCACGCGGCGCTTGCCGCGCGCCTTCGCCGGGGCGGCTGGAGGCTCGCGGTCACGCACAGCGAGTACGT
Source organism: uncultured Solirubrobacteraceae bacterium (assembly GCA_963722435.1). Lineage (GTDB taxonomy): Bacteria > Actinomycetota > Thermoleophilia > Solirubrobacterales > Solirubrobacteraceae > Palsa-744. The sequence continues at coordinate 454,749 of CAVRKZ010000002.1, read as the reverse complement.
CCTCGGCCTCGCCTGGAAGCCGCTCGAGCTGGCCGACCTCGGCGAGGGCGCCGACATCGCGCTCGCGATCGGCGAGCCGACGCCGCGCGGTGAGCTCGCAGCCGCCCTCGAGGAGGTGATCCTGCTCGCCGAGCGCGCTCGCCGGGTTGGGCTCAGCGGGCGCCTGGAGACCGAGGACCATCTGCTCGAGATCCTCCTGCAGCGCTCACCCCGCCTCGTCGCACGGCTGCGCGGGAGCGTGCTGGCGGCGCTCGGCGGACAGGAGCACGCGGAGCTCGTGCGCACGCTGCAGGCGCTGCTCGCATGCCGTCTAGATCGCACCGCCACGAGCTCCGCCCTGCACATCCACCGCAACACGCTCGCCTACCGGCTCAAGCGGATCGAGGAGATAGCAGGCGTCGACCTCGCGAGCCCGCGCGATCTCGCTCGTGTATACATCGCGCTCTCGGACGAGGCTGACTGAGGAGCGGCCTTGTGCAGATGCACAACGCGGGCTCCACAAGTTCAGCAGAACGTCATTGCTTGGGCGCCGCGCTCGGCGTACCGTTCAATGGAGGACGGCGGACGGGGGTGCTTCCGTCTGACGGGGACCGATCGATAAAGGAGAGAGGGATGCTTGAGGGTCGACGCATGCGTTTAAGGACGAGCAGGCCTGGCCGGCTGGCGCTGGCGATGATTGCAGCCGCGCTGGTTGTGGGCGTCGCGGGGGCGTCGTCGGCGAGCGCGGGAATGGTGAAGATCGAGAAAAGCCTGCTCAATGGCGGAGTAGAAGCGAGCCCTGAAGAAACCTCGGTGACCCTCCCAGGCCTGAAAAAAGACCTCAATCTGGACAAAGTCGGGATCCTCAAGATTAGGCCCGAACACGAAAAGGCGAAGAACGTCCTGGTGCTGGAGCCGGGGACGTCTGCAGCAGCGGCGTACTTCGTGCCGTTCGCCAAATCGCTCGTCGAAGCCACGCCAGGTTGGCAGGTATGGGCGGTAGAACGCCGTGAGAACTACCTCGAGAACCAGAGGGAGCTGATCAAGTACAAGGAGGGGAAGGTTACTTCCAAGGAATTCTTCGACTACTACCTCGGCTATCTCGAAGGCAATGAAAAGACGCACTACCAGCCAGTGCCGGAAAAAATGGTCGAGTTTGCCAAGAAATGGGGCATGAACGTAGCGGTCGAAGACCTGAAAGTGGTGATCGACGCCGCAAAAGAATTGGGGGGCAAGGTGGTGCTGGGCGGGCACTCGCTCGGTGGCTCGGTCGTGACGGCGTATGCGACCTGGGACTTTGCCGGCAAACCTGGAGCCGAAGGTCTGGCGGGCCTCGTCTACGACGACGGCGGCAGCAGCCCGCTGGCGATCTCCAAGGAAGAAGCCGAAAAATCGCTCGCAAAGCTCAAGGAACCGGGTGAAACGCCCTGGCTGGCGTTCGGGGGCATCGTCGCCCCTGACCTTGGGCTTTTCTCGGCGACGGGCTCGGCGATGGCGCTCATTGAACCGAAAGGGCCGTCGCTGCTCGAAAAGTTCAAATTCCTGCCACCCGATCTCAAGTCGCCGATCGCACCGGTCACAAACGAAGCTGGCTTCGGATACTCCGTGAACGTCGGGACCTCACCGACCTCTTTGGCTGCCGCCCAGATACACGGTGGAGCGGGGGTGGAAGAAGCAGCCGAAGAAGACGGACTGCACGGATGGAGCAGCGCAGGCGCGCTCACCCCTGTCAGCCGCTACGCGGAAATGCTCGTGGGCAAGGTGTCCGGGACGGTGCTGAAGCAGAGTGGCTCCGAGTGGTACTTCCCGGCTCGCCTCACGCTGGACACAGGCGCCGTCGGCAACGGTCTTGCGAACCCCGCGCAGGAAGTGCTCGGCGTGAACTCGACCGAGGGCGAAAACCTGCCGAAATCGCTGCACATTCTCGCGATCGACTCTGAACTCGATAAGCTGCTCGGGGGCGGATCGCAGACGACGCTGACAGAGGCAAAACTACTGGCAGAACAGTCGGGCATATCAACTGAAGAATGCTCGGCCATGACCACGGCAAGCGAAGGTTGCCTGACGCTAATTGAAGAGAAAGAAACCTACGCTCACAACGACCCAGCGGGCGCTACGCCCGCAATCAACGAATTCTTCAAGAAGCTCAAGCCATACCTTGAAGACATAGGTAAATAGGGGAGGCAGCGGGGCCCACGCGTGGCGAGTCTCGCCACGCGTGGGCGTCACGTCCGGCAGAGGGTCGTGGCTACAGCGGGCGTAAGGTAGGGCTTGGCAGCAGCGGCAGAGCTTGACACATGGGCGATACAGAGAGCCTGGCGGCTGGGGTGTAGCGGTGTCCCTGTCGTGCTAGGTGTCCCGCAGTCATAGGAGGAGATAACAGATGAGAGCGGCGTGGCTGGCAGCAAGTTGCTTGTTCATTTTTTTGGTGTCCTGGGGGCTCGCGCCCGAGGCCGCCTCGGCCATCGGCAATGGCGTCGCGGCGTTCGGCACTAATACGTCCGGGCAGCTCGGCGATGGCACCACGACGGACAGCACTGTGCCAGTGCCAGTCGGCGAACTGGGCGAAGCGACTTCGATCTCGGCAGGCCATGCCTTTGGTCTCGCGCTCCTGCAGAATGAGACCGTCATGGCGTGGGGCAGCAATTAATCCGGCCAGCTCGGTGACGGCACGCAAACAAGTAGCGACACACCAGTTGCCGTGCACGAACTGAGCGAAGTCGTCGCGATCTCAGCTGGCTACAAGTTTGCGCTCGCGCTCCTGAAGGATGGCGAAGTCATGGCGTGGGGCAGCAACGAATCCGGCCAGCTCGGTGACGGCACGCAAACAAGTAACGACACACCAGTTGTGGTAAGCGAACTAGGCGACGTTACGGCTATAGCAGCGGGCGCGGAGTTCGGCGTAGCGCTGCTGAACACCGGTAGCGTCGCGGCGTGGGGCAACAATAGCTTTGGCGAGCTCGGTGTGGGCACCAACCTTGGGCCGACGACTTGCGAAGAACACGTCGCTTGCAGCGAGACGCCAGTCTCTGTCGCGGAACTAAGCGAAGCAACCGCCATCTCAGCAGACGACACTCACAGCTTGGCGCTCTTGCACAACGGGACTGTAAAGACTTGGGGTCAAGTGCAAGCCCACGCTGAATGCAGTCCTAACGACGAACCGGACCTCGGTGCCTTTCTCTGCACGACAGCACCAACCCTAGTGCCTGCGCTCGAAGGTGTCGAGGCGATCTCGGCGGCCCCACGGGAATCTAAGGACCTGGCTCTCCTGAAAGGCGGGGCTGTCGAGACGTGGGAACTCGAAAGTGACCATCCACCACTGACTCAAGTAGCCGGGGTCGAAAATGTCGTCGACATCTCGGCCGGGAGCGAATTTTATCTCACAATGGGCCCACCCATACCTGTCGTAACAGCTGTGACCCCAGCCTCAGGGACGACGGCAGGGGGTACGCCCGTGACAATCAGTGGTAGGAACTTCGTGGCTGTTGCTGCGGTAATGTTTGGAAGTGTGCCGGCATCGAGCTTTGTCGTGGAATCGGCGGATGCCATCAAGGCCGTATCGCCAGTAAAAGGCCCAGGGACGACTTCGATAACCGTGACGACTGCGGGTGGGAGGAGCGCGACAACCCCGTCAGATCGGTTTACGTTCGTGCCGGAAGGTCCTCTCGAATTTGGAACCTGCGCGAAAGTTAGCTCCGGCAAAGATGGTACAGGGAGATATAGTAAAAGCGCGTGCACGGCGACGCTAGAGGGGGGCGACTTCGAATGGTTTCCGGGCGTGTTGTGGCGCGACTTTAGCAGTGCGGATGCCACGGTTGAAAAAGACCGGGTTGTCGAACCGAAAGAGGTGGTGTTGGAGACGGTGGGTAATTCCGAAGTTGTCTGCCACGACGAGAGTGGGTCCGGGGAATATCTCGGGACGAAAGAAATCGCGTCATTTACGATCAAGCTGACAGGTTGTGAATTCGAGGGCGCAAAATGTTCATCGACAGGAGCGGGCGCAGGCGAAGTCGTCACAAGTCCGCTGGATGGGGCCCTAGGGTGGATAGAAAGGGAGGATGACGAAGTGGGCGTCGCCTTATCGCCGGCAAGTGAAGGAAACATGATAGAAGCCATGTGTGGCTCGACCGCGTTGACAGTAAGAGGGGCTGTAATTGCGGAGATCAGTCCCGTCGATAACATGTCGGCGAGTTTGAAAGTGAAAATGACCGAGACTAAAGGCGAGCAGGAACCAGAGCACTTCGATGGAGAAGGAAACGATGTGCTGGAAGTGCGCCTCTCGACTGTTGACTTTGACGTGTTTGTGAAGGCTGGGCTTAAACTAGACACCACTGAGGCAGGGGAAGAGGAAGTCGAGGTGAACACGGTTGTGTAGTCGTGGAACGCCTACGGCTTGGGGGAAAGTAGTGTTTAGGTAGGTCGCTTGTGTGTGCGACAGTGGTCGAGCGGCTGGCCGGACGCCCGCGGTTGGAAACGCCGAGGCATCAGTTGGATCCCGATCTCGCTGACTGGTTGTGGGTGAGGTGCAGTACGTCGCTGGCCACGGCGGGCGTCTCAGCGGATCAGGTCGTCCATGCGCGCGGCCTCGATCGTCTCGCGCAGCGTGGCGAGCGCGTCGTGACGCGGGCGCCAGCCGAGCTCGCGGCGCGCCTTGGCGGTGCTCATGATCGTCGGCTCGCGCAGGGCGGCGATCCACTGCGCCTGCGCCGGTAGGAAACCGAGCCGCGCGACCATCGCGGCGACGGCGTCGAGCGCGAGCTCCGGCACCGGGACCGAGTACCAGCCGAGCTCCTCGGCGAGGCGTTTGATCGTCATCTGCCCGGGCCCCGCGAGGTTGTATGCCCCGGGGCGCCCGCGCCCGAGAACAGCCGCGCGCGTCGCGCTCGCGACGTCGTCGTGGTGCACGAGCTGGAAGGGGACGCCCGGGTCGGGCAGCACCGGGCGCAGGACCGGCATGCTTTCGAGCAGGCTCACGACGGCGCCGGGAAGCCTCGAGGAGATCTGCGTGTAGGGGAGCGTGTCGATCAAGAGCGGCGCCTGTGGGCCGGCGACGATGCACGGGCGCAGGACGTAGGCATCCGTGCGAGAACCCGACAGGGTCCGCGCGAGCAGCGCCTCGACCTCGGCCTTCTGGGCTGAGTAGTAGTGCTCGGGGCTTCCGCGCGCGGGAACATCCTCGGTCAGCGGCTGGGGGTTCTCGCGGTGGAAGCCGTAGGCGGCGACCGAGGAGGTGTAGACGAGGCGGCGCACGCCCGTCTCGGCGACCGCCTCAAATACGTTTCGCGAGCCCGCGAGGTTGACTCGCCGGCTCTCCTGCGCGCCGCCCATGATCATGAAGGCCAGGTGCACCACCACGTCCGCGCCGCGCACCAGCTCGCGCACGGCGCTGGGGTCGAGCACGTCACCGCGGGCGTAGGAGACCTTCTTCCAGCCCCTCGCGGCTGGATCGAACGGCCTTCGCGCCATGCCATGGATGTGTGCGACCTCGCGCGATCGCTCGAGCGCCGCTACGACCGCTTGGCCGATCTCCCCCGTGGGACCGGTGACCGCGACGGTGACTTGTTGCTTGGCGCTGCCTCGTGGCGCAGGCACCACTGCTTTCTAGCCGATTGCCGCTCCCGATCGCCCCGTGCCTGCCTCCTCGGAGCGGCCCCGTACGCTTGAGTCGTGCCCACGCCCTGTGCGTCCGCGTCGATCTCCCAGAGCGTCAGCTCCTTCCTGCACGCCGCCGGGCAGTTCTTCTCGGACCTCGCGTCCGTGCACTGGGGAGCGCTCGTCGTTGGCCTCGCGTTCTTCGCCCTCAACCTCACGCTGCGCTCGCGTGGCTTCTTCAACAGCTTGCGCGCGGCCTATCCTGCCGTCTTCTTCCAGTGGCGACGCGTGTGGGGGGCCTATGTGGCGGCCGTCGGCTTCAACAACGTCGTGCCGGCTCGCGGCGGAGACGTGATCAAGCTGTTCCTCACGCGCTCCTCGATCCCCGGCTCGCGCTACCCCACCGTCGCCGCGAGCTTCTTCGTCGAGTCGATCTTCGATGCGTGCATGGGCGTGATCGTGTTGATCTTCGCCTTCACCCAAGGCGTCTTTCCAAAGCCACCCGACTTCTCCAAGCTCAGCTCGTTCGACATCTCCTACCTGGCCGAGCACTTTCACCTGACGCTGTTTTTGATCACCCTGCTCGCCGTTTGCGGCCTCGTCGCCTTCGCGCTGCTTGCTGAGCGCGCGCGTGCGTTCTGGATGCGCGTGCGCCAGGGCCTGACGATCCTCAGCGATCGCCGTCGCTACCTGCGCGAGGTGGCGTCACTGCAGGCGCTCGCGTGGCTGTCTCGCTTCGTCGCCTTCTGGTTCCTGCTCGAAGCGTTTCGCATCGGCGGCTCGGTGGAGCACGTGCTGCTGGTCTTCGCCGTCGGCCAGGTCGCCGGCGCCGTGCCGTTCACACCCGGGGGCGCCGGCGTCCAGCAGGCGCTGCTCGTGAAGGTCTTCGCCACCAGCGGTGCCACCGTCGCGGCCGCCTACTCCGTCGGGCAGCAGCTCGCGATCGCGATTTTCACGGCCCTGCTCGGCCTCGGCGCGATCGTCTTCATCTTCAAGTTCCGATCCTTCAAACAGGTCCTGCTCGCCGGTCGCGCCTCACGCGAGGCAGAGCGCGCGGCCGAGCGTGCTGGGGTGCTGCTGGTGGACGAGCCCTTTGCCGAGCAGGCCGACGCGCAGCCTCGCGAGCCCGGCGGCGCTGCTCGCGCCCGCGCGCGCTAGTGAGCTACTGAAGGCCCTCGCGCGCCTCGCGCACGAGCGCGACCGCCTCCGGGAAGACGCGCGCGATCACCGTGCGGATCTGCTCGGCCTGCGCCTCTGCGTTGCCCTGCACGTTCACCCGCCCGACAGCCGCCACGGTCATGTCTACGGCGAGCTTGATCGCGTTGTCGGCCCACACGAGGCGCTGGTTGCCCTGCATCTGCTCGGCGAACTCCGCCAGTCGTCGCTGCAGCTCCTCGGGGTCACCGAACAGATCTCCGAGCCCGCCGCTCTCCATGTGCGCATCATAGACTGCGCCCTTCATGCCGAGCCCTAGCGAGATCCGCCAGCAGATTGCGCACGAGACCGAGCGGCGGCGGCGGCTCGGCGTGCCGGCGTTCGGCGGTGGCTTCCTCTACCTGCTGAGCGCTCTGATGATCTACGAGACGCTCAACGGCGCGCCGACGGTGGGGCTGGTGCAAGGCCTTACGCCGGCGCTCTCGGGCGTGGCCAACCCTGCCGTGAGCGCGCGCACCGTGGAGGTCAAATTCATCAGCCATCACGCCTTCCCGTTGATCGCCGGCGGCGCGCTCGCGGCGATCGGGTTCGGCGCGCTCACGCTCGTCCTGCTGGTGCTGGTCGACGCCACACGCTTCCGCCGCCCCCAGTCGTTTCGGGCGGCTCGTTCGCTGGTCCTCTTCGGTGGCAGCGGGGCGGCACTCGTGAGCGTCGCCCGTCAGGTCATCGGCGCGGTCCAGACGCATGCTTTCGCCGTCAGCTCCGACCATTCGATCCACGCCGCCGAACAGGCGCTGACGACCGGGAGCGCCAACGTGCTCGCCGACTACGTCGGCCTGCTCGCGACGTTCGCACTCACCGTGGGGATGATCGCCACCATGATCAACGCCCTGCGCGTCGGGCTGCTCGTCCGCTGGATGGCGTTCCTCGGCATGTTCGCCGCGATCCTCATTGCGTTCCCGTTCGGGGGCGAGGAGCTCGAGATCGTGCAGGCGTTCTGGATGGTGATGATCGGCGTGATGTTCTCGGACCGCTGGCCCAAGGGCCTGCCGCCCGCGTGGCCTACGGGGGAGGCGCAGCCGTGGCCCTCGCAGGGAGAGCTCCGCGCCGCCCGGGCCGGCCGCACCGGTGCTGCGGTGAACGGCTCGGGGGCCGTGGCCGTTCCCGCGCCGCTTCCACCATCTGGCGCGTCTTCGGCGCGCAAGCGACGGCGCAAGCGCAGCGGGCGCTGATCGGGCTGCCCGAAGCGGTGGCGCTGTAGAGTCACGCCGATGAGCAGCCGGGCGGACTCCTCGAGCGTGGAGCCGGCGGGCGAAGCGGGCACCGGCGAGGGGCTGGAGCGCGAGCTCGCGAGCCTGCTGGAGGTTGAGACGTTCGCGCCGCCGCCGGCGTTTCGCGAGCGCGCGCTGCTGAGTGAGGCAGCCGTCTACGAGCAGGCTGCGGGCGACCATGAGGGCTGGTGGGCGGCGCAGGCCGAGCAGCTCGACTGGTTCGAGCCCTGGACGCGGGTGCTCGACGATGACGAGCCGCCCTTTTACAAGTGGTTCACGGGAGGCACGCTAAACGCCTCCTACAACTGCCTCGACCGGCACGTACTCGCTGGTCGCGGCGAGCGCGTGGCCTTTCACTGGCGCGGCGAGGAGGGTGAAGAGCGCCGGATCACCTACGCCCAGCTGCTCGCCGAGGTGGAACGCTTCGCCAGCGCGCTGAAGGCGCTCGGCGTGCGTAGCGGCGACGTTGTCGGGATCTACTTGCCGATGATCCCCGAGGTCGTCATCGCGATGCTCGCGTGCGCGCGCATCGGCGCCCCCCACAACGTGGTCTTTGGCGGCTTCTCTGCCGAGGCCGTGCGCGAGCGCATGGAGTTCTCGCAGGCCAAGGCCCTGATCACCGTCGACGGGGCGGCGCGCAAGGGCAAGACTGCAGCGGTCAAGGACCGCGTGGACGAGGCGATGGGGGGCCTGCAGAGCCTCGAGAAGATCATCGTCGTCAGGAGCAAGGGCACGCCGTGCCAGATGCTCGCCGGACGCGACGTCTTCTACGACGAGATCCTCGCGCAGGCCGATCCCAGCTGTCCCGCGGAGCCGCTCGATGCCGAGCACCCGCTCTTCATCCTCTACACCTCAGGCTCGACGGCCAAGCCGAAGGGAATCCTGCACACCACCGGCGGCTATCTCACAGGCGTCTCGGCGACGCACCGCTACGTCTTCGACCTGCGCCCCGACTCGGACGTGTATTGGTGTGCGGCCGACGTCGGCTGGGTGACCGGGCACTCCTACATCGTCTACGGGCCCCTGTGCAACGGCGCGACGTCGGTGATGTGGGAGGGAGCCCCCGACTACCCAAACAGGGGCATCTGGTGGGAGCTCGTCGAGCACTACCGCGTGAGCATCCTCTACTGCGCGCCGACGGCGATTCGCGCCTGCATCAAGTGGGGGGCGCAGTGGCCGCGCTCGCACGACCTCTCGAGCCTGCGCCTGCTGGGCTCGGTCGGCGAGCCGATCAACCCCAAGGCATGGCTCTGGTACCACAAGGTGATCGGCGGGGAACGCTGCCCGATCGTCGACACGTGGTGGCAGACCGAGACCGGGGCGATCATGATCACGCCGCTCCCCGGCATCACCGCGACCAAGCCGGGCTCGGCGACCCACCCATTCCCCGGCGTCTTCGCGCAGGTCCTCGACGAGTCCACCGACGAGCCGATCGAGGAGGGCCAGGGCCTGCTCGTGCTCACCCAGCCCTGGCCGTCGATGCTGCGCACGCTCTACCGCGAGCCGGAGCGCTTCCTGGAGACCTACTTCGGGCGCTTCGGACGCGAGCGCTACCTCGCGGGCGACGCCGCCCGCCGCGACGGCGATGGCTACCTGTGGGTGATCGGGCGCATCGACGACGTCGTCAACGTCTCCGGCCATCGCCTGTCCACCGCCGAGGTCGAGTCTGCGATCGTGGCGCATGCGGACGTCGCGGAGGCGGCGGTGATCGGGCAGTACGACGAGGACAGCGGCCAGGCGATCGTCGCGTTCGTCACGCTCCAGGGTGAGCTGGCTGGCGGCGAGGAGACGCTCGAGGGTATTCGCCTGACCGTCGCCGAGCGCATCGGCAAGTTCGCCCGCCCCAAGCGTGTCATCTGGGCAGCCGACCTGCCCAAGACGCGCTCGGGCAAGATCATGCGCCGCCTGCTGCGCGACATCGCAGAGGGCCGCACGCTCGGCGATGTGACCACCCTGCGCGACCCCGCCGTGATGGAGGAGCTCGAGCAGCGCATCCACGAGCGCGAGGCCGAAGAGGACTGATTCTCAGCGGATCTTTAGGCGGCTCTGCGAGGCTGGCTACGCTCGATACGTGCGACTGTATTTAGCTCGCGAGGAGCAAGCCAAGGAGGCCGATGTCCCCACCAGTTGACTCCCCCAACGCCGTCCAGGCGGCGCCCCAGCAGACCGCGGCGCGCCTGGCGATCGAGACTGCTGGCCTGACCAAGCGCTTCGGCGCGCGCACCGCGCTCGACGGCGTCGACCTGCAGGTTCCTCGTGGCTGCGCCTTCGGCTTCCTCGGCCCCAACGGCGCCGGCAAGACGACGATGATCCGCACCCTGCTGGGATTGACCCGCGCGAGCGCAGGCACCATGGCCGTGCTCGGCCACCCCGTGCCCGGAGAGCACTCGAAGGCGCTGGCGCGGGTCGGCGCGATCGTCGAGGAGCCCCGCTTTCATCCCCATCTATCAGGCCAAGAGAACCTGCGCATCATCGCGGCGGTGCGCGGTCCCGAGTCGGCCGAGCGAATCGCGCCGGCGCTCGCGCGCGTCGGCCTGTCCGAGCGTGCCGAGGAGAAGGTCAAGAGCTACTCGATGGGCATGCGCCAGCGTCTCGGCGTCGCTCGCTGCCTGCTCGCGGACCCGCTGCTGCTGATCCTCGACGAGCCCACCAACGGCCTCGATCCCGGCGGCATCCAGGAGTTCCGCGAGATGATCCGCGCGATGGTCGAGCACGAGGGCCGCACCGTCTTCCTCTCCTCTCACCTGCTCGACGAGGTCGAAAAGATCTGCGACGTCGCCGCCATCGTCGATCGCGGGAAGATCGTCACCCAGGGCCCGATCGCCGAGATCTCCCGTGGCGGTGAGGGCGCGCGCAATGAATTGATCGTCGGTGTCGACGACGTCGAGCTGGCGCTGCGCACGCTCGAGGTCAGCGAGCTCGTGCGCGAGACCCAGCGAGCCGACGACGGCCTGCGGGTGGTGTTGAGCGGCGCCCCCGAGACGGCCGCCGGCGTGAACGCGAGTCTCGTGCAGGCGGGCGTCGCCGTCGTACGCCTGGAGCCCGTGCGCCACAGTCTCGAGCAGCGCTTCCTGGAGATCACCTCGCGCCTGGACGCCTCCCACGAGGAGGTGAGCGCATGACGGCCGTCGCCCTGCGCATGACCGGCGCAGACCTCCTCAAGCTGCGCAAGAAGCGCAGCACCGTGATCTGGGCGCTGGTGCTCGCCCTGCTTCCGGTGGTCATCTTCTACGCCGCCAACGCGATCGAACACGCATCCAACTCGACCCACGAAGCGGCCGGTGGGATCGAAAGCTTCCACATCGGCGTGCGCCTGCTCGGTGGGGTGTTCTTCGGTCCGCTCGTCGCGATCCTGATCGGCGTGGAGGCCGGTACGACCGACTCCTCCAACGGCGTCTTTCGCGATCTCGTCGTCACCGGCCGCGCGCGCGCGGCGCTGTTCGCTACACGCGTTCCGGCGGCCCTCGCTCTGTGCTGGGCGGTCATCGCCACGGCCTTCGCCCTGATTCTGCTGGGGACGTTCGTGTTCGCCTCCGGGCTGCCGACGCCGAGTGGCTCGCAGGTGGTGGAAGGCCTCGCCTTCGTGCTGCTCGCGACGGGCGTGCTCTGCACGGTGGCCGTCGGCTTTTCCACGCTGATCGACTCCAAGCCGGGGGCGATCATCGCGCTGATCGCCTGGCAGGTGATCGCGAGCCCTCTGATCTCGAGCATCTCCTCGCTCGGCAGCGGCCGCGACTTCGTGCTGACCCAGGCGATCGCCCGCTTCGGCCCGGCTGGCATCAAGGACACGCGCGGCACCGAAGTGGTGATGGCCGGCGGGACGGCCGCGGCCGTGATCGTGGCCTGGCTCGTCGTCTTCCTCGCGCTCGGCGCATGGCGCGCGCGCACAGTGGACGCCTGAGGTGCCCACGACGGGCGCCTGAGGCGGGCGCACGAGCGAGCAGCGGGCGCACCAGCGAGCCCTGAGGCGGCCCGGTAGCTAGACCTTTTTGTGCTCGGGCACCCACGAGCCGTCCTCGTGGCGCGCGAAGTCCTGGAAGAGCCCCGGGGCCTGTGCCTGCATCAGCCGCGCGATCTGGTCGAACAGCAGGCGCAGCTCCTCCTCGGCGCCCGTGGCCGTGCGCATCTCGATCACGTGGCGCAGCGTGCGCGCGTTGGCGCTCCAGAGGATGTCGGTGCTCAGGCCGATCGGCGCGAGCCTGCGAAGCGCCGAGGTGACCTCCTTCTTGACGTGAAAGGGCACCCCCTCCTCGTCGATCCCCAGCTCCTTCGCGGCGCTGACCTGGAACTCCTCGAGTCGCTCGACGATCGCGAGCACCTGCTCGCGCACGGGCTCGAGTGCCGGCGCGACGCGAAAGCCGATATCTGTCAGGCGCACGTAGCGCAGGCTCTCCTGGCTGAACGCGGAGCCCGCGCGATGCCTAACGAGCTCGTGGCTCAGAACCCTGCTCACGTTGCGCAGCATCAGCGAGTAGTTGGCGTGCTCGAGCACGCTCCCGTGCGCGGAGCGCAGGATGTTGGCGAAGTACTCGCGCTGGTCGGTGCGGACCTTCGTCACGTTCGCGTTCAGTCCCGGCTCCCAGCTGCGATAGCAGGCGCGCCCGCCGAACTCGACCAGCAGCTCGCCCGCGTTCGGGTCGCCGTCGGCCTCCTCGAGGCGGCGCTCAAGCCAGGACTCGCCGCCCACCTCTGCGAGGTAGCCGCGCATTCCCTCCAGGTTGATCGAGGGGCGCGCTACCAGGAAGACCGACGGGTGAGTCTCGTGCATCGGGCGGACGATCCTAGGAGGTCTCGCGGACGTTGCCGAGGCCCGCTTGGGGATTGGCGACGGGGTGCGGCAGGCGGGCGGCTAAGCTGGCGAGGTCCATGGCCGCCGCCTCCTCCGAGCACACCGATCCTGAGCTCGAGTCGACCGCCTGGGACCTGGAAGCGCTCGTAGAGGGGGAGGGCGAGCAGGGAGTCGAGCGGCGCCTCGAGGAGGCGCTCGAGCGCGCGCGCGCGTTCGCAGCCGAACACGCGGGCAAGCTCTCCGAGCTCGATAGCGCGGGCCTCGGCGCCGCGATGAGCGAGCTCGCGCTGATCCAGGAGCTGGTCGCGCGCGCTGACTACTACGCGGCGCTGCGCTTCTCCACCGACACCGCGGCGCCCGCCAACGGCGCGCTGCTGCAGAAGGTGCAGGAGCAGGAGACCCAGCTGCAGACGACGCTCCTGTTCTTCGAGCTCGAGTGGGCTGCGCTGCCGGAGGAGCGCGTCGAGGAGCTGCTGCTCGACCCGGCGCTCGAGTTCTGCGCGCACCACCTGCGCAACGTCCGTCGCTATCGCGAGCACCTGCTCAGCGAGCCCGAGGAGAAGATCCTCGCCGAGAAGGCGCTCACCGGCTCCAGCGCCTGGACGCGCCTGTTCGAGGAGCTCACCTCGGCGATCGAGGTCACCCTCCCGCCCACAGACGAGCGCCCGCGCGAGCCGAGCAATGGCCACACCTCCCGCGAGGGCTCGGCGCCGGCGCGTGATGGCTCGGCGCCGGCGCACGAGAAGGTCGCGCTCGACCTCGCGCTCAGCCGCCTCGCGCTGGCCGACCGCGATGTGCGGCGCACGAGCGCCGAGGCCGTCACGGCGGCTCTCGCTCCGGGTCTGCGCACGCGCGCGTTCCTGTTCAACACGCTGCTCGCCGACAAGGCCGTTGACGATCGCCTGCGCCGCTACGGGCACTGGCTCGCCGCACGCAACCTCGCCAACGAGGCCAGTGACGAGTCCGTGCGCGCGCTGATCGAGGCCGTGCGCAGCCGCTATGAGATCCCGCGCCGCTGGTACCGCCTGAAGGCCAAGCTCCTCGGTCTCGAGCGCCTCGCCGACTACGACCGCATGGCGACGGTCAGCGAGGACGAGGTCAGCTTCCCGTTCGCGCAGGCGCGCGAGATCGTGCTCGACTGCTACTCGTCCTTCTCGCCCGAGCTCGGGGAGCTCGCCGGGCGCTTCTTCAGCGAGCGCCACATCGACGCGCCCGTGCGCCCGGCCAAGCGTGGCGGCGCATTCTGTGCAGCGGCTGTGCCCTCTGTCTTTCCCTACGTGCTGCTCAACTACACCTCACGCCGACGCGACGTGCTCACGCTCGCGCACGAGCTCGGACACGGAGTGCACTTCGCCCTGGCAGCGCGCCAGGGGATCTTTCACCAGAGCACGCCGCTCACGCTCGCCGAGACGGCCTCCGTGTTCGGCGAGACGATCGTCTTCGGGCGCCTGCTCGAGGAGGACTCCGCGCCGGCCTCGCGCCTGGCGCTGCTGGCGGAGAACCTCGAGGACACGATCGCCACGGTCTTCAGGCAGATCGCCATGAACCGCTTCGAGGAGCTCGTGCACACGGGCAGGCGCGAGCAGGGAGAGCTCTCGGCCGAGCGCATCGGCGAGCTGTGGGCGCAGAGCCAGACAGAGCTCCTCGGCGACTCGGTCGAGCTGACGGACGGCTACCGCACCTGGTGGTCCTACGTCCCGCACTTCATTGGCAGCCCGGGGTACGTCTACGCCTACGCATACGGACAGCTGCTCGCGCTGTCGGTGTACGAGCGCTACGAGCAGACCGGAGCGGAGCTCGTGCCGCGCTATCTGGAGCTGCTCTCCTGCGGTGGCTCAAAGAGCCCCGAGGAGCTCGGGCGCATCGTCGGCGTGGACCTCGCAGACCCCGGCTTCTGGTCCGCGGGCCTCGATCTCGTCGAGCGCCAGCTCGAGCAGGCCGAAGCCGCCGCGCACGCCTCCGGACGGATATAGCGCCCGCGAGCGGCCGTTCGCTGCGGCGGATGGGCCGCGGGGGCGGGGCGCGCTCGCGCCTAGAAGAGGCCGCTGAGAGCGCCGCCGGCGTGGTGGACGAGCTCGAACAGCGGCTGGGGCAGCACGCCGAAGAAGATCGTCGCCGCCGCAGCGAGCACGGCCACGAGCACGAGCTCGCCCTGCAGGGCGACCGGGCGCTCGCGCGCGGATGCGCCGCCCGCGAGCGCCGCCTGCGGGCGCAGCTCCTCGGCGTCGAGCTCTGCCGAGCCGCCGGCGAGCGCCGGCAGGGCGCCGCCCGCGGGCCCCCTCGGCGGTGAAGCGCTGCGAGCGGCTGCCTCTCCAGGCGCCTCGCGCATCCACATCGCGGCCACCACCGGCAGGTAGTAGGCGAGCGAGATCATCGAGCCGACCACGATCACGACCCCCAGCCACGTGTAGCCACCCGAGACGGCGGCGTCGATGAGATAGAACTTGCCGATGAAGCCGGCCGTCGCCGGGATGCCCGCCAGCGCGAGCATCGAGATCGTCATCGGCCACGCGAGCCACGGGCGCACGCGCCCCAGCCCGGCGAGTGCGTCGAGTGAGTCGCCGAGGTCCGTTTCGCGCTCGCGCGCGACGATCACGGCGAACGCGGCCATGTTCATCAGCAGGTAGACCGCCAGGTAAAAGACGGTCGCGGCGACCCCCAGCTTGCTCGCCACGACGACGCCGGCGAGCATGTAGCCGGCCTGCCCGACCGAGGAGTAGGCGAGCATGCGCTTCAGCGAGGCCTGACCGAGCGCGCCGACGTTGCCGACGATGATCGTGATCGTCGCGAGCACCGCGAGCGCCGGTCCCCAGCTCTGCTGCGCTTCGATCAGCGCGACGTCGAAGAAGCGCAGGAAGACGCCGAGCGCTGCGACCTTCGTGGTAACGGCCATGAAGGCGGTGACGGGCGTCGGCGCGCCCTCGTAGACGTCCGGGGTCCACTGGTGAAACGGCGCCACCGACGCCTTGAAGCACAGGCCGGCCACGCACAGCGCGATCCCCGTGAGCGTCAGTGGATCGGTGGCGAGGCCACCGCTCGAGAGCGCGCTTGCGATCGTCGTGAAATCAGTCGAGCTGGTGGCGCCGTAGATCAGAGCGAGGCCGTAGAGCAGCGTCGCGGAGCCGACCGAGCCGACGATCAGGTACTTCAGCCCCGACTCCAGCGAGTGCTCGCGGCGCAGTTCGGCCGCACACATGACGTACAGCGGGATCGACAGCAGCTCGAGGCCCACGAACAGCGCCACCGTGTTCTCGGCGCTCGCCAGCACCGACATCCCCGCGAGCGAGGTCAAGAGCAGCGCGTGGAACTCGCCGTGAGCCGCTTCCCGGGCGGCCAGCGAGCGCCACGCGAGCATCACCGTGCACGCTCCGCCGGCGATCAGGATCAGGTTCAGCGCGAGGGAGAGGTCATCGATGCGAAGCGCGCCCGAGACGATCGACTTGTCCATATTCCACTGCCAGATCGTCAGCCCGAGCGCGGCCGCGAGCGCCACGAGGCTGAGGCTCGGCACGAGCTGCGTGCGCACCCAGTGGGCGCCCAGCATGCCCACCATCAGCACGATCACCGCGCCGCCCAGTAGCGCGATCAGCGGCGAGAGTCCCGCGAAGTCGATGTGCGGCCCTTTCAGGTGGACGGTCGCCACCAGCGCGAGCGAAGAGTGGCTCATTCGCGGCCCCCCGCAGCTTCATCGCTGCGCGTCCCTTCTTCCTGCCCGCCTCCTTCGCCAACTTCGACGGTTCGGGAGGCGCCACGGGCGGTGACGTGTCGTAGGGCTTGGGCTTGAGAGCTGCTCGCCGTCAGCGACGTTTCCGCGCCACTCGAGCGCGCGGCCTGCACGGAGGCGATGCTCGCCTTCACCGAGCCTTCGCTGCGGTGCAGAGCCAGCTGCGGATAGACGGCGAAGAACACGATCACGGCGACGAGCGGCACGAGCACGGCGCCGTCGCGCAGCGAGATCTCGCGCGTGCGCACGCCGCCGGGGACGCGGTTGTGCATCGCGCGGATGAACAGGCGCAGCGCGTACACGCTCGCCATCACGACGCCGCTGAAGGCGATGATGGCGATCACGAGCTTGGCTTTGAAGACGCCCAGCAGGATCAGAAACTCTCCAACGAAGTTCGACGAGCCGGGCATCGCGAGCGTGGCCAGCGTGACGATCAGCGCGAGCGAGGCGAGCACGGGGGCGCGGAAGGCGATCCCGCCCATGTCTCTGATGTCTTCTGAGCCGCCCGCGCGGCGGGCGAGCAGGGCGACGATGAACAGGATCGGCCCCATCACGAGTCCGTGGTTGACCATCTGCAGCAGCGCGCCCTCGGCGCCCTGGGGGTTCAGGGCGAAGATGCCGATCGTGATGAAGCCGAGCTGCGCGACCGAGGAGTAGCCGAGGATCAGGCGCGCGTTGGTCTGCGTGAATGCCTGTATCGAGCCGTACACGATCGAGAGCAGGCCGATCAGCAGCATCAGCGTCTGGAAGTGCACGGCCGCGCGCGGGAACAGCGGCAGCACGATCGCCAGAAAGCCGTACGCGCCCACCTTCGAGAGCACGCCCGAGAAGACCATCAACACCTCGATCGGCATCGCTCGATAGCCGTCGGGCATCCAGCCGTGCAGGGGGAAGGCGGGCATCTTGACGAGGAAGGCGGCGGCGAAGAACAGGAAGATCCACTCCTGCGAGCCGGTGCTGAGCGGCAGCTTCTGCAGCGAGGAGAGCACGAACGTGATGTGTCCGCCTCCCTGCTGGGCCGCGAGCACGCCGGTGGCGATCGCCGCGGCCAGCATCAGCAGCGAGCCGACGAGCGTGTAGATGACTAGCTTGATCGTCGCCCGCACGCGGTCCGGGCCCTGTCCCCAGCCTCCGATCAAGAAGTAGAAGGGGATCAGCATCAAGTCGAAGAACGCGACGAACAGCGCCAGGTCCTGCGCGAGGAACGCGCCGAGCACGGCCGACTCGGCGAGCATGAAGTTGAAGTAGTAGAGGCGCGGGCGCTCCGGCGGTGTCTCCGTGCGCAGGTTCGAGGCGAGCACGGCGGCGGCGAACAGGAGCGTCGTGAGCCCCACCAGGAAGACGTTGAGCCCGGTGATCGCGAGCTTGTAGTGGATGCCCAGTTCGGCGATCCAGACGACGTCGGTGACATGCTGGAGCCCGCCGCCCGGTTTGTAGTCGGCGATGTAGCCGATCGAGAGCGCGAGCGCCGCCACCGAGCCGAGCGCCGCCAACAAGCCGGGGGCGCGCTCGCTGCGCAGCGAGACGACCGCGCCGAGCAGGGCGCATGCGAGGGGCAGCCAGATGATGATCGAGAGCGCGGGCATCAGCTCTGCAGCAGGAAGTAGAGGCCGACGCCCGCCACGCCCACGATCAGCAGGGCGGCGTAGTAGCGCACGAAGCCGCTCTGCGCCGCGCGCACGGCCGCCGACCCGGCGCGAACGATGCCCGTGGCGCCGCCGATGAGCGTCTCATCGACGAACACGCGCTCGAAGGTGTCGCGCGCGAAGCGCCCGGCGCCAGCCGCCGGCGCCACCACGAGCAGCGCGATCGCCTCGTCGAAGTACCACTTGTTGGCGAACAGCGTGTATAGCGCTTCGCCGCCCGGCACGCGTGCTCTGATCGCGCTGGCCGATCCCGGCCGCGCGACCCAGATGCGGTATGCGAGCGCGATGCCCGCGAGGCCGAGGAGCGTGCCGAGCGTCAGGCCGACCACGAGCAGGCCGGTTTTGGAGGTCGGTTCGTAGCTTTTGGCGCTCGCGAACGAGGGGCGCAGGAAGTCGTCGATCACGAAGTCGGTTTTGGGGATCTGCACGAGCCCCGCGCCGAGGGCTCCGAGCGCCAGCAATCCCATCGCGATGCGCATCGGCCACGCGCGCTCGGCGATCGCGTGCGTCGGGCCGGGGAAGCCGACGTCCGTGTCCTCCTCTTCGCCCGTGGCCGGGTTGCGCGGCACCTCGGCGTGGTGTTGATGGCCGCCTTCCAGCTCGCGCGCCTCGGCCACGGGCTCGCCGTGG
Source organism: uncultured Solirubrobacteraceae bacterium (assembly GCA_963722435.1). Classification (GTDB taxonomy): domain Bacteria; phylum Actinomycetota; class Thermoleophilia; order Solirubrobacterales; family Solirubrobacteraceae; genus Palsa-744. The sequence continues at coordinate 435,963 of CAVRKZ010000002.1, read as the reverse complement.
AAGGCGCGGAAGATCATGCGGAAGGTGTAGATCGCCGTGAGCAGGGCGCCGGCGTAGCCGAGCACGTACAGCGCCCAGTGCCAGCCGCCGCGCTCGCCCACCTGCAGCAGGATCTCGTCCTTGGAGAAGAAGCCGGAGAAGGGCGGGATGCCGGAGAGCGCGAGGCCGCCGACGATGAAGCACGCATAGGTGAAGGGCATCGCTCGGCGGAAGCCGCCCATGCGCTCCAGCGACTGCTCCCCTGCCATCGCGCCGATCAGCGAGCCGGCGGCCATGAACAGCAGCGCCTTGAAGAACGCGTGCGTCATCAGGTGGAATAGCCCTGCCGCGTAGGCGCCCACCGAGACCCCCATGATCATGTAGCCGATCTGCGACATCGTCGAGTAGGCGATCACGCGCTTGATGTCCGTCTGGGCGAGGCCGATCGTGCCGGCGATGAACAGCGTCAAGGCACCCACGACCGCGCCCACGTCCTGGGCGGCGGGCGCGCGTTCGAACAGCGGGTGCATGCGCGCGATCAGGTACACGCCGGCGGTGACCATCGTGGCGGCGTGGATCAATGAGCTCACCGGCGTCGGGCCCTCCATCGCGTCCGGGAGCCACGTGTGCAGCGGAATCTGCGCGGACTTGGCGAAGGCCCCCACGAGCAGCAGCACGCACCCGGCGACGAGGTCGCCATTGTTCGTGCCGTGCCCGAACGCGCCCGTTTCGGTGGCGTGGAAGGCGCGCAGGAAGTCGAGCGTGCCGGTGTGCTTGAAGATGAAGTAGGTGCCGAGGACGAGCCCGGCGTCCCCTACGACGTTGATCACGAAGGCCTTGATGCCGGCGCTCGTCGCCGTCGTGCGCCGGTACCAGAAGGAGATCAGCAGGTAGGAGGCGGCGCCCACGAACGCCCAGCCGACGATCAGCAGCAGGAAGTTGCCCGCCTCCACCAGCAGCAGCATCGAGAAGACGAAGTAGTTGAGGTAGGAGAAGTAGCGGGCGAAGCCGCGGTCTCCGTCCATGTAGGAGATCGAGTAAAGGTGGATCAGCGTCGAGACGCCGCTGACGACGAGCATCATGAAGACCGACAGCGGATCCACGAGGATCGACATCTGCGCGTCGATTCCCACCCCTTTCGCATAGCTCCACAGCGAGGAGACGAGCTCGCGGTGGGCGGGAGCGTGTCCCTGCAGCGAGATCAGAGCGCCGAGCGAGGCCACGAAGGCGAGCGCGATCGCACCCGTGCCGATCCAGCCGGCGGAGCGCCCTGGGAGCACGCGAAAGCCAAGGGCGCACGTGATCATCCCCGCGAGGGGGAATGCGAGCACGAGCCACCCCCATGTGGTGGCGCTCACAGGCCCGCCCCGCCCGCGCTGCGCGCGCTGGGAGTGCTCGCGGGGCCCCTCATCCCTGCAGCTCCCTGAGCTCGTCCACGTCGATCGGCAGTCGCCGGCGGTAGAGCGCGACGATCATGCCCAGGCCGATACACACCTCGCAGGCGGCGACCGTCATCACGACGATCGCGAGGATCTGACCGTCGCCGTTGCCCCACATGCGCGAGAAGGCGATCAGCGCGAGGTTGCCGCCGTTGAGCATCAGCTCGAGGCACAGCAGCACAACGAGCGGGTTGCGCCGTGTCATCACGCCGAGCGCACCCAGCGAGAAGACGATCGCGGATACCGCGAGATACCAGGCGATGCTCACGCGGCGTACCCCCCATGCTCGGGCGGCTGGCTGCTGAGGGCGAGGGTGCCGACGGCCTCGGCTGTAGTGCCGGTGGCAGGCGGTCGTCTCAGATCCAGCGGCGCCAGCGCGGCGCTCTCGTCGTGCTCGCGCAGGCCGCCGCGGCGGCGCGCGAGCACGACGCCGCCGACCGCGGCGATCAGCAGCAGGAAGGACGAGAGCTCGAACGCGAGCAGAAAGCGCGTCAGCAGCAGCTTGCCTATGTACGCCGGTGTGCCGTAGGTCTGCGGCCCCGGCACGTAGCCGGCGCCGTAGCCGCTCGTCGCCTCGAGGCCCGTGCCGAGGAGCGCGATCAGGAGCTCGACCATGAGCGCCGCCGCGAGCACGGCGCCGCCGAGGCGCAACGCCGATCCGCCCGTGTCGGCCCGGCCCGCGCCGCGCAGGCGCGCGCCGATCGTCTCGCCCTCGCCGCCGACGTAGGCGACGACGAACACGTACAGCACCATCACCGCGCCGGCGTACACGACGACCTGCACGGCGGCGACGAACTCGGCGCGCAGCAGCAGGAAGAGCACCGCCAGCGAGAGCAGATGCGCGACCAGCGAGAGCACGCTGTAGAAGGGGTTGCGAAACACGACCACGCCCGCGGCGCCCGCGATCACGCCGCAGGCGGCGATGAAGAACAGCACCGCGCTCACCGCCTGCGCCCTCCTCGCGCGAGGTAGCGCTCCCGAGCCGCGCTCGGGAGCCCGCGTGCGGCGGGCATCACTCGCCCTCGTTCCTCAATGGGGTGCGCTCGAGCGACTCGGCGAGCAGCATCTCCTTGGTGAAGATCAGATCGCGGCGGTCGTAGTCGGAGAGCTCGTAGTCGTGTCCCATCGTGATCGCGTCGAAGGGGCACGCGAGCTCGCAGTAGCCGCAGAATATGCAGCGCGACAGGTTGATCTCGTAGACGGCCGCGTAGCGCTCGCCCGCCGAGACCCTGTTATCGGGGGTGTTCTCGGCTGCCACCACGCGGATGCAGTCGGCCGGGCAAGCGGCCGCGCACAGCGAGCACCCGACGCACTTCTCGAGTCCCGCGTTGGCGGCGTTCTGGGGTACGTCCTCGAAACGGTGCAGCTTGTGGCGCCCGCGGAAGCGCGGGTACACGGGCACCTTCTCCTCCGGGTACTCGACGGTGGTGGGGGCTTCGAGCATGCGCCCGAAGGTCGTCTTCAGCCCGCGCACGGTCTCGCGGAACGTGCGCCAACCGCTGCGCGCCGCCCCTGGCGCGGGGGTGCGCTGGACCTCCAGGACGTCCTCGCCGGGGCTCCACATCAGTGCGTCACCACCACGAGCACGGCTGTCACGAGCGCGTTGAGCGTGGCGAGCGGCAGCAGCACCTTCCAGCCGAAGCTCATCAGCTGGTCGTAGCGCAGGCGCGGGAGCGTGGCGCGCACCCAGATGAACAGGAAGGTGATCAGCGACATCTTGAAGAGGACGACGAATGGGTCCACCCAACCGGGTGGATTGATCCCGAAGGGCATCAGCCAGCCGCCGAGGAACACCGTGGTGACGATCCCGGAGACGACCAGCACGTTGAGGTACTCGGCGAAGTAGTAGGAGGCGAAGCGCCCGCCGCCGTACTCGGTGTTGTAGCCGCCGACCAGCTCGGCGTCGGCCTCGGTCAGATCGAACGGAGCGCGGTTGGTCTCGGCGAAGCTCGCGACGAGGAAGATCAGGAAGCCGGCGAACTGCGGCACCAGGTACCACATGCCCGCCTGGGCGTGCACGATGCCCGTGAGCGAGAGCGTCTGTGCGGTGAAGATCACGCCGAGCAGCGCGAGCCCCTGTGAGACCTCGTAGGAGATCAGCTGTGCGGCCCCGCGCATGGCGCCGAGAAACGAGTACTTGGAGCCCGAGGACCAGCCGCCGAGCATGATCCCGTAGAAGGCGATCGCGCTGAAGGCGAACAGGTAGAGCGGACCGATCGAGACGTCCAGGCCGTACAGCCCCACGCGTTCCCCGAAGATGTGCTGGACGTCGCCGAAGGGAATGATCGCGAACGCCGCCACCGCGGTGAGGATCGAGATGAGCGGTGCGATCGCGAACAGCAGCCCGACGGACGTGCTCGGGCGAAACTGCTCCTTGGTGAGCAGCTTGAGGATGTCGGCGAGCGGCTGCAGCGCACCGTAGGGGCCGACGCGGTTGGGTCCGTAGCGTGACTGGAAGCGGCCGAGCAGCTTGCGCTCGGCGAGCAGGACCACGGGCACGAGCTGCAGGGCGACGGCGAAGATCACGATCGACTTGAGCACCTGCACCCACCAGGCTTCGTAGTAGCCGACAAGCGCGAGGACGCTCACGCGCGCTCACCGCCTGCGTGGGACAGCGCAAGCCCATCGCGCGCGCGGGGAAAGAGGAACTCGAGCGCCGGGGAGAACTCCACCTCGGGTGCGTCCCAGAGCGAGCGGTAGCCGGCGAGCTCGCCCGCGTCCGCCCCCGGCTTGACGAGCTTGTCCGCGTGCGCGTCGGCAGCGAGCGTCGCCGACGGGAAGGCGCCGGCGCCCTCGCGCTCCTGCCAGCGCGCGCCCCGCCCGCCGATCTCATCGAGCGTGAGCCCGCCGTAGAAGGGCACGCTCTCGAACAGGCGCTGCGAGGCCATGGCCGCGCTGAGAATGTCCATGTCCAGACCGAGTCTCAGGGCGAGCTGTGCGATCACCTGCCAGCCGGCGCGCACCTCCCCGGGTCGCGCGATCGCCGGACGCAGGCGCTGCAGGCGCCCGTCGGGATGCACGACCGTCCCCTCCTTCTCCGGGTAGGCCTCGGCCGGGAAGACGATGTCGGCGTGCTCGGCGAGGCCCTCGGTGAGGAAGGACGCGTGAGCGATGACCGTGCTCGCGCGAGCGAGCGCCCGCTCCCACAGCTCCCGGTCTCCCAGCTCGCGCAGGGGGTCACAGTGCAACAGGTAGAGCGCGCTCAGCTCGCCCTCGGCGGCGCCGAGCGCGATCCCTCTCCCGTCACGCGGGGCAGATCCATTGGCGCCGGCGCCCGGCCCGAGCTCGCTGAGCCCAGGACCCACACCCGGGAGCACGCCCGCCTCGCGCAGCCCGCGCCCGTTGGCGAAGGCAGGGATTTCCAGCAGCCCCGCACCATCGATGTCGGCCATCCCGAGTGCCTCGGCGAGCCTCAGCAGCGCCCGTGCGCCCGCCGCCCCGTTGGGGCCGGTCGTGAGGCGCTCGCCCCACAGCACGACGACCTCGTGCGGAGCGCCCCGCTGTGCGGCGTCCTGCGACGAACCTGCCGCGCTGGCATCCCCGCCGCCCGCGGCCTGGCCGCGCAGCAGCGCGACCAGCTGCTCGATCTCCTGGGCCTGCGCGCCTGCCTGGCGCGCGAGCGCGGCGGCGCGCTGCTCGCCGCCGAGCGCGGCGGCGAGCGCCGCGGCAAAGATCGCACCGGCGCCCGGCGCGTAGCGAAGGGCCAGCGTGGCGCTGGTCTCGAGCGTGCTCGCGTGGGGGCAGGCGAGCGCGAGCTTCAGGCCGTGGCGACGGACGCCCTTGCGCACGCGCAGATCGAGGATCGGCGCGTCGTCGAGCGGCTCTGAGTCGAGCACCAGCACGGCGTGGGCGAACTCGAGGTCTGAGACCTTGGCCTGCAGGGCGGGCGCGCCGAGCGCGCGGTGCAGCTCAAGCGCCAGCGCGCCGGCACGGCGCGAGTCCAGGTGGGCGGAGCCGAGGCCCTCGCGCAGCAGCCGCCCGAGCAGCAGGCCCTCCTCGTTGGTGGTGCCGGCGGCGGCGATCGCCCCGGTTCGCGAGCCCGCCCGTGCGAGCGCGGCGGCGGCCTCGCTGAGCGCCCGCTCCCAGGAGACCTCCCTCAGCTGCCCGCCGTCGCGCACGAGCGGGCGCGTGAGACGCTCGTCGACGTGGAAGGACTGGTAGGCGAAGCGCCCCTTGTCGCACAGCCAGCCGTCGTCGACCTCGGGCTCGTCGCGCGCGAGCACGCGCAGCGCACGCTCGTCGCGAACGGTCACCGAGACGTTGCACTGGGAGGGACAGAGGGTGCACACCGAGCCCGCGTTCTCGACATCCCACGGTCGCGCGCGGAAACGGTACGGGCGCGAGGTGAGCGCGCCGACGGGGCACAGCTCGACGATGTTGCCGCTGAAGGGCGCCACATAGGGGTGCCCGTCGAAGGTGGAGACGTATGAGTGTGCGCCGCGCTCGAGCAGCACGAGCTGATAGTCCTCGGAGAGCTCCTGCGAGAAGCGCACGCAGCGGTAGCAGAGGATGCAGCGCTCGCGATCGATCGCGATCAGCGGCGAGAGCTCGAGCGGCTTGACGAAGTGGCGCTTGGGCTCGATGAAGCGCGAGATGCCCCCGCCCCAGCCGAAGGTGATGTCCTGCAGCGGGCACTCGCCGCCCTTGTCGCAGACGGGACAGTCGAGCGGGTGGTTGATCAGCAGGAACTCGACGACCGACTGCTGCGCGGTGCGCACGCGCTCGCTTTCGGTGTACACGACCATGCCGTCCTTGACGGGCGTGGAGCAGCCGGTCTGCAGCTTGGGGATGCCCTCGATCTCGACCAGGCACATACGGCAAGCGCCCACGGGCTGGCCGAGCTTGGGCTCGTAGCAGAACACCGGGATCTCGACGTCGCCGAGCTTCGCGGCGTCGACGAGCATCGCGTTCTCCGGCGCCTTGACCTCGCGGCCGTCGATCGTGAAGGTGATCGTGCGCGCCTGGGGGCGGGGCATCCCTACGCGCTCCCTCGACGCGCGCCGTTGACGCCCCGGCGCAAGCGGGCGGTCTCCATGTGCGCTTCGAACTCGTCTTTGAACTTGGCGATCATCGAGCCGATCGGCATCGCCATCGCGTCGCCGAGCACGCATAGGCAGTTGCCGATGATGTGCTCCTGCACGGAGGCCATGATCTCGAGGTCCATCGGCGTGGCCTCGCCGGCGTCGATGCGTTCGAGCGTCTTCACCGTCCAGTTCGTGCCCTCGCGGCACGGGGTGCACTTGCCGCAGGACTCGTGGCGGTAGAACTCGGCCGTCTTCAACGCCACCTCGAGGATCGGCGTGGAGTCGTCGACGACGATGATCGCGCCCGAGCCGAGCATCGATCCGGCCTGCGCGAGCGAGTTGAAGTCGTAGGGGACGTCGAGCTCGGCAGCCGTGAGCACGGGTGCGGAGGAGCCGCCGGGGAACCAGCACTTGATCTCCCTGCCCTCCGGGGGACCGCCGGCGAGGCCGTAGATGATCTCGCGCGAGGGGATACCGAGCTCGATCTCGTAGTTGCCCGGCCGGCGCACGTGGCCGGAGACCGAGACGAGCTTGGTGCCGGTGGAGGTCTCGACCCCGAGCTTCGCGTACTCCTCGCCACCCATCGCGATGATCGTGGGCACCGTCGAGAGCGTCTCGACGTTGTTGATCAGCGTGGGCCCCTGATAGAGGCCTTGGAGCGCGGGAAAGGGAGGCTTCAGACGGGGGTTTCCCCGCTTGCCCTCCAGCGAGTCGAGCAGGCCGGTCTCCTCGCCGCAGATGTATGCGCCGGCGCCGCGGTGGAGGACCAGCGAGAGCGTGTGCCCCGAGCCGAGGATGTTCTCGCCCAAGTAGCCCGCGTCGCGGGCTTCGTTCAGGGCGCCGTCCAGGACGTCGGCCTGCAGCACGTACTCTCCCCGGATGTAGATGAAGGAGCGGTTGGCGCCGGCGGCGTAGGCCGCGATCACGATCCCCTCGATCAGGCTGTGCGGCGTCTTCTGCATCAGCTCCCGGTCCTTGAAGGTCCCCGGCTCGGACTCGTCGGCGTTGCAGACGAGGTACTTGTCCATCGAGCCCTTGGGCAGGAAGGAGACCTTCGTCCCCATCGCGAAGCCGGCGCCGCCGCGCCCCCGCAGCCCCGAGGCTTTCAGCTGCTCGAGCACCGCTTCGGGGCTCATCTCGAGCGCCTTGCGCAGCGAGTTGTAGCCGCCGCGGCGCTCGTAGACCTCGCGCGTGCACAGGCCGGGCTCGTCGATGTCCGCGAAAAGCAACAGCGGGGAGGCCGCGGGAGCGCTCATTGCGAGGAGCGCTCCTCGATCGGGTGCTCCGGGAACGCACGCGTGTTCGCGCGCGGGTCGGCGGTGAGCCTGCGCGCGAGCTGCTTCTCGGGCAGCACGGGGCGAGCCGCGCGCACATCCTCGAGCAGCTGCGGCACGTCGCCCGCGGCCAGCGGCCCCACGTAGACGCCGTCGACTGAGGCCATCGGCGCGATGTCGCAGGCGCCCAGGCACTCAAACGAGCGCACGTTGAACTCGCTCGCGCCCTCGCCAAGCGCCGCGACCGCGTCCGTGATCGTCGCGAGCAGCTCCTCGGCGCCGCACAGCGAGCAGGAGATGTTGGTGCACACGTACACGCTGTGGCGTCCCGCGGGGCTCGTCTCGAGCATGTCGTAGAAGCTGGCAACCGACTCCAGGTAGGCGGGCGTCACGCGCATCACGCACGCGACCTGCTCCATCGCCTCGGGCGAGCACCAGCCGTGCAGACGCTGGGCCGCTGCCAGTGCCGGCAGCACGGCCGAGCGCCGGTCCGGGTAATTGGCCATATGCGCCTCGATCTCTGAGCGCAGTTCCTCGGGGACCTCGACGGCGCCCGCCTCGGGGATCTCCGCGGGGTCCTTCTCGAGGTCCGCCGCAGCGTCCCAGCCGGGCACGCGCGAGCCGTGCTCGAAACGCCGTACCGGTTGTGCGCTCATCTGTCGATGCCGCCCAGGATCGGGTCGAGCATCGCCGTCGTGGCGATCATGTCGGCGATGTAGTTGCCCTTGGCCATCGGCCCGAGCGCCTGAAGGTTGACGAAGCTCGGATCGCGCATGTGCACGCGTGCCGGCTTGGAGGAGCCATCCGAGCGCACGAAGCATCCCAGCTCGCCGCGCGGGGACTCGATCGGGTTGTACACCTCTCCCGGCGGCACCCTGAAGCCCTCGGTCACGAGCTTGAAGTGGTGGATCAGCGCCTCCATCGAGGTAGCGAGCTCGTGCCGTGGCGGTAGCGCGACCTTGCGGTCCTCCGTCATGTGCGGGCCCTCGGGCAGCCCGTCGAGCGCCTGCTCGATGATGCGCACGGACTCGTATATCTCGGCGAGGCGCACGGCGAAGCGGTCGTAGTTATCGCCAACCGTCCCCACCGGGATCTTGAAGTCGAAGTCCTCGTAGGAGCTGTACGGGTCGGCCTTGCGCAGATCCCACGGGTTTCCGGCGGCGCGCAGCAGCGGCCCGGTCACGCCCAGCGCGAGCAGCGTCTCGGCGTCCAGCGGGCAGGTGCCGCGAAGACGTTGCAGCACGATCTCGTTGGCGTTGAGGATCGCGCCGTACTCGTCGGCGCGCTCGGGCATGATCTTCAGGAACTCGCGCAGCTTGCCCTCGTATCCGGCGGGGATGTCCTCGATCACGCCGCCGACCTGGAAGTAGCGGGTGTGCATCCGCTGCCCGGAGGACATCTCGAACAGGTCGAGGATCAGTTCGCGCTCGCGCAGGCAGTAGAGGAAGATCGAGACCGCGCCGAGGTCCAGCGCGCTGGTTCCCAACCAGATCAGGTGCGAGGCGATGCGGTTGAGCTCGAGGTGGATCACGCGCAGGTACTGGCCGCGCTTGGGCACCTCGACCTCCACCAGCCGCTCGACGGCGCCGCAGAACGCCATCGCGTTGAAGTAGTACGCCAGGTAGTCCATCCGCTCGACGATCGGGATGACCTTCCAGTAGGCCTTGTCCTCGGCCGTCTTCTCGATCCCCGTGTGGACGTATCCGACGATCGGTTTGAGGTCTCTGACGATCTCCCCCTGGAGCGTCACCAGCAGCCGCAGCACGCCGTGTGTGGCGGGATGGTGGGGCCCGAAGTTGAGCGTCAGCAGTTCTTCCACGCCCTCCTCGGCGCCGCGATCGGCGAGCTGCTCGCCGACGGGGGCGAGCGTGATCTCCTGCTCGCCGCGGCGGTACTCGGAGATGGTCGGCTGCTCGCTCGCCATCGCTACATCGGTCCCAGCGTCTCGTCCTCGTTGTATGTGAATGCCACCGGCTCGCCGCCCATTGGGAAGTCGCGCCGCTGCGGGTGACCCTCGTAGTCCTCTGGCATGAGGATCCGCCGCAGGTCCCGGTGCCCGCGGAAGATCACGCCGAACATGTCATAGATCTCGCGCTCCTGGTGATCGGCCGTGGGCCAGCCGTGTTGCGGCCCCGCAGGGGCGTCCTCGGGCAGCTCGCCCGTCACCGACTCCACCTCCGGTGCGTCCGTGGGCACGCGCAGCTTCACCGTGATGCGGTCCACCCGATCCATGTCCAGGAGCTCGTAGTGCACCCCCAGGCGCGGCTCGTGCGGGTAGTAGTCGACGCCGTGCACGCTCGCCAGGAAGCTGTAGCCCTTCTCGCGCAGGTGCCCGAGCACCGAGCGGATGCGCGCAGGATCGATCTCCACCGTGCCGCGGCCGCGAAAGAACGTCGTCTCGCGCACTGCATCATCGCCTTCGGCCTCGCGCAGTTCCTGTGCAATCAGCTCCAGGCCCGTGGCGTCAAGCACCAGCGGTGTCTCCCTCCAGAGGCAGGCTCACGGCGGCCCCCGCGGCTCCCTGCGCGTCCAGGCCCTCGCTCGCGAGCACCTCCTCGGTGCCGCGGGCGCCATAGCGCTCGCGCCAGCCCGCCTCGGGGTCGTCCTGGACCATCTTGCGCAGCTTCAGCACACCGTGCATCAGCGCCTCTGGGCGGGGCGGACAGCCGGGGACGTGGACGTCGATCGGCATGAACTTGTCGGCGGGCACGAGCGCGTAGTTGTTGAACACTCCCATCGACGAGCAGCACGCGCCCATCGAGATCGCCCACTTGGGCTCGAGCATCTGGTCGTAGAGCCTGCGAATGATCGGCGCCATCTTGATCGACACGCGCCCCGCGAGGATGATCAGATCGGCCTGTCGGGGAGACGCGCGAAATGCCTCGTAGCCGAAGCGCGCGATGTCCATGCGCGAGCCGGCCGCGTGGAACTGCTCCATCGCGCAGCAGGCCAGGCCGAAGGCGAGCGGGAAGAACGAGTTCGAGCGCGCCCACGCGACGGTCTTGTCGAGCGTCGTCGTCATCACGCGTTCTTCCACGTAGCGCTCGAGCTCGGTGCCCCGCAGGTGCGCCGGCACGTTCGCGCCCTCGAGCTCCGCGCCGCGTAGCAGCTGGTGCGCGTTCAGCGAGCGCACGCGCAGCGGCTCGCGCTTTACTTCCACTCCAGCGCCCCCCTGCGCCACACGTACGCGAAGGCGACGAACAGCAGCACGATGAAGACGGCCGTCTCGATCAGCGCGAAGCTCCCGTACGCGCGCAGCTCGACGGCGATCGGGTACAGGAACACGACCTCGATATCGAACAGGATGAAGAGCATCGCGATCAGGTAAAAGCTGATCCCGAAGCGCAGGCCACGCTTGACATCGGAGGGCAGGCCGCACTCATAGGGGTCCTGCTTGTGGGGCGCCGCGCGCCGTGGCCCGATGTAGGAGTTCAGTGCCGCGAAGGCCCCCCCTATGGCGCCACCGAGAACGAGAAATACGATCGCCGGGAGATAGCTGCGCAGCACCTGGCGCTGTTATATCACTGCTTGTGGCACCCTGTTACATAGTGGCAATTGGCTCGAAATCCGGGCCGTGAGGGGCGATGTCATCGCCGCCTCGCTGGTGGCGGCGACGCTGAACGCAATCGCGTGCGCTCTGGGGGGTCTCGCCTGGCGTCGCTCGGGGCTCGCGCCCGACGCGCCGGCGCATGCGGGGCTCGCCCCCGAGAGGGCGGCGCAAGCGGAGCTCGCCCGCGCGTTCTGGTTGATGCTGCGCCTCGCGCAGGGCGCCACAGCCGTGCTCGCGCTCGGCGTCGGTGTGCTGGCTGCGGCGGGCTCCTACTCGAGCGAACGTCTCTTCTACCTGTACGCCCTGCTGCCGCTCGCGATCGCCTTCATCGCCGAGCAGCTGCGCGTGGCGTCGGCCCAAACGGTGCTCGACCAGCGCGGCCTCGCGGATGCCGCTGCTGTTGGCGCCCTCCTCGAGGCCGAGCAGCAGCGGCTCGTCAGCGCGATCGTGCGCCGCGAGATCGGCGTGATGACGCTCTCCGCGCTCGTGGTCGTGTTCCTGCTGCTGCGCGCCGCCAGCACCGCCCACGGCTTCTGAGAGCGCGTGCCCGCGTCGGGCACGGCAGGCTGCCTATATATTCCCGGCGCATGAAGCCGGCAGCCACGACGATGGCCCTGCTCGCGTGCGCGGTGCTGCTCGGCGCGTGCGGTTCACAGGGCATCCAGCTCGCCAAGAGCAGCCCCTACTACAAAGGCGCGGTGCTGTTCAGGGACCACTGCTCGGGCTGCCACACGCTCGCGGTGGTCGGCGCGGAGGGTTCGGCGACGCAGATATCGAATCGCGTGAAGACGAACGCTCCCAACTTCAACATCCGCAAGGAGGACTACGCACAGGTGCTCTATGCGATCCGCAACGGGGGCTTCTCCGGAGCGATCATGCCGGAGAACATCGTCGTCGGCGAATACGCCAGCGACGTGGCCGCATTCCTGGCCAAGTACTCCGGGCTGAAAGCCCAAAAGGTGCCCTCCACGAACATCGTGCTGTCCACCAAATAGGCGCCCGCGGGCGGGTGGCGTGCTCGACCTAAGACGCATTCGCGAGGACGCGGATGGCGTTCGCGCGGCGTTGGCGCGCAGGGGCGCGCAGGCGGCCGACGGACTCGAGCGGGTAATCGAGCTGGACGGTCGCAGGCGCGAGCTCCTGCCCCGGCTCGAGGGACTGCGAGCGGAGCAGAACGAGGCGAACACGGCCATCAAGTCTGCGGCCGAGGGCCCCGAGCGAGAGCGTCTGATCGCGGCCATGCGCGAGGTTGCCACCGCCGCCAAGGAGCTCGAGCGCGAGCTCGACGAGGTTCAGCGCGACCTGCAGGCCGCGCTCGCGCCGCTGCCCAATCTGCCGGACCCGACAGCCGCGCCGGGACCGGCGGACGAGCTGGTGCGCGAGGTGGGGGCTCCTCCAGAGCTCGACTTCCAACCGCGCGATCACCTCGAGCTGGCCGGCGAGATGATCGACACCGAGCGCGCAGCGAAGCTCTCGGGCACGCGCTTTGCCTACCTCAAAGGCGAGCTCGTGATGCTCGAGCTCGCGCTCGTGCGCTGGGCGCTCGAGAAGCTGCGCGCGGCCGGCTTCGAGGCGGTGATCCCGCCGGTGCTGGTGCGCGAGCGCGCCCTCTACGGCACCGGCTTCCTCCCGGACACCGAGCAGCAGATCTACGCGCTGCCTGCCGACGAGCTGTTCCTGGTGGGCACCTCCGAGGTCGCGCTCGCCTCGCTGCACGATGGAGAGATCATCGACGGCGAGCGTCTGCCGCTGCGCTATGCCGGCTTCTCACCGTGCTTCAGGCGTGAGGCGGGGGCCGCGGGGCGCGACACGAGGGGCATCTTTCGGGTGCACCAGTTCGACAAGGTCGAGATGTTCAGCTTCGTCGCGCCCGAGCAATCGCCGCAGGAGCACGAGCGCATCCTGGGGATCGAGGAAGAGATCCTCGAGGAGCTGTCGCTGCCCTACCGCGTCGTCAATATCGCCGTCGCAGACCTCGGAGGCTCGGCGGCGAAGAAGTACGACTGCGAGGCGTGGATCCCCAGCCAGGGGCGCTACCGCGAGCTGACCTCGTGCTCGAACACGACCGACTACCAGGCCAGGCGCCTGAACATCCGCGCGCGAGCCGAGGGGCGCGTGCAAACGCTGCACACCCTGAATGGCACGGCGCTCGCCGTCGGACGCACGATCATCGCGCTGCTCGAGAACGGTCAGCGCGCCGACGGCAGCGTGCGCCTGCCCACCTGCCTGGCGCCCTATGGCGCATCCGGGGAGCTCGCGCCTGCAGGGTCCAGGGCGTAGTCAGCCCAGACCGAGCGCGCGCCTGGGGAGCTCGCGCCGGGCGCACGCTCGAGCGCGTCCTCAGCCCAGGTGGAAGACGAGTACCTCGCTGCCAGCGCCCTGGGCGCCGGTCAGCGTGAGCCGGTAGGTCCCGCCGGTGAGCGCGGCTCGCCCCGGCAGTCGCTCTGTGTTGCGCCCGCTCGCCGCGAGCAGCTCGAACGCGCGCAGCAGCGAGTGCCAGCGCGTGTGCCCGTGGCTGCTCACGCGTTTCTGCAGCGAGACGCTCACCTTCGTCGCGCGCGTGGCAATGAACGTGAAGGCGACCTGGTGCATCCGCGCGGGACTCGTGTCCAGCGCCACGAGCGCCCCGAGCGTGAGCGCGAGGTGAGAGAGCAGCGCCGCCGAGGTCGAAGCGAGCGGTGTACTGGCGCCCGCGCCGGGAGCTTCCGCGCCGGTTCCCGTGCTCGAGCCAGAGTCGCCGCCACCGCCGCCGTCTTTCGAGCCTTCTTCCCCGTCGCCGCCTTCATGCGGCGGGCCGCCACCTTCGCCTTTGCCGGTCGGTTCGAAGGCCGCGAGCCCGTCGGGGGTACCGACCCCCGTTGGTCCGTCGTAGCCGTTCGCGGCCTTGCAGATGAGCCGTCCGGAGCAGCTGTGTGCCTCTTCTTCGCTGGTGCAGCCGGAGTGGCCGAGCTCACCCGGCGGTTCGACGAACGGCTCATCGCAACGGCCATTCGAGCCGCCTTTGACGTCGTGCAGCGAGCTGGGCGAGGAGACCTCGTTTTCGTACAGGGTGCGGGCCGGGTACGCGACGCCGTGGGCCCCGCCGGCGAGCGCGAAGACCGACGCGATCAGGGGCGAAGCGAGGCTCGTCCCTCCGATCGTGCACCAGTTCACGACGCGTTCCGTTTGCACGCCACCCGCCCCTTCTTCTTCGAAGGCGATCTCGCATTTTTCGGTCAGGCTGTCGTAGACGGCGAGGCCGGTATACGGGTCCGCGTCGGCGGCGACGTCTGCGACCGCCCGGTAGGTGCCGCAGCCGACGGACGACCAGTCGGAGGCCTCCTGCTGCCAGGGCTGGGCTTCGAACTGCACGCTACAACCGCCCCCGGTGGCGCCCCAGCCGTCGAGCTCCCCGTGGCTCTCGCCGCCGTCGTTCCACACCGTCTCGTTCGACCAGGCGCCGTCGGGGGAGAGTTCCAGGCGCGTGCCGCCGACGGCGACCACGTGCGGAGAGGAGGCGGGAAACCCGACAAAGCCGCTGTCGTCGCCGAACCATTCCAGGTAGCCGGAGTCACCCGCCGACGCGGTGATCACCGTGCCGGGATCTTCGAAGGCGGAGCTGTCGCTGACGCATTCGCGCACCGCGGCCTGGATGCATTCGGGCCCTCCCCACGAGTTCGAGATCTCGTTCGCGTGGAGGCTTGCAGCGGTGCGCTCGGCGCTCTCGAGGTCCGCGTAGCTCGTGGAGCCGGCCTCGACGAGCAGGATGTGGCAGCTCTGGCAGATCGCGCGGGTAGTCTCGATATCGAGCGAGATCTCGATGCTCCACCCTTCCGCTTCTTCGGCTTCTGCGGCTTCTTCGCTGTCGCCTTCGCGCGCCGCGTCGAGTTCTTCGACCGTTTTCGGGAAGGGCAGCTTGCTGGTTTCGCCTTTGCCGTGCTCGTTGACCTGCTCGAAACAGCCTTCGACGTGTGTGCAGGCGGGCAGGCCGTACTCGTTGTCGAACGTTTCGAGGTCGGCTTCCGCCTCGGGGTCGTTGTAGGCGTCGACTAGCGCGACCGTCTGTTCCCCGGAGGGCTCGTCGGCCAGGTCGTAGGCGCTGTGAAGCTCGCTCGGCGTCAGGCCGAAACACCCCGCCGCCGCGCTCGGCGCCGTTTCACAGCTGTCGCTCGCGCGGCGAGCGACCGGCGTCACGGCCGTGCTGGCGGCCAGCCCGATGCGCGTGCTGTAAGCGCGCGCGGCGGCAGTGCGCGCGAGCAGCGCAAGCGCGTTGCAGCTCGCATGCCCGGGCGCAGGCGGCGGGCAAGCGCGGTGCACGGTGTAGGCGGAGGCAGGCGGGGGGGAGGCGCCGTGCGCGGGCGCAGCCGCGGCAGGGCGAGGCAGCACGCAGGCCAGCACGAGCGCCAGTGCAGCTCCCAGTGCGCCAAGCAGCGAGACCCGCCCGGCGTTGTAGCGCATGCATGCTCTCATCTCGCGCGACCCTGCTTCTGTGTCGGCGTGGGGGCGCGCGCGCTTTAGGGGCGGCGCCGCAGGCAGACGCACGAGCGGTGGCTGCGCGAAGGGTGCGCTCGCTCGCGCATTACGCTGGTGTCAATGTCCTCTCCGTTTGGCTTCGTGCTGGCCGCGGAACCGCCTCCGCGACGGATCGGCGCACTCGTCGCGCTCGTCTGCGTGGCGCTCTCGACGCTGATCGTCTACCCGCTCGCCCACCTCGCGCCGGTGGTCTCGCTGAGCGTCGTCTACCTGCCCGCGGTTCTCGTGGTCTCGGTCACCTGGGGGGCATGGCTCGGCGTCGCCACATCGCTCGTGAGCGCGGCCGCCTTCAACTTCTTTCACCTGCCGCCGGTGGGGACCTTCAGGATCCACGACTCGAGCGACTGGGTCGCGCTCGCGGCCTTTCTCGCCGTCGCGGCGCTCGCGAGCTCGGTCGCCGAGGTCACGCGCGCGCGCACGCGGGATGCCGATGAGCGTCGTCGCGAGGCCGACCTCGCCGCGGAGATGGCCCGTCTGCTGCTGCGCGGACAGAGCCTCGCGGCCGTGCTGCCGACGGCCGCGGCGCGCCTCGCGCAGGCGCTCGAGCTCGGCTCGGCCGCGATCGTGATGGCGGTGGTCGAAGCTGACGAGCGCACGATCGCCTTCCCACTGCTCGAGGGAACCGGGCGCCTCGGCACGCTGCTCGTCAGCGCCGAGACATCCGAGGCCAAGCTGCGCCGGCTGCAGGAGCGGATCGTGCCGGCGCTCGAGGCGCTGCTGAGCGCGGCGCTCGAGCGCGAGAGCCTGCTGGGTGGTGTCGTGGAGACCGCGGCGCTGCGCCGCGCGGACACCGTCAAGACGGCGATCCTGCGAGCTGTCTCACACGACTTGCGCTCGCCCTTGACGGCGATCTCCACGGCCGGGGCGGCGGTCGGCTCTCCGACGCTCTCTGTCGAGGAAAGCCAGGAGATGGCGGCCGTGATCCAGGAGGAGGCGCGCCGGCTCTCGCGCCTAGTCGACAACCTGCTCGACCTCTCCAGATTGGAAGCTGGGGCCGCGGAGCCCCACCGGCAGCTGACCGCGATCGATGAGCTGATCCGTGTCGCGGTGGCGGAGGTCGGCGAAGGGGGCGCCGAGGAGTTCACGCTGTCGATCGATCGCGACCTGCCGCTGGTGATGCTCGACGCCGTGCAGATGGAGCGCGCGTTCGTGAACGTGCTCGAGAACGCGCGACGGCATTCGGGCGGACACCCGGTGTCCGTTCGCGCGCGCGCCCTGCGGAGCCTCGCGGCGAGGAGCCAGCCAGCTCCTCAGACGCGCGCCGGCGTCGCCGGCGCGCGGGCGCCTGACGACGGGCACTCGCGCGGCGACCGCGTGATCGTACGGATCGTCGATCGTGGTCCCGGGATCCCTCCCGCGCAGCTCGAGCGCGTGTTCGAGCCCTTCTACCGTGCCGGCGCGCCCGGCAGCAGCCATCGTGGCTCGGGCCTTGGCCTGTCGATCGCGCGCGGCTTCACGGAGGCCAACTCGGGTGCGCTGCACGTGGAGTCACTGCCCGGCCAGGGCGCCACGTTCGTGTTCCAGTTTCCGCTCTGCGAGCGGGACGTGGCGGGGGCGCAGGAGAGCGTCGCCGAGCCGAGCGCCGTGCACCCACAGCGCGAGCCCGCGGTCCTGGCCCAGGGGCGGCGAGTCGGCCCGTGAGCGCCCACAGGCCTCTAGAGACGCACAGCGCGCCACGCGTGCTCGTCGTCGACGACGAGCCGCAGATCGTGCGTGCGCTGAAGGTCGTGCTGCGCGAGGCGGGCTACGAGGCGGTGCCCGCGGAAAGCGCCTCGGAGGCGCTGGACCTCGCAGCCGTGCGTCCGCCGGAGGCGGCGATCGTCGACCTCGTGCTTCCCGACCTCGACGGCGTCGAGGTCACGCGCCGGCTGCGCGAATGGAGCGAGATGCCGATTCTCGTGCTCTCGGCGGTGGGCGAGGAGGAACAGAAGGTGCGCGCGCTGGAGGCGGGCGCGGATGACTACATCACCAAGCCCTTCGGCACGCGCGAGCTCGTCGCACGCCTGCAGGCTGCGCTGCGCCGAGCCGGGCGCGCCGAGAGCGAGCCGAGCATCCGCCTCGATGGGCTCGAGATCGACCTCGCTGCGCGGCTCGTGCGCCGCGACTCAGAGGCCGTCCACCTGACCCCGATCGAGTTCGACCTGCTGCGCGTGCTCGTACGCAACCGTGGGCGACTGATGACCCACCGCAAGTTGCTCGCGGAGGTGTGGGGGCCGGAGTACGTCGATGACATTCAACCGCTGCGCACGCACATCGCCCGCCTGCGGGCGAAGATCGAGCCCGAGGGCCTCGACGGACCGCGCTACATCGTCACCGACCCCGGGGTCGGCTACCGCTTCTCCGACTGACACGCGCATTTAGCTCGCCGTTACGAAATCGTTATGTCCCGCGCCGGATTCGTTACGCGGCCGTGACGCGTCGACGCCCATAGTCCTCGCATGGACGTCGTCTACATCGTTCTGGGGATCGTCATGTTCGCAATCCTGCTGCTGATGATCGAGGGCATCGACCGCGTATGAGCGCCTCGCCCGCCCTCGGCTTCTTCATCGCGCACATGGGCGGCGCCGACTTCTTCGGCCTCGTCGTCTCGGTGCTCGTGATTATTTACCTCTTCTACTCGCTGATCCGCGGGGAGAAGCTCTAAGAGATGACGTTCGCAGGCTGGTTCACGATTGTCGCGTTCGTCGTTGTCGTGACGGTGCTCGCCTTCCCGCTCGGCACCTACATGGCAAAGGTGTATACGGGCGAGAGAGTCTTCCTCTCGCCGATACTTGGTGGTCCTGAGCGCTTTCTCTACCGCGTGATGCGGGTCGACGCCGACCGTCAGCAGGACTGGAAGTCCTACGCGAAGAGTCTGCTGATCTTCTCACTCGTCGGCTGGCTGTTCCTGTACTTCGTGCTGCGCACGCAGGATGCCTTCTTCGTGCCGCATGCACTCAACCCGCTCGGCTTTCACTCGCCTCCCGCGAACGTCACGTTCAACATCGTCTCGTCGTTCTTGACGAACACGAACTGGCAGTACTACGGCGGCGAGACGACGATGAGCTACCTCAGCCAGATGATCGGGCTGACCGTTCAGAACTGGCTGTCGGCGGGGGTCGGAATCGTCGTGGCGGTGGCGCTCGTCCGCGGGATCATCGGGCGCAGCGGAGCGGGCCTCGGCAACTTCTGGCATGACATGGTGCGCACGATTCTATACGTGCTAGGGCCGCTCTCCGTGATCAGCGCGCTCGTGATCGCGTCACAGGGCGTGATCGCAAACATCTCCACTTACCTGACCGTTCACACGATCACCGGCCTCGAACAGAAAATCGCGATGGGGCCGGTCGCCTCGCAGGAGGCGATCAAGGACCTCGGCTCCAACGGCGGCGGCTTCTTCAACGTCAATGCGGCGCACCCGTTCGAGAACCCGAGCGGGTTCACCAACTTCTTCCTGATGCTGCTCGTGCTGGTCATTCCAGCGGCGCTGATCTTCATGTATGGGCGCATGACCGGCAATCGTCGCCAGGGCTACGCGATCTTCGCGACCGTGATGGTGATGTTCATTGGCGCGGCGTCCGTCGCGTACATTGCCGAGGCGCACGGCTCGCCCGCGCAGCGCGCGGCGGGACTGCACACGGGGGTGATCGCGGGCTCGGGCGGCGGCAACCTCGAAGGCAAGGAGCAGCGCTTCGGCATCGCGGGCTCTGCGTTGTTCGACGTCACCACCACGGTGACCTCAAACGGTTCCGTAAACAGCTCGATCGAGTCATTCACGGGAATTGGCGGAGCAGTTCCGTTCGCAAACCTCTCAGCCAGCGAGGTGATCTTCGGCGGCGTGGGAACCGGGCTGTACTCGATTCTTCTCTACGTGCTGCTCGCGGTGTTCATCGGCGGGTTGATGGTCGGACGAACGCCCGAGTGGCTGGGCAAGAAGATCGAGGCCAGAGAGATCAAGCTCGCTGGTCTCGGGATCCTGATCACGCCGCTCGCGGCGCTGTTCGGCACCGCGCTGGCAGTCGCGACTCAGGCTGGGCGCAAGTCGATCTCGGAAGTGGCGACTTCGGCCGGCAAGCTCGGCATCCATACGCCGCAGGCCTTCTCCGAGAGCTTCTACGCATACCTGTCCCAGGCGAACAACAATGGCTCCGCGTTCCCCGGCTACACCGGTCTCATCCAGCCGAATGCAGGCAATCTGGGGGCACACGGCATCGCCTTTGCCGACGTCCTCGGGGGCTTTGTCATGCTGTTCGCGCGCTACGCCCCAATCCTGTTCGCGCTCGCCGTCGCCGGCGCTCTCGTCGGGAAGCGGGTCACACCCGCAGGTCTCGGCACGATGCGCACCGACAACGGCACATTCGTGGTGCTGCTGATCGGGGTGATCATCCTCGTTGGCGCGCTGACCTTCTTCCCCGCCCTGCTGCTCGGACCGATCGTCCAGGGCCTGACCGGACACCTCTACTGACATGAAACCCTGGCAGCGCGACACCATCACCTCGATTCTCGCGATCATCGTCTTCGCGATCCTGACCGGGCTCATATATCCGCTCGCGATCACCGGCATCAGCCAGGTCGCGTTCCCGGGCGACGCCAACGGGCAACAGATCCACCTCGACGGCAAGCTCGTCGGCTCGAAGATCATCGGTCAGAGCTTCGCCTCTCCGGTGATCGCCAAGAACGGCAAGCCGGAGGAAAAGGAAGGCGAACTCGTCACCGAACCGGACCCGCGCTACTTCCAATCGCGCCCTTCGGCCACCGAAGGCGGCGCCTACAACGCCGCGGCGAGCACGTTCTCAAACCACGGACCCAATAGCGTGAAGACCAAGGAAGCCGACGAAGAAAACATCAAGGCGTATCTCGAACTGAACAAGAGCCCCGCTACGAAAGCCGAATACGACCCCGGCCTGACGGTGGCAAGGATCCCCGTCGATGCGGTCAACAGCTCGGGTTCGGGGTTGGATCCTGAAATCTCGAAGGCGAACGCCTGGATTCAGGCCTACCGCATAGCGGCCGTGCGTCATCTCTCGCGGGCGACCGTCGACGGGCTGATCGCCAGCTACACCGCCGGGCGCGGGCTCGGCTTCTCCGGTGAAGAAGGCGTGAACGTGCTCGAGCTCAACCTCGCACTCGACCGTCTCACAGGAGGGACAAGCTGATGTCCGCCCAGCCGGCAGCGCAGGAACGTCAGGCGATCTCACTGTTTCAGCGCGAGATCGTCGGCCGTGCGCTGCTCGACAGCTTCAAGAAGCTCGACCCGCGCGTGCAGATCCGCAACCCGGTGATGTTCGTCGTGGAGATCGGCGCGGTCATCACAACCGCCACCTGGTTCATCCAGCTCGGCGGTGGCCAGTCGCTCGGCGGCAGCGAGCCCTCGTGGTACACGTTCACGATCTCGGTGTGGCTGTGGCTGACGGTCGTGTTCGCGAACATGGCCGAGGCCTTCGCCGAGGGCCGTGGCCGCGCCCAGGCGGCCACGCTGCGCGCGATGCGCAAGGAGACGGTGGCGAAAATGCGCGACGGCTCCACCAAGGCGGCCGCCGAGCTCACTCGCGGCGATGTCGTGGTCGTGCCGGCCGGAGAGCTGATCCCCGGCGACGGCACGGTGATCGAGGGCATAGCCACCGTTGACGAGTCGGCGATCACGGGCGAGTCGGCGCCCGTGATCCGGGAGTCCGGGGGAGACCGCAGCGCGGTCACGGGCGGTACGCGCGTGACCTCCGATGAGATCGTCGTTGAAATCACCCAGGAGCCCGGGCAGTCTTTCCTCGACCGCATGATCGCGCTCGTCGAGGGCGCCGAGCGGCGCAAGACGCCGAACGAGATCGCGCTCAACATCTTGCTCGCTGCGCTCACGCTGATCTTCGTGATCGTCGTGGCGACACTGCGTCCCTTCGGCCTCTTCGCGGGCACGGCGATCTCGGAGACCAGCCTGATCGCGTTGCTGGTCGCGCTGATCCCGACAACCATCGGCGCCCTCTTGAGCGCGATCGGGATCGCCGGCATGGATCGCCTCGTGCGGCGCAACGTGCTCGCCCTGTCCGGTCGCGCGGTCGAGGCCTCGGGCGACGTGGACGTGCTGCTGCTCGACAAGACGGGCACGATCACGATCGGCAACCGCCTGGCGTCGGAGTTCGTGCCGATGCCCGGTGTCGCCGAGTCCGAGCTGGCCGAGGTGGCCCAGCTGGCGTCGCTCGCCGACGAGACGCCCGAGGGCCGCTCGATCGTCGTGCTGGCCAAGCAGTACGGCATCCGCGAGCACGACATGACGACGATGAATGCAGAGTTCGTTCCCTTCACCGCGCAGACGCGCATGAGCGGCGTCGACATCGACGGCCAGCAGCTGCGCAAGGGGGCCGGCGACGCGATCATCGAGCTCGTGCGCTCCGAAGGCGGCTCGCCGCCGCCCGAGCTTCAGGCAGAGCTCGACCGCATCGGCAACGAGGGCGGCACGCCATTGGCGGTCTCGCGCGACAGCCAGGTGCTCGGGGTCGTGTACCTGAAGGACACGATCAAGGAGGGCATGAGGGTGCGCTTCGACCAGCTGCGCGCGATGGGAATCAAGACCGTCATGGTCACGGGCGACAACCGGCTCACCGCTGCCAAGATCGCCGAGGAGTCCGGCGTCGATGACTTCCTCGCCGAAGCGACCCCCGAGCGCAAGCTCGCGCTGATTCGCGAGCAGCAGCAGGACGGGCGCCTGGTCGCGATGACCGGCGACGGCACCAACGACGCCCCCGCGCTCGCCCAGGCGGACGTGGGCGTGGCCATGAACACCGGCACGCAGGCGGCGCGTGAGGCCGGCAACATGGTCGACCTCGACTCCAACCCCACGAAGCTGATCGAGATCGTAGAGGTGGGCAAGCAGCTGTTGATCACCCGCGGCGCGCTGACGACCTTCTCGATCGCCAACGACGTCGCCAAGTACTTCGCGATCCTGCCGGCGGTCTTCATCTCCACCTACGCGGCCAGCGCGGGAGCCGAGGGGCCCCTGCACGTGCTCAACATCATGAACCTCGGCAACCCGGAATCGGCGATCGTATCGGCGATCATCTTCAACGCGCTCGTGATCCCGCTGCTGATCCCGCTGTCGTTGCGCGGTGTGCGCTACCGGCCAATCGGCGCGAGCGCGCTGTTGCGGCGTAACCTCTGGATATATGGTCTCGGGGGAATCATCGCGCCGTTCATCGGCATCAAGCTGATCGACCTGATCGTGCACAACCTGCTCGGGGGATGAGCGGCGAGCGCGGCGCGAACGACGCGAGCGCGACCTTTCCACAATGGCTGCCCCCGCCGAACCCCACCGCGGTCGTCTCAAGGTCTTCATCGGGATGGCTGCCGGGGTCGGCAAGACCTACCGCATGCTGCTCGAGGGTCGGGCCGAGCAGGAGGCCGGACGGGACGTCGTGATCGGACTGCTCGAGACGCACGGCAGGGACGAGACGGCACGTCTCGCGGACGGCCTGCCCCTGCTTCCCCGGATGCGCGTGCAGTACCGCGAGACGACCATCGAAGAGATGGATCTGGCGGCGATCCTGCGCCGCGCACCGGAGGTCTGCCTGATCGACGAGCTCGCCCACACGAACGCCCCGGGCTGCGAGCACGCGAAGCGCTACCAGGACGTCGAATCCGTGCTCGACGCGGGTATCGACGTGCTCTCGACGCTCAACGTCCAGCACCTCGAGTCACTCAACGACCACATCACCGAGCTCAGCGGCATCCGTGTGCGCGAGACGATCCCCGATGCGATCCTTGGTCGCGCCGACGAGGTCGTGCTGATCGACCTCACGCCCGAGGCGTTGCTCGAGCGCCTGCGCGCCGGCAAGGTCTACCCGCCGGAGCGCATCGACGCGGCGCTCAACAACTTCTTCAAGATCGAGAACCTCTCGGCGCTGCGCGAGGTGGCGCTGCGCCAGGTCGCCGAGGAGGTCGGCGCCAAGCGCCTGACCACAGAGCTGGTCGGCTCACGCGAGGAGAGCCTCGCCGCCGATGCGCCGCAGGCCGTCGGCGAGCGCCTGCTCGCGCTCGTCGAGCCATACCCGGGCTCCCAGCGGCTCGTGCGCCGCGCGTGGCGCTCGGCCCAACGCCTAGGCGCCGGGCTCGATCTGCTGTGGGTCCGCAACCCCGGGAGGGAGCTCTCCGACGATCAGCAGCGCTCGCTCGCAGCGCTGCGCCAGCTCGCATCGGTGCTGGGGGCGAGGATGATCGAGGAGGAGTCAGACGACTTGACGGGCGCGATCGCCGAAGTCGCCAGGCGCCGCGGGAGCACCTACATCCTGATCGGCCGCTCGCGCCCGGCGCGGGGGCTCGGGCGGCTGCGCACCCCGCTGCCCCAGCGCCTGATGGCGCGGCTGCCGGGCGTGGACGTGCGCATCGTCGCCGATCGTGCCCAGCGGCTGAACGGCTCGGCCGGGGAGCACCTATGAGCGCGGGCGCAATCGTGGCGATCGCATGCGCGGGAGTCCTGCTCGGCATCGCGGCCGGCTACTGGCTGCCCCCGCACGGCCGAGCACCGTCACGCAACCGTGTTCCTGGCACGCGCCGGATCCTGCTCCCGTTCACCGGCGAAGCGATCTCGCGACGCTCCTTCGAGGCGGCCGTGCGCCTGGCGAAGGCCGAGAACGCGATCATCATGCCCGCATTCCTGGCTAACGTGCCGATGAACCTGCCCCTCGACACGGCGCTGCCGGTGCAGTGCGCACGGGGGATGCCACTGCTCGAGGCGATCGAGCAACGCGCCTCCTCGCTGGGCGTGCCGGTCGAGTCTCGCGTCGGTCGCGGGCGCTCCGCGCGTGACGCGCTGCGCAAACTGATCGAGCAGGAGCACTTCGACCGCATCATCGTCTCCGCCGACGAAGACCCTCGTGTGGGCCTCAGCTATGAGGATCTGCGGTGGATGCTCGACCGCGTTCCAGCTGAGATCCTGATCCTGCGCACCGCACCGCAGGACACCCGTACGATCTCCACCGAGGGCGTCAAGGGACACTTCTGAAGGCAGAGCGCCAGAGCTCGCCGAGTTCCCGACTGCGGCTATTACCAGGCGATCCTGGTGTGCCGTGAGGAAGTATCGTAGGCGCCGGTGAGCCGGGAAGACTGGTCGGCAGCGCTTGATGGCGTCGAACACCATGCCCGGACACCTTCACCTCTCGATTTGCCTTGCGCGGGGCCGCAGCTCTCAGCGTAAGGCGCGCACGCGGACATGAGGATCGGCTTCCCACTGCCGTCCGCCTGGCGGCGCGAGGCTCTGCGCACGAACCTGTGGCTGGTGCCGACGGCCTTGCTCGTGCTGGCGGTCGCGCTGTTCGCCGGCACCTACGCCCTCGATCGGGCAGCCTACGACGGCACGCTGACGCTGCCCTCGTGGACCATCAGCGGCACTGCGGATGCGGCCCGGCAGATCCTGACCACGATCGCAGCCGCGGTCATCACGGTCGTGACGCTGGTGTTCTCGATCACGATCGTGACGCTGACGCTCGCCTCGACGCAGTTCGGCCCGCGCATGCTGCGCAACTTCATCCGCGACCGCATCACGCAGGTGACGCTCGGCAGCTTCGTCGCGACGTTCGTGTACGCGATCCTCACGCTCGTCTCGATCGGTCCTCATGCGCACGGGGAATTCGTGCCGCACCTGTCGCTGACCGTGACGATGGCGCTGGTGATCGTGGACGTGGTCGTGCTCGTCGTGTTCATCGACCACATCGCCAAATCGATTCAGCTTCCGCAGGTGATCGCGAGTATCGCCGGAGATTTGTCAAGGGCGATCGAGGCCGAGGTCACGATGCCCGCCCCGGGCTTCGCCAAGTCGGGCCCGTCGCTCGCGGAGATGCTCGTGCGCCTGGATGAGGACAGCGGCGTCGTGCGCGCCCCGAGCAGCGGCTACCTGCAGTTCGTGAGCGTGAGCAGGCTGATCGACATCTCGGCGGCGAGCAACGCGGTGATCCGCCTGCTGCACCGCCCGGGCCACTTCGTCGTCGAGGGCGAGCCGCTGGCGAACGTGTGGCCCGCCGCCGCGACTTCAGGCGTCGCCCGCGCGCTCGGTGGCGCCCACGCCACCGGTCCGCACCGCACGCTCACACAGGATCTCTCCTTCGCCGTCGATCAGCTCGTCGAGATCGCCATCCGCGCGCTCTCGCCAGCCGTCAACGACACCTTTACGGCGATCGCGTGCGTCGACTGGCTCGGCGACGGGCTGGGAAAGCTCGCCTATCGCTGGCACCCGGCGACCGTCCATCGCGACGCGGCGGGACACCTGCGCGTGATCACGGTGACAGTCAGCTTCCGCCGCCTGGTCGAGCGCTCGCACGACAAGATCCGCCAGGCCAGCCGCGGCATGCCCGCGGTGATGATCCGCCAGCTCGACGGGCTCGCCAAGGTGATGGCGTACTCGCGCTCGGCCGAGCAGCGCGAGCTGCTGCTCGCGCAGGCGGAGATGATCCTGCGCGCGTGCGAGGAGTCGGTCCCGGAGAAGGCCGATCGCGAGGACGTGCGCCGTCGCTACGACGCCGTGCTGAGCGCGGCCTCTTCGAGCACGATGGCCCCGTGGCCCACCGACGAGGACACTTGAGGGTCCACGTCGGCATGGCAGCGCCGCACGCGCGCCGGCGGCGGGGCCGGGCCGTCTGTTGCGGAGGGCGTAAACGCCAGCTAAAACTCCCGCGGCGGGGCAGGACGCAGGCGAAGCGCCTGGTAAGAGTGTGGGGTCCTTCGCAACGATCGGGTCCTGGCGCTGTTGCGCATTGGTATGAGAAACCCACGCCGCCGCATATCGCTGGCAGCCATCGCGCTGCTGCTCGCCGCCTTGGCAGCGGGCCCGCTCGCGCAGACCGACGCCGCCGCCGGCAAGCCGAAGGCGCGCACAGCCAGCGCCTACGTGACGGGCATCGGCAACGAGCAGGCGAAGATGTTCGCCAACCCCCTGTGGCAGCAGCTGAACACCAAGGTTGTGCGCTACGTGGCCCCCTACGACGCGGTCGCGCATCCTTGGTCGCTCGAGCTCGCGACCAATTTCATCCACGCCGCCGAAGCGGCCCACCAGCAGGTGCTCGTCGCCTTCTACCACTCCGAATACACGCCGACGAAGCTGCCGAACCTGAAGAGCTACCAGCGCGATGTGCAGAAGTTCATCGTGCGCTTCCCCCACGTGCGCCAATACGAGTCCTGGGACGAGTCCAACCGCGGCAATGTGAAGGGGGCCTTCTCCAGCCCCTCAGCCACGCAGGCGGCCCAGTACTACCAGCAGCTGCTGCGCGTATGCAAGGGCTGCACGGTCATCGGACTGGACGTGCTCGACGCCGAGTACATCGCGCCCACGCTCCAATACATCGCGGAATTCAAGCGCGAGATCCACCACCTGGAGACGGTCATGCCGAGCATCTGGGGCCTGCACAACTACTCGGACATCAACCGCCTGGAAAGCTGGCGCACCCGCGATCTGGTCAAGGCCCTCGGCGGCCAGGTGTGGCTGACGGAGACGGGCGGGATCGTCCAGTTCCTCGGCTTCCCGAACAAGCACGGCTCGGGGCTGACGCGCGCGGCCAAGGTGCTCAAATACATGTTCGGCCTCGCTGGCGCGCTGCCGCAGATCAAGCGCCTGTACATCTATGACTGGAGCGGCGGGACGAGCTCCACGCGCTTCGATGCCGGGCTCACGAACTCCCACGAACAGCCGCGCGAGGGCTACGTGGTCGTCTGCCGCCAGCTCCACGCCGCCAAGTGCGACGTGAAGGTCGCCGACGACTGAGGGGCGCCTACGCGCTCAGCGCGGGCTGCCGGCGCGATCGAAGGCCCGCGTCGAGCCCTTCGGACGGGCCGTCCGGTTGGTGGCGCGCAAGCCTCATCGCGAATAGCGCGAGCGCGCCCATGAGGGCGGCGGCCGCGGTGAGCGTCTTCAGCGGGTAGGTGCTGCCCGAGTGCAGCTTCAGGTTGAAGGCGGTGTGGTCGCCCGCGTTGTAGATGCTCTGCAGGCCCGCGTGGTCGATCCCGAGCACGGTCGGGGCGAGCGCGGCGAACAGTGCCCAGCCGATGAGTGTCAGCACCCCTGCCCTCAAGGCGCCCGCCGACAGGCGCAGGCGCGGTGTCGCCCACGCGGCCAGCACGAGCGCCCCCCCGGCGGCCAGGAAGAACGGCCAGATGCCGCCCCAGCCGCGACCCAGCCCGTAGGCGGAGGCGATCGTGGGCTGGAAGAGGCCTTGGGAGAGGAAGCGCATCCACGTGACCGTCTCGTTCTCGTAGCCCACCAACGGGTGCGTGGTCGTGGCGATCACCGTCGTCGTGATCGAGACCGCCGCCAGCGCGATCGTCGGGCCGGGGAAGCGCTTGAGCGAGAGCGCGATCGGGAAGGCCAGGAACGGGAGCAGCGTGTCGAGGAAGCGCGGACCCATGAAGCCGCCGCCGAAGGGCAGGTAGTAGCCGGAGTTGTACGTGAGGAAGCACACGCAGATGCCAGCGATCGTGAGCGCCTCCGCGCGCCGGCCGCGCCTGTAGAGCATCACGGTGCCGATCGCGCCCATGATCAGCACCGGGGAGATGGTCAGCAGGCCGCGTGAGTCGAACAGCAGCGTCGCGAGCACCCTCAGGCTTGGGGCGCCGATCCCGAAGAAGCCTTTCTGCTGGCGCGGCACGTCGGAGTAGGCGAGGTGTGTCCAGGAGCGAAAGGCGTAGTGGTTGTAAAGGAGCAGCGGGACGATGCCGACGAGGCCGCCGGCCACGTAGGCGCCGCCTCGGCGCAGGACGCCGAGCACCGTGAGGCAGTCCCTGCGCGAGAGCAGGAACAGCCCGAGCACGAGCGCTGCGAAGAAGGTGGGGTACTCAGAGGAGAACGCGTAGCCCATCGCCAGGCCCGCGAGCCCGAGCAGCACCGGGCTCGGCGGCCCATCGCGCTCGCTCAGCATCAGCCAGAAGGCGGCGAACGTGAGAAACGTGGTGAAGGCGTGCGAGAAGAGCAGCTGCGAGAACGCCAGCACCATCGTGCCGAGGCCGAGCGCCACCGCTGCCGCCACGCCGTAGCCCGGCTCGAAGCGCTCGGCCACGCGCCACGCGAGCAACACCAGCAGCAGGCCCGGCAGCACGTTGCCCCACAGGCCGATCAGATAGATCATCTCGTCGCCCGGGTGGTCAGGTGGCGCGACGTGCGAGTCCGTCCACGATTCGGCGCCCACGAGCTTCAACGAGTCGTAGAAGGGCAGCGCGAAGAGTGCGAGGCCGGGCGCGCGCGCCGAGTAAAAGCGCCCCGACCCCTTCGGATATTCGACCTTGTCGCCGGTGTTCTGCTGGTAGCGGGTGATCGTCGTTTCGTCGTCGTTCAGCGCCCGGATCAGGTCGTAGTGGGATGTCTGGTTCCAGGAGAAGCTCTGGATCATCACCGCCGAGGAGAGGCCCACGAGCAGGACCGCCGCCAGCGCGATCCGTGGGCGGGTGAGCCACGGCCGGCGCCCCGCGCGCGATCGGCGGGCACCGTCGCGCGCGCGGGGGGGTTGTGGGCTCGCGCCTGCGGGCGGGGCGGCGCTCATCAATCGGTGCCGTGCAGAGCCGCCGGTCCGGGCCCGATCTCATAGATGACCACCGAGCCGACCTGCCGGCGCGTGATGCCGAGGCCCGCGATCGGCTTCTGCGCGGCGGCCGCCGGGTCGGGGGGCTCGGGGATGACGGCGCCGTGTTCCGGCGGCAGGCCCTTGGGGAGCACCGTGTGCAGCACGACCGTGCGGATGTGGTAGTGACGCAGCTTCTCGACGCTCGCGCGGTCGGGGAAGCCGTTCATGCCGCCGCGCAGATCGTCCACGGCGGGTATGTCAAAGGTGCTGTTGCCGATCGGGATCTCGTAGAAGCCGTCGGTGGAGAAGTACTGCCAGACGCGATCGAGCGCGCCGTCGGTGGGCAGGTCCAGCAGCGGACCCGGCAGGCCGATTTCAGCCTTCACCGGCTGCGGCACCACGGGGTGGCCGAGGTGGCCCGCGCCTTCGCCCAGCAGGCCCACGAGCGCCACCACGCCGACCACTGC
This sequence comes from uncultured Solirubrobacteraceae bacterium, assembly GCA_963722435.1. GTDB lineage: Bacteria > Actinomycetota > Thermoleophilia > Solirubrobacterales > Solirubrobacteraceae > Palsa-744. The sequence continues at coordinate 406,213 of CAVRKZ010000002.1, read as the reverse complement.
CGGTGCGGCCGTCAGCGAGCGCCCCGTCAACGAGCGCTCCGCCGTCCACGCGCGCATGCGCGCCAGCCACGCGGGCAGCCGCGCGACGAGCGCCTGCAGGCCGGCTCCCGCGAGCAGGGCGTAGAACAGCGTCGCTAGCGTGAAGATCCGTCCCGGCACGCGCACGCCGTCCCAGCCGGGGGCGTAGTCGTAGAGCAGGCGATACGGATAGCCGGCGCCCGTGATGCCGAAGCCGAGCGCGAGGATCGAGCAGGTGACGACGCCGACGAGCAGGCCGAAACGCAATCGTCGTGTGAGCCCGCCGGCGGCGAGGCCGATCAGCGCCAGCGCCAGGATCAGCCCGCCGGGGAAGAATACGCTCTCGTTCTTGGAGTTGACCTTCGCGCGCATGCCCTCCGTGAGCGAGCCCCACACACGGTTCTCGGAGGAGGCGGCGAGCAGCGCGGCTGGTCCGGCGGAGTAGGTTTCGACTTCGCGTAGCGTGCGCTTCGCGCTCGGGTACAGAGCCGCGACCTTGAGATAGGGCCGCGCCTGATACACGGTTACGGTGCCCAGGACGGCGAGTCCGACCAGCGTCACGCTCAGCAGACGGCGCGGCACCAGCGGGCCGCGCGTGGAGCGTTGCGGCGCCCTCGCCTGGCTCGAGCCGTCGGCGTCGGCCGCCCGCTCGGGGTCCTTCGCGCCACGCCAGGCGACGCCGGGGTCCAGGCGCCCGCGCCACCAGAACACGAGCACGATCAACGCGAGCACGGCGAGCAGGTAGGCGTACTGCAGCCCCAGTGTGAAGCCAAGGCTGATCTGCCAGGCCGAGACCAGCCAGCCCGCCAGCACGAGGCCCCGCGAGCAGCGCCTATAGCCGCGCAGGAGCAGGAACAGGCCGAGCGCGAGCCCGCCGGAGGAGATCACGTGCAGGTGCCCCGCCTCGGTCACGCGGTATGGCGCGTACGCGAAGGCGACTCCCGCGAGCGCCCCGCCGAGCCGGCCGAGGCCGAGCTCGCGCGCGAGCAGGTAGGCGCCGAAGAAGCACAGCGACCAGGCCCACAGGAACAGCAGGTTGTAGCGGACGAGTGCGGCGACGGTGCCCGAGCCGAAGAACGCGGTCGGGCCGTAGCCGAGCAGCGAATCGCTGAACGCCAGGCTCAGCGGGTGCGGATAGAAGGCGTTTGAGTTGAAGATGTGCAGGGGGTCGTGGAGCATCGCGTGGCCGACCCACGCGATCTCCCACGCTGTGCGCACGGGATCGCCGAGGTCCGGCGCGATGCGACTGGGCATGTGCAGCACGAGCGGCCAGCTGGTCAGCACGGCGAGCGCCACGGCGGCGAGCGCCGCGAGCGCGATCTCAGTGCGGCTGAGAACGGGCGAGGGGACCCACGTGAGCGCGCCCGCGCCGCGTCGGCCCGCGCGGCCCGTGCGCCGACGCTCGCGCGCCGCGCGACCGTCCTCTGAGGGCGGCGGCGAGCGGTCGAACGGCGTAGATGGAAGAGGGGGCAGACCGGTGCCCGTCTGAGCGAGGGCTGGCGTTGTTTTCCTCACCGCGGGAATCGGCGCAGCATATGGGAGCAACCTGCTGGGTTGCCTCACACCGTACGAGTGCGCTTGCGTCAGACTGGGTGCGATGAAGGTGCTCGTGATCGGAGCCGGTGGGGTGGGGGCGGCCTTCGCCGCGATCGCCCAGCGCCGGCCGGCCTTCGAGCTCCTCGTGCTCGCGGACGTCTCGCTCGAGCGCGCTCGAGCCGCCTGTGAGCGGCTCGCCGAGCCCGACCGCTTCGAGGCTGCGCGCGTGGATGCCTCGAGCGTCGAGGAGCTGGGCGAGCTGATCGCCCGCGTCGCGCCCGACGCGCTCCTGAACGCGTGCGACCCCCGCTTCAACGAGCCGATCTTCACGGCGGCGTTCGACGCCCGCGTCACCTACCTGGACATGGCGATGACGCTGTCGCACCCCCACCCCGAGCGCCCGCACGAGCTGCCCGGAGAGATGCTCGGCGAGCGCCAGCTGGCGCGCCACGAGCAGTGGCAGCACGAGGGCCTGCTCGCGCTCGTCGGGATCGGGGTGGAGCCCGGCCTCTCCGACGTGTTCGCGCGCTACGCGGCCGACGAGCTGTTCTCCAGCATCCAGGAAGTGGGCGTGCGCGATGGCGCCGACCTGGTCGTCGAGGGCTACGACTTCGCGCCGACGTTCTCGATCTGGACGACGATTGAGGAGTGCCTGAACCCACCGCTGGTGTGGGAGCGCGAGCGCGGCTTCTACACGACCGCGCCTTTCTCAGAGCCCGAGGTGTTCGAGTTCCCCGAGGGGATCGGACCGGTGGAGTGCGTGAACGTCGAGCACGAGGAGGTCGTGCTGATCCCCCGCTGGGTGGCCTGCGAGCGCGTGACGTTCAAGTATGGGCTCGGGCAGGAGTTCATCGACGTGCTCGCCACGCTGCACAAACTGGGCCTGGACTCAACCGAGCCGGTGTCCGTGCGCGGCGTGCAGGTCGCCCCGCGCGACTTGGTCGCGGCCGCGCTGCCCGACCCGGCCACGCTGGGCGAGCGCATGAGCGGGCGCACCTGCGCGGGCACGTGGGTCACGGGAACCGGCAAGGACGGCAAGCCACGCTCCAGCTACCTCTACCAAGTGGTCGACAACGAGACGACGATGCGCGAGTACGCCAGCCAGGCGGTCGTATGGCAGACCGCCATCAACCCGGTCGTCGCGCTGGAGCTGCTCGATCGCGGGGATTGGAAGGGCACCGGCGTGCTCGGGCCCGAGGCCTTCCCGCCGGCGCCGTTCCTGGAGCTGCTGGCGGAGTACGGGGCGCCTCATGGGCTGGTCGAGGTGCCACCCGGCTGAGCGTCGCGTCTGCGAGGGTGAGCACTCCGGTAGTATGATATACTCATTATATGAGTAAGAGATTGCAGGTTGTCGTAAGGGACGAGGAACTGGAGCGCTATGAGCGCACGGCTCAGGCCGTGGGTCTCACCATGTCGGAGTGGGTCCGGCAGTCCCTGCGCGCAGCCGAGCGCGAGGTGTCAACCGGTGATGTGGAGCGCAAGCTCGCAGCCATACGCAAGGCCGCCAGCTACAGCTTCCCGATGCCTCCCGACGTGGGCACGCTCCTGACAGAGATGGAGGCCTCGCGTCTGGCAGAGATCGAGGCGGGGATGGGAGGCGCTGAGGACGCTTGATCTTCGTTGACTCGAACGTACCGATGTACATGGTCGGCAACGACCCCAGCCGCAAGATCGACGTGCAGCGAGTGCTCGAGCGATTCGCCGGCGAGCAACGCCATCTGGCAACCAGCAGCGAGGTATTTCAAGAGCTCCTGCATCGTTACGTCTCTGCCAATCGCCGCGACGCGATCCAGCCCGTCTTCGACGCTCTGCGCGAGATCGTCGACGACGTGTTCGCCGTCGAGGAGGCGGATGTGCTGCTTGCCAAGGATCTCGCCCAATCTCACCCGATGCTGTCGGCGCGCGACGCGGTCCACGCGGCGGTGATGCGACGCCGCAAAATCGCAGAAATACTGAGCTTTGACCGAGGCTTCGAGGAAGTAGCCGGAATCAGACGTGTGCCGCTGCCCTCGCCACGCGTCTGAGCTCTCGTCCGCCCGACGTGTTCAGCCCGTACTCACACGGCGCGCGGGTCCCTCGATCCCGCGCGCCGTGCCCCCCTGAGAGCTTCATCCGCGCATGCCTCAGAAGTCCACGCGCGCGGGGGTCGGCTCGAGCGGCGGCGGCTGATCGAGCAGGCCGGGAGGTGCGGTTTCCCATTTGCGCGAGAAGTACTCACGGAAGAACGGACGCGAGGCGAGCATGATCACGGCGCCGAGGATCATGCCGCCTATGCCCATCCACAGCGGCAGCGTGATACCGAGGATGGGCTTGGCTGAGACGTTTTCGGCATGTCCGTAGTAGAAGGCCGCCTTGACGCCTACACCCCAGAGAATCAGGCCGCCGAGGAGCGGGCCGAGACCCAGCAGCAGGAAATTGCGCAGACTCTTGCCCAGCTCGTGGCGGTAGTAGACCAGGCAGGCGACGCCCGTGTATCCGTAGTAGAAGCAGATCGGGAAGCCGATCGCGGTGATCGAGTCTTCGAGGACGCTTTCGGAGAGCAGCAGCAGGGGGACGGTGATGGCGACCGACAGCAGTCCGAAGCCGAGCGTCGAGACGGTCGGGGTCAGGTAGCGCTTGTGGATGCGCGACAGCAGGTTGGTGACGGCTTTCCAGTGCGCCATCGATAGCGTCGTGCGGGCGGTGGGCAGGATCGTCGTCTGTGTCGAGGCGGACGCCGACGTCAGCACCGTGATGATCAGGAGCTTGTCGAGGCCGCCCCCGAGCACGCCCTTGCCGAGCGCGTTGAGCACGTCGCTCTGGTTTTCCTTGTTGATCAGGAATCCGGTGCCGTGGAAGGACTGGGCGGCGGCCGAAACGAGCACGTAGATGACCACGAGCAGGATCGTCGAGACGACGGCCGCCTTTCCTGGCCCCTCGGCGGGGTTCTCTGACTCCTCGTTGACCGCCACGCCAGAATCCCAGCCCCAGTAGATGAAGACACCGAGCAGGATGGCGTCGAGTAGGTCACCGAACTTCATCGCGAACGGGTTGAACCACGACAGCGAGGGCTTGATCGAGTCGCTCGGGGGATGGCTGCCGAAGATCTTGACGAAGGCCACCACGGAGAAGAGCGCGAGGATGAACACCTCGACGCTCAACAGGATCTGCTGGATGCGGGCGGAGAGCTCGATGCCGCGGTAGCAGATCCAAGTCATCAACGCGATCCACACGATCGCCCCGACGATGATCGCGGCTTTGGATTCCCCGAATTCGGTGAAGCCGAACAGCTTGTACGTGTAGATGGCGGCGATGTCGGCGAGCGAGGCCATCACGATCACGTCCGCCAGGAAGATCGCCCACCCGTTCATCCAGCCCTGTGTGGGGCCCATCGCGCGCGTGACCCAGGCGAACGTGGTGCCCGCGTCGGGGTCGGCGCGGTTGAAGTATTTGTAGGCGGCGGCCACCAGCAGCATCGGGACGAAGGAGACGAGCATCACGGCGGGCGCGTGCACGCCGACGCCTTTGACGGCGACGACGAAGCCGAGCGTCGCCGCGAGCGAATACGCGGGCGCGGTCGAGGCGACGCCGATGACGATGTTCGAGAGGTAGCCGATCGCGTTTCGTTTCAGGCCCTTGTCCACGACGCCCGAGGACGCTGGGGCTCCCGACAATGCGGCGCTTTCGCTGGCCATCGACGGCTCCTCTCGTGGGATGCCTCGGAGATGCTGCGCTCTTGTGGGCAAAGGTACGCGCCGCGACGGCGCACGCGCAATGGGCGCGATCCCCAAAACCGGCGCGTTCAATTGGACGAGTCGTACAATCGGTGCACAAGTTGTTGACCACGCGGCTTATTGAGCGGCACATCAACAGCGGCTAGCGTTGTCCTCACTGTCTAGTCAGCGATCGAGGAGGCGGTGTTTCGATGCCCGGTGATCTCCAGGAGCAGGTCAAGCGACACCTGTGGATGCACTTCACGCGCATGGGCTCCTACTCCGACCACGAGGTCCCTGTGATCGTCCGCGGCGAGGGCTGCTACGTGTACGACGAGCACGGCAAGCGCCACCTCGACGGACTGTCGGCGCTCTACTGCGTCAACGTCGGCCACGGGCGCGCCGAGCTTGCCGAGGCGGCGGCGGCGCAGGCGAAGGAGCTCGCGTTCTACACGAACTGGAGCTACGCCCATCCACGCGCGATCGAGCTCGCCACGCGCATCGCCGGGCTCACGCCGGGCAACCTCAACCGCGTGTTCTTCACCTCGGGCGGCTCGGAGGCGGTCGAGTCGGCGTGGAAGCTCGCCAAGGCATACCACGCCGCGCAGGGCGAGCCGAGGCGCCACAAGCTCGTCTCCCGCCACCTCGCATACCACGGCACCTCGATGGGGGCGTTGACCGCGACCGGCCTGACACCCCTGCGCACGCCCTTCGAACCGCTGACGCCGGGCGGGGTGCACGTGCCCAACACCAACTCCTATCGCTGGCAGGAAGACCGCGATCTGCTGTGGGCCGCCGACGCGATCGAGGAGGCGATCGCGTTCGAGGGACCCGAGACGGTGGCGGCGGTGATCCTCGAGCCGGTCCAGAACGGTGGTGGCTGCTTCGTGCCGCAGGAGGGCTACTTCCAGCGCGTGCGCGAGATCTGCGACCGCCACGGCGTGCTCTTGATCTCCGATGAGGTGATCTGCGCGTGGGGGCGTCTCGGCTACTGGTTCGGCTGCGAACGCTACGACTATCAGCCGGACATGATCACGACGGCCAAGGGCATCAGCTCGGCGTACGCGCCGCTGGGGGCGGTGATCGCCGGCGATCACATCGCCGAGCCGTTCCTGCACGGCAAGGCGATCTTCAACCACGGCTTCACCTTCGGCGGGCACCCCGTGGCGTGCGCGGTGGGGCTGGCCAACATCGAGCTGATCGAGCGCGAGGAGCTGTGCGCGCGCGTGCTCGAGCACGAGGGCGCCTTGCGCGCGATGCTCGAGAGCCTGCGCGATCTGCCGATCGTCGGCGACGTGCGTGGCGCCGGCTACTTTCACGCGATCGAGCTGGTCAAGGACAAAGACAGCAAGCAGAGCTTCGACCACGACGAGTCCGAGGAGCTGTTGCGCGGCTTCCTCTCCGGCGAGCTCTACCGCCGCGGCCTGATCTGCCGCACCGACGACCGCGGCGACCCGATCGTGCAGCTCTCCCCGCCGCTGATCGCCGGGCCCGAGCAGTTCGAGGAGATCGAGGCGATCCTACGACCGGTGCTCACCGAGGCCTCCGAGCGGGTGGAGCGATGGAGCTCACTGTCGCGAGCCTGATAGAGGGGGTGGAGCGATGGAGCTCACTGTCGCGAGCCTGATTGGCGAGCTGGGCCTCGAGCTCGTCTGCGGCCAGGATGCGGCCGGGAATCACGTGCGCTGGGTGCACAGCACGGAGCTGCCCGACCCCACCCCATGGCTGAAAGGGGGCGAGCTGCTGCTGACGACGGGGGTGCAGCTGACCGACGGCGCGACCCAGCGCCAGCTGATCGAGCGTCTGGCTGACCACCAGATCGCGGGCCTGGGATTCGGCACCGGGTTCACCCACAAGCGTCTTCCCGGCGCGCTCGTGAGCGCGGCGCGCCGGCAGGGCTTCCCGCTGTTCGAGGTGCCCTATGAGCTGCCGTTCATCGCGATCACCGAGCGTGCGTTCGCGCACCTGCTGGACGAGCGCTACGAGATGCTCCAGCGCAGCATGGCCGGCGACGTGCTCGCCGAGGCGCTGTCCGGACACCTCTATCCCGAGGACCTGCAGGCGCGCCTTCGTCCCTTCGGCATCGGCGAGCGCCTCGCCGTGCTCGCGTTCGCGCTCGCCGAGCCCAGTCTCGCCGCCGCGACGGCCGAGCGGAGCCTCGAGCGCGAGCGCGTCCACGGCCTGGTGGCGATCCGCGCGGGCCTCTTGTGCGCGGTCATCGACCCCGGCGAGCGCGCGCCAGTCGAGCTCGCGCGCAAGCTCCGCGACGAGCTCGCGGGCCGTTTCGGGGAGGTGCGCGCGGCGGCCTCCCGTCCCGCTGCCACGCACTCCCTACGCATGGCCTTCCACGAGGCGCGCTGCGCGCTCGAGGCGGTGCGCCTGCGCAACGGCAAGGCGCCCGAGGTGGCCTCGCACTCCGACCTCGGCGCCTTTCAGCTGCTGCTCTCGCTGCAGGACGACGATGCCCTCAGCTCATACTGCCGCAACGTGCTCGGTCCGCTCGAGCAGGGCGAGGGCGACTACGGCGAGGAGCTCGTGCGCTCGCTGGACGTGTTCATCGAGCACAACGGGCATTGGGAGAAGGCCGCCGCTGCGCTGTTCTGCCACCGGCACACGCTGCGCTACCGCATCCGCCGCGTGGAGCAGCTGACCGGGCGCGACTGCTCGAGCGCGCGCGATCGCATCGAGTTCTGGCTCGCGCTGCGCGGACGAGAGCTGGCGCGATGAGGATCGGCATCCCCACCGAGGTCAAGAGCGACGAGTACCGCGTGGCGATAACTCCGGCGGGCGTGCGCGAGCTCGCTAAGCGTGGGCACGAGGTGCTCGTGCAGGCCGGCGCCGGGGATGGCAGCGCGATGAGCGACGAGCAGTTCAGCGCGCAGGGCGCGCACATCGTCGCCGACGCGCAGGCGCTGTTCGCAGGCGCCGAGCTGATCTTGAAGGTCAAGGAGCCCCAGCCCGAGGAGGTCGCGCGGCTGAACGCCGGGCATACGTTGTTCACCTACCTGCATCTCGCTGCCGCGCCCGAGCTCGCGCGCGCGTTGATGGCCTCGGGGGCGAGGTGCATCGCCTACGAGACGGTCGAGGACGCCGCCGGGAATCTGCCGCTGCTCGCGCCGATGAGCGAGGTGGCCGGCAAGATCGCCACGCAGGCAGGGGCCTTCATGCTCGAGCGCCCGCTCGGCGGGCGCGGCATCCTGCTCGGCGGCGTGCCGGGGGTGGCGGCCGCGACGGTGCTCGTGATCGGCGGCGGCGTCGTCGGCATGAACGCCGCCGTGATCGCGATCGGCATGCAGGCCGACGTGTTCGTCTTCGACCGCTCGATCGATCGCCTGCGCGAGCTCGAAGTGGCATTCGCCGGGCGCGCCTCCACGGTGTACTCCTCGACGCTCGCGATCGAGGAGATGCTGCCCGCCGCGGACCTCGTGATCGGCGCGGTGCTCGTGCACGGCGGACGTGCTCCCCACGTGGTCACGCGCGCGCAGCTCGCGTTGATGAAGCCGCACGCGGTGCTCGTCGACGTCTCGATCGATCAGGGCGGCTGCTTTGAGACATCACATCCGACCACGCACTCGCAGCCGACCTACGAGCTGGACGGCATCACCCACTACTGCGTCACGAACATGCCCGGGGCTGTGCCGATCACCTCGACCTACGCGCTCACGAACGCCACGCTTCCCTACGTGATCGAGCTGGCCGAGCGTGGCGTGTCGGAGGCGCTCGCGCTGAGTCCCGGGCTGCGGATGGGCGTGAACGTGTCCGCCGGGGAGATCACGCATCCGGCTGTTGCCGAAGCACTGAGCGTCGCGGCCTCGCCGGCTCGCTGAGGGCCGCGATCGTGAGCGTCGCCGCTCGCAGCGCGCCGCCGATCAGCCGCAGCCGGTGATACCCCCGTCGAGCGGGATGATCGCTCCGGTCAGATATGCGCCGGCGCGGGAGCTCAGGAACAGCGTGAGCCCGGCGACGTCGTCGGGGCGCCCGATGCGCCCGAGCGGCACCCGTTGCTCGATCGCCGAGCGCAGCTGCGGGTCATCGAGCGCCCACGCCATCATCTTGCTCTCGAACGGCCCGGGAGCGATCGCGTTGACGGTGATGTGCTCAGATGCCAGGCGCTTGGCGAGATGGCGCGTGAGCATGTGGACGGCGGCCTTGCTCGCGCTGTAGCTGTAGTTCTCGACCGACGGCGCTCGCAGCCCGTCGACCGAGCCGATGTTGATGACGCGCGCGGGATCCTCGGCGCTGGCCGCCGCACGGAGCTCGCCGAGCAGCGCGACGGTGAGGTGAAAGACGCCCTCGACGTTTGTGGCTAGGACCTTCTGCCAGCCCGTCTCGGGAAACTCCTCGAGCGGCGCGCCCCACGTGGCGCCGGCGTTATTGACGAGGATGTCAAGCGAGGGGAAGCGTTCGCGCGTGGCGGCCGCGAGCGCCAGTGCGCCCTCGCGCGTGGAGATGTCGGCGGGGATCGCGTGGCACTCGCCCACCGCCGAGAGCTCCTGCGCGGCGGCTTCGACGTCGGCGCTCTTGCGCGAGGAGACGATCACGCGTGCGCCGCCCTGCACGAGGCCGTGGGCGATCATCAGGCCGATGCCGCGCGAGCCGCCGGTCACGAGCGCGCTCTTGCCGGAGACGTCGAACAGGTCGCCCATCAGCTGCTGAGCCTCAGTCGTCGAAGCTCGCGGGACGCTTCTCGAGGAAGGCGCCGACTGCCTCGGGCACGCCCTTGCTGAACGTGGCCATGATCTGCTGGCGGTCCTCGTACTCGACGGCGGCCTGCTGGGAGGGGATCTCCAGTGCGCTCCACATCCCGCGCTTGGTCAGGCGCACTCCCCAGGGTGCAAGCGCGGCGATCTGCTCGGCCGCCTGCGCGGCGCGCACGAGCAGCTTCTCCTCCTCTACGACGTCGGCGAGGAGGCCGATGCGCAGCGCCTCCTCGGCGTCGAAGCGCCGTCCGGTGAGCATCAGCTCGTGCGAGCGCGCGGCGCCGATCAGGCGCGGCAGCAGCCAGCTCGTGCCCATGTCGCAGTTGGATACGCCGATGTTGATGAACGCCACGCGGAAGACGGCCTTGGCGGAGGCGTAGCGGATGTCACAGCCGAGGCTGAGCGCGAGACCGAGGCCGGCGGCGGGGCCGTTGACGGCAGCGATCACCGGTTGCGGCAGAGCCCGCAGCCCGAGCACGAGCTTGGACATGTGCTCCTGGTTCTCGAGGCGGTCGCGCGGCAGATCGCTTTCGTCGTTGGCCGGCGCGGCGCCATAGCCGCGCAGGTCGACGCCCGCGCAGAAGCCGCGTCCGGCGCCCGTCAGGATCACTGCGCGGCACGAGCGCTCGGCGGCGAGGGTGCGCAGCTGCTCGTGCAGCGCCTCGCACAGCTCGGCGTTCATCGCGTTCAGCTGCTCGGGACGGTTGAGCGTGAGCTGGACGACGTGCGGGGCCGGTCGATCGACAAGCACGAGCGAGCTCATCGCAGGATCCTAGTCGTGGCACGGGGGGCGAGCGTTCGGGGTCGGCGCGGGCGCTCGCGCCGCCACGCGCGCCGGCGCGGCTGCCCCGCATACGCCCATAGACTGAGACGGCGATGGCGAGCGCGGGTGGCACCCTCAGCAACTTCATCGACGGTGAGTGCGTGCGCGGCGCCGGCGAGAGCGAAGCCGTATTGAACCCGGCCACCGGTGAGGAGCTCGCACGCGCCCCCGTGTCGAGTGCCGAGGAGGTCGACCGCGCGGTGCGCGCGGCGCGTGCTGCCTTTGAGGGCTGGTCGAGCACGACGCCGGCGCAGCGCTCTCAGGCACTGCTTCAGATCGCCTCGCTGCTGGAGGAGCACGGCGCGGAGATCGCTCGCCTGGAGGCGCTCAACGCAGGCAAGCCGATCGGGGCGGTCCTGGGCGATGAGATTCCAGTGATGCTCGACAACCTGCGCTTCTTCGCGGGCGCCGCGCGCTGTCTGGAGGGCAGGGCGGCGGGCGAGTACATGGAGGGCTACACGTCGTTCACCCGGCGCGAGGCCGTCGGCGTGATCGGGCAGGTGACGCCGTGGAACTACCCGCTGATGATGGCGATCTGGAAATTCGCGCCGGCGCTGGCGGCCGGGAACACGGTGGTGCTGAAGCCGGCGGAGACCACGCCGATGACGACCGTGCGTCTGGCCGAACTGGCCGCCGAGGTGCTGCCGAAGGGGGTTCTCAACATCGTCATGGGCCCGGGCACGCCGACGGGTGAGGCGTTGATCGGCCACGACGACGTGGACATGCTCGCACTGACCGGTTCGGTGGAGACGGGCAAGCACTTCGCGCGCACGGCCGCCGAGACGCTCAAGCGGGTGCATCTCGAGCTGGGCGGCAAGGCGCCGGTGGTCGTGTTCGACGACGTAGAGCTCGATGCCGCGCTCGAGACGATCGCGGGCACGGGCTACTACAACGCCGGGCAGGACTGCACGGCGGCCACGCGCGTACTGGCGGCGGGCGAGGTCTACGACGAGGTCGTCTCTGGTCTGGCGGCGCAGGCCCAGGGGCTGGTGATGGGCGACACGCTCGCGGCGCAGACCACCCTCGGTCCGGTCAACTCGGCGCGCCAGCGCGAGCGCGTCGAGGGCTTCCTCGCGCGCAGGCCCGAGCACGCGGAGATCGTCACAGGGGGGAACGCTCCGCCCGGGCGCCCGGGCTTCTTCCTCGAGCCGACGGTCATCGCCGGTCTGCGCCAGGAGGACGAGATGATCCAGCGCGAGATCTTCGGGCCTGTCATCACCGTCCAGCGCTTCGGCGACGAGGCCCAGGCGATCGCCTGGGCGAACGCGACGAAGTATGGGCTCGCCTCCTCCGTGTGGACGCGTGACGTCGGCCGCGCGCTGCGCGTCTCGCGAGCGCTGCGCTTCGGCTGCGTCTGGATCAACGACCACATCCCGCTCGTCTCGGAGATGCCCCACGGCGGCCTGAAGGAGTCCGGCTACGGCAAGGACCTGAGCGTGTACGGGGTCGAGGACTACACGGTCATCAAGCACGTGATGGCGAACATCTCCTAGGCGTCTCGCGAGCGCCAGCAGTCATCGTGCCTGCGCTGTCAGTAACGTCGCCGCCGATGACGACGTCCCGCGCAGAGCAGTCCGCCTCTCCCGAGACGGAGCTCCTGCGCCGCCACGACATCCTGCACGTGCGCGCGCCGAACGCGGGTCCGCTCACGCTCAGCGGCACCAACAGTTGGGTCGTAGGTCGCGCTCCCGCCTGGGTCATCGACCCGGGCCCGCGCCTGGAGGAGCACCTCGAGCGCCTGTATGCGGCGATCGAATCGCGCGGAGGCCTTGGCGGCGTCGCGCTCACGCACGCTCACCACGACCACACCGAGGCGGTGGGCGCGCTGCTAGAGCGCTTCCCGGCGCCGCTGGCGGGAGCGAGCGGAGAGGTCGACGTGCCGCTGCGCGAGGGCACGAGCTTCGGGCCCTTCCAGGCGGTCGCCACGCCGGGACACTCGGCCGACCACTTCGCGCTCGTGGGCGCCGGCGCCTGCTTCACGGGAGACGCCGTCCTGGGCGAGGGCAGCGTGTTCATAACTCCCTCCCGCGGCGCGCTCACGGCCTACCTGCGCGCGCTCGCGCGGCTGCGCAGCCGCGAGGACTTCGATGTCTTGTGCCCGGGCCACGGCCCGGTCGCGTGGGACGCGCACTCAAAGCTCGATGAATACCTCGCGCATCGGGCCGAGCGCGAGGATCGACTGCTCGCGGCGCTGGGCGAAGGACGTCGCAGCGTGCGCGAGCTCCTGGATGCCGCGTGGTCTGAGGTGCCGGCGAAGCTGCTCCCGTTCGCCGCCGCGACCCTCGCAGCGCATCTCGACAAGCTCGAGGAAGAAGAGCGCCTGCCCGAGCACGTCGAGCGCCCGCGCCTTCAGAGGGGCGAGTCGTGAGCACGAGCGAGAAGCCCCAGGCAGGCGCCGCTCCCGCGAGCGCCCCGCAGCCCCCCAGACAGGGGGCGACGGAGGCCGCGTACTCTCCCTTTCCGCCGATCGCCGACTACGCGTTCCTGTCGGACTGCCACACGTGCGCGCTGCTTGCATCGGACGGCTCGATCGAGTGGATGTGCCTACCGCACTTCGACTCGCCCTCGGTCTTCGGCGCGCTGCTCGACCGCGGAGCGGGCAGCTGGCGCGTGGGCCCGTATGGCGTGTTCGTCCCGGCCGGGCGCCGCTACATCCCGGGCACCAACATCATCGAGACAACATGGATGACCCCGCAGGGATGGCTGCGTGTGGTCGACGCACTCACGATCGGCCCCTGGCACGACCACAAGCACAGCTCGAGCCACACGCGGCCGCCGACCGACAACGACGCCGACCACTTGCTGGTGCGCGTCGTCGAGTGCATCCAGGGGCAGGTGCAGGTCGAGATCGTGTGCGAGCCAATGCTCGAGTACGGCGCCACGCCGGCGAAGTGGAGCATCGTTGACCTAGGAACGGCGGGCAGCTGCGCGGTGGATTGCGAGAGCGATGTCGCCGAGGAGATGGACGCATCCGACGGCCACACGGGCTTCCGTCTGTTCAGCGACATCCGCCTAGGCATCGAGGGGAACCGCACGCACGGCCGCCATACGATGAGCGAAGGCGAGAAGCGCTTCTGCGCGCTGTCCTGGACCGAGGAGCGGGGAGGCCCACACACGGTAGAGCAGGCCGAGGAACACGTCGATCGCACGAGCCATTTCTGGCGCACGTGGGTGACCGAAGGCACCTATCCCGACCACATGTGGCGCCTTCATCTCGAGCGCTCGGCATTGACGCTGAAGGGCCTGACATTCATGCCCACAGGCGCGCTCGTGGCCGCCGCCACGACCTCGCTGCCCGAGACCCCCCACGGCGAGCGCAACTGGGACTACCGCTTCTGCTGGATGCGCGATGCGACGTTCACGCTGTGGGCGCTGCACGCGCTGGGCCTGAACTGGGAGGCGGATGACTTCGTGCAGTACCTGGCAGACATGGAGCGCAACGAGGACGGCTCGCTGCAGATCATGTACGGCATCAAGGGTCAGAAGGAGCTCACCGAGTCGACGCTCGAGCACCTCAAGGGCTACGAGAACGCACGCCCGGTGCGTATCGGCAACGGCGCCTACAACCAGCGTCAGAACGACGTCTTCGGTGCCGTGCTCGACTCGGTCTACCTGCACTCCAAGCAGCGCGATCACGTCCCCGAGCGGCTGTGGCCGGTGCTGGTCGACCAGGTGAAATGCGCGGCCGGGGTGTGGAAGGAGCCCGACCAGGGCATCTGGGAGGCGCGCGGGGAGCCGCGCCACTACGTCTCCTCCAAGCTGATGTGCTGGGTGGCGATGGACCGCGGTGCGAGGCTTGCCGAACGTCGTGGCCAAGACGAGGAGGCCCGCCAGTGGCAGGGGGTCGCGGAGGAGATTCGCGCCGACATCCTCGAGCACGGCGTCGATCAGCGGGGCGTGTTTCGACAGCACTACGACACCGACGCGCTCGACGCCTCCAACCTGCTCGTGCCGCTCGTGCGCTTCCTCGGCCCGGAGGACGAACGCGTACGCGCGACCGTCATGGCGATCCGCGACGAGCTCACCGAGGGCGGGCTCGTGCTCCGCTACCGCACGCAGGAAACCGACGACGGCCTGCACGGGGAGGAGGGCACGTTCCTGATCTGCTCCTTCTGGCTGGTCTCAGCGCTGTCTGAGATCGGCGAGCACCGCGATGCAGAACATCTGTGCGAGCGCCTGATCTCCTACGCCTCGCCGCTCGGTCTCTACGCCGAGGAGCTCGAGGCCACCTCGGGACGCCACCTGGGCAACTACCCGCAAGCCTTCACGCACCTGGCGCTGATCAACGCGGTCACGCACGTGATCGAACAGCAGCAGGGCGGCTGATCAGTAGCCGGGCGCAAAGCCGTAACTCACTCCCACTCCACCCGTGTCCCTGGGGCCGCTTATGGCCCCAGGGACTACGACTCTGCTCCTAGCCCCGACTGGCGCCGCTAAAGCAAGCGCTCATGCGCAGAGAGGGCACGGACGTTCTTTCGCTTCAATTTTTACGTCTCCGGGAGGACCAGTCATGCTGTCTTTGCCGTTGACATAAACGGTGTACGGAGCGTCGGTGAGGTTGCCGTATCCTTTACCGAATTTGAGCGTGTGTTTCACCAACTTTGGCGTGAGTGCGCCCGTGAACGTACCGAGGGCAGAGCCACTGCATTTGGTTTCCAAATCGATGTCTTTGATTTCGTCGATTATCGGAGAGCCAGCGACTAGTTCTGTCATCCAGGGTAGGTTGACTGCGACAATTTCAATTTTATTTGGGGAAGGACAAATTGGTGTCCTCGCTTTAAGCACGCACGCTGAGAGTTCGAATTCTTCGAGCTCGTCGGTACCGGCGCCACCGCCCAGTGGATTCACGATTGTCTCTTTGTCTTTTAGTATGCATTGAGTTTTGGAGATTTTTACTTTTCCGTCAACCACAGTAAAACTGAGACGGCCGCTCGTCGTGACGTGTACTTCTTCGCCCTGCGGGATCTCGATTCCGTCGCTGTACCAGTACGGAACGGCCTGCGCGACCGCAGGCATCAACGCAAACGCGACGACCGCCAGCAGCGGCGCGCAGCCGACGCAAAGCTTCTTATTCATTGTCTCGCCCCCTTTGATGCTGATGGGGGGCAATGTGGTCAGCACACGCCGGCTACCCCCCTGCAGCCAAGCGCACCACTCGCACGGGCGCGAGCCTATACGAGGGCTTTTGTCGGCGTCAACCTGAGCTGTGAGCTGCGCCGAGCCTTCAGTAGCCGTCCTCGCCCGGCAAGAGGATGCGGGCGACCTCTCCCTCGAGCACGACGCGCGGCTGCACGGGCTCGACCTCGCGCCCGTGCGCGTAGCTCATCAGGGAGTCGACGGATGCGAACTCAGCGAGCTGCTCGAGGTGCTTGATCGTCGGGAAGACGAGCTCGAGCTCGCCGGCGCGCTCTGCCGCGAGCGCCTCGCCGGGCGCGAACCAGCCGAACGCGACGCACTCCTCGCCGTCGATCTGCGGCTCCTGGCCAGGTGGGGCGGCGGCGAGGAAGAAGTGCGTGTCGAAGCGGATCTGCACCTCGGCGGGGGTGATCCAACGCGAGAACGCGACCAGCGCCTCGGGATCCTCGAGCGTGATGGCGGCCTCCTCGCGCAGCTCACGAAGCGCCGCCAGGCGGTGCGCCTGCGCGCGCTCGTCGTCGGCCTCGTCCGCGTCGACGGCGCCGCCGGGAAAGACCCACACCCCGCCCATGAAGCGCGCGCGCGGCGTGCGTTGCACGAGCAGCACCTCCAGGCGCTCGTCGCCCCCGCGCAGGAGGATCACGCTGGCCGCCTGGCGCGGCGTCGTGGCGGGACCGGGATTAAAGGCCTCGCCCGGTCCGGGGCGGGGGCTCGGCTGCGGGCTCGACATCGGATGACCTTAGCTGCCGCTAGTCTTGCGCGCGTGAGCGAGCGTGCGAGGAGCCCCCGAGAGTGAGTGCACCGACGGAAACGCTGCAGCGCTGGATCTGCGAGTCCTGTGGCTACATCTATGACCCCGAAGATGGGGACCCCGACGGCGGCATACCCGCGGGCACGGCGTTCGAGGACATCCCCGATACGTGGTTCTGTCCGGTGTGCGGGGCGCGCAAGGCCGACTTCACGCTCTACGAGGACTAGCGGGACCGCTGCCCTCCGGCTCGCCAGCCGCCTCTTCGCAGGAGCGCTGGGAGCAGCTGCTCGCCATCGACCGCGAGCGCGTGTGGCATCCATACGGCCCGCTGCCGGCGACGCTGGAGCCGCTGCCCGTCGTCTCGGCGCAAGGGGTGCGGCTGCGCCTGGCCGACGGGCGCGAGCTGATCGACGGGATGGCCTCGTGGTGGTGTGCCATCCACGGCTACCGCCAGCCTGCACTCGACGCCGCCGTGCGCGAGCAGCTCGAGCGCATGGCCCACGTGATGTTCGGTGGGCTCACGCACGAGCCGGCAGTGCGTCTCGCGGCGAGGTTGAGCGAGCTCGCACCCGCCGGTCTGGAGCGCGTCTTCCTCGCCGACTCTGGCTCGGTGTCGGTCGAGGTCGCGATCAAGCTCTGCCTGCAGTATCAGCGCGCGCTGGGGCGCCGCGGGCGCACGCGGATGCTCACGATCCGCGGCGGCTACCACGGCGACACGGCCGGCGCGATGGCCGTTTGCGACCCGCTCGGCGGCATGCACAGCCTGTTCGCCGGCGCGCTCGCCGAGCACGTGTTCGCCGAGCGTCCTCCCGACGGCTTCGACGGTGGCCTCGATCAGCGCTGGGCGAACGGGGTGCGCGAGCTCGCGGCCGCGCATGCCGATGAGCTCGCCGGCGTGATCGCGGAGCCCGTGGTGCAGGGAGCCGGCGGCATGCGCTTTCACGCGCCCGAGTGCGTCGCGCTGCTGCGGCGGGTGTGCGACGAGCACGGCTTGCTGCTCGTGCTCGATGAGATCGCGACTGGCTTCGGGCGCACCGGCACGATGTTCGCGTGTGAGCACGCGCGCATCGCACCCGATGTGATGTGCGTCGGCAAGGCGCTAACGGGCGGATACATGTCCCTCGCGGCGACGCTCTGCACGGCGGCCGTCGCCGAGCGGGTCTCCGCCGGCGAGGGTGGGGGCCTCATGCACGGGCCCACGTTCATGGGCAACCCGCTCGCCTGCGCGGTCGCGCTAGCGTCGCTCGAGCTGCTCGAGACGGGCTCCTGGCGCGCTCGCGTCGCGGCGATCGAAGACGGCTTGCGCGCGGGGCTCGCGCCGGCTCGCGGCATGCCGGGGGTGCGCGACGTGCGCGTGCTGGGCGCGATCGGAGTGATCGAGCTCGAGCGCGAGGTGTCGCTGGCGCGGGCGAGCGCCGCGGCGCTCGCCCGGGGAGTGTGGCTGCGCCCGTTTCGCGAGCTGATCTACGCGATGCCGCCGTACGTGATCACAGAGGATGAGCTCGCGACCGTCGCCCTCGCGATGCTCGACGCCGCGCAGGCGGCCTCGCCCTCCTGAGAGAGAGAGCGCGCGGGGCTGCGCCCCTTAGCCCTTGTGCTTGGGCTTTGCCTTGGCCAGCCGGATCGTCACGATCGACACCGTCGTGTGCGTGTTGCCAGTGGGATCGTGGGCGAGGATCGTCGCGCGCGCGCGCAGCGTGTGCGAGCGCGCGAGCAGCGCGCGTGCGGGCGGTGAGAGGTGCAGCGTCACCGTCGCGACGTGGCCGCCGGCGACTTTGAATGAGCTGCTCGCGAGCGTCAGGATCGCCGCCTTCTTCTTCTTCTTCTTCTTCGAAGCGCTGGCGAGCACGGCCGTGAGCGTGCGCAAGGTGATCGTGCCCGTGCAGCTGGTCTCAGACGCCGGGCAGCTGATCTTCACGCTTATCAACCCTGACGCGCTCGCCGTGAGCGACGTGGAGGCGAGCACGGTGTCTGGAACCGGGGGAGGAGCTTCCGAGACCAAGGAGAGCACCGATTGCAGGCTCTGCCCAGACCCCGAGCCTTGCGAGGAGGAGGACGAGGACGAGGACGAGGAACTGCTCAGCGGCGCAGGCGTTTCGGTCGTGAAAGCGAGTTCGGCGCCGTCAACGGCTGTTAGTGAAGCTTCGTTCTTGGCGATGACACGGAAGTGGTAGGTAGTGGAGGGAGCGAGGTCGCTGAGCGCCGCCGACACAGGAACGTTCCCGCTTTCGTGGCCGGGCGAGGATTCGCACGGCTTGAACACGTGGGACGGGAGCGCGGTTCCGTATTCGAAGCTGCATTCGGTGACTTTGGCGCCGTTGGGGTTGACTTCCGCATTGAGCTTCGCCGAGGTCTGTGCCACCGACGTCGCTTCCCTGGTCGTGACGGTGGGTAGGGTTGGCGCGAGCGTTTCAAACGACGCCGGGCTGCCTTCGCCTTCGCCGCCCTTGTTGGCCGCGAGGATCCGGAACTCGTAGAGCGTGCTCGCTTTCAGGCCGGTGATCTGCGCGCTGACTTCAACTGGGGTCTTCCCCGACCCCGGCAGCGACTCGCACGGCTCGAACGTGCCGGACGGGAGCGTGGTGCCGTATTCGAAGCGGCATTTTTCGACTTCGCCGCCGTTGGGGTCGACAGTGGCGTGAAGCGTGGCCGACGTCTGGGTCACGTCCGACTGTGCTCCCGTCGTGGCAATGGGTGCGTTCGGAAAGGTCGTGAACGTGCGTTCCGCCCCTTCGCCCGTGCCGTATTTGTTGCTCGCGAGGATCCGGTAGCGATATGTCGCGTCTGCTTCAAGGCCGCCGACCTGTGCGCTCACTGCGACCGGCGCTTTGCCCGATCCTGGCAGCGATTCGCAGGGCACGCTTTTACCGGAAGGCAGCGTGGCGCCGTATTCGAATCGGCACTCTTCGACTTCAGTGCTGTTCGGATTCACCGTCGCGTCCAGGGTCGTTGAGGTTTTGGTGATCGCTTCGGCTGCTCCCGTGACTGCGCTCGGCGAGCCGGTGATGAGCACCTTCCCGGTCGCCTCGAGGGTTGGGGTGATAAAGCTCGATCCGTTGAAGATGACCTGGTTCGGTTCGGCCAGGTCGTCGCTGGAGATCGTCGCCGTGACCGTGTATTCGCCCGGGCTTTCGAAAGAGTGCGGCGCAGTGTGCGGGTCCTGGTGCTGGTCACTGGAGACGGTTTCTTTGCCTCCGTCGCCGAAGCTCCACGTGCTCGCCAGCGAGTCGGCCTGCGTCAGTTCTGAGGCGAGCGTCACGCCGGTGTGGGTGGGGATCGGCGTGCCTTCTTCGACTCCGTGACCACCGACTTCGGCGACGAGTGGGCTCGCTTCCGCCTTTGGACAGCCGCTGCCGCCGGGGCCAAGCTCGACGATCGCGCGCGTGGCGGTGCCCGGTTCTTCGCCGAGGAACGTGGGCGCGAGCACGAACACTCTTCCTTCCGAGCCCGCCGCCACGATGGCGTTCGATTCTTCGCCGTCCTCTCCGTCGGCTGCCAGCAGGCATTCATCATCGTGCGCGAATTCGGGACCCTCGCCGCCTGTCCATCCGATCTCCGTGCCGCTGGAGGGCGAGCGCAGGACGACGCCGGGCTCGAGTTCCCCTTCCAGTTCGTTTTCGATCTGGGCCATGCCGAATATCACGCCTTCGCGCGAAACCGACAGCGCGCCGCCCTGCGTGAGTGAGGCTCCCGTCACAACCGGGAACACTCCGGCTTCTTCCGTTTCTTTGTAGAGGTAGCTCGGCGGCGTGCTGCTCGAGAGGCTCGCGGGAATCTGCACGAGGTCCTCCCCGTAGTCCATGACGACCTGCTCGGATCCTTCGGGGCCGGTGACCACGGGCGAGCTGGGGTAGGCCCTGAGCAGCTCGGATCCCGGGGAGACGGGCTGTTTGAGCACGTTTCCCTCGTCGACATAGCGCGTCGAGAGTTCGCCCCCGGAGGTGACCGCTTGCACGACGAAGTGGTCTTCGGAGTCGCCGATGTCGTCGCTCGCGTTGCCCTTGGGATCTTCGTGCGCGAGGATCAGAACGTCATCGTTCGCGGGGTCCACGGTGATGCCGGTGGGTTCTAGCAGCGCCTTGCCGGGTTCAGTGGACTGGGCGTCCAGTTCCTTCGGGCCGGCGAGCACGTCCTTCGCTGTGGTGCCTTTCGCCCGCACGAGTTCGCCCTTTTTGTTGGTTTCGAACGCATATAGCGTCGAGGCGACCGGAGCTTCGGAGTCCTGTTCGAATTCCTCTACCACTTCTTTCTTCGCGTTCCTCACGTCGTATATGTATTTGCGCAGATCGACCGCGAGCACGTAGACGCGATCGAGCTTCGGATCGACGGCGATCCCCTCGATCGTTTTCTCAGGTTCTTCACCGGGGAAAGGCTCGCCTTCTTCGGTCGCTTCGCCCGGCCCCGTCTCTTCGAAGGAGACGGACGCGAGCAGTGTGCCCGAGGCGTCGAACTTCTGGATACGGAAGTGGCGAGTGACTTCGAATTCTTCTTCGCTGTTTTCTTCTGCCGTTTCCTGCTGTGGTTCGGGTTCGTCGAGCACGTACACGCTGTTTTCGGTCGGATCGACGCCGATCAGGTGCACGCCCAGGGGCCTGAATTTGCCCGGTGCAGCGGGCACGCTCGAGGAAACCTCGCCAAAGCGCGTCAGTTCGCCGTAGCCCTTGACGCTCGCAGCCTGGGCTGCGCCGGCGCGCGCGAGCACAAGCGCACTCAGCGCAAGCGCGAGCAAGTGCCACCGTGCCCAGTGACCCGGGCGCATGTGCGAGCGGGCCACGGCGCGCGGTCGGGGATCCATCCCTGCCCCTCCCATCCGATCCATGAACAGGCGATTGTAGGGGAGTCTCCCGCAGGGCTCAAACGGTGACTGCGGCGCTGCGCCGGGGCGCCTCATCTGCGCCCGCCGACGCCGACGCCGACGGTGCCAGCCAGCCTCGCCACGGCAGCGATTCGCCGGCGCGCTCGAGCTCGCTGCGTTCGGCGCTGCCCACGAGCGCAAGCGTGTGCACGTCCACCTCGCCCAAGCGCGCGATCGTCTCACGGTTCGAGCGCTCGATCCGGGCGGGGCGCGCGGGCCACGGCGTGAGCACGACCGCCTGGACCTCGAGGCCGGCCGCGCGCGCGACGTGCAGCGTCAAGAGGGTGTGGTTTATCGTGCCGAGGCCCGGACGCGCGGCGATCAGCAGCGGAAGCGCGAGCGCGTGCGCGAGATCGCGCACGCTGTAGTCCTCGGCGAGCGGCACGAGCAACCCGCCCACGCCCTCCACGACGACGATCTCCTCGCGGCCTCGCGCGCGCGCGCTCGCGCGAGGCCCGGCGATGAGCTGCTCGGGCGTGATCGAGGCTCCAGCCAGCTGCGCGGCGAGGTGCGGTGAGACCGCTGGTCCGTAGCGAAGCGGCGAGACCGCCTGCGGCGTCATCCCCGCGAGCGCGGCCAGTAGCTCGTGATCGGCCGGCCAGCCGCCGCGGGCGCAAGCCTCCTGATCGTCCTCGAGCCCGGTGATGACTGGCTTGTACGCACGCACCGGTTCACCTGCGCCCGCCATGGCAGCGAGCAGCGCCGCGCTGAGGACGGTCTTGCCGACGCCCGTGTCGGTCGCCGTGACAAAGAACCCACGCACAGGGGCGAGCTCCTCGCGCGCGCTAGGCCGCGCGTGCGCTCTCGAACTCGCGCTCGAGATCGAACGGAGCGCCGGGCGCCCGCATGACCGGCGTGGCCTCATCCCGCTCTAGCGCGAACGCCGTCGTCTCGAGCGCCTCCTCGGCGTATGCGCGCTCGCGCGGAGTGGGCGTGAGCGAGCGTGGCTCGAGCCCGATCGCGCGAGCGGCCTCGCCGAGCAGGCCGGCTGCCATCTCGAGCTCGGAGGCGGTATGCGAAGCCATCACTGTGAGGCGCAGGCGCGAGGAGCCCGCGGGCACGCTCGGCGGACGGATCGCCTGCGCGAAGATGCCGCGCTCGATCGCCTCCTGACACAGGCAGATCGCCGTGTCCTCATCGCCGACGATCAGCGGCACGATTTGCGACTCGCCCTCCTCCACCGGAAATCCCTCCAGCGCGAGGCACCGCCGCAGCGTCCGCGCGTTTGCGCGCAGGCGCTGCACACGATGTGGTCGCTCGCGCAGCAGGCCCAGCGCGGCCAGCGCGCCCGCCGCGGCGGGCGGTGCTGGGGCGGTGGAGTAGATCAGCGAACGAGCCGTGTTGATGAGCAGGCGCACCATCTGGGCGCTCGCGCACGCGTATGCACCGTAGGAGCCGAGGGCCTTCCCGAGCGTCCCCACGACGACGTCGACCTCGTCCTCCAGGCCCGCCTCCGCGACGGCTCCGCGCCCGCCGGGACCGAGGCTGCCGGTGGCGTGCGCCTCATCGACGACGACGCGCGCCCCGTGCATCTCCGCGAGCTCGACGATCGCCTCCAGCGGCGCGACGTCGCCGTCCATCGAGAACACGGAGTCGGTGACGACCACGCTTCCCGACTCCCCGCGCGCGTGACGGCGCAGGCTCCACGCGAGGTGCTCGATGTCGCGGTGGCGATAGATCACCACCTGGGCGCGCGAGAGGCGACAGCCGTCGACGATCGAGGCGTGGTTGAGCTCGTCGGAGAAGACCGTGTCTCCGCGCCCGGCCAGCGCGCCGATCACGCCGATGTTCGCCAGGTAGCCGGAGCCGAAGAGGATGCACGCCTCGCTGCCCTCGAACTCCGCCAGCTGCTCCTCGAGGCGTCCGTGGATCGTCATCGTGCCGGAGACCAGACGCGAGGAGCCGGCGCCGACGCCCCAGCGCATGGCCGCCTCGGCGGCCGCCTCGCGCACGCGCGGGTGGTCGGCGAGACCCAGGTAGTTGTTCGAGCACAGCAACAGCAGCGGCTTGCCGTCGATCAGCACCGTCGGGCCCTGGGGCCCGCTAACCAGCCGCAGCCGCCGCGTGAGCCCCAGCTCCTCGAGCTCCGCCAGGCGCTCTTCGATATCGCCCATCTCAGGCGCGCTCTCGAGCAGCGCCGACGCCGCTTGCGGGCGCGTCGGGGCGCCTCGGCACGGAGCGCTTGGCGCGGTAACGCAGCTGCGTGGAGGGGTCCCACAGCCGTATGTGAAGCTGTGCCGGCCCGTCCGCGCCGGCCTCGCCACTCGCGCCGCCAAGTGCGCTCTCGGCCGAGCCTGCCGCGTGCCCGTCTGCCTCGATTGCGGCGAGCGCGTCCCAGCCTGCGCTCGGAGCCTCCCCGCAGAGCCAGCCCGAGCGGTTGTCCGGGCGCGGGTTGGCGGCGTTGTCGGGCTGGCGCGCGACGTTCAGCCCGAGCTGCTCGAACATCGTCCGGTCGGCCTCAGGTGCATTGCCGAGCGTCGTCAGGAAATTGCCCATCATCACGCCGTTGATGCCGGCGCGCACGGCGAGCTCCTGCAGCTCGGCGAGGTTCTCGACGCGCCCGCCGCAGAGGCGAAAGAGCGCGTCGGGGAGGATCAGCCGGAAGATCGCTATCCACTTGACGGCCTCCCACGGGTCCATGAACTCGCGCTCGCCGAACTTCGTCCCGGGACGCGGGTTGAGCATGTTGATGGGCACGCTCGTGGGGTCGATCGCGGCGAGCTCAAAGGCCATCTCGACACGCTGCTCGCGGCTCTCGCCGAGGTTGAGGATGCCGCCAACGCACGTCTCAAGGCCGGCCTCGCGCACGGCCGCGATCGTGCGCAGCCGCCCCTCGTAGCGGACCGTGCTGGTGACCTCGTGGTAGTAGCTTTGGGCCGTCTCGACGTTGTGGTGCACGCGCTGAACGCCCGCCTCCCGCAGCGCCTTGGCACGCTCGACAGAGAGGTGTCCTACGGAGGCGCAGCGCTTGAGGTTCGTCTGCTCGCTCACCAGGCGCACGCCCTCGAGGTACTTCTCGAAGTCGCGCCGCGAGAGGCCCTGGCCCTGCGTGACCATGCAGAAGCGATGCGCGCCCGCGGCCTCCGCGGCGCGCGCGTGTTCGAGGATCTGCTCGGGCTCCATCATCGCGTGCATCGGCGTCTCGGCATCGGCGAAGCGCGACTGCGCGCAAAAGCCGCAGTCCTCCGCACAGCCTCCCGACTTGGCGTTGACCAGCGAACACATATCGGTCGAGTCGGCGAAGCGCTCGACGCGTGCGCGCCAGGCGCGCTCGATCAGCCCTTCGATCTGCGCGGGCTCTTCGATCTCGCCGAGGCGGAGCGCTTCTTCGCGGGTGATCAGCGGCGCCACGATGACACCGTAGGCGCCGCGGCGGACGGCTCAACCGGCGTTATTCGCCGCGCCAGTGCGGCGCGCGCCGCTCGGCGAACGCGCGCACACCCTCGCGCATGTCCGCGGAAGCGAAGGAGGCGCGGCGCAGCTCGATCAGCTGCTCCTCGACGTCCGCCGCCAGCTCCCCCTGCGCATGCAGCAGTGCTGTGATCACGCGCTTGTTGCCGCGCTGAGAGAGCGGGGCGTTGCCGGCGAGCTCGGCGGCCAGCTCGAGTGCGAGCGCTTCGAAGTCCTCCGCCTCTGCCACCCGGTTGACGAGCCCCCACGCGAGCGCCGTCGAGGCGTCTATGTATCTGCCCAATAGGAACAGCTCGCGCGTTCGCGCCGCGCCGATCGCGTCGATGAAGCGGCGCAGCCCCGTGTGCGAGTAGACGAGGCCGAGCTTCGCCGGGGGCATGCCGAGGCTGATGCCCGCGCGCGCCACGCGCAGGTCGCACGCGAGCGCGAGCTCGAGGCCGCCACCGATCGTGTGGCCGGGGAGCGCCGCGAGCGTCGGCCACGGGAAGGCCTCGAGTGCGTCGATCGCCTGCGTGAAGGGGTGCGCGACGAGGCGCTCGGCGCGCTCCTCGAACTCCTCCTCGGGTATCTCGCCGATGTCATAGCCGGCCGAGAACATCCCGTTCGCGCCCGTGATCAGAAGGCATCGAGCCCCCCACTCGGGCGTCGAGAGCTCACCCAGCGTGGCCGTGATCGCGTCGAGGATCGGATGATCGAGCGCGTTGCGCTTGGCGGGGTTGGAGATCGTCAGGCGCGCGACGCCCTCGGCCGGCTCGTCGAGAAGGAGCTTGCCGCCTGCGAGCTCGCGCTGGGAGTCATCCGAGGACAGTGGCTACTCCAGCACGATCAGCGTGTCGCCCTCGCTGACCGCCTGGCCCTCCTCGCAGCAGACGCGCGCGACGGTGCCGGCGTCTTCGGCCTCGACCGGCATCTCCATCTTCATCGACTCGAGGATCGCGACCGTGTCGCCCTCCTCGATGCTGTCGCCGACGGCACACTCGATTTTCCATACCGTGCCGGTGATATGAGCCTCGATGTCAGTCACTCGATCCTCCAGACGCCGCTGGCCAACGCTCCGGATCGGACAATAGAGGCCGCCGAGGATCGATCTCCACGCGATCTCCGAGCGGCGCCCTCCCCACGGGTTGTCGCGATCGTCGCCGCCTGTAACGAGGCGGAGCGCATCGCTGCGACGATCGCCGCCCTCGAGCGCGCCTGTCCGGGCGCGAGCGTGTGGGTCGCCGATGACGGCTCGCGCGATGCCACCGCGCAGCTCGCCCGCGCGGCCGGTGCCCGGGTGCTGCGCAGCGATCGTGTGCTCGGCAAGGGGGAGGCGGTGACGGCCGCCGCGCGCGCGGCGCTCGAGCAGGCGGGCAGCGGCCGTGAGCACGTGTTCGTGCTGTGCGATGGTGACCTCGCGGACTCCGCGGGTGAGCTCGGCGCGCTCGCGGAGATGGTGGCGCGCGGGCAGGCCGACGTTGCGGTCGCGGCGTTCGCCGCGCGCGTTGGGGGCGGCTTTGGGCTCGCGCTTGGCTTCGCGCGCTGGGCCATCCGGCGGCGCTGCGGGCTGCGCACTCGGGCGCCGATATCCGGCCAGCGCTCGCTGAGTGCGTGCGCGCTGCGCGATCTACTGCCGTTCGCGCACGGCTACGGGATGGAGCTCGGCATGACGATCGACGCCGTGCGCGCTGGCTACCGCGTGGCCGAGGTGGAGCTCGAGCTCACCCACCGGGCGACCGGTCGCACGCTCCCGGGCTTCGTCCACCGTGCGCGCCAGCTGGTGGACTTCGCACGTGCCTACCTCGCGCGCGCGTAACGCGCGCGCGTAACCACGGGCTGCCGCTGAGGTAGAGCCTCTGATGGGTGATCTTGCGCCGATGCGTGCTCAGGTCTATACGGATCCGCGGCCGAAGGAGTACTTCGACCGCTTTCACGAGCGCGCGCGCACGCGCGAGCCCGATTGGGTCTATGAGGCCGTACGACTGCTGACCTCTCTGTACGCGTACACGTTCCTGCGCGCGCGCGCGATCTCGGTCGAGAAGGCTCCCGGCAGCGGACCGGTGATCCTCGCGCCCAACCACTTCTCCTTCATGGATCACTTCCTGCTCGGCTCCTACATGCGCCGCAAGGTTCGCTTCATGGCCAAGTCGCAGCTTTTCAAAAGGCCGATGCAGTTCATCTACACGCACGGCGGCGTCTTCCCCGTTCGCCGCGGCGCGCGCGACGAGGAAACGTTCATCACCGCGCGCACGATCCTCGCGCGCGGTGGCACCGTGGCGATGTACTGCGAGGGGGGGCGCTCGCGCACGGGTCGGGTTGGCGAGCACGCCAAGCCGGGCATCGGTCGCCTGGCACTCGAAACCGGTGCGCCGGTCGTGCCCGTCGCTATCTACGGCTCCTCGCGCGTGCGCAACTGGAAGCGCTTGCAGTTCCCGAAGGTGACCGTGCAGTACGGCGATGCGATCTGCTGGGAGCGCATCGAGAGCCCGACGCGCGAGCAGCAACAAGCGGTCGCCGAGGCCGTGCTCGCCGAGATCCGCGACCTGTACGCCGCCCTCGAGGAGCACGGCCGCAAGGGCGTGCGACGGCGCCTGCGCGAGCAGCGCCGCGCCGAACGGGGGGCGTCGGGCAGCGCGGCCGTCGCATGAGCGCGCCCGCGAGCTTCGACCTGCTCGCTCAGTAGGGTCGGCGACCGAATGCCGCGGCGAGCCGAGTCGGGGAGGGGTGATGAAGCGCGAGCTTGACGTCGGCGGCGTGATCCGCCGCGTGTTCGCCATCTACGTCGAGCAGGCGCCCGTGCTGATGCCCGCGGCCGCTGTCGTGTTCGTCTTCACGGGGATCATCGGGGCGCTGTTGGTGGCGGCCGGTGGGGGGCTCACGCTGTTGGCGCTGCTCGTGGACCTGGTCGCGACGACGCTGTTCACGGGGATGATCGTCGAGCTCGTCGCCGACGTTCGAGACGGGCGTCGCGACGCGAGCGTCCGCCGGATGCTGGAGGCCGTGACGCCGGTGCTCGGGCAGCTGATCCTGGTTGGAATCGTCGCCTACGTGACGATCGTGATCGGGATCATCCTGTTCGTCCTCCCCGGTCTCGTGCTGCTCACGATCTGGGCCGTGTTCGCGCCCGTAGTCGTGCTGGAGCGCCCCGGTGGGCTGAAGGCGCTTGGGCGCAGCCGCGAGCTCGTACGCGGGAACGCCCTGCGCGTGTTCGCAGTGATCTTCGTCTTCACCATCCTCGTGGTGATCCTCGCCGGGGCGATAGAGGTCGCGGCCGCCTCGGCGGGGACCGGCGCCGGCATCATCGCGCGGGTGGTCGTCGGCGTCCTGACCGCGCCGCTCTCGGCGCTCGGATCCGCCGTGCTCTACTTCGAGCTGCGCGACGCGCACGCCCCGGCAGCCGAGGAGCCTGATCCATCCGGGCCGTTTCAAGCTGGCCCCTTCCCGCCAGCCTCCCCCTGAGCGCGATCGAGGCATCGCGGCTGCTGCGCGCAGGCCTGCTCGAGGGTGTCTGCGTCTTGCTCGCCAGCGGCTGCGAGACGCGCGCGGGCACCTCGGCGGGCGCCGGCGCGGGACTCGCCGCGCCCGGCGCTCACGAGGCCCTCGCGCGGTCAGTCGCAACGGCATGCTCGGATCTCGGTGCGCGCGTGATCGAGTGCCCGCTGCCCGTCGACGCGCGCTCGCCGATCGACTGGGAGCGGATCGAACGGCGCGCGCGCCAGTCGCTCGAGGGCCTGCACGAGGCCGGCGCGGGCGTGGACGTGCTGGTGACCGACTGCGCGAGCCTGTTCGCCAGAGCGGGTGGCGGGCGCGCGGCGCTGCGCGCGTGCGTCGATGCGACGTGGACGCTCACGCAGGCGGTCGTGGGCGACGCGTTCCTCACGCGCGGACGTGGTGGGCGCATCGTCTTCATCGCGCCGGCGCCGAGCGCCGGCGAGCATGCGGCGGCGGCGTTGGCCGCGCTCGAGAACCTCGCTCGCACGCTCTCGGTGGAGTGGGCGCGGTACGCGCTCACGGTGGTGACGATCGCCCCCGGGCCGGGTTCTGGCACAGGCTCCGATAGGGACCCCGACACGGGTGCGCAGGCAGCCGGCGAGGCCAGCGCGCTCGTCGCCTACCTCGCCTCGCCCGCCGGCGCGTACTTCTCGGGCTGCCTGCTGGACCTGCGCGGCACCGGCGAGCGCCTCACCCCGGCGGGCGCAGAGGCTCGCTCGTGAGCGGCCCCCCTCAGCCGGTCATGCCGCCGAAGATGCCGCCGGTCACGTGCAAGGTCTGACCGTGCACGTAGTTGGACCACGGCGAGCAGAGGAAGAAGATCCCCCCGGCGGCCTCTTCCGGTGATGCGGGGCGGCCGAGCGGGATCATCATCGGGGCCATCTGGCGCATCTGCTCGGGGATGCCCAGCTGAATCTTCTCGCCGTCCTTCTCGATCGTGTTCTCATCCACCTTCGCCTGCGTGAGGCGCGTGTCGATGAAGCCGAAGGCGACGGCGTTGACGTTGACCTTGAACTGGCCCCACTCCTTGGCGACCGTTTTGGTCAGCCCCACGACGCCGGCCTTGCCGGAGGAGTAGTTCGCCTGCCCGGCATTGCCAAAGGTGCCGGAGGTGGAGGAGACGTTGACGATCTTGCGGAACACCTCCTTGCCTTCCTCGCGCTCTTTCTTGGCGGGCTCGCGCAGGTGCGGGGCGGCGGCGCGGATGACGCGGAAGGGCACGATGGTGTGGATGTCGAGCATCGCCTGGAAGTGCTCGTCGGACATCTTGTGGATGGGCGCGTCGATCGTGTAACCGGCGTTGTTGACGATGATGTCGATCTTGCCGAAGGCGTCGATCGCCTTCTGCACGAGCTGGTCGGCTGCGCCGGGCTTGGTCAGGTCGCCGGCGAAGACGGCGGTCTCGCCGTCGATCTCGCTCGCAGCCTGCTCGGCGACATCGCCGTCGAGGTCGTTGATGAGCACCTGCGCGCCCTGGGTGACCAGCAGCTCTGCCGTGGCGCGTCCGATCCCGCGTGCCGAGCCCGTGACGATCGCCGACTTGCCGTCGAGTACTCCCATAGCGTGAGGTCTCCTTCGTTAGACGAGTGGGAGCGGAAGTTATATAGGGCCGCCCGCGATCGCTCGGCGGCCACGCGGGTCGCGGGTGCCGCCGGCGCGATGCGCTTCAGTCGCCGGTGATGACGCCGAAGTCCTGCGTATAGACGGCGCCGGGCTGCCCGTCGGCGAGCGAGCTCGGTGGGTGTGGTGAGACGCCGATGCCCGTTTCGCGGTAGCGCGGGTCGAGGATGTTCGCGCGGTGGGGCGGGGAGTGCATCCACGCGGCGACGATCGCGCGCGGGCTCGCCAGGGTGAGGGTGCCCCACGCGATGTTCTCTCCGACTTCGTAGGCTACGTGGGAGCTCGAGAGGTAGCCGACGGCGCGCATACGCGCGAGCGGGGTGATGCCGCCGGGGCTGACGTGTTCGAAGTAGTCGCCGAAGGCCATGCTCCGGGTGTGCGCCTGGGCGGCGCGCTGCATACGGCGGTTCACACGCAGCGCGCGCTCGCCGTGCGCGAGACGTTCGCGATTGATCAGGCACAGGGTGGCGGCGCGCACGAGCCTGAGGTTGCGCCGGTTGGGTCGTAGTGCCGTGTGCGCGCACGTGCGGCTGGCATGGGTGAGCGGGTTGGAGTGCGCCCTCGGGTGCGAGTGGCGCTTTGAGGCCTGGGCGAGCGCCGGCGAGCTGCAGGCGAAGGCGCTCGCGCACAGGCCGGCAAGCAAGAGGAGACGCGGAGGGGCCACGAGGCGCGTATCGGCTCAGCCGCCCGCGTGCTTGAGCGGAATGTGGATGTTTGGGCAGATTCGTGCGCAGCACGTCTCACGGCCCGCCGCCGTTACGCGAGCGCGCCGCCCGGCCGAGCGCCCGTGTGCAGCTTCCCTGCCACGGCGGGGAGATCGAACCCGCCGCGGACGCGCCGTTCACGGCGCTACGGCGCCGGGTGCTACAGGGCCAGCGCGCGGCCGAGGATCTCGCGCATGATCTCGTCGCTGCCGCCGCCGATGGGGCCGAGGCGGGCGTCGCGGGCGGCGCGCTCGATCCAGTACTCGCGCATGTAGCCGGCGCCGCCGTGGATCTGCAGGCAGGCGTCCATCAGCTCGAAGCACGCCCGCTGGGTGAGCAGCTTGGCCATCGTCACCTCCTTGAGCGGGTCCTCACCGGCGACGAAGCGGCGCAGCGCGTCGTAGGTGACGCAGCGGCAGCCGTAGGCGGCGCTCGCGAGGTCGGCGAGCTTGTGGCGGATCGCCTGGTGGCCGGATAGGGGGCGGCCGAACGCGTGGCGCTCGCGCGCGAAGGCGGCCGTGCGCTCCCACGCGAGCTGCATCGCGCCGACGGCGCCGAGCGCCATCGCCAGGCGCTCCCATTGGAAGTTGGCCATGATCAGCTTGAAGCCCTCGTTGAGCTCGCCGAGCAGGTTCTCGTGCGCCACGAACACGTCCTGGAAGCTGATCGTGGCCGTGTCGGAGGCATGCCAGCCGAGCTTCTCCAAGGCGGAGGACTCGACGCCGGCGCCGCGATCGACGATCAGGAAGGAGATCCCGTGGTGGCCGCCCTCGGGCGTGGTGCGCACGGCGGTGACGATGAAGTCGGCGCGCACGCCGTTGGTGATGTAGGTCTTCTCGCCGTTGAGTACCCAGCCGTCCTCCACGCGCTCCGCCCGCGTGCTCAGCGATGCCACATCCGAGCCGGCGCCAGGCTCGGTGATGGCGAGCGCCCCGATCAGCTCACCGCGGATCGCCGGCGCCAGGTAGCGGCGCTTGTGCTCCTCTGAGCCGAACTTCCAGATTGGCGGCGTGGCGATGTTGATGTGCGCGCCGATGCCCGCGGCCGTGCCACCCGAGCCGACCCGCGCCATCTCCTCGCACATGACCGCCTCGTGCAGGTAGTCGCCGCCCTGCCCGCCGTACTGCACCGGGTACTTCAGCCCCAGCAGGCCCTGCGCGGCGAGCTTCCCGAAGACGTCGTTCGGGAACCAGTGCTCGTCCTCCCACTGCTGCGCGTACGGCGCCAGCTCGCGGTCGATGAAGCCGCGGATCGACTGGCGCAGCTCTTCGTGCTCGTCGGAGAACGGCGGCATCTGCGCGGTCACCGGCCGGCCACCGTGCTCGCCGTGTCGCGGGCGGGCGCCGCGCGCCGGTGCTCGGCGAACAGCGCGAGCGCGCAGCGCCCGGCGGGATGCGTGCGTGCGCGCTCGACGAGGGCGGCGGTGGCGGGCGCAAGCACGCCGGGTTGGGGCAGCGGCACGCCGTACTCGGGCGGCACGATGATCGACGCGGACAGCGCGGCGAAGGTCAGGTCGGCGGCCCCGAAGCGCTCACCCATCAGATACGGGCGCCCGTCGGCCAGAAGCTCCGCGACGTGGTCAAGCTCGGAGAAGACCGCGGCCTCGTCGTGGACCTCGATGCCCGGGACGATTCCGAGCTCACGCGCGACGAAGCGCTTGAGCAGCGGCCAGCCGCGGCGCAGCGCGCGGTCCTCCCAGGCG
Source organism: uncultured Solirubrobacteraceae bacterium (assembly GCA_963722435.1). Taxonomy (GTDB): domain Bacteria; phylum Actinomycetota; class Thermoleophilia; order Solirubrobacterales; family Solirubrobacteraceae; genus Palsa-744. Next base: position 373,794 of record CAVRKZ010000002.1, on the reverse strand, counting down.
GGCACGCCCTGGTTGTTGAAGTCGAGCACGAGCTTGCGCTGGGCGAGCATGTGCACGTACATCAGCCGTCGGCCCGTGGGCCCGAGCCCCCGATCCAGGCGCCTGCAGAGGGCCTCGACCTCGGCGCGCGGGCCGGGATCGGCGGGGAACAGACGGCGCTCGGGCGCCATCCGCGCGTCAGCCCACACGAGGATCTCGTGCGACTCCCCGATCACGCCCTGCGGCGAAACGAGCACCGGCACCGTGGAGCCTCCCCGGCGCGCCTTGCGGCGAGACGGTGGATGCCCTGGATGTGACGCTCCTCCCGATAGGGCAGCTCGGCGCGCTCGAGGGCCCACCGCGCCTTCTCGCAGTAGTGGCTGATCGGGATCGTGAGGAGCCGCAGCGGCGGCCCGGAGCTGTGCGACGCGATCACGTTCAGCTCATCTCGTTGCGCTGGCTCAGCCTACGCGTCGCCCGCGCGAACAGGGAGAATGTCCTCGATGGCCAAGGAGCTTATGTCCCCGGCGACGCGCGCCGAATCCAGCCCCGCGCCGCGCTGGCGGCAGACGCTCGCGAGGGCGCTCGATGCTGCGATCGTCGGCGCTGGGGCCTGGCTGTGGCGCCGCGGGACGGGCACCGCCGGCGCTCGCCAGGCACGGTGGGCACGGCTGTCGGGGCCTGCAGCCACGCTCCTGGGCGAGCAGTTGCGCAGCCCGGGCCAGCGACTCTTCGGGCTGCGCACCGTGGACCGGCGCACCGGCCGGCGCCCCGAGCTGTGGCGGGCGCTGGTGCTGCTCGGCGCCGGCGTGGGCGGCCAGCTGCTCGTACGACGGTTGGCGCCCGGCCCGATGACGCCCGAGCAGGTGCACGATCGGGACGGCTTCCTGGACGAGCTGAATGCGATTCAGGCGCGTCACCCCGATGACCCGGTCGCGCGCGAGGCCGAACGGCGAGCGCTCCTCGACAGCCCCCACGACAGGCTCGCAAGCTCCTTCCTGCGGGCCGCTGGGCCGACGATGGCGATCGGGCTGCTCAACATCCGGCTGCGACGCCGGCTGGCCCCCACCACCCAGGTGCTGGTCGCCCGTGGCGAGCCTCACAGTCCGTAGGAGCGGCCGATCACATCCAGCATGATCTCGTCGGTGCCCGCGCCGATGCGGTTCAGGCGCGCGTCGCGCCACGCGCGCTCGACGCCGTACTCGCGCATGTAGCCGGCGCCGCCGTGGATCTGGATGCACTCGTCGGCAACCTCGCAGGCGACGCGCGCGGCATGCAGCTTGGCCATCGAGATCTCGCGCACGGGGTACTCGCCGTTCTGGACGCGCCAGGCCGTCATGTAGACCATCTGGCGCGCCGACTCGATCTTCGTCGCCATCTCCGCGAACTTGTGGCGGATCACCTGGAACTTGCCGATCTCGCGGCCGAACGCCTTGCGCTCGTGCGCGTACTGGAGCGTCCGATCGAACGTTTTCTGCGCGCCCGCGACGGAGCCCGCGGCGCCGATCAGGCGCTCGCCTTGAAGCTCCCACATGATGTGGTAGAAGCCCTTGCCGACCTGCCCCAGCACCGCCGAGGCAGGCACGCGCACGTCCTGGAAGGCCAACAGGGCGGTGTCCGACGCGTGCATGCCGAGCTTCTCGAGGCGCTTCTCGCGGATCACGCCCGGCAGGTCCATCGGCACGAGGAACAGCGTGAAGCCGTCGTAGCCGGCGTCCGGATCGGTCTTCGTCACGAGCACGATCACGTTCGCGCGGTGCCCGTTGGTGATGTAGGTCTTCGAGCCGTTGATCACGTATTCATCGCCGTCGCGCACCGCGCGCGTCTTGATCCCGGCGACGTCCGAGCCGGCGTCCGGCTCGGTGATGCCCAGGCACAGGATCGCCTCGCCCTTGATCGCCGGTTCGGCCCATTCGCGCTTCTGCTCCTCGGTGCCGAACTTGAGGATCGGCGGCATCGCCATGTCCGTCTGCACCGCCAGGCCCATCGCGAGCCCGCCGGAGTTCGCGTGCGTGATCGACTCGGCCAGCACGAGCGCCGAGTAGTAGTCGCCGCCCTGCCCGCCGTAGGCCTCCGGCTTGTCCAGGCCGAGGAAGCCGAGCTCGCCCATACGGCGGAAGACGGAGTCGGGGAACGTTGTGTCCTCCCATTCCTCCGCGTGCGGTGCCAGCTCCTTGAGCGCGAAGTTCGTGATCGACTCGCGCAGCTGTTCGTGCTCGTCGGTGAAGATGAAGTGCTTGCGCGCGGCCTGGAAGTCGGGCTTCAACACGCTCTCTGCTGTGGCGGCCATCTAAGGCCTCCCTTCATTGCATCGTGGTGGCGGCGCCCGCGGCGGGCTGCCACGTGGGCGCGTGGCCTCGCGGACGCTAACGCAGGCGTGCGCAAAAGTAAACAGTAGGGCTGCTCACTTTGCGCCTTCGGGTCGTTGTGGCTACGATCCGCTCAGATGCCGAGCGAGACGGCGCCAGCCGAGACGGGGATGACCGACAAGGTCCTCTACGACGTTCAAGCGACGGGCGTCGCGACGATCACGCTGAACGACCCGGCTACGCGCAACGCGCTCTCGCCGGAGCTGCTCGGTGGGCTGATCGACGCGTTTGAGCGCGCACGCGCGGAGCAGGCCGTCCGCTGCGTCGTGCTCGCCTCCTCGCACGCGCAGACGTTCTCCTCGGGCGCGAACCTCGGCGGCTTCGGATCCGACGCGCCGCTCGTGGAGAAGCACTTCGGCTCCGAGCGGTTCGTCTCGCTGTTCAAGCTGATCGGCGAGCTCGGCAAGCCGACGCTGTGCGCGGCGCGAGGGCATGTGCTCGCTGGGGCGCTCGGGATCGCGCTGGCGTGCGATCTGATCATCGCCTCGGAGAGCGCGAGCTTCGGCGCGCCGGAGATCAACGTGGGCACGTTCCCGTTCATGATCATGGCGCTCATCTACCGCAACGTGCCGCGCAAGAAGGCCAACGAGCTGCTGCTCCTCGGCGAGCGCTGGAGCGCGCAGGAGGCGCTCGGGGCGGGGATCGTCAACCGTGTGGTTCCCGACGGCGAGCTCGACGCGGCCGTCGCCGAGTGGGCGGGCAAGCTCGCGTCGAAGTCCCCCGTGATCATGCGCCTGGGCAAGGAGGCGATGCACCGCCAGCTCGACATGCCGCTCGAGGACGCGCTCGACTACCTGCGCGCGCAGCTCACCCTTGCGCTCTCGACCGAGGACATCGTCGAGGGCGTGAGTGCGTTCTTCGAGAAGCGCGAGCCCGTGTGGAAGGGCCGCTGATGGCGACCGTGCGCAAACAGGCCGCAAGGCCCACGCGCGAAGAGCGCCGCGAAGGCCACGCAGCCGGCGAGCGCGAAGGGCGCCGCGAAGGCCACCCAGCCGGCGAGCAAGCGCGCGCAGGCGCAGACCGGCGCCGGCGTCGGCTCGCTGCTGCGCCCGCTCGTCGAGGAGCTCGAAGAGCGCCGCGCGCGCATCAGGCTGGGCGGCGGGGAGGAGAAGATCGCGGCGCAGCACGCGCGCGAGAAGCTGACGGCGCGCGAGCGCATCGCGCTGCTGATCGACGAGGGCACCTTCGTCGAGCTCGGTATCCACGGGCGCCCGCACTTCTCCCAGCGCGCCATGGATGGCGTGGACGCGCCCGCCGACGGGGTGATCACCGGCTACGGCAAGATCGACGGGCGCCTTGCGGCTGTGTGTGCGTATGACTTCACCGTCATGGCCGGCTCCATGGGCATGACCGGTGAGCTGAAGGTGACGCGCCTGCGCGAGCTGGCGCTGCGCGAGCGCATGCCCTTCATCTGGCTGCTCGACTCGGCCGGCGCGCGCGTGCAGGAGGCGGCCGGGGCGATGTTCGCCGGCTCCGGGCACCTCTTCCGTGAGGAGGTCGTGATGAGCGGCGTGATCCCCCAGATCGCCGCCCTGATGGGCCCGTGCGCGGCCGGGACGGCCTACATCCCCGGTCTCGCGGACTTCGTGCCGATGGTCAAGGGCCGCGGCTCGATGGCGCTCGCGGGCCCGCACCTCGTACGCGCGGCGATCGGTGAGGACGTCACCCAGGAGGAGCTCGGCGGCTCGCGCGTGCACTGCCGCCGCTCGGGCGTCGGGGACATGGAGGTGGCCGACGACGAGGAGTGCATCGCGCGCATCAAGCAATACCTCTCCTACATGCCGCAGAACTGCGAAGAGAAGCCTCCGCGCCGGCCCGTGCTCGATCCGATCGAGCGCCGCGAGGAGGCGCTCTTGGACGTGCTGCCGGAGTCCAACCGCAAGCCCTATGACATGTACGAGGTGATCCGCCTGATCGTCGATGACGGCGAGTGCCTCGACATCAAGGCGCAGTGGGCCAAGACGATCATCACGTGCTTCGCACGCTTCGGCGGGCGCCCCGTCGGGATCGTCGCCAACCAGCCGCGCCAGCTCGGCGGCATCCTCGACAACGACTCCGCCGACAAGGCGGCGCGCTTCGTGAACCTGTGCAACGCCTTCGCGATCCCGCTGGTGTTCGTCCAGGACGTCCCCGGCTTCATGGTCGGCACGAAGGTCGAGGCCGAAGGCATCATCCGCCACGGCGCCAAGATGCTCTATGCGGTCGCCAACGCGACCGTGCCGAAGATCACGGTGATCACGCGCAAGGCATACGGCGCGGGCTACTACGTGATGAACGGCCGCGCCTACGAGCCCGACCTGATCGTCGCGTGGCCGAGCGCGGAGATCAGCGTGATGGGCGCGGAGGGCGTGGTGGAGATCGCCTTTCGCAAACAGGTAGAAGCCGCGGAGGATCCACAGGCGAAGAAGGCCGAGCTGATCGAGGGCTTTCGCAAGATCTTCGATGTCTACGTCGCCGCAGGCAACGACGTGATCGACGACGTGATCGACCCGCGCGAGACCCGCGAGACGATCTGTCGCGCGCTCGAGATGGCCGCGGGCAAGAAGATCGAGCGCCCGTGGAAGCGCCACGGGGTGGTGCCCGTATGAGCCTCGAGGACCCCGTCGTCATCACGTGCTCGATCTCGGGTGCGCTCGCCAACCGCGAGCAGTGCCCGGCGATCCCCTATACGCCCGCGGAGTACGGCGCCGAGGCCCGTCGCATCGTCGATGAGGGCGGCGTGATGATCCACATCCACGCACGCAAACCGGATGGCACGCCCAGCTATGAGGTCGAGGACTTCCAGGCGATCACGCAGGCGATCCGCGACGAGGTCGGCGAGCAGGTGATCGTGAACTTCTCCACGGGCACGATCGGCGTGCCGGTGGCCAAGCGCATCGAGTACCTGCGCGCGTGTCGCCCGGAGGTGGCGGCGCTGAACATGGGCTCGCTGAACTACGCAAAGTACTCGCGCGCGCGCAAGGAGTTCGTGTTCGCGATGGTCTTCGCCAACCCCTTCGATGAGATCGTCGAGCTGCTGCGGGCGATGAACGAGCTCGCCATCAAACCCGAGCACGAGTGCTTCGACGTCGGCCACGTCGGCAGCCTCGTGCCGCTGATCGACATGGGCGTGCTCGCACAGCCGCTGCACGTCGACTGCGTGATGGGCGTCGTCGGCGGCATCCCGCCGAGCGCTCGCAACCTGGCTGCGATGGTCGAGAACATGCCCGCCGACCCCGCCGGCGCGCCGCGCTCGCACTGGGGCGTGATCGGCATCTCACGCCAGCAGTGGATGCTGGTCGGCTCCGCCCTATCCCTCGGGGGCTCGATCAGGGTGGGGCTGGAGGACAACCTGTACCTCCCCGACGGCACGATGGCGCGCTCCAACGGCGAGCTGATCGCAAAGGCCAGGCAGATGACCGAGGACGTGGGCCGGCGACCGGCGAGCGTCGCGGAGGCGCGCACGCTGCTCGCGATCCCGCAGCGCGTGGGGAGCCCGGCGTGAGGATCTCGTTTAAGCGCGGCCTACCGGCCGCGGGTTGCGTGCGCGTGGCGGTGCGACGGTGAGCCTCCCTTTGGAGGGCATCCGCGTGCTCGACCTCTCGCGACTGTTGCCGGGGGGCTTCTGCTCGCTGCTGCTGGCCGACCTGGGCGCGGACGTGGTGAAGGTGGAGGACACCGGCATGGGCGACTACATCCGCTGGTCGCCGCCGTTCTACGAGGGCGCGCACGAGAGCGCCCGCTCGGCGCTCTTTCTCGCCTTGAACCGCAACAAGCGCTCGATCCGCCTGGACCTCAAGAGCGAGAACGGTCGCGAGGCCCTGCTGGCGCTCGTGCGCCGCAACGACGTCGTGCTCGAATCCTTCCGCCCCGGTGTGCTCGAGCGCCTCGGCGTGGGCTACGAGCGCATGCGCGAGGAGAACCGGGGGATCGTCTACTGCGCGATCTCGGGCTACGGCCAGGAGAGCCCCAAACGCGAGGCCTCCGGGCACGACATGAACTACCTCGGCCTCGTCGGGCTGCTGGGGCTGACGGGCGCGCGCGGGGGCGAGCCCGTGCAGGCCGCCGGGCAGATCGCCGACCTCGGCGGTGGCGCCCTGATGGCCGCGTTCGGGATCATGGCCGCGCTGCGCGAGCGCGACGGCTCGCCCTCGCGGCCCGGCTCCGGCGAGGGACAGCTCGTTGACGTCTCGATGGCCGACGGCGCGCTCTCCTGGCTTGCAATGGTCGCGGGCGCGTACTTCGCGGATGGCGCCGTGCCGCGCCGCGGCGATCTGCCGCTCGCGGGCGCGCTCGTGTGCTACCGCCCCTACGAGTGCTCTGACGGGTGGGTCTCGCTCGGCGCGCTCGAGCCGAAGTTCTGGCAGGCGTGGTGTCGCGGGGTGGGCCGAGAGGACCTCATCGCCAGCCAGTTCGAGCGCCCCGGCTCGCCGGCGCATGCGCAGGTGTGCGAGATCTTCCTCGGGCGCACGCGCGAGCAGTGGGAGGCCTTCGCGCGCGAGCACGACTGCTGCCTCGAGCCCGTGCTCGAGCTCGACGAGGCGCTCGACTCCGAGCTCGTGCGCGCGCGGGGGATGCTCGTCGCGCTCGAGCAGCCGGGCGTCGAGCGCCCCGTGCGCCAGCTCGGCCTCCCCGTCAAGCTCGCGCGCACGCCCGGCGAGCATGCGCGCCTGCCGGGCCCGGCACTCGGCGAGCACACTGAGGAGGTCCTGCTCGAGGCGGGGCTCACCAGCGAGCGTGTGGCCGAGCTCTTGGCAAGCGGCGCCGTTGCCGCAGCGGCGCCCGCACCCGGGGCGCCCGGCGTCGGGCAGGCGCCAGCGGGCGCGCAGCGGGCGAGCTTCCGGGCGTGAGCGCGACGAGCACCCGTCCTGGCGCGGGGCTCTTGAAGATGAGCGAGCTCGCCGAGCGCTCCGGCGTGAGCGCCGGGACGATCCGTTACTACCTGCGCGAGGGGCTGCTCGGCGCGGACGAGGAGGTGCTGCGCACGAGCCGCAACATGGCCTACTACCCGCCTTCCTACGTGCAGCGCATCGCCCTCATCAAGCGCCTGCAGGAGGAGCGCTTCATGCCGCTGCGCGTGATCCGCGGCGCGCTCGAGGACGACCCCGAGCGCCTGCGCGCCCTGATCGAGCTCGAGGACCGCATCCTCGAGCGTGCGCGGCTGAACGCCGAGCACGCCCGACACGTCTCGCGCAGGGCCGCCCAGGAGCGCTATGGCGTGCCGCGCAACGTGCTCGAACGACTCGCCGAGATCGGTGTGCTGACCCCCGAGCGCCGCGGCTATGACAACGAGGACGTGAAGATCATCGAGGCGATCGCGAGCTTTCGCGCCGGCGGCTACGAGGAGGCGCTGGGCTTCACCGTCTATGACACGCTGCGCTACCGCGAGGCCCTCGAACCGCTCGTCGAGCAGGAGGTCCGCGCGCTGCTCGAGCGCCTCGCGGGCGAGGTCGACGTGGAGCGCGCGATGCAGATCGTCGCCGCCGGCGTGGAGCCGCTGCGCGAGCTGATCGGGGCGATGCACTCGAAGCTGCTGCTCGCGGCCCTGCGCGACCATCGCGCCGTGCACGACGGCGCCTCCAGCTGACTGCGCTCGCGGGCCGGCGTTATGCTCTGCACCTGTTGACTGACCAGTCAATCTGTTTTGTGGTGGCGGGGCGTTTCTGTGTGCGTCGGATGTCCTGCTGGCCTCGAGCGATGGGGCGGCGATGAGGGCGGCCGCGATACAGATGAGCTCGGGCGCCGATCAGGTGGCGAACATCACGGCGGCGGACCGGCTCACGCGCGCGGCGGCGGCGGACGGCGCGCGCCTGATCGTGCTGCCGGAGAAGTGGACGGCGATGGGCACCGAGCAGGATCTGCGCGCGGGAGCCGAGACGCTCCAGGGGATGGCCGTGCGCTGGGCGTGCGATGTCGCGCGCGAGCTGCGCATCGATCTGGTCGCGGGCTCGATCCTCGAGCGCCTGCCGGGCCGCGAGAAGCTCGCGAACACGTGCGTGCACGTCGACCCCAGCGGCGAGGTCCGCGCTATCTACCGCAAGGTGCACATGTTCGACGTCGAGGTCGGCGGGCGCTCCTACCGCGAGTCCGCGCTCGAGGAGCCGGGCGATGAGATCGTGCTCTCGCGCACCGCCGAGGGCGTCGAGCTGGGGCTCTCGATCTGCTACGACCTGCGCTTCCCCGAGCTCTACCGCATCCTCGCGGTGCGCGGCGCGCGCGTCGTGGCGCTGCCGGCGGCGTTCACGCTCACGACCACGCGCGAGCACTGGCGCACGCTCGTGCGCGCGCGCGCGATCGAGAACCAGACGTTCGTGATCGCCGCCAACCAGGTCGGCGAGCACCCCGGTAACCAGCACTCGGGCGGGCGCTCGATGATCGTCGATCCGTGGGGCGTCGTGCTCGCGCAGGCGGCGGACCGCGAGTGCCACATCGTCGCCGAGCTCGACCTCGAGCGCCAGCACGAGGTGCGCGCGCAGCTGCCCTCGCTCGCCAACCGCCGCCCCGAGGCCTACCTGTGGCCCGCGGGCTCCGCGCGCGTCGAGCCCTCCCTTCCGCGCGAGCTAGGCGAGGCAGCGGCGTGAGCGGCTCCTCCGGGCGCGCACAGGCCGCGGACAAGCGCCGGTTGATCCTGCAGGCGGCCGTGCGCGTGTTCGCGCGCCAGGGCTTTCACACCTGCCGCGTGTCGGACATCGCCGATGAGGCCGGCGTGGCCTACGGGCTCGTCTACCACTACTTCGCCTCCAAGGACGAGGTGCTCGACACGCTCTTCCTGGAGCGCTGGAACGTGATGCTCGAGCTGATCAGGGAAGTTGACACGCAGGCGATCCCCGTGCGCGAGAAGCTCGCGGCGATCGCTTCGTTCATCATCGAGAGCTACCGCCACGACCCCGACCTGATGAAGGTGATCATCGTCGAGGTCACGCGCGCGGCGAACTCCTTCGGCGACACGCACATCGACGTGATCCGCGAGGCCTACGAGCTGATCGGCGGGATGATCTCCCAGGCGCAGGCCGACGGCGTCTTCGACGCGCAGATCGAAGCGCGCTTCGCCGCGATGGCCTTCTACGGCGTGATCGAGCAGCTGCTCACCGGCTGGATCTTCGACCTGCTGCCGCAGGGCGACGAGCACTTCGAGCGCGCGAAGTGGCTCGTGGTGGAGACGGTGTGCTCCGGGCTCGAGGCTGGTGGGCGCGCCGGGCGCGCGAGCGTCGCGTGAGGCGCCCGGGCGCGTTCGCACAGCGCGCTGCGCCGGCGCGTTTCATCGTCCGCGGGGCTGGGGAATAGACTGCCGCGTATGCAGAACGAGACGGTCAAGCGCCTCGTATGGCAGGGGCTGCTCGCGGGCGTTGGGGCGTTGACGAGCATGCTCGCGACGCGCGTCGCGGCGAGCGTCTGGCGCCAGGTCTTCGACGAGGAGCCACCCGAGTGAGCGCGCCCGCCCCACCGCCGGCGGGCGAGCGCACGCAGGGCGCTGGGCACGACGGGACGCACTCCCTGTCCACCACGATCGCAGAGGTCTCCGAGCGCGCCGCGCTGCTCGTGCGCGAAGAGATCGAGCTCGCGAAGGCAGAGATGGCCCAGAAGGCGAGCAAGCTCGTCAAGGGTGCGATCGTGGGCGCGGTCGCCGGCGTGTTCGTCGTGAGCGCGCTGCTGTTCGCGCTCGTCGGCTGCGCGTGGGTGCTCTACTACTACCTGCCCGTCGGGGACTTCGCCTACTACTGGGGCTTCTTCGCGATGGCGGTGATCCTGCTCGTGCTGGGTGTGCTCGCGGGCCTGATCGCGGCGCGCGCGCTCAAACGTGGCGCGCCGCCCGTTCCCAACATGGCCCTCGAGGAGGCGCGCAGGATCCGCGAGAGCGTCGCAGCGCCCGCTGCGGACGGGCAGGGCTCGGAGCGCTGATGGCGCAGCGATCGCCGGCTGAGATCCGCAGCTCGATCGAGGCCAACCGCGCCGAGCTGGCCGTCTCGGTGGCGCGCCTGCGCGGCGAGGTCACGCGTGCGACCGACTGGCGTGGGCACCTGGAGCGCCACCGCAGCGAGATCACGCTCGGCGTGGCCGCGGTGGGGCTGTTGCTCGGCGCGCGCATGCTCTCACGCCGGCGCCGGCGGCGTGCGTGATCGGCCCCGTGCCGCTGATCAGCTGAGCAGCGCGCGCGGCACCGCGCCAACGCCGAGCAGGCCCGGACCGGTGTAGGTGCCGATCACGGGACCGACCTCGGAGGTGAAGATCGGCTCACAGCCGAAGATCTCGCGGCAGCGCTCGATCAGCCGATCGGACTGCTCGATCGCCTGGATGTGCTGCACGACCCAGCCGTCGGCGCCGGCGTCCTTGAGCTCCTGCGCGTAGGTGACCATGCGCTCGAACGCGCGCCCGGCCGTGCGCACGCGCTCGACCGGCACGATCTCGTGCTCGAGAGACAGAATCGGCTTGATCCGCAGCGTGCCGCCGAGCCAGGCCTGCGCCTTGCCGACGCGCCCGCCGCGGCGCAGGTACTCGAGCGTGTCCAGGCAGAACCAGATCCGCAGCGCGCGGCGTGCCTCGCGCACGCGCTCTACGACCGCCTCGAGCTCGCCGCCCGCGCGTGCGGCTGCGCAGGCGCCGAGCACGAGCAGGCCGGTGCCGCCGCAGGCCGTTTCGCCATCGATTACCCGCACGCGCCCGCCGAGGCCGCGCTCGCCGAGCAGCGCATGCGCCTGGTGCGCCGCCTCGCAGGTGCCGGAGATGCCCGCGGACAGGTGGATGGAGACGACGTCCTGCCCGGCGTCCAAGAGCGGCTCCCAGACCGCGAGGAAGTCGCCGATCGAGGGCTGGGAGGTGCTCGGCAGCTCGCGATCGCTGCGCAGGCGCTCGTAGAACTCGTCGAAGCCGTTCATGTCGAGCTCGCGCTGGGGCTGCCCGCGCCAGCCCACGTAGAGGCTCACCTGCTCGACGCCTTCGCGCTTGGCGAGCTCTCGCGGCAGGTAGTGGGTGCTGTCGGTGACGACCGCGACGGAAGCCATGCGGCGCGGGACCCTAGCGCAACGCGCTCGCCGCGCCGGCGCCGGGTGCGCCAGTCACATGGAGGCTCGAAGGTGCGTGGGCGCGCAGCGCTCGCGTGCGCTGTGCGCTCAGGAGAGCGCCTGCTCGAGCTCGCCGGACTCGTACATCTCGGTGACGATGTCACAGCCGCCGACGAGCTCCCCATGCGCGAACAGCTGCGGGATCGTGGGCCACTGCGAAAGCGCCGCGAGCTCCTGGCGGATGCGCGGGTCGCGCAGCACGTCGACGGCGGCGAAGGGCACCTCGAGCGCCTGCAGGGCGGCGACCGTGCGCGCCGAGAAGCCGCACGCAGGCGCCTCGGGGGTGCCCTTCATGAAGAGGATCACCTGGTTCTCGGCGATCGCCTCGGCGATCGCGTCGCGCAGCGGGTTGGCATCCGCTGCCGCGTCGCCGGCCGCGCCGTTGGCGGGCTCCTGTGCGGCCTGGCTGGACATCGGCAGCGGCTGGGGCTGGCTGGACATGGAGTGCTCCTCGTGGATCAGTGGGTGGGGGTCTCGACGTGGCCCTGGGCCTTCGGGGCGTTGCTGGCGCCCCGGGTCTTCAGCGCGAGCGCGTGGATCGGGCCGCCGATCTCATCGCCGAAGATCGCATATACGCGCCGGTGCTGCTCGATGCGGGTGAGGCCGTCGAAGGCGGCAGCCGTGACGCTCGCGCTGAAGTGATCGCCACCGCCGGTGTAGTCCTCGACCTCGACATGCGCGCCCGGGATGGCAGTCTCGATGCGCTGCTGGATCTCCTCGGCTGACGGCATCGGCTCAAGCGTAGAAGGTTTTCCCACCGCTATACTTTGGAAAGTCTTGGCCAATGAATCCCCAGGAGCGAAGCCGATGATCGAGATCACCGACAAGGGTGCGGAGAAGGTGCACGAGTTCCTCACCTCCCAACAGGCGGACGTCGCGGTGGCGGGTCTGCGCGTGGGCGTGCGCGGCGGCGGCTGCTCGGGCTTTCAGTACCAGCTCGCCTTCGACGAGGAGCGCCCCGGCGACGTGGTCTTCGAGAGCCACGGGCTGAGGCTCTTGGTGGACGGCGAGAGCCTGCAGTTCGTGAGCGGCTCGACGATCGACTACGAGGAGAGCCTGCAGGGCGCGGGCTTCAAGGTCGAGAACCCCAACGTGGTCGCGGCATGCGGCTGCGGCTCCTCCTTCCGCGTGGCCGAGGAAGAGCAAGTCTCAGCGGTGTGAGCCGCCGCTCGGCGCCGGCGGCGCCCTGAGCCGCCGCGTGCCCGGCCTGCCACAACGCGCTCGCAGCCTAGCGCCGGCGGCGCTGCGCGACGACGTGCGCCTGCGCGCGCTGGCGCTGGCGCTCGGCCTGATCCCCCCGCGCACGATGCACTCGCCGGCCGACGCCGCGGTGCTTCGCGAGGCTGCCTGCGGCGCTCGCCGCGCGGTCGAGATCGGTGTCTACGAGGGATCCTCCGCGCTGGCCCTTCTGGAGGCCCTCGAGCCGGGCTCGGAGCTTCACCTGATCGACCCCTTCGGCGCCCATCCCGATGCGCTGCCGCGCGGCTGGGGGGCGAGCGAGCGGGCGACCAGGCGAGTCATCGCGCGCGCCCTGCGCCGGCGCGGCGCCGGCGCACCGCGGGTCGTCTGGCACATCGCGCGCTCGCACGAGGTTGCCGCCGCCTTCTCCGATGAGGTGGACCTCGTCTTCATCGACGGCGATCACTCGCAGGAGGGCTGCGAGCTCGACTGGTCGAGCTGGCGCGAGCTCGTGGCCGTGGGGGGGCGCGTCGTCTTCCACGACGCGCGCGCGGAGCAGCCGGGCGGGCGCGGCCTCCCCGGCCCCAGCGCCGTGGTCGCGCGCCACTTCCGCGCCGCTCCCGCTCCCGGATGGGAGCTCGTGGCCGAGGCAGACCGTACGGTCGTGGTGCGCCGGCGCCCACCCGCTCGGGGTTGACCGCCGCTCGCCGCGTGTGGTACGGTCGCTCCCGACATGAGGTCAGACGTTGCAAGGGGCACGGAGCGCCTGGGCTTCGGGCAGTGCCCGATCTCCATGGGGGTTTCGGCTGCTTGCTGCCTCGCTACGTCCGGGCTTGACCTTGACTTTGCAGAGCATTTCTGCCAAGGTCATGCCCACAGGATCGCAGGATCACCGGCCGGGAGAAGGCCGGTGGGAGAGGCTGGCTTTGGGGTATCTCCAGTCTGAGGAGGGGGCTCGCAGGGCCAGTTGTTCTATTCCTAAGAGGGAAAAGGAGCAGTGGACAAGATGAAACGCATCACTGTTATGGGGCTGAGCCTGTTCGCCGTCGTGGCGTTCAGCGCGTTTGCAGCCACGTCGGCGTTCGCCGGCGAATATGGCCGTTGTATCAAGACCGTGTCGACGGTCACGTACAAAAAGGTCAAAGGCAAACCACCGCACGAAGTAGTCACGGAAGCGACGAAAGAAAAAGTCCCGAACGGCAAGTACGAAAACAAAGAATGCACGAAACCAGAGGCGAAACTCATCGCCGAAAAATACAAAGAACCTGAAGAGCCGAAAGGGACCCCGATCCCGGCAGTGACCGAAGGCAAATACGAATGGGTTCCGGGCCCCGGTCCGAAACCGAAAGACACCGACAAAACCGGTAAAGCGACGCTGACCGGTGCTGCTGGTGTAATCGAATGCGCCAAGAGCACGAGCACCGGTGAAATCACCGGCGTCAAAACCGACAAAGAGGTGGTTTTGTTCTCGAAATGCTCGACCAAAGGTGCGCCTTGCACCACGGTCCGCATCACGGGTCTGAACGAAAAAGACGAACCGATCTGGACGGAAACCACTGCGGCCGGCTCGATCGAAACGTTCCCGCTGAACACGGAAGTCATCGACCACGGTGAATCCTTCGCTCAGCTCGGTCCGGAAGGCCAATTCGAAAAGAACGTCGAACCGGCCGAAGGCGAAGCCTGGACCCTCTTCACCTCGAGTGAGGAAGGCGCAGAAAACCCGTACAAAAACCTCCAGGCCGTGTACGAATGCAAGGAAGTCGCGCGGATCTACACCGCCGGCTCACTTGCAGGCGTAACGACGAACGTGAACAAAATGGAAACGAACCTGACCACCACCTTCGAAGAAGGCAAAGGTCTGCAGGACCTCTTCAGCGACGCTGAAGTCGGTGGCAAACCGCCGCTCATCGAAATTGGTCGCGGCATCGAGAAGACCTCTGGCAAAGCCAAAGGCGAAGAAAAAAACGAGATCAGGACAGAGAACGTCGCAGCGGACTTTAGGGAATGCGGTCAGGCAGCACTGGACGCAGCAGATCCCTACTGCGGCGAGTAACTAGGTACCGATCAATCGATCGATAACTAGCTGAAGTAGGAGCGTGCGTGGGGCCCCACCGGCCCCACGCACGTTTTTTTTCGCCTCTGGCGCTGGCGGCTCCCGTCGGGTACCCTGCCGAGGCGCGGTTCGCGCTTGATGGAGTTGCAGGAGCGCGATACACTCGCCTCAAGGCCTCGTAGGGACGCGGCCCGGTCGGGATGGGACAGGAGAGGGAGTTGACAGAGGTGCAGACAGCGAGCGGCTCTTGGGATGGCGTGCCTGGCTCCGGTAAGGAGCGGGAGGCCGATGTGCCCACGCGCGCCCGGTCCCGTCGCCAGCGCACTGGCCGCAGGACGCTGGGAGTGCTGCTGGCGCCACTCGTCGCACTGGGCGCGACACTCGCTTTGGCCAGCTCCCCGGCACTCGCCCTGAGCCAGCGGGGCCACACCTTCGCGTTCTCCTTCGGAGTGCCGGGTGTGGCCGAACAGCAGATGCTCCACCCCTCGGGGATCGCCGTGAACGACACGACCGGCGACGTCTATGTCGCCGACCGCGGCAATGGCCGCATAGACATCTACAAGCCGAAGCTCAACGGCAAAAGCGAACTCGTCGGCGAGACCTACGTGGAATCGATCAAGGTGCCGTTCCCGGAGAGCGTCGCCGTCGATAACTCCGCCAACGCGGCCGACCCCTCCAAAGAAGATCTCTACGTGGTGACCACCACCGCCGTGGAAGGCAAGGAAAAACACCTCGAACCGGAACCCGAAGAAGAAGACGCCCGCATACACAAGTTCGGTCCCAAAGGCGAACACATGGGGACGCTGAAAGGCTACAAAGGGCCGGCGAAAGGAAGCTCGCTCGAAGAATTCACGCCTGTCAAGGGCGTTGCCGTTGACAATAGTGGCCACCTGTTCGTGTACGACGAAGAAGCTATCTACCGCTTCAGCGACGCCAAAGCCAACAAGGGCGAAGCGGAAGTGCACTCGGGTCTCAACGAAGAACCCACGAACGGTCTCGCGGTCGATGCCGAAGGGAACTTCTACGTCGGAACATACGCCGAAGAAACGGAAGCCAACGAAACGCTCGTAGGCCTCGTCGAGAAAGAAGACGGGCTCGGAGAACTCCCGGTCGTGGCGAAGCTCAAATCGAACGGCGAAGTCGCCATTCACGAACTCGAGACAGAATGGTCTCCGGCGGTAGCGGTCAACACCCGCGAAGAGCTCGCGAACCAGGTCAACGAACTCAACGACGTCTACATCGACAACGTGAGCGGCGACGGGGTCGGGCAGACGAGCACGGTGGCGGCCTTCAACAAGGAAGGCAAGCTGATCCAGCGGTTCGGGACGACGCCCGCGATGAAGTTTGCCGACGCCCTCGCGGTGGACTCGACAACCGGCGCCGTTTACGTGGCCGACGCCGACACCGACTCGATCGACGTCTTCGAGCTCGAACCGCCAGGACCTCCACAGGTGAGCGACCTTTCCTCGAGCACCGGCTCGAGCGGGCTGACGACGCTGACGGGCCAGGTCAGCTCCGGAGGCGGCAAAACCAAGTACTACTTCGAAATCGGTCAGGGGGACTGCCGGAGCGTACCCTCTCCGTGCAAGAAAACCATCGAAACGCCTGCCACACTTGACGGCTTTGCGGAAGCGGCGGTGAGCGAAGAGCTCGCGGAAGCGCTAGGAACCGGCATCTACCACTACCGGCTCGTAGCCGAAAGCGAATACGGGACCGCATATACCCCCGAACGGACGATCACGGTCGCTGACCCGCGCGGAGACCTCCCGGACGCGCGCGAGTGGGAGCTCGTCTCGCCGGTCTGCAAGAACGGCGCAGAACCCGAAGCGATGACCGAGGAAGGCGGCGAGATCGAGGCGGCCGAAGACGGGCATGCGATCACCTACGTGGCCGATGGGCCGATGCCGTGCGAAGCCAAACCTGAAGGAAACCGCAGCCCGGAATACACGCAGATCCTCTCGACGCGCAGCGCGACGGGCTGGTCCTCGCAGGATCTCGAGACGCCGGAGAGCAAGGCCGGTGGGATCCAAGTGGGCTTTCCGCCCGAGTACCAAGCGTTCTCGCCGAGCCTCGCGGTCGCGCTGGTGGAACCATATGCCGAAAACCCCGGGTCCGGTTCGTTCGCGGCGCCGCCCCTGTCGCCTCCGGCCCCCGGTGGCGAAGGGAGAGCAGACGTCGAACAGGAACTGGCGAGCGAAGGCAAGGCCTATCAGGAAAAGACCTTCTACCTGCGCGATGACCCGCCGCTGCAGCCGCAAGCCGAAGTGGGCAAACCGAGCGAAGAAGAAGCGACGGAAGCGAAGGAGTACGCAAAGGCGCACGCGAACGGCGAAGAGATGCAATTCCCCGGCTTCCTGCCGCTCGTAACGAAAGCCGACTCGCCCGGCGGCGAACTCACCCCCTTCGGCGGCTCGCGCTCCAGCGGCGTCACCGTCCAGGGTGCGACGCCGGACC
Source organism: uncultured Solirubrobacteraceae bacterium (assembly GCA_963722435.1). Classification (GTDB taxonomy): domain Bacteria; phylum Actinomycetota; class Thermoleophilia; order Solirubrobacterales; family Solirubrobacteraceae; genus Palsa-744. The sequence continues at coordinate 356,722 of CAVRKZ010000002.1, read as the reverse complement.
TCAGCCATGTCGTCTTCTCCTCCTACAAAGCGACCTCCGGCCTGTACGAGACCGGCTGGTTCAAAAAGGAAACGGGTCCCGACGAAAACCTGAGAGAAGAAGTGCGTCTTGTCAGCAAGCTGCCGGGTGAAGCAGGGGCGACAGTTCCCGCCCTAAGCGCATACCTGGGGGGAGGCTTCGTAGGAGAAGGGACCATCGGCGTAGATGTCAGGCACGCGATCTCCGAAAACGGCAGGCTCGTTGTCTGGCAAGAGAAGCTCGGAGGAGAAGGTGGGCATCTCCTCGTCACCGATACCGAAACGCGCGAAAGCACACAGCTTGATGCGGTCCAGTCCGGCGCCTCGGGTGCCGGCGGGCCCGAACCGTCCTTCCAGACGGCGAGCGCGGACGGGACGAGGATCTTCTTCACCGATGCGCAGCGGATCACGCCGGACTCGCATGGCCACTCCGGCGAACCCTCCGAACACGACCTGTACGTGGCGGAACTCGTCTCTGCCAAACCCCTGCGCTACCAGATAACGGATCTGACCCCGAAGGGCATCCACGGGGAAGAAGGCGCCGACGTGCAGGTCCACTTGAACAAGGCCGGCGGCGTGCTGGGGGCAAGCGAAGACGGCTCGTACGTGTACTTCGTCGCGGACGGCGCACTGACTGCGTCGGCCTCACGCGGCAGTTGCCAAACCGGAGACGAAGAAGAACCGGTCGGGACATGCAATCTCTATGTGCGCCACTACGAGGACGGCGAATGGTCCCCCACCAAACTCGTCGCTGTGCTCTCTGGCGAAGATCGTCCGGACTGGAACGGCTCCGGTTACGCCGGCGACCTCGCCAACGAGACGGCACGCGTGTCACCGAGCGGCGAATACCTCGCGTTCATGTCCGAGAGGCCGCTCACCGGATACGACAACGAAGACGCGGTGAGCGGTCATCGGGATGAGGAGGTCTTCCTCTACGACGCCGCCAACGAAGGCCTCGTGTGCGTCTCGTGCCGGCCCACCGGCGTCCAGCCACACGGCGTCGAGGATCTGGGTGGCGAAAACGTAGGCCTGCCGGGAGAAGAAGGCAAAGGGTTGCTGGTCGATCGCCTCCAAGTGTGGGCCGCAAACTACGGCGCGACAGTCGACGACTGGCTCGCAGGCAACATCCCCGGGTGGACCTCGTCCTCCCTCGAAACGGCGAACTACCAGTCGCGCTACCTGCTCGACGACGGGCGGCTCTTCTTCAACAGCCCCGACGAACTGGTCCCGGCCGTCGAAGGCGAGGGCGTAAAGGAGCGCGTGTACGAGTACGAGCCGGACGGAGTCGGCGGCTGCGAAGACGAAGCGGGGTGCATCGGGCTCATCTCCTCGGCGAGCGCCACACACGAATCGGCCTTCCTCGACGCCAGCGCGAGTGGAAGCGACGTCTTCTTCCTCTCCGCCGAACAGCTCGTCCCGGCCGACACGGAAGCGGACACCTTCAATGTGTACGACGCACACGTTTGCGAACCGTCATCGCCGTGCCTGCTGACCCCCACCGTCGGCCCGCCGCCGTGCAACGAAGTAACCACGCCATGCAAAGAACCGTCCCCCGGGTCCGCCGAAGCCTTCACGACCCCAGGCAGCGTCGTGCCCACCGGAGCGGGCAATCTCGCTGTGCTGGGAACGAAGGTAACCAAGCCGCCGCCCGTCCGACCCAAGCCGAAGTCGCTCACACGCCAGCAGCAGCTCGAAAAAGCGCTTAAGGCATGCAGGGCGAAGTACAAGGCCAACAGCAAGAAGAGCAAACGCGTAGCGTGCGAAAAGGCCGCTCAGAAGAAGTACGGTCCTCCGGCGAAGAAGTCTTCTCACAAGGCGAAGAAGAGCGCCGCGAAGTCCAAGGAGAAGGGAAAGTGAGCATTCTCGGTGCAGGACAGCCCCGCCCGCGCCTGCTTTACGCCCTTGCGCTGCTCGGCGCCGTGCTTACCTGCCTCGCGGTTGCGGTGCCGGCGCGCGCCGAAGCGCCCCTCCTCGCTCATTGGAAGCTCGACTCGCGCTCGGCTCCCACGAACCTCCGCTTCGAGCGCGAAGGCGGCGTAGGCCTGCTCTTCGTGACGGTCCAGAACCTGGGCGACGGGGCCGTCAAGGCGCAGTCGGGCAAACGCGTGACAATTACCGACACGGTTCCCGCCGGGCTGGAAGTGACCGAAGTCGTCGGAAAGAACGCTCCCGAGGGGATCCAATACTCGTGCTCGAAAGGCGTTCCGATCAAGTGCGAAGTGCCCGCGACACAGGAAGTGCGCCCCTATGATGAGCTGGCGATCGTCATCAGGGTGAAGGTGAAGACCGAAGCGCCCTTGGAAGCTGAAAACCAGGTGACTGTCAGCGGAGGCGAACAGCCAACCGGCGGGCCCGTCCCAACCGCGACGCTCGGGCAGCCGGGCCTTGAATCAAACCAGCCAGGACGCCCGATAAAGGTCAACGGCCAGGAAACGCACTTCGGCGTCGAAGATTACGAACTCGACGCGGAAAACGAAGAATTCAAGCCGGCCACCCAAGCGGGATCGCACCCGTTCCAGTTGACGACGCGCTTCGACCTCAACCAGACCCTCGAACTGAATCCCCAGGCCAAAGAACTCGAGCCAGGCGCACCTGCGCTCCCGAAGGACCTGAGCTTTGATCTCCCGGCCGGATTCATCGGAGACCCTACCGCGTTGGGCGCACAGGAGTGCACCGGTGCCCAGTTCGGCTCCCTCGACCAGGAAGAGGTGAACTCTTGTCCGAACGACACCGCGGTCGGTGTTGCCGAGGTCGCCGTGTTCGATCCGATCGGTCCCCTTTTTCTTCCACATCCAGAACCTGCCCGTATTCAACCTCGTTCCGGCAGCCGGAGAACCGGCGCGCTTGGGCTTCGAGACCTTCCACACGCAAGTCATTCTCAACACCGCTGTTCGAACCGGTGAAGGCTATGGGGTGCAGGTGAGCGTCAAAAGCGCCTCCAACGCCGTGCAGGTGCTCGGCAGCACGGTCACGATCTGGGGAGATCCCGACGACGCCCGCAACGACCTCTCACGCGGCTGGAGCTGCCTAGGGTACGCCAGCACCAACGTGGTTTACCTCGAACACAATCCTTGCGAAACGACCCCTCCCACCTCGGAGACCGCGCCGTATCTGACGCTGCCGACCTCGTGCGGGCCGCTCAGCAGCAGCGTGGAAGGCGAAGCATGGAACGGTGAACAGCTTTCGGCGAGCTACGAATCGCTGGGAGAATCGGCCCTCACGGGCTGCGACAAGCTGCTCTTCGAACCGTTTCCAATCGAAGTCAAGCCGGACACTGAAGACGGGAGCACCCCGACTGGCCTTACGGTCGGCGTGAGCCTGCCCGACCGGGAAACTAACGGCCTCGCCGAAGCCGACGTGAAGGAAACGACGCTGACCCTGCCGAAGGGACTTCAGGCAAGCGCGGGCGCGGCGAACGGGCTTGAAACGTGCAAAGTCGAACAAATCGGCTTCTTGGGGCTGAACGGCGACTCGGGTTCGACCTTGACCCATGAGCTCGAAGAACAGCACTTCCACTTCCTGCCCTCGGGAGAACGCGAAGAGGAAGTGCAGTGTCCGGATGCCTCGAAGATCGGCACCGTACGCATAAAGACGCCGCTGCTCGAAAGAGAAGTGGTGGGCGCCGCCTACCTGGGCTCACAGGACACGGACCCCTTCGTCTCGCCGCTTGTGCTCTACATCGTCGCCGAAGAAGAAGGGCCGAACGGCGTAGCTGCTGCTGGGAGCCGGGTCCTCGTCAAGCTCGCGGGCGAAGTGAAGATCGAAGAAGGCACCGAACACACCGGCCAGCTCATCTCGACCTTCAGGAACACTCCGCAGACGCCGTTTGAAAGCCTGCATCTGCACCTGTTCAACACCGAACGCGCCGCGCAGGCGACACCGGCGTTCTGCGGCAGCTACCCCGCCGTCGCGACGTTCCACACCTGGTCGTCGAACGAAGCCAAGACGAGTGAATCGAGCTTCCAGATAACGCATGGCCCGAATGGCACAGAATGCCCAGGTGGGCGACTGCCGTTCATCCCGAGCTTCACCGGCGGCAGCGTCAACACGCAGGCGGCGGCATTCACGCCGTTTACGGTGACGCTTGGGCGTCCTGACGGCGACCAGGCGATCGAACGCATCGAAACGGAACTTCCGCCAGGGCTCGCCGCGCTGATCTCGCAAGTGGAACCGTGCAGCGAAGAAGCCGCAGAGCAGCAGACGGACACCGGCGGCCCGTGTCCCGCCAGCAGCCTCGTCGGTCACACGACCAGCATCTCGGGCCTCGGCAAAAGCCCGGTGACGCTCGGCGGCAGCCTCTACTTCACCGGGCCGCTTAAGCAGACGAGCACGCACGGTGCCTCGCCCTTCGGGCTGCTCGCGGTCACGCATGCGAAGGCCGGCCCCTTCGACCTCGGCTACGTGCGCGTTTTCTCGACCATCAACATCAACGAAAACACCGCCCAGGCGACCGTCAAGAGCGAACCGGTGCCGAAGATGCTCGACGGCGTGCCCGTGCAACTCAAAGAGCTTAACGTCACCGTCGAACGTCCTGGCGGCGCTCCCTTCCAATTCAACCCGACCAACTGCGAAGCGCTCCATATCACCGGACAGCTGACCGGCTACGAAGGCGGCACCAAAGCGATCTCAGAACCCTTCTACGCGTCCAACTGCGCGAGCCTGCCGTTCGCTCCAAAACTGACGGCTTCCGTGAAAGCACAGGGCAGCAAAGAAGACGGGACGACCTTCACCGTCACGGTGGAATCGCCCGGCCTCGGCCAGGCCAACATCCACAAGGTCGACCTGGCGATCCCCGCGAGCCTGCCCTCGCGCCTGACGACGATCCAGAAAGCCTGCTTGGACAGTGTCTTCGACGTCAACCCGGCGAACTGCGACGAAGGCTCGGTGATCGGCGAAGGCATCGTCCACACGCCGGTCTTCAAGAACGCGCTGAGGGGTCCCGCCTACCTCGTATCCCACGGCAACGCCGCCTTCCCCGACGTCGAGTTCGTGCTGCAGGGCGAAGGCGTCAAGGTCACGCTCGACGGCAAGACGGACATCAAAGACGGCGTCACCTACTCGAAATTCGAAACCTCTCCCGACGCGCCCTTCACGAAGTTCGAATCGGTCTTCCCCGAAGGGCCGCACTCGGCGCTCACGCCCCACGTGGCCGAAACCGAAAACTACAACCTGTGCAAAACGAGCCTCTCGATACCGCTCGAAATGACCGGCCAGAACGGCGCCTTCATCGAAGAAACGGTGAAAGTCGCGGTGCTCGGCTGCAGCGGTGTGATACACGAGAAGGTAGTCAAGCTGACGAAGGCCCAGCTGCTGGCAAAAGCGCTGAAGGCGTGCAAGTCCAAGTACAAGGCAAAGAGCAAGAAGAGCAAGCGCGTAGCCTGCGAAAAGGCCGCCCGCAAGAAGTACGGCCCACCGGCCAAGAAGTCCTCGCACAAGGCCAAGAAGAGCGCGAAGCGACATTAGGCGCTCGTCGACGCCGGGGGAACGGAGCAGGACAGGGCATGAATAATCCAAACGGGAGGAGTTGGGGACCGTGAGGCGCATCACTGTTATGGGGCTGAGCGTGTTCGCCCTCGTGGCGTTCAGCGCGATTGCTGCCTCGTCGGCGTTCGCTGGCGAATATGGCCGTTGTGTCAAGGCACCGCTTTCGACGGTCACGTATAAAAAGAAAGGTAAAGAAGCAACCAAAGAAAAAATCCCGGTCGGCCTTTACGAAAACAAAGAATGCACGGTACAAGAGAAAAAACTCGTCGCTGAAAAGTACGAAAGCCCTGAAGAGCCGAAGGGGACTCCGATCCCGTCTCAGGTCGAAGGCAAGTACGAATGGGCCCCAGGCGCCGGACCCAAACCCGGCTACACCGGCAAAACCGGCATGGTCACGCGAACGTATCCGGGCGGCGTTGAAGAATGCGCAAAGAGCACGAGCGTAGGCAGAAGAACGGGTGTCAACAGCGCTACGGTTGTGGTCACGTACTCTAGGTGCTCGTCCAAACTGGCAACGTGCACGACGGAGCGCATCACGGGCGTGAACGAAAGAGCCGAACCGATCTGGTCGGAAACGACTCCGTCCGGCACAATCGAAACGCTGCCTCTCGATAGCAGGCTGGTCGAGCACGGGGAAACCTTTGAACAGCTCGACGGGGAAGGCGAATTCGAAAAGTTCGTTGAACCGGCCAAAGGCGAAGCGTGGACGCTCCTCACATCGAGTGAGGAAGGGGAAGGAAATCCCTATAAAGGCCTGCTGGCTGTGTTCGAATGCAAGGAAGTCGCGCGGGAGTTCAGGGGTGGTGAGCTTGCAGGCGTAACGACCAACGTGAACAAAATGGAAACGAACCTGAGGACCACCTTCGAAGAAGGGAAGGGTCTGCAGGACGTCTTCGGCGAAGCCGAAGTCGGCGGCAAACCGCCGCTGATCCCGATCGGGCACGAAACCATCAAGACCGCCGAAAGACTCAAGGGCGAAGAAAAAGTCGAGGTGCGAACCGTTCCATAGCCGAGGGGGCGCAAAAGGCGCGGGAGGCGGGCGATCCACAAATGGCGCCTGCCTTCAACGTGGGTGCGGCAGCTACCGGGGCGGCCTCGCCCGCTACCCCGGCCCGTTCGCCAGCGAGCGCCACAGGTAGCGGCACGCGAGCGTGCGCTGTGGGCGCCACGGCTGCGCGATCCGCTCCATCGTCGCCGCATCGGGAAGGCCATCGAGCGCGTAGGCGCGCTCGAACGCGCGGCGGATCCCGAGATCGCCCACCGGCAGCACGTCCGGGCGCTCGAGGTGGAACATCAGGAACATCTGCGCCGTCCACAGGCCGAGGCCCTTGACGGCTACGAGCTCGGCGATCACCTCATCGTCGGGCAGCTCATCGAGGCGCTCGAGCTCGAGCTCACCCGAGATGACGTGCTCGGCGAGCGAGCGCAGGTAGCTCACCTTCGCCCGCGAGAGCCCCGCCGCCGCGCGCAGCTCTTCGGGCTCGTCGGCGAGGATCTCCTGCGGCGTCGGCGCTCGTCCGCCGAAGCGCGCTGTCAGACGCCCGTAGATCGCGCGTGCCGCGAGCACCGAGAGCTGCTGGCCGGTGATCGAGCGCACGAGCGCGCCGTAGTGATCGTCGCGCTCGGGGCGTCCCTCGCGGGCGTCGCCCAGCAGGCCGACCGACCCGATCAGCGCCGCCAGCACCGGATCTGCGGCGCGCAGGTGAGCGAGCGCGCGCTTAGACAGGGTCGAGCGCCTCGAGCGAGACGGGCTCACCGTCGAGCGCGCCGAGCGCCCGCTCCAGCGACATCGCCAGGCAGGTGAAGCTTGGGGTGTCTCGCACCGTGTAGCGAGAGGCCTCCGTCGTTCGCAGCCGCTGCACGAGCTCCAGGAAGGTGGCTACGTCGTCGGTGTCGAAGGCGACCACGAACTCCTGGTCGTCGAGCCCGAAGGAGTAGGTCGTGTGGTTGTCCACGCCGGGGTATTCGCGGCCGACCTCGATGTGGGCCTGCATGATCCGCCAGCGCTCCTGCGTGGGCAGCGCGTACCACTCGCGCGACTTCACGAAGGGATACACGAACACGTAGCGGCCGCGGAAGCGCCTCGGGGTCAGGCGTTCGTCTTCGGAGTACTCCGAGCTCTTGCGCATGCCAAGGAACGAGTGGGGGATCTGCGCCCACTGCATCAGCCCGCTCTGCGCGAGCACGACGTGGAACTCGTGGATGCGGTCGAGGTTCTCCGCCTCCGCGATGAGCAGCAGCTCGGCGTCCCCGCGCGTGCCCACGAGCGAGAAGCTCTGAAGCAGGTGCCCGTCGGCGAAGTCCTCGCACGCGGCCATCAGCTCGCGCTTGTGCTGCGCGCGCAGCTCCGAGTCCAGGCGCCGCCACTCCGGCTCGAGCTTCAGGAACGTGTACTTGACGAAGTGGCGCGCGCTGGCATTCCTGTCGGCCTCGCTCATGCCTCGATTGTAGAGGCGGCCCTCTCACCCGGCCCGGTGCACGGCGGCGAGCCTCCGCGCTTCCCGTGGCCGCTCAGCCGCGGGCACGGCGGGTAGAGTACTGACGGTGCGAATCGCGCTGCTCTCGCCGTACTCCTGGACCTATCCGGGCGGCGTGACGCGCCACGTCGAGGCGCTCGCCAGCGAGCTTCGAGGCGCAGGGCACGAGGCGCGCATCCTCGCACCGTATGACCCCGACGACGCGCTCGCGCGCCGGCTGCACCGCGGCGCGCGACCCCAGCCGCTCGCGCCGCCCGAGCACTTCCGAGCGCTCGGACGCAGCGTGGGCATGCCGGCCAACGGCGCGGTCAGCAACATGGCGCTGACGCCCCACTCCGTGTGGACGCTGCGCGACGAGCTTCGCCATGGCGGCTACGACGTGCTGCACATCCACGAGCCAGTCGTGCCCGTGCTCGGCTGGGATGCGCTCTGTAGCGCCGGCGAGCTTCCGCTCGTGGGGACCTTCCACACCTACTCGGAGAACCCCATCACCAACGGCATCGCTGCTCACGTGCTGGGCGGGCGCCGGCGCATGAACCGCCTGCGCGTGCGGATCGCCGTCTCCGAGGCGGCCGCGTGGACGGCGCGGCGCTTCTACGGCGGGCGCTACCGCGTGATCCCCAACGGCGTCCACGTGCCCTTCGACGCCGCGACGCCGCAGCGCCGCTCGCTCGAGCAGGACGGCCCGCTGCGCATCCTCTTCATCGGCCAGGCCGTGCAGCGCAAGGGCCTGCCGGTGCTGCTGCGCGCCTTCGAGGCCCTACGCGAGCACGTCCCCGCGACGCTCACGCTCGTCGGCGCGAGCTCGCAGGAGGTCGCTCACCTGATGCTCGATGACCACGGCGTGCAGGCGCTTGGCAAGGTCTCCGAGGAGCGAAAGCGCGCCGAGCTCGAGCGCGCCGACGTGCTCTGCGCGCCCTCCCTGCACGGCGAGAGCTTCGGCATGGTGCTGACCGAGGCCTTCGCCGCCGAAGCGCCCGTGATCGCCTCGGACATCCCCGGCTACCGCGACGTCCTCGGCCACGAACGCGAGGGCCTTCTGCTCGCCCCCGGCGACGCGCTCGCGCTCGCCGAGGCGCTGCGTGCGCTCGCCCTCGATCCGGCGCGGCGCGCGCGCATGGCGCAGGCCGCGCGCGAGCGCGCCGAGCGCTTCGCGTGGCCGCACGTGGCCGCTGAGGTCGCCGACTGCTACGAGCAGGCGATCGACCTCGCGGCGCTCGCTCGCCGCCACGGGCGCGGTCGCCTGCACGACCTCGCCTTGCGCCACGGCTTCGTGCCCGCGGACCTCCAGCCGCGCGTGCCCCCCGAGCGCCTGCCGTCGCTGCTGCCCTCACCACCGCCGCTGGCCCGCGGTGCGCAGCGCATACGTGCTCTGCGCCGCGCGGGCCTCCTGGCGAGCACGCTCGCCGGTGCGGGCCTCGGCGCCCTGGCGATCCAGCGCGTCGGTCTCGCGCGCGTGCTCGCCTCGCTGCTCGCATCGCGGCCCGGCCTCGTGCTCGCGGGCCTCGCGCTCATGTGCCTGGCGATGTTCGCGCGCGCGATGGCCTGGCACTCGATCCTCGCCGCGGCGCCCACGTGGAGGCGCGCCAAACGGCGCGACGCCATGCAGGGCACGTTCATCGGCGTGCTCATGTCCGCCACGCTGCCGGCGCGCCTCGGCGAGCCATCGCGTGCGCTGATCGTCGCGCGCCGGCTCGGGCGCGCGCGAGAGAGCCTGCCGGTGGTGCTCGGCACGATGGTCTCCCAGTCGCTGTTGAACCTGCTCGCCCTGTTGGTGCTCGGTGGCGTGGCGCTCTCGAGCGTGAGCACGCTCGACGAGCACGACCGCCCGCTTCTGCTGATCGCGCTCGCGCCGCTCATTGCCCTGCTCGCGCACGCCCTGGCGCCGCTCTTGAGCGGGCCCGTCGCGCACTCGCATCCTTCGCGCCGGCATGCCCTGCGCGCCGGCGTGAACGGCATGGCCGCGCGCCTTCGCGCTGGCCTTCGCGTGTTCACGCGCCCACGTCGCGCGGTCCTCGCCAGCACCCTGCAGCTAGGCGCGTGGGCGCTTCAGTGGCTCTCCTGCTGGCTGCTTCTGGCCGCGCTCGGCGTCGACCCGCGCGCCGGCGCCGCCGCCGCGGCGGGGGTCCTGTTCGCCGTCAACATCACCGCCCTCGTGCCGGCCACGCCCGCCAACGTCGGTGTCTTCCAGGCGGCCTGCGTGGCGGTGCTCGCCGGCGCCTTCCACGTCGCCACCGCGGATGCGATCGCCTACGGCATCGTGCTGCAGGCCGTCGAGGTGGCGACGGCGCTTTTGATGGGGATGCCCGCGCTCGTCAACGAGGGGCTCTCCTGGCGAGAGGTGCGCCTGCGCACGATCCACGCCGCGCCCCTCAAGCTTCCCCCGCTGCCCGGCGCCTCCGTGCGGGAAGGCTCGGTCGGCGCCGCGAGCCGCTGAGCGCACAGCCGCGAGGAGCCGCGCAGGAAGCTCGCGGCCGGCAGGCTTCGCAGCACGGGCGGCGTATGTAGCCCGCGCATGTGCGAGGCGTGGGTATACATATTGCGCTGTGGCGACGGCTCCCTCTACACGGGCTGGACCACGGATGTCTCGCGGCGGCTGGCCCGGCACCGCAGCGGCAGCGCGAGCCGCTACACGGCCAGCCGTCTGCCGGTTGAGCTCGCGCTCGCACTACCGATGACGGAGTCCGGCGCCGCCAGGCGCGAGGAGGCGCGCATCAAAAGGCTCGACCGCGCGAGCAAGCTGGCGCTGATCGCGAGAGCGGGCGCTGGTCGCGAGGGCTCGCGCCGCGGCGCGTGAGCGACGGCGGGCGTAGGGCCGTAAGCGTTGCGTTTACGACGCCGACACGTTGGGTAACGCCTGCGTGAGGGACACATGGCCCCAACGAACACGCGGCCCAGAGCGGAGGAGAATGATATCGATGAAGATGGTGTGGTGGTGCTTGGCGGCAGTGTGCGTCCTGTGCGCGACGTTCGCAGCCACGGGGGCCTCGGCGGCGCTCCCCGAACTCGGGAAATGCGAAAAGGTCCAGAAGGTGAAGGAAGGCACGAAGGAACACTATGACGGTGTCTTCACGAACGCAGGCTGCACGACCCTGAGCAAGAGAAAACGGGGCAGGTACGAATGGGCGCCCGAGAGCGGCACGCTCGTGCCCAAGGAAACGTATGCCGAGCCGATGAACTTCGAAACGGCGGGCACCTTCAAGGAGCCCGGTACCGACTACGAATGCGGGCAGGCCAAGTTCGAGAGTCCGGAAATCACCGGGCCGAAAACCGAGAAGTTCTCGAAAATCGAACTCGACAACTGCGGGCCCGAAAACCAGGCCTGTTGGACTGCCCCAGACAAGGGCGCGACGATATTTGACGAAATGTCCGTCGAAGCAGAACTCGGGATGATCACGGTCGGCAAGAACAAGAAAAAGACCACCGCTGGGTGGGTGCTCGAGGGCCTATCAATGGTCTTCGAGTGCGGGCCCGAATCGCCCGAAGTCGAGTCGTTTCACACTCTCGAAGGCTCGGCGATCGGCGTCGTCAGGAAGGTCAACGTGATGGAAGGCCAAACGGAAATCAACTTCCAGGCCAAGGAAGGCAAGCAGATCCCGGAAGCCTTCGAAGGCTCGGAAACGACCCACACGCTGACAATGACCTCGCTCGCAGGAGCCGCGAAAACCACCGAACAGGCGGGTCTCACCGGTCAGGTGATCAACAGGTACACGTATCCCGAAGAGTGGGAGGTCAAAGCGAAGGAATAGCTTCTCCGTATGGCTTGCCGGTTCCCACCCCGGCACGCCATGATTCCTGGGGTCGTCCAGCCCCAGGCCCGTGCCGGACGGTGCCCCCCGCCCGGCACGGGCCTCGCTTTCGGGCATGATGGGGGCATGGCCTCACGACCACCGGCGCGCAGCGTCAAGATCTCCGAGGACGAGCGCGGCGGCTGGTCCTCGGATCGTCCGCGCCGCGCAGGCACCCCGCCGCGCCCCGCGGATCTCACGGTCCACTGCCGCGTGCTCGCCCCGACCGACCGCCTGCGCTACTCGCCCGGGAGCCTCGTGGTGGTGGCAGGTGCCTGCGCCACAGAGCGCGACAGCTTCCTCGAGCGCCTGATCGAGGATCGAGCCAACCTCCTCTCGCTGGAGCGCGTGCGCGCGCTGCTGGCCGGGCGCGTCGGCGAGGAGGAGCTGGACGCGCGCGCGCAGGAGCTGCTGCTCGCCGCCGTCTCCAAGCGCCTGCAGGAGCGCCAGACCGTCGTGCTGGCCGTCGGCGTGAATCCGGCAGAGCGCGAGCAGGCCGTGCGCGCCGCAGCGGCGCTCAAGCGCCCGCGCCACCTGATCCTGCTCGAGACCGCCCGCGAGAATGTTGGCGAGGAGGATCGCGCCGCGCTCAACGAGCTGCGCCGCGCGCTCGACGCCGGCGAGCTCGGCCGCGAGGGCTTTCAGACCGCGCTGCGCTTGGGCGGCGGCTCGGCGGCGGAGGTCAAGCGCATCCTCTTTCGCCCGCCGGCGCGCGAGGAGGACTAGCCGCGTCTTGCAGCTTTTCAGCTGCTGGTGGGCAGCGCCGATACCGCAGCTGTGGGCACCGCACCTTCCGCTGTTCCCGGCCGACCTGCGCTAGCGCTTTGCGCTGCTCGCGCGCCGCGCAGCCTTGAGGCCGCGCAGCGGCGCGAGCTGATCGACGAGCGACGGCGCGAGCTGATCGACGAGCGCCTGGTTCGCGCCGCGCTCGTACGGTTGCGCGGCGAATACCCGGCGTTCCGGCCCGAGAGCTCACCGCCGCTTCGCAGGAGGCTAAGCGCCGGAGTGTAGGCCGATGGAGACGCTCGCGATCGATACCGGGGAGACGCCAGCGGCTGGCGCCGGCGGCGGCAAGCGGGTGTCCGCACGCCTATTGCGCGATGGATGGGCCGCCTACCTCGGCGCTGGCGCGCTGTTGGCGCTCGCCTACGCGCTCGCCCGCCAGCTCGGCATCGGCGAGCTGGGGAGCGGCCTGCTCTTCGACCTGATCGGCGGCTCGAGCATCGCGGCGCTGATCCTCGGCGCGCAAGCCCACTCGGGCCGGCGCCTGCCGTGGCGCATGCTCGCGCTCGGACAGGCCCTGTTCGTCGCAAGCGACGTGCTCGCCAACAACTACCAGCGCCTGTTCGGCGTCGCACTGCCCTTTCCCTCGATCGCCGACCCCTTCCACCTCGCCTTCTATCCCTTCCTCGTCGCCGGCATGCTGCTGCTGATCCGCGAACGCGGCGAGAGCCGCGAGCGCTCCGGGCTGATCGACCCGCTGATCATCACGCTCGCGCTCGCGACGCTCCTGTGGGTCTATCTGATCGCCCCCTACTACGACCAGCGCACGCTCTCAGCGCTCGGCAGGCTGACCTCGGTCGCCTACCCGGCAATGGACATACTCGTGCTCGGCGTGCTCGCACGTGTGGCGGCCGGCAGCCGCCGCCGCGAGCCGGCGTTCGTGTTGCTGCTCGCGGGGACCGTCGTGCTGTTGCTCGGCGACACGCTGCACGGATCGAGGCTGCTCGGTGGAGGTCTCGGCACCGGGGGCCTCGTGTACGCGAGCTGGGCCGTCTACTACGTGCTGCTCGGCGCGGCCGCGCTGCACCCTTCGATGCGCGAGCTCTCGACGCCCGGGCCCCATGCCGACGGGCGCCTCACGCGCACCCGCCTCGCGCTGTTGACGTGCGCCAGCCTGACCGTGCCGCTGCTGATCCTCGTGCGCGCGGCGCTGCACGAGCCGGTCTACGTGTATCCGCTGATCGGCGCATCCTCGGTGATGTTCGCACTCGTGCTCGTGCGCATGGCGGGCATCGTGCGCCGCAACGAGGAGCTCGCCGTGCAGATGGTCGAGCTGACCGAGCGAAGCGCACAGGCCGAGCTCGAACACCAGGCTTTCCACGATGACCTCACCGGCCTGCCCAACCGAGCGCTGCTGCGAAACCGCCTAGCCCACGCGCTCGCGGCGCGCGTGCGCGAGCGCCTGCCGGTCGCCGTTCTGTTCCTCGGCGTGGACGACTTCAAGCATGTCAACGACGCTCTCGGGCACGGCGCTGGCGACCGCGTCCTGCAGGAGATCGCCGTCCGTCTGCAGGAGTGCATGCGCCCCGTCGACACCGCCGCAAGACTGGGCGGCGACGAGTTCGCGATCCTCCTGTCCGACAGCGACAGCGAGCTGCACGCAGTCGAGGTCGCGCAGCGCGTCATGAGCGCGCTCGAGCGCGCGATCGTCCTCGAGGAGCGCGAGGTCAGGATCGCGGCGAGCGTGGGAATCGCCTTCAGCGACGAGGAGATGTTCTCCGCCTCCGACGCCGAGGAGCTGATGCGCAACGCCGACGCCGCCCTGAACCGGGCCAAGGAGAGCGGCAAGGGCCACTATCAGATCTTCCAGCCCGAGATGCACGCGCGGGCGCTCGAGCGCCTCGAGCTCAAGGCCGACCTCAAGCGCGCGCTCGAGCACGGCGAGTTCCAGCTGCGCTACCAGCCGATCATGGACCTCGCGCGCGGGGACATGGCCGGCATGGAGGCGCTCGTGCGATGGGAGCACCCGCGTCGTGGCACGATTGCGCCGCTCGAGTTCGTCCCCCTCCTCGAGGACACCGGCATGATCGTCCCCGTCGGCCGCCACATCCTGCGCGAGGCCTGCGCCTGGGCCGCACGCATGCAGGGCGCATGCCCGCGCACACCGGCGCTGTCGATCGCGGTGAACGTCTCCGCCTGCCAGCTGCAGCGCCCCGAGTTCATCGACGAGGTGCGCGAGGCGATCGCCGACAGCGGGATCGCTGCCGCGAGCCTCACGCTGGAGCTGACCGAGAGCGTGATGATGAAGGACATGGAGCTGAGCCTGCTGCGCCTGCACGCGCTGCGCGAGCTCGGCGTGAAGCTCGCGATCGACGACTTCGGCACCGGCTACTCCTCGCTGAACTACGTGCGCCAACTGCCCGTCGACATCCTCAAGATCGACCGCTCCTTCCTCAGCGACCCCAACCCCCAGGTCGCCGAGCTGACGAGCGCGATCGTGCAGCTCGCGCGCATCTTCAACCTCAAGGCCGTCGCCGAGGGCATCGAGGACGGCGGCCAGCTCGAGCGCCTGCGCGACGTCAACTGCGAGTTCGGCCAGGGCTTTCACTTCGCCAAGCCGCTCTCCGGCGAGGAGATCCTCGAGATGGCCTCCTCGCAGCCGCGCGGCTCACGCGCCGACGTCGACGCCGGCTCACGCAGGCGAGGCTAGGCCGGGCTCCCGCCCGCCATCGCTGGCTCGCCTGGCCCCGTGAGGGGGTCCTCGCCTTCGAGGGCGCCGTCGGGAGGATCGGCGTCGTCCAGCTCGCCGAACAGCGAGGGGTCGCGGTTCGAGCCGCGGATGACGTCGTCGGGCGAGCCGTCCGGCAGAAGTCGCCCCTGGCGCGTGCCGAAGTAGATCGCCTGCGGGTGGTGGGCGACGAGCGCGAGCGTCGAGGCCTCGGGCTCGGGCGCGTAGCCGTCGGTGATGCTCATGCCGATCTCCTGGAGGTGGAGCAGCTCGTCCACCTTCACGTGCTCTGACTGCTCGGGCACGGCCGGGTAGCCCCACGAGTAGCGCCGGCCCTGCGTGAGCGGTATCTCGAGCATGCGCCGGACCTCGTAGTGAAGCCACTCGGCGAGGCCCTCTGCCGTCTGCACCCCGAGGCCGTGTACGAACAGCTGCTCGGCGTACTCTCCTTCGGCCTCGAGCGCCGCCATCAGCTCGGTGACCTGCGCGCCGACCGTGACCGCCTGCACGGCGATCACGTCGAGCTCGGCGGGCGGCTTGCCGTCGCTCGCCGGGCGGAAGAAGTCGGCCAGGCAGATGCGATCGCCCTTGGGCTGGCGCGGGCACACGAAGCGCGTCAGCTCGGTGGCCCGATCGCCGGGGTCCACGACGACGATCTCATTGCCGAGCGAGTAGCACGGGAAGAAGCCGAGCAGCGCGCGCGGGTGCAGGTAGCCAGTTCGCGCCGCATTCCCATCAGGGTCTGGAGCGGCTTCGCCGCCCTCCTGACTGCCTATCGCCTCGCGCCACATCCGCTCCAGGCGCGGGCGGAAATCCTCGCGCAGCAGCTTCTGCCACTCCTCGCCTTTGACGCCCCGCCCGCCCCAGTGCAGCTTGAACAGCACATGCGTGTCCAGGTGGCGGTATAGCTCGTCCGTCTCGACCGGGATCTCCTCGACGCCCCAGAACGGCGGCGTCGGGATCGGCGCGTCCGTGCGCGCGGGCGAGCGCACAGAGTCATCAGACGGGTCCGGTCCCTCGACCGGAGCCTCGCCCTTGGCGCGGAACTCGCTCGCGCCGGCCAGCAGCTTCTGCACGAGCGCGCCGCGCGCGTCGGAGTCGATCAGCTGGTCCATCACCGACAGGCCCTCGAAGGCGTCCTTGCAGTAGAAGACGCCCGGCTCGTAGAGCTCCTCGGAGTCCTTGCCGCCGGGGTAGAGCGCGCGATAGCCGAACGCGCGGTTGATCGCCGCGCCGCCGATCAGCACGGGGTAGGGCAGGCCCTTGGCGTGCAGCTCGGCGATGCACGCGGGCATCTGCTTGGAGGTCGAGACGAGCAGTGCGGAGAGGCCGATCGCCGTCGCGTCGTGCTCTTGGGCGGAGTCGACGATCGTCTGGATCGGCACCTGCTTGCCGAGGTCGATCACCGTGTAGCCGTTGTTCGTGAGGATCGTGTTGACCAGCGACTTGCCGATGTCGTGCACGTCGCCGAAGACCGTCGCGAGCACCACCGTGCCCTTGGTGTAGCCCTCGATCTTGTCCAGGTAGTTCTCGAGCTGCGCGACCGCGCGCTTCATCACCTCCGCCGACTGCAGCACGAACGGCAGGATCAGCTCGCCGGCGCCGAATTTGTCGCCGACCTCCTTCATCGCCGGGAGCAGCACCTCGTTGAGGGTCGGCACCGCGCCGATCTTCTCGACGCTGCGATCGATCCAGCCCTCGACGCCGTCCCGACGGCGTCGCAAGATATGAAAATGAAGTGCCTCCTCGGGCTCCATCCCCTCGGTCGGGTCGGCCGCGCCTTGGGTCTCCTCCTCCTCGCCCTTTGACTCGAAGTGGGCGATGAAGCGCTCGAGCGCGTCCTCGCGGCGGTTGAACACGAGGTCGTCGGCGAGCTCGCGCTCGGAGTCCGGGATCTCCGCGTAGGGAGTTATGTGGTTCGGGTTGACCATCGCGAGATCGAGGCCCGCGTCGACGCAGTGGTGCAGGAACACCGAGTTGAGCACCGCGCGCGCGCCCGGGGAGACGCCGAAGGAGACGTTGGAGATCCCGAGCGAGGTCTTCACGTCGGGGATCTGCTCCTTGATCGCCTTGATGCCCGCGATCGTCTCGACCGCCGAGGGGCGCCACTCCTCGTCGCCCGTCGTGAGCGTGAAGGTGAGGCAGTCGAAGATCAAAAGCTGCGGATCGAGGCCGTGCTCCTCGCAGCAGAGCTCGCGGATGCGCCTGGCGATCTCGAGCTTTCGCTGCGCCGTCTTCGCCATCCCCACCTCGTCGATCGTGAGCGCGATCAGCGCCGCGCCGTGCGCGAGCGCAACCGGCACCACGCGATCGAGCTTCGCACGGCCAGCCTCGAGGTTGACCGAGTTGACGATCGCGCGCCCGGGGATCTGCTCGAGCGCGCGTTCGATCACCTCCGGCTCCGTCGAGTCGACCTGGATCGGCGCGGGCTGCGTGAGCGAGACCTTCTTCGCCACCATCCGCATCTGCTCGTCCTCGTCCTGGCGCTCGGTCAGCGCGACGCACAGGTCGAGCACGTGCGCCCCGCCCGTGACCTGGTCCTCGGCGATCTGCACGAGCCCGTCGTAGTCGTCCGCGAGCAGCAGCTCCTTGGCCTTGCGCGAGCCCTGGGAGTTGACGCGCTCGCCCACCATCGTCGGCGCCGGCTCCTGCACCAGCGGGGTGGCCGCGATCATCGATGACAGATGCGGCTCGCGCGGGCTCGGACGCGGCGCGAGCGAGCGCCCGGCCACGCGCTCGACGATCGCGCGGATGTGCTCGGGCGTGGTCCCGCAGCAGCCGCCCACGATGCCCACGCCGTAGCGCTCGACGAACTCCTTCAGCGCCTCCGCGAGCGGCTCGGGCTGTTCGGGGAAGATCGTCTCGCCATCGGGACCCTGCAGGGGCAGCCCGGCGTTGGGGATGCACGCGACCGGCACCGGGCAGTATTCGCCGAGAAAGCGAATCGCATCGCGCATGTCCTGCGGACCGGTCGAGCAGTTCAGGCCGATCACGTCCACCTTCAGCGACTCGAGCGTCGTCAACACCGCCGAGATGTCCGTTCCCAGCAGCATCTTGCCGCCGTTGGGCAGGAGCGAGACCGACGTGTGGATGGGCAGCCGCCGCCCCGTGCTCTGGAACGCCGCGCGTGCGCCGAACACGGCTGCCTTGACCTCGAGGATGTCCTGCGCGGTCTCGATGATCAGCAGGTCGGCGCCGCCGTCGATCAGCCCCTCGGCCTGCTCGGTGAAGACCTCCACGAGCTCACCGAAGCGGATCTGCCCGAGCGCCGCGTCCTCGGAGGCGGGCAGGTAGCCCGTCGGGCCGATCGAGCCCGCCACGAAGCGCTCCGAGCCCGCCGCCTTGCGCGCGATTTCCGCGGCCTTCGTGTTGATCTCCAGCGTGTACTCGGCGAGGCCCCACTCGCCCAGCTTCAGCCGCGAGCCCTGGAAGGTGTCCGTCTCCACGACTTCCGCGCCCGCCTCGAGCATCGAGGAGTGCACCCCCTCGATCACGTCAGGCCGATTCAAGACGAGCGCCTCGTGGCACTTGCCCTGCAGGCCGCCGTAGTCCTCGCTTGACAGGTCGAACTGCTCGAGCGTCGCGCCCATGCCGCCGTCGTAGACGAGCACGCGCTCGTAGATCCTCTTCACATAATCGCGCTCTGACACTCCCGTCAATGCTAGGGCAGCGCCCAGGTCCAGCCGATGTCGGCACGGCCTGCGTGCCGGCCTCAGCGCGCGCCCGTCACAATGGGGCGCATGGGCAGGGCCGGCGTGCGCTTCTACTACGACCTCGGCTCTCCCTACTCCTATCTCGCAGCCGAGCGCGTCGATGAGGTGCTCGGAGGCGACGTCGAGTGGTCC
This sequence comes from uncultured Solirubrobacteraceae bacterium, assembly GCA_963722435.1. Classification (GTDB taxonomy): domain Bacteria; phylum Actinomycetota; class Thermoleophilia; order Solirubrobacterales; family Solirubrobacteraceae; genus Palsa-744. The sequence goes on along the minus strand of CAVRKZ010000002.1, from coordinate 337,660 downwards.
CCCGTGCTGCTCGGTGCGATCTTCCGCGCGCGCGGGCGGCGCTCGTGGGCCGACGGCGAGGCTCGCGCCGCGAACATCGCCGCGATCGAGGCCCGCGCGGCCGCGCGCCACCTGCCGCCGCTGAGCTGGCCCGACCCCTGGCCCAACGACGGCCTGCAAGCGATGCGCGCCGCGATCCTCGCCCACCGGGCGGGCCGCGGGCCCGAGTTCGCCATGCAGGCGCTGCGGGTCCACTTCCGCGACGGTCTCCCCCTGAGCGAGCGCGAGCCGCTCGTGCTGGCGCTCGAGCGCGCGGGCCTGGATCCGGCAAGCACGCTCGCAGCCATCGGCGAGCAGGACGTCAAGGACGAGCTTCGCGAGCGCACCGAGGCGGCGCTCGCGCTGGGCATCACCGGCGTGCCCTCCGTGCTGGCCGGCGGGAGGCTCTTCTGGGGAGACGATCACCTGGAGGACGCCGCCGGCGCGCTGCCTGGCTGAGCCGCGTACTTCCGTGCCGCACGCAAGCCGAACGGTGTGCGATTGGTCCTCGCGGGCACTCTTCGGGCAGGTGCACTGCCCGTGCGGACCGGCACGCTGTCGCTCCGCGCGGGCGCCGGCATCGCCCACGCGTTGAAGTTCTGCGTAAAGGCCGTTTGGACGCCGCAAACTTGGCCACGAGGCAGACGACACGGACGAGGAAGGATTGACTATGACCCCCGATTTGCTGCTCGACGAGATCTTCCCCCAGGGTCTCGGCATCGCGGTGCAGGTGCCCGCGCAGGAAGCCCGCTGGGCGCCGCTCACGGGCGAGGTGCGCGTCACGCGGGGGATCGTGGCCGACGAGACGCTCGTGGCCGTCGTCGGGCTGGGCTATGCCGGCCTGCCGAGCGCCCTGGCGCTCAGACGCGCCGGCTTGCGCGTCGTCGCGATCGACACCTCCGCAAGCCGCTTGACGGCGATCCGCGACGGGCGGGCCGACCTGCTGAATGTTCCCCACGAGGAGCTCGACGAGCGCCTGCATGACGAGGACTTCGTGCTGAGCGCCAACCTGGATGAGGTTCACGAGGCCGACGCCGTGCTCATCTGCGTGCCCGCGATCGTCGACGCCGAGCGTCGTCCGAGCCTCGAGGCCCTTAAAGGGACGTGTGCGGCCGTCGTCGCCCACGCGCGCGAGCGCCAGACGATCGTGCTCACGTCCGCGAGCTACGTGGGCACGACGAGCGAGCTGCTCGTCAAGCCGCTGCGCGAGCGCGGCATGCACGTCGGTGAGGACATCTTCGTGGCCTTCTCGCCCGAGCGCCTAGACCCGGGCGCGAGCGAGCACGCGCAGCTGCAGACGACGCGCGTCCTCGGCGCCGTCAGCGAGGCCTGCTATGGGCACGCGTGCAGCGTGCTGCACCCGCTCGCAGAGACCCTGCACCGGGTCTCCTCCGTCGAGGTCGCCGAGATGGCCAAGCTCTATGAGAGCACCTTCCGCGCGGTCAACATCGCACTCGCCTGCGAGATGGCCGACGCCTGCCTCATGCACTCGCTCGACCCCACCGAGGTGCTCGAGGCGGCCGCGACCAAGCCGTTCGGCTTCCTCGCGCACCGTCCCTCCGCGGGCGCGGGCGGGCACGGCGCGGGCGTCGATCCCTACCACCTGCTGCGCCCGCTGCGCGAGCGCGGGCGACCGGCGCACGTGGCCGAGCAGGCGATGAAGCTGCTCGCCGAGCGCCCGGCGCAGATCGCCCACCGCGCCCAGGAAATGCTCTTGAGCTCCGGCGAGCGGATGCGCGATACGCGCGTGCTCGTCGTCGGCGCGGCCTACAAGCCAGGCGTCGTCGACTGCTTCGGCTCGCCCGCGCTCGAGATCATCTCGTGGCTGGCCGCCGAGGACGTGCCGGTCGAATACCACGACCCGCTCGTGCCGATGCTGCACATCGACGGCGAGGAGCTCTACAGCGTGGACCCCGATCCGCGCCGCGACGCCTCCGGCTTCGGTCCCGAAGACTACGACCTCGCGATCGTCCTCACCAAGCACCCGGGCTTTGACTACGGATGGCTGCGGCGCGTGCCGCGAGTGCTCGACTGCACCTACGGCGAGCCCACCGGCCGCCAACACCTCCTTCCCTAAGCGCGCGCGGTGTCGCAGGGGGCGCGGCGTCCACGCGCCGGGCGCGCCCCCACGCGAGCCCGCTACTTGATGAAGAGCATCTCCGAGTACTTCGGCAGCGGCCACAGGTCGTCGGCGACGAGCTTCTCCAACCGGTCGGAGACCTCGCGCACGTCTTCCATCGCCGGTATCACGCGGTCGCGCATGTAGGCCGCCCAGCGGTGCCCCGATGAGCTCGGCGTGTTCTCCGAGAGGTTGGCGTCCTCGAGCGCGCGCAGCGCGAAGTGCAGCTCCTTGACCACCGGCTCGAGCTCGCCGAGGAGCTCCTCGAGGCCCGTCATGCGCAGTTCCGCGATATAGCGGGCGGCGGCCGGCAGGATCATCGTGCGAGCGATCGTCGCCTCCGTCTCGGCCTCGATGTTGATCGTGACCGCGTACTGCTCGGTGAAGATCTCCGCGCGCGCCTCGAGCTCGCGTTTGCTCAGCACGCTGTACTTCTTGAACAGCGCCACCGTCGATTTCTCGGTCAGCCACGGCAGCGCGTCGGGCGTCGTGCGCAGGTTGTAGAGGCCGCGCTCCTCCGCTTCGCCGTGCCACTTCTCGGAGTAGTTGTCGCCGTCGAAGACGATCCGCTTGTTCGCGCTCCAGCTCTCCTTGACGACCTTCGCCATCGCCTTCTCCAGGCTCGCGCCCGACCCTTTGGAGGCGCTGCGCAGCTTCCCTGCGAGATCGTCGATGGCCTCGGCGACGATCGTGTTCAACACGGTGTTGGGCAGCGCCGGCGACGAGCTCGAGCCGAGCGCCCGGAACTCGAACTTGGCGCCCGTGAAGGCGAACGGGCTCGTGCGGTTGCGATCGCCACCGTGCAACGGCAGCGCTGGCAGCACGGGGGTCCCGAGTCCGAGGATGGAGCCCGGCTTGCTCGCCTGGGCTTTGCCGGCCTCGATCGCCGCGTACACCTTCGCAAGCTCCGCGCCGAGGAAGATCGAGATGATCGCCGGCGGCGCCTCGTTGGCGCCGAGGCGATGGTCCTGACCCGCGCTCGCGATCGATGCGCGCAGCAGCGCCTGGTGGACGTTGACGGCCTGGATGACGGCCGTGCAGAAGAACAGGAACTGGAGGTTCTCGTGGGGGGTATCACCAGGGTCGAGCAGGTTCAGCCCCGTGTCTGTACCCATCGACCAGTTGTTGTGCTTGCCCGACCCGTTGACGCCCGCGAAGGGCTTCTCGTGCAGGAGGCACACGAGCCCGTAGCGGCGTGCGGTGTTCTGCATGACCTGCATCGTCAGCATCTGGTGGTCGGCGCCGACGTTGGAGTTCTCGAAGATCGGCGCGATCTCGTACTGGTTGGGGGCGACCTCGTTGTGGCGTGTCTTCACCGGCACGCCCAGCTTCGCCAGCTCGCGCTCGGTGTCGAGCATGAAGGCGAGGATGCGCTCGGGGATCGAGCCGAAGTAGTGGTCGTCGAGCTCGTGACCCTTCGGGGGCTTCGCGCCGAACAGCGTCCGTCCGGTCGTCAGCAGGTCGGGGCGTTCGAAGTAGTACTGCTCATCGATCAGGAAGTACTCCTGCTCGCAGCCGATCGTCGTGAACACCCGCCGCGCTTCGCTATCGCCGAGCAGCTCGAGCGCGCCGATCGCCGCGCGCGAGAGGGCGTCCATCGAGCGCAGTAGGGGGATCTTGTTGTCGAGCGCCTCACCGGTCCAGGAGGTGAAGGCGGTCGGGATGCACAGGAGAGCGCCGTTGGGGTTCTCGAGGATGAACGCCGGCGAGGTTGGGTCCCAGGCGGTGTATCCGCGCGCCTCGAAGGTCGCACGGATGCCGCCCGTGGGGAACGAGGACGCGTCGGGCTCGCCCTGGATCAGCTCCTTGCCGGAGAACTCGGCGATCGCCGTGCCGTCGCCGGCGGGCGCGTAGAAGGAGTCGTGCTTCTCCGCCGTCGATCCCGTCAGCGGCTGAAACCAGTGCGTGTAGTGCGTCGCGCCGCGCTCCATCGCCCATTCCTTCATCGCCTGCGCGACCGCGTCCGCGAGCGAGGTGTCGAGCGCCTCGCCGCGCTCGAGCGTGCGCTGTAGCGCCTTGTAGACGTGCTTGGGCAGGCGCTGGCGCTGGACGGCCGGCGAGAACACGTTCTCGCCGAAGACCTGGTTGTCGAGCACCGTCAGATCGAGCGCGCCCAGCGCCGATCCGTTGGCGCTCCACTGCGCTGCCGTGACGTTCTGCTGGCGTGCTCTGGGCATCGCTTTGCGACTCCTCCTGGTAGGGGTTGGTGAGGGCGGCGCGCCGACGCGCGCTCAGCCGTCGTAGGACTGTACGAACTCCCAAGGGTGCGGGCGCAGCTCGACCTCCTTGGCTTCCGCGCGCTTGTAGGAGATCCACTCCTCGATCAGGTCGTTCGTGAACACGCCCCCCTCGAGCAGGAACTCGTGGTCGGCCTCGAGGGCATCCATCGCCTCCGTCAGCGAGCCGGGCACGTGCGCGATGGCCGCGAGCTGCTCCTCGGGCAGGTCGAAGAGGTCCGTGTCCACCGGCTCACCCGGCTGCAGCGAGCGTTTGATGCCATCGAGGCCGGCCATCAACAGCGCCGAGAAGCCCAGGTACGGATTGGTCAACGGGTCCGGCGGACGGAACTCGACGCGCTTGGCCTTAGGCGAGGACAGGTACATGGGTATGCGCACCGCCGCCGAGCGATTGCGCTGCGAGTGCACGAGGTTGACCGGCGCCTCATAGCCGGGGACGAGACGGCGGTAGCTGTTGGATGCGGGTGCCAGAAACGCCATCAGCGCGCGGCCGTGCGCGAGCACGCCCGCCACGTAGTTGAGCGCGAGGCCCGACAGCAGCGCATACCCATTCTCGTCGAACATCAGCGTGCTGCCGTCCTTCCACAGCGACTGGTGCACGTGCATGCCAGAGCCGTTCTCCTCGTAGATCGGCTTCGGCAGGAAGGTTGCGGTCTTGCCCGCCGCGCGCGCCACGTTGCGGACCACGTACTTGTGCAGCATCAGCGTGTCGGCCATCTGCAACAGCGGCTGGAAGCGCAGATCGATCTCGCCCTGCCCCGGGCCGCCGACCTCGTGGTGGTGAAACTCGCACGGCACGCCGAGGGCCTCGAGCGTCAGCACCATCAAGGCGCGCAGATCGCCCATCGTGTCCTGCGGGGGCACCGGGAAGTAGCCCTCCTGCGAGCGCGGGTGGTGCCCCAGGTTCGGCTCCAGGTAGGGCTCGCCGAAGCCACTGCCGCGATTCCAGTAGCCCTTGGCGGTGTCTACCTCGTAGTGGGCCGTGTGCGCGCGCTGGTCGAAGGAGACGTGGTCGAACACGTAGAACTCGGCCTCCGGCCCGAAGAAGGCGGTGTCGGCGACGGCGCCCTGCTTGAGGTGGCGCTCGGCCTTCTGCGCCACGTAGCGGGGGTCGCGCGAGTACGGCTCACGCGTGATCGGGTCGATCACGTTGCAGATCAACGAGAGCGTGCGCACGGAGTAGAAGGGGTCGAGCTTCGCCGTGCTCGGGTCGGGCATCAGCAGCATGTCCGACTCGGAGATCTGCTGAAAGCCGCGGATCGAGGAGCCGTCGAAGCCGAGCCCGTCGCTGAAGGCGTCCTCGTCCAGCGCGCTCAGCGAGAGCGTCATGTGCTGCCAGGTTCCCGGCACGTCGGTGAACTTCATGTCGACCATGCGCACGCCCAACTGCTCGGCCATCGCGAGCACGTCGGCGGCGCCGGGGTCGCTCTTGCCGGATGCGCCCGCGATCGTCAGCGGCTCTCCGCCGGTCACGAGGTCCTGGATTGCGATCTGCTCGGATGTCGCGGACATGGGCGGTGCCTGCCTCCTGTCGAACGGATGGTTTGGGATCCCCGCGCGCCCCCGTTAGCGCGCAAACCGCGCGCGCGCACAGACGCCGGCGGAGCCGTTGGGGATCGTAATGGCACGCCCGCCGCCGGCGAGTCTCCGCTTGGCGAAATCCGCGCTGGCGTCTTTCGACAGGCGGCCAAACGTAAAGGCCAAGCGTGGCGGGGCCTCGTGGCGGCGGACTGAGTGCGTGTGTGGCGGGCTGAGTGCGGGTGGCGGGGAGCCCGGCTATGGGATGGCGGGGAACTGGCCGACTTCCACGCGCCCGGTGTCCGGGTTCACGTGCGTGAGCTTCGGGGAGGGCGCGATCCTCACCGTGAAGTGGCCCTTGGGGGGGCCGCCGGCAGAGGCGCCCGAGCGCAGCGCGGCGAGCGCCTTGGCGCGCCCCGCGAGGCCGGCGGCGAGCTCGTAGTGGACCGTCCACGTGCCCGCCTTCACCGGCACCACCTGCCATGTGAGCGTGCGCGTGGCCCCCGGGGCGAGCCGGCCGAAGGCCCACGTGTTCACGTAGGCCGTCTGGCCGCCACCGGGCACGCTGACTTCCTCGGTGTCCACCGGCGGCGAGGCGACCGCGCCGGCGCCGCGTTCGATCACCCACACTGGCCGCTGGCGAGCGGCGAGGTTCGGGTAGTTGGAGGTGTAGCTGAAAGAGTCGATCGTGACGGCCAGGTCGGGGACAGCAAGCGAACCCGGATTGCGCACGGTGAGCGTGAAGCTCGCCGGGCGCGCGATCGACTGCGCGGCCGGAAAGCTCGCGCTCACGACCTGAAGCGGGAAGGAGTGCGCCGCTTCGCCCGCGTCCTGCTTGCTGCCACCGCCGCAGCCTGCGAGCGCCAGTGCGCACGCGCAGCTTGCGACCCCTTTACGCCCTGCGCTCACGATTCGCGCCACCATACCAGCGCCAATACGCGGCCGTCACCGCTGTGCGAGCACCCGCGCACGCGCCCTTAGCGGTGGCGTGGGCGGCGCGCATCGCGTACAGTTTGCGGCCAACGCCGACCGCTAGGCAGGAGGACGAGGGCAGCAGATGGTTCGCAGCGTCGCCGAGAGGGTGGGTCCCACGGCGCGTCACGTGCTCGAGGAATTCGGGGACATGATGATCCTGACGGGCCGCACGATCTGGTCCGCGCTGCGTCCTCCCTACCCGTACGGCGGCGAGCTCGTCTCGCAGTTCCTGTTCACGCTGCGCCTCGTCTGGTTCCCGCTGCTGATCTCGACGGTCGCGATCAACTACGGCGCGCCGGGGCTGCAGGCCGCGGACTTCCTGCGCCTGTTCGGCGCGCTCGACCGTCTCGGCGGCTTCTTCGTGCTCGCGGCGATCCGCGAAATCGGTCCGCTGATCACCTCGATCGTGCTCGCGGGCGTGGCGGGCACGGCGATCACCGCCGACCTCGGCGCGCGCAAGGTGCGCGAGGAGCTCGACGCGCTGCAGGTGCTCGGCGTGGACCCGGTCAAGAACCTCGTGGTGCCGCGCTTTCTCGCGTTGATGGTGGTGACCGGGCTGTTCGACATCTACGCGCTGCTGTTCGGGATCTTCGGCGGGATCCTCGCGGCGCTCGCCAACGACCAGCCGCTCGGGCCCTTCTGGGGGACGCTGTTCGCGAACGCGTCGGTCACAGACCTGTGGGGCTCTGTGCTCAAGACCACCGTGTTCGGGGCGATCATCGCGATCGTGTGCTGTTACAAGGGCATGACCGCCTCCGGCGGCGCCGAGGGCGTGGGACGCGCGGTCAACGAGGCGGTCGTGATCGCCTTCCTGGGCATCGGCGCCTTCAACTACGTGTTCACGCAGACGCTGCTGGCCACCCACCCACAGATCCTGGTGATCAAGTGAACGAACTGCTCGCGATGCCGCGCGAATGGCTCGAATCGGCCGGCGTCATCGGTCGCTTCACGGGCAACATCGTCCGCGACGTGTGGAGCCTGCGCGTCTTCCGCTTCTTCGGCGAGGCGTTGCGCCAGTCGGGGATCCTGATCGTCGGCTCGACCGTCGTGATCTGGTCGCTCGTGTTCATCACGGGGCTGGGACCGTGCGGGATCGAGGCCGCCTACTTCAACCAGTCGACCGGCACCCCCAACTACGCGGGCGTGTTCGCCGCGTGGTGCAACCTGCGCGAGGCCGTGCCGTACGCGTTCGGCTACATGATGTCGGCGAAGGTAGGCACCGGCATCGTCGCCGAGCTCGGCGCGATGCGCATCTCCGAGGAGATCGACGCGCTCGAGGTGATGGGGGTCGATTCGATGGTCTTCCTGTGCGCCACGCGCCTCTTGGCCGCCTGGATCGTGCTGCCGTTCATGTACATCACGGCGATCGGCTGGGGCTTTCTCGCCTCCTACATCGCCGTGGTGGACCAGATCGGCTACACCTCCGCCGGTGGGTTCCTGCTGATCTTCTGGCAGTTCCAGAACCCGACCGACTTCTTATACAGCGTCATCAAGGGCATGATGATGGCCACGGCGATCGTGCTGGTGGCCTGCTATTACGGCTACAACGCCAGCGGAGGCCCCGTCGGGGTCGGACGCGCGACCGCCAAGTCGATGGTGCTCAACCTGATCCTCGTAAACCTGATCGGAATGCTCGGCACGGAGATCTTCTGGGGCACCAACCCGCGAGCTCCGATCGGCGGCTGAGGGTGGCCGTCGAAGAGCACGCCGGGCGCCCGGGCGAGGGCGAGCAGGACGAGTTTCGCTACCACACGGGGCTGATCCGCCCCTCACGGGCTCCCGACGCGATCGAGTTCGTCGAGGTGTACAAGTCCTTTGGGCGCAACCGCGTCCTGCGGGGACTGAACATGGGGCTCCCCGAGGGCAAGATCTCGATGATCATCGGGCCGTCGGGCACGGGCAAGTCCGTGTGCATCAAGCACATCGTCGGGCTGCTCTACCCCGATGAGGGGGACGTGATCGTGCACGGCCAGTCGATACCCAGCCTCCCGGACGCGGAGCTCTTCGAGCTGCGCAGGAAGTTCGGCGTGCTCTTCCAGGACGGTGCGCTGTTCGGCTCGCTGAACCTGTACGACAACGTCGCCTTCCCCCTGCGCCAGCACACCGAGAAGGGCGAGGATGAGATCGCGGAGATCGTCGGCCGGCGCATGCGCGAGGTGGGCCTTGGCGGTGAGGGCTCGAAGATGCCCAACGAGCTCTCCGGGGGCATGCGCAAGCGCGCGGGTTTCGCGCGCGCGCTCGTGCTCGACCCGGAGATCGTGCTCTTCGACGAGCCCGACTCGGGGCTCGACCCCGTGCGCACGGCCCTCCTGTGCGAGCTGATCAAGGAGGTCCACGCCGAGAACGGCGGCTGCTACGTGGTCATCACGCACGACATCATGAGCGCGCGGCGCGTCGCCGAGCACCTATGCGTGCTGTGGAAGGGACGCATCGTCGAGTCCGGCCCCGCGGAAGAGCTGTTCGCCTCCGAGAACCCCTTCGTGCGGCAGTTCCTCTCCGGGCAAGCCTCCGGCCCGCTGGGCATGGAGTAGCGGCGCCGTCCGTCTGGCGCAGGCGCGCGCGCCGTGCGGGCGCCGGTAGCCTTCACCCGTGAACGCAACGCGTGCCCTCTCGGCCCTCGCCGGCGGCGCCGCGCGCAGGCCCCGCATGGTGCTCGCGCTCGGGCTCGCGCTCGGCCTCGCCGGCGCGCTGCTCGCCCTGGGCCTGCGCCCGACCGCCGCCACGAGCACGCTCGTCTCGAGCTCGAGCCCGCAGTACCGAGCGACACAGCGCTTCTACCGCAGCTTCGGCGAAGAGCCGATCGTGGTGCTCGTGAAAGGCAACCTGCAGCAGCTCGTGCTGAGCTCCGACATCGAGCGCCTGCTCGGTCTCGAGGGTTGCCTCTCGGGCAACGTGCCGACGCGCGCGCTGGCGGGCGAGGGGGGAGTGGACGGCCCCTGCGGGAAACTCGCGCGTGCGCGCACCGTCAAGGTCGTCTTCGGGCCGGGGACGTTCTTGAACGAGGCGGCCGAACAGATCGACGCGCAGCTCACCGAACAGAGCCGCCACGCGCAGGCGCAGGCGAGTCAGGCCGCCGCGCTCGTCCTGCATGCGGCGCTCGCGCGCGGCCTCGGCACCGCCCAGGCGCACGCCCTCGCGGCGCAGGCGCGCAAGGTCTCGGAGGCCGGCTTCCAGTCGAGCCTCGTGACGCTGGCGCTCGAATACGGGCTCACCACACGGCCGAGCCTGGAAGACGCGAACTTCATCTCCGACGTCGTCTTCGACCCCAGCAAGCCGGCCGGCACGCCGCGAGCGCGCTTTGCCTACCTGTTCCCGAGCCCGGATGCCGCGCTCGTCTCGGTGCGCCTGAAGCCCGGGCTCTCCGAAAGCGCGCGAGGGCAGACGATCGCGTGGATCCGCCAGGCGGTGCAGATGCCGCAGTGGCACCTCGCGCACGGCGAGAGCTACCTCGTGACCGGCGAGCCGGTGATCGTCGCCGACTTGAACAGCTCGATCAGCGACTCCATCGAGCTGTTGCTGATCGCCGTGCTCGTGGTGATGGCGGCGACGCTCGGGCTCGTCTTCTCCGGGCGAGGACGCCTGCTCCCGCTAGCGCTTGCGCTGCTTGCCGCAGCGCTCACCTTCGGAGCGCTCGCCCTCGTCGGCGCCTCGCTGACGATGGCCTCGATCGCCGTGCTGCCGGTGCTCGTCGGGCTCGCGGTGGACTACGCGATCCAGTTTCAATCGCGCATCCAGGAGGAGGCCGAGGAGGCGGGCGGGCAGGAGACGGGGGAGCCGGCGGGGGAGCCGGCGACGCTCATCGCTCGGGCGGCCGCGACGGGTGCGCCCACGCTCGCGACGGCGGGCCTCGCGAGCGCGGCCGCGATGCTCGTGCTGCTGCTCTCGCCCGTGCCGATGGTGCGGGGCTTCGCCGTGCTGCTCGTCGTCGGCGTGGCGATCTCGCTCCTGTGCGCGCTCACCGCGGGGGCAGCGGCGACGTCGCTCCTGTTGCGCGCACGCACGCCGGGATCGCGGCCGTCGCTGTTCGGAGCGATCGCCTCCTCGCCGCTCGCGGTCGCGTGGCGCGGCGCGCGCGAGCTCGTGCGCGATAACCCCCTCACGCGCCTGTTCTCACGCGCCGCCCTGCATGGCGCCGTGCGCCACCCCGGTCGCGTCCTCGGCGTCGGCCTGGTGCTCGCCGTGCTCGGCTGGGCACTCGAGCCGCAGACGGCAGTGCAGACGGACATCACCAAGCTCGTGCCCCAGGACCTCGGCTCCCTGCGCGCCCTGCAGACGGTCGAGCGCGTCACGGGCGTGGGGGGCGAAATCGAGCTGGTGGTGGAAGGCGGCGATCTCACCAGGCCGGCCACGATCGAATGGATGCTCGCCTATCAGCGCGGCGTGCTCGCGCGCGCGGGCTACAGCGCGGCCCGCGGCTGCCAGGGCGCGCAGCTGTGCCCGGCCTTCTCGCTCACCGACCTATTCGACGCCCAGATAGCGAAAAGCCCCCACGCCCCACAGCTCACGCAGGCCGAGATCAGTGGCCTGCTCAGCGCGATCCCGCCCTACTTCTCGCAGGACGTGATCACGGCGAACCGGCGCGTCGCGGCGCTGTCGTTCGGCATCCGTCTGATGAGCCTCTCCCGCCAGCAGCGGCTGATCGAAGGAATGCGCTCGAGCCTGCACCCGCCCGCGGGCGTGCGTGCGAGCCTGGTCGGGCTCTCCGTGCTCGCTGCGCAGTCGGGCTCGCAGGTCGCCGATCCGTGGCGGCGCCTGGAGACGCTGCTCGCCGGCCTCGCAGCGGTCGCACTGGTGCTGCTCGTGGCCTTCCGCGGCGATCGTCGCCGCGCGCTCGTGCCGCTGGTCCCGATCGCGCTCGCAAGTGGCTGGTCCGCGCTGATCCTGTTCGCGCTGCGCGTGCCGCTGAACCCGATGTCGGTGACCCTCGGCGTGCTCGTGATCGCGATCTCGACCGAGTTCAGCGTGCTCCTATCCGAGCGCCACCGCCAGGAGATGCTCGCCGGCCACGACACGATCGAGGCCCTGCGCCGCAGCTACCGGCGCACGGGCGCAGCCGTCGCCGCCTCGGGCACGACCGCGATCGTCGGCTTTGCCGTGCTCGTGCTCTCGGACATCGCGATGCTGCGCGATTTCGGCCTCGTCACGCTCGTCGATCTCAGCGTCTCGCTCGTGGGCGTGCTGCTGGCGCTGCCCGCGACGCTCGTTTTCGCCGACGCGATGGCCGCACGGCGCGCGAGCAGGCGCGCGGGTCGTGAGGGGCCGCGCGCGAGCCACGCCTGGGCGGGCCCATGAGCGGATACCGCTACGGGCGCTACACGGGCCTGCTCGGCGTGATCTTGCTGCTCGCGCTGCTGATCCACACGCTGTTCATCAGCTCCAGCGACCCCACGGGGATCGCTCCCGGCGGCCGCCTGGCGCCGTTCGCCGTGCCGCTCGCGCTCGGCAGCCTGGACGGCGACGCCGACGTGGCCACGCACGCCAACGACGGCGAGGCCGGTCGCGTGGCGGCATGCGCCGAGCGCGGCCCACAGATCCTCAACGTGTGCGAGCTCTACGAACAGGGCCCCGTCGTGCTCGCGCTGTTCGTCGACGGCGGCTCGTGCACATCGGTGCTCGCGCGCATGCAGGCACTCGTTGGCGCCTATCCGGGCGTGCGCTTCGCCGCCGTCGCCGTGAGGGGCGAACGCGGCTCGCTGCGCAAGCTGATCGGCCGACTGGGAATCAGCTTCCCCGTGGGCATCGACAGCGACGGAGCCGTCGCCGACCTCTACAAAGTCTTCACCTGCCCGCAGGTCAACTTCGCCTACCGCGGCGGCGTCGTGCAGGCACGTGCCCTGCTCGGCAACGCCTCGCCTGCGAGCCTGCGCGCACGCGTCAGCGCGCTCGCAGTGGCCGCGCGCACGCACGCACGGGTGTGAGCGAGCCGCCGAAAGTCACTTGCGGCTGGCTCTCGCGCGAGCTCGAGGAAGAGCTCCCAGGGCTCGCCCTGTTCGTCGAGGAGGTCGTGCACACGCGCGCTCAGCCGCTCGACGCGCCCTCGCCGCCCGAGGTCCGTGAGCGGCTGCGGGAACTCTCGAATCGCTTCCGCGGCGCACGTGCGATAGGCGTGCGCGGCGAGGCCGTCCCGGGCGCCTACCGTGCGTTCTTTCGCCACAGCGGCCTCGACCCCGACAAGCTGCGCACGCCGATCGAGGCATCGGTGTTCGAGCGGATGCTGCGCGGCGGCTTTCTCAGCGGCGGCCTACTCGAAGATGTGCTGCTGATCGCCATGCTCGACACGGGCGTGCCGGTGTGGGCGCTCGAGAGCGAGTCGCTCGACGGCGCACTCGGAATCCGCTCCTCCAGCGCGGGCGAGCCGCTCGGGCGCGCCCACGGGGCCCGTGAGCTGCCCGCGGGGCGTCTCGTCGTGGCCGACGCGAGCGCCGCGCTTGCGGTGCTCTTCGAGGCCCCCGTGGCCGCCCACCAGCCGCGTCCGCAGACGCGGCGCCTGACCCTCTTCGCCGTGCAGGTCGCCGGCGTGCCGAGCCTGTATGTCGAGGAGTCGCTGTGGAGCGCTCGCGCGGCCCTCGAACAGAGCTGAGGCTGTGCCCGCAGGCACGCGGTAGAATCGCTCTTTGCTGGTGAGGAGGCGGGTGTGACCTACTACGAACAGGACCTCATCGATCGCGAGGTCCACGCCGGCGTGGCGGTGGATGCTCAGGGTCACCACGACGGCCACGCGCACGGTCTCCTCACGCAGGCATCGCGCCCCACGGTGGGCGCCCGCGGGCGGGGAGACGCGCGCGTGCGCGAGCGCGCGGCGAGGGCTTCGCTGCGCGCGCAGATCTCGCGCCTGGAGCGCGAGCGCTCGGCGATCGTGGCGGAGCGCTTCCCCTACATCGCCGTCCCCGCCGGCCTCGTCGACGCGCCAGCGGCCCGCGCCGCCCTCGTAGAGGCGCCCGCGGGCGGCCCGACGCTGCTCGACCTCGGCGAGCTCGAGCGCGTGCGCGATCAGCTGGCGGCCGGGATGCAGGAGCTGCGCGTGCGCGTGCGCGAGCGCGATGAGCACGAGCGTCGCGCGCGCGAGCAGCTACGGCGGATGCGCCTCGAACCCGGGAGATACAAGTTCGCGCGCCTCGCCGTGAGGGACCTCGGCGAGGGGGTGTGCGGGGTGTGGGAGGTGCGCCCGCGTCTTGGGTTGATCGGCATGCTCGCGGGTTGGTGGGAGCTCAAGCTCTCGTCAGGCTGCCCGTTACCCAGGGGGCCTCGGCGGCCCCGGGGAGCTCGGAGGCCTCGAGGCGCTCGGCCCAGTCACAGCCCCGTGCCGAGGTGAGCATCGCCGCGAGCGTGCGCCGCTGGCGCTCGGTCATCGAGCCGATCGTCTTCTTCTCCTGCATCGGCACCTGCGCGAGGAACTTGCGGCAACGGGTCTGCCCCCAGCGGCGCTGGCTCATCAGCAGGTCCGCCACGGCCATGCTGTCGGCCTCCCACGGACAGCCGAGGATCACCTCAGCCGCATGGATCTCGCCCGCGGCCACGCGGCGCTTGAGCTCCGCGCGCGCGAGACGAACCTTGTTGGCGCGCTCCAGCGCACGCATGTACTGAGGACCGCCAAGGCCAACCGTCGCTGTCGCGTTCATGGGCATTCTCCCCTGTCCTCGGCGCAAGCCTCGCGCGGGTGAGGACGGACTCGCATTTTCAGTTTTCCGTTGTGCGCCTGCGAGATCGCCTCGAACCGCCGCAACGAGCGGCATTCCCCGCCACATCGCCTTCTCCCAATCCCTGTGTGGGGCGAGCCCGGGAGACCCTGCAGAGCGTGCGTGCAAGCTACGCACCTGTGCAGCGGTGGTCAATATCCGGCGATCCGCTTCGCGCGCTAGAAGCGACCTTTTTCGATCGCCCCGAGACTTGTGAAAAAATGGACAAGTCTGAGCCTGCGCTCACGGCGAAGGCAGCGGGCCGTGCTCTGCCTCGAACTCTCGCTTGACGCGCGCGAACACCTCGAGCGCGCGGTCGAGCGTGGCGATGTCGTGCGTGGCCATCACGCTCGTGCGCAGGAGCGCGCCGCCCGGCGGGACGGCCGGATGCAGGGCGCAGTTGGTGAACACGCCGCCGTCATAGAGCGCCCGCCACAGGAGCGCCGCCTGCCAGTCATCGCCGACCAGCACGGGAACTATCGGCGTGGTGATCGAGGCCACCGGTGCGTCAGCGCCCGGGCCGGTGCGCACGGGCTCGCCGCTGAGCGTGCGATAGCCGAGGGCCTGCAGGCCCTGCGCGAGGTAGCTCGCGCGCTCGAGCACGGCGGCGAGCAGGGGCGGTCCCTCCGGCGAGCGCACGATTCGCAGCGCCGCGAGCGCCGCGCCCAGCGCCGCCGGCACCGCCGAGGCCGTGAAGAGGAAGGGGCGCGAGGTGATGCGTAGGTAGTCGACGACCTCTGCGGGCCCCGCGACGAAGCCGCCGCAGGCGGCGAGCGACTTGGAGAAGGTACCCATGCGCAGGTCCACGTGGTCCTCCACGCCGAGTAGCTCGCTGGCGCCCGCGCCGCGCTCCCCCAGCACGCCGGCGCCGTGCGCCTCATCGACCATCAGGCGCGCACCGTGGCGCGCGCACAGCTCGCTTATGTCGACCAGTGGGGCGACGTCGCCCTCCATCGAGAAGACGCCGTCGACCACCACCAGCACGCCCCCGCCGTCCTCCTCGGCGCGCGTCAGCGCGCGCTCCATCCTGTCGAGGCGCCCGTGGCGGAAGGGGCGCATCTTCGCCTTGGAGATGAGCGCGCCGTCGAGGATCGAGGCGTGGTCGGCGGAGTCCACGATCACCGTGTCGCCCGGGCCCAGCAGGGTGCCGAGCGTGCCGACGTTCGCCTGGTGGCCCGTGGTGAACACGATCGCCGCCTCCGTATCCATCCACTCCGCGAGCTCGCGCTCGAGCTCGAGGTGCAGCGGCGTCGTCCCGTTGAGCAGGCGCGAGCCCGTGAGGCCCGTGCCGTAGCGGCGCAGCGCATCCTCGGCGCCCTTGATCACGCGCTCGTCGCCCGTCAGTCCGAGGTAGTTGTTGGACGCGAGCATGATGCGCGGCGCGCCCTCCATCTCGACCACGGGGAGCGCCGGCGAGCTCACCGGGCGGAAGTAGGGCATCAGGTCGGCTTCGCGTGCGGCCTGCAGCAGCGCTTCGCGCTCGTGACCTCGGACCTTCGCGAAGACGTCGATGGATGTCGGCATATAGGCTGGCGCGGCGATGGCGGTCGAAGTCAGCCCGGTCTCCGGCGCGCGGGACAGGAAAGCGTTCATCGACCTCCCCTTCAGCCTGCATGCTAACCGGCCGCTGTGGGTTCCCCCGCTCAAGCTCGAGCGCCGGCTGTTCCTGAGCCGCCGCATGAACGCGTTCTTCACGCATGGGGAAGCCGAGTATTTCCTCGCGCGCCGCGACGGGCGGCTCGTCGGGCGGATCAGCGCCCAGGTCAACCACGCGTTCAACGACCACCAGGGGAAGAACTGGGGCTGGTTCGGCTTCCTCGAGTTCGAGGACGACCAGGAGGTCCTACAGGCGCTGCTCGACGCCGCTGCCGGCTGGTTGCGCGAGCGCGCCAAGGAGCGAATGGTGGGCCCCGCCAGCTTCACGATGAACGACGAGAGCGGGGTGCTGATCGAGGGCTTCGAGCTGCGCCCGATGATCGCCCAGCCGTGGAACCCCACGTACTACCCCGAGCGCATCGAACAGGCAGGGATGACCAAGGCGATGGACCTGCTGATGTGGAACCTCGAGGTGGCCGATCGCGAGAAGGTGCTGCCCGTGATCTTCGATCTCGCCGAGAAGGTCCAGTCCGAGCACGGCATCCGTGTGCGTCCGATGCGCCGCTGGCAGCTGCGCAAAGACATGGACGCGTTCGCCGAGGTCTACAACTCCGCGTGGTCGAAGAACTGGGACTTCGTCCCCTACTCCAAGAAGGACCTCGACGCGTTCGCCCAGGAGCTGCACCTGGTGTTCGACAAGCACTGGTTCTTCATCGCCGAGAAAGAGGACACCGGCGAGGTCGTAGGCATGGCCATGACGATCCCCGATCCCAACCAGGCGCTCGAAAAAATGCACGGCCGCCTGCTGCCCTTCGGCTGGTGGTACATCCTCAACAAAGCCCGCATCATCGACCGCGTGCGCGTCGGCTTCCTCGGCGTCAAGCCCGAGTACCAGCACACGGGGGTGGCGGCGAAGCTGTACGTCGAACACTTCAACGCCGCCGCCACGCGCCGGCAGAAGGGGGGCGAGATGGGCTGGATCCTCGAGACCAACGAGCCCATGAACCGCGGCATGGAGGCGATGGGCGGACGGATCGTCAAGCGCTACCGGATGTACGAGCGCTCGCTGCAGTAGCGGTCTGGGGCGCCCTCTACACTCTGGCCGGTGAGCGAGGCCATCGATCAGGCGCTGACGCAGGCACAGGAGCGCGAGCAGGAGGCCGAGCAGGCGCCGACGCCAGAGCAGGAGCAGGGGCAGGCGCTCGTGCACACGCCGGCTCCCGCGCCCGCAGCGCATCTGCAGCGGCCGGGCGCGCTGCGGAGCTCCCTACCCGCGGTGCAGGCCGCCGCGGTGGCCGCGGGCGGCTTTGCCGTGGGAGCGGCGCTCGTCGGGCTCTTTCACCGGCGCAGACGCAGCGCGCTCGTGTTCGGCAGGCGCCGGCGCGGTGGCCGCCGCGCGCCGGCACGCGGGCGCGCCGGCAGGGCGGCCGAGCTCGTCGAGATCGTGGCTAGTCGCTCGCTACTCGTAGACGTGCACCTGCTGGGCGGCTCCGGCGAGCGCTGAGGGCGTCCTGAGCGCCCGCGTCGAGCTGCGCGAGGAGGTCACGCCGGCCAGCCCCTTTCGCCTGCCGCGGGGAGTCGGGCGTGACGGTCTCACGCGCCGGCGCACCCTCACGGGCACCCTCGCTGCGCGAGGACAGGCGGGCGGGGGCGTGCTCGAGCGGCTGCTGCACGACGAGAGCGAGCCGGTGGTCGTGCGCGTCGCCCAGCCGGCGCCGGACAGGGTCATACTGGGCGCGCGCGCGGCGAGCAGGCGGGCGGCCGCCCACGGCATCCGGCGGATGCGCTTCGCGCTCGGCCTCGACGACGACCTGCGGCCGTTTCTCACACGCTTCGCGCGCGATGAGCTGATCGGCGCCTCCGTGCGCGCCCGCCCGTGGCTGCGCGTGCGGCGCCGGCCCGAGCCCTTCGAGGCGCTCGCGTGGGCGATCTGCGAACAGCTGATCGAGTATGAGCGCGCGGCTGAGATCGAGCGGCGCGTGGTGGCCCGGCTGGGCCGGCGCGCGAGCGACTGGGAGGGGCGGCGCGAGGCTCTGCGCGACGCGCCGAGCGCGTCCACGCTCGCGGGCGCGGCGCCCGCGCTGCTGCAGTCACTCGATCTCGCCGGCTCGCGCGCGCTCGCGCTCGTGCGCGCCGCTCGTGAGGTCGCGCGCGGGCGCGTGGACCTGCACAGCCCCGAGCACGAGCGTGCGTGGCGCAGGTTGCGCAAGATCCCCGGGATCGGCGCGTGGACCGTGGAGATCCTCGCGCTGCGCGGCCAGGGCCGCCACGACCAGCTGCCCGCCGGCGACCTCGCCCTGCTGAAGCTCGTAGGCCGCCTGGCAAGCGGCGGGGACCCCTACGCGCGCGCGCAGGAGGAGCAGGTGCGCGAGTTCTTCGCTCCCTACGACGAGTGGGCGGGCCTGGCCGCCGCGCACATGCTCGGCGGCGGGTTCTAGAGAGGAGGGTTTGAGGAAACGGCTAGCGAAGGTCGCCGGGCAGCTCAAGCGCGCTGGACGAGCACTTGGGCGAGGTCGAGGCTGAGCTTCGTTCAGGCCAGCAGGGCGTCTGGCACGAGCACGCCGGCGCCGGTGAAGCGCCCGTTGCGCAGATCGTCGAGTGCCTCGTTCGCTCGACTCAGCTCATAGACGCTCACGTGGGTTCTAACGCCCGCGCGCGCGGCCAGCTCGAGCAGCTCATTGCCGTCGCGGCGCGTGAGGTTGGCGACGGAGCGAACGGTGCGCTCCTGCCATAGAAGCTCGTAGGGGAAGGCGGGGATATCGCTCATGTGGATGCCGGCGCACACGACCGTGCCGCCGGGGGTGAGGGCGCGCAGCGCGAGCGGTACGAGCATGCCGAGCGGCGCGAAGATGATCGCTGCGTCGAGCTCTTCGGGCGGGAGCTCCTCGGAGCCGCCTGCCCAGCTCGCGCCGAGCTCGCGCGCGAAGGACTGTGTGGCCTCGTCGCCGGGGCGCGTGAAGGCGAACACCCTCTGTCCCTGCCAGCGGCAGATCTGCGCGAGGATGTGCGCGGAGGCGCCGAAGCCGTAGAGGCCCACGCGCTCGGCATCGCCGCACATGCGCAGGGCGCGATAGCCGATCAGCCCCGCGCACAGCAGCGGCGCGAGGTGCTCGGGGGGAAGGCTGTCGGGCAGGGTGAAGCAGTAGCGCTCGTCGGCGAGCGCGTACTCGGCCATCCCGCCGTCGATGTCGCGCCCGGTGAAGCGGGCCCGCTGGCACAGGTTCTCGCGCCCGCTGGTGCAGACCTTGCACTCGCCGCAGGTCCAGCCCAGCCACGGCACGCCCACGCGGCTCGCGCCGGCGGCGGCGCCCTCGATGCTCGCGACGATCTGGTGGCCGAGGATGCGCGGCGGCGCGGCGATCGCCAGCTCCCCGTCGAGCAGGTGCAGGTCGGTGCGGCAGAGCCCGCACGCGTGCACGCGCAGCAGAAGCTGCCCCTCTCGCGCCTGCGGGATCGCGCGCTCGAGCGCCCGTAGAGGGCGCCGGGCGGCCTCGAAGGCCATCGCCTGCACGCGCTCAGATCCCCTGGCCGGGGAGGTACTCGTTGGTGAACGGCGGAAGCCCGCCGGCGTCGGGGTTGTGGCGCAAGAGCCCCTGCGTGTACATCCATTCCGCGAAGGAGGCCCAGGCGCTGGGTTCCTGCCACCCGTACGGGTCGCCCGCGTGGGCCGGCTGGGTCGCCGGCAGCGTCTGCTTGATCGATTCCAGCTGCAGCTTGGCTTCGAGCGAGGGGTTGGCCTTGAGCAGCAGCGCGGCCGCCGCGCGGGGGTCCGCTCGCACCTCGCGCTCGCCGCGCGTCAGCGCGCGCAGGAAGGCGCGCAGGTCCTGGCCGTCGCTGCGCGCCTCGCCTTCGCGCACGACGAGCACGAGCTCGTCGTAGCTGGGCACGCCCGCCTGATCGATCGGGATCACGAGCGGGTCCTCGTGCATCAGGCGCAGCTGGATCGCCTCGTAGTTCCAGTAGCCGCCGAGCGTCGCGGCGACCTTGCCGGAGAGCATCGCCGGCACGAGGTCGAAGCCCACGTTCACTTCCTTGACACTCGAGGGGCTGACGCCCGCGTGGCGCAGCGCGCTCTGCAGCTCGACCTTCTGGTAGGGGATCCCGGCCGTGCCCACCGTCTTGCCCGCGAGCGAGGCGACGTCGCTGACGTGTCCCTGGGGCAGCGCGATGATCGAGGTCAGCGGACGCTGCACGAGCGCAGCGATGGAGACGAGCTTCAGGCCCTGATCGCGTGCCAGCAGGAGCTGCGGCTCATAGGAGATCGCCATGTCGACCTTGCCAGCCGCCAGCAGCTTCAGCGGTTCGGCCGTTTCGGCGGGCACGATCGGCTGCACGTTCAGGCCCACCGCGCGGAAGTCGCCGTGGGCGATCGCCGCGTACAGCGGCGCGTGGTCGGCGTTGGGAAACCAGTCGAGCATGACCGTGAAGCGCTTGGCGCTCGGCGCCGTGATCACGTTCTGCTTGGAGCCGCACGCGGCGAGGCAGAGGGCGAGGACGAGCACGGCGCCCGCACGTGCGAGCGCACGCCCTGCCACACGCCCATGCACACGGCGCGCTCTTCGGGGGCGGGTCTCGAGGTGTGGCTGGCAGGGACACTGCCGCTCCTGCAGGCCCCTCAACGCGTCTGCCCCCGCGATCGTGGCTGCCAAGGCAACAGGCGCCGTTCGGCGAGCGCGAGCGCATAGAAGCACGCGATGGCGAATACGAACAGCACCAGCGTGGCGGCGTACGCGCGCGGCGTCTGAAAGCCACCCGCCTCGGTGATGATTTCGCGTCCGAGGCCCGAATACGCTTCCGCGCTCGGCGTGCTCGTCTCGGCGATGAACGCGCCGATCACGCCCACGGCGAGCGCGATGCGCGCGCCGCTCAGGGCGGCCGGGAGCGCCGCCGGCAGCTCGGCGAAGCGGAACGCCTGCCAGCGCGAGGCGTCGAGCGTGCGCAATAGCTTCGGCTGCTCGGGATCGACGGCGGCGAGCCCATCGACGGTCGCGACGACGACGGGGAAGAAGCAGATCAGGGCGATCACGGCGAGCTTGGGGAAGATGCCAAAGCCCCACCAGAACACGAGCAGCACGCCGATCACGGGGATCGGCACGGCCTGCGAGCCGACCGCCAGCGGATAGACGGCGCGGCGCGCCAGCGGGAAGAGGTGCATGGCGACGGCCAGGGCGAAGCCGAGCGCGAGCGCGAGCGCGAGGCCGAGCACGACCTGCTCGGCCGTGACGGTGAAGTTCTGCCACAGTGCGCCGCCGTTGCTCCACAGGGCGAGGGCGACCTCGTGTGGCGCCGGCAGCAGCGTTTCCTGGACGCCCGCGAAGTCCGCATAGAGCTCCCATGCGCCGATCAGGGCCGCGCCCAGGAGCACGGGCGCCCACAGCTCGCCTGCCTGCCTGCCTGTGCCCCTCAGGGTGCGCCCGTCAGGGTGTCCTCGCGTAGCGAGGGTGCCCGCGCGGGAGCTCGCTGGCCTCTTCCCGTGAGGGTGCGCGCGCATCAGCGTCCGGCCGCCAGCGCGTCGAGCACCCGCTCGCGCAGGCCGGTCACGCCTGCGTCGGTGCGCTCGCGCGGGCGCTCGGAGTCGATCTCGAGCTCGGCGAGCACGCGACCTGGTCGCGCAGAGAGCACGGCCACACGGTCGGCCAGCACGACCGCCTCCTCGACGTCGTGCGTGACGAGCACGACCGTGCGCGGCTCGCGCGCGAGCGTGCCCACGAGCCAGTCCTGCATCTCGGCGCGCGTGAGCGCGTCGAGCGCCCCGAACGGCTCGTCCAGGCACAGCAGCGGCTTGCCCGAGAGCAGCGTGCGCAGGAACGCCACGCGCTGGCGCATGCCCCCGGAGAGCTCATGCGGTCGTGCCTGCTGGAAGCCCGCGAGACCGAGCTCCGCGAACATCGCCCCCGCACGCTCGCGCGAGCGCGCCCGCGAGAGGCCGGCGATGCGCAGCGCGAGCGCCGCGTTGTCGAGCGCGCTCAGCCACGGCAGCAGCAGATCGCGCTGGGGCATCAGCACGGCCGGTGCGCACGCGACCGTGCCCGTGTCCGGTGAGCGCAGGGCGCAGATGAGCTCGAGCAGCGTGCTCTTTCCGCATCCGCTCGGGCCCACCACCGCCAGCAGCTCGCCGGGGCGCGCGCGCAGGCAGACGTCCTCGAGCGCCTGCACCGCTCCCGCCTGCCTGCCTGCGCCCCCTCGCCCTCGCCAGCGCCCGGCGTCGCGCCGGGAGGCTGGGTAGGCGAGTGCCACGTGCTCGAGCTCCACGGCTGTCCCGACGCCCCGCCGACGCCCGAGAGCCGGCTGTTGGCGAGATTGCAGTTCGGTCGGCACGTAGCTCCCTTCGCGGGCATTACCCCACAGGTTCAAAGGGTCCGCGCTGGGGGATCCGTCTCCCGTGCGCCATCTCAGCCGGCCTACCCGCCAGCGCCCCTGTCTTGGCTCGTGTGCGCGGATGCTATCGCGCCGGCGGGGCGGTGGCGGGGTGCCCGAGCACGGGCCTGCGGCGAGCCGTGTCAGCGGCCCGCGGCGAGCACCGGGCGCGTGAGCGCGCGGACGAAGTCCTCGAGCTGCGAGGTGGTCCAGCACTCGAAGGCCGTGCAGTACTGCTCGTAGGCGGCGATCACGGAGTCGCCGTAGTTCCAGTAAAGGCGCGGCTCCGGGTTCAGCCAGAACGTTCGCCCGGCGCGCGCTGCGATCTGCGCGAACACGTCGGCACGCGGGTCGCGCCCGTTCGTACGCGCGTCGCCGAGCACGATCACGGTGGCGCGCGGGTGCAATTCGTCCTCGAGGAGGAGGAGAAACTCCGACCACACGCGCCCGTAGTCGGTGTAGCCGGAGATGTCCGCCACGCCGGCGTCGCTCGATATGCGTTCGCTGACGGCTTTGAAGTTGCGCTCGCGTTCGAAGATGTCGGTCACCTCGGAGATGCGCTCGATGAACACGAACGAGCGCATCTTGCGAAAGGTGTCGTGCAGCGCGTGCAGCACCGAGAGGAAGAACACCGACGCCGAGGTCACGCTCGTGGAGACGTCGCAGAGGACGTAGATCTCCGGGCGTTTGGGCCGCCGGGGGCGGTACTTGAGCACCACGGGGACGCCGCCCGTCTGTAGCGACGCGCGCATCGTGCGCCGCACGTCGACGTGCGCGTGTCGGCGGTGCCCGCGGCTCTGCATGCCCTGCGTGGCCAGGCGCCGGCGCAGCTGTGCGACCACGCGGTGCACGGCCGCGAGGTCCGCGAGCGGTCCCGACGGCAGCGCCCTGTCGAGCTCGCCCAGGGGCCGCGAGGGGGGCAGGTTGCCCGTGCGCTCGATCTGCGCGCGCTCGAGCTCGCGCCGCAGCAGCGCCTCGAAGCGGCGCAGCGACTCGCGCGGCAGACCCTCGCGGCGGGGATCCTCCGCGGGCAGCTCGGGCTGGGGCTCGGCGCGCAGGCCGAGCGCGCGGCGGATGCGCTGAACGTCGACGCCGATCACCCCAGAGCCCTCCTGACGGCGCGCAAAGGCGGCGATCGCCATACGCGCGAGATCGCGCATCGCCCCCTTGGCGCCGTCGCGTACGGCGGCCGCGATCTGCATTCGCAGCGCCTCGAGCTCATCCTCGGAGAGCTCCTCGAGCCCGGCGAGCTCGTCCTCGCGCACGCCCTCGCGCGCGGCCGCCAGCTCGACCGCGCGGAAGAAGAAGCGCTCGAAGACCAGCTCGAAGATGCGCCGGTCCTCCTGGCTCTTGGCGAGCGTCGCCGCCAGCGCCTCGCGAAAGTCCGCCTGTGTGGTCCAGCTGATCTCGCGCAGGACCTCGAAGGCGTCGAGCATCTCCGAGGTGCCAACTGCGACGCCTTCCCGACGCAGCTCCTCGCCGAACTCGAGGACGCGGGCCGGCAGTCCCTCGAGCTCGTGCGCGCCCGCGGCGCGCTCCTCAGGCGCCATCGGCGGGCGCCTCAGGCGACATCGGCGGGCGAGCGCAGCTTCAGGCCGACGCGCTCGGAGACCACGTCCATGTCCGCGCGGTGCTTGACGATCACAGACATCGTTTCCTGGAAGGTGTCGGCGTCGATCTCCTTGACCCCAAGCAGCAGCAGCGCGCGCGCCCAATCGATCGACTCGGCGATCGAGGGCGGCTTCTTGAGGTCGAGCTCGCGCACCATGCCGATCACCTCGACCAGGCGCCGTGCAACCGTCTCGGGGAGCTCGGGTGCGTGCAGGCGCACGATCTCGAGCTCGTGCTCGAGCGTGGGGTAGTCCAGCGACAGGTACAGGCAGCGACGCTTGAGGGCCTCGGTGAGCTCGCGCGAGTTGTTCGACGTGAGCAGCACCACGGGGTGGGTGCGCGCCTGTACTCGGCCGAGCTCGGGGATCGAGATCTGAAAGTCCGAGAGCACCTCGAGCAGCATCGCCTCGAACTCCTGGTCGGTCTTGTCGATCTCGTCGATCAGCAGGACCACCGGCTCAGGCGAGGCGATCGCGCTCATCAGCGGGCGCGCGAGCAGGAACTCCTCGCCGAAGATGTCCTCCTGCACGGCCTCCCAGCCCGTGTCCGCAGCCTCAGCCTGGATGCGCAGCAGCTGCTTGCGGTAGTTCCACTCGTACAGAGCCTTCGCCTCGTCGAGACCCTCGTAGCACTGCAGGCGCACGAGCTCGCGGCCGAGGTAGGAGGCGAGGGCCTTCGCGAGCTCCGTCTTGCCGACGCCCGCGGGACCCTCGACGAGCACGGGCTTGCCGAGCTTCGTCGCGAGGAACGACACGAGGGCGGTGGACTCGCCCGGGAGGTAGCCGACTCCGCGCAGGCCGTCGGCCACGTCTGCGACTGAGGCGGGCGCCGGAGGCTGGGCAGGGGGCATGCTCATGGCAATGATAGGTGGCGGCTGGCGGGCACCGCCCGCGCCGTCGCGCTCCATAGCTCAGGCGCCGCCGGCGCCGAGGCGCTCCAGCGGCGCACCCTCACGGGAACCCTCGCTACGCGAGGACACCCTGACGGGCGCACCCTGAGGGGCACAGGCAGGCAGGCAGACAGGCAGGCAGGCGCGTGGCCTCGCTCAGCCCTCGGGGCGCAGGGGCTCCTCCTCGAAGGACAGCTGGCCAGGCGGGGCAGGCGGATAGCGCGGGCGCCCGCGCCCCATCGAGGCAGCCTTGCGTGCGCCCGGCGTGTGCGGCTGCAGGAGCGCCGTCTCGGCCTCCTCGCCGCGATGGCGCTCGCGCGGCCTCATATCGCCCGCCCGTGGCGAGGCGGGAGAGGCGCCGGCGCGCGGGGGCGGGGCGCCTGCAGCGCGCTCGCGTGGACGCTCGCGGCGCCGCAGCGGCGCCGGCGGCGCCTGCAACGCGCGCATGCGCGTACCGGCGTAGAGGACCGTCAGCGCGAGCAGCAGCGCGATGAAGATGCCCCACTCGACGCCCACGGTCGTGGTGAACTGTTCATTGCCCCTCAGACCCGGCTTGTCGAGCAGTCGGTAGAAGATCAGTAGCGCGGTCCAGCCGCCGGCGACCATCACGATCAAGCCATCGCCGCCCGGCAGCTCGAAGTCGCGTTGCTCGGCGCGGGCGAACAGCATCACGAGCACGCCCGCGCTGACCAGCAGCACGGCGGCCTCCACGAACGAGAAGGCCTGAAAGGCGCTCAAGCTCGTCTGGGTGTTCTTGAGCGCGTTACCGACCCTCGCCGTCTCGGTCCTGCTGTACCACGGCAGGAACATCGACACGAACAGGCCGGCTGCCGCGAGCGCGGCGTGTCGTTGCTCGCCTTCGAGCGCGCGCCATGCGCGTAGGAGCCTCGTCAAGGGACCCCTCCGCCGATCGTCTCCAGCGAGCTCACCTCGCACCTAGTCTAGGTGCGCCGCGGGAGGCTAGTGACGGGTGAGCAGGATCGTGCCGCTGGTGCTCGCCTGGTTGCCCGCAAGGTCGGTCGCGGTCACGCTCACGGAGTAGGGCCCCGGCTTGCTGGGCGTCACCCACAGCAGCTTGGGGTGCCCGCCCTCGACGGTCGCGCTGTTGCTCCAAACGAGCTTCGAGCCCTCACGCACGGCGAGCGAGACCGTCGAGATCTTCGAGAGGGAGAGCTCGACGCCGGCGCGCGCGCCAGTGGGCAGCGTCGTCGAAACCAGCGCGACCACGGGCGGCGTGTGCAGGTCGGCGGTAAAGCTCTGGGCGGTCGCGCAGTAGACCTGATCGCCCGCGATCGCCGTGCCCGTCGGATCGATCGGCTGGCCCTTGCTCGTGCGTTCGCACAGGTGCTGGAGGAATTCGGTGAGCAGTTCGTGGTAGTTGAGGTCCGATTCGCCGAACTGGTCGTACATCGACCACGCGCCCGTGTCGTAGGAGGGCACGATCGCGCGCGCCTGTGCGTCGCCCGCTTCGAAGAGCTGCTGTCCGAGCGGGTCCTTGGTGATCTTGGTGTAGTCGTAGAGGCCCACGAGCGCCTGGATGAAGCCGTTGAGGATCCTGTCAGAGGGCGCGTAGGTGTACTCGGCATACATCGCCCCCGCGGGCGTGGCGACGCGAACGCCCTGCGGCGGCGGTTGCTCGAAGATGCCGAGTGCGCCCTGCGCGGCCGTGAGGTAGGCCGGTTCCTTCAAGCGCGACCAAGCGCGCGCGAGCACCTGCACGGCGGTGCCCTGCGAGAGCCCGCTCGTCCACGGCGGCGCGCCGCCGTCGAACTCGAACATGTACTCCCACGCGATGCCGCCGGCGCGCTGCGTCGCGAGCGGGATCACTTCGGCGAGCAGCTGGCGTAGGTTCGCGTCTTCATGGCCTGACAGGAAATAGCCGTTGGCCTCGCCGAAGGTCGCAAGCCACTGGATCTCGATCCCCTGCCCCGGGTAGCGCTCCCACACGATCCTGCTGGGCGGGAAGCTGACGTGCGCGTCGGCGGCGGGGATCGCTTCGCTCGTCCACCACTGCCGATTACGTTCGAGCGTCAGGAACAGCGCGGGTAGCCGCGAGGGGATCAGCTCGTCGGCGCCGGCCATCGCCTGCACGTTCGCGAGCACCGCGCCGAG
This sequence comes from uncultured Solirubrobacteraceae bacterium, assembly GCA_963722435.1. GTDB lineage: Bacteria > Actinomycetota > Thermoleophilia > Solirubrobacterales > Solirubrobacteraceae > Palsa-744. The sequence continues at coordinate 310,552 of CAVRKZ010000002.1, read as the reverse complement.
TTCGAGCCGGCGCGTGCCGCTCAGCCGCGCGAGCGAGGTGCGCGAGGCGACGTATGCGCCGTAGTACTGCTGGTATGCCGTCTGGGGGATCGCACCGGAGTGCAGCAGGCCCTGCAGCGCCGACGCGACACTCGGCCCGTGAGCGCTCGCGGCGTGCGCCACGACGCGTGTGTGCACCGGTGCGAGCGCGCTCGCCTGCCTGCCTGCGCCCGTCAGGGTGTCCTCGCGCAGCGAGGGTGCCCGTGAGGGTGCGCGCGCCTTCGCGCAGGCGGGTGGGGCTGTGGCGGCGGCGAGGGAGAGCGATCCCAGGGCGAGCGCCGCGAAACGCATCGCGCGCACCGCGGTGATGCTAACGCGCTCCTTCGAGCCTTACGCCGGGTGCCTTACGCCGGCTGCTTTACGCCGGCTGCATTCAGCCAGGCCAGGCGAGCGCTCACTCCTGATCGAGCTCGAGGTCCTCCACGCCGTCGAGCTCGTCCTCCTCGTCGTCGTCCTCGTCCTCGTCGTCCTCGAGATCGTCCTCGGGCAGCAGATCGACGACGGTGGCACCGTGGGAGAGCTGGAAGGCCTCGATGATCTCGTCGCGCTTGTGCTCGTCGACGGGGGTCTCCTCTGAGACGAGCACCCACTCTTCGGCGTCGAAGTCGCCACCCTCGAAGATCTCGTGGTCGATCTCCGGCGAGTCGTCGACGACGATCATGATCTCCGTCTGCGGGTTGAAGTAGGTGCCCGGACGGAGCGTGATCTCCTCGAGCTGAAAGCGGCGGGCGTTGGTCATGAGGGCGTTTATACCCGACGGCAGGACGGATGTGTTAGGGATCGAGCTCCGCGAGCGTTCGCGCGACCTCCGCCTCAACGTCGAGTGGCTCCTCGCCTGCGCGCAAGCGCCGTTCGTTGCGCGCGATCACGAGCTGTCGGACCTCGAGCAGCAGCTCGGCGTCGTGCGCGTGCTCGGGCTCGCCCTCCGCGAGCAGCCGCGCGAGCTCGGCCTCCACGTCCAGCGGCGGACTGCCCTTGCGCACGAGCCGTTCGCTGCGCGCGCCGAGCATCTGGCGGATCTCGCGCTCGCGCTCGGCCCTCCCCGCCGGCGAGTCCGCGGCCGGCGCGCGGGCGGAGTAGTCCTCTTCTCGGGAGAGTCCGCCGGCGCCGATGCGGTCATACAGGCTCCCGCCGCCGCCCCCGCGGGTGAGCAGGAAGGCGATCGACATGATCAGCGACAGCGCGACCGCTGCGAACACGGCCAGGCCTAGCTCGTTTTCGACGAGCGCGATCGGGAGCAGCCCTCTGGCGACGTGCACGGCCCCTCGATTCTTGCCGATGTGGAAGCCGTCCGCTACGCTTCTCGAGTGGGGGTTGACTGACTAGTCAATCTACTTTTCACGCTTGGTCCGTTAGGAGATCTGAGATGGTCGATTTCACGCTCACCGACGAGCAGAAGAGCCTGCGCGAGATGGCGCACGACTTCGCGGTCAAGGAGATACGTCCCGTCGCCTGGGAGTACGACAAGGAGGGGACGTGGCCTGCGGATGTCATCAAGAAGGCGTGGGAGGTTGGCTTGATGAACACCCACATCGAAGAGCAGTACGGCGGGCCGGGTGCAGGCTATCTGGACGGCTGCCTGATCGAGGAGGAGCTCTCGTGGGGGTGCTCGGGCATCCAGACCTCGCTCGGGTGCAACGGCCTGGCGACCGCGCCGATCGCGTTGGGCGGCTCGGAGGAGATCAAGAAGAAGTATCTCGGCATGCTCACCGAGGCGCCGAAGCTCGCCTCCTTCTGCCTGACCGAGCCGGACGCCGGCTCGGATGTCTCAGGCATGCGCACCACAGCTGTGCGCAAAGGCGACAAGTACGTGATCAACGGCTCCAAGTGCTTCATCACCAACGGCGGCTACGCCGACTTCTACACCGTCTACGCGAAGACCGACAAGGACGCCGGTCATCGTGGAATCTCCGCGTTCGTGGTCGAGCGTGACTGGGGCGTGGTCGTCGACAAGAAGGAGGACAAGCTCGGTCAGCGGGCCTCCAACACGGCGACGATCTCCTTCAACGACGTCGAGGTCCCCGCCGAGAACCTGCTGTGCGAGGAGAACCACGGCTTCAAGCTCGCGATGATGACACTCGACCGCACCCGCCCGGGCGTGGCCGCGATGGCCACGGGGATCGCGCGGGCGGCGTTCGAGTTCGCCGTCGACTACTCCAAGGAACGCGTGCAGTTCGGCGTGCCCATCGCCATGCACCAGGGGATCCAGTTCATGATCGCCGACATGGCCACCGACATCGAGGCGTCACGCCTGCTGACTTGGAAGTCGGCCACGATGCTCGACAACGGTGAACGCAACACGCTCGTCTCCTCGCACGCGAAGCGCTTCGCGGCCGATGCTGCGATGAAAGTCGCGACGGACGCCGTGCAGATCTACGGGGGCTACGGCTTTATCAAGGACTACCCCGTCGAGAAGCTGCTGCGAGACGCCAAGATCATGCAGCTGTACGAGGGAACCTCGCAGATTCAGCGCTTGGTGATCGCACGCGAGACGCTCTTGCCGCGGCGCGTCGAGGCGGCGGAGACGGTGGCGGCCTGATCGCAGGCCGCGGACGGCGTTTGCGGCCTGGCCTAAAGGCTGGACGGCGCTCGCGGCCCGCGGCCACTGGGCGAACGCTCAGCCGAGGATCGTGAACGTCAGCGAGCGGGACGTCGAGGTGAGCCCGTCGGCGGAGGCGCTGAGCACGAGCGTGTAGCGACCGGGCTTCAGCGTCTTGGTGCTCGAGAGGCGTCCTTGGAAGCGCACGTGATCGGCGCCCGCAAGACCCTGGAGGGGGGCGAGCGCTGCGACGGTGAGCGTGCGCGTACACGCGCGCCTGGCGCGGTTGTGCTTGGTCTGCGCCACGCAGTGCCCGCGCACGCTGCGGCCCGGCGCGGGCTGGGTGAAGGAGAGCTTCAGCGTCGCCGGCTCGTTGAGCGTGAAGCTGAAGATCGTGCCCTGCGGTGGCTTCTTGACGGCGCGGCTGATGCGCGCGAGTGCGCTGCCCTCACGCCAGCGGGTGTGTGACTGGACGAGGTTGGAGACGATCGGCCTGGTCTGCGAGGAGGTGCTTTCTCGACGTCCACCTGGCGGCGCACACGCACACGTGACCAACCCGCGTTCGACCGTGAACGTGCGCGAGGCTTCGCCGCTCAGCAGGTCCGCGCTGTCGCTGGCCTTCACCGTGAAGGTGTGCGCTCCGAACGAGAGCGGTCCTGCGTTGAATGGGGAGGTGCAGAGGACGGGCATGTCGCCGTCGATGCTGCACTGGAACGTCGTCGGTTCTTCTGCGCTGGTGGAGGTGAAGGTAAAGCTGACATTGGGGTCGTAGATGGTGCCGCTGGCTCCGGAGGTGATGGTGAGGACGGGTGCGGGCGGATCGACTTGGTATGCGCCGGAGTCACACGAGCCGTGCGGGCGCCTGACGCCGCGCTGGTCGCTCGCTTCACAGCCGAAGCCCGTGCCAACGGGTAGCGCTCCGGCCCCGAGGGCCATCGTCTCGGTGGCGCCACCGTTGCTGGCGAGCGGGTGCAGTTCGGCGCCCGTGAGTTCGCTGTCGCTCGAGCTGTCGTGTACGTCTGTAAAGCGGCATTCCGAAGGGTCGGGCCCGTATGCCTCGTCGCCGCCGAGTGAGCTCACCGTTGCGCTCGTGAGTTCGCAGTTGCCTCCCGCGAACGGGTTCGCCACGAGCGTGTTCTCGAAGACCAGCTTCGCTCCCGCTTCGGCGTAGAGATTGTCACCGTCGGCGTCCCCGAAACCGGAGAAGTTGCCGGCCACGGTCACGTCGTGCAACGTGGCTTCGATGCCTTTTCCGATGTAAAGGCCCCCGCCGGCGGTCGAACCGACGCCGAGGTTTTCGGACACCGTCGAGCGGGTCAGATCCATGACGCGTTTTTCGCTCATCGGGGCTACTGCGTAGACGCCGTCTCCCTGCGCCGCTTTGTTCCCGGGACCGATCGTGCTGCCTTCGACGTCGAGGTGCTGCGATGTGTTGTCGGCCTCGAAGTACAGGCCACCGCCTGTTTCTTTTGCTTCGTTACCTTCGAGCTGGCTGTTGATGAGCTCGAGGGGTCCGAGCAGCACGATCCCGCCGCCCACGGCGTCGGGCGCCGAGTTGCCGCTGATTTTGACGTCGCTCAGCGTCGACGGTTCGCCAAAGCTCGCGAGGCCGCCGCCGCTTCCCGTGCTCGCCGAGTTCCCCGAGATCGTCGTGCCGGTCACGGTCAGTCGTCCCGAGGAAGCGATCCCGCCGCCTTCTTCGCGGGCGGTGTTGCCCGAGACCGCGCCACCCGTGAGCGTCAATTCCGCTTCGCCTCTCATCGTCCCCACGCTCTCGATGCCCCCGCCGATTTCGGACTCGTTGGCGTCGACGGTCGTGTCATTGAGGGTTGCGGTACCCAGGTTGGCGATGCCACCGCCGCCCTCGTCGTCCACTTTGTCATCGAGGATCGAGCTTTCATCGATTGTGGCGTGGGCGTTCGATTCGACAAAGACGCCCCCGCCCGCCTCTTCTCCGATGTCATTGGAGAGCGAGCTCTTTTCCACCCTCGCCGTAGCCCCTTCGGCCAGGTAGACGCCGCCTCCGTCATCGTTGGCGCCGTTCGCGGAGATGGTGGAAGCGCCGATCGTCGCTGTGGCGTCTTCACCGACGTAAACACCGGCCCCGGACATCGAGGCGAAGCCTTCTTCGAGCTTCGAATCAGTGAGCGTGAGGGAGTCGTTCCCGCCGATCAGCACGTCGCCGCCGCTGCCGCTGGCAGCGTACCCCTTCAGCACGGTGACGCCCGAGATCACCACGCCCCTGCTCTGCACGTTGAAGACACGGTAGTCCTTGGTCTGCTCGATCACGGTCGGTGTGGCGCCTTCGGCGGAGATCGTGAGCGGCGCGGAGATGACGAGTTCGCTGTTCGGTTCCAGCTCGAGCAGATAGGTTGTACCGGGCAGCTCGATCACATTGCTTCCCGGAGGGCCGGGCGTACAGTCGCTTTCGGCCGGCGCTGTGCCCGTGTTCGCGGCGCTCACCGCCTCGCGCAGCGAGCACTTATGGCCGCCGCTGGCGAGATCTTCGTTGGTGTTGACCTTGATCGTAGCCGCGTGCGCCGCGGCGGGCAGGAGCGCGAACGCGAGGACTGTCGCGACGAGCCCCAGTGGTCTACGTCCCCGCTTTATCGCTCGATCGTAGACCTCTCGAGGGCGCTCGTCAACGCAACGCACCAGCGCACGCGAGGGCAGCAGTGCTAGGAGGTGGCGACGGCCCGGGTGGGGTAGGCCCGGGCCGCCGCGCGCTCCGCCTCAACGGATCAGCAGGGGGGCGCCGTAGTTGGATATCTGCGCGGCGCCGACGACACGGATCAGGACGCGGTAGACGCCCTTGCCGACCGGCACTTCGCGGCTGAACGTGGACGTGGTCGCTGTCGCTGCCTTGAGCCTGGTCCCGCCGACGAGCACGCCGCGGCCGCGCTCTATGCGCAGGATCCCGACTTCGGCGCCGTTCTCCGCCGGAGTGACCGTGCCGTAGATGCGGGCGTGCCCGGCGCCCTTGCGGCCCCGGGCGATGTGGCTTGCAACCTGAACGGCCACTTCCTCGGTTGCGAGCGCGCTGACCACGGCGGGGTTGGTGGTGGTGATGACCCTGTACTGGGTTCCGACGCTGGCCCCTGGGACGCTGAAGGTGAAGCTCCCCGAGGCGTTCGTGAGCTCCGGGTTGCCGAGCGGCTGGAAGCCGCCCGTGTAGGGGAAGACGTTGGCCTGCAGGATCACCTCGCGGTCCGCGTTCTCGGTGCCCGACAGCGTCCCCTGCACAGTCACCGTTCCGCCGTAGGCGACGGGGTTCGGCGAGGCGAGGATCGCGAGCGAGAGCGGAACCTTCGTGGTCAGGAAGCTGCGGTTGGCACCGAGCGTGGCAGCGCGTGAGTTGACCGCGACCAGGCGATAGTAGTAGAGCGTCAGCGGCTGCAGTCCGCTTACGGGAAGGCTCACTTTCACCGTGCTCGTGCCGGCTCCGGCGTCCGCGATCGCCGTCTGCTCACCGTAGGCCCTGGTGAGGCCATATTGGAAGTAGTAGGAGGTGTTGGCGGCCTTGGGGTCGACGGACCCGGTGAGCGTGGCCGAGCCGAAGCTCACTTCCTTGGCGACGCCGGTGATCGCCGTCGGCGGACCCGCCGCCTGCGCCGGCGCGGCCAGCGCGAGCGCCGGAATGATCGCGAGTGCCGCGAGCAGTGAGTGCCGCGCTTTGCACGCGCCGGCGATGCTCGCGCTCGTTCGTCTCTTTGGAGTCTTCACGTCTGCCATTTTCTGTCCTTCCGCTTACCTGCCCACTCGTTCGCTCCATAAACCCGCCCGTCGGGCCAGAGGTGCGGACGCCCGGGCTGCAGGTTAGCCTCGCGCGGCGCTCCGCTAGGCTCCCCCGTCCCAGCCACCACCAGAAGAGGTCGAGCATGTTCGTGTTCAAGGCCGCCGTCGTAGGGGCAGGAACGATGGGAGGTCAGATCGCCCAGACGATCGCCGCCGCGGGTATCCCCGTGGTGCTCAAGGACATCGACGACGCGCTCGTGCAAGCCGGCTTGGATGAGGCGCGAAACGTCACCCAGGGGCAGTTGGGAAAACTCGCGGAGAAGGGCAGGATCACCCCGGAGCAGGCCCAGGAGCAGCTCGAGGCGCTGCTCGAGCGCATCGCCGGGACGACGTCCTACGAGGGCTTTGGGCAGGTCGATCTCGTGATCGAGGCCGTGCCCGAGCGGATGGACATCAAGCAGGCCGTCTTCGCTGAGCTCGACGCGGCCACGCCGGGGCACGCGATCCTCGCGTCCAACACCTCCTCGCTGTCGATCAGCGAGATCGCCGAAGCCACGCTGCGCCCAGAGAAGGTGATCGGCTTTCACTACTTCTATCCGGCCTCGGTGATGCCGTTGATCGAGATCGTCGAGGGCGAGGAGACCTCAGCGGAGACCGTCACGGCGGCCGTGACATTCGCCCAGGCGATCCGCAAGCAGCCGATCACCTGCATGGAGGTTCCCGGCTTCGTCGTCAACCGCATCCTCAACTCGGGGATTGCGGAGGTGTGGCGCGAGCAGGAGGAGAAGGGCCTCTCGATCAAGCTGATCGACGAGGGCGTGGGCGCCGCCGGCGTTGTCCCCGTGGGCCCGTACTACCTCGTGAACCTGCTCGGCCTGGACACCGTGCTTCACGTCGCCGAGCACCTCGTCGAGTCCTACGGCGAGGAACGCTTCTACGTACCCAAGAGCATGCAGAAGCTCGTCGCCGACGGCAAGCTCGGAGCGAAGAGCGGTGGCGATGGCTTCTACGACCCGGAGGGCAATCCCAACGTGCCAGGGGAGGCCGAGCCCGATGTGGCGGAGCTCACCGAGCTGCTGTCGCTGAAGACGCTGCTCGAGGCCTGCCTCGTGCTGGAGGAGGGCGTGGCGACGCACCGCGACATCGACTTCGGCATGATGGCCGGCGCGGGGCTGGACCCGCGCCGCGGCCTGATGCCGCCCTTCATGAAGGCCGACAGCGAGGGCCTGGACACGATCCTGGAGCGCATGGAGAGCGCCCAGGAGCGCCACGGCGAGCGCTTCGCGCCGCCGGCGATCCTGCGCCGTTTGGTCGCGCAGGGCCGCCTAGGCCAGAAGAGCGGTCAGGGCTTCTACCCCTACCCCCAGCCCGACGGCGAGCAGCCCGCGGACACCGTCAAGCTCGAGACGCGCGGCGAGGGCGTCGCGATCGCATGGCTCGCCAACGGGCAGATGAACGCGATCTCCCCGGACGTCGTGGCCGACCTCGCGAAGGTGTGGAGCGCGGTCAAGGCCGCTGGCACGCGCGTGCTCGTGATCGCCTCCTCGAACCCGTTTCTGTACTGCGCAGGCGCCGACATCAAGGCGTTCACGACGATGGACGAGGCCGCAGGAGCGGTGCTGCTCGATAGCGCCCACGCGCTCTTTCGCGAGCTCGGCTCAGGGGAGGTCATGACGATCGCGGCTGTGAACGGGCTCGCGTTCGGCGGCGGCTGCGAGCTGGCGATGGCCTGCGACATGCGCATCGCCGCGCGCTCGGCGATCTTCGGCCAGCCGGAGATCAAGCTGGGGATCATCCCCGGCTTCGGAGGCACACAGCGCCTGCCGCGCCTCGTCGGCTCCAGCAAGGCGCTCGAGATGAACCTCCTCGGCGACCCCGTGCTCGCCGAGGAAGCCTTCGAACTGGGCCTCGCCAATCGCGTGGTCGAGGACCACGAACTGCTCGATACCGCTCTGCATTGGGCGCGCAAGCTCGCGGGCCAGGCGCCGCTGGCGCTGGCTCAGATCAAGCGCGTGTCGGGTGCGGGCGACCTGGACGAGGGCATCGAGGCCGAGAAGCGCGCCTTCGCCGAGGCCTTGGCGAGCGCCGACGCGCGCGAGGGCATCTCGGCGTTCCTCGGCAAACGCCAGGCCCGCTTCCAGGGGCGCTAGGGCCAAACGCCGGGCGAGCGTGCACGGCGATTGCCACAGCTTCGCGGGGGAAAGTACAGAGGTGGCGAGCGTCGGTCGTACCCCCCGACCGGCGCTCGCCTTGCTCTGCGAGCGCATGCGTGCGGCCAGCTCGGTGGTCGCCCTGACCGGTGCCGGCATCTCTGTTCCGTCGGGGATACCGGACTTCCGCTCGCCGGGAAGCGGGCTGTGGGAGAAGGTCGATCCGATGGAGGTCGCGCACATCGACGCCTTCCACCGCGATCCGGCGCGCTTTTGGCGCTTCTACGGTGAGCGCTTCGCGACGCTCGCCGGCAAGCAGCCGAACGAGGCCCACCGAGCGCTCGTGGCGATGGAGCAGAGCGGCCTGCTCGAGGCCGTGATCACCCAGAACGTCGACATGCTGCACCGCAAGGCGGGTGCGCGCGAGCTCGTTGAGGTGCACGGCAGCATCGCCAGCTGCTCGTGCCTTGGCTGCGGCGAGAGCGTCTCGCTCGAGCGCGCTCGCTCGCTGCTCGCGCACGATCGCGAAGGGGTCCCCCGCTGCCCGCGCTGCGGCGAGCCGCTGAAGCCCGATGTGGTGCTGTTTGGCGAGATGCTTCCCCAGCAGGCTCTCGATCGCGCCCGCCTGCTGTGCGAACGGGCGCAGGTGCTGCTCTGCATCGGCTCCTCGCTCGAGGTCCATCCGGTCGCCGCCCTGCCGTGGCTGACGCACGATGCGGGCGGGACCGTGGCGATCATCACCCGTGGCCCGACCCCGATCGATGGCCTCGCCGCCGTGCGCCTGGACGGCGACGTGGTGGGCGAGCTGCGCGCAATCGTGCGGGCGCTCGCGATCGACGCGGGCTGACGGCGGCGCTCAGGCCTTCGCGCTGGCCGCCGCGAGCAGGTCGCTCTCGGGGTCGATGCCCCAGCGCTCGGCGACCGCGGCGAGCTCATCGTCAAGCCCCCAGCGGTCGGCGCGTGCGGGGCCCTCGTGTTCGAGGCTCGCGCCCTTCAGCGCCATGCAGCCGGCGTTTTCGCCGATCTCGCGGATCTCCCGCAGCTCCTCTGTGCTCAACCATCCGCGCTCGTCCGCGCGCTCGGGCGCGAGTGCAGCGAGTGCCGCGAGCTCCGAGCGCTTCTCCTCGATCGCCCGCGCGCTCGCGCCACGCTCCTGGATCAGCGTCGGCGCCACGCAGCGCACCTGCGGCTGCGCAAGGTTCCACGCGCACGCGAGCTGCAGCATCGTCAGTCCCCGCCGTTCGGCCAACGGGCGCATCCGCTCGAGCTTCTCGCGGCCCTCCTGCACCCATCCGTCGGGGCGGAACTTGCGATGGTCGGTGTCGGCGAAGGAGTGCCCGGCCAGCACGTCGTCGTGGAACAGCCCGCCATAGTCGACCACGCGCGTGATCACCTGCACTGCGTGCGCGGCCGCGGCGGGGAGCACGAGCTCGCCCGGCCAGGGCTCGAGCGGTCCGAGGATGATCATCGCCCAGTCGATCTGCGTGCCGAAGCGCACCATGCAGTCGAGCAGGTCGAGCGTGAACCCGTTGGCCGGTCCGGGAGCGATCCCGAGCAGGCGCGTGAGCCCAGCCTCGCGGACCGCCTGCATGCCCTCCCACACGGCGCTGCTCGAATAGCCGATGCGGTCGGGGTTGTGCAGCAGCAGCAGGTCGAAGTGCTCGACCCCACAGCGATCGAGGCTGCGCTCGGTGGCGGTGCGGATGTACTGCGCGTACTCCTCGGGCCCGCGCAGCTGAGGGTCGGTGAAGCGGGGATAGCCCTTCGCTCCCTCGCGCCGGCCGGTGTAGAAGTCGTGCCCGACGGCTCCCACCAGGCAGTAGCTCTCACGCGGCACGCCCGCGAGCGCCCGAGCGAGCATCAGGTCCGCCTCGCCGGCTCCGTACACGTCTGCGGTGATCACCGTGTCGATGCCCTCGCCCGGACGCAGCAGCGCCAGCAGGCGAGCGTCCTCGAGCGGCTCGCCGAAGTGCATGAATCGCCCTCCGCTCCACGTCCCTATGGCACTCGTGGTGGGATCCATCGTGCTCCACTCTACGCGCCGCCGGAGCGAGCGAGGAGCGCGTCTACGGTGCGACGCCGGCTGCCGTGCGTGCCCGCAGCGCGGCCTCCACCCGCTCGAGCGCGTGCTCGAGCACGTCCTCGTCGAGACGCTCGCGATCTCCCCCGAGCGCGACGAGCGCCTGCTCGCGAACGCCGCTCTGCAAGTGGACGAGCTCCGCGAGCCTGATCGCGAGCTCCTGACGCCCCTCCGCTCCGAGCTCTGCCACCGCCAGCTCATACGCACGCTCGAGCTCCAGCGCCGCGTGCGCGAGACGCGCCTGGTCGAGATCGCCGCGCGCGCGCAGCACGATCTCCTCGCACAGGAGCATCTGGCCGCGACCGCCGAGCAGCGCCGCCATGCGCTCCTGGGGGCGCAGCGTCCACGTGCGGTCGCGGCCCACCCGCGCGCCTCGCCCGGCGCGCCGGCGCGCGCGCGAGGAGATGCCTGCGAGCGCCTGCCGGGGCAGCTCGCTTGCATGCAGCCAGCGGCCGTCGGCCACCTGCTCGCCCTCGCCCCATCCCGCTCTGATCACCAGCGCCTGCGCCGCCGAGAGCTCGTGCAGGTAAGGGTCCGCCGAGACGATTCGGTGGGTGTGCAGGACGCGATTGACGACTGCCACCGCTGCGTGGACGTCGCGCTCGTGGTCGAGCTCGGCGAGCCACGCTTGCGCCTGCCTCTCGGCCGCCACCGAGATGGGGTCGATCACCGTCACGCGCGTGCTCGTCACGGGGGTGGGTTCGGGCTCGGGCGCCACGGTGCGCGTTCGCGAGCGCAGCAGGCGCAGCCGCGGGCCTCTCGCACGGGCGCCCGGCCCCGCGGCGCCGTCGAGCTGCCGTCTGGCGGCCAGCGTTGCCAGCACGATGACATGCGCGGGCTCGCCATCCTCGCTACGGCGGATCAGGTAGCGGCCGTCGGCAGGCCCGAGCGTCCATGGGAACTCCATCTGGATGAACACGAACAGCGGCTGTGCCACCGCTTCACCGTATCCTTCGCACGCGAAGGCAACCGCTGCGCGGGCGAGCCCATCGACACCACCGCCGGCGCGAGCCGACTCGAGAAGCGGAGAACCCAGGATGTCCGACGCCAGCCACTCCCCCAAGACCCTGCGCGAGCGCCTCGGCGGCAGCACCGAGGAGCACCTCTCCAGGGCGCTCACGGAGCTGCTCGAGAACCCGCTGCTGACCGGCGCCATCGGTCGCGCTCTCGATGCCCGCGAGAAGGCCGCGCAGGCCCAGGAGGTGGCGATGGGCGCCCTCAACATCCCCTCAGCGGCCGATATCGAGCGCCTGACCCGGCGCCTGCGCTCGGTCTCGCTCCGCCTCGAGGGCATCGAGGAGAGCGTGGAGCGCTTCGATCGAACGCTCGCCGCCGGCGGTGAGCGGGGGGAGGTGCTCGAGCGCCTGGGTGCGATCGAGCAGCGCCTCGCGCGCATCTCCGAGCAGCTCGAGCGGCCGAGGAGAAGCGCCAAAGCGCCCACTGCTGCCACGAAAGCGCGCCGCGCGAGCTAGCAGCCGCCGGACCTCAGACGCTCGTCGCGGCGAGCGCCGCGCGGCCCATCGTGTGCGCGGCCGCGAGCAGCTCCTCGTCGCCGATGCGCTCACGCGCGTCGCGGCTGTCGAAGACGTCGGAGACGGCGAGCATGCACGCCACGGGCACCCCCTGGGCGGCTCCGAGCGCGAACAACGCGGCCGCCTCCATCTCGATCGCAACGGCGTCGAGCGGGCGGGCGCGTGCGTGGGGGGGCTCGTAGAAGAGGTCGACGCTCACGATCGTCCCCACGAGCGCCGCCGGCGCCTGGCGAGCGAGCGCACCCGTCAGGGCCGGATCGGCGCTCACGCGATCGCCCGCGCCGAGCGCGCGGGAGGCCCCGTCGGCGCAGATCGCATCACGCGCGATCACCAGTTGGCCAAGCTGCATCCCAGCGCTCAGCGCTCCGCAGGTGCCTACGCGGATCGCGCGCCGGGCCCCCAGCGCGATCAGCTCGCTCAACACGATCGCGGCCGAGGGGCCGCCCATGCCGGTCGACTGGATCGTCGCCGGGCCTCCATCGTGGGCCTCGCCCGTGTAGCCCCAAAGGCCGCGATGGTGGTTGAACATGCGAGGCTCGCGCAGCAGCGCTTGCGCGAGCGCCAACGCACGTCCAGGGTCGCCCGGTAGGAGCACGCGCTCGGCCAGCGGTGCGGTCGGTCGCAGGTGGATCGCACGAGCGGATGCCAAGAGCCGCCGACTCTAGACTCCAGCGCATGGGACTGCCCTTCGCGCCGGCCGCCTGAGTGGCCGAGCCCGCGAACGATCCCGCGCAGGAGCCGGGCGAGCTCACGCTCGCACAGGTAGCCGCACGCGCTGGCGTCTCCCCAGCGACCGTCAGGCGCTGGGTCGTGGGGGGCTTGATCCCCGGCTATGACGGCACCTGGACGCCAGCGGCCGTGGCCTATGCGCGCGTGATCGCCAGGCTGCGCGCCCGCGGACACACGCTCGTGCAGATCAAGCGCGCCAGCGAAGCCGGCCAGCTCGCGGTCGGACCGCTCGAGAACCTGCTCGCCAGGCGAGGCCCCCGTCACACGCGGCGCGAGGCCGTGCGCATGAGCGGGCTCGACGCGCGCCTGATCGAGCAGCTGTACAGCGTCATGGGCCTCGGCGGCGCGCCTGCGGACGGCTTCTCCGAGGAGGACCTGCGGGTGCTCAAATACGCCGCTTCCGCGGTCGATGCCGGCCTGCCCCTGCCCGCGTTCATGCAGCTGATGCGCGTGTACGGGAATGCGCTCGCGCAGATCGCCGACGCGGAGGTGCGCCTGATTCACCTATACGTGCACGAGCCGCTGATGCGCTCCGGCGTGCCCAGCGTCGAGATCGCCGACGAGATGGAGGGGCTGGCCCGCGAGGTGCTCCCGTTTGCCGCTCCCTTCATGAACTACCTGCACGAGCGCCTGCTCGCGCAGTTCGTCGAGCAGGACATGATCGGGCACATGGAGAGCGACATCGACGCGGATGCGCTCGAGGAGGGGCGGGTGCGCGTGGCGATCGCATTCGCCGACCTCGCCGGCTACGCGCGCCTGACGATCGAGCGCGGCGACGAGGCTGCGCTCGGGGCCGTCGAGCGCTTCGTGCAAGTAGCCGAACAGACACTGCCAGTGGATGCGCGCGTGGTCAAGATGCTCGGCGACGAGGTGATGGTCGTCGGCTCCGATGCCGCGGCGCTGACCTCGTGGGCGGCCGAGCTCGCCGCCAGCATCGCCGACGGCGACCCGCTTCCACGCATCGGCATCCACTATGGCGAGGCGCTCTACCGCGACGGCGACTACTACGGGCGCGATGTGAACCAGGCAGCGCGCGTAGTCGCGCGAGCCGCCGGCGGCGAGGTGCTGGTGACGCGCGCGGTGCTCGAGGTGGCCGTCGGCGTCGACCGGCTCGAGTTCGAGCGCGTCGGTGAAGTCCGCCTGAAGGGATTCTCCGAGCCGACCGAGATCTTCACGGCCTCGCTGACGGAGGCCTCGGCTCGGTGAGCGCCCAGCAGGTGCGCGAGGCCGTGGGCGCCCTCGGGCTCCTGCGCGGCGGCGGCGAGGGGGAGGGGGAGGGGGACGGTGCAGCGCTCCTCGCGATGGTCTCAGGCGGGCGTGACTCGACCTGCCTGCTCGATGTCGCGGTGAGCCTTCTGGGGAGCGAGCGCGTGAGCGCGCTGCACGTCAACTACGGCCTGCGCGAGGAGGCCGAGGGTGATCAGCGCCACTGCGCGGCGCTGTGCGCGCAGCTCGAGGTCGAGCTGCACGTCGTCCGGGCCGGCGCCCCCGAGGCCGGCAATCTGCAGGCGTGGGCGCGCGCGCTGCGCTACGCGCAGGCGCGCCGCATCGCGGCCGAGCGCGACTGCCTGATCGCCACCGGGCACACCGCCTCAGACCAGCTCGAGACGATCCTCTACAGGCTCGCCGCATCTCCCGGGCGCCGCGCGTTGCTCGGTATGCCCGCGAGCGAGGGCCGGCTCGTGCGCCCGCTGCTCACCGTCACGCGCGAGCAGACGGAGGCCTACTGCCGCGAGCGCGGCCTCGGCTGGCGCGATGATGAGAGCAATGAGGATGAGCGCTTCGCGCGCGTGCGCGTGCGCGAGCGACTGGTTCCCGCGCTACGCGCCGCGCACCCGGCCGCCGCCAGCAACGTGCTGCGGACGGCCGCGCTCCTGCGCGAGGAGACCGAGCTGCTGGACAGCCTCGTCGAGCGGGAGCTCGAAGGTCGCTCGGCGGTCTCGCTCGAGCGTCTAGGTGAGCTCGCGCCCGCGCTCGCGCGCATGGTCGTCGTACGCCTGGCCGAGGATGCCGCGGGGGCCTACGTGCCGCAGGCGGGAGAGCGCGTGCAGGAGATCCTCGCGCTGGGCGCCCGTGGTGGGCGCGCGGAGCTGCACCTCGGGGGCAGCGCCGGCGCCGTGCTCGAGGGCGGCAGCCTGAGAATGGTCAAGCTCCCGCCGCGGCTCTAGACTCCCAACCGTGGCCGGCATGGCGCACGCCGCGAGTGAGCCGGGCCTCGGAGAGGTGCTGATCAGCGCCGAGCAGCTGCAGCGCCGCGTGGCTGAGCTGGGCGAGCAGATCTCCCAGGACTATGCCGGTCGCCCGCTGATGCTCATAGGGGTCCTCAAGGGCGCCGTCTTCTTCCTCAGCGACCTCATGCGCTACATCGCGATCCCCGTCGAGGTGGACTTCATGGCCGTCGCCTCCTACGGGTCGGCGACCGACGCCTCGGGGGTCGTAAGGATTCTCAAGGACCTCGACGTCGCGATCGAAGACCGCGACGTGCTGATCGTCGAGGACATCGTCGACTCGGGGCTGACGCTGCAGTACCTGTTGCGCAATCTCGGATCGCGCAATCCGCGCACGCTGGAGGTGTGCGCGCTGCTGACCAAGCCCGAGCGTCGCAAGGTCGATCTGCCTACCCGCTACGTCGGCTTCGAGATCCCCGACCGCTTCGTTGTCGGCTACGGGCTCGATTACGCCGAGCACCATCGCAACCTGCCCTACGTGGCCGCGCTCGAACGCTAGCTCCCCGCGGCCGGCTGGCGCGATCGATAGCGTCCTCGAGGGGCGCCTCGAGGGCTCCCCGTGGCCCTCAGCGCTGGCGCCGGCGCGGGCCCGCAACTGCAGGGATTCCAGACCTTGCATGGTAGGCTAGGTCACTGGCATCGCGCCGTCACGACGACGCCGCGGACCCCAACAGCAACGAGCCATGAGCCGCTTCTTCAAGAGCGCCGCGTTTCCGATCCTACTCGTGGTGGTGCTCGCGTTCCTGGCCGTCAAACTCTTCAACCCGGGCGGCAGCAAAGGCCCGACGCACAGCTATCAGACGCTCGTCAGCAGGGAACTGCCCAACCACGAAGTCGAATCGGTCGAGTTCAAGAACAAGGGCAAAGCCCTCGAAGTCAAGGTCGACGACAAAGGGCACAAGGAAACATGGGAAGCCGGCTACTCCGAACAGGCCGCGCCCGAACTGATCAAGGAACTCAAAAGCTACGGCGTTCCCTTCAACATCGAATCGGAAAAGAGCTCGGCGCTGCTCGGGCTGCTCACCTACATCCTGCCCTTCGCCCTCTTCCTCGGGTTCTGGATCTTCATCATGAACCAGGTACAGGGGGGCGGCTCGAAAGTCATGTCCTTCGGCAAGTCGCGCGCCAAGCGCATGTCAGCGGACTCCCCCAAGATCACCTTCCGCGACGTCGCCGGCGTCGACGAGGCGGTCGAGGAGCTGCACGAGATCAAGGAATTCCTCGAGAACCCCAAGAAGTTCCAGGCGCTCGGGGCGCGCATCCCCACCGGCGTGCTCCTCTACGGACCGCCCGGAACCGGCAAGACCCTGCTCGCCCGCGCCGTCGCGGGGGAGGCCGGCGTGCCCTTCTTCTCGATCTCCGGCTCGGACTTCGTCGAGATGTTCGTCGGCGTCGGCGCCTCGCGCGTGCGCGACCTGTTCGAGCAGGCCAAGCAGAACAGCCCGTGCATCATCTTCATGGACGAGATCGACGCCGTCGGGCGCCACCGTGGGGCAGGCCTCGGCGGTGGCCACGACGAGCGCGAGCAGACGCTCAACCAGCTGCTCGTCGAGATGGACGGCTTCGAGGCCAAGGACAACATCATCATGATCGCCGCTACCAACCGTCCCGACATCCTCGACCCGGCGCTGCTGCGGCCGGGGCGCTTCGACCGCCAGATTGCCGTCGACCGCCCCGACCGCAAGGGGCGCGCCAAGATCCTCGAGGTGCACACGCGCGGCAAGCCGCTCGCGAAGATCATCGACATCGACGCGCTGGCCGGGCAAACGCCCGGCTTCACGGGAGCCGACCTGTCAAACCTGATCAACGAGGCGGCTCTGCTCTCCGCTCGCACGGGCCGGCGCGAGATCGGCCAGGAAGAGCTCGAGGAGGGGATCATGCGTGTGATCGCCGGCCCCGAGAAGAAGACGCGCGTGATGAGCGAGAAGGAGCGGCTCGTCACCGCCTACCACGAGATGGGACACGCGCTCGTGGGGCACTTCCTCGAGCACTCCGACCCCGTCCACAAGATCTCGGTGATCTCCCGCGGCCAGGCCCTCGGGTACACGATCTCGATGCCGCAGGAGGACCGCTTCCTGACCACGCGAGCCGAGCTCGAAGACGCGATGGCGATGACGCTCGGCGGCCGCGCCGCCGAGGAGCTGGTCTTCAGCGAGATAACCACCGGTGCGTCCAACGACCTCGAGAAGGTCACGCAGACCGCCAAGCAGATGGTCATGCGCTTCGGCATGAGCGAAAAGCTCGGCCCGCGCGTGTTCGGCCACGACCACAGCCAGCCGTTCCTCGGGCGCGAGTTCTCGACCGAGCCCGACTACTCGGACGAGATCGCACGCGAGATCGACGACGAGGTGCGCCGGATGATCGAGAGCGCACACACACGCGCGCGCGACATCCTCACAGAGCACCAGCGCGACCTGCAGAACATCTCCGAGATCCTCGTCAAGCGCGAGACGATCGAGAAGGAGGAGTTCCGCGCGCTGCTCGACGGCAAGAGCGAGGAGCAGGTCTTCGGCGTGGAGGAGCCCGCCAAGCAGCCACAACTGCCTGCGCCGCCCGCACCCGTCAACCGCCCCGAGCGCGAAACGCCACGGCCGATCCCGCGCCCCGGCCTCGCCGGTGGCACGGCCGAGCTGCGCGCGCACGACCAGCAGCGCCCCGAGCTTCGCTGAGCGATCGCGCGCTCGCCTTGCGGCCCTGCGCCGCGCGACGCGAGCCCCGCGCGGCGTGCACTGGCCCCGCGCCAGCTCGAGCGTGACCGAGCGCCGCCACTACCGGGTCATGGGCGTGCTCAACGTCACGCCCGACTCGTTCTCGGACGGTGGGCGCTTCCTCGAGCCCGATCACGCGGTCGCCCATGCCCGCCGGCTGATCGACGAAGGCGCCGACATCCTCGACGTCGGCGGCGAGTCCACGCGCCCCGGCGCCGAGCCCGTCAGCGTCGATGAGGAGCTCGCGCGCGTGCAGCCGGTGCTCGAGCGCCTCGCCGGGGACGGCGTGGACGCGAGCACGCAGATCTCGATCGATAGCTGCAAGAGCGCCGTCGTCAGCGCCGCGCTCGCGGCCGGCGCGAGCCTCGTCAACGACGTCAGCGCCTTCCGCGCCGATCCCGAGATGGCGGCGGTCGTGGCGCAGGCCAAGGTCGACTGCTGCCTCATGCACATGCTCGGCGAGCCCCGCACGATGCAGCGCGATCCCCGCTACGGCGACGTCGTCGATGAGGTCAGGGCCTTCCTCGAGGAGCGCCTCGCCTACGCCGTCGGCGAGGGCGTCGCGGAGGAGCGCGTCATGCTCGATCCGGGTATCGGCTTCGGCAAGACGCTCGCGCACAACTTGATCCTGCTGCGACGCCTGGACGAGCTGTGCGCGATCGGGCGCCCGATCGTCATCGGCGCCTCGCGCAAGAGCTTCGTCGGGCGCCTGATCGCAAACGACGCCCGTGAGAGCGAGCCCGTGGCGAGCGAGCGGCGCCTGCCCGGGACGATCGCCGCCAACGTGCTCGCGCTCGAGCGCGGGGCCAGCGTCTTTCGCGTTCACGACGTCGCAGCCACGCGCGGCGCCCTCGCTGTGGCTGCTGCTACGTTGGGCGAGCGATGGCCGCAGAGGGGGACCCAGACGAGCTAGAGGGCGACGGCGAGGGCGACGAGCGCGAGGAGGCCGTCGAGTCGGTCACGGTCGAGATCACCGGGCTCTCGCTGTACACCCACCATGGAGTCAGCGACGCCGAGCGCGAGGTGGGCCAGCGCCTGGTGCTCGACCTGCGCCTCGACATCGGCGAAAGCGATGCCACCGTCACGGACTCGCTCGAGGACACGGTCGACTACGCCAAGGTCTGCCAGCTGGTCGCGCTGATCGCCCAGCAGCGCTCGCACAGGACGCTCGAGCGCCTGTGCGCGACGATCGCCGAGCGCCTGCTCGCCGACTACCAGCTCGAGGGGGTGTGGGTGAAGGCGGCCAAGCCCGAGCCGCCGATCGCGCTGAGCGTCGACGAGGTCTCGGTCGAGGTCTGGCGCGAAGCCGACGGCTAGTGCCGCCCGCCGGGCGTCTCGGGCTGCTCGGGCTGGGCTCCAACGTCGGCAAGCGTCGCACGAACCTGCAGGCCGCCGTCGACGCCTTGCCCGCGGCGGGTGTGACGGTGCTGGCCTGCTCCTCGACCTACGACACCGATCCCGTGGGGGAGCTGCCCGACCAGCCGTCGTTCCTGAACGCATGCGTGCACGTGCGCACAGCGCTTGACCCGCTGGAGCTGCTCGACGCGGTCAAGCGCATCGAGCGCGAGCTCGGGCGAAGCCCAGCCGGCCGGCGCCACGGCCCACGCTCGATCGACATCGACGTGCTGCTGCTCGATCAGATCGAGCTCCGTCACGAGCGCATGGCGCTGCCCCACGAGCAGCTGCTCAGCCGCCGCTTCGTGCTCGTGCCCGCGCTCGAGCTCGACTTCGATCTCAGCGCTCCCGATGGCACGCGCCTGTCCGACGCGCTCGCCGCGCTCGCACCCGATGAGGGCGTGCGCTGGGCCGGGCCGCCGCTGCGGACGGGGAAGTAATCCGCGCGCGTGGGAGTCCTAGCAGCTTGACCGGGTAGTCGCTCGCGACTGCCGCGGCCGGCGGGTCATCGGGCCCGAGCCGAGCGGTCCGCCTCGTGGATGTTCGACGACAAGAAAGGGTGGTTCACCTTCACCATGCGCAAGCTTCTGCGTTTCCCCCTGGCCGCGCTGCTCGGTGCGGCGATCGTGGTCCTGCCGGCCCTCGCCGCCTCCTCTGAACCGCCCGCCCTCGCCGCCACCGCTGAAGCGAAGCTCGAAGTGCAGGAAAACTGCAACGGCTACACCGAATGGCCGTGCTGGACGGTCCCCGGGGGCAGCCCGCAGTACGCACCCCTCACAACGATCGCCGCCGGCGACAGCGTCACCTTCGCGGACAACCACACAGCCACGAACATCGCATGGACCGGCGCCGCGCCAACTTGCGCCGCGAGCGTCCCGGTCAGCCCAGCGCCGGCGAAGACCGGCTGGGAAGGCAGCTGCACGTTCGAAGCACCCGGGAGCTACAAGTTTGAAAGCGCGAGCCTGTACTCGACCTACAGGAAATACGAAATCGTGGTTAGCGCGCCCGGCACGACCCCCACCGGCCCCACGACGTCGACGGGCGCTGGCAGCGGCGCCGAAGGCGGGGCAACGAATCCGAATGGCTCGAGCTCCTCTGGCTCGGGCTCCTCGACATCCGGCTCTGGCTCGCAAACGGCTCCCGTCGAGGCTCTGCTCGTCGGTAGCGCCTCCTCGGCCGTGAAGCTCCCGTCCTCTCAGCGCGGGCAGTCGGTGCACGGCTCGGTGGACGTCTCGCAGGCCGCCGCAGGGGGTCGCCTGGAAGTGCGGCTACTCGCCACGCGCGCGTCGCTAGCCGCTGCCGGTCACTCCTCGCATGTCCAGGTGGGCGGCGTGGCGCGCTCGTCGCTGCACGCCGGCACCGCCAGGTTCGTGGTGGCCGTGGACGCCAAGGCCAAGCACGCGATGCGCCTGCACGGGCATCTCACGCTGAGCGTCAAGATCCTGCTCACCTCGGTGCATGGCTCGGTTGCCACGATCACACGCAGCGTCGTCCTGCGCCCCTGAGCGCCTCGCCCACGTGCGACGAGCATAATGGCGCCCCATGCTGCTCGTCGTCGACGTCGGCAACACGCAGACGCACTTCGGCGCCTTCGAGGGGCAGCAGCTGCTCGATCACTGGCGCTTCGCCAGCGTCCGCCAATCAACGGCCGACGAGCTCGGCGCGGCCTTGCACAACCTGCTGGGACTGCGCGGGTACTCCTTCGCAGACCTGCACGCGTCGATCGTCTCCTCGACCGTGCCCCAGCTCGAGCCCGAGTGGGCCGCCGTCGCCGAGCGCTACCTCGACCACGAGATGCTCGTGGTGGGCCCCGGCATCAAGACGGGGATGGCGATCCGCTACGACAACCCGCGCGAGATCGGCGCCGACCGTCTCGTCAACGCCGTCGCCATCCGCGAGCGCTTCGGTGGCCTCGGCGTGTGCGTCGACTTCGGCACCGCCACCACCTTCGACGTCGTCTCGCGCGAGGGCGACTACGTCGGCGGCGCGCTGATGACGGGTATCGAGATCTCCCTCGAAGCGCTCTCCGAGCGCGGCGCGCGCCTGCCCAAGGTCGACCTCGCGCCGCCGCGCAGCGTGATCGGCAAGAACACGATCGACGCGATTCGCTCCGGTGTCGTGTTCGGCTACGCCGGCGCGATCGACGCGATCCTCAGGCGCCTCTACGACGAGCTCGGCGAGCGCACGAACGTGATCGCCACCGGCGGGCTTGCCCGCCTCGTCGTCCCCTTCACCGAGGAGATCGACGAGGTCGACGACCTGCTCACGCTCACCGGCCTGCGCCTGCTGCACGAGCGAAACAGCTGAAATGTCCGCAGGCGCGCAACTCGACGAAGCCTGGCTGCTCGGGTCCCTGCGCGTGCCGAATCGCGTGCTGCTCGCGCCGCTCGCCGGCATCGGCAACTGGTTCGTGCGCCTGCAGGCCAAGCGCTACGGCGCCGGCATGGCCGTCTCGGAGATGGTCTCCTCGCACGCCGTCCACTACCGCAATCAGCGCACGTGCAACGAGCTGCTGCGCATCGATCCGCGCGAGCGCGAGGCCGGCAGCGGCGGGCCAGTGGCGATCCAGCTGTTCGGCGAGGACCCCGCGACGATGCGCTCGGCCGCCGCCCACGTGGTCGCCGCGGGCGCGGACGCGATCGACATCAACATGGGCTGCCCCGTGCCGAAGGTGCGAAAGACGGGCGCCGGCGCTGCCCTGCTCGACGAGCCAGAGCTTGCAGTGGCGGTCGCGCGGGCCGCCGTGGAGGGTGCGCGCGAGGGCTGCGAACGGGCGTCTCGCGCGCGCGCCGCAAGCCGCGAGGAGAGCTACCCGCCAGGCGCTGCCTCCAGCGTGCCCGTCACCGCGAAGCTACGATCGGGCGTGCGCCCGGGGGAGGAGAGCGGCTTCACGCTCGCCCACCGCCTGATCGAGGAGGCGGGGATCTCCGCGATCGGCTTTCATCCGCGCTCCGCTGCCGTCCAGCACAAGGGCACGCCCGACTACGAGCTCGCCGCGCGGCTCGTTCGGTCGCTGCCCGCGCCCGTGATCCTCACCGGCGGCATGGACGACGCCGAGGAGGTACGCGAGGCCTTCGCGGCCACTGGAGCGGCCGCCGTGATGCTCGCCCGCGGGGCGCTCGGGAACCCCTGGCTGTTCTCCGAGCTGCTGCGCGAAGAGCACCTGGCGCCGAGCCCCGAGGAGGTGCTCGCAGAGCTCGCCTGGACGATCGACCGCGCCGTCGAGCACCTCGGCGAGGAGCGCGCGACGCGCTACCTGCGCAAGTTCTACCCCTGGTATGTGCCGCGCCTGGCGCTCGATGCGAGTGCCGCCAGGAGCCTTCAGGAATCACTCCAGGCCGCCGCCACGCTCGCACGCGTGCGAGCGCTGCTCGAGCTCGCCGCAGGCGCCGCCGCGCCGGTCGTTTGACGCCCCGAGGCTCGCGCGCGCCCCGCTATACTGCTGCGCTCGCCGACGCCCGTGGGCCGGCGAGATCCCCGCTAGCAGCGGGGTTTTGTGTCGTCCCGTCACGACGCAAAAAGTCGATCGAGGGGTCACATGCCGAAGGACGTAATCCTCACACCAGAAGGCCTGCAAAAGCTCAAGGACGAGCTCGACGTGCTCTCCACGGAGAAGCGCCGTGAAGTCGCCGAGCGCATCAAGGAGGCGCGCGAGTTCGGCGACATCTCCGAGAACTCCGAGTACGACGACGCAAAGAACGAGCAGGCGATGGTCGAGAGCCGCATCGCGCAGCTGCAGGAGAAGCTTCGCATGGCCACCGTCATCCATGCCGAGGACCTCTCCACCGACGTGGTCCAGGTCGGCTCCGTCGTGCACGTCAAGGACGAAAAGACCGGCAAGTCGGTCAAGTACACGATCGTCGGCTCCGCCGAGGCCAAGCCCCACGAGCACAAGCTCTCCAACGAGTCGCCCGTGGGACGCGCCCTGATCGGGCGCAAACGCAACGAGACCGTCGCCGTGAAGGTCCCGCGCGGCCCCGCGCGCAAGCTCAAGATCACCAAGATCGACGTCGGCCTCGACTAGGCTCGCTCGTTCATGAGCGAAGCCGACGGGGAGCCGACCAGGCACGGACTGGACGAGCTGATCGCCGAGCGCCGCGCGAAGGCGGCGCGCATACGCGCGTCCGACGACAGCGCCTTTCCGTACTCCTTCGCGGGCGCCGAGCCGATCGCGACCGTCCTGCGCGCCTACGAGCACCTGGCAGTGGGCGAGGAAACAGACGAGCGCCACCGCGTCGCAGGGCGCCTGCTCGCGTGCCGCGGCGCCGGCAAGGCCGCATTCCTCGATCTCGTCGATCGCACCGGCAAGATCCAGCTGCACGCGCGCGTCGACATCCTCGGCCGCGAGCGCTTCGAGCTGCTGCTCTCGCTCGACCAAGGCGACCTGATCGGAGCTGACGGCTCAGCCATCCGCAGCCGCCACGGCGAGATCTCGCTGCGCGTGGAGTCCTTCCAGGTCCTCGCCAAGGCCCTGCGCCCGCCGCCCGACAAGCATCACGGCCTCTCAGACGTCGAGACGCGCTACCGCCATCGCGAGCTCGATCTGATCGCAAGCGAGGAGGCCCGCCAGCTGTTCATCGACCGGGCCCGCATAATCACCGCGCTACGCGCATACCTGGACGAGAACGGCTTCGTGGAGGTCGAGACGCCCGTGCTGCAGCCGCTCTACGGAGGCGCGCTGGCGCGACCGTTCACGACCCACCACAACGCGCTCGACCGCGACCTCTACCTGCGGATCGCCACGGAGCTCTATCTGAAGCGCCTGCTCGTCGGCGGCCTCGAGCGCGTGTACGAGCTCGGCAAGGACTTTCGCAACGAGGGTCTGTCGCCGAAGCACAACCCCGAGTTCACGATGGTCGAGTTCTACGAGGCCTACGCCGACTACAACGACGAGGCCGCCCGGCTGGAGGCGCTCGTGCAACAGGCCGCAGCCGCGGTCGGCTACGCGGGCGAGCTCGACTTCTCCTCGCCGTGGCGGCGGGTCGGCTTCTTCGAGGCGATCGAGGAGAAGGCGGGCGTCGATCTCGCCGCCCACCGCGACGCGGAGTCGCTCGCGCTCGCGATCGCCGAGCGGGGCCTCGCGATGGCGACCGAGGGCCTCAGCTGGTCTCAGCTCGCCGACGATCTCCTATCCAAGTTCGTCGAGCCCGCGCTGCGCCAGCCGACGTTCGTGCTCGACTATCCCATCGAGCTCTCGCCGCTGGCCCGCCCGCACCGTTCCAAGCCCGGCCTGGTCGAGCGTTGGGAGGCCTTCGCGGGCGGGATGGAGATCGCCAACGCCTTCAGCGAGCTGATCGACGCGGACGTCCAGCGCGAGCGCTTCGAGCAGCAGGGGCGCCTGGCGACGCTCGGCGAGGACGAGGTCCAGCCCTACGACGAGGCCTTCGTGCAGGCGCTCGAGCAGGGCATGCCCCCAGCGGGCGGCGTCGGTCTCGGCATCGACCGGCTCGTCATGCTGCTCACCGGCCGCGACTCGATCCGTGAGGTCGTGCTCTTCCCGGCGATGCGCGAGTAGCTGGCGCACGCAGGGGCGCGCGGAATTTCACGGCAATCGCTTCGCACTTTGGGGGTCAAGCCGGCCTCCTGGAGTGCCGATTACCCGAATAGTGCAGGGTGGCCGGTTGGTAGACTGCTCCGCAAGGCGACGTTGACTATCAGCGGCCGTTGGGTAGCTCCCAGGCAGGAAGGAAGCGCACCATGTTCGAGCGATTTACAGAACGGGCCCGCCAGGTGGTCGTTCTCGCGCAGGAGGAGGCGCGGACGCTCAAGCACAACTACATCGGCACAGAGCACATCCTTCTCGGCCTCTTGCGCGAGGAGGAGGGTCTGGCCGCGCGCGTGCTCGAGAGCCTCGACATCACCGTCGAGCGCGTGCGCGCGCAAGTGGTGCGCATCGTCGGCTCCGGCGAGGAGGTCACCTCGGGGCAGATCCCGTTCACACCGCGCGCCAAGAAGGTGCTCGAGCTCGCCCTGCGCGAGGCGCTCAGCCTCGGGCACAACTACATCGGCACCGAGCACATCCTGCTCGGCCTCGTGCGCGAGAACGAGGGCGTCGCCGCTCGCATCCTGCTCGATTTCGACGCCGACTCCGAGAAGATCCGCAACGAGGTCATCCGCATGCTCTCCGGCCCCGGAGGCCGCCGTCAGGGCCAGTCCAGCGGCGCCGGCGCCGGCGCGGGCGCGGGCGCCTCGGGCGAGGGCAAGAAGTCCTCCAAGCTGCTCGACCAGTTCGGCAGGAACTTGACCAAGCTGGCCGCCGAGGGCAAGCTCGACCCCTGCGTCGGGCGCGAGATCGAGATCGAGCGGATCATGCAGATCCTCTCGCGGCGCACCAAGAACAACCCCGTGCTCGTAGGCGAGCCGGGCGTCGGCAAGACCGCCGTCGTCGAGGGTCTCGCGCAGCGGATCACGAGCTCCGACGTGCCCGAGCTGCTCAAGAACAAGCAGATCTACACGCTCGACCTCGCCGCGCTAGTCGCCGGCTCGAAGTACCGCGGGGAGTTCGAGGAGCGGCTGAAGAAGGTCATGAAGGAGATCACCCAGCGCGGCGACATCATCCTGTTCATCGACGAGCTGCACAACCTCGTCGGCGCGGGTGCCGCGGAGGGCGCGATCGACGCTGCATCGATTCTCAAGCCCGCGCTCGCGCGCGGCGAGCTGCAGACGATCGGCGCGACCACGCTCGATGAGTACCGCAAGTACCTCGAGCGCGACTCGGCGCTCGAGCGGCGCTTCCAGCAGATCCGCGTGGACGAGCCGACGATCGACCAGACCGTCGAGATCCTGACCGGCCTGCGCGACCGCTACGAGCAGCACCACAAGGTGCAGATCACCGACGAGGCGCTGCGCGCCGCCGGCGAACTCGCCAGCCGCTACATCTCCGACCGCTTCCTGCCCGACAAGGCGATCGACCTGATCGACGAGGCGGCATCGCGCATGCGCATCAAGTCGATGACCTCGCCGCCCGCCAACCGCGAGCTCGAGAGCGAAGTCGAGGGCACGCGGCGCGAAAAGGAGGCCGCGATCGAGGCCCAGGAGTTCGAGAAGGCGGCCGCCCTGCGCGACAAGGAGCGCAAGCTCACGAACAAGAAACGCGAGCTCGAGCAGGCCTGGGAATCAGGCGAGTCAGGCGAGCGCCCGTCCATTGGCGAGGAGGAGATCGCCGACATCGTCTCGATGTGGACCGGCATCCCCGTCTTCAAGCTGACCGAGGCCGAGACGCAGAAGCTGATGCGCATGGAGGACGAACTGCACAAGCGGGTGATCGGCCAGCACCCCGCGATCGAGGTCATCTCAAAGGCGATCCGCCGCTCGCGCGCGGGCCTGAAGGACCCCAAGCGCCCCACCGGATCATTCATCTTCCTCGGCCCCACAGGCGTCGGCAAGACCGAGCTCGCACGCACGCTCGCCGAGTTCCTCTTCGGTGACGACGACGCGCTGATCCGCATCGACATGTCCGAGTACATGGAGAAGCACGCCGTCTCGCGCCTCGTCGGCTCGCCTCCCGGCTACATCGGCTACGACGAGGGCGGCCAGCTGACGGAGGCCGTGCGGCGCAAGCCCTACAGCGTGCTGCTGCTCGACGAGATCGAGAAGGCGCACCCGGATGTCTTCAACATCCTGCTGCAGATCCTCGAGGACGGGCGCCTGACCGACGCGCAAGGGCGCACGGTCGACTTCCGCCACGCGATCGTGATCATGACCTCCAACATCGGCGCCGCCGAGATCGCCCGCAACACGCCGCTCGGCTTCGCAGTCTCCGAGGACGAGACGGGCATCAGCTACGAGGACATGAAGAACCGCATCATGGGAGAGCTCAAGAAGGTCTTCCGCCCGGAGTTCCTCAACCGCATCGACGACGTGATCGTCTTCCACAAGCTGCAGAAGCAGGAAATCAAGCAGATCGTCGAGCTCCTGCTGCTGCGCATCCGCGAGTCGATGGCCGAACGCGAGCTGCAGCTCGAGCTGACCGAGCCGGCCAAGGACATGCTCGTGGAAAAGGGATGGGACCCGGCGATGGGCGCGCGCCCGCTGCGCCGCGCGATCCAACGCTACATCGAGGACCCGCTCGCCGATTTCGTGCTGCGCGAGCAGCTAACGCCCGGCGCGACCGTCGTCGTCAACCCGGGGGACGGCGAGCAGGAGGGCGACGTGCGCCTGACGATCGTCAACCCCAAGCGCCAGAAGACGCCCGTGGGCGTGGGCGCGGATGGCCCTGGCGCCGAGGAGATCGCAGAGGTCGATGCCAGCCCCGAGGCCGAGCCCCCGGCGATCGGCCAGGGCGAGGAGTCCTAACAGGATGCAGCGGCCGGGTCGGTCGGTTCGGCCGGCCTAGCGGCGCCGTAGTCGAGCTTCTGCACCTCTAGCGCGTAGCGCCAGTCGAGGCCGCCCAGCCCTTCGATGGCGGTGGCTCGCGTTGATCCATCGCCACCGGCGCGTACGCTCAGACGATGGCTCGCTCCACAGTGCACGAGTGCTCGCAGTGCGGCTTCAGCAGCTCGCAGTGGCACGGTCAGTGTCCTCAGTGCAGCGAGTGGAACGCACTCGTCGAGGTGCGCGCGCGTGTACAGCGGAGTGGACGCCAGGCGAGCAGGGCGCTCCCAGCGGCTCGCACGGGCGCGGCCAAGGTTCCGCTGACGCTCGCGCAGGTTGGCGGCGCTCCGCTCGAGCGCATGCAGACGGGCATCGGCGAGCTCGACCGCGTGCTCGGAGGCGGCCTCGTCCCGGGCGCGCTCGTGCTCCTGGGGGGCTCGCCCGGGATCGGCAAGTCCACGCTCACGAACATGGTTCTGGGCAACCTGCAGCACGCCGGCCTACGCACCCTGTACGTAAGCGGCGAGGAGTCGGCCGAGCAGGTGCGCCTGCGCGCCGAGCGGCTCGTCTCGAGCTCGGCCGAGCATGAGCGTCCGGCGCTCGAGGTGCCGGTGCTCGCAGAGACCGAGCTCGACGTGGTGCTCGACACGCTCGCCGAGCAGGCGCCGCAGGCGTGCGTGATCGACTCCGTGCAAACGCTGCGCGCCGGCGAGCTCGGGGGCGCCCCCGGCTCGGTTGGACAGGTGCGCGAGGTCACCGCGCGCGTGATGGAGCTCGCCAAGGCGCAGCGCACGGCCGTGATCCTCGTCGGTCACGTGACCAAGGAGGGCGCGCTGGCCGGCCCACGCGTGCTCGAGCACCTCGTCGACTGCGTGCTGCAGTTCGAGGGCGAGCGCGAGCGCCCCTATCGCGAGCTGCGCGCGCTCAAGAACCGCTTCGGCTCGACCAGCGAGGCGGCGCTGTTCGAGATGCGCCAAGGCGGTCTCGTCGAGGTGCTGGATGCCTCCGCACGCTTCGTCGCGGGCGCCACGCGGGCGCCGGGCAGCGTCGTGCTCGCGGCCATGGAGGGATCGCGGCCGCTGCTGGTGGAGGTGCAGGCGCTCGTAGCCCCCTCAGAGCTGCCCCAGCCGCGTCGCGTCGTTTCGGGGTTGGACCGTAACCGGCTCGCGCTCGTGCTCGCGATCCTCGCCCGTCACGCAGGCGTACGCACCGGTGGCGCCGACGTATTCGTGAACGTGGTCGGCGGCGTGCGCCTGGAGGAGCCCGGCTGTGACCTCGCCGTCGCGCTGGCGGTCGCAAGCGCGAGTCGCGGGCTGGCGCTTACGGGAGCACCGCGCGCCTGCTTCGGCGAGCTCGGGCTCACAGGCGAGCTGCGCTGGGTCGGCCACCCGGAGCGTCGCCTGGAAGAGGCCGCCAAGCACGGACTCGCGGAGGTGATCGCGCCGCCCGACAGTGGCGCTGGCGCGGTCGAGATGAGCACGCTGCGCGGCGCGCTTGCGGCCGTCCTACCCTCCCCAGAAACCGCTGCAAAGGGCTCGCGAGCGGCCTTGCCGGCTCGCGTGGGCGTACCCGTGTAAACGCGATTTGCGTAGAATTGAAGTTTGATGGCCCCACGATCCGGTGACGATCTAGATAACGAGGTACGACCGGATCCAGGCCTGATGAGGGCGCTGGAGATGATCGCGCCCGGAACGGCCCTTCGCGAGGGCATCGAGAGCATCCTGAACGCGCGCACCGGCGGCCTGATCGTGATCGGCGAGCCCGAAGACCTCAGCTTCCTGAACTCCGGTGGGATCAAGCTCGACATCGACTACACGCCGGCGTTCCTCTACCAGGTGGCCAAGATGGACGGCGCGATCATCCTCAACGCCAACGCGACCAAGATCACGATGGCCAACGTCCAGCTGATGCCCGACCCGACGATCCTCTCGCACGAGACGGGCACCAGGCATCGCACGGCCGAGCGCGTCTCCAAGCAGACCGACGCGCTCGTGATCGCCATCTCACAGCGGCGCGAGGTCGTCTCCGTGTACATCGACAGCGTCAAGTACATCCTCGAGGACATCCCCGTAGTGCTCGCCAAGGCCAACCAGGCGCTGGCGACGCTCGACAAGTTCCGCACGCGCCTGGACCAGGTGTCCACGCGCTTGACC
This sequence comes from uncultured Solirubrobacteraceae bacterium, assembly GCA_963722435.1. Classification (GTDB taxonomy): domain Bacteria; phylum Actinomycetota; class Thermoleophilia; order Solirubrobacterales; family Solirubrobacteraceae; genus Palsa-744. Next base: position 280,951 of record CAVRKZ010000002.1, on the reverse strand, counting down.
GCCCTCGAGTTCGAGGGGGGCACGACGCTTCATGACGTGCTCACCGTGCTGCAGCGCTCCGAGCTGGTCACGCGCATGGCGGTCGAGATCGAGCGCTACATCGTCGAGCTCGGCAGCGAGGGTCGCCTGATCGAGATGCAGCTGGAGGAGACGATGGTCGGCGCCGCCGCGGAAAAGTCGGCGCTCGTGCGCGACTACCTGTCGAGCTACTCCGACGAAGCGTTTGCAGCCGCGCTCGAGGAGATCGGCAGGCTCGTGCACCAGGATCTGCTCGATTTCGGGCGCCTGGCGGAGCTGCTCGGCTACGACCGCAAGTTGAACACGCTCGACTATCCTGTGTCCCCCCGCGGCTATCGCGTGCTCGGACGCATACCGAGGCTGCCAAAGCTCGTCGTCTCGCAGATCGTCGCTGAGTTCGGCGGTCTCGAGGAGCTGCTGGCCGCCGGCGACGCCGAGCTCGAGGCGGTCGAGGGAGTCGGCGAGATCCGCGCGAAGGACATCCGCGAGGGCCTGCGCAGGCTGCAGGAGCTCAACCTCGTGGATCGCTACCTACAGACTTGACTAGGGGTCGACCGACTCGGCGGCCCGCGACGATAGGAGGACATCATTTCCCTACAAGCAACTGAAGAAGCAGCAATCACGGAGGAGATCGACATCAGCTCGGAAGTCGAGTTCATCGAGTTCGAGCTCGGAGACCATGTCGTCTACCCCCATCACGGCGCGGGAAAGGTGCTCGAGAAGGAAGAGATGGAGATTCTTGGTGAACGGCGCGAGTACCTGACGATCAAGATCCTCCACAACGACATGACCGTGCGCGTTCCGACCGAGAACGCGGCGCTCGCGGGCCTGCGCCGGGTGATCGACGAGGAAACGGTCAAGAAGGTTCTCGACGTGCTGCGCGACGAAGTCTCGGAGATGCCGAAGAACTGGAACCGTCGCTTCAAGCACAACCGCGACAAGATCAAGACGGGCGACATCTACGAGCTCGCCGAGGTCGTGCGCAACCTCTCGCTGCGCGAGAACGAGAAGGGCCTCTCGACGGGTGAGAAGCAGATGTTCACGCGCACCAAGAAGATCCTCGCGTCCGAGCTGATGTACGCGCTCGACAAGGACGAGGAGGAGGCAGAGAGCTACCTGGACGAGCTGCTGGCCGACTCGGCCCAGAGCCAGATGGCCGTCTCCGGCGTCAAGTAGCGAGGATCTCGCGCACGCGGCGGCACCCGCGAGGGTCCACCCGCCGCGTGCGCGACAGCCTCCTCGAAGATGACCGTCGCGCTGATCCTCGCCGCGGGCGCTGGAGAGCGGCTCGCGGCCGGCAAGCCAAAGGCCCTCGTGCAGCTCGCGGGCCGAGCAATGCTGGAGTGGAGCCTCGAAACCATCTGCGCCGCGAGCGCGGTCCAGAGCATCGTGGTGGCGCTGCCCGGCGGCGTGGAGCTGCCTGGGGGCGTCGAGGCGCCGGCGCGTATCACGGCCGTCGAAGGGGGCGCGTGCCGCTCGGAGTCGGTCCGCCGGGCGCTTGCCGCGGCGAGCCCCGGTGAGCCCGTGCTTGTCCACGACGCCGCACGCCCGCTCGTGAGCGTCGAGTTGATCGAGCGGGTGACCGAGGCCCTCGGCGAGCGCCCGGACGCGGACGCGGCGATCGCGGCGCTGCCGGTGACGGACACGATCAAGCGTGTGGGAGAGCGGGAGGTGGTTCTCGAAACGCTCGAGCGCGCGCGCCTGTGGGCGGTGCAGACCCCCCAAGTGTTCCGCCGGGCGCTCCTAGAACGCGCCCTGGATGCCCCCGCGCAGGAGCTCGCCCGGGCTACCGATGACGCCTGGCTGATCGAGCGCGCGGGCGGCACGGTGATCGTGGTGAGAGGCGACGAGCAGAACCTCAAGGTAACCTCGCCGCTCGATCTGCGCCTGGCGGGGCAGCTGCTCGAGGAGCGCCGCGCGCCCGCGCCGCCTGCTGGCGCTCACCCGCCTGGTCACACGCGTGACCCGGCGACTGGTTGAATCGCTGACGCCAAGTGCTCACCGACTATCACCTCCACCTGCGCCCCGACGACCTCGACGCGCAGCCGCAGCAGTACTTCACGAGCGCCAACGTCGAGCGCTATCGCGCGGTCGCCGAGGAGAACGGCATACTCGAGCTGGGCGTCTCCGAACACATCTATCGCTTCAGCCAGGCCCTGAGCTTGTGGCAGCATCCCTTTTGGCGCCAGCAAGCCCGCGATGACCTCGACGAGTACTGCGCGTTCGTACGCGAACGCACGGACCTGAGGCTGGGGATCGAGGCGGACTTCATCCCCGGTGCGGAGGACCGCACCTCCGAGCTCCTGGAAGCACGTGGCTTCGACTACGTGGTCGGCTCCGTGCACTTCCTGCGCGACCGCTCACTCGACATGGACGAGCACACGGTGTGGGATGCCGCTCGCGGCGTCGCCAGCTCGGCTGAGGAGGTCTGGCGGCGCTACTTCGAGACGGTCGCCGAGTCGGCGCGCAGCGGCCTGTTTGACATCATCGCCCATCCCGACCTCGTCAAGTACTGGGGCCCGGGGCGATCCGAGCGGATACCCCGGGGCGACTTGCGCCGCTACTACGAGCCCGCCGTCGAAGCGATCGCCGAGGCGGACGTCGCCGTGGAGCTCTCGACGGCGGGCCTGCGCAAGCCCGCGGGCGAGCTGTACCCCGCACAGGCGTTCCTGGTGATGTGCGCTGAAGCCGGCGTTCCGGTCGCGCTCTCGAGCGACGCACACCTGCCTGTCGAGGTGGGAGCCGACTACGGGCGCGCGCTCGAGGCGCTCGAGCGAGCGGGCTTTGACGAGCTGTGCGTGTTCGAGCACCGCCAGCGACGGCTCGAGCCGATGGGAGCCAACGGAGGATGAGCCTGACCGGGATCGGCTATGACTCGCATCGCCTGCTCCCAGGGCGAAGGCTCGTGATCGGCGGCGTGGAGATCCCCGGCGAGCACGGACTCGAGGGCCATTCGGACGCAGACGTGCTCGCCCACGCGATCACCGACGCCCTGCTCGGGGCAGCCGCTCTCGGGGACATCGGCGAGCACTTCCCCGACGATGAGGAGCGCTGGCGCGACGCCGACTCGATCGAGCTGCTGCGCGCAGTCGTGGCGCTCCTGACGGCCCAGGGGCTCGCGCTCGAGAACGTCGATTGCACCGTTCTCATGGAGGCGCCCAAGCTCTCGCCCCACCGCGGTGCGATCCGCGAGCGCCTCGCCGCGGCCCTCGGCTTGCCCGTCGAGCGCGTGAACGTAAAGGCAAGCACCGGCGAGGGGATCGGCTTTGTCGGTCGCGGTGAGGGGGTCGCCGCGCTCGCCATCGCGAGCCTCGAGCGGAGCCCGTGATGCGAGAGATCGTGCTGCACGACACGCTGAGCGGGGAGGTTCTCCCGCTGCGCATGCGCGAGCCGGGTCGTGTCGGGATCTACGCGTGCGGTCCCACCGTCTACAGCCGCATCCACATCGGCAACGCCCGGCCCTTCGTCGTCTTCAGCCTGCTCGCCCGCTTCCTGCGCCGGGAGGGCTACGAGGTCAGCCTCGTGGTCAACGTCACCGACGTCAACGACAAGATCTACGACGCCGCCCGAGTCGCCGGGCGTCCGAGCGCCGAGCTCGCGGCCGACATGACCGCCCACTATCGCGCCGACACGGACGCGCTCGGCCTCGGCCGTCCCGACCACGAGCCGCTCGCCTCCGAGACGATGGACGCGATCGTCGAGTACATCTCGGCGCTGATCGAGCGCGACCACGCCTACGTCGCCGACGGGGATGTGTACTTCCGCGTGCGCTCGGACCCCGGCTACGGGCGCCTCTCGCACCGCGCGCTCGAGCACATGGACCAGGGCGAGGACGTCGAGGGCGCCGAGCGCAAGCACGACCCGCTCGACTTCGCGCTATGGAAGGCGCACAAGCCCGGCGAGGACACCTCCTGGGCGGCCCCCTGGGGTCGCGGGCGCCCAGGCTGGCACATCGAGTGCTCGGCGATGGCCGAGTCGATCCTCGGCGTCGGCTTCGAGATCCACGGCGGCGGCTCGGACCTGGTGTTCCCCCACCACGAGAACGAGGCTGCACAGACACGCGCCGCCCGCGGCGCGGAGCTCGCGAAGCTGTGGATGCACAACGGCATGATCCAAACGACGGGCGAGAAGATGGCCAAGTCGGTCGGCAACATCACTCCCTTGCACACCGTGCTCGAGCGCTACGACCCCGAGACGGTCGTGATGTATCTCGTCTCCGGTCACTACCACCAGCCGCTGGCCTTCTCGCAGGCCGAGCTCGAAGATGCCGAGCGACGCGTCTACCGCATCCGCGACGCCCTGCGCCGCCTGGCCCCCGGACAGCCGAGCCCCGATGACATGCACGCCCATACGGAGGCCTTCTTCGCAGCGCTCGCGAGCGACTTCAACACGCCGGCGGCGCTCGCGGCCCTGTTCGAATGGATCAGGGAGGCGAACCGTCGCGGCGAGACCGTCGGCGACGGCGATCTGCGCGAGATGCTCGACGTGCTCGGCCTCGGCAAGCTGTCTGCGCTGCAAGCCGTCGGCGATGTCGCGGGGATCGATCGCGAGGCCGCCGCGCTGCTCGAGCGCCGCGAGCAGGCACGCAAGGAGCGCGACTTCGAGACCGCCGACGCCATTCGCGAGGAGCTCCGCGTGCGCAGCTGGGAGATCCGCGACGGCCCCGACGGACCCGAGCTGATCCCCGCCGAGCGACCGCATTGATCATCTACGGGCGCAACCCCCTGCACGAGGCCCTTCGCGGACGGCGCGCCGGCCAGGTGCGCGAGCTGTGGGCGAGCGCCGGCGCCGTGCGCGAGGAGTGGCTCACGGGCAGGCAGGCCCGCATCGTGTCGGGCGAGGAGATCGAGCGCCGCTGCGGCTCGCCCGCCCACCAGGGGGTGTGCGCCGAGGCCGGGCCCTATCCGTATGCGAGCGCCGAGCAGCTGCTCGCGCAGGGCGAGCCGCTGCTCGTGGCGCTCGATCAGGTGCAGGATCCGCAGAACCTAGGCTCGATCTGCCGCACGGCGGAGTGCGCCGGCGCCGGCGGCTTGGTGATACCCGAGCGCCGCTCGGCCGAGGTCACGCCCGCAGTCTGCAAGGCCTCTGCGGGCGCCGTCGAGCACCTGCCCGTCGCGCGCGTGCGCAACCTGGCCGACTTTCTCGGCCAGGCGCGAGCGGCAGGGTGCTGGTGCTACGGCGCGAGCCCCTTGAGCGAGGGCGAGGGTGAGGGCAGGGACGCGAGCGAGGGCAAGGCCAAGGGCGAGCGTGGCCAGCGCACCGTGCTCGCCTACGAGACGCTCGACTACGCCGGCTCGGGGGTCGTGCTCGTGCTCGGCAGCGAGGGTGGCGGCCTGCGCCCGCGGGTGGCGGGGGCGTGCGACGAGCTGATCGGGCTGCCGCTGCGCGGGCGCGTCGAGTCGCTCGGCGTCAGCGCGGCTGCCGCAGCGCTTCTGTACGGGATCTTGCAGAGCCGCCTCGGAGGGGTTGACAGGGCGTCATAACTGTGTAAGGCTGCGCGGTTATAACGCTGAACCTCAGGGTGAGATATCTGGGGCCAGCGCTCACAACTACATAGCGGTTGGCGCCAGGGGAGGAGTGCGCCACTGAGCAAACGCGGTTCTCGAGGCACGTCGCAGCAGTGGGCGAGGTCTCGAAGAAAGGATCTGCTCGTGGCACGAATCTCCCCTATATCTAACTCTGAGGCTAAGGTCGAGGATCTGTTCCTCATCGCCCTCGCGAAACAGGGCGACCGCATTGCCTACGATCGGCTCGTCAGGCGCTACCACGGTTTCGTGCGCCTGAAGGCGTCGTCCTACTTCCTCGCCGGAGGCGACTCCGAAGACCTCATCCAGGAGGGTCTCGTCGGCCTGTACAAGGCGATCCGCGACTTTCGCACCGACCGCGAGTCGAGCTTTCGCAACTTCGCCGAGCTGTGCATCACGCGCCAGATCATCACGGCCGTGAAGACGGCGACGCGCAACAAGCACACGCCGCTGAACCAGTACGTCTCGTTCTCCTCGACGCCCGCCGGTAGCGGCGACGAGGTGCCGACGCTCGACCAGATGCTCCCCGGCCCGAGCGTTCAGGACCCGGTCAACCAGGTCATCTCCTCCGAGGAGCTGCGCTCGCTCGTGGGCTGCCTGTCAACGGCGCTCTCAGAGCTCGAGAGCCGCGTGCTCTCGCTGTACCTGGACGGCTACTCCTACGAGCAGGTGGGCAGCAAGCTCTCCTGCGACACAAAGACCGTGGACAACGCCCTCCAGCGGGTCAAGCGCAAGGTCGGCGCACACCTACATGCGCGTGCCGTGGCCGCCTGAGCCCAGGCGGCCATCGGCGTTCGTCGCCGCGACTAGGTCTGTCCTTCGGAGGGAAAGCGTGCGGGCCCGCCCGGCGTCAGCGTGGACGCGGGGGACGCGCTCACCTCGAGCGTGAAGGTTTCGCTCTCGGTGCCGCCATTCTGCGGATCGCCGGGGATCTTGATGCGCATCGTGCTCGTCCCCGCACTCGCGGGCGCGTAGGTGATCGAGTACCAGTATTCGGGGTGCGCCGGGAGTTCCGGCGGATGCACTTCTCCTGTTTCCACGACGTGGAAAGCGGTGTGGGCGGCGTTTTCACGCTCGAGGTAGACCCAGTGGTTGGTGACCCCGGGCTTGACCGTGCCCGAGAAGGTCAAGCGCTGACCCTCCTGGGTGGTGAACGTGAGGTGCTGGCCGAGTCCGACCGTGCCCGGGCCGGAGACGCTCGCGGTGAGCACGTATTTGACGCCCTCGAACAGCACGGCCGAGGATTTGCCGGCGCACAGGGCCCTGTAGAAGGTGCCAGCCGTGGGGCTCAACGAGGGGAAGCTGTAGGCCCCGCCCGCGCCCGTCTTGCCTTCCTCGACGACAGTGAAGAGAGGCACCTTGGGGGAGCGCGCGACGAGCGTCACGGGCGTGCCTGCCGGAACGCCGACGACGGTGCCGCTGATCGTGACCGACTGCCCGTAGGAGATCGGGTCGGCCGAGCTTTCGATCCGCAGCAGCGGGTTCTCGGCCTGTGAGACCTCGTAGCCGAGGACATTCGATGGGCTCGCCAAGGTGACCTTGGCATCGCGCACGAGCACGCGGATGTTGGCGGGTCCGGGGATCACGAAGTTGTGCAAGATCGTGAACGTGCCGGCTTCGGTCACCCTGCCGTAGCCGATGCTCACCCAGCCGTTGCCATTGAGGGCGTTCTGGCGCTGCAGGATGACCAGCGCATGCTTGTCCGTCGGGCTGACCGTGCCTTCGAACTTGACCGGCGTGTGGTGGGTCGTGCGGGTGAAGAGGACGCCTTCCGGCGGCCCCTTCACGTTGACTTCGGCGAGCACGCCGACATCCTTGACCGCGCTCGTGGCGCCGGCGGCGCTCACGTAGAAGCTGCTGTCCGATGTGACATCGGGCGCCACCAGTGCGTACGCGCCTCCCGCTTCAGTGGTGCCTGTAGCGGCGATCGCGTAGGCGGGGGACCCGAGTGGGCGCTCATACAGTGTGACCGGTTCGCCGGCGAGGGAGGCGGTTGCTCTCCTGCACCTAAGCGTGCCGAGGGCAGTGACCGATTCGTGTGCGGTGATCACCCGATTGAGGAAGCTGAGGCTGATGCGGCAGTCCGTGACGGACCGACCCCCCGTGCCAGGCAACCGCGCGGCTAGCGCGCTTGCGCCGTCGACGCACACTGCCAGCGCCGCTGCGGCGACGATGATCATCTTCAGGGATCTACTCGTTCGCATTTCCTGCGTTCTCCCTTCGGTCCGCGTGTCCCAGTGCTCTGCCGCCATTAACTCATCGGCGCCGGCTTCGATGCGGTTGGCCGACGGACGGCCAGCTCGCGCGCTCGGCCCACGAGGTTGATCGGTGCGAGCAAGCAGTGCGAGGCCGATCGGCGGGAGCTATGATCGACCCCGGAGATCGCGCCCCGGGGTGGGCGCGTGAGGAGGGAAACGGAGAGGAGGGGCAGCAATGGAGGCCACGGCAGCGCAACGGGTAGAGGCCCCCGCGGGCCTGGCCGCGACCACGGTCGCCCAAGCCTTCCGCCTGACGGCGGCAGAGCGCGCGCACGAGGTTGCGATCCGCACCCGCGGCGACGAGTTCTCGATCACCTGGGGTGAGCTGCGCGAGCGCGTCGACGCGCTCGCGGGCGGCCTCGCGCGACTGGGGGTGGGCCGCGGCGACACGGTCGCCCTGCTGCTCTGCAACCGGCCCGAGTTCCACCTCTGCGACCTCGCCGCGACGATGCTCGGGGCCGCCCCGTTCTCCATTTACACCACCTACACGCCGGAGCAGATCCGCTACCTGATCAGCGATGCCGAAGCGAAGGTGATGATCTGCGAGCAGCAGTTCCTGGCGCAGGTGCGCGAGGCGCGCAGAGAGCTTCCCCAGCTCGAGTATGTGATCGTCGTCGACGGCGCGGCCCCGATCGGGATGCTCGCGCTGGCGGATGTCGAGGGCTCCAATCCCGGCTTCGATGTCGACGCTTCGCTGGCACAGATCGAGCCCAGCGACGTGCTCACCCTCATCTACACCTCCGGGACCACCGGCCCTCCGAAGGGGGTCCAGCTGACCCACCGCAACATGCAAGCGGTGATCCAGAGCACTCGCGAGGTGATCGAGTTCCCCAACGACGGGCGCGTGATCTCGTGGCTGCCGGCCGCGCACGTCGCCGAGCGCAACGCCCACCACTACCTGCCGATCTTCTTCGGCCTGCAGATCACCTGCTGCCACGACCCGCGCGAGGTGCTCTCCTACCTGCCGGAAGTCCGCCCGAGCTGGTTCTTCGCGGTGCCGCGCATCTGGGAGAAGCTGAAGGCGGGCCTCGAGGCGATGGTCGCCGGCCAGCCGCAGGAGCGCAGGGCCGAGCTGCAGGGCGCACTGGAGGCGGCCGTGCGCAAGGTCCGCCTGGAGCAGGCGGGCGAGCCGGTGCCGGGCGAGCTCGCCGAGCAGGTCGCAAGGGCAGATGGCGAGCTCTTCCTCGGCCTACGCCAGATGCTCGGGCTCGACAGGGCCGAGGCGATCAACGTCGGCGCCGCGCCGACGCCGCTAGAGGTGCTCGAGTTCTTCCATGCGATCGGCCTGCCGCTGGCGGAGCTGTGGGGCATGAGCGAGACCGCTGGTGCGGGTTCGGTCAACCCCAAAGCGCGCATCAGGCTCGGCACCGTGGGGCCGCCGGCGCCGGGCGTCGAGATCAAGCTCGACGGCGACGGCGAGGTGCTCGTGCGCTCGGACGCCGTGATGATCGGCTACCGCAACCAGCCGGAGAAGACCGCCGAGGTCTTCACCGAGGATGGCTGGTTGCGCACCGGCGACATCGGCAGCTTCGACGAGGAGGGCTACCTGCGCATCGTCGACCGCAAGAAGGAGCTCATCATCAGCGCCGCCGGCAAGAACATGTCGCCGGCGAACATCGAGGCCACCTTGAAGAGCGCCTCGCCGCTGATCGGACAGGCTTGCTGCATTGGCGACCGGCGCCCATACAACACGGCGCTGATCGTTCTCGATGCGGACTTCGCGCCGGTGTGGGCGGCCGAGCAGGGGATCGCCGAGCGCTCACTGGAGTCGCTCGCCCACGAGGGGCCCGTGCGCGCCGCCGTCGCGCTCGCGATCGAGGAGGCAAACGCGAAGCTCGCGCGCGTCGAACAGGTCAAGAAGTTCGAAATCGTCGCCGGCGACTGGCTTGCAGGCGGCGAGGAGCTGACGCCGACGATGAAGCTCAAGCGCAAGCCGATCGCGCACAAGTACGCCGAGACGATCGAGCGCATGTACGCCGGCTAGCAGTTAGCTCAAGCAGCGCCTTCGAGGCGCCGATAGCGAACAGCGGACGACCGACAGGTCATCCCGGGTAGCGAAAAGGGCGACCCCCGGGGGGCCAACGCTCAACTCCTCCGGCCCTCCGGGTCGCCCCCAAGCTCGCTCCAGGCACCCCTCGCGCAGCCGCGATGGCCTGACGTGATCGCGAGCCCGCAAGCGGTGCGCCGGCGCTACGGGCACGGCGGCGCGGCAGAGCCGACGGCCGGGATCGAACCGGCGACATCCGCTTTACAAGAGCGGTGCTCTACCAGCTGAGCTACGTCGGCCTGGCGTGCGCATCCTAGCGCCGCCCTGGCCCCCATCCCCGGACGGCTGTGCAGGTCGCTGTGCGCATTTCGAGGTAGATCTCGCTGGCGGCGTTCATGTGTTCGGGGGCTGTAACGCGACGCGCTCGGCTGGTGTATCTCGAGCATGCAGCAGCTTCTGCCGGATGTACGGCGATTGCGCCCCCACCGGGGTGGGGAGAGCTCCGCTGGAGGCGGCGAGGGCTCCGCGCGGGCAGCCCTCGCGCGTGAGCGCTTCGGCCGGCGTCGGGAGCCTCGCGAGACCAACGGCAGCGAGGCCAACGGCAGCGAAGCCGTCGAGCCCGCCCGCGCCGGCGTTGGCGCCGAGCTGGGCAGCTTCCGCGAGCGCTCCCTGCGGCGGGGAGTGAACCCGTTCCTTTACTGGGGGCTGCGCGCGATCCTCCAGCCGGCGTTCCTCGTGTATCTGCGCATGGGCCGTGTCGGGCGCGAGCACCTGCCGCGCACGGGCCCGCTGCTCCTGGCCTCGAACCACCGCAGCTTCCTCGACCCCTTCGTGATCGGCACGCTCGTGCGCCGGCCCGTGTACTACATGGCCAAGCGCGAGCTCTTCGAAAAGCGCTGGCAGGCGTGGGTGCTGAACGCGCTCGGCGCCTTCCCCATCGATCGCGGTGCGGGCGACGGCGAGGCGATGGAGACCGCGCGGGCGATCCTGCAGCGCGGCGACTGCGTGGTCGTGTTCCCCGAGGGCACGCGCATGCGGCGCGGCCCGCTCGGCCATCCGCGCCGTGGCGTCGGACGCCTCGCGCTCGAGACGGGCGTCCCAGTCGCGCCGGTGGCCGTCATCGGCAGCGACGCGGTGCGCCGCGGGTGGCGCATCCGTCCCCGCAAGGTGCGCCTGCGTGTCGGTCCTGCGGTGCGCTTCTCGAAGGTCGAGACGTGCTCGCCGGCGCTCGCCACCGCCGCCACCGAGCAGATCTGGGCGTGCGTGAGCCTGCAGTGGGAATGGCTGGGCGGCGAGCGCTGCGATCGGGCAGCGGCGGAGATGGATGCGACGGCGCGCTCACGCCAGCCCTCGCCTAGCTCGCCCTCGGGCGGGCCGGCAGCGGCGCCCGCGCGGGGCCCGCAGGAAGGCGACGCCGCGCCCGTGCAGCGACCGGATCGCGCGCGCGAGATCTCGCGCGCAGCGTGAGCCCTGGAGTTGTGCGGAGATAGGGTGCGATGAGTGAGCGAGCAGGTCAGCCCCGAGCCCGAGGAGCAGGTAAGCGACAAGCCGAAGGCCCAGCTCGACGCCGAGTTCTCGGAGCTCTACCGCACGCACCTGCGCGACGTCTACAGCTACGCCTACTATCGCGTGGGCGACCACCACGACGCCGAGGACCTGACGGAGCAGACCTTCCTGCAGGCCTATCGCCACTTCGAGCGTGCGCAGCGCGAATCGGATGGGCGACCGCTACGTCCATGGCTGATCCGCATCGCCCACAACCTCGCCGCGAACCTCTACCGCGACCGCTCGCGCAAGCCGGTCTCGCCGATCGAGGACACGACGACGCTGATGGCCGCCTACACGACCGAGCAGCTGGTCGAGGGCCGAGACGAGCTCAGCCGCATTCTCGAAGGCGTGCAGCAGTTGCCAGACGATCGCCGGGAGGCGCTGATCATGCGCTTCGCGCTGGGTATGGACAACCGCGAGATCGCGCGCGCGCTCGGTCGCTCCGACGGAGCCACGAAGGTGTTGATCCACCGCGCGATCAAGCAGCTGGAGCAGATCGTCAATGACTGAAGCGGCGCCGAACTTCGAGGGGCTTCTGCGCGAAGCGCTCGCGCCGATCGATCCGCCCGCCGATCTCGCGGATCGCCTGGAGAGCACGCTCACGAGTCTCACCGAGCTCGCGGCCGACGAGCTCGAGTCGTGGGAGCTCTCGGCGATGCGCGATCCGCGCAACTGGGCCCGGCCGGCGACGGCGCTGGTCGTAGGCGGGGCCGCCGGCACGGCGCTCGTGCTGCTGCGCGCACGCAGGCGCGCGCAGCGCTCACCGGCTCTGCTTGAGTCGCTGCGCCCCGCCCTGCTCGAGACGATGCGCGAGGCCGGCGAGCGCGCGGCCCGGGAGCTCGAGCGCGAGACGCGCAGGCTGCTCGGCGAGCGCTGAGCGCGGCTTTGCAGGGAGCGGGCGGGGCGCGCTGGCAGGGCAGCGGCGCTCAGCGCACGCTCACCCGAGCGCGCATGCGCCTTCGCCGCAGGTGCTCAAGCTAGGCTCTGCGCCTGGGACATGGCCACCTGCTACCGCCACCCCTCCCGCGAGACGGGCGTCTCGTGCTCGAACTGCGGGCGGCCGATCTGCCCGGACTGCATGACCACGACGCCCGTGGGAATGCGCTGTCCGGAGTGCGCCAAACAGCGCACGAGGGTGGTGCGCATGCGCGCGGTCACGAGCGTCCCGCGGGTCACCTACGCGCTGATCGCGATCAACGTGGTTGCGTTTTTGACCGAGCAGGGACAGTTCACGCTCGCCGGCTCGGAAGTCCACGGCACGGTGGTCGAAGAAGGGTGGCTCTTCAGGGCGGCCCTCGCTCACCCCTACGACCAGTACTGGCGGCTGCTCACGAGCGCCTTCCTGCACGAGAGCCTCATCCACATCGGCTTCAACATGTACCTGCTCTACCTGCTCGGGATGATGCTCGAGCCGGCGATCGGCTCGGCGCGCTTCGCGTTCATCTACGCGACCGCGCTGTTCGTGGGCGCCTTTGGCGTCGTCTTCTCCACGAGTGCCCCGAGCCTCGGTGCATCGGGGGCGATCTTCGGCCTCATGGGCGCGGCCGTGGTCGAGCTCCGCGCGCGCGGGCTCAGCGTTCAGCAATCGGGCATCGGCGGGCTGATCGTCCTCAACCTGGTTTTCACTTTCGTGGTGTCGAACATCGCGATCGGCGATCACATCGGCGGCCTGATCGGCGGCTTCCTCGCCGGCTTCGCTATTCGCGCTGCCGACAAGCGACGTGTGCCCGTGCTCGGCTTCGCGGCCTGCGTGCTGATCGTCGCCCTCGCGATCGCCGGCTCGATCGCGGTGTCGGGCGCGACCGGCAGCGGCTTTGCCTAGGCGCTCGTCCGCTCGAGCGCTACGGGCAGCGCGATCGTCGCACTCGGCGGCTCGCTGACGCGCTCGGGGTGCAGCACGTGCGCGAGCAGCTCGAGGCCGTCGATCAGGCGCGGGCCGGGTCTGGAGAAGTAGGCGGAGGCGTTGACCGCGACGATCCGCCGAGCGCGCAGGCCAGCGAGCTCAGCCGCGTAGTGGCAAGCCTCGGCGTGGGCGCGTCGCTCGTCATAGCCGCAGGGCATCACGAGCACGAGCTCTGCCGCCGCGGCGGCGAGCGTCTCCCAGGAGACCTGCTGGGAGGGCTCGCCGGGCACGCCCATGACATCTTCGCCGCCCGCCAGCTCGATCAGCTGCGGCGTCCAGTGGCCCGCCACGTATGGAGGGTCAAGCCACTCGAGCGCCGCCACGCGGGGGCGGCGCTCGACGCCGCGGACGGCCAGGCGCACGCGGTCCACGCGCTCGGCGTCCTCGCGCATGAGCTCGAGGCCACGCTCACGCCTGCCGGTCGCCTCGGCGAGCGTGCGCACGTCCGCGATGCTCTCCGCGAGCGTCTTCGGGTCGAGCGCGATCACGCGCGGGGGCGCGGGAAGCGTGCTCGCAAACTCGTCCACCTCCTCATAGGAGACGGCGCACACGGGACACAGGGCCTGCGTGACGATCAGCTCGGGCTCGAGCGCCGCGAGCACCGCGCGGTCGAGCTCGTAGATGGCCTTTCCGGCGAGCGTGCGCTCGCGCACGGACGCGTCGATCTCGGCCGCCGTGAGCCCCGCGGGGAGCACGTCGCGGGTCACCGGCTCGAGCTCTGTGGCTGCGGGCGGGAAGTCGCACTCGTGCGTGACGCCGACGACTTCGCCGCCGGCTCCGAGCGCGAACAGCAGCTCCGTCGCGTGGGGTACGAGGCTGACGATCCGCACCCTATGAATGTAGGGGTAAGCTCGCATGGCGATGGCAGCTCTCAGCGACGCGGAGATCGAGCAGCGCCTGGAGGACGTGGCGCAGTGGCGCCGCGGCGAGGGCTCCTCCCCCTCCGGGGACGATGCGATCGTACGCGAGCTCGAGCTCGCTGACTTCGCCGCGGCGATCGCGCTCGTCAACCGCATCGCGCAGGCGGCGGAGGCGGCCAACCACCATCCGGACATCCTCGTGCACGGCTGGAACAAGCTGCGCCTGACGCTCTCGACGCACTCCGCCGGCGGTCTCACCGATGCAGACTTCGAGCTCGCACGCGAGCTGGATCGGCTCGCGTAGGCGCTCGGCGCACCCGCGCCGCTTGCTGCTCGTCGATCTCTCCCCGACGGCGGGGGTGCGTGTGGGTGACTAGCGCGCTTGCTACCGTTGAGTCGTCGAGCACCAGATGAACGACGACGAAGAACTTCCTCGAAGTAGCGTCGCCTGCCCCGTTGCGCAAGCACGGATCGCCGCTCGCGCGTGAACGGGCTGAAGCTGATCATCTCGGCGGCGCTGGTCGCCCTGAACGCGTTCTTCGTGATCGCCGAGTACGCGCTCGTGCGCTCGCGCCGCGCGCGGCTCGAACTGCTGCGCGATCAGGGTGCGAGGGGGGCGGCGCTCGCGCTCAAGCAGATAGGCGCGGTCAACGAGTACATCTCGGCCGTTCAGATCGGCGTGACGCTGACCTCGATCGGCGTGGGAGCGCTCGGCGAGCCGGCGCTCGCGAAGATCCTCGAGGGTCCGCTGGGCGGTGCCCTCGCCCACGGCGTGGCAGTCGTGATCGCCGTGATCGTGGCCTTCTTGTTCATCTCCTCCGTGCAGCTGATCGCCGGCGAGATGGTCCCGAAGTTCTACGCGATCGATCGCGCCGAGGCGGTCGCCCGCCGCGTGGCACGCCCGCTGCAGGGTTTCAGCGTGCTCTTCCATCCCTTCATCGTCGCGCTCACGGCCGTCGCCGACAGGATCCTGCGGATGCTCGGCGTGGACATGACCTACGAGCGCCACAGCGGCTCCTCAGATGAGCTCAAGCTGCTGATCGCCGAGTCCGAGGCCGGCGGGCAGATCGACGAGGGCGAGGCGGGGATGCTCACGGGGGTCTTCCACTTGCACGAGCAGGAGGCCAGGCAGGTGATGACGCCGATCCCCGCTGTCGTCACGATCGACGCCTCCGAGGATGTCGAGACGGCGCTGCGGCTCTGCGTTTCCAGCGGCCACACCCGCCTCGTCGTAACCGAGGAACACGACCGCGACCGCGTGCGCGGGCTCGTGCACGTAAGCACGCTCGCCGGCGAGTTGATGCGCGAGGGTCCCACCGCGCCGGTCGAGCCGCTAGTGCACGACGCGCTGATCGTGCCCGAGACGAAGCCCCTCGACGATCTGCTTGCGGACCTTCAGCGCCAGCGCAGCTCGATGGCGGTGATCGTGGACGAGTACGGTCGCGTGGTCGGCGTAGTGACCGTCGAGGACATCATCGAGGAGGTCGTCGGCGAGATCGCCGACGAGACCGACCCCGCCGCCGGGGAGATCCGCCGCCTGGCCAACGGCGATTGGTTCGTGCGCGGGCACGTGGCCGTCTCGGACCTCGTCGACTACGGCCTCGAGCTGCCCGTGGACACCGACGCGTACAACTCCGTCGGTGGCTTCGTCTTCGCGGAGCTCGGGCGCCTGCCGCGCCGCGGCGACACGGTCAACGCGGACGGCTTCTCGATTCGCGTCGAGTCCGTGCGCGGCAACCGCATCGAGGCCGTGCGCATCCGCGAGCGTCGCGCCGTGCGACCGCGCGAGGCGCACTCCGGCGAGGCCTGAGGCGGGCCCTACAGCGCGCTAACGCCCACGCCCGCTGGTCGCGGAGCGCCTTAAACACGTCCGGCCCGCGGGGGGAGCGGACCGGATCGTGCGCACTGGGAGGAGGCGGGTGTGCGATGCGACGTTGAACGTCGCATACCCCAGTATCGCGTGCTTGATCAATCGCAGATAAAACTTGCTCACTCGCAAATAAAGGTGTGCCGAAGAGCGGGATCGCGCCCTTGGCTGGGCCTCGCGGGGCGGGCAGGGGGCGCGGCCAGCGCTCAGTAGGAGTGGATGCCGCGGCCGCTCTTTCGCCCCAGCGCGCCTTCCTCGATGAGCTCGCGCAGGCGCGCGGGCACGGGCGCGCCGATCGTCTCGCCGATCGCCGCGGCGACGTCGAGCCCGACGAGATCGAGCAGCGCGAGCGGCCCCATCGGGTGCCCTGCTCCGAGGCGCATGCACGTGTCGACGGCGCTGGGATCCAGGCCGGTCTCTTCGACGAGGCGTACGGCGTCGAACAGGTAGGGGAAGAGCAGCCGGTTGACGACGAACCCGGGAATGTCGGGCACCTCCACGGGCGTCTTCTCGAAGTCCTCGCAGAGCTCCCGCGCGCGCTCGCGCGTGCGCGGTGTCGCTTGGCTGGGAAAGATGAGCTCGACGAGGCGCATCTTGGTGACGGGGTTGAACACGTGTAGGCCCACGAAGCGGTCGGGTCGGCCGCTGGCGATCGCGAGGCGCTCGACCGACAGCGAGGAGGTGGTGCTCGCGAGGATCCCCTCACCGTCGAGGATCGCATCTAGCTCGCCCAGCAGCCGCGCCTTCACGTCGTGGTCCTCGATCACGGCCTCCACCACGAAGCTCGCGCCCGCGAGCGCGTCGGGATCGGTGACGATCTGCACGTGCTCGGGGTCGACCTCCGCGCCGAGGCGCGCGAGCGTCTTTTCGACCGTCGCGCGCGCGCGCTCGGCTGAGCTCTCGGAGCGCGCGAGCAGCAGCACGGGACCGTGGTGGGCAGCGGTTGCGGCGAGGCCGCATGCGATTGCTCCGCTGCCGGCGATGCCGAGGCGTTTGGTCAAAGTGCTCCCTTGCTTGCGGTCTTGGGGGTGTGCTGGTCGTGCGAGCGCGCCGGAGGCTCACGCTCGCCCTGGCGTCGACAGCGCGGCCCCGCCGGTCGTCCCGGCGACCTTGGCTGACTGACCAGTCAATCTAGTGACGCGGTAGAGTGCAGGTGAGGGTCCGGGCATCTTAGTCAGACGCGCGCGATTGTCGGGACGCCCGGTTTCCGCTTCTTCAAACGCTTCGAAACACCCCGTAGGAGGACTTGCTGACATGAGGCAACCAGAGGGCCGCGAAGTCGTAATCGTGGAGGCAGTGCGAACGCCAATCGGGCGCGGGCACCGCGAGAAGGGCTACTACAAGGACACCCACCCGAACGAGCTCCTGGGCACGTGCTACGCGGAGGTGATCAAGCGAGCAGGGATCGACGCAGCGGAGGTCGAGGACGTGATCGCCGGCTGCGTGTCGCAGTTCGGCGAGCAGGGCTTGAACGTTGCGCGCAACGCGTGGCTGCAGGAGGGCCTGCCGATCGAGACGCCGGGCACGACCGTAGACCGCCAGTGCGGCTCGGCGCAGCAGGCGGTCAACTTCGCGGCGGGCCTGATCGCCGCGGGCGTGCACGACGCAATGATCGGCTCGGGCGTCGAGCACATGGGCCACCTGCCGTTCGCGGCGGTCGCGCAGACGCAGCAGGAGTTCGGCGTGGCCTTCCCACCGGAGCTGATGGCCAAGCACAACATCGTCGGGCAGGGCCTGGGCGCGGAGATGATCGCCGACCAGTGGGAGATCTCCCGCTCGGAGCTCGACGAGCTCGCATTGCGCTCGCACCGGCTCGCCGCCCAGGCGACTGAGGAGGGACGCTTCGAGCGCGAGATGGTGCCGATGGCGGTCAACGGCGACACCTACGTGACCGACCAGGGCATCCGCCCCGATACCAGCCTCGAGGCCCTATCGCAGCTCAAGCCGGCGTTCAAGCCGGACGGCAAGATCACCGCGGGCAACTCCTCGCAGATCTCCGATGGCGCGGCGGCGGTGCTGTTGATGTCTGCGGAGAAGGCGCGCGAGCTGGGGCTCAAGGCACGGGCGCGGATCGTCGACCAGACGACCGTCGGCTGCGACCCGGTGAAAATGCTCGAGGGCCCGATCCCGGCCACGCGCAAAATCCTCGCACGCAACGGCATGCAGATCGGCGACTTCGACCTGATCGAGATCAACGAGGCATTCGCGCCCGTGGTCGCGGCATGGCGACGTGAGCTCGAACCGGACATGGACCGCGTGAACGTCAATGGTGGCGCGATGGCCCTCGGCCATCCGCTCGGCTCGACGGGCGCACGCCTGATCACGACGCTGTTGCACGAGCTCGAGCGCTCCGACAAGGAGATCGGGTTCGTGACGATGTGCTGCGGCGGTGGCCTCGGCACGGGCACGCTGATCCAGCGACTGTGAGCTGGCGCCCGGTCTGCTCTGAAGACCGGGCCGTTCGATAACCGTCAAAGACAGAGCCTGCTCGCGGCCTCAGTCGCTCGGCTCGGTGCCCGTCCAGTCGACCGGCACGGGCGAGAGCGCGAGCAGCGCCGTCCACGTGGCGGCTTCGACGATGCCGCTCGCCGCGATCCCGTGGGCGGTCTGGAACGCCTCCACGTTGGCCAGCGTCGCGGAGCTGAAGACGCCGGTGGTTTCCTGCGTGGGAATGGCGCTTGCGAGATGCTCCTGCATCCACAGCACGGGATCGCCCTTGCTGCCGCTCGCAAGTTCTGGCCAGCTCGTGTTCGGCGTGACGCTCGTGAGCGGCGCCAGGGGTTGCGCGAGCGCACTCCAGTCGACGGCGCCGCTTTCCTGCCAGTCCCAGAAGGACAGGCCGGGCGCGCCGTAGTCGACGGCCTCCTCGCGGAAGCGCAGCAGTTCTGCGGCGGAGACGCCGCCGTAGGTCTGCCCGAGCGGGAAGATCGGGCGCCCGTAGATGCGGTTTGCGATGTAGCTGTTGGCGTAGACGGTGTCGACCGACTGGCCGATGTCCTTCCAGTACATCTGCGGCAGGTTGTACTGGGCGCCGCCGGGCCCCAGGAAGACCGAGTAGGGGAAGGATGGGTGCATGAGGACGTAGGGGAAGGAGGCCAACCCCAGGGGGTAGTTAGGGCCGATCTTGGCGCGTAGGTCGTCGATGTAGGTCTGGGCGGCCGCGTAGTTGCGTTCGTATTCAGCCTCTGCGTCGATCACGAGGCAGTCGGCGCCGTCGGCGACGGCCTCGGCGCCGAGCGCGGCCTCGCCGACCGGTTCGGTCCCGTAGACGTACTGCCAAGCGCAGACCTTCAACCCGTTCGCGTGCAGTTCCGCGACGAGCTGTGGCGAGAACTGGCTCCAGTGGTTGGTCGGCCCGTCCGAGCTCTTGATGAACAGCGTGGTCACGCCCGCCGCGTGCGCCTGGGCGACGATCGAGGCCACGTCACCGCCGTCGGACTTGCTCAAGTACCAGATCCACATGCCTTGCCCTTCGAACGCCGTACCGGAGACGGCGCCGCTGGTAGCAGGCGGGGGATCCTTCGGGGCGGGGGGGTGCAGCGCGTGCGCGTAGAGGTAGATGGGGCCGTAGGAGCTCGTGTAGCGCCCGCCGCTGAGCAGGATCATCAGGTGTCCCGAGTGGGCCGCCTTGGGCACGGTCACGACCAGGCCGATGCTGCTCTCGCGCAGGTGGGCAGATGGCGAGGCGCTGGTGATGTGCGCGTTCGGAGGCCTCTCGGGGGAGTCGGGGAAGACCACGACCATGCCGGACTTCAGGCCGACGCCGGTGAACTCGAGCGTGCCATGCAGGGATACCTGATGCGGATTGCCGCTGCAATCGGGGTAGGGCACGCAGCTGACGCTCGCGATGCGCACGCTCAGCACGTGCGGCGAGGCCGGTACAGCCTTCGCCTTGGTGGCGGGCTTCGCCGCGGAGGAGCTGCTGTTGCTCGTTGAGGGCTGCTCGCTCTTTGTCTCGGTGGAGGGGGTGCTGGTGGCGCCGGAGGTGGCGCCGCCCGTGCTCGTGGCAGCCCCGGGTGCGCTCGTGCCCCCGGCATTGGCCGCCAGCGCACGTGGCGGGCGGCCCGCGAGCTGGCACAGCGCTAACAGCGCGAGCAGTAGGACAGCTGCCGCGGCTAGGGATCTAGGTTCGCTTGTCGGCATCTGTGCTCGCCAAGACGTCAGCTCCTCCGCGCAGAACCACATGCGACCGCTTCGCGCGCGATGTGCGCCGAACGGCGGCCCCCGAGGCTATCGCGTATTGGCCCTCGAAACCGAGGCGCGCCACGGAAGTTGCGCTGGGCGCGCGGCGCGGCTGTGGGGCGCTCAGCCCCAGCGAAAGCCGCTCTCGGCGAGGTCTGGCGTGAGCGGGCTCCCCGGCAGGCCGGCGGGGGGATCGGTCAGGTTGAAGGCGCTGGGGGCGACGTCGTTGGGAGCGTCGGCGTGAAAGAGGGATGCGAGGTACTGGTTTTGCCCGCGGCCGACGCCGAGCTCGAACTGGCCGCCGCCGTAGTTGCCGATGTCGTGCTGCGCGCAGTAGTCGTAGGCGTCGAGCAGGTTGCGCAGGCCGCCTAGGCGCGAGGGCTTGATGTTCACCATACGCGGCGGGTAGGGCAGCGCCTCGATGTCTGAGATCGAGTGGATCGGCGCATCCCAGGAGAAGCGCTCGCGGTACGGGGCGAGCACGGCGTCGGTCTCGGGGGTGAGCGCGGGATCCTCGATCCACGCCTGTGGGAACGCCTCGGCCACGCGGCGGTACAGGGTCGCGTCGGCCGGCTGATCGACGATTGAGCCGGAGTAGTAGCCCTTGAAGTCGACCGAGTCGACGGCGCCGGTCTCGACGAGCTCGGCGATCAGAGCCTCGTCCCACGAGCTCGTGGGGTCGAGCTTGAAGCGCAGGCCTGGATAGCGGCGCAGGCGACGGCGCAGCGGCTCGAGCGTGGGCGGCTCGCCGAGGCGCATCGAGACGACGAAGCGCACCGGGTGGGGCTCGCGCGCGAGCGCCTCGTGCAGCGTGGTGTGGGCCTGGCGCAGCGCGAGGTCG
This sequence comes from uncultured Solirubrobacteraceae bacterium, assembly GCA_963722435.1. Taxonomy (GTDB): domain Bacteria; phylum Actinomycetota; class Thermoleophilia; order Solirubrobacterales; family Solirubrobacteraceae; genus Palsa-744. The sequence continues at coordinate 259,962 of CAVRKZ010000002.1, read as the reverse complement.
AGCGCGGCCGACTCGTAAGCCCACGCCCGGTAGCGAACCGATACCTCTCGCTGCGGTGGCTCGGGGAAGAGCGAGAGCTCAGAGATGCGCGCGCAGAAGGACGCGAGCGTGAAGCGTCCGCTCAGCGCCAGCGTGGGGCCGGCCGCCTGCAGGATCTCCTGATCGACTGCGTCGTAGGTGACGTCCTCGCCGAGGCCCTCCTCACCGCCGCCCTGCAGGCGGATCACCGTGCTCTTGCGCTCGAACTCGCTGGAGACCTGAGCCTGCATGGGCTCGAGCGCATATCCGTCGATCTGCAGCCCGAGCCCCGAGAGCGCATCCCAGCTGCTCATGCGCGTGTGGCGGCAGGGCTCATGTGTCGCTCTCGCGCTCCAGCCGGGCGACGAGCTCGTCCAGGCGCAACTCCTCGAGCGCGCCGGCGACGGCCGCGAGCTGGCCGGCGCACAGCTCGATCAGCGTCTTGCCCTCACCGACCAGTGCGAGCGTCTCATCCAGGCTCGCCTCGCCCGAGTCAAGCTGGCGGATGATCTGCTCGAGGCGCGCCGCAGCAGCCTCGTAGGTGAGCTCCGAAGAGCCAGCCGGAGCCTCTGGTGCGCCGGGATCGCGAGCATCGCTCACGGGCGCTGCACCCGCGCGGGAAGCGTGCCGTCGGCGAAGCACAGGCGCAGCTCTTGTGCGCGCTGTGCCTGCTGGGCGGTCACGATCGGCTCGCCGGTGGCCGAACGCACGAGCGCGTAGCCGCGTTCGAGGGTGCGCTGAGGGTCGTGCCCGGCGAGCGCGAGCGCGATCTGCGCGAGCTCGCGCGGCCGTCGCTCGCGCGCGTCGTGCAGCGAGGAGTCGCCCTTGCGCGCGATCACGAGCGCGCGCCGCTTGGTCAGGCCCCACTCGCCCTCCACGCGCCTGCGCGAGCTCGCGCGAAGCTCGCGCAGCCGCTGGTGCATGTGTTCGCGCTGGCGCTCCACATGGGCGCGGGGGGCGCGCGAGAGGCTCGTCAGCAGGCGTGCGCGGCTGAGGACGGCGCGGCGCGCATGCTGGCGCAGGCGCACGGCGCACGCCGCCTGCTCGTGGCGCGCGCGAGCGCAATCGATGGCGATCGCGGCCTCGGCGGCGTGGGTAGGCGTAGAGCAGCTGACCGCCGCGACGTCGTCGAGCAGCGTACGGTCGCTGTGATGCCCGACCGACGCGATCACGGGCACTGCCAGCATGGCGACCGTGCGGCAGAGCGTCTCGTCGCAGAAGCACAGTAGATCGGCCAGCGAGCCGCCCCCGCGCGCGACGATCACGAGCTCCACGCGGGCGAGGGCAGCGAGCTCCCCCAGCGCGCGCGTGATCGCGGGCGCGGCGTGGCGGTCCTGGACGGGCGCGAAGGCCCACACCAGCGTCCCCGCCCAGCCGCGGCGGATGAGCGCTGCGAGCACGTCGTCGCGCGCCTTGCCCGTCTCGGCCGTAATCACGCCGAGGGTGCGCGGCAGCACGGGACGGCGAAGGCGCTTCTGCATCTCGAGCAGCCCCTCTGCGTCGAGCTTGCGTCGCAGGCGGTCGAGGCGCGCGAGCAGATCGCCGTCGCCGGCGAGGCGCAGGTCGAGCACGTTGAAGGAGAAGCCCGGCGAGGCGCTCGCGCTACCGGTGTAGTAGTCGCAGCCGCCGGCGAGCACAACCTGCATGCCCTCGGCCGGCGTGCCCGAGCGAGCGATCATCTGCTCCCAGTCGCCGCGCCAGGCGGCGCAGGGGATCGCACCGCCTGAGTCGCGCAGCTCGAAGTACACACGCGCGCGAGCGGAGCGCAGGTTTACGAGCTCGCCGATCAGCTGCACGCGCGCGAACGAGCGCAGCTTGTCCCGTAGCGCGTTCGCGTACTCACCCACCGGATAGGGGCCCGGCAGCGAGCTCTCGGGTATGCCGGCGGCACCCGTCGCAGGGGGCTCGAGCGGGGTTGCCATGCCTCGCAGGATAGGCGCTAGCATCGACGGCGATGCCGCGCGACGAGTCGCCCGCCTGACCTCCGGGAAGCTCGGTGGCCAAGCGTAATCCCGGCAGGCGCGCGCGCTCGCGCAAGCAGCGGCCCGACCGCCAGCGCCTGCGCGAGCAGGCATCCGATCCAGCGGCCGTGAGGCGGCCCCCGCAGAGGCACGTCGGCTTCACCACCGATCTGAAGGCGGCGGGGGAGCGCCCGCCTCCGCCGTGGCATCCCCTGCCGCTATCAGAGCTGTTGATCCTCATCGGCCTGATCGGCGCGGCGGTTGCGTGGGCGCGCGGCTATCAGAGCAACGCCGCCCTGCTGGGCGCGGGCATCGGCGCAGTCGTGCTCGGGACGATCGAGGTCTCGCTGCGAGAGCACCTCAGCGGCTTTCGCCCGCACACGGGCCTGCTCGCGGTCATCCCCCCGCTCGTCTTTCACTCGGCGGTGGTGCTCGTGCTGGTAGCCGTGAGCGAGGGCGTGCCGACGTGGCTCAACTACGCATTGCTGCCGCTCGATCTGCTGCTGCTAACGATCGGCTTCAAGCTGCTGCGGACACGCTTCGTGCAGGCGCGTCGCGCGCGCACCGCGCCGGCCGGACGCTGAGGCGCGCTGCCGCGCCGACGCGCTGGCGAGGGCGGGCCCCCCGCGCTTCGGCTCAGGGCTCGAGCGTCGCGGCCGTGTCGAGATGCAGCGAGGGCAGCGGGCGCTCCCCCTCGGCCGCGCCGACGCCGCGGGTCTCGCCGTCCAGGCCGAGCCTCTCGAGCCGTTCGATCTCGCGTTCGCCTTCCACGCGCGCCGGGTGATCGGCGGGCAGTCCGGCGATCAGGTTCACGATCCGGTTGCGCAGCTGCAGGGCGAAATGGGGGGTCGAGGCGCCCATCAGCTGGCGCACGTCCTCGACGCTCACGTCGCTGCGGCTCAGGCGCCGCGGATCCTCGGCTTGGCTCATGTGCTCCTCTTGCGGCGGTGACGGGGGCGACTATTCGGCTTGCGAGCCCGCGCCTTCTTCGGAGGCCTGCGGGCGCGGGCTGATCTCCAGCAGCGAGTCGATTTCGGCTTGCGTGACTGCGGCGATGGCGTGTTCGTCGCCGATCAGCCAGCCGTGATTGTAGACGCCGCGGGCTGGCGCGAACTGGGGGTTGCTCGAGTACGCGGGCTGGATGTCCGCGAGGTAGTGGGTGAGCGCCGCGGGAACCCCCGTGGAGGTGGCGAGCAGCAGCAGCGGCCCGTAGCTGCCCGTCGCCGAGAGCATGGCCGCGGCGGGAGCGTCGAGTGGGCGGGAGAGGTTGGCGAACACGAGGCCGTGTCCGGGTTCTTTGACACCCCAGCCGAACGTGGCGTTGGTGAAGCGCGCGACTTCGATCGCGTTCTGCACCGCGGCTTCGGCGAGCGCGGCCTGGTGGGAGCTCGCGCCGGACGCGCCCGCGCTGGCGCCTGCGTGCGTACTTGAAGCCTTCCCCGCGGCTCCCGCCCCGGCGCCCGCCGGCGCGGCCTCGGTGGGGATCGTCGTGACGTGCCCTAGGCGCCCTAGGTCGCGCAGCGTGGAGTGCGCGATCGCGCCGGCGTCGATCACGTAAATGGAAGGCATGTGCATGGCCGTGAGCATGGACGCGGTCGGCGCGGGGACAGCGACGCCGTTCACGAACAGGATCGGCGCGCCGCTCTCCGCCGCGAGCCCCGCGGCCGGCATCGCCAGCGCGCGGCTTGCTCGCTCGTCGAGCACGATCACCTGATGGGGGGCGTGGCTGCCGTCCAGCGAGAGCGCGAGCCTTGCGATCGCGGCTGCCGTCGCGGGCGCCGTGCCGGCGGGCACGGCGTGCGAGACGTAGCCGCCGGGAGCCGCGGCGGCGCCGACGCGGATCACCTGGGCGCCCCCGAGCAGGGCGGCGCCAAGCGGGTGCATGGCCGCGAGCGTCTGCGCGGTCACGGCCGGCAGCGTGTTGCCTTCGCTGTAGAGGATGGGGGCTGCGCTCGGGGAGCTGCAGAGCACGGAGGCAGCGAGCGCCGAGAGCCATTCGGAGTCGCTGACGAGGACCACGGCGGCGGGGCGCGAGGCGGGGGTGAGCCCGGGATAGGCCGTACGGGCGACTGCGGCGGCGTCCGCGGCGGGCGTTTCGCCCCCCAAACGTGTGGTGTTGCGCGTGGCCACGCTGACCGCCCCCTGAGCTGCCACCGGCGTGAGCTTGCGGGTGGGGCCGGCGCCGAGGCTCGACGGGGCGCCGCTCTTGCCGCATCCGCTGAGCGCAAGGAGCGTCAGCGCGAGCGCTGAAAGGAGCGGCCGATGTGCCACCACGCGCATCCACCGGCAACCCTAGCGCTCGCACCGGGGGTGCGCCCGGGCTGCAAAACGCTCGCTATTTGCTGGAAAAGCTGCCAAAACCGGTGCATCGCTCGCAAGCGTCGTTGCAGTCTGCTAGCGTGCCCGCGCGAACGCCGAATCCTTGACCAGATGTCAAGGAACGGGGGACCCAAGTTGTTGGGGCGAATCCCACGGTGACCGTGAGAAGCGCAGGCTCTTTCAGCGCTAGCCCGTCAGCTAACCCCGCAGGCCGACGAAAGAGGTTGTTGACGTGTGGATGCGCAGCTGCGGTGCGGTTCTCGCCAGCTTGACGACGGTGATGGTCGGCGCCTCGAGCGCTTTGGCGAACGGAACCGGCGGGGTGTCGGTGGTGACGCCCTCCAAGAGCACCCACCCCAGCAACACCACGACGACCACGCCGCCGCCTCCGCCCCACGCGGCTCCGGTCACGGCCAAGACGCCCAACGACATCTACAACGGACCGGTGTACGAGAAGACGACTGCCGGGGCGATCATCCCCTACACACCGCCCGCGCCAGAAGGACAGACGCAAGGCGCCACCGGCGGGGCTGCCGTCGCGGCGACCGCCGAAGGCAAGCCCGACCTGCTCGTGAACGGCTCGCTCGCGCGCTACGTCGACGGATTGGCGGCCGCGCCGATGTCGGCCCCGGCGGCCGTACAGGAGATCATTTGGGCGGGCAACGACATAGTCGGGCTCCCCTACATCTACGGCGGCGGTCACAACGCTACGTTCACGTCGCCCGGCTACGACTGCTCGGGCACCGTGTCCTACGCGCTGCACGGCGCGGCCCTGCTGAGCGCGCCGCTGGACTCGGGCGAATTCATGGCCTGGGGCGCTGCCGGCGAGGGGCGCTGGGTGACGATCTTCACCAACCCCGGCCACGCGTACATGACCGTGGCCGGCCTGCGCCTGGACACGAGCCCCGCGTACGACCCCTCGAATCTCGAGGGTCCGCGTTGGCGCCCCCTGCGGCCCAACAACGAAGGCTTCACCGTCCGTCACCCGGTCGGTCTCTGAGCGGCACGCCATAGCGCTGCACGCCGGACGTGCTCCGCACGCTGCTCGAGGCAGCACGCGTGCGAGGCGTCGCGGTCGGCTACGCTAAACGTGTGGGCCGAGTTCAGGTCGGTCGCCCCTCAGAACAGCAATAGGAGGATCAGATGGCCGGCTTGACCGGGCGCATGTCTACCGTCGTGAAGGCGAAAGTCTCGAAGTTGCTCGACCGGGCCGAAGACCCGGCCGAGACGCTCGACTACAGCTACCAGAAGCAGGTCGAACAGCTGCAGAACGTCAAGAAGGGCATCGCCGACGTGGTGACAGCCAAGAAGCGCCTGCAGATGCAGGAGAGCAGCCTTCAGCAGAACGTGGTCAAGCTCGACACGCAGGCCCGGCAGGCCCTGTCGGGCGGCAACGAAGCCCTGGCCAAGACGGCGCTCGAACGCAAGAACGTCGCGCAGACGGAGCTGCAGACACTCGACACGCAGGTCGCCGAACTCGAAGAGCAGCAGCAGAAGCTGACCAACTCCGAGCAGCAGCTGCGCGCGAAGATCGAAGCGTTCCGCACCAAGAAGGAGGTCATCAAGGCTCAGTACTCGGCGGCGGAAGCGCAGGTGCGGATCTCAGAGGCCGCCACCGGTGTCGGCGAGCAGATGGCCGATGTGGGCCTGGCGATGCAGCGGGCGGTCGACAAGACGGAAAATATGCGCGCACGCGCCGACGCCGTCGGAGAGCTCGAAGCGGCCGGCACGTTCGAAGACCTGACCCAGCTCGGCGGTGGCGAAGACGACATCGACCGCCAGCTCAAGCAGCTCTCCAGCGCGCCGGCGGTCGAAGACGACCTGGCGAAGATGAAGGCCGAACTCGGCCAGGGCGCGCCGGCGCCGCAGATCTCGGCGCCCGATCCCGCGGGCGTGCAGGCCCCCGACGCCGGCGCTCAGCCGGCAGAGGCCGAGCCCGCGGACGACGGCGGCCAGGGATGATCGTCCGCATATCCGGCGAGGGCCAGTACCGGCTGGACGACGCCGATGCAGAGCGCGTGAGTGCGCTCGAGAACGACGTCGTGGCGATCGTCGAAGGCGGCAGTGAGGACGGCTTCTTGGACGCGCTCTCCGGCCTGCTCGACTACGTCCGCTCGAACGGCACGCGGCTCGCCGACGACGAGCTCGAGGGCTCCGACGTGATCCTGCCGCCAGGCGATGTGAGCTTCCAGGAGGCGGCGAAGGAGTTCACGGGCGCGGGGCTGATCCCGGACTGAGCGGGGCCGGTCATGCCGGGCCAAGACGTCGGCTGGGTCGGGGCATGAAGCGCTTCATTCTCTCAAGCCTGGTGGCGCTCGCAGTGGTGGGAGCGCCTACGGTGCCCGCTGCGGCTGCGCCGGCTGGCCTGGATCCGAGCTTCGCAGAAGCAGGCTTCCTGCAGACCGGGTTCACGCCGCAGGCCGCTGCGGTCGACCCCGCGGGCCAGATGCTGATTGCGGGAGGCACGGAACCCGCAGGCGCGGTCACGCTTACTCGGTATACGAGCATCGGCGAGCTTGATTCCACGTTCGGCGACGGTGGCACGGCGACGTTCTCGATCGCGCCGTCGAGCGACGAGCTGGATGTTGTCGGGATGTACGTCGAAGCCGATGGGGCGATCGTGCTCGCTGGAACCTCGTCAGAAAGGGACGAAGCAAACAGCGAGGGATTCGTCGCACGAGCCGAGGCGGACGGGCAGGGGCTGGATGGGCGCTTCGGGGCTGGGGGCGTGGCGTGGCTGTCGCACGGCTCGAGACTTTCGGCCCTCGCCGAGGGCTCGCAGGAGCGGCCCATTGTGGTGGGGAGCCTGGAACCTCCACCTGGTCGGCATGAAGGGCGCGCCGCGTATCTGGTGCGGCTCACGAACGCTGGCCAGCCGGACGCCAGCTTCGGACACGACGGCGTCGTCGCCGGATTGGGCGGGCGCTGGGGGGCGGTCGAACGACTGATGGGTGTAACGGCGAGCGAAGGCGCGATCACAGTGACCGGCGGTGGTGATGCGATGCTCGTCGCTCGCTACGACGAAAGCGGCCAGCTCGTACGCAGCTTCGGCACCAGAGGATTGGTACACATCCTCGGCGGTGCGGCGGGTAGTCTCAGGACCGCCGACGCGATCGCGCCGCTCCCCGGGGGAGCCGTCCTGATCGCGGGCTCGCCCTCCAGAAGCGAAAACGCCTACCTCGCGCGCTTGACCGCGACGGGCCGATTCGACAGCGGCTTCGGTCTCGGCGGTGTGGCGCTCGTAGATCTCGCGGGCGCGCCTGCTGCGTGCCCCGGCCGGCAGAGCTCCGCTGCGGACGCGATCGCGCTCGAACCAGGAGGCGATGTGGTCCTGGCCGGGTCCGTGATCGGCTCCAGCCCCCTCCTGTCCGCAGTGCAGCGGCGCGCCCGTCCTGCGTCGATCGCGGAATGTGCAAGCGGAGTGCCCGGGAGCTTTGCGCTCGCGCGCTTCACCCAGGCTGGCGCGCTCGACTGCTCGTTCGGGTCCTCGGGGACTCTCCGCCAGACATTTCGGCCGCTCGCCGGGACTGAGCCGCGCGCCTTCCACCTCGACGCCGCGGAGATCGATGCCGAGGGGCGGCTGCTGATCGCGGGTTGGGAAGAAGGGGGAGGCTACACGGGGGTGGTGGCGCGCTTCCTGCTCGGCGGTGCCCCTCCCGGAGGCTGCAAGGCTGAGCCCTCCGCAGTGGGCACGCGCTGATCCGGCGAACGGCGGTACGCAACCGGCGCTCTAGCGAGTTCCCCCAGTCATTCCGCCAAACCCTCCGTCCTATATCGGTATCCCCCACAACGGGAACCAGCGCTCGAGTTCCGGCTCGATCGGAAGTTCGGCGGCCATCTGGGCCTTGAGTTGCAGCTCGCGCTCGGTGGAGCGCTCGTCTTTGGCGCCGGGAACGGGCACGAACGGGTACCAGTAGCCGCGCTTGTAGTTGTAGATGAAGTAGATGCGCCGTTGCTGGGAGTCGGTGAAGGCGAACACGGCGCACAAGAGGCGCTCTCCGTGCCCGGCAGTCTCGATCGAGGAGGAGACCGCATTGATGCCGACGGCGAGATCTTCCACGCAGGGAGCGCCAGCGGGATTGTGCAGCGCCATCCAGCGGTAGCCGTAGGCATCGTCCTCGGTCGAGACCGTCGTTCCGCTCTCACCGCCGGTGGCGGTGACGACCTGCTCCATTTCGGCCAGCGTGGCTTCGAACTCGCTCGTTTGCAGCGCCTGGAAGACGATCGCGGCCGTCCCCGCCGGCTCGATGCTGTGCTCTGCCTGCAGCGTGACGTATGCGGTGGCGATCGCGAACAGACGGTCGGGCGCGGGCCCCTTGACCGTGTGGCGCCCGGTGAGGACGTCGCGCAGGCCCACTAGACGGTCGATCCCAGATTCGCGCGATCCGCCATCCGGCTCAGGCGGCGCCCTGCAGCTGGGACTCCAGGCGCTCGAGCGCCGCGAGGCGCTTCTCCAGCGGCGGGTGGTCGGCGAAGATGTTCATCATCGAGCGCTTCGTGCGCGCGGGGAAGATGAAGAACGCGCTCATCGCCTCCGCCTTGCGCAGGTCCTGCGTGGGCACGCGCTCCATCGTGCCGCTGATCTTCAAGAGGGCCGAGGCGAGCGCGCTCGGGCGCCCGGTCAGGACCGCCGAGCCGCGGTCGGCCGCGTACTCGCGATAGCGCGAGAGCGCGCGCAGCAGCAGGAAGGAGATCACGTACACGAGCACGGACACGAGCAGGATGATCATGATGTCCTCCTCCTCGTCGCGGCTACGTCCGTAACCGCCCCCGAAGCCGCCGCCGAAGAACAGCGCGAACTGGGCGATCATCGAGGCGAGCGTCGCGAAGAAGCTCGCGAGCGTCATCACCATCACGTCGCGGTTGATCACGTGCGTGAGCTCGTGCGCCATCACGCCTTCGAGCTCCGCGGGCGAGAGCAGTTCCATGATCCCGCGCGTCGCGCACACCGTCGTGTTCTTCTTCGATTTGCCCATCGCGCATGCGTTTGGCATCGAGGTCTCCATCACGGCGACTTTCGGCTTCGGCAGGTCGGCCTGCACGCACAGCCGTTCGACGATCGCGTGCAGCTCGGGCTCCTGTGCCGGCGAGACCTCTTTTACGCCCATCGAGGCCATCGCGATCTTGTCGGAGCCGAACAGCTGCACGAGCAGCAGCACGACGGCGATCACGATGATCAGGCTCGCCGCGGCGCCGACGGCGAACAGCACGCCGATGAAGACCACGTAGATGAGCCCGAGCAGGAACATCGTCAGCAGCATCCGGGCCTGCAGGCCCGTGTCTTTGCCGAAGCTCGATGGTCTGCTCGCCATGGCTCGATTGTCGCAGAAGCCGCTGCAGTGCCCGCGGTCTACGGCGGGGACGCCTCGGCGCGCCCTGGAGCCTCGCCGCAAAACGCGATAATCAGCGCCCATGGTCGCCGGCACTAGCCTCTCCTCGGTCTTTCCAGCGGGCAGCCGCGTGAATGCTCGCGGTCGCCTCGAGGTCGGTGGCTGCGACACGCTCGAGCTCGCAAGCGAGTTCGGAACGCCCCTGTACGCGGTCGTCGAGGAGGACCTGCGCTCGCGCGCGCACGCCTTTATGCAGGCCGCAGGGGAGGCCGGTCACGAGGACTTTCACGTGGCTTTCGCCTCCAAGGCATTCCCCTGCACGGCCGTGCTCTCGCTGTTTGCCGAGGAGGGTCTGTGGTGCGACGTCGCCTCCGGCGGGGAGCTGTTCCTGGCGCTCAACGCCGGCTTTGCCCCCGAGCGCATCGTGATGCACGGGAACGCCAAGTCGGCCGCCGAGCTGCGCATGGCGCTGGAGCGGCGCGTGGGGCTAATCGTGGTGGACAACTTCGACGAGATCGACCTCCTCGAGCGGCTGGCGGAGCAGGGCGCGCAGGACGGACGCGCCGGCGGCGCGCACAGACAAGCTGTGCTCGCGCGCGTGACGCCGGACGTGAGCGGCGAGACGCACGAGAAGATCTCCACCGGTCAGGCCGACTCGAAGTTCGGCTTTGCGATCGCCCAGGCAGCCGAGGCGCTGGCGCGCCTGCGCGCATCGCCCGCGCTGTCACTGCAGGGGCTGCACGCGCACGTCGGCTCGCAGCTGCTCAGCCTCGAGCCGTTCGCCCACGAGATCGAGGAGCTGGCCAAGCTCGGGGACTTCCCCGTCTGGGACTTCGGGGGCGGACTGGGAGTCCGCTACACCGAGCGCCAGGCCGAGCCGCCTTCGATCGAGGAGTACGTCGGCGCGGTCGTGTCTGGCGCGCATGCCAACGGCATCGACCGGCAGCGGCGCCTGCTCCTCGAGCCGGGCCGCGCGCTGTGCGCGAACGCGTGCGTCACCCTGTACACCGTGCAGAGCGTCAAGCAGAACGTCTCCCGCTGGGTGGCCGTGGACGGAGGCATGTCTGACAACCTGCGCCCGATGCTCTACGGCGCTCCCTACGAGGCACACGTCGCCGACCGTCTCGGCGGCTCGAGCGCGTGCGTGCTCGTGGGCAAGCACTGCGAGTCCGGGGACGTGCTCCTGGGCGAGGCCATGCTCGACGACCCACACGCGGGCGACGTGATCGTCACGCCCGCGACGGGCGCCTACGGATACGCGATGGCCAATAACTACAACGGCGTGCCCCGCCCGCCGGTGGTCTTCTGCCGCGAAGGCGAGGCACGGCTGGTGGTCAGACGCGAGCGCCACGAGGATCTGATCGCGCGCGATGTCGCCTAACGGCGCTCACCCGGGACGCGGAGGCGAGGTGCCGTTCCATGTCGGGCTGCTCGGCCACGGCACGGTCGGCGGCGCGTTCGAGACCCTGCTCGAGGAACGGGCCGACGAGATCGAGCGCTTCAACGGGCGTAGGCCGCGCATCAGCGGCGTGCTCACCCGCTCCGAAGGCGACTTCAACGCGATCCTCGCCGGGGCGGACCTGCTCGTGGAGCTGATCGGCGGCATCGAACCGGCGCGCGAGTTTCTCCTGCGGGCGATGCGCGCCGGCAAGGACGTCGTCAGCGCCAACAAGCAGCTGCTCTCCCAGCACGGCGAGGAGCTGTTTGAGACCGCGCGCGAGCAGGGCGTGAGATTGCGCTTCGAGGCAGCCGTCGCGGGCGTGGTTCCCGTGGTTCGGGTGCTCGAGGAGTCGCTGTCGGCGACGCCGATCGAGCGCATTCACGGGATCGTCAACGGGACCACCAACTTCATCCTCACGGAGATGAGCGCGGGCGCCAGCTACGCCGAGGCGCTCTCGCAGGCGCAGCGAAGCGGCTACGCCGAGGCCGATCCGAGCGACGACGTGAGCGGGCGCGACGCGGCCGCCAAGATGGCGATCCTCGCGCGGCTCGCGTTCGGCACGCCGGTGCACCTGGACGACGTCCGCTACGAGGGCATCGAGCACCTGCACGGCGACGACCTGCAGTACGCGCGCGACTTCGGCCTCGGCCTCAAGCTGATCGGCACCGCTGAGCGGCGCGGAGAGGGCGTCTCCGTGCGCGTGCACCCGGCGTTCCTCTACGGCGGGCACCCGCTGGCATCTGTCGTAGGCCCCTTCAACGCCGTCACCGTTGAATCGGAGGCGATCACCGAGATCACCATGTCCGGTCCCGGCGCCGGCGGGCGCCAGACCGCCAGCGCGGTGCTTGGCGACGTGGTCAGCGTGATGACCGGAGGGGCGCGCCCGCCCGCGCCGCCGCTGGCGCTGCCGATCGTCGATGACGTCGAGAGCGCCTTCTACCTGCACCTCGACGTCGCCGACCATCCCGGCGTGCTGGCCTCGGTGACGCACGTACTGGGCGAGCATCACGTCTCGATCAAGTCCGTCGTGCAGCGTGGCCTCGGCGAGAAGGCGCGCCTGGTGATGGTCACTCACCTGGTGGCGGAGTCGAGCATGCGCGCGGCCGTCGAGCACGTGGCTGGCTTCGACTTCGTACGCTCCCCACCGCGTACGATCCGCGTGATCGAAGAGGAGTTCGTGTGAGCGGGGAGCGCACATGGGAGCTGCCGAGGGTCGAAGGTGCGGCCTTCTCCGGCAAGCACGTGCCGCTGATCGAGCGCTACCACGAGCGCCTGCCCTTCGAGCCCGGCGATCCGCTGGTCACCCTGCAGGAGGGCTCGACGCCGCTGCTGCGCGCGCCCGTGCTCTCGGAGATGACCGGCGTGAGCGTGCGCTTGAAGCTCGAGGGCGCCAATCCGACGGGCTCGTTCAAGGACAGGGGCATGACCTGCGCGGTCTCCGCCGCCGTGCGTGAAGGGGCGCGTGCGGTGATCTGCGCCTCCACCGGCAATACGGCCGCGAGCGCAGCGGCGTACGCGGCACGTGCGGGCATCACCTGCGCGGTGATCGTGCCCGAGGGCAAGATCGCGCAGGGCAAGCTCGCCCAGACGCTGATGCACGGCGCTCGCGTGATCGCCCTGCAGGGGAACTTCGACCAAGCGCTCACGCTGGTGCGCGAGCTCACGAGCCAGCATCCGATCGTGCTCGTGAACTCGGTCAACGAATACCGCGTGGAAGGGCAGAAGACGGCCGCGTTCGAGATCGACGAGGGGCTCGAAGGGGAACTGGAAGCGCTCTGCATACCCGTCGGCAACGCCGGCAACATCACCTCCTACTGGCGCGGCTTCAAGGAGGTGGGCGCCGCGCCGAGGCTGTTCGGCTACCAAGCCGAGGGGGCCGCGCCCTTGGTCCTCGGCCACCCCGTCGAGCACCCCGAAACGGTGGCGAGCGCGATCCGCATCGGCAACCCCGTGCGCTGGGAGGACGCGATGTCGGCGAGCACCGAGTCGCGCGGGTCGATCCGCTCGGTCACCGACAGCGAGATCCTTGCCGCCTTCAGGCTGCTGGCGTCGAAGGAAGGGATGTTCTGCGAGCCCGCCTCCGCCGCGTCCGTAGCGGGCCTGCTCAAGTACGGCGCGGACGGCGCCGAGCAGGTGGTCTGCGTCCTCACCGGCCGCGGCCTGAAGGATCCGGAGACGGCGATCGCGCACAACGACGGGCGTGTGATCGCGTGCCCGGTCGAGCTCGCCCCGATCGAGGAAGCGGTACTGGGGGACCCGCCGTGAGGCCGATCGCCGGCGGCCTGGCGCTCGCTTGCCGATGAGCAGCGAGGACGGCGGCGAGGCTGGCTCGGGCTACGCGCGCAGGCGCCGCGTGCGCGTGCCCGCCTCCTTGGCCAACCTCGGCCCTGGATTCGACTGCATGGCAGCCGCGCTCGCGCTCGAGCTCGAGCTCGAGGTGGAGGAGACGGGCAGCTTCGCCGTGCACACCGAGCTGCCCGTGGCGCGGGATCGCAAGAACCTGTGCGTGCGCGCATTCGAGCGGCTGCACTCGGCCGAGCGCTTCACCTTCACGGTCAGCTCGCAGATACCTCTCGCCGGTGGTCTGGGCTCGAGCGCGGCAGCGATCGTCGCCGGTCTGATGGCCGCCGATCACCTGTTCGAGCTCGACGCCGATCTGCTCGCGCTCGCGAGCGAGCTCGAGGGACACCCCGACAACGTGGCCGCGGCTCTCCATGGCGGTTTTGTCGTATGCGCCGATAACGAGGTGGCCCGCTTCGATCCGCCGACCGGCCTCGAGGCGCTCGCCGTCGTGCCCGAGCGCGCAGTGCGCACGCCCGCTGCGCGTGCGGCGCTTCCCGGGGAGGTGGCGATGGAGGATGCCGTCTTCAACGTGGCCCACGCTGCGATGCTCACGCTCGGGCTCGCGCGCGGCGACTGGGACCTGCTCGCCCGCGGCCTGCAGGACCGCCTGCACCAGCGCTCACGCTCGCATCTGTTCCCCCGCTCCTACGAGCTGATCGCGCGTGCGCGTGAGCTGGGGGCGCTCGGCGCGACGGTCTCCGGAGCCGGCCCGACGGTGCTCGTGTGGTGCTTTTACGAGCAGACCGGCGCCGTGGCCAAAGCGCTTGCCGCCGAGATCGACGGCTGGGCTATCTTGCTGCGCCTGTCCTTCGAGGTGCAGGGCGCCTACGTCGACGCGCTCTGAGCGAGCTGAGCGACGCGCTCGCTGGCGGCGCCGAGGCCCTCCAGGCGCTCGAGCATCTCGCTCGCGAGCGCGAGGTAGTCGGCGCCGAGGTCCGGACGGTGATCGAGGATCGAGCGGGCACGCTCGGCGGACTCGGCATAGGCGATCGAGGTGCGTATGACCGAGTCGAATACGTGCTCGCCGAAGCGCTCCTTCAGCGACGCCAGCGCCTCGCGCGAGTGCACGGTGCGCATGTCGGCGAGGTTCAGCACGATCCCCAGCAGCGACAGCCGCGGATTCAGGCTCTCGCGCGCCAGCTCGACGACCTCCATCGCCTGCTCCACTCCCTGCAGCGCGAAGTACTGCGCCTCTGCCGTGATCAGCGCGTGGTCGGCCGCGACCAGCGCGTTCACGGTCAGCAGGCCCAACGACGGCGGGCAGTCGATCAAGATCACCTCGTACTCGTCGCCGACGCTCGCGAGCGCTCGCCGCAGCGTCAGCTCGCGGCCCATCTTGCCGCCGAGCATCAGCTCGGCCTCGGCGAGGCTCAGGTTGGCCGGGATGATGTCCGCCTGAATGGCCTGCGCGGCGGGCGCCCGTCCGGCGAGCACATCGGCGATCGTCGGCTCGATGTCGGTGGGCAGATCGAAGTAGTCCGACAGATTGCCCTGCGGGTCGAGGTCGATTGCCAGCGTGCGCACGTCGCTGCGGCGAAGGACATCCGTGAGCGTGCGGACCGCGGTGGTCTTGCCAGTGCCACCCTTCTGCGAGAGCACAGCGATCGTTTGCGCCATCGCACGCGATACTACGCGCCGGCGCGTATGCGCGCCGGCGGGCTGGCCGCGCCAGGCGGGCGGCTCAGCCAATCTCCTGCAGCGAGCTCTCCTCCGACTGGGCCGCGGGCGCCTCGGAGTCGCCCGGCACGGTCACGAAGGCGAGGCGGTAGCGCCCCACGACGATCTCATCGCCATCCTGCAGCGTCTTGCCATCCACGCGCGCGCCGTTGACGAATACGCCGTTGAGGCTGCGGTCGTCGAGCAGCCGCACGCCGTCCGGGTGGCGCACGATCAGCGCGTGCCGGCGCGAAACCGTAGGGTCGTCGAAGCGAACGTCAGCCGCGAGGCTCCGTCCGATGCGCGTCCACTCGCGCTTGAGCGCCACCGTGCGCAGCTTGCCGCTCTCCTCGTAGCAGAGGTACTCGCCGGGCTCTGTGAGTTGCTCGCGCGCCGCCGTGACACGTTGCTCGAGCTCGCTGGGATGTGCTTGGAGCAGCGGGTTCTCGCCCGCTGTGGCTCTCTCGTCTGCCTCGGGGATGATGCGCTCGGTGCTGAACAGCGAGGCGCGCGAGAACTCCACGCTGCCGCACACCGGGCACTCGGGAAGGACCTCGGAGCCGCCGAGCGTCAGCACGTATTCGCAGCTCGAGCAGCGGAATGAGCCGGCACCGACGAACGTCCCCGAGGTAACTGGGTCCATGCTCTGCTCCCTATAAGTCGCTGCCAGGTGTAGCGAGCGCGCGGGTGGCGCGCCGTGCCGGGGGGGAACTCGTGGCGATCATAACAAGCCTGTCAAGTCTCACTTTGAGGCCTGCGACGAGCTCTCTCGGCGCAGGTCAGCGACGTCTTGATCAGCTCCGTAACCCCCTCAGAGCAGTCCAACGGTCTCGATATCGAGGCCGTTGTCTGACTACCCGCGCGCGCGCCGCCCTAAGCAGATCCGCCAAACACCTGGAAGGTGAAGGAGTGGCGCACCGTGCGGCGAAATCCAGATCGTCATGTCCGCGAGCGATGTCCATCAACTCGAGCGCGTTCTGCTCCAGCACGGGGTCGACGCGCTGGAGGCCGACCGCGACCGCTGTGCACACTGCGGGCGCACGCCGCTGACGGGTGAGCAGGTGCACGTGTATCCCGGGCGCCGTCGCGGGATCGTGTGCGAGCTGTGTCGCTGGCGCCGCCGCGACGCGCCGGTAGCGAGCGAGCTCGTCCGCCACTGCGAGCACGGGCACACCGTGCGCCTGACCGTTCGCGCCGCCTGAGCGCCTCTCGGCAATCTCCTCGCTCAATAGACTGCGAGCCGCATGAACCCGCTGACGGTGTCGATCGTCATCTCAGCTGCGCGCGAGGAGGTGTTCGACTATCTCCAAGACATCGCCAACCACCCGCAGTTCACAGACCACTATCTGGTCGACTGGCACCTGACGAGGATCGACTCGGTGGGCGAGGGTGCCGGGGCGCGCTTTCGCGTGAAGGCTCCGGGCAACCGCTTCAGCTGGGCGGACGTGACGTTCATCGAAGTGGAGCGCCCGCACAAGATCGTCGAGGTCGGGCGCACGGGCAAGAACAACCGTATCCGCACGCTTGGGATCTACGAGCTCGATCCGGCCGCCGGCGGCTCCACGCGCGTGCGCTTCACGCTCGAGACGATGCCGGCGACGTTCGCTGACCGGCTGACGGAGGGCCTCGGTGGGCGAAGCTGGATGCGGCGCAAGACCGCCCGCGCGATGCATCGCCTGCGCGATACGCTCGAGCGGGGCCAGGTGAGCGCCGAGCGCGTGACCGTCGCGGGAGGATAGGCCGCTGCCGGCGGGCAGCGCCGCGTTAGGCCTCCGAGAGCGCTCGGGCCGATATAGACTGCCGCCTCCCATGCCCGGCCCGTTGCGCAAGCTTCTGCTTACCGCTCCAGCGTTGCTGGCGGCGCTCGCCGTGGGCGGGTGCGGCCAGTCGCACACGCGCGTAACGACCGGCACCTACGCCGGCGAGGGCGGGGCGACTGCCCCCTACCTGTACGTGGGACCGCTGATCTACGAGGTTCAGCTCTCGCGCGAGCTGAACCCCTACAACAGCGAAGACGCGGCCTATCTCGCGGGCCTGACCCCGGCGCAGCGCAAGCTCGAACCCAGCGAAGAGTGGTTCGCCGTGTTCGTGCAGGTCTACAACGAGACCTCACAGCCGCACCCTGCCTCGGACAGCTTCACGGTGAGCGACACGCAGGAAAACATCTACACGCCGCTCGTGCCCAGCACGATCAACCAGTTCGCCTACCGCGCGGGCATGGTGCCGGCCAACAACCAGCTGCCGCTGCCTGGAACGATCGCCGACGAGGATCCCGCCCAGGGTCTCGTCCTCCTCTACAAGATCAAAATCGTCTCGCTGGACAACCGGCCGCTGGAGATCAAGATCGTCGCACCGGAAGACCCCAAGGCCACCGCCCAGGCCGAGCTCGACGTCTAGCCTAGAGCGCCGCTTCGATCACGCCCCTGGCCGCGGGGGCGGCGGTGGCTCCCCCTGCCCCGTCTTTGACGAGCATCACGCACACCACGATGCGCGGATGTAGCGCGGGGGCGAAGGCCGCGAACCAGGCGTCGGTGTTGGCGGCTTCGCTTTCCCCCCCGCATCCTTCCTTGGGAGCCTGCGCGGCGTGTGCTCCCCCTTCGCCGGCGGCGGAGGCGCAGAGGGTCTTCAGTTCGGCCGTGCCCGTCTTGCCCGCGACCGTGACACCGGGGATCGCCGCCGCCGTGCCGGTTCCTTCCCGCACCACGCCGATCATCAGCCTGCGCATCGTGTGCGCGACGGCGACGCTCATCACCCGTGTCGAGGTCGCGGGCTTGCTCGGCGTAAACGTCGGCTGCGGGCGCTGGCCGCCGTCGGCGATCGTCGCAGCCACGGTGGCCATCTCGAGGGGGGTCGCGAGCACCTGACCCTGGCCGATGGCGGTTGAGCCCACGTCCAGTTCGCCCTGTATGCGGCTCGCCGGCGGCAGGCTGCTTTCGGCTGCCCCGGGGAGGCCCGGCGGGTGGTTGAAGCCGAAGCGTTCCGCAGTCGCGACCAGCCGCGCAGCCCCAAGCTTGACGCCGAGCGGGCTGAACACGGAGTTGCATGAGACGGCGAAGGCGAGCGCGAGCGTGCCGCCGCATTCCTCGCCATTGGCGTTGTTGAGGCGCACGCCGTCGAGGGTCGCGTACGTGGCATACCGGAAGACCGTCCCTTCGTCGGCTATTCCGGAGCTCAGCACGCCCGTGGTCGTGACCATCTTGAAGGTCGAGCCGGGGGGCTGCAGGGCGTCGAGGCCGAGCCCGGCGACCGCGAGTATCTGCCCCGTGGACGGCTGCATCGCGACGACCCCGCCGAGCTGAGAGCCGAGCGCTTCGACGGCGCTCTGCTGCAGGGGCGCCGAGACGCTCGTGCGCAACGGCGGCGCCGCATGTGCTTCCGCTCGGGCCAGGACGCGCGTGCCCGCCAACAACACGCCACCGGGGGTCCCGCGTAGGCGCGCGTCGAAGGCCAGCTCGAGGCCGCTGAGGCCGATGATCGCGTTGGCGGGCAGCCCCTGTTCTTCGAGCTGCTGGCGTTGCGCCGCCGGTATCGCGCCGACCTCGCCGAGCACGGCATCTGCGGCGGGCCCGAGCGGCGAGTCCGGCGTCGCTTCCGCCGGCGGGGTCCCGCTGGGGCTCCCCGGCTCGGCTTCGGCGAGCACGCCGCCGTCGCGGTCGAGCAGCGGCGCACGCGCCGGCAGGTAGGTTTCGCGAGTGAGCAGCTCGCCCGCGTGCAGCCCGGGGAAGGCGAGCGAGCGTGACCAGGCGACGCGTGGCGCCCCGCCTTCTTGCGTGAAGGGGATCTCGAAGCGCAGCGTCAGCGCCCCGAACAGGCGCGTGCGCACGCGCACGGGCACCGCCACCTCCCCCGCGGGCGCCGCCCGCGCAGCTCCGAGGACGACCTCGCGCGTCGCCGTTGCGGTCATCAACGCGTTGCCGTAGGCCTGCGCGAAGGCGCTCGCGGAGGTGGCGTGCTTGGAGGAGGCGGCGAGGTCCGAGTACATCGCCGCGAACTGATGGTGCGTCCACGCGCTCACGAAGCGCGTGGCGAGGCTCTCCTCGGGATCACCGGAACGCGTCGCCCCGAGCGCCGCTCCGATCACGAAGGCCACGGCGGCCAGCGCGAGGAGCGCGCGCGCGCGATGCCGTCGCTGCTTGGGGCTCTCGGTCACGGAGCATGTAGAACATGACAGGTGACTCAGCTGGACTGGGTGATATTGGCCTTCGCCGCGCTGCTCGCGGTCTTCGGCTTTCGCCAAGGCTTCATCGTCGGGGCGCTCTCCTTCTGCGGGTTCGTGCTCGGCGCCTTCCTCGGCACGCGCATCGCGGGCGCGCTGCTCTCGCAGGGCTCCTCCTCTCCCTATGCCCCCGCCTTCGGGCTGCTCGGCGCGCTGCTCGGCGGGGCCATGCTCGCGAGCGGCCTCGAGGGCATCGGCTTCAGGCTGCGGCGCGTTCTGATCATCCCCGGCATGGGCCTGGTGGACGGCGTGTTCGGCGCGATCCTCGGCGCCGCGCTGGCGTTGGGGATCGTCTGGATCGCCGCCGCCGTCGCGGGTCAGGCGCCGGGGGAGACCCAGCTGCGCGCCGACATCCAACGCTCGGCGATCCTGCGCAAACTCAACCAGGTGCTGCCGCCTTCCGGGCCGATCCTCAACGCGCTCGCGCGCCTGGACCCGCTGCCCTCGATCACCGGCCCCTCGCCCGACGTCGCGGCGCCCGAGCCGGCGATCGCCGGCGCCGTGGGCGTGCGCGCGGCCTCGCACAGCGTCGTGCGCGTAGACGGCACGGCCTGCGGCCTGGCGATCGAGGGCTCCGGTTGGGTGGCCGAACCGGACCTCGTTGTGACCAACGCGCACGTGGTCGCCGGCGAGCAGGACACCACCGTCGAGGTCGCCGGCCAGCCGCCCAGCCTGACCGCCGAAGCGCTCGCCTTCGACCCCACCCACGATCTCGCGGTCCTGCGCGTCAACGAACTCGGCCTGCCGGCGCTGCGCTTCGCTGCCTCCGTGGCCTCCGGCACCGCCGGCGCGATTCTCGGCTATCCGGAAAACGGGCCCTTCAACGTGCAGCCCGTGCGCATCGGGCGCACGCAGGCGGTGCTGACGCAGAACGCCTACGGTCAGGGCCCCGTCTCGCGCGTGCTAACGCCCCTGCGCGGGCTAGTGCGGCCAGGCAACTCAGGCGGGCCGCTCGTGAACGAGGCAGGCGAAGTGCTGACGACCCTTTTTGCCGCCACCGTGGGCAGCAAGCCGCGGGGCGGCTACGGCGTCGCCAACGAAAGCGTCATTACCGTGCTGCGCGAAGCCGACGCGCGCGAGCGCGAAGGCGTCGCGGTGAGCACGGGCGCGTGTACGAGCGGTTGAGAAGCCCGCGGGGGCGCCCGCTACGCTGACCGCCATGCCCAAGACGCTGCTGATCGCCGAGAAGCCCTCCGTTGGCCAGGACCTCGCGCGCGTGCTGCCCGGGCCGTTCAAGAAAGGCGAGGGCTTCCTCGAGGGTCCCGAGCACGTGATCACGTGGGCTGTCGGGCACCTCGTGCAGCTGGCCGAACCGGATGCCTACGACGCGAAATACAAGAGCTGGCGCATGGCCGACCTGCCGATCGTGCCGGAGCGCTTCAAGCTGGAAGTTCGCGACGAGCGCTCGCGCAAGCAGATGTCGGCCGTCACCCGCCAGCTCACGCGCGAGGACATCGCGGCGGTCGTGAACGCGTGTGACGCTGGGCGAGAGGGCGAGCTGATCTTCGCCTACCTGTACGAGAAGGCGAAGGGGAAGAAGCCCGTCAAGCGGCTGTGGCTGAACTCGATGACCACCGCCGCGATCAAGAGCGCGCTCCAGTCGCTGCACCCCGCGGAGGAGTTCGAGCGCCTCGAGCAGGCCGCCCGCTCGCGCTCGGAGGCGGATTGGATCGTGGGCATGAACGCCACGCGCGCGGCCACCATCCGCCTGCGCAGCTCCTTCGACGGCGCCGTCTCGCTGGGACGTGTGCAGACACCGACGCTCGCGATCGTCGCGCGCCGCGAGGAGGAGATCAGGGCCTTCAAGCCAGAGCCCTACTGGCTCGTCGACGCGACCTTCCAGGCGCTCGACGGCGCAGGCGCGGATGGTGCTAAGGCCGGCGAGCGTACCTACGTTGGCCATTTCCAGGCACCGCCAGGCTCTCCCGGGGCGACGAAAGGGCCCCGCATCGGCACCGAGGAGGAGGCGATGGCGATCGTTGCCGCCTGCGAAGGGCGCCCGGGAACGATCACCAAGCTCGAGAAGCGCGAGCAGCGCGAGAAACCGCCGATGCTTTACGACCTCACGACGCTCCAGCGCGAGGCCAACAACCGCTATGGCTTCTCAGCCCGCAGGACGCTGTCGGCGGCCCAACGGCTGTACGAGGAGCACAAGGCGCTCACCTATCCGCGCACCAACTCGCGCTATCTGACCACCGACATGGTCCAGGAGATCAAGCCGATCGCCGAGCTCGTCGGCGCCAACCCGGACTATCGCAAGGGCGCCGAGTACGTGGGCGCGCTCGACGTGCTGCCGCTGGCGCGCGTGGTCAACGACGAGCGCGTGACAGACCACCACGCGATCATCCCCACCCGCTCGGAGCACAACCTGGAGAAGATGGGCGCCGACGACCGGCGCATCTACGACATGGCGGTGCGCCGCTTCCTCGCGGTGTTCCACCCGGAGGCTGTGTTCGAGAACACGCGCGTGGAGACGACGGTCACGCCCGCCGCGGGCGAGCCGGACGCCGGTGGCGCGCCGGCAGGGCACGTCTTCCGTACGCGCGGAAAGCTGCTGCTGGTCGCTGGCTGGCGGGGGGTCTACGAACAGGCGGCGAGCGAGAGCAAGGGCGAGGGCGCGCAGGAGCGTGGCGAGGAGGACGAGGAGGCCGAGCAGCAGCTGCCGCGACTGAACGAGGGCGAGGACGTGCGCACGCGCGAGATCGAGAGCATGCGCAAGGAAACCAAGCCGCCACGACGCTACAGCGACGCCTCGCTGCTGGGGGCGATGGAGACGGCCGGCAAGCTGGTCGACGACGACGAGCTGCGCGAGGCGATGAAGGACTCCGGCATCGGCACGCCGGCGACGCGAGCGGCGATCATCGAGCGGCTGATCACGGTCGGCTACCTCGAGCGCGACGGGCGCGCGCTGGTTGCCACCGAGAAGGGGCTGAACGTGATCAGGCTTCTGAGCGAGCACGCGCTGACCTCGCCGGGGCTGACGGGCAGCTGGGAGCACCGGCTGGGCAAGATCGAGCGCGGCGAAGACTCGCGCGGACAGTTCATGAGCGACATCGCCTCCTTCGCCGGTGAGACCGTGAGGGAGCTCGACGAGAGCCTCAAAGACGTGCGCATCCCGCGTGCGAAGCTCGGTCCCTGCCCGGTGTGCGGGCACGAGATCGTCGAGAACCGCAAGGGCTACTCGTGCTGGGCGCGCGAGGATCCCGGCTGCGGCTTCGTGATCTGGAAGGCCAAAGCCGGCAAGTCGCTGCCGATCGCCGTCGCGCGCGAGCTGATCAAACGCGGCTATACCGCGCAGGCGGTGACCGGTTTTCGTGGGCGCAGCGGACGCAGCTTCCGCGCGCATCTGGCGCTCAGCCAGACCGAGGAGGGGAAGTGGCGCGTGGAGTTCGACGAGCTCTGGGCCAAGGAGGGAGCCAAGGCGCCGGAGGCCGAGGAGGAGGCGCTGACGAGCGCCCCCGTGCCCGCGCGCAGCGCCGCCTGAGCGCCGCCACCAGGATGGTGGAGCGATGGCGATCAAGCTCATAAGCGGGCCGGCCAACTCCGGCAAGGCGCGCGCGGTGATCGACGGGCTGCGCAGGCACGCCGCCCACGGCGAGGAGCCGCTGTTGGTGGTCCCCACGCGCGCGGACGTCGAGCATTACCTGCGCGAGCTCGCGCTCGCGGGGGCGGTGATGGGTGTGCGCGTCGAGCGCTTCGCGGGCTTGACCGGCGAGCTGGTGCGACGGGCGGGCGTGCTCGACGCGACCCTCGGCGCAGCCGCGCGCGAGCGCGTGATCGCAGTGCTGGCCGCACGCGAGGGCACGCGCGCCTCGCACGGTCTCGTGCAGGCGCTGGCGGAGCTCTTTGCCGAGCTGCGCGTGCGGCGCGTGGGCGCCCCACGCCTGAAGCAGGCGCTCGCCCAGGTGCATCCCCCCGGCGGCTCCTCCGTGCACGCGCGCCTGGGAGATCTCTTCGGCGCCTACTGCGAGACGCTCGAGCGCCTCGGGCGCGTGGATGGCGAGCAGCGCACGATGCGTGCGCTCGATCTGCTGCGCGAGCGCCCAGCGCTCTGGGGGGGCACGCCGGTGCTCTTCTACGGCTTCGACGACTTGACCGCGCTGCAGCTCGACGTAATCGAGACACTCGGGCGGGTGGTGGGCGCGGCGGTGACCGTGTCGCTCGCGTACGAGCCCGGACGCCTCGCCTTCGCCGGGCGCGCGGCGAGCTTTCAAGCGCTCGCACCGCTGGCGAGCGAGCACATGCAGCTGCCCGCGCGCGCCGAGCACTATGCGCCCAGCGCCAGGCTCGCGCTCGGTCACCTCGAGCGTTTCCTGTTCGAGCCGGCGGGGAAGCGCGTCGAGGCGGGCGCAACGCTGCGGCTGCTCGAGGGTGGCGGCGAGCGCGCAGAGCTCGAGCTCGTGGCCTGCGAGATCCGCACGCTGCTCGATGAGGGCATGGAGGGCGAGCAGATCGCCGTGCTGGTGCGCCCGGGCGGCACCGACGTGGACCTCCTGGAGGAGGTCTTCGGCGCGAGTGCCATCCCCTTCAGGCTCGAGCGGCGTCGGGCGTTCGCGAGCACGGCGATCGGCGCCGCCCTGATCGGGCTGCTGCGGTGCGTGCCGCAGGAGGACGGCTCCGTTGAGGGCGCGCTCGGCGACCTGCTCGCGTGGCTGCGCGCTCCCGGCGTCCTGCGGATAGAGGGAGCCCACGGCGCTGGGCCCTCGCTCGCGGACCACCTCGAGCTCGCCGCGCGCTGTGGCGGTGTGGTCGATGCCGCGGGCGCGCGCGCGCTGTGGGAGGAGCGCAACTGGCCCCTCGATCGGATCGAGCGCCTCAGCGAGGCGCAGGCCGGCGGCGCCGGCGAGCTGTGCGCGCGCGCCGCGCGCGAGCTGCGCTGGCTCTTTCGTGCACCGCGACGGGCGCGCGCCGCGGTGCTCGCGGCGGACGAGCGCGATGAGGCGTCCGCGCTCGCTGCTGGTGAACGGGCGCTCACGGAGCTGCGCGAGCTCGCCCGGATCGCGCCCGAGCTCGCCCCCGCGAGCGCCGCCGAGCTCGCCGGCTGCCTCGCGAGCATCGAGTTCGTGGGTGCGGCGGAGCGCTCCGGGCGAGCAGCGTCGGCGTCGGTGCTTGCCCACGCGGCGGGCGCGGGCGCGGGCCCGGGCGCTGGGGCGGTGGCCGTCCTCGACCCGCTGGCGCTGAGGGCGCGGCGCGTGCGCGCGCTGTTCGTCTGCGGCATGCAGGAGGGAGCTTTCCCGGCCCGCGTGCGCCCGCAGGCGCTGCTCGACGAAGGGGAACGTCGCCGGCTCGCCGGGCTCGCCGGCCTCCAGCTCGACCAGCACGAGAGTCGCTCGCAAGCCGGCCAGCTGGCCTCCGAGCGCTACCTGCTCTATGCGGCCCTCTCGCGGCCCGAGGAGCGCCTGTATCTCAGCTGGCACGCCGCCGACGATGATGCGCTGCTCGCCTCGCGCTCACTGTTCGTCGACGACGTCTGCGACCTCTTCAGCGCGGACCTCGAGTCCGCGCGCCTGCGCCGCGCGCTCGGGGCGCTGTCCGTGGGCCCGGGCAACGGGGCAGCGGCGCCAGGCGCGAACACGCCTCCGAGCGCCTCGCATGTGGGCGAGCGCCGGGCGCTGCGCGACCGGCACGTGCTACGCGACGGGCGGGTGCTCGCAAAGCTCGGCGAGCTCGTCTGGTCGCCCTCGTCGCTCGAGCGCTGGATCGGCTGCCCGATCGGTTGGTTCGTGGAGAAAATCCTGCGTCCTGCGGCCTTCGAGCCCGACCCTGAGCCGATCGCGCGGGGAACGCTCGCGCACGCTGCCCTGAAGGACACCTTCGAGGCGCTGCGCAGGGAGACGGGCACTGCGCAGCTCACCCCTGCGCGCCTCGAGCGCGCGCGAGAGCTGCTGGGCGCCGCGCTCGCCGAGCACGAGCGGGCGAACGGGCTGTCGGGCTCGCCCGAGCGCCAGCTGGCCGTGCGCCGGCGCCTGCACGCCGACCTGGAGCGCTACCTCGAGCACGCCGCAGCGGACGGCAGTCCCCTGCAGCCGCACGTCTTCGAGCTCGGCTTCGGCATCTCCGCGGGCGACGAACGTGGCGAGGCCAGCGAGCTCCCCGCACTCGAGCTCGCCGGCCTGAAGCTGCGCGGACGCATCGATCGCATCGACACCGACGCGCTGGGACGGGCGGTCGTCTACGACTACAAGGGCGCGAGCGTGCCCCCGGGCGCGCGCTGGATCCAGGACGGGCGCGTGCAGGTCGCGTTGTACATGCGCGCCGCCGAGGAGCTCTTGGGGGTGCAGGTCGTGGGCGGCTTCTACCAGCCTCTCGCCGGCGAGGATCTGCGCGCACGCGGAGTCCTCGATGGCGATGCCGGCCTCCAGCTGGAGTGCGTGCGCCCGGACGTGCTCGAGGGGGCGCAGGTGCGCGAGCTGCTCGCCAGCGCGCTCGCGCTCGCGCTCCAGGCTGCCGGCGAGGCGAGTCGGGGTGAGCTGCGCCCGCGTCCGCAGACGTGCGCCTTTCGCGGCGGTTGCATGAACCCGTCGATCTGCCGGTGCGCCACGTGAGCGCCGTCGCCCTCAGCGACGAGCAGGCGCGTGCAGTGGCGCGGCGCTCGGAGCCGCTGCTGCTCTCGGCGGCGGCCGGCAGCGGCAAGACGTCGGTGCTCGTCGAGCGCTTCGTCGCCGCCGTGCGCGAGGACGCCATCGTGCCGGCGAGGATCCTCGCGATCACCTTCACTGAGCGCGCCGCCGGTGAGCTGCGGGCGCGCGTGCGCGCACGCCTGCTCGAGCTCGGCGAGCGTGAGGCGGCACGCGACACGGAGGCGGCGTTCGTCGGCACCTTCCACGGCTTCTGCGCGCGTCTGTTGCGAGCGCACGCGCTGCTCGCCGGCGTGGACCCGCGCTTTTCGATCCTCGACGACGCGCTCGCGGGAAACCTGCGCGAGCTGGCCTTCGCTGCAGCCCTACGTGAGTTTCTGGCTGGCGAGCGCAGCGGCGCCGTCGATCTCGTGGCCGCCTACGGCGTCGATCGCGTGCGCACGATGATCGAGCAGGCCTACGCGGAGCTTCGCAGTCGCTCTCAGCGCGCTCCGCGGCTGCCGGCTGCGCGCGCGGACAGGGCGTCGGGCGCAGGTAATGGTGGCCAGGTGGGCCTCGACGGGGAGGCGGCGCGGGCATGCGGCCTACTCGACGAGCTGCTGCAGGCGTTCGGCAGCGCCTACGAGCGCCTCAAGCGCGCGCGCCCCGCGGTCGACTTCGACGATCTCGAGCTGCTCGCGCTGGCGCTCCTACAGGAGCACGCGCAGCTGCGCGCGAGCTGGGCCGAGCGCTTTGAGCTGCTGATGGTGGACGAGTTCCAGGACACCAACCCGCGCCAGCTGGCGATCCTCGCGGCGCTCGATCGCGAGAACCTCTTCACGGTCGGCGATGAGCTGCAGTCGATCTACGGGTTCCGCCACGCCGACGTGAGCCTCTTCCGGGCACGCCGCGCCGAGCTGGCGGTGCACGGACGCAGCCTGCGCCTGACGCGAAACTTCCGCAGCCGTGAGGCGCTGCTGCACGTCGTCAACGAGGTGTTCTCCGCGCGCCTGGCTGACTACGCGCCGCTGCTCGCGCCAGCCCCGCAGCGCGCCGACGGCGACGGCGACGGCGAGCGCGTGCGCGCCGGCGCGCACGACGGCGGCGCGCAGGCGCCGCAGGGCGGGCAACGCGCCGACGTGGAAACGGCGGTCGAGCTCCTGCTCACCGACGTGCGCGGCTGGGAGCAGGATGCTGCGCTCGCCGAGTCGATCGCCGCGGGTCTCCCGCGCACGCAGCTATGGCGTCAGGCGGAGGCGCGCCTGCTTGCTGGCAGGGTCGCCGAGCTCGTGCGCGGCGAGCGCGTGCGCGGCGATGAAGTGGTCGTGCTCGTGCGTGCCGTCGGCGACCTCGAGGTCTACGAGCGGGCGCTGCAGCTTTGCGGTTTGCGCACGCTGGCGACCGTGGGGACCTTCTGGGCGCAGGAGCAGGTCTGCGATCTCGTCTCCTACCTGCGCGCCCTCGCCAACCCGCTCGACGAGCACGCCCTCTACGGCGCGCTGGCCTCGCCGCTCGCGGGCTGCTCGCTCGACTGCCTCGCGCTGCTCGCCGAGGACGCGCGTGCAAGCGGCGGTGGGCTGTGGCGAAGCGCCCTCTCCGGGCGACTGCTCGGCGCCCTCGAGGCCGCCGACGCCGAGGCGCTCTCCGCGTTCTGCACGCGGCTCGCGCGCGAGCGCGCGCAGGCGCCACGACACGGCATCGACGAGCTGATCGTGCGGGCGATCGAGTCCAGCGGCTACAGCCAGCACCTCCTGGGGCTCGACTCCTCCGAGCGGCGCATGGCCAACGTGCACAAGCTGCTGCGCTTCGCGCGGCGCTTCCAAGCGACCGAGGGGCGCAACCTGCGCGGCTTCCTCGAGCAGGTCTCCTACCTCCAGCGCGCCGGCAAGCCGGAGGCCGAGGCGCCCGTCGCGGACGTCGAGCCCGACGCGGTCAGGCTCATGAGCGTGCACGCCGCCAAGGGCCTCGAGTTCCCTGTTGTGTGCATGGCCGACCTCGGACGCCAGCCCTACACGCAGACCCCCGACCTGCTCGTCGACGGCGAGCGCATAGGCCTGCGCCTCGCCCAGCTGCACGCCGGCGGCTCGTCCCCGACGCTCGACTACGAGGCTCTCAGCGACGAGCGCCGCGAGCGCGAAGCCGAAGAGGAGGACCGGATCGTGTATGTCGCGATGACGCGCGCGCGCGAGCGGCTGCTGCTGAGCGGCGCGGTCGACTTCGCCCGCTGGCCTGCGCCCGCCTGTGCCCGTGAGGGTGCGCGTCCGGGAACGGTGATCTCATGGCTCGTGCCGGCGCTCTCACCCGAGCTCCCCGAGCTCGCTCGCGCAGGCCAGACTGCCGTGCGCGAGGTCGCCGTCGGCAGCGAGGGCGTCGCCGTGCGCCTGTGGCTGAACACCCCCGCCAACGTCCCGAGCGCCATCGGCCTGCCCGGCGGCGCGGCCGTCCAGGAGCCCGTGCCTCCGATCGCGCCGGCGCCGCTATCCGAGGGGGCGCCGGCTCCGGTGCAGGAGCGCCCGGGTGAGGGCACGCCAGTGGGTGGGGCGGGCGAGGGGGGCGCGGCGGACGGGGAGGAGGCCAGCGCCGAGCTGCCGGCGATGCTCAGCTACAGCTCGCTCAGCGAGCTCGAGAGCTGCGGCTACCGCTACTACCTGGAACGCGTGCTGGGAATGGCAGAGGTGCGTCCGCGGGCTGCCCTCGGCGCAGACGGCGGCGGGCTCGAGGCGCGTGCGCGGGGGACGCTCGTGCACCGCCTCATGGAGACTGCCGATCTCGCGCGCCTGGAGGCGATATCGCCGGCGCAGGTGGCCGCGTGCGCGCGCGATCTGGGGCTGCGCGTCGGCGAGCGCGAGCGCGTGGAGATCGCCCAGTTGCTCGCCGCCGCCGCCGCGGCGCAGCCGGCGATGCGGATGGCCGCCGCGCGCACGCTCAGGCGCGAGCACCCGTTCGCGTTTGCCTGCGATGAGCACACGCCGCTGATCACAGGTGTGATCGACGTGCTCGCCGATGAGGGCGACGGGCGCTACCTGGTGCTCGACTACAAGAGCGACCGCGTCGCCGCCGACGAGGATCTGGAGGCGCTCGTGGAGGCCCGCTACGGCGTGCAGCGCGAACTCTACGCGCTCGCCGTCCTGCGCACGGGGGCAGCCTGCGTGGAGGTCGTCCATTGGTTCTTGGAGCGCGCGTCAGAGCAGGTCGGTGAGCGCTTCCAGGCGGCAGCGCTCGAGCAGCTCGAAGCCCGTGTGCGCGCTCGCATCGAGAGCGTGCGCGCGCGGCCCTTCAGCGTCAGCTCAGAGCCGCACAGGGATCTTTGCCTCACGTGTCCGGGCAGGGGGAGCCTGTGCTCCTGGAGCGAGGCCGAGACACTGCGGCCCGCGCCGCACACGATCACGATTTAACCCCCTCTGCATTGATACGCTTTTGGCTCCGCCTCAGGTGCCCGCGCGCGCCAACGGTGGGTATGCCCGCACAGTGAGCGCTCACTGCGGGGATGCGCCGCCCAAGGAGCACTTCCATGAACACGCACATCATGCAGCCGCCACAGGCCGTCGGCCTGTACGACCCTCGATTCGAGCACGACGCGTGCGGCGTGGGCATGGTCGCGCGGCTGGACAACAGGCCGACGCACGAGGTGATCACGCGCGCGATCACGGCGCTCGAGAACCTCGAGCATCGCGGGGCGACCGGCGCTGACCCGTGCACCGGCGACGGTGCGGGAATCCTCATGCAGCTGCCCGACGAGCTGTTGCGCGGCACGGTCGACTTCGAGCTCCCGCGCGCCGGCGCCTACGGCGTGCTGATGTGCTTCCTGCCCACCGACACCGCCGCGCGGGCGCGGCTCGAGCGCCTGCTGGAGGAGATCGTACGCGCCGAGGGCCAGCAGCTGCTGGGGTGGCGCGAGGTGCCGGTCGCCGAGGAGCACACGGGCGAGGTGGCCGCTGCCTGCCGGCCCGTGATCCGCCAGCTGTTCGTGGGGGCTGCCCCCGAGCTCCAAGAGGACCAGGACGCGTTCGAGCGCAAGCTGTACGTGATTCGCCGGATCAGCGACCTGACCGCGCAGGAGCCAGGCCTGTACGTCGTGTCGAGCTCCTCCAGGACGATCAACTACAAGGGCATGCTGATCAGCTATCAGCTGGCGCAGTTCTACACCGACCTGCGCGACGAGCGCACCAAGAGCGCGCTCGCGCTCGTGCACTCGCGCTTCTCGACCAACACCTTCCCCAGCTGGCAGCTCGCCCACCCCTATCGGGTGATCTGCCACAACGGCGAGATCAACACGGTGATGGGCAACGTCAACTGGATGCGCGCGCGCGAGTCAGAGCTGCGCAGCGACCTGTTCGGGGAGGATCTTCAGAAGATCCTGCCGGTCGTCACCCCCGGCAACTCCGACTCGGCGACGTTCGACAACGTGCTCGAGCTGCTGATGCTCGCCGGCCGTTCGCTGCCGCACGCGGCGATGATGATGATCCCCGAGGCCTATCGCGACCGCGAAGACCTGCCGGAGTACCTGAAGGGCTTCTACGCGTTCCACGCCTGCCTGATGGAGCCCTGGGACGGGCCGGCGTCGGTCGCGTTCACCGACGGTCGGGTGGTCGGGGCTACGCTCGACCGCAACGGCCTGCGTCCCGGGCGCTGGGTTGAGACGACCGACGGCTACGTCGTCCTCGGCTCGGAGTCCGGGCTGCTCGACATCCCTCCGCACCAGGTGCGCCGTCTCGGGCGCCTGCAGCCGGGCAAGCTCTTTCTCATCGACCTCGAGCGGGGACGGATCGTCGAGGACGAGGAGGTCAAGCGCGAGATCGCCACCCGCCATCCCTATGGGGAGTGGTACGCCCGCAACGCCGTTCCGTTCGCGCAGCTGCCGCCCTCCGAGCAGGTCACGCTGTCCGACCAGCCGTTGCACCTGCGCCAGCGCGCCTTCGGCTATACCCAGGAGGACCTGCGGGTGCTGCTCGCGCCGATGGCGATCGAAGCGGCCGAGCCGGTCGGCTCGATGGGCAACGACCTCTCGCTGGCGGTGCTCTCCGACCAGGCGCCGCCGCTGTTCTCCTACTTCAAGCAGCTGTTCGCGCAGGTCACCAACCCGCCGATCGACTCGATCCGCGAGGAGATCGTGATGAGCCTGGCCACGAGCCTGGGCAACGAGCGCAACCTGTTCGACGAGACGCCCGAGCACGCTCACAAGCTCCTGCTGGACCAGCCGATCCTGCTCAACCGCGAGCTGGAGACCCTCCGCCACGTCGATCACGACGTGTACGCGGCGCGCGAGATCGACATCACGTGGCCGATCGCCGAGGGACCAGGCGGGATGAGCGAGGCGATCGAGCGTATCTGCCGCCAGGCGCGCGAGGCGATCGCCGAACGCGCCAACATCATCATCCTCTCCGACCGCCAGCTCGGGCCGCGAAGGGCGCCGATCCCCTCGCTGCTCGCCGTGGCTTCCGTGCACCACCATCTCGTGCTCGAGCGCACGCGTTTGCGCGCCGGGATCATCCTCGAGTCGGGCGAGCCGCGCGAGGTGCACCACTTCGCGACGCTGATCGGCTACGGCGTGAGCGCGATCAACCCATACCTGCTGCTGGAGACGCTCGACGCGATGGTCGCCGAAGGGCGCATCGCGCGGGCGGGCGAGAGTGGCGGACCGCCCGTCGCACTCGGCGCGGAGGAGGCCGCTCAGAACCTCGTCAAAGCCATCGGCAAAGGGCTGCTCAAGACGATCTCCAAGATGGGCATCTCGACGATCCAGTCCTATCGCGGCGCGCAGATCTTCGAGGCTGTCGGCTTGGAGAAGGAGCTGATCGACAAGCATTTCACGTACACGGCCTCGCGCATCGGCGGCGTCGGCGTGGAGGTGCTGGCGAGCGAGGCGCTCGAGCGTCACGCTCGCGCCTATCCGGCGGGCGGGCGGGCTCTCGATCAGCTGCTGCCGGTCGGCGGCGTGTACGCGTGGCGGCGCGACGGCGAGCACCACATCTGGAACCCCGAGACGATCGCCCTCGTCCAGCACGCCGTGCGCGCGGCCAACGGCGACGTGGGCGCGGCCCTGCAGGGCGATCGCGAGGCGTATGAGGCCGTGCGCGAGAGCCCCGCATTCGAGAAGTACCGCGAGTACGCCCGTATGGTCAACGAGGACGCCGCACGCAAGGCCACGCTGCGCGGCCTGCTGGCGATCGGCCGTGGTGATCGGGAGTCGATACCCCTGGAGGAGGTCGAGCCGGCGAGCGAGATCGTCAAGCGCTTCTGCACCGGGGCGATGAGCCTGGGGTCTATCTCCCGAGAGGCGCACGAGACGCTCGCGATCGCCATGAATCGCCTCGGCGGGCGCTCCAACACGGGCGAGGGCGGCGAGGACCCGGTGCGCTTCACCCCCGACCCCAACGGCGACCGGCGCCGCTCGGCGATCAAGCAGGTCGCCTCCGGGCGCTTCGGGGTGACGATCCACTACCTCGTCAATGCGGATGAGCTGCAGATCAAGATGGCCCAGGGCGCCAAGCCGGGCGAGGGCGGCCAGCTGCCCGGCCACAAGGTGGACGCCTACATCGGCTCGATCCGCCACACCATGCCGGGCGTCGGGCTGATCTCGCCGCCGCCCCACCACGACATCTACTCGATCGAGGACCTCAAGCAGCTGATCTACGACCTGCGCTGTTCGAACCCGGCGGCGCAGGTCTCCGTAAAGCTCGTCTCCGAGGTGGGCGTCGGCACGATCGCCGCAGGCGTCTCCAAGGCGAACGCCGACCGCGTGCTGATCGCCGGCCACGACGGCGGCACCGGCGCCTCGCCGCTGTCCTCGATCCAGGCGGCCGGCGTGCCGTGGGAGATCGGCCTCGCCGAGACCCAGCAGACGCTGCTGCTAAACGACCTGCGCTCGCGCATCGTCGTGCAGACCGACGGTCAGCTGAAGACCGGCCGCGACGTCGTGATCGCGGCGATGCTGGGCGCGGACGAGATGGGCTTCTCGACCGCGCCGCTGATCGCCACGGGCTGCATCATGATGCGCGCCTGCCACCTGAACACGTGCCCGGTAGGGATCGCAACGCAGGACCCGGAGCTGCGCAAGCGCTTCAAGGGCACGCCCGAGCACGTCGTCAACTTCTTCTTCTTCGTTGCCGAGGAGGTACGCGAGATCCTTGCGTCGCTCGGTCTGCGCTCGCTCGATGAGGCGATCGGGCGGGTTGATCTGCTCGAGGCAAGCGGGGCGATCGAGCACTGGAAGGCGCGCGGCGTCGACCTGACCCACATCCTCGCCCACGTCGAGCTGCCCGAGGACGCCCCGCGCCGGCGTGTGGAACCGCCTCCCGAGGTCCTGAAGGACGCGCTCGATTGGCAGCTCCTCGAGCGCTCGCAGCCGGCGCTGGTGCGGCGCGAGCCGGTGAAGATGGCGCTGGAGATCCGCAACCGCAACCGCTGTGTCGGCGGCATCCTCTCGAGCAACATCGCCCAGCGCCACGGCGCCGAGGGCCTGCCCGAGGACTCGATCGTCGTCGACTTCGAGGGCTCGGCCGGACAGAGCTTCGCCGGCTGGCTGGCCCCCGGCGTCACGTTCACCCTGTGCGGCGACGCTCAGGACTATGCCGGCAAGGGGCTCTCCGGCGGGGTCTTCGCGATCCGCCCGCGCGATGGCATGGGCGAGCACTTCAAGGCCGAGGAGAACGTGATCGTCGGCAACACCGTCCTGTACGGCGCGACCGCCGGCCGGGCCTTCTTCCGCGGCCTCGCCGGCGAGCGCTTCGCCGTACGCAACTCGGGCGCCTGGGCCGTCGTGGAGGGGGTCGGCGATCACGGCTGCGAGTACATGACCGGCGGTCGCGTCGTCGTGCTCGGCGAGACGGGCCGCAACTTCGCCGCCGGCATGAGCGGGGGCGTGGCCTACGTCCTCGACGAGCACGGCCGCTTCCCGCAGCGTTGCAACATGGGGATGGTCGGCTTCGAGGAGCTCTCCGAGGCGGACGCGATCGAGCTGCGCGCGATGGTCGAAGAGCACCGAGCGCGCACCTCCTCGCCGGTGGCCGCGCGCGTGCTCGAGCAGTGGCGCTCGCTGCTCGAGGCGGGAGCCTTCGTGAAGGTGATGCCGCACGACTACAAGCGCGTGCTGCGCGAGCGTGCCGAGGAAGAGGCGCTGGCTGCGAGCGGCGCATCCAACGGCCGGTCTCCCGCCGCCGCCAGCCCGCTGGGCGCGGTCGGCGGAACGGGTCGCTGATGGGCAAGCTGGGCGGCTTCCTGCAGATCGAGCGCCAGGGGGTTCCATACAGGGACCCGGCGGAGCGCGCGCACGACTTCAAGGAGTTCCTGATCACCCGGCCGGTCGGTGAGCTGCGCGCCCAGGGCGCCCGCTGCATGGACTGCGGCGTGCCCTTCTGCCACAACGGCTGCCCGCTGGGGAACCTGATCCCGGACTGGAACGATCTCGTCTACCGCGACCGCTTCGCCGACGCGATCGCGCAGCTGCACGAGACCAACAACTTCCCCGAGTTCACCGGACGGCTGTGCCCCGCGCCGTGCGAGGCGGCCTGCGTGCTCGAGATCAGCGAGGGCGACGCCGTCACGATCAAACAGATCGAGAACGCGATCATCAACCGCGCGTGGGAGGAGGGCTGGGTGCGCCCGTCGCCGCCGCGGCGCGAGACCGGCCACGCCGTGGCCGTCGTCGGCTCGGGGCCCGCGGGCATGGCCGCCGCGCAGCAGCTGCGCCGCGTCGGGCACGCCGTGACGCTGTTCGAGCGCGACGAGGCGATCGGTGGGCTCGTGCGCTTCGGTGTGCCAGATTTCAAGATCGAGAAGGCGGTGGTCGAGCGCCGCGCCGAGCAGATGCTCGCCGAGGGCGTGCAGATACGCTGCGGCGTCGAGGTCGGTAGCGACGTGAGCGTGCAGGAGCTGCGTGAGCGCTTCGACGCCGTCGTGCTCGCCACCGGCTCGCGCGTGCCGCGCGATCTGCCGGTGCCCGGGCGGGCGCTCGATGGCGTGCATTTCGCGATGGACTACCTCTACGGGCGCAACCGCTGGGTTGCGCGCGAGCTGGGGCCGGCGCCCACAGTCGAGCCGCCGCCCAGCGGGCGCGAGATCACAGCTGCGGGCAAGGACGTCGTGGTGATCGGCGGCGGCGACACCGGTGCCGACTGCGTCGGCAACGCCGTGCGCGAGGGCGCGCGCTCGATCGTCCAGCTCGAGCTGCTCGCCGAGCCGCCGCCACACCGCCCCGACGAGCTCACGCCATGGCCGCAGTGGCCGCTCAAGTATCGCCTGAGCTATGCGATGGAGGAGGCCAGTGAGCTGGGTCGGGGCGAACAGGACTACTCGATCACCACCGTCGCCTTCGTCGACGACGGCGCCGGTGCGCTCGCGGCGCTGCGCATCGCGCAGGCCGAGGAGAAGCCGCCGTTCTCCGCCCTACCCGGCACCGAGCGCGAGCTGCCGGCAAAGCTGGCGTTGCTCGCGATGGGCTTCCTGCACCCCGAGCAGGAGCTGCTCGACCAGCTCGGCGTCGAGAA
This sequence comes from uncultured Solirubrobacteraceae bacterium, assembly GCA_963722435.1. Lineage (GTDB taxonomy): Bacteria > Actinomycetota > Thermoleophilia > Solirubrobacterales > Solirubrobacteraceae > Palsa-744. Next base: position 224,636 of record CAVRKZ010000002.1, on the reverse strand, counting down.
GGACCAGCGCGGGAACGTGCGCGCCGTCAGGCCGTACACGACCTCCGTGGATGGAGTGTTCGCCGCCGGTGACGCGCGCCGCGGGCAGTCGTTGATCGTGTGGGCGATCAACGAGGGGCGCCAGTGCGCGCGGATCGTCAACCGCTACCTCGCGGGGCGCTCGCACGACGGCGACGACGCCCGGCCCGAAGACGGCGGCCTCGCGGGCCACGCCGACGCGGACGAGGGGCCCGAGGGCCCGCCGCATCACGTGAGCCCCGGTGTCCCCGCCGGCTAGCCAAGCCCCGCGCTGGCGAGGCGGAGAGGGTAGGACGCGAGCGGCGTACCGGTACGCGCCCGCCAAGGAGCTCCGCGCCGGAGCCGTGCGGGCGCGCGAGCGCGGCTATCGTCCCCCCGTTGTATGCCGACGTTCTGTCGCCACAACCGCTTCATAGAGCGTTGCGCGATCTGCAGCAAGACACTGCCCGCCAACAGGGCGCCGGGCGCGACTGCCGACCGCGCACGTGCCGGCACGACAACGAGGCGAGCCGGCGACCCGGGAGCCCGCCGCGCGCGCGCCGAGGGCCTGCGCGTGCGGCGCGAGGGCCGCGCGGCCGAGGACGGCTACAGCTCGAAGCTGGCGCCGGGGCTGCGCGCCTCCGCCGACGCCGAGCGTCTGGTCTACGAGATCGCCTTCTCTAGCGCCCGCCTGGCGGCGCTTGCGCTGGACCCGCCGGGGGTCTACGGGCGCGCCCGCGCACTCGCGGATGCCGGAGATCTCGAGAGCGCCACCTGGACGTGCTTCGTGCTCGCCTACCTGTGCCCCGCCGAGGGCGAGGAGCCGTTCGCGGCCGCCGATCAGCTGCTGGCGATCGCGCCGCTGCCTGGGGCAGTGCCGGATGAGGTATCCGAGCTGCTCGACGGGCTCGTCCTCGGGCCGCGCACCTCGCACCGCCGCGGCGCCGGCGTACAGACGATACGTGCCTACGCGCAATGGACCGAGCGGGCAGGCGGAGATCTCGACCACGCGCAGGCGAGAGCGTTCACAGGCGACCCCAGCTGGACGCCCGAGCGCCGCTTTGCGCGCCTGTTCGAACGACTCGCGCTGCCCGGGCTGAGCCGGGGCGCGCGATACGAGCTGCTCGTCGTGCTGGGACGACTCGGCGTCTACGAGCTCAGCGGCGACTCCCTGCAGCTGTCCAGCCCGCGCCCGCGAAGCGGCGAAGATGACACGGCGCTCGCCTCCAAGCGCGTGTTCGGCATCGGCGACCCGCTCCTGCTCGACCGGCGCGCGGCGGCGCTCGCCGATGCGAGCGGGGTGCCGCTCGAGGCGCTCGACCTTGCGCTGTGGAACTGGGGCGCGCCGCAGCGGGCCACGCTCGGCTTTCGCCCCTCCGAGCAGCCCGACGCCGCCAACGTCGCGGCCACGCTCGGCGTCTGAGCGCCAATCGCCGGCGCGCGAGAGCGCCTCGCAGAGCCGCGACGCGGCGGGCCTGACGGCTCCGACTGGTCCGGGCGCCGGACCTCAGGCCGGGCGCGCGGCATGCGCGCGATGCCGTCCACCCGAGCGCCTACGCTGCATTTCAGCCAGTTCCCCTCGGACGACCGGAGGCCCGATGCCCCTCTGTTTCATCCAGCCGCAGGACGCGATCCGCGTGATCGCCGACTCGCTCGGCCGCGAGGCGCGCCGGCAGCTGGTCGGCGAGGTCGTTCGCGCCTGGGTCGACGATATCCCCGACCAGGAACTGTCCGTGCACTACGCAAAGGCGATCGCGGACCTCGACGACGATGACCTTCATCTGCTCGCCGCCTGGCACGCCTCGCTGGAGGTCGGTCAGCCGATCCCCAACACCGAGTTCCTCGTCGGTGTGTTCCCGAGCCTCGGCGAGAACCGCCGCGAGGCGCTGAAGATCGCCGCCGGCTTCCGGGGCGAGGAAGCCTTCGAGGCCGGGGTCGCAGAGGACCAGGCGCTGGACACGGTGCTGCCGCGACTGTCGCACGAGCGCGCCGTGGAACTAGCGAACGAGTGCATCCAGCTGTACATGTGGGACCGCCTCGGCTGCGAGAACTAGGACGCCGATGGGGCCGGGCGGGGGGTTAGACTGTTCTCATGTCCGAGTTGACCGCCGCGCCGAGCGAGGAGGACGTGATGGGCGCCCTCTCCAACGTGATCGACCCCGAGCTGGGGCTCGACTTCGTCGAGCTCGGTCTGATCTACGGGGTAGAGGTTGCGGACGGCAACGTCACGGTCACGTTCACGCTGACCACACCGGGTTGCCCGATCGGGCCGCAGGTCAACGAACAGATCGAAGAGTTCGTGGGCGAACTCGACGGCGTCAGATCGGTTGAGTCGGAGATGGTCTTCACCCCGGCTTGGTCGCCGGAGCGGATGAGCGAAGACGCGAAGTTCGCGCTCGGGTACTAGCCCGCCCGCCGCGTCTCGACCTGCTTCGTTCATCGCAGCTCCGCGAGTATCGCGATCGGGGCGCGCACATCGCGGCGCCGCGACCCGGCGCCCCCGGCTCGGCGCGCTGCTACTAGCTGGTGGCGGAGAAGCTCGAGACGCCGCCGCATTCGCCGGCTAGCGTCGTGATCGTCCCGCTCACCCGGCGGCCGGAGAAATGCCCCGAGATCTCCTGCGTGATCGCCGGTTCGCCTGGTTGGACCAGGTACTTCTGGCCGATCGTCGCCTTGAACGATCCCGAGCTCGAGATCGGCGCGGGCTTGGTCGCCTGCTGCTTCAGCAGCTGTTCGGAGCGGCAGAACATGAACGGATGGTCGCTCGAGAACCTCGCCATGACGGTGCGCCCATTGTGCGACACCGTGAGGATGATCTCGCCGCCGTCTGGATGGGTCTTCAAGTGCAGATGCTTGTAAACGGCCGTCCCGCTCGTTGGCAGGCTGCCCACATAGGTCGCGCCGTTCAGCGGACCTGCGAGTGCCGAGGCGCTGGCGACCAGAGCGACGGCGATTGCGATGACCAACGTCCTGCGAGTCCGCTTCTGCATGGATCCATCCTGAAGGTAGATTTCCGGTCGCGGCAATTATCACAGATCGCCCGGCAGGGCGAGCCGCTTTCCGAGGGGCCACGCCCACCGCTTGAAATCGAGGGCTACGTCCCTATGATTTTGGCTCAGCGAAATCCGGCCGGCTTGGCCGGGTGCGCGAACGGCGTACGGTCGCAATGGGCCCTGGGCTGGCCGGCGGCGCCGGCATCGCGTTGAGACTGCAATTGGGGCGAGTGCGGAGATGGCAGCAGGAAATCGATTCGGCATGCGGGCATGGACGCTCTGGACCATCGTCCTGCTCGGCTGCCTGGCTTTGGCCTCCTCGGCGCAAGCGGCCGGGATGTTGACGATCGAGTCGATCGAACCTCCCAGCGGGGGCGCGACGGGCAGGCCGCCCACCACGGGGCCGCTGCCGACGATCAACGGCGAAGCGATCGACCTGGCGGAACCGGTATACGTCCTGATCTACGAAGGCGAGTCGACGTCGCCGCTGCTGACGCTCGAAGCCTCGCCGAACGGGCAAGGGGAATGGGCCGTCATGGTGCCCTCGGGCGATCGGCTGCCGAGCGGCAGCTACACCGCCGTGGCCGAACAGGAAGACGGTGCCTTCACGAGTCCACCCTTCGCCTTCTCGGTAAGCACCTCCTCGCCGGAAGTCGTCCTCAGCGAACCGGCCCCAAGGATCGGCAAAGCGAGCCCGATCTTCTCGGGGATGGGCAGCGAACCGGAAACGGAAGTCACCGTTGACGTCGTCAACAGCAAAGACGAAGTGATCGACTCGGGCACGACCACCGTCTCGGACGGGAAATGGTCGACCGGCCTGGAAAGCCCACTGTCCGGCGGCAGCTACGCCGTGTACGCGACCGAGGCCAGCGCCCTGGGGAACCTTCCCGGCCACAGCACGACCTACCCGCTCGAAGTCGACACCGAAGCGCCGCACGTCACGCTCGACAAACCGGCCGAACGCACCCGCGACACGGAACCAGTCTTCTCCGGGACCGGCTCTGAAGAAGGCACGAAAGTCGTGGTCCACGTGCTGAACGCCGCTGGGACGAAAGAAATCGACAAAGGCGAAACGACGGTCGCTGCTGGCGGGTCGTGGTCGACTGGGCTCGAAAAACAGCTCGCCGAAGGCGACTACAGCTACACGGTGTACGCGACCGAGGCGAGCTCTCTGAGCGGGAACCCGGCGGGCGAAAGCGCGCGTTTCAAACCGGAACTCGACACCGACGCGCCGAGCGTCTCATTGACCGAACCGGCTAAGCGCTCGAACAACCTGAGTCCGTCGTTCTCTGGGACCGGCTCTGAAGAAGGCACGAAAGTCGTGGTCCACGTGCTGAACGCCGCGGGGACGAAAGAAATCGACAAAGGCGAAACGACGGTTGGCGCGGGCGGCTCGTGGTCGACTGGGCTCGAAAAACCGCTGGCGAAAGGCAAATACAGCTTCACGGTGTACGCGACGGAGGCGAGCTCGCTGAGCGGGAATCCGGCGGGCGAAAGCGCGCACTTCAAACCGGAACTCGACACCGAAGCGCCGAGCGTCTCGCTGACCGAACCGCCCAAACGCTCGAACAGCCTGAGTCCGTCGTTCTCGGGGACTGGCTCTGAAGAAGGCACGAAAGTGCTCGTGCACGTGCTGAATGCGGCCAGCGAAGAAATCGACAAAGGCGAAACGACGGTCGCCGCGGGCGGGTCGTGGTCGACTGGGCTCGAAAAACCGCTGGCGAAAGGCAAATACAGCTTCACGGTGTACGCGACGGAGGCGAGCTCTCTGAGCGGGAACCCGGCGGGCGAAAGCGCGCACTTCAAACCGGAACTCGACACCGAAGCGCCGAGCGTCTCGCTGACCGAACCGCCCAAACGCTCGAACAACCTGAGTCCGTCGTTCTCCGGGACCGGCTCTGAAGAAGGCACGAAAGTGCTCGTGCACGTGCTGAATGCGGCCAGCGAAGAAATCGACAAAGGCGAAACGACGGTCGCCGCGGGCGGCTCGTGGTCGACTGGGCTCGAAAAACCGCTGGCGAAAGGCAAATACAGCTTCACGGTGTACGCGACGGAGGCGAGCTCGCTGACCGGGAATCCGGCGGGAGAAAGCGCGCACTTCAAACCGGAACTCGACACGGAAGCGCCGAGCGTCTCGCTGACCGAACCGCCCAAACGCTCGAACAACCTGAGCCCGTCGTTCTCGGGGACTGGCTCTGAAGAAGGCACGAAAGTGCTCGTGCACGTGCTGAATGCGGCCAGCGAAGAAATCGATAAAGGCGAAACGACGGTCGCTGCTGGCGGGTCCTGGTCGACGGGGCTTGAAAAACAGCTCGCCGAAGGCGACTACATCTACACGGTGTACGCGACGGAGGCGAGCTCTCTGAGCGGGAGCCCGGTGGGCGAAAGCGCGCGTTTCAAACCGGAACTCGACACCGACGCGCCGAGCGTCTCGTTGAACGAACCGGCTAAGCGCTCGAACAACCTGAGCCCGTCGTTCTCCGGGACCGGCTCTGAAGAAGGCACGAAAGTCGTGGTCCACGTGCTGAACGCCGCGGGGACGAAAGAAATCGACAAAGGTGAAACGACGGTTGGCGCGGGCGGCTCGTGGTCGACTGGCCTCGAAACATCGTTGCCGAAAGGCGAATATGAGGCGACGGTCGTGGCGGTCGAGACGAGCTCTCTGAGCGGCAACCCGCACGGGGAAAGCAAGACCGACGGGTTCGAAATCGACACCGAAGCGCCGAGCGTCACGCTGACCAAACCGCCCAAACGCTCGAACAGCCTGAGTCCGTCGTTCTCGGGGACTGGCTCTGAAGAAGGCACGAAAGTGCTCGTGCACGTGCTGAACGCGGCCAGCGAAGAAATCGACAAAGGCGAAACGAAAGTCGCCGCGGGCGGGTCGTGGTCGACTGGGCTCGAAAAACCGCTCGCGAAAGGCAAATACATCTACACGGTGTACGCGACGGAGGCGAGCTCGCTGACCGGGAATCCGGCGGGAGAAAGCGCGCACTTCAAACCGGAACTCGACACGGAAGCGCCGAGCGTCTCGCTGACCGAACCGCCCAAACGCTCGAACAACCTGAGCCCGTCGTTCTCGGGGACTGGCTCTGAAGAAGGCACGAAAGTGCTCGTGCACGCGCTGAACGCTGCCAGCGAAGAAATCGACAAAGGCGAAACGACGGTCGCTGCTGGCGGCTCGTGGTCGACGGGGCTTGAAAAACAGCTCGCCGAAGGCGACTACATCTACACGGTGTACGCGACGGAGGCGAGCTCTCTGAGCGGGAGCCCGGTGGGCGAAAGCGCACATTTCAAACCGGAACTCGACACCGACGCGCCGAGCGTCTCGTTGAACGAACCGCCCAAACGCTCGAACAACCTGAGCCCGTCGTTCTCCGGGACCGGCTCTGAAGAAGGCACGAAAGTCGTGGTCCACGTGCTGAACGCCGCGGGGACGAAAGAAATCGACAAAGGTGAAACGACGGTTGGCGCGGGCGGCTCGTGGTCGACTGGCCTCGAAACATCGTTGCCGAAAGGCGAATATGAGGCGACGGTCGTGGCGGTCGAGACGAGCTCTCTGAGCGGCAACCCGCACGGGGAAAGCAAGACCGACGGGTTCGAAATCGACACCGAAGCGCCGAGCGTCACGCTGACCAAACCGCCCAAACGCTCGAACAGCCTGAGTCCGTCGTTCTCGGGGACTGGCTCTGAAGAAGGCACGAAAGTGCTCGTGCACGTGCTGAACGCGGCCAGCGAAGAAATCGACAAAGGCGAAACGAAAGTCGCCGCGGGCGGGTCGTGGTCGACTGGGCTCGAAAAACCGCTCGCGAAAGGCAAATACATCTACACGGTGTACGCGACGGAGGCGAGCTCGCTGACCGGGAATCCGGCGGGCGAAAGCGCGCACTTCAAACCGGAACTCGATACCGACGCGCCGAGTGTCTCGCTGAACGAACCGGTCAAGCGCTCGAACAACCCGAGCCCGTCGTTCTCCGGGACGGGGTCGGAAGAAGGCACGGAAGTCGTGGTCCACGTGCTGAACGCCGAAGAAAAAGAAATCGACAAAGGCAAGACGACGGTCGCCGGCGGGAAATGGTCGACGGGGCTCGAAAAATCGTTGGCGAAAGGGGACTACAGCTACACGGTTTACGCGACGGAGGCGAGTTCTTTGAGCCCGAACCCGGCGGGAGAAAGCGCGCGTTTCAAACCGGAACTCGACACGGAAGCGCCGAGCGTCTTATTGAGCGAACCGTCGAAGCGCTCGAATAACACGAGCCCGTCGTTCTCCGGGACCGGCTCTGAAGAAGGCACGGAAGTCGTGGTCCACGTGCTGAACGCCGAAGAAAAAGAAATCGGCAAAGGCAAAGGCACGGTCGGCGCTGGCGGCTCGTGGTCGGCGACCGTCGAAACGCCGCTCGCGAAAGGCAAATACAGCTACACGGTCTACGCGACCGAGGCCAGCGGCCTGAGCGGGAACTCGTCCGGGGAAAGCCACCCCCGCTACTCGGTCGAACTCGACACGGAAGCGCCCAAGGTGTCTCTGTCCGAACCGTCGAAGCGCTCGAATAACACGAGCCCGTCGTTCTCCGGGACCGGCTCTGAAGAAGGCACGGAAGTCGTGGTCCACGTGCTGAACGCCGAAGAAAAAGAAATCGGCAAAGGCAAAGGCACGGTCGGCGCTGGCGGCTCGTGGTCGGCGACCGTCGAAACGCCGCTCGCGAAAGGCAAATATAGCTACACGGTCTACGCGACCGAGGCCAGCGGCCTGAGCGGGAACTCGTCCGGGGAAAGCCACCCCCGCTACTCGGTCGAACTCGACACGGAAGCGCCCAAGGTGTCTCTGTCCGAACCGTCGAAGCGCTCGAATAACACGAGCCCGTCGTTCTCCGGGACCGGCTCGGAAGAAGGCACGAAAGTACTCGTGCACGTGCTGAACGCCGAAGAAAAAGAAATCGACAGAGGCGAAACGACGGTCGCCGCTGGCGGGTCATGGTCGACGGGGCTCGAAAAAGCGTTGGCGACAGGCAAATACAGCTACACGGTCTATGCGACCGAGGTCAGCGGCCTGAGCCCGAACCCGGCGGGCGAAAGCGGGCGTTTCAAACCGGAACTCGACACGGAAGCTCCGAGCGTGTCGCTGAACGAACCGCCGAAGCGCTCGAACAACACAAGCCCGACATTCTCTGGGACGGGCTCCGAAGAAGGCACGGAAGTTCTCGTGCACGTGTTGAACGCGGCTGGCACCGAAGAACTCGACAAAGGCAAAACGAAGGTCGGTACCGGCGGCGCGTGGTCGACAGGGCTCGAAAAACCGCTCGCGAAAGGCGACTACAGCTACACGGTCTATGCGACCGAGGTCAGCGGCCTGAGCCCGAACCCGGCGGGCGAAAGCGGGCGTTTCAAACCGGAACTCGACACGGAAGCGCCCAAGGTGTCTCTGTCCGAACCGCCGAAGCGCTCGAACAACCTCAGCCCTTCGTTCTCTGGGACCGGCTCTGAAGAAGGCACGGAAGTCGTGGTCCACGTGCTGAACGCCGAAGAAAAAGAAATCGGCAAAGGCAAAGGCACGGTCGGCGCTGGCGGCTCGTGGTCGGCGACCGTCGAAACGCCGCTCGCGAAAGGCAAATATAGCTACACGGTCTATGCGACCGAGGTCAGCGGCCTGAGCCCGAACCCGGCGGGCGAAAGCGGGCGTTTCAAACCGGAACTCGACACGGAAGCGCCCAAGGTGTCTCTGTCCGAACCGCCGAAGCGCTCGAACAACCTCAGCCCTTCGTTCTCCGGGACCGGCTCGGAAGAAGGCACGGAAGTCGTGGTCCACGTGCTGAACGCCGAAGAAAAAGAAATCGACAAAGGCAAGACAACGGTCGCCGGCGGGAAATGGTCCACGGGGCTCGAAAAACCGCTCGCGAAAGGCGACTACAGCTACACGGTCTACGCGGTCGAGGTCAGTGGCCTGAGCCCGAACCCGGCGGGTGAAAGCGCGCGTTTCAAACCGGAACTCGACACGGAAGCGCCGAGCGTCTCGCTGAGCGAACCGCCGAAACGCTCGAACAACCTGAGCCCGTCGTTCTCTGGGACGGGCTCGGAAGAAGGCACGGAAGTCGTGGTCCACGTGCTGAACGCCGAAGAAAAAGAAATCGACAAAGGCAAGACGACGGTCGCGGGCGGGAAATGGTCGACGGGGCTTGAAAAACCGTTGAGCAAAGGCGAATACAGCTACACGGTCTATGCGACCGAGGTCAGTGGCCTGAGCCCGAACCCGGCGGGCGAAAGCGGGCGTTTCAAACCGGAACTCGACACGGAAGCGCCCAAGGTGTCTCTGTCCGAACCGCCGAAGCGCTCGAACATCCTCAGCCCGACGTTCTCCGGGACCGGCTCGGAAGAAGGCACGGAAGTCGTGGTCCACGTGCTGAACGCCGAAGAAAAAGAAATCGACAAAGGCAAGACAACGGTCGCCGGCGGGAAATGGTCCACGGGGCTCGAAAAACCGTTGACGACAGGCAAATACAGCTACACGGTCTACGCGACCGAGGTCAGCGGCCTGAGCCCGAACCCGGCGGGCGAAAGCGCGCGTTTCAAACCGGAACTCGACACGGAAGCGCCGAGCGTCTCGCTGAGCGAACCGCCGAAACGCTCGAACAACCTGAGCCCGACGTTCTCCGGGACCGGCTCCGAAGAAGGCACCGAAATCCTCGTCCACGTGATGAAGGGCAAAGAAGAAGTGGGCAAAGGCAAGACGAAAGTCGGCGCTGGAGGGAAATGGTCAACCGGCCTGGAAGGCAAACTGCCGAAAGGCGAATATTCGGTGACGGTCTTCGCGGTCGAGATCAGCGGCCTGAGCGGCAACCCGCAGGGGGAAACCAAGCCCGATGCAAGCGAAATCGACACCGAAGCACCGCAGATCAGCCTCGAACCCGTAGCGCTCATCTCGGACAACACGACCCCGACGTTCACGGGGACCTCGAACGAAAGCACCTCAGTCACGGTACGGGTATTCAAGGAGCCGGCGGGGACGCTGGAATCGACGCTCGTGACCCAGGTCAGCAGCGGGACCTACAAGGTGACCGCGAGCTCGCCGCTCTCAAACGGCGAATACGAGGTGATCGCCTCGCAACCGAGCGGTCTCGAAGGCAACCCGAGCGGCTCGACGAAGCCGCTGACGTTCCAGATCAACACGGAAGCGCCGCAGGTCGAAATGACCAAACCGCCGGCCGAATCCAACAACCGGACGCCCTCCTTCTCGGGGACCGTGAAGGCCCCGAAAAGCGAAGAACGAGAAGTCAAGGTGGAAGTCCACGAAGGGCCCTCCTACACCGGTCCCCTCGCTCGCACCATAGATGCGAAGGTTGTCGCCGGCCACTGGGAGACCGGCAAGGTCGAAGCGCTTGCGCTCGGGACGCACACCTACACTGCGGTCGCGAGCACCGAAAGCGCGCTCGGAAACGGGGAAGGCAGAAGCGCGCCGGCCACGTTCGTCGTGAACACGGAAGCGCCGACGGTCAAACTCGAACAGCCGGCGTCGCCGACACGGCAGACGAAGCCGACTTTCTTCGGCACCGCGACCGAAGAAGGCGAAATCTCCGTTCACGTGCGCGAAGGAGCGACCGAAGTCGAGGAAGCCTCCGCGCACACCTCGCACGGCGAATGGTCCGTTACGCTTCCCAAAGCGCTCTCCGCAGGGGAACACCGGTTCACCGTGTACGCAACCGAGCCCAGCGGGCTCGGAAACGAAGAAGGCCGCAGCGTGTCGTGGGGGTTCACGCTCGACACGCTGCCACCGACGGTTGTCGTGACGGAGGGCCCGCCCCCGACCTCGAGCGACCGCCACCCCTTGTTCGCCGGCACGGCCAGCGACAGCACAGAGGTCACCGTCGCGATCCACGAAGGCTCCGGCGAAGCGGGACCGGTCAAGGCTACCCTCACCGCGAAGGTCGAAGACGGCGATTGGGCCGCCCAGGTCCAGGAACCGCTCGAATTCGGCGAGTACACAGCGATCGCCACGCAGCCGAGCTCGCTCGGCAACGAAGAAGGCAAGAGCGAACTGATGTCCTTCGACGTGGCCAAGATCTCGCCGACCGCGCTCACGGAAGCGCCGGCGGCGGTCGCCGAAACGCACGTGGCGCTGTACGGGTCGGTCAACCCCGAGGCGGGCCCCATCAGCTCCTGCGTATTCGAAGTCGGAACCACGACCGCCTACGGGAGAAAGATCGAATGCGGCTTCGTCTCGGGGATGACCGCGTTTGCGTCGAACAGCACTGGGCCGGTCGCCGTGTTCGTCCGGGTCTACGCCCTGCGGCCCAACACTCTCTACCACGAGCGGCTCGTCGCTGTCGGTGAAGGCGGGACGGGCGAAGGCGCCGATCAGACCTTCACGACGCTCCCGGAAGAAGTGCCCACCGGTCCGGCCAAACCGGCCCAGCCCACGGGCACGAGCACGTCGGGTACGACGGCGAGCGCTAGCAACGTGCTGGGGCTGCTCGCCGAGCGGCTGATACCGACCGGGGCCGAGGCGCGGATCGGCGCCTTGCTGCGAAACGACGGCTACCGCCTGCGCTTCAGCGCGCCGGAGGCCGGCAAGTTGGAGCTGACGTGGTTCCAGCCCTCCCAGAAGGCTCGGGGGGGTCACGCGCGCACTCCGCAGGTCGTCGTGGCCACCGGGGATATCACCGTGAAGGCTGCAGGAACGGTGACGCTCAAGATCAAGCTCACCGCCGCGGGGCGTCGCCTGCTCAAGAACACGCGCCGAATCGAGCTGAGTGCGACGACCGTCTTCACGCCGGTCGGCGGCAAGCCCGTGAAGAGCACGGGCTCGTTCGTGCTGCGCCGCTAAAGCGTGCCTCTGACCCAGAGTTCGGCACATCTACGCCAGGGGGCAGACGACCCGTCGAACCATCACGAAATCCCTGCAAACCCGCCATGTTTTAGGCGTTTGGGGCCAAAAAATCCGCAATTTGCGAACTTTCTGCGTTCTTTTCGCCGCAACCCGTGGTATTTCTTCGTGCCTAAGAGAACCACGGGGGGGCTTCGGCGTATGCGGGGATCCCTTGTTGGGGGCGGCTAGCCCGGTTGTCCGGGTGCCAAGCACGGGAACACTCAACTGGAGGAAAGTCATGGAGCGACGTAATCTATGGGCGGGCACGCTTGTGCTCATCGCCAGCTTGCTGTTGATGGCTGGGTCTGCCTCGGCACACGGAACCGTGGTGCCGGCCACCGAAAAAGCAGAATCGCCGAACTGCAAGATCTTTACTCTGCCTGGCCTGATGCGCCAGGGTGAGTTCGGGAACGTCGGCAGTGTCGGCGACATCGTGACGGTGGAGTGCAACCCGGCTGTCTTCCCGGGCGGCACAGTGGTCGAAATCAGCGACGCGCAGCTCGAGAGCCGCTGCCTCGGCCTCGACAACGGCCTATTCCACGGGATCCTCTGGCTGGACCCGAACGAGTTCAGTTTGGGGCTTCCGACTGACTCGACGGGCAACTCGATCGATGTCGAACTCGACGGTGATGGCAACGTCAACGTCGGGCTCGTGGCTGGTCCGAACTGTGCCGTCGGTGGCACTGTGATCTCTGGTCACACGGAAGTCGGCAAAGGCAACACGACGGTTGAATCGTTTGCCGCCGGGTTCGCTGTCGAACCGGCGAAACCGTCGACCGAAGGCGTGACGGTCATGCCGAAGGAACAGGTCGAGGATGAAGAGTCGAGCTCTGTCGCGACGCTGATCCAGGCCGAGTACGGCTCGACTGAGGCTAAAGTGCGGGTTGCCGCACCCGAGCTCTTCTCGCGCTGCGAAGTCGGCCCAGACGGCATCACCGAGGCCAAAGTCATCTGGCTGCGCCCGAACTTCGAAAACGGGTCGATCGAAGAAGGGAAAGGCCCGGTCGGTGACGGCAAAGAACTCGTTGGTGGTACGAAACTCGTGCCGGGTGGCGATGAAGCGCTGAAGACGGACGACGACGGCAACGCCTTCGTTATCGCGATCGGCGGCGAGTCCTGCAAACCGGGCAAGTCCTACTTCGAGGCTGACGAGGAAGAATCCCCGTTCAACACCGAAGAACCCAGCTTCACGATCAAGGCACCGCAGCCGACCGAACACTAGGGAAGGACTCTTGAGTTAGAGGAAGCGCGGGCCCCGGGAGCAGAGCTTTCGGGGCCCCACGCATTTAGGAGCCCACCGCGCCCGGATATGGCGGGTGCCAAGCACGGGGACACTCAACTGGAGGAATGTCATGGAGCGACGTAACTTATGGGCGGGCATGCTTGTGCTCATCAGCAGCTTGCTGTTGATGGCTGGGTCTGCCTTGGCGCACGGAACTGTGGCGCCGTCCGTCGAAAAAGCAGAAGCTGCGAACTGCAAGATCTTTACTCTGCCTGGCCTGATGCGCCAGGGCGAGTTCGGGAACGTCGGCAGTGTCGGCGATGTCGTGAGCGTGGAGTGCAACCCGGCTGTCTTCCCGGGCGGAACGGTCGTCGAACTCAGCGACGCGCAGCTCGAGAGCCGCTGCCTGGGCCTCGACAACGGCGGATTCCACGGGATTCTCTGGGAAAACCCGAACGAATTCAGCACGGGCCATTTCGCCAGTGGGTCTGGCCCCGCGGATGAGGTCGAACTCGACGGTGATGGCAACGTCAACGTCGGGCTCGTGGCTGGTCCGAACTGTGCTGTTGGAGGTACGGTGATCTCGGGTCATACGGAACCGGGCAAAGGCAACACGACGGTTGAATCGTTCGCCGCCGGGTTCGCCGTCGAACCGGCGAAACCGTCGACCGAAGGCGTGACGGTGATGCCGAAGGAAGAGGTCGAGGATGAAGGGTCGAGTTCTGTCGCGACTCTGATCCAGGTCGAGGAGGGCTCGACTGAGGCGAAAGTGCGGGTTGCCGCACCGGAGCTGTTCTCGCGCTGCGAAGTCAATTCGGAGTTCGAGGAAAAAGTCGTCTGGCTGCGTCCGAACTTCACGACGGAGCCGATTGGCGTCGGCAAGGAACTTGCAGGTGGCACGGAACTCGTGCCGGGTGGCAATGAAGCGCTGAAGACCGACAACGACGGCAACGCGTTCGTTGTCGTGTTCGGCGGCGAGTCCTGCAAACCGGGCAAGTCCTACTTCGAGGTAGACGAGGAAGAATCCCCGTTCAACACCGAAGAACCGAGCTTCACGATCAAGGCACCGCAGCCGACCGAACACTAGGGAAGGACTCTTGGATTGGAGGAAGCGTGGGTCCCGGTAGCAGAGCTTTCCGGGCCCCACGCCTTTAGGAGCCCAGCGCGCCCGGATGTGCCGGGTGGCAGGCACAGGAACACTCAACAGGAGGAATGTCATGGAGCGACGTAACCTATGGATGGGCACGCTTGTGCTTATCAGCAGCTTGCTGTTGATGGCTGGGTCTGCCTCGGCGCACGGAACCGTGGTCCCAGCCACCGAAAAAGCAGAAGCGGCGAACTGCAAGATCATTACCCTGCCTGGCCTGATGCGCCAGGGTGAGTTCACGGACGTCGGCAGTGTCGGCGACATCGTGAGCGTGGAGTGCAACCCGGCTGTTTTCCCGGGCGGCACCACGCTCGAAATCAGCGACGCGCAGCTGAACAGCCGATGCCTGGGGCTCGGCAACCCGGAGGAAACTCACGGGATCCTCTGGGAAAACCCGAACGAATTCAGCGACGGCCACTACGCGGTCACGTTTGGCCCCGCGGTCAAAGTCGAACTCGACGGCGATGGTAACGTCAACCTCGCGCTCGTGGCTGGTCCGAACTGTGCCGTCGGCGGCACGGTGATCTCGGGCCATACGGAACCGGGCAAAGGCAACACGACGGTTGAATCGTTTGCCGCCGGGTTCGCTGTCGAGCCGGCGAAACCGTCGACCGAAGGCGTGACGGTCATGCCTAAGGAAGAGGTCGAGGATGAAGGGTCGAGCTCTGTCGCGACTCTGATCCAGGTCGAGGAGGGCTCGACTGAGGCGAAAGTGCGGGTTGCCGCACCTGAGCTCTTCTCCCGCTGCGAAGTCGCCCCTAACGGAATAACCGATGAAAAAGTCAGCTGGCTGCGTCCGACCTTCACGGCGGGGCCCTTGTACGGCTTCGGGAAAGAAATCGCCGGTGGTACGGCGCTCGTGCCGAGCGGCAATGAAGCGCTGAAGACCGATAACGACGGCAACGCCTTCGTGATCGTGTTCGGCGGCGAGTCCTGCAAACCGGGCAAGTCCTACTTCGAGGTCGACGAGGAAGAATCCCCGTTCAACACCGAAGAACCGAGCTTCACGATCAAGGCTCCGGAACCGACTCCTCCATTCTGAAGCTAGCCCTGTGAAGTAGACGAATGCGTGGGGCCCCGGGAGCAGCTCCCGGGGCCCCACGCATCTAAGGGGAGCGTTCCTTCAGCGGGGCGCTCTCGTTGGGCGGGGAGCGTTCGTTCAGCGGGGCGCTCGACGCCTCCGTACCGCGCTCGACTCGGAGGGTGCCGAGGCTCCTCGCCGTTCGGCACGCCAACGACAAGGGGCACCCGAACGCCACGAAACCCCTGCAAACCGTGGATGTTTAGGCGTTTGGCGCCAAAAAACCCGCAATTTGCGAACTTTCTGGGATCTTTTCTGCGCAGGCCATGGTATTTCTCCGTTCCAAAGAAAATCACGGGGGGGCTTCGGCGGTATGGCGGGGATCCCTTGTCGGGGCTGCTAGCCCGGGTCTGCCGGGTGGCGAGCACAGGAACACTCAACTGGAGGAATGTCATGGAGCGACGTAACCTATGGGCGGGCACGCTTGTGCTCATCGCCAGCCTGCTGTTGATGGCGGGGTCTGCCTCGGCACACGGAACGGTGGTGCCGTCCGTCGAAAAAGCAGAAGCCGCGAACTGCAAGATCCACACGCTCCCTGGCCTGATGCGCCAGGGTGAGTTCACGAACGTCGGCAGTGTCGGCGACATCGTGACCGTGGAGTGCAACCCGGCTGTCTTCCCGGGCGGCACACCGGTCGAAATCAGCGACGCGCAGCTTGAGAGCCGCTGCGAGGGGCTCGGCGGTCCGGGGTTCCACGGGATCATCTGGGTGGATCCGAACGAGTTCAGCGAGGGCGTCCCGACCGCTGAATTGGGCGGCTCGATCCACGTCCAACTCGACGGTGATGGCAACGTCAACGTCGGGCTCGTGGCTGGTCCGAACTGTGCCGTCGGTGGCACGGTGATCTCGGGTCACACCGAACCGGGCTTCGGCAACACGACGGTTGAATCGTTTGCCGCCGGGTTCGCTGTCGAACCGGCGAAACCGTCGACTGAAGCCGTGACGATCATGCCGAAGGAACAGGTCGAGGATGAAGAGTCGAGCTCTGTCGCGACTCTGATCCAGGCCGAGTACGGCTCGACTGAGGCGAAAGTGCGGGTTGCCGCACCGGAGCTCTTCTCGCGTTGCGAAGTCGCTCCGTTCGGAGAGAGCGAAGCCAAAGTCATCTGGCTGCGTCCGAACTTCACGACGGAGGAGATTGATGAGACACCCGAGCCCATCGATGCTGTCGGCTTTGGCAAAGAACTCGCGGGTGGCACGGAACTCGTGCCGGGCGACGATGAAGCGCTGAAGACCGACAACGACGGCAACGCCTTCGTGATCGCGGTCGGCGCCGAGTCCTGCCAGCCGGGCAAGTCCTACTTCGAGGCTGACGAGGAAGAATCCCCGTTCAACACCGAAGAACCGAGCTTCACGATCGACGCTCCGGAACCGACTCCGCCATTCTGAAGCTAACCCTGTGAAGTAGGAGGAACGCGTGGGCCCCGGGAGCAGAGCTTTCCGGGGCCCCACGCCTTTAGAAAGGCCGGTCGGTCTGCACCTCGTAGACACGGCCGGCGTGTGATCACCACCAACCTGTAGAGCGAGAGACGCGATGCTGTCTGAGGGAAGGATACGAGCGGGAACGATCGTTTCGATGATCGTGGTCATATCGGTCGTCGCGCTCACCGTGCTCATGCCTGGAGTTGCGATGGCACACGGAACCGTCGTTTCGCCGCAGGACGAAGCGCCCGAATCGGCGAACTGCGTGATCCACACTCTCCCAGGGGTGATGCGCCAGGGCGAGTTCAAACACGTCGGCGAGGTGGGCGACGTCGTCGAAGTCGAGTGCGACCCCGCCGTCTACCCGGGCGGGACGCCCGTCGAAATCGGCGACGCTCAGCTGTTCAGCCGGTGCAGCCTCAGCGGCGGCACGATCACATGGGTCGACCCGAACGAATTCAGCACCGGCGTTGAGAAAACATCGACCGGCCGGGAAACCGTCGTCGAACTCGACGGCAACGGCAACGCCAACGTCGCGCTCGTGGCTGGCCCGAACTGCGCCGTCGGCGACACGGTCGTCTCGGCTCACACGCAGACCGGCAACGGCAACACGACGGTCGAATCTTTCGCAGCCGGGTTCGCAGTCGAGGCAGCGAAACCCAGCCCCGAAGGCGTCACCGTGATGCCGTCAACCCAGGTGGAGGATGAAGGGTCTAGCTCCGTAGCGACCCTGGTCCAGGTCGAGTCCGGCTCGACTGAGGCGAAAGTGCGGGTCGCCGCGCCGGAGCTGTTCTCGCGCTGCGAAGTCCCGCCGCACCTGACCTGGCTGCGCGCGAATGGCGAAGTCATCGCGGGGATCAAAGAACTGGCCGGCGGCACTGCTACCGAACCGACCGGCGAGGAAGCGCTCAAGACCGACGACGACGGCAACGCCTTCGTGGTCGTACTCGGCACGTCTTCCTGCAAACCGGGGAAGTCCTACTTCGAGGTCGACCTCGAAGAATCGCCCTTCACGACCGAAGAACCATCGTTCACGATCCTTCCACCACAGGCGACGCCGGAACCGTCCTTCACGATCGAGAAGCTTCAGCGCATAGCCGGGAGCGGCACCGGCTACACGACAGAAACCCTCACTGGCACCGTCGGTGAGACGGTCGAATACGAGATCGTCGTCAAGAACACCGGAACGGTGTCCGAGACGTTCACGAGCTTCACCGACCCCGAGTGCGACGCCGGCACGATCGCGGGTGGCCCCAGCGGGCCGGTGCCCGAAGGCGGATCCACGACCTACACGTGCAAGCGTGCCCTGAAGGCGTCCGGCACCTTCACCAACGAGGCCGAAGTCACCGGGTTGACCGTCGGCGGCAAGCCGACGACGAAGCCGTCGAACGTAGTGGAAGTGAGCGTGAGCGCGCCGGAACCGAAGAAGGAACCGCTCACGCCTGCGTTCATGCTCGAAAAGCTGCAGAAGATCGCGGGGAGCGGTGGCGCCTACACGCCGATGCCGCTGATGGGCACGATCGGCGAGGTCGTCGACTACGAGATCGTCGCGAGGAACACCGGCAACGTGGCCCTGACGTTCGGCGAAATCGAAGACCACTTCTGCGCAGCCGGGACTGTGGCCGGCGGCCCGGACGGCATGCCCGTGGAGCCTGGCGGCACGACCAGCTGGACCTGCAGCCGCACGCTCGAAACGGAAGGAACGGTTGAGAACGTCGCGAGCGTCTTGGCGACGCCCGTCGGTGGGCCGCCGATCTCCGAAGTGAGCCAGCCGGTCGAAGTGACGGTCCCCGGCTCCCCGCATGGCAGCAGCCAGTTTACGATTGAAAAGCTCCAGCGCATCGGCGCCGGCTCGACCTACACGGCCGAAGAGCTGAAAGCCACGGTCGGTCAGACCGTCGAATACGAGATCGTCGTCTCGAACACCGGCACTACGCCGCTGACCGAACTGGCGCTGGAAGATCCCTATTGCGAAGCGGGGACGCTGGCGGGCGGGCCCGGCGGCGCTCCGCTCGAGCCGGGGCACACGACGACCTACACCTGTACCCGCCTGCTGAAAACGGAAGGCTCCTATGTGAACGTCGCCGCGCTCACCGCGACGACCGAAGGTGGGACCACCATCGAAGGGCCCTCGGCACCCGTGCAGGTCAACGTGCCGGTCACGCAGAAAACCCCTGCCGTCACGACGGCGGCGACGACGAGCAGCAGCACCCCCACCCCGACTCCGCAAGTAGCGGTCCTCGCGAAGTGCGAAGCGACCCCACCTGTCGTGCGCGGCGCGACCGGCCCCAAGCGCGGGTCGTTCACAGTCCAGGTGAGCGCGCCGGGTGTCAAGCAGATCACGTTCTATATCGATGGGCGCAAGCTGAAGACCTTCCATAGCTCGTCTGCGCACCCTGGGCGCTTCACGCTCAAGGTCAACGCCAGCAAGCTCTCGCACGGCGCCCACCGGTTGTCCTACACAGCCGTGATGGAGAACGTGAACTGCGCGAGCGCCGCCGGCTCACGCGTGTTCGTGCGGCCGTACTCGGCGGCCGTCAAGCCGCGCTTCACCGGCTAGGCCTCAGACGATTTCGATCGGCGTGCCGACTTCGACCAGCCGCCAGAGCCTGGAGATGTCGTCGTCGCGCAGCCGGATGCAGCCATGCGAAGGCCGCCCCGGGATCAGCTGGGGTTCATCGGTGCCATGTATCCCGACGATCCCGCCGCCCGGCCATTCGCTGAGCGTCGGGGCGTACGCGCTCGTGCCGAGCGCGTACGGTCCGTAGACGTCGGGTTCTGTGGAGATCAGCTTCTCCGTCACGTAGAAGTGCCCGCCGGGCGTAGGCAGCGCGGGCCGCCCGACGCCGACCGGCGCGCTGAAGATCGGCGTGCTGCCGCGGTAGAGCGTGATGCGGAAGGCCTCGCGGTTGACGCGGAGATGCTCGTGCGTGACATGGGCTTCTCCCAGCGCGCTCGCCGGCACCCAGCCCTGGACGCCGTTGGGCCGACCGGGGAGCGGAACGAGGATCCACGAGTGCCCGCCGACCATCGCGGAGCGCAGCTCGAGGTACACGGCGGCCTGGCCGTCA
This sequence comes from uncultured Solirubrobacteraceae bacterium, assembly GCA_963722435.1. Classification (GTDB taxonomy): domain Bacteria; phylum Actinomycetota; class Thermoleophilia; order Solirubrobacterales; family Solirubrobacteraceae; genus Palsa-744. The sequence continues at coordinate 204,849 of CAVRKZ010000002.1, read as the reverse complement.
GTGGTGAGGAAGCTCAGATGGCCGAGGACCCGAGTGCGTGCCGACGGGTCCTCGTGCGCGCTCGCCTGCCACTGTGGGTACGCCCAGCGGGTCAGCGTGGTCAGGTTGGAGAGCGCGGTGAGCGCACGCACCTGCACCGGTGCAGCCGCGCGCGCCGATCCCGCCGCCGCCAACGCCGCGACGAGCGCGAGCAGCGCCCCCGAACGGCGGAGCATCCGTCCCCCGAGCCCTGCACGCGAATACTGTGATCGGTCACACATGCCCTCCGGACCCATGATACGGCCCGCTGCGCGCTCCGCGCGAGAGGCGAATCGAGCGCTCCAGGCCGCGTCGGAACGAGCCCGAAGGGCCGGTGGCGCACGGTGCGGTGCGTGCTTGACACCTCCACGAGGTGCCGCTAAGGTTGCTGCTCCTGTTTTCCAGGGGCATCATGATTGGGCGACGACGTCAAGGAGAGGATATGTCAGCCCGGCGAGGCCTTGCGCGCCGTTGGTTACTGCCGGGCAGCACCGCGCTGCTCTGCGTGCTCGCATCGGTGCTGGCCGTGGCCGCCCTCGCCACGCCCACTGACCGCACGCTGCCGTTCGTCGAAGGCAGCGCGAAGCTCGGCGGACGCGTGTTCTGCGAAACCGGCACTTGGAGTGAAGTCGGGAAATTCAAATTCACCTGGATCCGCGAAGGCGAAGTCATCTCGAGCGGCGAAGGGGAAGGAGAGCCTGGCCTCACGCTGACGCAAGCCGATGAAGGCTACCAAATCTGGTGCATCGTCACGGGGTCCAGTGGGTCAGAAAAAGCCGAAGCGGAAAGCTCCAACAGCATCGAGTTTGGGCCGGAAAGAGGGAAACCGGAACCGCCCGTTTCCATCGAAGCTCCTGAGGTTACCGGCGAAGGGAAACTCGGCGCTCAGCTGACCTGCTCGCAGGGCAAATGGACCGGGAGTCCGACGCCGACCTTCACCTATAGCTGGCGGCGTGAAGGCCACGAAATCGCGGGACAGACGGGCTCGACCTACGAAGTCAAACCAGCAGACGAAGGCCACTCGCTGACCTGCAGAGTCACCGCGAAAAACAGCACCGGCGAAGCGTTCAGGGAAAGCAGCAACAGTGTGTCCGTCAAAGGCACGCCCCCGAAACTGGTCGCAGGTGAACCGCCGGAGGTCGAAGGCACCCCTGCCGTCGGGCAAACGCTCACATGCAGCCACGGCAAATGGACAGGAACCGAAGAAATCACCTACAGCTATCAATGGCTCCTCAACGGCGCCAGCATCTCCGGGGCGTCGGGATCCACAATCTTCGTCGAAGCATCCTACGAAGGCAAGGAAGTGGCGTGTCGGGTGACTGCCACGAACAGCGTCGGCAACGAAACCGCAGCGAGCGCGGCGGTCAAGATCGGCGTCAAAAAACCTGAAGACCTCACTCGGCCAGTGATCGAAGGCGGGAAAACAGAAGGGTCCTCGCTGACCTGCAACCACGGGGAATGGACCGGCTCCCCGACAGGATACGAATACCGCTGGTACCGGCAGGTCGAAAAAAGCGAAGAAGAAGTTTCGAAAACGAGCAAATACACCGTCAAAGAAGCCGACGTGGGACACACGCTGTTCTGCGTCGTGACTGGCGAAAACGAAGGCGGCAAAGGCACGGCCGCCCGCAGCGAAGCCTTCGTAATCCCCAAGGCCGGCGGCGGGGAAGCCCCGCAGGACACCGGCCTGCCGCTCATCTCGGGGAGCGGGAAAGCGCTCTCATGCAGCGAAGGCCAGTGGAAAGGCACGAGCCCGATCAGCTACGAATACCAGTGGGTGCGCGACGCGAAAACCTCTAAGGAAGTCGACATCGCAGGCGCGACCCACAGCAGCTACACGGTGCAGAGCGCCGATGAAGGCAACACGCTGACCTGCCAGGTCACGGCCACGAACAGCTACGGCTCCGGCCGGGCGTTCAGCGAACCGCTCGAGATCTCCGGTAAAGCTCCCGTCTCCACGGTGGCGCCTTCGATCCTCGGGACTCCTCGCATCAACGAAACGCTGACCTGCGAACGCGGTGAATGGGAAGGCTCCCAGCCGATCGAATACACCTACCGGTGGCTGCTCGATGGCACCGAAACCGGCACGGGCCGCGTGTATAAGGTCCTCGAAGCGGATCGCGGCCAGCTCCTCACATGCGTTGTGAGCGCGAAAAACAGCATCGGCCCAAGCGAAGCGCGGAGCCCCGAACTCTACGTCCCGGGCGGCGTGCCCGAACCGGTTGAAGCGCCGACGATCACGGGCAGCCCGCAGGTCAACGACACGCTGACCTGCGAAGAAGGCAAGTGGAACGGCGCGCCGCTGACGCCCTCGTTTGAATGGCTGCTCGACGGGGTGCCGATCTCCGGCGAAACGTCGAAGAACTTCCAGGTCAAGAGCGTTGATCGCGGGCTAGAGCTGGCCTGCCGCGTCACCGAGACCAACAAGGAAGGTCATGCCTTCGGCGGACAGCGCCGCGGTGCGCGTTGCCGGCGTCAGCCCGAAAGACGTGGTCGCGCCGTCGATCACCGGTTCAGCCTCGCTCGGCGCGACGATCACATGCGAACACGGCCTGTGGGAAGGCGCGCCGCCTCCCGCTTTCAGCTACCAGTGGTACCGGGAAGGAGTGCCGATCGCCGGCGCCACCGAAGCGACCCACACGATCGAATCGGCCGACCAGGGCCACCTGCTCGCTTGTGTCGTCACCGCGTTCAACGTTCAGGGCTCCAGCCAGGCCGAAAGCACGAACGCGCTCGCAGTTGTCGCGCGCAAAGTCGAAGAAAACAAAGAAGTCCTCGACGACCCGCCGAGCACGGGGCACCCGAAGCCGACCGTCACGGCCGTTCACGATGCCTTCCTCAGCCAGCTGCCCCACGAGCTCGCCGAAGCCAAGCTGAAGGCCGTGCGCAAGAGCTCCTCGTACTCGCTCGGGTTCACGGCGCCGGGCGCGGGCCACTTCGAACTCGAGTGGTACGTGAAGGTGATGGGTCCGCACAAACGTCTCCGCAGGGTCGTGGTCGCCCGCGCTGCGCTCACGTACACGAAGGAGGCCAGGAGCGCGATCCATCTGTTGCTCACCAAGGAAGGCAAGCGCCTGCTCAAGCCCCCCGTGACACGCATCAAGCTCAACGTGGAAGCGATCTTCAAGATCACTGGTGGCTCGACCGTGACCTGGTCGGAGACCTTCACGCTGCACTGACGCCGGCCCGTCGTGCCGGCGCTTGCCGAGGCGTTGCGGCTCAGCGGCGCGCCGTCGTTCGCGCCCGGAGTGTGACGGTCACGGAGCTCGTCGGCGCCGCGAGCGGGGGTCCCGTCACGATCACCGCCCGGGCGTGCAGGAGGTGCGCTCTGGAAAGCAGGTGCCGGGCCTGCGCGGAGAGGTGGAGCACGACTGTCGCCGCGCCGCCGGCGGGCACCGCGAAAGAGGCCGTCGCGAGCGCGGTGCTCGCCCGGCTCGAGGATCGCGAGCCCGAACCCGAGCCGTTGGAGGCCAGCAACGTCACCGTGCCATGGTGCTCGGCACCTTCCCGGGCGCACAGCAGGGTCAGCTTGACTGCCCCCGACGGGCTGGCGAGCAGCGCTCTCGAGGCGAGATGTGCGGCACACGCCGGCGTCGGCCCGCCGGCGGACTCCTCGCCCTGCGTGGGCGGTGGGCTGAGCGGGTCTTCGGTCGAGGAGGTGCTCAGTGGGGTGAGCGGGCCTTCCGGGCTGCCCGACTCCGGCGGGGCGGCTGCGGTGGTGAGTTCATCGATCGCGCCGTAGGCATCGCCCCCGGCGTTCGCGGCCATCACCCGGTACAGATAGCGCGTCGACGGCGAGAGGCCGCCGACGGTGGCCGACACGGCCACGGGCGACTCTCCGGAGCCGGGATCGGGCGAGCAGGGTACGAAGCTTGCGCCGCTCCCGAATTCGAACTCGCACGAGGTGACGTCCGCGCCGTTCGGGTCGACGGTGGCGTTGAGCGTCGCGGAGCCCGTGCCGATGGCCGACGCGGGCAGCGTCGTCGCCGTCGGGGCCAGCGCCAGCGTCGTGAAGGTCTGGTCGCTGCCGAGGACTTCGTGGCCCGGGCCGGTGCGGACGTATGCCCGGAAGTGGTAGGTGGTGTCCGGCCGCAGGGAGCCCGCCGTCGCGGACACAGGGACCGGAGAGTTGCCGGCGCCCGGCTGCGTCGTGCAGTAGGCGAAGGATCCGTAGGCCGGCGAGCTCTGGCCGTATTCGAACCAGCACGCTTCGACCGCTGCGCCACCCGGATTGATCGTCGCGCCGAGCGTCGCGGAGGTCTGGGTGAGCGAGGAGGCAGACTGCGACAGCACCGACGGCTGTTCGCTCGGCGCCGTAAGGGTCAGGACTTCGCCCGCGCTCGACCCCCCGGGGTAGGAGACCGCGACGCGATACTGGTAGCTGACCCCGGGTGTGAGACCCGTGAGCCTCGCGGAGACGGAGACCGGTGAGACGACCGCGCCCGGCTGGGGAGAGCACGGCTCGCTCCTTTCCTCGTAGGAGCTGTGCCCGTATTCGAACACGCAGCTCACGGTCGTGTCGTGGGGGTTGACCGTGCCTTCTAGCGTGGCTTCGCCGGACGTCGCCGTGCTCGCGCCGACCGTGACCGGTACGGGCGCCGGCACTTCCGGAGCCCCCCGTAGGCCGCCGAGACCGGTCGGGCCGTCGTAGCCAACCCCCGCTTCGCAGAGGTAGCTCTGGCAGCTGCCCGTGGCGCCGGTGAGAACGTCGTAGAAGCCGTCGATGCCGTTGGCCTGCTCCAGATACAGGCTCTGCGCGCCGTCGAACGAGCGGGTGTAGGGGCTCGCCAGCGCCATCGCCGCAGCGACGATCGGCGCCGCGACGCTCGTGCCGCCAGCCAGCAGCCAGGGCGAGCCATGCGTTTCGAAGCTGTCGTACGCCGACACCGGCGTATTCGGGTCGGCGATCGCCGCCACGTCGTTGGTCGTCCTGCCTGCACAACCTTCGTCGGTCTGCCACGCCGGCTTCGTTTCCGTGCTGCAGCCGCCCCCGGTTTTCGACCAGGCGGTTTCGGTCCAGCCGCCGCGCCCCGCGGGGGGCTCGAGCGTAGTGCCCCCGACGGCGATCACGTGCCGGCTCGCGGCGGGCCAGACGACGCCGTAGCCGCCGTCTCCCGCCGCCACCGCTATCGGTATGCCAGGATGGTCGTAGGCCGCTGCTTCCAGGGGTTCGAGCGGGGTCGTCTGGGCGAAGCTGTCGCTGATCTCGTTCGCGCCGAGCGCCGCCGCCTCGTCCTCGGCGCTCGCGACGTTCTGGCTTTCCGCGTTTTCAGCCTCGACCACCAGGATGTGGCAGTTCGGACAGATCGCCGAGACCATGTCGAGGTCGAAGGACGCCTCTTCGGCCCATGCGGCGTCGGGCGCGGGGAGCGATTTGCCACCGTGCTGGTTGACCTTCGTGAAGCACCCGCTCGCGGCGCTGCAGCTCGCCAGCCCGTATTTGCTGCGATATTCGGCGAGGTCGGCTTCCGCGTCGGGATCGTCGTAGGCCTCGACGACGGCCACGGTCTGCCCGGCCCCCGCGTCGCCGCCCGGGAGCTCGTAGGCGCTTCGAAGGTCCGCGGGCGAGTAGCCGCCTAATTCGCCGTGGCCGGATAGGGCGGGGCTTACTTCCTGCTCGGGACCGCGCGTGATCGCGCCGGCGGGAACCGGGCCGCGCCCCCGCGATCCCTGCGTGGGGTCCTCGATCAGCGAACAGCTCACGGAGTGTCGGGCCGGCGGGCATACCCTGAATGGCACGCTGGGCGAGCGTGTCGGCGAGATGCTGTTCCACCACGCGCCCGCCTGCGGCGGGGCGGCGGCTGCCGCGACCAGGACAACGACCGCGCTCGATACCAGCGCCGCGAGCCGCCGTGTGGTCATGTTCGCGTCTCCGGTCGCGATCGCCTAGTTGATCGCGATGTAGAACGGCGCGTTAGTCGTTACCGGTTCTGTTTTTGCCTTAGAAAATGATCCGGTTTCGACGGTGATCTGGGGCGTCGTGCTGCAAGGTTTTTTCGTTTTCACGTAGGCGCTTTCCCCGATCGTTGCCGTGGCCCAGAACGGTTCTTCGGATTCTTTGTTGTCGATGGTCACCACGACATTGTGTAGTTCCGCGGTCAACCCAGAGATACAGTAGACGCCTTCGGCACCGGGGTCTTCAACTTTTGCGCCGGTGAAGTTCTTGCTACCCGGTGACGCTTCGACTACACCGCTCGCACTGATGTGCGCATATGCGACCGCTGTGCCCGACGCGCCCGTCACACCGGTTGCTCCTGTAGTCCCGGCTTTACCTTCGGCTCCCGGCGCGCCGCTCGCGCCCGCTTCACCTTTCGGCCCGGTTTCACCCCTCAGGCCGGGTGGGCCCGTAGGGCCCGGTTCCCCCGTTTTGCCGTTGGGGCCCGGTTCCCCCGTTTTACCGCTCGGGCCTGCCGCGCCCGGGACCCCCTGTGATCCCTGTGAGCCGTCGGAGCCCGCTGCGCCCTTGCCCCCGTTCGAGCCAGCTTTGCCGCGCAGCTGCTTCAGCACGCTGGGCTTGATCTGCTTGGTGGAGGTGATGAGGTAGTGGCTTGCGGCAAAGCTCGTGCCCGTCAGCGAGACGAACAGGGCAAGCCACGCGATGGCGTTCCGCCGCAGGGTCGATGTGATACGCGCAATCATGCTGTGTCGCCTCCAGAGAGTCCTTTGCTCTGTGCTAGATGTTCGCATAACGCGGGCTTTAAAGGGCCGTTTGCAGCATTTCTCGCGCCGATCGGCTGAGCGGCACGGCTGGCCTTGCGGACTCCGTCGCGGCGAGCGCGCCGCGCTCAGACCTCAGCGTGTGCGCTCTCGCGCGCCATCGACACGAGGCCGGCGAGCTCGGCAGCGATGTTCTCGCCGATCGCGGCGATGTCCGGCAGCGCGTCGAAGTCGCCCAGCAGGCCGAAGTTCATCTGCCCGTTGTAGGACATGATCGCGATCGCCAGGGCGTGGTTCTCCGGCAGGAAGGCCACAGGTACCGCCTGGAGCATCTCGCGCCCGAGCACGTACAGCGGGAACTGCGGGCCGGGCACGTTGGTGACGATCAGGTTGAACAGGCGCGTGGAGAAGTTCAGGCGCGAGGCCTGCGCGAGAATCGTCGGCGGCGCGAAGTTCTCCACGGCGGCGATCACCTCGGCGCCGACCGCCTGCTTGGACTCCTTCAGGCCGTCCATCGAGCTGGAGACGAAGCGCAGGCGGTTGAGCGGGTCGCTGATGTAGACGGGCAGGGGCCCGCGCATGGCCACGAGGCGGTTGCCACCCTCGTGGTGCTCTCCCTCGGTCCGCACAGACACCGGCACGAGCGCGCGCATCTCGACGCCGGCCGTGTGCCGTCCGCGCGAGATCATGAACGTGCGCAGCGCCCCGGCAACCACTGCCAGCACGACGTCGTTGACGGTCCCGCCGAAGGCGTTCTTGACCACCTTGAAGTCATCCAGGTCGGCTCGCACGGCGACGAAGCGCCGGTGCGGCCCGATTGGCACGTTCAGCGGCGTCTCCGGTGCGGGGTTCAGCGCCGCCCATACGAGCTCGCCGATGCCCTCGGCGGCCTCGCGTGTCCGCGCAAGCGCCCGCTCGGGATGGGCGAGCGCGTCGATCGCCCCCTCAGCGAGCGCAAAGCCTGCCCGCGCGGCTCCGAGCAGCCCCGCGGTCACCAGCTGGGCAGGGCCGGGCTCGGAGTGCGGCTGCCAAGGACGTCCTGCGTAGTCGTTCTGGGGCGGCTCCGGAGAGAGGTCGAACAGCACGGTCGCGAGGTCGACGCCGGCGATGCCGTCGATCAACGAGTGGTGCGTCTTGGTGATCAGCGCAAAGCGGTCCTCTTCGAGCCCCTCGATCAGCCACATCTCCCACAGCGGCTTGGAGCGGTCCAGCTGCTGGGAGAAGATCCGCGCGGTCAGGTCCTGCAGCTGCTCCCAGCGTCCGGGAGCCGGGAGCGCGGTGTGGCGGATGTGATAGTCGAGGTTGAAGCTCGGGTCATCGACCCACACGGGGCGACCGCTGTCGAGCGCGGTGTAGGCGAGCTTGTGGCGGTAGCGGGGAACGAGGTGCAGGCGCCTGCGGATCTGCTCGAGGAACTCCTCCGTGCTCGGCGGCGGGCCTTCGACGATCGTGAGCCCGCCGATGTGCATGTGCGAGACGCCGCTCTCCTGATGCAGGAACGAGGCGTCGACTGGGGTCAGCCTGTCTAGGTGACGTTGGCTCATGCGTTGCGGGTTAGCGTATCGAGGACCGCCCTACAATGACACGCGTGCCAAACGCCGTGGAAAAGCTGCTGCTCGCGGCCCCCCGCGGCTACTGCGCGGGCGTCGACCGGGCGGTGCAGACGGTCGAACACGCGCTCGCAATCCACGGCGCGCCGGTGTACGTGCGCAAGGAGATCGTGCACAACAAGCACGTCGTCGCGCAGCTGCGCAAGCGCGGCGCGATCTTCGTCGAGGAGCACACGGAAGTGCCCGACGGTGCCGTGTGCGTGTTCTCGGCGCACGGCGTCGCCCCGAGCGTGCGCGAGGGCGCGATCGAGCGCAGCCTGCAGACGATCGACGCCACCTGCCCGCTAGTCACGAAGGTCCATCGCGAGGCCGTGCGCTTCGCGCGTGATGGCTACACGATCGTGCTCGTGGGCCACGATGGCCACGAGGAGGTCGAAGGCACGATGGGCGAGGCGCCCGACCAGATCGTGCTCGTGCAGAGTGAGGAGGACGTCGATGCGCTGGAGGTGAAGGACGCGCAGCGGATCGCCTACATCACCCAGACGACGCTCGCCGTCGGTGAAACGAGCGCGATCGTCGAGCGCCTGCGCGAGCGCTTCCCGGCGATCGTCGGGCCGCGCACCGACGACATCTGCTACGCGACCACCAACCGCCAGGCCGCCGTGCGCCAGATGGCGAGCAGCTGCGATCTGATGCTCGTGATCGGCTCACGCAACTCGTCGAACTCGCTGCGCCTGGTGGAGGTAGCGCGCGACTGCGGCACCGAGGCGCACCTGATCGACTCGGCACGCGAAATCCAAGAACACTGGCTCGAGGGCGCACGCGTGGTCGGCATCTCCTCCGGCGCGAGCGCGCCAGAGGAGCTCGTCAGCGAGCTCGTGGAGTTCTTTCGTGCGCGCGGCGTGAGCGACATCTCCGAGTTCGACGTGGTGAGGGAGGACGTCCGCTTCATGCTCCCCAAGCCGATACGGGAGGCGCTCGGAACCGGCGCATCGCGCGCGGAGGGCCTCGCCGGAGTCGGCTGATCGCCGCCGGCGCCGCAGCTCGCGGCAGTGGCGCCGCGCGCGTGAGCGCGTGGCGTGATCGCGCCGCGTGGCGGGAGCGCGCCGAGGAGCGGCGGCCTCGCCAGCCATGCGCACGCTGATCGTCTCCGATCTGCATCTCGGCAGCCTTTCGCGCACCGACCTGCTGCGGCGCGAGGAGATGCGCGCGCCGCTGCTCGAGCTTGCGTGCACGGCCGATCGCATGGTGCTGCTCGGCGATGTGCTCGAGCTGCGCCACGGGCCCATGCGCGAGGCGCTCGCGAGCGCCCGCCCGGTGCTCGAAGACCTCGGCCGCGCGATGGCGGGCCGCGAGCTCGTGATCGTGCCCGGCAACCACGACCACGCGCTCGTGGAACCCTGGCTCGCCCACCGCGGCGAGGAGCAGGAGCCGACGCCGCTAGGGCTCGAGCAGCTGCTCGAGCCCGCCAGCGCCTCGCCGGCGCTCGAGCGGATCGCACAGTGGGCCGCGCCGGCGCGCGTGCGCGGCGCCTATCCGGGGCTGTGGCTGCGCGCGGACGTCTACGCCACCCACGGTCACTACCTGGACTGCCACTTGACCGTGCCGACGCTCGAGCGTCTCAGCCTCGGCGCGATGTGCCGCCTGCTCGGGCGCCCCGCGAGCACCTTCAGCACTCCCGGCGACTACGAGGCGATCGTCGCGCCCGTGTTCGCCTGGAGGGACGCGGTCGCCAGAGACGCGCGCACGGGTGCGGCGCTCAACGGCATGGCCACGGTGGCCGCATGGGGCGCGCTGGGCGCGGGCCGCAGCCACGAGGGCAGGCGCAGCAGCGCGCGCAACGGCGATCCTCGCCGCGCCCCGCTCGCGCGGCGCGTGCGCGCCCGCGCCCTCGCCGCCGGCTTCCGCCTCGCCGTCGCCGTCCTCAATCGTGCGGGCCTCGGGCCCCTGCGAGCGGAGCTCTCGCTCGAGGAGCTTCGTCGTGCGGGCCTCGAGGCGATGGGCGAGGTGGCCGGGCGGCTGAAGCTCGGCGAGTCATACGTCGTCTTCGGCCACACACACCGGGCGGGTCCCCTCCCCAGCGACCCGCCGGCGCAGTGGCGCGCGCGCAGCGGCGCGATGCTCGTGAACGCAGGCAGCTGGAACTACTCCTCGATCTTCCTCACCGACACGCCCGGCGAGAGCCCATACTGGCCGGGCACGTGCGTGCTCGTCGAGGACGACGGCCCACCGCAGCTGCTGGGCCTGCTCGAGGATCGCGCGCGCGCCGAGCTCGCGGCCGGCCTTACTACGCGCCGCAGCGCCTCCCCGGCGCGCTAGAGCACGCCGGGGGTAAAGCACGTCGCCAGGCAGCGCAGGCCGCAGCCGAGGCGCAGCTCGAGCGTGCCGGAGGTGTGGCGCTCGTGCTCGAGCAGGGGGTAGGCGCCAGCCTGCGCGACCGCGAGCTCGCGCGCCTCGCACTCACCGGCCGTGACCGTGATCGTGCCGGCGCCGTCGAGCACCGCCCACACGCCGCCCGCCTCATACGGACCGCAGTAGGCGCCTGGCTGGTCGGCCGTGGGGGGCGCGAGCGCAGCTCCGGGGGCGTCCTCCGCGCGCAGCGGCGCGAGCAGCTCACGCTCGACGCCAAGAAGCTCCTGGATCGCGAGCTCGGTCTCCTCGTAGGCGCCCTCGCCGTAGTGGTAGTCGAGGAGTCGCGCGCTTGCGTCGAACAGGTAGCGCGCCGGCCAGCCGGCGTTCTCGTACTCCTGCCACAACGCGAGCTCGCTGTCGATCAGCACCGGATAGGCGATGCCGAGCCGCGCGACCGCAGCCCTCACGGCCGCCTCCCCACGCGAGGCATCGAAGCCCGGGCAGTGCACCCCGATCACCCGCAGCCCCGCGCGCTCGTAGCGCTCGTGCCAGGCCTTCACGTAGGGCAGCGTGCGCATGGAGCTCGCCCGGCAGAAGTCCCAGAACTCGACCAGCATCGCCCCGCCCGGCCGCACGATCCCGACGCCGCTCGCCGGTGCGTTCACCCACGGCAGGCCCGCCGGGAACGGCGGCGCAAAGATCGTGTCTACGGGCGCACGCAAAGGAGTTACGAGCGCTCCCGAGGGGCGTGAGTCGCAAGTCTGGCGAGAACGCAGTGAGCGACGTGTGCTCTGCACACGAGCGATCGCGAAGTGCCCCGAACGGGGTAAGGACGTCGCCAGACGCCGCGAATCGCGCCCCTCAGCCGATGGAGCCGACCATCTCCAGCTGAATCAAGCGGTTGAGCTCGACCGCGTACTCCATCGGCAGCTCCTTGGTCACCGGCTCGATGAAGCCGTTGACGATCATCGCCGCCGCCTCGTCCTCGGTGAAGCCGCGCGAGCCCATGTAGAAGAGCTGATCGTCGGAGATGCGCCCCACCGTCGCCTCGTGCGCGACCGTCACGTTGGGGTTCTGGATCTGGATGTCGGGCCAGGTGTCCGAGCGCGATTCGCCGTCCATCATCAGCCCGTCGCACTGCACGCGCGCTTTCGAGCCGCCGGAGTTGTGGCCCATCTTCACCAGGCCGCGGTAGCCCATGATGCCGCCGTCCTTGGAGATCGACTTGGCGAGGATGTTCGAGGTCGTGTTCGGCGCGAGATGCACGACCTTCGCGCCGGTGTCCTTGTGCACACCTTTGCCGGCCACGCCCACGTTGAGGTGGTCGGCGCGCGCGCCCTCGCCCATCAGGAACGAGCCCGGGTAGAGCATCACGTACTTCGCGCCCATCGAGCCGCCGACCCACTCGACCGTGCCGTGGGCGTCCACGATCGCCCTCTTGGTGTTGAGGTTGTAGACGTCCTTCGACCAGTTCTGCACGGTCGTGTAGCGCGCCTTGGCGCCCTCGTGCACGAAGATCTCGACGACCGCCGAGTGCATCGAGTTGACGCTGTAGGTCTGCGCCGTGCAGCCCTCGATGTAGTTCACCTCGGAGCCCTCGTCGGCGATGATCAGGGTGTGCTCGAAGGTGCCCTCGCCGGCGCCCTCCATGCGGAAGTAGGACTGCAGCGGCAGGTCGCACTTGACGCCCTTGGGGACGTAGCAGAAGGCGCCGCCCGACCACACCGCACCGTGCAGCGCCGAGAACTTGTTGTCCTGCGCCGGCACGCACTTGGTCATGAAGTACTTCTGCACCAGCTCCGGGTACTCGGTGATCGCGGTGTCCATCGAGCAGAAGAGGATCCCCTGCTTGGCGTACTCCTCCTTGAGGCCCTCGTACACCGGCTCCTGACGCCACACGCCGACGACCCCCGCGAGGTGCTCGCGCTCGGCCTGGGGTATGCCGAGGTCCTCGTAGGTCTGCTTCATGTCCGCCGGCACGTCGTCCCAGCTGTTGAAGCGCCCGGCCGTCGGCGGCGAGTACAGCACGAGGTCGTCGAGGTTCAGGCCGCTCAGGTCCGGACCCCACGTGGGGATCGGCTTGCGTTCGAAGATCTCCAGCGAGCGCAGCCGTTTCCCGGCCATCCAGTCGGGCTCTCCCTTGATCTTCGAGAGCTCCGTCACGACCTCGCGCGAGATGCCCTGCCGAGCGCGCAGCTGACCCTGCTCGTCCTCGACGATCGGGCTTGGCTTGGCGATCTTCGTGCGCTCAACTGTGGCCATTGCGATCCTCGTTTCAGGGTAGCTCGCGAATCCTGTGCTGCGGAGTAGGAATTGTACCGAGAGCGCCGAACACATCACTCTGGCTGCGCGTCAGGGGGCGCCGCACCGCCGAAAGCATGGGAGCAACTCCCTTGGCTCCCCGCTGTTATGAAGACATCCGTTGGCAATTCAGCGAGGGGGAGCGCAATGCATGGGTTTGCGAGCAACTTGAAGGCACGCGGGAGACTGGGAGCGGCGCTCCTCGTCGCGCTCGCGGCGCTCGCGCTGAGCGGGGCCGGTGCGAGCGTCGCCAACGTCAACGTGAGCAAGTCCGGCTGGGCGTGGGGGAACCCGACGCCTCAGGGCAGGACGCTCGATGCGATCGCCTTCGCCAACGGGACCGGCTACGCCGTCGGCTTCGGCGGCACGGCGCTCTCGACGAGTAACGCGGGAGCCTCGTGGAGCGGGCTGACCACCGGGACCACCGCAAACCTCGAACGCGTGCAGGCGCTTGCGCCCTCCACCGTGGTGGTCGGCGGCGGCAACGGCTGCGTCACGCGCATCTCCGAAGACAGTGGGCAGGTGTTCAAACGGATCTTCAACGTCGCCGAAGCCAACTGCCCAGAACCGGTCGCCGCGTTCAGCTTCATCTCCGCCCAGAACGGCTACCTGCTGCTCAAGAACGGCTCCGTCGAGATGACGGCTGACGGCGGCGAAACGTTCTCACGCAAGACGGGCATCCCTGGCACGGCCGCCTCCAGTGGTGGCGGTGCGCTCGTGGGAACCGACATCCACTTCGTGAGTGCAACCAAGGGGATCGCGTTCGTGAGCGACGCGAGCAGCGGCGCGAGCACCGCGTACATGACGCCTGACGGCGGCGTGTCGTGGACGCCGGTGTCGCTGCCTGGAGGCGCTCGTGTCACCTCGGTGCACTTCGTCGATGAAAACGACGCCTACGCGGTCGGCCCCGAAACCCTGCTGCGCAGCACCGACGGCGGCGAAAAATGGGAAGCCGAGCCGATTGCGGCGGGCCGCTCCTTCGAGGCGATCGACTGCTCCAGCCCGACCACCTGCGTGCTCACGGTCACGGGAGGAAACCAGCTGATCGAGACGGCCGACGGCGGGGCGACGGCGACCGTGAAGACCACGTCCAGCTCCTTGATCTACACCGCGGCGTATGCGAGCCCGATGCAGATCGTCGCCGTCGGCGAGAGCGGGGCGACGGTCCTCTCCGGCGATGGTGGCGCGACCTTCAACTCGGGCAGCGCCGACATCGGCGGCCAGTACAACAAGCTGCGCATGGGGCCCGACGGGCTGCTGCTGGCCCCGGGCAGCGACGGCGACATGGCGCTGTCCACAAACGGCGGGCAGAGCTGGCAGGTGATCGCCACGCAGACCTCCCAGGAACTCGTCGACATCTCCTTTGCGAGCCCCACGCTGGGGTACGCCCTGGACGCCTCCGGCGGGCTCCAGCGCACGAGCAATGGAGGCGTAAGCTGGCAGACTCTCAACCCCGGCACGACCAAGCCGGCGAAGGCCGTCGTCGCGCCCGGGTCGAACGCGGCGTTGTTGATCGGGCCCGTGGGCATCAACCGTGCAGTCGCCGGCGGTCCGTTCGAACCCGTCGGAGGCCTTGCCGCGAGCGCCCACCTCTCCGACGCCGAGCTCGCAGGCTCGACCGTCTTCGCCTTCGGCGTCGGTGCGCCCGTGCTGTTGCGCTCGACAGATGAAGGCGCAAAATGGACGGCGGTGAACCTCCCGCTCGCCCGCAAGGCCTCGCACAAGAAGGGCAAGACCGTGAAGGCCAGCCCGGGAGTCGCGATTCGCAGCCTCTCCTTCACGAGCGCCGAGGAGGGCATGCTGCTCGACACGCAGGGGCGCCTGTGGCATACGGCCAACGGTGGTCGCACGTGGAGCGAAGTGCTCTCCGTGGGCACCAGCAACGGCGTGCAGGTGGCATTTGCCACGGCCGCGGACGGCTTCCTCAGCGTGAGCGGCTTCGGCAGCGACACCGGCGACGCCTACGTCCTGCGCACCACCAACGGAGGCGCGAGTTGGCACCCGCAGGAGATCACGACCGGCACGATCCCCTACGACGGTCTGGTGACGAGCGCCGCCGAAGACGCGGCTGCGCTGATCGACAGCGTCTCCGTCAGCAGCGAACCGGTGAACAGGCTGCTGTTCGCGACCTCGACCGGCGGGGACGTCAGCGGCACGGCCAGCGCCCTGTCGCTGAAAGCGGCACGCACACACTTCACGAAGAAGAAGCTCAAGGCGGCGCACGACTCGGTGCGAATCGCCGGGACGCTCAGCGGGGCGATCGGCGGAGAGACCATCGTCGTCTCGAGGCGAAACCGCTCGGGGGGCCCCTGGCAGCAGCAGCAGGTGCTCGCCGGAGCCAACGGCGGCAGCTTCACGACGACCTGGCATGTGACGCAGTCCTCGCTGTTCGTCGCACAGTGGGCCGGCGACAGCGGCCGTCCCGGGATGGGCTCGGCGCTGTTGAAGATCACCGTGGGCGGCTGATCCCAGGGGGCAACCCCTCCAGCGTGCGGCCGCTGAGCACCGACGCGGGCGCTTCGGCGACGATGTCCGAGCCCGGACGCGCGTGCTCGTCGCGGCGCTTCACGAGCAGCCACTGCGCTTTCGGTCCCGGGCGCGTGCGCTGGAGCGCGAAGCCGCCGCGCAGCTTCTCGCCGTGCGCCACGAACACGGCGTGCCCGCGCTCGAGCGCCTCTGGCCAGGGGACCCTGCCGCCCTGCTCGTAGCCGCCGCGATCCCACACCACCACGCCACCGCGCTCGGTCGGGCCCTCGAACGTGTTGTGCTCGATCGAGTGATCGTCGACCTCGACGGCCAGGCGCTTGACGGACGGGTCGAGCGACGGGCCCTTCGGCAGTGCCCACGAGCGCATCACGCCGCCGA
Source organism: uncultured Solirubrobacteraceae bacterium (assembly GCA_963722435.1). Lineage (GTDB taxonomy): Bacteria > Actinomycetota > Thermoleophilia > Solirubrobacterales > Solirubrobacteraceae > Palsa-744. The sequence continues at coordinate 189,106 of CAVRKZ010000002.1, read as the reverse complement.
CCTCGAGGCGCAGGTCGAAGTGATGTGTCGTAGCGGCGTGCTCCTGCACGACGAACGCGCCCGCGCTGACGCCGCGGATCGCGAACTGCTCGTGGCCCTCGACCGGCACCTCCTGCACGCCGGCCTCGCGTACCGTCGCGCCGGCAGGGCCCGCCTGCAGGAAGGAGACGAGCTGCTCGATCGCGGCCGAGGGGCCCTCGGCGTGCGCGATCACGCTGCCGTCATCCGCATTGCGCACCCAGCCCATCACACCAAGGAGCTGCGCGTGCCGCCGCGCGGCCTCGCGAAAGCCGACGCCCTGAACCCTTCCCCTGAGCACCACGCGAATCGCCCGGGCGCTGGAGCGGGCTTCGCTCACACGGGCCAGGAGTCGTCGCCGGTGACGGCGCCGCGAACTGCCTTGAGGTTCAGCAGCGCGCACTTGCGCCTCGTCGCCGACACGGGGATGCCGAGCAGCTCGAGCATCCAGTCCGCGCTCAGCTCGCCCACGCGCGCGAGCGACATGCCCTTGAGCTCCTCCGAGGCGATCGACGCAGCCGCCTGGGAGATCGCGCAGCCGTGGCCCTGGAAGCGAAGGTCATCGATGCGCTCGTCCTTCACGCGTATCTGCACGGCGAGCTCATCGCCGCACAGCGGGTTGTGCTCGTGCGCCTCGAGGTCGTGCGGATCGAGCTCGCCGAAGTTGCGCGGGCGCTTGTAGTGATCGAGGATGTAATCCCGATAGAGGTCGTCCATCGCTCGCTCAGCAGCCTCGGCGGAGCCAGCCGCTCACAGCCCGAACACCTCGCGCCCGGCGACGAGTGCCTCGATCAGGGCGTCGACGTCCGATGCCTCGTTGTAGACGCCCAGGCTCGCCCGCGCCGTCGCGCCCACGCCCAGGCAGCGCATGAGCGGCTGTGCGCAGTGGTGGCCCGCGCGGATGCACACGCCCGCGCGGTCGCACAGCTCGGCGACGTCGTGGGGGTGGATGCCCGCGATCGTGAACGAGGCGAGCCCGCCGCGGCGCTCGGGCTCGGGGGGACCGACGACGCGCAGGCCCGGGACCTCGGCCAAGCGCTCGAGCATGTACGCGGTCAGCGCACGCTCGTGCGCGCGCACGCGCTCCATGCCCAGCGCCTGCAGATACTCGACGGCCGCGCCGAGGCCCACCGCCTCGGCGATCGGCGGCGTGCCCGCCTCGAACTTGTAGGGAAGCTCATTCCACGTGGTCTGCTCGAAGTCGACCGATGCGATCATGTCGCCGCCCGTCAGGAACGGCTCCATCCGCTCGAGCAGCTCCGCGCGGGCGTGCAGCACGCCGATCCCCGTCGGTCCGAGCGCCTTGTGTCCGGTCCACGCGTAGAAGTCCCCGCCCAACGCGGCCACATCGACGGGCATCTGCGGAACGGCCTGCGCGCCGTCGATCAGCGAGACCGCACCGGCGGCGCGCGCCCGTGCGGTCATCGCCGCGACGGGGTTGATCGTGCCGAGCACGTTGGAGACGTGAGCGAAGGCCACCAGGCGCACGTCGCCGCGTTCGAGCTCCGCGTCGAGTGCCGCCGGTGAGAGCTCGCCGCGCTCGTCCACCTCGAGGTAGCGCAGGCTCGCGCCCTGCTCGCGACAGAGCACCTGCCAGGGCACGAGGTTCGCGTGGTGCTCCATCTGCGTGATCAGCACGGCGTCGCCCGCGTGCACGTTCGCGCGCCCCCACGAGTAGGCGACGAGGTTGATCGCCTCCGTCGCGTTCTTCGTGAAGATCGTCGTCCGCGGCTGCGCCCCCACGAACGCCGCCACGCGTCGACGTGCACCGTCGTAGGCCGCGTCCGCCTCCTGCGCCAGCGCGTACACGCCGCGGTGCACGTTCGCGTTGTGGGCGCGCAGGTGCTCGGCGAGCGTATCGATCACGACCTGGGGCTTCTGCGAGGTCGAGCTCGAGTCCAGGTAGATCAACGGACGGGGCGCGCCGGCGCTCGATCTCGCCGCGAAGATCGGAAAGTCCGTGCGCACGTCCAGGCCGCCGGCCAGCGCCGCCGCGCTACTCATCCCGCGAGAGCTCCGTCGAGGAAACGCGCAAACCCTTCCGACCCCCGGAGGGGGTCTCCGTAAAGCGGTCGTTCTCAGCGACTGGTCGCATAGGCCTCGATGTCCTCGCGCGCGGCCGCCAGTTTCTCGGCGACGCGAGCGCGCACGAGCTCCTCGAGGGGCTCGTCCTGCAGCTCGGCCACGAGCGGCTCGAAGAAGCCCTCCACGATCACGCGCACGGCCGTCGGGCGGTCGAGGCCGCGCGACTGCATGTAGAAGATCGCCGCCTCGTCGAGCTCGCCCACGGTGCCGCCGTGCGAGGCCGAGACGTCGTCGGCGGAGACCAGCACCGAGGGGATCGCGTCGATGCGCGCCTTCGGCGAGAGCATCATCGAGTGGATCTGCAGGTAGGTGTGCGTCTTCTGGGCGCCCGGGTCGATCTGGATCAGGCCCTCGAAGCTCGCGCGGCTCTCGCCCGTGGCCGCTCCGCGCCAGTGGACGTCCCCGCCCGACGGGCCCGTCTCGTGGAGGTCGACAGCGAACACGTCCAGGTGCTCGTGCTCCTCGGTGAAGAAGACGCCCCGGAAGGCCATCTCGCCGCCTCTGTCGCTCACCGCCAGCTCCAGGTGCTGGTTCACCAGATGCCCGCCCAGCAGCGCCGGCAGCCAGTGGCAGTGGGCGTCGCGCCCGACGCCCACGAAGCGCGTGGAGACGTCGTGCACCTCCCCGCGGCCCCAATCCTGGAACTGCGCCAGGCGACAGCGAGCGCCCTCCTGGAGGTACAGCTCGAACGCGCCCGCGTGCAGGGCCTGCCCATCGAAGTCCTCCGCCAGGTCGTACTCGTGCACGCGGAACTCGCTCGTCGGGGCGCCCAGCACGAGCGTGCGCCCATACTGCGCTACGCCGGCGCGCTCGATCGCGTAGACGATCTCAAACGGCTCTTCCACGACCACGCCCGGGGGCACGTACAGGAACGCCCCGCCCGTCCAGAAGGCGGCGTTTGCGGCCTCGAGCTTGTGGCGGTCGATCGGCAGGCGCTTGGAGAACCACTCTGACACCAGCTCGCCGTGCTGCTCGAAGGCCTGCTCGAGCGAGCACAGGATCACGCCGCGCTCCGCCAGCGCCGCGTCCAGCTCGACCTCCACGACCGCGCCCGCGCTCTGCACGATTCGTCCGGCGCGAGCGCGCTCGGGGAGCGTGCGCCGCACGACCTCGGGCACGCCATGCTCCTGAACGCTCGTCTGCAGCGCGTCGAGCTCGAGGCTCTGCAGACTCGTGCTCCAGAAGCCCGAGCGCCGCCACACGGGCAGCTCGAGGCGCTCATACGCGCGTAGCGCCGCCTCGCGCAGCTGCTCCAACGTGCGCCCATCGCCGGCGCCGGCGCCGGCGCCGTGCAGCGCGTGATACAGGCTCGCCTCGCGGTGGCGACCGATCTTGACCGGGACTGGTGTCGCGCCGTTCGTGGGCGCGCCGTCGCCGGTGGCGGCGCTCATGCCGCGAGCTCTCCATGCCCGCCGAATTCCTGGCGGATCTGGTCGTAGCCCTCGCGCTCCAAGCGCTCGACCAGCTCAACGCCGCCCTCCAGCACGATGCGCCCGTCCATCAGGATGTGCACGAACTGCGGCTGCACGTAGTGGAGGATGCGCTGGTAGTGGGTGATGATGAGCGCGCCGAGGCCCTGCTCGTCGTGCAGGCGCTGAACGCCCTCGGCGACCGTGCGCAGCGCGTCGATGTCGAGCCCGGAGTCCGTCTCGTCGAGGATCGCCACGTCCGGGCCGAGCATCGCCATCTGCAGGATCTCCGCGCGCTTCTTCTCGCCGCCCGAGAAGCCGTCGTTGAGATGGCGCGAGGTGAACGCCCTGTCGACGTCCAGCAGCTCGATCGCGTGCTGCAGATGCTCACGGAACTCCTTCACCTGAATGGGGTCTTCGCCTGCCTGCGTGCGCTTGGCGTTGATCGCCATGCGCAGGAAGTTCGCCACCGAGACGCCGGGGATCGCGACCGGATACTGGAAGGCGAGGAACAGCCCCGCCTTGGCGCGCTCGTGCGGCTCGGCCTCGGTGATCTCGCGCCCCTTGAAGACGATCGAGCCCTCGGTGATCTCATAGGCCGGATGGCCGAGCAGCGTGTTCGCGAGCGTCGACTTGCCGGATCCGTTCGGGCCCATCAGCGCGTGTATCTCTCCGCGGCTTATCTCGAGGTCCACGCCGCGCAGGATCTCGCGCTCCTCAGTGCGTACGTGCAGGTCCTTTATCTCAAGGTCGGCCATCTCGTGTGCTCAGGCTCCAGTCGTCTGTGGTTGGGCTCTTCGCGGCAGCGCTTCCGGCGTCGGCAGCGTCGGCAGCGTCGGACCGCCCGCCGGCACCTCGCTCGCGCCCTGCGCGCGCGTGGACGCGAGCGGCTCCGCGCTCACGAGCAGATCTGCGAGCGTCGTCTCACGCAGCGTCGTCACGATCGAGGAGCGCACGCGCGTCCACAGTAGCTTCGTGGGGCACACGTGGGCCGGGTTGGACTCGCGCGAGCACACGATCGAACCGTCCGCCGCCTCCGAGATGCACTCGATCGGTGCGATCGCGCCCTCGAGCGCGGCCACCACCTCGGCCATCGTGATCTCCTGCGCGGGGCGCGCGAGCAGATAGCCCCCGCGCGAGCCGCGCCGGGAGTCCACCAGCCCCGCCTTGCGCAGGCGCGCCACGAGGTGCTCGAGGTACGCGAGCGGCAGCCCGTCGTGGGCCGCCACCTCCGCCAGCGGGACGGGGACCCCGCCGACGCCGCCCGCACGCCGCGCGAGCTCAACCATCACGCGCACGCCGTACTCCGCCTTCGTAGAGAACATCATCGCATTTCCTACCTGGCAGCTAGGGTATCAGCCCGCACCTGCCCGCCCGCCCTGCAGGAGCGCGATGTCGTGGCTGAGCGCTTCCGGGGTCAGCTGTTCGGACTGGAACAGCACGCGCTCGTCGCCGCGACGGTCGATCAGCAGCACCGACGCGTACTCCGCGAACACGCTGCGCCCCGCGCTCGCCGGCTTGACCCCGTAGGCGCGCCAGACCGCCCGCAGGCGCGCGGGCGAGCCGGTCAGGTACTGCACGCGGCCCGCCAAGGACACTTCCTCGAGCAGCCGGGCGATACCCGCACGCGTGTCCCCACGCGGTTCGGCGCTCACGATCAGGACCGCCGGCGCCGGGACGTGCGCGGCGGCCAGTTCGTCCAGCGCCCCGCGGATCTGCTGCGCGATCAGCACGCACGGCGCGCCGCAGCGCGTGTACAGGAAGCTCAGCACGACCACGCGGCCGCGATAGCTGCTCAACGACACACGGGCACCGAGCTGGTCGCTCAGCGTGAAGGCCGGCGCCGGCACGCCAGGCAGCGGCGCCCCGTCGAAGCGCGGCCCCGCCGGGGCGCTCGCCAGCGGCGAGCGCGAGCTGTGCCGCGTGGCCAGCGCGTACGCGAGCACGGCGACCGTGACGGCGAGCACGAGCGCGCTCGCGAGCACCAGGCTGCGCGTGGGCGTGAGGAGTCGCGCGCGCATCGCAGGAGCGTATGCAAGGGAGCGTCCGAGGGCGCGCATAAGCTGGCTACGTGCCGATCGCAGGGGGGAAGTCAGCGCCCCGCAGGGGCCTGCTGGCCCTCGCGGTGATCGTCGCCCTAGTGCTCGCCGTGGGGCTCGCGGGCACTGCCTCGGCGGAAGAAGCGCCGCTCAGGCCGCCGGCGCCGCCGGCGCCCGCCAACGACCGCCTGGCGGACGCTCAGGTGATACGCGCTTTCCCCACCACCATCCAGGGCACGACCGTGGGCGCGACCCAGGAATTCCCGCAAGTGGAATCGGGCTGCCACGTCGAAACGACGAGCTCCGTCTGGTACACGCTGCGGCTCACAGCCGCCCACCGCATCGCCATCAACCTCGCCGCGGCCGGAGCGCTCGAAGCGACCGTCGACGTCTATCACGTCGTGCGCTCGCAGCTCGCGCCCGTCACGTGTCAGCAGACCGACGCCGAAGGCAAGGCCTCGCTGTCCTTCTCAGCGTCCAAGAACGGCCTCTATGACATCCGCGTCGCCGCCCGCCGCGGCTCCCAGCAGAACTCGTTCACCATGGAAGCGTTCCTGCCCACGCCCGCGGTCGCGCCGCCCGGGCCAGCGCTGTCGCGGGGCGGCGTGAGCGGCCTCGTCGATCGCATCCAGAACGTCAACGCCGCCTACTCCTTCGCCATGCACTCCGGCGAGAGCTACATCATCAACCTCGCCAACGAGACGAAAGGGGCGTGCGTCAGCGGGACGCTGTTCGCTCCGGGGACCAAGTCCTTCGGTGCTGAAGAAGAAGGCGAAGGAGAAGGCTCCTCAGCCGGCCTGCTGCACATCCGCTGCAGCGGCTATCGCCTGTTCACGCCCGGCCCGGGCGAAGGCGGCCTGTACAGCTTCGAGATCACGCCGCGCCTCTCATACCGCGGCCGACAGCGCTTCCACCTGCAGGTCGCTCCCGCTGGTCCCGCCGAGACGGCGCCCGGGCTGACGCTTGAAAACGACGAGCGCGCGCGCGGCTACCTCGATGGGCGAGGGGTCGAAGTGCTGCGCCTGTACCGCATGGAAATAAAGAGCCACTCCAACCTCACGCTCGCGCTGAGTGCCCCGCCGAGCGTGGAATTCAAGCTCGAGCTCGTCAACCAGGACGGCGACGTGATCGAATGCGAATGCAACGGCAGCGGCTCGGTGAAGCTCACGCACCAGCTCGTGCCGGGGACCTACTATGCCGTCGTGGCCGAGCGAAACGGCGCCGCCGGCTCCTACACGCTGCTGCGCGAGTCGCGCACGATCACCTCCACGAGCATCTCCTTCAGCACCAAGACCGACGCACCCGGCGAGCCCGACGCGATCGACGTCAAGGTCTCACCCGCGGAATCCGGACCGGTACACGTGCGGATCGAACGCTTCGACCCGGTCTTCGGCTGGCAGTTCTACGGCGAGGTCGATACGAGCGCGAGCGCCGGGCTCGCGGTCGTTCCGTTCACGCCTCCCGCCGTCGGCATGTGGCGCGCCAAGGCCAACTACGAAGGCTCCCTCACCGCCAGTCCCAGCGCGGTGGGAAACACCTACATGCTCGTGCGCTGACACCGCCACCCGGGCGGCTCGCGGGCTTCAAAGAGCGCGCTCCAAGCGCTACACTTTATGAAGTCCCTGAATCCCGACCCTGGTTTAGGAGTTTAGATGAGCCCGTCCGGTGCGGAGCTTCTCCGCCGAGTCAAGAGCCAGATACAGGAGGTCGACCCCGCGGAGGTCAACGAGCTCATCGGCGAGGGCGTGACCATCGTCGACGTACGCGGCAGCGAAGAGTTTGCCACCGGCCACCTGCCGGGCGCCAAGAGCGTCCCGCGCGGGCACCTGGAGTCACGCATCGAGGGTGCGGCTCCCGATCGCTCCGCTGAGCTGATCCTCTACTGCGCCTCGGGCAACCGCTCCGCATACGCCGCGCGCACGCTGCAGGAGGATCTCGGCTACGAGCACGTGCGCTCGCTGACCGGCGGGATCGCGCTGTGGAAGGACCGCGGGTATGAGGTGGAGATACCGCGCGCGCTGAGCGCCGAGCAGCGTGAGCGCTACTCGCGCCACCTGCTGATCCCCGAGATCGGCGCCGAGGGCCAGCAGAAGCTGCTCGACGCCAAGGTCCTGCTGCTCGGTGCGGGCGGGCTCGGCTCGCCCACCGCGCTGTACCTGGCGGCCGCCGGCGTCGGCACGCTGGGGATCGTCGACGACGACGTGGTCGACCTGTCCAACCTGCAGCGCCAGGTAATCCACTCCACGCAGCGCATCGGCATTCCCAAGGTCGACTCGGCCGAGGAGTCCATCCATGCGCTGAACCCCGACGTGAACGTCGTCAAGTACCAGACGCGGATCGACGCGTCCAACATCATGGAGATCATCGACGGCTACGACGTGATCGTGGACGGGGCCGACAACTTCCCCACGCGCTACCTGCTCAACGATGCCAGCGTGCGGCTGCGGATCCCCGTCGTCTCCGCCTCCATCCTCGGCTTCGAGGGCCAGCTGTCAGTGTTCAAGCCCTACGAGGGCCCGTGCTACCGCTGCCTGTTCCGCGAGCCGCCGCCGGCCGACCTCGCGCCCTCGTGCGGCGCCAACGGCGTGCTGGGCGTGCTCCCGGGGACGATGGGGCTCCTGCAGGCGACCGAGGTCGTCAAGCTGATCCTCGGCATCGGCGAGCCCGCGATCGGCCGGCTGCTGTACTACGACGCCCTCGGCGCGACGCTCAGCGAGCTCAAATTCCGACGGGACCCCGACTGCCCGATCTGCTCGCGCGACCCGGACGAGATCGCCGACGAGGAGATGGGCGTGTTTCCCGACTACGAGGCCTTCTGCGCCGCCGCGGGCTGATCGCGAGCGCCGCGTAGGCCCCTCGTGGGTGAGCCTCGCGCGCCGGTCTGCCCGCCACACGTGCTAATCATTCGCCATGGCCACGATCAAGATCCCTCCCGTCCTGCGCGCCTCCGTGGGCGGTGAGAAGGAGGTGGGCGCCGCCGGCGCGAACGTCGGCGAGGTGCTTCGCGACCTCGCATCCAGCCACCCCGCCACCCACGAGCAGCTCTTCTCCGCCGATGGGCAGCTCAATCGCTACGTCAACGTCTACCTCAACGACGAGGACGTGCGCGTGCTCGACGGCCTCGACACGAGCGTCGGCGACTCCGACACGCTCGTGATCCTGCCGGCGATGGCCGGCGGGATCTGAGGATTAGAGAACGAACACCGACGCCTGGTTGGAGAGCGGTCCGGTGCCGATCCCGTTGACCGCGGCCACCTCGTAGTAATACGTTGCGAAGGCTTTCACCGCAGCGGTGTCGCTGTAGGTACACGTCGAGCTCGTACAGGCAACTGTCGTGTACAAGCTCTCTCCGCCCGATGAGGTGCCCTTGTAGACCTTGTAGGAGCCGATCAGCGAGCCGCCATCGGATGCCGGGGCTGCCCACGTGAGCGTGATCCCGGACCCTGAGCGAGTGGCCGTCAGTTTCGTCGGGGCCCCGGGTAGCGTGGCCGTCGGGGCTTTGGGCGTCGCGGAGGCCACTTTCGAGGCTTCGCCTTCGCCGAGCGAGTTCGTGGCTGTGACCTTGTAGTAGTAGGTGGTGCCGTTGACGAGAGGAGAGTCGGTGTAGGTGGGGCTCGCTAGTTTGGATGCGATCAGGACGAAGCCTTCGGTGGCGCTCGTGCTGCTCCGGTAGACGCTGTAGGTAATCGGCGCCGTACCGGTCGAAGGCGCTGACCACGAGAGGGCCACGCTTTCATTGCCCGGCGTGGCGGTGAGGTTGGTTGGCGCCCCGACGGCCACCGGCGTGGGGGGCGCGCCGCGGAACGCGGGGATGCTGTCCGGCGTCCCGCCCGGGCTGCCCAGGCCGGTCGGGCCGTTGTAGCCGGGCCCTGCGGTGCACAGGTAGGCGGGCGAGCAAGTGCCGTCGCTCCCGGAGGTCACGTTGTAGAGCGCTTCGGGGTCGGCGTACGGGTAGGACGAGGGGAGGCTGCTCGAGCCAAGCGGATTGCCGGCGAGAGCGTAGAACGAAGCGATGATGGGGGAGGCCACGCTGGTGCCCCCATAGATCGCCCATGACGATCTGGTGCCGTCGGTGTCATACACCCACACGCCTGTTTCGGGGTTCGCCACGGCGGAGACATCGGCGACCGTGCGGTTCGGACAGCCGGTGTCGTGCTGCCAGGTCGGCTTGGCTTCATACGCGCTGCAGCCGGCGCCCGTGCCGCTCCATGCGCTCTCCGAGCCGTTGCGGGTACCAGTGTCAGACCGTTGGGTGAGGCTGGTGCCACCAACGGCGGTCACGTCACGCGAGGCCGCGGGAAACTCCACGCCGTAGCCTTCATCGCCAGCGCTCACGGTGACCGCAACGCCGGGATGATCGTAGTAGGCAGCGCTGTAGGCGCTCTCTTCGCTGAACTCACCGCCTCCGTAGCTGTTCGATACTGCGTTGGCTCCGAGGCTGACCGCCTCGTTCACGGCCGTGCCGAGGTTTTCGAACGTGGGGCTGTTGGCCTCGACCAGCAGGATCTGGCACTTCGGGCAGATGGCGCTGACCATCTCGACGTCGAGGGAGATCTCGACAGCCCAGCTGCTGTTGCCCGACGGCAGCGCCGTCTTGCTGCCGGTCTGGCTGATCTTCTCGAACACACACCCCGTCGCGGAGGGCGAGATCGTTCCCGTGGGGCATGTCGGCAGACCGAAAAACGAGCGGTAGTAGGCGAGGTTGCTCGCGACATCGGGATCGTCGTAGGCGTCGACGAGCGCGACCGTCTGTCCGACGCCGCCGCCGTCGGCTGCCGCCGCCGCGGCGACGTTGTATGCCGAGTCGAGGTAGGCGGGGCTGTACGCGCCTTCATCGCCCAGGACGTCGGGGTTCGCGAGGGGGGCTGGAGACGGCTCCCGTTGGGTCGCCAGCGCGTCAGTCCGGATACGGGCATCGCAGTGCGCCACTCCGGCTGACACGGCGAACGAACACACGTTGACATTGCTCTCGCCGTCGCGTCCCTGGTGTGTCAGGAAGCCTGGCCCACCCTGGAGAGCAGGCAGTGTTGCGGTGGCGGCGCCCGCCCCGCTGCCAGCAAACCCGAGCACCATCGCCACGGCGAGGAGCGTCGAGGCCAGAAGTCTCTGAGAGAACCTGCTCACGTGTCGCGAACGCATACGAACCCTTCCTCATCCCCGCATTTCCTCGCAGCACCCCAGTGCTGGAACGTAAACGCTACCAGAGCCGCAAGGCTGATGGCACGGGTGCTAGGCGAGTTGCTCGACGGCTTCGGGGGCCGCCTCGATACGTGCGGGCACGTGGCTCATCGCGTGCTCGGCCAGCGCGGTGATCGTCAGCGACGGGTTCACGCCGACGTTCGCCGGGACCGCCGAGCCGTCACACACGAGCAGGTTCTCGTAGCCGAACATACGCTGGCGAGCGTCGAGGACTCCGCGCTCGGGATCGGGCGCGATCACCGCGCCGCCGAGGATGTGCGCGGTGGTGGGGATGTTGAAGAGAGCCTCGGTGAGCGAGCTCTGGGCGATCCCGCCGGTGCGCTCGGCGAACCATTCGGCGGCCCTGTTGGCGATCGGGATGAACGTCGGGATCGGGCGCTCGGGGTCCTGTTCGGTCTTCAGCCAGAACGTGCCCAGCGGTCCTTTGCGGGGTCGCAGGGCGATCGCGTTGTCGAGCGTCTGCATCACGAGGATGATGATCGTGCGCCGTGACCAGTGCTTGGGGAACAGCACCCGCGCCACACGCTTGGGGTGGCGCAGGCTCTGTCCGATCAGCTTGAGCGGCCGGGTCACGCGCGTGCCGTCGCCGACGAGCAGCGTGTACAGGCGGTGCATCGAGTCGCCGGCGTCGCCGTAGGTGACCGTCTCGATGTGCGTGTGCGGGTCCGGGTAGATCGAGGAGGTGATAGCGACGCGTTTGATCAGGTCCTGCGGGTAATCCTGTGGCACGCTCACCGCCAGGATCGACTCGGAGTTGGTGCGCACGAGCTCGCCCAGGCGCGCGGAGATGCGCGGCAGCGAGCCTTTCGTACGGCAGCGCTGCAGCAGCTTGTTCGTTCCCAGCGGTCCCGCGGAGACGACCACGCCGCACGCGCGCTGAACGCGGCGTTCCTTGCGCAGCCACGCGCCCGAGCGCACGCTTTCGACCTCGTAGCCCTCGCTGCCGTCGGCTGAGCCCAATGGGCGGATGTCGAGCACGGTGCGTTCGGGCATCACGCGCGCACCCAGCTTCTCGGCGAAGTAGAGGTAGTTCTTGACGAGCGTGTTCTTGGCTCCGTGGGGGCAGCCGACCATGCAGCGCCCGCACAGCCGACAACCAGTCCGTTCGGGTCCCTCGCCGCCGAAGTACGGGTCGGGCACGGTCTTGCCGGGCTCTCCGAAGAAGACGCCGACGGGGGTGCGTTTGTAGGTCTCGCCGACCCCGAGCTCCTCGCCGAGCTCGCGCAGGAGCTGATCGGCGGGGTCCTCGTAGGGGTTCTCGACCACGCCAAGCATCCGCTGCGCCTCGGCGTAGTGGGGCGTCAGCACCGTCTCCCAGTCGCCCATCTCCGCCCACTGGCGGTCCTCGAAGAAGCTCTTCGGCGGCACGTACAGCGTGTTCGCGTAGCCGAGGCTGCCGCCGCCAACGCCGCAGCCGGAGACGACGGAGACGTCCTTGAAGGTAGTCAGCCGGAAGATCCCCTTCATGCCCAGGCGCGGACGCCAGAGGTAGCGCTTCAGATCGGCCGTCGCGCTCGGGAGCTCGTCGTCGGCGAAGCGCCGTCCGCACTCCAGCACGCCCACCGAGTAGCCCTTCTCGGACAGACGCAGCGCCGAGACGCTGCCGCCGAAGCCCGAGCCGATGACCAGCCAGTCGTAGTCGAATGTCCCCTCGTGCGCGTTCACGCGGCTCACAGGCCCTCTCTCGGCTCCCCCGCCGCTTTGTGGGCTCCCCCACCTTTGATGTTATTGCCTGGCCGGTGCGGATAGGGCCGCGAGCCGCCACGGCTATATTCCGTGAAGTAATGGCGGCGGAGAGGCTGACGAACCGCCCGTGCGCGGGCCGCTACGGAGACATCGTGCAATCGATCGGGCACACCCCCCTGATCGAGCTGCCGCGCCTTTCGCCCAAGCCAGGAGTGCGCATCTGGGCGAAGCTCGAGTCGCGCAACCCGACCGGCTCGGTCAAGGACAGGGTCGCGCGCGCGCTGATCGAGGACGCCGAGGAGAAGGGCGCGCTCGGCCTCGGCCAGACCGTGCTCGAACCGACGTCCGGCAACACCGGCATCTCGCTGGCGCTGATCTGCTCGCGCAAGGGCTACCCGTTGAAGGTCGTGATGCCCGAGAACGTCACACCCGAGCGCACGCAGCTGCTGCGTATGTTCGGCGCCGAGATCGTCTACTCGGACGGCTCGCAGGGCTCCAACGGCGCCGTTGCCAAGGCGCTCGAGATGGCCGCCGAAGACCCCTCCTACTACATGCCCTATCAGTACGGCAACCAGGCCAACCCCAACGCCCACTACAACGGCACCGCGCTGGAGATCCTCGAAGAGCTCGACGATGTCGCCGCGTTCGTCGCCGGCCTGGGCACCGGCGGGACGCTGATGGGCAACGGCAGGCGCCTGAAGGAGGCATTCGGCGAGGCTGTCAAGATCGTCGCCGCAGAGCCCATGCAGGGGGAGCCCGTGCAAGGCCTGCGCTCGCTCGACGACGGCTTCATCCCACCTATCATCGACATCTCGCTACTGGACCGCAAGATCTTCGTCACCAACCGTGACGCGATCGTGTGGACGCGCCGCCTGCTCGACGAGGAGGGCGTGTTCGCGGGTGTCTCGAGTGGGGCGATCGCGAGCATCGCCGTGCGCGTCGCGGGCGAGCTGGACGAGGGCAACGTCGTGTTCGTGGTCGCCGACGACGGCTGGAAGTACCTCTCGAGCGGCATCTACACGCTGCCCGTCGATGAGGTCGAGAACCTCGATTCGACCGTGTGGTGGTAGGAGCCGCGAGCCGAGTGACGTGTGCGGCCACATGAGGATCGCGCCGGAGCTGCTCTCGCAGATCGTCGATCACGCCCTGGAGGACCCGAAGATCGAGTGCTGCGGGCTCGTGGCCGTCGAGCTGGGGCCGGGCGAGCCGAAGACGGCCACACGCGTGTATCGCGCGACCAATGTGCACGCGAGCGCGCTGAAGTTCGAGATCGACCCGATCGAACAACTCAAGCTCACGAAAGCGATCGAAGAGCAGGGTTGGGAGATCGGGGCGATCTACCACTCCCACGTACGTACCGAGCCCAAGCCCTCGCAAACGGATATCACCTACGCCAACAACGCGGGGAGCATCGAGTGGATCATCGTGGGGCTGACCCCGGGCGCGAAAGCCGAGGTACGCTCCTACCGCATCGAGGACGCGCGCGTGAGCGAGATCCCCTTGGAGGTGCGCTGATCGAGGACGAGCAGCTCGTGTGTCCGAGGTGCGCGCGCCTACATCCACCGAGCGAGCGCTTCTGCGAAGCGTGCGCGATGCCGCTCGTGCACCTCCACGGAGGAGAGCAGCCGGCGAGCGAGCGCCAACAGCGCGCGCGCAAGATCAAGCCGCAGTACACCGAGGGAGAGCTCGTGAAGGTGGCTGAGGTCGCCAACCGTCCCGAGGCCGACTTCATCGCCAACCTGCTGCTCGAGGAGGGAATCCCCTGCCTGCTGCGCAACCCGATCGGCGGCTACGGAGGGCTGATCGGCCCGCGTGAGGTGATGGTGCCGGCCTCCGCCGCCGAGGCCGCCCACGAAGCGCTCGCCTACCAGAGCCCGTAGGCCACGCCGGCGCGTTGAGCGCCGCGCGAGCGCGCAGCACCTAGCGCCGCGCGCCAGCCTCGTGAGGATGCGTGGCGGCCCTACTAGACGAGGACCGGCTGGCGGACGGCCTCGCCGGTGATCGCGCGGATCTCCTCGGAGGCGCGCTCGAACTCGGCATCCGAGAGCACCGGCGTGCCCTCGAAGGGGAGCTCGCGCTGCAGCACGAGCCACGGGCTCGCGCCCGTGTACTCATCGCGCACCTTCACGGTCACAGGACGCGGGATGCGGTAGGTGCGCAGCAGCAGCACGTGCAGGGGCTGGCGCCCGCGCCAGCCGAGCCGCTTTTCGGCATAGTCGGAGGTCCACACGTAAAACGGCGAGAGCGCGTCCACGCAGCGGGGGTCGATCACCGTGAAGTGGTCGGTGACTTCCGCCCATGCACGGATGCGAACGCGGTCGGGCTGCTGGAGTGGGGCGCCGGAGACGAAGGTGTGAAGCGGTGGCTCGCCGTCGCTCCACACGCCCTCCTCGAGCGCGCGGCGCAGCTCGGGCTGGTGGGACTCGCGCACGAGATCGCCAGGCTGGTGGTCGAACGTGGGATACAGGAAGAAGCGGTCGTGGGCGAGCTTGAGAGACTTGCCCTGCTCGGGCGCGACGCCCTTGCGCAGCGTGAGCAGCTGCTCACCTTCCGCCAGCGCGCGGACGGTGACAGCCCACTCTTTGAAAGCAATTGGCATAACAGCGAAGCATGTAACGAGATTGACGAGGACCGTCAGACTCGGCTCGCGCGCCGCCCAGAGGGGCCGCCCGCGGCTGTTAAAGATACGAAACCTGAGCAGAAATCCCAAATCGCCTGCAAATATGGCCTTTTTTTGGCGATTTAGCGGATGACAGCAGGCGTTGACTGGCTGATCGGCCAGCCGCCCCTCAAAGGCGCCGCCCCGCGAAGCCCTCGGCGGCCTCGATCATCGCGGCGTAGTCCTGCTCGCCGTAACCGCGCGCGACCGTCGCCGCCAGCACGTCGCGAGCGTGCCCGGCTGAGGGGAAGGGCACGCCCGCGCTCTCGGCCTCCTGCAGGCACAGGCGCACGTCCTTGAGCATGTGGGCGGTCTTGAACAGGGGGCTGTAGTCGTGCGCGCGCATCGCGGCGGCCTTGAGCGCGAGCTGCGCCGAGGCTCCCGAGCCCGCCGAGGTGACCGCGGTGAACGCGTCGAGGTCGATCTCCGTCGCGCGCGCGAGCAGCAGCGCCTCGGTGAGCGCGGCCGCGTTGGCGGCGCCGAGGGCGTTGTTGATCAGCTTGAGCATCTGGCCCTGTCCCAGCTCACCCACGTGCACGATGAGCCCGCCCATCGTCTCGAGCAGAGCCCGCGCGCGCACGAAGCACTCCTCTTCGCCGCCCACCATGATCGTCAGCGTGCCCTCCTCGGCGCGCGGCGAAGACCCCGTCACGGGCGCGTCGAGCATCGCCACGCCGCGCGCGCGCAGAGCGCTGCCCACCTTACGTGCGTCGGCAGGCCCGATCGTCGAGCAGTCGACGCACAGCAGCCGCGGGTGTGGCGCCTGGATCACGCCATCCTCGCCGAGCATCACCGAGGCGACCTGCTCGCCGTCGACGACCATGCTGATGACGATGTCGCTGCGCTCGGCCACCTCCGCGGGGGTACCGAGCGCCTGCGCGCCGTGCTCGGAGGCCCAGCGCGCAGCCTTCCCGGGCGTGTGCGTCCACACGCTCAGCGCGTAGCCCGCACGAGCCACGTTGGCCGCCATGCGCGAGCCCATGATTCCGAGGCCCAGGAAGCCGATGCGCTCTGCGCGCTCACGCTCCTCGTGCTGTGGTGGCTGCTTGGGGGAGCTCATCGCGATCGCACCCTCGCGCTCACTCGCCACGCGGCGGCGTTCCATAGCCACCGCCACCCGGCGTTTCGATGCGCAGGCGCTGGCCCGCCCGCAGCGTACCGGTGCTCTTCGCGGGCAGCACGCTGCCGTCGAGCAGGTCGCGCCCGGGCGCGCCCGGGCAGCCGCCGTGCGCTCCGCGCGGGCGGTGGCGACGTCGCTCGGCAATCAGCGAGAAGGTCATGTCGGTGAGCGCTTCCAGCTCGCGCACGACGCCGTCGCCGCCGCGGTGGCGGCCCGCGCCGCCCGAGCCGGTGCGCACAGCGTATTCGGTCACGCGCAGCGGAAACTCGCGCTCGAGTGCCTCGATGGGCGTGTTGAGGGTGTTGCTCATGGCGACGTGGACGCCGCTCGGCCCGTCCGCGTCCGCGCACGCGCCCTGTCCGCCCGCCAACGTCTCGTAGTAGGAGAAGCCCTCGTTGCCGAGCGTGAGGTTGTTCATCGTGCCCTGCCCCTGCGCGCAGCCGAAGGCCGCGAGCACAAGGTCGGCGACGCGCGAGGAGGTCTCGACGTTGCCCGCCGCCACCGCCGCGCCGGCGCGCGCGTTCAGCACGCTGCCCTCCGGCGCGCTGATCTCGATTGGCCGGTAGGCGCCCGCCGAGGCGGGGATGTCGGGGTCCGTGAGCACGCGCACCGCAAACAGGCACGCCGAGCGCGTGACCGCGAGCGGGCAGTTGAGGTTGCCCTCGTGCTGGGGCGCGCTGCCGGCGAAGTCCAGCAGCAGCCGCTCGCCGTCGATCCGGGCCCGCAGGCGCAGCACGAGGTCGCCGGCGGGCGCCTCGAGCACGTCCTCGGCGGTGAGCTCGCCGTTCGGCAGCGCCGCCAGGCATGCGCGCGTGCGCCGCTCGGAGTACGCCAGCACCGCGTCCATGGCCTCTCGCAGGCGTGCCGGGCCCACGCGCGCGGCGAGCTGCCTCAGGCGTTCGGCGCCCGTGCGGTTGGCCGCCAGCTGCGCGCGCAGGTCGGCGCGGCGCTCGTGCGGCTGGCGCATGCGCGCCACGATCTCCTCGAGCGCCGCCGCCTCGAGGGGCCGCGGGCTGATCACCACTCCCTCCTCGGCCAGCGAGCGGCTGTCCGCCGGCATCGAGCCGGGCACGCGCCCGCCGACGTCTGCGTGGTGCGCGCGGCTCGCTGCGAAGCCGAGCAGCGCGGCCGCCCGCGCGGGCCCCGCGGCGGTGAATATTGGCGTGATCACCGTGATGTCGGGTAGGTGCGTGCCGCCGGCGAAGGGGTCGTTGAGAATCCACGAGACCCCGGGCTCATGCTTCTCTGAAAGCACGGCCGCCACGGCCGCGGGCATTGCGCCGAGGTGCACTGGAATGTGCTCCGCCTGCATCACCATCTCCCCGGCTGCGTCGAACAGGGCCGTGGAGGCGTCGCGCCGCTCCTTGATGTTCGCCGAGTGCGCCGAGCGCACGAGCACCACGCCCATCTCCTCACAGGCCGCGCGCAGCGCACCCCTCATCACCTCGAGCTCGATCGGGTCAGGCGCCATCGCTGACCAGCTGGATCGTGCCTTGCGCGTCGACATCGCCGCTCCACCCGGGCGGCACCAGCAGCGTCGCCTCCGGCAGGGCGCACACGGCGGGCCCGCGCAGGCTCGTCCCGGGCGACAGCTGGCCGCGCACGACGCTCGTCGGCAGCGCCTCGCCGTCGAAGACGACGGGGCGCATCTGCGCCGCGGCCGTAGCGCCGGCGCGCGGGCTCGGCGCAGGCAGCGATGGCGCGGCGCCCCAAACGGATACGCGCACGTTCACGAGCTCGACTTCCGTGTCCTCGTCGCGGTAGCCATAGCGTTGCTCGTGCGCGCGCGCGAACGCCTCACACAGCTGCGCCGGCGTGAGGCCCGCGCCGGCGCCGCCAGCCGCTTTGCGGCCCTCGCGCGCGCCGCCGCGCGCGCGGCCGGCTGTGGTGAGCTCCTCCTCGACCGCGAGCTCGAAGGATTGGCCGCGGTAGCGCAGCTCGTGGCGTGCGCGTACGCGCACGGGCGCCTCCGAGAGCGCGGCAGCGGCTCTCGCGACGAGCGCCGCGCGCAGCTCGGAAAGCCGCTGCGTTGAGAGCGAGCGCCCGCTCAGCATCGCCGTGCGCGAAGCGTCCCAGCGCGGCGCAGCCGCCGCGAGCCCGAGCGCGGAGAGGACGCCGCACGCGCGCGGGCAGAGCACGCGCGTGATGCCGAGCTCGCCTGCGAGCGCCGCCGCGTGCAGGGGCCCGGCGCCGCCGAAGGGCATCAGCGCGAAGCCGCGCGGGTCGATGCCGCGCTCGACACTGACGAGGCGCAGCGCGCCCAGCATCTGCGCCTCGGCGACGCGCACGATTCCCTCGGCGCATGCCAGCGGCTCCAGCGCCAAGGTGCCCGCAAGGCGCGAGACCGCGCGCTCCGCCGCGGCACGGTCGAGCGAGAGGCCGCTCGCGAGGGGCGCATCCTCGAGTAGGCGTCCGAGCACGAGGTTCGCGTCGGTCACGGTCGGCTCGCGCCCGCCGCGCCCGTAGCAGGCGGGCCCCGGTTCGGCGCCCGCCGAGGCCGGGCCCACGCGCAGCGCGCCGCCCGCGTCACGCCACGCGATCGAGCCGCCGCCGGCGCCGACGGTGTGGATGTCCAGCGCCGGCAGCGCCAGCGGACGCCCGGCGACCATGCGCTCGGCGCTCTCGGCCACCTGCGAGCGCTCGATCACGCACACATCGCAGGAGGTGCCGCCCATGTCGAAGCACAGCACGTCCGCCGCGCGGGCCTCGCGCGCCAGCTCGAGCGCCCCGCGCGACGCCTCCCGCTGGGCCCGAAAGGACCGTGACGGCGGCGTGCGCGCCCGCGCGCGCGGCGTCGGTGAGGCCGCCGGATGACTGCATGACCTGCGGCTCGCACAGCCCGAGCGTCGCCGCGTCGTGGGCGAGCTGGCGCAGATAGGCGGCGAGCAGCGGCGAGAGCGCGGCATCGAGGACCGTCGTCGCCGTTCGCTCGTACTCGCGGAAGGTCCCCACGGTCTCGCTGGAGAGCGACACGTGCGTGCCGGGGAGCGCCTGCGCGAGCAGCTCGCCCAGCTGGCGCTCGTGCGCCGGGTCGGCGTAGGAGTGCAGCAGCGAGACCGCCACCGCCTGCGGTGCCGCCTGCGCCACGCGCTCGACAACCGCCTGCGCGTGCGTGGGCTCCAGCGCGCGCAGCGGGCCCTCGGGCCCCATCCGCTCGGGCACCCCGAAGCGCAGCTCGGGTTCGACCAACGGCGCGGGCGCAGCCACGCACAGACGGTAGAGCTGCGCGCGGCTCTGTCGGCCGAGGGCGATCACGTCGGCGAAGCCCTCAGTAGCCAGCAGCGCGGTTCGCGCCGTGCGCCCCTCGAGCAGCGCGTTGGTCGCCACGGTCATCCCATGGGAGAAGCGCTCGACGGCATCCGCCTGCGCGTGGCCTGCGCGAGCACCGCGCGCACGGCCTCGAGCACCGCTATCGACTGATCCGCGGGCGTCGAGGGGACCTTGGCGGTGTGCACCTTCGCGCCCGCGTCGAGGAGCACGGCGTCCGTGAACGTGCCGCCGACGTCGACGCCCAAGAGCATTCGCGCAGCCTACGTGCGCGCCCCCGGCTGCAGATCCTGGCGCTACGCGGCGAGCTCCCGGTTCTCCGTGTCCGCCAGGTGCTGATGGGAGGGGCAGTAGCCGTTGTGCGCGAGCGGGGTCCGCTGGCAGGCCGAGCCCTTGCGCGTGGTTGCGCGGCACTGCGGCGGGGCGCCGCTGACGGCCGTGTAGCCCTCGAGGGGGTGTTCGTCCAGGAACAGCTGCGCGAGGCCCATGTAGCGGCTGATCACTCGGTGCACGTGGCTCTGCGCCGACATCGGGAAGTAGCTGCGGATGTCGAGGAAAAGCGTGCGCGCGGGCCGTGCGAAGTAGTGGCGGTCGGTGGCAAGGCGTGTGATCACCGCCTCGCACGCGCGCAAGACGGCCGTATGGTTGCTGCCGGGGTGTGCGCCAGGCGCGGGCTCCGCGATCTCACTAGCCAGCTCCCGGTAGATAGCTCGACTGAACTGATACATCGACTCCTACCTCTTTCTGCTCGTCAGCGGTATGGGCGCACACCCACCACTCCCAATGACTCTGACCGACCATCGGAACTTCCATCGACACAAACACGCCCGCGAAGCGAATGGATCGGCGCGGCGCGAACGTCCTGCCCGCCGGCGCCGAGCGTCCTCAGCGCCAGGTCTGCCAGGCGAGCTGCTCTTCGCTGCCGATCACCGCGTGGCGCATGTCGAGCCCGGGATCGCGCTCGGGGTGATCGGCACGCAGGTGTGCTCCGCGGCTCTCCGTGCGCGCGAGCGCGCAGCGGGCGATCAGCCGCACGAGCGGGTGCTCGTCGGCGAGCAGCCGGCTAAGTCCCTCCTCGGTGCGCACGATGCCCGCGTCGCGCCACAGCGCATCGCGCGTGGCGGCGGCGGCGAGCGGCGCTGGCGCAAGCTCGCGTAGGCGCGCCAGCTCGCGGGCCCCCGGAGCGCGCGGGAGCGGCGCGGGCACGGAGAGCGCATGCGCGACAGCTCGCGCGGCGAACACGAAGCACTCGCTGAGCGAGTTGGAGGCCAGGCGGTTGGCGCCGTGGAGGCCCGTGCACGAGGACTCGCCCACCGCGTACAGGCCCGCGAGCGTCGAGCGCGCGTCGAGGTCGGTGACGATTCCCCCCATCATGTAGTGGGCTGCGGGCGCCACCGGGATCAACTCGCGCGCGGGGTCGAGGCCGGCCTCGCGCAGGGCGGCGACGATGTTGGGGAAGTGAGCGGGATCGATCGCGCGCATGTCCAGCCCCACGGATTGCCCTCCGGAGGCCTGCAGGCGCTCCTGGATCGCGCGCGAGACCTCGTCGCGTGCGGCGAGCTCGTCCACGAATCGCTCCCCGTCCGCGTCGTGAAGGGTCGCCCCCTCCCCGCGCACCGCCTCGGTGATGAGGAAGCCTTCACGCCCCCGTATGCCGATCACAGCCGTAGGGTGAAACTGCAGCAGCTCCAGGTCTGCCAGGCAGGCGCCCGCGGCGTGCGCGAGCAGCAGGCCGACTCCCTGGGAGCCCGGCGGGTTGGTCGTGCGCGACCACAGCGCCGCGGCGCCGCCGCTGGCCATCACCACGGCGCGCGCGCGGATCACCCGCTCGTCGGCGCAGACCACGCCCAGGCAGCGCTCGCCGTCGTGCCAGAGCGCCTGCGCGCGCGCCCTCTCGAAGGCCTGGATGAGCGGCTCGCTCGCGACCAGCGCCGAGAGCTGGCGCACCACGCGCCTGCCCGTGGCGCTGCCACCGGCATGCACCACCCGTCTGACCGAGTGCCCGCCCTCGAGGCCGAGTGCGAGTCGACCGTAGCGGTCGGCATCGAAGCGCACCCCGAGCGACTGCAGGTCGCGGACCCTCTCGGGCGCCTCACGCACGAGCGTTTCGGCGGCCGTGCGGCGCACGGCCTCGCGCCCCGCGAGCTCGGTGTCGCGCAGATGCAGCTCGAAGCTGTCGTCCTCGGCAAGCGCCGCCGCGAGGCCGCCCTGCGCCCAGTAGCTCGCGGTCTGCGCCAGCGGCGTGGCCGAGACGAGGACGACGCGGGCGCCCTCCTGGGCCGCGCGCAGGGCCGCGTACAGTCCTGCCGCGCCCGCGCCGATCACGGCAATGTCGGCCTGGTGCGTGCCCGCGCGGGGGAGCTCGCTCACCCCCGCGGCGGATGCACGCGCGGGTGAATCAGGCGCAGGCGTTCGTCGTTGCGCCGTAGCGCCGCCGAGCCTTCGCTGCGCGTGCGAGCGCCGATCGCGAGCGATCCGAGGCTCCGCTGAGCAGCGGCCGTCGACCGGCCGGCCCTGCGACGGCTAGCGATGGCGCCAGAGGCGCCGGTGGGGGCGTGCGTCGTTCGCGCCGCCGCCGCGGCGAGCGTCGGTGCGTGCGCCGCGGCCGCGGTCGTCACCGTCCTCGTCGGCGCGCGCGCAGCCGGCCCGGAGTCGCCGGCGAGCTTCACCAGCGCTGCAGCCAGCACGCCGAGGCACACGACCACGGCGACGGCAAGAGCGACGAGTGCTCCCCGCCAGCGCGGCGTAGGCGCAAGGCGCGTGCGCGCGGCTGCCCCGCAGCGCAGGCACCACTCCTGCTCGGGGTGCAGTGCGCCGCCGCATAGGGGGCAGGCATCGTGAGCCTGGTGCGAGCGGAGGCTCACGGGAGCTGGCGCCGCCGCTGGCGCCGCCGTGGGTGTGCTCACGTCGCCGGCGGCTCAGGCCGCAGGATCTCGGTGGGACTGTCCCGATCGGCGCCCGCGTCATCCGCCGGCGCCGGCGCCGGCGCCGCGTCACCCCGCTGGGTGAGCGGTGAGGGGCTCGGCGCAACCGCAGGCGGAGCGGGAGCTGGCGCGGGCTCGGCCTGCGCTGCGCTCGGCGCTGGGGCGCCGCCGCTGGCGGCAGCTGGCGCCTGAAAGCCCGCTGGCAGGTCGACGTGGCGGTCGACCGGCAGCCCGCAGTTTGGACAGAAGCCGTCTTCGCTGCTGTGGATCGCGGCGCAGCGAGGGCACGCGGCGATGCCGGCTTCACGCAGCACCGAGATGGGCTGGTACTCCTCGAGCGAGTCTTCGAGTGAGCGCAGCTCGCCGTCGATTCGACCGAGTGTCGTCAGCTTGGCGAGCACGAGCGGGTCGTTGCGCTGCCCGAAGCGATGGAGGCTGAAGACCAGGCCTCCGAGGTCGCGGTAGGCGAGCTCGCGCGCCTTGCGCAAGAAGCGCGCGCGCCTGCGCGCGCGCCCCCGCGAGCGAAACCCGACCGGCGCGGGCGGATCTGGATCAGGTGGGCCGACTGCTGCGGCGGCGGAGCGCTCCTCCTCCGGCGCCTGCGCCGGCGCGTCCGTCGGGGTGCTTCGAGCTTGCTCTTGCACGCGCAGTCATGCTACCTCCACGGTTAGGCGGATCGCCCGAGCGCCCCACGCCAAGCGCCCGCCACGCGCTCGGCCATCGCGCGCGCGGAGAAGCGACTCGCGCTCGCGCGACCCTCCACGCGGCGCTCGCTCTCCGCCAGATGGGGCTCGAGCGCCGCGCGCCAGCTGGTGAGCTCGAAGCGTGCGCAGAGAGTCCCCTCGACGCCGGCGAGCGCCTGCTCGTGGATGCCCACGGGCGTGGCGAGCACGGGGACATCGCACGCGAGCGCCTCGAGCACGGCCAGCCCAAAGCCCTCGCGCTCAGAGGGCACGAGCACTGCGTTCGCCGCGTTGACCCACGCGGGTACCAGCTCGGGCTCCACGCCGCCGAGCGCCTGCAGCCTCACCCCCAGCGAGCTGGCCAGCGCGAGGGCGCGGTCGTAGCGCTTCTCCGCGCGGGTGGGATCGGCCGCGAACAGCACGAAGGGGCGCTCGGGATCGAGCCCGAGGAGGGCGCGCGCCTGTGCGCGCGCCATCGGTTGGAAGCGCTCGACGTCGACGCCGCACGGCAGCACCTGCGCGCGCCGGCGCGCGCGCGCCCCGGAAGCTCCTCGAGCAAGGCCGCCGAGGCGGCCGCGAGGAGGTCAACCAGCGGCAGCACGGCTGCGGTCAGCGTGCGCGTGCGCGGATGGCGCAGGTCGCTGCCGTGCACGGTGAGGGCGTGCACGCGCGCGGGGACGGCGAGCGCGGGCCATGCCGTGAGCCCGAAGTGGGCGTGCACGACGTCGAAGCGCGCGAGCTGCCCCGCGGCCCACGTCCGCGAGCCGCCCGCCGCGCCGGCGGTGAGGCGGCGGCGTAGCTCGAGCGGTGCGCGGACGAGCGATCGCGCGCCTGGGGAGAACTCGTGCAGCTCAACCTCTAGCCCGTCGATCTGCGCCAGGGCGCTGACCTGATCGCGCACGAAGCGACCGCGCTCGGGGTGCGCTGCGTCGGGCAGCATGTTCGAGAGCACGAGCGCGCGCAAGGGCTTGCGACGGTATCGCCCTGGGCGGCTCGGCGCGCGCGGCTCGCGCTCTGGGATGATGGCGCGCGTGGCCAGCCTGAGCGTGGAGCGCAGCTACGGTCGCGGCGTTGACGGACTGCGCCCGATCACGATCGAGCCAGGATTCGTGCGCACGGCGACAGGCTCGGCGCTCATCTCCGCGGGAGAGACACGAGTGATCTGCACGGCCTCCGCGCAGGAGGGGGTCCCACGCTGGCTGAGCGGGCGGGGCCGTGGCTGGGTAACGGCCGAGTACGGCATGCTGCCGGCGTCCACCGGCGAGCGCAAGCAGCGCGACGCCACGCGCGGGCGCCAGGACGGGCGCACGGTCGAGATACAGCGCCTGATCGGTCGCTCGCTGCGCGTGCTGATCGACTTCGAGGCGTTGGGCGAACGGACCGTGTACCTCGATTGCGACGTGCTGCAGGCCGACGGTGGAACGCGCTGCGCCTCGGTCACCGGGGCGTACGTGGCACTCGCGCTGGCGTGCGCGCGCCTGCAGACCGAGGGCGCGCTCGAGCGCACGCCCCTCCTCGGCTCGGTCGCAGCCGTCTCGTGCGGGGTGATCGACGGCGAGGCGCTGCTCGACCTCGACTACTCCGAGGACTCGCGCGCGGAGGTCGACGCCAACGTCGTCATGAGCGGCGACGGCGGCCTCGTGGAGGTGCAGGCCACGGCCGAGCGCACGCCGCTTTCGAGAACGCATCTCGACGCCCTGCTGGCCCTCGCCGCCGCCGGCATCGAGCGCCTCCGCGGGGCTCAGGAAGAGGCGCTCGCACCCTCACGGGCACAGGCGAGCGCGCTCGCCGCGCCGGCGCAAGCGCCCGCCTCCCTCCTCGGCGGCGACTAGCCAGGGGCGTCGTCGTGAGGCTGGTGCTGGCCACGCACAACGACCACAAGCGCGTGGAGTTCGAGCGCCTGATGGCAGGGCTCGGCGACGCCCGCGAATGGCAGCTCGAGGCGCTGCCCGCGAGCGTGGCGCTTCCCCCCGAGGATGGGGAGACGTTCGCACAGAATGCGCTTCTGAAGGCGCGATCGGCCGCGCGCGCGATCGGCCGTGCGAGCATCGCCGATGACTCCGGCATCGCGGCCGCGGCGCTCGGGGGCGGGCCGGGGGTGCGCTCCGCGCGATATGCGGGCGAGCACGCAAGCGACAGCGAGAACCTCGAGAAGCTGATGCGCGAGGTGCCGTGCGGCGACCGGCTCGAGTACGTGTGCGCGCTCGCGTACGTCGAGCCTGGAGAGGGCCTCGAGCGCGTCTTCGAAGGGCGCTGCACGGGACGGCTCGCCCCGCAGCCGCGTGGCAGTGGTGGCTTCGGCTATGACCCGGTGTTCGCTCCCGACGAGTATGCGGGCACGAGCACGATGGCCGAGCTGACGCCCGCGCAGAAGGACGCGATCAGCCACCGCGGCCGCGCCGCGCGCGCGCTGCTGGAGTGGCTAGTAGTGCACGAGGCGGCCGCTACAGCAGGTTGATCGCGGCGGAGGCTGCCACGGCCACGCCCAAGCCGGCGTAGCCGGTATAGCCCGAGAGCGCGAGCGCGAGCGCCGTGATGAGAGCCACGAGCACCGTCACGAGCCAGGCCACGCGCTTGATCCCCACGGGGGCATTGTTGCGCACGGCTCAGAGCCCCCAGTACGAGGCGCACGGGGGCCCTTGCGCACGAGGGAGCACTTCATCCGTGAGCGGTGTTAGCTTCCACGCAGGTGTTTTCACGAGTGAGGAGGCTGAGGTGACGAAGTCCGAGCTTGTAGACCAGGTGGCCGATCGCGCCGGTCTGACCAAGCAGGATGCCTCGCGCGCTGTGGACGCGGTCCTCTCGACGGTCGAGGACGCGCTGCGCCGTGGCAGCGAGGTGACGGTGTCGGGGTTCGGCAAGTTTCACGTGAGCGAGCGCGGCGCGCGCTCGGGCGTGAACCCGCGCACGGGCGAGCGCATCCAGATCGCCGCTGCGCGCGTGCCGCGCTTCACCGCTGGCAGTGGGCTGAAGAGCGCCGTGAGGGGCCGCTGACGCCCGACGGGAGCTTCGGCGACACGCTTGGCGAGCGCGTCGCCGAGCGCCGGTCCCAGCTGGTTCTGGGCCTCGACCCAGATCCGCAGGCGCTGTGGCCGGCGCCGGCTGGCGCATCGCCGCACCCACCTCCCGCGGCGGGTGAGCCCTCGCCAGCGCAGGCGACCGCCGCGCTCGTGCTGGACCACTGCCGTGCGTTGATCGACGCCACGGCGAGCGCATGCGTGGCTGTCAAGCCGCAGCTCGCGCGCTTCGAGGCGCTGGGTGCGAGCGGCTGGTGGGCCCTGGAAGAGGTCTGTGAGCACGCGCACGCGCTCGGGCTGCTCGTGATCGCCGACGGCAAGCGCGGCGACATCGACGTGAGTGCCCGCGCGTACGCGAGCGCGCTCGGCGCGGGCCTCGACGGCCCCTTCGGGCGCGTGGGTGGTCTGCATGCAGATCTCGTGACCGTCAATCCCCTGATGGGCGCCGACGCGATCGAGCCGTTCGTGAGCGCCGCGCGCGCAGGGGGCACGGGGGTGCTGGTGCTCGTGCGGACCTCCAACCCGGGCGCTGCGGACATCGAGGATCTGGCGCTGGCGCAGGGAGGCTGCGTGTGGGAGCGGATCGCCGAGCTCGTCGGCGAGCTCGGCGCGGAGGCGGTCGGCGGGGCCGGCCTCAGCGGCGTCGGCGCGGTGATCGGCGCGACGCGCCCAGAGCATGTGGCGCGCGCGAGGACGTTGATGCCCCACGCGCCCTTTCTGCTGCCGGGCGTGGGCGCGCAGGGCGGGCGCGTGGAGGGGCTCGGTGGCGCCTTCCTGCCCGGTCGCGCCGGCGGCCTGGTGAGCGCCTCACGCGGCATTGCGGGCGCCCACCTCGCTCACGGTGGCACGCCTGGCGCGGCCGCTCGTGCCGAGGCGGAGCGCCTGCGGGAGGCCGTCTGGGAGCTTTCGGGGCAGGTGCTCGGGGTCTCCTAGCGGCGGCCGCTCGCTTCACTGGCGCCCAGGCGGTGCCGGCGGGCGCGGGCCTCCCGTGGCCCGGGAGGCGTTCGGCTAGCCTGTGTGTCGTGCGTGGCAGGGCATCCTCTGCCGCTTCGGCGGATCGGAGACGGGGCGAGCGGCCAGGATGATCATCACCGTCACGCTGAACGCGGCGATCGACAAGTCGCTCGCAGTGCCCAACTTCAAGATCGGCCGGCGTCATCGCACCGTCGAGCAGCGCACGATGGCGGGAGGTAAGGGCGTCAACATCGCGCGCACCCTGAAGGCCCTCGGCCAGCCCGTGATCGCGACCGGCTTCGCGGGCGGCGCGACGGGGACGCACATCGTCGAGCAGCTCACGCATGAGTCGATCCTCAACGACTTCGTGCGCATCCGCGAGGAGTCGCGCACGAACACCTCGGTGCTCGACCCCACGACCGGCGAGCAGACGGAGGTCAACGAACGCGGCCCCTCGGTGACGGCGCAGGAGGTCGAGCTGTTTCGCGACAAGCTCCTGTACCTCGCGCGCGGGGCGGCGATCGTGGTGTTCGCCGGCTCGCTGCCCCGCAGCGTGGAGCCTGACCTGTATGCCTCTCTGACCAGGGACCTGGAGCGCTTGGACGTGCTCACGGTCGTGGACACCGACGGAGAGCCGCTGCGTCAGGCGGTGCGCGCCGAGCCCGACGTCGTGTCCCCCAACGTGCTCGAGGCCGAGGAGCTCGTCGGGCACGAGTTCGCAGACGAGGAGGAGCGCTCGCTGGCGGTCGCCGAGATCGCTGCGCTGGGGCCGCGCGAGGCGATCATGACGCTCTCCGACGGCTGCTTCGCGCAGGTGCTCGTGGACGGCCAGCGTGTGCTCAAGCGCGCCCGCATCGAGCCACGCGAGCCGGTCGCGAAAAGCGGCTCCGGCGACGCCTTCCTGGCTGGCTACCTCGCGGCGCGCTATGAAGGACGCCCGCCCGACCAGTGCCTGCGCTTCGGCGTCGCCTGCGGCGCCGACTCCACGGCCCGACTCGGCGCTGGCCTGATCGACGCACGGGAGGCGCGCCGCCTGATGGGCGACGTCGAGCTGACGGTCGTCGATCTGCCGGCCGAGGTCACATGAAGGTACGCGCCGAGCACGCCGAGTGATCTGTGCGGCGGCTGGCTTGGCAGCGGCCTGTGCTGGCGGCGCTCGTGGCGAGCGGCGCTCTCGCCGGATTGGCTGAGGGATACGAGCGACCCGCGGCGAGGGCGTCGGTCGTCAATCTGCACGAGGTCGAGTGGGCGGATGTGACGTTACCCGGCGCGGCATGTGGGCTCTCGCACCCGATTCGATTGCACGACGGACGTGCGCTCGTCAAGCAGATACCGCCTCGGTTCTCACGCGATCATTTCTACGGCCAGAGGGGCGTCACGGTGGGCGCTGGCGGCGCTGGCGGCGTCGTGTACGGGGATCTCGCAGGCGACGCACAGGAGGATGCCGGCGTCGCCGTCACCTGTAGCAACGGCAGCGGCACGGCCGACGGCGACATCCTGCACACGTGGGTCATCTTCAGCGGCGCCCAGCGCAGGCTGTCCGCGGTAGGGGTGCTGATGGCCCAGGTGCAGTTGCCCAACGCGGAGCCGACCTTGCTCGAGATCGCGATCGCGCCGGCGAAGATCACGGTCCATGAATTCTTCTACGGGCCATACGACGCAACGTGTTGCTCGTCCGGGCGCGCGACCACGGTCTGGAGCTATGTGGGAGGGCTGCTGCGCGCCGGCGCCCCCGTGATCACGCACGCTCCCAACGAGTCCCCTGCGTCGCAGCCAGCCAGCTAGCCCCCGGCGACGTCTCGCCGCAGGAACACGAGGTAGCCGGCGAGGAGCGCCGGCACGGCGTACAGAGCGCACAGCCACGCGGAGTGCGCGATCGGCGCCCAGTCGGTGGGCGTGCGCAACAGGCCCTGCCAGGCCTCGAACTGCTGGGTGAGCAGGTAGGGCTGGATCCCTTCGAGGCCGGGAATGCCGGAGACGATGTCGAGCAGGATGACGAGCCCGATCGTGCCGACAACGGCGGCGGCGCTGTTGCGGGTGGCCGCCGAGAGCAGCACGCCGATGCTGGTGACGGCGAACAGCGGAATCAGGTACACGGCGTTCGCGGCGGCCACCAGCAGCAGCGCTTCGGGCGCCGAGACGACCGTGCCGGACAGGCTGGTGAGTGAGTGAAAGCCCCACGACGCGACGCCGGCGAGGGTGGCGACGGTGGCAGACAGGTACACGGCGAGGGTCGCGTAGGTCATGGCGGCGAGGGCCTTGGCAGCGAACACCTGTCCGCGGTCGACGGAGCGCGTGAGGATCGTCTTGAGCGTGCCATTGCCGTCCTCGTTGGCGACCACGTCGCCGGCGACGAGGGAGGCTACGAGCGGCAGCATGAAGAGGACGAGGAACGTGAGCATCAGCACCGGCGTGGCGAGACCGGATCTGGTGATCTCGGAGGCGAACACGCTCTGGCCGCCACGGTGGTGGCGCTGGTGGATGTTTTCGACGGTCACGAACACGAGCGGGAGCACCACGATCAACCCCAGGCCGAGGTACGTGCGCTTCTGCGAGATCAGCTTGCGCAGCTCCCAGCGATAGACGGTAAGCGTGGAGGGCCGTCGCGCCCGCGCGCGCGCAGGGGCGATGGACGTGCCCGCTGCCGTCCCGGCTGCGGCGCTCATCCGATCTTCACGGCCCTCTCGTTGTGCGCTGGCGTCGAGGGTGTGGCGCGGGTGCCCGGCGTGCCGGCGCCTTCAGCGCCGGCGGGACCGGACGGGCCCGCGGCGGTCGGGTTGGCGGCGCCCTCCGTGAGGCGGAAGAACAGGTCCTCGAGCGTGGCCAGCTCGGGCGTGAGCGCGAGGATCCCGATGCCCGCCGCGGCGAGCGCGAGCGTGAGCTCGCCGACGTCGCGCTCCTGCGCTTGGAAGAAGAGGCCGTGCTCGCCGGCGCCCGCGTGCTCGATCCCGCGGTGGGCGCGCACGATCTCGAGCGCGCGCTCCTCGTCGGTGGTGCGCATGCGGTAGCCGGTCCCGCCCTGGCGGCGCAAGTCGGAGAGCGCGCCCTCGTAGACGACGCGGCCGCGGTCGACGATGGCGACGCGGTCGCACAGATCCTGCACCTCCGGCAGCTGATGGCTGGAGAGCAGCACGGTCATCCCCCGATCGGCCAGCCGTCGGATCAGCTCACGCATGTCGCGCATGCCCGCGGGGTCCAGCCCGGTGGCGGGCTCGTCGAGTATCAGCAGGCGCGGCTTGCGCAGCAGCGCGGCGGCGATGCCCAGGCGCTGGCGCATGCCGTGGGAGTAACCGCCGACCTTGTGTCGCGCCCGCGCGCTCAACTCCACGACGGCGAGCACCTCGTCGATGCGTGTGTCCGTGCCGCCGCCGTCGAGGGCTGCGAGCAGCTCGAGGTTCTTGCGCGCGCTCAGGTAGGGATAGAAGCGCGGCGCCTCCACGAACCCCGCGACGCCCTCGAGCGCCCGTGCGCCGTGGCGCATGGGGTCGCGCCCGAACAGCTCCACGGCGCCCTCGCTCGGCACGATCAGCCCGAGGGCCATGCGCAGCGTGGTCGTCTTGCCCGCGCCGTTGGGCCCCAGGAAGCCGTACACGTCGCCCTCGTGAACGTTGAGGTCGATGTGGTCGACCGCCAGCACCTCCTTGTAGCGCTTGACGAGCCCGCGCGCGCGCACCGGCTGGGCCTCCTCGCCCACGCTAGAGGCTCCGTGCGAGCGCTTCGACGGCCGCCGGGTCAACCGAGCCGGCGAGCAGGTAGCGCACGCCGCCGCGCTCGAAGCTCAGGACCGTGCCGAGCTCCGTGCGCAGCTCGCTTGCGCTCGCGCCGTTGATGCTCACCTTTGGCAGTCCTTCGAGCGATTGGCTCGTGCCCGCCTTGGCGCCGGCCTCCTCCTCGCTTTCCCCGTACCTGGACGATGCGAGCACGGCGATCGAGGTGGGCCCGCTGCCGTGGCTGGTGATCTTCGGCCTGCCCTTGCCGTCCGGAGCCTTGTGCGTCGCGTGCGCGTCAACGGAGTCGTTGGCGCTCACTTCTTCGACCTTCGCGTTCGCCGGTGGGTTCAGTTCGAAGACGGAGGCCGCGACGGGCCCGTAGGAGATTTCCGTGGCCGCGAGTTCGATCACCGGCGAGCTGCTCGTGGACGAGTAGATCGCAGCACGCAGAGGCACGCCGTTGCTGGCGTCCCACGCGAGCTCGACGCCGCCGAACAGGCTCCCGCCTTCGTTGGGGGACACGCGCACGCTGTACGCCGGCTGGCCGGCGACGTCGGTGGGCGTGGCGCCCGAGACGTCCGCGTGCCTGCTCAGGTGGGAGACCGCTTCTTCGATCTTGGCGACGGTCGGCACTTCGTGCGTGTGGGTGGACGGTTCGCTGGCCGGAGGCGTGTACCGGTAGAGCGTGTTGGTCGCGGCGTTGTAGAGCTCGAGTGTGCGCCCGTCGTAGAGGATCTGCGTGTCTCCCTGCTGGGATTGGAGCTCGATGCGCAGGTCCCCGTCGCTTGCTAGCCACAGCCGGCCGGAGGCGCCGGCGAGGAGCGGGCTCGAGGTCCATTCGCCTTCATGTCCGCCGCTTGCGAGGCTGGCGCCTTCGAGCAGGTGATCGGTGTAGGTGATGCTGGCGCTGACTCCTTGCACGGGCGCAGCGCGGCCCTCCGCGAGCGCGTCGTGGATCGCTTGGGCGAGGGGCTTCGCCGGTGGCGTGGGCCCGGCGCCCATCGCGAGGGCGATCGCGGCGGCACTGGCGGCGATGGCGAGCCCGAGCGCGCACAGCGCGAGCAGGCGAGAGAGGGGGAGCCGTCGCAGGATGTTCATGGCGTGGGCGCCGAAGATCGCATGGTTCGCCGACTGAATCCAGGTTAGCGGCGCGCCTACGCGAGGCCTAAAGAGCCAAGGCGCCAGCGCACTCGATATCTTCCGCGGCCATGCTCATCGTGTTCATCTGCTTCTGGGTCGTGCTCGCACTGGTCGTGTTCTTCGTGGCGATGCGCCGCGGCCAGGCGCGGCACGGGCGCGCGGGGGAGCAGGCGCCGCTTGTCGATCGCCTGGTGACGCTCGCGATCGTGGTCGTGTTCGCCTTCGGGCTGGCCGTGCCTGCGCTCGTGCTGGCGTTCAACGGCGAGCACAAGGCGAGCGAGGCGGTGGGCGGGGTCCACCTGAACGCGGAAGAGACGAAGGGCCGCGAACTGTTCTCGCACACGTGCACCGTCTGCCACACGCTCGCGGCGGTCAAGTCGGTTGGGCGCATCGGCCCCGACCTCGACGT
Source organism: uncultured Solirubrobacteraceae bacterium (assembly GCA_963722435.1). GTDB lineage: Bacteria > Actinomycetota > Thermoleophilia > Solirubrobacterales > Solirubrobacteraceae > Palsa-744. The sequence goes on along the minus strand of CAVRKZ010000002.1, from coordinate 156,787 downwards.
CCGCGTGGGCGACGATGTCTCGACCCCCGCCGATCGCATCGCGCTGGTGGAGAACGCGATCGCCGAAGGGCGCGCGCGCGGGAACGGCAACATGCCGGCGCTGCTCTACCAGGGCAAGGAAGCGGAAGACGTCGCGAAGTTCGTGGCGGCAGTCGCCGGGCACTGACCGGGCTCGAGCGGGCTACGAGTTTGGCCAGACGTCGATACCGGCGCGCTGGAGCCATCGGTTAAGGTCCTGCGGGATGGCGGTTGAACCCAAGAGTGCTGGGCCCAAGAGCGCGGAGGACGTCAAGGCGCTCGTGCAGGAGCGCGACATCCGCTTCATCCGCTTCTGGTTCACCGACATCCTCGGCCAGCTGAAGTCGTTCTCGATCAACGTGGCGGAGCTCGACGACGCGTTCGAGGCCGGCATGGGCTTCGACGGATCCTCAATCACCGGCTTCAACGCGATCGAGGAGTCGGACATGATCGCGATGCCGGACCCGAGCACGTTCGCGGTGCTGCCGTGGCGACCCGAAGAGCAGGGGGTCGCGCGCATGTTCTGCGATGTGATCACGCCCGAGCAAACCCCCTACGAGGGCGATCCACGACACGTCCTGCGCCGCGCCGTGCAGCGCGCTCGGGACATGGGCTTCGACACCTTCAACGTGGGACCCGAGCTCGAGTATTTCCTGTTTCGCGACTCACGCTCGACGGAGGTGCTCGATCAGGGCGGCTACTTCGATCTGACGACCCTGGACGCCGGCTCGGACGTGCGCCGTGAGACGGTGCTCGCGCTCGAGCAGCTGGGGATTCACGTCGAGTACACCCACCACGAGGTCGGGCCCTCCCAGCACGAGATCGACATGCGCTACGCGGACGCGATGAAGATGGCCGACGACTGCATGACGTATCGCATCACGGTCAAGGAGCTTGCGATGAAGTACGGCTGGCACGCGACGTTCATGCCCAAGCCGCTGTTCGGCGAGAACGGCTCGGGCATGCATACGCACCAGTCGCTCTTCAGCGAAGGCCGCAACGCCTTCTACGACGCCGACGATCCCTACTTCCTCTCTGACGTCGGCAAGGCGTTCATCGCCGGGCAGCTCAAGCACGCGCGCGAGATCTGCTCGATCTTCGCGCAGTGGGTGAACTCCTACAAGCGCCTGGTGCCGGGTTTCGAGGCGCCGGTGTACGTGGCGTGGTCGCGTCGCAACCGCTCGGCGCTCGTGCGCGTACCCCTCTACCACCCCGGCCACGAGCAGGCCACGCGCATGGAGCTGCGCTGTCCCGACCCGGCCTGCAACCCGTACCTGACCTTCGCCCTGCTCTTGCAGGCCGGCCTCGAGGGGATCGAGAAGGGCTACGAGCTGCCCGAGCCGATGGAGAAGAACCTCTACCACCTCTCCGGCGAGGAGCGCCGGCGACTGGGCGTCGAGCAGCTTCCCGAGAGCCTGGGCGCGGCGATCGAGCTGACGGCTGAGTCCGAGCTCGTGCTGCGCACGCTCGGCGAGCACATGTTCAACCGCTACGTCGAGATCAAGCGCCAGGAGTGGGACGACTACCGCGTGCGCGTCACGCAGTGGGAGCTGGACCGCTACCTGCCGATCCTGTAGGGGCTCAACGATCGGGTGTGAGGTCCTCGACGACCTCGAAGAAGCCGTCCGTGCCGACGGACTCGACGTACGGCGAGATCGCAGCCTGCTGCTCCTCGTAGTCCACCAGCGCGGCGCCCGCGCGCAGCTCCTCGAGCGTTCCCTCGAAGATGCCCAAACAGATCACTTCATTTGGGTCAGCTGCCCCTCGGAGCATGTTGAAACGCCGCCAGCCCGTGGGCATCTGCCCAGTGCGCACGGGGCGCATGAACGCCTCTCTGAACTCATCGAAGGTGCCTGCTCGCAGCGTGCGAACGGTCAGTGCGCAGATCAAGAGAACCGCCTCCCAGTTTGGATTGGGCGACCGCCGGAGGCCGCCTCGGCGCGATCCTAACGGCCGGTGTGTGACACGCCCGCGCCGGGCACCGCGCACGCGATCGGCCGCGCGGGCGCAAGCTGCCAGTGCATCGCCTGGAGCATGTGCCCGAAGGCGCTCGGGTGGCGCGGGGCGATCTCGGCGACCAGCGCAATCGCGCCGCGGGCGCGCCGCTCGTAGTCCTCGTTGCCGGTGAGCTGCGCCAGGCGCAGCAGGCCGAGCGCGGCGCTCGAGGAGCCCGACGGGATGGGGGAGTCCTCGAGGTCCTTGCGCCTGGCGATCAACGCTTCGCCGTCGCACGCGGTGGAGAAGAAGCCGCCGCGCTCCTCGTCGGCGAAGCGCGCGATCATCTCCTCGGCGAGCGCGCTGGCCTCATGGAACCAGCGCTCCTCGCAGGTGGCTTCGAACAGCACGATCAGCGCCTCGAGCAGGAAGGCGTGATCCTCGAGGTAGGCGGGGATGCTCGCCTGTCCGTGGTTGTAGGTGCGCAGCAGGCGACCGCGCTCGCCCGCCAGGGCGGAGCCGTGGTTGCGCATCTCGCCCTGCAGGAACTCGGCGCAGGCGATTGCCGCGTCCAGGTAGCGCGGTTCCTCGAGGGCCGCGCCGGCCTCGGCCAGGGCGCTGATCATGAGCGCGTTCCAGGCCGTCAGGCGCTTGTCGTCGAGCGCGGGGCGTACGCGCGCCGCGCGCGCCTCCAAGAGCCTGCGGCGGATGCGCGCGCAGGTCTCCTCGTCGGGCCTCGGGCTGCGAGCAGTGAGCACGTTGAGCCCGGGCTGGGGGTGGTGGGGGTCCTGGAAGTTGCCCTGCTCGGTGGCGGCGAACCATGCGATCGCCTGCTCGGCGTCCTCGCCGAGCGCCTCGCGCAGCTGCGCGAGCGTCCACACGTAGAAGCGGCCCTCGACGCCCTCTGAGTCTGCGTCCAGGGCGGAGAAGAAGCCGCCCTCGGGCCCCCTCATCTCGCGCAGCGCCCAGTCGAGGGTGCCCGTGCAGACCTCCAGCAGGCGTGCGCCGTCGGAGCTGCGCGACTCGCCTGGCACGTCGCTCTGTTGCGATGCCTGCCAGCCGTGCAGGAATGCGCGTGCGAGCAGCGCGTTGTCGTAGAGCATCTTCTCGAAGTGCGGGACCGTCCAGGACGCGTCCACGCTGTAGCGGGCGAAGCCTCCGCCGAGCTGGTCGTGGATGCCGCCGTCGGCCATCGCGTGCATCGTCGCGAGCGCCATCGCGCGCTCACCGCGCGCGAGCAGGAACTCGAGCACGGGCGCCTGGGGGAACTTGGGCGCGCCGCCGAAGCCGCCGTGGCGCGGATCGAAGCTCTGTGCGAGCGCCGTGAGCGCCCGCTCGAGCTGCGTCTCGTCGGGCGGCTGTGAGGAGGGCGCGAGCCGTGACGCTCCGCTGAGGCGCTCGCGCAGGCGCTCGCCGCCGGCGCGGATCTCCTCACGGCTGCTCTCCCAGGCCTCGGCGACCGCAACCAGCACCTGGCTCCACGCGGGCATGCCGCCGCGCGCCTCGGGCGGGAAGTAGGTGCCGCCGTAGAAGGGCAGCTGCTCGGGGGTGAGAAAGACGTTCAGCGGCCAGCCGCCGTGGCCGGTCATCCCCTGCACGGCCTCCATGTAGAGGGCGTCGATGTCGGGGCGCTCCTCTCGGTCGACCTTGACGCATACGAAGGACTCGTTCATCAGCCGCGCGGTGGTCGCATCCTCGAAAGACTCGCGCTCCATCACATGGCACCAGTGGCACGCCGAGTAGCCGATCGAGACGAGCAGCGGCCGGTCGTGCTCACGCGCCCGCGCTAGCGCGTCAGGGCCCCATGGCAGCCAGTCGACGGGGTTCTCGGCGTGCTGGCGCAGGTAGGGCGAGGTCTCCCGCGCGAGCATGTTGGGCACGCGCTCAGGGTAGCTGCGAGGCGCCCGGCCAACGGCCCAGGGCTCCGGCGCGGCGGCGCGGAAGCTCGCGCTCGACGCGCGCGAGCGAAGGCCATTCGCTCCGGTGATCCTCCGCCAGGCGCGGAAGCTCGCGCTCGACGCGCGCGAGCGAAGGCCATTCGCTCCGGTGATCCTCCGCCAGGCGCGCGCTCGCGACGTCGATCAGAAAGCGCCGACCGGCGAGCGTCCCGCTGACGTGCGTCGAGGAGCTGCCGAAGCGAACCGTCCCCGGCGAGGCCTGTGCGCCGCTCACCTGTATCTCGCCCGTAAGCAGGCGACCGTCGCGCACGGGGAAGGTCGCGTTCAGCTGCACCCCGGGGACCAAGGAGAAGTCCTTCAGGATGGCCGCCGTGCGCGTCAGCTTCGCGTAGCCGCCACGCAGGCCGCCGAAGCTCGAGCCGCTCGGCAGTTCCTCGTCGGCCTGCAGCGTGGCCGCGATCACCTGGCGGTTGAGGTCGACGAGGGTGTCGAGCACGGCGATGAGCGTTTTCCCGGGGCGGCCGGGTAGCGTGGCGGGCGGGCGGATGTAGTCGAGCTTGGTCGGCGTGATCGGAGTGGGCGCGAACGGATTGCTCGTGTCCGTACACGGCTGCACGCGCGCGCCGGCAAAGAACGCCGTCAGAGCCAGGGACGTGCAGGAGCTCAGGTCGCTGCCCACCACCGAGTGTCCGGTGAACGGCACGATCAGCAGCTGCGCGTCGGGTATCTCCGCTGCGACGCTGCGCGCGTAGCTCGTCGGCGTCCTCAGGTCCTGCTCGCCGGAGAGGATCAGCGTCGGCACGTTCGGCAATGGACTGCTCGCCGCGGGCGTAGGCGAGGCGTCGGGCCAGCGGGCGCAGTCACCGAGCACGCTGTCCGCGAGCGCCGTGCTCGCGTTGAACGGGTAGAAGTCCGAGGCTGGCTGGGCTGCGAGGAAGGCGAGCGCTTCGGCCATGCGCGTCGAGGCCGGCGCAGCGCGCGACCACGGGAAGGGGCTCTCCTCGCAGATCGTCGTCGCGAACAGCGCTTCGTCGACCTCTGGTGCGGCTTCGCTCGTGCTCGTTTCGATCGGCACCGTCGGTACCAGGCCCTCTGAAAGCAGGTGCAAGCGCAGCAGCGGCTCGGAATCGCCGCTCAGCGACGAGCGAACGGCGGCCGGCAGCAGCGCCCTTAGCGCCGGGTTCAGATCGCCGGCCTCGAGCACATCGAGCAGCCCGCGCTCGTCGAGGCTGACGGCGTGTCGTCGCCCGGCTCCGTCGTAGGCATAGCCACGCAGGGCGCGCCCGCCCAAGCGCGCGGCCAGGCGCGCGATTTCGCCGACGGGGTCGGCGGTGATGCCGGCGCAAGCGTGCGCGGCGCACAGCTCCCCCAGGACGCCGGGGATCGCCTCGAAGCTCGCGATGTGCAGCGGGTCCCAGCCGCTGGAGGGCACGACCGAGTCGAGCACGAGCGCCTGCACGTTCTGCGGATAGCGTTCGGCGTACTCGAGCGCGACCTTCGTCCCGTAGGAGGTGCCGTAGAGCACCAGCTTTTCGTAACCGCCGGCTTCGCGCAGAGCCTCGATGTCCTGCACCGATTCAGCCGTCGTGTAGCCGGCGCGCGCAGGCCCCAGCTCGCTCGCGCACTGTTCGAAGGCTTCGCCGACGGGCCGCTCGGCAGGTCCTTCGAAGGCGGGGCAGCTCAGCGGGTCGGAGGTGCCGGTGCCGCGTTGGTCGAAGACGAGCAGGTCGCGCGACCCGAGCGCGGGGGCCATCGCGCCGGCGATGAACTGGGCCAGGGGAATCGCCGCCTGCCCGGGACCGCCGGCGAGCGCGACCAAGGCGACGCGGCTGGGACGCGCGCCGGCGAGCTTGCGCTCGACGCTCAGCTCGAGCGTGCCCGGCACTGCTCCCGCGTGCTCGAGCGGGACGTCAAGCGAGCCGCATTCGAAGCCCGCGGCGTTGGCGCACGGCGCGAAGCTCAGACTAGAGGCGGCCGAGGAGCGCGGCGAGAGCGCCGGCAAGGCCACGCTGAGCAGAGTCGCCAGCCCCACGATGCGAGCTCTGCTGCACATCGCTCCCGACAATAGCTGCAGTCGCGATGGCGCTCGCCGGTAGCACGACGGAGCGCCCGCCGAGCGTGCCGATCAACGATCGGTGCGGGCCGCGGTGAAGGACACCGTGCGCGCTCGCCGTCCCGCCGACGCTCAGTTGCTCCGCTTCCGCGCTGATCTCACCCGAGACGGTGACGCCGGGCACGTAGGAGTAGGCATGCAGCTGCAGCGAGTCGCCTGTGAACTCGCCCCAGCCCGCGCGCAGGCCGCCCACACGCAGATGCCCAGAGGAGGCAGCTTCGGCGCTGCCGCCGACCGTGAGTCCTATCGCGAGCTGGCGCGAGAGGTCGAGCAGCGTCAGGGCGAGCGCATGCAGCGTCCGCCCGGCGGTGCCCTGATAGCCGCGCTGGGGGCTCACCAGGGCGAGCCTCTCCGGCGGCAGCGGCGGGGGTCGCAGGGCGGCGGGGACGGGCCCACGCGCGCAGGCCTTCACGGGCGTGTTCGCGAACAGCGCCTGCAGCGCTTCGCTCGCACAGGAGCCCGGCTCGGCGCTCAGCACCGAGTGACCTGTGTAGGGCACGATCTCCAGATGCGCGTCGGGTATCTGCGCGGCGACTTCGCGTGCGTTCGCGGTCGGCGTGCGCAGGTCGTCGGCGCCGCTGAGGATCAGCGTCGGCACGTTGGGCAGCGGCGCCTCGTCGATGAGCGGCGCGGGCGTCGTGTAGGGCCAGTGCGCGCATTCCGGGATTACGCTCGTCTCGAGGGCGTTGGCGGCGCTGAACGGCGCGAACGCGCGTGCGCCGAGCGCTCTCGCGGCGGCTTCGGCTTCGGCCACGCGGACGGGCGGCGAAGCCTCGCGGTTGAAGGGGAGCGCCTGCTCTTCGCAGCTCGTCGCGTAGAAGACCGGGTTGTCGAATTCTTCGGCGGCTTCGCTCTGGGCTTCGACCTGCGCGACGACACGCGCGAGGCGGGCGAGCGGCGCCGTGTCGCCCCGCGCTGCGGCGGCGAGCGCGGTCAGGAATTCGCTGCGCAGCAGCGAAGAGAAGTCGCCTGCCAGCAGCACTTCGAGCAGCTGATCGGGCGTGAGCACGACCGTGTGTGCGCTGCCGTTTTCGCCAATCGCCCGTCCCCGCAGCGTCGTTCGCTGCATGCGTCTGACGAGCTTGAATAGGTCGGCGACTGGATTGGCAGTGATGTTGGCGCACAGGCGCTGCACGCAGAGCTGGCGCAGGATGCGGGGGATCGCGGCGAAGGTGGAGCGGTTCAGCGGTTCTGGGCCCGCAGGTCCCACCACGGAGTCGAGCACGAGCGCTTCCACGTGGCTCGGGTAGGCCTGCGCGTACTGCTCGGCGAGCTTGGTGCCGTAGCTGGTGCCGTAGAGGACGAGCTTTTCGTAGCCGCCCGCGACGCGGATCGCCTCGATGTCGGCCACGCTGTCGGCCGTCGTGTAGAAGGACCGCTGCGGGCCCAGCTGATCGCCACACGCACCGACCAGGGCGCCGCGCGAGTGGTACTGGCGGGGACTTTCGAAGGCGTGACAGGAGAGCGGGTCGGACAGGCCGATGCCGCGCTCGTCGAAGACGATCACATCGCGCGTCGCGGCGATCGGGCCGAGCACTTCGTCGAACTGTTCGAGGAACGGCAGCGCCGGCTGACCGGGACCGCCCGCGAGCGCGATGATCGCGCTGCGCTCTTCGCCGACCGCCGCACGGTGGCGGCGGATGGCGAGCGTGATCGTTCCCGGCAGCGCGCCAGTCCGGTCCAGCGGGACGACCAGGTGCGCGCACGCGAAATCGTTGCTCTGTTCGCAGGGCGCGAACGAGATTTCGCCCTGCGCCAGGGCCGGTACGCACGCGCCCGCACACGCCCACAGGCCGGTCGCGAGCAGGGCTGCGAGGACCGTGCTGGCTCGCGGTCGCACGCCAAGAACCTATTGCCTTTAACGGCGCCCGGTGGCGGCGGCGACGCGGGCGCTAGTGTCAGCGGCAGTGTCAGGCATGGGTCAGGAGCGCCAGGCGGTCAACGCGCCCGGCGCGCCGGGCGCGATCGGTCCGTACAGCCACGCCGTGCTCGCGGATCTCCACGCGGCCGGCGCGCTGCTGTTCTGCTCGGGCCAGGTCGCCCTCGACCCGGCCACGAACGAGCTCGTTGGCGATACGGCGGCCGCGCAGGCGCGCCGTTGCCTGGAGAACCTCGAGGCTGTTTGTGAGGCTGCGGGGACACGTCTGGAGCGTGCGCTGCGCACGACCGTGTACATGACCGATCTCGGCGACTTCGGCTCGGTCAACGAGGTGTATGGAGCCTTCTTTGGAGGCGGCGAGCCGCCCGCGCGGGTGACGGTCGGGGTGAGCGCCCTGCCGCGCGGAGCGCTCGTGGAGATCGAGGCCGTGGTCGCCGCGGGCTGATCATCGACGCCGCAGCTCGGCGCGCTTTATCTTCCCGCTGGCCGTCTTTGGCAGCTCGTCGGCGAAGTCGATGATGCGGGGGTACTTGTACGGGGCTGTCTCGCGCCTGACGTGAGCCTGGAGCTCGCGTACGAGCTCGTTCGAGGGGCGACCCTCGCGCAGCACGACCACCGCGCGCACGACCGCGCCGCGCTCCTCGTCGGGCGCCGCCACCGCGGCGGCCTCGGCGACCGCTGGATGCGACAGCAGAGCGGACTCGACCTCGAAGGGCCCAATGCGGTATCCGGCGGAGACGATCACGTCGTCGTTTCGCCCCTCGAAGTAGAGCCAGCCCTCGGCATCGCACCTGACGCGATCGCCCGTCCGCCACGGCTCGCCATCGCGCCGGTCGCGCACCTGCCAGCTACCGTCCTCGCCGCGCAGCACGTGCTCGCCGAGGTAGCCCAGGAAGAAGGTGGGCACGCTCGCTGGCTCGACCGTGAGCTCGCCCTCGTCGATCGCCAGGCGCATGCCCGGCAGCGCACGCCCCATCGAGCCCGGCCGCGCAGGCTCGCCGGCGGGCGCTCCCGTGAGCTGGCCGGTCTCCGTCTGCCCGTAGCCGTCGCGGATCTCGAGCCCGGTGGCCTCATGCCACGTATGCAGCACCTGCGGGTTGAGCGCCTCGCCGGCGGCGACCATCGCGCGCAGGTGCGGCAGGGGACGCAGCTGCGCGCGCTTGGCGATCACCCGGTACTCGGTGGGAGCCATACAGAGGACGTTCACGCGCTCGCGCTCGAGCAGCGCGAGACGCTCTTGCGGGTCGAAGCGCGCGTCGTGCACCAGTGCCGCCGCGCCTGAAAGCCAAGGCGCGATGAACACGTTGCGGGCCGACTTCGACCAGCCGCTGGAGGCGGTGCACCAGACGAGCTCGCCGGCGCGCGCGCCCAGCCAATGTTGCGCCTGGATACTCTGGCCGGACAGGTAGCGCTGGGCGTGCACGACCGCCTTGGGCTCTCCCGCGGTCCCGCTCGTGAACGTGATCAGGCAGGGATCCCCGGCATCGAGCTCCACGGCGTCCACGGCGCCGGCTTCGAAGAGGCGCTCGTCGGGGACGTAGAGGACCGGCGTGCCGCTCGCCGATCCGTCGCTGAGCGCCGCCTCCAGCTCGGCACGGTTGCGCTCGTCGGCGATGATCAGTCGCGGACGCGCCAGTGCGATGCGCAGGCGCAGGTCCTTGGCGCGCAGCTGCTCGGTGCACGGGAGCACGACGGCGCCGATGCGCATGCACGCGAGCATGCCGAGCACCCACTCCGAGCGGTTTCCGATCACGGTCATCGCGACATCGCCGCCGCGGAGCCCATGCTCGCGCAGGGCGCCGGCCAGTCGCGCCGAGCGCTCGAGCACCTCGCCGAAGCTCCACTCGCGCCGGGCGCCGTTGTGCGCGAGCTCGAGCAGGGCGAGCGAGCGCGCGCTGGACGCCCCGAGCACGTCGCGCGCAAAGTTCACGACGGTATTCTCCTTGAAGGAAAGCGAAATCGACCCTGGAGCGCCGAAAAAATGGCCGTAGCCGCCAGCCAGTGCACCGAGATGACCGAAGAGCAGAAGGCGATCACCGACATGGTGCACCAGTTCGCCGACGAGCAGATCCTGCCCAACGCCGAGCACTACGACCACGAGGACACCTTCCCCGAGCCGATCGTCGAGCAGATGAAGGAGCTCGGCCTGTTCGGCGTGACGATCCCCGAGGAGTACGGCGGCATGGGGCTCGACCTGACGACCTACGCGATGATCGTCGAGGAGCTCTCGCGCGGGTGGATCTCGATCTCGGGCGTCATCAACACGCACTTCATCGGCTCCTACCTGCTGATGAAGTTCGGCACCGACGAGCAGCGCCAGAAGTATCTGCCGCGCATGGCCACCGGTGAGATCAGGGCGGCGTTCTCGCTGTCCGAGCCGGAGCTCGGCTCCGACGTCCAGGCGATCAAAGCGTCCGCCAAGAAGCTCGAGGACGGCTCGTATGAGATCAACGGCCAGAAGATGTGGGTGACCAACGGCCTGCTCTCGGCGCTCGTGTTCGTGCTCGTCAAGACCGACCCCGAGGCCGATCCTCGCCACAGGGGCTTCACGTGCTTCATCGCCGAAAAAGAGCCCGGCGCGAGCGAGAACACGGGCGCGCTCGCGGGTCTGAACGTGCCGCCGAAGATCAAGAAGCTCGGCTACAAGGGCGTCGAGTCGACGGAGCTCGTGTTCGACGGCTATCGCTGCCCGGCCGAGAACGTGCTCGGCGGTGAGCGCGATGGGTTGAACAACGGCTTCGTGCAGATGATGGACGCGCTCGAGGTCGGCCGCGTGAACGTCGCCGCCCGCGGCGTGGGCATCGCCCAGCGGGCGCTCGAGCTCGCGCTGCGCTACTCCCAGGAGCGAAAGGCGTTCGGCAAGCCGATCGCAGAGCACCAGGCGATCCAGTTCAAGCTCGCCGACATGGGCACGCAGGTGGAGGCCGCTCGCCTCTTGACCCTGCGAGCCGCGCGCCTGAAGGACGCCGGCGAGCGCTCTGACCTGGAGGCCGGCATGGCGAAGCTGTTCGCCTCGGAGGCCGGCCGCTTCTGCGTCGAGGAGTCCTTTCGCATCCACGGCGGCTACGGCTACTCCAAGGAGTACGAGATCGAGCGCCTGTACAGGGACGCGCCTCTGCTCCTGATCGGCGAGGGCACCTCCGAGATCCAGCGAATGGTCATCGGGCGCAAGCTGCTGGCGCGTCATAAGATCTGACGGCACGCTCGCAAGCGCCTTGGACGACTACCACCGAGGGACCGTCAGCCGGTCGGAGAGGGGAGAAGCGGCGTGGCCGATGACGCGAAGGCCCTGATCGAGCTCGCCACACGCAGGTTCATCGCCGAAGTGCCGGCGCTCGAGCCGATGAAGCTCGTCGTCGGCGTGGAGCTGCGTGGTAGGGGAGACGTGCAGCACTTCCGCCTGGAGATGCCGGGCGCGAAAGTGACCAAGGGCCCGGCGGACGATGCGCGCGTTCGCGTGGACATGCGGCGCGAGTTCTTCAACGTGATGGCGCACGAAGGCAAGATCGCCGACTGGATCGAGGCCTTCAGCTACGGACAGGCGAAGGCGTCGGGACCAGAGCAGATCATCCGCCTGATCGTGAGCGTCGTCGAGCGCCAGCAGGAGCGCGAACGCACGCCGAAGGCCCGACGGCACGCGTAGCGCGCGCGGGCGGCCGCGTCAGTGGTAGGAGCTCAGCTGCTCGGCCAGGAAGGCGAGCGAGGCCAGCAGGAAGATGCACATCACGATGAGTGAGAAGTTTTCGTTCACCGTGCCATCAAGATAGCTCTCGAGCCGCCGGGAGGCAGCCTACAGGGCTGCTTCGTGCTCGTAGAGCTTGAGCACGCGCACGCCCTGCGGCACGGCGTCCAGGCAGAGGCGACAGAGCACGCACTCGTCGAGGTTCTCCTGCACGATCTCCACGCGCCCGCCGGCGACGGCGAAGATGTCCACCGGGCAGACCTCCGCGAGCTTGGCCGCGACGGCGCCGTCGCTGGCGAGCGCGTCCTCGACCTCCACGGCGATGAAGGTGCCGTCCTTGCGCATCAGGCGCTCCTCACAGGCCGGCCTTCGCACGAATCATCTCCGGGATGTCCTCGATGCGCTCGGCCACATCGATGCCCGCCTGAGCAAGCCGGGCGATCTTCTCCGAGGCCGTGTCCTCCTTGCCTTCGACGATCGTGCCGGCGTGCCCGAAGCTCATCCCCGGCATCTCGTCCATGAAACGGCCCGCCATGAACGCGACGATCGGCAGGCGCGAGCGGTTCTCGGTGACCCAGCTGGCAAGCTGAGCCTCCATGCGCCCCCCGGGCTCGGTGTAGATGACGATTGCCCGGGTCTGTTCGTCGGCCTCGAACAGCGGCATCAGCTCCGCGTAGGTCGAGCCGATGATCGCGTCGCCGCCGATCGAGACGGCGGTCGACTGACCGAGCCCCGCCGCGCTGAGCGTCGAGGACATCTCCGTGGTCATCCCGCCCGAGCGCGAGATGACCCCGATCGGCCCCGGCGTGTAGGCCTGCGCTGCGTTCTTGGCGGGCCCGCCGATGCCGCCCATCTTGATCACGTCGGGGACGATGATGCCGAGGCAGTTGGGGCCGATGATGCGTGCACCGCGCAGTGTTGCAAGCTCGACCATCTGGGCGACGTCGCGCCGGGGGATGCGCTCGGTGACGATGACGATCAGCTTCACGCCGTTCTCCACGGCCTCGAACACCGCGTCCTTCGTGAACGCCGGCGGGACCGTCACGACCGAGCCGTAGATCGGCGATCCGTGGTGGGCGACGGCCTGGGCGACCGTGTCGAACACCGGCACGCCGTGGACCTCGCGGCCGAGGCGCCCCGGCGTGACGCCGCCGACGACCTTCGCGCCGGCGCCGTAGTCGAGGCACTCGCGGGTCAAATTGACAGCCTCGCGGCCGGTGATTCCCTGGACGATGAAGGTCGTCTGCGCGTCGATCAGGATGCTCACGGCGCGCCCTCTGGGTGTTCGCCGGCTCCCTGGATCTTCTCGACCGCCCGTCGGGCGGCCTCGTTGAGGGACACACTGCGGTCGGCATAATCCACGCCGTAGCGCTCGAGGATCTTGAACCCCTCCTCCTCCCAGGCCCCCGGGATGCGGAAGATCGCGATCTTCTCGGCGGGGTCGTGACCCATCTCCAGGCAGGCTTTGATGACGCCGCGCGCGACGATGTCCACGCGCGTGTTGGACACGATCGACATCATCACGGCGATCCGCTCCACGCCCGGCTTGCCGAGCACGAGCTTGGCCAGCCCGCACGCCTTTGCCACCGACGGGTTGCCCCCGATCTCGCAGTAGTTGGCCGGCCGGCCGCCGTGCGCGCGCACGGCATCGAACAGCGTCAGCGAGCCTCCGCCGGCGCCGATCACGAGCCCCAGGTTCCCGTCGAACTCGGTGACGTTGCCGGCCACGCCGCGGTGATCCTGCGCGTCCACCTGCTCGCCCGCCAGCTCGAATGCTGTCGCCTCGCGCGCCTGGCGCGTCTCCTCCTCGCCGACGCCGAGCTCCGAGAGCAACGCCTTGTGGCGTCCGCGTGCCTCGTTCTCGATGTCCATGTGCGCGTCGAGGGCGACGAACGAGCCGTCGGCGAGCTGGCCGATGGGGTTGATCTCGGCGAGGATCATGTCGTGCTGCACGAACAGGCTCGCCAGGCGGGTGAGGATCGGCACGAGCTTGTTCAGCGCCGGCCCGCTGATGCCCGTGGCGGCGATCACCTCCTTGGCCTGGAACTCGCTGAAGGGCAGGATGTTCGAGAAGTGCCGCCGGCCCACCTTCTCGGGCTGCTCGGCGGCGACGAGCTCGATGTCGATGCCGCCGACGGGCGAGAAGATCATCACGGGCTGCTTGCGCGTCCCGTCCCACACGACGCCCGCGTAGTACTCCTGCTCGACCTCCGCGCGCGGGTCGACGAGCACGCCGCGGGCGGCATGCCCGTTGATCTCCAGCGCCAGGATCTCGCGCGCGTAGCTCTCGGCCTGCTCGGGCGTGTCGGCGAACTTCACGCCGCCGGCCTTCATGCGCCCGCCCGTGAGGACCTGGGACTTGATCACCGTCGCTCCGCCGATCCGCGTGGCGATCCGCCGCGCCTCGGCGGGGTCGGTCGTGAAGCCGTAATCGGTGACGGGGATGCCGGCGCGCTTGACGATCTCGCGCGCCTCGTACTCGAAGAATCGCATGGCGGCGCGCAAGCCTACCGAGCGCGCTTCAAGAGCGCCCCAGAACGTGGCGCCTGGCAGGCGAGCACGACGATGCTGCCCTTCTCCTCCTAAGCGCCGGCCGGCTGCAGGCCGTAGGCCTCCGCGAGCTCGGGATCCTTGCGCGCGAGCATCTCGGCGAGGTTGACCATCACCTGGCACTGCTTCCAGGTGGCGTCGTCCTGCATCTTGCCGTCGATCATGTGCACGCCGCGCCCGTCGGGAATCGCCTCGATCACCTTCCTGGCGAAGGCGACCTCCTCGGGGTCCGGCGAGTAGACCTTCTTGGCGATCGCGATCTGGGAGGGGTGGAGTGACCACGCGCCGACGCAGCCGAGCAGGAAGGAGGCGCGGAACTGCGTCTCGCAGCCCTCCGCGTCGCTGATGTCGCCGTAGGGGCCGTAGAAGGGAAGCGCACCCACGGACGTGCAGGCGTCGACCATGCGCGCGATCGAGTAGTGCCAGGGGTCCTGCTGGTAGCTCGGGCGGGGCGCCTCGGGATCGTCGGGATCGGGGTCGGCGATCGTGCGGTATCCGGGGTGCCCGCCACCGACGCGCGTCGTCTTCATGCGCCGCGAGGCCGCCAGGTCGGCTGGCCCGAAGCTCATGCCCTGGATGCGCGGGCTCGCGCTCGCGATCTCCTCGAGGTTCGCGACCCCCTGCGCGGTCTCGAGCACGCAGTGGATCAGGATCGGCCGCTCGAGCCCCGCCTTCGCCTCGAGCTGGGCGAGCAGGCGGTCGGCGTAGTGGATGTCCCAGGGCCCCTCGACCTTGGGGATCATGATCACCTCGAGCTTGTGGCCGATCTCGGCGACGAGCTGCGTGATGTCCTCGAGCACGAACGGCGAGGCCAGCTCGTTGACGCGCGTCCACAGCGCCGTATCTCCCAGCTCCATCTCCTTGCCCGACCCTGATCAGGCCAGCGCGCGCGGCCTCCTTCTTTTCGAGCGGGATCGCGTCCTCGAGGTTGCCGAGCAGAATGTCGACCTTGGGCGCGAGATCGGGCGTCTTCTCGACCATTTTCGGGTTCGAGAAGTCCATGAAGTGGATCATCCGAGAGGGCTTGAAGGGGATCTCGCGCGCGGGCTCGGGTGCGTCGATGGCGAGCGGCTTGAAGAAATCGCGGGGGTTGCGCAAGGGCTCTCCTGGGTCGGGTTGGGGTGCGTCGCTACGATCGTCTTCCAAGGAAGTATCGATGATGCGCCGTCCTTTCACCACGGTCACGGTGGTCGCGATGTGCGGGCTGCTGGTCGTGGCCGTCGTCGGAGCGCTCGGCGCGGTGCTCGTTCGCCGCTCCGACGCGGGCCTGGCGAGCGGGTCCGGCGCGCGGGCCTCGATCGTCACGCTCTCGGCCGCGACCGACGACCTCACGCTCGCCCAGGTCGGCTTCCCCGCCGGCAAGGGCAGGCGTCTGTCCGCGCGCACGCTGCGGATCGTCGCGCTCTGCGCCGTTCGGGGACGACTACATGGCGGGCGCAGTCGCTGGCGCGCGCGACGGCGGGCGGCACGCCGCGCGCGCTCGTGCTGCTCGTCAACCGCCCCTCCCCTCTGGACGACCCGGTGGACGTGCGCCTGCGCGTGACGTTCGCGCGCTCGCTCGGCGCGCCCAGCGTCCGCGAGCTCGCCGACCCGTTCATCCGCGGGGCGAGCGCCCCCGCCCGTCGCTGTGCGATCTGCACCCGGCAGGCCGCGCGCTGGAGGGCTCGCAGCTGACCGCGCTCGCCACCCGCGGCGCCGCGCTACGCGGCTTCTCCCCGGCCAGCGCCGTCGCCCAGGCGTACGACGCCTCCTGTGGGCTGCCGTACGCGAGCGCGTTCGAGCAGGCCGTCGAGCACCCATCGTCGGCCTCTGCGCCCGAACCAGCGTCTCCCACCCCCGAACCAGCGCCCCCCGCGCCCGAGCCACCCGCCCCGCCGGTGGGCAAACTGCCCGGCGAAGGCTGCAAGCCCACCCCCGGGTACGCATGTCCGGGATAATCGAGGACGCATGATCGAGGACGCCGTGCAAACGCAGCCGCAAGACGCGACCCACGACCCCACAGGAGAGCCCCGAGACCAATGAGCGCTTTGAGCGAGACCGACGCCTTCGAGACCGATCAGGCCGCGCGCGAGGCCAGCGGCGCGCACCCGTATGGCCGCTACCTGGAGGAGTTCGAGGTAGGCGACATCTACAAGCACTGGCCGGCCAAGACGGTGACCGAGGCCGACGACCACCTGTTCTGCCTGATCACGATGAACCACCACCCGCTGCACATCAACGACGTCTACGCGCACGCCTCCCAGCAGGGGCGCAACGTCGTCGTGGGGCCGCTCGTCTACTCGCTCGCCCTGGGCATGTCCGTCAGCGACGTCAGCGGCAAGGCGATCGCGAACCTCGCAACCGAAGAGCTCAAGCACCCGGCTCCCCTGTTCCACGGCGACACGCTGTTCGTCGAGTCCGAGGTGCTGGAGAAGCGCGAGTCCAAGTCCAAGCCCGACCGCGGCACGGTCAAGGTGCATACGCGCGCCTTCAACCAGGACGGCGTGCTGGTGGCCGAGTTCAAGCGGCTCGTGCTAGTTCCCCGCAAGTACCCCGGCGGGGAGTCCAATGACGGGAGCCTCGACTAGCCAGTCCGCCGCCTGGACGCCTTGAGCCGTGCTGTAGGCTGTGTGGATCGCCCCCAGTGGGGCGTTTTTCAGTTTCCGCCGCGCACGATCGCACGATCGCGCGGCAGCGTGGCGCCGCCGCGCGCACGAGACCGCGACACAAGGGAGCCGTATCGAGCCCATGAGCACAACCGCCTCCGCACCGACCACGAACGAGCGCCTGCTGGAGTGGGTGGGGGAGGTCGCATCGTTGGCCGAACCAGACGAGATCTACTGGTGCGACGGCTCGGCCGAGGAGTACGACCGGCTGTGCCAGAAGCTCATCGAAGCGGGCACCTTCCAGCGCCTGTCAGACGCCAAGCGCCCGAGCTCCTATCTGGCGCTCTCAGATCCGGGCGACGTGGCACGCGTGGAGGATCGAACGTTCATCTGCTCGGCGAGCGAGAAGCAGGCGGGCCCCACGAACAACTGGCGCGAGCCGGGCGAGATGCGGGAAATGCTCACCGAGCTGTTCAGCGGCTGCATGCGTGGGCGCACGATGTACGTGGTGCCCTTCTCGATGGGGCCGCTCGGCTCCGACAAGAGCCACGTGGGAGTGCAGCTGACCGACTCGACCTACGTAGCCGTGAGCATGCGCATCATGACGCGCATGGGCCAGGGGCCCCTCGACGTGCTCGGCAGCACGGGCGCGTTCGTTCCCTGTCTGCACAGCGTCGGCGCGCCGCTGGGCGAAGGCGAGGAGGACGTTCCCTGGCCGTGCGACTCCGAGAACAAGTACATCGTGCACTTCCCCGAGACGCGCGAGATCTGGTCCTACGGCTCGGGCTACGGGGGCAACGCGCTGCTCGGCAAGAAGTGCTTCGCCCTGCGCATCGCCTCGGTGATGGCGCGCGACGAGGGCTGGATGGCCGAGCACATGCTGATCCTCAAGCTCACCTCACCCGAGGGGCACGTCAAGTACGTGACGGGTGCCTTCCCGAGCGCGTGCGGGAAGACCAACCTGGCGATGCTGATCCCCACGCTGCCCGGATGGAAGGTCGAGACGGTCGGCGATGACATCGCCTGGATGAAGTTCGGCTCCGACGGGCGCCTGTACGCGATCAACCCCGAGGCCGGCCTCTTCGGCGTGGCCCCCGGGACCGGCGCGCGCACCAACCCCAACGCGGTCGAGATGGTCTCCCACGACACGATCTTCACCAACTGCGCGAAGACCGACGACGGCGACATCTGGTGGGAGGGGCTGACCGAGGAGCCGCCTGCGCACCTGACCGACTGGCACGGCGAGGAGTGGACGCCCGCGAGCGCAACGCCGGCGGCCCACCCCAACGCGCGCTTTACCGTCAAGGCCGACCAGACCCCTTCGATCGCACGCGAGTGGGAGGACCCCGCGGGCGTGCCGATCGACGCGATGCTGTTCGGCGGTCGGCGCTCCACCGTCGTGCCGCTCGTGACGGAGGCGCGCGACTGGGAGCACGGCGTGTTCCTGGGCTCGGTCATGAGCTCTGAGAAGACCGCCGCCGCCGCCGGCACGGTCGGGGAGCTGCGCTTCGATCCCTTCGCGATGCTGCCCTTCTGTGGCTACAACATGGCCGACTACTTCGCCCATTGGCTCGAGATCGGACGCCAGCCCGGTGCGCAGCTGCCGAAGATCTTCTACGTCAACTGGTTCCGCAAGGACGCTGACGGGCGCTTCTTGTGGCCCGGCTTTGGCGAGAACTCACGCGTGCTCGCGTGGGTCTTCGCCCGCTGCGACGGTCGCGGCGCTGCCCAGGAAACCGCGATCGGCCTCGTGCCCTCGGTCGGCGCCGATGGCATCGACACGGGCGGGCTCGAGGTCTCCGAGCAGGACATGGCCGAGCTGCTGCGTGTCGACGCCGAGCAGTGGCGAGCCCAGCTACCGCAGTTCCGTGAGCACTTCCAGCGCTTCGAGCAGCTCCCGGCGGAGCTAGATGCGCAGCTGCGAGAGCTCGAGGAGCGCCTGCGCTAGCAGCGCCGACGCGCTAGTCGTGGGGGTGGGCTTCGCCGCCCGCTGCCGGCGGGCGCGACTCCTCGGCGAGCGAGGTGATCGCGAGGGCGCCGCGCGCGGATGACTCGAGCACGTCGGTCGCCTCCTCGAGTGAGCGTGCGTACAGCTCCACCAGGAGGTGCACGATGATGCGCGTGTCCTCCTCGTGCTTGTGAAAGCGCACGTGGGTGAAGAACTCTCGCACGCCGTGCTCGCCGAAGGCGGCGTAGGAGAGGGCATCGCCGGCCTCGGGGCCCGAGCAGCTCTCGACGTCGTCCGCGTCGACCGTCACGGTGCACGAGGCGACCCACGGCGTGCCGGCGATCATGCGTTCCCAGCGATCCTCGATCGGCTCCACGCGTCCGTTGTTGAAGCCCAGATGGGGCTGATCGTGCATGCACTCCAGGCACTGCACGACCGCCTCCTGGAGCTCATCGACGACTTCGGCCCGCTCGCCGGTTTCCGGGTCGATCTTGTGGATCCCCTCGTAGTGCACCTGGACCTCGAGGTCCTGCGACCAGCAGCGATAGCAGCGCAGCCAGCTGCGCGCGCTCGTCTCTGCCATCGAACCCTCCATCTTGCGACCATTCTAGGGGCGGCTCCCCGGCGCCCGCCGCGCGGGGAGCATGCGAGTCGCTGGAGCCGGCTACCCAGCGCTAACCGAACGTGAATGCGTAGCCGGTGACGCCGTTGGCGAAGCGCAGTTCGAGTTCGTGGCTCTCATCGCCGGGGAGCGACACGAGCGAGTACAGGCGCTGGCGGCGTACCGTCACCACGCCGTCGTGGACGTCCGCGCCCGAGTCTGTCGCAGAGATCGGCTGACCGTCGAGCATCACCCGTACCTGTAGCGGACGTTCGTCCTTGGAGCTCAGCACGAGGTACACGTTCTTGGCCTCGAAGTGCAGGTTGATGCCAGCTCCTGCGATCGCTTCCGCGGGCTGCGCACCGATATCCCAGTTGCCGCTGTAGGCGAGCGCGTTGAGCGCCAATCGGCCGCTGGGTGGGGGACCGTAGTCGTGCAGCCCCGTCTTCGGGCCGTTGGTCCAGCCTTCCGCGCGCGCGGTTCCGAGGTATGTCTCGGGGGTCGCCACTTCCGTCGGTTTGATCACGCCCGTCGGGTGGCTCTTGACGCCGACGCGGTAACCGGCTTCCGCGAGCAGGGCCCTGATCGCCGTTTCAGTCTGTCCGTAGTCGCCCTCGCCGAAGGTCGCGTAGCGGACCTGGCCCTTGGCGTCGATCAGGTAGTCCGCAGGCCAGTACTCGTTGCCCCACGCGTCCCACGTACCCATTTCGTTGTCCTGGACGACCGGATAGCGCAAGCCGAACTGGGAGATCGCGTCGGCGACGTTGCTAGCGACCTTCTCGAAGGCGAACTCCGGCGTCTCGACGCCCACGATCGTCAGACCGTCCTTCGCGTAGGCGGCGTTCCAGGCCTTCAGATAGGGCAGCGTGCGGATGCAGTTGATGCACGTATACGTCCAGAAGTCGATCAACACGACGCGACCGCGCAGGCCGCTCAACGTCAGCGGGCGCTGTCCGGGGGTGTTGAACCAGTCCTCGGTGTCGGCGAATTCGGGCGCCTCGCCGAACATGGGCAGCGACTGCGCGTCGGCCAGCAGCGTGCCCTGGCTCGCCCCGCGCGCAGCCGGTTTCAGCTTGCTGGTCGATTCTTCGCACGCCGATGCCCCGTCGGCGGGCACGAACTTCTGCCGGTGTCCGGTGATCTCGTGCAGCCTGTGCGTGACAGCGCTCGAGCACTCCAGCGACGCGGTGATGTTGATGTCGGGGATCTTTTCCGCGATGAGTTGATCGAAGTTGACATCGAGGTTGGTGGCGATCGCAACGGCCGTGAGGATCATGATCACGCCGAGCGCCCGGCTGAGCACGGGACCGCGTCCGGCCTTGCGCACGCGATCGAACAGCCGCCTGCCTCCGAGTGAGAGCAGGAGCAGGACCGCCGCCGAGCCCGCCGCGTAGGCCACGGCGAGCACGACCGTGCGACCGGAGGCCGCGCTCACGGAGATGACCGCGGCGAGGATCGGGCTCGCGCACGGTGTGTACACGAACCCGAGCGCGCCCCCCACGATCAGCCCCGAGGCGAACCCGTCGCCCGTGCTGCGCGGGCCGAATCGCGACAGGCGCGAGAGGGGCGCCTCCAGGCGAGCCGCGAGCTCGGGCACCAGCAGCACCACTCCGAACACGAGCAGAACGGCGACGGCAAGGTCGCGCAGCGGGTCGCTGCCCAGACCGACGCCGTCGACGACGTCGGCTAGCCCCACGATCGTGACCGTGAAGGTGACCGACAGGCCCAGCACGACGCCGAGCGGCCGGCGCCTGCCGCCCGCGCCGCCGGCCGACAGCAGCGCCGGTAGCACCGGCAGCACGCACGGCGACAGGGCGGTGCCCGCTCCGGCGAGTATCGCGAAGGCAAGAAGGACGATCACGTCACTGCATTACAGACTTCGCCGCCACGTTTTTGTTACACGCCCCCGCGCATTTGAGCATACGCGCGCAGACGAGCGCCAGCGCCACACCGAGCCGGGGCTGCGTCAGGGCAAGGTCAGCTTGGGCACTTCGACGGCGGGAGTCGTGTCGGTGACCTTCACGACGGGTGTGCTGAGCGTGGCTTCTTTGGAGGGAACGCTTACGAGCGGCGTGCTCGTGGGGAGCGCCGGCACGGGCACGGGGGAGCTCACCGGCGGCACGCTCACCGGCGCGACGCCCACCGGCTGGCCTGGCCTCGTAACGCCCACGGGCGATGGCGGCAGGTTCGTTTCGATGCTCCCGCCCTGATCGCCGCCGGCGCTGGTGCCGTTCGTCGTCAAGCTCGCAGCGCTCACTCCCGTGGTGCTCGGCGTGACGATGGCCGACGGCGCTGGCGAGCCCGCGACGGTGCGCGCGTCGGGGGCAGCCGGACGATAGACACCATGCGCTCTCCCCGGCCCGCGGGCGTTGGCCCGCGGGCCAACGCGAACGCCAGCAGGGGAGTCGCCCGTCGGCGCCCGGCCGCGCGCACCCTGCGCCGCCGCCCTAGCGCCGGCGGGCGCAGGCACCCGCGCGATTGGGACCGTGTGGCCGTGGGAGAGCGAGAGCACTCCGACCGCCCCCAGCGCGGGCAGCAGCGGGGCGACTCCCGCGGCGCCGAGCCCGAGGGTCGCCGACGAGCTCTGTACCCAGACGAGCAGGCGCTCTGCGAAGGCGGAGACGAAGGTCAGGCCGGCGAGCCGACGGCGAGCCGAATAGGACTGCATGAACGCCGCGACGACGGCACCGTCGAGCCGCGTGTTGGCCTCCTCGGCGAGGATGTCGAGCGCCTTCTTGTGGGTGCGCCCCGTGCGGTAGACGCGGTTGGAGGAGATCGCGTCGAAGGTGTCTGCCACGGCGATGATCCGCGAGCCCAGCGGGATCTGCTCACCGGCGAGGTGATCCGGGTAGCCGCTTCCGTCGAGGCGCTCGTGATGGTGGCGCACCATCGCGGCGATCTCGCTGTCGCCCACGTGCGCGAGCATCTCAGCGCCGTCGACGGGGTGGCGCTTGAGCACCTCGTACTCCTCGTCGGTTAGGGCGCCCGGCTTGTTGAGGATCGCGCGCGGCGTGTACAGCTTGCCGACGTCGTGGACGGCCGCCGCCGTGCGCACCTTCGCGCTCTCTGCGCTTCCGAGGTGCATCGTCTCGGCGATGCGACCCGCGTGGCGCGCGACCCGCTGGCTGTGTCCCTGGGTGGAGGAGTCGCGCACTTCGAGCAGCTTGCTCAGGTGCGCGAGCTGCTCGATGCTCACGCCCGGCCCGGCCTTTCTCGCGGACTCATACAGGGCGCGCGCGCGCCCGAGTCGCCGCTCGCTCCGGTAGCGCCGGCACCAGCCCCACAGGAGCAGCTCGGAGAAGACGAGATCGCGTGATCCACGCCAGCGCTTCCACAGCGCCGCTCCGGCGCTCGCGAGCGCGAGCGACAGAGCGCTCGCGCCGGCCGCCGCGGCGAGCATCGAAGCGGGCTGCTTGGAGGGCACGAGCAGCGCTACGAGAGCGACGGGAAGCGCGGTCACGACGAGGCTCGTGAGCAGCGCGAGCGGCAGGTAGGGCTCCAGGCGCGTGCGCTGCTCGGACACCGGGGAGCCGCTCGCAGGGGACGCCGGCGGGCTGGTGGCAGCGGGCGCGGGCGGGGCCAGCGCGGGTGGCACCGGACGTGGGGCGCGCCCGCGCGAGTCGAGCTCGCGCCTGCGATTGCGCACGGGAGGGCTGCGGCGCGCAGCGGCCGGCAGTGTCTCGAGCAAAACGCCCATCGCTGCGAAATTACCTCCAACCCTTAGCTGCTCAAAACGGGACGGACGCATGTTGGAGGCGCCCCCGCAGGGCTCTGAGTAGACGCGATCAGCTCACGAGAGCGTGCGCTCGAGCGCAGCGACGAGCGCCGGAACATCCTTGCCCTCGTCCTGCTCCTCGAGCAGCGCGCGGGCGGCGCCTTCACCACCAAGCGCGCGCAGGCCGTGCTCGCCGTGCTCGCGCGCGAACTCCTCCAGCGCCTCCGTGCGCCGGCCGGCCACGCGCCGTGCCGGCAGCTCGGGCGAGTCGCGGTGCTCCTCGAGCGCGGCGACGAGCTCCTCGATGCCGCTGAACGGCGCTAGCGCGCACACGCTGAGCACGGGCGTGCTGCTCGCCCCCAGCGAGCGCAGGGCGGCGCTGACATCGCGCTGAGCGCGCATCGCGAGCTGGCCGAGGTCGGCCTTTGTGACCACGAGCACGTCGGGGATCTCCATGATCCCCGCCTTCAGGAACTGGAGCGCGTCGCCGCTGCCGGGCTGCACCACCACGACGATCGTGTCGGCGAGCTCGGCGACGTCCGTCTCGGCCTGCCCGACGCCCACTGTCTCGACGACGACGATGTCGAAGGCCGCCGCCAACGCATCGACGGAGCTGCGCGTGCTGTGCGCGAGCCCGCCCAAACGATGCCCCGCTGCGGTCGAGCGAATCAGCACGCCGCGGTCGGCGGGATCGAAGTCGATGCGGGCACGGTCACCGAGCAGCGATCCCCCCGATCGGCGCGAGCTTGGGTCGACGGCGAGCACGGCCACGCTGCTGCGCTGCGCGAGCGCTCCCGCTCGGTCCGCGCGCCATCTGTGCAACAGCGCCGAGAGCAGCGTGGACTTGCCAGCTCCAGGGGGCCCTGTCAAGCCGATCACGTGCGCAGGCGCCTCTCCTCCAAGCGCCTCCGGGGAGACCTCGTGCAGGAGTGCCGCCGCCTGCCGGCGGTCCGCCGCGGCCGTGCTCTCGAGCAGATTCAGCGCGGCGGGCGCGGCGCTCAGATCGCGCTCCCGCAGGCGTCTGCCGAGGGCGGCTCCCTCGCCGTCGTCGCTCACGCGCGGTCTGCGAGCGCGCTCTTGCTCACCTCGGCGCTCGGCGATCCGTTCGCCGCGGGAGCGCTGGCACGGGCGTCGAGGAGGGCGACGATCTCGCGGATGATGCGGGTGATGTCGAAGTCCTTGGGCGTGTACACGGCGGCCACACCCGCCCGCTCCAGCGGCGCGACGTCCTGCTCGGGGATGATGCCGCCGACGATGACCGGCGCCTGCACGCCGGCCTCATGCAAGGCCTCGATCACCGCCGGGATCAGCGCGCGGTGCGAGCCCGACAGGATCGACAGGCCGATCACGTGCACGCCCTCCTGCAGCGCCGAGGCGGCGATCTGTGCGGGCGTCAGGCGGATACCTTCGTAGACGACATCCATGCCCGAGTCGCGCGCGCGCACGGCGATCTGCTCGGCGCCGTTGGAGTGCCCGTCGAGCCCGGGCTTGCCGACGAGGATCTTCGGCCGGCGTCCAAGCTTCTCCTGCAGGCGCGCGACCTCCTCGCGCAGCTCACCCAGCTCGCCGTCGCCGGCAAGCGCGGCCGCCTCGCCGACGCCCGTCGGTGCGCGGTAGCTGCCAAAGACCTCGCGCAGCGTGCCCGCCCACTCGCCCGTGGTCGCCCCCGCGCGTGCGGCGGCGAGCGTCGGCGTCATCAGGTTGACAGTGGCGCTTGGAGCGCGCGCGGCGGCTGCCAGCGCTGCCAGCGCCTCCCGCACGGGCGCCTCGTCTCGCTGTGCGCGCCAGCGGCGCACCGCCTCGATCTGCTCGGCCTCCACCTGCTCGTCGACGACCAGTATGCCGCCCTCGGCATCGTCGGTCAGGGGCGAGTGCTCGCTCTCGGTGAAGCGGTTCTGGCCCACCACCACCTGCTGGCCCTCCTCGATGCGGCGGATGCGCTCGCGGTGCGAGTCCACGAGCGCGGCCTTCATGTACGGGACGGCCTCGACCGCGCCGCCGTGCTCGGCGACGACCGCCATCTCCGCGCGCGCGCCCTCGAGCAACTCCTCGACGAGCGTGTCCATCACCTTGGAGCCCTCGAAGATGTCGGGGTATTCGAGGATGTCGGTCTCGTATGCGAGCACCTGCTGGATGCGCAGCGACCACTGCTGGTCCCACGGACGCGGCAGCCCGAGCGCCTCGTTCCAGGCCGGCAGCTGGATCGCGCGCGCGCGCGCGTCGCGCCCGAGCGTGACGGCGAGCGCCTCGAGCACGATCCGCTGCACGTTGTTCTCCGGCTGCGCCTCGGTCAGCCCGAGCGAGTTCACCTGCACGCCGTAGCGGAAGCGCAGGTGGCGCTCGTCCTGCACTCCGTAGCGCTCACGCCCCAGCTCCTCCCAGAGCAGCGCCATCGCGCGCAGCTTCGCGTGCTCCTCGATGAAGCGCACGCCGGCGTTGACGAAGAAGGAGATGCGGCCGAAGACCTGCTCCATGCGCTCCTCCGCGTGCTCGCCGAGACGCGCTCGCACGGCGTCCAGGACGGCGATCGCGTTGCTCATCGCGTAGGCGATCTCCTGGACCGGCGTGGCGCCGGCCTCCTGCAGGTGATAGGAGCAGATGTTGATCGGGTTCCACTTGGGGACATGCTCGACGGTGTAGGCGATCATGTCGGCGATCAAGCGCATCGACGGCGCCGGCGGGAAGGCGTACGTTCCACGCGCGAGGAACTCCTTGATGATGTCGTTCTGGGTCGTTCCCTGCAGCTGCTCCTCGGCTACGCCCTGCTCCTCGGCGGCGACGATGTAGAGCGCGAGCAGCCACGCCGCGGTCGCGTTGATCGTCATCGAGGTGTTCATCTCCGCCATTGGGATCCCGTCCATGAGCGCCGCCATGTCGCCGCGGTGGGAGATCGGCACGCCGACCTTGCCCACCTCGCCGCGGGCGAGCTCTTCGTCGGGGTCATAGCCGGTCTGCGTCGGCAGGTCGAAGGCGACGGACAGCCCCGTCTGGCCCTTTTCGAGATTGCGCCGGTAGAGCTCGTTGGAGGCCTTCGCGGTCGAGTGCCCCGCGTACGTGCGCATCATCCATGGCCGATCGCGCTCGGGGAGCCGCGCGTTGTGCTCGCCGCTCATAGTGGCAATTGTACGGTCGCCCCGCGCCCTTTATCCTGCGCGCCATGAGCCAGACACTCGAGAAGCCGCGCACACGGGGGCCCGGAAGCGGCCTGGGGGGGTCCTGGAGGGTGATCGTCTGCAACGACAATCACAACACCTTCGAGCACGTCGCCCGTACGCTCGCCCGCTACATTCCCGGCGTCACGCTCGCGCGCGGGATGGAGATCGCGGGCGTGATCCACTCCTCGGGGCGGGCGATCGTCTACAGCGGCCATCAGGAGACGGCCGAGCTCTACTGGGAGCAGCTGAAGGGCGCGGGACTGACGATGGCGCCGCTCGAGCAGGGGTAGGCGCGTCAGCTGACAGCGCCGAGGGCGGCGCCGTTGCCACGGCCCTCTGCATGAGCGTTGCCCGCGGGCAGCTCCTGCGTCACGGCCCCGTGGGCGGTGCGGTCCCACCAGCCGTACAGCACGGGCACCTGATACCAGCCCGCGTGGGTCGTGCGGAAGAACGTCATCTCGGGGCCCTCCCAATAGCGTTCCCATTCGAGGTACTCCTCGAAGGCGGCGAGCTGCTGGAAGCGGTAGCGGTCATCGCGGGCACGGTAGACCGCGTAGGAGCTCGCGCCGTAGCGCAGCGCGGTCGCGGCGATCTCGTTCAGCGCCTCCTCGAAGGCATCGCCACGGAAGCCCGTCGCATACCAGGGGACGATCACCGTGCCGGCCATCAGCCCACCGCCGCGCCGTCGCGCGCAGGCGCCCGCCGCGCCGGCGTCTCGAGGCTTCGCCGCGAGCGCATCACGCGCCGACCTCGGCATGGATCGCGCCTGGGCCCTCGGCTGTCTTGCCCTGGCCTTCGGAGTCGGCGCCGATGAGGATCGAGATCTTGCCGAGGTGCTTGTTTTCGAGCATCAACTGGTGCGCTTCGGCGACGCCGTCGAAGCCGAGCGTGCGCCACAGCACTGGACGGATCTGCCCGCTCTCGATCAGCTCGTTGGCCTTCGTGCACTCGTAGGCGTTGGCGAAGTGCGAGCCGAGGATCTCCTTCTGGCGCATCCACAGGTAGGCGACGTTGAAGTCGAGGTCGATGCCGGTGGTGCCTGCGCAGATGACGACTTTGCCGAAGCCCTTGACGGTGAACACGGAGGTCGGGAAGGTCGCTTTGCCGACGTGCTCGAAGACGATGTCGGGGGCGTCGCCGAGGATCTCCTTGACGCGCTTGGCGAACGCGCGCGAGACCTTGAAGCGCTCGGCCTCCTCCTGCTCGCTCTCGCCGCCCACGCGCATCATGCCCTCGAACTCGGTCCTGTCGATGTAGTCGCGCGCCCCCAGCCGCTTGACGAGCTCGCCCTTCTCGGCCGAGGAGACCACTCCCACGCTGTGCGCGCCGGCGGCTGCGCACAGCTGCGTAGCGAACACCCCGAGCCCGCCGGCCGCGCCCCAGATCAGCACCGTCTGGCCGGCCTGCAGCTTGCAGCGGGTGATCAGCATGCGGTAGGCGGTGAAGTAGACGAGCCCGTAGGAGGCTGCCTCCTCCCAGGTGAGCGCAGCGGGCTTGGGGAGCAGCTGCTGGGCCTGCACCTTCGTGAACTGCGCGAATGAGCCCCACGTCGTCTCATAGCCCCAGATCTTCTGGGAGGGGGCAGCGAGCGGATCGAGCCCGTGCACCTCGGGATCCTCGTAGGAGGCCTGGTTGCAGTGCACGACGACCTCGTCGCCGGGCTTCCAGCGGGTCACGCCGGCGCCGACCTTCCACACCACGCCGGCGGCGTCCGAGCCGCCGATGTGGTGGCCGAACTCGGGATGATCGCCGTAGCGCATGACCGAGACTGGCTTGCCGAGCGCCGCCCACACGTTGTTGTAGTTGACGCCGGCGGCCATCACGCGCACGATCACCTCGAAGGCGCCCGGCTCGGGCACCTCGACCTCCTCGATCTGGAACGCGTCCTTGGGTTCGCCGTAGCGCTCCTCGCGAATCACCCATGCCGCCATCGTCTTGGGCAGCTCGCCGGGCTCGGCATCAACGGCGGACACTTGTTGAAGATCGATCGCCACGCTCTCGGACCTCGCCTGTCGGGTGCTGGGACGCGGTGAATCCTATCCGCGGCTCGCGCGCGAGGCTAGCCGGGCCGGAGCTCCAGGCGCTCGACGCGCTCGTCGCGCCCGACGATCACCTCGGATACGAGCTCGGGCGCGAACAGCCCGTGCTCGACCACGCCGACCGCCTGCGCCAGCCGCGCCGCGAGCTCGGCGGGATCCTCGAAATCGCCCATGAAGTCGGCTATCACGCCGCCGTCAGGGCTGGCTGGGACGGCGCGCAGGCGCACCGGCTCGAGTCGCTGCAGCGTCGCGGCGAGGCCGAACTCGAGCAGCTCGAGGGGGATCGGTGCGCGCAGCACCGGCACGAGCTTGTTGGAGGAGACGATCACGATGAAGCGCTCGGCCGCCGCCGCCACGGCCTTCTCGCGCGTGTGTGCGCCGCCGCCGCCCTTGACCAGCCATCCACCCGGCGCGACCTCGTCTGCGCCGTCGATCGCGATGTCGAGCCTGGCGGGCGCAGCGGGGCCGCGAAAGCTCTCGACGCTGATGCCCAGCGCGCGCGCCGCCGCTTCGGTCGCGGGGGAGGTCGACACGCAAAGGACGTCGAGAGCGCGTGCGGCGAGCGCCGGCAGCAGGTAGGCGACGGTCGTGCCCGTGCCGAGGCCCACGCGCATACCGTCCTGGACGAGCTCCGCCGCGGCCTGGGCGGCCAGCTGCTTCTCGCGCTCGACGCTCACCGGCGGCCCTCGGGAGCGCTCACCGCATCTGGCGGTAGCGGCGGATGAGCGTGTTGGTGGAGCTGTCGTGGCGCAGGTCGGGCTCGCCGTCTGACTCGAGCTCGGGGATGATGCGCCGGGCGAGCAGCTTGCCGAGCTCGACCCCCCACTGGTCGAAGGAGTCGATCCCCCAGACGGTTCCCTGCGTGAACACGCTGTGCTCGTAGAGCGCAACGAGCGTGCCGAGCACCCGCGGCGTGAGCTCTGGGGCGAGGATCACGTTGGTCGGGCGGTTGCCCTCGAAGACGCGGTGGGGGACGATCGCCTCGGCGGTGCCCTCGGCTCGCGCCTCCGCCTCCGTGCGCCCGAACGCGAGCGCCTCGGCTTGGGCGAAGACGTTTGAGATCAGCAGCTCGTGGTGGTCGCGGATCGGGTTCAGCGCGCGCGCGAAGGCGATCAGATCGAGCGGGATCAGCTTCGTGCCCTGGTGGATCAGCTGGTAGAAGCTGTGTTGTCCGTTGGTGCCAGGCTCACCCCAGTAGACGGCGCCGGTGTGGTAGTCGACGGGAGCCCCCTCGAGCGTGACGTGCTTTCCGTTGGACTCCATCGTCAGCTGCTGCAGGTAGGCGGGAAAGCGCTTCAGGTACTGCTCGTAGGGCATCACCCCGACCGTCTGGGCGTCGAAGAAGTCCCCGTACCAGACCGCCAGCAGCCCCATCAGCACGGGCAGGTTGCGCTCGAGCGGCGTGCTGCGGAAGTGCACGTCCATCTCGTGGAAGCCCGCGAGCATGTCCGCGAAGGCCTGCGCGCCGATCGCGAGCATCGTGGAGAGGCCGATCGCCGAGTCCATCGAGTAGCGCCCGCCCACCCAGTCCCAGAACCCGAACATGTTCTCGGTGTCGATGCCGAACTGCCCGACCTCCTTGGCGTTCGTGGAGACCGCGACGAAGTGCCTGGCGATGGCCTGCTCGTCGCCGAGCGCGCCGAGCACCCACTCGCGCGCCGTGCGCGCGTTGGTCATCGTCTCGAGCGTCGTGAAGGTCTTCGAGGAGACGATGAAGAGCGTCTCCTCGGCATCGAGCTCGCGCGTGGCCTCCGCGAAGTCCGTCGAGTCGACGTTCGAGACGAAGCGAAAGCGCATCTCGCGCCGCGTGTAGTGGCGCAGCGCCTCATATGCCATCACCGGCCCGAGATCCGACCCACCGATGCCGATGTTGACGACGTTGCGGATCGGCTTGCCTGTGTGACCGCGCCACTCGCCCTCGCGCACGCGCGTCGCGAAGCGGGACATGCGCTCGAGCACGCCGTGCACCTCGGCGACGACGTCCACGCCATCGACCACGAGCGTCTCCGTGCTTGGCATCCGCAGCGCCACATGCAGCACCGAGCGGTTCTCCGAGACGTTGATGCGCTCGCCACGGAACATCGCCTCGGTGCGCTCGCGCAGCTGGGACTGCTCCGCGAGCGCGAGCAGCAGCCCGATCGTCTCGTCGTTGATGCGATTCTTGGAGTAGTCGAGATACAGGCCCGCGCCCTGCGCGGTCAGTCGCTCTCCGCGGTCGGGATCGGCGGCGAACAGCTCCCGCAGGTGCAGCGCGCGGATCTCACCGTGGTGGTGGTGGAGCGCCTGCCAGGCAGGACGTGAGGAGGCGCCCCCGGGAGTTGGCGACATGGGCGTGATCGTATTGCCCACGCGCCGCGGCGGCGCGGGCGCTCTACGCTTGTGCCGTGCAGCCCTCGGGCGAGCAGTTCGAGATCGTCCACGGCGAGCAGCGCGCGACGATCACCGAGGTCGGTGCGGGCGTGCGTGAGTACGCTCTCGGCGCGCGAGCGGTGCTCGATCCCTACCCGCTCGAGGCGATCTGCGACGGCGCCCACGGCGCGCCCCTGATTCCCTGGCTGAACCGTCTCGCCGATGGGCGCTATCGCTTCGACGGAGCCGAGCACCAGCTCGCGCTGAGCGAGCCCGAGCGCCACAACGCGATCCACGGTCTTCTGCGCTGGCGTCCGTGGCACGCGCTCGAGCATGCGCCGGAGCGCGTGCTCATGGGCACGCGCCTGCACCCGCTGCCGGGCTATCCGTTCACGCTGGACGTGCGCATCGCCTACGAGCTCTCAGGCGACGGGCTCACGGTCTCCACGAGCGCCACCAACGCCGGCGAGCGCGCCTGCCCCTACGGCGCCGGCCAGCACCCTTACCTATCCCCGGGTAGCGGCCTCGTCGACGCCTGCACGCTGGAGCTGCCAGCGCGAACGCGCATCCTCACGGACGAGCAGCGCCAGCTGCCGACGGGCAGCGAGCCGGTCGAGGGCGGCGCGCTTGACTTCCGCCACGCTCGCGCGCTCGGCGAGCAGGCGATCGACGGCGCCTTCACCGACCTCACGCGCGAGGCCGACGGTCGCGCGGTCGTCAAGCTGGCGGCGCCGGACGGCCGGACGGTCGAGCTGTGGGTCGATGAGTCCTACCCGGTG
This sequence comes from uncultured Solirubrobacteraceae bacterium, assembly GCA_963722435.1. Lineage (GTDB taxonomy): Bacteria > Actinomycetota > Thermoleophilia > Solirubrobacterales > Solirubrobacteraceae > Palsa-744. The sequence goes on along the minus strand of CAVRKZ010000002.1, from coordinate 125,541 downwards.
ATCGAGATCTACACGGGCGACACGCTCAGCCCCGAGCGCCGCCGGCGGGGGCTCGCCGTCGAGCCGATGACCTGTCCGTCCAACGCCTTCCAGAGCGGCGAGGGCCTGATCAGGCTCGAACCCGGGGCATCCGTCAGGGCGAGCTGGGGTGTGCGCCTGCTCTGAGGTCGGTGGGCGCGGGCCGGGGGCTTGGCTATGGGGCGATACGCGTGATGTTCCAACCGCTCTCGTGGCGTCGATATAGCCAGCGGTCGTGGAGTCGATCTGTGGCTTCACGCCAGAGCTCAACGGTGTCGGGGTGGACGCGGATGGCGCCCCAGTCCTCGGGGCAGGCGGGAGGTGTCTCCATCGACGCCGCGAGGTGCGCGTGTCGCGCTCGCAGCAAGTCGAGGTCGGCGATCGGCGTGCCCTGGCGCGAGACGAGGGTCTGTAGCTGGTTGGGCAGGTCGCGCTCAGCGAACAGTTCGTGCGCCAGCTCGCGCTCTGCGAGCGCCGCTTGGCCCGTGATGTGGGCTTGGCGGCCGAGCGTTGGCCAGTGAAACAACAGAGCGACGTTCGGGTTGCTCTGCAGCTCTCGGGCTTTGCGGGTCCAGAGCGCACTCGTGAACGTCAATGCGTTGGCGTCCAGACGCTTCAAGGCGACGGTGCGCGCGGACGGTCGACCATCTGCGCCGACCGTCACGAACGCAACCGAGGATGGTGACGGCACGCCCGTAGCGCGCGCCTCCTCGAGCCAGCTCTGCAGTGCCTCCAACGGGTTCGCGAGCGGCAGCGACTTCACCGTGCCTTCAACGCGAGCGCTGCCTTTCATCACCAGACCCTATCCACGGTCGCGAAGTGCAGCTCCATCGCGCGCGGTCAGGGGAAGCGCGCCGCCCACGGCTCGAGCTCGACGCCAAGGGCATTGATCACGTAGGCGATCAGGCGATACCAGCCGGCGAGCACGACGAGCTCGAGCAGCTGGTCGCTGCGAAGGCGCGACGCCAGCCCTAGCCAGAGATCGTCGGGGATCGTGTCCGTGTCATACAACGCGTCGGCCGCGGCGATCAGCTGTGCCTCCTCGGCCGAGTACGTGTCGGGGGCGGCAGGGTGGGCGCCGCTGGCGGCCGTTGCCGCGATCTGCGCCTCGCTCAGCCCGAGCGGCGCGGCGAACGCGCGCGCGTGCACCCCCCACTCATACTCGGCTCCCGCTCGCGCGCATGTGCGCAGGATCACGAGCTCGCGATCGCGGGGCTCGAGCCGCGGATGCCCGAGCAGGCCTGCGCCGAGCGGGCGCATGCGCGAGGCGAGCTCGTCGTGCACGGCGAGCGTGCGAAAGAGAGCCAGCGGCTCGACCTCGGCGTCCGGGGGCATCCACTTCGCGAGCAACGCTGCCGTCTCGGGGGAGTAGGGGGGATCGAGGGGGGCGATACGGGGTTGCGCCATTGCTATCCTTCCGCTTCGGAAATCAAAGCAAGGAGTATAGCTTCTGTTTTCGCAGCACGGGGAAAGGGGCCCACCGGGGCCCGGTCGGGCGGTGCGTGGCTCTCACAGCGGGCGCCCGATCATGGCGCTGTTCGACCTGCTCGGGCGCCGCTGGACGCTGCGCGTGATCTGGGAGCTGCGCGAGAGTGGGCTGAACTTCCGCGAGCTGCAGGCGCGCTGCGAGAGCATGTCCTCGAGCGTGCTCAACCAGCGTCTGCGCGAACTGCGCGGGGCGGGGATCGTCGCGCCCACGCAGGGCGAGGGCTACGAGCTGACTGGCGAGGGCAAGGCGCTGCTCGACGCCCTGGCGCCGCTGCACGGCTGGGCCGATCGCTGGGGCAGGCGAGCCGGCGGGGCCCATTAGCAAGCAATGCGGCCTTGGCCTGAGCTACGGCGTTCATCGCCGCCGTGCTCATGGGCGACATCACGAAGGCCATACCTCGCGCTAGGGTGCAAGCTCGAGTGCCCGAGCCCGAGCCTCCCGAGGAGCCTGAGTCGAGCCCGCACGAGCAGGGCCCGAACATCATGATGCCCTCGGAGGAGTTCCCCGGCCGCTGGGCGAACGCCGCGGCGATCGCGCGCACGCCGCATGAGTTCACGCTTGATTTCATGCGCATCGGACCGCAGGGCCAGCAGGGAATGGTCGTCTCCCGCGTCTCCTTCTCGCCGCTGCTCGCGAGCCAGCTGCTCGACCTGCTGGGCGAACAGTGGAGGGCGTACACTGAGGAGTCGGGCATTCCACCCGAACAGCAACTCGATGAGTGAAGAGCAGCCGTTCACTGGCGACGAGGAGTTCGGGCCAGACCCGCTTCCGCTCGACGATCCGAACGTCACGAGCACCTTCGACACGCCGCCCAGCGAGGATGCGCAACGGGCGCACGACGCGGCCATTCGCCGCCACCTGCAGGACCAGCGCTCCCAGCAGGAGCAGCAGCCGCCTGAAGGCAGCTAGACAGCTCTCGCACGCACTCCTTGCACCGCGCCCACTGGCGTTCGGAGACGCCCGGCCTTCAGGAGAACGGCAGCTCGAGCACCTCGGCGCTGGCGCCGTGCTCGCCGACGCTCAGCACGCTGCCGGGCTCGGCCTCGCGGCGCACCAGCGCGAGCGCGATCGGGCCGAGCGCGGGGGAGAGGACGGCGCTGCCGACGCCGCCCGACGGGACGCTCGCCGAGCAGCGAGCTGCTTCGCCCGGGCGCGCCGGCGCTGACAGGCGCAGACCGCGCAGATGGCGGTTGGGCTTGCCCTTGTAGTACAGGCGCGCGACCGTCTCCTGGCCCGACGTAGCAGCCCTTCGTGAAGCTCACCGCGCGCTCGTTGAGGCCCGCCTCCTGCGGGATCACGCTGTCGTCCAGATCGATGCCGTAGCGCGGGCGCCCGCGCTCGACGCGCAGGCACTCGGCGGCCGGCTCGGACACCGGCGAGCGCGCCGCGCGCGAGCAGGGCGTGCGCGAGCACGGCGGTCTCGGCGGCGTCGCAGAGGAGATCGACGCCGACGTCGCGTGCGCACGGCCAGGCGCGGGCGATCGCCGTCGAGCTCGAGCGCGGCGCGTTCGCGTGCTCGGCGGGCCGAGGCGCTCGATCGCCGGGGCAGTCCGCCGAGCGGCGCGATCGGCGTGCGGGCCGATCAGCGAGAGCAGCCCGCTCTCGAGCGTGCGCTTGTGCAGCTCGACGTCGTAGCCGACCTTGAAGCGGCGGATCATGTCGAACAGCGCCTGCAGGGCGACGCGCTCGGTGTCGAGCAGGAGCACGGGCGGCCGTCTCGCCGCCGCTCGCCGACGGCGAGGATGCGCAGATCGCCGAGCATCTTGCCCTTGTGCGTGAGGAACGCCGCGTAGCGACCTTCGCCGGGCCGCAGCGTGCGTCGAGCTCGTTGGTGACCTGGCCGTTGAGGAACTCGACCGCGCCGGAGCCGCTGAGGGCGAGCTTGCCGCGCTCGGAGCGATCGAGCAGCCCGCAGCCCTCCGCGAGCACGCGGTACTCGCGTCGGCGAGGCTGCCCCGGCGGCGGTCCGGCGGTGTCGGAGGTGTGTCGGTTTGCGTGCCCGCCATCTAGACCGAGAATAGCCCCGCTAGGCTTCGCGCAGATGGCGCTCGCGGACGGACTTCCAGGAGATCGTCGACTCGCTGCCCGAGGACTGGACGGACCTCGAGCTCGACCTGCGGATCGCCGACGAGTCGCGCTACGTGGAGGCGGCGCTGTACCTGGCGACGTGCAACGCGCGCCCCTACTCGCACCACGACTGGCACTGGCGGCTGCTGGTCGCCCATCGCTTCGGCCACGCCGCCGCGGCGCCGACGGTGCACGGCGCGCTGCGCCTGCTCGACGAAGCCGGCATCGAGGGCGAGCTCGCCGTTCGCGAGACGCGCAGCGGACGCGTGGAGGTCATGCAGAGGTGGGGCCGCCCGCAGTCGGCGCGCGAGGAGTTCCGCCGCCTGCGCGCGCAGTAGCGATGGCGCGCGTGATCGCGCTGACGCGCGACCTGCTGTTCGGCTCGCGCGTGCAGGGCGCACTGCTCGCTGCGCCGGCCACGAGGTCGAGCTCGTCGCCGACGCGGCGCGCTGCGTCGCCGCGGCGCGCTCTGCGCAGCCCGATCGGCAGGCGGGCCGGCCGTGCTGTCGTCGGACCTGACGGACGAGCGATCTCGACGGGCGCGGCGTCGCTGGTGCGGCTGGCGGCGCGGGCGACGCTGCGGGCCAGGTCAGGCACGCTTGGCTTCTACTGCACACGTGACGCCTCGGCTGCGCGAGCGCGCGAGCAGGCCGGCTTGGACTCGTCGGTCGCCGCGCTCGCGCATGGCCCGCGAAGGCGCTCGCGCTGGTGGCGCGCTCGCTCGAGCTGCGTTAGCACGGGCGAGCTCGCGTGCGCGCGAGAGGCGCGCTCAGGCCGCTGCGTGCGCGGCGCGACGGAGCAGCGGGTGATCGGGCGTGGCGCCCGGGCCCGGCGAGCGCCCGCACGTCGCGCACCGTCAGGCTGCGCGCCACATGCCTCGCAGACGCGGTGCTCGTCGACGGCGCCGCCGCAGCCGCGGTGTTCGAGCAGCACCGCCGGCCCGCCCGGCGGCGCGCGTAGCGGTCGCCCCACTGCATCAGCGCGACGACCGTCGGCCACAGGTCAAGGCCCTTCTCGGTGAGGCGGTATTCGTGGCGCGGCGGACGCTCCTGGTACAGGCGCCGCTCGAGCACGCCCTGGTCGATCAGCGTGCGTCAGGCGCGTCTGCAGCACGTTGCGCGCGATGCCCAGGTCGGCCTGGATCTCATCGAAGCGGCGCAGGCCGAGGAAGATGTCGCGCACGATCAGAAGCGACCAGCGCTCGCCGACCACCTCGAGCGCGCCGGCGATGCTGCAGGCCTGGTTCTCGTAGTCGTTTCCCAGCATCTGCGCAACCAGCATAGCCGACTGAGGTTGCATGATGCAACCCTATGTGCTATGGTGCGTTTCATCATGCAACGGAAATGGCGTGTGTCGATGATCGTGTGTGTCGGGGTGTTCATGTCGAGCCTCGACCTGTTCATCGTCAACATCGCCTTCCCGGCGATCGCGCAGGCACTTCGGCGGAGCCTCGCTCGGCTCGCTGTCGTGGATCCTGAGCGGCTACGCGATCGTGTTCGCCGCGCTGCTCGTGCCCGGCCGGACGCTGGGCGGACGCGTTCGGGCGCAAGCGCGCGTTCCTGCTCGGCCTGGGGATCTTCGTGGCGCGCGAGCACCGCCTGCGCGCTCGCGCCGTCGGTCGGCTTCCTGATCGGGGCGCGCGTCGTGCAGGCCGCGCGGCGGCGCGCTGATGCTGCCGACATCGCTCGGGCTGATGCTGCCCGAGTTCGGAGCCGCACGAGCGCCACGTGGCGATCGGCGTGTGGGCGGCGACCGGCGGCATCGCCGCGGCGGCCGGGCCGCCGCTGGGCGGCCTGCTCGTCCAGGCCGACTGGCGCTGGGTGTTCCTCGTGAACGTGCCCATCGGGCTGATCGGCCTGGTGCTCGGCCTGCGCACGCTCACCGAGCGCCGCGAAGCTGGGCTCCGGGCGCCCGGACGTGCTCGGCGCGCTCGCGCTGATCGTCGCGATCGGGATCGCTCGTGGTGGCGATCGTCAAGGGCCAGGAATGGGGCTGGGGCTCGCCGGCGATCCTCGCCCTGCTCGCGGTCACGCGCCGTGCGGGCTGCCGGCGATCTGGTGGCGCTCGGAGCGTCACCCCTCGCCGGTCGTCGACCCGGCGATGCTGCGCGTGCGCAGCTTCGGCCTGGCCGTCGGCGCCTCGGTGCTGTTCTTCGCCGGCTTCGGCGCGATGCTGCTCGCGGGCGTGCTGTTTCTGACGGGCGTGTGGCACGAGCACGTGCTGACGGCCGGCCTGATGCTGTTCCCGGGCCCGGCGATGGCGACCGCGTTCAGCATCCCCTCGGCGCGGCTGGGGGCACGCGTCGGCTACCGCATCCCGGGCGTCATCGGGCGCGCTGCTGTTCGTCGCCGGGCCAGGTCTTGGTACATCACCCAGACCGGCGACACGCCCGCCTACTTCTCCGAGTACCTGCCCGGGATAGCCGTCAGCGGCGCGGGCGTCGGACTGGTGATCCCGACGCTCACCGGCGCCGGCGCCTCCTCGCTCGCGCCCGAGCGCTTCGCCACGGGCGCCGCCGTGCTCACGATGGGCCGCCAGATCGGCGCGGCGCTCGGCGTCGCGGTGCTCGTGGCGGTGCTCGGCACGGCGACGCGAGTCGGCCTCGGACTTCCACTCGGCGTGGCTGATCAGCGTCGTCGGCGGAGCGGCCGCCGGCCTGGCATTCGCTCGCGCTCGGTCGCCCGGCGCCCAGCGCCGCGAGCGCTTCGCTTGCTGGCGCCGCGGCGGTGCCCGCAGGGAGCACCCCCGCTGCGCCCACAACGGGCGCTGTACTCGCCGGCGAGGCTGCGGCGCCCCTCACAGCGCAGTCGCTCGTGCGGGAGCGCGCGGCGTGAGCGCCGTCGAGCAGCTGCGGACGCGCAGCTTCAGCTGGGAGGACCCGGCGGCCAGCGCGCTCGCCGGCCAGCAGCTGCTCCGGTCTCGAGTGCATGCAGGGCGATCGTCGACGGGACGCTCCCGCCGCCGCCGATCGCGCAAGCTGCTCGACTTCACGATCGTGGAGGTCGGTGAGGGTCGAGCGGTGTTCGCGATGCAGCCGGCCGAGTGGATGTACAACCCGATCGGCTCGGTGCACGGCGGCATCGCGGCGACGCTGCTCGACTCGTGCATGGGCTGCGCGGTGCACACGACGCTCGAGGCCGGCGTCGCCTACACGACGGCCGACCTGCAGGTCCGCTACATCCGCGCGATGAGCGCCAGCACCGGCCGCGTGCTCGCCGAGGGGCGCGTCGTTCACCGCGGAAGGCGCACCGCCACCGCCGAGGGCAGGCTGTTCGCAGAGGCCGACGAGACGCTGATCGCCCACGGGACGACCGGCTGCGTCATCCTGGGCTAGGCCGCGCTCAGCTTGCGAGCGTCGCCTCGCCGCCGCCGACGTCAGCGTGTTCGGCGGCGAGCGGATCGAGTGGCACGAGCGCGGCATTGGGCACGCGCGTGTAGCGATCGAGAGCATGCCCGGCGCGGCCCGCGAGCGCCGCGCGGATGACCATACCGTGGCAGACGACGAGCGCGGGCAGCTGACCGGCTTCCACGTCTGAGAGCGCGGCGGCGACGCGCACGTCCTGCTCGGCGAAGGACTCGCCGCCGGGGAAGGCGAACGAGGGATCGGCGGCGGCGAACGCGTCGAACCGCTCGGGTGTGCTTGCCCTCACCTCGGCGAAGCTCAGGTCCGTCCAATCGCCGGCGTCGGTCTCCATGAAGCGCGCGTCCTCGATCGGCTCGAGGCCGATCCGCGCGGCGATCACGTCGGCGGTTTCGCGGGCGCGCAGCAGCGGGCTGCACCACAGCGCGCGGAAGCCGTAGGCGGCGGCGCGCTGGGCCAACTCGTCGGCCTGCGCACGCCCGACATCGTCGAGCGGGATCGCCTGCTGGCCCTGGAAACGCCCCTCGAGGTTGTAGGCCGTCCGGCCGTGGCGGGCGAGGTAGACGCCGCTGGCTGTGCGCTCGGGCATGGCCACGCAGCTTACGTGCCGTCGCCTAACGCCCGGCACCTGAGGGCCGGGAGCCCGACGCAACTGCGGCCCCACGCGATCTCTTTGCCGGCGGCTCAGCTCACGCTCGGTCGAACCGATCGAGGTTCATGACCTTGTCCCAGGCCGCGATGAAGTCGTGGACGAACTTCTCCTCGGCGTCGTCGGATGCGTAGAGCTCCGAAAGGGCGCGGAGCTGGGAGTTGGAGCCGAAGACGAGATCCACCGGGGAGGCGGTCCACCTGATCTCGCCCGTCTTGCGGTCGCGCCCCTCGTAGACGTACTCGTCCTCAGACTGCCTCCACTCCGTCCCCATGTCCAGGAGATTCACGAAGAAGTCGTTGGTCAGCGTACCCGGCCGGTCGGTGAAGACGCCCTGCCGCGACCCCCCGAAGCTGGCATCCAGCGCGCGCATGCCCCCGATCAGCACCGTCATCTCGGGCGCGGTCAGCGTCAACATGTAGGAGCGATCCAGCAGCCCGTGCACGAGCGGCATGGGCTCTCCGGGCCGGAAGTAGTTGCGGAACCCGTCGACGTCCGGCTCGAGAACGGCGAACGACTCCACGTCGGTCTGCTCCTGCGAGGCGTCGCTGCGCCCCGGCGTGAACGGGACCGTGACGTCGTGCCCGGCGTTCCCTGCGGCCCGCTCGACGGCCGCGCAGCCTCCGAGCACGATCACGTCGGCAAGCGCGACCCTCTTACCACCGGACTGCGAGTCGTTGAACTCCTGCTGGATCTGCTCGAGCGCGTGCAGCGCCGTCGTGAGCTCGGCCGGTTCATTCACATCCCAGTCCTTCTGGGGCGCGAGGCGGACCCGCGCCCCGTTCGCGCCGCCGCGCTTGTCGGTGCCGCGGAACGACGCCGCCGACGCCCACGCAGTCGAGACCAGTCGCGAGATCGACAGCCCCGATGCGAGGATCCTGTCCTTGAGCGCGCGGACGTCTTCGTGCTCGATCAACTCGTGCGCGACGGCCGGGACGGGGTCCTGCCACAGCTGGGAGGCCGGGACCCAGGGGCCGAGGTAGCGCGAGAGCGGCCCCATGTCGCGGTGCAGCAGCTTGTACCAGGCCTTCGCGAACGCGTCGGCCAGCCCGTCCGGGTGCTCGTGGAAGCGTCTCGCGATCGGCTCGTAGATCGGGATCGAACCGCAGCGCGAGATCAGTTGTCAGCATCATCGGCGCGTGCCGCCTGGCCGGGTCGTGGGCGTCCGGCACGGTGCCCTGCGCCTCGGGATCCTTTGGCGTCCACTGCTTCGCGCCGGCAGGGCTCTCCGTCAGCTCCCAGTCGTAGGAGAACAGGTTCTCGAGGAAGCCGTTGTCCCAGCGGGTCGGCTCGTTCGTCCAGGCGCCCTCAAGGCCGCTGGTGAGCATGCGCACGCCGTTGCCGTTGCTCAGGCTGCCCTCCCAGCCGAGTCCCTGCTCCTCGAGAGACGCGCCCTCGGGCTCCGGGCCGATCTCGCGGGGATCGACGGCGCCGTGTGTCTTGCCGAAGGTGTGCCCGCCGACGATGAGGGCGACCGTCTCCTCGTCGTTCATCGCCATGCGGCTGAAGGTCTCGCGGATGTCCCTGGCGGCCGCCACCGGGTCTGGATTGCCGTCCGGGCCCTCCGGGTTCACGTAGATCAGGCCCATCTGCACGGCGCCGAGGGGCTGGGCGAGCTGGCGGTCCCCGCTGTAGCGCTCGTCTCCGAGCCACGTGTCCTCAGGGCCCCAGAAGATCTCGTCCGGCTCCCAGATGTCGTGGCGCCCGAAGCCGAACCCGAACGTCTTGAAGCCCATCGATTCCATCGCGACGTTTCCGGTGTAGACGAGGAGGTCGGCCCAGGAGAGCTTGCGGCCGTACTTCTGCTTGATCGGCCACAGCAGCCGGCGCGCCTTGTCGAGGCTCGCATTGTCGGGCCAGCTGTTGAGCGGCGCGAAGCGCTGGGCGCCGCTGCCGCCACCGCCGCGTCCGTCCGCGATGCGGTAGGTGCCGGCGGCGTGCCAGCTCATGCGAATGAAGAGAGGCCCGTAGTGGCCGTAGTCGGCCGGCCACCATGGCTGCGAGGAGGTCATCAGCTCGACCAGGTCGCGCCTCAGCGCCTCGAGGTCGAGCGTAGCGAACTCCTTCGCGTAGTCGAAACCCTCGCCCATCGGATCGGACAGCGGCGACGGCCGGTGCAGCACGCTCAGGTCGAGCTGGTTCGGCCACCAGTCCTGAATCGTCCTGGGAGGGCCCGCCGTGGCGGTGGGCGCCGGGATTGCCGGGTTCTCGCTCTCGCTGACGCTGTCAGTCATGTTGCTCCTGTCCCTTTCTGCTCGAAGATGTCTGGACCGCCGGACCCGTCGCGACGCACGCCGGGCAGCGGCCCCAGTAGACGACCTCCGCCTCGTCGATCTCGAAGCCGAGGTCATCGGCGGCTGTCAGGCAAGGCGCTTCGCCGACAGTACAGTCGACGTCCACCATCCGGTTACACGACCGACAGATCAGGTGATGGTGGTTGTCCGCGACGCGATCCTCGTAACGGCCAGGCGATCCGGCGGGCTGGATCCGCCGCAGGAGTCCCGTCTCGGTCAGAGTGCCCAGGGCGTCGTACACCGCCTGGACGGAGATCGACCCGATGTCGCCCCTGACGGCCTCGGCGACGGCATCGGCCGTCACGTGAGGTCGACCCGAGACCGTCCGCAGGACGGCCAGCCGCTGCGCAGTCACGCGAAGGCCGTGCCGGTGCAGAAGTTCGGCCGCGTCCACACTGGGCGACCCTAGTCACGAGACTGGAGAAAGTCAAAGATCAGATCTGCTCCGTCTGAGTTCTCGTCCGAGACGCGCGGGGGCGTCCGAGACGCGCGGGCGTCCGAGCTGCGCGGGGGCGTCATAGACTGAGCGCGATGCGCCGACGTGTCACGTTCTCGCGCAACCTGACGCTGTCGCTGTCGCGGACTTGCCGCTGCTACTGCAAGTACTGCGCCTTCGCCACCCACCAGGCACACCTGTACGCGCCGGAGGAGGTGCTCGAGATCATCGACGCCGCGGCGCGCCGCCAGGTCAAGGAGCTGCTGGTGCTGACCGGCGAGCGCCCCGAGGTCAACCCGCAGGTGGCGGCGCGACTGCATGAGCACGGCCACGAGGACTTCACCTCCTACGTCGCCTGGACGTGCGAGCGCGCGCTCGAGCGGGGCCTCTTGCCGCACACCAACCTCGGCGTGCTCTCGCGCGAGGACCTGGCGCGCCTGCGCGAGGTAACGGCCTCGCAGGGACTGATGCTCGAGTCGACCTCAGAGCGGCTGATGCAGACCGTGCACGCGGGCTCGCCGACCAAGCATCCGGCCGTGCGCATGGAGACGATCCGCACGGCCGGCGAGCTGCGCATTCCCTTCACCAGCGGCATCCTCGTGGGCATCGGGGAGAGCGAGCAGGAGCGCGTGGCCTCGCTGGAGGCGCTCGCGGCGCTCCACGCCGAGCACGGGCACATCCAGGAGGTGATCCTGCAGAACTTCGTGCCCCACCAGCGCTACTACGACCAGGAGCCCGCGCAGATCGCCGACGCGGCTGCGCGCGAGTACTGGCGCACGGGCGTGGCTGACGGGCGTCCGCACCTGCCGCTTCCCGAGTGGGCATCACCCGTGACCATCGAGGACATGAAGCGCCTCATCGCCGAGGCGCGCCGCCTGATGCCCGATGTTGGCATCCAGGTGCCGCCCAACCTCGCGGACTGGTGGGGGGAGCTGGTGGCCGCGGGCGCGACCGACCTGGGTGGCCTCAGCGCCAACGGCGATCACATCTCGCCAGAGCACCCCTTCCCCTCGCCCCACCAGGTGCGTAAGCAGCTGCAGCGGGACGGCCACGCACTGACCGAGCGCCTGTGCGTGTACTCCCGCTACATCGATCCCGAGTGGGTATCGCGTGCGGTCATGGACACGATCAAGGCGCGCTACTGGAGCTTCATCCCGCGCGGCGGCTCGGGGCGCACCGACCCGAGCGCGAGCGGTGCTCCGCCGATCCGCCCCGACCTCGTCCCGGCCGCGATCGAGCGCGGGCGCGACGGGGTGCCCTTGAGCGCGCAGGAGCTGACGGCGATGTTCGCTGAGACGCGCGCGGAGGCGATCGAGGACATCCGCCAGGCCGCCGACGAGCTGCGCGCGGAGCTCGCGGGCGAGCAGGTGACGTTCGTCGTCAACCGCAATATCAACATCTCCAACGTGTGCACCGTCGGCTGCGCCTTCTGCGGCTTCGGCCAAAGCAAGCGCTCGCCCGACGCCTACGAGCACGACGAGCGCGACTTCATCGCGCGCATCGAGGACGCGGTCGAGTTCGGCGCCACCGAGCTGTGCATCCAGTCGGGCATCCACCCCGACTGGGGTCTCGATGACTACCTGGGGTGGCTGCGCCTGGCCAAGGCGACCGCGCCGCAGCTACACCTGCACGCATACAGCCCGATGGAGATCGCGCACATGTGCGACATCTCCGAGCAGCCACCCGCGGAGGTGTTCGCGCGCCTGAAGGACGCGGGCCTCGGCTCAACGCCCGGCACCGCCGCGGAGGTCCTGCACGACGGCGTGCGCGAACGCATCTCTCCCAACAAGCTCCCGGTCGCGCGCTGGGTGCAGATCATCGAGGCCTCGCACGCGGCCGGCCTGCGCTCGACCGCAACCGTGATGTTCGGCCACATCGAGGAGCCCTGGGAGCTCGCCGAGCACATGCGCGTGGTGCGCGAGCTGCAGGAACGCACGGGCGGGATCACCGAGTTCGTGCCGCTGTCATTCATCCCCTTCCAGACGCTCTTGGGACGCACGCACGGGGTGGAGGAGATCTCCCGCAAGGAGAACCTCAAGCACACAGCCGTCTTTCGCCTCGCGCTCGGGCGTACCGTCGCGAGCCTGCAGGCGAGCTGGGTGAAGATGGGGCTAGACGCCGCGAGCGAGTCGCTGCGCTGGGGCGTCAACGATCTCGGCGGCACGCTGATGGAGGAGTCGATCAGCCGCCTCGCCGGCAGCTACCACGGCACGCGCCTCGAGCCCGAGCAGCTCATTGCCGCCGCCCACGATGCCGGACGCTCGGCGGCCGAGCGCACGACGCTCTACGAGGTACGCAGGCGCTACCCGCTCGATGGTGGCGTCGCGGGCGTGCGCGCGCCCGACGCGCCTGCGCTCGCCTGAGCCGCTCCGTGCCTGAGCCGTCACGTGCGTGCTCGGTGGCCGATCAGCGAAACAGGTCCTCGGCGAGCGCCCGCACGAGCGCGAGTGCCCCCGGGCCATCCTCGTCGGTGACGAAGCGCTCGAGCCCCTCCACGATCACGACCGGCTCGCGCGAGTCCTTCGCACGCGCCAGATCAGCCACTGCCGCGGCGGCGTCGGCGACAGCCAACCATGTCGCGGTGAGCTCCCGTCCCGTCGCATCGGTGCGCCCCCGCCAGTCATCGAGCGGCTCCATGCCAGCGAGGCCAAGCGCCACGTCGAGCTGGCCGTGGCGCCAGGCGCGACCGAAGCTGTCGGTGATCAGAACTGCGATGCGCTCGCCAGTCAGCTCGCGCAGGCCTGCGCGTATGCGCCGCGCCGAGTCGTCGGGGTCGCGCGGCAGCACTACCACGGACTCGCCGGCCTCGCCGGCGGGCGCGTTCGAGGCATCGACGCCGGCATTCGCGCACACGAAGCCGTGGCGCGTGCGACACACGAGCACGCCGCGCTCCGCGCGCAGGAGCTCGACCGACTCGTCGAGCACGACCTGCACGGCACGCGCATCCCTCTCCTCGCCGCCAGGCGGGGCGGCGGCACCCTGAAGGGCACGGGCGAGCTCCTTCGCGCGCGCACTCGGGCGCACCCCCTCGAGCGCCACGATCGCGCCCTCGGACTTCGAGACGACCTTGTGAGCGATGGCCACCACCTGACCACTGCGCAAGGCCTGCTCGCCGAGAGCGTCGACGATCAGCGCCGCGATGTCATCGCCAGGGCGCACCTCTGGGAGGCCGCGCAGGCTGCGTGCGCTGAGGCTGGCCATGTCGCAGCGGCTCAGGCGGGCGTCTTCATCGAGGACGTTCGTGAGCCGGTATGCCGCGCGAGCACGGCGCGCGTGCGCGGCGCCCCGTCGGGGTGGGCCGAGAGGCTCGCGCGCAGCGCCCGCAGGTCCGCGCCCGTGTCGATGTCGAGCGCCAGCGAGGGCACGCGCTCGACGCGCCAGGCGAGGCCCGCGGCGCGCGCGAGCGTCTGATGGCGCGCGCAGCTGTCGGGACCGAAGCTGGTAGTGATGGCATCGGGTGGCGCGAGCAGCAGGCCATTGGTGCCTCTGCCGTGCCGGTCGGGGACGATCAGGACGCCGGGCCTTTCCGCCTCGCGCGCGTGCTCGCTCAGCAGCGCGTCGAGCTCCTGGGCGTCGAGCGCCGGGCAATCGCCGGGGACGCACAGGACGCGCTCGATTCCCTCGCGCATCGAGCGGTGCACGCCGATGCCCGCCGCCGCCGACTGGCCGGCTTCGGCCTCGTCGCCCACGACGATCGCCCCCTGCTCGCTCGCCGAGCGCGCGACGCTCTGCTCGCTGGTCACGACGACCGTGAGCTCGATCGCCCTGACGTGGGCGAGCGCGGCGAGCACATCGGCGACCATGGCGGCGGCAAGCTCGCGTCGCAGCGCGTCGGCGACGCTCGCTCCGAGGCGCTGCTTTGCGTGGGTGAAGCGCTTGACCGGGAGGATCGCCGCGGTGCGCACGGCCAAGAGCCTAGCCCGGCGCGCACTGCCACTCTTCGAGGGCCTTCCCGGCGAGTGTGACGCTAGCCCGCAAGGGTGGCGGCGAAGGCGAGCGTCCGCTCGGCGAGACGGGCGCGGCTCGATGCGTCGTGCATGCGCGTGTCCGTGCGCAGCGCCGGCACGCCCATCGCCTCTTCATCGGCGACGATGCCATCGAGCAGATCGCCGTAGAACTCAACGACGCCGCGCGCGCTGCACTCGAGCCCCGCGAACGCCATGAACGACGCCGTCGGGCCCTTCAGGACCTCGCCGCCGACGATCGGGCTGACGGCGACGACGGGCGCCGCGGCGGCAGTGAGCGCCTCGCGCATGCCTCCGAGCGCGAGGATCGGCGCGATCGAGGCGAGCGGGTTCGAGGGTCCGATCACGATCACGCTCGCGCCGGCGATCGCCGCAAGGACGTGCCCGCTGGGCCGTGCCTGCTCGGCGCCGCGGAACTCGAGCGCCTCGAGCACGCCCGCGGCGCGCTCGCGGATCATGAACTCCTGAAAGGCGCGCCAGCCACCTTCGCCCGTACGCACCCACGTTCGCACGGGCTGATCGCTCATCGGCAGCACGCGCCCACGCACGCCGATCGCCTCTCGCAGATGAGCGAGCGCCGCCGTCGGCGTGAGGCCCTCGGCGAGCATGCGCGCACGCTCAAGGCACCACGCGAGGTCGCGGTCGCCGAGGTTGAACCAGACGTCCACGCCGAGCTCGCGCAGCGCCTCCATGACCGCGAAGCTGTCGCCGCGCAGACCCCAGCCGCGATCATCGATCACTCCAGCGAGCCAGAAGCACACGAGGTCCGGATCGGGAGAGACGTAGGAGCCGTAGATCTCGATGTCATCACCGGTGTTCGCGATCGCGACCACGCGCTCGGCGCCCGTCGCCTCGGCGAGCCCGCTGGCGAGCTTGGCACCGCCGGTGCCACCGGTGAGGATCACGACGTCCCCGCCGTGCGCTACTCCCACAGCCGCTCGGGCAGCCTCGTCAGGCGCACGCCCGCGTGCACCTTGTAGCGCGTGTTCACGGAGATCAGCAGCGCCGTCAGGGCCTCGGTCGTGCGCGCCATCTCCAGGCGTCCGCAGTCGACGCACCGCAGCCCCTCGATGCGCTCGATCATGCGCGCCACCGCCTGCTTGTCGGCGCGCGAATCGCCGCACACCAGCACGTCCTGTTCGAGCGGGTGCTCGAGGTCCGTGAGCGAGGCCGCGCTGACCGTGTGCAGCGCGGATACCACGCGTACGTGCTCGGGGGCCATCTCACGGGCCTGCTGCGCCGCCGAGCCCTGCCACACGCCGAGCATGCGGGTGCCCTTGCCCCCCACCGCTGCGGCCAGTGGCACGGTCGCGTCGATCAGCAGCTGACCGGGCGCGAAGCCGTCGCGGAGGGTGGCGAGCGTCTCGTGCTGGCTGCGGAAGGGCACGCTCAGGATCACCGTTTCGGCGGCGGCCAGCGCTTCGACGTTCTCGTGCGCGGAGAACGCCCCCGCGGGAACCAGCGCGCGCGCGCGCTCCACCGTGTGGGCGGCCCTCGCGGCGTCCCTGGAGCCGACTGCCACCCGCACGCCCGTGCGCGCGAGGCGTACGGCCAGCCCGAATCCGAGCGCGCCCGAGGCGCCGATGATCACGACTGCCGTGCCCTCGCCGGAGTCGCGCGCATCGGCGTGGGCCGATGTGGCCGGGTCGGGAGTGCGCGCGGGCACGGCGGCCGAGTATAGGCTCCCCGCGATGCCCCACGACCGTGGAACTGCGCCCGCGGGCGCGCTCCCGCCGGCGGTCAGCCTGAGAGAGGTCGGCCCGCGCGATGGCTTCCAGAATGAGCCCGAGGTCATCCCCACCGCACGCAAGATCGAGCTGATCGACGCGCTTGCACGGACCGGTCTCAGGCGCCTCGAGGTCACGAGCTTCGTGCGCGCCGACGTGATCCCTCAGCTCTCCGACGCGGCCGAAGTGCTCGCAGGCATCGACGTTCCACGCGAGGTCAGCGTGTCCGTGCTTGTCCCCAACGTGCGCGGGCTCCAAGACGCGCTAGAGCTGCGCGAGCGCGCAGCCCCACGCGCGGCCTTCGACGAAGTCAACGTGTTCCTCTCCGCATCCGAGACGCACAACCGCAAGAACGTCAATCGCTCGATCGCCGAGTCGCTCGCCGGCGCCGAGGAGGTGCTCGCCCGCGCGCGTGTGGCGGGGCTTCGCTGCGAGGGCGTCATCTCGACCTCCTTCGGCTGTCCCTACGAGGGCCATGTGCCCCCCGAGCGCGTGCTCGATATCGCGCTGCGCCTGCGCGACGCGGGGGCCGCGGAGGTGGCCTTCGGCGACACGACGGGCATGGCCAATCCGCGACAGGTGCGCGAGTTCTTCGCCGTCGCCCGGCGCACACTGGGGGGGGAGGTGCAGCTGACCGCCCACTTTCACAACACACGCGGGCAGGGGCTCGCGAACGTGCTCGCAGCGCTCGAGGCCGGCGTGCAGAGCTTCGAGTCGAGCTTCGGCGAGCTCGGCGGCTGCCCGGTGCCGCCAGGCGCCACCGGCAACATCGCCACCGAGGATCTCGTCTGCATGCTGCACGAGATGGGCGTCGAGACGGGCGTCGATCTTGCCGCGCTGCTGGCGTGCGCGCGCCGGGCGCAGGAGATCCTCGGACGGCCACTCGGCAGCCACACGCTCGTGGCGGGGCCGATCGATTGGCACGGCGAGGGAGCGCGCTGATGGGCGCGGGCCTCACGCGCAGCGGCGTCGAGCAGCTCCGCGCCACGGCCGAGCGACACGTGGGCGATGAGCTCGTCCCCGGGCTGGTGGTGCTCGTAGCTCGTGGCGAGCACGAGCACGTGCAGGCGCTCGGGACGCTCGCCGTCGGTGGCCGCCCGGTGGCGCGCGACTCCCTCTTCCGGATCGCCTCCACCAGCAAGCCGCTCACTGCGGCGGCCACGCTCGCGCTCGTGGGGGAGGGGCTGCTCGGCCTCGACGAGCCCGTCGAGCGTCTGCTGGGGGAGCTGTCCTCGCGCCGCGTGCTGCGGAGGATCGACGGTCCGCTCGAGGAGACCGTGCCGGCCGCTCGCGCGATCACCGTGCGCGACCTGCTCACGTTCACGTTCGGCTTCGGAATGGCGCTCGAGATGTTCATGGCGCCGACGCCGTGGCCGATCGTGGCCGCTTCCGAAGCGCTGAACCTGGCCACCATCGGCCCTCCCAACCCCGATGTCCAGCCCGAGCCCGACACATGGATCGAAAGGCTCGGCACGCTGCCGCTGATGGCCCAGCCCGGCGAGCGCTGGCTCTACAACACCGCCGCCTCCGTGCTCGGCGTGCTGCTCGCCCGCGCAGCCGGCGAACCGTTCGAGCAGGTGCTCTCCCGGCGCATCTTCGAGCCACTCGGGATGCGCGACACGGCCTTCTGGGCACCCGACACCGACCGCCTGGCGACCGCCTACCGACCGACTCCCGACGGGCTGATGGTGTGGGACGAGCCCGAGGGCATGTGGAGCCACCCTCCGGCCTTCCCCGACGGCGGTGCCGGGCTCGTCTCGACCGTCGATGACCTGCTCGCGTTCGCCCGCATGCTGCTCGCGGACGGCGCGGGCGTCATTTCCTCAGAGGCCGTACGCGAGATGACCAGCGACCAGCTAACCGACGCGCAGAAGGCTCACGGCGGGCTCGGCCGAGACTTCTTCGTCGGTCGCTCATGGGGCTTCTGCCAGGCCGTCTACGATCGCGGCGCGTTCGGGTGGAACGGAGGCTTCGGCTCATCCTGGCTCGTCGATCCCGCCGAGCAGCTGACGGTGATCGTGCTCACGCAGCGTCTGTTCGAGACCTCCGAGCCGCCGCGCGTGCACCGCGAGATCCAGGCCGCCGCCTACGCCGCGCTCGAGTAGCGCGAGCGCTCGCGGGCTAGCTCACCAGCGTCTCCTCAGGCTCGCGCGAGGACGCTGCGGCGCTCTCGAGCCGTGCAGCCGCGATGCAGTACTCCTGCACGGCGACCTCCAGCTCGAGCGTCTGCGCGAGCGCCGGGCGGGCGGAGGCGTCGAGTACGCGCTTGGCGCGGCCGACGGCCACGTGCGAGTTGGCGAGCAGCTCCTGCACCAGCTCCTCCGTCGCCTGCTCGAGGCGCTCGTGCTCGACCACGCGATTGAGCAGCCCGATCGCGTGGGCCTCCTGCGCGTCGATCAGGCGGCCCGTCATGATCAGCTCCTTCGCTCGCCCCAGGCCCACGACCGCCGGCAGGCGCGTGGAGCCGCCGACGTCGGGGATGAGCCCGAACTTGACCTCCGGCAGCCCCACCTGGGCATCGCTCGAGGCGATTCGCAGATCGCAGCCGAGTGCGACCTCGAGCGCGCCGCCCACGCACGTGCGGTGGATCTGGCAGATGACCGGCTTGGTCATCTGTTCACACAGGTTGGGGCAGGTGAGGAAGACCTCGCGGAAGCTCCGCAGCTGCCCCGACCCGCCCGCCGAGCCGGCGAGCTCGACGAGATCGACGCCCGCCGAGAACACGGGCCCCTCGCCGCGCAGGACCACGCAGTGCACGGCCTCCTCCGCTGCGGCCGCCCGCAGCGCCTCGCCGAGCGCGCGCAGCAGCTCCTGGTTCATCGCGTTGCGCTTCTCCGGGCGGTTCAGCACCACGTGTCTGACCGACCCCCGATCTTCGGTGTAGACGATGCTCACGGCGCGAACCTCCTGTGTGGGTGAGTGTCCCGCAAAGAGCTCTCCGCTCGGATGAGCCTCGTGCAGGCCGTCGTGTTCTCTTTAGCTCAAATCGAGCACGGTCGTCGGCGCCTGGATCGCCTCGTCGTGGCCCTCGCGTGGCACGATCGCCGTGCCCACCGCGAAGAACTCGATCGTGTGGCTGCCCCAGCCGTGGCTCTTCTCCTCGAGTGCGACGCCCACGATGCCCTCCGCGCCGATCTCCTGCGCCTCTGACTGCATGCGCTCCATCGCCAGCTCCCGCGCGTCGTAGAGCGCCTGCGTGAAGTTCGCGAGCTCGACGTTTCGCCCCGTCTGCGCCATCGACTGAAACATGCCGCGGTGCGCGACGTGGTAGACGCAGCTGCCCATCACCATCCCCACGGGGCGGTGGCCCGTGCGTAGCAGCGTCCAGAAGTCCTGCCCCGAGAGATCGCTCGTGAACGGCCTGCCGTTGGGGGCTCGGTGCAGCTCGCCCCCGCGGTGCTTGACCGCGGTGCCGATCGCGATGAACTCCGCCATGTCCTGGCCCCACTCGTAACGGCCGATGTCCAGGCGCACGCCTACCACGCCGTCCGCGCCCAGCTGGTCGGCCTCCTCCTCCATGCGCGTCATCGCCAGCTGACGCGCGCCGTACATCGCCTCCGAGAGCACCGTCATCTCCTGGCTTTTCTTCCACCCGGCCATCTGGATGCCGATGTGGTAGATCGAGCTGCCCACCACCAGCCCCACCGGGTCAAAGCCGGCCTCCTTGACCAGCAGGAACTCGTTCACCGATAGGTCTGAGGTGAACAGGCCGGAGCGGTTCTGCTGCAGGCGCGCTCGGCCCGCCTCGGGGACGCCCTCCAAGCTAGTGGGGTCGTATGCGGTCTCGCGCTCGTTCATGCGGTGCTCCTTCTCAGGTGGTCAAGTCGACTATTAGTTTGGGGGCCTGCACGGTTGCCTGCTGCTCCTGTTGGATTGCGGTGCCCACGGCGGTGAACGTGACCATCAGTCCTCTGAGCTCACGTGCGCCGCCCATCGTCATACCCATGCCCATGGCGCCGCTGATCGTGTGCGGTCTAACGCTGTGATCGATCCTCATGCCCACCACGCCAGAGGCGCCGATCGCCGCCGCCTGCGCGGTGATCTGCTGCATCACGGCCTCCCGCGCGCTGTACACCGCCTGGGTGAACTCGCGCAGCTCGAAGCTCTGCACGCCCATCGTCAGCGCCCCCCCGCCGGCGATCATTCCCCCGAACACGTAGCTCGTGAAGAACACGGCGCTGCGTGCAACGATCCCGAGCGGCTCAAAGCCGCCCTGTACGAGCATTGCGTACTCGGCCACCGACAGCTCGGTCAGCACGGGATGCTTAGCCCGCGCCCCCTCGCGGCGCACGGCGGTGCCCAGGACCAGGTGCTCGAGTGCCAGCGTGCCGGTGTTCAGCTGGCTCTCGCCCGCGCGCGTCTGCACTCCCACGACGGCGTCCGCGCCGACGTGACGCGCCTCCTCGCCAAGGCGAGTGAGAGCCCTGCCGCGGACCTCATTCAGAGCTTCCGAGAGCGAGTCGAGCTCGAACAGGACCGTCCCGCCGAATCTCCCCGAGCCAAACGAGGCCTGGTAGCCGACCTGGTAGATCGAGCTGCCCATCACCTGCGACAGCGGCTTCAGCCCCAGCTTGTGACACAGCGCGAAGCCGTTCACTGACAGGTCTGAGGTGAACGAGCCGCCCCGCTCGCGCAACTCGCTCAGCCGCCGCTCGGCCATCAGCGGGATGCCGCCCGCTTCGATCCGCTCCTGCGAGCGCTCCTGCTCGGCCTCCGCCGCCGAATCCTGCTGCGGTTCGCTCATCGCAACAGGCCTTCGAGCGCTGCGCGCGCGTCGGCGCTGCGCTCTGACTCCGCGCGCAGCTCCTCCGTGAGCGCCGCAATCCAGGCGTCGGGCGCGAGCGTCTCGCGCTTGATCGCAATCCCCCCCACCTGGCGCTGGCGCGAGGCGCGCAGCCCCGAGGCCTCGACGGCGAGCTCATAGCTGGTGCCCGCGAGCTCCACCACCAGCTCGCGCACCCGCCGCGCGCCTCGCCCCAAAAGCCCACCGCCGCTGCGACGCACGCGCGTGCGCCCCGGCAGCGCCTGCTCGAGCTTGCCGGCGAGCACCTCCACCGACATGCGCAGCTCCTCACCGTCGCCGCGCAAGCCCGCGGCCGCGAGATCGAAGACGTCCTGCTCGCTCATGCACGTCAGCGTAGCTTCACCGGCGCCAAGCCGAGTCGGGGTGCGGTGTTGGGGGTGGGGCATGGCCCTGCCCGTGGATGTAGGCTGCGCGGCGAGATGGCCCAGAAGATCGAGACGGTGGGCGTGCTCGGGGCCGGGCTGATGGGCCACGGCATCGCGCAAGTAGCTGCCGAGGCTGGCTACGAGGTCGTGCTGCGCGAGCTCGACGATGCGACCCTGCAGAAGGGCCTCTCCAAGATCGAGAAGCAGCTCGCGCGCGCTGTCGAGAAGGGCCGCTCCTCACAAGAGCAGGCCGACGCCATCCGCGCGCGTCTGCGCGGCACCACCGACTACGGTCAGCTCGGCGGCTGCGACCTGGTGATCGAGGCGATCACCGAGAGCCTGCCGCTGAAGCTCGAGATGTGGCGCGAGCTCGACACGATCGTAAAGCCCGAGGCCGTGCTCGCCACCAACACCTCGTCACTGTCCGTGATCGACCAGGCGGCCGCGACCTCCCGCCCCGAGCAGTTCGTCGGCTTGCACTACTTCAACCCCGCCCAGGTCATGAAGCTCGTAGAGGTCGTCCGCTGTGTGACCAGCAGCGACGCCGCCTTCGACACGGCGCTCGAGTTCGCGCGCTCGGAGGGCAAGCTGGCGATCCCCACGCACGACAAGGCCGGCTTCATCGTCAACCGCCTGCTCGTGCCATACATGCTCGACGCGATGCGCGCCTACGAAGAGGGAGTCGGCTCGGTGAGCGAGATCGACGAGGCGATGAAGGCCGGAGCGGGGCACCCGATGGGCCCGCTCACGCTCGCCGACTTCGTCGGGCTTGACACGCTCGGGTCGATCTGCGACGTCCTCTTCGAGGAGTTTTGCGAGCGGCGCTTCGCGCGACCGCCGACGCTGCGAAAGATGCTCAGCGCCGGCTGGTTCGGTCGCAAGTCCGGCATGGGCTTCTACGACTACTCCGGCGAGGCGCCCGAGCCCAACCCGGCGTTCTGACGCGCGTGGACGAGTGCAGCCTGCGTGTGGCAGGCGCCCAGGGTGAGCGGCGGGGGGGCGCCACGCGGCCGTGAGCGAGCTCTCACAGGCGCGCGAGCACGCACTCGCCGGGGGCCCGGAGCGCCATCGCGAGAAGGCGCGAGAGCAGGGCAAGCTCGCCGTGCGCGAGCGCGTCGCGCTCCTGCTCGACGAGGGCTCCTTCGCCGAGGAAGCTCTGCTGGCCAACTGGCAGGAGGACGGGCTCGGCGCCGACGGCGTCGTCACGGGCACGGGCACGCTCGACGGGCGCCCCGTCGCGCTGATGGCGAACGACCCGACCGTCAAGGCGGGCTCGTGGGGGCCGAAGACCGTCGAGAAGATCCTGCGCATTCAGGAGCGCGCGCTCGCGCTGTTCATCCCCATGGTCTATCTCGTCGACTCCGCCGGCGCGCGCATCACCGAGCAGGTGCAGATGTTCCCCGGCCGCCGCGGCGCGGGACGTATCTTCTTCAACCAGGTCACCCTCTCCGGCGTCGTCCCCCAGGTGTGCGTGCTGTTCGGGCCGAGCGCAGCCGGGGGCGCGTACATCCCCGCGTTCTGCGACATCGTGATCATGCGCGAGGGCAACGCCTCGATGTACCTCGGCTCGCCGCGCATGGCCGAGATGGTGATCGGCGAGAAAGTGACGCTCGAGGAGATGGGCGGGGCGCGCATGCACACCGGCGTCTCCGGCTGCGCGCACCAGCTCGTCGGCGACGACGCCGAGGGCATCGAGTTCGCGCGCCGCTACCTCTCCTACCTACCCAGCAGCTGGCAATCGCCACCACCCGAGCCGGCTGCCCCGCCGGCCGGGTCGGCCGGGAGCGCTGGTGGGGCGTCCGGGGGGGCTGGGGGTACGGGCGGGGGGGAGGCGATCGCGCAGCTGATCCCCGCGGATGAGAACAAGCCGTTCGACGTCAAGGCGCTGATCGAGGTGATCGTCGACGAGGGCTCGCTGCTCGAGATCCAGCCGCGCTGGGCGCGCGAGCTGGTCGTCGGCTTCGCCCGCCTTGAGGGCCGCGTGCTCGGCGTCCTCGCCAACCAGCCCAAGCACAAGGGCGGTGTGCTGTTCAGCGATTCGGCCGACAAGGCCGCGCGCTTCATCTGGACGTGCAACGCGTTCAACGTGCCGCTGCTGTTCCTGGCTGACGTGCCCGGCTTCATGATCGGCACGCAGGTGGAGCGGGAGGGCATCATCCGCCACGGCGCCAAGATGATCAGCGCGGTCAGCGAAGCGACCGTGCCGAAGATCTCGGTGATCGTGCGCAAGGCCTATGGCGCTGGGCTCTACGCGATGGCAGGTCCGGCCTTCGAGCCCGACTGCTGCATCGCGCTGCCGAGCGCCTCGATCGCCGTCATGGGGCCGCAGGCGGCGATCAACGCGGTCTACTACAACCAGCTGCAGGCGATCGAGGAGGAGGCCGAGCGCTCCGTGCGCACGGAGGAGCTGCGCGAGGAGTACGCGCGCGACATCGACATCCTGCACCTCGCCTCCGAGCTGGTCGTCGATGCTGTCGTCGAGCCGGGAGAGCTGCGCGGAGAGCTCATACGCCGTTTCGCGCGAGCGGCCGGCAAGCGCAGGGTGTGGCCGGCGAAGCACAACGCGGTCACGCCTGTATAGCGGCCTTGCCCGCCGCTTGGCAGCTCCGCGCGCGCAGCGCCGTCAGCCGCGCTTTCAATACATTCTCGCGATGGACGCCGTCGAGCTCGCCCACGCGGGCATCGCCCGCCAGGCCGAGCTGATCGCCGCCGGCGAGGTCTCTTCGCGCGAGCTCGTGGATGTCTACCTCGAGCGAATCGCGCGCTCCCAGCCCAGCCTCAATGCCTTTCGCGTCGTCTTCGCCGAGCGCGTGCGCATGGAAGCCGACCAGGCCGACGCGCGTCGCGGTGCCGGTGGCGAACGAGCGCTTCTGGGCGTGCCGATCGCCGTCAAGGACGACATCGACGTCGCCGGGGAGCTGACCGCGCTGGGCACCAACGCGCAGGAGACCCCCGCGCGCGCAGACGCCGAGGTCGTGCGCCGCCTGCGCGCTGCCGGTGCGCTGATCATCGGCAAGACGAACGTGCCCGAGCTGTGCATGTGGCCGTTCACCGAGAGCGCGACCTTCGGCGTCACGCGCAACCCCTGGCACGCCCAGCACGCCCCGGGCGGCTCGAGCGGCGGCAGCGCCGCAGCCGTCGCCGCGGGGCTCGTCGGCGCCGCGCTCGGCTCCGACGGTGCGGGCTCGATTCGCATACCTGCCGCATGGTGCGGGCTGTTCGGCCTCAAGCCGCAGCGGGGACGCGTGCCGCTCGCGCCGCGCCCGCGGGCCTGGCACGGCCTGTCGGTCAACGGCGTGCTCACGCGCAGAGTCGCCGACACGGCGCTCTTCCACGACCTCGCCTCGGGTGCAAGCGACGTCGACCTAGACCACGCTCCCGCGCCCGCGGCACCGTTCGCGCAGGCAGCCGCAACCGCCCCTGGGCGCCTGCGCATCGCCTTCTCCTCGCGCATTCCGCCGGGTATCCTCTCGAAGCTCGAGGGCGACTACGAGCGCGCGCTGCGCGAGACCGTCGAGCTGCTGCGCTCGCTCGGGCACGACGTCAGCGAGCACGACCCCGACTATGGCGTCGCCACGGGCGCCTCGCTGACGGCGCTGTACCTGCGCGGAATTCACGACGACGCCACCGGTCTCGCCCATCCCGAGCGCCTGGAACGGCGCACGCGCACGATGGCGCGCCTCGGCGGGCTCGTCACACCGGGCCTGCTCGTGCGCGTGCTCGCGGGTTGCGAGGAGCTCACGCGCCGCCTCGGGCGCGTCTTCGAGCAGCACGATGTGCTCTTGACGCCCGCCTGCGCGGCTCCGCCGCCGCGGATCGGCCAGCTGCAGGGCCGCGGCGCGCTTGCGACGCTCAGCACGGTCGCCGGCTGGGTCCCCTACAACGGCGCCTGGAACATCACCGGACAGCCCGCGGCCTCCGTGCCCGCTGGGCTCGGCGCCGACGGCCTGCCCCGCGCCGTCCAGCTCGTGGGGCGCATGAACGACGAGGCCACCCTGCTCTCGCTCGCCGCTCAGCTTGAGGCCGAGCGCCCGTGGGACGAGCAGCGGCCACCCGCGCCCGCGTGAGCCAGGCCGCCGGGAGCGAAGCCGACGCGCTCCTGAAGCTCGCCGTCGAGGCCGCCACCGGCGCCGGCCAGCTCCTGGCCGAGCGCGCGCGAGGTGGTGCCGAGCGCCAGGTCACCAGCAAGAGCACGCCGACAGACCTAGTCAGCGAGGCCGACGTGCTCGCCGAGCGCACGATTCGTGAGCTGATCGCGCGAGCGCGCCCGCAGGACGGGTTCGTGGGGGAGGAGGGGGACGACAGCGAAGGAACCAGCGGGCTCAGCTGGGTCGTCGATCCACTCGACGGGACCGTCAACTTCCTCTTCGCCATCCCCCAGTGGTCTGTCAGCGTCGCCGTGCGCGACCGCGCCGGGACGCTCGCCGGCGCTGTCTATGACCCCAACCGCGACGAGCTCTTCACCGCGACCCGCGATGGCGCCGCCACCTTGACGAGCCCACGCGGCACGGTCGAGCTGCGCGGCTCCGACTCACCCGTACAGGGAGCGTCAGGGCCGCGAGGCGATGCGGAAGGCGAAGGGCGCGACGAGCCGCCCGCGGCGGAGCTCGCGAGCGCGATGCTCGCCACCGGGCTGGCCTACGACGCCGAGGTGCGCGTCGCCCAGGGCCGCGTGCTCGCGCGCCTCGTCGGGCGCGTGCGCGACATCCGCCGCTTCGGCAGCGCCGCCCTCGATCTCGCCTGGACGGCCGCCGGTCGCTATGACGCCTACTTCGAGCGCAGCGTCCACGAGTGGGACATCGCCGCCGGCGTGCTCATCTGCGAGCGCGCCGGCCTGCGGGTGCTCGAGCTGCCCGTAGGTGAGCACCTGCCGTGGGGGATCCTCGTCGCGCGCCCCTCACTCGCGCAGCCGCTGCACGAGCTCGTGAAGGGGCCTTGAGCGCGAGCGCTGCGCAGCGTGGGCGGCCTGCGGGACCCCAAACTAGACTGCAGCTGGTGCGCGGCGGTGGAGGAACGGCAGACTCGATGCGCTCAAAACGCATTGTCCGAAAGGACGTGTGGGTTCGAATCCCACCCGCCGCATGCGGCTCCCGCGGTGCTCACGCTGGATGCGCCGAGGGCATCCGTGTCGTCTCCGTCCCTGCCGATGGGTCGCGCTGTTCGAGCTCGACGTTCCATCCCTGAGAGAAGCCGCGCATCGCAAAGGTCACGAGCAGGAGCTGGACGGGCACGATCAGCAGCGTGAGCAGGCCGAGCAGCCCCGCGTTCAGCGCCGGCTGCGCGAAGCCCGACTTGTTGCGGTCAAACCACGACGGTCCGGCTACGAGCGCGAAGATCGCGAGGAATACGGCGAGCACCGCGGAGACCGGGAGCACGCCGCGATTCCAGCGCGCCGCGTAGAACGCGAACGCCAGGTAGACCGCGATGTAGGCGATCTGGACCGGGACGGCACCCTGGAGCACGCTCCAGCCACCGACCGTCACCACCAGCACCAGGGCCGCGCTCACGAGCAGCAACACGACAACCGCCGCGCGTGTGCTCTGCACGACCGGCTTGTCGCGGTTGGGGTGCGTGATGATCACGTCAGCGCGCCGCTCGGGAGCTGCTTGCCAGGACATCGCGTTTGAAGATACAAGCTCGTGGGCCGCGCGTGGGCGCTAGCGCAAAGCGGCCGGGGACATGACGAGCGTCCTCGATAGGGCCCGACCCGGAGCGCTGTAGCCTTCAGCAGGCCGAGCGGGCGTGGTGGAATTGGTAGACACGCCGGCCTTAGGAGCCGGTGGGTGAAAGCCCTTGGAGGTTCGAGTCCTCTCGCCCGCATAGTCGAAAACCCCCGCAAACATGGGCCTTTGCGTTTCTCGGTTGCTGCGAGATCCGTCGCGCTGCTCTGGGTTGGGTAACGCCGTTGGGTAACAACGACCGAGAAAGGTGCGCCTCGCATTGACGCAATAACACGCTAGGCTAGGCTGGCTATGGGAGACAGTACTCAGCGCCAAGCGAGCGGAGCGCCATCTACAGTTCAACCAAGCGACCGCGCCCAGGCTCGTCAAGGACTGCGGGCGGCCTTGGACGTGGCCGGCACGCGCTGTGCCATGTACCTGCTGCTCGAGGCGAGCAATGGCACCAGCCGGTTCGAGGGCTTCGTCATTCACACCGGCATGAGCGAGGCTGTCGTCGCCAAGCGTCTGCGTGCCCTGACGGACGCGGGGGTGTTTGAGCTTCGGCCCTATCAAGAGCCTGGGCAGCGCACGCGGTCGGAGTATGAGCTGACGCCAATGGGCCGCGAACTGCTGCCGATCGTGAACGCGCTGGCTAGTTGGGGGGCTGTGCAGCCAGACGACGGGTGATGCACGATCCGTCATCACCTACCTGACGTCCCGCCCGCGGGCGCTGACATTGCAGGTAGCCGCCGGTTTGAGGCTGGCTTCTGCGAGAGATAGTTAGCATGCTACGATCCTGACTATGGCTCAGGATAGTCAGCTCAGCGAGCTCGGCAGACCCCGATGAGCGTGCATCAGCGCAAGACGCTTGCGGTCTGTTGCGTGGGCTTCTTCATGGTCCTGATGGATCTGACGATCGTGAACACGGCGCTGCCAACGATCGAGCGCAACCTGAACGCGGGGTTCTCGGGCGTGCAGTGGGTGGTCGACGCCTACACGCTGTCCTTCGCCGCATTGCTGCTCTCGGGCGGCGCGTTCGCCGACCGCTTCGGACGCAAGCGCGTATTCCAGATCGGCATGGCGGTGTTCGCGTGCAGCTCCCTGCTGTGTGGCCTGGCGGGCTCGGCCACTCAGCTGCATCTGGCCCGGGCCGTCCAGGGAGTGGGCGCGGCGGCGCTCGCCCCGGCGAGCTTGGCGCTGCTGGCGACGGCGTTTCCGGCGCCGCGCGATCGCGTGCGCGCAATCAGCCTGTACGTGGCGCTGTCCAGCACGGCGCTGGGCGTAGGACCGACCCTGGGTGGTGCCCTGGTCTCCGGGCCCGGCTGGCGCTGGGTGTTCTTCGTCAACGTCCCGATCGCCGCGGCGTGCCTCCTCTTCGGCGTGCGCGCGCTGGGGGAATCGAAGAATCCCCAGGCGCGCCACATCGACGTTCCCGGACAGCTGCTTTGCATCGGCTGGCTGGCCGCCCTCACTTACGGATTCATCGAGCGTGGTAGCCATCCGTGGTCTGAGCTCCCGGTCGCCGGGCCGCTGACGCTCGCGGTGATCCTGCTCGCCGTCTTTCTCTTCGTCGAGTCGCGCGCCCTTGAGCCGATGCTCCCCCTGAGCCTGTTCCGGGGCCGCCTCTTGAGTGCAACCGTGGTGGTCACACTTGCGCTTGGGTTTGCGTTGATCTCGGTGCCGTTCTTCGTCTCACAGTTCCTGCAGGGCGTACAAGGGATGTCGGCTCTCCAAGCGGGGCTACGGAGCCTTCCGTTCACCTTGACGTTGATGGCTACCCCGCTGATCGCCGGGCGCCTGGTCAACCGTGTTGGATTCGGCAAGCCAGTGGCGCTCGGCGCGCTCCTCGGCGCGCTTGGCTTGTGGGCCTTGGCCGGACTGCACCCGTCTACGCCCTATGGCGACATCTGGTGGCGCCAGGCGATCGCGGGAACCGGCTTCGGTCTCTCGATTGCCCCGCTCTCAGCCGCGGCGCTGGCCGCCGTCGACGCGCGCCGCGCGGGGCTGGCGTCCAGCGTCGTCAACACCGCACGCCAGGTCGGCGCTGCCCTCAGCATCGCGCTGCTGGGCGCCGTCGTAGCAACCCGTAGCCATGCGAGTGCGCTCGCCTCACTGCTGGCACTCCCACGTGCGGCCCGGCAAGCAGCCGCAACCGCGATCTCCCACTCCGGAGCACAGCCGATTCACACCAGCCTCGCGGGCTTGTCCCAGACCCAGGCACAGCATGTCGGGGCAGCTGCCTATGTGGCGGGCATCCACGGCGCGTTTCTGATCGTCGCCGGGACGCTCTTGTTCGCCGGGCTCATCGCGATCTTCTGGTTGCGCGTCGTGCCCGAGACCCCAAGTGCACTCACAGGGACGGCCATCACAAGGTCAAGCGAGCTCGACGCTGTCATCACCTGAAGCCGTCGCCGTGATACAGGTCGAGCAATAGAAGGAGAGTGAAGCGATGCGTGTCACAGCTCTACCACCCCACCGACCGATCTAGGAGAACCACATGATCGTAATCACCACCCCCACCGGCAATATCGGCCACCAGGTCCTCGAGAACATCCTCGACAGCGGTGAGCCGATCCGCGTGATCGCACGCGACCCCTCCCGGCTTTCCCCGCAGGCGCGCGAGCGCGTTGAGATCGTCGCGGGGTCGCACAGCGACGCCGACGTCGTCGAGCAGGCGTTTGCGGGCGCCGACTCCGTGTTCTGGCTCACGCCCCCGAACCCTCGGGCCGAGAGCCTCGAGGCCGCCTACGTCGACTTCACCCGACCGGCGTGCGCCGCCTTCGAGAGCCAGGGAGTGAAGCGGGTTGTCAGGGTCTCGGCCCTCGGCAGCGGAACCAGGCTGGGTGAGAACGCCGGGTATGTGACGACGTCGCTGGCAGTGGACGACCTGATCGCCGGCACAGGTGTGAGCTATCGCGCGCTGAGGATGCCCTCGTTCATGGACAACCTCCTCAACCAGATCGAGGCGATCAAGAAACAGGGCATGTTCTTCTCGCCGATCTCCGGAGACCTGAAGGCACCGACCTGCGCCACACGCGACATCGCCACCGTAGCCGCCAAGCTGCTGCTCGACCACTCCTGGAGCGGGCACGACAACGTCCCCATCCTCGGCCCCGAAGACCTCTCATACGAAGACATGGCACAGACCATGTCCGAGGTGCTTGGGAAACCGGTGCGCTTCCAGCAGATCCCGTTCGAGGCATTCAAGGCCAGACACATCGGATCCGGAATGTCAGAGGCGATGGCGCAAGGCTTCCTCGAGATGATGATCGCCAAGAACGAAGGCCTCGACAACGCCGAGCCGCGTACCCCGCAGGCCACTACACCCACCAGCTTCCACCAGTGGTGTGAGGAAGTCCTCAAGCCAGCCGTGCTTGCGCCAGCGGTCCCGGCGTAAGCGTCCGCGCCACAACGAGATCGGTCGGCGCCAGACCTACACGAATCCGCACTCGACGTCATCTCAGCACCTCCTCCTGTCCAGCAGCTAGCGCCCTGAGGACGTGACCGACGACGTTGTGGGTAACGGATTGGGTAACAACGGGCGCGCAGAAGCCGCCTGAACGCGATCTAACTGCACGAAGGAGCCAGTGTCTACGGGCGTTGCGCGCGTTGACGAGGACTTAGGAGCCGGTGGGCCGAAAGGCCCTTGGGGGTTCGAGTCCCTCCGCCCGCATCGTTGTCGCTATGACAACGATTCCCCTGCAGGCGACAAGCTCGGCGTCTACCTGGACGATGGGGAAGTCACCCCAGGTGATGCTCCGCCGCCGCGACCGCAGCGTCGGCCACTACGACGGTGAGTCCTGAGCGGGCTCTTCGGCCAGACGGAGTCCGTTGGGCGACGAGGTTCGCCGCGCTACCGAGAGCTGACCGGGGGCATCACCGGTAGGGGCCTGGGTCACCCCGCGGCGGGCACGCGCGCGGAGGCTGTCGACGGGCAGCTCGCGCCCGCAGTGCTCCGAGGCCGTCCTCGACGCGGAGCACGGGGTCCACGATCGCGACCCCTCGCGGGTCTGGGTGTTCACGCCGGAGATCCCCGACGGGACATGGGGCGGCGCCGGACGGATCGTCACGCTCGCTGACATCGCGGCGTACGCGACCGGCGATGCGGACGCTGCCCGCGCCTACGCCGAGGAGCGCCTGGCGGCGCGTCGCGGGCTCGCGGCGACCGTCTGAGACAGGTGTGCGACCCGGGGTCGCCGGCGCCCCGGCGCCGTCTCTGCCCGTTCGGGCACGGGCGCGGCCGGTGGCGCAATCGCGGTTGGTGGCCCGTGCTGTGACGCACAGGCCACCACCCCGACGCTTTCAGCGCATCGACGCCTAGGCTTTGATCTCCAGATCTTCGCCCCTGACGGCGAACGTGGCCTGCATCGTGGATTCAAACGGCCCCGAGCCGTTGAGACTCGACTCGAGGACTTCGGTTTCGCCCCCTTCGAAAGCCCTGATCGCTTGCTTGGCTCCCGTCTCAGCAAACGTGAGCGTGAAGGTCTTGCTGAACGTGTTGATGTCACCGGCAAGTTCTCCGATGACAGCACCTTCCGACGTGATTTCCACACCGTCGCACGAAAAGCTGACCAGCTCGTCCCCTTCCGTTGCCCTGAGTGCGACACCCACGCGAGTCGTGGCTCTTTCGACGTATCCCAGCGACCCTTCGAGCGGCGCAAATCTAATTTCGCCTGATTTGGCACCCGTGGACTCGCAACTCTGGCCTTCGCGCGTGCACTTCGCAAATGTCATGAGGATTGGCCCAAGGACACCAGTCGCGGTTTGTGGATAATTCGCTTCCATCCTGCTGGATCGGCACGTCACCTGCTGGACCGATTCGCCCACGGTCACGTAGAACGTGATCGCCTTGCCCTTACCCGTAAAGGGCTTGCCTTCGCCGGCGGCTGCCGCCAGTTCATACTTGCCATCAAATGGGCCAGCTTCGCCCACTTCTGTGGAACAGGTTTTGTTTCGGTACCCTCCGCCGTCCTCGACTTGGCTCTTGACACACGTGTAATATCGCGGCGGCCCAGATGAGCCGTTTAGCACACCCAACCCGAGCGCCCCGCCTGTCACCGTCTCACGCTCCACACCCGAAAAGACAGCTGGCGCGCCGTTAACCGCGAGGGTGCTGGCGGGAAGAGGAGATTCGGGGAATTCTAGTTCGAGCCCTTCATCAACGGGACGTGCGTTCGAGTCTACTCCGCCCTTAACCGTATATCGGCCCTCGTGCGGGCCACTGGGAATGACGAGCCGCGTTCCCACTTCTTCATAGCAGAACTCGCTACGTTCATAACGTTCGCCAGGGCCCCCACGGTAATCAACAACCAGGCGGCCTTTGCAAATGCCCTGAGTCTCCGTGACTGGTATTCCTGGTTCACCGCCAACAGCACATTCCGATACCTCTGAGCTGGTGATCTCAGCGGTGCCCACTTCGCCACCCGTAATCGTCCCCGTGCCCGAGAAGTGCTGGCAAATAACAGTCAGGTTGAGTTTGGGCACGGTGATGGTGGTGGGCGCGGTCGCTTCAAACGCGATTGAGCGCGACTCCCCCGGCGTGAGTGCCACTTCGTTAACGGTCCAATCAAAGCCCATTGCCGATGCAGCCGCCGGAGCAGTTGCGCTCAGCACGAAGGCGATCACGAGGCCCCACCCAATGGCGCTGACACGGTTCATGTCTTCCCCCCTCTTTCGTCGGGTTCATGCGCTAACCCGGATCGCGGGATGCTAGCCGATGTCCACCTTGCCTGTCGCCGTGCTCACAACACACCACCGGTCGTCGTAAACTTACGTACAAGGCCGAAGCCTGTACACACCCTGGGCGACCCGCTCAAATCAGAGCGGTTCCTTGCGAGAGCCCGTGCTGAGGCACCAGCTGACCGAGTGGATCGATACCGCCCGATCGAGCTGCTCCTGAACCGAGTCAGCAACCTCGCGTACTGAACGACGCCGCCCGTCCGCGAGCACCGCGGCGACCGCGCGCTGGACGATCCCGTTGCCAAGTCGCTTAGTGCGAGATTGCACAATCATGGGTCTAGGCTGGACCGCCGATGATCAGCTAGCCAGAAGGCGCTGCCGGGCTGTCGGCCACCTGGCTCGACTAGAAGCTCCACGAGAGCCTCGACCTGGGCCGCACGGTTTGCACTTTGTCCACTCCCCTGCATCCTTGCGATGCGTGGAGCCGGAACCTGACGCCTGAGCGCCGCGCCGAGTGGCAAGTGAAACTAGAGTCCGTGATGTGGCCACTCGGGCGTGAGGTCGCCCGCCTTGAACGCGGCCGCTCCGAGTGTGTGGGGGTCGCGTCGCAAGAACATCGAGATCACCATCTCAGCCTCGATGCGCAGGCGCTCCTCGAGTGTTCGGCCCACGCCGCGCATGATGCTCTCCTTGTCGCTGCGAATCGCTCCCTGGGGCAGCGCGGCGATCTCTCGCGCGAGCTCCTGGGCGCGCGCCAGCGCGCCTCCACGTGGCACGACCTCGTTCACGAGACCGATGCTGTAAGCCTCATGTACGCCGATACGGCGCCCCGTGATCACCAGCTCCATCGCCTTTGCGAACCCGACGACGAGCGGCAGCCGCACGGTCATGCCGTCGCCGCCAACGATGTTCCAGCGCCGCTCGAGCGCCCCGAACTCGGCGTTCTCCGCCGCGATGCGAATGTCCGCCAGCAGAGCAGTCTCGAGCCCAGCTGCGAACGCGTATCCGTTCACCGCAGCGATCACCGGCTTGAAGATGTCAGCCTTGCGCGTGTAGCCGCACGCACCGGGGCTGTTGTAGAGGCTGACGCGGAACGCGTCGTAGTCACCGATCTCGCTGAGATCGGCCGCGTCCTGCAGGTCCCAGCCCGCGCAGAAGCTCGTCTCCCCGGCGCCGGTGATCACCAGGACGAACGCATCATCGTCATCGCGAAAGCGCTCCCACGCGTGATGCAGCTCCGCGTTCATCGTCCGGTTGACCGCGTTGTGCTGATCCGGGCGGTTGTAGGTCAACGTGACGACACGCCCAGCATGTTCGTACAGCAGCGTCTTGTAGTTCATCGGCCCTCGCTCCTCGGTTGTCTCGCGCGCGGTGAAAGCTTGGTGACGACGCGGGTGTGTTCGTGAGACGTGCGCAAGCTAGCCCCTGCTTGAGTCGTGTCATCGGTTTCGAGGAGGGCGACCTCGCGCTCCACTGCCCTCACGAGGCAATCCCGTTCAGCTCCGTCAGCTGGTCCTCGAAGAGGGCGAGCGCAGCACCTGTGACGTTCTCGTGCAGATGCGCGACGGATGAGGTGCCGGGGATGAGCAGGATGTTCGCGGAGCGCTGCAACAGCCACGCGAGCGCGACCGCCATGGGTGCAACAGCCAGACCGGACGCAACTGATTTCAGCGTGTCGGACTGCAGAGGGGAGAAGCCCCCTAGCGGAAAGTAGGGCACGTAGGCGATGCCCTGAGCGGCGAGGGAATCGACCAGGTCGTCGTCGGCCCGCTTGGCGACGTTGTAGAAATTCTGCACGCACACGATCGGCGCGATGGACTGTGCTTCGGCGACCTGCTCGGCGGAGACCGTGCTGAGACCGAGATGCTTGATCGATCCCTCCTGCTGCAGCTGTGCGAGCGCCGCGAACGGTTCGGCGATCGAGCCCGGCTCGGGGCTGTCGAACCCCCCGACGCGCAGGTTGACGACGTCGAGTGCCTCGAGGCCGAGGTGATCCAGATTGTCGTACACGGCCTGGCGCAGCTGTTCGGGAGCCAGCGCCGTGGGCCAGCCGCCCTCGGCGTCTCGCATCGCTCCGACCTTGGTCACGATATGCAGCTCTTGTGGGTAGGGGTGCAGGGCTTCCTTGATGATCTGATTGGTGATGTGCGGGCCGTAGTAGTCGCTGGTGTCGATGTGAGTGATGCCCAACTCCACGGCCTCGCGCAGCACGGCCACAGCCGCGTCCCGGTCCTTCGGCGGCCCGAAGACGCCGGGGCCCGCGAGCTGCATGGCGCCGTAGCCCATGCGAGTGACCGTCAGATCCTCGGCCATCGTGAACGTTCCGCCGGGAAGTGCCTCGGCTGCCATGAGTCCTCTCTTCGCTGTCGCAGGTCGATGGCGGTCCGGCCTATTCAGCCCGACCAGCCGCTCCAGTGCTAAGCACAGCACGCCGCCGGCCGGCACGCAAGAGAGAGGCTGGTGTATCCCCGCCGAACGACGGATGATGGGCGCATGAGCTCCACTGCCCCGGCGAGCACGCCCGTCGCGCAGAACAAGTTCGGCCGGGTGATCGGAGTGGTTGCGCGCAACCACGCACTGAGCCGGCTGCTGCTCGCCTACCTGGTGATGATCGTCGCTGAGTTCGGCGAGTGGCTCGCGGTCATCGTCTATGCGTACGTTCGCGGTGGCGCGCCTGCGGCGGGCCTGGTGGTGATCCTGCAGCTGATCCCATCCATGCTCCTCGCCCCAGTGATCAGCGCCCAGCTGGCGCGCATCGGCGTTGCCAGGCTACTCGCCGTCGCGTATGCCGCTGCGACGGCGACCCTCGGATGCTGTGGCGTGGCGATCCTCGTGGGTGCGCCCGTGTCCGTCGTGTACCTCGCCGCGATGGCGTTCTCGCTGTCGCTCGGGGTGAGCAGGCCTCTGCACCACGTCCTGATGCCCCTCGTCGTAAGCCACCCGGATGAGCTGACCTCGGCCAACATCGCCACGAGTTGGGGCGAGGGCGTCGGAGCGCTGGTCGGCCCGGCGCTCGCGGGCGTGATGATCAGCGCTGACGGCCCCGGGCTCGCATGTACGGCGCTCGCGGGGCTATGTATCTCGACGCCGATGCTCGTCCGCGTGCGTCCTCTGCGCGCCGCCGCTCAGGCGCTCGGAGAGGAGGAGGGCGGTCTCTCCGATCTGCTCGCCGCCGCCCGGGTGATCTTCTCCCGGCCGAACACTCGGGCGCTGATCGCCTTCCCCGCCGCAGCTGCTGCGACCGAAGGGGCGATCGACCTACTCGTCGTCGTGCTCGCCGTGCGGATCCTCGCAATCGGACCAGGTGCCGCGGGCTACCTGAGCGCCGCCTTCGGCGCGGGCGGCCTGCTGGGCGCCACCGTCGCGGTGCTGTTCGCGGGCCGTCGACTCGCGCTGCCCCTCGCAGCCGCCACCCTGATCGGCGGTCTGGCTCTCGGTGCTCTGGCACTGGTCTCTACGGTGCTCGTCGCGGTGCTGCTGCTGGTGCTCGTGGGCGCCGCTCGCACCGTGCAAAGTGTCGCCGCCCAAACGCTGCTGCAGCGCTCCACTCCCCTCGATGTGATCGTCTGTGCCTTTGCATTGATCGAGTCGATGCGCGACCTTGGTATGGCCTTCAGCGCGTTGATGGTCCCGCTGCTCATCGGTGTTGGCGGTGCCAAGGCGGCCTTCCTTGGCGTGGCGTGCTTCGCCCTCATCGCGGTGCTCGCAGTCGCGCGGCGCATTCGCCGGATCGACTCCGAGGCCTCGATCCCGGTCGTCGAGATGGGGATGCTGCGCAATACGGGGATTTTCTCAGCCCTCCCCGCCGCCCCGCTGGAGACGCTCGCCCGCGAAGCGCACTATGTGAGCGTCCCCCCCGGCGGCGCGATCATCCGCGAGGGCGAGGAGGGGGACAGCTACTACGCGATCACGCACGGGTCAGTCCGCGTCACTAAAGGCGAGCGCGAGATCAGGCGGCTGAACAGCGGAGACGGCTTCGGCGAGATCGCGCTGCTCCACCCCGTCAGGCGTACTGCGACCGTCACCGCGACGAGCGAGACGACCCTCCTGCGCATTGGCCGCGAGGCCTTCCTCACGGCGATGCACGCGCACCTCGCCACGTCTGCGAGCGCCGAGAGGGTGGCCGGGGTCCTGCTCGAGGAGTCCGGCTGAGCAGAGCTCCCGTTGGCTCGTCGGGGCTCCTGCCGCTAGGGTGCGGCGAGCATGCGCGTTGACGTCGATGGTGTCGGTATCGACTACGAGGTCACTGGGGAGGGGCGTCCGGTGGTGCTGCTCCACGGGTTCCCGGACTCAGGTCAACTGTGGCGCAACCAGGTACCGGCGCTGGCCGAGGCCGGGCTCAAGGTCATC
Source organism: uncultured Solirubrobacteraceae bacterium (assembly GCA_963722435.1). Classification (GTDB taxonomy): domain Bacteria; phylum Actinomycetota; class Thermoleophilia; order Solirubrobacterales; family Solirubrobacteraceae; genus Palsa-744. Next base: position 88,677 of record CAVRKZ010000002.1, on the reverse strand, counting down.
GTCCCCGACTTGCGCGGCTACGGGCGGTCTGACAAGCCGGCGGAGGTCTCCGCCTACACGATGGACTTGCTCATCGGTGACGTGCTGGCGGTGATGAGCGACGCCGGCGCCGAGCGTGCCCACGTCGTCGGCCACGACTGGGGTGCCGCGCTCGCGTGGGCGCTCGGCCTGCTCGCGGGCGAGCGCGTTGACCATCTCGTCGCACTCTCGGTCGGGCACCCGGCTGAGTTCTTCGATGAGGGCTTTCGCCAGCAGGAGAAGTCGTGGTACATGCTGCTGTTCCAGTTCTCGGGGATCGCCGAGGAGTGGCTTTCGGGCGAGAACTGGGCCAACTTCCGCTCGTGGGGTCAGCACCCCGACGCGGACGCGACGATCGCGCAATTGCAGGCAAACGGCTCGCTCACGCCGGCCTTGAACTACTACCGGGCGAACATCCCGCCTGCGCGGTTTATCGCGCCGCGCTTGCAGATGCCGCCCGTGCAGGCTCCGACGATGGGCATCTGGAGCTCGGGAGACATGGCCCTCACCGAGGGCCAGATGACGAGGTCTGGCACGCATGTCGCCGGCCCCTGGCGCTACGAGCGCATCGAAGGCCCCGGTCACTGGATGCAGCTGGAGGCGCCCGACGCTGTCAATCAGTTGCTGGTGGACTTCCTGCCCGCGTGAGCCCGCCTCGCCCCGGCCGTGTCGGCCGCGGGCGAGCGCCGTCAGTAAAAGTCGGTGATCGAGTAGATCTGCGTTCGCTCAAACTGCGTCGGCTCGGTGAGCTCACCGGGGCGCGTCGCCAGGTGGTGGACGGTGAGGGTGCCTCGCTGTAGCTGGATGATCGCCGCGACGGTCCTGCCGTCGATCGCGTCGGCCTCTCCCACCTTGAGCGTGTAGTCGCGCCCGGTCCGGCGGCACTTGATCTGCTCGATGCGCCGGTTGCTCGAGGGTGATCCGGTGTACGCCTCGGCCTGCTCACGGAGGTCGCTGTAGGCCTGCTCTGCGGAAGGACCGGGCCCGCTCGGCAGGGGCAGGAAGAACCGGCCCATTAGGCGCGCTTGGAGCGCCCCCGCGCAGGCTTCGCCTCGCGCGGCGGGTAGCGCTTGCGCTCGGCCGCCGTCATCTGCCTGATAACGAGCTTGCCCTCCGAGACCTGCTCGCGAATCATGCGCAGCTTCTCTTCGTGCTTTTCCTGCTGGCGCACCTGCTGCGGCCCGGGCACGTCTGCGCTCCTATCGGTCGGTGCTCCGGAGATCGCTTGCCCGATTCCGGCGTCTTTGTCGGGCGGACCCAGCGCTGGCTTACGCTGCTTCGCCGGCCCGGCGCTGCCTGCGAGCGCTCGTACCGATCCGCATAAATCAGTGTAGCGGGCCGCTCGCACAGGCCCGCGTGTCGCGCTCGCACGAGCCGGTGGGCCGCTCGCGCAGGCCGGCGTGGCGGGCTCAGCGGCTGCAAGGCGCCTGGCAGTCGCGGCCTGACTATCTGCTAGCTTGACTTTTCAGCGGTCGACTGTTTCGGCCGCGAGGCAGCTCGCTTGAGTCCCGCTGAGCGCGGTTCGGGTCAGCAAGAGCCTTCCGAACCGTACGCGGCACAAGCGCCGCCAAAGGAGTAATCCATGTCAAAGCAGTCATTCGCGCAGCTCGGCGTCTCAAGCGCCGTGTCCGGCGCTCTCGCCCGCCGCGGCGTCACCGAGCCGTTCCCCGTCCAGCGTCTGGTCCTCGAGGACGTCCTCGCCGGGCGCGACGCCCTCGTCTCCTCGCCTACGGGATCGGGCAAGACGCTCGCGTTCGCGATACCGATCGTCGAGTTGCTGGACGCGGGCGAGCAGGCACCCGCGGCTCTGGTCCTCGCGCCCACGCGCGAGCTTGCAGTCCAGATCGTCGCCGAGCTCGAGCCGCTTGCCCGCGCTCGCGGCCTTCGCGCGGCCGCGGTCTACGGCGGCGTGGGCCTCCACGCGCAGGCAGCAAAGGCCGCCAAAGCGCACATCCTCGTGGCGACGCCGGGTCGGCTGGAGGACCTGCTCGCGCGGCGCGCGTTCACGCTCTCGGCAATCAAGATCCTCGTCCTCGACGAGGCCGACCGCATGCTCGACATGGGCTTTCGCCCGGCGATCGATCGCATCGTGGCAGGCTGCCCGCGGACGCGCCAGACGCTGTTCTTCTCGGCGACGCTCGAGGGCGTCGCCGGACGGCAGGCGGAGCGCTACACGCAGCGCGCGGTCTCCCACGCGCACGAGGCGCCTCGCGGGCAGGACGAGGCGCTCGTCGAGCATCGGTTCGTCGCCGTGCGCCAGCCCGGTCGCGTGGAGACGCTCGTCGAGGAGCTCTCTTGCGAGCGCCAGCTCGCGCTCGTGTTCGTGCGCACGAAGCGCGGCGCCGACCGCCTCGTGAAACGCCTCGGCGTCCACGGTGTGGAGGCGATCGCGATTCACGGCAACAAGACCCAACGCCAGCGCGAGCTGGCGCTTCAGCGCTTCCAGAGCGGACGGGTCGACACGCTAGTCGCCACCGACGTGGCAGCGCGGGGGATCGACGTCGATGACGTCTCCCACGTGATCAACTTCGACCCCCCGGGCGATGACGAGGCGTATGTCCATCGCGTCGGGCGAACTGGCCGCGCTGGCCGGGGTGGCGTTGGGATCACGCTCGTGGGCCCCGCCGAGGATCACGAGATGCGGGGGCTCGCGCGTCGGCTGGGGCTGCAACCAGCACGCGCCGCAGCCGCCTCCAGTGCGGGCCGCCCGCACGGCGCAGGAGCGCATCCGCGCCGCCAGCGGCGCTCCCGGCGTGAGCTCGCGCGGGCCGGAAGCTAGCGAGTTGGCGCCTTGCGCGCCGAGCGTCTCCGTTGCGCGCGCGCCAGGAGGCTCTGCCGTCAGGGTGCGCCAGTATGCTTGAAAGCGCAAGCGGACCGCATCGATCAAGGCGGCCGACTGAACACCACGGAAGGGATTGCATGATCCCCGCTGAGCAGCAGCCTCAGCGCGCAGAGACGCAGGAACCGCAGCGAGCGCTGCCCGAGCGAGGCCGACCCGCCGGGCGAGCGACGAAGGCGGATACCCGCTCGTGGCGCGAGACGCTCGCGCCGTACGCCCGTGCCGACTCCAGGCGAGCGCTGTTGTGCCTGGGGACCTCGCTGCTCCCATACCTGGCGCTGTCGGCCGTGATGTACCTGCTCGTGGCGATATCGCCGCTGCTCGCGCTTGCCCTAGCGCTTCCCACGGCGGCGTTTCTGGTGCGCATCTTCATCGTATTTCACGACTGCACCCACAACTCGTTCTTCCCCTCACGGCGGGCGAACCTGTGGCTCGGCACCTCGCTCGGGTTGCTGCTGTACTCGCCGTTTCTGCGCTGGCGCCACGATCACGCGGTCCACCACGCCACCTCCGGCGATCTCGAGCGGCGCGGCACGGGCGACGTCCGCACGCTGACGGTGGAGGAATACGATGCGCTGCCCCCACGTGGGCGCCTAGGATACCGGTTGCTGCGCAACCCGCTCGTGATGTTCGGGCTGGGGCCGATCTTCGCGATGATCATCGGCCCTCGCCTCGTCGCCAAGGACGCGCGGCCGCGTATGCGCCGCAGCGTGCTCGGCACGGACCTCGCGCTGGCAGTGCTGATCGGCGGCCTGTGCTGGCTGATTGGCTGGCGGGACTACCTGCTCGTGTTCGGGCCTGCCGCGATGCTCGCGGGCTCGATTGGGATCTGGCTCTTCTACGTGCAGCATCAATTCGAGGACGCCTACTGGGAGAGCGCCGAGAGCTGGACCTACGCCGACGCGGCGCTGCGCGGCAGCTCCTACTTGAAGCTGCCGGCGCTGCTGCGCTTCTCGACGGGGAACATCGGCTATCACCACATCCACCACCTCGACGCGCGCATCCCCAACTACAACCTGCGCAGGGCCCACGAGCAGAACGCGGCCTTCCGCCAGGTACCGACGCTCTCCCTGCTCGACGGACTGCGCGCGCCAGCGCTGAAGCTCTGGGATGAGCGCCGCCAGCGCATGGTGGGATTCGCCGAGGCGCGCCGGCCCCACGTCGCCACCGCGGGCTCACGCGGGAAGGCGAGCTAGCTGCGCCGCTGGGCCGTGGTATGCTTGCGCTAGCAAGCAATGACCGCGACGAGCTTCACTCCCACCGCAGATGCGCTCCCCGAGGCGCTGCGCTCCGAGACGATCACCTATGGGCCGGTACACCTGCAGGTCACCGACGTCGAGCGCTCGATGGCGTTCTGGCGTGACCTGATCGGCCTCGCGGAGCTGACGTGGGAGGCCGGCGGGACGCCCCTAGGCGTCGAGGGGCGCGTCCTCGTGGTGCTGCATCCCGGCGCCGTGCGGCCCGCGGGAGGCCCCTACGCGGGCCTCTATCACCTCGCCATCCACGCCCCCGACGCGGTCGAGTTCGCGCGCGTGCTCGCGCGTCTGGTCGACCGGGGCGTGCCCCAGTCGCCGACGGACCACATCTTCTCGAAGGCAACGTACTTGCGCGACCCCGACGGGATCACGCTCGAGCTCACGCTCGAGACCCCCGAGCGCTGCCGCTCGCTCGAGGTGACCCCGCAGGCGATCGTGCTGCTCGACAGCGACGGGCGCCGGCGCGGCCCGACGGAGCCGCTCGACATCGCCGAGGCGCTCGCGCCGCTCGGGGACGCAGATCCCGCGCTGGCGCTGGCGGCCGGAGCTTATGTGGGTCACGTGCACCTGCACGTGCCGGACCTGCGCGCCGCCTACGACTTCTACCGCGACGTGATCGGCTTTCAGGAGCACGCGTACATGAGCGCCATCGGCATGGCCGACCTGCACGCCGGCGGTCGCTTCCCGCACCGCATCGCGATCAACGATTGGCAGGGCCACGGTGCCCGCCCAGCACCCGGGGGGACATCGGGCATGCGCAGCTACGAGCTGATCCTCCAAGGCGCCGACAGCCTGGATGCGCTCCAGGCACGCGCGCAGGCAGCGGGTTTGGCGGCCCGCGCGACGCCCGAGGGCGCGCTGTCGCTGCGCGACCCGGGCGCCAACGAGATCACCGTGTGGCAGGCACGCGCGTGAGCGCGAACGCGCCAGAGGACGCGCCCGCTGCCTGCCCCGGGCCCGCCCCGGCGGAGGCCCAGGCGACGGCTGTGGCAGCGCGCGCGGTGCACATGATGGGACGACGCACGCAGAGCGCGTGGCACGCGCAGGAGGCGATGGCGTGGGAGGGCCTCTTGGAGGTGGCCCGCAGGCTGCGCAGGGCCGCGGAGGAGCTGCTGCTCGAGCGCTTCGAGTTGAGCATCAGCATGCTCGGCGTGATCGGGCGCCTCGCGCTGGCCGATGAGCGCACGCTGCGCCTGACGCAGCTCGCTCAGGCGATGGGGCTGAGCCTCAGCCGCGTATCGCGCGTGATCGACCTGCTCGAGCAGAGGGGCCTGCTCGAGCGACGAACGTGCCCAAGCGACGCGCGCGCCACCAACGTGATGCTTACCGATCGCGGCAGCGAGCTCACCGAGCGCGCGCAGCGGGAGCTCTTCGCGTTTGTCCAGGACGCGTTCGTCGAGCTCCTCGAGCCGGAGGAGACGAGCACGTTGGCGGCGGTCTTCACGCGCATAATCGACGCCTAGGAGGCTCTAGCGAAACTCGCTAGCTCAGTAGTGGTGCGGGATCTCGGACGTGCTCGCATCGGGGATACCTCGCTTTCAGGAGCCCGATACCCCAGGGCCTAGCTAGCGGCCGCGCTCGCGGCGGGAGCGCTCAAGGGCATAAGCGGCGTAATCGCGGTGCTCTTCACCACGGAACCGCACGCGCTCGACCAACCCGGTCGGCGGCGCTCCGACGGTTACGACCTTGGCAGGGATAGCTGACGTGAGACATGGCTCTTCCTCCCATCCAACCGCTCGGCGGCCGCCAAAGAGGGAAAGCGCCACGTCGCCCGCCAGAGCCGCCGCGGGTGACAGGACGCCACGGAAGCCAAGGTCCTTCAGTCGTTCTGCCTCGGCCTGACATCGCTCCCAGTCCTCGTCGATGAGCGCGTCCGGGGGGAATCCGGCAGCCTCGGCCTTCTCAAAACTCCTGTAGTCGGCAATTCGCTCTTCGTTGATCTTGAGAACCCACAAGGGCATGCGAACCAGGGCCACATCAATCTCGCTTCGCAGGTTCTCGTGGCGAATCAGATCAGCCCAACAGCCATCTGGAGACAGGCATAGGTACTGCGTGGGTTCGGTCCGCGCGAAATGCCACCGTCCAGGCTCTGTGTTGGCTCGCACCCAAAGCGGCGTGTCATAGTCCGCGTAGCGGAAGGCTACGTCGGAAAACCGGACCGCTTTTGGATTAGGCGCCATGCTGGGCTCTTCCTTGCCTTACGGCACGGAAGAGGGCATGCTCCCACTCGGCATCGTCGAGCAGGTCGATCGGTGCTTTGTCGTCAAGCTCGGGACGTGGGCGATAGAACCACGCCACGACGCCAGCATCCGTCCACGCTCGTCTCAGGATCGCGATCAGCCGAGACACGATCTGCGCGCGGCGCGTGGGTTCGGTGTGCATCTGCCCCCAACGCTGATACTGGCGGGTGCCGATCCCCATCAGGTCCGCCAACTCGGGCTGACTGACGCGGGGTAGCCACTGATGGAGCTGCTCCACCACTGCGGCGATGTCGTCCTCGCTGCGCTCGACGTGTCCGTCAAGCGCATCTCGAAGAAGGTGACGCATCGCCTCGATATTCAAGAGGAGGTTGTCGAACGCGTTGAGCGGCTGGTCGTTCTGCATAGCCCGCAAGCTGTCCAGCAACAGCCCACGGAACTCAGCTAGCCATTCTGGATCAAAGTCGGCTCCATGTAGCTCGCAGTCCATTTGGACAAGGCGCATCGTCGTGTCTGCCAAACGCTGCTGATAAGTAGCGTCGGTCAGCTCGATGGCGGCCTCTCCAAGCCCATGAAGGGTCTCGTTGACCGCGTCATGCCACGCGGCGAGTTCCTTGGTCAGTTCGTCGATGGTTGCGAGTCGGTCGCGCTCTGGGTACGTGGCCGCTGGCAAAGAGCACCTCTACTTTCCTGTCGCGTCGGGGTCGTGCTATAACGACATGTTAGCGACATGACGGACGGATTTCAAGGGAAACCCGACGATGTGCTCTCACGCGATGCCCGGTCGTGCAGCGTGGCGCGCTGCCGGGCACCGTCCGACACACGGCTTATCTTCGGCTCGGCGTGTTACCCGACCGAGAAGGAGTGTCCCATGAGCAACGAGGAGAAGGATCAGATCCAGGTGTCGGTGAGGATGCCCGCCGACCTCGTGAATGCCCTTGAAAAGCGCGCCGCAGAAGAGGAGCGGACTCTGTCGGCCGAGATACGGCGCATCGCGCGCCAGTCAATGACGGAGGCGGCGTGATGGACGCGTGATCGAAACATGCGAGAGGGGGAGTTGTGGCTCCCCCTCTCGCTGCTTGCCCCGGTACCTCAGTGGAAAGAGGACCCGCCTACCAAGCGGGCTGTCGCGCGTTCGAGTCGCGCTCGGGGCGTTTTCCCGGAGCCCATGGGGATGACCAGGTGGTGGCCGCCTCTTTTCACGTCGCCGGCCGCGGGTTCGAGTCCCGCCATCTCCACTGGTTCCAAGCCTTGTGTCGTCACATTCGGGTCTACCCGAGAAAACACCTGCAAATCACGGACGGATCGACGTCTCCCCCCGCGTCGGACAGCGCATCTTTCCGTCCGACGGGGTATGTAGGGTAGCGCGAACACCACAAGTTGACCCCCGCGCAGTTGGAGCTGCCGGGGGTCTGGATCAAGGAGACGTGACCTCCATGACCAGCCAGACGGTAGCACCGCACTCAGCGGCAGTCGCGCTTGAGGCGATCATCGAAAGCCCGGAGATTGCGCGAATGATCGCGGACCTGGACGCCACCCGGTGGACTGGGCGCCCTGGCTACCCGATCCGATCGATGATCGGAATGGCGCTCGCCAAGAGCCTGTACGCGATCCCGACGTGGACGCGCACGGTGGCGCTCGTGCGCTAGCACGCGGCGCTGGCGGCCGTGATCGCACCAGACGGCGACGTGCCGAGCGTGTACGCCGCCTATCGCTTCGCGGCAAAGCTCCGCGAGTATGCCGATCTGCTCGATGGCTGCATCGCCTCCGTCGTCGGCGCGCTCCGCGAGCGGGACGCCGAGCTTGGCAAGGGCGTGGCGATCGACGCCTCGGATATGCCCGCATACGCGAACGGGCAGCGGTTCGTGTCGAAGGGCGGGCGGGAACGCTCCGACGACGAGTTCTCCGACCCCGACGCCTCCTGGGGCCACCGCTCGGCTGTGTCGACGAGGAAGGGTGGCGGCTTCTACGGATACCGGCTGCACATGGCGGTGGACACCGCTACCGACCTGCCGCTCGCGTGGCGGGTGGAGACGGCGAAAACGCACGAAACGCTGACCGTCGCTCCGCTGCTCGACAAGCTTGGCGCGCTTGGGATCGTTCCCGAGACGTGCGCGATGGATCGCGGCTACGACACCGCGCCCGCATACGACGCCTGCGCCGAGCGGAGCATCGTCCCGGTGATCCCGCTGCGCGAGACGGAGGGCGTCAAGAAAGGCTGGCACAAGCCGCCCTGCTGCGAGCACGGCGAGTGGCGATTCGCTGGCGCCGACCGCAAGCGTGGCGCTACGAAGTGGCGCTGCCCGACCGGCGAGTGCAAGCCCGCGTCTATGTGGGTCAAGGCCGACCGGCTGCACCCCCTGATCCCGCGCGAGACGCTGCGCTGGCGTGGGCTCTACAAGCGACGCGGAGCGGTCGAGCGGGAGTTCGGCAGGCTCAAGAACGAATGGGCACTCGCGCCGCTACGCGTCCGCCGGATCGAGCGGGTGCGGCTCCACGCGGACCTCACGATCCTCGCCAAGCTCTCCTGCGCGCTCATCCGAGCGCGTGGTATGCGCCTCGCCGCCTGACGCGCTAGAAAGTCGCAGCATGGTCGAGTTCGGCTGCGACTACTGCAAAGACGATCAGAACCGCTGGTATGACATGGATCAGCTCGCGTCCCAGGGATACCCGAGCTTGATGATCCTGATCAAGTGCCCTCGCTGCGGAACGCTGTACGAGAACACGTCCAAGGGAGAGGATCGGACCCGCAGGCTTACCGAGGACGAGGCCGAAGCCCTGTTCCCAGACTTCCGGCGATAGTTTCGCTAGCCGTTTCGCCAAACCCTCCTAGTAGTAGGAGCGCGCCCTCAAGCTCAGCCAGGCGGCCACGCCTCGGAGAGCTCCTGGGAGGGCTCCTCGCTCCAGTCTGCGTAGGCCTCGTCGGGATCGTCGGTGGCGCTCGCGACCGAGGCGCCATAGCGGCCCGCGCTCTCGCTTACCGGGTAGTGCGCCTCGTCCAAGCGCCTCGAGCCGATCATCAGAACCGCGCACGGAGCCTCGCCGGCGCCGACGAAGACATGCGCGACGCCGGCGGGGCAGTGCACGAAGTCCCACTGGCGCAGCCGCCGCTCGTGCTCGTCGATGATCAGCGTGCACTCGCCTTGGAGGACCAGGAAGTCCTCCTGCACGGGCTCTGAGTGATAGAGCGAGCTCGGCTGGCCGGGTTGCATGACGCGCACGTTGACGCCCGTGTCCGGCCAGCGCACGCTATCGGGCTCGAGCGCGATGATCGCGGCGCCGCCGGGATGCGCGCGCGCGGGCGCATCGGCGAGGTTGACCACGAGCGGCTCGTCCATGGCGCAACTCTATTGAGCGCGCGCGGAAGCGAGGCCGCTAGAGTTCGCGTGCGTGACGCTCGTAGTGATTACGGGGGCGACGCGCGGCATCGGCGAGGCGGCTGCGGTCGAGCTCGCGCGCCAGGGCGCGGACGTCGCGCTCGTGGGACGTGACGCCGAGCGCGTGCGTGAGGTCGCGCGCAAGGCCGGCGCGAGTGCCGGCGGCGGGGAGGTGCACGAACACGTCGCCGATCTGAGCCTGATGCGCGAGGTGCGCGCGCTCGCGGACGAGCTCGCCGCGAGCTACGAGCGAATCGACGTGCTCGCAAACAACGCCGGCGCGCTGTTCGCCTCGCGCAAGGAGACCGATGAGGGCTTCGAGCGGACGTTCGCGCTCAACCACCTCGCGCCGTTCCTGCTCACGAACCTGCTGCGCGAGCGCCTGAGCGGCGGGCGCGTGGTGACGACGGCCTCGGACGCGCACACCGGCGGCCGGCTCGACCTCGATGACCTGCAGTCGCGCAAGGGCTACGCGGCGATGCGGGTGTACGGCACGAGCAAGCTCTGCAACATCCTCTTCACGCGCGAGCTCGCGCGGCGGGCGCCCGAGCTGCACGCCAACTGCTTTCACCCGGGCGTCGTGCGAACTGGCTTCGGCAAGAACGAAAACGGGGTCTGGAAGCTCCTGACGACGCTCGCCGCGCCCTTCTTTCGCGCGCCCGAGCGGGGCGCGCGCTCACTCGTGTGGCTCGCGCTCTCCGACGAGGCCGCTGACGTGAACGGCGAGTACGTGGAGGACGAGAAGGTCGTGCAGTCGAGCGCGCAGGCCCGTGACGCGACGCTGGCCGAGGGACTGTGGGAGCGAAGCGCCGAGCTCGTAGGGCTGGCGGCCGACGCACCGGCGCCGTCCTGAGTCGCACACCCACTACCCCCTTTGAAGGCTTGCCGACATCCTGTTAGGCTCGCGAAGTCCGGTTCGCGCCGTGGGCCGGCTGGATGGGCGAGAGCGAGAGGGGAGTGCAGTGCGGCAGGTTCGAGGCACACGTATGACCCTTATCGCGGTTCTGGTCGCGGTCGCCGGCGCGGCGCTCATCTTCAGCTCGACGGCCGGCGCTGCCGGCACGTCGCCGCTTGAAGTCCGCTACGCGAAGGTCCGCGAGATCTGCCCGCACGCACGGCCGCACGGGGCCCGCTGCATGGGCCTGCGGCTCGTGCCAGCGCGTAAGAACGCACCCGGAGCACGGGCATACGTGCTCGCCGCGGGCGCACGCTCGAAGGGGCCCGCTGGTGGGCTGACCCCGGCGGATCTGGCGAGCGCCTATGGCTTCGTGGCCTCCGCGGGCGGATCCGAACAGACGGTGGCGCTCGTGGACGCCTTCGATGACCCGGACATCGAAGCGGACCTCGGCACGTTCGACAGCCAGTACGGCCTGCCCGCGTGCACGTCGGAGAACGGCTGCTTCACGAAGGTGAGCCAGACGGGCAGCACGACCGAGCTGCCGGAAGGGGAACCGGGTTGGGCGCTCGAGATATCGCTCGACGTGGAGACCGTGCACAGCGTGTGCCCCAACTGCAAGATCCTGCTGGTCGAGGCCAACTCGGAAAGCACCTCGGACCTGGCCGCCGCGGTGGACGAGGCCGTCGCGCTCGGGGCGACGGAGGTCTCGAACTCCTATGGCTTCCTCGAGAGCGAACTCGGCGCCTCCGAAGCCGCGGCGTACAACCATCCCGGCGTCGTGATCACGGCCTCGGCAGGGGACTCGGGCTGGGATGACTGGGACTACGCCTTCGAATTCGCCTTTGAAGAAGAAGAACCTCCGGTGGCGCCTGGAGAGCCCGACGCGCCCGCCTCGCTTCCCTCTGTCGTGGCGGTCGGCGGAACGTCGCTCAGGCTCACGTCCAAGGGCACGCGCAAAAGCGAGACCGTGTGGAACGACAGCGGGCCTCCGGCAGACGACTTCAAGAAATTCAAACGGCTCAGCGCGACCGGCAGCGGCTGCAGCACGCTGTTCACAGCGCCCTCCTGGCAGGAAGACGCCGAGGGATGGGCCAGTACGGGCTGCGGTGACAAGCGCCTGGACAACGACATCGCGGCCGACGCCGACCCCTACACGGGCTTTGACCTCTACGACAGCTACTCGGGCTCCGAAGAAGCGGGTCTCGGCTGGATCACGATCGGCGGAACCTCGCTGTCCTCTCCGCTCGTCTCTGCGCTCTACGCCCTCGCCGGCGGCAGCCACGGTGTCAGCTATCCGGCGGCGACGCTCTACGAACACCTCGGGCAGGCCTCCGCGCTCTACGACGTGACCGAAGGCGGGAGCGGCTACTGCGACGGCGAAGCGGAGGGGCCCTGCGGGGAGCCGAAGGTCAACGAAGAATATGGACCGGTGGACTGCCTTGGGACGAGCGCGTGCGACGCCGCCGTCGGCTTCGACGGCCCCTCCGGCGTCGGCGCACCGATCGGACTGGTGGCGTTCGGCGGCCCCTCGCAGGCCAAGGCGACGGTCGTGACGGAGCCGGCCAGCTCGCTCACGGCGAGCTCGGCGACCCTCAACGCGACGGTAGACCCGAACGGCGCGACCGTGACCCAGTGCAGCTTCGAATGGGGCACCACCACCGCCTACGGCCAGAGCGTTCCGTGCTCCCCGCCCCCCGGCTCCGGCACGAGTCCCGAAGCGGTCTCGGCAACGATCACGGGCTTGTCCGCGAGGACCGCGTATCACTTCAGGATCTCCGCCACGACGGTGGGCGGGACGAGTCTCGGCAAAGGCAAGAGACTCAAAACGCCGCGGTAGGCGCTCCGGCTGCTCGGAGCGCTCCCTTACACGCTGAGTGACGTGTGTCCAGGCGTCGAAGCGCGCACTAAAGCGCGCTGCCCGTAAAGCCGAAACGAGGCAAAACCAAAAGTCGCTCAGGGCAAACCCGTCGCGAGGCGGGGACGCAAAGCAAGGGATCTCCCAGAGACCGCCCAGCTGCCGACCTCAACGATCGCGCCTCGGTGTGATCCAAGACATGGAGGTCCTGAGATGCCGTACATAATTCGCCCAAAGGGGGTCTGCAGATTCGCAGCTACCGCCTTCGGCGTCGCGTTGCTCACGTGCGCCGCGCCCGCAGTAGCAGCCCCCGGACCAGCAGCACCTTCCGGGCCAGCAGTAAGCCACGGGCCAGCAGCTCCGTTGCCGGGGGACGTCGCACCAAGCGATCCGGCAGCCGTCGGCTGCCCTTCCAGCCCTGCCTCGACCTTGCTCGCGGAATTCGGCGACAGCGCGCTGTACACGCTGCTCCCGAGCAGCACGTTCGAAATGGGTACGGCTGGATGGTCGCTGACCAACGCCAGCCTGGCGACCGGTGAAGGCGTCACCAAAGGCTCGAACGCGATTGAAATCGAACCTGGTGGCTCAGCCGTATCCCCGGCCGTTTGCGTGAACAGCGAATACCCGTCGTTCCGCTTCTTCTACCGCGAGGTGGAAGGCTCGGACGCGGCACGGCTGCAGGTGCGGCTGCGCTGGACGGACAGGCTGGGCTTCTCGCGCAGCACGTCCGTCGGGTCACTCGAGCCGAACGGCGAATGGACGCTGAGCCCCGTCTTGGAGCTCGCTCGCGCCCTGCCGTTGTGGATGCCCGAAAGCTCGCTCAGCGTGCGACTGTCATTCGAGGCAAGTGGCCACAGCTCGTGGACGATCGACGATGTCTACATCGATCCCTACAGCCGCTGAATCCGTGGAGGCGGCGGCAGGCGATGCCATGCCGCCGCCCCCCACGGGGAAGGCCGCTGCCACGATGAGCGGCCCGCCCGTAGATGACCTCCGCTCGGCCGACCCGGTCGAGCGGCTGCTGGAGGACTCGTGGAAGGCGCGCGGTCGGCGCTTCGGAGGGCGCGAGCTCATCGTGGAGACCGCCGCTTCGATGCTGTTCCTCGCGATCGCGGTCCCGTTGGCGCTCTCCGCGCTCGCCTCCCACCGTGTCGACTGGTCGCTCGTGGCGATGCTTTGCGTGCTCTACGCGCTCGCCTCGCGCATGATCCGCTTCCCGATCGGCGCGGGCTACGTCGTGCCCTCCTACTTGGTGCTCGTGCCGATGCTGCTGCTGCTGCCACCCGGCATCGTGCCGCTGCTGGCCGCGGCCGGTCTCGTGCTCGGGACGCTCGGGCAGATGCTCGCCCACCGTGTCGGCTCGGAGCGCGTCCTGTTCGCGATCCCCGACGCGTGGCACGCGATCGGCCCCGCCGTCGTGCTGATGATCGCGGGTCCGCTTCACGGAGGCTTGCACACGGTGTTCGTGTACGTGATCGCCTTCCTCGCCGGCTGCGCCCTAGACCTGCTCTCGGCGACGCTGCGCGAGGCCGCCGCCATGGGGATCGCCTCGCGCGTCCAGTTTCGCGTGATCGCGCTCGTGTGGGTGATCGACGCGTCGATCGCACCGCTCGGCCTGCTGGTGGCACACGCCGCGCGCAACGATCCCGCCGAGGTTCTGCTGATGGTGCCGCTGAACGGCGTGCTGCTGCTGCTCTCGCGCGATCGCAGCGCGCGCATCGAGCAGGCGCTGCGCCGCCTCGACCTCGTCGCCCACCAGCGCACGCGCCTGCAGGCTGCGGTGCAGCGACTCGGCGACGCGTTCGCGGCCAAGCTCGACCTCGAGGCGCTTACCGAGATCGTTCTGCGTGGCTCGATCGAGGCGCTCGACGCCGACGCCGGGCAGCTCACGCTGAGCGGACCGCTGAGCCCCCGCGTGCTGGACATCAACTGCACCCCCCGCGTGTCGCTTGCGCTGCGCGCCGCCAGCAGGCAGGCCGAGGAGGGCGAGCATCCGTGCCAACTCGAGGCTGGTGGCGTGTGGGCGCTCGCGCTGCCCTTCGGCTTCTCGAGCGACGTCGGCAAGGCCCGCGGTGCGCTGACGGTGGCGCGCGAGGATCGCGCCTTCCGCGACGACGAGGAGGCCGTCATGCTCGGCCTCGTCGAGCGCGCGCGCCTGGCAGCGGCGGAGATCGTCGCCAATCAGATCCTGCGCGAGCAGGCGCTCACCGACGCGCTCACTGGGCTGGGCAACCGACGCAAGCTCTCCGCCGATCTAGAGGAGCGCCTATCCACGGCCTCGGCGGCGCAGCCGCTCGTGCTGATGATGTTCGACCTCGATGGCTTCAAGAGCTACAACGACACCTTCGGCCACCTCGCGGGCGACGCCGTGCTGGCGCGTCTCGGCGACAAGCTTTCGAGCGCCGTCTCGCCGTACGGAACCGCCTACCGGCTTGGCGGCGATGAGTTCTGCGCGCTCGTCTCAGTGCGCTCGGACGAGCTCGAGACGGTGGTATCCACAGCGACCGACGCGCTCCAGGAGCGCGGGGAGAAGTTCGCTGTGGGCGCCTCCTACGGCGCCGTGGTGATCCCGCACGAGGCGAGCCACCTCGACCACGCGCTGCAGATCGCCGACGAGCGCATGTACTCGCGCAAGAGGGGGCGGCCGTCGCTCGCCAGCGACCAGACGCGTGACGTGCTGCGGCGCATCATCCACGCCAAGCAGCCCTCGCTCGAGGACCACTCGGGAGAGGTCGCCGAGCTGTGCATGCGCGTGGGGCGTCGCCTCGGCATGAGCACCGAGGAACTGGACGAGCTCGCGCGCGCGGCCGAGCTGCACGACGTCGGCAAGGTCGGCATACCCGATGCAATCCTCGAGAAGCCCGGCCAGCTGGATGACACCGAGTGGGAGTTCATGCACCAGCACACGGTGCTCGGCGAGCGCATTCTCAGCGCGGCTCCCGCCCTGCGGCCGGTCGCGGCGATCGTGCGAGCAACGCACGAGCGCTGGGATGGCCGCGGCTACCCCGACCGCCGCAGCGCAGAGCAGATCCCGCTCGGCGCTCGCGTGATAGCCGCGTGCGACGCATTCGATGCGATGACCAGCGACCGCTGCTACAGGCGGGCGATCGGACACGAGGAGGCCTGCAGCGAGCTGCGCCGCGAGGCCGGTCGCCAGTTCGACCCCGCGGTGGCCCAAGCGCTGCTCGAGGAGCTCGGCGCGGGAGGGCAGGCACCCGCCCAGGCAGGCCAGGATGCGCTTGAAGAGCAGCCGGCAAGCACCGAAGAGGTCATTAGCTATCTGCGCGAGATGCTCTCGCGCAACGTGGCTCCCGCTGCACCGGCCCCGGGGTAGCCGCGCCTACGCCTTGGTCTGCCCGCGCGCCTCGGCGATCGCGTCGGCGAGCGCAGCGTGCCCGCCGCGCAGCACGGGCTGCCCGTGGGATACGAGCACTCGCTCGATCGGCAGCTCGAGCAGCCCCGATAGCAGCGCGCCCACCTCGGCGCGGTCCGCGCGCACGCCATCGAGCCAGCTCTCGGGGCACACACGAAGCCTGCGCTCGCCAACAGCCTCGCTTGCGCGGGGGCCAATGAGCCGGTCGCCGGCGACGAGCGTGGCCACGGCAGCCAGCCAGTAGAGGGTCTCGCCGGCGCCGCGCAGGGGTCGCCGCTCGACGCCTGCCGGCAACGTGTTCCAGGCGCGCGAGCTGTTCGCGCGGTAGCGCTCGGCGATCAGCGCACGGTCGCGTCGGTGCCAGCGAATCGTCGTCAGCACGCTCACCGGGCGGCCGGCCACGCGCGCATCGAGCCATCCGAGGAAGGGCTCAAGACCGACGCGCGGCAGCAGGGGGTCGATCAGCACGAGCGTGTCGGGCAGCTCGTAGAGCACGCTGGCAACCATCTGCTCCCAGTCATCCGCGCTCCCCGGCGGCGATCCCGCTCGCCACTCCGGGTGCGCCACAGTCCAGCGCATCAGGCCGGGGGCGATCTCTGTCGGAACCGTTGCGGCGATGCGCCAGATTAGAGCCAGGGTCACGGCCCCCCAGGCGCGCCCGCGATCTTCAGCCGCCGATCGGCGCCCGTGGGTTGCCGCCCCAGAAGACTTGCGTTCCGAACGCGTCGATCACGTTGACGAGGACGAGGTTGAGCGCCATCGAGCGGGCGGTGGCCCTGCCCACGCCGACCGGTCCACCGCTCGCGTTGTAGCCGTAGTAGCAGCCCACGAGCACGATCGCGGTGGCCATGCTCATCCCCTTGATCACGCTGAAGAGGTAGTCGCCGGGGTTCTGGAACGCCCAGAAGACCAGCAGGTAGCCCCCCGAGGAGATGTAGCCCACCTGGTCGACGATCGCAATGTAGGAGGCGAGGTAGGCGACGCCGATCGCGCCGATGTACATGAACGGGAGCACCATCCACGCGGCGAGCAGCCGCGTGGCGCACAGGAAGAGCATCGAGTCGACACCCATGACCTCGAGCGCGTCGATCTCCTCGGATATGCGCATCGCGCCGAGCTCGGCCACGATGCCGGTGCCGACCTTCGCGGACAGCATGTAGCCGAACACGAGCGGCACGGCCTCGCGCAGGTTGCACCAGGCTGCGAAGACGCCTGCGTAGGCGGGCACTCCGGCGGCCTCGTTGAAGTAGGCAGCCTGAATGCCGCAGGGGCCGAGGCCGGTGAAGAAGACCAGCCCCCAGATCACGGCCGTCGAACCGACGATCAGGATCCCGGCCTGGCGCAGTGTCTCGCCGAAGAACCTCAGCACCTTCAGGCCGAGGACGTCCTGGAGCGTCGTGCCCATGAAGCCCGCTATCTCGCCCCCCGCGGCGAGCCATTCGCGCGGAAGTGCCAGCAGTTCGTTCACCTAGGAGCCCCGCTTCCGTTCACACGGGCACGGTCATTTGAGGATCACGATCTGCGGATGGGTGGCTAGCAGCGTCTGTGTGAAGACGTAGTTGAAGGCGCCGAATGCCAGGAAGGCGACGACCACCGCCTCGTTGACCGCCCGTCCAACGCCCTCGGCGCCGCCCGAGGCGGTCATGCCCTTGTAACAGCAGACGATCGCGATCACGGCTCCGAAGATCGACGTCTTGAGCACCGAGCCCCAAAGGTCCGTGACCGTGGCGTTGGAGAACAACCGGCTCCAGAATGGCCCGAGCGAGCCGCCGAACTCGACCTCCGCGATCATGCCGCCGAAGAAGCCGAAGAGGATCGAGTAGATGTTGAAGAGGCCTGTCACGAGCATCAGTGAGAGGAAGCGCGGGACCACGAGGTTCTTGACGGGGTCGACGCCCAGCACCTGCAGGGCGTCGAGCTCCTCGCGGACCTTGCGCGCGCCGAGGTCGGCCGTTATCGCGGTGCCACCGACGCCGGCGACGACGATCGCGGTGACGAGCGGCGCGATTTCGCGCACGACCTCGATCACGAAGAAGCCGCCGAGGAAGTCGAGCGCGCCGAACAGTCTGAGGAAGTCAGCTGCCTGCAGTCCGGGCGCGCCGTAGTCGATCGCAATAGTCGAGATCAGCAGCGGGAACCAGACGAGGCGCAGCGTGAACAGGAACTGCGAGACGAGCTCGCCTCCGTACGGGTACGGCGGACGCAGCGCCAAGGACACCGTGCGGCCGGTCAGAAGCATCATGTCCCCGAGTTGCTCGAGCACACTCCTCGTCGGGCGCCCCAGTCTCTCGGCGACGTCGCGAACCATGCCCCGCTTGCAATCTCCTCGCTCGACCGATCGCACGGCGGCCGCCAGCCTCCGCACGGACAACTAATGTACTAGATTACTAGCACATTATAGATCGCTGCGCTTTCGCGTTACAGTGTCGGTGTGGTCAGGGAGGCTGACGCGACACCACGCCCGCCGACCCGTGCGGCCGCGGGGTTCGAGATGGCCGTCGATCGGGGCGCGGAGCTGCCGATTGGAATACAGCTGGCCTGGACATTGCGCGCGCACATCGCCGACGGCGTGTTCGAGCCTGGCCAGCGACTGCCCACGCTGAGGGACGTCGCTGATGCCACGGGCGTGAACGTCAACACGGTCAGAACGGTCTACCAGCGCCTCGAGCACGAAGGCCTGATTGAAAGCCAGCAGGGCAGCGGCACGTTCGTGGCGCCTGCCCCGCGGCAACCGTCGGGCGCGGCGACGATCGCTGCTGCGGCAGCGCGTGAGGCGCACGATACGGGTGTCGACCCTCGCGACGTGGCCGCGGCCCTGTACGTCTCACAAGCGCACGGCGCAGAGACGAGCAGTGACGGTGCAAGTCGACGGCGCTCGTTGCGCGAGCAGATTGCGGTGCTCGAGGGGACCCTGGCTGAGCTCGCTGCGAAACGTCCCGGGCTCCTACAGATCACCGACGCTGCACACCCCTCGAGCGGCCCGGCGCTCCTCAATGTGACCGAGCTCGAGGAGGTGCGAACGCTGCTCGTGCGTCGTCTCAGCGCAGCGCAAGCTGCCATCGACCAGCTCGGCGCAGGCGTGAGCGACGCGGAGGCACAGCAGAGCGTCAAGCAGCCGCAGAAGCCCACGCGCAACGCTGCGCCTGCGCAGTCGCCGAAGCAGGAGCGCAGGCAGGCGCCGCCGCGCGAGTCCCGTGGGCCAGCATCCGCGAGAGCGAGGACGGCCCCCGCCGGGGCGTGATGAGGTGGAGGAGGCCTACTTCCTGGCGATGGTCATCGGGCTCCCCGTCGTGCTGCTGGCGCTTGCGCTGATAGCCGGCTACTTCTATCGCGAGGGCGCGGAGGAGCTGCTCGACTGGCAGCCCACGCGCTCGCCAGAAAAGGAAGCGGAACTGGAACGGGGAGAGATCCAGCAGATGCTCGCGGCGCTGAACCGCTACCGCCGCCGGCGTGGTGCTCCCGAGCGCTCGCTCGAGGAAGCAATCGGACACGCGCCGCGGCGACCAACGCCCTAGAGAGGCGCATCCACCGAGACCTCGCTCGTTCTGCCGCGCCCGGTGCGCCAACCATGTGGCGACGATCTGATCGCCGTCACCGGCGAGCTCCTTCAGCTCCAGCCGATGTTCACTCCACGTATGGAGCCCTTCGTCCCTGAGCCATACTCACAGCTGTGCCAGATATGAACCTCCGGCCGTTGAGCTGAGCGGCGATGGCTCGCTGCTCGGAGTGCTCTGCAGAGAATCCCACCAGCGCGCGGTTCTGCATGGCGTGCGGCGTGGCGCTCGAGCTGCGCTGCGGCTCCTGTGGCGAGCCGGTGCCCGAGGGCGCGCGATTCTGCATGGCATGCGGCGACCGGCTGGATGACGTGGGCGCCGCGGGCGAGACTAGCCGACCACGCAGACGCCAGCCGCTCAGGCGGATGAGCCGAGTGTCGCTCTCGCGTCGCCCACGCTCGATGAGCGTCGCACGGTGACTGTCCTCTTTGCTGACCTGTCCGGCTACACGGCCGTCGCGGCGAGGCTCGACCCGGAGTCCGTGAAGCGTCAGCTGGAGCGGATCCTTGGTCGTCTCGGCGAGGAGGTCCTCAAGTACGGCGGGTATGTGGACAAGTTCATTGGCGACAATGTGATGGCGATCTTCGGCGCTCCGGTAGCGCACGGTGATGACGCGGAGCGCGCGGTGCGCGCGGGCCTGGGGATGCAGGCGGCGATGGGCGACGTCAACGAGCCGCTGGCTGTGCAGCACGGCGTCACGTTCGAGCTGTGTGTAGGCATCAACACGGGCGAGGTGCTCGCGGGTCATGTCGGCGACAGCTACACGGTGATCGGAGACACCGTCAACGTCGCCGCCAGGCTCCAGGCGGCGGCGCGTCCGGGGAGCGTGACGGTCGGCGAGGCTACCTACCGTGTGACGCGCGACGTGGTCGACTTCCGCGCCCTGGATCAGCCGCTGACGCTGAAGGGCAAGACCGAGCCGCTGCCTGCGTGGGAGGCGCTGGCCGCCGATGGGCAGACGGCCGCCCACGGGCCCTTCACGAGCCCCGCGCGGGCTCCGCTCGTCGGCCGCGCTGGCGAGCTGACCCAGCTGCACGATCTGCTTGGGCGGGTACGAGCGTAAGCGACGCGCCGCATCTGGCGACAGTGATCGGCGAACCAGGTGTTGGAAAGTCGCGGCTGTTGCGCCAATTCGAGCAGGAGCTGCAGGGCCATGGCTCCCAGCCGCTGGTGCGCCACGGGCGCTGTCTGCCGTATGGGTCGAGCATCGTCTACTGGCCGCTCGGCGAGGTTCTTCGCGCCGAGTGCGAGATCATCGACGGCGATCCGCCGGCCGTGCTTGGAAGAAGCTCTCGGCCCGCATGCGCGAGCTCCTCGACGGCCCCGGGCACAGACCGCCGCTCGACAGCGTCGAAGACGGCCGTGGTCGGCCGGCTGCTCGGGATCGAGGCACCAGACGATGTAGCCCACCCTGAGCATCGAGGAGGCCCAGCAGTGCGCGTGAAGTCTTCTTCGCCGCCGTGCGCGCCTGTGTGGAGGGCCTGGCTCGCGAGGGACCGCTCGTGCTTGTGTGGGAGGACATCCACTGGGCGGACGAGGGGATGCTCGACCTGATCGAGTACCTGGTGCAGTGGGTACGCGCGCCGGTGCTGCAGATTTGCCTGACCAGGGAAGAGCTGCTGGAGCGGCGTGTCGGCTGGGGGGGTGTGCGCCGCGCTTCAACGACGATGTTCCTCGAGCCGTTGGGTGAAAGCGAGACGCGCGAGCTGATCTTCTCGCTGATACGCGCCGACGGGGTCAACGAGAGCGTGGTCGCTGCCGTGGCGGCGCGTGCGGAGGGCAACCCGCTGTTCGCCGAGGAGATGGTGCGCCGCCTGTCGGAGGAGGAGGGCGCGAGCGCGGCGGAGCTTCCCGCGACCGTACAGGCCCTGCTCGCGGCGCGCCTTGACTCGCTGGAGCCCTTCCAGCGCCGCCTGCTTGCGCACGCAGCCGTGATCGGCCGGACGTTCTGGGAGGCCGCGCTCATCCCCTGTGGCGGAGGCTGAGGGCGGGGATCTGGCGGATGCGCTCAGGGCACTGCGCGACAGAGACATCGTCGTCGTCGGCGAGGGGAGCGCGCTCGCCGGCGAGCCTGAGCTCGCGTTCAAGCACGCCCTGATCCGTGACGCCGCGTACGAGATGCTGCCGAAGGCCGTGCGGGCACAGAAGCATTTCGAGGTCGCGCGCTTCATCGAGGCCCGCGCTGGCGAGCGCGTTGAGGAGGTGGTTGCGCTGCTCGCCGAGCACTTCGGAAAAGCGGCCGAGCTCGGTGGCGAGCTGGGCCTCGCACCCGGCGACCTCGCGCCCTATCGCGCGAAGGCGCTCACATACCTGGAGGCCGCGGGTGACGCCGCGACCGCGTTCTACTCCAATGCGGACGCGTTCTCCAACTATGCGGTCGCCTTGGAGCTGGCCGGCGAGGATGAGGATTTGGTCGGCGCGGCTATGGAGAAGCAGGGCGATGTCGCGCTGCGACTCGGGCGTGTGGATGCGGCGATCGACGTATGGGAGCGGGCGCTCGATTATCACGGCGGGCGAGAGGATCTCGAGCACGTGGCCGAGCTCCACCGCAAGATCGGCGCGGGGCTGGCACACAAGGGCGAGCGCAAGCAGGCGATCGAGCACCACCAGCGGGGCATCAACCTGATCAAGGATGGCCAGCCCTCCCTCGTCCTCGTGCGCCTGTATGAGGAGGCGGCGTGGTTGTACATGCAGACGGGCGACAACATGCTCGCCATCTACGCCTCGGAGAAGGCACTACGGCTCGCCGAGCGACTCGGAGAGGTTCGCGCGGCGAGCCGTGCTCACGGCATCTTCGGTCGCGTCTTCGGTCGCATCGGCGACACGGTCAAGGCACGCGAGAACCTCGAGCGGGCCGTCGAGCTTGCGCGCGGCTCGGACGCGCATGAGACCGTTCTCGCGCTGATCGCGCTCGGCCATCATCTCGATAGCTCGGACGGCGACTATGAGGCTGCCGCCGGCGCCTACCGCGAGGCGCTGACGCTCGCGCAGCAGATCGGCGATGTGCCCGCCGAGATAGAGCTGCACGCAGCCGTTGCGCAGCTCGCGCTCTACGCCGGGGACTGGGAGGAGGTCGCGCGCTCCAGCGACGCGAGCGCCGAGCTGTCCGAGCGCGAGGGCCTGATCGGCAAGCTCTGCCTTCCCTACGCCCTTCGTGGACGGCTCCACTGGCGCGCCGGCGAGTGGCAGGAGTCGGAGGCCTCATACACACGCGCGCACGAGCTCGCCGAGCAGATCGGCTGGTCGGAGGTCTGCTTCGATGCCCTCTACGGGCTCTCGAACACCCTCCGCGACCAAGGCGAGCTAGCGGGTGCGGAGACTGCGCTCTCTCGGGCGCTCGAGGTGTGCGAACGCGCCGGCCTGATCGTGCAGTCCATCCAGGCCAACTCGGCGCGCGCCCTGCTCTACCGCATCACAGACCGCCACGAGCAGGCGGATCAGGCTGCACAGGAGGCAGTCGATCTCGCCAAGCGCGTTCGGTATCCGGTCGGCGAGGCAGCCGCGAAAGAAGCCGCCGGCGTCGTGGGCCCGCTTCCAGGCGCACTCGCCGACCTTCAGCGCGCCCGCGAGGCATGGCAGGGCCTCGGCCGCCCGCTGGAGGCCGCCCGCTGCGAGCTACTCCTCGGGCAACGACTTCTTGGCGATGACCGCCCAGCTGCCATCGCCTCGCTGGAGCGGGCCGCGAGCGTGTACGACGAGCTTGGGGTCACCCATCTTGCAGAGCGTGCCCATCAGCTCGCCGGCCCGTCTGTTGCAGGAGAGTAGGCGCCCCCGATCGTGGCTTCTGATACGTTGCGGCACGCACTTTTCGGCCTTGACCGGCTCGAAGCCAGTCTCGGGGCCTTTTACATCTAGAGGGGATCCCTATGAGACGGCTGGATGGCTTCTCGCAAAGAGGTGTAGTCCGCTTGACCGGCTTGTTGGTCGCGGCGGTAGCCGTGGCGGCGTGCGGCGCCGGCGTGGTCGCGACCGCCCCCCCAAGGGTCATCCGTACGATCCACGTCGGCCGCAAACCGTGGGGCGTGTCCTCCGATGGAACACACGTGTGGGTCGTGAGCCGTGCCGACAATACGGTGAGTGAGATCGCCGCGTCGAGCGGCGCCGTCATCCGCACGATCCGTGTCGGGCGCAAACCCTATGGCGTGTCCTCGGATGGAACCCACGTCTGGGTCGCGAACTTCGGCGAAAATACCGTCAGTGAGATCGCCGCGTCGAGCGGCGCCGTCATCCGCACGATCCGTGTCGGCCGCAAACCCTATGGCGTGTCCTCGGATGGAACCGACGTGTGGGTCACGAACGAACCCGACAACACGGTCAGTGAGATCGCGGCGTCGAGCGGCGCCGTCATCCGCACGATCGCCGTCGAAAACGAGCCCTTAGGCGTGTCCTCGGATGGAACCCACGTATGGGTGACGAACGAAGCCGAAAAATCGGTCAGCGAGATCGCAGCGTCGAGTGGCACCGTCATCCACACGATCCAAGTTGGCAGCGAGCCCAATGGCGTGTCCTCGGATGGAGCCCACGCCTGGGTCGCGAGCCACGGCGACGATACGCTCAGTGAGATCGCAGCGTCGAGCGGCGCCGTCATCCGCACGATCCACGTCGGCGGCAATGCCTATGCCGTGTCCTCTGATGGAACCCACGTGTGGGTCGCGAACGAAGCCGACAATACGGTCAGTGAGATCGCAGCGTCGAGTGGCACCATCATCCACACGGTCCACGTCGGCAGCGAGCCGATCGGCTTGTCCGCGGATGGAACCCACGTCTGGGTCACGAACTACGGCGACGATACGGTCACTGAGATCTCTGGGGCGAGGTGACGACCGGCCCCTACTCGCCGCTGACACCCGCAGGGACCGCCACGGAGAGCTATACCGGCGCAGCGACAGGCGGCGAGCACCGTGAGGGGTGAGCGATGGGGCTCGAACCCACGACCGCCTGGACCACAACCTCACGGACCGGGTGTCTGTGAGTGCTTCTGGCCCATATTTACTGGGGTTAGGTGTGGTGAGTAGCTCTGAGTTCTTCTCAAATTGATCCCCAAATTGATCCCCAGGTTGCCTGATGCAACTGACTCGAGGACCGCGTAAACGCTGCCGACCTCCTCGGTAGACATCGGGCGACGCCCCGCCGACGGGTTGACATCGGCGACGGGATCTGTGGGGAACAGGTATCAAGTCCGGCTCGTGGCACAGAGACGGACGCTAAACGAGGGGCAGGTCGCGCTCTTGCGCTGGATCGCTGAGGGCTGCCCGGACGGCGTCATGGACGGCCACTTCTACCGCATCTCGGCGTCCGCTCTACGCTCAAAAGGGCTCGTGAAGATCTCTGGGCACGGACCTACCTGGGTCGCCAAGCCGACCGCGGCCGGGCAGGAGTATCTGGAGCAGCTCGAAGGCGATGATCCTCCGGTTCCCCGGCAGGCGAACGTCTCCGTGACCCAGCAGCTGGTCGAAGACGTCATCGCCGCGGGAGGGTCCATGCGAGTCCCGCGCCGCAACTGGTATGCCGCCGACGGGATCGACTACGAGCGGCGGGCACTTCTGGCGGAACGACACCGCAAGGTACCTCCCGGCAAGCGCTTCCAGATCACGCGACTGGATGGCGAGCTCGAGATCACGCTCGTGGACTCGCCTTTCGGTCCGATCGCGCCCAAGGAGCTGACGCCGGTCCCGGTCCCCGAAAAGGTCGCGCGCCATCACGCAGCCGCCCGGCAGTTCCGCGACCAGAAGGACCGCCACGAGGTATCACGGGCGCTGCTGGCCCGGGCAACCCGGGTCATTCACGCGATTGCCAGCGAGGCGACGCGGAGAGGGTGGGAGGCCTCCGGGCCAAGCCTCGACGATGGGCCCCGCTCGCGGGCAGCGGATCTCACGATTCTCGCCGACGGGCACGCGCTCGGGCTACGCCTGTTCGAGGAGCGCGTCCATCCGCGCGGGACCTGGGAGGAGGAAGTCCACCGGTACCGCAACGTGTCCTCTGATTGGAGCTTCTATCGCGACCGCCCCTTTCCCAAGGGGCCCTACGACGCCGACGCCACGGGCCGGCTCGAGCTCGAGCTCCTCGCCGGGAGCTCACTGAGCTTTGCGGAGCGCCAGAGGCGCTGGGGCGATCGCGCCTCCTGGATGCTCGAGGAGCGTCTTCCCCACCTCTTTCGTGAGATCGAGGAACGGATCGTGATCGCCAAGGAGTCTGCCGAGGTCGCGCGCATCGAAGCCGAGAGAGCCGCAGAGCGAGCCCGACTCGCAGCCGAGGAGCGGGAGCGCAAGTGGCTGGTGCTCATGGACCAGGCCAGGGAGAGACTCGTCGAGCAGCATCGCGCCGAGCATCTAGGCGAGCAGGCGAGAGCCTTTGCGGAGATACGGCGCCTGCGTAGCTACGTCGAGGCGATGGAGGCAGCGTACGGCGACCACGAGGAGACCGCGTCGTGGCTCGCTTGGGCTCAGAGCTACCTCGATCAGCGCGATCCACTTGGCCAGCCCCCCGTCATGCCGCGACCGCCTGAGGCCACGCCGGAGGCTTTGCAGCCTCACCTTCCTGCAGGGTGGAGCGCAGAGGGGCCGCACGAGGGCACCCGTCGATTCCCGGGCTCCCATCAGAACTACTGGCCGGGTTGAAACCCACACCATCGGCGGTACGACGAAACACGTTGGGGATAGTCTTTGTCAAGGCCGGTTGAATGTTGACCCTGTAGCGCCGGTTGAAAACTGACCCCCCCTGGGTTCGCCGGCTGCGTGTGGAGGGAGGCGCGTAGCGCCGAGCGGAGCGCGCTGCCGGCGGCGGTTTCGTCGCTTGGGGGGTGTTTCCGGGGGTTGCGCGAGAGAAGCGGGCGTTGTGGCGGCTTCTGCGGCCTTGCGCGGGGTGGCCGCTTGTGTTTGCTCAGGCCGTTTCGGCGCTTTGTCGGGCGTGGGGTCCGAGGTCGCGGTTCTTGAGGCGGTAGCTGTCGCCCTTGAGCGAGAGGATTTCGGCGTGGTGCACGAGCCGGTCGACCATCGCCACGGCGACGGCGTCATCGCCGAAGATCTCGCCCCAGGCGGAGAAGGGCTTGTTGGAGGTGACGATCAGGCTCGCGCGCTCGTAGCGGCGGGAGACGAGCATGAACATGAGGTTCGCGGCCTGCGGGTCGAAGGGGATGTATCCGACCTCGTCGCAGACGAGCAGCGGGACCCGCTCGAGGCGTTTGAGCTCGTCCTCGAGGCGTCCTTGGCGTTGGGCGTCGGCCAAGAGCGCGACCCACTCGGTGGCGGTGTGGAACAGGACGCGCTGACCGGCCAGGCACGCGCGGATCGAGAGGGCGATCGCGAGGTGGGTCTTGCCGGTCCCGGGGGGCCCGAGCAGCACGACGTTTTCGCGGCCGTGCAGGAAGTCGAGCTGGCCGAGGTGCTCGATCACCTGCTTCTTGATCGAGCGCTGGAAGGTGAAGTCGAACTCCTCGAGCGTCTTGCGGGCCGGGAAGCGCGCTGAGCGGATGCGGGCCTCCCCGCCGTGCGCGTCACGCGCGTTGGTCTCTGTCGAGAGCAGCGCCTGCGCGAAGCGCTCATAGCTCCACTCCTCCGAGCGAGCACGCTCGGCGAGCTTCGGCAGCGCCTTCGCGGCCGCCGGGGCCTTCATCGCCCGGAACAAGTGCTGGAGCTCTGAGGTGGCGCTCATGCGATCAGCTGGTCATAGACGGCGAGCGGGCGCTGCTCGACGACGAGCTCGCGCCGGCGCTCCCCGCGGCGCTCTTTCAGAGCCCGGGCGTGCTCGAGCGCGGTGACAGTGCGGTGCTTGGCGAAGCAGCGCTCGTGCCGACACGCCAGCTCCCCGCTATCCAGGGCAGTCGCGGTGATCTCTCGCTGGCTGACGCGAATTTCCACGCGGCGCCCCACGAGCCCGGGGTCGAGCGAGTAGTCGTTGGTGTCGACACGCAGATACGGGTCCGGCGGCACCCTCGTGACCCATCGGCGGTCGATATCCGGCTGCTTCTCGGGCAGCGCGCGCATCAGCTCGCGCTCCTCGAGCAGGCGGTCGATCGGCCGGGCGCGGATCGTGCGGTGCCCCCGGCCGTTGGCTTTCTCAAACCAACAGTCGAGCTGCAGCTGGAAGTCGAGGTGGATGGCGAAGCGCCGGCCGGGCTCGAAGTTGCTCTCCAGATACAGCTGCAGCCGCTCGACGACGCCCTTCGCCTGCGGGTCTTTGGCTTCGCAGAAGTACCAGTCGACCGGCAGCTGCCCACAGAAGCCCGCATAGGCGTCGGTCGACCGTCCGCCGCCGGCGTGCAGGCACCCCTCGCGGTCCCACACCAGAAGCTCCGGCAGCGCGCCCAGGCTCCACAAGCAGCGGGCCATGCCCCACAGCACGTCCGGTGCCTCCTTGCTGAAGATCAACGCGCCCGCCCCGGCACGAGACCACCCCATGCACGCCACCACGACCCACGCTGTCCGCAGCTGCCCGTGACCGACCGGCACCGGTGCCGAGGGCTCCCACAGATCCCACTGGCAGATCTCCCCCGGCCGATACACCGTCCGCTGGAACGTCCTGGGCGCCAGGAACAGCGGGCGTACCTCGCGCAGATAGTCATCCACGATCGTCTTGCCGCCAGCGAACCCGAGCGGCTCGATCAGCTCCCTGACCCGCACCCCCGGGAGCTTGGGATCGCGGCGCAGCAACTCGTGGATCTCCTCCTTGAACGGCTCCAGCTTCGACGGCGCCGCCGTCCGCTCATAGCGCGGCGGGCGCTCCGAGCGCAACGCCAGGCGCACCGTGTTGCGCGAAAGACCCGTCCGGCGCGCCAACTCCTTGATCGAGACCCCACGAACGAAATGCTCCCTGCGCAGCCCGGCCCAGCGCTCCACGTCCAGCACGACCCTTCTCCCAGTCTCGGTGACATGACCGAACCAGGCTCAAAGCACCCCCGGACGCCTCCGCCACCACCCGAGGGGGGTCAATATTCAACCGGCGAAGGAGGGTCAGTTTTCCACCGGCGCCGACAGTCTTCGCGGGTGGCGGCTGCTCGGGATAAACGACGCCAGCCCCTCGTGGCCCTGAATAAGGGCCGGCTCGGAGTCCTCTGCCTCGAGACGCCAGCGTGGGACGACTACAAGCCGGAGGACCGGGTCTCTTCGCGGCCGCTTCTTGCTCTCCTCGAGCGGAACGAAGATGTGCGATCGATCTATCGCGACGTCGCGACCCGCGCTGAGCTCGGCCATTATCTCGAACGGTGGTGGAGTCGCCGGCGGGGGACGCTCCGCGACTACGCCTTCCTTTATCTCGCGTTCCACGAGATAGACCACCGCCTGACTCGAGGCATCATCGTCGAGGACGGCGTCGTTTCGATGCGGTGGCTTGCGAGCGAACTGCGGGGACGATGCCGTGGACGTCACGTCCACTTCTCTACCTGCGCGACACTCAATCTTCCCCACCGCGTCTCGAAGCCTTTCGCGAGACGATCGCGGCGGAGGTCGTTAGTGGGTACGCGACCGAAGTCGATTGGCTGGAGTCCGCGGTGGTCGACCTGATGCTGATGTCGCGCTTGACGCGTCACAAGGGTCGCGTCGATCTCGCTGTGCGGGCGCTCCGCAAGGACGCAGGGCCGCTACTCGATCGCCTCGGCTTCGTCACCGCGCCCACCCTCGCTTAGGATGCTCGCCCGTCCCGGTCATTCGCTCAGGTGCCGGAAGAGAAGACAAGTCTGGGCTCCGGGTGGAATGCTGGCAGGCCTTCAGTACGATCACGCCGTGCTGCCCTTCCTCGCCCCGGATGTTCGATACCACTCGGCGCGCGCCCTACTGACGGCACCTCTCGCTTCATGACTTCAGGCCAGCCGCGAGAGATAGATGGCAAAGGTCGCACAATCCGCGAGCTCCTGGCAGGGCGGAAGTACTCGATCGACTACTACCAGCGCGAGTACAAGTGGCAGACCAAACAGGTGAGCGAGCTACTCGACGACCTCGTCGCGGCCTTTCTCGACGGCTACGAGCCCGGACACGACCGAAGCGCAGTCGCCAACTACCGCCACTACTTCATGGGATCGGTGATCGTCAGCGACCGAGATGGGCAGAAGTTCATCGTCGATGGACAGCAACGCCTGACCACCCTCACACTCCTACTGATCTTCCTCCAGCACCAGCTGGCGGACCCTGACCACAAGGGACAAGTGGCCGAGCTGATCTTCTCGCAGCGGTTCGGTACACGCTCGTTCAACCTCGACATTCCCGAGCGGGAATTCGCAATGGAGGCACTCTACGCGGGAGAGGAATTGGTCGCCCACGACCTCTCCGAGTCCGTCGCAAACGTGCTCGGTCGTTACTCGGATATCAACGAGTACTTCCCGCAGGATCTGCGCAACGGCGCGCTCCCCTACTTCGTGGATTGGCTCATCGAGTGCGTCCACCTCGTCGAGATCACCGCTTACTCTGACGAGGACGCCTACACGATCTTCGAGACGATGAATGACCGCGGCCTGTCGCTCTCGCCGGCGGACATGCTCAAGGGTTATCTACTCGCAAACATCGAAGACGCGAACGCCCGCCGCCACTCGGAGGCCTCATGGAAGAAGACCGTCCGTGCATTACAGGAGCTGGGCAAGGACGAAGACGCCGACGGCATCAAGGCATGGCTTCGCAGCCAATACGCTGACTCGATCAGGGATCGCAAGCGTGGCGCCACGCCAGAGGACTTCGACCTAATCGGCACTGAGTTTCATCGGTGGGTACGCGACCACGAGGACCGCTTGGACCTCGGCGCGAGCGGCGACTTCGCCCGCCTAATCGATCGCGACTTCGCGTTCTACTGTCACTGGTATGAGCGGCTTCGCCACGCCGCGAAGACCCCCGTGCCTGGACTTGAGGCGATCCACTTCGTCGCAGAGCACAACTTTACGCTCCAGTACCCAGTGTTGTTAGCGCCGCTCCGGATCGAAGACACGGAAGAGCAGCTTCTTCGGAAGCTACGCATAACCTCGAGCTACCTCGACATCCTCATCTACCGTCGAATCTGGAACTGGCGCGCCATCGACTATTCGACAATGCAATACGCGATGTTTCTCGTCATGCGCGAGATCCGTGGCAGGAGCCCTGACGAGCTTGTAGACCTCCTCGGCCAGCGGCTCGAGGCGGAGAGCGAGACGTTCCTCAGCAACGATAGTTTCCGCCTTCACGGGATGAACGGTCGGCAAATACACCGACTGCTTGCGCGTCTAACCGAGTACGCGGAAACCAAGTCTGGAATGCCCTCTCGATATGAGGAGTACTCGAAGCGCGGAGGCAAGGACGGCTTTGAGATCGAGCATGTGTGGGCGGATCACTTCGACCGTCACACGGATGAGTTCGACCACCCGACCGACTTTGCCGAATACCGCAATCGCATCGGTGACCTCGTGCTGCTCCCGAAGAGCTTCAATGCCAGCTACGGTGACCTCCCCTACGAGGAGAAGATCAACCACTACAACGGCCAAAACCTCCTAGCGCGCAGCCTTCACGACGGTGCGTACGACCACAACCCTGGCTTTCTGCGATTCATCGAGCAAACCGGCTTGCCCTTCGAGCCCCGCCCGAACTTCAAGAAGGCCGACGTCGAAGCTCGCCAGCATCTCTACCAGCGGCTCGCCGACCGTATCTGGAGCCCCGACCGGCTCGAGGCTGCGGCGGCCGGGTCGGCCTCGGACACACCGGCGGCCTAACGGACAACCAGTCTTGCTTGCGTCCAGGCGGGAGGGAGCCTCGCCGCTCGGCCTCGATCGAGGCTAAGCGACCCAGCGCGCGTCAGCGAGCTCGTCCCGGTACTTCCCGGTCGTTAGGAAGGCGCGCAGCCTGCGACCATCCGCGAGCGGCCGGATCTTGGCGATGGCCTGGTTAGGCGTACGGGCCTCGGTCGCGTAGACCTGCTGGTAATCCGGCGAGTCCACGTCTTTGGAGGGGTCGGTCGCGAAGATGAGGTACCCGCGGCGGCGTGACCGCTCCTCGTTAATGTTGGCGATGCGCTTGTTCTCGCGCTCAAGATCGCGCGCCCACGCGAACAGGTCGATTTGCGCGTCGGTCACGGGGCTCATGGCTCGGGCTGCTCCATTAGATCTATCTTCCCACCGGACCGGGACGGTATTCTCGCGCCGCCGCTACGTCGAGGCTCCTTCGGCCGCCGCGATGAACCGTCTTAGGCCCTCGAGGTCTTCTCCAGTGTAGGCATCGAACACCTTCTGGCCGACCTTCTCGTAGGCCCATCGGCGGCCGGCCAGCCGTGTTGCATCCTCGCACCAGCGGCGGGCACGACGATCCTTGAGCGCGACATCGAGGTCTTCCTGACCCTTGGTCTCGATGATCAGACAGGTGTCGTCGGTCAGGCGGAGGACGAAGTCCGGGTAGTAGTAGCGCAGGGCTCCCGCCTTGGAGATGTACTCCAGTGCGAAGCGGCTGCTCATGGTGAGCTTGGCCCAGGCAGCCACGTCGCTCGCGCGGTCGAGAAACAGCGCGAAACGGGCCTCCAAGGCGTTGTCGACCGGCGTGAGGTTGAACACCGTCCGCTCGCCCTCGACCGTCTGGCGCGACCACGGAAACGGCGGCGTGTGAGACACGCGGAACGCGCTCTCGGTGATCGTCGGCTCGCGCTCTGTGATCGCGAGCGCCCGGATCGCCTCGCCGAACGCAGCGACCACCAACGCCTGGGCATCGTTCTCGGCGAGCCGGCGGAGGACGACCTTGTCCTCGAGATCGACGGTCCGCTCGAACACTCGCTCCTTGAGGTAGTCGCGGACCATCGGGGCCAGTGCCGCGAAGGCGCCTGAGAGCCGGTCCACACCACCGGCTCTAGCGACGCTGCGCGTGTAGTAGGTGATCACGCCAGAGGGGTCTTCGGCGTAGGGGACACGGAACTCGTACTCCTCGATGACGCCTTTGTCGATCAGGTGCCTACCGCGGTACTGGATGTACTCGTCGGGCTGCACGTCTGGCACCTCGAGCAGCTTCTTGGGGTCGGGCACGTCCTTCGGGCTGAGTTGGCTCAGAGCGTTGTCGGAGCGAGCCAGGGCGCGAGTGAGCTGCGGGATGACGATGTCGAACCTGCGCTTGGCCTCATCGGCGAAGATCGTGATGGCGCCGGACTCGATCTTGTCCGCGTCTTGGCGCTCTACGACGAGACCGCCGTCGAGCTCGTTGCTCCAGAGCTTTCGAAACGCCTCGTGCTCAATCACGACGACCCGCTCGTCGAACCCAGAGCCGGGTGGGGTCATGCGCCGCAGCCCGCGGCCGAGCGCCTGCTCCGGGAGGATCTTGTTCGCCGCGCTCAGCGCGCGGAGGGTGACGATCACGCAGACGTTGCGTACGTCCCATCCCTCCCTGAGCATCAGCACGCTCACGATGCAACGGATGCGACTGTCGGGACCGTCGACATCGCGCGCAGCGCGACGGGCGACGTCGAGATCGTCTTTGGTGATCTCGCCTGAGCGGTTCGTGTGGATAACCAGTAGTTGGTCACCGGCGAAGTCGGACATCTGGCTCAGGTAGTCGCCGGCTATATCGGCCTCGCGAGTGTTCTCACACATCACGAAGAGCACCGGGCGCTTCCCTGACGGCGACAGGGTCTCGTTGAATACACGCCAGCGCTCGACCGCTACGTCGAGCCACTGGCGGTTGCGCTCGAACGAGGTGTCCCCCAGCTCGACCTCGGCGCCCTTGACCTCTCCGATGATCGGCGTCTTGACGATTCCATCGGCTACGGCCTGAGCCAGCGGGTAGTCAACGACGACATGGCGGAACACGCCACCCTTCTCGTACTTTGGCGTGGCGGAGAAGTCGAGCTGGGAGACGACACCGGCGCCTGGGTCATCGGGCGCGCGCTTGCGGAGCTCTGTGTGTAGCCGCTCGACCGTTTGGTTCCACATGAGTCTTTCGTCGTGGACGTGGTGGGCCTCGTCGTTGAGGACCATGACCCTCCGCCGCTCAGCGACGCAGTCGAAGAGCCTCTCAGCCGAGGAGGCATCGACGTCACGGTTGACCCGGGGACCAACCATCGCCTCCACTGGGTTCGGCGCTATCTTGTTCTTGCCACGCGCCGTCGACGGTTCGTATAGCCGTTGCACGTTCGTGAGATAGAGGACGCCACGAGCCGTCACGGGCGACGTATCGTCTTGAAGGAGCACGGCGAGGTCAAAGTCTTGCGCCCACTCCGGAGGCACCAGAGGATCACGGAGGAACGTCGCGCCATCGCCGAAATCAGACTTGAGGCGCTCGAACACGATTAGATTCGGGGCGATTACGAGGAACGAGCCCGTCATCGGCGAATCCTCCTCGTATAGCGCGTGGAAGTACGACCACACCACGCAGAGACTCATCGCCATCGTCTTCCCTGAACCGGTAGCCATCTTCAACGCTAGGCGCTGACGCCTGGTTTCGCCCGGCTGCAGGGTCATCCCGTGCTCCGAGTAATCGAGAAGATCCTTCAGACTGCGGACAGGCTCGATCTCGGTCAAGTAGATGAACGTCTCCACGGCCTCGCGCTGGCAGAAATAGAACCGGAAGGGCTGGCCGTCCTCAGACCGATGCTCGTCGGCGAACCAGAAGCCAAGAAGCCGGAGCGAGGTTTTCGAAGCCCCTGGGTAGCTCTGGGCACGCCACGCATCGACCCGCGCCCGAACCCCATTAACGGCATAGGTGCCTTCGCTCGGCTTGCGGCGTTCGGGAACGACGTAGGGATCGCCTTGTGGAGGTGCCGGCTCCTCCGGGCTCACTTGATGCGAACCTCCGCGAGCTTCGTGGTGTCGTTCCCGAAGATGTCAATGATCTTCACGACAATCGCGTAGGTGCCTTGCTCGAGGTACTCGTGCCAGTCGCTCTCGGTAGCGAGCACTGGCCGATCGCGTGTCCGGTAGGCCTGCCACTCGTTGTGAAACACGTCATCGCTGAAGTCGAAGTCGACTGACCAGTAGTCAATGAGATCGGGCCACGACACGATGCTTTCGCGGACGCTCGGCGGGATCAGGTCCTCGCTCGGGATCGCGAAGTCGTTGAGCACGACGCGCGCCTCGCGACCCTGGCGACGGATGTCGAGATCGACAAACGCGAGCTCGAAGAACCGGACCGCATCTGTCTCGTTAACCTGGCGCTCCATGACCTCTCGCGGAATCTGGCGTGGACGGAGATCCAAGCCGCGTCGCCTGGCACGCTCAGAGATCGTGTCGTGCAACCCCATCTCCCACTCCCAGCCGAGCAGGTCACAAGCCTCGATCCCGTTGTCCGCCATCTCGTCCATGACGTCCTCGGTCTCGTCGATTGTCACGGGCGCATCAGTTGCACCAATGTGGACCATCCGATCAGCCTTGCGACCATGTAGGTGAGTGAACCCCTCGACCGGCTCGGCGTGATAGAAGGCCAGGATCGTGTCCAAGTATGCGCGAACTGCCCCGTTGCCTGACTCGGCCTGCCATCGCTGTCGCTCATACGCGCCAAGGTTCTTGATGTCGAACGGTCGGCAGTCCGACAAGTTCAGGAGCCGCTTCCGCGTCGTGTGGATTGCGAAGCGCCCGAGATCACAGCCAAGCCAACGACGTTCGAGCTTCTCTGCTGCGACCAGTGCCGTTCCAGAGCCGCAGAACAGGTCTGCGACGAGGTCGCCGGCGTCACTAGATGCGCTGATCACGCGTTCAAGCAACGCGACGGGCTTCTGCGTGGCGTATCCGACACGCTCATTTGAGCCAGGGGCAAGGCGGACATCGGTCCAAATGTCCTGGAGAGGCACGCCAGGCTGCTCGTCCAGATAGCGCTTGAAGACGGGCATCCCGGTGTGCCGAAACTCGATCCGCCCCTGCGCGAGCATCTCGTCCATGTTCTCGCGCGAGTATGCCCAGTGTCTTCCCTTGTAAGGGCGCGCGCCGTGCCACTCATAATCGACGTCCCCTCCTGGCTTGGCTGCGGTCAGATCGCCGCGCCGGTACCGACGACCGGTGTCCTCCTCGGTATACCGGTAATTCTCGTCGACGTAATCCTCCTCGAACGGTCCGTATTGGACGTTCCAAGTAAATCGCTCCCCCTTTGAATAGAACAGAAGGACCTCGTGTGACCGACCGTAGCGATTGGGATCATTCTTCCCACTAGCCCGCTTCCAGCTGATCTCGTTCTGAAAGCGCTCCGCTCCAAAGATCTCGTCACACACGAGCTTGAGCATGTGACTGACGTTAGGCGCGCAATGCAAGTAGAGTGCGCCGTCGTCTGCCAGCAGTTGATGTATGAGCACCAGCCGCTCATACATCATGGATAGGTACGACTCACGGCCCCGCCCCCAGGTGTCGCGATAAGCGGTCTCCTCTAGCACCGACGGCTGCTTATCTACAGACTCGTCACCGATCGAAACGCGGAATGAGAAGTCGGTACGCCCAGTGTCGAACGGCGGGTCGATGTATACAAGCTTGACTTGGCCCGCGTACTCCTTGAGCAGGCTGCTCATCACCAGCTTGTTGTCGCCCCAGATCAGCGCATTTCGTTCGGCCGCCCGCGCATCCTCCGCGCCAAACAGCGTTCCAGTGTCGCGCTCGCGCGTCGCCCGGGACTCATTGATGGTCTCTACGGTCTGGAATGGAAGGTGTAGCCGCTCGACCTTTTGGGGCTTCCCGTCCCACTCAAGGCGTAGAGGCACCGCGCCTCCTTGCGGCGGAGTGGCGACTCTTTAGCTCCCTAACGCGCATGACCGGTAATCATCGCGGACCAATCGGTCGTATCAGGCGCCACGTCGACTTGCAGCTTCCGCTCGGGAGCCTGGTCGCGTAGCCACCGGATACCCGCCGAGACGTTTCGGACGCATAAGAGCGCTTATCGAGCATTCGGCTGTGATCGATACGCAGCGGTGGTTCGAGTCAGTATCGCCCACTCCCCGAGCGCCGCGTTTTTACGGGGCGTTTCACGTTCTTTAGGCGCATCTTGGTAGCAAACTGGTAGCAATCCCTCCAGCACCCGAACCTTCGTCCTCCTCAGAGGTACGCTGACGCCGTGGCTCTCTATCACGTAGTCATCCAGGAACTTCCGAAGGCAAGCGACGTACGCGAGCCCGCGCTGGTCAGCAGCCCCGTCCGCACCCTTGACGTAGAGGTCGAGGCCGAGAGCTGGGAGGACCCGCTGGCGACGGCGTGGGAGGCGTGGGACGTGAAGCATCCGGGAGGACGACCGGAAGAGGGTCGATTCAGGGTCTTCCGTCCTGAAGTCGGCGGGGAGTAGCGACCGGAGCAGAGCGTCGAGGCGTGTGTGCGGACGACATATGCGCGGTCTTGGCCCTCTTTGAGGACGACACGGCTTACGAGACCTACGCCCTGACTGCACTCGCTGACGCGGATGAGATGGTTCGGGGCCGCACGCTGGTCGCGCGAGACGACATCCGTGGGCGAAACACATCGATGGTCCGCTATGTCGCCGATTCGCTCGGGGCGGCCGACGCTCGGGCCGCCGTGCAGAAGTTCCGTCCCTTGGTCTTCGCCTCCGCCTACAAGGTTCTCGACCTCGTGATCGAGATGGTTGCCCGGCTCAACGTGCCCGAGCGTCGAGGCCGCTGGTCGTTCGCCGAGAAGGTGGCGTTCGTGCAGGGCCCGACACCGGCCACCCTGCCCCATCCGCTCGACGCCGCGCCCGATTTTTGGCCACGCTACACAGCGCTCTACGTGGCGTTGGAGGAAGGGCGTCACGCCGTCATCCATCGCCGGGTCAAGATGGAGAGGGACGGCGACCTGCAGATGTACGACCCCGAGGGACGCCCCGTGCTGACCGTGACCGCAGCGCAAACCGCGAGCTTCGCGCTGGCCGTGTGGGTGCTCCGCGAAGCAGTCGTTCGCGCCGATGGACGGGCTCGTCGGCTCAATTCCTTCGCCCAGCATCTCGACGGGTTGACCGGGTTGCACGGGTTCCCCGAGATTGGCGTCAAGGACCGCGCCGACGACCTTCGGATCATCGAAGACGACTTGGAATCCCTGGGGGGCTCGCGGTGGCGGATCAACGCGAAACGGATCGCAGACCACATGGAGAAGCAAGAGAGCCCGCCGTTTGCCGATGTTGTTTGGCAGGCCGGTGAGCATCCTGGGTGGCGGTTCTACGGTGCCCGATTTGAGGAGATGCCCGTCGAAGACGAGATCGAGTTCGACGAGAGGGATCTGCCGAGTTGGCTGCGGCGGCTTCCCCCGGAGCAGGCGGTCCGGCCGGAGCTCTTGACGATGCTTCGCTGGAACGACGACGCTCGAACGTAAACAAGCGCATCCCGCCCCGCTGAGATCCCGTCTTGTCCGAGACGGGGCGTAGCGTCGTTGCCATGACGACGATTCAGGGTCCAGAGCGGCTTCCGGCCCTGACCGACCATCACCGCTTCAAGTACGTGGTCCTCGATGACGACGGCGTTCGCGAGGTCGTGGTCGTTGTGTCCGGCA
Source organism: uncultured Solirubrobacteraceae bacterium (assembly GCA_963722435.1). GTDB lineage: Bacteria > Actinomycetota > Thermoleophilia > Solirubrobacterales > Solirubrobacteraceae > Palsa-744. The sequence goes on along the minus strand of CAVRKZ010000002.1, from coordinate 50,942 downwards.
CTGTCATGGCGTGTGACCCCGAGGCGTTGCCCTCGCCGCTCGGTGAGGTTGTGCGGACCAAGGGCCGGGTGCTGGTCGAGCGGGCTCTCGCGATGGGTCGCGAGCTGCCTGCGGAGTTCGTAGTGGGCTCCGAGAGCGTCTCGCCGCTCCTCTAGCGTAGAGCTCCTTCAGCTTCTCCTACGGGCCTCGGTGCTCGGGCGTGAGATCACGCGCTTACGATGTCCAGCGGCTTAGATCGAACTGATGTTCGTGTTCGTCGCGGGTGGGGAGTAACGTCGCTGGCCGTGCACTGGGACACCGCAAGGCCGGTTCTGTTGGCGACCTATCGCCTGATGTCAGACCAGACAGGGATGACCGGCGGCTCGGCGGTCTGCGCCGACCTCCGCATGTCCGAGGACGCAGCCGCGCCGATCTTCCGTGCGCTTGAGCAGACCGGATACATCGAGGGGCACTTCGGGGCTAGTGGGTTTCCAATGACGATCACGCCCACCGAGAAGGGCCTGCAGTACTGCTCGGGCTGGCCGGTGCCGGGGAGCGAGACGGCATTCGTTGCTCAGCTTCTCGCCGCCATTGACACGCGGGCGGACGAGCTTCCCGAACCGGAGAGTGGACGCCTTCGTCGGGTTGGAGAGGCCGTGGGCGGCCTAGGTAGAGGGGTGCTCACCGAGATCGTGACGAACCTGATCGCGCGACAGACTGGGCTCTAGGCCGTGAGCGCTTGGGACGAGATTGACGAGCCCGTGTTGCGGTGGCTTCTCGCGCAGGACTCCAATCCCGATTGGCGGGGCAGGAGCGAGGAGTTGCCTCACGCCCCGACGCCGGCTCCGACGTTCCGCGATGACCTGAACAGTCGGCAGGTTGATGAAGCGCTGGAGCGGCTCGCGGGGCATGGCCTGATCTCCGGGCAGCGCGAGACAACGAACGCCTATGCGTTCTGGATCAAACTCCGCCTCACTGCAAGCGGCCTGGTCCTTCTCGGCGAGTGGCCTGACCTAGACCGCGTTTCCGGCGCGAGAGGGCTGGCAACGGTGCTCAGCGAGCTGGCCGGCGAGACGGCCGATCCTGAGGACAAGCGCGCCTTGCGGAAAGCTGCCGGGGCCGTCACCCAGCTTGGGGAGGCCATCGTGACCTCGGCGCTGGAGTCGGTCGGCGGTGAGCTGGCGTGAGCGACTACTGGCACGACCGCGCGTTGCCAGTTCTCAGGGCGCTGAACGAGCCCACCGATGCGGCGTTCGGGCAGACCCGGATCCTCACGCTCGGGCGCAACGGCGGTCAGCGAACGCTCGGGCTTTCTTTGCCGGATGGTGGTGTGTTCGACACGATCCTGCAGCTTCGCGATGCCGGCTACGTCGAATACGAGGAAACGAGCTTCTTCCATCCCGGCGGCGTTCACGTCATCGGCCTGAAAGTCTCCGGGCGCGGTATGCAGGTGCTCGGCGAGTGGCCGCACTTCGAGCTGCTGATCTCGCCAATCACCTTCGCCGCCCTCCTAGAAGCGCTCTCTGACTACGCGCCCGCCGAGGAGGCGGCGGCCATAAAGCGCTCGGCGGTGGTCGTCAAGGGGATGAGCGCGGCTGCGCTGAAAGCTGTCCTGATGGGGGCAGGCTCGCAGCTCGCGCGCCACGCCTTGGGGCTGCCGTGACGGAGACGCCGGAGCGCCAGGAAGAGCCCAAGGGCCGGTTCAAGAACCCGACGGCCGAGGACTGGCTGGAACCGGACCCTACGGGGCGCATGTTCGTTGAGATCAACGCCATGACCGGCGAGCGCCGAGACTTCACGGCCGACAGGTGGGCGGAGTGTTTTCTCGGGGTGGATCTCGACCCGTCGGTCCCTGAGCAGGTTCGCGAGATGTGGAGCATCGCGAGGGGCGTCCTGCTCTACGGCTGGTTCTTCTATCCCCTGTACGCCATCGGCGACCGAGAGCTTCACCGTGTTGCCGACGCGGCAGTTCTGCATCGCTACCGAGACGCGGGTGGGCCAACCCAGAAAGACGGGAAATGGCCGAGCCTCAATCGCCGGCTCGACTGGCTGCTCCGAGAAGGGCTCATCCCCGAGGAGGTCGAGGGGCGCTGGGATGCGATCCGCGAAGTGCGCAACGAGGCCACCCATGCCGACTACCCGGCCCTGCTGATGCCAATGGACGCGATGCGCTCGCTTGACATCCTCGCCAAGGAGATCGACGCGCTCTTCGCCAGCTAATCGGAGTCGTCGGCGGCCTCGTGGTCTGCGCCGGCTCTTGGTCCCCGCTTCCACTCCGCCTCTTCCGGAACCCGAACACCAAGTGGCGACATGCGGCCGTTGTAGGCGACCGGCTCCCCATCGGGTGGTTTGGATACGACGCGCGTCAGCTCCTCGCCCTTCGGCCCATAGACGATGACCCCGATCTCACCTGGATCTTCACCTCGCTCCTTCCGACGCTGCCAAACACGCTTCGCCAGTCGGCCAGCCGCGCCGACAAGCTGGCCTCCGATGTACGCCTCCGCCCCGTTGGTCGCAACGTGGAGAACCTCTGGGATGCGGGATCCGAGGTTCGCCTGTGCCCGCTTCCACCCGAGCGACACGTCAGGGCCGACGATCTCGGCGATGTCGTCGAGGATCGAATCCTGCTCGCCGTGTTGCCCAAACTGCCCAACGACTACCGCGATGACGATGTACTGATTTGCGTCTTTGCTGGCCACGCTAGGCGCCCTTCGAGGTTCGGGTGACGACCTGCGCGAGCGGAACGCCGAGCGCGCGAGCGATGTCCTTGATCGTCGTCCAGCGCAGATCGGCGTGCCCGAGCTCGATGTGAGCGGCGCTGCTCACCGTCAGCTTCGCCCCGTAGGCGGAGTGTTCGCGGGCGATGCCCTATTCCTCGGGCGACTCCGCAGGGTGTCGGCGAGGGCTAGGTGGGGCCTCTGTCCTTGACGTCTTGGCACGAGCGTGGAGGTTTCGTCCTGCGTCCGCCAGGTCCGCCGGGCTAGTCACGTGCAGTAGCGCTGGGGAACTCCGGATCTTACGATGTTCCGTCATCGGTCCTCCTACGTGATTTCGAGCCCCCTTCCCAGGGGGAGAGCCCCCCGGAAAAAGTGGAAACAGTTGAGGGGACGCGACCATGAGCGGATCGGGGCGGGTGCGCTCCAGCTTTTCGCCCCGGCGCAGTGTTGGCCGCGTCAGCAGCGTTGATTCGGACGCGCGGAATCGGCTAGGGTGCGCGCCGTGCGCCCATCGCCCATGGCTTCCCCTTGGGGGCTCTTGCTCGTTTCCGCTCGCTCAGCCAAGCCGCAGTCATGACGCTGAACGAGGCAATCGACGTCGTTCTCGGAGATCGCGCCGACGGGATGACCTCACGCGAAATCGCCGACGAGATCAATCGGCGAAAGCTCTACATCAAACCGTCCGACGGCCGCGGCGTATCGGCAGGCCAGGTCTCAGCGCGGACCACGACAAAGGCATACCGCGACCGTTACGCCAGGGATGTGGATGGCCGAATCACGACGGTCGGTGTTCGCGAAGAGAAGCCCAAGGGCGCCATCGCGCGAATGCTCGCCGCGATGTCGGAGAAGTACGGGCCGGCGCCCGAGACGTTCATGTTCGGCGACGGGATCGACTGGACCTCGCACCTAGAGCCGATCCCACTGTATGTCGAGCTGCCGTTCTGGCTGATGGTGCCACACGGAGACCTCGATGTGGACTGGAAGGGCACGACGTTCCGCGTCAACATCATGCGACCTTGGATGGAGGTCTTCGCCGGAGAGGTTCTCGACTCTCGAAAGACTGTCATCCACCAAGGGCCTTGGGCGCAGTGGGAGCCGCCGCCCGAGCTGGTCAAGGAGATGGTCGAGGCGGGGGTTGTGGCGCTCTCTCGTCCGTGTAAGACAGTGGTGAGGCTGAACACGCGCGCACACTTGGGCGCATTTCGCGAGATTGACCCTGAGAAGGAGCCGCCACGAGTCGAAGCCGAGCAGAGGGCCTATTGGGCGTCGCTGTGCGAAGCCCACATCCCAGTCCTCAATGAGCTGATCCAGCGCTGTCGCCTCGCAACCTACGACTACTTTGTCTACGAAGTGAGCGCGTGGGACGTGCCGTACTGGTACCTCGGCTACGGAAATCTCGGGCGCCAGGTAACGCTGTTGGCTTATAAGGAATGGGACAGTAAGCCTCAGATCACCAAGGACGGCGACAAACCGGAGGATCCAGCTGTCACCGAGACCATCGAGTACGCGGCGGTCGATGACTTGGAAAAGATCTCCACCAAAGACGCGACGCCTGGAGAGTTTGACCTTCTCGACGCCCGAAACCTCATCGAGCGTGGTGACTACAGCGGAGCTGTTAGACGCGCCGTTACGGCTATCGAGGCTGTGACGGAGTGGGCGCTGCGCATCGAGCTGGAACAGAAGTTCTCGAAGGCGGAAGTCAACGCGAAGCTGGCCGCATCGGAAAACGACTGGCCCGGCCGTTTCCGCCAATGGAAAAAGCTGGCGAAGCCGGAAATTGGGGACGCGCTCGTGGCAACCTTCGAGAAGACGCGGCAACTTCGCCACAAGATCGTTCATGCCGGTTTCCGATTGACCCACGAGGACAGAGGCGAAGCCGAAAAATGCGTGGACACCGGCCGCTGGCTGTACAACAAGATCGAGCGGAAGTCTGATCGCGTGGCGCTCCGCGAGGTCGGCGGGCTGAAGCGCTCCTTGGGACGGCGGGCGCTGGCCATTCGCTTCCCGTCTGTCCTCGACAGCAACGGGATCACGCTCCGCCCGATTCTGGACCCAGGCGCGTCCTTCTCGTGAGGTAGCAACCCCCTCCGAGGCGGATGAGACAATCAGCGCATGAGCGCTCAGCGGTACGCAGACGTCAACGCTCCGGCGTTCCAGCCGATCTTCCCGTTCTTTCCTGGCATCCGGACGTATCGCGAGACAACGCCTCACGGGCTCTGGTGGAAGGCCCGGGCGATCAGCGGCTACCCAGAGCTTGAGTGGACGTATCCACACATGGTGAACCGAGTAGTCGTCGGCGAGCAGCTAATTCCGGCCCACTTTTACGAGCCTATCTCCTCGTTTGACAAGGTGCGGTTTATCGTCACGCTCGCCGCACATCTGCATGGGTCGCGCAAGCGCGTTGCCCCGCCGGGAGTAGAGCTCGGCTTTCGGTACTTCGATTCGGCCTACTACGCGCCGGCAGGCGTCCTCAAGGTGCCCGACGGTGCTGATCCCTACCGTGGCCAACACTCGGCCTTGGCGCGTTATCACGACGACCCCGACCTGATCGCGTTCTTCGGCTGGCGTCACGACTGGGGTGACAACGGCATCGGCTACATGTCACGCGATTATTTCGACGAGCACGTCACGAGCGTGATGGCTTCTTGGGTCTCGATGGGTGGCCCGTCGCGAGCGTTCTATTCAATGCTGGAAAAGGGCCGGCGTCCCGAGACTCGCGACGTCGTTCGGGCTTGGGGCGCGCCCAATCAGTTTCAGTCAGACACGCAGACCATGGCCGGAGCCCCCCACCGGCTTCTCTACTGGGAGGTCTATTCACTCCAGACGGAAAGGCCAGTCGATGTATTCGAGATTCGCCGCGACAATAAGACCGTGGCGAGGATGCACGTCTACCACGGTGCGGACCGTCAGAGCAGTATCCGGGAGCTGTACGTCGTCCCGGACGGGAGGCACCACGGCTATGCGGCATACCTTGAGGGTCACGCCCAAGAGCGAGCCAAGGTCTTCGAGAGTGACGAGCTGGAGCTTTGGCTTCACGAGGCGGACGCTCGGCCACGATGCCGCGATGCTGCCGAAGGGTTCGGCAGGGCACTCGGCTATGACTGGGAGACGGTGGAGCGTCAGATGCCCGCCGTCGTCGCCATCGGTCGAAAGAAGCCGCGATGACGGTTCTGCTCGATCCGGCAAATCCGCACGACTTCTCCCGTGGCGAACTCGACGAACTCGCAGAGGCGATCCGCGCAGCCGCGCCGGACGCCAAGGTCGTTCCAACCTTCAGGCCCGAGGTGGGCTACGGCGGGCCACTGCATGAGGTGCTGTACATCTGGCACGAATCCAAGGAAGGCGTCGAGACAGCGCTGCTTTTCGGCGCTGCCGTGAAATGGATGAAACGACGTTGGGAGCATGATCGCGACAAACACCCCGACAACCCGAGGGCGAGGAGCGTCGTCGAGATCGAAGAAGAACGCATCGTCCGGCGGATCAAGATTGATCTGCCCGACGGCGATCCGGACGAGGAAGAGGTCGACGACGACGAGGGACTCCCGCACGGCAGGCCGTCACCCGAGGACGGTAACTAGAGCCTTCCGTGTCAGCGCGCCCGAAGCGATCCGACGCGCAGCTTCGAGCTGCGTCTGAGCACGTCGCCTACGAGGTTGAGATGCTGTTCGGCTCGCTTGGCGAGCTGGAAGAGATAGAGGAGGCCCGAGCCAACGAGAAGAAATGGACGCAAGGCGCAAAAAACGCGGCCCTTGAGTCTTGGACGGTCCACCTCCGCAACCTCCACGCCTTTTTCTTCTGCGACAGGGCCAAGGACGGCGACATGCTGGCCGTCGACTACTTCGATGCCGGCGTCTGGCAAGAGCTGCGGTCCGCGTCCGACCTCGCGCCCGACATCGACCGCGTAGCCAAGGAGATCGTCCACCTCACCTACGCCCGGACCAAGCTGGCGCCCGAGACGAAGGGGTGGGACGTCGGGCCGATTTCCGAATGGATGGGCAGGGAGGGGATTCTCCCATTCGTCGCCAGCGTGTCGAGAGACCGAGTCAGGCGGGACTTCAAGGGGCGCTGTCGGCTCGCCATGGCGATTCGACCGCTCATCCTCGTCGCCGACGACGACTGAGCCTGGGAGCTGGCGAGGTAGGTGATAGTCGCTGCCGACTGACGGGGATCGTGGAGTCAGCTCAGAGAATTCGGGGGGAGAGCGGGTGTTCTGAGAGTCCTTTCGTACATGACCGCGCGACGATTCGATCCCTACAACGATCCCTAAGCTCTGCCAACCCCAGTGTTTCCGGGCCGAAACGCGCCTGAACACGTGGTCTCCAAAACCGCAGCGCCCGCAACCCACGACCACCTGGATCTGTGACCTACAAACACGCCGGTGTTGCTCACGTGGGCGAAGGCGAGCGGGCAAGGGCGTCACTGACCAAAATGGGGGATTTGCAGGCAATTCCCCGGCAGCAGCGACGGTGGCTAGACGGCTCGTCGGTTCGGCCGAGGGTCACTCGTGCCGGAAATTGATTCCCCAATTAAATCCCTCGACCTGAGAGCCAGGTGGCCAAAAGATGCCCATTTGCAGGGAGTTCTTAGGGGTGAGCGATGGGGCTCGAACCCACGACCGCCTGGACCACAACCGCTCGAACCGGGTATCTGTGGGGCCAAGATGCCCGCATTCATTGGGTTTCTGGGCGTTGGGTATCTCTCGGTTTCCCTCACTTTGTTCCCCAGATTGTTCCCCATGCGTATGTTCGTCCCGGCTCAACCCGAATCCGGGCGCACCCGCGGCCTATCGGCGGGAGGGGGCTTTTGGGCGCAGCCGGATCAACGCTAGCTCCCGGTGCTCCTGCGGGCTAGCGGCCGAGCTGCGCGCGCAACCGCCTACCGGGCCGCGCCTGCCTCAGAGAGGCATACCTCGGCTGGGCGCGGCGCAATGTCCCGCGTAGCCAGCGAAGGCGAGGCGCGGCCAAAAGCGAGCGCAACGGGGCCGTCGCACGCCAGCGCAGGCTACGCGAGCGGGCTGAGCCGCCCTGGGTTTGACAGGGACGGTGTCAGATCAAAGTCTCCGTGAAACACAGGATGGCTCACATAGGCGGGGCGAACCGACCGAGGATCAAGCAGTCGAGCGCGTACGGCCGATCGAGCGTGAGGAGCTGGGTTTGCTCGCGCGTCGTGTAGGAGCTCGATGTGCTCCGGGGGGACTCTGCAGGCCCCTGATGACCTCCGCGGGGCTGGGCTTGCCCAAGAGGAAGCCCTGTCCCAGCTCGCAGCCCATCGCCTCGAGTGCGTCCATCTGACTCTGCTCCTCGATGCCCTCGGCGATCACCGATAGTGAGAGGGCTTGGCCCACGCCCAGTATGGCGTGGAGCAGTTCGCTTGCATGGAGCAGCTCGCGATCCCAGCCCCCGTATTTCTTGAGCGCCTGCACGAAGCTCATGTCGATCTTGAGGATGTCGACCGGCAGTCGCTGCAGGTGTGAGAGAGACGCATATCCCGTGCCGAAGTCGTCGATCGCGACGCGCACGCCGAGCGCCCTGATGGCGCCGAGGTGCTCACATGCCACGGGCACGTTGCGCATTGCGGCGGTCTCGGTGATCTCGAGTGTCAGCAACGAGGGCTCTATCGCAGACCCTTGAAGCGCCCCGCGAACATCGTCGACGAAATCCCTTCGCGCGAGCTGATGGGCCGATACGTTCACCGAGACGCCGATTCGCACGCCTTCCCGGGCCCATGCCGCCGCTTGGCGGCACGCCTCGTCGAGAACCCAGCGGCCGATCGGCACGATCAGCCCACTCTCCTCGGCCAGCGGAATGAAATGGTCTGGACGCATGAAACCCCGCTGCGGATGGCGCCAGCGGATGAGCACCTCGACGCCGACCAGCGCCCGGCTCGGCAGGTCGAAGATCGGCTGGTAGAGCAGGAAGAACTGCCCCTCCCCAAGAGCCGCGCTCAGATCTGCCTCGAGCTCCGAGCGACCCGCCACGTCCACACCCATGCTCGGCTCGAACAGCACGTGGCGATCCTTTCCGGCGCTCTTGGCGGCATACAGGGCCAAGTCGGCGTCGCGCAAGAGTGCATCGGAGCTCGCATACTGCCCCACCGCCACGCCGATGCTGGCCGTGACCGAGATCGTCTTGCGGCCGTGGTCGAGCTCAACCGGCTCGCGCAGTACCTTGGTCAGCCGGTCGGCAAGGACGTCGAGCGTGAGCTCGTCGGCTGTCATCTCGCCCAGCACGACGAACTCGTCTCCGCTGAGTCGGCCGACGGTGTCCTGCGCGCGCACCGCGCCCTGCAGCCGCTCCGCCATGGTCCTGAGGAGCTGATCTCCGGCCGCGTGCCCGATGTTGTCGTTGACGTGCTTGAGGTCATCGACGTCGATGAACAGCGCGCCGGCGAGGATCCCTGGCTGGCGTGCCGCGCGCGCGAGCAGCTGCTCGGCGCGGTCGAGTACCAACGCGCGGTTCGGCAGCCCGGTCAATGGGTCGTGCGTCGCCAGGAACGAGAGCTCTTCGTCCATGCGCTTGCGCTCAACCTCGAAGCACTCGCACATCCGCACGAGACTGAACTCGAGGCTCAGCTGCAAGATCCCAAGAGCCTGACTGAGCGCCTCCGGCGAAGAACCAAGCGCGGCGGCACTCTCGTGCATGACCTCGGCCATCACGTTTCTCCACGCAAAACACCGTTTGGTCACGTCGTCTAAAGACACCGAGTGCTGCGCTGCGAGCTCGGCGAAGATCTCCCAGGTCTCTCGGCCTGCCTCGAGCGCCGCGTCGATGCCCTCCCCCGCGATCCAGCGGGCGACCGCCGTCGTCGAGCTGACGCTGATCCGTTCCATGCATTCCTGAACCACAGCCTCGACCTCTTCGCCCGATCCGGTGGTTCGCGCAACCGTTTCCACGAGTACATCCTCGGCGCGCGCTCTCAACGCCTCACCAAGCGCAGGAAGATCTTCGCTCGGCCGCTGCAGCACGGCGGGCGGTACCGGCGGCGCGTGTTCTAGACCCTGCTCCTGGCTCAAGCGTGGAATGGCCATTGCACCACACCACATCGGCAGCCAGTGTCGATTCCACAAGACAGACGTCCCCACGATAGGTGGCATTGGACGAATATCCCACTGACGCCGTTTTTTTGTTCTGGCTGGTGCTTCCAATAGCGCTCAGTTTGCAACGTTCTATGCGGACGCGCTGCGTCGCAAGGGGCACAGATGAAGGCGAGTACAGATGTTTCTGGCGGCTGCCAGCTCGGCGAGCGGTCGTGACGCCCGGCAAAGGCGCCTGCGAGGCAGGTACACTCTGACCAGCCTCCGTGGCGCCTCCAAGGCGACGACCACCGACCTCTGCGCGGCCGAACAAGACACGCTGAAGGCGATCCTCCCGCACATCAGATACCTCGCGTACGGAGTGTCCGATCCAGTTTTCTGACGTCAACATCCAGCTAACCCCAGCGGCGCTGTAAGTCGAGCAGACTATACGCACTCAGGTGCACCGCCTCACCTTTACCTAAATTGTTTCGCTCCTTTGGATGTCTCGACTAGCGGTGAGTTGCCCTGAGTTTCACATCTATTGAGGCTGCCCAGCGCTCGTTGTTACGTTCGCTGGGATGCAGACGACACACAAGATCTCGGGTGATTCGGCGGCGGGCTACGCGGCTTATCTGACCTCGGCGTCGGATCGCGGCGACTACTACACGGGCAGCGGTGAGGGCGAAGGTGGCGGCGGGGCGACGCTCGCGCCGAGTCGCTGGCACGGTTCGCCGCGCGCTGCTCGCGGAGCTCGGCCTTGCTCCGATCGCCCGGTCGAGCGCGAAGACCTCGCCGCGCTGATGCACGGCGTCTCGCCGGCCGACGGCCACGAGCTGCGACGGGCGGGCGGCGATGGCTCGCGCGTTGCGGGCATCGATTTGACGTTCAGCGCGCCGAAGTCGGTGTCCGCTCTGTGGGCGGTGTCCTCGCCGTATGAGCGTGCGCGGATCGAGGCGGCGCATGGCAGGGCGGTCGCGGGCACGATCGCGCGGATCGAGCGCGATGTCGAGCTGCTGCGCACGCGCGTGGACGGCGAGCTGCGTTGGGAGCGCGCCGAGCGCCTGCTGGCGGCGGAGTTCGTGCACACCTCGAGCCGGCTCACGCGCGATCAGGAGCGCGGCGGCGTGCCCGACCCGCAGCTGCACTCCCATGTCGTCGTGCTCGGCGCCGAGCGGATGAATGGGCGCTTCGCTGCGGTGGACTCGCGCGAGCTGTTCCGCTCGGCGCGTGCGAACGGTGCGTGGTACCGCGCGGAGCTCGCGCTACGGCCTGCAGGAGCTCGGTCTCGAGATCCGCGGCCGGACCGGCAGGGACGGGCGCTACTTCGAGGTGGCAGGTGTTCCCGAGAAGCTCAGTGAGCGTTGGTCGATGCGCGGCGCTGAGATCGAGCGCGCGGCGCGGGCGCTTTCGCAACCGCTACGGCCGCGACCCGCGCGCCGGCGAGCTCGGCTCGATTACGGTCGGCACGCGAGGAACGAAGACGACGGTCGCGTCGGTCAACGTCGATCAGGCGTGGCGGGCGCGTCGGTGAGGAGTACGGCCTCTCGCGCGAGCAGGCGCAGGGCCTGTATTCGTTTGAGCGCGAGGCCGGAGTCGATCCCGCGCAGCCTCGCAAGGGCACCTGCTCGCCGACGTGACGAGGGCGCGCTCGACGGTGAGTGACCGCGACCTCCACGCTCGCGCGTATGAGCTCGCGGCGGGCGTCTCGCACCCGAGCGAGGCCGACACGGGCTCGCTGGAGCTGGCGCGCTCGGGCAAGCTGGTTGCGCTCACGGACGGCCGTTGGACGACGCGCGAGCTGCGCGAGCGCGAGCAAGCAGATGTTGCAGCTAGCGCACAGTCCCGCGCGTCTGAGCGGACCGCGCCGGTGAGCGACTCGATCGCTGCGCGACGCACGCGTCGAGGTCCAGCGCGAGATCGGCGCTCCGCTGATCGGCCGAGCAGCGCGCCGCCGTGGACACGATCACCGGTGAAGGCGGCGTCAGCGTGCTCGTCGGCCAGGCCGGCACGGGCAAGGGTGTCGTGATCCGGGCGGCGCCGGAGCGCTGGCAGCGCGAGGGCTATCAGGTGATCGGCACCGCGGTCGCGGGCGCGACGGCCGAGCGACTGGGCGCCGACGCGAGGCTCGAGCGCTCGATGACGACCGATGCCCTGCTCGCGCGCGTCGAGAACGGCAGCGTGCGCATTGAGTCGCGCACGGTCGTGATCATGGACGAGGCTGGCATGGCCGACACTCGCCGGCTCTGCGAAGCTCACCGAGATGACCGCGCAGCGCGAGAGCAAGCTCCTGCTCGTCGGCGACCAGGCGCAGCTGCCCTCGATCGGCGCCGGCGGCATGTTCGCCGCGCTCCAGGACCACGTGCCAACCGCCGAGGTGGCAGAGGTCCACAGGGCCACCCACGCGTGGGAGCGCGAGGCCTGGCAGCAGCTGCGCGACGGCGATGCCGAGCGCGCGCTCGCGAGCTATGAGGCCCACGAGCGCCTGCACATCTCCGAAACCCGTCAAGCGGCCGCAGAGCGGATGGTCAGCGACTGGGACCGTGCGCGCCAGGAGCACCCAGACGAGCGGACGGTGATGCTCACCGACGCCTCAAACGTCGAGCTCGACCGGATCAACGCCTTCGCCCAGGAGCGCCGGGCACAGGCCGGCGAGCTGGGCGCAGGCAAGACGGAGCTCCCTGGGCGTGCGTATGGCCTTTCGGCAGGCGACGACGTCATCTTCGCGGCGGCACTACACCAGCCGGGCCAGCTGCGGGTCGAGAACGGCACCCTCGGCACCGTCACTGAAGTTGGCGAGCCAGATCGCCTTTCGATCGAGACCAAGGGCGCGCACGCGCGCGAGGTACAGCTCAACGCCGAGGAGTTCAGCGACCTCGCCTCGCATACGCCCAGCACGTCTACAAGGCGCAAGGCCGCACCGTCGACCGCGCGTTCGTGCTGACCGGTGGCTGGCAGACCGACCGCGAGCACACCTACGTCGCCCTCACCCGCGCACAGGAGCGCACCGACATCTACGTCTCGCGCGAGGACCTCGGCGAGCAGGGCATGGACGCCGGCGCGATCGAGCGGCTCGGCGAGGCGATGACGGAGAGCCATGCGCAGGAGCCGAGCATCGCGATCGCCACGGTGCCCGACCGGGAGAGCGAGGTGGCGCAGCTGATGCGCGACGCCCAGCAGCGCGACCGCGAGCAAGATCTCGGCCTTCAGGCCGATGAGTCCGCGCTGTGAAGCGACGCACCCCGACAGCCCAGGGTCGGCCTCAGGCGGGCGACAGTCCAGGCTGCGCTCCGGCGCCTGAGCTCCGCTGCTGCGGCAGTCTGGTGAGGGACCAGTTTCCTTCGTGATCCTGGCGTGCTTCATAGTCGCGCCTGATCTTGTTCGCCTCCGCACCAACCACACGTTCCGTAAAGCTACGCGCCAGCGCTGCGAGGGCGAGGACAAGGTCTCCCTCGCCGAACGTCTCAATGATGACCGCCTTGACCGCATCGCCGGCTACCTCACTCACGGTCGCTTCCGACACGTAGAACGCGTATCGCTCGAGAATCTGGCCGATCTCGCTTAGGGCCTGCTGATGAGTCGGCCGCTTCAGCTGAACCGTGAACGTGACCTGGTTGTAGGGGTCCCCGCCCCAAGCCTCCACCGTTGCGTCCACAAGCACTTGCTCAAGCACTTGCGCCGTCAGTTCTGGTGCGAAGTGCAGGGCACGGCGCACGTCTATGCGGGCGATGATTGCGTATTTCGTCATGGCGTGGTTCCTTTGCGAAAGAGCTGCTCAATAGCCACGCCCAGCGTAGCGGCGAGGACGATGGCTAAGAGGACGCGGGGTTCGCTGATCCCTTTCTCGATATTGACGATGGTCTGCCGGCTGACCCCAAGCTCTCGCGCTAGCGCTTCTTGCGACCAGCCCTCTTGTTCTCGATTCAATACTCCCTGACGTTGGACACGTACAAGCGAGCGTCTTCAACGGGGTTGAGATGATCTGCTCTGCAGCCTCAAGCGCAGAAAGCGGCCCGAGGGTTGTGCGTCGAAACGCGCAGCAAGGCGGGTCCGCCCTCTCATCGCCGTGCGCTTACGAGCTGGACTGGCTCGCCTCGGGTGTCCCGCGTAATCATGATGTCCCTGAGGCCGGCGTCGGCAACCATCCTGTGCATGGTCTCGTCGTCGTAGGTGTGCATTCTCGACCCCCAGACGTAGACCCACCACTTGCGTGGCGAGGCGGCTGGCAGTGGGCCTGGCACGGTCGCGATGACTAGACGTCCTCCCGGTGTCAGTACCCGTGCGGCTTCGTTCAGCATGCACTCGGGTTCCTCGACAAAGAAGAACGTATTTGCGCAGACCACGACGCTGAATGTGTCTGCGCGCCATGGCAGGTCAGCCGCGTCGCTGAGCTCCAGCTCGAGAGATCCCCGTTCGATTGCCACCAGGTTGCGATCACGAGTCAGCGCCAGCATGTCAGCGCTGTGGTCGACACCCACGCACGTGGCGCCCGCTGCGAGCGCTCGCTCGAGCAGCCTCCCTCCGCCGCAGCCGATCTCCAGACAGTGCTCACCTTCGAGAGGCCCTGCTCGCTCCAATACCCGGTCGAACACGTCCTCATGTCTCTTCGGCGCTCCGCGCGTCCCGCCGTAGGTCTTCCGCGCAACCCAACCGGTCGGCCGTCGAGCCGTGAGGTTGATCAGCAGATCCGCAGGCTTTCTCCGGCTATCGCCAGGCACACCTGCGACTCGCTGATTCGCCGTGCGCGCCGGTCTCAGGCTGCTTCACCACGAGCGATGCGTTGGTGCCCTTCACGCGCCTACGCCTCCCTAACAACCCGCGCCCCCCGTGCCGGCACGAGCCTGATGTGGTGGTCGCGGATCTTCTCGCTGGCGGGCCTGTCTGCTCGCAGCGCGGTGCGCTCGAGGATGGTGCGTAGTGCGACGCGCATCTCGCTGCTCGCGAAGGCGGCGCCGAGGCACCGTCGGCGTCCGCCGCCGAATGGGGTCCAGGTGTATGTGCTGGCGCCGTTGTCTTCGAGGAACCGCTCGGGTGTGAAGCGTTCGGGTTCTCGGAAGTCGTTGTGCATCAGGGCTATTGCGGGCATCACTGTGATGCCGGCCGGTAGATAGTGGTCGCCGAGTGAGACCGGGGTCCGTAGCTGGCGCAGGACGGCGGGGATCACTGGTCGCACGCGGAGTGTCTCCTGTACGACCGCGTCGAGATAGGCGTCTTCGCCTAGGCGCGCGCGGGCGTGGATCTCGGGGTGGCGCAGCAGCCGCTCGAAGATCCAGGCCATGCCGGTCGCGCTGGTCTCGTGTCCGGCTAATAGCAGCGTCATGATGTGGTCGCGTAGCTCCTCGTCGTCGCTCTCGCCGGCGCGCACGAGTGCTGAGAGGACGTCGTTTCGCTCGGCGAGCTCGGGGTCATGCCGGCGCTCGGCGATCTCGGTTCGGAGCAGGCTGTTGGCGTGGGCGAGCGTGTCCTGGTAGCGCCGCCACCGCCCGACGCGCCCGACGCGCCCGAGCGTGGGGAACGCCCCCATGGCCATGATCGCGGGTGTGACCGACGTGCTCGCGGGCAGCACCTCGCGTAGGGCAGCGAGACGTTCGGGGTCGCTGACGCCGATGATCGCCTTGAGGGTCACTTCGAGCGTGATCGCGCGCATGCGTGGGTGAAGCGGGAAGGGCTTGCCGATGGGCCAGCGCTCGATCTCCTCGATGACGCTTCGCTCGACGATCTGCTCGTAGCCGCGGACGGCGTCAGCGTGGAAGGCGGGTAGGAGGCGCTCACGCGCCTGTAGGTGCTCGTCCTCGTCGAGTACCAGCACCGAGTGCGCTCCGAGCACCGGGGCGAGCATCGCGTTGGCCTCGCCCGCATGGAAGGTGGCGGGATCGCCGGTGAATACCTGTTTGATCGAGTGCGCGCCGGCGATCACGACGACCCGGCCCCACGGCATGATCCGGAGCGTGTAGATCGGTCCGTAGCGTCGCCGAGCCGCCGCGAGGAAGCCGGCCGTGTGGCGCCAGGCGAGCAGGGTTTGTAGCACCGTCGGTAGCGCTGGCCCGGGTGGCAGCTCGCTGTAGATTCGCCTCCTGACCCAGCGGCTCCGGGCGGCCATAGCAAGCCCGTTGCGACCTGCCGTGGGCGTGCGGCTGCTCACGTCACCCTGCGTCCTCGTTGGGCGCTCGCTCGTGCCATCGGGGGCCGCCGGCCTTGGCGTCAGTTCAGAAAATCCCTCCCGCACGTTTATAGCCTCGCCTCACGGGACATCGTCCCGAGGATACACGCCAATGCGTCCGGCGTGCGGCCCCGTACTGATTGCATCCCTTCTGCCTACCCGCTAACGTTTATTGCCGCGGGGCTGCTTGATGCATTGGTGGGCTCGCGAGCCGGACCCGGGGTGATGGCCCTCGAACCCCCGAGGGCCCCACTCAAGTGGGCGCCGCGGTCCACGCATCTCTCGCCGCGGCGCCCACGCCCTTGCCGAGCCGCACGAAGCTCGGCGCGCGCACTCGCCTGTGTAAAGGCGCTAGCGCGCGGGGATGTAAATGCTCAAGATCAGGTTTCCATTCAACTCGCCAGTGCCTAGCAGTCAGGGACCGCCGGGTCGACAAAGGGCGTCCCTACCAGGCTTCCCGAAGTTTGCCCATTGTTGTAGAAGGCATCAGCGGACGCATAGTAATTACTGTTCCATGGGCTTGACGCGATGCGATACCACCACGTGTTCCCGTCTGCGACGGCGAAGCCGGTGATCTTGCACGCGATCTGTACGGTGGTGTTGGACGGAATCACCGGTCCTTCATAACCCCCAGCATTGAGGTAGTCGGTCCACGTATGCGTCACGCTGCCTGTGGTCTCCCAATACGTGCTCGGAGGAGGCGGCGGAGGCGGCGGAGGCGGCGGTGGCCCGGGCGCGGGCGTCGTCGGAGACGACGGCGATGAAGGCGTGGGCGAGGTCCCAGGGGACTGTGGGGGGGTTGGTTGTGGTGTCCCTGCTGTCCCTGAGCCAGAGCTGGGCGCGCAGCCGCTCCACAGATGTATGCGTAGCGGCGTGAACGGTGGCGTGTTGAGGGACCTATCGAAGACGCTGACGCCGGCGCTCAACGATCCCATGTTGAGCATGAGCGAGCAATCTTGACCAGAGCTCCACTCGAGCTCCGGCCCGAAGTCGGCCTCCAGGTGGACGTTCGCGCCTTTGGCGACGCCGATGCCGGCCTGCACGCCGATAGCCGCGGTCAATGTGGCGCTGCCCGAGATTGATGGCGAACCGGACAGCCAGACGTTGCTCCCCTGTTGCGAGAGCGATGCTTCGTTGTAATCGAAGCCGGCAGCCACACTGGCGACTGTCGTGCTCGCGATATTGAAGGTGCCTGCAGTCAACGTACCGTTGATGTGAATCCCGGCTGTCACGGGAAGTGTCGCGTATACGGGTACGACGATCGGCCCCACCGGGATCGCCTCATCGTACGGGCCGATTTCTGCGATCGTCCAATCGCAGTTGATGCCGATGGCGGCTGCATTCACACCAAGCGACTCGGTCGTTCGAACGGCTAGGCTCAACTCGACCTGCGGGGGCCACGCGCCAAGGAAGGCCTTGCGCACTTCGACGCTATCGAGGTGCGCCCCGAAGTCGAGCAAGCTAGGCGAGCTGCAGCTGCTGGCCGAGTGTGCATGCGCTGTGGCTGCTGCAGGCTCATGTGGTTCGCCGGGAACGGGAGTCAGCGGCAGGCTTCCAGCGAACGTTAGCTCCGGGGTCGCGTCGGCAATCGGTACCGGTCTGAGCGACACCAGGAACCACGGACCCTGTCGAGCCACGCGCGTCACTCGTGAAATCAGTCCATACGGTAATTGTTGAGTGGGCCCACTTGTAAAGATCGTGCCGATGGCGGGTCGGGCAGCGCTTGCCGGGAGGACAATGGCAACGGGATCCCTGGCGCTTCCGATGACTCCGAGCAGCGAGGTGGGAAGCGCCCGAACGGATGCATTGACGATCGCGGTATATGCGACGACGACGCGTGTCCGCTCGCCGGCAGAAAGTCGGATCACACGCCTGCCCTTGTCCGGATACGCCACCGCTCCGGGCGAGATGTGACCCGTGCGGCGGGTGATCGCGACGGGCCGCAGGACCAGTTCATAGACACCCGAGCGGAGTCCTCGTAAGACTGCTCGGGGCGAACGAAGGGTGCTATGGAGCCGGGGGCCCGTTATGACCATCGAGGCCGGCTGCCCGTGTGGCAGTCCTTGCGTAAGGATGGTGATTGCCCCTCCTCGCGCACCCCTTGCGCTGGCAGGCACTGGTGCCGCCATTGACAGCGTCACCGAGGCCAACGCAATAGCCATGGCCACCGTGCTGGTTCGGAATGGACGGCGAGGTGCGGTGACGCCCCAGATCGTCCGGGACCTCGCTCCGGCTCGCATCCCCCAAGCCATGGCGGGAGCGTACAGAGGTTGACGCCTAGACACGCTCGAGTCCTCTGCGGACACCGACGTAATCGCGCGTGTCAGAGCTGCCGATGGGGATGAGCCCCCGTGCAGAGGGAAGGCGAGCAGGTGGGGGTAGGTGGGTGGTAGGTGGCGATCGGCGTGAAAGCCACATAGCGCCGAGCAGGCGGCGAGCCGCTCGAGGGCGACCGGCACGCTGCGCTGCTCGAGGCGCTGTTCGGGTATGTCCGCTCCTTTGCCGGGAACGAAGGGCAGCGCCGACATGGCGGGGAGCGCCGCCACCGCGGCGCGTGCGTAGAGGGGAACGATCCGCGGTGATCTCGAGAACGTCCGGATCAGCATCGCGACCCCGCCGGATTGTGCTCGCGCCAGCGAGTGCTGTCTTGAGAGCTACTCGCTGACGTCGGCGCGAGTCGAAATCCCTCTCGCATGTTTATGGCCTCGCCTCGGATGCCACCGTTTGAGCATACACGCCCACGTTCTAGGCGCGCAACCGCCGTGGCAACTGCAGCGCGCCTGTCTACCCGCTAACGTTTCTCGGTGCGGGACTGCTTGACGGATCGGTGGGCTCGCAAGCCGGACCTGTGGTGATGGCCCGTTACCTCGGGGGCTCCACCCAAGTGGGCGCCGCGGCTTCCCCTCTCCCGTCGCGGCGCCCACGCCCTTGTGGCCTGGCACGAGGCGCGGCGCGCGCACCCGCCTGCGCAGAAAGCCTGGTGGTGATCGTTTATAGCGGCGAGCGAAAACGCCATGATATAAGGCTGTGCGCCTGTATGCTAAACTCTACGCTGACGTTTATATAGTCTGGCGGGGGGCTTGTGCGGGCGTAACCCTTTCTCCTTTGGGTGCGCCCGGAGAAGTCCCGGCCCTTCCCTCGGTCGGTTTTAGGGCGCCGTTCTCTATTCCCCGGCGCACAGCCCTCCCGCCGCGCCCCCGCGCGGTGGGAGGGTGTCTTTCGCGTCGGTGCGCGCGCTGGGGTTCGCTACGGCCAAGTGTCCAGACCCCAGACCGTGGCCGTCACCTACGAGGCTCCGTGTCCGCGCTCATAGCGGCGCGTCAGGGTGCTGCCGAGAGCGCCCCTGCAGGAACAGCGTGCGCCACGTCCAGCTAGTCAGCGAGCTGACCAAGGATCCGCTCCGCGCGCTCCAGTGTGTCGAGCTCTGCTTGCTCGCAGGATTCGTCGAAGAGCGCATGGCAGAGGGCAATCGCTCCTGCCAGATCGACCCGGAGTTCGTTCAGGTCTCGTTGCCTGCGGTCGATCTCGTCGCACAGCCTCCACGCATGCGCGCTGGCAGCACGTTGCGCACGCTCATTGAGCTCCATGTTGGCTAGGCGAAAGCTGCTCACCTTGTCCTCCGCGCCTGCGGTGTCGGTAGGTCGTCCATGAGCTCCGTAGGTGAGACCCCGAGCCCGTCGCACAGGATCAGGATCAGCGAGAGCCGTGGCTCGCCGCGCCCCAGTTCGCTCTTGCAGATGGTGGACGCCGAGACGCGGCACCTGCTTGCGAGCTGCCCGCGGGTCAGCCCGCCGGCGACGCGCAGCTCTCGCAGCCTCGTGCCGAAGGCGTGCGCCAGCGCCATCCGCTCGCTCGCCTCGCGCAGCCGGCTCTCGACGTTTACTGTCGGCGGGCTGCTCCCGTTGAGTGCCGTTGGTCGAGGAGTCATTCGCTTGAGCTGCTCGCGCCTTAGAGCTGGGACAATCTGAGGCCAGTGCAGTTCCGCGCTAGATGGTTGATTCCATGGCGATGTGCCGGCTTCTGGGGGTGCGGATGGTCGAGTCGGCCAAGGACGCAGGCCGAAGGCCTTGCTGGTAGCAAGGCCGAGGCCGAGGACGCCGGCCGGCGAAGGCCAGACGTGCCAGCCAGCGGTGCATGGCCATGGAATCAACCATCTAATTGATGTGCACGCCCGAGATCGCCCGTGCGATCACGAGCTGCTGGATCTCTGCGGTGCCCTCGAAGATGTCGTAGATCTTCGCGTCGCGGTGCCAGCGCTCGACGGGGTACTCGCGCGTGTAGCCATTGCCGCCGAGGATCTGGATCGCGCGCTCGGTCACCCACACCGCGACCTCGCCCGCCTTGAGCTTTGACATCGAGCCCTCCGCGTTCTCAAAGGGATGCTGGTTGCGCCCCATCCAGGAGGCGCGCCAGATCAACAGGCGGGTGGCGTCGATCTCGAGCTTCATGCGCGCGAGCGTGAAGGCGATCGCCTGGTTCTCGATGATCTTGCGTCCGAACTGCTCGCGCTCCTTGGCGTAGCCGAGTGCATACTCGTACGCCGCCCGCGCGATTCCGAGCGCCTGCGCGGCGACGGTCGGGCGCGAGGCCTCGAAGGTCTGCATAGCCGCCTGCGACTTGCTCTTCTTGCCCTCGCGCACCCGGACGATCCGTTCCTCCAGGCGCTCCCTGCCTCCGAGTACGTAGTCTGCCGGGACGCGGCAGTCATCAAGAAACACATCCGCGGTGTGGGATGCACGCAGGCCGTGCTTTGAGACCTTGGTGCCCTGGGAGATGCCTTTGGCTTCGCTCATCGGCACCACGAAGG
The DNA here is from genome assembly GCA_963722435.1 of uncultured Solirubrobacteraceae bacterium. Taxonomy (GTDB): domain Bacteria; phylum Actinomycetota; class Thermoleophilia; order Solirubrobacterales; family Solirubrobacteraceae; genus Palsa-744. The sequence continues at coordinate 30,267 of CAVRKZ010000002.1, read as the reverse complement.
CTGCGTGCCCGCGGGCGCCGAGCTCAGGGTCGACGGTCGCGATCACGACGTGCACGTCGGCGATCCCGCCGTTCGTCGCCCAGGCCTTCTGGCCGTTTATCACCCATTCGCCCGCAGCCTCGTCGAAGCGTGCGCGTGTACGGACGTTGGAGACATCGGAGCCGGCGTTGGGCTCGGAGGCGCAGAACGCGGCCACCTTGATGTCGTCCTGGGTGCCGAAGCAACGCGGGATCCACTCTCCGATCTGCTGCGCCGAGCCCTGCCCGAAGATCGCCGCGACCGCGAGGGCTGTGCCCATGATCGACATGCCGATGCCGGCGTCACCCCAGAAGAGCTCCTCGTTGACGATCGGCAGCGTCAGCCCCGTGGGGTCCGCAAAGAACTGCGCTAGGCCTTCGTAGCCATAGAGGCCGATCTTCGCCGCCTCGGCGATGATCGGCCAGGGGGTCTGCTCCTTCTCGTCCCACTCGGGGGCGACGGGGCGAACGACGTCTGCGGCGAAGCCATGGACCCAGTCGCGGATGTCCTTCTGATCCTGGCTGAGCGCCAGCGAGAATGTCAGCTCCTGGTTGGCTGTGCCGGTGATCGCCTCGAGCGCCGCCTCTGCGGCCTCGACGCCCGAGCTGGTGGGGGGTGCGGTGCTCGACATTCGAAGGCAGCCTCCTTGGCGGGCCGCGGACTCGAGGCTCATGCCCCAGCGTCCGCGTGGACTGGATACGAATAAACGATTATACTGGGTTTGCTTTGACCACGAACACACGCACGCTGACGGTCGAAGACCCCCTGATCGGGCAGCCCTTTTCGCCAGGTTCTGGGCACGTAGCCCAGCCAATCGCTCGATCTCACGACTCTGCGATAAACATGCTCGGTGCCGACCTATCGAGCTCCTCCAGCGCGCCGGCGGACGCCAGGGACCCCATCCTCCGTCCCCCGGCCATCCCCTTTCCGCGGTATCTGCAGATGCTGCGCTTCAGCCGTCGGCAGATCGAGTTCGTGTTCCGCGCGCAAGCGCGAGCTCGGCGACGTGTTCGAGATGCAGGCGGGGATCTCGGGTCCGGTGGTCGTGACGAGCCATCCCGACCACGCTCGCTCGCTGTTCACCGCCAAACCGGAGCTCGTACCGTCGCTTATGGCGGAGTCTCCGCTGCGCCCGATCGTGGGGCCCTCATCGGTGCTGACGGCGAACGGGGAGCGTCATCTGCGCCAGCGCAAGCTGCTGCTGCCCGCGTTCCACGGCGACGCGGTCGAGCGCTACAGCGCAGATGATCGCCGAGGTCGCCGAACGCGAGATCGACCGCTGGCCTCTGGGCCGCCCGTTTGCGCTCGCGCCGCGCATGCAGGCGATCACCCTGGAGGTGATCATGTCCGGCATCTTCGGTGTCGGGGCGCTCCAGCGCCTCGCGAGCGCCGAGCATCGGCTGCGCTCCGCACGTGAATAGCTGACGGGGCATCGACCTCGCTGCTGGCGAAGCTTGGCGAGCTCGCGAATACGGGACGCGCCGAGCCCGTCGCCTTCGTGCGCGCCGGCGTGGCGTCCTTGACCGCGCCACCTATCCGGTCATCGAGGCCCGTCGGCGTGAAGCCGATCTGGCTGAACGTGGGGACATCCTCTCACTGTTGCTGTCCGCCAGGAGGAGGATGGCGAGGCGCTCTCGGATCCGAGCTGCGCGATGAGCTGCTCACGCTCCTGCTCGCGGGCTTTGAGACGACCGCGAACTCGCTGGCATGGACGTGGGAGCGCCTGCTACGCACCCCGGATGCCCACGAGGCCCTGCTCGCTGCTGTCCGCTCCGGCGAGCACGCGAGTGAGCACGTCGAGGCCACGATCATCGAGGCCATGCGTTGTCGTCCGGTCATCCCCATCATCGGACGCCGTGTAAGCGTGCCGTGGCGGCTCGGGGAGTACGTCCTGCCCGCCGGAACGGCGTCAGCATCAGCATTCTGCTGCTGCACCATCGCGACGATCTCTACCCTGAGCCGTTCGCCTTTCGCCCGTTCGCTGGCTCGTTCGTAAGCCGGGGCCGTACGAGTGGATCCCGTTCGGGGGAGGCACACGCCGCTGCCTGGGTGCGACGCTCGCGATGGCCGAGCAGCGCATCGTCCTTGCGACGATGGCGCGGCGGCTCGACCTGGAGGCCGACGCACCCGGAGCCCGAGCACGCGCAGCACCGCAACGTCACGATGATCCCCTCCCGTGGAGCTGGCGTCCTGCTGCGTGCACGCGCGGCCTGAGCGCAGGGCTAATGCGTCGCTCCAAGCTTCTGCTCGCCGCGGAGATGACGCATGCACTGCCGTCGCAAGTGAGGGCGCCGACCGGCGCTGACGCGGCGTGCTCCCCGGAGGCGGCCCGGCGCGAGCGCACACAACGCCAGCGCATCCTGGACTCTGTGATCGAGCTCTCGGTGCGCGCGGCGCCCCCGCACTTGAGCGTCGCCCAGGTCTGCTCCCACGCGGGGGTCTCGACAGCGACGTTCTACGAGCTCTTCGGCGACACGGAAGAGGCGCTCGTGGCGGCCTTCTTCGCTGCCGTTGAGCGCGTGTTTGAGGGTTTGCAGCTGCGCGTCGGAGATCGCGGCTGGCCCGTCGCCGTGCGCAGCGCGCTCGAGGTTCTACTTGACCGTCTGAGCAATGACCCGGCAGCGGGGTGGATGGTGGGCATCCAGGCTCGCGGTTGCGGGCCGCGTGTCCGACAAGCGCTTGAGCGGACACTCGAGGCTTTCGAGCAGCGAACCGAGGCGCTGATGGCCTGCCCACCCATAGACGGGGGCACTCTGGACATTCCGGCGAGCGCACTGATCGGTGGGCTGCGCAGCATTCTCTGCCGCTCGCTTCGCAGCCGCCGTGAGGATCTGCTGCCGTCGCTGGGCGAGGATGTCTTCGCGTGGATCAGCTCCTACCACGTCCCCGCCGGGCGCCAGCGCTGGAGCACGGGGCCGCATGCGCAGATGCGCGGCATCGAGCCGGTCTCTGCGCTGGCGCTCCCGGGAAGGCTTCCGCATGGCCGCCAGGGCCTGGCGCCGGGTTTCGTGGCCCGCACCCAGCGAACTCACGTCATCCACGCCACCGCGGTGGTGATGCTCGCGAAGGGCTACACGCAGGCGACGGTCGCCGACGTCCTCGCGCATGCAGCCGTCTCACGTGAGGTCTTCTACGAGCATTTCGCCAGCAAGCAGGACGCGTTCGACGGAGCCCAGCGCTACGGCATCCAGCACGTCCTGCAGGCCTGCACCGACGCGTACCTAAAGGCCGCCGAGTGGCCTGAGCGGGTTTGGCACGCGCTCGAGGCACTCGTGCAGGCGATTGCCCGAGCACCCGCTCTGTCCCATCTGTCACTGCTGGGGTGCTACGAGGCCGGCCCCGAAGGCGTCCGTCGCATCGAGGACACGGCACGGTCGTTCGCGATCTTCCTGCGGGAGGGCGAGGGCTACGCCCCCAACGCACGGCGGCTGGGCGCCGTCGCCTGCGAGGCGGTCACCGGCGCGATCCTCGAGATCGTCCAGCGCCAGCTCGCGCGCGGAGACAGCGCGGCGCTGCCGACGCTGCTGCCGCAGCTCGCGTACATCGCGCTCACACCGTTCATCGGGCCCAGGGATGCTGCGAGCACCGCGTCAGCGCTCGCGGCCTCCGAACCTTCTAACCCTTGACTCAACGAGGCATCCTCGCCGCTCGATAATCGCAAGGGTGCCTCATGACGGCTCACCAGGCGGGGTGGGGGCCGGCGCTTCGCGAGAGCCGCCCGTCCTAGACGCGAGCGCGGAGCCTGTGGGCCCCCGCGCCGGCCCGAGGGCGCGCCTCATCGACGCGCTGGCCGAGCTCGTCGCCCGTGACGGCTATCCAGGCGTGACGGTCGCACAGGTCATCGCGTCCGCCGGTGTTTCGCGCGCGACGTTCTACGAGTGCTTCAAGGACCGGGCAGATTGCCTCTTGGCTGCCATGCACCCGGTCCATCGACTTCTCCACGAGGAGGTACGGGTGGCCGTGAGCGGCGAACCCGCGGAGCGCTGCGCCGCGCGCCTGACACGAGCCCTGACCGACTTCGCGCTCGGGCACCCTGGCCCCGCCCGCCTGGCTTTCAGCGAGTCGCTCACGGCGGGAGGCCGCGTCTTCGACGCGCGCGAGCAGATGATCGCGGAGCTGGCGCTCCTCCTCGAGCACGCATACGCGGACCTACCCGTTGCGACACGGGTCCCCGACGTCTCGAGCCGCACGCTGATCGGAGCGCTGAGCCGAATGCTCGGCTCTCGGCTGACCTGCGGCGAGCCGATCAGCGGCGAGTTCTCCCGGGAGCTCGCGACTTGGCTCGCGAGCTATCAGCTACCCATCGCTGAGCGCCGCTGGCACGCCCTCGATCCCCTCCCGCCTGCCCGCTCCTCGCTCGTGGCGGCGAGCCGCTTGCGTCCGCCGGCAGATCCGGCGCCCGGGGCTCCCCGGGCCTCACGCCCTCAAGCGGCGCAGCAGCAGCGGTTCCGGATCATCTTCGCCACCGCCGAGGTGCTTTCCCGGCGCGGCTACCATGCCGCGACAGTCGCCGAGATCGCCCGCACAGCGGGTCTCGACACGCCAGCGTTCTACCGGCATTTCGCCGGGAAGTGGGAGGCTCTCAAAGCTTGCGGCCAGCTCCTGTTCGGGCACGTGATGGCGATCAGCGCCGGGGCGTTCGTGGCAGGCGACTCCTGGCCTGAGCGTGTCTGGGAGGCCGCCGCTGCGCTGCTGCAGGCGCTCGCCGATAACCCGACCCTGGCATGGACCGGGCTCGTCGAGAGTCACGCAGCTGGGGCGCCGGCGGCCGCCACGCTGCGGGAGCTCACCAATGCGTTCACCATCTTCCTCGAGGAGGGGTCCCGCTACGAGTCGACCATCCAGGTCCCCTCCGAGCTCTGCATGGAGGCTCTGGCCACCTCGGTGCTCGAGCTCGCCTACCAGATGATCCGCCGCGGCGAGAGCGAGCGACTGCCGGGGCTCACGGCGCAAGCCGTGTTCATCGCCCTCGCCCCGTTTCTCGGCGCGGCGCAGACGAGCCGCTTTCTCGAGCAGCGCATCTCTAAGGATCGGCGGACGCCACGCGCGCGGGGCGTCCGGCCCACGCGACATGCTGCGCGCCGGCGGGCTGCCAGCGCGCTCGGCGGGCTCGCATAGCCCATCGCACGCTCCGCGGCGCTTGAGCTCATAGACCCGTGCGCCGCCCGCGTGCGTGCTCGTCTGCGCCGCGAGAGCTATGGTTCCGCGCCATCAGCGTGTCGATCTGCTCGTTTGCTGCCCTCGCGCCCAAGAACGGGGCGAGGCACATGTGGGTGAGGTGCCCCAGCAGCCCCGTGAGCCCATCTAGACGCGCGATCTGAGCCTCGCGGGCGTGCCGATAGCCAATCTCGAAGGCGACCCTAGCGACCGCCTCGAGCTCCGCTGCGCACGGCGCGGGGACACCAGCGGCGTCCTGGTAGCCCTCCTGCAGGAAGATCGTGAACGCCGCCGTGAGGTCCTCCACCCGCTGCACCTGGGTTCGCGTGCCGGCGTAGCTGTCGAGCAGCGCGGCGCGGGTGATGACGGGGTTCTGCTCAAGGTACTGGGTGAGCACCCGCCCGGCCTCCCACACGCGCTCGGGCCAGCTCGCCGTCGTGAAGAACGCGCTGGCGGTGATCGCCATGGTGTGCTGGAAGGTCAGCTCGTGAACCGCGCTCAGCACGTCGCGCTTGTCCGCGAAGATTGAATAGAAGACGCGGCCGTCCACGCCGGCGCGACTGGTTATCTCGGCGACGCTGACCGCCGCATGCCCGCGGGCCTGCAGGATCTCGGCGGCTGCGAACAGGATTCGTTGCCGGTGGATTTCGGCGACGGCCGCCGGCGGCTCGCGCGGACGGCCGGGCGCCAGCGCCGGGGGCGCCCGCAGAGGGCTCGCGGGCAACCACGGCGAGCGCGGCGGTGGCACGTGCGGTGTGAGGCCGCGCCAGCGGTGCTGGCCTACCGGCGCCCGGTAGCGCTCCAACCAGCGTACGAGCGCCTGCTCGAGCGCGGCCGGCTCGTACTCACCGCGGCCCAGGCGGGCCGCGAGCATCCTCTGCACGCCCCCAACGAGCGCGATGGGGGAGATGTCTGGGATCGCTGCGGACGGCCCTGCATTCGCGTATGCGTGCTCGATCACCCGCGCGATCTCCAGCACGCCGTGATCGCGAGCGTCGAGCATCCGGGGCCCGCCCGCGAGCGCCTCGCCCATCAGTAGCGCTGCCTTCGCGGGCTCGCTCTCTGCGAACGTGAGCATGGCTCCTACGCCGGCTGCTGCTGCCTGCTCTGGCGTGTGCTGGCGCACGCTCGCGCGGACCTGCGCCAGGAGTTGCCCTTCGACCTCTTCGATCGCACCCAGCACGCAGTCGTGCTTGCCGGCGAAGTGCTCGTAGAAGGTGGCCCTCGAGACGCCCGCTCGGGTGATCACGCGGGCGACCGTGGTGGCCTCGTACCCGTGCTCGCTGGCAACATCCACGATCGCGGCGAGCAGACGCTGGCGCTGCTCGCCCTTCTCGTAGCCCCGCGCCGCCTTCACGCTTACGGTCTGCTCGTCGCGTGAGCATTCCGTGAGCGCTCGGATCCTCGGCGAGGACAGCGGGCGCCCGTGACGCGACTGAGCTTGGCGAGGGCGGCGTGACCGTGGAATCGGCCCCTCGTCCGATGTTTGGCCAGCAGCCGAGGACAACTGCATGGTTGACGTTTACACGTGTTGTGCTCGTCATGCTCGCCGCTCGTGGATTCTCGCTGTATGGAAGGAAAACTGGCTCTCCCGGACTCACTCTTGACAGGCATCGCCGCCGTACGCTACTGTGCTTGGCGACGTTTATCCAGTGCTTGTTGAAGGCTGGTCGCGTCGTGGCGTTCGGGGTTGTGCGAGCTTCCCGTTCCCCCAAGCGCGGGGCGCTCGCAGAACCCGGTCTCTAACCCTCGACCGGACGTCACGCGGCACCGCGGCATCTGATTCGCGCCGCGGCGCGGCTCCTCCCGTCGTCGACTCCTGCGGCGGGAGGAGCCTTGCTCGTGACTCGCCGGCTCTGGGCTGCCGGTCATCCGCCGAGGAGACCCCGACTCAGCGCGCTTTGCGCCTGGCTTTCGCGGGGCGGCTACCCGTCCGTTTTGGCGACGGCTTAGCTTGCGAGCTGCTCGCCGGTTTGCGCGCTTTGGCGAGCTGGGAGTCGATGAACTCGTTCGCCGCCTCACCCCCGATGAAGGGAGCAAGGCACAGGTAGACGAAGTGCGCCAGAAGCCCTGCCGCCTTGGGCTTCCTGCTCGCACGCGCCTGCAGATAGACGATCTCGAAGATCGTGGTGATGATCGCCTCGAGCGCTGGCCGAGATGGCGGGGCGCCCTCGTGCTGATAGCGATAGCCCTCCTGCAGGAAGATCGTGAAGGCGATGTGGCTGTCCTCGACGCGCTGGATCCCGCGCGCTCCGAGGGCATAGGCCTCCACGAAGGCCACGTGCGCGAACGTCGGCGTGTCATCGACACTCTGTGCGGCGGCGCGGAACGCCTCCCATATCCGCTCGGGCCAGCTCTTGCCGGCGAAGAACGCGCCGGCGGTGGCTGCCATCAGGTACTGGAATCCTAGCTCGTGGATTGCGCTGAAAGCCTCCTGCTTGTCGGCGAAGAGGCGGTAGAGCGCGCGCCCGTCGACGCCTGCCAGCCGGGTGATCTCCGAGACGGTGGCTGCGGTGTAGCCGCGTTCCTGCACGACCTGCGCGGTCGCGAACATGATCCGCTGCCGGTGGTTTTCGGCGACCTCCTCCTCGGAGAGTCGCGGGCGCCCGGGCCCGAGCGCCGGCGGCATGCGTAGGCTGGTGGGAGGCAGATATGGTGAGCGCTCGAGTGCTGTCGTCGTTCTGAGCTTTCCCCACCGGTGCTCTGCGACGGGCTGAGCATAGCTTTCGATCCACGCAACGAGGTCCTGCTCTAGCTCGCTGAACGCGCGTTCAGCGCGTCGCAGCCTAGAGGCGAGCACGCGGTGGATTGCGCCGAGCACTGCTGCCACGGGGAGGTCAGGCGCCACGGCATCTCGCGCCAACGCTTTGCCCGCGCCCTCGATCACCTTCGCGGTCTCTCTGAGGCCGTGATCGCGTGCGTCAAGTGCCTTGGGCCCGCCGCTCAGAGCCGCCATCATCAGAAACTGCGCCTCACCCGGCCGGGAGCTTGCGAAGGCCACGGTCGCGTGTACGGCGCTCGCCAGGGCTAGCCCGCGAGGGCCGTTAGCCACGCTGTCGCGCACGTCTGCGAGGAGTTGCTCGTGCACGTAGACGACGGTCTTGACGAAACAGTCGTCGCGATCCTCGAAGTAGTCGTAGAAGGTCGGACGGGAGACCCTCGCCTCTCCGATCACGGCGGAGACGCTCGCTCCGGCGTACCCGTCTCGGTTGGCGGCGGCGATCATGCCCGTGTGCAGACGTTCTAGTTGCGTCGCCTTCCGCGGGTTCTGCACAGGCGTGTTTATCGCGGGCGGGGCTGGAGGGCGGCGTGCCATAAAGCGCTAGACCCTACCGCCAACGCCAGCAGATCGCGCGAGAATACAGGCGATCTTCCTAGCCGCGCGCTCAGGGTGTGCGCCTTACCCAAGAGTGCTGGCGCAGCCGCTAGGCCAGCCCGTACGCCCCGTAATCCCAGTGCGTGTGTTTACGCTGCCGGCGCGCTTGAGCCGATCCTCACACCGGCCCTTATCGCGATTGCTCGCGCGGCGATGTTTATCGCGCCCGCTCGATGCGCTGGCCGGGACGCTTCACGGCCGCGTGCTGGCGCGTGCTCTCCGCCGCGATCCTGCGCTCGCGAGAGCTGGCGGCGACGCGCTGTGCGCTCACGGCCTCAGCCGCCCCTCGATGAACTCGTTGGCGTCCTTCGCCCCCAGAAACGTGGCGAGCACCAGGAATGCCATGTGCCCGAGCATGTCGCTCAGCCGCGGTTCCATGCTGCGGCGGGCATCGCGGTAGACGATCTCGAAGATGCTGGTGATGATCGCCTCGAGCGCCAGCCGGGAGGGCGGCGTGCGCCGGGGCTTATGCTGGTAGCCCTCCTGCAGGAAGATCGTGAATGTGATATGGCTGTCCTCGACGCGCTGCACGGCGGCCGGTCCGACGGCGTAGGCCTCCACGAAGCCAACATGCGCGATCATCGGGTTGCTCTCGAGGAATCCGGTGAGTGCTCGTCCGGCCGCCCAGATGCGCTCGGGCCACGATGCACCCGTGAAGAACGCCGCGGCCGTGACGCTCATGACGTGCTGCACCCCGATCTCGTGCACCGCCATGAACGCCTCCTGCTTGTCGGCGAACGCCGCATAGAAGGCGCGGCCGTCGACCCCGGCCAAGCCTGTGATGTCTGCGATCGTGGTGGCGTTATAGCCCTTCTCCTCTGCGAGCTGCGCCGCTGCGTGCAGGATTCGCTGGCGATGGTTGGCGGCTACCTCCTCCTTGGACAGGCCGGGCCGTCCGGGTCCTAACGGGCTGGGGGCCGGCAGCGGGCCCAGCGCGAGGCCCGCCGGCGCCGGCCCGGCCGGTGTTCCTCTCAACGCGCGCCAGCGGTGCTTGCCAACCGGGCGCTCGTAGCTGGCGACCCACGCGTTCAGCTCGTCGATCGTCCTGCTCAGTCCGAGCTCGCCGCGCCGCAGCCGTGAGGCGAGCAGCCGGTAGAGGCCTCCGACCACGATGCGGGGGCTGAGGTCGCAGCTGAGCTCGCTACGGTCAAGGAGCCGGCGAGCATCTTCGATCGCTTGCTCGATCTCGGCGATGCCTTCGTCGCGCACGTCCAGCGCTTGGGGCCCGGCAGCCATTGCCTGGCTCGTCAGGAACAGCGCCTGGCCGGGCTCCGCGCTCGCGAACTCGACGATCGCCGCTAGGCTCGCCTGGATCGCCTGCTGGGGCGGGCACTGTGCCAGGGCGTCTCCGATCGCGTCCAGCAGGCGCTGCTGGGCCTCGCGCAGCGCCTCCAGGAAGCAGGCGTCCCGGTCCTCAAAGTATTCGTAGAACGTCGGCCGCGAGACCCCGGCCTCGGCGATGACTTTCGAGACGTTTGCTCCCGCGTATCCCTCCAGGTTGGCGGTCCTGACCATTCCGGCCAGCAGGCGCTCGCGCTGCGTGCTCCTACGGCCTTTTTGCAGCGCACCGTTCTGCGGCCGTGCGCGTGCCACGCGAACGTTCATGCTCGCTCGAGCCTCTGCGTTCTGCTGGCGTCCTCGGCCGTCCTCCGCGTCTGGCTCGCGGCTGCCGCGATCGCGCCGATCATGCTCCCCTCACCACGAACCCCACCATAGTTGTTTACGCTGCCCTAGCCAGCCGTCGCTACAGGTTAGCGCCTATGGTCTGCTCTTCGCACCTATAGGTCCTCCTGGGTACTCACGGATTTCTTGGCGCAGGGCGGCGTGCGCCAGCCTCCGTGTTTATCTCGCCGCGCGAGCGCTGAGCGGCGTGCCGTTGCCTTCGCTGTCCGGGAGGCTCGCGCGCGCGCCGAACCGCCTCGTGCGCTCCGAGTACTCATGCAGGCACTCGACGAACGCTTGGCGGCTGAAATCCGGCCACAGCTCGCGGCGAAACACGAGCTCCGCATAGGCGGCCTGCCACAGCAGGAAGTTCGACAAGCGCTGCTCGCCGCTCGTGCGGATCACGAGATCCGGATCGCGCATCCCGTTCGTGGTCAGGAGGCGAGCGAACGCGGCCTCGCCCCCGCCGTTGTAGCGCTCGGCCGCCCGGACGATCTCATCGCGACCGCCGTAGTCGAAGGCGACATACACCTCGAGCCCCGTGTTGCGCTCGGTCAGCGCTTCGGCGTCTGTCATCGCGCGCGTGAGCAGCTCGCCGGCGCGGTCGCGTCGGCCGATGAAGCGGACCCGCACCCCTTGCGCGTGAAGCGCGGGGGTGTCAGCCTCAATGCGCCTGGCGAGCATCGCGACGAGCGCCCTGACCTCCCGTTTCGGCCGCGCCCAGTTCTCGGTGGAGAACGCGTATAGCGTCAGCTGATGGAGCCTGAGCTCGATCGCGTCGGCGATTCGTGCCCTCACCGTGTCGGCCGCGGCTTCATGGCCCTCGCACATCGAGAGTCCGTGGGCAGCCGCCCACCGCGCGCTGCCGTCGCTGATGATCGCCACATGGTGGGCCTGGGCCGTGCCGTTGATCGCCCCCGATCGCTGTAGCGCGATCGCCCGTGTGGTGCTCCCCATCTCACCGATGATGGCGCAGTTCTGGGCGCCCGCCGCAGCGAACTTTCTATGGCTTGACTGTCGTGCTGGCCGCGCGGGCGTGCGGGCACGGGACGGCCGTGCTCGCATTGCTGCTCTGCCCATCGATGAACGAGAAGCTCGCGGAGAGCTTCCACCCGCCGCGCGGACAGCTGTCCGGCAGCCCGATCCCCTGCGGGTGATATGCGACCGTTCGCCCGCCGACGCGTTCGTAGTACGTGAGTGCCCCGCCGAGGCTCGCGTGCATGCTCACGAGCGCGACGTACGGCGCCCCCGGCAGGCTCGCGATCGGGGGGATGCTTATCAGGAGCTCGCCGGGATGAAGGACGGCGGCGAGCACGCTCGAGGCGATGACTGGTTCGCTGCCCTGCGCGAGGATGGACATGTGCACGTATCCGTCGCGCGAGGCCGCCGCGTAGATGGCCAGCGCCACTGTCTCTTTGACGATGTCGGACCCGAAGGGAACCTCCACTAGTGCGCTGCCCACGCCCATCTCTGAGTCCGGCGGGCATGCTTCTGGACCCTCCAGTTCAAGGACGGTCGCCTCGCACGCCGCGAGCCCGAGGCCGCTCGTCGCGAGGCCCAGATCGCTCGGATAGCTGACCGTCACCGCCGAGAGCGGAATCGGCCCGCTGCCCGCCTGAGGGTCGATGCTCACCGCGAAGCTCACGGTCGTAGGTGCCCCGAGATGCTCGGGGCGAAATGCCGCGCTCAACGTGGCAGAGGGTCCGCCGGCGCCGCCTGCGTCCGCCTCTGCGACCGCCGCGAGCGGGAGAGCGCCGGCGCTCGTGAGCCCAAGCACCGCGCAGGCGATGCTCAGTACTGAAGCGTGCCTTGGGTCTGGACGGTGATCGCGTAGCTGCGACGGTAGAAGACTCCGTAGAAAGTGCCGCCGCCGTGGGCGTGCGCGTAGCGTCCGTTGCCGCCGGTGATCGTGAGCGCTCCCTTGAAGCTGGGGCTGGCGCTGGTCGGGCTCGAGAGTCGCCCGCTGCCGCTCGCCTGCACGCTGCCGGAGTGTCCGTAGATCGTGATCTGCGCACTGACGTTCGGGTTTCCGTCGTAGAGGAAGCGAATCTTCACGTTCCCCGGGAAGGTTCCGTGCGCGTAGCCTTCGTCGTAGAGCACCGAACCCGAGCTTCTCACCAGCCGGAGGTACCCTTCGTCCTTGACGCTCACGCTGGCGGTCGCCTTGGCGCGAGCGCTCCGGGCCGAGCCTGCGCTCGGCGCCAGCGTCGCGAGCAGGCCGCTCGTCGCTAGACACGCAACGAGCAGCGCCGAGGCCTGGCGCCGCAACGCTCGCGTGCCGGCCGATCTCAGCACCGGCGCACGTGGATCTCACGGCTCCTCTCCACACGTCCATTCTAGGTCTGCTCCTTGCCGGGCGCGCTGTTCGGCTGTGCTCTGCGTGTTCTCATAGCTCGTGCGCTCTTTGCCGCCCGCCACGACCGCATCACTGCGAGCGTCGGCCAGATCGTGGGCGAAAGCTGGCGTCGCACCATTCGTGCCAGCTCGCGAGCGTGCGGCTCGCTCGCTCCCGGGTGGGTCGTGTAGTAGGCGGCGACTCCGGCGAGCGTCATCACATGATGCCCTCTGTGCGGGGCTTCTCGTGCGCGGCAAAGCGCCTCGCGCGTGAGCGCGCATAGCTGCTCCGCGAGCTCGCGGCTGTCATACAGCCTGATGAAGCCCGTCCGTCCGCAGGCGCTGTCCTCGGCCCAATCGACGACGCTGTCGAGGATCGTGATCACCGCGCCGATTGCGAGATAAGCCGCGTCGATCCGCTGCGCGTCCTTGGCGCTGGTGCTCTCCTCGGCGGCGGCGGCGATCAGCGCATGCATGGCGAGGACCGAGGAGGCGCACCCGGCGGTGTACTCGCGCCACTCCAGGCCGCTCCCGCGCGCATGGACCTCCGCCCAGCGCTGCAGCTGCTCGTCTCCCATCCTCGCGGCCGCGTGTAGGCGCGTCTGTGCCTGTGCGCATCGCTGCGCGCTCGCGCGCGCGACCTCGGCGACGGCGCCTGCGCTCGGCAGAGAGCACAGTCGTTCCCGTGTGCGCTCAGACAGGCCCGCAAGGTAGTTCCAGTCTGCTCCTCTCGGGCTCTCCGGCTCTGGCCAAGTGTGCCCTGCACCGCCCTGAGCGCCCTGAACTGAGGCGATGAACGGACGATAGAGCTGCAGGCTGTCTGCGATCGATTCCTGCGTCGCCTGCTCCGTGCGTCCGTCCAGGTAGTCGAACAGCAGCTCGAGTGCCACGATCGCTTTGGCCGTGTCCGCACGCTGGGCACGCGGAGCGAGCGTCGCGAGCGTCGCGGCGACCTTGGCGTTGAAGCGCTCGTGCGCGAGCTTGGCGAGCGCTAGCTCCCGCAGGCGGGGGTCGGCGATGCTGCTCGCCGGCTCGCGCCAGCGCGCAAGCTCCCTATAGACCGCGGGAGCCACCGTGGGCCAGTAGCGCACGTTGGCGAGAGCCAGGGCTCCTAACGCGCCGTCCGACCATACGCGCTTGCTGTGCCGCGTGCGAGACGCTCGTGTGCTGCCCATCGCTCCTCAGTCTTCCGTGAGCGCCAGCGCGGGGGGGACCGTCGAGGCGAGCCATGCCGGGATCGCGCAGACGCCGAGCGCCGCCGCAAGCACGATCGCGAAGATCTCAATCGGGCGCGCGCTCGCGCCTGCGCCCGCGACCGGGAACCCGGTGATGTGACGCAGATACGCGTCCATGATGAACTGGCCGTAGATCCCCGCGAGCGCCCCGGTGACGCAGCCTGCGCCGAGCATCAGGGAGGCTTCGACGAGCAGTATCCGCCGCAGTCGCGACGGCGGCGCGCCTGTCAGGCGTAGGCCTGCGAGCCCGCGCCGGCGTTGGTTGATGCTCGACGCGAGGGCCGCGGCGAGCGCGAGTATCGCGGCCAGCACCAGCAGCGTCGAGACGGTCCCCAGCTGGCTGAGGCCTTCGCTGGTGAGCGCATCGATTTTCGCTTCTCGGCTCGCGGCGCTCGCCACTTCGAGGCCACCGCCTTCTCCCACTGCCCTCGCTATCTCAGCGCTCAGGCGTGCGACGCCCACGCCCCGCTGGGGGAACACAGCCAGGGCGCTCGGTGCGCTCGAGGCCCAGGCGCGCGTGTAGTCGACGGTGCTCATGAACACCACGCCCGGGCTCCAGGCGAGGTTCGTCGTCAGCGCCGCCACACGGTAGCGGTAGCTGCCGCTCGGCGTCGGCAGTGCGATCGTCCCGCCTACCCGGGTGTGCATTTCCGAGGCGATCTGCTGCGAGAGCGCGACCCATCCGGATTCGCCGAGACGCCGGTCCGCGACTCGCGCCGCAGCGAGCCCACCGATGGTTTGGCTCGCCAGTACGCTGCTCGCCCCACCGGGTGGCCGTGCGATCACCCACACTCGCCTCGCACCGAGCGTCATGAAGCTGCCCTGGTAGGCGCGCACGCTCGCCACACCTAGCAGTCGGGCGATCCGGGGGGCATCACCGTCGCGTTGGAGCTCTCCCGTTGCCTGATTGTCGCCGGGTTCTGAGACCCAGATCGGGGCATCCGCCGCGTAGCTGTGCGCGAACGAGCGGATGCCGGCGAGTAGATCGCCGCGTGCCCCGCCAAGGGCGACGCTGCCGAACAGCGCGACAGCGCCGGTTGCGGCCAGGGCAACCGAGCGCACGGTCGTGGTGCGCACGCCGCCGAGCGCCATCGCAAGGGTGCTCATCCGGGGCGCCCGCTCGCTGAGAGCGTGAGCTCCCGCAAGGACCGCGGTGAACGCGACCGGCACGGCGAGCACAGTCGCCACCGCCAGCGCCACGCTCGCGACGAGCGCGCTCGATGGGGCCGCGGCGTACAGCACGCTCGCGAGCACAACGAGCGCGATCGCGCCGAGCGAGAGCCATTGCCGCCCGTCGGCACCTAGCGTGTCGCCCGGGGTCTCTACGGCGAGGTAGATCGCGTCTCGGGGGCGCGAGCGGCGCAGGTCGAGCAGCGGCACGCTCGAGGCAACGCACGTCACGAGCACCCCGCCGAGCGCAGCGAGCGCGACGGTGCCAGCGGGCACAACCGTTCCCCCGCTGAGCGCAAACGCCTCAGCGAGATAGCCGGTGGACTGTTGAAAAACCCAGCGCGAGAGCACGTAGCCGACGCCGACGCCGACCGCGCTCGCGGCTATGCCGAGGCACAGCGCCTGGAACATGACCAGCTGCACGATCGCGCTACGCCGGGTGCCCGACAGCCGCAGGTCGGCAATCGCCTGCCGGCGCTCGGGGACGGTCAAAAGCATCGCGTTGAACGCGATCAGGAGCCCGAGCAACGCGCCGATGATCGCGAACAGCGCGCTCGCCTGGGCGCCGGGGTGGAGTGCCTGGCGCAGCTGCGCGATGTCCTGTTCTGAGCCGCTTACGATCAGCCGCGCGCCCGCCAGCGTGCGCATCTTGCCCGCGACGCTCGCCTCGCGCCGGGTGCCGGCACGCACAAGGATGCGGGTTACCTTCCCCGGCGCTGCGAGCAGGCGCTGCATGGTCGCGATCGGCATCACGGCGACGTGTGCCCCGGCGAGCACCCCAATCGCTTCGCTGCCCAGCACGGCGCTGACCGTCACCCGATGGGCGAGGCCGCCGACGAGCACGCTCACCTGGGTGTGCCGCGCGACATCGACGCGAGCGATCCCGAGCGCCCGTGCGCTGGTGGCGCTGATCGCGATTGTGCCCGGCTCATACGCGGCCAGCGGAAGCGTGCGCCCGAGGCCGTCGAGCACCCCGAGGCTCACGTCGGTGCCCGCGAGATAGATGCTCGCGATGCGTCCGTCAGCTCCCCTGAGATGAACGTCTCGTTCAAGCAGCGGCGCGGTCTGCTCGACACCGGGGATGGCTTCGACCCGCCGCAGCTCGGCTTCAGGGAAACCATCAGCTGCGCGGGAGCGCAGCTGGAGGTTCGCTGGCCCGATCACCGCTCGCAGCACCTGGCGTGTGGAGCCGGCGATGCTGGTCTGCGAGATCCCGGCGGCTAGCACGAGCGCGACGGCGGCGGCGATCCCGACGCCGGCGAGCAGCTCCTGTATGCCGTGGGCGCGCAGGCGCCGACGGTAGAAGTAGACGAGCGCGCCCACCCCGAGCAGTCGCCGGGTGCGCAGAGGCTCGCCTGCGCTCGTGCTCACGTGTGGCCGATCTGCTCGACCGCCTCGCCCTGCAGGCGTCCGTCGCGCAGCGCGAGGACCCGGTCTGCGGCGCCGGCGGCCTCGGGATCGTGGGTGGCCAGCAGCACCGCCTTGCCGTTTTCGCGTGCCAGCTCGAGGAGCAGCGAGACGATTTGCGCCGAGCGCTCGCTGTCGAGGTTCGCGGTCGGCTCATCGGCGAGGATCAGCTTTGGCTTGCCCGCGAGCGCGCGGGCGATCGCGACACGCTGGCGCTCACCGCCGGAGAGCTCCTCTGGTGTGCGCCCGGCGCGCGAGGCCATGCCGACGCGCCCCAGCCATCCCATCGCTCGCTCGCGCGCCTCTCCCAGAGCGACGCCGCCGAGTAGCAGCTTCGTGGCGGCGTTCTCGAGCGCGGAGACCCGAGCCATCAGGTGCGTGTTCTGTGCCACCAAGCCGATCTCCGCGAGGCGGTACTCGGCGCTCTCCTTCTCGGAGAGATCCGCGAGATCCTGTCCCCGATAGCTGACGCGCCCAGCGTCGGCGCGCAGCGCCGCCGCGGCGAGCAGCAACAACGTGCTCTTGCCCGAGCCGCTCGGCCCCTGCAGCGCGAGCATCTCGCCCGCGTGAAGCTGCAAGCTGACGCCGTCGATGGCACGGACGTCCTCGCCGCCGCTGCGGTAGCGCTTTACGACCTCCTCGAGCTCGAGCATCTCTCGATGCTGCTACACGCCCCGGCGCAGCGCAACGACCGGCGCAAGCTCCGGAGTGCTCGGGCCGCGCAGCCGCCCGTCGCTGAGCGTAAGCGCACGATGCGCCCCGGCGAGCTCGGAGGGCTCGCCGGTGCTCGCGAGGACCGCGGTGCCTTCTGCGGCGAGCGTGCGCAGCTGAGTGAGGAGGCCATCGCGCTCTGAGAGCTCGACGCCGGCGGCGGGCTCGTCGATCAGGACCAGCGCGGGGGAGAGGGCGAGCGCTCGCGCGAGGGCGACACGCACTGTCTCGCCGGCGCTCAGCTCACTTACTGCGGCGGCGCTGCAGCGCTGCGCACCGGTGCGTGCGAGTGCCGCCCGTGCGGCGTCTCGCGCTTGCTCGACGGGGATGCCGCGAGCGAGCAGCGGCGCGGCGACCTGTGCGAGCACCCCGTGCTCTTCGCTGCCGCGCAGGCTCTTGCGCACGTAGCCGATGCCCTCGCCGAGCGCATCCTCGCCGTGCTGTGCGAGGTCGCGCTGGTCAAAGAGGACCGTTCCCCTGTCGGGCGCCTCGATGCCGGCCGCTATCCGCAGCAGGGTGGTGCGCCCCGAACGCCGCTCGCCGTAGATCACGACGAGTTCGCCGTCGCGAACCTCCAACGAGACGTCCTCCAGCACGCTCCGCTCTCGCTGCCCGTCGCGGTAGCGCTTGCTGACGTGCTCGACTGCCAGCAGGCTCATCCTGTCCGCCCTAATCCGTCCCGGGGCGCGTCGATCCGAGCGCCTGCAGCTGCGCACGCGCGTACTGTGCCCAGCGCAGTCTCGCGGCGATCGTGAGCCGTGTCTCCTCGCCGATCAGCCGGGCGACGAGTGGTGTCGTGCCCGGCCCATCGTTTGTGCCCGCGGGTGGGGCGGCTGCCATCTCGGCGATGCACGCCTGCTCGTAGGCGTCGAGCGCAGCGATCGCTCGGTCCGGGGTCCTCGCCAGCGCGCCGAGCTGCACCATCAGCACGCGCTGGCGTCGGCGCTCCTCGGCGACCGCTCCGACCAGCCACTCGGCGTGCTCGCCGACGCCGTCTGCAGTGGCCTGGTAGCGTCGGCGCGAGCGTGTGTGCTCCGGCGTGCCGGGGATCTCCTCGACGAGCCCGCGCTCGCGTAGCGTGCCGAGCGCCGTGTAGACGTGGGAGACGCTCGAGAGCGACAGCGCCCCGTCGTACGTCCGCTCAAAGCGCCGTGCGAGCTCGTAGGCGTAGCTGGGTCGTTCAATCACGAGCCCGAGCAGCGCCCAGTTGACCGGCGAATGCATCGGTGCGGCTGACCCTGTCTGCTCCCGCGGATTCCCTGCTCCCATAGCGGCAGACTACCGGAACCGCTTCACATGAGATCAGCTCCTGTCTCGGCGATCCGCGTCGCGCGGTCTCGGCACCGCCGACGTTTAGCCCGGCGCGCGGAGCGGCGCTCCTACGTCCTCCCGCCTCCTATCCAGGAAGCACCCGTGGTCCTCGGCGCGAACGTTTATCGATCGCGGGGTCTCCTCGAGCCGCGTCCCCTCGACGGCCTGCAGCTGTTCTCGGGCCCGACGGGAAGGTCTGGCGCGTGGACCCAGCCACGAGCGATCGCGGCAGCCGTACCGGCCGCCACCAGGCCTGCGCCGCGGTCAGTCACGCTGTTTGCTACCTGGGCCGACCGACCACACAAGCTCTTTCTGGGCGCGTCGGCTGGGCGAACCACCAGCTTAGCGCCTTCCGACTGACCCGCCTATCCTTGCGCCTCGCGCAAGCAAGGCCACCTCTGCCGTTTCTCGGACCTTACGGCGCGTTGCTCTTGCGGCGCCGTTCGCGCTCGCGGCTTGCCTGCTTGATGCCCCGCCTCGTCGCACATGATCTCGGCACCTCTGTCTCGGCCGTCCTGGGAGCTCCCGCGTCTGTCAACCTTGCTCAACGACAGTTGTCCTGTTTATTGGCTGTAGCACGGTGGAGCTACCCAAGCGTCGAGACAGCCGTAAAGTCCCTGCAGCCAAGCGCCACGTGCAAGACGCGATTGCCAGAGCTTGACAAACTACTTGCCTATGTATTAGCGTTTCGCGAACGTTTATTGGTCAAGATGCGTCTCACGAGTGGTCGGGTAGCTGATTGACGCCGGAAGCCAGCAGCAAGGGGAGAGAGGAGAGGCAGAAACCATGGAGGGTCGTCGACTAGCTTGTCGCTCGCTCGGCGCGTGCTGGAAACGCCGTCACGGTCACGGCCTGCCGGGAAACGTTTATACATGGGGCGCCGCGCGCCGTCCGCTGACAACCCCTGTCCGCACGCCCGCGTCCGCTCTCCGTAAAAGCTCGTCGCGTCCCGGTGCCGCCTATCCGCTAGGCGAGGCTGCATCTAGGATGGCCGTGAGGAACGAGCGGCCGTGTTTGCAAGGCTCGGTTCCGAGGACCGCATCGGGCGCTCCACGGAGTAGCTGCGCTGCCGGCGTGCCTTGCGAGCAGGACATGTTCGCTGTTTCGTACCCGGGCGTCGTCGTGGACGGCCGGCGCGCTGTGCGCCCTGCGGTCGTCCCCTTCATGGTGTATCGCTGGCCCTACGGTCAGTCTGGGCTCCCAGAGCAAGGTGTGCCTGTCCGCTCGCACGCGAAGCGTGCATCCGCACCAGCTTCTTCCCGGCAGGCGCAGCCCGCGTCCCTCCCCTCACTCACGCATCTTAGGTCCCACGTCTCGCGTCTCTGTAGCGAGCTACGGGGCCCCAACCGTGCATCGAGCAGGACGCCCTTGGTGCCCTGTTCGATGACGATCGCATCCCCTGCGTTGGCCTCCGGCCACCTCTGGGCATGCGCTGGCAGGAGGGCGGCGCCGTAACACCCTCAGGATGAGGGCCCCTGCGCCGGTCGTTCATATCTATAGATAAACGGAGGGACTATGAGATACGTAAGGACACTCGGCCTGTGCCTCGTTGCGGTGTTCGCGTTCAGCGCGGTCGCCGCGGCGACCGCGTCGGCGGCTAGGCCGGAATACAAGAAGTGCGCCAAGGCCGGAAAGGAAACGGTCGAATGGAAAGAAGGCGCGCCGCCGCACGAAAAGGCCAAGAAAAAGGCCGTGTACACCGGCGCGTGGGAAAACAAGGAATGCACCAAAGAAGACACGACCGACGTCTACCGGAGCAAAGGCGCGAACCCGGGCCCTGAAGGCAAGTACGAACAACTGGAAGTAGCAGAACCGTTCACGAGTAAGAGCAAGACCGCCACTTTTACCTTCACCGCTGGCGGTAAACCGGTGACGGTGATATGCAAGAAGGACACCGACGCGGGCGAAATCCTGGATCAATTTACGGACACGGAGAAGATCACCTTCTCCGACTGCACAATCAGCGGCACGAAGACAAAGTGCGGCAACGTCGCGGAAGGGACGATCGAAACCGAACAGCTGACAAGTAACCTGTATTTCCTGAACGAAGGCGAGACCGAAGACGGTGTCGCACTAGCAAATGAAGAAACGGGAGTCTTCGCGTCGTTCAAATGTGGCTCGGAAACGATCACGCTCGAAGGCTTCCTGCTCGGTTCGGTCACGAACGATGGTACGAAGGGTGAGACGATCACGTTCACGACGAACGGCAGCGGTGAACAGGCGCACAAGGGCGTCTGGTTCGGGGACCACGAATTGGGTCCGCTTTCGTTGGAATCGGAAGGACAGGAAGCGACCCTGACAACCACGGACGAGCAGGGACCGAAGGACGTGGGTGTCTACCCGGCGTAGGGGCCAAGTAGAAGTAGTAAGGACACGTTAGAACAGTACGTGTGTGGGGCCCTCGGGGCCCCACACACGTCACGTCTGGGGTTTCACGCAAAACGAAGACGGGGATAGCGAGCCAACCGTCCCGGTGTAGACGGCCTCCTTCTTCGGGTAAAGACACGCCGTGGACTTGGCGACGCCCGGGAGCGGCGGCGAGCCCTCGACGAGTTCGAGCGAGCCGATGCCGGACGCAACACGTGCCGCCTTGGTCAGTAGGTTTCGGCGGGCGGCTCGGCGAGCGTTTTCGGCATCAGCTCGTCGAAGCCGACGGGATGAATGTTTGAGCTGACCTCGGTCGGCGCCTGGACCATTTCCCCACATCCGCTGTGCTCTACTCTTGTCTCAATGCGGCAGTGCTGGCCACCAGCTTTCGTGGCGCCTTCTACTCCCAGGCATCGGCGAGCAGTTCAGCGAGTTCGTCTGGATCGATGTGATCGAGGTTGACCTGAACCGCAAGCAGGCGCTTGCCCCACCAGACCTCTGTGCATGTCTCTGGGCTGGACTGCACGGCGGTGTGGATGCCCGGCTCGTCGAGCATCAGGTTCATGTGGTTCTCGTCCCATAGCGTGGCAAATATCTTGCCGGCGACACGGAATGAGGGTCGCCCGTGGTGATCGTGCTCCACCGTCTCCTGTAGGGCGAGCGCGAGCGCTCGAGCCCGTTCGGGGGAAGTCATCGATGACCACCGCCGCCAGTCACCAAAACACCAAGACCAGGTCCAGATCGTGCCGCAGGCTACTCGGCGGCGTAAGGGTCGTAGGTGCCGAACGACCAGAGGTTGCCCTCAAGGTCGCGGGCACCGTACTCGCGTGAGCGGTAGGGCTGGTCTGCCAGCTGGCGAACGATCTGCGCCCCGGCGGCCCTGGCATGGTCGTAATGGGCGTCGGGATCGGGGATGACCGCGTAGATGCTCAGGGTCGATGCGAGCGCGTTCGGTGGCTCGCCGCCCATCCAGCCCTCATCGTCGTACTGGCCGAACATGATCAGACCGTCGCCGAGGCGCAACTCGGCGTGGTGGATCGTCCCGTCCTCGCCACGGTGAACGGCCTGCTCCTGAAAGCCGAATGCGTGCTTGAGCCAATCCAGTGCGGCTTGGGCATCGCGGTAGCGCAGCGCTGGGAAGATGTTGGGCCTCAGTGCTTGATTCATGACTGTCTCCTTCGCCTGGTGGCTGTTGGACAGGACGCTACGCGGTGTTCGCGGCCGTGTCTTGAACAAATGGGATCTCGTCTCCGACGAGGCCACCACCGGGGATCCGGCGAGCGAGGAAGTCCGTGGGGGTGATGCCCGCGAGCTCACGGAAGTCACGGTTCAGATGCGACTGGTCGCAGTAGCCCGCGTCGTAGACGATGTCCGTCCACCGGGGTCGCTCGTCGTCGATCCGACGACACACATGCTCGAAGCGCAGCAGCCGAGCAAGCGTCTTTGGCGCAACGCCAACCTGCTCACGAAAGGAGGCATGAAGATATCGCCGGCTGCAACCCAGCTCGGCGGCCAACGATTCGATCCGCGCCCGCCCTGCCGTGACGTGGAGCCGAGCCAATGCGCAGGCTACGGCGGGACTCGGTCGTGGCCCGCCTGCGGCGCGCTCGAGCAGAAACGCCTCGATCGCGTCAAAGCGGCTATCCCAGCCAGGCAGATCGTGCAGCCGCTCAGCCAGGCGCCGTCCCGGCGCACCGAAGAGATCCTCGATCCCCACAACGGCGCCCGCCAGCTCGTGCACTCGGCGTGCCGCTGCTCAAAGCCGAGATAGGCACGGTGCAGCAGCGACTGAAGCCGCGGATCGGGAGCGCGCGTCGCGCGCGTCCAGTATCCGAGCCCGAGCTGGTGATGGAGACCCAGCGGGTGCGCTGTTCCTGGCGAGAGGAGACCGTGGGCGTCGTCATTGAGTGCCGGCACCGATGTTTGCACAGTGCTCGCACCCTCGCCTCAGAGGACGGCTGCGCTCATTGCCGCTTCTTGAGCGTGACGGTGCGGTCGAGGCCGTTGGCGCCTGTGACGTTGACCGTGAGTGTCTTGTGCTGCTTGAGGAGCTGCCTGGCGGTGCCAGACAGCTTGATCTTGATCGTTTGGGACTCGCCGGCGGCGATTTGACACGGGGCCTCGCCGATTGTCACGGTCTTCATCTTGTGACCGTGCTTGATTCTGATCGTCAGCTTGAGTGTGCCGTGGCAAGGGCCGGCGTCTGAGCAGGTCAGCTTCAGCTCTGCGGTTCCGCCCGAGACGGCCGCCGAGTCGAGCGCCGTGAGCTTGCCTTCCTCTTTGAAGCCCGCGACGCCAGTCGAGCCGCTGCGGTTGAACGTGGCCGTGATGGCGCTGTCAGCGGTGATCGTAAACGTGCAGTCACCGGTGCCTGTGCACGAGCTCGCTGAGCCGCTGCCGCCGGCCCACCCGCCGAACGTCGAGCCCGTTTCGGCGATGGCCTTCAGAGTGAGTTTGGTGCCTTCGTTGTATTCGGCGGCGCATGCTTCGAAGTGCCCGCCCACATCGACTTCGCATTCCACTTTCGCGCTGCCAGCCCAGGCCTCCGTTACGATCAAGGTGTCTTTCGCAGTGACCGGTGCGTCGAACGTGGCGGTGACGGTCTCTGCGGCGCTCATCGTTACTTCGCAGGTGCTGGCGGTCCCGGTGCAGCCGCCGCCGGACCAGCCGGCGAATGTGGAGCCCGCTTTGGGTTCCTCGGTGAGCTTGACTTTGCTGTCCTGTTCAAAGCTGGCTTCGCAGGTGGCGCCGCAGTCGATCGCGGCGGGTTCGCTGGTGACGGTGCCGGCGCCTGTCCCGGCCTTGAGGATTTTCAGCTCGTATTTGGTGACGGCGGCTGGCTCGAATGTCGTGGTGACGGTCTCTGCGGCGCTCATCGTTACTTCGCAGGTGCTGGCGGTCCCGGTGCAGCCGCCGCCGGACCAGCCGGCGAATGTGGAGCCCGCTTTGGGTTCCTCGGTGAGCTTGACTTTGCTGTCCTGTTCAAAGCTGGCTTCGCAGGTGGCGCCGCAGTCGATCGCGGCGGGTTCGCTGGTGACGGTGCCGGCGCCTGTCCCGGCCTTGAGGATTTTCAGCTCGTAGGCGAGATTGAACGTGGCGGTCACGGACTTCGCTTCGGTCATCGTGACTTCGCAGATGCCGGTCCCCGTGCATGCGCCGGACCAGCCGGCGAACGTGGAGCCCGCGGCGGCCGTGGCGGTCAGGGTGACTTTTATGCCTTCTGGGAAGCTGGCTTCGCAGGTGCCGCCGCAGCTGATGCCGGGGGAGCTCACGGTGCCTCCCCCGGTGCCGGCCTTTTTGACCTTGAGCGTATATTCGGTGACGGCGCTGAGGTTAAACGTCGTGGTGACGGTCTCTGCGGCGCTCATCGTTACTTCGCAGGTGCTGGCGGTCCCGGTGCAGCCGCCGCCGGACCAGCCGGCGAATGTGGAGCCCGCTTTGGGTTCCTCGGTGAGCTTGACTTTGCTGTCCTGTTCAAAGCTGGCTTCGCAGGTGGCGCCGCAGTCGATCGCGGCGGGTTCGCTGGTGACGGTGCCGGCGCCTGTCCCGGCCTTGAGGATTTTCAGCTCGTATTTGGTGACGGCAGCTGGTTCGAATTCTGCGCTCGCAGTGATTTTCTTGGTCATCGTGACCTTGCAGATTTCGCCGTTGGGCCCTTCCGTGCTCGCGCAGCCGCTCCACCCCTTGAACTTCCAGCCGCTCTCGGCCGTCGCCGTGAGGACGACTTCCTTTCCTTCTTCGAACAGGGCCGAGCATGTCGACCCGCACGCGATCCCTGACGGCGAGGATGTGACTTCGCCGTCCCCGATCTTCGAGACGTCCAGGGTGCGTTTGCCTTCGTATTCGGCCGTGACAGTGAGTTCCCGGGTCATTGTGACCTTGCAGATTTCACCATTGAGACCTTCCGTGCTCGTGCAGTTGTACCATTTCTTGAATCTCCAACCGGTTTCGGCGCTCGCTGTGAGGATGACTTCCTTGCCTTCTTCGAAAAGCGCCGAGCATGTCGAGCCGCAGTCGATCCCCGGCTGTTCAGACGACGTGACTTCGCCTCCTTCACCCGCTAGGACATTCGTCGCTACATTCAGGGTCTTTTTGCCTCCGAATTCGGCGGTTACTTTGATTTCTTCGTTCATCGTGACCTTGCAGATTTCTCCGTTGGGGCCTTCCGTGCTCGCACAGTCCGTCCATTTCTTGAACTTCCAACCCTTGTCGGGCGTAGCCGTGAGAACGACTTCCTTGCCTTCTTCGAACACGGCCGAGCATGTCGAGCCGCAGTCGATCCCCGGCTGTTCGAACGACGTGACTTCGCCTTCCCCTTCCGTCTTTGAGACATTCAGCGTCTGTTTGCCGGCGAACTTGGCTGCGACCGCGAGCGGTGTGGTCATCGTGACCTTGCAGATTTCTCCGTTGGGGCCTTCCGGGCTCGGGCAGCCCACCCACCCCTCGAACTTCCAACCCGGTTCGGGTGTCGCTTTCAGTTCGACTTCTTCGCCCTCAGTAAATGGGGCTTCGCAGATCATGCCGCAGTCTATGCTCATGGATTTGCTCGTCACGGTACCTTCGCCGTTGCCGTACTTGTGGACCGTCAGCACGGGCTCGGCGACCGCCGTCAGCGGGCCGAAGGCATAGACGTTGTCAGCTTTGCCTTTGTTCTCGGAAGTGACGTAGACATCGCCGTCGTTGGCGTTGTCGACCGCGATTTCCGACACCGTGGTTTCCCGGAGGCGCAGCGAGCTTCCGAATTCGTTGCCGATTTTCGAGACATAGCCGCCCGCGGAGTTGAACTGATATACGACGCTCGTGGTTTCGAGCGAGCCTTCCTGGGAGACAAAGATGTAGACGTCGCCGTCTGACTGGTCGACGGCGAGGCTGGATATCTGCCATCCGTTCGCGTCGAAGGGGCCTGTGGGGCTGTCCACGCCACTGATTTCGGTCAGTATCTTGGTGCCTTGCGGGTTCAGGATGTAGGCCTTCTCGTGTTTCGTGTCGGTCACGTAGATATCATTGTTGGTGCCGTATACGTCCAGGCCGAAGTAGTCTGCTCCGGGGGCGAGGCCTTCGCCGATGGTCGCCGAGATCAGTTTCCCGTTGGGTTCGTAGGAGGCGATGTGCGAGCCCTCGGCGACATACAGGTGCTGGCTTTCGGGGTCGACGGCGATCGCGTAGGCTCCGCCTTCTTTTTCCACGATCACCCCCTTGTTGCCCGCCGATTCTTCCAGGGCGTATGTGGTGGATGCGGTTGGCGGGAAGGCCGTGGGCCTGTACTTGTAGACCCCGTGTTTGAAGTAGTCGACGTATACGGCGCCTTCCGAGTCGACGGCGAGGCTGGTTGGCCCATTGCCGGTTTCGCTGGGCGTTTTGAAATCGGTGATCTTTTTGGCTTCAGATGAGTAGATCTGGATTTCGTCTTTGTTGTGGTTGGTGATGTAGATGTCGCCGTGCGAGTCGGTCACGACCCCATCGGCTTGGCCTTCTCCGACCTGGCCGATCACGGAGTCAGTTGGGATGTACGGGTGTTCTTCGGCCGCCAGAGCGGGGACGCACGCCACCAACAGCACAACGACCATGGCACACAGCGAACTGACGCCGGACAGGGCCATTCTGCGGGCGTTCATCTTCTCGTCTCCTCCTCGTTTACCAACGGCGGTTGTCGCGGCCGCATGTGCAGGCCCAGGTCGCATGGGCAGGCCCAGAAATAAACGCGCGCGAGCACGCGCGATCAAGGAGGGTAACATACGCCCGCGGCGACTGTCAACCAGCCGACGAGTGGCGCGGCGTGTCGCAGCCGCAAGCCCTGCGACACGACAATAAACGGGGCGGCTGACGTTTAGCGAGGCGGGCTTGTCTCTGTCGTGGCGATTTCTGCTGAGGCCGCTGGTCGGAGCCCTTCCCGCGAGCATCACAGCCACCGGGCCTCGCACCGGTCGGCGCGCTCTCTGTGGAGTTGATGGACGGGCCGGTCGCTTGCTGGGACCGGTGAGGGCATTGCGAATGAGCTTGAGCCTCGTGGGGAAGGCCTGTTTGCGAGCTTCGGTTGCCTTCGACTTCGGCTCATCGGCAACGCGCGCGTGCGCCCCGCCGCGCCACATCACAGCTCCGCATGCGTCTCTGCTGGGCGCGATCCTCCACCCCCACATCCAGCATCGAGGCCTCGCGCTCGCCCGGCCCACAACCGAACCCCCAAGCCGGAGTCGCGTCGCAAGGGTCTTCCTCGGGAGGCTTGCTCCTTCTACCCCTTGACTTACCAACGGCTCGCTCGCCCACGATCATCCGTTTCGTGGTGAGGGAGGAAGACCCGTGCGCTCTCGGTGCGACTCGCGTGGCGGCACCTTCGCGCAAACGCAGCGGCAGCGTTTATCGCCCCCGGTGCAACGTGCACGTCGGACGCGACATTTCCTCCGACCGGCCAGAGCAACAGTGCCGCAGACTGCCAGTTGGCATCGGCGCAAATGCTCGCGATCGGGTCTGTTCGTGAGCCGCAGCGGTTCCGCGTTGCAGAACGCGCCGCAATGCTATAGCGTGCGCGCCAGCGTTTATAGGCGGCGCAGGTCGGTGCCGCCCGAACATCGGAGGAGAGGCGGCATCTTGGGAGGCGCAACCGCATTGGGAGACCTAACCGCATCTGCTGCTCGCGTCGCGCAA
Source organism: uncultured Solirubrobacteraceae bacterium (assembly GCA_963722435.1). Taxonomy (GTDB): domain Bacteria; phylum Actinomycetota; class Thermoleophilia; order Solirubrobacterales; family Solirubrobacteraceae; genus Palsa-744. The sequence continues at coordinate 2,877 of CAVRKZ010000002.1, read as the reverse complement.
GCCTCGACACGGTCGCCGAGCGATGCGACGTCCACTATGCCGGGCGCGCTGCGGACAGGGGGCAGGAGATCGGGGACGGGATGGTGCGGCTTGTCCCGATGGGTGGTGTCCACCACGCGAGCTCGGCTCGCCGGCGACGGCTTCTCGCCGCCCTCGACATATTCGACACGGTTGTTCCGCAACCAACCGGTGCACCCAAGGACAGCCGTTCAGCCTGTGCCCTTCAGGGTGCGCGCGACGCATCCATCACGACTGATCGCGCCCGGCGCCAGCAGCCTGGCTCTGCCGTCCTGCGCGCGCGGTCTCGAAGCAGTGTGCCGTCTCAGCGCACCAGCTGGAGCGCGTGCATTCACCCTTCTATTTGCCCCCGTGCGCCTAACCGGGACGCATGCGTTTCAACCATCGACAACCAGAATCACGTCCGTAGCGCTGAGCGCTCGTACGTCTAACTCTCAGGAGATCTAACGATGCTCTCACGTCTACGCACCCACATGTCCTACGCCAACGTCACAGCCACCCTGGCGCTGTTCTTTGCCATGTCCGGCGGAGCCCTGGCCGCCTCGCACTACCTCATCACCTCGACCAAGCAGATCAAGCCGAGTGTCCTTGCGTCTTTGAAGGGCAAGGCCGGGTCCGTGGGCCCAGCGGGGGCGAATGCAGCCAACGGCGCTCAGGGACCGCAAGGGCCACAGGGTCCGCCGGTAACGCCGGCACGAACGGCACCGGTGGCACCGAAGGCACCGCCGGTTCAAACGGCACGAGCGTCACGAGCAAAGAACAGAAAGCGGGCGTGATCGGCCCCTGCAAAGAAGGCGGGTCTGAATTGATCGCCGCAGAAGCCAAGAAAACCTATGCCTGCAACGGCTCCCCGTGGACCGCCGGCGGAACCCTCCCCAAAGAAGCAACCGAGACTGGCACCTGGTCGATGACGATCCCCAAGAAAGCCGCGGCGTATCCGGAAGCGGTCGGGCTCGCGCCGATCTCATTCACAATCCCGCTTGCCGGCGCCCTGGAAGAAGAAAAGATCGAGATCGAGCCTCTCGGGTACGCGGGCTCTCAGGCCGAATGTCCCGGCACTGCGGCCGATCCCAAGGCGGAAGCGGGCTTCCTCTGCGTGTACATCGCCTATGACCCCGGCTCACAAGTGACACCTACGCTGGCCGGAGAAGGAGTGCCTTCGACTACCGGCGGCGTCGTGCTGTGGGATGTACTCCCCGAAGCAAAGGAAGGGTACTTCGCGTACGGCTCGCGGGCGGTGACGGCCGAATAGCTATCTCGCCCGGTCCATCCTGGCCCTGTCTGTCCCAGGCAGGGCCAGAGCAAGATGACCACACCCACTTGGACCCGTGACGTCTTCGGACCCGAGCACCGCTACACGAAAGGCTCCTCCATGCGCTTGACGCGCGCCCTCTCCATATTGCTGTCCACGTCGTTCCTGCTAGCCAGCGTGTTGCTCTGTGCCACTCCGGCACTGGCCGCCCGCGGGCACGTGCTCCAGACGACCTTCGGCTCCGAAGGTTCCGGGAACGGCCAGTTCAAAAGCCCCGCGGGTGTCGCTGTCAACGAAGCCACGGGCGACGTCTACGTCGTCGACCAGGAAGAAGAAGGCGGTGTAGACAAAGGCCGCGTCGAGTGGTTCACGTCCAACACGACCACGCAGGAATACGAATACGCGGGCCAGTTCAACGGCAGCGGTGAACTTCCCAACGAACACGGTAGGGAGGCGGGCGCCGGCCCGGAACCCGACTATGGAACGGGCGGCTTTGACGCGCCGGAGGGTATCGCGGTCGATAACGACCCTTCGAGCCTGTCCTATGGTGATGTGTATGTGGACCGACGAGGGGCATAAGGTCGTGGATAAGTTCACGTCCGAAGGTGAATACATAGGGCAGATCACGGCCAAGACCGTCGCAGCCGCCCCCGGCGGGGTTTTCCTACTCAGAGGTTTAGTGGCGGGCGCGAAAGGCGAAGCATGGCTATTCGAGGAATCCCTCGAAACCACAAGCGGGGAACCTGATGACTACATCGACAGGTTCTCTGACGCCCCGATCCCGACCCTTGAAAAGTCTGCGAAGCTCGATATTCTAGCCGCTGAAATTAGCTCGGTAGGACTTGCGCTGAGCGCCGACGGCGAGTTTTACGCGCACCACCACAGGCCCCCCGCCATCATAGGGTTCAGCGAAACGGGCGCGATTTTGGTGAAATTCCGGCTACCCAGAAAACGCCACCGAGGAATACGCCCTGAACGGGCTCGCGGCGGAACTGCCCAACAAGAGCATCTTTGGCTCGAGCGACGATATCTATGCGGACGCGATCGACAGCGTTCAGCGGTTCACTCCCGAAGGCACGCCGGAAAGAGCCCCGTTGGAAACGTTCGGGGAAGGAGAACTGGGGTGCACTCAGCATCAGCAGGGGAACTGGCGAGGGTGGTTTGGCGGTGGATTCGCTGACGGGGCAGGTGTTTGTGGGGGTGGGGGAGCTCTGACGTGGTGCGGGTGTATGAGCTCGAACCGGAAGCTCCGCCTTTGATCCTATCCGGGTCGCTATCGGAAGTGACCAACGACAGCGCGAAGCTTGGCGGCGAACTCAAGCCGCGCAGTGTGCCCGGTGAACCGACTACGAGCTACTGGTTTGAATACGGGGGCGTGCTCGTCGGTGGCGACGTGTCGCGGTAGTGGCTGGGAAGGGCGTACCGCTATGGGGTCGTTGAGCGCGAGCTTTGAAGTCGACAGCGTGAGCGCCGACGTGCAGGGGTTGCGGGCGGACACTGCCTATCACTTCAGGCTCGTCGCGGAAAACGCGAAGACCCCGAAGGGCGAACCGGTGCTGGGCTCTGAAGGGACGTTCACGACCTGGGGTACCGGCCCGTTCGCGTTG
>CAVRKZ010000001.1:0-1618796 GCA_963722435.1 uncultured Solirubrobacteraceae bacterium | reverse complement strand
ATTGGGCTTTTGGAGCGCGAGCGTGGGGACATGTGTCACACGGCAGGCGAACCAACAGCTCGACGTGCCGCGCGGGGGTCCAAGAGGCTCTTGACGACCTCCGCGGAGCTGGGCTTGCCCAAGAGGAAGCCCTGTCCCAGCTCGCAGCCCATCGCCTCGAGTGCGTCCATCTGGCTCTGCTCCTCGATGCCCTCTGCAATCACCGCCAGCGAGAGGGCTTGGCCAACGCCCAGTATGGCCTGGAGCAGCTCGCTGGCATGGAGCAGCTCGCGATTCCAGCCCCCGCATTTGTTCAATGCCGCCACGAAGCTCATGTCGATCTTCAGGATGTCGACCGGCAGGCGTTGCAGGTGTGAGAGAGACGCGTATCCGGTGCCGAAGTCGTCGATCGCGACACGCACGCCGAGCGCCCTAATAACCCCGAGGTGCTCACATGCCACGGGCACGTTACGCATAGCGGTGGTCTCGGTGATCTCGAGCGTCAGCAATGAGGGCTCTATCGCAGACTCCTGAAGCGCGCTGCGAACGTGGTCGACGAAATCCTTTCGGCCGAGCTGATAGGCCGATACGTTCACTGAGACGCCCATTCGGACGCCTTCCCGAACCCATGCCGCCGCTTGACGGCAGGCCTCATGGAGAACCCAGCGGCCGATCGGTACGATCAGCCCACTCTGCTCGGCCAGCAGAATGAAGCGGTCCGGAGGCACGACGCCTAGCTGTGGATGACGCCAGCGGATCAGCACCTCGACGCCGACCGCCTCTCGGCTCGGCAGGTCGAAGATCGGCTGGTAGAGAAGGAAGAACTGGCCCTCGCGCAGAGCGCCACTCAGATCTGTCTCGAGCTCCGACCGACTCGCCACGCCTGTGTTCATGCTGGGCGTGAACCGCACATGGCGGTCCTTTCCGGCTGTCTTGGCGGCGTACAGGGCCAGGTCAGCGTCGCGCAACAGCGCGTCGGAGGTCGCATATTGCCCGACCGCCACCCCGATGCTGGCCGTGACCGAGATCGTCTCTCGGCCGTGGTCGAGCTCAACCGGCTCGCGCAGGACCTCGGTTAGCCGGTCCGCGAGGAGGTCGAGCGTCAGCTCGTCGGCTGTCAGCTCGCCCAGCACGACGAACTCGTCTCCGCTGAGACGACCCACGGTGTCCTGCCCGCGCACCGCGCTCTGCAGCCGTTCCGCCACGGTCCTAAGGAGATGATCTCCGGCCGCGTGTCCAACGTTGTCGTTGACGTGCTTGAGGTCATCGATGTCGATGAACAGCGCGCCGGCGGCCATGCCTGGCTGGCGTACCGCCCGCGCGAGCAGCTGCTCGGCGCGGTCGAGCACCAACGCGCGGTTCGGCAACCCGGTCAGCGCGTCGTGGGTAGCCATGAAAGCAAGCTCCTCTTGGCGACGTACCAGCTCCTTCTGACGCCGGGCGAGCTCATCGTCGGTTCGCTGGCGCTCGGTTTCAAAGACCGCGGACATTCGCACGAGGGTGACGTCGAGGGTGAGCTGCACCATCGCCAGGGCCCGCGAGAGCGCCTCCGGCGAGACGCCCAGGTGCGTGGCGCTGTCGCACAGCACCTCATTCACCGCGTCACGCCAGCGCAGGCAGCGCTTAGTCATCTCATTCAGCGGTGCGGCGTGCTGGGCGGCCATCTGGCCGTGATGTTGGAAGGCTTCCTGGCTGGCCTCGCGGCCGGCCTCGGGACTCCCCCCGGCCATCCACCTGGCCAGCGCGACCGTTGAGATTCTGCAGATTCGGTCGAAGCTGGACCGGGTCACGGCGTCAAGCAGAACCCCGCCGGCGTCTGTGGCCCGCGTGACTGTCCCGTTGACCACGTCCTCGGTTCGCGCCTCCAGCGCCTCGCCGAGACGACGGACATCCTCCCCGGGCTGCTCTACCGGAGCGCGCGAGGCCGGGGACGCACACATCTGCTCCGCGCCCACGCCCGGGGGTAGCTGTTGAACCGCCATTCACGGAATAAGTCGGTGATAGGCACACATTCCTTGAGGCTGCTGGCTTCTGGTAGGCGACTCTTCGCTTCGAGCTGAGGAGGTCCATAACCGCCGCCGGTTGGGCGCCAGGGTCAGTTCATCGCCGCTGGGCAGGTCGGCTAGAAACCGCAGGCGGCGATGCCCTGTTCGATCCCTTCTCTGATTTCGCTCGAGTCATCGGGCGTCTGCGTGGTTCGTTTGAAGCCGGTGTCAGAGAACGCGTACCAGCCGATCGAGCTCGCCCCGGCGGCGCAGAAGCCCTCAGCCTGGGTGCGCATCTCGGTTGCGGTCAGGCCCGGCTGGTAGTGGCCGGCGAAGCGCCCAGACCATGCCTGGTCGATGCCGAGCATCGGTGTCTGTGACTCCACCCAGCCGTCCTCGGCTAGGTCTTCGGTCTCTTCGTCCAGCAGCGTGTGCATCGACCAGTCCAGTTCTTCACCGCTCGAGGCCTTGCGCGTCGTTTCGGCGTAGTTGTAGAGGCCGACCATGCTGCAGCCAGAGGGCGAGAAGTTCTCGGCCGTCGCCGGGTCGAAGCCTCCGGCTTCACCCGCGCCCTCCACGGCGCCGCCGAAGCCGCAGATCGCCGGATAGCCGGGAGTGACCTCTTCGATCTCCGCGCGCACTTCCTGGAGCAGGCTGCGCGCGCTGCCGCCATCCCACCAGGCCCAGTCGTCGAGGATCCAGTAGCCGCTCACGAGCGGGTCGGCGACGTCTTCCTCGAGGTAGGCGCGGACGGCGGAGAGCACCGCTTCCGGTGAGTCCATCGCCGGGTCAAAGTCCTTGTGGCAGTAGGTGTTCCGTTCGCCGCTCGGCGGTGGCGCGACCGTGTGCGTGCGATGGCACTCCCAGTCATAGAGCACACCCGACAGGCGCGCGTCGATCACGCTCACGTGGGCTGCCGTGAGTGCCTTCGCGGGCTTGCTGCGCTGCCGGGGGGGACCGCCGTAGAGGATGTCTGTGGTGATCCCAGTCGAGGCGGCCTGGGCTATCTGCGCCGGTCTGCTCGCGCCGAAGGCGACGACCATGTGCGGCGGTTCGCCGGCATCGGCGGGCCCCGCCGGGAGCGTGAGCGCGAGCCCGAGCGCAAGGGCTGCCACCAGCACGCCGGCAAAGAGACGCCGCGCGGGAGCGCGCCAAACTGCTTCGCTTCCACTCATCCCCTGGCCCCGCTCCATCTCCCGTGCCACCCGCTGGCCCCTCTCTCCTTGCCAGCTTACTCCCTCAATCCAGCCACATGCCCGAGGCTACAGGCACCTGCACGAGCCTCGGACCGTCCTCGGTTGCGATTGCGCCGCGCAGGGCCTCGACGAGCTCATCGCGCCCGTGCACCTCGCTCGCAGGAACCCCGTAGCCGCGTGCGACAGCCGCCACGTCGAGGCCGGGAAGATCCAGGCCGGGAGCGCCGGAGACGTGCTCGAGCTCGGCGAACCACTTGAGGATCATGTACTCCTGGTTGCTGAGGATCAGGAACGTCACGGGGACCTTGTAGGCGGCGGCCGTCCACAGCGCCGTGATCCCGTACTGCGCCGAGCCCTCGCCGAGCACGCAGACGACTGGGCGCTCGGGCTGGGCGAGCGCAACCCCGACGCTCGCGGCGATGCCGAAGCCGAGCCCACCGCTCGAGCTGAAGTAGTAGCTGCCGGGCTCGGACAGGCGCAGCCTATTGCGCAGCGCGAGCGTGCTCGACGGCGCCTCGAGCACGGCGACGCCGTCTCGGGGCCAGACCTCCGCGAGCGCGGCCATCGCGGCTGATCCGCTCAGCGGCTCGGAGTCCGCGGGCTGCGAGGGCTCAGCACGGACCTGCGGGGCCTCGCGGGCGGAGTCGGCGACCAGCGCTGAGAGCTGCGCGAGCGCCGCCGCCACGTCGCCGACGATCGCCTCGCCGGCGGCGGCACGCGCGGCCTCGTTGGGGTCGCTCGTGATCTGCACGAGCGCCGCACCCTGCGGCAGCAACGCTCCGGGGAGGTAGGGGTAGTACGGGAACACGCTCGAGCCCACCACCAGCACGAGGTCGTGGCCCTCGAGCGTTTGCGAGAGCGCCGCGATCGCGGGCGGAAGGATGCCGAGGAAGTTCGGGTGCGCCTCCGGGAAGCCGATCCGTCCGCCGCCTGTCGCGGGCGTCGCCCAGACCGGCAGGCGCTGCTTCTCGGCGAGCGCGATGCCCGCGCGCCAGCCGCCCGAGGCGTCGATGTCGGGGCCTGCGATGAGCACGGGGCTGGCCGCCTGCTCGATGCGACGCGCCAGGCGCTCGAGCGCCTCCTGCTGTGGCGCGCCCGCGCCGCTGACGCTTCGCCCGAGCGCACTGCGGGCGATGTCGGGATCGGCCTGCGCCTCCCAGTCGTCCATCGGGATCGACACGAATGCCGGCCCGCGCGGTGGCAGCGAGGCGTGCTGGATGGCGCGAGCGATTGCCATCGGGACGTCCTGCGGGCGCGATGGCTCGTGGCTCCACTTGACGTACGGTTGTGGCACGAGGATCGCGTCGCGGTTGGTCAGGTTGGCCTCGATCGTGATGTGTGCGCGCACCTGCTGGCCAGCGGTGACGAGCAGCGGTGCCTTGTTGGCCTGTGCGTTGAACAGGCCACCCACGGCGTTACCGACACCGGGCGCCGTGTGCAGGTTCACATGCGCTACGTGCCCACTCGCCTGCGCGTAGCCGTCGGCCATGCCGACGACCGCGAGCTCCTGCAATCCGAGCACGTATGAGAAGTCCTCGGGGAAGTCGCTGAGCATCGGCAGCTCGGTCGAGCCCGGGTTGCCAAAGATCGTCGTGACCGAGTTCGCGCGAAGCACCTCGAAGGTCGCTTCGCGTACCGTGCTCACGGGCTCAGCCTGGGGGTCGCGGGCATGCCCGAGCGATCCTACGTGCTCGCGCGTGACCAGCCGGCGCGAGCGCTCATGAGCCGAACCTGATCCCAGTGTGCGGATGCAACCGGTCGCTCTCTTCGGAGTAGGCGACGCTCAGGGCCGCGACTTCGCCAGCCGTGAGCGCGGAGCCAAAGCCACGCGCGCCGCCCAGCTTGCGGTAGCCGGACAGCAGCTGCTTGCCGATATGCGCGAGCGTGAAGTGCCCGTCGTAGACGCACTCGATGTAGAGCCCGACGTTTGCCATGGCGAAGCGGGCGGCGAGCGCTGGGCCGTGTTCGATCTCTTCGATCGTCGCCGCGATCGCCCGCCATCCGCGCGCCGCCAGCAGGCTGAAGTTGCGGAACTCGCCGGCCGGGCCCGAGCCCGGCCCCGTCAAGGACACGTGCACATGTTCCTCGAACAGCCCCGGCGTGCCGATCGCGCCAGCGCGCATGCTGGCGCTCGTGATCGCCACCCGAGCGCGTGCCTGAAGCCGCGCCGGCAGACCGTTGACGACGCTGGGCCAGGCGAGCTTGGTGGCCGCGACCTCGAGACGCACAGCCGGCTCGACGCGAGCCAGTTCGCGGATGACCGCGACGAAATCCGTGCGCTCGAGGCGCAGGGCCTGCGGGGTCGGCTTGTGTCCGCCCCCGCAGCCAGTCACCGCGAGCGCGGCTGCCAGGGCGAGCAGCGGTGCGATCCGACGCCTCGCCGGCGCGCGCCCTCCGCCGTTTGCGCCAACGGCGGCGGTCGCGGTTTGGGCGGGGTCGCCTACGCCTTCAGCAGGTCGACGACGAAAATGAGCGGAGAGTTCGGCGGAATCGTCGGCGGCGAGCCGACCTTGCCGTACGCGAGTTCCGCGGGGATGATCAGCTCGCGCCGTCCATCCACCTTCATGCCGGGGATCCCCTGGTCCCATCCCTTGATGACCTGCCCCTTGCCGAGGGTGAACGTAAACGGTTCGTGGCGTTTCCAGGAGGCGTCGAAGACCTTGCCGTTCTTGTAGAGCACGCCGACGTAGTTCACCGTCACGGTCTCGCCAGCCTTCGCTTCCGCTCCCGTCCCGGCGATCAGTTCTTTGGTTTCCAGCTTCGCCGGCGCCGGCCCCGTGGGTGGGGTCACCGTGGGCTCTTTCGAGAGTGGCCCGGTGGTGGGGGTCGTGACGGCGGCGCTCGCCGTCGTTTCGCCAGACTTGACCAGCGCCTCGTCGGCCGGGTTCTCGTTGCCGATCGTGATCGTGCTCGACCCGCCCGAGCCGCAGCCGGCGATTACGAGCGCGACAGCGGCGGCCGCCGCTGCGATTGCTGGCCTCCTCGCGCTCGGCAGGCGCGGGGGGATCGTGGAGGTGAAGCTCTTGAAGTGGTGCACGGCCGCGCAGCCTAGCGGATCGACGCTCCCGTCGTGCGTTAGCATCGCCCGTGGACCGTGCTAGGCGGGGAGGTAGCGGTGCCCTGTATCCGCAATCCGCTCTAGCGGGGCTGAACTCCCCTCCGAGGGACTCCGGCCCCGGTCGCTCCGTCGTTCGGGGCGTCGATGGTTCGGGTCCCGTGCGGTGTCGGCTTGCGAACCAGGTCAGGTCCGGAAGGAAGCAGCCTTAAGCGATCACCGGCAGGCGCAGCGGGGACTCCCGGACCGGAGCTGCGGATGGTGATTGGCGCCGGGTGTCGAGAGCATCGACGAGGGGTGCACGGTCCGCTACGTGCAGCGCGGATCCGCGTCGAAGATCAGCCACGAGCGGTTGGTCGCCGACTCCCTGAAGCCAGGCGGAATGGAGACGGGCTCGACCGGGTCGTGCGAGTCGAGCACGTAGTCGCGTTCGACTTCCACGCTCGCGGGGTCCACGTAGATGCCCGAGTCGATGTGACCGCTCTGCAGGCTCACGATGTTGCGGGGGCTCGTCTTCAAGTACAGCGCCAGCAGCGGCACGGGCGCGTGGTTGGGTACCCCTACGGGACCGCAGCGAAGGTTGATCGCGCCGTCGTGCACGAGCGCGAGCAGATCCCCTTCGATGCTGTGCTGGCGAGAGAGTTCGCCCATTTGCCTGTGCACGGAGCGGTACTGCGAGGGGGCATAGGCGATCAGCGCGACCAGCGTGAGCACGCCCGCGGCCATCCACCAGCGCCGCCGCGGGTCGGTGCGCGGCAGGTGCATCCAGCCGAACACCCCCACGCCGCAGAAGACGCACAGGATGGCTGCGCTCAGGAAGGCGTAGCGCGTGTCGATCGGCAGCCCCACCGACGCGAAGACGGCGAACACGAGCACCGCCAGGGCACCGGCGATCGCGCCCAGGAGTGCCCGGCGGCGCAGCCACAGCAGCGAGAGCACGCCTCCGAGGGCAGCGCCGACGAGCACCGGCGGGCGCAGGATTTCGCCGATGCGCCGTGGGATGTACTCGGGCACCTTCGCGATGCCCGTGGCGCGGTCGAGCGTTTCCGCGGTGTGGCGGGTGTTCGTGAGCGACCACAGCGGATCCCCGGTGATCGCGAGGTCGCTGAGCACCCATACGATCGGCGCTGCGGCCGCGAGCGCCGTCAGGCGCGCGACCTCGGCTAGCGGACGCCCGCGCCACTCACCGTCCTGTGGGCGCAGCGATGCGCGCGCGCCGGAGCGGGCGCGGCCAGGTGTCAGCCCCATCAGATAGAGCCAGTAGAGCGCTGAGAAGGCCCACGCCTCGGGCCGCAAGAGGCCAGCGAGCGCGAGCACCACAAGCACGGGCGCACCGGAGGGCCCGTGCTGGCGGCGCTGCGCACGCGACTCGAGCAGCAGGGCGCCGAGCACGAGCGCCAGGTAGGGCAGATCGACATATGCACGCACGCCGTAGGAGAGCACGGGCATGCGTGTGAGGAAGATCAGCGCCGCCAGCGCGCCGGCCGCCACCCCGAACCAGTCGGCGCCCAGCCGGAAGACGAGCCAGCCACAGCCGGCGAGCGCGAGGAAGCCGAGTGCGACCGTGACGTGTTCGACACCGCCGGGACCGAGTGGCGAGAGCACGAGGCCGAGTAGCTCCAAAAGCGGGTGCGGCGTCGGGGCGATCGGGACGCTGTAGGCGGGCGCCACGCCGCGCGAGAGCTGTCCCCCCCAGGCGAGCGCGTAAAGCGTGTCGTAGTTGGCGAAGCCGACGCCCGTCGCCAAGCGCAGCGCCAGCGCCACAACGGCGATCGCGACAAGCGATGAGGAGCGCTTCAGGAGGGCCAGCACGCGCCGGAGACGCTATCCGCAGGCGCGCCCACGGGCGTGGGTAGACTCACGTGGAGGGTGTCGACAGACGAGCAGCGACATGTTGGGCAGCGCTCGCAGCCGGGGCGGGAAGATCGGGCGCCCAACCTCCGGGACGCGCGCTCGCTGTATCGCAGGCACCGACCGCGCACGTTCGCAGAGGTGGTCGGGCAGGAGCCGGTGGTGCGGACACTGCGCAACGCCGTCGAGCGCGACCAGGTCCATCACGCGTATCTGTTCGTCGGCTCGCGCGGCACGGGCAAGACCTCGATGGCAAAGATCCTCGCAGCGTGCCTGAACTGCGAGCGCGGCGGAGGCTCCCCGACGACAGAGCCGTGCGGGGAATGCGAATCGTGCGTGTCGATCGCGCACGCGACCTCTCTGGACGTGATCGAGATGGACGCGGCGTCGAACAACTCCGTGGACGACATCCGCGAGCTGCGCGAGAGCGTCGCCTACGCACCCGTAAGCGGGCGGCGCAAGGTTTACATCCTCGACGAGGCGCACATGCTCTCGCCGGCTGCCTGGAACGCGTTCCTGAAGACGCTCGAGGAGCCGCCGCCGAGCACCGTCTTCGTGCTCGCGACGACGGAGGCCGGAAAGGTGCCCGCCACCGTCGTAGATCGCTGCCATCGCTTCGACTTCCAGCGCCCCGGCGTCGAGCAGATCGCGAGCGTCGTGCGCAGGGCGGCCGCGGCGGAGTCGATCGAGATCCCGCCCGCTGCCGTGGCGGCGCTCGCGCGCTTCGCCACCGGCAGCTTTCGCGACGCGCTCGGCACGCTCGAGCAGCTCCTCGCCTATAGCGGCTCGCCGATCGCGCTGGAGGACGTGCTCGCCGTCCTCGGCGTGGCCGACGCCAGCCTGATCGAAGCGACGATCGACGCGGTTGCCCACGAAGACGCGGCGGGTGCCCTGCGCGCGCTCGAGCAGTGCGCCGAGCAGGGTCGCGACGCGGGCTCGTTCGCGTCCGATCTGGAGCGGCGCGCGCGCGAGCTGCTGGTAGTGCAGGTGTTGGAGGAGCTGCCGAGCGAGTTCTCGCTGACGCCCGAGGCGGACGCTGCGCTCGTGGCACAGGCTGCGCGCATCGACCACGCAGCCGTCGTGCGCCTGCTCGAGCTGCTGGGAGAGGCCATGGAGTCGGTCCGCGCCGGCGCCGACGCGCGCACGCGTCTGGAGCTCGCGCTCGTAAAGGCCGCCAGACCGCAGGCCGATGGCTCTATGCGAGCCCTGCTCGCGCGCATCGAGCGGCTCGAGCACGCGCGAGCAGGTGGCCAGGAGGGAGCGCCCCCCGCCCCCGCCCCCGCGCCAGCGCCCAAGCCGGCGCAGCGTGACTCCGCAGAGCTTGCCGCAGATGCACCGGGCGCCGCGGCCCCCGCCGTCGATCCGCCCGTTATGGACCCGCCGGCGATGGACCCGCCGGCGATGGACCCCCCGGCCATGGACCCCCCGGCCATGGACCCCCCGGCCATGGACCCCCCGGCCATGGATCCCCCGGCCATGGACGCGCCTACGACGGACCCGCCGGCGATGGATCCGCCGGCGATGGATCCGCCGGCGCGGGGCGATCTCGAGTCGATCACTGCCTCCTGGCCCGCCGTGGTCGAGCTCGTGCGCGCTGAGAACGCGATGTTGTGGGCGTGTCTGGCCGAGGCGCGCCCGGTGGCCGTCGACGGGGAGGAGTTGACGCTCGCGTATCCGCCCGATGCGGAGTTCCACAAGAAGAAAGCCGAAGGAGCGGCCCACCGGGTGGCGATCGCTGAGGCGCTCAAGGCCGTGACGGGGCTGCGCTGGCAGCTCGCCTACGAGCTGCGTGATGAGCTGGCGCGAGAGCGCGACACGCAGGCGGGCGAGCGCAGCGAGGAGGAATGGGTCGCACGCTTCATGCAAGAGTTCGGTGCGCAGGAGCTGCCCGCCGACGAGGCAGTGACGAGCAACGAGAAAGCCCCGTGATGCCCAAGCCGCCCAAGCCGCCGCGCATGCCCAACGTGCAGCAGATGATGGCGCAGGTCCAGCGCATGCAGAGAGACATGGAGCTCGCCCAAGAGGAGCTCAAGAACGAGGTGGTCGAGGCGTCAGCGGGCGGGGGCATGGTGGCCGTGCGCGTGAGCGGCGATCTGCAGATACGCGAGGTCCGCATCGATCCCGCGGCGGTGGACCCGGAGGACGTCGAGATACTCGCCGACATGGTGCTCGCGGCCGTCAACGAGGGATTGCGGATGGCCCAGGAGCTCGCCGAGCGCAAGCTCGGTGGCGCCACCTCCGGCTTGGACCTGGGCGGCCTCGGCGGCCTCGGCCTGCCGGGCTTGTGAGCGCACCATACGCGCCGCCGGTCCAGCGGCTGGTGAGCGAGCTCTCGAAGCTGCCAGGCATTGGCAGCCGCACGGCCCAGCGCCTGGCCTTCCACATCCTGCGCGCCTCGGGCGAGGACGCGAGTGCGCTCGCAGCGGCGATCGTGGAGGTCAAGGAGAAGATCGGGCTGTGCGAGGTGTGCTTCAACCTGACCGATGAGCCGCGTTGTCGCATCTGCAGGGACTCGCGTCGCGACCACGCGGTGATCTGCGTCGTCGAGGAGCCGAGCGATGTGATCCCGATGGAGCGCACGCACGAGTTCCACGGCGTCTACCACGTCCTCGGCGGAGCGCTCTCGCCAATCGATGGGGTTGACCCGGAGGACCTCAAGCTGGCGGAGCTGTTCGCGCGCGTGTGCGCTGCAGCCCCGACCGGCGAGCAGGCGGCGGTGGCGATCACGGAGGTCGTTCTCGCGACCAACCCGACCACGACGGGCGAGGCGACCGCGCTGCATGTAGCCGAGGAGCTGCGCGCCCGCGCGCCCGAGGTGAGGGTGACGCGCCTGGCGAGCGGGCTGCCCGTCGGGTCAGACCTGGAGTACGCCGACGAGGTGACCCTGGGAAAGGCGCTCGCGGGCCGACGCGCCGTGTGAGCGCCGTCTGCGTGCGCGCGGGCGGCCAATATTCTGCGTCTATGGGGTCATTGGTCGTCATGAAGTTCGGCGGCACGTCGGTTGCCGACGCCGAGCGCGTGAGGCGCGCCGCCCGGCGCATCGTTGAGATGCGCGAAGCTGGCCACGAGGTGGTCGCCGTGCTGTCCGCGCGCGGGAAGACCACCGATGAGCTGATCGCGATGGCCGAGGAGATATCCGCGGCGCCGCATCCGCGCGAGATGGACATGCTGCTCTCAGCTGGTGAGCGCATCTCGTGCGCGCTGTGCGCGATGGCCATCAACGACCTCGGACACAGCGCGATCTCGCTGACCGGCTCGCAGGCCGGGATCGTCACCGACGAGTCGCACACCAAGGCACTGATCCTCGACGTGCGCGCCGAGCGCATTCGCGCTGCGCTCGCCGAGGACAACATCGTGCTCGTCGCTGGCTTTCAGGGCGTCTCCGAGAACGCCCGCAATGTCACCACGCTGGGGCGCGGCGGCTCGGACACCAGTGCAGTGGCGGTCGCCGCGGCGTTGGGCGCGGAGGTCTGCGAAATCTACACCGACGTCTCCGGCGTCTATTCGGCAGACCCGCGCATCGTTCCCGATGCGCGCAAGCTCGAGTTCGTCTCCTTCGAGGAGATGCTCGAGATGGCCGCCTCGGGGGCGGGCGTGCTGCAGCTGCGCTCGGTGGAGTACGCGCGCAACCATGGCGTGCGCATCCACTGCCGCTCCTCCTTCGACGAGCAGCCCGGTACGGTTGTCGTGCCACAGGCAGAGATGATGGAGCAGCCCCTGATAACGGCCGTCACGCACTCGACCTCGGAGGCGCGGGTGACGCTGACGGGCGTGCCCGACACGCCCGGTGCGGCCGCGCGCATCTTCGACGCGCTCGCACGGGCGAACGTCAACGTCGACATGATCGTGCAGAACGAGCCGGTATCGGCGGGTGGGCAGGCGGAGATCTCCTTCACCGTCCCCCGCGAGGACCTACGGGTCGCGCGCGCGGCGATCGAGCGGCTGAGCGGCGAGGCGTTCACGGGCATGAGCACGCACGAGGACATGGGCAAGGTCTCGATCGTGGGTGCCGGCATGCGCTCGCACCCAGGCGTGGCCGCGAAGGTATTCGGCGTACTCGCCGACGAGGGCGTCAACATCGACATGATCTCGACCTCTCCGATCAAGATCTCGTGCGTGATTGCGCGCGACAGCCTCGAGCTCGCGGTACGCGCGCTGCACAGCGCGTTCGAGCTCTCCGGGGAGGGGACGATCGGCGAGGAGCAACCCTTTGGCGACGATTCCATCGCCTGAGCAAAGCCGCTTGCGCGCCATTTTGTAACAATCGCGAATATAGCTTTGCATCCCTCAACGAGGGCGAACCGGAGAATGCGCACGGTCAAGAGACCCCGCAAATACATCTCGCGCCACTTGCTGGTGCTGCTGAGCCCATGGTTTCGCTACAGCGCGCCTCGCGACGCGTATGTCCTGCGGGCGATCGGGCGCCGGGTCGGTCCGGTCCTGCGCCAGGAGCGTCGCAGCAGGCACGGGCGGCGGCGGTGGCGCGAGGCCGAGCGCCGTCGCGCACTCGCCTGAGCGTCCCCCCGTGGGCGCGTCAGGCGTCCAGCGAGCGCTGGAGCGCCTCGAGCACGCGCACGACACGCAACCCGCTGTTCCCGTCCGAGCGCGGCGTGGCGCCAGTGCGGATGCACTCTATGAAGTGCTCGCACTCGATGCGTAGCGGCTCCACGTTGGGGATGCGCGGGGAGAACGTGTCGCCGGAGCGCGCGATGTACTCGCCCCACGAGCGCGTGTCCTCGTCAAAGCCCTTGTCATAGATCGTCAGCTTGCCCTCGATCAGCATGTCGTCGAAGGTGGCCATGCGACGCGAGCCGACTACGGTTATGCGCCGGTCCTTGTGCGGGTCAAGCCAGGACAGGTGCAGGTGCGCGACTACTCCCGAGGGAAAGCGCAGGTAGCAGAAGGCGACGTCCTGGATGCCTGGGCGCACGAACGACGCGCCCTGCGCTACGCATTCGCTCGGCTCCTCGCCGATCAGGTGCAAAGCGACGGAGACGTCGTGCGCGCCGAGGCTCCACAGCGCGTTCTCGTCCGCTCGCAGCTTGCCGAGGTTCAAGCGGTTGCCGTACAGGTAGAAGAGCTCGCCGAGCTCTTCCTCGTCGATCAGCTGCTTCAGGCGGGCGACCGCCGGGTGGTACTCGAGCAGGTGTCCGACCATGAGCACGCGACCTGCGCGCTCGGCCGCCGCCAGCCCGCGTTCGGCGTCAGCCAAGGTGGTGGCGAGCGGCTTCTCGACGAAGCAGTGCTTGCCCGCCTCGGCCACGGCCACGACGAGCTCGGTGTGGGTGGGCACGGGCGTGGCGAGCACGACGGCATCTAGCTGCGCGTCCTCGAGCAGATCCTCGAGCTCGCCGGTAGCCCGCGCGGCCGGGAACGAGCGCTGGATCCGGGCGCGTGCCTCCGCGGAGGCGTCGCACAGCCACGCGAGCTCGCAGCCGGGGATCGTGGCGAAGTTACGCGCGAGATTGGGACCCCAGTAGCCCAGGCCGACGACGCCGACGCGGACGGGTGTGGCCTCCTGGTCGCTCACGTGGACGCTGGGGTTTCCGGAATCACTGAGCCTCAGTCTGGCGCTCCGCGCGGCGGGAGCAGCGAGGCCGAGAGCTGCTCGATCGCCGCCACGCAGCGCTCGGCAGCGTGACCGTCGCCGTAGAGCTGTGGGCGCTCGGTCGGCGGCTCGCGCGCGAGCGCAGCGAGCGCCGCCTCGCCGTCGAGGTCCACGAGCGTGTTCCACCCTGCATCCACCGTCTCCACCCACTCCGTGTTTGCGCGCAGCGTCACGCACGGGACGCCCGCGAGGTAGGCCTCCTTCTGAACGCCACCGGAGTCGGTGAGCACCGCGCGGGCCTGACATACGAGCGCGCTGAACTCGACGTAGCCGAGCGGCTCGGTCAGCGTCAACCCTGCGATGCCCGCTAGCGCTGCGATCAGGTCTAGCTGCTCTAGGCGGGCGCGCGTACGGGGGTGCACCGGGAACAGCACGGGCGCGGGCAGCGCCGCCACGAGCTCGACCAGCGCGCGCAGGCGCGCTGGGTCATCGACGTTGCCGGCGCGGTGGGCGGTCAAGAGCAGGTAGGAGCCAGGCTCCAGCCCGTAAGCGCCAGGCGCCTGGGTGTTGGCACGGGCCGCCACCTGCCGGCGTAGGGCCACGTCGACCATCACATCGCCCACCACCTCGACCCTGCCCGCGACCGACTCCGCGCGCAGGTTCTCCGCCGCCGTGTTCGACGAGCACAGCAGCAGCTCGCTCATGTGGTCTGAGAGCACGCGGTTGAGCTCCTCGGGCATGCTCGGATCGAACGAGCGCATGCCGGCCTCTACGTGCACCACCGGCACGCTCGCCTGCGCCGCAGCCAGGGCGCCGGCGAGCGTCGAGTTGGTGTCGCCGTAGACGAGCACCGCATCGGGTCTCTCGTGTGCCAGCAGCGGCTCGAGCGCTGCGAGCATCCGTGCCGTCTGGGAGGTGTTGCTTCCACCACCGATCCCAAGCTCTCTGTCCGGACGTGCCAGCCCCAGCTCGGTGAAGAACACGCGCGAGAGCGAGTCGTCGTAGTGCTGGCCGGTGTGCACGAGAACCTCCTCGTTGCGCTCCCGCAGCGGGCCTGAGACGGCTGCGGCCTTGATGAACTGCGGCCGGTTGCCTACGACGGTGAGGATGCGCACGGGCGCGGCCCGCTCGCCTCAGCCGGCCCCCCCAACCACGGCGCTCGACCAGTCGATCACCGAGGAGGGGCGCACGATGTGGCGCTGCATGCCGAGCTCCCCTGGATCGAGGCCGAGTGCCAGGCCGACCAGCTGCGGCAGGTGCAGCACCGGCATGCCGAGCTCGCGCCCGACGGCCGTGCTCGCCAGCGGCTGCTGCAGATCGAGGTTCAGGTGGCACAACGGGCAGGGCGTCACCAGGCAGTCGGCGTCGGCGTCAATCGCGTCGCCAAGGTGTCGGCCTGCCTGCTTGAGCGAGGACTGCTTGTTCATGGTGATGATCGGAAAGCCACAGCACTTGTACATGCCGGCGTAGTCGATCACCGTCCCTCCGAGCGCCTCGATCACCTGCTGCAGGTAGCGATCGCGCGGATGCGCTGCGTCGATCCCCAGGCGCTCGCGCGGGCGCACGATGTAACAGCCGTAGAAGGGCCCGACCTTGAGGTTGGTGAGTGGGCGCCTGACGCGCGCCGTGAGCTCCTCGAGCCCGATCTCCTCGACGAGCAGCCACAGGAAGTTCTTGTTCGTCAACCCCTTCTCGTAATTCAGGTCCTCGCCCGCGAGCGTCGAGTTGACGTGCTCGCGATACTCGGCGTTGGCGTCAAGGCGTTCCTGGCACTCGCTCTGCGCCCCCTGGCAGGTGGAGCAGATGTTCATCATCAGCTCGGCCCCGTCGACTTTCTGGGCGAGTGCGAACGTGCGCGCGTTGAGCGTGTCGGCGAGCTCCTGGTTGTGCTCGGCGATCACGCCGGCGCCACAGCAGTTGGCGCGGTCCAGCTCCACCAGCTCGATGTCCAACAGGGGCGCGACCTTAGCCATCGAGCCGTGCAGCTCCGGGGTGAAGCCGCGGCTCACGCAGCCTGGCCAGTAGGCGACCTTCATCGCTCGCCCCCCGCGTCGCGCTCCTCGCCGGCGATCGGCTCGGCGCTCGTCGCTGCCTCGGGCTCAGGTGCGGTGGCGGCATCCCCGTTCGTCGCGAGCGCGCCCGCCACGGCCTCGTCCTCGCCGGCCACGTACAGGTTGAGCTCGTAGCGCTCGGGACGGCTCTCGATGCGATCGTAGATGCGCTGCACGGCGCGCAGGTCCTGAGCGGGGATGCGGTGCGGGCGCAGCGCGCCGAGCAGCGTCACCTTGCGGCGCAGCAGACCCCTCAGCACCACCGGCAGCGAGCTCAACGTCTCCTTGGCGGCGGCCGGTGCGAACTTGCCGAACCACGAGCTCCCGCCATAGGAGCGCGGCAAGAGCTCTGCCTCCCACAGCAGCCCGTTGTCCTTGATCAGATCAGTGAACGCGTGCTCGTGGCGCAGGCCGTTGTTCTGATCGACGATGTGATAGTCGCTCGTGGCGATCCGTCGCAGGCGCATGATCTGGCCCATCGGGTTGACGTCCTTGGGGCAGGCCTGCACGCACTTGAAGCAGTGCGTGCAGTCAAACAGGCCCTGGGGATCCTGCGCGAGGTCGTTGAGTCGCTCGAAGGGCTCCGCGTCGCGGGGGTCCCCGACGAAGCGGTATGCCTTCGCGAGCGCCGCCGGCCCGATGAAGCCGGGGTCGATCTCCATCGACAGGCAATCGGAGACGCACGCCCCGCACTGGATGCAGCCCATCGTCTGCGTGACGTCGACCATTGCCTCTTTGGAGACGATGTACTCGCGCTCGGGCACCGGTTGCTTGGCGAGCAGCCACGGCGTGACGCGCTGGATCTTCTTCCAGTGCACCGCGTCCATGTCGACGATCAGGTCCTTGATCACCGGCATGTTGCCCATCGGCTCGATCTCGATCACACCGTCGCACGAGCGCTCCTGGGCGGCGTCGAGGTGCGTGTGGCAGGCGAGCGCCGGTTCGCCGTTGACGCGCACGCCACACGAGCCGCAGATCGCCTGGCGACAGGAGCAGCGGATGCCGATCGAGCCATCAAAGCGGTCTTTCGCCTGCAGCACGGCCTCGAGCACCGAGCGGTGCGGCTCGAGCTCGACGGAGTGCTCGTCCCAGTAGGGCGCCTCGCCGGACTCAGGGTCATAGCGGCGCAGTCGTAGCGTGTACTGCTGGGCGGGTCGGTCGTGTGCGTCGGCCATCAGTACTTCCTCTCCTCGGGCTGCCACTGCGTGATCGTGACCGGCGAGTAGCTCACCTGCGAGCCGTCCTCGCCAAGCGAGATGTCGATGTGCTTGAGCCACTCCTCGTCGTTTCGCTCCGGGTAGTCGGTGCGGAACTGCGCCCCCCGCGACTCCCTGCGCTCGAGCGCCGCCACCACGGTGGTGTGCGCGCAGTCGAGCATGAAGCCGAGCTCGATCGCTCCCAGCACGTCCTGGTTGAAGACCGTGCCGCGGTCGTCGATCCAGGCGCTGTCCGCCTCCTCGCGCAGTCGGGCAATCGTCTCGAGCGCGCTCTGCAGCCCCTGCTCATCGCGAAAGACGGCGGCGTGGCGGTTCATTGTCTCGCCCAGCTCGCTCTTGATCTCGGACACGCGCCTGCCTTCGCGCGGGCGGGAGAGGATGGCATCGAGGCTCGCGGCATCATCGCGCAGCGCGGAGCGCGTGTCGGCGCTGGGCATGCCCATGCTCCTTGCGCGCGCGGCCGCGTGTTCGCCGGCACGGCGGCCGAAGATCAGCGTGTCCAGGAGCGAGTTCGCACCGAGGCGGTTGCCGCCGTGCACCGACACGCACGCGACCTCTCCCGCCGCGTACAGGCCCTCGATCGGCGTGCGCCCGTCGACGTCGGTCTTCACGCCGCCCATGATGTAGTGCTGCCCGGGTCGGATCGTGATCGGTTCGCGGGTGATGTCGACGCCGGCGAAGTCGCGCCCGAGGTTGACGATCTCGCGCAGCGCCTCGAGCGTGCGCTTGCGTGGCACGACCGTCACGTCCAGGAAGATGCCCGCTCCGTCGGGGCCGACGCCCCGGCCCTCGTTGATCTCGATCTGCTCGGCGCGCGAGACGACATCGCGCGAGGCGAGCTCCATCTTGTTCGGCGCGGACTTCTCCATGAAGCGCTCGCCGGCCGCATTGAGCAGGTGCGCGCCCTCGCCGCGCGCGCCCTCGGTGATCAGGATGCCGGTCTCGAGGAGGCACGTGGGGTGGTACTGAACCATCTCCATGTCCATCAGCGGCGCCCCCGCGCGGTAGGCGAGCGCGATCCCGTCGCCGGTGACGATCAGCCCGTTGGTCGTCGGCTTGTAGGCCTGCCCCGCGCCGCCGCAGGCGAGGATCACGTTCTTGGCCATGAAGGACTCCATGCGCCCGCTGCGCACATCGCGGGCGACCGCCCCGCAGCAGTTGCCATGCGCGTCTCGCAGGAGCGAGGTCGTGAACCACTCCTCATAGCGGGCGACCGTCTCGTGATGCTTCATCAGCTGCTCGTAGAGCACGTGCAGCATGGCCTGTCCGGTGATGTCCGCGACGTAGGCGGTGCGCTTCATCGACGCCCCACCGAAAGCGCGCAGGTCCATTTCGCCCTGCTCGTTGCGGTGGAAGGTCACGCCGATGTGCTCGAGGTGCATGACCTCCTGGGGCGCCTCCGAGCACATGATCTCGATCGCATCCTGATCGCCCAGGAAGTCCGAGCCCTTGACTGTGTCATACGCGTGCGAGCGCCAGTCGTCGTCGACGGCGATCGCTGCGTTGATGCCCCCTGCCGCGGCCACCGAGTGCGAGCGCACGGGGTGGACCTTGCTCATGATCGCCACGCTCGCACCGTCCTGGGCGGCGGCCAGCGCAGCGCGCTGGCCCGCGAGGCCGGCACCGATGATCAGGACGTCGTGTGCTGGCATGGCGCGGGAAGGGGTCGTGGGGCGGTGGAGGGGAGAAGTGCGCCCGGCACTCTATAACGAGCGGGTCCTCCTGCCCGTGCCCCGCTACACGGCACGTCCCGCAGCGAGTGCTCTAGGAGCGAGTGCTGCGAGGCATTCGATCAGCCTTCGCCCAGGCCGAGCTAGGCCACAGGAGGTGTGGCAGAGCTGGGGCGGAGCGCCTTCCGAATCTGCGCGAGCGTGACGACGCCGCGCAGGACGCCCTCGCCGTCGACGGCGACCATCGCGCCCAGGCGCCCGAAGCCTTCTGAGCCGAGCAGCGATTCCAGGGGCGCCTCCTGGCCGATGCGCACCGGCATGTCCTCCTCGAGGACGTCGACCACCGGCAGCGCGGGACGTCCGGCGGCGATCTCGCTCTCGACGCGCTGCTGGCGCACCACGCCGAGGAAGTGGTGCGCCGGGTCAACGACGGCGAACCAGGGCCAGCGGTAGCGCGTGAAGAAGTTCTCCTGCGCATCGATCAGCGAGACCTCCGCGGCGATCGTCACGGGTTCGCGATCCATGATGTCCGCGACGGTCATGCTCTGGATGCGCCGCCCGAGCGTGCCTTGGATGACGGCGGCGCTGGCCGCCTGGTAGAGGAAGAAGGCGAGCATGATCGTCACCAGCCCGAACAGCGACTGCGAGCTCGTGAGCACCCACAGGCCGAACAGGCCCACGAGCAGGGCGAACAGCTGCCCCGAGCGACCGGTGAGCTGCGTCGCGCGGTTGCGATTGCCGGTCGCTTGCCAGATCGCCGCGCGCGCGATCCGCCCGCCGTCGAGCGGGAACGCGGGGATGATGTTGAACAACAGCAGCAGGGCGTTGATGAAGCCAAGCCAGCCGAGCAGCGCGAGCGCCGGCGTCGTCTTGAAGCCCTGGCGCGCGAGCGCCACCTCCGAGATCGTGTGGGTGCTCGCGAGCAGCGCGCACGCCGCCCACGCACGCCGCGAACAGCGCAGCCGTGACCGCCGGGCCGGCAGCGGCGATCTTCAGCTCCTCGCTGGCGCTGGCCGGCTCGCGTCGCATCTGCGAGAGCCCGCCGAAGATCCACAGGTCGATGCCGATGATCGGGATGCCCAGCCGGCGCGCGACCACTGCGTGGCCCAGCTCGTGCAGTACCAGCGAGGCGAAGTAGCCGAGCGCGCCGGCGACGGCGACCGCGTAGGCGGTCGTCTGCGAACCGCGCATCACTTCGGGGAAGTAGTAGTTCGACAGCCAGTAGATGAGAAAGAACAGGACGATGAACCAGCTCGCGCTCACGCCCATGCGGATGCCGAAGATGCGTGCGAGCTGCATGTTTTTGCGCGGCGGCATGGTTCGTTACACCATGCTTGTGCGCGGGCCGAGGCGCTTGCGCCGCCCGGGCTGCCGCGCGGTTGAAGTCTCGGAGTTCAGACAGCTAGCTGGCGGCTGCGGGCGATGATGCCCTCGAAGTCGACTCCGGGGGGCAGGGTGCCGTACTCGAGCCCCCCGTCGGGCGCCAGGCGCGAGGCACAGAAGGCGTCGGCGACAGCCGGCGGTCCGTGGCGCACCAGCAGGGAGCCCTGCAGGCACAGCGCCATGCTTTCAACCACCCGTCGGGCACGCGTGCTCGAGCGTCGCGGGATCCGCGAACTGTGCCTTCGAGCTTGCCGACGCTCGCGTCCAGGCGGGCGTCGGCCCCCTGCGCGTGCTCGACCTCGTCCAGGAACACCTCGAGCGAGCGGGGCGAGCGCGAGAGCGCGCGCAGCACGTCGAGGCTCATCACGTTGCCCGAGCCCTCCCAGATCGAAGCCAGCGGCGCCTCACGGTAGAGGCGCGGCATGCCGGACTCCTCGACATAGCCGGCGCCGCCGAGGCACTCGATCGACTCGAAGGCGTGGTTGGGCGCGCGCTTGCAGGTCCAGTACTTGCCCACGGCGGTCGCCAGGCGCTTGAACAGCTGCGCGTCGCTCGCGTCTCTCGCCGGCCAGTCGGCGTCGGCGCTTGTCTCGTCGTAGGCGCGCGCGAGACGCATCGCCAGCGCCGTCGTCGGCCTCGGACTCCACGCACAGGTCGGCGAGCACGTTTCGCATCAGCGGCTGATCGATCAGCAGCTTGCCGAAGGCGCTGCGGTGGCCGCGTGGTGGATGGCGCTGACGACGCCGCCGCGCATGCCGGCGGCGCTGCCGATCACGCAGTCCAGGCGCGTGTGGCCGACCATCTCGATGATCGTCGGCACGCCCCGCCCGGGCTCGCCCAGCATGCGCGCCCACGCTCCGTGGAACTCGACCTCGGAGGAGGCGTTGGAGTGGTTGCCGAGCTTGTCCTTCAGGCGCTGGATGTGAAAGGCGTTGCGGCGTGCCGTCGGGCAGGATGCGCGGCAGCAAAAAGCACGACAGGCCCGTCGTCGGTCTGGGCGAGCACGAGGAAGAGGTCGACATCGGCGCCGAGCAGAACCACTTGTGGCCGACGAGCTCGTACTCGGCGCCTGCGCCGCCGCCGTTCAGCGGCATGCGCGACGGTGGTGTTGGCGCGCACGTCCGAGCCGCCCTGCTTCTCGGTCATCGCCATGCCGGCGATCGCCGAGCCCTTCTCGCGAGCGGGCACGAGCCGGGGGTCGTAGTGCGTCGCGGTCACCAGTGGCTCCCACTCTTCCGCCAGC
Source organism: uncultured Solirubrobacteraceae bacterium (assembly GCA_963722435.1). Lineage (GTDB taxonomy): Bacteria > Actinomycetota > Thermoleophilia > Solirubrobacterales > Solirubrobacteraceae > Palsa-744. The sequence continues at coordinate 1,597,618 of CAVRKZ010000001.1, read as the reverse complement.
TCCGGCTGGGCGCGCAGGGCGGGGACGACCGCGAAGGTCATCGTGATCGGACACGCGAAGCCGGCGTCCGCCTGCATCGCGGTCATGTACAGGGCGGCGCGCGCGGTGTGGGCGGCGGGCTGCTCGCTCGTCCACGGCAGCGAGTGCAGCTCGTTCTCCACGCCCATCTTCATCAGCTGATGCCACGCGGGGTGAAACTCGACCTCGTCGATGCGGTTGCCGTAGCGGTCAAATGTGCGCAGGATCGGCTTGTTCTCGTTGGCCAGGCGGCCCCACTCCTGCTGGGGCTCGCCACCCACGAAGCGGCCCAAGTGCGCCGCCCGCTCGCGCACCCAGCCGGCGCCCTCGCGCTCGACGGCCTCGACCAGGGGACATTGCTGGAGAACACATCGAGGCCCTGCAGCGGCGGCGGCTGGTTGAAGACCGTGTGTGTCTGCCACGGTGCGCCGGCGGCGCCCTCGCGCGCGGAGTGCGAGATGGTGGCCATACGCACAAGTCAAGCAGACGCCGGCCGCGGCTGCGTCGCGCGGTCGATAGCATCGGCCGCCCGATCACCTGTCGGCGGCTCGCCCTCCAGCCCCGCAGCAGCGAACGCCCATGGCCAAGATCAAGGTGAAGAACCCCGTCGTCGAGCTCGACGGCGACGAGATGACGCGCATCATCTGGTCGTTCATCAAGGACCAGCTGATCCTGCCCTACCTGGATGTGGATCTGAATACTACGACCTCGGGATCGAGCATCGCGATGCGACGGGCGACCAGGTCACGGTCGAGGCGGCGCAGGCGATCAAGCGCCACGGCGTCGGCGTCAAGTGCGCGACGATCACCCCCGACGAGGCGCGCGTGAAGGAGTTCGGGCTGAAGGAGATGTACCGCTCGCCCAACGGCACGATCCGCAACATCCTCGGCGGCGTCATCTTTCGCGAGCCGATCGTGATCTCGAACATCCCGCGGCTGGTACCCGGCTGGACCAAGCCGATCGTGATCGGCCGTCACGCGTTCGGCGACCAGTACCGCGCGACCGACCTGGTAGTGCCCGGCGCGGGCAAGCTGACACTGACCTTCACGCCCGCCGACGGCGGTGAGCCGATCGAGCTCGACGTCTACGACTTCCCCGGGGCGGGGTGGCGATGGCGATGTACAACCTCGACGACTCGATCCGCGACTTCGCGCGCGCCTCGCTGCGCTACGGGCTCGACCGCGGCTATCCGGTGTACCTGTCGACCAAGAACACGATCCTCAAGCGCTACGACGGACGTTTCAAAGACATCTTCGAGGAGATCTATCGAGAGCGAGTTCCAGTGCGGACTTCGAGGCGGCCGGCATCACCTACGAACATCGGCTGATCGACGACATGGTCGCCTCCGCGCTGAAGTGGGAGGGCGGCTACGTGTGGGCGTGCAAGAACTACGACGGCGACGTGCAGTCCGACACCGTCGCCCAGGGCTTCGGCTCGCTCGGGTCTGATGACGAGCGTGCTGATGAGCGCCGACGGCAAGACCGTCGAGGCCGAGGCGGCGCACGGGACCGTCACGCGCCACTACCGCCTGCATCAGCAGGGCAAGCCCACCTCGACCAACCCGATCGCCTCGATCTTCGCGTGGACACGCGGGCTGTCGGCGCGCGGGCGCATGGACGACACGCCCGAGGTCAGCGCCTTCGCAGAGACGCTCGAGCGCGTGTGCGTCGAGACCGTCGAAGGCGGCAACATGACGAAGGACCTCGCGCTGCTGGTCGGCCCCGAGCAGCCCTGGCAGACGCACCCAGGAGTTCCTCTACATCGATCGATCGACAACCTGCAAGCAGGAGATGAGCTTGTGAGCAAACCAGTCCGAGTCACCGTCACCGGCGCGGCCGGGCAGATCGGCTACAGCATCGTGTTTCGCATCGCCAGCGGGCAGCTGCTCGGCGCCCGACCAGCCGGTCGACCTGCGCCTGCTAGAGATCCCGCAGGCGATGGGCGCGCTCGAGGGCGTGGCGATGGAGCTGGTCGACTGCGCGTTTCCGCTGCTCGCCGGGCTCGACCTGCACGACGCCCCGGCAGATGCCTTCGACGGCACGAACATCGCGCTGCTGGTCGGCTCGCGCCCACGCACCAAGGGCATGGAGCGCGCGGAGCTGCTGGCGCCAACGGCGAGATCTTCACGGTTCAGGGCAAGGCGCTCGAACGACCGCGGCGGCCGCCGACGTGAAAGTGCTCGTGGTCGGCAACCCGGCCAACACGAACTGCCTGATCGCGATGAACAACGCGCCCGACATCCCGCGCGAGCGCTTCACCTCGATGATGCGCCTCGATCACAACCGCGCGATCGCGCAGCTGGCCGCCAAGCTCGAGGTGCCCGTCAGCGAGATCTCCAACATGGGCGTGTGGGGCAACCACTCGCCCACCATGTACCCCGACCTCTTCCACGCCGCGGTCGCGCGGCCAGCGCGGCCGCCGAGGCGGTCGATGACCAGGCATGGATCGAGAACGAGTTCCTGCCCAACGTCGGCAAACGCGGCGCGGCGATCATCGAGGCGCGCGGCGCCTCCTCGGCCGCCTCGGCCGCGAACGCGGCGATCGACCACGTGCACGACTGGGTCGCCGGCACGGCGGGCGCTGGGTCTCGATGGGCGTTCCCTCCGACGGCTCCTACGGCGTCCCCGAGGGCCTCATCAGCGGCTTTCCCTGCACGTGCGAGGACGGCGAGTACTCGATCGTCGAGGGCCTGGACATCGACGAGTTCTCGCGCGAGAAGATCGACGCCTCGGTCGCCGAGCTGATCGGCGAGCGCGACACCGTCGCCGAGCTCAGGGCCTGATCTGAGGCCGGGCGTTGCACTGCTGAAAAGGGGCGCGCCGATCGAGCACGCACTCGCCGCGCTCAGCGAGTCGCCCCTGCAGGGCAGAGGCTCGACGCAGAGACTCGCGGCTCTCGCAGGACGGGCGGCTAGCCCTTGGGGTACCAGCCGCGGCCTTTCTTCTCTACCTTGTTTTCCTGCTGCAGGCCGGGCAGCACGCGGTAGAGGTAGTTCTGCTTGATGCCCATCTTGGCGGCCAGCTCGGGGATCGTGATGCCGGGCTGTCCCTGCACGAACGCACGCGCCTCGGCGGCGCGTGTGCCGCTGCCTTTGCGTCGTCCGGCACGACGTTTCGGCGGGCGGCCGGTTTGGCGCTGCGCGGGCGACCTGGTTTTTTGGCGGCGCGGTTTCGCGGCGGCGCCTGGCGGTGGCTGCTTTCGTGGTGCGCGGTGCTGACGAGCCGCGCGGGCGTCCGGGTCCACGGCGGCGTGGTAGTGACTGTCGCGGCAGCTGAGCGGACGCGATCCGCCCACGCCCGCCAGCGCCGAAGCGGCCGCCTCCAGACGGTTGTACTCGTCCACCAACGGCTTCAGCTCCTTCAGTCGGTCGGTGATCTCTTGGCGCTTCTCGTCAAGGAAGTCGGTCACGATTTGAATCCTCTTCACTAGTGCGATGTGATCTATGTCACATCGCTGTTACGTTTTGCGCCACCTTACACTAATCCGTCGCCTACCGCTTAAGCCCTGCAGGCTGTTGATCAGCGCTCCAGAGTGCGCGCAGACGCTCGAGCGTGCGCTTGGCCTCGCGCTCGGGCATCCCGCCGACGAGCGCGCGGCTGACCAGCGCGCCGATCGGTCCGAGCGGCGGACGGAATTCGTTGCGGTAGTCAAAGCGCGTACCGTCCGCTTCGGCGTGCAGCATGTATTCGCTGCGCGCGCGCGAGCGCGCCGGGCCCGCGGCCCTCCCATACGGCCAGCTCGCCAGGACGGCACTCGACGAGCGTCCAGTGAACCTCGAGGCTGACCCCGCGCATGTGGATCTGCTGGTCCATCGTGTAGCCGACGCGCGGCGGGCCCGTCGTCGGCGTGCACGAGCTTGCGGTGAATCGTGACCCACTCGCCCAGGCGGCTGGGTCCATGACCATCTTCCACACCTCCTCGCGCGGGGCGGCGATGCGAGTCGATGCGGTGATCGAGGCTCATGGGTGACCGACGGCTCATCAGCGTGCCGCCAGCGGCTCGAATCTGCTCCCACTCGCGCGAGCGCGTGCTCGACGGCCGCGTCGAAGGAGTGCAAGCGCACGCCCAGCAGCTCGCGCGCGCGTGGTCGCTCGCGCGCGGCAGCAGGTCCCCCTGCAGTCCCTCCATCAGCGCGAGCACCAGCTCGGGATCCTCGCCGGCGATCGCCGCCGCCAGGCGGGCGGTAAGCGGTGTGAGCTTCACCCCGAGCGCGAGTGCGGGACGGTTGACGAGCATCAGCTCGGCGATGCGCTGCAGCATCTCGCCGTAGCTGAGCACGTCCGGCCCACCGACGTCGAGTGATCGTGCCGCCGACGCGCGCGCGTCGCGCAGGCGGCGAGCATCTCGATCACGTCGCGCGCGTCGATCGGCTGCGTGCGCAGGAGTCGCCAGGCGGGCAGCGTGAGCACGGGCAGGCGCTCGACGCAGGTGCACCAGCAGGCGGAACGAGCGCGAGCGCGCGCCGATCACGATCGACGCGCGCAGCGCGACCGAGTCCGGGACGGCGTCGAGCAGCATGCGCTCGACCTGCCTCGCGGCTCGCGAGGTGGCGCGAGACTCGACGCGCGCGGTCCCGTGGGGCCGCTCGTGTGCGCGCGCACGCTGGCAGCGAGCCCGCCGAGGTAGACGATGCGGCGCACGCCCGCCGTGCCGCCGCGGCCGCGAAGTTCTCGGCCCCGAGCGCTCGCGCTCGGGAAACGGCGAGCGCCACCCGGAGTGTGAGCGCTCCATCGAGTGGATCAGGTAGTAGGCGACCTCCACGTCCGCCAGCGCCGCGCTCGAGCCCCTCGCCGCTGAGCACGTCGCCGCGCATCACCTGAACGGCGCTCTGCGCGCTGCGCCCCTCTGACCCCCCACGCCGCCGTGCGCCAACTCGCCGCCGGGCCTCGCCCGCCGCCATGCCCCAGCTCGCCGCTGCGCGCGAGCGCGCGCCGAACGCGCTCGCGATCGCGGCCGAGCGCGCGCACCTCGTGGCCCGCAGCAGACAGCCGGGGGACGAGCAGCGAGCCGACGAACCCGCTGGCGCCGGTTACGAGGATGCGCATTGAGGCAAAGATGATGACGCGGCTGCGCAGGGCGTGCGATCGTTCGGAAAATGCGGCGTGGGTATCGAGATTGTCACAGGAAAGTGAGCCCTCAGGAGGATTTTCGCGGTAGCATGGTTTTTGTCTGCGATTTGCGGACTGGGCGCTGGCGGAGCCTTGAGCGCCCCGCCAGATGGTGCTTTGATCGCGCAGTCCGTTCATCCAACCACAGCGCGGCGGGTAGAAGTGGGTGCAGAGCATGCAGAGCACGCGCGCGCCGAAGCGGTCGGCGCAGAAGGTCAGCTGTGAGGAGTGCTACTTCCGCGTCAACCTGCTGTGCGCGCTCGAGCTCCCCGAGCCGTGCGCGACATTCCGTCCCAACGAGGCCCAGCTCAAACCGCCGCAGCAGCTGCGCTTCGTGTTCCGCCAGGAGCGCCGCGCGCGGGCTGCCTGGGCGTTTCCCTCGGCGCAGGAGCAGGCTGCCCTACACGGCTAGCGCACGCCCAGAGGGGTATATTGGGCTCGAAAGACCTGCAAGCTTTCGGCAGAGGCGGTGGCCCCAATGGCAGCGAAGGACAAACTCGGCAAGGCGGGCGAGGCCGCGCGCGCGGCGCAGCACAACCGGTACCTCCAGCGTCTGATCGAGGACGAGGAGCTGCGCGCGAACCTGCTCGCGGCCTACAGCGCCGCGCGTAGTGCGTACGGGCGCATGAGCAACGGCAAGCCTGCCGACGCAGGCGCTGTTCCAGGATCGCAAGCTCCAGAAGGAACTCAGCGAGGCGGCGAACGCGCTGCGCGAAGCGACGAGCTCGCTGCGTGAGCCGCCCAAGCCGACGCCGCCGCCGTGGCGGGTTCGCGGCGCTCGCTGCTGCTGCTGGCGTTCGCGAGCGTGCTCGCGATTGCGCTCAGCGAGGGCCTGCGCACGAAGGTGCTCGACCTGCTGTTCGGGGCCGAGGAGGAGTTCGACTACAGCTCGACCACCGCGCCGGAGACGCCCGCGCCGGCAGGCGTATCGAGCTGACGAGTGGAGTGAGCGCGAGCATGGAGACTGCCCTCGAGGAGAGCAGCGCCGAGGGAGCCGCCGAGATCGACGGCCCACGGGCGGACGCTCGTGCGCGCTCGCTGTCCGGTGAGAAGGCGCAGCGGATCATCGAGGCGATGCGCCGCAGCGTCGCCCAGTCGCGGGACCGCCGCCTCCACCTTCGACCATGTCTCGCGCGAGGCGGGCGTCTCGCGCGGGTTGTTGCACTACTACTTCGGCACCAAGGAGCAGCTGCTCGCGGAGGCCGTGCGAGCGCGACTGCGAGCTGCGCCTGGAGCTGCTCGAGCGCCGGCTCTCGACGGCCGAGACCGCCGAGGACTTCATCGATCTGATGGCGCAGAACCTGCAGGAGACCGTGCGCGAGGACCCTGATTTCGTCACGCTCGTGTTCGAGCTTTTCACGCTCTCGCGTCGCAACGCGGACATCGCCGCCGAGTACGCGGGGCTGATGCGCCAGCACGCGTGAACACGTCGCTGACGATGCTCGCCGGCGCGCAGCGCGACGGGCGTCCTGCGCCTGCACGCCGAGCCACGAGGCGGTCGCCGAGGTGCTGTTCTCGCTCGGCTGACGGTTTCGCGCTGCGCATGCTCGCGGAGCCCGAAACGCGACTTCACTGCGACGATCCAGGCCGGCATCGCCTGTGCGCGCGCGCTGCTGACCGATTGACGGCTCCTATAATCGGCACGATGCCGATCTACGAGTACAGGCGCCCGGACGGCACCACCTTCGAGATGCAGCAGTCCTTCAGCGATGCGGCCTCTGACCGTCGATCCCGACACGGGTGTGCCCGTCGAGCGGGTGCTGCATGCACCGGCCGTTCACTTCAAGGGCAAAGGCTTCTACAACACCGACTACGGCACGCGCAGCCGCCAGCGCGAGACGGCCGTGCACGCCGGCGAGCGCCGAGAAGTCCTCGGAGCAAGGTCCTCCGAGGGTCCTCCGAGGGCTCCCGACGGTGGCGAGAAGGCGCGCCGAGGCGAAGGGCTCTGGGCCTCGACTCGAAGGACAAGGCGCAAGGCCACGGCCAAGAGTCTCCAAGGCGACGCCGAGGTCGCCCGCGGGCAGCCGAGGTCGGCGCCGCTCAGCCGCCCATGAATCGCGCGACGTCCGCGCGGCGCGCTTCTTCTGAGATCGTCAGCCCTTCTTCCCCGTCGGGCAGGGTGATCTGTCCCGTCGGCAGCAGCACGCGCGTTGGCGGTGTAGCCGGCGACGGCGAGCGCAGCGAACATGCCGAGCAGTTCGACGCCGCTCATGTCGGAGATGATCGCGGGCGGGGCGTGCCAGGCGATCCACGGCAGGCGGAAGAAGCTCGAGGGCGAGAGCAGCTGGTTCTTCATGTCGGTGAACAGCGCCTGCTGGTGTTCCTCGCGCTGGATCTCCGTCTCGTTTGGCGCGCACAGGTTCTCGCGCGTGCGCGCGAGCGCGAGCGCCTGCTTGCCGTCGAGGTGGTGCGTGCCGGCGGGCAGGCGCAGCGTGAAGCCGCCGTCGGCCGAGCCACCGTCGAGGTTGGAGAAGATGCAACCGCCCGTGTAGTTGACGCCGCCCATCGCTTCGATCAGCTGGGGGAAGTTTTCGAAGTTGACTTCGACGACGTGGTTGATGGGGATGCCGAGCCAGTGCTTAGATCACGGAGACGGACTCCGCGGGGCCGCCGAACTCGTGCGCGGCGTTGATCTTCTGCAGTCCGTGCCCGGGGATTTCGATGACGGTGTCGCGCGGGATCGACAGCCGCGCGGCGTGCCCGCCGCCGGTGCGGATCAGCATGATCGTGTCCGAGCGGCCGAAGCCCGTGGTTTCGGCGCCCGGTTCCTTGCTGTCCTTCTGGCGGCGATCGGAGCCGAGCACGAGGATGTTGTTGGCGGAGGTGAGCGGGATAGCCGGCCGGGGCGAGCACGCCCGCGACGTTGCCGGCGGGCAGCGGCGTGCGCTCGAAGTGCGAGCTGATCAGGAACAGCACCAGCGAGAGCAGCACCCAGCCGACGATGAGAGCGAGCAGGCTGAGCCGCGATGCGCTTGGGCGTCGCCCACCGGCGCCAGCGCTGGCGAGGCCCGCGCCCGCGCCGGCGGCGCTAGGAGCGCCCGCGCGCGGAGGTGTGCGCGGCGAGCGCCCCCGGCGTCGATTGCGCTCTCTTCTGCGCGGCGATGTAGGCGCGGGCGGGCTCTGTAGCGCCTGTACGCGGGGGCTCGTGCGGGTCGTCGGGCACCGGCATGACCCTATAGTTGCCAGATGGCTCGCACGGGGGCCTCGGTCGGGCGGCTTGTCGTTTGCCCCACGCCGATCGGGAACCTCGAGGATGTGACGCTGCGCGTGCTCGAGACGCTCGGGAACGCCGATGTGGTCGCCTGCGAGGACACGCGCCACACGCGCGTGCTGCTCGAGCGCCACGGCATCTCGGGCACGACGGTGAGCTTGCACGAGCACAACGAACGCGCGCGCGCGGGCGAGCTGCTCGAGCGCATCCGTGAGGGCGCGACCGTCGCGCTGGTCTCCGACGCCGGCACCCCGCTCATCTCCGATCCGGGCTTCGCGCTCGTGCGCGCCTGTCTCGCCGCGGGGCTCGACGCTCGAGGTGCTGCCGGGCCCGAGCGCGATCCTGACGGCGCTCGTGCGCTCGGGGCTGCCGCTCGAGCGCTGGCGCTTCGTTGGCTTTCTGCCGCGCGCGCGGGGCGAGCGCGCGAGCTGCTCGCCGCGGCCACGGACACGCTCGTCGCCTTTGAGTCGCCACGGCGACTCGCCGGCACCTTGGAGCTGCTGGCCGGGCTCGACCCGCGCGGCCGGTGGCAGTGTGCCGCGAGTTGACGAAGCTCCACGAGGAAGTGCGCCGCGGCGAGGCGGGCGTGCTCGCCGAGCACTATCAACGCGAGGGCGTGCGTGGGGAGGTCGTGCTCGTGTGCGGGGCGGCGGTGCACAGCAGCGCGCGCCTGGATGAGGCGCGCGCGGCACTTCGCCAGCTGGTCGAGGCCGGCGCGCGCGGGCGCGTGGCCGCTGCGGCGGTCGCGAGGCTGACGGGTGTGCGCGCGAACGAGCTCTACGGCGAGCTCGTGCGCGATCGCCGCGAGGGCGCACGCGGCGGCGGCGGATAGCCTGGCAATCCGTGTCGTTCTACGTGACCACGCCGATCTACTACGTCAACGCGGCGCCACACCTCGGGCACGCCTACACGACGATCGCCGCCGATGTGATGGCGCGCCATCATCGCCAGCGCGGCGAGGAGGTGTTCTTCCTCACCGGCACCGACGAGCACGGCGAGCCGGTGGCCGATGCGGCGCACGCGCTCGGGGTCAGCCCGCAGCAGCTCGCGGACACCAACGCCGAGCGCTTTCGCTCGCTCGCCCCCCAGCTGCACGCGAGCAACGACTTCTTCATCCGCACAACCGATCCCGAGCACGAAGCGATGGTCCAACGGGTGCTCGAGCGCGTGCGCGAGAACGGCTACGTGTACGAGGGCACCTACGAAGGCTGGTACTGCCCGCGCTGTGCGGACTTCAAGTCAGACAGCGACATCGACGAGGGCAACCGCTGCCCGATTCACCACGTGGAGCTCACGCGCGAGCAGGAGGAGAACTACTTCTTCAAGCTCTCCGCCTTCCAGGAGCGCCTCGAGCGCCTGTACGAGGAGCGTGAGGACTTCGTCGCTCCCCGCACACGCTACAACGAGGCGCTCTCGTTCCTGCGCTCGGGAGTGCGCGACGTGCCGCTCACACGTCACAAGCTGAGTTGGGGCGTGCAGGTGCCGTGGGATCACGAGCACGTCTTCTACGTGTGGTTCGACGCGCTGCTCAACTACTACACGGCGCTCTCCTACGCCCCGCCGCCGCCGGGCGTGGACCTGGGAACGGCTTCCGATCCACGTTCGCTGACGAGCAGGATGTGGCCGGCCACCTATCACCTGATCGGCAAGGACATCCTGCGCTTTCACACGATCTACTGGCCGGCGCTGCTGATGGCGGCGGAGATCGAGCTGCCGCAGCACGTGTTCGTGCACGGGTTCCTGTTGATGGACGGAGAGAAGATGAGCAAGTCGCTGGGCAACGTGCTCGACCCGTTCGCGGTGATCGACCGCTACGGCGCGGATGCGCTGCGCTTCTACCTGCTGCGCGAGGTGCCGTTCGGGCAGGACGGCTCGGTGTCGACGGCCTCCTTCGAGCTGCGCTACGAGAGCGAGCTCGCCAACGAGCTCGGCAACCTGGCCAGCCGCACGATTGCGATGGTCCATCGCTACCGCGATGGCGTGCCCGTGGAGGTGTCGCTCGACGTGGCGCTCGAGGCAGCCTTCTCGGGGCTCGTCGAGGAGGTCGAATGGCTGATCGACCGCGCCGAGCTGACGAGCGCGCTCGATGTGATCTGGCAGCGCGTGCGGCGGCTCAATCGCTACGTCGAGGAGTGCGCGCCGTGGCAGCTGGCCAAGGACCCGGCGCGCGCGCAGGAGCTCGATCGTGTGCTCTGCTCGCTGCTTGCGGGCGTGCGCGTGCTCGCGCTGGTGCTGCACCCCTATCTGCCGACGTCCACGGACGCGCTGCTCGAGGCGCTCGGCTGCGAAGAGCGCTCGCTGGCGGCGGCGCACTGGGGCTCTACGCACGAGCTGGTGGCGTGTGGCCAGCGGCTGGGGGAGCTGGCGCCGCTGTTCCCGAAGTCCTCGTGAGGGCAGGCGGCGTGATCGACTCTCACACCCACCTGCACCTGTGCGAGCCGCCCAACGCGGAGCTCGTGGCGAGGGCCGAGGCGGCGGGCGTCACGCGCATGCTCACGGTCGGCATCGATGGCGCGTCCTGCCGCTCAGCGCTCGCGGCAGCCGAGGACTTTCCACAGGTGTTCGCCGCTCTCGGCCGCCACCCGAATTCGACAAAAGGCTTTGACGACGCTGCCTTATCAGAGTTGCGGGCGTTGGCGGCGCACGAGCGCTGCGTGGCGATCGGCGAGAGCGGGCTGGACTTCTATCGCGAGGGAGCCCCGCCCCCCGACCAGGAGCGCGCGTTCGCCGCCCACATCGCGCTCGCGCGTGAGACGGCCAAGCCGCTCGTGATCCACACGCGCGCCGCCGAGGACGCGACGCTCGCGCAGCTGGCGGCAGAAGCGGACGGGGTGCAGGTGATCATGCACTGCTTCTCCATGCCCGAGCGCCTCGCGGAGTGCGTGGAGCGCGGATACGCGATCTCCTTCGCCGGCAACGTCACCTACAAGAGCGCCGCCGAGCTCGCGCGCGCGGCGCAGCTCGTGCCCGAGGAGCTGCTGCTGGTGGAGACGGACGCCCCGTACCTTCCCCCGCAGGCGATCCGCGCAGCCAAGGGGGCCGGCTCGCGGCGCAACGAGCCGGCCTTCGTCATCCACACGGCCGCCTTCGTGGCCCAGCTGCGCGGTGTGGCGCTCGACGCGCTCGACGCCTGTGTCACGCGCAACGCGGCGCGCGTGTTCGGGTGGGGGTGAGGGGCGTGGGAGAGCCGCCGGCGCAGCGCATGCGCCGCCTTGGCGTACGCCCGGACAGGGAGCTCGGCCAGAACTTCCTCGTGGACTCGAACATCCTCGGCGTGATCGGCCGCGCTGCGGAGCTCTCGGGGAAGGATGTCGTGCTGGAGGTCGGGGGCGGTGTGGGCGTGCTCTCGGAATACCTCGTGGAGCGAGCGGCGCACGTGCACGTGGTCGAGATCGATGCGCGCCTGCGCGAGGCGCTCGAGGAGGCGACGGCCGGGCATGCGAACGTGACGGTTCACTGGGGCGATGCGATGAAGATCGATCTCGCCGCGCTCGATCCGCCGCCGGGGAAGCTGATCGCCAACTTGCCCTACGGCGTGGCCGCGGGGCTGCTCCTGCGCAGCATCGAGCAGCTGCCGGGCCTGGAAAGCTGGGTGGCGATGGTCCAGCGGGAGGTCGGCGAGCGCCTCGCGGGGGCGCCGGGGACCGGCGCGTACGGCGTACCGTCGGTGCTTGCGCAAGTGGCCTGTGAGGTGAGGCTGGTGCGCGCGATTCCCCGCACCGTCTTTCACCCGGTGCCGAACGTCGACTCGGTGCTCGTGGCGATGCGCCGCGCGCGCCCGGCTGCCTCGCCTGCGCTGCGCGCGCTCGTGAGCGGCGCGTTTGCGCATCGGCGCAAGACGCTCGCCGGCTCGCTCGCGATGGCCGGCGGAGCACGGGGGCGCTCGCGCGAGCAGGTGCGAGAAGCGCTCGCCGTGCTCGGCCACGCGACCGACGTGCGCGCGGAGCGCCTCTCGCCCGATGACTTCATCGCGCTGGCGCGCGCGCTCGAGCTGTGAAGTACCGCGCGCTCGCGCCCGCGAAGATCAACCTCGGCCTGTTCCTCGGGCCAGCGCGCGAGCAGGACGCGCGCCACGAGCTCGTCAGCGTGATGCAGTCGATCTCGCTGGCCGACGAGTTGACGCTCGAAGCGCTGCCGGGCGGCGCGCGTGACGAGCTGATCTGCCCCGGCGTTCCCGGCCCGCCGGCCGAGAACCTCGCGGCCGCCGCATTGCGCCTGTTTCGCGAGAGCACCGGCTGGCACACGCCGGCGGTGCGCCTGCTCATCCTCAAGCGCATCCCCGTCGCGGCCGGCCTAGGGGGAGGGTCGGCGGACGCTGCGGCCACGCTGCGACTGCTTGCACACGCCTCCGGGCAAGGCGATGAGACGCTCCTGATGGAGCTCGCGGCGCGGCTGGGCGCCGACGTTCCCGCTCAGCTCGCGCCCGGCCGCTGGCTTGCGAGCGGAGCGGGCGAGCGCCTACAGGCGCTACCGGACGCCGCGCTGGCGTTCGCGGTGCTCGTGCTCGCGGCGCCCACGGGGCTCTCCACGGCTGGCGTGTACGCGGAGGCCGACAGGCTCGGCCTGGCGCGCTCACTGCGCGAGCTCGACGAGCGCCGCGAGGCGCTGCACGCGGCGCTCGCCCGCGGCGAGCCGCTCCCGCGTGATAGAGGCCTCTTGCACAACGACCTCGAGCGCGCCGCTAGGTCGCTGTGCCCGCAGATCGCCTCTGCGCTCGAGCAGGCGCGCGCCGCCGGCGCGAGTGCGGCAGTCGTGAGCGGGTCCGGCCCGACGGTGCTGGGACTGTTCGAGCCGTCGGCCGACGGACAGGGGGAGAGCGTCGATACGCGAGCGCTGGCGGCTGTGCGGGCGCTCGCCGGGCGCCAGCCGCCGGCCCTGTGCGCCGGGCCCGTCACCCGCGAGTTTGCGCGGGCGCTGCGCGTCGGCGAGTGCGACGACGCCGGCGTGCGCAACAATCCCGGCGGAATCCCATGAACAGGACGGCGATAAACGACCTGGTGGCGGCGAGCGCAGGCGCCTTCAGCCTGGCCCTCTTCGCTGGTCTGATCCTGATCCCCGCGTGGTCCTCCTACACGCGCCTGTGGCAGCGCCTGGCAGCGACCGTGCTGTCGCTGTACGTCCTCGCCGTGCTCATCGGCGCCGGCGTGCTCGCTGCCCTCGCTGCCGTCTACTTCTGGGGCTGACAGCGTGTCGGAGCTCACCTCGCTCGACGCGATCACCGAGGCGGTCGAGTCGGGTGCGGGCCTGCCGGAGGTAGTGCGCGCGGCCGCGAGGGCGCTCGAGGCGAGCCTCGCCGTGACCGACGCGTGGGGGGCGACGCTGGCCGTGGCCGCGCGCTCGCCCGCGGAGGAGCGCGCGCTGCTCGCCAGCGCAGACGGTGTCAGCAGCACGCCGTTGCGCGTCGCCGACACCGTCGTGGGCATGCTGCACATGCGCGCCAAGAGCGAGCCGAGCGCCTCGATGCGCAAGCTGATGCTGACGCTCATCGCCTCTGAGGTAGAGCGCGTGCGCGCCCCCGACCGGGCGGCCGAGACGGCATCAGCGGACTTCCTGCGCGCCGTTCTGCGCCGCGAGCTGAGCGAGCACGAGGAGCTCCTCGAGCGCGCCCGTGAGCTGTCGTTGACGATCGAGGAGGGCGCAAGCATGCTGGTCGCGCGCGCGCACCCCCAGGCACCGACCGATGAGGGCTGGCGCGGACGCGTGCGCGCGGTCGCCGAGCGGGGCGCGCGCGCTGTCGCCAGCCGCGCGATCGCCGCGCTGTCCGAGCGCGAGGGCACGCTCAGCGCCGAGGTGCTCGTGCTCGTCCCCGGCGGCGATGAGGCGCTCGCAGCGCGCGCCGCCGACGCGGTCCTGCACGAGATGGAGGCGGGCCTCCCGGGCTACACGTTCGCGCTCGGCCGCAGCCGCGTCGCCGGCGAGCCCTCGGAGCTGCCGCGCGCGGCCAGCGAAGCGCTGCTCGCCGCGAACGTGGCCGAGGGATCGGCCGACGGCGCCGCGCTCGCCTTCGAGCAGACGGGCGCCTACCGCCTGCTGCTGTCGGCGATGAGCGAGAACCCCAGCGAGCTGCAGCGCTTCTACGCCGAGACGATCGAGCCGCTGGTCGCCTACGACGAGCAGTATGAGACCGATCTCGTGCGCACGCTGGAGACGTTTCTCGAGGCCGACGGCAACGTCGCCGGCACCGCCCAGCGCCTGTTCACGCACCGCCACACGATCTACTATCGGCTCGAGCGCGTGCGCGAGCTCTCCGGCTTGGACGTCAGCTCCAGCGACGGGCGCGAGAAGCTCAGCTTGGGGCTGAAGTCGATGCGCGTACTCGGCATAGCCTCCGCCGCGGGGCCCGCCACAGAGGCCGGCGCGGAAGCCGGTCGCGTGCCCCGGCGCACCGGCAGGCGCACCTAGCCCCGGGCCCCCGCGCGCCGAGCGCCCGCTCGAGCGCCGTGCACCAGCCCGCGCGCCGAGCACGCGCCCGAGCGCCTAGCACCCGCTTACAGGCGCGCGCCCAGCTCGATCACGTAGGTGGCTCCGCGCCCGTGTGTGTTCAGCAGCGCCGGCACCGCCGCCGTCACCGCCACGCCCACGTCGCGGTATTCACCATCGAGGATGATCGCGCGGTGCTCGGGCGAGGCCATCCATGCGCTAACCACGCGCTCAGGCGTCGCGGCGCCCGTGCCCCAGGCGATGTCCTGTCCTACGATCGCGGCGCGCGCGTAGTGCGTGGCCGCGATCAGCGACAGCGGCGTGCTCCCCGAGGGGCTCACGTCTGCGAAGTAGTTTTCGCTCAGCATGCCCGCGAGCTTCGCGCTCGCGGCGCGGCTCAGCGCATCGTTGGCCCGCAGGGCCTGCAGCCGGTACGCCGCGCGCGCACCGTTCAGAAGGCACAGCGTCGCCGTGTCCATCAGCTGCGCGTCGGCCCCACTCGGGCTCACGTTCGCGCCCGCGCAGACCGGCGGCGCGGAAGACCCTGGCGCCGGCGCGCCCGGCGCGCCCGGCGCGCACGTCAGCGAGGTCACGCACGCGATCAGCGCCACCACCGCCGTCAACGTGCCGCCCCCTGTTCTGCTCACCCCCCGCAAGCGCGGCATCTTTGCACGAGTCGTCAACCGACGCGTTGCGACCCGGTATTGCGTGAGGCCGGCGCGGCGCCCGTCGCGTGCGAGGATGTGCTCACCCTGGGGAGTGGGGTAATGGCAGCCCGGGAGACTTTGGCTCTTCAAGTCCTGGTTCGAGTCCAGGCTCCCCAGTCGCACCAGCTGCCCCTGTCAATAAAGTGCAAAGCCGTGAGCGGGCCCACCGTCGTGATCCTCGCCGCGGGCCGCGGTACGCGCATGCGCTCGGCTCGGCCGAAGATGCTGCACGAGTTGTGCGGGCTGCCGATGATCCTGTGGCCCGTGCGTGCCGCGCAGGCGGCGGGAGCGGCGCGGATCATCGTGGTGGACGCGCCCGAGCGCGCGCTCGAGCAGGTGCTGCCGGCAGGCATTGAGATCGTCGTTCAGGAGCACCCCGACGGCACCGGCGGCGCGGCCAAAGCCGCGATCGAGCTTCTTGAGGCTGGAGCGGAGGGCGCCCAGGAGGCGCAGGCGCCCGTGGTGGTGCTGAGCGGCGACGTGCCGCTGATCAGCGCCGAGGTGATCGCCGCGCTCGTAGATGGGCACGAGTCGGGCAAGGCGGCGGCGACGGTCGCCACGACGGTGCTCGCGGACCCGAGCGGCTACGGGCGCGTCGTGCGCGACGCCAACGGTGCGCTGGTGCGGATCGTCGAGACCAAGCGCCACGGGGACTCCACGCAGGCCGAGCGAGAGATCAAAGAGGTGAACACCGGCATCTTCGCCTTCGCGGCGCGGGCGCTGAGCGAGGCGCTGCCGCACCTCAGCGTCGAGAACGCGCAGGGCGAGCTCTACCTGCCCCAGGTGCTCGAGCACATGCGCGCGCAGGGCGCACGCGTGCAGGCGCACGAGCTGGCGGACGAACGGATCGTGCTCGGCGTCAACGACCGTCCCGCGCTGGCGCGCGTGCGCGCCCTCGCGCAGGCCGCCATACACGAACGTCACATGCTCGCCGGGGTCGGCATCGTCGACCCGCAAGCGACCGTCATCGACGCCGACGTGCAGATCGGCGAAGACACGCTGATCGAGCCGTTCACCGCGATCAGGGGGGCCACGCGGATCGGGCGCGAGTGCACCGTGCGCCAGTCCTACCTGATCGACTGCGTGCTCGAGGATGGCGTCACCGTGGGGCCCTTCGCGTACGTGCGTCCCGGCAGCGTGCTGCATTCCCGCGCCAAGGTCGGCACGTTCGTCGAGGTCAAGAACTCCGACATCGGGGCGGGCGCGCGCGTGCCCCATTTGTCATACATCGGCGACGCCGACGTCGGCGAGGACACGAACCTCGGCGCCTCCACGATCACGGCCAACTACGACGGGCAGGCCAAGCACCGCACGAGCATCGGTCGCGGCGCGCACACGGGGGTGGACACGACGCTGGTGGCGCCCGTGAGCGTCGGCGACGAGGCCTACACGGCAGCCGGCTCGGTGATCGTCGAGGACGTGCCGGCCGGCGCGCTCGGCGTCGCACGGGCGCGCCAGAGCAACGTCGAGGGCTACGCCGAGCGCCGGCGCGCGGGTAGCTCCGAGCGGGAGGGCAAGCCGGCGTGACTGATCGCCCGCGGCCGATTACACTGCAAGGCGAGATGAGCGCGATGGACACGCGCACGCAGGTCTCCCGGGCGAGCCTGCCGTTCGACTACAACAAGCGGCTCATGCTCTTCAGCGGGCGCGCGAACCCGCAGCTCGCGGTCGCCATCGCCGACAAGCTCGAAGTCGACCTCGGCCCCGTGGAGCTGAAGACGTTCTCCAACGGCGAGGTCTACTGCCGCTATCAGGAGTCGATCCGGGGCGCCGACGTGTTCATCGTGCAGTCCACGTGCGGCAACCCGCGGACGGGCATCACCGCCAACGACTCGCTGATGGAGCTGCTGTTCATGATCGACGCCGCCGTCGGCGCCTCCGCGCACCGCGTGATCGCCGTCACCCCGTGGTTCGGCTACTCGCGACAGGACAAGAAGTCGGCGCCGCGCGAGCCCATCTCCGCGCGCCTGGTCGCCCGCATGCTCGAGTCCGCCGGCGCCGACCGCGTGCTCACGATGGACCTGCACGCCGGCCAGATCCAAGGCTTCTTCCAGAAGCCCGTCGACCACATGACGGCGCTGTTCATGCTCACCCAGTACTTCGGCGACCTCGGCCTGCCCGATCTCGTCGTCGTCGCCCCCGACGCCGGCAGGGTCAAGCTGAACAAGAAGTTTGCCTCCAAGATCGGCGCCGAGCTGGCGATCCTCGACAAGGAGCGCCCAGCCCAGCAGGTCGCTGAGATCGGTTACGTGATCGGCGACGTCAAAGGCAAGACGGCCGTGATCGTCGACGACATGATCGACACCGCCGGCACGCTCGCCGCGGCCGCCCGCACCGTCAAGGAGGAGGGCGCCGCGCGCGTCTTCGCCGCGGCCACCCACGCGGTCTTCTCCGGCGACGCCTTCGAGAACCTGCGCAGCTCGCCGCTCGAGCAGATCGTCGTCACCGACACCATCCCCGTCGGCCCCGGGCTCCCCGACAACGTTCGCGTGCTGCCCTGCGCCGAGCTGCTCACCGACTCGATCCGCCGCATCTTCGTCGATGACTCCGTCAGCGAGGTCTTCGGCGGCGAGAACCAGCTGTTCTAGGCGCGGCCCGAGAGGCTGCTCCGGCCACGGCAAGCGCTCAGCGGATCACGAACGCGCGCTCGACCGGGGCCGACGGAGCTCCGCGGCGCGATGGCGCTCGCACGTAGAACTCATAGGCGCCCTTCTTTAGCCGCGTGTAGGTCTTCGGAGAGCGACACGAGACAAAGTGCGCGCGTGCGCGAGCGCCCGATTTCAAGAGCGCACACTGGAGTCCGCCAGCGCCACCTTCGACGCCGAAGCTGAGACGGGCGCTGCTCGTGCGGGGGTCGATCCGTGCGGCGCCCAGCGTTATCTCGCGGTGGTGCGTGGCGACGGAGTCCCGTACGAACATCGCCTGCACCGTCGCGCCATTGGGCCCCGGCGTGAACGTGCAGGCACCGGTGCCCGAACAGGCTTCTCCCCAGCCGCGAAACTGCGACCCCGGCGCTGGGGTGGCCGTCAGCGTCACGGGAACCCCGTAGGGGAGCTCCTTCGAGCAGCCGTATCTGATTCGACAGGGGATCGCCCCCGAGACCGTGCCACGCCCGCCGCCTTCGACCGTGACGTTAACTTCGACCTCGAAGTGCGGCACGTAGGCGAAGCTGTCCGCCCCTTCGGCGAGCGCGTCGGCCCACGTGTATTCATAGGGCGGGGGCGGATTCAAATCCCCGGCGAGCGCCATCGTGAAGCTTCCCCCGATCAGGCCCTCTCCGACGCCGAGTTCCCCGACGCTCGCGCCGGCGCCCATCGAGATCGTCGCTTCCGGGTCGAATTCCGCGAGCACGTCGCGGCGGTGCCCCCAGCAGCCACTGGCGCCCGGCGTCGGGCAGTCGACATTGCCGCTTCCAAAGCCATCGTCGTAGACCCAGTCGTAGTAGGCCATCGGGGCGTTGGGCATCGCTTCCGTGGTGCCCGCCGCCCAGTTGCCCGTCCAGTCGAAGTATTCCGCGCCCGCGGGTGCGGACAGGGACGGGTCTTGATCGTCCCGCGCGGCTTCCTGCGCCTCCGCATTCAGTTCGGAGCTGAGACCCAAGATGGGCGGCAGGCCATATGCGAGCCGGTCGAGGTTCGAGAGGATCAGCAGCTGATGAGCGGGCGGCAGCGTCGGGAAGCTCGGCGGCAGCGCATACGGCGGGATTGCCACCTTCGCCCGCGCCTCGTCCAAGTAGTAGATCACGAGGTTCTCGCACTGTGCCGATGTTGGGTTCGAGCAGGCGTGCAGTGCGGGGGCAGGGATGTTTTCCGGGAGTTCGTCGTACGCAGGGTCGCCCAGCGCGGCCCGCGCTGCGCAGGTGAGCAAGACGAGGCAGAGCAGGAGCGTGGCCAAGCTCGTGGCCTGCAAGTGCCTTCCGGGTCTTGCTCGCTCGGCCGCGCGCGAGACGAGCCGCTTCTTCACAGGTTCTGCCATTGCTCGCCTGCCAGACTCATCGGCGCGCGTCGGCGCTTATACAAGCCCGCGCAGGGCTGAGCGGACACGCCACAGCTGGGCGCCCGCCCCCCACCTCAGACGAAGACCGGCCGAGCCCGCGTCCGGCGCCGGCCGAGCCGGCCGGCTTCCCGCGCCCTCGCGGAGGCTCGGCTCAGGCGCTCGCGCCGCGCATGCGGTCGCGCTCGCGGCTGCTCGCGGCGGCGTCGTCGACCGCCGCCGCCACCTTTGGCATGCGCTCGCGCACGTGGTGCAGGAAGTGCGACGTGAGCACGATCGCTCGCAGTGGTGTGGTGGCGGTGACGCTCGCCGTGCGCCTGCCGTCGCCGTCGAGCACGGCGAGCTCGCCGAACAGCTCGCCAGCGACGATCTCGTTGATGACGCGCCCCTGCTGGCGCACCTGCGCGGTCCCCTCCTCGACGAACACGACCTCATAGCCGAAGTCGCCCTCGCGTACGAGCTCCTCCCCGGCGGCGGCGCTGAGCTCGTCGATCATCCGCACAAGTAGCTGTCGCTCGCCCGGCGAGAGGCCAGAGAACGCGTCTATCCTCGCCAGGCGCTCGGCGCCGTCACGTCCTATCGACCTGCGCTGCACGCCCGGATCGTCTCAGAATGTCCTCCACCGCGACTCCTAGCCCACCTGCCGCCCGCGGGCCGCGCGCGTGGTGGAGGGGGCTTTCCCGACGTCAGCGCACGACGCTGCGCGCCCTGTTTGGCGTCAGCCTCCTGCTCGTGCTGGCCGTGAGCGTCCTCTTGGCGCGCTTTCTCACAGTCGAGAATCTCGAACGCGATGACGACCTCGCGCTCGTGCAGGCCGAGGCGCGCGGCAGCCTCGCCGGCATACTGCACGAGCTGAGCGGCTGCACGGCGAGCCCGACGTGCATGGCGAGCGCACGCGCCAACGTGCACAACCGGAGCCTGCGCAGGTCCGGGGCGGTCAAGATCCTGCAACTGGAATCGAAGACGGCCTACTCGCTCTCCTCCGCCACGGGCAAGACGCGCCTTGCGTGGAGCGTCATCGGCACGCACCCCGTGGTCCAGTGCATCGAGGTACACCGCACGGGCAACTTCTTCACGGGCATGCACGTCCAGCTCGTGGGCATCGGCGCGCCGATTTCAGGCGAAGGAACCTGCACGAAGCCCTCGCAGCTCGAACGCGAAGAAGAAGAAGCCACGGCCGTAGAACGATGAACGGCGGTTGCTAGAGTCTGCCGTCCCGGCCATGGCGAGCACGACGACCAAGCTGAATGTCAGCAGCCGCGACGCCGCCGGCTCGCGCGCTGTACGGCGCCTGCGCCGAAGCGGGCGCGTGCCCGGCGTCGTCTACGGCGGCGGGGCGGAGTCGATTGGGTTCGATGCCGACGCGCGTGAGCTGCGCACGGCGCTCACCAGCACCGGCGCCGTGCTCGACCTCAGCATCGACGGTGCGAAACCAACGCCCGTCGTGCTCAAGGAAGCCCAGCGCCATCCCGTCCGCGGCGAGACCATCCACGTGGATCTGCTGCGCGTGCGCCTCGACGAGGCGATCACGGCACTCGTGCCACTCGAGCTGACCGGCGTGGAAGAGGCCCCCGGCGTCAAGCAGGGGGGCGTGCTCGAGCAGATCACGCGCGAGCTGCATGTGGAAGCGCTGCCGACGGCGATCCCCGAGTCGATCGTGCACGACATCGGCGAGATGCAGATCGGCGAGACGATCACGCTCGCCGTGCTGAGCGCCCCCGAGGGCGTGACGCTTCTCGACGAAGCCGACGACACAGTCCTCGCGACGCTCTCGCCGCCGCGGCTGCAGACCGAGGAGGAGGAGGAGATCGAGGCCGAGACGGAGCTCGTCGGTGAGGAGGGCGCGCAGGAGCCGGCCGGCGAGGGCGCCCCCGAGGACGCTGGCGGGGAGTAGCGCTGCGACGCCCGTTCGGCGGCGGCGCGGCTGTCGACTGGCTGATCGTCGGCCTGGGCAACCCTGGCCAGCAGTACGCGCGCACGCGCCACAACGTCGGCTTCATGGTCGCCCAGCAGCTGCTCGAGCGCTGGGGCCTTCCCCGTGCGCGCGAGCGCTTCCGCGCACGCATCTCCGAAGGACGCCTGCCGGCGCAGGTGGCCGCCTGCACCTCCACCTCTCCGTCTGCCTCCGCGCGGCCCGTGCGCGTGGCCGTGTTGTGCCCACAGACCTACATGAACGACGCCGGGCGCTCGGTCGGCCCAGCGCGGGGGGCGTTGAAGGTGGCGCTCGAGCGCGTGCTCGTGGTCCACGATGAGATCGACCTCCCCTTCGGCGAGGTGCGCGCTCGTCTCGGCGGCGGTCTCGCCGGCCACAACGGCCTGAAGTCCTTGCAGCGGGAGCTCGGCGGGGCGGGCTTCGCGCGCGTGCGCGTGGGCGTCGGGCGCCCCGAGAGCAGCGACCCCGAGATCGTCTCCGCGTACGTGCTCGGCCGCTTCAGCGAGGCCCCCGCGGCGATCGACGAGCTGATCGAGCGTGCGTGTGAGTGCGTCGAGCGCGTCCTCTGCGGCGAGCAGGAGCTCGTCGGCTCTCCCTCGGAGCGCGCGAGCGAGGGGCGCGAGCGTCCACGTGCGGGAGATGCCCCGTGAGCGAGCCCACGGGAGGCGCTCTACGGGCGCTGCTGGCGCTCGCGCAGGAGGACGAGCCGACGCTGCGCCTCGCGCGCGAGGGCGGGCATGCGTTCGTGTCCTCAGCGCTGCGTCCCTACGCCGTCGCCGCGCTCGCAGAGATCGACGCCGCCGCGCGTGAGCGCCCCACGCTCGTGGTCGTCGGCGACGATCGTGGCGCCCGCGACCTCGCGGGGGATCTCGGCGCGTGGCTTGCGCCGCGACCCGTCCGCTACTACCCCTCGCGTGGCGTCGCCTACGAGTCGCACCTCGCGCCGCCCGCCCACCTCGTCGGCCTGCGAGTGGCAGCGCTCGACGCGCTGCTCGCCAGCGCGCCCGCCCCAGAGCCGCCGGTCGTCGTGGTTAGCGCCGTGGCGCTCTCGGAGAAGGTCCCCGACCCGGAGCTGCGCCCGCGCTCCTTCACGCTGCGCGTCGGCGATCTGCTCGACCTGGAGGAGTGCGCCGAGCGGCTGGTGAGCGCGGGCTACGAACGCGTCGAGCAGGTCGAGGAGCGCGGCCAGTTCGCGCTGCGCGGGGGTCTGCTGGACATCTTTCCCGCAACCGAGGAGCGCGCCGTGCGCGTGGACATGTTCGACGTGGAGATCGAGTCGCTGCGCTGGTTCTCGACCTTCACGCAGCGCTCCCTCGCCGATGCGCAGGCGGTGGAGATCGCGCCCGCGGCCGAGCTCGCGCTCGAGCACCGCGAGCTCGCCGAGCTGGCCGCGCAGGAGCTGCCGGGCCGCGGCAGCGCAGGCGCCGGCGCGGACGCCGGCATGAAGGGTGAGCGTCCAGATGTCGCAGAGCTGCTGCCCGTAGAGCGCTTCGGCGCCCTGCTCGAGCTCGTCGGGGTGGGCACCGAGCTGATGGTCGCCGCCGAGGAGGACCTCGAGCCGGTCCTGAACGATCACTGGAGCGACGTGTGCGCGGCCTTCGGCGATGAGGATGCGCATCACCTGTACGTCAGCCCCGACAGCCTGCGCGCCACGCTCGCAGAGCGCACGCGCGTGTGGCTGTCCGCGCACTCGAGCGGACAGGAGATTGAGCTGCGCGCACAGGCCGCGGATAGTGCCGCGCGCTCGCTCGCCGAAGCCGAGCCCGAGCTCGAGCGGCTCGTGCGCTCCGGCTACCGGACCGTCGTGGCCTTCCCCCGCCGTGGCGAGGGCGAGCGCCTCGCCTACAACCTCGCGCGCATGAAAGCCACCTGGCTCGGCGATGGCGAGGCGCTGTCTGGGAAGGAGCGAGCTGCCGCCGTCGCGCACCAGCCGCTGGAGCCGTCGCTGCGCTTTGCCGCGGCCTCCCTTCGAGAAGGCTTCATCGCCCCCCAGCTCAAGCTCGCCGTCTACCCCGAGCACCGCCTGCTGCGCCGTCGTCGCGCCGATCCGCGGCACGGGCACCCGGACGGTCGCGGCGCGGCCAGCCGGCGCGGCGCGCTGCGCTCATTCACCGAACTGCGCACGGGCGACATCGTCGTGCATGAGGACCACGGTGTGGCGCGCTTTGCCGGCTTCGAGACGCGCACCGTGGCGGAGGTCACGCGCGACTACCTGTACCTGGAATACCAGGGCGACGATCGCGTGTACGTGCCCACCGACCAGCTCGCGAAGATCTCGCGCTACGTCGGCGCCGGCGCGGGCTCGAACCCGCCGCTCAGCAAGCTCGGCGGCACGCGCTGGGAGACGATGAAGGCACGCGCGCGGCGCGCCGCCCAGGAGCTTGCGGGGGAGCTCCTGAGCCTGTACGCGGAGCGCGCGCGGCGCACCGGGCACAGCTTCCCAGTGGACTCAGACTGGCAGCGCGAATTCGAGCAGCGCTTTCCCTTCGCCGAGACGCCCGACCAGCGCGACGCGATCGAGCTCGTCAAGGCAGACATGGAAGCGCCGCGCCCGATGGACCGGCTGATCTGCGGAGACGTCGGCTACGGCAAGACCGAGGTGGCGCTGCGCGCGGCCTTCAAGTGCGCGATCGACGGCAAGCAGGTGCTGATGCTCGCTCCCACCACGATCCTCGCCCAGCAGCACTACGGAACGTTCGTCGAGCGCCTGGCCGATTACCCGATCACGCTCGAGCACGTCTCGCGCTTTCGCACGCCCGCCGAGCAGAAAGCCGCGATCAAGGGCTTCGCCGAGGGGCGCGTCGACATCCTCATCGGCACCCACCGCGTGCTCTCGCGCGACGTGCGCGCCAAGGACCTCGGGCTGTTGATCGTCGACGAGGAGCAGCGCTTCGGGGTCAAGCAGAAGGAGCTCCTGCGACAGCTCAAGCTGAAGGTAGACGTGATCGCCATGTCCGCGACGCCGATCCCGCGCACGCTGCAGATGTCGCTCGCCGGCCTGCGTGACATCTCGGTGATCGAGACCCCACCCGAGGGCCGCCGGCCCGTGCGCACGTACGTCGGCGAGTACGAGGAGGAGCTAGTCCGGCGCGCGCTCGAACGCGAGCACACGCGCACGGGACAGGCCTTCTTCCTGCACAACCGCGTGGAGACGATCGAGGAGACCGCCGAGCGCCTGCGCGCGCTCTGCCCCACGATGCGCTTCGCTGTCGCCCACGGGCAGATGGCGGAGGGGCAGCTCGAGAGCGTGATGATGGGCTACCTGCGCGGCGACGCAGACGTGCTCGTGTGCACCTCGATCATCGAGTCCGGCATCGACATCCCCCAGGCCAACACGTTGATCGTCGAGCACGCCGACAGCTTCGGCCTGGCGCAGCTCTACCAGATCCGCGGGCGCGTCGGGCGAAGCCGCGAGCGTGCTTATGCGTACTTGCTGTACGACTCCGCGGCCGCGCTCACTGCCGAGGCGGCCCAGCGACTGTCGGCGCTCTCGGACTACACCGAGCTCGGGGCCGGCTTCAAGATCGCCATGCGCGACCTCGAGATCCGCGGCGCCGGGAACCTGCTCGGCGACGAGCAGTCCGGGCACGTGGCGGCGCTCGGCTTCGAGCTCTACATGCAGATGCTCGACGAAGCAGTCGCCCAGGCCGGTGCCGCGGACGGGGAGGGTGCGCCGGAGCAGGAGCTGCGCGAGCCAGTGCGCCTGGACGTGAACGTTGACGCCTATGTCCCCGCCGACTACGTCCCCTACGAGCAGGCCAAGATCGACGTGCACCGTCGCGTAGCTGGCGCCCTGGAGGTCGCCGATGTCGAACGTCTGCGCGAGGAGCTCGAAGATCGCTTCGGTCCACCGCCCGAGCCCGTCGAGAACCTGCTCGCGCTGCAGCGCGCGCGCATCAAGTTCGGCCAGGCGGGCGCGCGCACGGTGAGCTTTCGCGGCGACCGCCTGGCGGTCGTGCCGATCGAGCTGGACTCGGTGCGCGCGAGGCGCCTGCATGAAGAGCTCCCCGAAGCGCTGTACGAGTCCGGGCGCTCGCAGGTCTCCGTGCGCGTGCCCCGAGAGGGCAGCGAGCGCTTCCCCAGCGTCGTCAGGGCCGCCGACGCCCTGCTCGCGGTGATGCGCGAGGCCGCCTAGCTCGAGCGCGCAGGCAGTACGCCGGTCGCCTTTGCAGGTGCGCAGGCGGCGCTTGCGCAGATTCGTTACGCGCCCACGAGGTCTTTTCGCTAGAGTGCCCGCGTCGTGAGAAAGCCCCTCCGTCTCGCCTCGGCGCTCGGCGCCGTTTTGTTTGCGCTCGTAGGCCTCTCGGCGTGCGGCGGGATTCCTGGCGACGCCGTCGTGAAGGTTGCCGGTACGGCGATCACGAAAACCACGTTCAACCACTGGATGGCCGTCGCTGCGTCCTCGAGCGCGGTCAGCGCGGGCGAAAAGCCTGCCGTGCCGGAACCGCCGAACTACACCGCGTGCATCTCCCACCTGTCGGCTACGCAGGCGAAACCCGCGAAGGGCCAGAGCCCCCCCAGCACCGCGGCCCTGAAGACGCAGTGCGAGCAGCAGTACAAATCGCTGCAGACTGAGGTGCTCAACTACCTCATCTCCCTGCAGTGGGTGCTCTCGGAAGCGAGCGCCTTGAACGTCAAAGTCAGCGACAGCGAAGTCAAGAAGGAATTCACGAAAATCAAGAGCGCCGAGTTCCCCAAGGCCGCTGAATTCGAAAAATTCCTCTCGACCTCGGGACAGACCGTTTCGGACCTACTGCTGCGCGTGAAGTTGAACATGCTCTCCTCGCGCATTCAGAAAGCGGTCGTCAAGAACCAGAGCAAAGTGACCTCCGCGCAGATCAGCAAGTACTACAACGAAAACAAGTCACGCTACGGCACGCCCGAAAAGCGCAACGTGAGGATCATCCTCACGAAGGCCGAAGCGGCGGCCAAGAGCGCGCGCAAGGAAGTCGAAGCCACCAAGAACTTCGCGGCAGTCGCGAAGAAGGACTCGATCGATCCCACCAGCAAGGCCAATGGCGGCCTGCTGACGGAAGTGGTCAAAGGCGAGGAGGAGAAGGCGCTGGACACCGCGATCTTCTCGGCTTCCAAGAACGTGCTCGGCGGCCCCATCAAGACGCCGTTCGGCTACTACGTGTACGAAGTCGTCAGCGTCACACCGGGAACGCAGCAGAGCCTCGCGAAGGTCCAGGCGACGATCAAACAGCAGCTGATCGCGAGCAACGAGCAGAAGGCGCTCAGCAAGTTCGTGAAAGACTTCAAAAAGAAGTGGCAGGGCAAGACGGAATGTCGCAGCGGCTTCGTCGTCGCCGACTGCAAGGGGTATAAGGCACCGAAGACGAAAACGGGCGTCTCCTCTGCCGAATAGGCCAGCAGGGCGGAGGCGTCTGCTCTGAGCCAGATCGAGCGGGTGCACGCGCGCCAGATCCTCGACAGCCGCGGCAATCCCACAGTCGAGGTCGAGCTTGGCTTGCGCTCCGGCGCGCACGCGCATGCCGCTGTACCCTCGGGCGCGTCCACGGGCGAGTTCGAGGCCACCGAGCTGCGCGACGGGGGCAAGGCGTGGGGGGGCAAGGGCGTGACCCACGCGGTCGCTCATGTCAACGGCGAGATCGCGAGCGCGGTCGCAGGCCTCGACGCGGCCGATCAGGCGGCGCTCGACCGCAAGATGATCGAGCTCGACGGGACGGCCAACAAGTCGCGCTTGGGCGCCAACGCGATCCTCGGCGTCTCGCTCGCCGCGGCACACGCGCAGGCCGTCGAGGAGGGACTACCGCTGTGGCGCTACCTCGGCGGCGAGGCAGCCGGCGTGCTCCCCGTGCCGATGATGAACGTGCTCAACGGCGGTGCGCATGCCGACAACGCCGTCGACTTCCAGGAGTTCATGATCGTGCCATGCGGTGCGCGCGCGTTCTCCGAGTGCCTGCGCATGGGGGCAGAGGTCTACCATGCGCTCAAAGCGGCGCTGCACGAGCGCGGGCTGTCCACTGCCGTCGGCGACGAGGGCGGCTTCGCGCCCGACCTCGACTCAAACGAGCAAGCACTCGAAATGCTGCTCGCGGGCATCCGCGCCGCCGGCTACCGCCCTGGCGAGGATGTGGCGATCGCACTCGATCCGGCCACCAGCGAGCTCTATCGGGACGGTGCATACGTGCTCGAGCACGAGGGACGTACGCTGAGCGCCCCCGAGCTGAGCGACTACTGGAGCGAGCTCGCGGCGCGCTACCCGATCGTCTCGATCGAGGATGGCATGGCCGAGGACGACTGGGAGGGCTGGAAAGCGCTAACCGAGCGCCTCGGCACGCGCCTGCAGCTGGTCGGCGATGACGTGTTCGTCACCAACACCGAGCGGCTGCGTCGCGGCATCGAGACGGGCGTCGCCAACTCGATCCTCGTCAAGGTCAACCAGATCGGCACGCTCACAGAGACGCTCGAGGCGATCTCGACCGCGCGTGCGGCCGGCTACACGGCCGTGATCAGCCACCGCTCGGGCGAGACCGAGGATGTGACGATCGCGGACCTCGCCGTGGCCACCGGCTGCGGGCAGATCAAGGCCGGTGCGCCCTCGCGCTCAGACCGCGTGGCCAAGTACAACCAGCTGCTTCGCATCGAGGAGCAGCTCGGCGCCGACGCCCGCTTCCCCGGGGCGAGCGCGTTCGCCCGCACGTAGGCGCGCCAGAGCAGGAGCTCGGTGTGCGCCGCCGAATGCTCAGGCGTGCAGATAGCGCGCGTCCGCTGGGATCGGCTGGGTCGCCTGGCGATGCTGGGTGTGCTCGTCGTGCTCGTCTACCTGTATGCGAGCGCCGGCGCGCACATGCTCTCGACGTGGCAGCAGTCACGCCATGACAGCGCCGCCGTGCAGGTGCTCGAACGCGAACATCGAGCGCTCGTGCACCAACGTGAAACGCTCACTGCACCCGGCACGCTCGAAACCGAGGCGCGCCAGCTGGGGATGATGAAAAGCGACGAGCAGCCGTACGTGATCAGCGGTCTGCCAGGCAACTAGCGAGCCGCCCGCCGTCGGCGCCCGGCAGCGCTTCGCTGCTAGCCTCGGCGCGTGCCGTACGAGACGGCCCTCTACCAGTGGCAGCGCGGTGAGCGGCGGATGACCTCCGCACCGGCCGCGCGGCGCGCCGTGCTCGAGCGCGTGATCGATGGGCTCGTGGCTGAGCTGCGCCGGCGTCTGGGTGGGCGTTTCTCGGTCGAGGAGCTGGTCGCGCTATACGAGGCGGGCCCCTCGTGGTGCCTGGCGCTTGCGATGCGCATGGCGCCCGAGGAGCCGTGGGCGTGGGAGGCCGACGTGGTCGTCGACGCAGCCTTCGCGCGGTACCTGCGTGAGGCCTCCGACTATGCGGGAGGTCGCAGGGAGATCAGCGTGCAGGGTTAGCTGCTAGTCGTCCTCGCCGCCGGCGCGACGGATGACGATGCGATCCTCCTCGACCTCCACCTCGACAGGGCGGTGCCCGGCCCAGTGCTCGGCGTAGATCGGGTTCTCCTGGATGGCCGGGTCCAGCCACAGGCCGTAGCCCTCCTCGCCGTGATCGAAGGTGCCCTCGAGCGGGCCCGTGTTGCGAGCGCTCGCACGCCGGCCCCGGCCGCCGCGGCGGCTGCGCCGACGGGTGCGCGCGCCGCCCCCGGCCGCGTCCTCCTCGCCGTCGCCCTCCTCACCATCGTCGTCCTGCCCAGCCTCAAGGCGTTCGCGCTCGCGCTCCGCTTGGGCTTCCGCGGCTTCGGCTTCCGCCGCTTCGAGCTCGGCAGCGATCAGCGCGTCATCCTCCGCGCGCAGGTCTATCTCCTCCGGATAGCCGCCGACGCCCTCGGGTACCTCATCGCCGTTGATGAGGTCGTTCTGACGCTTGAACTGCTCGATGTCGCGAACCGTGACCTCGAGCTGATGGGCGACCCAGGCGTCTGTGCGCCCTTGTCGCACCCAAGCGCGGATCTGGTTCAGGTGCGGGCGCAGGGATCTCCGGGGCATGGATGGTGCGCGCAGACTAGCGCAAGAGCCCGTCTCGCGCGGCGGCTGCGCAACCGCGCTGGCGTGCAAAGCTGTGACCGCGCGCGGACGTGGGCTCCGGAGAAATCTGTAACGCGTCCAACCGGTCCTGGGACTATGCTTGCCTCTTTGGTGGTCTGGGGGCGCCCCCGGTCGCTCGTCGACGAGAGGCACAGAGAGGAAGGTCCACCCACACATGCTGGTTCTGACGCGCAAGTCCAACCAGAGCATCATGATCGGGGACGAGATCGAGGTTTCGGTCCTCAGTGTCATGGGCGAGAAGGTGCGCATCGGCATCCAGGCGCCACAGAGTGTGCCCGTCTTTCGCAAGGAGATCTACCTGGAGATCCACCGCGAAGGCGGCACGCCGGTATCGTCGAAGGAGGCAGAGAACCCGCCGCACGCAGACGAGGTCGCGGAGTCACTACACGAGCTCGGCGAAGCCGAGGGCAGCTAGCCGCAGGCTCAGCCCAGCAGCAGATACAGCGTGCGCAGCATCACGACGGTCACCACGATCGCCGTCAGAAACGACGCCAGCACCAGTAGCACGAAGCGCACCGAGCCGCGCTTGTGCTTGCGTGCGAACTCGCGCTGGCGCGCGCGCCGCTCGGTCGTTCGGCGCAGCGAGTCGCGCCGGTCGCGATCGAGCGTAACCTCCTTGGCGAAGGCCTCCTCGAGCTCGGCGAGGCTTTGGCGCATGCGCATGTAGGAGCCAACCGGAGCCTGGGCGCGCTCTGCGCGCTCGTACACGGCGACGAAGCGCAAGTAGTTCTCCGCGATCGTGCGCGCGCCCGCGGCACGTTCGATCTTGCCGTCGACGTACGCCTTCAGCGGGTCCCACCAGATCGAGCGGCCGATTGCAAAGCCGATGAAGCCATCGACGGGTGCGGCCTGTGTGAGCCAGTGGTCGACCTTGGCGTCGTTGGCGCCCCGTCCGAGCACCACGCAGGTGACCTCTTCACGGCCACCACTGCGCGCCTGCGCGACGAGCATCTCGCAATCCGAGCGCTGATCCACGCCCTCGATCTTCCACACGTCGACCTCGATCCCGGCGTCCTGGATCGCGGCGATCGCCCTGCGCATCAGCTCCGGGCGCAGCTCGGCGTCGTAGCGCTCACCATCGCCTCCCACCAGCGCCAGCTGGCGCTCCTCGGCCGGCACGAGCAGCTCAAACAGGAACTTGCGCTCGTGCTGCTCGAGCCAGTCGCTCAGCTGGCTTAGCTTGGCGAGCTGCTGGTCGTTCTGCTCACGGTCACCGTCGGGGTTGTAGCGGACCAGCACCTTCGTGTAGTCGGGATCGAAGCGCTCGATGTGCGCGCCGAAGTCCTCGCCGTACTGGAAGTCGAACATGCTCTGCCCCGAGCGCTCGGCGGGCATCGCCAGCTTGAGGCCTCGCTCGTGCGCCTCGGCGGGCACTGTGGAGCCGAACTGCTCATCGACGAGCACGCCGGTCACGGCAGGATCGGCGCCCGCCGCTACGGCCTGCAGCATGCCCTCGAAGATGAGGTGCTTGGCGTCCGCGATGATCGCCGTCTGCTCGGCGTCAGGTTCTCCGTCGATCGCGAAGAACTTCTTCTGGAACGAGCCACGGTGGTCGAAGGCGAGGATGTAAAGCCTGCTGTCCGATCCAGTGGTCATGCGCGGCAGTATTCCAAAGCCGCGCCGGGCGCGCTCGAGAGGCCCGTAGAATGGGACCGACGATGAGCTCGGGGGCTGACCTGTTCGTGGTTTGCAAGCAGTGCGGCTCGGAGGTGAGTCCCTACGTCACCGAGTGCCCCTACTGCGGCAGCCGCTTGCGCCGGCGGGCACCCAAGCTGCCCCCGGTGAACGCCCGCGCGGGCGGGCTGCGCGGGCGCGCGCGTTCCCTGTTCGCCCGCCCCGGTCCTGCGAGAACGCGCCGGCGGCCCTCGCTGCCCGCGCCCTCCCGCCGCCGCTCGACGCGCTCGCTGGGGGAGCGACCGTATGCGACGATCGCGCTGGTGGCAGTGAGCTGCGCCGCCTGGGTGGTGGTGCACGCCGAACCGGAACTGTACCTGCGGGCGGCGATCCTCGGGCCCCTGCACGGGGACTGGTGGAGGCTCTTCACCAACGAGTTCGCATACGTGGACGGCGTGTACGCGTTCGTGGCGATCCTCGCGATCGCGATCTTCGGCTGGCTGTTCGAGCGCCGCCACGGCCCGGTCGCGGCGCTTACCGTGTTCTTTGGCGCGGGCGCTACGGGTGCGCTCGTCGCGGGCGCCGTCTACCCCTATCCGCTCGTGAGCGGCGGCAACGGCGCGGCGCTCGCGCTGCTGGCGGCGTGGGCGGCGCCGGAGCTGGAGGCGGCTCGCAGTGGGGCCTATCGCGAGGGTGACCTGCTCGGCGCGGCGGCACTCGCCGCGCTGCTTATCGCGATGCCCTTCGCGCGCCCCGAGGCGAGCTGGCTCGCCGGCGTCGTCGGCGGCATGCTCGGGCTCCTCGCGGGGCTGGGGATGCATCGTCTGAGGGGGGTCGAGACTCTAAGATGCCCTCGCGATGACGATGACCAACGCAGTGGTACTGATCGAGGCCGAGCGCGACGCGCTCTCGAGCCTTGGCGGAGCGCTCGCGGACATTGCAGGCGTGGCCG
Source organism: uncultured Solirubrobacteraceae bacterium (assembly GCA_963722435.1). GTDB lineage: Bacteria > Actinomycetota > Thermoleophilia > Solirubrobacterales > Solirubrobacteraceae > Palsa-744. The sequence continues at coordinate 1,565,624 of CAVRKZ010000001.1, read as the reverse complement.
AGGCATACTCCGTGACCGGCGAGTGGGACTTCGTGGCGATCGTGCGAGTCCCAGACCACGAGCAGCTCGCCGACGTCGTCACCGGGCAGATCGGCGCGCTCCCCGGCGTGCTGCGCACACAGACGATGGTCGCCTTCACCGCCTACTCGCGCCACGACCTGGAAGCGCTCTTCTCGATCGGCGAATGAGCGCGTGAGCGCGATGGCGCTGGCACGCGTCAAGGCGCAGTATGGCCCGAGCCTCGTGCGCCTGCTGGCTCCGCGCTGGCATGCGGCCTCGCGCGTCGCTCGCGTGTCGGTCACGCTGGCGGCACTCGCGCTCGTGGCGCTGCTGCTCGGCGCCGGGTTGACGCTCGAGAACACGCACTTCTCGCACGGCGGGCCCGTCCCGTTCGGCTTCGACTACAGGGACCTCTACCGGGTGCCCGCGGACCCTGGCGGGTACGTGAAGGTTCAGAGCCGCTACGCGGACGGCGCGCTCAAGTACTCCTACGCGGTCGACCCGCTGCGGCTGCCGGCGTATGTCGGCGCCGTCGAGGGCGAGCTGCCCGTTTACGCGAGCTCGCTGGTGCGCGAGCTCGCGCACCGTTACCCGGGCTTCGCGCTTCGCGGTGAGGGCAAGGCGAAGGTCAACAGCACCCTGATCGGCTACCAGATCGCCTTTGCCGCTCGCGTCGACGGCGCCTATACGTGGGTGCGCGAGCTCCTGTTCACGCCCCCACGCTCCCACCCCCGTGCGGGTGTCCTAATAACCATGCTGAGCGCGCCGAACGCGACCAGCGCAGTGCTCTCGCCGTTGGAAGTGGGGGAGTCAGGGGTGCTTCTGCGCGCGCTCAAGAGCTTCACGTTCACCTGACGGGCATGCTGGCGCGCCGCCGCGCGCGGGGGGCGGCGGCTTGCCCCGCCGCTCGCCCTGCTCCTCAGCCCCCAGCCTCTTCCCCGGCGACCGAGGTCCCGCCGGTTTGGCCGCTCGTCCCGCCGCTGTCGGGCAGCACAGTCACGTTCGGCGTCTGCGGGGTTTCTTCGGTGCTTTCTTGCCCACCGGGCGTGCTCGGGGGCGCGGCGATAGGCGTGGTGGGCGTCGCTTCCGGCGGCGGTGGTTCGCTGGCGGGGGCGCTCGGCACTTGCGCCACAGGTTCGCTCACCGGAGCGCTCGTCGCGGAGGCCGGAAGTTCGGTCGTTTCGCTTGTGACCTCTATGGTGGGCTGCGGCGCCACGGGCTTTACGGGGTGCGCCGGCACAGCTGTGATGAGGGGCACTCCCGCGCTCGTGGGCGAGGCCGTCGTGGTCGTCGTCGTGGTGCTCGCGAGCAGCTTGGCGCGCATGTGGCGCGCGCGGCGCGCGGCTGCGGCGCTGAGGGCTCCCGAGGGGTTGCGCGCGGGCTCGTAGGCGGTGCTGAGGGGCTGAAGCGCCTCGTGAATCACGACCGGCCCGCTCGCCGGCTGAGCTGCGCTCGCGCTCACCGCTATTGGCGCGCGATGGGGGACGGCGGTAACGGCGTGGTCGGCGGCGACGGCTCCCGCTGTGACGATCGCCGCGGCGGCTGTGACGATTGCCGCTTTGGTGGCCAGCGCGCCTGCCCCCGCCGTGACGAGGCCGGCCACTCCGCCGCCTCCGCCTGCGGCGGCAGCGCCTGCCCCAGCCGTCGCGCTCGCGGTAGCGCCCGCCGTGGCGCCCGCGCCTCCCGCAACATGGGCCCCGCCTGCGGAGGCCGTGGTGCCGAGCTTGGCCAGCAGCAGCTTCTTGATGAGCAGGAGGGGGCCGACCGGCATGATCAGCGCGAGCGCGCTGTTGTTCTCCTTGAGCTGGCGGCGGAAGAATGAGCAGCGCTCGCAGCCGCGCACGTGCCGGCGCGCGGGCGTGCTCAGCTTGGTCAACCCCTCCGCCACTTCGCCGAGCTCGAGGCGGACTTCATCGCAGCTGAGCTTGCGAGCCTCGGCAGCCTCAGCGAGGGAGATGCGCGCGCGCACGAGCAGCGACTTGACCGACGGCACGGTCGTCTCCATGGCGTGGGCGATCTGCTCGTAGGAGAGCGCGTCGATCTCGCGCAGCAGGAGCGCCGTGCGCTGAGTCTCGGGAAGCTTCTGCACATCGGCGATCAACTCGCGAAAGCTCTCCCGGCGGATGACCTTCTCGCCGGTGGAGATGCCGTGCTCTGCGTAGTGCACGTCCATCGAGTCCACGCCCACGGTGGAGGCACGCCGCAGGTGGTTGAGCGAGCGGTTACGCGCGATCCGGTAGAGCCACGGGCGCACGTTGATCTCGCGCCCGTCGGCGAGCACGGCGTTGAAGGCGGCGGCGAAGACCTCCTGGAGGATGTCCTCGGCATCCTCGCGCGAGCCGAGCATGTGCCGACAGAAGGACAGCAGGCGCGATTGATAGCGCGAGCAGAGGACCTCGAACGCGGCGTGCTGGCCGCGACGCGTGAGCGCGATCAGGCGCTCGTCGGACTGTAGGCGCAGAAGCGGCGAGGGCCCCGGGAGCCCCGGGATCCGACCCGGATGTGTGAGAGCGGAGACCTCCATGGACAAGTGCTCGAGCGGCTTGCCGCTACATCCACACGCTAGCAGCGCGATAGTTGCGCTGTGAGGCGTGCCGGCAAGGGTCCTGCACAGCGTGGATGCCCGTCGGCACGCCCTGGCAAACACACGCAGTACGGCGTGCGGCGTAACCTAAGGTGCGGCCTGCCCGGGTGGCGGAACAGGTACACGCAATCGACTTAAAATCGATGGCCCCAAAAGGGGCATGTGGGTTCGAGTCCCACCCCGGGCACTGCGGGAATGGATAGAGTCGCGCCGGAATGTCAACGCAGAGCGTGCAGGAGCTCAAGACCTTTCACGGCGGTCGCCTGATCGCGCGGCGCCTGAAGGCGCACGGTGTGAGCAAGCTGTTCACGCTCTCCGGCGGGCATCTGTTCTCGATCTACGACGGCTGTCGCGAGGAGGGGATCGACATCGTGGACGTGCGCCACGAGTCCACGGCGGCGTTCGCCGCCGAGGGCTGGGCGAAGGTGACGCGCGAGCCGGGCGTGTGTGCGTTGACGGCTGGGCCCGGGGTCACCAACGGTATGAGCGCGATCGCCTCAGCCCAGGCGAACCACACGCCGATGGTCGTGCTCGGGGGGCGCGCGCCGGCTGGTCGCTGGGGCCAGGGCTCGCTCCAGGAGATCGACCATGTGCCGTTCGTGCGGCCGCTGACGAAGCTGGCCGCGACGGCCGAGAGCACAGCCGAGATCCCGGGCCTCGTGGACGAGGCGTTCGCGGTGGCGTGCGCGCCGCACGGCGGTCCCACGTTCGTGGACTTCCCCATGGACTACGTCTTCATGGAGGCGCCCGAGCCGCCCGACGAGGGCCCCTCGGCGCGCGAGAGCGTGAGGAGGCACGCGGCGGCCGATGCGGTGGATCGGGCAGCGGCGCTCCTGGCCGGCGCCGAGCGCCCCGTGATCATGGCCGGCAGCGACCTCTATTGGGAGCGGGCCGAGCAGGCGCTCACCGAGCTCGCGCACACGCTGCGCATCCCCGTCTTCCTCAACGGCCTCGCGCGCGGGTGCGTGGCGGCCGACGATGAGCTGTTCTTCTCTCGCGCGCGCTCAGATGCCCTGCGGGGCGCCGACGTCGCGCTGGTCGTGGGCGTGCCGATGGACTTTCGTCTCGGCTTCGGAGGGGCGTTCGGGGAGGAGACGGAGATCGTCGTGATCGATGCGGCCGAGCCCCTGCGCGAGCATCCGCGAGCGCTCGCCGCGGAGTGCTACGGAGCGATCGCGCAGACGCTCAGCGACCTGCGCAGCGGCGCCGGCCCGCAGGCCCTGGCGAGCGAGGAGTGGATCGCACAGCTGCGCGCGAGCGAGTCCGAGCGCCGCGAGGCCGAGCGCGGCGAGCGCGAGGACGATCGCGCCCCCCTGCACCCTATGAGGGTCTACGCAGAGCTCGACTCGGTGCTCGACCGCGACGCGATCGTGATCGGCGACGGCGGCGACTTCGTCTCTTACGCAGGCCGCGTCGTGAACAGCCACGAGCCGGGCTGCTGGCTCGATCCCGGTCCGTTCGGATGTCTTGGCACCGGTCCCGGGTATGCGCTTGCGGCGAAGCTTGCGCGGCCCGAGCGCCAGGTCGTGCTGTTGCTCGGCGACGGGGCGTTCGGCTTCGCCGGCATGGAGTTCGACACGCTCGTGCGCCACGGCGTGAACGTGGTGGCGGTGATGGGCAACAACGGCATCTGGGGGCTCGAGAAGCATCCGATGGAGTTCCTGTACGGCTACTCCGTGGCGGCCGACCTGCGCCCCGGCACGCGCTACGACGAGGTCGTAGTGGCCTTGGGCGGCCAGGGCGAGCTGGTAGCGAGCCCGGCGGAGCTGCGCCCCGCGCTCGAGCGGGCGCTCGCGGCCAAGGCGCCGGTGCTCGTGAACGTGCTTACGGACCCGAGCATCGCCTATCCGCGCAAGTCCAACCTGGCGTAAGAGCGCCCAACCAGGGCTCCCGCGCCGCTCGCCGCTCTTCAGAGGACGCCAGCGAGACCGGCCAGCTGCAGCGCGCCGCCGTAGAGGATGTCGTGCTCTGAGACCTCCACGTGCTCGAGCTCGAAGGCGTGCATCGCCTCGATCAGGAGGATCATGCCGGCGACGATCGTGGGCGTGCGGTCGGGGTGCAGGCCAACGACCTCGCGCCTCTGCGCTTCGGTCATCTCGGCCAGGCGGGCGAGCAGCAGCTCGACGGTGCTGAGCGCCAGCGTGTAGCCGTGCACGCGCGCGGGGTCGTACGGGTCGAGCTCCTGATCGATCGCCGCGGCAGATGTGGCGGTGCCGGCAACCGCGATCCCGGTCGCGACACGAGCGCGCTCATCGGGGGGGAGGCCCTCGAGCAGCGCGGTGCGGACGTCCAAGGCGAGCGCCTGCAGCTCCTGCGGCGCCGGCGGATCGGAGTGGATGTGGCGCTCGCTCATGCGCACCACGCCTGCGGGTAGCGAGACGTGAAAGCCGGCACTGCTGCCCGTGCCGATCACGAACTCCGTCGAGCCGCCGCCGATGTCGATCACCACTGTGGGCTGCGCGGCTCCAGGTGGACCCTCATCGTGGCGGCCAAAGACGGCACCGTGGAAGGTCAGCTGTGCCTCCTGCTCGCCGCTCAGCACGCGCGCATCGAGCCGGTAGTCCTCGCGCACGCGCTCGGCGAAGTGCTCGCCGTTGTCCGCGTCACGCACGGCCGACGTCAGGACGGCGAGATTGGCGCTCGCTCCGTGGCATTCGATTTCGCTGCGGTAGTGGGAGAGCGTCGAGAAGACCCGCTCCATGCCCTCCTCGGAGAGCGAGCCCGTTGCATCGACACCCTGACCCAGGCGCGTGACCCGCGACTCGCGAACGAGCTCCTGAATGGATCCCGCCGCCGGATCCACCTTGGCGATCAACAGGCGCGTGGAGTTGGTCCCGATGTCCACGACCGCCACGCGCATTCGCAGGATGCTAAGAGGAGGCAGGGTGCACTGCGATGCGGGCGCTCGCGCGCCCGGCGCCTCGGGGTGCGCCGGCGCGCGCTCAGGTGCGATTTGCGGGCGTCTCTGCTAGAACATTGGGAGCGACGCGGGGTGGAGCAGTCTGGTAGCTCGTCGGGCTCATAACCCGAAGGTCGCGGGTTCGAATCCCGCCCCCGCTACCTCAGAAAAGGCCCGGAAATCCGGGCCTTTTCGTTGTTTACGGCACCTTCGTGGTCGGCTCCTGGCACCCTTGGGTACCAGGTTTGGGTACCACTTAGCCCTCGTGAGCGTGTGATTTCGCGGGGTCGTCGAGGACGAGGGCTTCGACGTGCTGGCGCACAAAGAGTCGCCTATGGCCAGTCGGCTCCTGCTTCGCCGGGCAAAGGAGGCGTCCGCGAGTGGATCGCTGCTGCCCCGTCGTCGAGCAGCACGGCACGCTTGATCGCAAGCTCGACCCTCGCCTGTCCTCGCTGCGCGCTCATGACGCGTCTCCGTCGGACTCGTGCGGCTCGACGGTGACACCGCGCTCGGCGAACACGCGCCTCAGGACGGCGATCGCGTTCATGACGCGCGGAAAGCCGGCGTAGGGGACGCATTGGATGACCGCCTCAACGATCTCCCGTGCGGAGAGCCCGACGTTGAGCGCGCCGTTGATGTGGATCTCGAGTTGCGGCTCGGTTCCGCCAAGCGTGACGAGCACTGCGAGGGTCACGAGCTGCCTCTCGCGTTGCCCGAGCCCGGGTCGACTGTGGATGTCACCGAACGCAAACTCAACGACGTACCGGCCGAGGTCCGGCGCAATGTCATCCAGGCCGTCCATCACGCTTTGTGCGCCGCCGGCGTCGATCTCTCTGAGCCGGTCGACGCCGCGGGTGAAACGTGCGTCGCTGCTCTCGGTCATGATGTTGTCCTTCCCTTGGCGTGCGGATCGCTCGAGCGGGGCACTGCTCATACGGCGAGCCGCCCGCCGTCGACGGGCACGACCGCACCGTTCATGTAACTCGCGCGGTCGGAGGCGAGGAACACGATCGCTTCGGCGATCTCAGCAGGATCGGCCGCGCGGCCGAGCGGGATCGTGGCGGCGATCGCCTCGAATCCATCGCCCATCGCAGCCGTGCCCGGGGTTCGCGTCGGGCCGGGAGAAACGGCGTTGACGCGCACGCCCTGCGGCCCATACTCGGCAGCCCACGCCTTCGTCAGCAGCGCGACCGCGGCCTTCGAGGCGCCGTAGAGCGACAGCCCGGGCAGTCCGAACTCGGCGACCATCGTGGTCACGTTGATGATCGCACCCTCGCCCCGTTGCGCCATCCGAGGCGCGAGCGACGCGGTGAGGAAGAACGGGGCCTTCACGTTGACCTGGAACGTGTCGTCGAATGTGACGCGGTCGATCTCGTGGGTCGGCCCGCCCGGGAAGATCCCGGCGTTGTTGACCAGGATGTCGATCTCGCCGGCGCGATCGGCAAGCGCCGCAACCTCGGCGTCGGTTGACAGGTCCGCCGCGATGAACTCGGCCTTGCCGCCGGCTCGCTCGATCTCCGTGACGACTGCGGCGCCGCGAGCCTGATCGCGCCCGCTCAGCAGGACCGTCGCTCCCTCCTTTGCCAGCGCCTCAGCGGTGGCCCTGCCGATACCTGACGTGGCGCCGGTCACCAGCGCGCGCTTGCCTTCGAGCGTCATCGTACTTCCTTTCTGGGAGGGGAATGGACTAGGTGGTCCAGTTGGCGTAGACATCAAAGCAAGCTTAGACTGGACTGTCAAGTCCACTCGCAGTATTCTTTTGGCATGAGCGCGTCGACGCCCTCAACCGAGAGGGTCGGGCGACCCGCCGCTGGATCGTCCAAGCCGCCGCCGAACTGGTAGCGGAACGGGGCACGGCGGCAACGAGCCTCGACGAGGTCGGAGCGCGGTCAGGTGCGAGCCGCAGCCAGCTCTACCACTACTTCGAGGACCGCGACGATCTCATCCGCGTAGTCGTTGACGCCACCACCGACGCGGTCCTCGGCGCGCAGGGTGAGCTCTCCGTCGCGCGGCGCAGTCACGATGCTCGGCCCGCACGCGTTCATCCCGTGACCAGCCCGCTTGGCTCGTCGGCGGTGCGAGCCATCAATCAAGTATCGCTCGCCAGATCGGGCCGCTGGCAGCTGTAGCTGTAACGCTCGGCGCGCTCGGCGAACTACTTGCTAGCGCCGCACCTCTGAATCGGCCCGGACTGAGTAACTACTCAGTGGGTCGGTCGCTGACGGCTGCATTCAGCACCCCCACCCCAACTGATAGGAGACAACCACATGCTGAGCAAGAAACGCATACTAAGTGTGGGCACCTGCTCACTTGCGCTGATGATCGTCGGGATCGCCGGCTCGTCAGCGAGCGCTCTGGCGCGCCCCTTTACCGCCCCGGTCGTCGGCTACGCCTACGTCAACGACAACACCACGGGCGTGAACACGCTGGCCGGCTTTGAACGCCACGCCGACGGCTCACTGACACCGCTCCCGGGTTCGCCATTTTCCATCGGCGGGGAAGGCTCGGGCATAGGGCTGGGCTCGCAGGGCGCGCTCCAGCTCTCGAGCGATGGGCAGTATGCGCTTGCCGTCGACGCCAAGAGCAACCAGATCTCCGTCGTCCGTCTTGGGTTCGATGGCGTTCCGCGGCCGGTCGGCGCCCCGGTTTCCTCGGGCGGCGTAGACCCGGTCAGCATCGCCGTCTCGGGTAACCTCGTGTACGTCGCAAACGCCGGTGCCGGCGGAACGAACGTCACGGGCTTCTTCCTGGCTCCGTGGGGGGCTCTCTACCCTTTGCCAGGCTCGACCGTCGCCCTGCCAGAAGGCTCGGATCCGGGTGACGTGCTGGTCAACTCAACCGGCCAGAAACTCGTCGTCACGCTTATCGACAGCTCACAGATCGCGAGCTTTGACGTTCGTTTTGACGGTCGTCTCGTCGCCGCTCCGGGCTCGCCGTTCCCCGCCCAGGGGCTCGGGCCGTTCGGCTCGGAGTTCCGGCCGACCAATCCGTCACAGCTGTTCGTCAGCAACGCTCACAACGTGGGCGCGGGCACAGGGACAGTCTCGGCCTTCAACGACAGCTTCTCGGGTGAACTGAGCTCGATTGGCGCCTCACCGTTCGCCGACGACCAGACCGCCCCATGCTGGATCGAGATCAGCCACGATGGACGGTTCCTATTCACGGTCAACACCGGCTCCGGTTTCGTCTCCAGCTACGCGATCAGCCCCGGAGGCTCGCTGACGCTGCTCGGCAGCGTCTCGGCTGGCCCGGCGGGGACGGGGGCGGTTGACGCCCGCCTGACCCCCGACGGCAAGACGCTCCTCGTCAACGGAAGCAAGGCAGACGTCGTTGCCGCGTTCGCCGTCAACGGTGGAGAACTCACCGAGCTCCCGAGCTCGCCCACGCCGCTGCCCGTTGGCGCAGTGGCCTCGGGCATCATCGCCGACTGACGATTGCGCACGCTCGCCGGCCCGGGCAGTGCCTCGGGCCGGCGGTGGCGCACCGCAGTTGAGCCGCAAACGGCCAGTCGTGGAAGGCTGGCCGTTGCGGCGGTGCCGGGGGCTTGGTCGGGCCTCCATCGAGGTGCCCCGCGCCTTGATGGGCAGGCCTGCGCAACCGTTCAGAGTGCCGGCGGGTCGAAGGTCGCGACACCTACGAAGGAAGGCGGACGCCATGAGCACCCCAAACAACACCACCCACACCAGGCCGACAGCCGAGGCCCAGAAGTCTGAGGCCGAGTGGCGGGCCGAGCTGACGCCTCAGCAGTACGACATCCTGCGCCGCAAAGGCACGGAGCCCCCGTTCACCGGCGAGTACACCTACAACCACGAGACCGGCGCATATCGGTGTGCCGCCTGCGGCAGCGAGCTGTTCGGATCGGACGCCAAGTTCGACTCCGGCACAGGCTGGCCGAGCTTCACCGAGCCGGCGGTCGCCGCCGCGGTCGAGCTGCGCCCGGATAAAAGCCTGTTCATGCGTCGCACCGAGGTCGTTTGTCGTCACTGCGGCGGTCATCTGGGCCATGTTTTCTCCGACGGCCCCGGTCCGACCGGCCAGCGCTACTGCATCAACTCGGCCGCTCTGGCGTTCCAGCCAGCTGAGGCCCCGGACCGGTGAGACTGATCCACTCCCGCGCGGCGGGCACGGGCAGGGCGGCCTTGCCGCCTGCCCCGGAGCTCGTCGGCGTGAGCATGTGGCTCAACAGCGACGGTCCGGTTAGCCTGTATCGGCTGTACGGCGAAGTCGTGCTGATCGAGTTCTGGACTTTTGGCTGCATAAACTGTGCTCGCACGCTGCCGTTCATGGTCAAGATGAACGCGCGATACCGCGCCCGAGGGTTGACAGTCGTAGGGATTCACACCCCGGAGTTTCACCATGAAGCCAGCGTCGCTGCACTGGGCGCGGCGATCGCGACGCACGGCCTTCACTACAGCGTTGGCCTCGATAACTCCTACGCGACCTGGAACGCATATGGCGTGGAGTTCTGGCCGACCCTGTTCGTCATCGACCGACGGGGGGCGATCGCCCATCGCCATATCGGCGAGGGCGGTTACGCGCAAGCCGAGCGCGTCATCAAGCGTCTCCTGGACGACCCTGTGCCGCCACCCTACGACGCCGCCGCAAGCCTCAGGCCCGCGCCACGCGCCGCGTGATCGGGCAGGTGACCGAGGGCAACCGTTTTCGCGAGTTCGCGGTCTGAGTGTCATGAAGCTCAACAACGACAGCCACGCCACAGGGACGACGTCGACGTTCGACGTGATCGTGATCGGCGCCGGGCCGGCCGGCGAGGTGCTGGCCGGGCGTCTTGCCGAAAACGGCCGCGAGGTCGCGATCGTCGAGTCCGAGCTCGTCGGCGGCGAGTGCTCCTTCTACGCCTGCATGCCCTCGAAGGCGCTGCTGCGCCCGGCGCAGGCGCTCGCGGAGGCGCGCCGCGTTCCCGGCGCCGCGGAGGCAGTCGGAGGCGAGCTCGACGTGGAGGCTGTGCTGGCGAGGCGCGATCAGATCGTCAACGACCTCGATGACTCCCAGCAAACTACCGTGGCTGCAGGCGCGCGGCATTGCTCTAATTCGCGGCCACGGTCGCCTCGAGGGCGAGCGCCGCGTGCGCGTCGACGAGCAGCTCTACGAGGCGCGTCTCGCGGTCGTCATAGCTGTTGGCAGCGGCGCCGTGTTGCCGCCGATCCCCGGCCTCGCCGATTCCCGGCCGTGGACGAACCGGGACGTGACGACCGCGCAGGAGATCCCTGCCCGGCTGCTCGTGCTAGGTGGCGGCGCAGTCGGCGTCGAGATGGCGCAGGCCTACAGCTCGCTCGGCTCGAACGTCGCGATCATCGAGGCCGAGGAGCACCTGCTGCCCCGCGAGGAGCCGTTCGCCGGCGAGCAGCTGCGCGATGCGCTCCTCGAGCGCGGCGTCGAGGTCCATCTCGGGGTCAGCGCGCAGGCCGTCCACCGCGACGAGCGCGGCGTGAGCGTGCAGTTGAGCGACGGCAAGCTGCTCGCCGGCGACGAGCTTCTCGTGGCGGTCGGCCGCCGTGCGCTCACTGACGAGCTTGGGCTCGAGACGGTCGGCCTCGAGCCGGGCGGACTTCATCGCCGTCGACGACACCCTGCGGGTGCCGGACTCGCCGTGGCTGTTCGCGATCGGAGACGTCAACGGGCGCTCCCTGCTCACGCACATGGGCAAGTACCAGGCGCACGTCGCCGCCGAGGTCATCGAAGGTGCCGAGATCCGCGACCCGAGCGCGACGACGCTCCCGCGCCACGCGTGGTCTTCACCGATCCGCAGATCGCCGCGGTCGGCCTCACCCTTCAGGGGGCTCGCGAGCAGGGCCTGAATGCGAGCGCGTATGACGTACCGACCTCCGCCACCGCGGGCGCGAGCTTTCACGGTCGTAACACGCCCGGGACGTCGCGGTTGGTGATCGACGAGAACCGCGGCGTGATTCTCGGCGCGACGTTCACCGGCACCGACGTGGCCGACTGGCTGCACGCTGCGACGATCGCGATCGTCGGCGAGGTGCCAGTCGAGCGCCTCTGGGAGGCCGTACCCGCATTCCCAACGCGCAGCGAGGTCTGGCTGAAGCTGCTCGAAAAGCGCGAGGCCGAGCTGGCACGCGAGCGCGCCGGGCGTGCGCAGCTGCTGGCAGCCGCCTGAGCGCCGCTGCGCCCGCTCCCAACTCAACACCCGTGCTACCGCAACAACCAGAAAGGACCGACATGCCAAAGCTCAGAGACCGCATATTTGCCAAGCCCACGCAACAGCCTGCCGATTCAGCAGCCGCCGCTCGAGGTGCGCGGCCCCGACGGAGCCGAGCGAGCGACCTTCGCCGCTGGATGCTTCTGGGGCGTCGAGGCGGCGTTTCGCGAACTCGACGGCGTGCTCGAAACCGCCGTCGGCTACACCGGCGGCGAGCATGCCAGACCCCTCCTACAAGCAGGTCTGCAGCGGCGGCACCGGCCACGCGGAGGCCGTCGAGGTGTGGTTCGACCCCGCGCAGGTGAGCTACGAGCAGCTGCTCGAGACGTTCTGGCGCATCCACAATCCCACGACACGCAACCGTCAGGGATGGGACGTGGGCAGCCAGTACCGCTCGGCGATCTTCTTCCATGACGCCCGTCAGCAGGATGCTCGCGATCGCCTCACGCGATAACGCGCAGCTCTCGCTGCGCAAGCCGATCGTGACCGAGATCGTGCCGGCCTCGAGGTTCTATCGGGCCGAGGATTACCACCAGCGCTACTTCGAGAAGCAGGGCCGCGCCGCATGCGCCGTCACACTGCGCTGAGCCGGAGGGGTCGCTGTCAGCCGGCGGCGAGCAGGGCCGCATCGCCCAGGGAAGCGCGCACCTTCATCCGCGCCTGGTGCAGCCGACTCTTGAAGGCAGCCTCGCCGACGCCCGCGATCTCTGCCGCCTCACGCGTGGAGAGACCCTCGATGTCGCGCAGAACGAGCGCCGTGCGGTATGGCGCGGCCAGATCGGCGATGGCGAGCTCTAGCGCGTCTCGCACCTCGCGCTGCTCGGCCTGGCTTGCCGGGCCCTCTCGCGCCGGCGCTGGAACCTGCACGCCCTCCTCGTCGACCGAGACGGTTGAGCCGCGGCGCAGCCGCCGCTCGAGGGCGCGGTTGGACTCGTTGACCGCGATCCGGTAGAGCCAGGTGAAGATCATCGCGCGACCCTGGAAGCGCCCGATTCCTCGCCACGCCCGCAGCAGGGTCTCTTGAACGATGTCTTCGGCTTCGCCGCGATCGCCGACCAAGCGCAGCACGACCGTGTACAGACGATCTGCGTGCGCTCTGACGAGCTCTTCGAACGCGGCGAGGTCGCCGGCCTTCGCCAGACCGACGAGTTCGCGCTCCGTTCTCTTCGCGCTGCCGGGGTGCCCGAGCAGACGGGTCACGCCTCGTGCGGCCCGATGCGGGTCGGTATCTGGGCCGTCGACGTCAACGCGAACGTGGTCGAAGATGCCTGCCGGCGCGTTCGTGACCGACCGGTCGGCCGAGCCGTGCAGGAGACGCAGAAGTACACGCACGGCGCGAATCCCACGACTGCAGTCCGGGCACTCCGCTGCGTGCAGCTCCAGGCGCCGGCGCGCGCGCCAGCTCAGATCGCCCTCGACGTAGTGCGAGAGGTGCTGCTGGGACCATGCGTGGTCGTCGCCGCGTCCTAGGCCAGCGCATCAGTCGCCCTCCCTCGATGGACCACCCCGCCGTGACAGGACCGCGAGTCGCGTCCAATGGCGGCAGCCGTCGCCCGTCGTAGGGACAGTAGTTGAGGTCCTTCTGCACGAGTTGCTCGCACGTCGGGCAGATCGCGCATGTTCTGCACCGCCCAGGGCAAGCGCGAGGGTGAAGGAGTCAGCGGCAAGAGCTTCCGACGATCTCGAGCGGCTCGTGCGTGTCCGCGTCGACGTACACCAGCCCGGGTTGGGCAGCTATGACGAGCTCGCGACCGGTGCGAGGATTGCGCAGTCGATATCGCTGCGGAAGATCTGGGTTCAGGGGGCAGTAACGGGGCATGACGCTCCTGACATCGGGGTCAACAACCGTTTGACCCCGCGCACAGAGGTTCGGTTGACTGCCTCGGCGAGCGCCTCGGGAGCATCCGCTCCGTTTCGTCCCGCCTACGCGCCCAGCAAAGGGCACGGGCAGTTTAGAGCGATTGGACTTGATAGTCCACGTATGGGATGCTTTACTCCTCTCGCACTAAGTGGACTATCTAGTCCAGCATCTCCCAGGATCGCAAGGAGCAGAGCGATGAGCCTAACCATCAAGGAGCAGTCCGAGGCCCTGCAGGCCGCATCCGCAGAGCGAATACCGGCCGAAGTCGGTGAGACCTTCAGCCGTGACCGAGAGGCCCTGGTCGCGCGAGGCGCGAGCGCGGACGCCGTCGCCGCCGGTGGCGTGATCGAGGACTTCGCGCTCCCCGACGCGAACGGAAGGAGCGTGTCGCTCTCGGAGCTCGTGGCAGAGGGCCCAGCCGTGCTCGTCTTCTACCGCGGCGGCTGGTGCCCCTTCTGCAACATCACGCTACGCCACTACCAGAGTGAGCTCGTCCCGCATTTGCGCCGCCATGGCGCGAGGATGGCCGCGATCAGCCCCCAGAGGCCGGACGAATCGCTGAACACCAAGGAAAAGCACGACCTCGAGTTTGCCGTGCTTACCGACGCCGGCGCGCGCGTGGCACAGCGCCTGGGCATCGCCTTTCAGCCCGGCGATGAGGTGCTGGAGGCCCAGCGTAAGCTCGCAGTGGACATCAGCCAGGGCAACGCCGAGGGCTCGACGGCGTTGCCGATGCCGACCGTCTTGATCGTCGATCGCGATCGCGTCGTGCGCTTCGCCGATGTGCACCCGGACTACACCAGCCGCACCGAGGTAGCGACGATCCTCTCGGCGCTGGCAGCCCTCGAATCCCAGCAGGCGCCTTGACGCCGGTCGCATTCGAGCGAGTCGGTGGACGACCCCCGCCGGCGCGGTGCTCCCTCCCGACTGTGGGCGTGCGTGCTCTGAGCGGTATCCGACGTGACGATCGTGGCGCCCGTGTCCGGCTCTTGATCGAGCAGTCGCTGGACGGCCTGGCCAAGGGCCAAAAGGACCGTCCCGATCACGATCGCGGCGAGCGCTCCCACGAGCTCGTCCGTGGCGCTCCCAGCCGATCCCGACGTCACCGCAGCGACCGTCGAGCCGATCGCGAGCACCGCGCACACCAGCCCCAGCACGCTGCGCTGCCGCCAGCAAACCGCGACGAGCAGCAGAGCAACTATGCCCAGCGCGATCGCCGCTGCTAGCACTTGGTTGAGCATCTGTGGGGCCTCATCGCTAGGAGCGTTCGACCCGCCGGCAGACGGATTGGGTGCTCCGGAGCCCCGCTAGTTACTGGACTGTATAGTCCAGCTTGATCGCCCGCGCTCTGCTCGCTGGCGGGCGAACCCCAACTCAACGAACGCGAGGTCCTTCGATGTCCAAGCCTGGCAACGTCATTCGCTTCACCACCACGCCCGAGGGCGCCGACGAGTTCGCCGACATACTCGAGCGCGCCATCGAGCACGTCCAATCGGAGAGCGGCACAACGACGTGGATGGCCAGCCGCTCCGAGGAAGACCCGACCTGCTTTTTTATCGTCGACCTCTTCGCAGACGCCGACGCGCGTTCGGCTCACTTCGAGGGCAGCGCCGCTGCGCTGATCCTAGGGGAAGGTGGACCGATGCTCGCCGGCCAACCGGATATCTCAGCCGTTGCACTCCTCGCCGGGAAGAACGTGTAGCCGAACGGGGCGCACGATGTGTCAAGGTCGACTGGGCGCTCAGGTCGCTTGCGCTCGCAGCAGCGTCAGGGCCGCGTCGAGCGCTGAGCGCAGCTGCGCCGGGTCGCGCCGCACCTGGGTGAGCAGTAGTCCTCCTTGGAGCAGCGCCATCGTCGACCCGGCGAGTGCGGCCGGGTCGGCGTCGGCCCGCAGCTTCCCCTGAGTCTGGAGGGCTTCTAGGGTCCTGCGAATCGTCTCCTGCCAGCGCCCAAGCCCCTCGGCGAGCGCGGCGCGGGCCTCGGGGTCACGCTCGGCGAGCTGGCCGGCGAGCGAGCCGAGCGGGCAGCCCCCGCGCGCCTGACGCTGGACCTGCAGCTCCACGAGCGCGTCCATCCACCGTTCGATTTCCGACCAGCTGCCGGCGCCGACGAGCAGCTCGTCCTGGGAGCCGAGGATCGCGTCGGACGTTGCGTCGACGACTGCTCGGATCAGGTCCGCCTTGTTCTCGAAGTAGTGGTAGAGCTGGCTGCGGCTCGCCTCCGCGCGGGATCCCACATCGTCGAGGCTCACCGCGATCGCGCCCTTCTCGCCGACGAGCTCGGCGGCCGCACGCACGATGCGCTGACGCGTCCTTTGACCCTTCACGGTGCTCGGTGCGCTGGTGCTCATGCCCACATTCTACAAGACTGGACTTGGCAATCCAATGAGTGCCGCGAGCTTCGAGCAATCGATCTCGTGGGCAGCGGGTCCAAGGGGTTCGACCGAGATGAGCCCGGACGCCCTCGATTCCACCGAGCCCAAGAGTGCCGATCGCACCCCTGCGATTGCGCGAGTAATTGGACTTGACAATCCAATCCCCGTGTGGTTTGATACTGGGAATGGACCGGGCGATCCATTCCCAGGACGGGCACCCATGGCCTCGATAGCTGGGCAGGCGGCAAGGATCTCCGCCTCCGCGGCCACCGAGCTGCCGCCCGCGGTGGCCCATGCTTTCGCGGACGAGCAGCGCTGGTGGCGCGAGCGGGGGGAGCCGGACGGGATCGTCGTACGCGGGCAGCCGATCGAGGACTTCACGCTTCCTGACGCTACGGGCTCACCCGTCAGCCTCAGCGAGGTGGTCGCGGAGGGACCCGCTGTGATCGTGTTCTACCGCGGCGGCTGGTGCCCATACTGCAACCTCGCGCTGCGGACTTACGAGGCCGAACTGCTGCCCGAGCTTGCGCGCCACAGCGCGCGCCTAATCGCGATCAGCCCGCAGCGCCCCGACCAGTCGCTCAGCACGGCCGAGAAGGCCAACCTGAGCTTCACGGTCCTCTCAGACCCTGGGGCCAGCCTCGCGCGCACGCTGGGGATCGCGTTCACGCCTGCGAGGAGGTGCTCGCAGCGCAGCGCGATGTGGGACTCGACCTGAGAGACGTGAACGTCACCGTGGATCTCCCCTTCCGACGGTGATCATCGTTGAGCCAGACCGGGTCGTGCGCTTCGTCGACCCATGCGCGGACTACACGACGCGCACTGAGGTCGAGGCGATCCTTCGCGCACTCAAGCGTCTCGATAGGCCCGCCGTGAGGATCAGCGAAGGCGTGTCGTGAGCGAGCACGCGTCGGGTAGCGAGCAGCGAGGGCGGGTGAGGGTAGAGCGCGGGAGCAAGCGCGTGCGCGCGTACCTCGGCGGCGAGCTTGTCGTTGACACGCTCTCGCCGCTGCTCGTGTGGGAGGCCCCCTATTACCCCACGTACTACTTCCGCGCTCGTGACATTCGCGCTGAGCTGCTCGACGAGGGCGCGCAGGACGTTCATTCGCCCCGTCGCGGCGACGCGAAGACGCTAACGATCGTGGCCGGATCCGCACGCGCGCCGGGTGCGGCGTTGCGTTATGAGGACTCCCCGATCGAGGAGCTTCGCGGAACCGTGCGCCTGCAGTGGGACGCCATGGAAGCGTGGTTCGAGGAGGACGAGGAGGTCTACACGCACGCACGCGACCCCTACACGCGCATCGACATCCTCGCGAGCTCCAGAAGGATGAGGGTGCTGCTCGACGGACTCGAGATCGCGGACTCGAGCAGCCCGCGGCTGTTGTTCGAGACGGGCTTCCCGTGCGCTACTACATGCCTCGCACGCACGTGCGCATGGACCTGCTAGAGCGCTCGCCCACGGTCACCCACTGTCCCTACAAGGGCCAGGCGCAGACTTGGAGCATCCGCGTTGACGAGATGCTCCACCAGGATCTTGCGTGGTCCTATCCAGCCCCGCTGCCCGAGAGCCAGAAGATCGCGGGCATGATCGCCTTTTACAACGAGAAGCTCGATATCGAGCTGGACGGCGAGCTGCAGGAGCGTCCGCAGACGAAGTTCAGCTGATGAAGCAAGGACGACGCGGCCCGCGCACACCCCCTTCCGCAGTTGCGCCCGCGCCCTGGCGAGACAGGCTCCACCCGCTGCGCGTCGGTGCGCACCGCAGTCCCACCCCCAACGACTCGGCGCCCGCGAACGGTTGTCCGGACAGCGATCTGCTGGCCAGGGTGCGCGCGGGGGAGGAACAGGCGTTCGCGGAGCTCGTCTGCCGGTATCACGCCTCCCTGCTGCGTCTCGCCCGCACCTATGTGAACAGCCGCGAGCTGGCCGAGGAGGTGGCCCAAGACACCTGGCTCGGCGTTCTACGCGGCCTGGACGGCTTCGCTGAACGCTCGTCTTTCAGAACGTGGCTGCTGAGGATTCTCGTGAACCGTGCGAGCGGCACAGGCGCGCGCGAGCGTCGAACCATTGCGGTCGGAGATGCGGGCCCGGTCGTGGACGCGTCGCGGTTCAATTCGTCAGGCGCTTGGATGTCCCCGCCGCAACACTGGGTGGAGGACAGCGACGACCGCCTCTTTGCCGAGACGCTCTCGGCGCCGCTCAGGATCGCGCTCGAGGAGCTGCCCTTGCACCAGCGCCAGGTTGTGCTGCTGCGCGATGTCGAGGGCTTGAGCGGCCATGAGGCGTGCGAGCTGCTTGAAATCAGCGAGGCGAATCAGCGCGTGCTGCTCCACCGAGGCCGAAGTAGCTTGCGCCAGGCGATCGAAACGCAGCTGGCAGGTGCATGAGCATGCCCAGTTTCACAAGCGGCCAGATCGACTGCCAGGAGCTGGTTGAGCTCATCACCGACTACCTGGAGAACGCGCTGCCGCGCAAACAGAGAAGGCGCTTTGCGAGGCACCTCGCCGGCTGCGAGAACTGCACCCGCTACCTCGACCAGATGCGCATGACGATCGCATCTACGGGCCAACTGCGGGCTGAGGATCTCACCGTTGAGATGCTCGGGGAGTTGACGAGCGTCTTCAGGCGTTGGCGAACCGAAGCGGATTGAACCTCGGCGCACAGGCCACTCGCGCTGTTGCCCGGCCATAGGTGTCTCCCTCCCGGAGCACCGTCGTACCAGTAGGTTGCTCGCGCCGAACGCGTACACCGGCGACCTATGGTCCCAGTTCGCCGGTGCCGCCGACGCCCTGCAGGTCGGGACTCGACGCGGACTTCCCACTGCTGGCGGCAACGCCACGCGCGGGGGAGCCCGTCGCTCCTGGCCCCGCACTTCGAACACGTTATAGATACTTATAACCATATCCGTTATAAGCTGAGATAACTCGCTAGAACCCGCGGAAGTTGGGGTCACGTCGGTAGAAGTGGTGTAGCGAGCGGCGTGTAGGCCGGAGAAGGTTCCGGCCACCGCGGCGTCCACACTCGTCGGTTCCACCAAGAATCGATGAGAAGGGAGCACCACGATGGCCGAAGGCCACAGGATGACCACTGCCGATGTCGTTGCCAAGGTGATGGCGGGCGAGCACGGCGACTTCGTGCGCGAGGCGGTCGCATTGGTCGCCCGCGAGCTGATGGAGGCGGAGATCTCGCTCGAGGTCGGCGCAGAGCGCGGAGAGGTGAGCCCAGAGCGCCTCACCCACCGAAACGGCTACCGCCCAAGGCCCTGGGAGACGCGGGTCGGGGAGATCGAGCTGTTGATCCCCCGCAAGCGCCAGGGCCCGGCCTACTTCCCGAGCTTTCTTGAACCGCGGCGGCGAAGTGAGCAGGCGATCGTCGCGGTCGTGCTCGAGGCCTATGTCAACGGCGTATCGACCAGGAAGGTCGATCGCTTGGTCGAGCAGCTGGGGATCGCCGGGATGACCAAGGACCGCGTCTCTGCGCTCTGCAGGGCCCTCGACGAGCAGGTGCAGATCTTCAGGGAGCGCCCGCTTGAAGGCAGCTATCCGTATCTGTGGCTTGACGCCAAGCACTTGAAGGTCCGCTCCGGGGCGCACGTGCGCTCGAAGGCGCTCGTGATCGCCTATGCCGTGCATGACTCCGGCATCCGCGAGGTGATCGGACTCGATCTCGGCGAGGTCGAGTCAGAGGCCTTCTGGGTCGAGTTCCTGCGCTCCCTGAGAGCCCGTGGGCTGCAGGGAGTCCGTCTTTGTGTCTCTGACCAGCATGAAGGTCTCAAGCACGCGATCGAGCGCGTCCTCGCGTGCCCCTGGCAGCGCTGCACCGTGCACTTCGTCCGCAACATGCACCAACACCGCCGGCCCTCACAGCGCGGCCTAGTCTCCGCCGCCTTGCGGGAGCTCTTCCAGGCCGAGGACGGCGAGCAAGCCTCAGAGCGCGTTGGGCAGGTGATCGAGCGTCTTGAGCCGACCGTCCCGAAGGTCTGCCGGCTCTTGGAAGAGGCAGAGGCCGACCTGCTCGCCTTCTACGCGTTCCCGAGCGAGCACTGGCCGAAGCTCAGGAGCACGAATCCGCTCGAGCGCGTCAACCGCGAGATCGGCAGACGCTCTGATGTCGTCGGCATCTTCCCCAACGACGCCTCAGCGATCCGTCTCGCCGGCGCCCTCTTGATCGAGCAGAACGACGAGTGGCTCGTCTGCCGACGCTACCTCTCCGCCGAGAGCATGGCCCTACTCGACGCTGTGAAAGCCCAGGACCCCGACATCCACGAGGGAAAGGGAGAGGAGGTCGTCAAGCTCAACGCCGCCTGAGCCATGAGCGTCACCGACGAGAGGGCGTTACACCACTACAGACGACTTGACTTTTACGCCGGGTCGTTGGTCGGCGTGGTGATCGTGTAGAGCTGCGTGAGCAGGCGGCGTAGCTGACCGAACTTTCGCGGTCCCATCTGTTGTTCCCAGTCGTCTTCGACCTCTTGGACGATGTCGTAGATTGCTTTGGTTGCGGCGTGGCCTCTCGGGGTGAGGCGGACGCGCTTGGAGCGTTGGTCGTTGCTGTCGGTTTCGCGTGTCAGGTATCCGAGCTCCTCTAGTTGCCCGAGGAGGTAGTTGAGCGCCTGCTTGGTCATGCGCGTCTGAGTCGCGAGTTCCGAAGGGCGCTGGTTCTCGGGGCCGGGGTACCGCCACACGTCCACGTGCGCTGCGACGAGGTCGGTGAAGCCGCGGTCGTGTAGGCCGGAGAGCATTCGCTGGCGCACCGTCTCCCATGGGACTCGCAACAGCGCCCCGATCAGCGGCGGCAGAGGTAAAGGCCCAACAACATCCGGCTGAGTAAAGCCACTTGACAGACTCATGGGCCAAGTATACACTGGTCAAGTCGCTTGACTCGATGGGCTTTGCCCGAAAAGAGCGACATGTACAGGACCACCGAAAGGAGCCAGCGTGTACGAGACGATGGACAACGGCACGATCACGGTCGGTGAGCTCGGCGTGCGCTTCCTGGTCGAGGCCGGGGATTCGAACGGAAGCGCGTCGGTCTTCGAGTGCTACGTCCCAGCCCACTCCCGGATGCCGGCGCCCCACAGCCACGACGAGTTCGAGGAGACGATCTACGGGCTAAAGGGCATCACGACCTGGACGATCGACGGTGATACCGTCGACATCGGGCCCGGCGAGGCGGTGTGCGTGCGGCGCGGACAGATCCACGGGTTTGAGAACCGCGGCGACATTGACGCGACGTTCCTAGCGATCGCGACCCCGGCCGTGTTCGGCCCGGCCTATTTCCGCGAGATCGCCGAGGTCCTCGCCGCCAGTGCCGGCGGCCCCCCGAATCTGACCGCGATCGGTGAGGTAATGCGCCGCCACGGCATCACCCCCGCCCAACCCAGGGATTCGATCTCGACCCGACAGGAGCAATCTAGATGAAGATTCTCGTCTTTGGAGCCACGGGGATGATCGGCACTCGCATGGCGGCTGAGCTCAAGCAGCGCGGCCACGCCGCGACGGCTGCGACCCGTGCGACCGCACGCAGATGTCACTGATCCGCAGTCCGTTGCCAGCGTTGCCGCCGGCGCCGGCGCAGTGGTCAGTGTGGTCTCGCTGAGGGGCGTGAGCTACACACTCGCTGACGTCGCGGCGGCGCTGGTCGAGAGGCTGCGTGACGCAGGTGCCGGGCGCGACCTCCAGGCTGCCGGCTCGGGCTGCACCTCAATCCGAAAGTCACGGCCTATGTCCTCGATGTTGGCGTCCAGGCGAGAACGAGTCCCCGTAACGTCGCGCGTTGGTTAGCAGTCGTTTTTGGGACGCTGACCCGAGGGGAGGATGGTATGACAAACGACGTACTGGGTCGATGAAGCAGACGCGCCGTTTAGGTTGGAGTTGATTGCGCCGCTGAGATCGGCTCCCATAAAGTTGGCGCCAGACAAGCTCGCCCCTTTCAGGTCGGCTCTCGTCAAATCGGCATCACTCAAGTCTGCGTCCTTCAGGCTCGTACTCGACAGATTCGCTGAATTGAAGTCCGCGCCACTGAGGTCCGCGTACGAAAAATTGGCGTTGGCGAGATCCATGTGAGACAAGTTGGCGCCGATCAGGTTGGCACCGGCACAACTGGCGGAAGGGCCAGGATGACACGCACTGGCTGTGTCCGATGCAATGGCGCTCGATCCGCTCGCCGCCAAGAAAAGTCCGAGAGTGCCACCCGCAAGAAGTGCCGTGACGGCTCCGGCAACTACACTCAAACGTCTCCTCGTGTAGATCGCGGACAATGTAGCTTCTTATCGGCAAGCGATGGCCCGGTCTTGACCCTTCAGTCGAGCGACCCAGGCCCTGCTATCGGCGACCGACCACAGGAACCAGTGCGAGCGAGCGCGACGCACGCTTCCTGCACTGCTGTTCGAGGCTGTCGCGCCGATGCTCTTTGCACCGAGCAGCACTCCGAAGGTCGCCGAAGCTCGCGATCGTTCATCGTCGTGGCTGTCGCTCAAAGCGAAAGCCGCGCGCGCGCGATCGGCTGCTTAGCGCCGCTTACCCCAGGGCGTTAGCTGCCGAGTAGCTCCTCCAAAAAGAACCGCGTCTTCGTGGGCGGCTCGTTCGCGGGATAGACCCGTTTGAGCACATCGAGCGCCTCCTCGGCGCTGTGGATGTCGCACTCGCGCAGCAGGATCTCGATGTCCTCGTCGTCCTCTCCGAAGCGCACGGCCATCAGCTTCATCGCGAGCAGGTACCGGGGCGAGGCCGTGGTCACCTCGACGCCCTCGATGGCGGGGACGGGGCGAGGCGCCTCGTCCGGGCCCGGCATGAAGCCCTTGACCGCGTCATTCAACCAGTCCTCGGGCAGCCCAAGTTCCTCGGCCACCTTGGTGGCGGCGGCGTAGACGGTCTGCTTGGGCTCGAAGACGGCGTCGATGTCCTTCGTGACGCGCCTGGTCGAGTACGCGAGCGCCATCGCCGCGCCGCCGACGATGAAGATCTGCGCTCGCACCCCCTCGCGGGTCAGCTGCTCGCCGAGGGCTTGGAGCGCGTGCAGAATCCGTGCCTTTGTGAATTCACGCTCAGGCACGGTCGAACACCTCCCGGGCCATGAACACGCCATGGCGGGCGATCAGTGCCGGGGTGTTGGCGAGGGTGTAAGCATCGAACGCCGGGCGGCTTGCGACGAACCACCAAGGCTCCAGGAAGCGCCCGGGGCCGTTTACCCATACCGGCGCAGCGATCCCGGCCTCGGCGGCGAAGAACTCGGCGATCCCCGCGAGGGCAGCGTCGAATCGCGCGTCGCCAGTCGGCGGTGGATCCTCGGCGATCAACGCGATTCGTCCGGGCCGCGAGGATCCCCGGAAGTCGTCAGCGAACCCGAACAGCAGCCGCACCGCGTCGCTCTCCCGGTCGCCGAACAGGTCTTCCGAGATCGTGGGGGAGAGTTCAGCGAGCGACGCGGCACCTCGCCGCACGCGGGGGCGCGCGAGCACCTCCACGTCGTGTTCGCAGCCGTCGAGCAGCCGCGAGAGCGTCGCGAGATTCGGTCTCCTGGCGCCCGACTCATACGCGGCGACGGCAGGCTGCGTCGTGCCGGCTCGCGCGGCGAGCTCGACCTGCGTGATGCCCGCGGCGTATCGCGCTGTGCGGATCAGGGTCATGGGGTCCACGGACATATTATACACATTTAGATATAGCCACTGAAACGGCCCCCGGTGGCCGCACGCAGCGCACCTCAGCGGGCGCGAGCCGCGAGCGGACCCCCGCCACGCGACGGCCTCGGAGTCGCGGCGGCGAGAGAAGTGGGAAGCAGCGCTGAGCCGGCCCCCGGTGCCCCGTCAGGTCGGGGGTGCTCGGCCACGTCTCTCGATCATCAAGCGACCCGCGCCGAGGTTCGTGCCGCGCAAAGCCCGGTGCCTGGCGCGTGCTCGGGCAGTTGGACGCTTGCTTCCGGCTTTAGGCAGGGACCGCCTCAAGCGCGCCGCGACCCGAGGCCTTCGCCTGCTCGCGGCTGTCGTGCGAGGAGATCAGGACAGCCGCGAGGATTGCGCCGACGATCGCAAAGCCCGCACCGACGAGAAAGGCGCGGTCGAATCCTCTGGTGAGAGCGACCGAAGGGTGCACTCCGCCGCTCAGCAGCCCTTGAGTGCGGCTATTGGCGACGGTCGCGAGAATCGCCAGGCCGAGCGCGCCTCCGATTTGCTGGGAGGTGTTAATCAATCCCGAGGCAAGGCCGGCCTCATGCGGCTTGGTCCCCGTCACGGCGCCGATGGTCACCGAAACAAACGAGAACCCCAGGCCGAAGGCGGCGAGCAGCGACGGCCCCAACACATCAGTACTGAAAGACCCACCAGGTGCGGGGACTTGCGAGAACCACACCAGAGCGCCCGCGATCAGCAGCAGACCTCCGATCAGGATCGGCTTGAAGCCGATGCGCGTAACGAGCTGCGAGCCCACCCCAGCCGAGATGATTATGCCCACCGCTAGCGGGAGATAGGAGAGCCCAGTCTTGATGGCCGAGAAGTGCAAAACGTCCTGTAGATAGAGCGAGATGAAGAAGAACATCGAGAAGAGAGACATGCCGATCAGCAGGCCCACGATGTCCGCTCCCCGGAGCGTGCGCAGGCGGAAGATCGAAAATGGGAGCAGCGGGTGGCGCTGGCGGCGCTCAAGCGCCACGAATGCAGCGAGCAGGAAGACCGACCCCACGAGCCTGAGCAGTGTGCCCGTCGAGCCCCACCCGACGTTGACGGCGTCGACCACCGTGTAAACCAGCAGCGCGAGGCCCGCCGTGACGGTCACAGCCCCGGGAATGTCAAAGCCTTCGGTGCCATCTTCGGACCTGCTCTCGAGCAACAGCCGGGGAGCGAGCATCGCCGAGGCAATGCCGATCGGCACGTTCACGAACAGCACCCAGCGCCAGCTCAGCCCGCTCGTGAGAATGCCGCCCAGCAGGACCCCGGCGGCGCCCCCGGCGCCGGCGACGGCACCCCAGATGCCCAATGCACGGTTGCGCTCCGCGCCTTCGGCGAACGTAGTCGTGATGATCGATAGCGCCGCCGGCGAGACGATCGCTGCGCCGAGGCCCTGAACCGCACGCGCGGCGATCAGCCATGCCTCGGACTGGGCCAGGCCGCCGGCCATCGAGGCGAGCGAGAAGACGACAAGTCCGATCATGAACATCCGCCGGCGCCCGAGCAGGTCGGCAAGGCGCCCGCCGAGCAGCAGGAAGCCTCCGAAGGTCAGGGTGTAGGCGTTCACCACCCACGAGAGGTCATCGCGGGAGAAGTGCAGGTGGGCGCCGATCGACGGGAGCGCGACGTTCACGATCGACGCGTCGATCACCACCACGAACTGCGTCATCGCCAAGAGCATCAGAGCGAGGTCCTTGCCGCGCTGGGAGGTCAGGTCGGCAGCTGCCCTGCGCGAACGCAAGCCCATCGCTGTGCCGCCAGGTTGGGTCTCGGTAGTGGTCATTCTGGTCCTCTCGGGAGTGGAATGGGGAGGAGTGATACGGAAGCGGAATTACGGTTCCCCTTGCTTATAGCAGCATACGGAGCTAAGATTCCGTTTGTCAAGGTGATGTCCACCGATCAGCGCACACTCAGAGCCGACGCCCGGCGCAACCGCGAGCGGATCCTCTCCTCGGGCCGCGAGCTGTTCGCGCGCGAGGGCCCTGAGGCGCAGATGGACGAGATCGCCGCGCACGCCGGCGTCGGGATCGGCACCGTCTACCGCCACTTTCCGACCAAGGAGGCGCTGCTGACCGAGATGGTGCGCGTCCGCTTCCAGGAGTTCGCAGCGATCGCGACGCTCGCCGAGGCCACCGTAGACCCGCGGGACGCGCTTGAGACGGTCATGCGCCGCTCGGCCGAAGCGGTCGAGGGAGACATCGGCTTTCAGCTGGCGATGATGGGCTCCGACCAGCTCGAGTGGGAGGGCATCGAGGAGCAGAAGGCCGTTCTGGCCGCGGTCCTCACTCGGATCATCCGGCGCGCAGTCAGTGCCGGTGTCGTCCGAGACGACTTCACCTTCGAGGATTTCGGAATGGTGATGTGTGGAATCACATCGACGATGTACTACAAGCCCGGCAGTGCCGACTGGCGTCGCCACCTAGCGATCATTCTCCACGGCGTAAGCGCTCCAGTCCGGGATGTCGAGCCGCTGAGCGCTTAGCCCCCGGACGAAGAGCAGCTGTCGGCGCCGGTGCATGGCTCCACGGGCCTCCAGACGCAACACCCTCAGTGTGGTGCTCACGGCACCGAGGTGATTGCGGTCTCGGAAGGCGCTATCAGCCGGACGGAGTGGCCACGAAGACTGGAATGATCCGGCTCGTCTTCATCTGGTAATCCCCATAGCTGGGATAGGCCTCAACGGCGCGCTCCCACCACAACGACCGCTCCTCGCCCTGGACCTCTCGCGCCACGAAGTCGTGCGGCTCCGCGCCGTCCTGGATCATCAGCGCGGTCGGATCGGCGATCAGGTTGCCATACCAGGTCGGGTTGGTTGGAGCGCCTCCCAAGGAGGCAACGAGGGCGTACTCGCCGTCGTGCTCGACCCGCATGAGCGGGAACTTGCGGATCTTCCCGCTCTTTCGCCCGCGGGTCGTGATGATGACCACAGCAAGGCCGGTGTCCCGGAGGGTGTTGGCACGCTGACCCTTGCTCGTCTCGTACTCTTCGACTTGTTCGCGCACCCAATCCCACGGGCTTGGCTCATACTCACCTTGTAGCGCCATTTCCCTCCTTAGAGTACGCCGGCCGGGACGATCCTGTGCACGAGTTCCTCCCAGCCGGCCTTCAGCCGTTCGATCGGCATCTCCCGCGCTTCACGCAGATACAGGTAGAAGTCGGCTCCCAGACACGCGAGCAGGGTCTCGGCGAGGAACTCGGCGTCGCACTGTGGATCGGCCTCGCGCAGCAGCAGCGTCATGTGCAGGCGGTAGATCGCGTAGGGGGCGGATGCGAAGCGCGCGCCGCCGCCCTCGGCCGCGAGTATGAGCTCGGCGTGGCCGGCGAGCAGCTCGAGCACGGCGTGCCCGAACGCGATCAGGCGCGAGCGGGGCTCGGCTCCCGGCCCGAGGGGTGGGTCGCCGCGGATGATGCTTTCCTGAAACACGCGCTCGCGCTCGCTGAGTACCGCGCGTGCGAGCGCGGCGCGGGATCCGAAGCGGCGAAAGAGCGTCCCCTTGCCGACGCCTGCGGCGGCGGCTACCTCGTCCATCGACACGCAGCCGGCGCCGCGATCGCTGAACAGGCGCTGGGCCGCACAGAGGATCAGCGCGCGGTTGCGCGCGGCGTCTGCCCGCTCGACCACGTCCTCAGCGATCAGCGGCAGCTCGACCAGCGGCAGCTCCATGGGTGTCTCCATACATACAGCTTACTAATCGGACCAAGGTCCGGTTATCTGCTAGGCTCAGCAGTAGCGTAAACGGACTACGGTCCGCCACAACTACAAGGGAGTTCCAATGAGCACAGTCACAGCACAGCCAGTCGCCGCCGGGACCTGGACGATCGACAAGATCCACTCCCACGTCGGCTTTGCCGTCAAGCACATGGTCGTCTCGACGTTCCGCGGCCGGTTCGAGGAGTACGAGGGCTCGTTGACCGCCGGCGAGGACGGCGCTCCACGCCTTCAGGGCGCAGTCAACGTCGACTCGATCGCCGTCAAAGACGAGAACCTCGCAGGCCACCTCAAAGCCGCTGACTTCTTCGACAGCGAGCACTACCCGCAGATCCGCTTCGTCTCCAGCGCCGTCACCGTCAGCGAGGGCGGCGAGCTCGAGGTCGAGGGAGACCTCACGATCAAGGACCGCACACATCGCGTCACAGCGCGCGGAAGCCTCGCCGGCCCGCACGCCGACATTGCGGGCAACGACAAGATCGGCGTCGAGCTCGAGGCCGTTGTCGATCGGCGTGAGTTCGGCTTGGAGTGGAACGCGCCGCTGCCCAAGGGCGGATTCGCCCTCGAGAACGACGTCAGGCTGCAGGTCTCGCTCGAGCTCGTGAGGGAGGCGTAAGCCATGCACATCCTCGGAGTGTCAGGGAGCTTGCGTCGCGACTCACACAACACCCGCCTGCTTGGCGGGGCGCGCAAACTCCTGCCATCCGGGGTCGAGCTCGTGATCTTCGAGCAGCTGGCGGCGATCCCGCCATACAACGAGGACGACGAGCATGACGCACCCCCGGCGGTCGCGGCTCTGAAGGCGGCGATCGCCGGGGCGGACGCCGTCCTGGTGGCCACCCCTGAGTACAACGGATCGATTCCGGGAGTGCTGAAGAACGCGCTCGACTGGGTCTCGCGGCCAATCGCGAGCACGCCGCTGCGCGGGAAGCCGGCGGCCGTCGTGGGAGCCAGCACGAGCCTGTTTGGTGCCGTGTGGGCGCAGGCCGAGACACGCAAGGTGCTGAGCACGATCGGCGCGCACGTCGTGGACCGCGAGCTGCCGATCGCCCACGCCGAGGAGGCGCTCGGCGTCGACGGGCTGCCGCTCGAGCGCGAGGCCGTCGAGGAGCTATCCGCCACGCTCGACGAGCTCCTCGAGCTCGCCAGCCAGGACCGGCTCGCCGCCTAGCCTCTCCCCAAAGCTGTCCAAGATCCATGGAACTCGGCCTCGCCACATTCGCAGACCTCGCCAGCGGGATAAGCCCCTCCCAGCGTATGCGTGAGCTGATGGAGGAAGCCGAGCTCGCTGACCAGCTCGGATTGGACGTGTTCGCGATCGGCGAGCATCACCGCCCGGACTTCCTCGTGTCCTCGCCGGCCGTCGTGCTCGCGGCGGTCGCCGTGAAGACCAGCCAGATACGGCTCTCAAGCGCCGTAACCGTCCTCAGCTCCGACGATCCGGTCCGTGTCTTTCAGGAGTTCGCCGAGGTCGACCTGCTCTCCGACGGGCGGGCGGAGATCATGGCCGGGCGCGGCTCGTTCGTCGAGTCCTTCCCCCTGTTCGGCTATGACCTCGAAGACTACGACGAGCTTTACGCGGAGAAGCTCGAGCTCTTGCTCGAGCTGCGTGAGCAGGTCCACGTGACGTGGTCGGGCCGACACCGCCCGGCGCTGGAGAACGCAGGTGTGTGGCCGCGCCCGGTGCAGGAGCGCCTGCCCGTGTGGGTTGCAGTCGGCGGCTCGCCCGAGTCGGTGATCAGGGCCGGGACGCTGGGATTGCCGCTCACGATCGCGATCATCGGCGGGGAACCGGCGCGCTTTGCGCCACTCGTTGAGCTATATCGTGAGACGGCGCAGCGAGCCGGTCACGATCGCTCGAAAACAAAGCTCGCGATCAACACCCATGCGTTCGTCGCGGCCAGCTCCTCCGAGGCCGACTCGGCCTTTGCGGCGCCGTATCTGGCGATGATGAACCGCATCGGGCGCGAGCGCGGGTGGCCGGCGTCGGGGCGGCGGGAGTTCGAAGCCCTGCGAGCGCCGAACGGAGCGCTCGCGGTCGGCTCACCCGAGCAGGTTGCAGAGAAGATCCTCTTCGAGCACGAGCTGTTCGCCCACGACCGCTACATCGCGCAGATGAGCGTTGGCGCGGTCGCTCATCTGGACGTGCTGCGCTCGATGGAGCTGTTCGGGACGCAGGTCGCGCCGCTGGTACGCGAAGAGATCGCACGACGCGGGGCCGGAATGCCCGGCCGCCCAGGCACGGCGAGCGTGCTCTAAGCGGCGGCTAGCGGCCAACGGCCCAGTTGGTCGGGTCGCTTATGATCGGATTGAGGGGGAGGGGTAGGTCGTGGACGCGACTAGCGGCTATCGCGAGGCTACAAGGCCATGTCTTCGTGGCGAAGATGGCCTTCGAGACCAGCGCATTCGACTGCTCGTGACCCAGAACCAGGCCAGAATCCGCGACGTACCCCGCTACTAACCTGAGGCGAAGAGACGGGAACCGTGCAAACTGCATCATCTGCTGGCGGCCCGCAACAGGATGGACTGCAGCAGCGCCAAACGCTGGACCAGGAGGTGGCATGTGATGCCCGACCTAGGACACAAGCGGATCGCAACGTTTATCGAACCCTTCCGGGTGAAGCCGGGCTCGAAGGTGAGGCTCGAGCGGGACTTCGATCCCGCCTTCGAGGCCGCGATCAACAAGAAGCAAGGGGCCCAACTGCTTCACGACGGCGTGGAGCTCCTCAGCGAATACCAGGGGCGTCTGGCAGCCCAGGACACTCACGGGGTGCTCGTCGTGCTCCAAGCGCTCGACGCAGCCGGCAAGGACGGCACGATCCGTCACGTCATGAGCGGGGTCAATCCACAGGGTGTGGCTGTTCATAGCTTCAAGGTGCCCTCGGCGGAGGAGCTCGGCCACGACTTCCTGTGGCGCTACCAGCAGCGTCTGCCAGGGCGCGGCGAGATCGGGATCTTCAACCGTTCGCACTATGAGGAGGTGCTCGTCGTCCGCGTGCACCCGGAGAACCTCGACCGCCAGAAGATGCCGCCGGCCAAGCGCAAGGGCATATGGGAGCGTCGCTATCGCGAGATCAACGACTGGGAGCACTACCTCGTCGACAACGGCTTGCGGATCGTCAAGCTGTTTCTCAACCTCTCAAAGGAGGAGCAGCGGATCCGTTTCCTAAGGCGCTGTGAGCTACCCGAGCACAACTGGAAGTTCTCGGCGGCGGACATACATGAGCGGGCCTACTGGGACGACTACCAGGAGGCGATCTCCGACATGCTCTCCCACACCAGCAGCCCCTGGGCGCCTTGGCACGTGATCCCGGCCGATCGCAAGTGGTTCGCGCGGATCGCCGCCTCTTCGGTGATCGTGAACGCGCTGATGGAGATAGACCCGCAGTTCCCGACCGTCGGAGCGGACGCCCGGAGGCGGCTGGCTGAGGCCAAGACGGAGCTCGAAGCAGAAGCGCCCAAAGGAGAGCTACGGGTCCCCGCTGCCGATCGGCTCGCCACATCCTCCCGAGCAGCCAAGTACAAGTCTGACGGCGCTCCGATAGACGCTCACTAGCCCGCACAGCCAGCCGAGCCTCCACACTCGCAATCTCGGCGACGCAGAAGTGTGCGGACCCTGCGCCAGACATCTGGAGTGGACGATCTGGAGAGGTGCCCGCCCAGCCAGCTTCAGCGCGGGGTGCAAGTCGGCGCCCTCCCGACGCTAGTTTCGAAATTGCTCGACCGTCTGGTCGAGCAACGTGTATGATGCGCGGGTCGCCCCTGCGGGTGGCAAGGAGAGTTGTTCAGAGAGGGATTGTTGGGGCCTTTCGCTGGCACACAGCCGGTCGCTTCCGCCTGCGCGGGGGGGACTGGTCGTGCGCGTGCGGGCGGCTTGGGCATCAGGCATGTTGTCTATAGATCGGAGTGTCGTATGTCTCGTAGGAGGGCATCATCAGTCGCGACGCGGGCCGGTAGCGTGCTGGCCTGCTCGCTGGTTGCAAGCATCGGCATGGGCGGCGGCGCCGCCGTCTTTCAGGCGGCGCCCGCCTTCGCGGTCGCCTCGTCGAACTCGCCCTGTGCGACGGTCGATGAGATCGTGGCGCGCGCGTCCACAGAGAAAGAAGGCACGGGCGTGATCGGCGCGCTGGCCGAAGAAGTCCAGAAAGGCGTCAAAGCGACGGTCGCCATCCGCGCGGTCAAATACCCTGCGGCGCTGACCCCATACGAACCGAGCGTCGTGAAGGGTGACGAAGCGATCAAGGCGGAACTCGAAGAAGAGGTCGCAAAATGCCCGGGCCAAAAGATCCTGCTGCTCGGCTACTCGCAGGGCGCGCAGATCGTCGGCGACGTCCTCGGCGGCGGCGGCGGTAACGCAAAGTACCTCGGTGAAGGCGACGGCAAAGAAAGCCCGCCGGCAGCGAAATCAGCCACCGAAAAAGTAGTTGGCGTGATCCAGTACGGCGACCCGCGTCGCATTCCGAACCAGTCGTTCGACGTCGGCACTGACGTAAAAGCCGAAGGGATATTCCCGCGGAAACAGAATCAGCTGCTGACGGCGTTCGCGCCGGACATCCAGTCCTACTGCGACAACGGCGACCCGTTCTGCGCCAAAGGCGACGATCTCGAGGCTCACCTCGACTACGTCGAAAAGTACGACAAGACGGCTGACAAATTTCTGATCGGTCGCTTGAGCGCGGTCGGCATCGAATAAGCCCAGTCGACTGAAGCTACGTTAATGGTCCGGGGGCTCTCCACAAGGAGGGCCCCCCCGGCCCGCGCGGCAGCTCAGCCGTGCGACGAGGCTGACTGGCCGGCGAGCGCGGGCTCGCGCGCGTGCGACCCCCATTCTTCTGCGCGACGTTCGACGGTGCCCAGATAGCGCTCGAACGCCTCGTCCAGTCGCTCGCGTTCCCCCGTGGCGAGCAGGTCGATCACCAGGCCGCGAAGCGTGGCCAGCCCGATTGTGGCGAACGCTCGCGCGTCTTCCTCCGGGCAGCCGAGGGCGATGGCGTTGGCGCGCATCAGGTTGAGACGATGGTCGATCGAGCGCTTGACCGCAGGAGCGTAATCGGCTCCCTCGAACTGGCTCTGGCCGAGGACCTCGACGAACAGGCGTAGGTCGCGTTGTCCGGGCGGCGAGGTCAGGTGCGCCCACAGCGCCCGCCAGCGAGTCGGAAGGTCCAGGTCGAGATCGGGTCCGTCCGCGTAGACGGGGGGAACCAACGTTCGTTCGAGCAGGTGCTCGACGATCTCGCCGACGAGTTGCTCCTTGCTGCCGAAGTGGTGCTGGAGCGTCACATGGCTTACGCCCACCGCCTCCGCCACCCGTCGCAGCGACAGGCTGGCGACGCCGTTTTCGAGCACATACGTCCCAACCGCCTCGAGCAGCTCTCCGCGGCGGTGTCTATAGCGCAAAACGCGTCCGTCGATGCGGTCCCCCATCGCCTCCAGGATAGAGCCCCCGCGCGATCCAGAGGCTTCCGACTCATCGCGGGTGAAGACCGGGTCAGCAACGCCAAGCCTAAGTAGGCGTATAGGACACGCGTCAAGCATGAGCGAGCGGCCGTCAAGGAGCTACATGCGTTGGCCTGGATCTAATCGACGTTCCGTACAAAGAGAACGCGCTGATCGACAGCCGCGTCGTCAAGCGAAGTTCTTGCGGCCAGACGCACCGGGTCGTCTACGTACGCTCGGTAGCCCGCCTCCCCATCGAACGCAATCAAATGGATCTCAGTCATACCATCGACGCTGCGAACCCTGCGCTCCAGACGCCCGCCGTGCTTCGCGAGCAGTGGCAGCACAAGCTCCTCGTAAGACCGGAAGCGCTCGATGCTGTCGCCATCGACATCGGCGATCATGGCGATCAACATCACAGGCACTCCCTTCGTCCGAGCTGCCCCGCGCCATCCATCAGGCGGGCGCGCGCTCCGGGTAACGCGGCAGGCCGTCGTTCGGGATCTCCTCCCAGGGCGCGGAGTAGGCGACGAACTGCCGGAATTCGGGCCGCACCCCGGGGTCGCCATCGATGGCCCCCAGTCGCACAGACGTCTTGGCGTGGTCGGTGGGGTCGCGGGTGAAAATCGCCGAGCCGCACTCGCCGCAGAACCACTTCTCGTGCCCATCGGGTGGTTTCCAGGCCTTCAGCGCCGCCTCTCCGCTCACGATGCGAAACGAGCCGGGCACAACAGCGGCGCTGGCCGACGCCGCGGTGCCCGTGCGCCGCTGGCAACGCGTGCAGTGGCAGTAGCGCGCACCGAACAGCGGCTCGGCGATCTCGAAGCGAACTGCACCGCAGTTGCAGCCGCCGGTCAAGCTGGGACTCATCGAGTAGATCCTAGGAGGTCGCGGTCTGCCTGGATCCCGTCGGCTTTGCCGCGTCGTGGAGCGTCTCAGATCCTCTGGCGGAGCTCGCCACGCTCTCGGTGCTGCGTGAGTTTCGCGGGCAGGGGATTGGGTCTGCGCTGATGGACGCCGTCGAATCGCGGCTACGGGAAATAGGGATCGCCGACATGGCTATCGGAGTCATCGCGACGAACCGTGAAGCGGTCCCCTTCTACGAGCGACGAGGCGCCGTACCATTCCTCACGCAGTTCATACAGCGCGTGCAGCCGAACCACAGCGGAACCTCGAGCACGGACACGTAGCGCACACCCGTCGCGCAGCGAATCGGTGCCTAGCCGTGGCATGATCACGCTCGTGTGGGACGACTTGGCGCCGCGCCTCGAGGGTGAGCTCGTGGTGCTCGAGCCGTTGCGTCGCGATCACCTCGACGCGTTGTTCGATGCGGCACGCCCGACCGAGATCTGGGAGTTCTGGCCGTTCAACCCGGCGAGCGATCGCCGTCGCTTTGAGGAGTGGTTCGACGATGCGCTGCGCGCCGTGGCAGGCGGCACCGAGGCGCGGTTTGCCACGCTCGACCTGCGCACCGAAAGCCCCATCGGTAGCACGAGCTTCTGCTCCCTGCGGCCCGAGCATCGCGGCCTGGAGATCGGCTGGACATGGCTCACGCCGAGTGCGTGGGGCATCGGTGCCAACGCGGAGGCGAAGCTCCTCCAGCTCCGCCATGCGTTCTCCCGGCTCGGCTGTCAGCGCGTCGAGTTCGAAACCGACGAGCTCAACATCCGCTCCCGGCACGCGCTTGAAGCACTGCCCGCGCAGTTCGAGGGAGTGCTCCGCGATCTCAAGCTGCTGCCTAACGGCGTCATGCGCAGCTCTGCGATCTACTCGATCCTCGCTCGCGAGTGGCCCGTAGTCGACGAGCACCTGCAACAGCGAGTTCGCGAGGCTGTCCGTCGCCGATCGCTGTGACGGGGCAGAGCTCGACGACGGCACCCAGCTCGCCAACCGAACGGCCGCCGCGGAGCGCTGAGGCGAGCCAGAGAGTCAGTAGGATGACGCGCGCCAGGCGGGACCGAAATCACGTGATGCGGTGATGTGGTCATTCGACCCCAACGACAGTGGCCCAGGCTGACAGCCGGGCGAAAGCTCTACGCGAAGGTGGTATATGCCCGAGCCTGTTGACGCCCATCATCTCCTGCTGATCGGGGCCGGACCAGGAGTTGGCGCCGGCGTGGTTCGGCGCTTCGGCCGCGAGGGCTTCCGCAGCACACTCATCTCCCGCAGCGAGACGCTCGACCAGCTCGCGGCTGAACTGTGCAGCGGCGGCCTTGAGATAGAGGCGATCGGAACGGATATCGAGGATCTGGACGGCTACCGCGAGACGCTCGAGCGGATCTTCAGCGCCTCGGGCGCCCCCGGTGTCGTCGTGTACAACGCCGCCCTGCCAGATCCAGGCCAGATCCTCGACACCACCGTCGAGCGGCTCCGAACCGCCCACGACGTCGATGTCCTCGGCGCCGTCGTCGCGGCACAGGTAGCCGCGCCCGTCCTGCGGGCAGCTGGCGGCGGCACCCTGCTGGTCACCAGCGGCGGCTTCGCTGACAATCCAGTGCCCGCACTGGCGAGCCTCTCGATGGGGAAGGCCGCCCTGCGCTCGGCGCAGACGCTGATTGCCGCCGGCGTCCGGGAGGACGGCATTCACGCCGCGACCGTCACGATCGCCGGTGCCGTCAAGCCCGGGACGGACTTCGATCCGGACAAGATCGCCGAGCTTTTCTGGACCGCCCACACCGACTCGAGGGACGCCTGGCAGACTGAGTATCGGTTCACAGGCGCATAGCGGGGCGCCAGCGCCGGTCCAAGATTCGAGACTGACCAGCACTTACGAGTTCTTGGCTGGCTCCGCAGAGCGCCCCAGCTGGACACAGCTCGGCGGCCACCCTGCGGCGGGGATTGCGGATCCCGGCGAGCGCAATCAGACCTCCGCTGGCGACGAGCGCGGCTGCGATTGCGTCGGCAACACGGAAGGCATGCACGGATGCGTCCTCGAAGGTCGCTCGTAGGAGAACCCGCTCGCCGGGGGGCACTCCAACCAGGCCGGGCGAGCCGAGAGGCTGTCGCTTGGCGGCGATGATCGCCGCGCGGCTACCGGAACCGAGCGCGGTCGGTCGTAGCGTCTCGTCGACGCGACTAGCAAACGCAAGAGATACCACGGCTCCCAGCACGGCGACCGCAAAAAGCTGCGCGACGCGTGAGAGCGTCGTATTCACCGCGGCGGCGACGCCTGCGTGATCCTCCTGCACTGCACCAAGGACCGTGGCGGTCAACGGCGCGACAAGCATCGCGAGTCCCAGTCCGAACACGAGCAGTGCCGGCAGGACCTCGCTGAGGTAATCGGCGCGCTGATCGACACGCGCCAAGAGCAAGAGACCGCCTGCGGCAACCAGAGCCCCGATGCCTATCAGCACCCGCGAGCCGATGCGGTCCGCGAGTGCGCCGAACCGGCGCGAGAGCACGATCATCAGCGAGGTGACCGGCAGCAGCGCGAGCCCCGCCTGAACGGGGCTGTAGCCGCTGACCTCCTGCAGAAATACAGGCAGCAGAAAGATCACACCCCCCAGCCCGAGGTAGGCGGTCAATGTCGCCAGGTTTCCGACCGTGAAGTTGCGCTCGCGAAACAGGCTCAATGGGAGCATCGGCGCCCGGGCTCGCGCCTCGTGCGCAACAAACGCCATCGCTCCCAGAATCCCCAGCGCGAGCGAGCCGATCACCAGGGTGCTCCATCCGCGCGCCGGCTCCTCAGTCACAGCGAACACCGAGCCCGAGAGCGCGAGCGCCGCCAGAACGGCGCCAGGGAAATCCAGACGCCCGGCGGCGCCAGCGCTCGCGTCCTCAGGCACGCCACGAGCAATCAGCGTCACGGTCACGAGCACGAGCGGGGCATTGAGCAGAAAGATCAGGCGCCACGAGCCGGCAGCGATCAACACTCCCCCGATGAACGGGCCGATTACCCCGACGACCGAGCTGAGCGCGGTCCAGGTCCCAATCGCCCTGGCCCGCTCGTCTTCGGGAAACACGTGGACGATCACCGCCAATGCGGTGGGCGTCACCAGCGCCGCGCACATCCCCTGCATCGCACGAAACACGCATAGCTCGGGGATAGACGACGCGACCGCGCAGAGCGCCGACGTGAGGCCGAACCCGGCAACGCCAACCAAGAACACGCGCTTCTGACCGAATACATCTCCAAGCGAGCCGCCGATTAGCAACAGCGACCCGAGCGCCAGCAGGTACGCGCTCGTCACCCACTGCTGGCCCGCCAGACCGCCACCGAGGTCGTCCCGAATCGCGGGCAACGCGACACTGGTTACAGTCGCGTCGAGGAACACGACGCTCGTACCGAGCACGGCTGCGAGCAGGGTCAGCTGCTTCTCGCGCGGTGAAGCCATCGGCCGGACGTCTACGGCGCTCCGACTACGGCGATCTCCTCGCCTAGCCAGATCGGCGAGTTTGCCAGGTCGATGAAGCGGCGCTCATCCTCCAGCAGGGCCTGCTGAGCGGTTTGGCCCTCCTCGCTCGTGGCCGCCTGCACGAGGTCATCGATGCTGTCCCACCACAGCTCGGCGACACCGTCGTATTGATGCGGCTCGCTCCCGCGTGATCGGGCGAGCGCCTCATCGAGGTCCGTGTTACTCGCATGGGTCTGCACGTAGCGGCGAATCCGCAGAAGCCCGGCATGGCGCTTCACGAGCTCCGCGTGCTCCTCTCTCCAGTAGCGCTGGAACTCCTCTCGCGTCATCCCCTCACGACGCCGGAGCATGAACACAACCTTGATCATCAGAATCCTCCTTCGTAAAGCCAAAACCATCTGAGCGCATCCCCATCGATCCAGCTCATAACTTGCTTGCCAGGAAGAGGTACCGGTTGAGGCTGAAGAAGTAGTCGCTGCCGAGGGCGACCAGCTCACCGGCCCAGGCAGCGGCGTCGGAATCGGTTATCCCCTGGCGGCCCGGGACGAACGACGCGATCAGGTCGATGAGGCCAGCGCTGAACGTGTTCTGGTCATAGCCGGCGTTGAGCAAGGGATGCGCCATGCGCCTGGCGACCGCAAAGCCGGCATCCTCGAGTAGGCGGTTCAGTCGTCGCGGCAGGTAAGGGTCGACAAGGTGTTCGTCCCAGGCTGTGAGCACGCGCTGCATGCGCTCAGGGTCGCTGGAGTGCCAGACGATGGAGTCCCAGTCCGTGTCGAGGATCAGCAGCCGGCCTCCTGGTCGCAGCACGCGGCGGACCTCCCTGAGCGCGGCCGGCATGTCTGCGACGTACTCATACACCTGTGTAGCGGCGGCCGCGTCGAAGCTGTCGTCGGCGAACGGCAGTGTGCAGGCGTCACCGGCTATCAGCGTGACAGGGGCCGAGCCGGCGGCACGCTCGCGGCGGCGTCCGAGCGCGAGCATGCTGTCGCTGGGATCGACGCCGTGCACCGAACCGCCGCCGCCAACGTCGGCGGCCATCTCGCACGCGAGCAGCCCCGGTCCGGAGCCGATATCGAGCACGTCCTCTCCCGGCTTCAGGTCAAGTGCGGCGCGCACAGCCCTTCGCTGCTGAACGAGGTCGGGGGTTGCGTACTGCGCCTCGATCCGACCCGACGCTCTATCGTCGAACTTCAGAACCGCGCCCATCGTGTGCTCCCTCTCTTGCGCGAGCAGGGCGATCATCAGGCGGAGAGCCGGCGACGCGATCCTGCGTCCGCCGAGTCTTTCACAAGGCAGCCGTTTGTCATTGGGGGACGATTTGCAGCAGTTCTCCGCGCCTGACGGTCACAGCGCGGGTGGTTCGTGCGTCAATGTCGTCATGGACCCAATGCCCGCTACGCGACAGGAGACCGATCGCGAGTTGCTGGAGCGGGTGCGCAGCGGCGACGCGGAGTGCTTCGGCGAGTTCTATCGCCGGCGCCGCGCCGTGATCCTCGCATTCTTGCGGCCGCGGGTCTCCAGCCCAGAGCTGGCGGCCGATCTGATGTGCGAGACGTTCGCCGCCGCGCTGATCGCTGTTCATAAGCCCGAGCGCGAGCTGCCGCGTGAGCCGATCGCATGGCTCGTGACCATCGCCCGCAACGAGCTGGTGGACGCCCGGCGACGTGGCAAAGTCGCAGAGGACGCCCGGCGCCAGCTCGCACTCCAGCCGGTCGTGCTCGGCGACGAGGATTTGACGGCGGTGGAGGATGCAGCCGCCGACGCGGACCTGCTCGGGCAGCTGGCGGAGGAGCTCCCGCCGAATCAGCTCTATGCGCTGAGCGCCCACCTGTTCGACGAGCGCAGCTACCCCGAGATCGCACAGGAGCTCGGATGCTCGCAGGCGGTTGTTCGCAAGCGAGTCAGCCGAGCTATGTCAACCCTACGAGCCAACCGAGGACCGACACCATGAGCAGTGCACTGGATCGATTCGGCGAGTCTCTCGTCCGCGCCTCACACACGCTCCACCGAGAGCACGTCGCGGGGGGCGCTGGTGCCAGGGAGGACCAGGCCGGAGCGGGCACGAGAAGCCCCCGGTGGACTTCTCGCGTGAGGGGCTCCCTGCGACGGGGTGGATGGCGTGTCCCAGCGGGTGCGCTGGTGGTCGGCGTGCTGGTCGCGGCCGGGACTTCCGTGTTCGGCCCGACAGGCAACCCCAAGGAAATCACGCAAATCCAGTGTGGCCTGCGAGGAAGCTCGGCTTTCGTCACCGGAGAACCGGTGCGCGACTGCGCGACGCTGTGGCCGTCGCTCTACCACCGGCCCGCACCACCCCTGGTTGCGTGGGTCGCTGAAACCGGCGGCGTGGTCGTGGTGACCATGGCAGGCCGGCCCCCGGCCGGCTCTGGCTGGCAGCGCCTGCCCAGCGGCTGGAGGGCCAACGCGGCCGTGCTGGGGCTCCACTTTCAGCTGGAAGACATCACCACCGGCCTTGAAGCTCACGTGTGTTGGACGGCCTCTGAAGCAAGTGCGCTCGTCACGTCGATTCTGCGCTCTGACGGGTTGAGATCCTGGACGGTCCACGTCCACGATGACCGGCCAAACGGCGCACACCCCAACTGTCAGACCGCCATTGCGGCGACGGGCGCAGAGCCGCACTCGATCCTGCTCGTCGAGGAGTGGGTGCAGGGTCCAGGCAACGCGTCGAAATTGGTCAACGCCCCGAGCGGGCGAGTCGAACATGCGCGTCTGACCTCCACGGAGATCCACGTCAACAAGGCGCTGAGGGCCGCCGGGCGTTGTGCCAGCGTGAGTGAAGCTGCGGCGCTGTGGCGTTCAGGCGCTACCGCTGCGGGCATCCCAGATGCTCGATACGTGCTCTTTACGCAGGCCGGCCGATCGAGCCCGACGAAATGCGCGCGCGTCCTCGTGGACAGCCCGGGCGGCGGCGGCCCCGCCGACGTCTATGCCGTGGACCTGCCGTGAAAGGAAGATCACGCGGATGCGCTCGGCGAGCGACTGCAATCCGCCTGAGCCTGCTCACACGTATCGTCTGACACCATGCTGCGCTTCGCGCCGAGCGAACTAACCGAGGCTGAGCTAGCGCTGCAGGGGGAGGTGCGGGAGTTCCTCGATGCCGAGTTGCCGCGCGGAAGCTTCGCTCCCGGACTGGGGATGGCGGCGGGTCGTGACAAGAACTTCTCCCGAGCGCTCGCCGCGCGCGGTTGGCTTGGCATGGCCCTGCCGCGTCGGTACGGTGGCGCGGAGCGCGGCGTGGTAGACCGCTTCATCGTCGTAGAGGAGCTGCTGCGCTGGGGGGCGCCGATCCGCTACCACTGGGTCGCCGATCGCCAGACCGGACCATTGATCCTGCGCTACGGCACGGTCGCCCAGCGCGAACGGTTCCTGCCGGGGATCTGTCGCGGCGAGATGTCGTTCTCAATCGGCATGAGCGAGCTCGAGGCGGGCAGCGACCTGGCTGCCGTCGAGACGCGCGCGACGCGCACACAAGGCGGATGGTGCGTCAGTGGGACGAAGCTCTGGACCGGCGGCGCGCACGAGAACGACTGGTGCGTGGTGCTGTGCCGCACAAGCGACGAGGACGATCGTCATCAAGGGTTGACGCAGCTGCTCGTTGATCTGCGCGCACCCGGCATCACCGTACGACCGATCGCATACCTGGACGGGAGCGAGTTCTTCAACGAAGTCGTCCTCGATGACGTATTCGTTGCCGACGATCTAGTGGTTGGTGAGGTTGGAGCGGGCTGGGCGCAGAATACGTCGGAGCTCGCCTACGAGCGCGCCGGGCCCGAGCGCTGGCTGTCGACCTACCTGGTGGTCGAGCAATACATACGTGAGCACGGTGCCACCGATGAGCGCGCGGAGGTGGCGCTGGGCGAGGCGGTCGCCGGCTGGTGGGGAATTCGCTCGCTGTCGCTGTCGGTCGCGCGCCTGCTCGACGCAGGTCAAGCGCCCGCAGCGGAGGCTGCGCTCGTCAAGGAGTTGGGAACGCGTTTTGAGCAGGAGGTGCTCGACACGATATGGCGGCTGGTGCCCGACGATCCCGATCCAGGCGCGGAGTCGCTGTTCGAGCGGCTGCTCGCGGCTGCGATCTTGGGCGCCCCGTCGTTCACGATCCGCGGCGGGACGAACGAGATCCTGCGTTCGGTCGCGGCGAGGGCGCTGCGCGAATGACGGTTGCGCACGCCCTGGCGGTGCTGCGCGAGCGCGGACCGGACCGGTCCGCGGAGATGGTGCTACTCGGCGAGTGGTTGCTCGCTCAGGCCGGACTGAGCGCGGAAGGACTGGAGGTGACCGTCGCGCCGGGCAGCGCCCGCGACAGCGTCGTCCTGCGGGACGGCAGGGTGAGCGGGAGGGCGCATCGCGTGCCATGGGCACGTGATGCGGCGCGGATCGGCGTCCTGCTCGACGGCCGCGCCCTGGTAGTCGAGCGCGCCGACGTCACGATCGAGCCGCACCTGAATCTCGCGGGTGACGAGCGCGACACGGTGGTGTTCGACGGCACGCTCGCACTCTCCAGCGGAAGCGTGGATGCCGACGCGTTCTTCAAGCGCGGCGCGTTGACGCGTATCGCGCTCATGGCCGGAGCGCTCGATCGCCTATATGAGATCGTGATTCGTCATGCAGGCGAGCGCCGTCAGTTCGGACGCCCGATCGGCTCCTTCCAGGCGGTGCAGCAGCACCTCGTCACAATCGCCCAGCAGGTCGCGCTGACCGGCGTGGCCGCCGAGGCGACCGCGCGCCGGCCCGGCGCGTTCGAGATCGCCGCAGGAAAGCTGCTCGCCAACCGGGCGGCGCTGAGCGCGGGACGAGCGGCCCACCAGGTACTGGGAGCGCGCGGCACCACGCGCGAGCATCCGCTGGGACAGCTCACGCGCCGGCTCTGGACCTGGCGCTCGGAGTACGGTGACGAGCACCACTGGAGCACCCGGCTCGGCGCTGGTGTTGCGCGCGCCGGCGCTGACGGTGTCTACCCCGCGATCACCGGCGGTTCCGCGGTCGTGAGCGTCTGATGCCCGATATCGCCTTCACCATCCACGGACGGCCGACCGAGCGTACGCCGGTGCTGCTCACCCACGGCTTTGGTGCCAGCCAGGCGATGTGGGCGCCCAACCTGGACGCTCTCTGCCTCGACCGCCAGGTGCTCACATGGGACCTGCCTGGCCACGGCGCGAGCATCCTCGGATCCGGCGAGCTCTCGCACGACCGCTGCATCGTGGACATGGTCGAGCTCATCGACGTGCTCGACGCGCCGCGTGCTGTGGTCGGCGGGATGTCGTTGGGTGGATACCTCTCGCTGCTCTTCTTCGCGCGCCATCCCGAGCGGGTGGCCGCCCTGTTGCTCGTCGACACTGGCCCGGGGTTTCGCGACGCCGCGGCGCGCGACGCATGGAACAGATAGGTAGTGGACTGGCCGACGACCTCGAGGCACGTGGCCTGGCGGCGCTGCGATCGAGCCCGGAGACGGCAGCCGCCGAGCACGCGGCTGGCGCAGACGGCCTGGCTGCGGCGGCTCGGGGCATCCTCATCCAGCGCGACGGGGAGGCGTTCGAGTCACTGAGCACGATCACCGCACCCACTTTGATCGTGGTCGGGGCGAACGACGAGCGCTTCCTGGCGGCGGCGGACGCCATGGCTCGCCGCATTCCTGGGGCCCGCAAGTTGATCATCGAGAACGCCGGCCATGCCGCGAACATGGACCAGCCCGCACAGCTTCAATCGCTCGGTGGGCGAGTTCCTGGAGGCCCTGTGAAGGAGGAGACGGCTGGCGCGGCGCCAGGACCACGTCGCGACGGTCGAGTTCCGACCGCCCGCCCATGACGACTTCGAATTCCGAGTTATAACCGCGCTCGCGGACGCCTATGCGGCGCTCATCGAGGACCCTACCTCCTGGCGGGTCATGCTCAGCAATGCTGCGGCCGTAGGCGTAGGCTGGCAACGTGATGCGGAGTTGTCTGCCTTATGAGCGGTACGCAGGCGCTCTACGCGCAGGCGGTGGGGTGTTCGCGGCGGCGACGCCCGTCGCGCGGCCGCCCAGGCGCCGCGATCGCGGGGGCCTGGGGCTCGCGCTGTCGGCCGATTCCGCGTGACGAGTCCCGATCCGTTCGCCGCGAACTCGCGCGCCTGGGCATCCACCACGGCTTCGGGCCGACGGTGACGCTTCCGGCGGCCGTCGGATCTAGGCGGCGCCGAGCCGCTCTAAGCGGCCGGCGCAGTCAAGGGCGAGGAGGCGTTTGCGCGTCGGCCTCTGCGACCGCCTGGCCGCAGACGACGAGCTACGCAGCGAGGCGACGGCTCGCGTGGAGATCGCCGCCAGTGCACCCCTTGCCGTACGGGCGATCCGCCAGCGATGGCGGTCGACCTCCCCATCGCGTCGCGATGCCACCGAACGCGAGCGTTCCCAGCAGACGTCCCTGTTCGCGACGAGCTTTCCAGGAGGGGGTGCATGCGCCGCCGGCGCGAGGCCGCGGAGCACTGGCCGCTGACTACGACATCCGGCGCAGGGCGCTGCACCGTGCGCTCAGGCAACGACCTGTGCGTGAGCAACATGAGCGCCCGGGCTGGGAGTCAGGCCGTCAGTGCGACCGGCGCAGTAGCGCGCAGCGAGCTCTTCGGGTCCCGAGGTTCTCGACGATCTCCAGTCCCGCGCCGCGCAATCGGATCAGCTGGTCGGGGTGAAATCCCGAGACCCAGGGCTCGCCGAGTGACGCGACCTGGGCACGCGCCCGCTGCATTGGCCCTGCTCGCTGTCGGAGTCCAGCAGGCTTTGATCGAGATAGCTGAAGACGAGCTCGCTGCCGGTGAGTGCGCAGGAGGCGATCGCAGCGAGCGTGGCGAGGTTTGCCTTACGGGTGAGGTAGCCGTCACTCCAAGCCACGAAAAGAAGGCAGGGCGATCGCAGCGAAACGGCGAGCTCGCGAAGCGCATCATCAAGCGCCGTCTCGCTCAGGTCTACAGCCACGAGGTGCAGGCCCGGCGGAAGTGGGATGCCGCAGACCGAAAGCCGGCCCGCCTTGAGCTCCTGTGTGCTCGGATGGTCCAGCTCGAAGATCTCCAGGTCGCGCGCAAACGGCGGGCGGCGCAGTGCGAAACTGTCCATGCCGGCGCCGATGATCACGTACTGGCGGACCCCCCGCCGGACGGCCTCTGCCAGCACATCCTCGGCGTAGCGGGCGCGCAGAATCACCGTCCCGTAGGAGGGATGTGCGCGCAGAACGGTGTCCACCTCCTCGCCGCCAGCGCGCGCGCGTATCGCGTCGCGCTCCTCGGCGAGGACCAGTGGTCGCCCCAGGCATCGTCGATCAGCACGGGACAGTCCAAGCGCGTGTGAGCCGCCCGCATCAGCGCCGTCCCCATCGCCGTCGTGCTGGCCCTGCCGGGTCCATCGCGCGATTCTCCCAGAAGCTTCCGTGCCGGCGGGGGCAACGAACGTCAACCAGCCGGCGAGCGCGCCACCGACAGCGCGGGCGAACCTGAGAGTGTCTGGAAGACGACACAGTAGCGCTCGGTCAAACGCAGCAGTGTGGCCAGCTGGTCCTCGTCCGCCTCGGTCTTGAGCGTGAAGTTCAACCTGATCGCGGTGAAG
This sequence comes from uncultured Solirubrobacteraceae bacterium, assembly GCA_963722435.1. Lineage (GTDB taxonomy): Bacteria > Actinomycetota > Thermoleophilia > Solirubrobacterales > Solirubrobacteraceae > Palsa-744. Next base: position 1,520,980 of record CAVRKZ010000001.1, on the reverse strand, counting down.
CCGACCGGAGCCTCCTTATCGACCGACAGGGTTCCGCGAAAGTCGAGGTCCCCCTCGGCGTGGACTGAGCCGCTGATGACCAGACCGAGAGACGTCGCGACCGCGCGCATCGTCACCCCGGCACAGGCGACCAACGCCTGTAAGAGCATGTCCCCCGAGCAGGCCAACAACCCGTTGCCGCCGGTCGCCGGATGGAGACCGGCCTGCACCAGCGCTCGTCCTGTGTTCACCGTGCACGCCACCCCGTCATCCAACGATCCGTCGGCCTCGAGCGTAACGAAGGCGGCTGCAGGCTCGTCGCGGTAGCGCTGCTTCAACGGCTCCTGGATCGCGCGAAGCTCCTCTGTCGTGGTGGCGCTCATCTGGCCGAAACCCTACATCGCGGTGCCGGTCCCAGGCCTGAAGCTGCTCGGCGATGTAGATGTGCCGGTCACGCACGGCGCGCTCGGCCGGTAGGCTGAAAGCGCTATGGCCCTCGCGGACGAGCGATACATGTTGCTCACGACGTTCCGGCGCGACGGCACGCCGGTGACGACCCCCGTCTGGGTCACCCCCTATGACGAACACAGCGTCGCCTTCTGGACGAGCTCCGGCTCAGGGAAGGCCAAGCGCCTCGCGCACACCCAGCGCGTGACCGTGCAGCCGTCCGACGCCCGCGGACGCGTGAAGCCTGGTACCGATCCGGTCGAGGCGACCGCGCGCGTGGTCAGCGGCGAGGAACTCGAGGCGATCCGTAAGCGGGTGATCGCGAAGTACGGCTTTCAGACGAGAATCACCAAAATACTCGCAACCATCTGGGGCATCCTCAAAGGTAAACGCATCCCCTACGGGGACCGCGGGGTCATCGTGACACCCGCATCCGCTAGCGGAACTACTGGGTCATAGCGAGGACCGGATCCCCTGCCGCCGCTGCGGAGGAGGGCGATGCGGTGGATCAGAGGCTCTAGGGGACCTGCGCCCCACCCCCTCGCGGGTGAGCTCCTCGCGAGGGCCTGGAGCGCGTGCAGAAGGCCTGCTCGTTTCGACAAGCGAGCGCAGATCGGTGCTATCTTGTATCTACAACAAGAACTAGGAGCACAAGAATGCGACAGACAGTTGGTAGAGAGGTTGTGATCGTGGAGGCCGCGCGTACGCCGATCGGGCGTGGCAAGCGCGAGACGGGCTACTACTCCGACGTGCACCCGAACGAGCTGCTCGGTGCGTCCTACAGTGCGGTGATCGAGCGTGCGGGCATCGCGCCGGAGATCGTCGAGAACGTGGTCGCTGGCTGCGTGACCCAGGTCGGCGAGCAGTCGCAGAACATCGCGCGCAACGCGTGGCTGCAGGCGGGCCTGCCGGTGAGCACACCCGCGAGCACCATCGATATGCAGTGCGGCTCGGCCCAGCAGGCGGTGAACATCGCCGCCACGCAGATCGCCGCCGGCGTGCACGACGTGGTGATCGGAGGCGGCGTCGAGCACATGGGCCGCGTCCCGATGGGCTCGAACGCGGCGCATCCCGAGGAGACCGGCGTGCCGTTCCCGCCGCAGTTGATGGATCGCTACGCCCTGATTCCTCAGGGGTTGAGCGCCGAGTTGATCGCCGAGCGCTGGGAGATCCCGCGGTCGGAGCTCGACGAGTTCGGCGTGCGCTCACAGCAGCTGGCCGCGCGCGCCACCGACGAGGGCCGCTTCGAGCGCGAGATCGTGCCTATGAGCGTAAACGGCTCGACCTACGTAACCGATCAGGGCATCCGCCCGGAGACGAACCTGGAGACGCTCGCCAAGCTCAAGCCGGCGTTCAAGCCGGACGGGCGCATCACCGCGGCGACCTCCTCGCAGATCTCCGACGGAGCCGCGGCCGTCCTCTTGATGTCCGCGGAGAGGGCCGACGAGCTGGGTCTGAAGGCGCGCGCCCGCATCGTCGACCAGGTGACCGCGGGCGTTGACCCGGTGATCATGCTCACCGGCCCAATACCCGCGACGCGCATGATCCTCGAGCGCAATCAGCTCGCAATCGGCGACATCGACCTGATCGAGATCAACGAGGCGTTCGCGTCGGTCGTGCTCGCGTGGAGGCGCGAGCTGCAGCCGGACATGGAGCGCGTGAACGTCAATGGGGGTGCACTGGCGCTCGGGCATCCGCTTGGCTCTTCGGGCGCGCGTCTAATCACCACGCTGCTACACGAGCTCGAGCGCTCGGAGACGGAGCTGGGCCTGGTCACGATGTGCACGGCGGGCGGGACTGGTCCGGCGACGCTGATCCAGAGGGTGTGAGCGTGGACGCGGCACGGCGGCGCGGTGCACGGGTCGCGCGGGAGATCGGACGTGACTGCCTGGCAGTCCGTGTGCGGCTGCTGAGCCGCGCGGTCACCCGCATCTACGACACGGCGCTGCGCCCGCACGGGTTGACGATCGCGCAACTCAACCTGCTTGCCTCGATCGCTGTCAGGCAGCCGGTTCCCGCAGGACACGTCGCACAGCTGCTCTCGATGGAGATCTCAACGCTGTCACGAAACGCACGGCTACTCCAACGGGACGGGCTGGTCGAGATCGAGCGCGCAGAGCACGGCAACGGGCGTGTGCTGAGGCTCACCGACGCGGGCAGCGAGAAGCTCGCCGAGCTGCGCCCCGCGTGGCGCGACGCGCAGCAGCAAGCGCATGAACTGATCGGAGCCGATGTCGCCACCTCGATCAAGCAGCGCGTCGATGCCATGTTCGCCGAGGAGCTCGCGACGGCCAGCGCGCGGTGAGCTCAGGAGGAGTTGCCGCGGCTGACGAGCTCACCCGAGCCGAAGCGCCGGCGGTGATTCAGCGACCCGCCATCGGAGCCGTGCGGCCTCTCGTGACAGCGGCTTCTTGCCCCAGCGCGTCGTGTGCGCATAGTCGATCAGTCGCTTGAGATAGGTCCTGGGATCGGGCTCCTCGATCCCGGCTCGCTCGAGCACGTGGCGCGCGCGAGAGTTGTCAAAGCTGCCCGGCACGTCGAAATACGGGACGTAAGCCTCCGCTCCTTGGGGGAGTGCGCCCGCCGTCTCGCCCGCGAGGAGGTGAACCGGCGGCCGATCCACCAGCGATGCGTGAAGGTCGACAAGCTCACCCGCGGTCAGCGCCCGCTGCCCCGCGACGAGGTTGTACGTGCCGCTGGCGGTGGGCTCGTCAAGCAGCGCGATGATGCCCTCGGCGACGTAGTCGACCGGCACGTAGTCCACGATCGACCCAGGGTGCGCCGAGACCTCTGGTAGCAGTCCTCGCTCGGCTGCACGCATCGGCCAATAGATCACGTTGAATACGGGAGTCCAGCCGCTCACGCGATCGCCGACAACGATGCTCGGACGAGCCGTCACGATTGGCAGCTCGACATGTTCGCGCAGTAGGCGCTCGGCCTCGTGCTTGGAGCGCTCATACGTGTTGCGGAACTCCTGGCCGGCGTCGAGATCATCCTCGCTGAAGCATCCCCGGTGGCGACCGCTTACATACGCCGTGGACACGTGCACGAGCCGGCGCAGCGCTCCGCGGGCTCCGATCTCTCGCGCCAGCTCGATAATCCGGGCGACTCCAGCCACGTTGATCGCGCGCGCCTGTCCAAGAGGCATGTCAAACGAGATCGACGCGGCACAGTGAATGATTCGATCGACGGAATCGACGACGCTTTGGCGGTCCATCGGCGACATGCCGAGCCCCGGCGCAAGCAGGTCCCCGCGAACGGCGCGCACTTGGAAGACCCCGTGCTTCGGTTCGTCATACAGGCACGCCATGACCTCGGCCAGTCGCCGCTCTACGGCGTCTGCGTCCTCAGCTCGCACTAGCACGATGATCTGCTGCTCTCCGCGATCTATGAGGCGCGCGAGCGTCTCCATGCCGAGAAAGCCGGTGGCGCCGGTCAACAGGATCCCTCCGCTCATGTTGCCGCTGGCTGCGGTACGAGGACAGGCTGAGGTGGGCAGCCGATCGCGTGGTAGCCGCCGTCGACGTGGAGGATCTCGGCAGTGATCCGGCGGGCCATAGGGGAGAGGAGGAAGCAAACAGCGTCCGCCACTGGGGCCGCGTCTGCGGCATCCCAGGCGAGCGGCGCGGTGGCAGACCAGGCCTCGGCCAATTTCGAGAAGCCCGGGATGCCGCCCGCGGCGAGCGTCTCGATTGGTCCGGCTGAGACGAGGTTGACGCGGATCTCGCGCTGCCCTACCTCGCGAGCCAGATACCGCGCGACCGCCTCCAGCGCCGCCTTCGCGACCCCCATCCAGTCGTATGACGGCCACGCCACGCTCGCGTCGAAGTCCAGCCCCACGACACTGCCACCAGCCGGCGCCGCCTCGAGCAGTGGCTGCAGTCCCGCGACCAATGACTTCAGCGAGAACGCGCTCGTTTGATAGGCGACGGTTGCGCTCTCCAGCGGGGTCTCCAGGAAGTTGCCGCCCAGCGCGTCGGGCGGGGCGTAAGCGACGGCGTGCAGCAGCCCGTCGAGGGCTGCCCAGCGGCTCTCGAGCTCGATCCGCACCCGCTCGATGTCCTCGGCGCTGTTGACGTCGAGCTCGAGCACCCGCGCAGCGGTCGGCAGTTGCCCGGCCGCACGCTCAGTCATCCGTTTGGTGCGACCGAAACCGGTGAGAATCACCTCAGCGCCACGCTGTTGAGCAGCGGAAGCCGTCGCGAACGCGATCGAATGCCGGTCAAGCACTCCGGTGACGAGGATGCGGTGTCCCTCCAGCATCACAGCGGCAGCGGAATGAACTGATCCGGAGGCGTTGCCGCTGTCAGCGGAGCGTGCCAGAAGCTCCCGGCGTTCTCCTCACCCGCGGGTTTCGCCCGCTGCCAAAGGACCGCGACCCTTGCACGGCACACCAGCGCTTCCTGATGGTTGCGGACCGTCCAGCCGATCTCCACCAGGCCCGCGCGTTCGTCAACCGGCGTGAGCCCAGTGATCTCGCCGGACACGCTAATACTCTCGCTCAGGCGCACAGGCCGCTTGAAGACGACATCGCCCACACGACGCAGGGCAAGCACACGCTCGGGGTCAAACGGTACGAGTCCGGCGGCCAGCGAGAGGATCAGCATGCCGTGCGCGATCCTCTCCCCAAACGGGCTGGCGGCGGCCCAATCGGCGTCGCAGTGCTGAGGATGCCAGTCTCCCGTGAGCGCGCTGAAGACGATCACGTCGGTCTCGCAGATGGCGCGCAGGCCGGTGCGAAACCGCTGCCCGACCGAGAGCCGGTCGAAGGGCTCGGACCAGCGAATCGCGTCCTCCCCGGATTCGTCGGCGCCCAAAGCCTCGGTCGAGGGGTGGGGTGGGACTGGATGCTGGTTCACGTTGCTGTCTCCTCAGAGTGGGATGTTGCGCGCCCGGGACTGGGGCTGTTCGACGGCGGCTAGCGCCTCGAGGCAGGCGGCAACCCGCTCACGTGTGGAAGAGGGCGCGATCGCCTCGTCTACGAACCCGTCAGCGGCCGCGCCATCGACGTTGAGATGCTCGGCGGAGTAGTCGCCCGCGAGCCTTCGCCTGTGGACCGCCGGGTTCTCTGCCGCCGCGATCTCCCGGCGGTTGAGGATCCCGACGGCCTGCTCGGCGCCCATCACGCCCACCTCCACGTTCGGCCAGGCAAATACGTGGTCTGCGCCGAGCGCCTTGGAGTTCATGGCGATGAACGCTCCCCCGAACGCCTTGCGCAGGATGACCGTCACGCTCGGGACGGTGGCCTCGGCGAAGGCGTGGACGAGCTTGGCGCCGTGACGTATCACGCCATCGCTCTCCTGGCGGGAGCCTGGCAGAAAGCCAGGCGTATCCACCAGGACCAGCAGGGGCAGGCCGAAGGAGTTGCACATGCGCACGAACCGCGCCGCCTTTTGCGCCGCGGTCGCGTCGAGGACTCCCCCCAAATGCTGAGGCTGGTTTGCGATGACCCCGATCGATCGGCCCTCTAGACGCGCAAGGGCACAGACGATGTTGCGCGACCAGCGAGGGCTGACCTCCAACAGCCGCCCGCCGTCGACAAGCGCGCCGGCGACGCGGCGGATGTCATACACCTTGCGCGACTGGGAGGGGACAGCCTGATCGGGCGCGCCTGCAGGCGCGTCAACGCGCGGCGAGATCTCCGGCGCCTGGCCAGCGTGCTGCGGCAGATAGTCGAGCAGGTCTCTCGCCATCAGTGCCGCGTCCACCTCGGTGGGCGCCGTGAGCTGGCACACACCGTTTCGCTCGTGGACCCGTGTTCCTCCAAGCGAGGCCATGTCGATGTCCTCGCCCGTCACCTCGGTCACTACCGCCGGGCCGGTGAGGAACATCGCGGCCGACGCGGTCATGATCACGAAGTCGTTGAGCGCGGGGCCGTAGGCCGAGCCGCCCGCTGCGGGCCCGCATACGATCGATATCTGCGGGACCAAGCCCGACAGGGCGACGTGCTGGCGGAAGATCGACCCGTAGCCGGAGAGGGCGGCGAGGCCCTCCTGCATGCGCGCCCCGCCAGACTCGACGAATCCGAGGACCGGTACGCGTGCCCGACCCGCGAGTCGCAGCACCTCCACGATCGTCCTGGCGTGCGCCTCCCCGAGCGAGCCACCGGCGAACGAGGAGTCCTGCGCGTAGCAGTAGACCGGCCGTCCGTCGATGTGCCCGTGCGCCGCGAGCACGCCGTCTCCGGGGACAGCGCGCTCGCCCAATCGACGCGAGCGCACCTGCGTTCGCAGTAGGTGAAGGGACCCGGAGTCCGTCAGGGCCTCGAGTCGCTCCAGCGGCGTCAGCCGCTCCTGCGGACGCTGCAAGAGCGTTAGCGTCATGCCGCCTCCAGGCAGAGCACAGCGTTGTGGCCCCCGAAGCCGAACGAATTCGACAGCGCGAGGGGCCGGCGCTCCTCGGTGAGATGCAACGGTCGAGCCGCACCTGGTACGTAGTCGAGGTCGAGGCCCGCCTCGGGCTCTGCCAGCCCGAGGGTTGGGGGTGCGATGCGCTCACGCAGGGCGAGCAGTGTCGCTACGGCCTCCACCGCGCCTGCGGCACCGAGGAGATGCCCGACCGCTGACTTTGTCGAGGACACCGGGATCGAGGCGGCGTGCTCCCCGAGCGCAAGCTTGATCGCGCGCGTCTCGGCGCGGTCGTTCAGCGGTGTCGAGGTGCCGTGGGCGTTTACGTAGTCGACCTCAGCAGGCTCGGCTCCTGCGTCGGCGAGCGCCGCGAGCATCGCGGCGGCCTGCGCCTCACCACCCTCCCGCGGGGCGGTCAGATGGTAGGCGTCGGAGCTGGCTCCATAGCCGCGCAGGGTGCCGAGCTTCCGCGCGCCGCGGAGCTTCGCAGAGCTTCCGTGCTCGAGGACCAGCACGGCCGCTCCCTCGCCCATCACGAACCCATCGCGGCGCGCATCGAATGGGCGCGAGATGCCGCTGGCGGAGATCGCATCGAGCGCCCCGAACGCCGCCCGCGCCAGCGGCGTGAGGCCCGCCTCCGAGCCCCCCGCGATGACTGCGTCGGCTTCCCCATTCTGGAGCATGCGCAGCGCGCAGCCGAGCGCGTGCGCGCCCGATGCGCAGGCTGTGCTGACCGCGAGCGTCGGGCCCTGCAGGTCGTAGCGCATCGAGACGGCGGCGGCGCCAGCGTTGCTCATCATCGCCGGCACCGACAATGGCGAGACGAACTCGCCGCCGCGTTCGCGCAGCGTGTCCTGACCATCGACCAAGGTCGCGATGCCGCCGATCCCCGTGCCGAGCACACACCCGGTGCGGCACGCTTCGTAGGGCGAGCCATCCAGCCACCCGGCGTCGGCGAGCGCCTCCTCGGCGGCCGCGATCGCCAGCTGGGTGAACCGGTCGGTGCGCCGGGCCTCCTTCGCTGAGAGGAAATCCCTCGGATCGAAGTCCGCGCAGGAAGCCTCGCCGTCGCGGACGCCGCACACACCAGCGCTCCACCGCTCGTGCAAGGCTCGTGCGCCCACGCCCAGGGGCGTGACCGCTCCCACACCTGTAATGACAACCGGCTCCATCGGCTAGACGCGCGAGGCGATCAGCTTGACGGCGTCTTGCACGGTCTGGATCTCGGCGACGTCGGATCCCTTCAGCTCGACGCCGAACTCCTCGTGGATGATCTGAGAGAGCTCGGCAAGGTCCAGCGAGTCGATGTCGAGCGCCTCAAACGTCGCCTGCGCGGTGATGTGCTCGGGCTCGGCGCCGAACGTCTCGAGGGACTCGCGGACCACCTCTTCGATCCTCTCTTCGGTGACGGCTGTGCTCATTTCGCTCCCTTCGGTTGTTGGTCATCAAGCGCGTAGCGGGCGGGCAGCACGGGTCCACGGCAACACGTCGGCGGCTACGCGCCGAGGCCTCCGTCGACGTACAGCGTTGAGCCGGTGACGTAGGCGGCCTCCTCGGAGGCCAGGAAACGCGCGCATGCCGCAACGTCCTCCGGCCGGCCGGCCCTTCTCGCGGGAATAGCCCCCAGCATCTCGGCATCCAGGTCGGCCGTCATTGCAGTCTCGATCAGGCCAGGTGCGATCGCGTTGACGGTAACCCCGCGGCGGGCGACCTCGATCGCCACGGTCTTGGTCATGCCGATCAGGCCGGCCTTCGCGGCGGCGTAGTTCGACTGCCCGGCGTTGGCTCTCGGACCCACGACCGAGGCGATGTTGATCACGCGGCCAAAGCGCTCCCGAATCATTCCTCGCAGGGCGCGTCGCGTCGCGCGAAAGGCGGCCGTGAGATTGGTGTCGATCACCTGATCCCAGTCGGGGTCCGAGAGGGAAATTGCGAGGTCGTCCGAGCGCACGCCTGCGTTGTTGACGAGCACGAGCACGCGGCCGAGCCGCTGCTCGACGGTGTCAAACAGTCGCTCGGACTCCTCGGGCGCGGTGACGTCGGCGCGTACGGCGAGGGCCTTTCCCCCCACCGCCTCGACATGCCTCACGGTCTCTCGCGCAGCCTCCTCACCTCGGTGGAAGTTCACTCCCACGGGCCACCCGTCAGCGGCAAGCGCGCCTGCTATCGCCGAGCCTATGCCGCCGGAGGCGCCCGTGACCAGCGCACAGCCCCGGCGGTCGCTGGCGGTGCTCAAGAGCCCCCCCAGGTCAAGATCGTCGCGCCCCAGACCAGACCGGCGCCGATCGCCCCCAGCACCACGCGTGCCCCCGGCCGCAATGCGCCGAGACGGACCGCCTCGACGAGCGCCAGGGGGATGCTCGCGGCGCTCGTGTTCCCTAGCTCGGCGATGCAGTCGAATACGCGATCGTGCGGCACCGATAGCCGCTCCGCAACGCCGGCGAGGATGCGCGAGTTGGCCTGGTGATAGACGAAGAGATCGACCTGCTCGAGCGCCAGATCGGCGCGCTCGAGCACCTCGCGGGTGCAGGCGCTGAGCTGCTCCACGGCCTGGAGGAAGGTCTCGTGTCCGTCCATCTCGAGTAGGCCGGTCGCTCGCGTCGCTTTGATCGCGTGGGCTCGCGCGCCGTCGCTGCCGAAGACGAACGGCCCGATGCTGCCCTCCGCGTCGAACGAGACGACCATCGCCCCGGCGCCGTCTCCGAAGAGCGGCGCGGTGCGCCGATCATTGACATCGACGAAGCGCGTGAGGATCTCGGCGCCGATCACCAGCACATGACGGGCGCGGGCGGACTCCACCGACGCGCTCGCAAGCGCAAGCGCGGAGATCGAGCCGGCGCACGCAGCGCCCACGTCGATCGCCGCCGCCCTCCTCGCGCCCAGCCTGTCCGCCACGATCGGCGCGACCGCTGGGGTGATCTCGTCGGCGGCCAGGGTGGCGATAAGCACCATGTCTATCTCCGCCGCGTCGAGGTTCGCGCTCTGCAGCGCCATCCGGCCGGCGCTCGCCGCTAGGTCGCTAACGCGTAGACACGGAGCCGCGCGACGACGCTCCCTGATCCCCGTGCGCCGCTCGATCCACTCCTCACTCACGCCAAGGCGCGCGGCGACCTCTGCGTTTCCGACGCGGCGTTCAGGCAGTGCGGCGCCCAGACCCGCAATGCCGGCCGTGCGGGCGATATGCAAGCCGGGAGCGGGCTGCAGATCGGACATCTGCACTGCATGCTCAAGGAACACTGCTCGCCGCCTGACTGGTCGAGGCGTGCAGCCGATCGAGGTCTAGAACGTGGGCCGCGGGCAGGGTGCGCCGAGCCAGGCGCGCCAGTACTTCCCCTGGGCCGAAGTCGACGAAGGTATCGGCGCCGACGCGGGCCAGCGCGAGCATCGTCTCACGCCAGCGCACGGGCTCGACGATCGCCCGAGCCAGCTCACCGCGAACATCCTCGAACGGCCGCGCGGTCGAGCTCGAGAGCACCGGGGTCGACGGCGGGCGGAACTCGACCAGCTCTAGCGCTGCGCGAAAGGGCTCGACGGCGCCGGCCATCGCCGGTGAGTGAAACGCACCGGCGACATCGAGCCAGATCGCCCGCGCGCCTTCCCGGCGCGCCCGGCCAGAAGCTTCGCGCAGATCGTCCACCGGGCCCGCGAGCACAACCTGTCCGGGCGCGTTGTCGTTGGCGATCACCACCCCATGCTCTTCCGCGAGCAGGCTCGGCAGGTGCTCCTCAGCGCCTAGGACCGCCAGCATGCCTTCCTCCTGGCGAGATGCTCTGGAGGCCATCAATTCGCCGCGAATCACGGCGAGCTCGAGCCCGGTCGCGGTGTCCAGGGCATCGGCGGCGACGAGCGCGCTGAGCTCGCCCAACGAGTGCCCGGCAAAGGCGACCGGCGCTAGGAACGGGCGCACCTCGATCCAGCCAGCGATACTCGCGCAGTAGATCGCCGGCTGGGCGAAGCGGGTGCTCTCGCCGATACGCGCAAACGGATCCCCGCCAACGTGTTCGACGGCGTGCTCGAGCAGCTCGGGGACGACGCGTTGGACGCGGTCGCGAAGATCGCTGGTATGGCTTCCCTGGCCTGGGAACAGGCCGGCTATCGCTCCCACTGACACTGCGGATAACCTTGGGGCTTACTTCGCCGATTTCCGCCAGCGCACCCCTGTGAACCCCTCGTATGGGGGGTGCTAGGCGAGTTTTGGGGGGCCCCCGATCGGCGGACCGGTGGCCGACTAACGATGCAGGCCCAGGCGTTGCGCGCGCTGGACAGCGTCGGCCCGGTTGCGCGCCCCAAGCTTGCGGTAGAGCGCGCTCGTGTGTTCCTTGACAGTGTGCGGCGAGAGGAACAGCACCCCCGCGATCTCCCTGTTCGTGGCTCCCTCGGCGATCAGCGCGATGATCTCAAGCTCTCGATCGCTCAGCAGCGGGGCGTCGCCGCTCGCGCTGGCGGTGAACGCCTCCATCCCATCGCCGACCCTGCGCACGAGCGTTGCGATCTCCGACGCAGAGCAGTCCTTGGACACGAAGCCGGCCGCTCCCGCGGCGCGCGCGGCGCGCGGTGAGATGCCCCCGGCGCCGGACATCAGAAGCACGCGAGGCGCCGGAGCCATCTCCCGTAACCGCTCGCAGATCTCGGGCCCTGACTCGCCGCCGACGAACAGATCCAGCAGTGCGACGTGTGGCTCGTAACGCCGGCAGATCGCGAGCGCCTCGGCGCCCGTGCGGGCGCTCAAACAGCGCTCGACCCACGAAAGTTGGCCCAGCATCAGCCGGAATCCCCAGTGGACGACGTCGTGATCGTCGACGACGAGGATACGCAGCGGCTTGGCTCCGTCAGCCCCCATGGGCTGCTCGCTGAGCTCAGCGGCCGAAGCGCTCATTGGCCCGTTGGTACGACCAGCCGTACCTGCCATGCTCCGGGCTCGGTCTCGCCGTACTCGAGCACGCCGCCATGTTGTAGCGCCTCGAGTGTCGCCAGCCGCAGTCCGACGCCCGTGCGGCCGCCGTTGTGCACGTGTGCGCCGTCGTTGTGGACGGCGAGGACGAATGTGCTGCCCTCGTCGCGAAGCGTGACGAGCACGCGGGTCGCCTGCGAATGCTTACGCGCGTTACGCACCGCCTCGATCAGGATCGACTGGGCCAGCGCCTCCAGATGCGCCGGCACATCCTCGGCACCGCGGCTCTCCAGCACGATCTCAAGGTCGGGATGGACAGCTCGAACGCGTTCCAGCTCCTCAGCGAAGCTCACCGTTGTCGGTCGGGATGAGTGCCCGAGCGGGCGCCTCAGGGCCGTCCGCAGCTCGGCCAGCGCGCTCTGCACCTCGTTGGCGCAGCGTCGCTGGCTTGCGGCGTCGAGCGGCGCCTCGCCGGAGAGCACCAGGGACACGCCGAAGAGCCGTTGCACGACGCCCTCGTGGATCTCTCGTGTCAGGTCGATCCGCTGCTGCAGCTGGCGGCTCTGCTCGTCATACGCCGTGACCTCGCGAGCGACGGAGGCCATCGCGATCGCCTTGCCGAGCGTCCACAGCAGGTGACGATCGTCCTCGTCCATCGCGGGATCGCCCGCCTCGCGCTCGGAGAGCACGACCCCGACGTAGCGCCCGGCGGCTGACATCGGGGTGCAGATCATGCGCACGCCCTCCAGAAGCTCTCGCACCGACGCCGGTACGTTGAAGTCCTCCGCGCCGAGCACCTCCTGAATCCGGTCCTCGATCAGCGCCTTGCGCGCGACCGGCACAGAATCGATCGTTACGAACAGCTCGGCGAAGGGCTCGAGCTCGATTCCATACGCGCCGACCGCGCGGACCCGGCGGCGCGAGCTGTCGTAGCGGAACAGCACAGCCCGCCTCATGGACGTCAGGCGGCAGATCGCCTCGCATAGACGGCTGAAGAACGCGTCAGGCGGCGAGCCCTCGCCCACAGTCGAGAGGAGGTCGGACATAACCTCGAGGACCTCGATGTGGCCCGCACGCGCGTTGACATCCTTGACGGAGCGACCAAGGGAGCCACCGGTTGCAAGCGGACCGGATGGAGCCGAAACACGGCCGGGCACGCGCGCAGCATCACACACTGAGACATGCGCGGTCCTGAAGCTCGCCCGTAACCCCCCAATCAGGGGGTAGGCGGCCCGCTGCACCGCCCTGCGGCCAGGCAGCTTGAAGGCCTACCGCCCACCCGGCTGCGAACCGCGGCTGACCTCGGCTACTGGGTCGCCGAATGTTCGCTCTTACGGAACCAGGAAGGTGGTTTCTCCTACCGGTATTTCTGCGCTTTGGCCGGGCAGGCCGGGCACGGGCATCGCTCCGGAAGGCCCGTCGACGGTGACGAAGGCGACGCTGACGTGCGCGCGGCCGGGGCACCCCTGGTGCACGAACTGGGTGAAGCGCACGCGTTGGTCGGCGCGGAGGTTTTTCTGTGTCGGGCCGAAGCTTTTTTCTCCCGAGACCGGGCATCGCGGGCCGGTCGGATCGCTCGGCCCGCTGATGTTGATCTCGTAGTGGCTGTCGAAGTTCCTGACCGCGGCGCGCGCCGTGAATTCGATCACCAGCAGCAGCTCCGGTGGTGCGCCCCCCATCTCGATCCGCTTGTAACCGACGGGCACGCCCGCATCACACGGCCTTGTTTCTTCTCGCTTTTCGCAGTAGAACCGTGCTGGTTCGGCATGCACCCTGACGGAGCTCGCCAGTCGGGCCGGCGTGGTCTGCGGGGCCGGCGCGGCGACGTAGCCAACCGCCGGGCATCTGCGAAAAAGGGCGCGGATGTAGGGAGCTCGGAGCGTTTCGAAGATGTGGGCCTCGCTCGGCGTCAATGCCTGTATTGAGCCGCGCACGTAGCGTTCGTCTCGGTACAGGACTCGGTAGATCGCGGGCGAGCTCCTACGGAGCACGGCACGAAACGTCGTGCTGTTGATGCCCTGGAGACGCGCGAGATCGGCTGGCGTCGGAAGCTGGCAGCGCGGCGCTCCTCGATAGCTGACCGCGTGGATCACTTCAGATGGTTCCAGCTCGGGGCCGCCAGTCGAGTAGAGCTGGTCGCGGGCGCAGAACGGCTGGTAGGAGCCGCACGGCATCGTCGTGTGCGGCAGGACGATGAGATAGGCGCCGTCGCGGCCCGCGGTTGGCGTTGTGGCTATTCCTCCGGTTGGGGTGACGTGGGTGATGCTCAAGGCGTCAGGTCCGAGCAGCCCGAAGTAGACGTCGCGCAGATCAGCTGGCGGGCAGGATCGCGACGGTGGGTTCGCCGTGTAGCAGCCTCCGGAGACGTGCTGGCGGTCCGCCCTGAGCGCGCTAGCCGGCATCCCATGCAGCTGTTCGTTGACGAACGCATTGCCGTGAGCGTCGTCGGTGCCGCAGCCGTTGCCGTTCAGAAAGTTGACCGACAGCGGGTGGAACGCGCCGTCGTTGTCGAAGGCGCCGTCCTGTCCGAGCACGCCGATGCGCCCGCCGACGACGCGCCCGACCTGCAGGCACATCAGACCTCGGGTCGTTCTCAGGACACGCAGTCCCCATGGCGGCCCGCCGTCTGGATCTGTCACACGCAAGCCCAGCAGGTGGGCGCTCCCAGGGATCGTGACGCCTTCGTCGGCGTTGGGAATCGCACCCACCGTGGCTCCGACCGGTTCGCCGGTGCGCAACACGCCGGTTGCGGCCAGCGCCGAGCCCGTGGCGAGGAGGCACGCGACGAGCACCGCGACCGGTCTCGACGGTCGCGGACGCAGACGCACATACCACGGCACGTGGGCTCCGCGGCGCACAGCCTCGCGCATGCCCTGCTCGACACGGTCGAAGTAGTCGCTCATCGTTCCTCCATCTGGGATCTCAGGCTCTTCAGGGCACGGCTGACGCGCTGGCGGATGACCGACTGCGAGCAGCGCAGCTCGGCGGCGATCTCCTCATAGGAGCGCTGCTGCAGCACTCGGGCGTCCAGCGCCAGACGCAGTGGACCTGGCAACCCCTCCACGAGCGCAAGGATCTCCTCGTCGAGGCTCGCGAGCTCCTCCACGCGGTCGAGGTCGGCGTCGGTGAGCGTCACCGGCTCGAGGTGCAGCCGGCGGCGGGCGGAGTCCTCCACGCGCTTGCGCCGCCTGCTCTCCAGCAGCTTGTTGCGAGCGATCCCGAGCAGCCACGCAAGGATCGACCCCTGCTCGGCGCGGTAGCGCCGCGCCGAGATCAAGGCGGCAGCGAACACCTCAGCCGACAGATCAGCGGCCACCTCACGGTTGCCGGTCTCTCGCAGGCACCAGCGCAGCACCACAGGCAGGTAGCGGCGATAGAGCACCGTGAACGCCGCCTCATCCCTGGCCGCGACAGCTGCCAGGAGCGCCGCGTCCGGATCCTCAGCCTGTTCGGCCATCTACAAGCAGGTTTGC
Source organism: uncultured Solirubrobacteraceae bacterium (assembly GCA_963722435.1). Taxonomy (GTDB): domain Bacteria; phylum Actinomycetota; class Thermoleophilia; order Solirubrobacterales; family Solirubrobacteraceae; genus Palsa-744. The sequence continues at coordinate 1,505,843 of CAVRKZ010000001.1, read as the reverse complement.
GCCAACGCCGGGCTTGTGACGAGCGAGCCTACGGCGATAGCTTCAACTGGCGCCCGTCGCGGTCGTTACTTCCGTAGTGCTGAGGCCGTGGCTTCCGGGCCACCAGGCGAGGAACCAGCCGTTGGCGCAGGTGGCCTTCACGCGGGTGCCATCGTTCAGCCTTACCGTGACGCCGGTGACCCCGGCTCCGGTGCGCCCGATGACCCTGGAAAACTGCCTTGAGCCTTCATTGGCTGGAGTGGTGTTGCTTCCCGAGGACGCGTATGAGACGTGTCCGGGCGCTACGGGTGCGGGGGGCCGTACACCGATGGCTGCCCCGAGCGAGCCCTGCCCGCGGCTACCGGCGAAGCAGCTCGCCACCGCCCGGCCATGGTCTGCCTGAAAGACGGTCATCGTGTAGGGGCCGCGCGTGTCGACGAGGACCGCGTGCCAGCCTCCAGCCCGGATCGTCGGGATCCCCCCCGGCAGCCTCCCTACTCGACCGGGCAGGCTCGCCAGTCGGGTGCGGCATTCCGCGAGGGCTTTCTGGGTCTGATCGCCGACTGCGGGGGTGGGGGTCGCGGACCATCCGGCGAACGCGCGCGGCGTGTCCGTGCCGAACCCGACGAGCGAGATCGCGACTAGCGCTGCGGCCGTCAGGGCGGCTGCGGAGAGGATCAGTGCCGTGCGACCCACGGCGTGGCAGGGGTCGTATCCGCGGGTTAGCAGCTCCGCGCTCGCGTCGTCTGGCAGCTCGGCGGCTTGAGTGGCCAGCGCGTGGCGCAGGTCCTGCTCGAACTGGGTGCTCATCGTATGGTCCTCCTCGCGGTCTCGGCTCTCGGCTGTGCGGTCGGGGTGCTCGCGCCGATCTCGTGCGCTCTGCGTAGTCGCTCGAGCGCTCGTGACGCGCTGCTCTTCACGGTCCCGACCGAACAGCCCAGGGCGGTGGCGACCTCGGCCTCCGGCAGGTCCGCGAAGTACCGCAGCACCAGCACCGCGCGCTGACGCGCTGGCAGCTCGGCGAGCGCGCGGATCAGGTCGGCGCGTGAGTCGAGAGACGCGGTGTCCTCGCCGCCGGCCGCGGGCGTGATCTCGACGGTGACCAGCTCGAGCTTTCTCCGCGAGCGTCGGGGGCCGCCGTCGAGCACGAGGCTGAACATGACTCGGCGCGCGTAGGCGCCGGGGTGCTCCATCTGTCTCACGCGCTGCCACTTCCGGGCGAGCCGCAACAGGCACTCCTGGACGATGTCTTCGGCTTCTCCCCGGTCTCCGACCATCAGATAGGCGGCACGTAGCAGCCCGTCGGCGTGTGCAGCGGCAAACCGGTCGAACTCAGCGCGAGCTCTGGCTCTTCTCAGCAGGTCCATGTCCGCGTGTGCGTCCTGATCGCACTCCTCATCATCCTTCTAAACCTGTGTGGGCCCGCAAAAGGTTCCCTCGCGCGAGCGGGCGCAGTCGCGGCTACTTGTTCAGGAGCTCCGCTGACGCGCACGCCTTCGGCGATCGATCGCTTATCTGACCAGCTACCTGGTCATGCGGGGCCGTCTGATCCTCGGACTCCACGCACGCACGAGAATATGGTGCTATATATACTAGCGCTATTACCCCCAGCTTGGAGGTCCCGTCTTGGCCGTAGCCGCTCCAGCGAGGTCACCATGGCAGTGAGCGCCCCCGAGCAACCTCCCTCGCAGGTCGAGGGTGGCGTTATCGAGGAAGCAAGGCGACGCCGTCGGACGCGACGCCTCCGAAGCTCGCTCGCGGGCGTAGTGCTCCTGGCCGGGATCGCCGTGCTGTTAGCAAGCACGGTGGGCGGGACCACAGCGATCGAAGCTCCGCTGCATCTCTCGCCGGAACGAATCTCCTTTGCGTCTCTCCGTGGCATCGAGCGAGATGGCATCGGCGTTGTTCTCCGGCCCGACCTCGAAGGGAGCATGGCGGGCTGGTGCGTGCAGGTCATAACGGGGGGAGGCATCACCGTCACCTGCCCGCCGCTACCGACACGTTCGCATCCCCTGCTCGAAACGGGTACCGGATGGACCTATGGAGAACGGGACGACACGACTGTCGTGGTGAGCGCACCCGACGTCGCTCAGGTGCTCTTCCAAGGAGATCGCCGTGCCCCGTCCGTTGCGATGCCCGGACTTCCCTACGGTATGCGCGCCAGCATTCTTCACACGCCACGCTCCTCGAAGCCAACCGCGATCAGGGCGCTCGCGGCGCTCAACGCCAGCGGACAGGTGCTCAGCAGGAGCCCGGACTACGGCGACGGGATACCGTTCCGGGACTGGAATCGACCGAGCGCACCCGCCAAAGGACCTTGCCAGCTTCGCGTCACCTCGGGACTGGATGCGACGCCAGAGTGGGGGCAGGTCGCGAGAAGCATCCACCCCTACCCAGGCAAGATCGTCGGCACCGGGTTCGTTTCGTGCATCGATACTGAGTACTACATTCCCGGCAGAGGAATGCGGGCGGCTTTACTGCTCGACGCTGCACACCCCGGTCGCGCGCTTCCAGCGCCTATACCTGGGCTGACGCGCATCCCGCACGTGCCCGGCTTCTACAACACAGCCCCTGAGCTAGGCATTTTGGGAGCAATGACAGCCAAGCGCCAAGGCAACGCCTGGATCATCGTGGCAGGCGGGGGGCGCAACGCTGAGGAAGCTCGGATCAGGCTGCTGCGCCACCTCACAGCAAGCGTGCGTCTATGACCCCGAGACGTGAGCGCGATCCTTCGGCACTGCCTACCCCCGCTCCCGCGCTAGGCGTTCGGCAGCTGCACGGCCCTCGTCGATGTCGGGGTAGTGCGTGATTCGCACGAACAGACCTTCAACGAAGTCGCAGACCCACGAGTCCCGCTGGCGAACGACCCCGGTGCTGCCAGCCAGGCGGGCGTTCTGGATCATCACGGCATACCCAACGCCGTTGCCGAGGTCCACGAGCCCCTCGGTCGCCATCCGAAACTCCTCATAAGCGCCGAGCCAGTCTTCATTGACGCTGCGAACAACGTCGCGACCCTCGAAGATGCCCAACCCGGCCGGCGACATGTCAAACACGACATCGGGCCTGTAGAAGCTCGCGACTGCATCGAAAGCACGGCGGTTCAGTGCCTCAACCAGGCCACTCACGCCCTCCCCCAGGTCGGGGGTCGTGGACTCCTCAGACATCCAACGAGTATCCCGCAGGCGACCCCGCGCGGGCAGCCCGAGAACCGAAGCAGCCCTTAGATCACACATCCAGCCGAAGAGGGACGCCGAGCTCCGCTTCCGGCGCTAGCGTTCGTCGAACAGGTCCTCTCTGCGACGGATGTCGCGAAGGTGGACATCGTCGGCCACAGCCAGGGCGGGATGATGCCGCGCTACTACCTGAAGTTCCTCGGTGGCGCGCAGAGAGTGCACGCGCTGATCGGCCTCTCGCCGTCTAACCACGGCACGACCGTCGACGGCCTGACCAACCTGCTGGCGCTGCTACCGGGCGGCCCGGAGACGGGCGGGCTCGAACTCGTCTGCGGACCGTCGTGCGAAGAACAGTTCGTGGGCTCGGCGTTCCTGACGAGTCTGAACGCCGGCGGCGACACGGTCCCCGGCGTCAGCTACACGGTAATCGAGACGCGCTATGACGAGGTCGTCACGCCGTACACGTCGGCCTTCCTCTCGGGCTCGGGGGTGACGAACATCGAACTGCAGCAGCAGTGCCCGCTCGACGCGAGCGAGCACCTGGCGACGCCGTTCGACCACATCGCGCTGCGCGACGTGCTCAACGCGCTCGATCCGGCACACGCGCAGGCACCGTCGTGCGGGGTGGTCGCGCCGATCATCGGGGGCTGACGGCGAGACTCGGACTCGGACCGAGGACACCGCAATCTTCAGTGCGTGACCTCAGTGGCTGCGCAGGCGCCTGGGCTGAACGACGGCTTCTGAGCGGATTTGTGCGCTCTCGTGACCGCGGCCGGCCGGCGCGCTTGGCCTACACGAGCGGCGGCTGCTCCTCCCGCCAGGCCAGCAGCGCGTCCAGCGCCGCGTTGACGACGCGACCGCGAAAGGTCTCCGTGTCGTTCGCGTGCGGGAACGGTTCGTCGGGGACCGGGAGCTCGAGGAACTCGCACAGCGGCTCCCATCCTTCGGTCACCTGCCAGACGAGCAGCCGCTCCGGCGCGATCGCGGCGCGCACCGCTTCGTTGTGGGAGCGCATCTGAGCGATCATCGCCGCCGCCTCATCGCCGCCCCCGAACGGCGAGCGCTCGCTCCAGAGCATGCGCTGGACGAGCTCGAGGTAGCGTCGCCAGCGGGGGTCGACTTCGCGTCGGGCGTCGGAGAGGTGGCTGATCAGCGAGTCCCCGCGGGTGAAGTTCCAGATCGTCTCCCGGTAGCTGTGCTCCCAGCTCTCGGGCTCGCGGACGCTCAGCAGCACCTTCGCCTGTGGGTAGCGCTCGGCCAGCTCTCGGTAGAAGAAGCCGCCGGGCCAGTCGACGGTCGAGCGGTGGCCCGCGAAGATCTCCTCTAAGACATCCTCACCGTCGAGCGCCCGGTGCCACAGCTCGACCGCGTTCAGATCAGAGATCAGGTTGACCCAGTGATAGCAAGGGCCGACGCCCAGCCGCTCGAGGGCCAGCTTCTGCGTCAATGTGCCCGTGCGCGGCAGCCCGGCGCCGATTACTTGCATAGGATTCCCCTCCTCACTGGAAGAGCAGCCTATCCTCCCCGACATGCCCGTAAGAAATGGCGAAGTATCGGTGTCCGTGCCGGTGAGGGCGGAGCTGCTAGTGGTTTAACAAGAACGAGCGCGTAAGGCGCAGCCTATGACCGCGCCACCACGACCGAGGCCAAGACCATAGAGCCCACATCGTCCAACACATCGCACCGCCGTGCCGCGATCTACAGCAGCGAGCAGACCTGGGGGCGTTTAGGCGCCAGTCCCGGCGCGAGGCTGGTCGGACTGGCGGTCGTCGACGGCTCTGCGCTGACGACTCAGCGAGATGCCCTGCAGCACCTTGGGCTCGCTGAGGACGAGTTCGCCCAAGGGATCTTCGCGCGCTCCGGTGTGCACCGGCGCCAGCTCAATCTCGAGCCGGACTTCCTCGCGTCCAACCTCCAGGGGCGAGCCGCACAGATCGAGCAGGACTTGCTGCTCCAGGCGATCCAGGCAGTCGACCAGCTCGACATGGACCCCCGCTCGGTTGGCACGGTGCTCACCTCGAGCCTCTACTCGCTCGGCTGCCCGAGCCTCGCGCACCGGCTCATCGAGCACTATCGGATGTCGCCGAGCACCGACAAGTACCACATCACGGCCGCGGGGTGCGCAAGCGCGGCGCCGCTGCTGCGACTCGGCGTGCAGACGCTCCATGCGAACCCATCGCGCAGCGTCCTCGTCGTCGCCGCCGAGAGCATGAGCTCGATCCTGATGCCCTCCTTCCCGGACGATCCTCGCGCCAAGACGGTTGGCTCGGCGATCTTCGGCGACGGCTGCGCCGCGGCGCTGCTGAGCGGGGACCGAGCAGCCGCCGGACCGGCGATCCTCGCGACCCGCGTGCACCAGGTCCCGAACACGCTCGACGCCGTGACGCTCGCGGGCGATGAGCAGGACAGCCATCTTCACCTCGCCCGCGAGCTGCCGGAGATCGCCGCCGAACAGCTCGCCGAGCTGGTGCACACGTTTCTGCGCTCCAACCACCTCAACGAGCAGCACATCGCGCACTGGATGCTCCACCCGGGCGGAAGGCGGATCGTTGAACGGATGCGCGACGCGCTGGGGCTCAGCGACGACGACGTCGCGGTCAGCTGGCAGGTGCTCGGCGAGCATGGCAACGTTGGCACGCCCGCGAGCTTCTACGTGCTCCATCACACGATCAAGGAGCGCCGTCCCTCCCCCGGCGAGCACGGCCTCGTGGTCACGATCGGTCCAGGCGTGTCCGTCGGGCTGCTGCTCGTGCAGTTCTGAGAGCGACGCCGTCGTTCTACTCGGCGCTGCGCATCGTGCCTCAGCCGGGCATGAGCGCTGACGCTCCGTCGGTAGAGCTCAAGCGGCTTGGCGGGTGAGCGAGGCGCGAGCTTTGGACTACGCGGTGGCGGCATCGCGCTCTGCCTGTCGTGCGTCTGTCTCGAGTGCGTCCTGAACCTTCCATATCGCTTGCGTCACGGTCTGCGCCGAGTTGCGGTTGAACAACGGGCTGGGGCCGTCAGTCAGCAGCTCCCTCGCCATCGCCACACCGATCGGGCTCAACGGGCCGGGTCCTTCGAGTCGCTCGGCCAGTCCAAGGATCGCGTGCCGCTCGCGCCTAACGATGGCCGCCTCGACGACGACTGCCGAGATGGCTCGGTGTGATGCGCGGTAATCCGCGTAGGCGACGACCTTGCGAAGGCTGCTTGCGATCTGGAGCCGTGCGCTCGGCGCGGCAAGCTGTTGGGCCCGCAACGCCACGGCCGCACTGGAGGTGAGCGGGTCTCCGGCTGCGATCTGGCGATCGAGTGCTGCGCGAGTTGCGTACACCCTCAGGCGAAGCCGCGCCGAGGGGCTGGAGGTGGATCGGGCCTGGCTCTGGAGCGGGACCGCTCCTGCCGGACAATCGCCGGCGCTCGATATCGACCGGGGTAAGGCGAGTGTGACATCGTCGCGATAACGCTCACATCACGATTGAGCCGCGACCCATAACGATTTCGTGAAGGTGCGCTGGTCACGTCACGTTTCACCGGCCGGTGGCACATTGAGAGGTGATGGCCGATGCCGGGGAGTTCGACGATCTCTATCGCCGCGAGAGCGAGGGGGTGCTCGTGTTCTTCGCGCGTCGGACGCTCGACCCCGAGGTGGCGTTGGATTTGACGGCGGAGACCTTTGCCCATGCGTACATCGGCTGGCACGGTCTGCGCGGCGACTCGCGCGAGCAGCGCCAGGCGTGGCTGTTCACGATCGCCCGCCGACGCCTTTCGCGCTACCTGCGTCGCGGCCGCGTTGAGCGACGCGCGTTGCGGCGCCTCGGTATTCAGACTCCGCTCGCCTACGATGACGACCTGGCGCTGATCGAGGAGCGAGCCGGGCTTGCAGAGCTGCGCGCAGCGCTGAGCGGCGAGCTCGTGCGACTCAGCGCCGCCCAGCGGCGGGCGCTCGATCTACGGATCGTCCAGGAGCGGACCTACGCGGAGGTCGCGCGCGATCTCGGTATCTCCGAGCTCGCCGCGCGAGCACGGGTCTCGCGCGCCCTGCGCGCGCTGGGCCGCTCGCTGGACGTATCGCTCGCCACCGGGGAGCAGCCATGAGCGAGCCACTGCTCGCCGTGCTCGATGCGCTCGGTGAGGAGTTCCGGCGCCTGCCGGGGCCACCGCAGCCTCGCGCCGCCTTCACGCGGCGCACGCTGGTGCTCGCAATCGTGCTCGTGTTGCTGCTCGCGGGCGTGGCGGCCGCGGCGATCCTGATCACGCAGGGCGCGCCCCTGCCGGCTCCCAACGCGCAGGACCTGCAGTCGAGCGGCGTGCCACTGCCTGGCAGCGTGCGGCTCGCCGGCCTTGACGCACCCGATCCAAACCCAGCGGAACCGCCGTGGGACATCAGGCTCTCACGCACGCGCGCGGGCGAGACATGCACCGCTGTGGGGCAGGTGCTCGACGGCCACTTCGGCATCGTCGGCTTGGACCACGTGTTCCGCGCGCTGCCCCTCGGTGGTGTGGATGCATGCGGAGTGAGCGCCCCCGACGGGCCGGTGCTGGCCGGCGCGCGGGTCTTCGTGGGCACGAGCGTGCAGAACGCGCGTACGGTCGTCAACGGCGTCGTCGGCAGCGGGGTGCGATCGGTGACCGTATACGGACCCGAAGGAGCACGAGCGCTGCCGCTTGGGCCTCGAGGGAGCTTCATCACGGTGTATTCGGGCTACGTGGAAGAAGTGCGCCCGCGCGTCGTCGTGGTGATGCGCAACGGCGCCAGCCACACGATCTCCTTCGCCCAGTCCTCCGCGTTCGAAGTGGCCGACCCCGACGGCGGCTCGCCGTGGGAAGTCAGCGGCGAAGGGGATCTGGGGCCGGGGGCCGCCCCGGACGAGGACTGCGCGCAGGCCTCCCAGGAGCTCGGTCGCACAGATCCGAGCCGCTTCGACGCGCCGCTGACGCCCGAGGTGTGCGGTCGACTTGGCGAGCACCCCCTGTTCGTGCTGATGCGCCGCTTCGTCCCCGGTTCAGGCGAACACACCGGCTTTCCGTGGGGAAACAATCCTGCCCGAACGCTCGTCTACGGTGCGGCGGCACCGCGGGTTGCCTCGTTGACGTTGAGCGGCGCCGGCGCCCCGCGCAGGCTCGCGATCGATCCCCATGGCGGCGTGTTCATCGCCGTGCTCGACGGGCAAGTCGATCCCCGCTCGCTGACGCTGACCGCACGCCTGCATGACGGGAGCTCCCTCTCCTACCGGCACTCGGCCAACGTGCTCGAATCCTCGTTCGTGGCGATCTGCAACGGCTGCAAGCCCGCGCACAACGCACCCCTGCGCGAACCGCCCGTCCCCCCTTACCGCAACCCGCTTCCGGCGCGACAGGCTGCACCCGCGCCCCCCGATGTGCCGTTGCCGAGCACCGTGCGCGAGACGCTGCAGGCCAGGGATCCGGCGGGTGGCCCGGAGTGGGCGCTGCGTAGCTGGCAGGGACTGCCCAACCCCCGCGCGAACTTTGGCGCCGGCTACCACCCGGCGCGCTTGATCTGCCTGCAGGTCGGTGTGATCGAGGACCACCGGCTCCTCCAGCCGCGCCCGGGCTCGGCGGCGCTGCCGTTGAGCGTGGGCGGGGCGTACGAAGGCGGCCTCGACGGCTGCAACACGGCGAGAGACCTGGCCCGCTTCCCACCAATGGCGCAAGTCGTCAGCTACGTCGATGACCCCTATGCTTATGCGCCGCGAGCACTGCGCACCGTGATAGCCGGCATGCTGGCGGGCGACGCCTCGCATCCGGTCCTGCTCGGGGCCGGCGCGCCACGCCCCCTGCCCCTCGACGCCAACCACGCATTCCTCGCCGTGCTTCCCGGCCGCTACTGGGACGCCCCGCTGCGGATCGCGGCGACGATCCGCGGGCGCACGATCCTCGCCAGCGCCGTGCAGTCCTTCCCGGGCCCGCCGGCCCCAGCCGTGGCCCAGTCGCGCGCACCGGACCCCAACGGCGGCGCGCCGTGGGGATTCGCGGTCGGCGCCGACGGCTCCAGCGCCTACGGGCAGATCGTCGACGGACAGTTCGCGGGGATCGAAGCGCGTACGGGCGCCCTGCGCTACGGGCCCGATGGCTGGAGCGGCGGCGGCAACGGCCCGGCTCTGCGCAAGCCGCCGCCAGTCCGCTTCGACACCGACGGCGGACCCGAAGAAAGCCTGTCGGGTGGGGCTAGGACGACGTTGCCACGCCCCGAGGTCGAGCGGCGCACGCTTCCCGGCCGAACGATCATCACGGGCGCGGCTGACGCCGATGTCGTGTCCATCACCCTGGCGACTCCCCGCGACGTGCGCACGCTCCGCCCGAGCGGCCCCGAGCACACGTTCATCGTCGTCTACGACGGGCAGTTCTTCCGCGGCGAGATCACGGCCACGATCGAGCTGCGCGACGGGCGCAGCGTCACCGAGCCCGTGCCCAACCCCAACGGGCCCCTCGGCGGCGCGCCGTCTGCGCCGCCAAGACCATCCCTCGCAAAGCGCCTGCGACTGGACCAGGTCACGCTCGAGGGCATGCGCAGCCGGGTCGCGAGAGCCGAGCGCGCAGGACCCCGCCAGCGTCAGCAGGTGCTCGCGGGTGCGCCGCTCGCGCGGGTCGTGTCGGGCCTGCGTGAGATCGAAGCGATCGTCGCTTCAGATGAGGCCCGCATCGCCTACGTCAGGGACCATCCCGGCCTCCTGCCCGCCGAATAGCGGCGCCGTCTCGAGTCCCAGTCGATAGCTCGCGCGACGAGCGCCCGCCTGACCGCTCGGGCCCCGTAGCTGGAAAGGTGTGCGCGTGAGCTTCGGAGTGCTCGTGGTGATCGTGCTGGCAGGCCTCGGCGGCCCGCTGCTCGGCATCGCCGGGCGGCGCTTCGTGCCGGTGGTGATCGGCGAGATCCTCGCCGGCGTTCTCGTTGGCCCAGCTGTGCTCGATGGCGTGAACCCCGCGCGCAGCACGATCTCATTCCTCGGGGAAATCGGCTTCGCGATGCTGATGCTCACCGTCGGCATGCGCCTGCCGCTGCGCGAGAAGCGGCTCACGGCGGCGCTCGCGAGCGGTGGCCTTTTGGCTGGGATCGTGTGCGTCCTCGCCATCCCCGCGGGTCTGCTCGCCGCGAGCATCGCGGGCGGCGGCCACGCGGCCGTCTACGTCGTGCTGCTCGCCTCCGGCTCCGCCGCCGTGCTGCTGCCGGTGCTCGAGGAGACCGGCCTCGTCGGCCCCGAGGTGATGACGGTGATGGCACAGGTGACGATCGCAGACCTGATCACGATCCTCTCCGTTCCGATCGTGCTCCAGCCCGGCCGTCTCGCGCACGCGGCGCTAGGGGGCGTGCTGGTAGCGCTCGCGGTGCTCGCGCTGCTCGCATTGGCGCGCGCACTCGCGGCTCGCGGCTGGGTTCACCGGCTGCGAGCCCGCTCAAAGCAGCGCCACTGGGCGCTCGACCTGCGCCTGTCGCTGCTCGTGCTCTTCCTGCTCGCGTGGATCGCGCAGAAGGGCGGCACGAGCATCCTGATCGCCGGCTTCGGCGCGGGGGTGATGGTCGCCCTGCTCGGCGGTCCCAAACGTCTTTCCACGCAGGTGCGCGGTGTCGCCGAGGGCTTCTTCATCCCCCTGTACTTCGTCGTGCTCGGCGCCGAGCTCGACGTCGGTGGCCTGCTGCGCGACCCGTCCATGCTGGCCCTCGTCGGCGCCCTGGTCGCGCTCAACGTGCTCATCCACGTGCTCGCAGCCACGCTCATGCGCCGGCCGCTGGCCGGGGGCTTGGCGGCGAGCGCGCAGCTCGGAGTACCAGCCGCGATCGCCTCGCTTGGGCTCGCCGAGAAGGTGCTCTCGAGCACCGTTGCAACCGCGATCGTCGCCTCGGCGCTTGCGAGCCTCGCAGTCTGCACGCTCGGGGTGCAGAGGCTCGTCTCGCCGGGCAGCGTTGAGCGTGCGCCGGGCCTGCTCCCCGGCGCACGCTCGCCACGAGCCCCAGCTGCGCACGACGCCTAGCCTGCGCGTCGTGCGGAGTGGAGTCCCCCTCGTCTTCAGGCCACCGCTGGCGGCGCCGGGACTGCCGGGCGTCTGGGCGAGAGCTCCGGCTCACGCCTGGCGTTCAGCCGCCAGTTGAGCACAGGCAACAGGAACAGGATCGCTCCGAAGGCAATCAGCAGGATTCCCGCGAGGATCGCGATGCTGCCGATCTGTGCCCAGCCCCACGCCTGTAGGAGTAGGCCCCTGAGCGTCTCACCGGTGAAGAGCTCGGTGCGCTCGCCTGCGAGCTTTTCGCTCTTCATACCCCCGGCGATCCATTCGCTGCTGACCTCCGAGTAGGTCTTGCCGCCGGCGATCTTGCTCATGTCGGGGCCGATCTGGTCTTCGGCATACACTTTCGCCTGGCTGCCGGTGAGCACCGCCTGACCTTCATAGCTCTTCAGATCCGGGTACTCGGCCGGCTTGGGGAAGGTGATCTTCTGTGGCGCCAGCTGGTTGTGCACCACTTCGTGGTCATAGCTGCCGCCCACGATTGACACGATTCCGAGCACGATCATCCCAGCCGCCGCACCCGCGGCGATCGGGGTGAGGCTCGTGATCTTGTGCAGAAATGCGCGCATCGTTCCTCCTCGGTGTGGATAAGTTCCCTTCTTCCTGAGAGCTTCGCTTGCGGCGGCTGTCAAGTCATCCGCACCGCGCCGCCGCGATGATCCGCGCTAGTCCGAACAACGTCTGCGGATCTCTACCTACAGCTCTGGGCGCGGCGTGCGCGCGCGCTGTCGCGGCGCTAGGCTGCTAGCGATGGACGCTGAGCGTGCACGTCAACTCCTCGCCGAGGAGCGAGCGCGGATCGAGAAGGGGATTGCCGCGCTCGGCGAGGACGGCGGGCAGGCATCAGCGCAGCAGAGCGAACCGGGCGCGCTCGGATCAGAGGAGCTCTACGAAAAGGAGTTCGACGCGGGCCTGGCGAAGGATCTCAGGGAGCAGTTCGCTGCTGTCGAACGTGCCGAAGCCAGACTCGCCGCAGGCACCTACGGCCTCTCTGTCGAGAGTGGAGAGCCGATCCCCGATGCGCGCCTCGAAGCGCTGCCGACCGCCGAGCGCACGCTCGAGGAGCAGCAGACGATCCCTCGTCAGTAGTCCGCGCCTGCGCGGCCGGCGATCACGCTGAGCCGGCGCCCGGCGCGCGGCGCGAGGTCCCCGGTTCAGGATCTCAGGTGTGCGCGCGGAAGCGCTCGTGCGCCAGACGCCAGCCCGAGGTGAGGAACTCGATCCGCTCTTCGGGTCCCTCGCGATGCACGACGCGGGCATCAAAGCCGTCTCGAAAGACATCCAACATCGCCCTGTTTTCGCTGAGAACCTCGGCCACGAAGTGCGTGATGCCCCGCTGCTCGGCGACGAGGGCCAGGTGCTCGACGAGGATCGTCCCCAGACTGTGGTCGTGCAGGTGATCGGCGACCTCGACGGCGACTTCGGCGCGCGTGCGCTCGAGCTGGATGTAGAGCGCGTGGCCGATAAGCACGCCCGTTTCGTCGTGCGCGAGGAGCCCGTAGTGCTCCGCGTCGGCTCTGGCCGCGAGCCGTGCGGCGCGTGTGACGTCCGGCGCGCCGGTGAAGAAGCGCAGACGGCGGGCTTCCAGGCACAGACCGCGCAGGAATGAGCGCAGCGCCGGCTCGTCCTCAGCGGTGGCCGGGCGGATCGTCACCGACGAGCCGTCCCTCAGCCGGATGAGCTTGGTTTGTGACTCGCCGGCGAGAGACGCCGGCGTCGCTGGTGCGGGGGCTGACGCAGACGCGCTGCTCACGATCTCAAGACTCCCGCCCGCTCGGGCACGGCGCGCGCTGCGCGCCTATGCCGGCACATGCCCGTGCTCGAGCCCCGCCAGATACGGCGCCAGATACTTCGCGGCGATCTTGCCCGGGGGCTCCCAGGTGGGCGTGTCGTCGACCACCGAGCTCAAGCCACGTCCCCCGGCGATCTTCGCCGTCAGGTACAGGGGCTTGGCGTCGGTCAGCAGCATGCCGTGGATCACCGGGTCGAACGGCTCTGGAGTCACGGCGGCACCGGCCGCCTGGGCAATCGATTGCGCCACGACGTCGGCCTGCTGCGAGCCGAGCCCGCCGTGCTTGATCGGGAAGTCGATCGCGTCCCCGGCGGCGTAGACGCACGCCATCCCGCGCACCTGGCCGTAGGGGTCGACATGGATGAAGCCGTGTTCGCTCGCTGGAATGCCGCGCACCGAGGGTCCGTACAGCTCGGGCAGCGCGACCACGCGCTTGACGTGGATATGGCGGTCACCCGGGTTGATCACCACCTCGCCTGGGTGCGGGACCTCGGCGTAGGCAGAGGTGATCACCTCGATGCGAGCGTGCTCGAGTCGCTCCGCGACCACGCCACTGGCCGTTACCCCGAAGATCGCCAGGGGGCTGTCCTCCGGGGTGATGATCGTCGTGGCCAGCTCGACGCTCATGTCGTAGGCGCGCCCAGCCGTCATCAGCGCCAGCTCATAGAGCGGCAGCTGCCACGGCATCCGTCCGGGAGACACGAAGGCGACGCTGTCGACGTAGCCGTTCTCGATGTCCTGGATGAGTCCGTGCATCGTCTCGTCGAGGTGGCGGTCATCGATCGTGAGCGCATGCGCGTAGCGCGGGACGGCGCGCGCGCCGAGTCCCAACGCGAGCACGTCGTAGGCGAGCGTCTGTCCGGCCTTCGTGTGCACCGCCTGCTCGCTCGGGTCGACCCATGCCAGCTCGTCTGCGACCAATTCGGCGCCGGCGTCGCGGACTATCTGGGCGAGCGGGTAGCGGCGCGCGGGCGCGTAGCCGAACGGTTCGCGCACGGCCATCGGCCGGTAGACGAACTCCTCGTTTGGCGCGAGCACGGTCGTAGCGGTCTGCTGGGGCGCGAGTTGCCCTAGCGCTAGCGCGATCTCGAGAGCGCTCACTCCCCCGCCCACGATCAGCACGCGAAGTCTGGGATCAGCGGCATCTGTAGTCATGCTTTGAAGCTAGCTCTCAACGCGCGTGAGGGCAGTCGGATAAAGCCGCCGTGGTGGCGGGAGAAACTACTGAGTCGATCCCCGCCGCTCGCGCCGCGGAGCCCCTTCTCGACGGCAAATTTACGGGTTTTGTACCGAGCGTTCCTCGCCAAAATCGCCGTCTCTCGCACTACGCTCCCAGAAGATGAGCGCCTCGTCGAATGAGCTGTGGATACGCCGACTGCTTGACGTTGGTCGCGAGCTCGTCACAGAGCTCGATCTCGGGGTCCTCCTCGATCTCGTGCTGCAGACGGCGCGTGAGCTCACCGGCGCGCAGTACGCGGCGCTGGGGATCCTCAACGAGCAGCGCACGGAGCTCGAGCAGTTCCTGACGGCTGGGGTCGGAGAGGCGACGAAGCGTGCGATCGGCGATCTGCCGCGGGGCCGCGGCGTTCTCGGCGCGCTGATCGAGTCCCAGCAGCCGCTGCGCTTGGCCGACGTGGGCCAGCACCCATCGAGCTACGGGTTCCCGGCTGGACACCCGGTTATGCGCAGCTTCCTCGGCGTACCCGTGCGCGTACGTGGGAAGGCGTGGGGCAATCTCTACCTGACAGAGAAGCAGGACGGCGAGTTCACCGAACGTGACGAGGAGGCGGCCGTGATCCTCGCCGACTGGGCGGCTGTCGCGATCGACAACGCGCGGCTGTTCGAGACCAGCGAGCGTCGCCGGTATGACGCCGAGAAGGCGATCCAGGGACTCGAGGCGACGCGTGACGTCGCGGTCGCGATCGGCGGGGAGATCGTGCTCGAGCACGTGCTCGAGCTGATCGTCAAGCGCGGACGTGCGCTTGTGGACGCACGCAGCGTGGTGATCATGCTGCGTGAGGGCAGCGAGCTCGTCGTGCATGCCAGCGCAGGTCATGCCGAGCGGATGTATGGGGCGCGCCTGCCGATCGCTGAGTCGACCTCTGGGCAGGTCCTCGAGCGCCAGCGTTCCGAGCGGATCACCGACGTGTCCGCTCGCCTGCGCATCGCGCCAACCCAGTTCGGCGTCGTCGACGCGCAGACGGCGCTGCTCGTGCCGATGCTCTACCGCGGCGAAGGGCTCGGTGTCCTCGTGGCATTCGACCGTGGCGAGGGCGGGAGCGTGTTTAGTGAGGATGACGAGGAGCTGATGCGCACGTTCGCGGCGAGCGCCGCGACCGCCGTGGCGCTCGCGCAGAGCGTGCAGAGCGACCGTCTGCGGAGCTCGCTCGCGGCCGCTGACGCCGAGCGGCGCCGCTGGGCACGCGAGCTCCACGACGAGACCCTGCAGGGCCTCGGCGGCCTGCGGGTGCTGCTGTCCGCGGCGCGACGAGGCAGTGATCTCGGGCGGGCTCAGGCGGCAATGGGCGAGGCCGTCGAGCACATCGAGCGCGAGATCGCAAACCTTCGCTCGCTCATCACCGAGCTGCGTCCGGCCGCACTGGATGAGCTGGGATTGCGCACGGCGATCGAGGCGCTGATCGAGCGCCACCGCGGGCAGAGCGGATTCGAGGTCGACGGCGAGCTCACCTTCTCCGACGCCTCTCACGGAGGCCCGGAGCTCTCCGAGGAGCTCGAGACTGCCGTCTATCGGCTGGTGCAGGAGGCGCTCACCAACGCGGTCAAGCATGCCCGGGCGAAGTACGTGCGGGTGACGGTCGGCGAATCCGCTGGCGAGCTGCTGGTCGAGGTCCAGGATGACGGCGCCGGCTTCGACCCCGATCTCGCGACCGAGGGCTTCGGCCTCGCCGGGATGCGCGAGCGCGTGGCTCTCGCAGGTGGAACCCTGAGCATCGCCTCCGACGAGCAGGGAACGCTAGTCAGCGCGACCTTGCCGGCGCTGAGCGGGGATCGCGCAAGCCAGTCAGGCCCCGAGCAGGCCGCGTCGTAGCGCGTAGCGAACCAGTTCCGCCCGCGTGCCTATCGCGAGCTTGCGCTGGATGTTCGCGCGGTGCGTCTCCGCGGTGCGCGGGGAAAGATGGAGCTTGCGAGCGATTTCAAGGCTCGTGTGACCGAGCGCGATCAGCCGTAGGACTTCAACCTCACGTGGAGTCAAGGCCTCGTCGGTGAGTGAGCGGTGCAGGGCGTCAAGCCGCGCGGCGACTCGAGGGCTGACGAACACCTCGCCACGAGCGGCGGCGCGGACGGCCTGGGGGAGCTCGCTGTCGGCCAGGTCCTTGGCGACGAAGGCCAGCGCGCCGGCTGCGAACGCGCGTTGCGCGAACACCGGGTTCTCTTCCATCGTCATCACGACGATCTGAGTGTCGGGTGCCCGCTCGCGCAGACGGCTGATCGCCTCGATGCTCGACCCGTCGGGCATGCTCAGGTCGAGTACGAGGACGTGCGGCTCGTGGCCTTGGACGTGGCGCGCGACGGATGCCAGGTCGGCCGCTTCGGCGATCACCTCGACACCATCCTCGCCGTCGAGTAGCACCCGCAGGCTGCGGCGCATCATCGCGTGGTCATCAGCGAGCACCACGCGGATCGGAACCTTCTCGTGGACGGCGGCGGTGGCGTCGGGAGCGCGTGCCAGGTGCAGATGTGCGGCCATGACATCACGCTAATCCCCGACGGCCGTTATGGCCACCGGGTAAACACGCCAATCGGCCGCGGAAAAGCACGGATCTTCGCCGGCCAGCCTTTATGGCAGACTCGTACCTGCGTATGGCACATTTGCAGCCGCGGCAGACCGGGGCCTGAGGCACTGGGCCCGTGCTGCAAAAGGTGACAGTCGGACACTGGTCGCTGGATGCCTACGAGGGCATCGCCCCCGAAGCGATCACGCAGGAGCTGCGCGAGCACGCGCAGGCCCTGCGCGGCGCGCGTATCCTCAACGTGAACGCGACCTCCTACGGTGGCGGCGTCTCGGAGCTGCTGCGCTCCAGCGTCCCGCTGCTGCGCGACCTCGGCCTCACCGTGGACTGGAAGGTGATCGGCGGTGACGAGGAGTTCTTTGGAGCGACCAAGACCCTGCACAACGCTCTGCAGGGCGCCCAACGTTCGCTCTCTGAGTCTCGAGCGGGCCGCCTATATGCGCTGCGTGCAGGAGAACGCTGCGAGCCTCGATGGCGGCTACGACTTCATCGTCGTCCACGACCCTCAGCCCGCCGGGCTCCTGCGCGCGCACGGCAAGGGCGCGGCGCGCTGGATCTGGCGCTGTCACATCGACACGAGCGAGCCCAACCCGGATGCCTGGGGCTTCCTCGAGCCGCTGCTCGCCGGCTTCGATGCGGCGGTGTTCACGATGCCCGAGTTCGTGCCGCCCGACTTTCCGGTAGCACGAGTGGAGGCGATCGCGCCTGCGATCGATCCCCTGAGCCCCAAGAACATCGAGCTCGATCGCCATACGGCCAGCCAGATCCTCGACTGGATCGGCCTGGACCTGCCGGGACGGCTCGTCACGCAGGTCTCACGCTTTGACCAGTGGAAGGACCCCCTGGGGGTGCTCGCCGCCTACCGCCTCGTGCGCGAGGAGATCCCCGAGCTGCAGCTCGCGCTCGTCGGCTCGATGGCGCTCGATGACCCCGAGGGCTGGGACGTCTACAAGGAGGTGACCGAGCACGCCCACGACGATCCTCTGGTTCACCTATACACCAACCTGACTGGTGTCGGAAACGTCGAGGTCAACGCCTTCCAGCGCCTCTCCGAGCTCGTCGTCCAGAAGTCGATCCGTGAGGGCTTCGGGCTCGTGGTCTCCGAGGCGCTGTGGAAGGGCACGCCGGTGGTCGCAGGGCACGCCGGGGGTATTCCGCTACAGATGCCGGCTGGCATTGGCGGCAGGATGGTCGATTCAGTCGAGCAGTGCGCGGCAGCGATGCTGGCGCTACTGAGCGACCGCGAGCTGGCCCAGCAGCTCGGCCGCAGCGGACGTGAGCACGTGCGCGAGCATTTCCTGCTCCCGCGCCTGCTGATGGAGGAGCTCCGGCTGCTCGCGAGTCTTGCCTGAGATCAGCGCTTCAGCGCGTGCCTTCGCCGCTCGTCATCTCGGCAGATGGAACGGGATGGTCGTCACTACGACCTTCGGCAGCGGCCGCAGCGCGCGTCGCAGACGTGGAGCGGTGCGGTTGTGCAGGACCTTTGCCACCAGTGCCGCACCACGATCTCGGGGAGGATCACCGTCAGCGTCAGGTCAGGGCGCTGGCGGTGCAGCGACTCGATGTAGTTGACCAGCGGCGCGACGATCGCGCGGTAGGGAGATACGACGACCTGAGCGGCAGGTGATCGCCCCACGTGCGCCAGTAGTCGCGAAAGCGCTCGGCCTCATCGTCGGTGGGGCTCACGTGCAGGGCTAGCACCGGCTGTTGCAGCGAGGCTGCGTAGGCCAGCGCGCGCATGCTGGCGAGGTCAGCGAGGCGACCGGGACGATCACCAGGTGGTGGAGCTCCTCGGGCGTCTCCTCGCTCTCGGCTCGCTCCGCGCGCGCACCGTCGGCTTGCTCGTCGTGCGCTTCGCGCCGGGGCCGTCACGCGTTACGCCCCGGCGCGATCACGTGCCTTGGGCACCTCGATCGCGTGGGGGTGCAGCGCGAGCGCCCTCGCGACCGTGTCGTAGTGGCGGCGGATGCTGAGCGCGAGCGCGAGAACACGTCCCCACCGCCACCAGCGAGACCCAGGCGCCGGAGGTGAACTTCGTGATCCCCGCCGTGATGAAGACGATCGCCGAGAGCACGCAGCCGGTGGCGTTGAAGAACAGGCTCCGTCGCCAGTTGGGATCGCGCAGGCGCCACCAGTGCACGACCATGCCGGCCTGCGAGAGGGTGAAGGCCAGGAACACGCCGACGGCGTACAGCGGGATCAGGGGAGCGGTTTGCCGCCGAAGCCGACGTAGATCGCGATCGCCGCGACCGACAGCACGATGATGCCGTTGCTGAAGGCGAGGCGGTCGCCCATGCGCAGGAACAGCCGCGGCGCCTGGAAGTCACGCGCCAGCAGGAACAGCACGCGCGGGAAAGTCGTTGTAGGCGGTATTCGCTGCGAGCAGCAGGATCGCGGCGGTCGTCGCCTGCGTCAGCGGATACATGAAGCCCCGAGCCGAAGCTGCGGTGGGCGAGCTGCGAGAGCACGGTTTCGTGGGCGTTGGGCACCACTCCGTCGAGATGGACCATCGCGATCGTGCCCGCGAACAGCGCGATCAGCAGCCCGACCATCCACGTCAGCGTCGTGCGCGCGTTACGCCACTCGACTGGCCTGAATGCCGGCACCGCGTTGGATATGGCCTCGATCCCGGTCATCGCCGTCGAACCGGAGGCGAAGGCGCGCAGGATCAAGCAGCACGCAGACGCCCTCGGTCGCGACCAGCGGCGGCCTGGGCGCGGCGTGAAAGTCCGCGCCCCGAGGCATCGATCAGACCGACGGCGACGAGCACGAACATGGCGAGGATGAACAAATAGGTCGGCGCGGCGAACAGCGCGCCGGCCTGACGTACGCCGCGCAGGTTGCCGGCGAGCAGCACGACGATCACGACCACCCCGATCGGCACCGCGGCGGAGGCCAGCGACGGCATCGCCGAGGTGATCGCTGCCACGCCGGAGGCGACTGAGACGGCGACCGTGAGGATGTAGTCGGTCATCAGGCCGGCGGCCGCAACCAGACCGGGGATGCGCCCGAGGTTGTCGCTGGCGACGATGTAGGAGCCGCCGCCGTGCGGGTAGGCGCGGATCGTCTGCCGGTAGGAGACGCCGACGGCGAGCATCAGGAAGGCGATCACGCCGGCGATCGGCAGCGAATAGCTGAGCCCCGCGCTGCCCGCCAGCACGAGGATCGCGAGCATCGCTTCGGGGCCGTATGCGACCGAGGAGAGCGCGTCGGCCGAAAGCACCGGCAGCGCGACGAGCTTGCGCATGCGCTCGCGGGCGATCGCGGTGCTCCTCAGCGGCGGTCCGAGCAGCCCGCGGCGCGCCTGCCGGCCGATGCGCCCAACCGGCGAGGCCGACTCGATCTCGTTGCTCGGCGCCCGCGCCGCGGGCGGATACGTCGCTCTGGACAGGCACGAAGCGCCCGAAGCGACTCGGACGTACCTCGCTCGCATCCGGGTAGGCGCCGAGGCTCGGATCCACGGGCAGAGCGCGCCGCCACACCTCCGGGTTGCCGCACACCCGTCCCCACTCGCTGCCTACCCGCCGCAAGACGGCTAGCTGGCGCTCGTCGAGCGCCGCCAGCCGTCGCGTCCGGGCTCGGGGCGCTCGCGTCCTCTGCGCGCGCGTCCTGTTCGGTCACTCAGGACCCTCGAGCACGCCTCTGACTTGGCGCGCGATCTCGAGATCCTCACGCGCTCCGATCACGAGCACTCTGACAGGTGCACCACTCGCTCCTATCTCCATGTCGGTCGTGGCGGCGCGATTGCGGGCTTCATCGAGCGATGCTCCCAGGAACCCGAGGCCGGCGAGCGCGCGGGCCCGCACCTCGGCTGCGTGCTCGCCGACCCCGCCGGTGAAGACGAGCGCGTCGAGCCCGCCGAGCGCCGCGACCATCGCCGCGATTCCCGCCCGTAGGCTGCGCACGTACACGCCCAGCGCCAGCTGCGCGGCCGGGTCACCCGCAGCATCGCGCTCGATGACCTCGCGCATGTCGGCGCTGCCCGCGAGACCCACGAGGCCTGAGCGGTGCTCGAGCGAGTCGCCGAGCTCGCTCACCGACTGGCGCTCGTGCTCGGCCAGCCACAGCAGCATCCCCGGGTCGACGCTGCCGGAGCGAGTCGCCATCACGAGGCCCTCGAGCGGGGTGAAGCCCATCGTCGTGTCGAGCGAGCGCCCGTCCACGATCGCGCACAGCGACGCTCCGGCTCCCAGGTGGCAGCTGACGATTCGAAGCCCCGACGGATCGCGCGCCAGCAGCTGGGCAGTTCGCCGCGTGACCCACGCGTGAGAGAGGCCATGAAAGCCGTAGCGGCGGAGTCGCCAGCGCTCGCGCCAGTGCGCGGGCAGCGCGTACGTGAAGGCGGCCGGCGGGAGGGTCGCGTGAAAGGCGGTGTCGAAGCACGCGACCGCCGCTAGCTGTGGCAGCAGCCGCGTGACGGCCTCGAGCGCCGCGAGGGACTTGGGCTGGTGCAGCGGGGCGAGATCGACGAGCTCGCGCAGGGCGCGCTCGACGTCCGCGTCGATCCTCACCGCTTCGCGGAAGCGCTCGCCTCCGTGGACGATGCGATGGCCGACCGCGTCAGCCTCGCCGAGCGAGGACTCGAGCGCGGCGCGCAGCTGCTCGGGGTCGATCTGCGATCGGGGCGCGTCGAGCTCGCGCGCCTCGATCGTGGTGCCATCGCCTTCACCATCACACGCGACCAGCGCCAGCTTGAGGCTGCTGGAGCCCGCGTTGACGACGAGGACGCGCACGCTTATGCGCTCGCCGCCGCCGCCGGGCCTCCGTCGGGCGCCGCCGGCCAGCGCCAGTCGCTAAGCGGGGGCGGATCCTCGCCGTGCTCGCGCGTGTAGGCGCGGTGGCGCAGCCGTTCGTCGGCCATCTCCTGACGCACGTGCCCAGCGCGCTCGGCGAGGCCCGGCACGCGGTCAACCACGTCCATCACGAGATGGAAGCGGTCGAGGTCATTGAGCATCACCATGTCAAACGGCGTCGTAGTGGTGCCCTCCTCCTTGTAGCCGCGGACATGGATGTTGGCGTGGTTGGCGCGCCGGTAGGTGAGCCTGTGGATCAGGTAGGGGTAGCCGTGGTAGGCGAAGATCACGGGGCGATCGCTCGTGAACAGGGCGTCGAACTCCGCGCTCGAGAGGCCATGCGGGTGCTCGCTCTCGGGCTCGAGGCGCATCAGGTCGACGACGTTCACGACCCTCACCTTCAGCTCCGGCAGGCGCTCGCGCAGGATCGCCGCCGCCGCCACGGTCTCGAGCGTAGGCACGTCGCCGGCGCAGCCCAGCACCACATCGGGCTCCTCCTCGGCGGCGCTCGAGAAGCACTCCCAGATGCCGATCCCACGGGTGCAGTGGGCCACCGCGTCGCCCATCGACAGGTAGTTCAGCGACGGCTGCTTGCCGGCGACGATCACGTTCACGTAGTTGCGAGAGCGCAGGCAGTGGTCGGCGACCGACAGCAGGCAGTTGGCGTCCGGTGGCAAGTACACGCGCACGATCTCCGCCTTCTTGTTCACGACGTGGTCGATGAAGCCGGGGTCCTGGTGGGAGAAGCCGTTGTTGTCCTGGCGCCAGACGTGCGAGGAGAGCAAGTAATTAAGCGAGGCGATCGGCCGTCGCCAGGGGATGTCGCGCGTCACCTTCAGCCACTTCGCGTGCTGGTTGAACATCGAGTCGATGATGTGGATGAATGCCTCGTAGCTGTTGAAGAGGCCGTGGCGGCCAGTCAACAGGTAGCCCTCCAGCCATCCCTCGCACAGGTGCTCGGAGAGCACCTCCATGACGCGCCCATCGGGCGCGAGGTGATCGTCGCTCGCGAGCGTCTCGGCATCCCAGGCGCGGTTGGTCGCCTCGAACACTGCGCCCAGCCGGTTGGAGGCGGTCTCGTCGGGTCCCACGATGCGAAAGCAATCGGGGTTGCGAACGATCACATCGCGCAGATACGCACCCAGCACGCGCGTGGGCTCGCTCACGCTTGCCGTGGGGGAGGGCACCTCGACGGCGTATTCGCGGAAGTCCGGCAGCTCGAGGGCGCGTAGCAACGCACCGCCGTTGGCGTGTGGGTTGGCCCCCATGCGCCGCTCCCCCGCCGGCGCCAGCGCCGCCAGCTCGGCGCGCAGCGCGCCCTGCTCATCGAAGAGCTCCTGCGGTCGGTAGGAGCGCATCCACTGCTCGAGCTGCGCGAGGTGCTCGGGGTTGCCCGCGAGGTCAGCCAGCGGCACCTGATGGGAGCGAAACGATCCCTCCGCGGGGAGCCCGTCGACGCTCTTCGGCCCGGTCCAGCCCTTGGGGGTGCGCAGCACGATCATCGGCCAGCGCGGACGCTCGGCTGTGCCTGTGCCTGTGCCTGTGCCTGTACGCGCGCGCCGCTGGATCTCGGCGATCTCGTCGGTCACCTCATCCATAGCGGCGGCCATCAGCTGGTGCATCTGCGGGGGATCCTCGCCCTCCACGAAACGGGGCGCATAGCCGTAGCCTTCCAGCAGCGCGCGCAGCTCCGGCTTGGGGATGCGGGCGAGCACCGTCGGGTTGGCGATCTTGTAGCCGTTGAGGTGCAGCACGGGTAGCACGGCCCCGTCGCTCGCGGGATTGAGGAACTTGTTCGAGTGCCAGCTCGTCGCCAGCGCCCCGGTCTCCGCCTCGCCGTCGCCGACCACGCAGCACACCAGCAGGTCGGGGTTGTCGAACGCCGCGCCGTAGGCGTGGGCGAGCGAATAGCCGAGCTCGCCGCCCTCGTGGATCGACCCGGGAGTCTCGGGTGCGACGTGGCTCGGGATGCCACCGGGGTAGGAGAACTGGCGAAACAGCCTGTGCATTCCCTCCTCGTGCCGGCCGATGTGCGAGTAGACCTCGCTGTATGTGCCCTCGAGGTACACGTTGGCCACGAGCCCGGGGCCGCCGTGCCCGGGGCCGGTCACGTAGATCACGTTCAGCGCGCGCTCGCGGATCACGCGGTTGAGGTGCGCGTAGATGAAGTTCAAGCCGGGTGTCGTGCCCCAGTGGCCGAGCAGGCGTGGCTTGGTGTGCGCGAGCTGCAGTGGCTCGCGCAGGAGCGGGTTCTCCTGAAGATAGATCTGGCCGACCGATAGATAATTGGCGGCGCGCCAGTACGCGTCGAGATCACGAAGCGCGACCGCAGACAGCGGGCCGACTGCCGAACCAGCGATGTCACTGCCAGGGATTGGGCTCAAGCGATCAAGGGAGGGGAGCGACTGCGCTGAAGCATTCTGGCCTAAAGAGGGCGCCTGCGTCCCGGCTCGCTCGAACAGGGGTCAGTAGAAGGCCGCAGCAGTCATGGTGCCCAGCGCGGAGGGGGCGCCGCTGCCGGCGATCTAGTGTCAACTCGACGGCGAGAAAGGAGCTGGCGATGTTCAAGAACGTGCTCGTGGGAGTGGACGGCAAGGCGAGCGGCGGCGACGCGATCGCGCTCGCAGCACGCCTCGCAGATCCTGACGGGCAGCTGACGCTCGCCCACGTGCACCCGGGCCGGCTCAGCCCATCGCGAGCGATCTCCCCCGGCCTCGTGCGCGGAGAGCGTGAGGCCTCCGAGACCCTGCTCGCGCGCGAGCGCGCGAGCGCCGAGCTCGACGCCGGACTGCTCAGCATCGAAGCGCTGAGCCCCGGCTGCGGCCTGCACGTGCAGGCCGAGGAAGAGGACGCGGACCTGCTCGTCGTCGGCTCCTGCAGCCGGGGCGTATTCGGCCGGGCGATGTTGGGCGACGACACACGCGAGGCGCTCAACGGAGCACCCTGCGCCGTTGCCATCGCGGCCCGCGGCTACGCCGAGCGCTCGGCGCCGATCGCGAAGATCGGCGTCGCCTACAACGGCTCCCCGGAGAGCACAGCGGCGCTTGCGCTGGCGCGTGAGCTCGCCGCTGGCGCGAGCGGGGCGACGCTTCATGCCCTCGAGGTCGTCTCACTACCGAGCGTCGCCTACACGGGCATCATGTCCCCGGTGATCGGGGAGGACATCGAGCTGATGCTCCAAGAGGCCAGCGATCGCATGGGGCAACTCCCAGACCTCGACGGGCGTGCCGTCTACGGGCTCGCCGGCGAGGAGCTCGCGAGCTTCGGCGACGAAGTGGACCTGCTGATCGTCGGCTCGCGCGGGTATGGGCCCGTGAAGCGCCTCGTGCTCGGCAGCACCTCCACCTTCCTGCAGCGCCACGCTCGCTGCTCGCTGCTAGTGCTGCCGCGCCTCGCAGGTGGGCAAGGCGCCGACTCGAACGCTGCGAGCACCCTGTCGATAGCGTCCCGCCGATGAGCGACCAGGACACAACCCCGAGCGAGGACGCGGACAACGGTGATCGCGCTCCCGAAGAGCCGATCCGCATCATTCTCGCCGACGATCACGCCGTCGTGCGCAGCGGCTTGCGCATGCTGCTCGACAGCGAAGCCGACTTCGAGGTCGTCGCCGAGGCGAGCGACGTAGAAGGCGCACGCCGGTACGTGCGCGGCCACCATCCCAAGGTGCTCGTGCTCGACCTGAACATGCCGGGCGGCTCGAGCCTCGAGGCGATCCCGCTGATCCGCGAAGAGTCGCCCGATACGCAGATCGTCGTGTTGACGATGCAGGCGGAGCCCGCCTTTGCGCGTGAGGCCCTCGGCGCGGGAGCCCTCGGCTATGTCCTCAAGGAGGCCGCCGACGAGGAGCTCGTCGAAGCCGTGAGGCGCGCCGCTGCGGGCGAGAGCTACCTGAACCCCCGCCTGGGAGCTCGCATCGCGTCCGAGCCGCCGCCGGGGCCGCCGGATGACCTGTCCACGCGCGAGGTAGACGTGCTGCGGCTGATCGCGCTCGGGCACACGAACGCCGAGATCGCCCAACAGCTCTTTCTTTCAGTGCGCACGGTCGAGACGCATCGCTCGCACATCCAGCAGAAGCTCAGGCTCTCGACCCGCGCCGAGCTCGTGGGCTACGCGCTCGAGCGTGGGCTGATCGGCACCGGCGCCGAGCACGGCAGCTGACGCGCCGCCGGCGCTACCCACCCTGCTCTGCGCGGTAGTGCTCGCGCCAGATCAGCTTGTAGACGGGGATCCGGCGCGGCAGGTCGCGTACGCCGGGGATGAAGGGGATGCAGATGAAGGCCAGGCTCAGCAGGCCCATGATGAGGAGGACTTGGATGTCGCCGTTCGGTGATGACTTCATCGGTTCGACCTGATACCAGAGGGCGTAGAGCCACAGCCAGGGCTGACCGGGGTAGCTGCCCGTCTCGTTCATCAGGCCCCACTGCTCGCCGAGCAGGTGCTGCTGTTCGGCGCGTTTTTCGAGCAGCCCGCCGTCGGCCATGAACAACAGCGGCTTGGTGTAGTCGGTCTGGAAGAACTGGGCTGCTGGACACGAGGCCCCGCTTCGAGACCGCCGCTCTGGGCGAGGCTCTGCAGGCTGGCCATCATTACCGGCACCGGGCCCGCGCCGCTGACCGTGACCGTCACCGTGCCGCTGCTCTGGTCGACCGACACCGTGCTCGGCGGCGTCTTCTTTTCTTCGACGGCTTCTGAATATTCTACAAGCGGCTTTGCGTAGGCTTCCGACCATTCCTTTTTCTGCTTTTCCGGAGCAGCCTTGTATTCGGCTGAGCGCGCTCTGTAGCGCCGGGTCGTCGGGGATCGTTTCCAGCGGTTTGACCACATAGTCCTCGGCCGTGTCGATCGGATGGCTGACGCCGAGCCAGCGCTGCGGGTGGAGGAACAGGAAGTGCTGCACGCCGCCCGAGCCGTGGTTGTAGGGGGGCCCGTATTCCGCCGTGGGGCTCGTTTCGTCGAGCTCCTTCGCCGCCGTGGTGGCGAAGTCCGCCGGCAGTTCGTGCGACCACTGGCCAATCGTGCTGGGCTTCACATCGGGCGAGGAGAGCAGCACGGTCAGCAACACGCGCCAGCAGAGTGATGACGGCGAGCGCGATGCACAGCTCTTTGACCAGGTCATAGGGCGCGTAGCGGCCCTTCCAAGGCTGCGTGTCGTCGTTGGGTCCCAGGAGGCTCATGAATGCCCCTCGCTCGGAGTCCCAGTGGAGCCGCGCTCGGTCGGACTAGCCGTCGAAGCGACTGCCACTTTCCTCTCGAGCTCGAAGGGCGGCACGACCCCGTTGCGGCGCACGAGCAGGACGTGCACGCCGACGAGCAGCACGACGGCTATCGGGAGCAGGAGGATGTGGTAGCTGTACATCTGGCCGAAGTTGGTGAGGTTGAAGAACGCGCCCACGCCGACGGAGTTCATCGCGTCCTTGGCCTGCGTGGAGATCCACTGCGCGTCGAAGTTCTGCTGGGAGACGTAGCCGGTCAGCGCACAGGGCACCGCGACCAGGAACGTGACGGCGCCAGTGACCCACACGCGCCCGCGCCCTCCGCGCCATGCGGCCATCCAGTACTTGCCCCACAGGTGGACGACCATCGCGAAGAAGAACAGCTCGACGGACCACAGGTGGATGCTGTTGAAGAAG
Source organism: uncultured Solirubrobacteraceae bacterium (assembly GCA_963722435.1). Classification (GTDB taxonomy): domain Bacteria; phylum Actinomycetota; class Thermoleophilia; order Solirubrobacterales; family Solirubrobacteraceae; genus Palsa-744. The sequence continues at coordinate 1,478,726 of CAVRKZ010000001.1, read as the reverse complement.
TGCCCGACGCCGGTCTCATGCCACCAGGCGGGGCCCTTCAGGGCGAGGATGCAGCCGGAGCCGATGATCACGATCAGCGAGGCGATGCTGGCCACGCCGAAGACGTAGATCCAGGACGCCACGTAGGTCGGCTGGCCGTCGGGCAGCAGCCTCTCGGGCGGCAGCGCCTCGACGCCTTTTTCGCGGACTTTGACGGTCCACGACTTCGAGGGGGTCGTCGGAGCGGCGCTCATGGTGCGTCTCCGCTGCGACGGGCGGCTTCTCGCTTCGCGGCCCCGGGGAACGGCAGCAGGATCGCGAGGACGAAAACGATGAGCATCAGGCCGATCACCACGACATTGGCCACAGAGAGGTGGATGAAGTTCCAGTCCACCGTATGGGCGGGGTGATTCAGGTTGAAGATCGCTCCGCTCACTGCGATGCCTGCGTAGTTCACGCCAGCTCCCCCTCAGCTCGACCTTCGCACCATATGAGCGGCCACACTAAGGCCCCCGCACGACGGTGGCATCCGTAGTTCTCCGCCGCCAGTTCACGTAGCCGCCCTGCGGATCGAGAACGCGAGCGTGGCGAGGATCGCCGCGGGCATCGTCCACCATGCCGCGACGCCCGCTGCCGCGATCAGCGCCGTGAGCGCGACCGCGAGCGCGACGGACACCGCGCTCTGCCAGTCATCGCCGACGAGGAAGCGCCACGCGCTCGACGCGATCGCGCTCGCGCGCGCGGCGATCCGATTCGGTGTGCTGCGCGGCTCCCCCCGCGACGCTCCAGCGGGGTGCGCGGGCGTCCTCTGCGCCGTGCCCGAGCGGCGCGCGAGTCGAGCGGCCGCGCCGCTCGCCGAGAGCGCGAGGGCAGTGAGCCCGAGCGTGGGGATGATCACGAGCAGCGCGAGGTCCCCTCCGGGCCAGTGGGCGCCGGCTCCCTCGCTCGCCCAGAACATGCCGAACGAGCTCAACATCACACCGACGGCGAACTTCATCGCGTTCTCGGGTACCTTCGCGAGCGGTGCGCGTGCGGCGGCGCCGACGAGCGCGACGAGCACGATCGCGAGGGCGGCCGCGCCCGCCGCGAGGCCGACGTGGCGCTGGTTCGAGCCGAAGGTGAGGACGATGAATGCGACCTCCAGTCCCTCCAGCAGCACGCCCTGGAAGGCGACCGTGAACGAGTAGCCGTCAAAGCCTCCCGCGCGCGTGCCGGCCGCGCGTGCGGCAGCCGCTTGCTGCGCGTATGCACCGAGCTCGTCGTGCAGCGCCGTCAGCCCTGCCGCGCGCAGGATGGCCTTGCGCAGCCACTGCAGGCCGAACATGAGCAGCAGGCCGCCGATTGCGACGCGCAGGACGTCGATCGGCAGCGAGGTCAAGGCCGGCCCCAGCGCCGCCACGAGCGCCGCGAGCGCGGCCGTCGCTGCCGCGACGCCGCCCAGCGCCGCCGACCAGCTGCGTGTGGTGCCCACGGCGAGCACGATCGTCAGCGCCTCCACGGCCTCGACGGCGCACGCGAGGAAGACGGACAGGCCGAGCCCCAGCTCCTGTGCGCTCATCGGGCCCGGAGCGTAGCGCCGGGGGGCGCTGGCTATCCGCCGGCTTCGGGCGTGGTGTCGAGGGTGAGGTAGGAGTAGTTGCTTGGATTGTCTTCTGTGACCATGCCGGCACAGCCTTTGCGCAGGTTCTCGCAGTCCCACACCTTGTCGCCCGAGAGGTGTATATCCAGGCGCGAGAGGTAGTAGAAGGAGAAGGCGTTGCCGTCGTGGTTGGGGTCGACTTCGGCCTCGAGCGGTTCTTCGCGCCAGCGGTTGGTGAGCAGGCGCTTGTCGGCCGCGCGTTCGTGGCGCACGTACTTGTCAAACCATGCGGTCGTGTACCACGACACCATGTCCGCTCCGCGCAGCGAAGCGCCGAAGGCCTGGTTGGGAATGAAGCTGAAGTCCAGGTGCGATCCGCCGCGAATGATGATCTCGCCGCTGTCGACGCCGGCGGCGCTGTAGGCGAGGGACTCCTTGGACTTGCCCAGGGGGTTTGGCAGCGAGGTGTTGGGCGTGGGCGGCAGGCCGTAGTCGGCGGACATGCCGAGCCCGGGCTTGGTGATGGGCACGGTCGTGCGGTCAGCGGGGTCGGCCGGGCAGGGGTCCTCGCCGATCGTCTGGGTCGAGCCGGGCGCGCCGCCGGGAACTTCGGCGCCTTCGGGCGCCGGCGGCCCGAGGTTGTCCCATGCGACGACGGCCTTCACGCGCGGGTCCCACTGGGCGATGTAGGAGACGCCGACGGCGCCGTAGGAGTGCCCGGCGAGGCCTATCTCCTTGCTGTCGAGGGTCTTCCAGACCGGGTCGTACGCGCTGTCGAGCCCTTTGGCGACGCGTTCGTTCTGCTTGGCCGCGTGGCTCGTGCCCGTTTCGCAGCTGGGGACGGGCTCGTAAGGGTGCTTGGGCGTCGAGAGGAAGAAGTCGAGTGCGTCCTCGGTGCCGTCGTAGAAGGGGCGCCCGTCGGTCTGTGCGGGGAAGCCTTCGTCTTCGTCGGGGGCCTGCCCGAAGGTGTCGCTGCGCCCCTGGCCCTGGGGGTCGAAGGTCATGACGACGTAGCCTTCCTTGGCGAGCGCCTGGGCGGCGTACCAGTACATCTGTTCGTCGGCCTGCACGGAGCCGTCGGTGATGAGAACGCCCGCGCGCTTCTTGGGTCCGCCTGCCGTCTCCCAGATGCGCCCCGAGATCGTGGCGCCGCTGCGCGCCGTGAAGAGGACGTGGCGGACGATGCCGTCGTGGTTCTTTTCCCAGTCGTCCAGGCGAATGTCACCGGCGCAGCCGTTGCCGTCGTTCCAGCAGAGGTCGTCGGTGAAGAAGCGTTCGGGGTCGGCGGTCTGTTCAGCGAGCCCTTCGTCGGTGTTCGCGAGGCTGTCTTCGGTGAGCGCTGTCTGGTATTCGGGAGTGTCGTAGACCGCTTGGCGCTGCTCTGTGATCGAGAAGTTCTCGGCCTCGACGGCCGCGTTGAATTCGGTCGGTGGTTCGGGATATTCCTGCGGCGGCGCCGGCGCGCTCGAGGCGCCCGCGGCGGGCATCGCGCCGATGAGCGCGAGCGCGACTACGCCGAAGACGACTAGCGCCCACGCTCGAGAGGTTCTCCACAATGCTTTCGACGTCCTCACTCCCGCGGTGGGCAATACCCCCGATCTGAGAGCTCGAAACCCGCGCTACCGCGCGCCTCGGGCTGGCCGCCTCAGGACCCTGCTGCGAGGCGCCTTGCAGGGTCCCATTCGCGCGCACGCTGGACGACCGTCTCGAGCGCGCGCTCGAAGGCGGCGTCGACGCGCTCGCGTTCGCCGGTGGCGAGCAGGTCGATCACGAGGCCGCGCAGGGTGGCGAGCGCGACGGTGGCAAAGGCCGGGGCCTCCTCCTCGGGACAGCCGAGCGCGATCACGTTGGCGGCCGTCAGCTCGAGCCGGTGCTTGATCGAGCGGCTCACGGCGGAGGCGTAGCCCGCTTCGGCGAACTGGCTCTGCGCGAGCGCTTCCACGAACAGGCGAATGTCGCGCTGGCCGGCCGGCGAGGTCAGGTGCGCCCACAGCATGCGCCAGCGGGTGGGCAGGTCGAGGTCGGGGTTGGGCGTGCCTTGCGCGTAGACCTCCTGGGGTATGAAGGTTCGTTCGAGCAGGTGCTCGACGATCTCGCCCATGAGCTCCTGCTTGGTACCGAAGTGGTGTCGGAGGGTCACGTGGCTGACGCCGACGGCCTCGGCGGCGCGGCGCAGCGAGAGGCTTGCAACGCCGTTCTCGAGCACGTACTCGCCCACGGACTCGAGCAGCTCCCCGCGGCGGTGCTGGTAGCGCAGCGTGCGCCCGTCGACCCGTCCCTCCATCGCGGCGAAGGATATGCGTGCGCTGGGGGACGCAAGCTCGTGCGAGCTGGCGTCGCTCCCGTCGCTGGCGCTCACACGCTGTGGCGCCTCGCGCGTTCGAGCAGCAGAGAGAAGAGGCGTTCCTCGAGCCTCGCGGGGAAGGCCTCGGGGATACTTGTGCTCAGCAGCGATACGGTCGCGGAGCGATCGACGAAGCCGAGCACGTCCACGTAGAAGGGGACGGGCAGTCGATCGATCGTGATGGTGGCGCTGAAGCGCAGCGCGAAGGCCCCGCTCATCCCCGCTGCGGGCGGCGTCCCGTGCTTCACGGACACAGGCCCTATGCGCGCTCCGCTGGGGCGATTCCGTGCGAGCAGCTTCGCGAAGTATCGCGCCAGGCACGCGCGCAGGCGCCCGCTGCGAAAGGCGCTCAGGACGGCTGTCGCCGACGCGCTGCTCGCCTCGACGGTGACCGCCGAGCTCACGCTCTGCCTCGCCTCGGCGCCCCTCTGATCGAGCTCGGGCGAGCTCGCTCGCGCGAGCGGGCTGGCGCTCGCCGAGAAGCCGACACACCCGTGCAGTTCACCTTCCAGGCGCGCTTCCGCGGCCGATGCGACTTTGTGCGCTTCGTGCGAGACGGTGAAGCCCGGCACGTCGGCTGCGCCCAGGTTGACGGCACTCGCAAAGGCCCTCGCGCGCGCCTGTGCGGCGGAGCTGGTGCCGCCACGGACGCGCGCGCGGTTCTTGGTGCTCGCACTCGCACTCGTGCTCGCGGCGCGCGAGTGCGTTGCGGGCGAGGCGCTCGCGCCGCAGGCGGCGAGCGAGACGGCGATCGCGAGCGGCGCCGGGATGGTGGCGAGCCGGCGCGTCACCGCCGCGATCCCACAGCTACTCGAGCGTAATCGCACGCATGGTGTGCTCGTCGGGGAGCTTCTCGAGCACGCTGCGCAGGACCTGGCGCTCTGGCTCCTGCTCGCGGCCCAGGTCGTTCAGGAGCAGGCGAACGGCGCTGTGTGTGATCTTCATCTGCTGCGGGGACAGCGTCACGGTGAGCACGCCGCGCTCGTCCGCCCGGCCCTCCTCGAGGCTCGCTATCACCTCTCGCGCAAGTCGGCGGATCTGGGGCTCGTGCGCCTCGTCGGAGATCAGCAGGCGCAGGGCGTGCGCGGTCACGGGTATCTCCTGCTCGCTGACGAACAGGTGAAAGGGAGGCGGCGGATCGGTGCTGGCATCGCTCACGGCCCGTCACCCTACCGTCACGCGTGGGCTCCGACCGCGCGTGCCGACGCCGCGGCTCACTCCCGGTGCCGGCGCCCTGGCTCACTCCACGCGCCGGCGCCTGGCTCACTCCACGCGCCGGCGCCTGGCTCACTCCACGCGCACGGCGGCGCGCGCCTTGGCGCGCTCGCGCTGCGCGCGCGCGATGCGCCCGCCGAGGGCGCTAAAGAGCATGCCCGCGATCGCCGTGATGACGGCGAGGAAAGGGGGGAAGCTGCCGAGCGAGACCTTCGCGTGCGTGCCGGCGATCGCGTGCGCGACGAGCAGCCCGACGCCGTAGATGGCGCCCGCGCAGAGCCCGCGGTCGGCGCCGCCCCACCCGTCCTGGTGCTCGAAGCCGGCAACGACACCCCCGATCGCCGCGAAGGCTCCGAAGCCCCAGTAGGCGCCGGCGGAGATGCCGACGAGCACGCCGGCGATGGCTCCGGCGATCAAAGGGATGACTCCGGCCCCCACGATCTGCTCGGGGGTGGAGCGGTCACGGAACAAGGTTGGTTGATACACGGCCTCTCCTTAGCTGCCCAGGAAGCCTAGCGTCCACAGCCGCGTGTGCGCCGAGCGCGCGATGCGAGCGGCGAGCCGTGGCGCGGGCAGCGCGCTAGTGGCAGCGGCCGCGTCATAACCTTGCGGGTGATCGTGGCGAGCCCGCCGGTACCCCTTCGCCTGTCCGTTCTGGACCAGTCCCCCGTCTCCCAGGGCTCCTCCTCCGCGAGCGCGCTCGCGAACACGCTCGATCTGGCGACGCTCGCCGATCGCCTGGGCTACCACCGCTACTGGGTCGCGGAGCACCACGGCGGCCCGATGCTCGCCGGCCCGAGCCCCGAGGCGCTGATCGGGCCGATCGCTGCAGCGACGGTGCGCATCCGAGTGGGCAGCGGCGGCGTGATGCTGCCCCACTACAGCCCTCTGAAGGTGGCCGAGACCTTCAGCGTCCTCGCGGGCCTGTTCCCCGACCGCATCGACCTCGGGATCGGCCGCGCGGCGGGCACCGATCCGCTGACTACGTTCGCCCTGCAGCGCGACCGCCGCCAGGCCGCACCCGACGAGTTCCCGCAGCAGCTTGCCGAGCTGCTCGGCTACCTCGACGAGAGCCTGCCAGCGGAGCACCCATTCGCGCGCCTTGCCTCGACGCTCCCGGGTCGCCCGCAGCGGCCCGAGCCGTGGCTGCTGGGCTCCTCGCCGCAGAGCGCGCTGTGGGCCGCCGAACTGGGCCTCCCGTACGCGTTCGCCGACTTCATCAACGCCGATGGCGCGGAGATCGCAGCGCTGTACCGGCAGCGCTTCGTCGAGCATGCGCACGCGGCGCGCGCACCGCGCACGGCCGTCGGCGTGTGGGTCATCTGCGCAGACAGCGAGGAGGAGGCACGGCGCCTCGCCGCCAGCGGGCGAATGGCCTTCACGCTCCTGCGCCGCGGCCAGCTGATCGCGGTGCCGCCGCCCGATCAGGCGCTGCGCTTCCTCGCGGCCGAGGATCGCGGCGGGCATACGCCGAGCCCGCACCGGCGGGCCGTGATCGGCTCCCCGGAGAGCGTGCGCGCGCAGCTCGAGGAGGTGGTCGCGAGCTACGAGGCCGAAGAGGCGATCATCGTGTCCATCACCTACGAGCACGAGGCGCGCCGGCGCAGCTATGAGCTGCTCGCGGAGGCGTTCTCGCTCGAGCGAGAGCCAGCCGGTGAGCGAGCAGGCGGGCAAGCAGGCGAGTCGGCGCGCGCCGACTCGCTGTCGAGATGAGCGCGGCGAGCGCGCCCGGCGGCGACGCGCCGGCGGTCCGCCGAGTGCGCGAGCAGGACGTGCCTGCGCTCGCGGCGATGCTCGCGCGCGCCTTCCTGGATGACCCCGTCGCGAGCTGGGCGTGGCGGGCCGGGGACCTGCGCCTGGGCGCGCTTGAGCGCTTTCAGGCTACGCGCATGCGCCAGCTCGCCCCCGGCGAGGAGTTGTGGACGACCGACGAGCTGAACAGCGCGGCACTGTGGGCGGCGCCCGGGCGCTGGCACTCGACGCTACGCGAAACGGCGGCTCTCGTTCCGTGCTTCGGGCGCCCGCGCCTGCTCTGGCGCCTACCGCTGGTTGCGCTCGGGTGGGAAAAGCTCGAGCGCTCGCACCCGCGCCGCCCGCCGCACTACTACCTCGCGGTCCTCGGCACGGAGCCCGACGCGCAGGGCCGTGGCCTCGGCTCAGCCGTGCTGACGCCGGTGCTCGAGCGCTGCGACGGCGACCAGGTTGCCGCCTACCTGGAGTCCTCGAAGGAGCGCAACGTCGACTTCTACTCCCGCCACGGCTTCCGCGTGCTCGAGGAGATCAGGCTCTTGCGCGGGCCGCCGATGTGGAGGATGTGGCGCGACCCGCGCTCGTGAGCGCCGCGGGGCCTACGCGCCCTGGCCCGCCTACGCGCCCTGGCCCGACGAGGCGCCCTCGCGCGGGGCGAGCGTGACGCGCAGCTCTTGCTCGAGCGCCCGCACGCGGTCGCCGTCGCGCAGCTGGCGCCCGCGGCGCGTCTCACGCTGACCGTTGACCAACACGAGCTCGCTCGCGAGCAGCTGCTTGGCGTCGGCGCCGCTGTCGATGATGCCCGCGAGCTTCAGCAGCTGTCCGAGTCGGATCGGCTCGGCGCGGACGATGACCTCGCGAGCCATGCGTGGGAGCGCCGTCAGCTCAGCGCGGTGGCGCGGTGTGGGCGTGCTCGTCGCTGCCGTTGCGCCGCTCGGCCAGGTCCGCTCCCGTGGTCGTCGTCATCGCGGCGGCGCGCCTACCGCCGATTGCGCTACGAACGAGCGCGGGGGCGAGGATGCGTAGGGCCGCGGCGAGCCAATACGGTCGCGGCACGTAGCGCTCGGCGCGGCCGCCGGGGCCTGCCTCGTATATGGCCTGCGCGGCGAGCTCGGGCGTGGAGACGAGCCACCGCGTCCACGGCTTTGCCGTCAGCTCGGCCTGGGGAAAGCCCTCGGTGGAGATGAAGCCGGGGAGGACGATGCCGACGTGCACGCCGTGCGCGCGCTCCTCCGCGCACAGCGCGTCCGACCAGCCCGCGAGCGCGAACTTTGAGGCGCTGTAGGCCCCGGTGCCGGCCCGCGCAACGCGCGAGGCGGTCGAGGCGACGTTCACGATCGCGCTCGGCGCGCTCGCACGCAGCAGCGGTAGCAGGGCCTCCGTCAGGCGCACCTGCGCGTCGAAGTTGATCTCCATCGTGCGGCGCACGTTCTCGTAGCCGCCGTCGGCGAAGCGCGCACGCCAGGCGGCGCCCGCGTTGTTGACGAGCAGGTCGAGGCGCCCGTGGCGCTCGAGCACGTGCTCGTGTATACGGGCGGGCGCCTGCTCGTCGAGCAGGTCCACGGCGACGTGGCTCACGCGACGCTCGCCGAGCTCGAGCGCGAGCGAGCGTAGGCGCTCCTCGCGGCGCGCGATCAGCACCAGCGAGACGTCCGGCTGGCGGGCGAGCAGGCGGGCCGTCGCCTCGCCGATGCCGCTGGATGCGCCGGTGACGAGCATCACGCGCTCGTGCTCGGGGGAGTGGATCGGACGTCCCGCCTCTGCCATGGGTGCTCCCTGTCGTTCGCAGGTGTACGCGCCGGGGGGTGCGCCTGGTTAGCCTGTCAGATTCGCAACGACTATGAGCGTCCGCAAACGTCAGGCACTGGAGCTCTTCAGCGGCCTGCCGCGCCGATACGACACGCTCTCCGCAGCGCTCAGCTTCGGCCAGGACCCGCGCTGGCGTCGCGCGCTCGTGCGTGGGCTCGAGCCGCGCGAGGGCGAGCGCGTGCTGGACGTGGCGACGGGCACCGGGATGGTCGCCGCCGAGCTGCTCGCGCGGGCTCGCTGTGCGGTGGTGGGCGTCGATCAGAGCCCGCAGATGCTCGCTGCCGCGCGCGCACGCTTCGCGGGCGCCAACGGCGCGCACGTGGAGCTGATCGAGGGCGAGGCCGAGTCGCTGCCGTTCGCTGATGGCAGCTTCGATGCGCTCACGTTCACATACCTGCTGCGCTATGTCGAGGACCCGCGCGCAACGATGCGCGAGCTCGCGCGCGTCGTGCGCCCCGGGGGACGCGTGGCCTCGCTGGAGTTCGGCGTTCCCCCGGGCGCGCTCGCGCGCGGCGCATGGCGGCTGTACACGGCCGTCGGCCTACCCGCGCTCGGGGCGCTCGCCTCGCGCGAGTGGGCACGCGTGGGGCGCTTTCTCGGGCCGAGCATCCGCGGCTTCTATGCCCAACACCCGCTCGATGCACTCGTCGGCTACTGGGAGGAGGCGGGCCTGCGGGATGTGCGCGTGCGCCGCATGAGCCTCGGCGGGGGCGTGCTGATGTGGGCGAGCAAGCCCGCTGAAGGCGGCTGAGCGATCATGGGCGCGATCGGCGAGCGCTCCACGGCCGTCGGCGAAGCCCCTGGGCCCGCAGCGCAGCCGACCCGCGATAGGCCCGAGCGCGTGAGTGCGGATGCCCCTGTTCGGGAGCTTGCCTCCAAGCGACCGGCCTTCTATGCGCTGGGCGGCGGTCGCGCGGGGCAGATCGTCACGCTCCTGCATCCGCCGTACACGGCCTGGCATCTGAGCTACTTCGCGCTCGGAGCGGCGGTCGCGCCGCGAGTGTATGGCGGGCGGCTGCTGTGGGGCCTCGCGGCGTTCGCGCTCGCCGTGGGCGTGGCGGCGCATGCGCTCGATGAGCTCCACGACCGGCCGCTGGGAACGAGCCTCGGCAAGCGCACGCTGTTGTGCTGGGCGATCGTCGGCATCACGGGAGCTGTGGCGATCGGCGTGGCGGGCACGCTCACCGTGAGCGCGTGGCTGGCTCCCTTCGTCGTGCTGGGCGCCGCCTTCGTGGCGGCCTACAACCTCGAGCTGGCCGGAGGGCGCTTCCACAACGACCTGTGGTTCGCGCTCGGTTGGGGGGCGTTTCCCGCGCTCACGGGATACTTCGTGAACGCGAAGACGGTGGCGCTCCCGGGCGTGCTGATGGCATGCGCCTGCTTCGTGCTGAGCGTCGCGCAGCGGCGGTTGAGCTCTCGCGCTCGCGAGCTGCGCCGGCGCACGCTCGCGGTCAGCGGCACGCTCACAATGCGAGACGGCAGCACGCAGCCGCTGTCGCTGGAGCGGCTGCTCGGACCGCTGGACGGCGCGCTTGCGGCGCTCTCGCTGGCGACCGTCCTGCTCGCGTGCGCGCTCCTCGCCGCGCGCCTTTAGCTCAGGTGCCGGGGGGCCGGCGGGATTCGCGGTATTCCTGGTTTTGGCGGCGCTCGCCGCGTACCTGGATCACGATGTAGACGATGATGATGTTCACGATCACGCCGATGCCGCCGAAGGTGACGACGAGCCCAAAGGTCTTGGCGAATGCTTCGCTGGCGGCTAGTGGCACGGGCGGAGCCTAGCAATGAGAGCGGGCTCGCGGTGTGCAACGGGGCCCCCGTGCCGTAGCCTTCCTCGAGCCGGCTTGTCGGCCAGCGCGGTGCACCGGAGAGGTGCCGGAGCGGTTGAACGGGCGCGACTGGAAATCGCGTAACGGGGGAAACCTCGTTCGAGGGTTCGAATCCCTCCCTCTCCGTCATTTACGACAGGTCAGAACCAGCAGCAAGGCGTCCTCTACCGTACGCAGCTCCTCGCGCGTCAGATGTCCGATGCGCTCGCCGAGCGCGCGAGTGTCGACCGCGCCGACCATCTCGCAGAGGCGCCGTGCACGCCTCGCGGTCTGCCTACTTGCGCGGGCACGGCGCCTTGTAGGTCGCCGTTACCGCTTCGGGTTTCGATTCTTCGCCGTTCTGGGCGAAGATCACTTCGGTCTTCAGCGGGAAGCCGCCTTTGGGGCATTTCTTCGGCACACGCCCGTAGTAGGTGTCCTTCTTCGGGTTGTTCTTCGGGCCGGTCGCCGAGCCGGCCTTCACGGTGATCGTTTTGACCGACGCGTAGGGTGCGCCGGGGACGCTCGCCACGAGCGGCACCTTGGTGATCAGCTCGGGCCCGAAACCGGCGCCACCGACGAAGTTCTTGTAGGCGCCGTTGGAGTAGATTTCCAGCGACACGGGCGTGTGCCCGTCGTCGAAGAAGATGAAGCCGCCGCCCGGTTTGTAGAACGAGAACAGTTCGGTGCTCTCTTCGACACGTTCGCCGCCGAAGCTCACGTAGCCGAGCACGGTGCCGATCGGCCCCGCCTGTGAGCCTTTCGGGCAGCCGATCGGGCCCTTCTGGCGCAGCACTTCTTCCTTGCACGTGGGGAACCCGCTCGGATGCAGCACAGAGCCCCTGGGCAGGTAAAAGTTGACGCCGATGATCGGAGGCGGCGAGTTGAAGTATTCGGTGCCGGAGATTTCGTAGTGGGCTTCCAGCGCCGCGCCAGCGCCGAGGATGTTGCCCGTTCCCTTATAGCCCGGGATCGGCACCGCCTGCGCCTTGAACTTCACCGACGGTGTTGCAGAGGCGACGCCCGGAAGAGCCATAAGCGCGGCGCCGAGAACGGCTATGAAGAGTGCTCTGCGCATGAATTGCTCCTCGATCTGGTTGACGACCTGGCCACGATCGCCGCCAGGGGAGAGCCGTGCGCTCGGACAGGCTCTCACACCTCAAACACTCGGCTTGGTCGCTAGTTGCGTCCGCGTCGTGGGGGTGTGGCGCGCGCTCGCTCGTCGCGACGCTCTGGGGCGAGGGGCAGGGACGCGAGTAGACTGGGGCGCTCTCGGCGCCCTTAGCTCAGCTGGATAGAGCGTCGGTCTACGGAACCGAAGGTCGGGAGTTCGAATCTCTCAGGGCGCGTAGCGACAGGCCCCGCTCCGGCGGGGCTTTTCGTTGCCGGTATGCCTCTCCAGACCGCCGCCGAATGGCGCCGATGTTCTGCTCACGGGGGCTCTGCACCATGGTTCGCTCAGCGCTCAGGCTGGGAGTTGCTGTGCCAACTCGTGCAGGTCGCGGACGGACAGGTCTGCGTCGGGGTCCTCGCGAACCGGCGAGCCCTTGCCGTACTCGAGTGGGCGCTCGACGAGCGCGCTCCGCAACCCGGCCCGGCGCGCGGCCTTGAGATCCGAGGGGTGGCAGGCCACGAGCATCACCTCGGCCGGCTCCAAGTTGAGCAGGCGCGGCGCCATCAGGTAAGCCTCCGGCGCCGGCTTGTAGGTGCGCGCTAGCTCCGTTGAGAGCACGCAGTCGAAGTGCAGGTCGTTGTGACGGGCGAGATCGACGAGCAGAGCAACGTGGCCGTTCGACAGGGCCGCAACGACCCGCTCGCGGCGCAAGGCATCAAGACCCCTACGCACGTCCGGCCAGGCGTCGAGCTGATGCCACGCGTCCAGGAGCCGCGCTCGCTCGACAGTGGAAAGATCCATGCCCCGCTCGGCGAGGAGCTCGTCCAACGCGGCGTCGTGAAGCTCCTCGAAGTTCGCCCACGGCCGCTCGCCGGCGTTGACCGAAGCCAGCAGCGGCCAGAAACAGGCGCGCCACGCGTCAGCCAGCTCCTCCGGATCACCCGATACTTTGCTCGCGAGAAACGCCCTCGCGATCCCCGAACGCCAGTCCACCAGCGTCCCGAACACGTCGAAAACGAGAGCGCGCACAGCCAACCCCGTAACCCTATCCCGGCGGCTCTCGTCAGGGGGTGTGCCGAACTGTGAAGCGGCTCCTAAAGGCGGGCTGAGGGGCGTTTTGGCTCGCGGCGAGCAGCGGCCCGCGATCCGCTGGCGTGAGCTGGGCGTCGCCTCGGCTGCACCGCGAGCGCTGGCCTGGTGGTTAGAGCCGGCCATGTTGCCCCTCCGCGTTCCTCGAGAAGCAGCGTGAACGCCTCGGGCTCCATTGGCTTGGCGAAGTAGTAGCCCTGAGCGATGTCGCAGTCGAGCTCCCTCAGTCGGGTGGCCTGCTCCGCCGTCTCGACGCCCTCGGCGATCACCTGTTGGCCGAGCGTGTGCCCCATGTGGATGATCGCGGCGGCAAGCGCGGCGGCCTTTTGCGAGGTGACGATCCTCTCGATCAGGAGTCGATCGATCTTGACGTCGTCGAAGTTCAGGTTCGCGAGGTAGCTCAGCGAGCTATAGCCGGTGCCAAAGTCGTCGAGTGACAGGCGCACGCCGAGCTCGTTGAGCGCGTCCAGGGTGGCGCGCGCCGCATCGAGCCGTTCGATCAGCATGCTCTCGGTGATCTCGACCGTGAGAAAGCCCGGCGGGATGCCCTCCGCGGCGGTCACCTCGCGTACGAGCGAGACCACCTCCTCGGGCTGGAGGAGCTGGCGCGTGGAGACGTTCACGGCGATGTGGGCGAAGCCCGGGACGTGCTGCCAGCCCGCGCTCTCGCGCGCCGCTCGGCGTATAACCTGAGCGCCGAGCTCGTGGATCAGCCCGCTGTCCTCGGCGACGGCGACGAACTCGGCGGGAGACATCGACCCCCAGTCGACGTGTCGCCAGCGCGCGAGGGCCTCGGCGCCCACAATCTCGCCGTCGCGCAGCGACACCATGGGCTGATAGTGCAGGTGGATCTCCTCGTTGGCGAGCGCCGCCCGCAGAGCCGACTCGGTTCGCACACGGTCGAGGACGCGGACGTGCATCTCGCGGTCGAACAGCTCGAATCGGCCGCGGCCGGCCGTCTTGGCCTGGTACATAGCGGCATCCGCGTCGCGCAAGAGCTCCACGGAGCCCGACCCGGGAGTTCCGAGGGCGATGCCGATGCTCGCGCTCACCGTGTGCTCGTCGCCGCCGAGCACGATCGGCTCCTGCAGCGCGCCGGTCAGCTGGCCGGCGATCGCTGCCGCGGCCTCTCCGGAGGGAAGCTGCTCGCATAGCACCGCGAACTCGTCGCCGCCGAGACGCGCGAGTGTGTCCTGCGGGCGAATCGCGCCAGCGAGCCGCGGGGCCACCAGGCGCAACAGCTCGTCGCCCGTTTCGTGGCCGAGACTGTCGTTGACCAGCTTGAAGTGATCGAGGTCCACTACGAGCACAGCCGACGGTTGGCGGTCGCGCTCGCTCGGGACGAGCGCGTGGGCGACCCGATCGAGGAACAGCGTGCGGTTCGGCAGCCCGGTCAGCTCATCGTGAAGTGCCCGGTGGCGGATCGCCTCTTGCGCCTCGCGGTTGTGGATGGCCTCGGCTAGGACATTCGCCAACGCATCCAGGAACGGCGGATAATCCGGTGGAACCGTTCCAGCACGCTTGTAGTGAACCGCGAGAACCCCCAGCGGCGCCTCGAGCTCACCGATGAGGACGGCGACGCTGCTGCGCACGCCCCGGTCGACCAGCCCCTGCGAGGGCGGAAAGCGCCGCTCCTGCTCCCAGTCCTCGACGATCGCCAGTCCGCCTACGCTCGCCACCTTCTCCAAGGAGGAGGGTCCCCTGCTGACGATGCGGCTCCCCTTGCGGTCCTGGGGCCATCCCACGGACGCCGCGACGGTGAGATCCTGCGTGCCGGGGACACGCTCGAACAGCTGCGCGCAGTCACCCGAAAGGACGCGCGCCGCGGCGGCGACCGCCTGGTCGAAGAGCTCGTTCAGACAGCCGCCCTTGAGGGCGAGCCGGCCGAGGTCGACCACCTCCTGCTGCGCCTCGACGTGGCGCAGCAGTGCCGCTTCGGCCTCACGGCGCGCGCTGATGTCGACCATCACGTTGACGTACATTTTCGGTCCAATCCCGTCGCCGGGCGGCGCGGGGCGCATCCGAGCGTAGACCGGGAAAACCCGTCCATGCTTGTCGTGCACGTCGACTTCATCCTCGACCGTCATGCCGGCAAGCACGGCGGGGCCATGCCGGACTGCAGTCTCACGCCTCTCTTCAGGCGTGACTAGATCCATCAGCGAGCAGCCGATGGCCTCCTCGGCGGTGTACCCGAAAAGGCGGTGGGCGCCGTCATTCCAGTAGCGCACGACAGCACGCTCGCTCGAAATCTCGAGGAGAATGACGGAGGCGTCGACCTCATCGAGTAGCTGCGCCTGCAGAGCGATCTGCTCGGGTGTGGGGACCGCGAGCGTCATATCGGCCGGTACCGGGCGGCCACGCGCCGTGCACGCCCCAGCAAACAGCGAGAGCCCCGCGAGACTACCGTGGGCCGTGACCCTGGCCCTCGGGTATGGCCGCGCATGAAGTCCTAATCGACCCACCCGGCGCATTCTTGAACTTTGGCGCGCTCGGCTAACCCGTGCCCGCACCGACCAAGACGTACAGTGCGAGCGCGGCGGGTGCCCTACGACGCGCCACGACACCCCCGCTGCGAGCTACCGAACCGAAGGTCGGGAGTCCGAATCCCTCAGGGCGCGTAAGCGAAGGCCCCGCAATCGCAGGGCCTTCGCGTTCTCCGAGGGTGATCCGATCGCTGTGGTGTGCGATCGCCTATGCGCGCTAGTGACCGCGCTCGACAACCATGAAGCTGTTGCCGTCCTGGTCACGGAAGAAGAGCATCGGCGGCACCGGGTCGCCCATGCGCACCACTTCGTCGACATCTACCCCGGCCTCCTTCAGGCTTGCGTAGTCGGAGTCGACGTCCTCGGTCGTCAAACCGACGCGCGTCTGCACGCCGGTCGGTTCGCCCTCGCGCGGGGGCACGAGCGCGATCGTCGTCGCGGCCCCCGCGGGCGCCACTTCAAGCCAGCGTTCGTTCCGGCCGTAGGGGATGTCCGCCCGCGTCTCGAAGCCGAGCTTCTCGGTGTAGAACTCGAGTGCCCTGTCCTGGTCGCTGACGGGCACGATCACGGTGCCCAGTTGGGTTATCTGGGTGCTGGCGTGAGTGCTGGCCATCTCGTTCCTCCTCGTCGTCGTCGTTTCCAAACCCGCGGGCTCACGTGCGCTATCGGGCCGGCGGGAGGCGCTACGGAGTGTTGACTTCGCTGCTGACCCGCTGACGCAGAGCTGCGAGCAGTTTGCTCTCGGTCGCGTGGCTGATGCGCCCCGATGCAGCTGCGGCCAGGATCACCTTCTTCCTCGCCGCCACGATCGCGTCGATCAGCCCCGCCGTCGTGCGTCCGTGTTTCGAGCTCGCGATCTGCACGAGCGGGTGGCCCGCTCGCTCTTCGCTGAGGAGCAGCTGCGCGGGTATGCCCAGGTAGCGGGCAGCGGCGATCGCGTCTGCGCGGGGGCCTCGCAGCGCGCCGCGCTGGCGTCTGGTCTCCGAGCTCGCGCGCCTGCGCAGGGCGCGCAGCCGCGCGCCCTCCCGTCTCGTGGACAGCGTGCCGCGCGCAACCTCTGCCCTGATGCGCGCGGATTTCACGCTCACGAGCGCATCTTCGACCCCTCTCGCCGACTTCCCCGGCGTTGCGTTCGCGAGTTCGGCGAGCGTCTCGCCAGCGCGCAGGTCATCTCGCAGCTGCCCTACGCTCAAGCCGAGATATCTGGCGGCCGTGAGCAGGTCGGCCGGCGGCTGGGTGGCGGCGTCCGCGCGCGCGGAGGGCGCATGGGCGTGCCCGCCGCCAGACACGGCGGCCACGATCGCGACCGTCACGCCGGCGATCACAGCAGCGGCTCCTAGGGCAAGCAGCATGCGGCGCCTAGGGGTTCGTCTCATCGCTCTCCAACGTCGCCATCTCTCGAGCCCTCCAGCTTAGGAGCCGCGGCGAGTAAGCGTATAGGCAGGCACCGCGAGCCCGGTCGCAAAGGGGGCGTGCGCTTGACTGCTGCCTGGGCGTGGGGTATGATTACCCGCCATGTCTTTCCGGGTATATCCCCGGGGACCGGCCCTTGGGGGCCAGAGGCGGGGTACCCCCATGGTCGATGGGTGAGGCCGAGAGAGCGGGTCTCATGGAGGGCCTGATCGTCCACTAAAAAAGGGAGCTTCTAGGAGAATGAGACACGTCAAGATAGCCGTTGGGCTGATCGGTGCGGTATGCGCGTTTGGGGTGTTCGCCAGCGCGGCGCTGGCCACATCGATGTTCGAAGCGACGGCAGGGACGAAAACGAAAAGTCCCGCGACACTTCAGACCGTCAAAAGGGTCGGCTCGTCGAAAGCCGCCTATCCGCAGTCGTTCACGCTGCAGGCGGAATACATCAATAAATCCGACGAAAAAGTCAAAGCCGAAAACTACAGCGTCCACTGCGCGACCGTCAAAGCCACGGGTCCCGCGCCGACGACGCCGTCTTCGACGATCCGCCTCAAAGTCACATACCAGGACTGCTGGTACCACGTGCCGGAAAATCCTGGTACCGGCTCCCCATACAAGGCCTCGGTGGTTCAGAGCAAAGAACACCTGACTGAATGGGAATACAACACCGATGGGGAACTAAAGCTGCTCACCTCGATCGAAGTTAGGCTCCCGAAAGCCGGATGTCTGCTGACGATCGACTCCGATTCGTTTTCGGCGGTGATCCCGCCGGAGATGCCGGAATATCACCCGTGGAGCTTCGAAAACCAGATCTTCAAGCCCACACCTGAGAGCAAGGCATTCGAAAAGGAGTTCCCCTCCGGCCAGGAACGGGTTGAAGTCGTAGACAAAGTCCACCCCCACGCCGAAGCACACGAAAAAGGTGAAACGGGACCCTTCGAAGACGAAGGTGGACTCGAATGGGCCGTTGAACCGACGAAAGAAAACAGCAAAGTCTGCGCCGTGCTCGAAGAAGGCGGCCATGCAGAATACGAACGCGGCAAGTTCGAAGGCGAGATGAAACTCGAACTACCGGGAGGTCAGTTCAAAGTCTCCTAATAACCCGTAGACGCTCCTTCGAGGGGAAGCTCACCTTGAAATATGGGCGGGGCTCGGCGCGAGAGCGCTGACGCCCCGCCCTGTTGCGTCTGGCCGAGGGTTTCTGAGACGGCGATCTGCGGGATCGGCTACGCGGCGGCCAGCACAGGCGCGCCGCGCCGCTCGCTCTTCGAGCGATACATCGCCTGATCGGCGCGCCGGACGAGCTCCTCGCCGCTTACGTGCCCGCCGTGGGCGCACGCGACGCCGGCGCTCGCACGCAGCTCGGCAGCACCGTGGGAGAGCTCGAAGGGCTCGCACAGCGATTCGCAGATCCGCTGCGCCGCGCGCATCGCGATCTCGGGCCCGGGGATCTCGTGCAAGACGATCAGGAACTCGTCGCCGCCCAAGCGCCCGACGACGTCGCTGTCGCGACTCACTAGCTTCAATCGCTCGGCCACGAGCACCAGCAGCTCATCGCCGGCCGCGTGCCCGAGCTTGTCGTTGACGGGCTTGAATTCGTCCAGGTCAACGTAGACGACGCCGGTGATGGGCGAGTCCTCGCGGGCGAGCTCACGCTCGAGGGTGCCGAGCACCGAGGAGCGGTTGTGGCAGTGGGTCAGGGGGTCGAAGGTCGCCCGGTGCTCGAGCTCGCGCCGCGCACGCGCGCTGTCGGTGATGTCGAGCACGCAGCTGATCGCCCCCATCACCTCTCCGCTCGGGCGCAGCAGCGCGCGAAGGCTCATCAGGGCGCGCCGCCAAGCGCCCGAGGGCAGCGTGAGGTCGACCTCGAGATCGCGATCAACGCCCTCGCCCAGAACCTGCTCGAGTGCCTCGTCGAGCTCGGCCATGCTCTTCTCGCGCACGGTGCGCAAGAGCTCGCCGGCCATCAATCGACTCGGGGAGGACTCGCTCGCATCTGCTGCGACCCACTCTCGCTCGAGCTGTTCGTCGGCGCCCGCGCCGTGCAGGATCTCGAGCAGGCGCGCGTTGTGGTAGACGACCTTGCGCTCGGTGTCCATGTGCAGCAGCCCGACCGGGACAGCGGCGGTGAGCCGGCGCAGCAGCTCCTCGCGTTCCTGGAGCGCCTCCTGGGCGCGCATCTCTGCCGAGATATCGATCATCTCCACGAGCACGTGGTTGCAGTCGGGGTGGTTGAGCAGATTGTGAAGCGTCGTATCGACCCACATCCACGTGCCGTCCTTGCGCCGGCGGCGCAGGCGCGTGTGCTGGTCTCGTCCGGTCGAGACCACCGCGAGCCAGCCTTCGACGGCGCGCCCCTGGTCGTCGGGGTGGATCTGCTCGAGCACGGAGTTGCCGAGCAGCTCCTGCTCGGTGTATCCGAACATCTCCGTGAAGGCGCGGTCGCAGCCGAGCACGTGCGCCGACTCGTCCTCCATCAGCGAGCAAAAGCGGGGCGCGGCGGGCGCGAGCTCCTCCTCCTCAGCGTCACCGTCATTCTTCGAGTCGTCCTCCACCGGGATGATCACCCCCAGAAGCACGCCGTGTAGCTCGCGAAGATCGAGGAAGTAGAGCTTCATCCACGTCTTGGGTTGACGCAGCAGCCGCACTTTCGTACTCGCCGCGCCCTCTTCTCGAGCGCGCAGCCACAGCCGTACAACCGCTGCGCGGTCGGCGGCGACGACGTTATCGACGAGCGCGCGTCCCTCGACGAGGCTTTGGCCCCACAGACCGATCGTGTTCGGGACCGGAACGATCAGGCCGTTGCTCGCGAGGCCACAGACGAGCGCGTCGGGGTGCTCGCGCAGCAGCGCCTCGGCCCCCAGTGCGAGATCCTGGCCGTCCTGTGTGCTCGAGCCGTCCACGCTGTCGTTTGTGATCGGCCACCCTCACGGGGGCCATGAATCCTGAAACGACGCTTGGACGGATGCCGAGGAGCCGGCAGCGATCGCGCTCGCGCTCGATCGGCGCGCCGGCCTCAGTCGCCAAGCGCTGCGTCGATCAGCGGCTCGAGCACCCGCGCGTCTACGGCGTCCTTGAGTCCACATGCGCACGCAGCCAGCAGCAGGCTGCCGCCCACGGGCGCCATCTGCACGGTGCTCACCCGCGCAACCGGCGCGCACGCGTGGATCGCGCGCGTGAGTGGCTCGACGAACACTGCCCCGGCCTTGAAGGCGCTTCCGATCAATCCCACGGGGAAGCCATCCTCGCCGTTCTCCTCCGCCAGGCCCGTCTGGCGCAGAACCGCGGCGACCTGCTCTCCGAGCTCGCCGGCGCCCCGCTCGTAGAGCTCGCGCGCGACGGCGTCGCCGCGCTCGGCGAGCCTCCCCGTTTCGATTGCGAACGCCGCGATCTCGCCCTTGCTGAGCGGCTTGGTGTAGACCCTCTGCGCGACCGCCTCGACGCTCGGCTCGCCGAAGAAGGCCACCAGCGCGTCGCTCAGAGCCGTCGCCGGCCCCGAGCGCTCGCGGTCACGAAGCGCCGCCTTGAGCGACTGCACGCCCAGCCAGTAGCCGGAGCCCTCGTCCCCCAGGATGTGGCCCCACCCACCGGCGCGCCAGGCGCGGGCAGCCGCGCCGTCTCCCGCGCTGGGACCCACGCCAAAGACGTTTGAGCCCGTGCCGGCGATCACCGCCACGCCGGGACCGCCGCCCGTCGCGCTCGCCCACGCGGCGACGACGTCGTTTACGACCACCCATGCCTCCGTGCGCGCCGAGCGCACGTGCTCGGCCACGTCCTGCGTGTCCGTGCCCGCGATCGCGAGCACCGCTGCGCCCAGCTGCGAAGCGCCGATGCCAGCTCCTTGAATCGCCTCCTCCGCTGCGCTCAGCAGGGCCTGGACGGCGGCCTTTGCGCCCACCGCGTCCTCGTTACTCGGCCCGCCGTGCCCCAGGTGAAGGCGTTGCTCGCGCATGTCGTAGACCGCGGCGAGCGTCTTCGTTGCGCCGCCATCCACGCCGAGCACGTAGCGAGCATCTCCACGCCGCTTGCTCGCGCGGAGCACATCGGGCTGCTGCAGGAGCGACTCGCGATCCACCGGCGCATCCTCTCAGGTCCACAACTGACTGAGCCGGCTAAAGAGCCGGCCCAGTCAGAGGAGGGATCAGGAGGGTTGTTCATCAAGTATATCAAGATTCTCAAGAATACGGGGAGAGGCGCAGGCGCGCGTCGATCTGCTCCCCATTGCCCACCGCGCCGGCACCGGCGCCCGCGACGCGCACGGCAGCGGCGGCGCCCGCGAAACGGGCGGCCTCGCGCGCGGGGCGGCGCTCGTGCAGGGCGATGAAGAAGGCGGCCGCGAACACGTCACCGGCGCCCAGGTCCTCGACCGGGTGCTCGTGGGCGAACACGTCGAGCTCCAAGGGCTCGCTGCCTGGCACGATCAGCGTCAGGGGATGCGCTCCCGCCGTGACCGCGACGAGCGCCCCATTTGCGCTGGCCGCCGCGATCAGCTCGGCACACGAGGCGCGCTCGTACTCGCTGAGCACGATCGCCTCACAGCGGCTGGCGAGCTCGAGCGCACCCTGCGGGGGTCGCCCCTGCGCGATCTCCGCGCCGGCGCTGGGATCCCACGTGCGCACGAGTCCCTGCGGCGTCAGCCCGACGAGCTCTGCCGCGCCCTGCCAGTGCGAGGGCGTCTCGCGCGCGACGGGTGCCACGTGCAGGATCGAGGTCGCTACGCGCACGTCCTCGCCGATCGGCCCCGCCCACGCGAGCACGCGCTGGCGACGATCCTCGCCCTGACCGCTCGTGCGCAGCGTAGTCGTGGTGGCGGCCGGCTGCACTTGCAGCTCCAGCTCGCCCGCGTAGGGCTCGAGCAGTCGCTCGAGCTCCGCGGGGTCGCCGCGGGTGATGATGAGCGCGCGACGCCCGAGGCGGGCTGCCTGCAGCGCGCTGTAGAACGCCGTGCCGCCGGGGCGGCGCGAACCGTCATCGAGGACGTCGATGGTCACATGCCCGACGGTCGTGTAGTCGTATTGCAAGCGAGCTCTCGGTAGGTGTGAGTGTGGAACAATCGCGCGGCGCGCCGCTTCGGGCGTGGGCCGGCGGCGTGGCGGGCCGCGCGTATACCAAATCGAATCCGCGAGCCGATTGTTGTGTCGATGATGCTCAAGCTCGAACGCGCTCCCCGAGTGCGAGCCCCCGGAGCACTGCTGGCCTCGCTGCCGGCCTGGTTGCTGGCGTCGCTGCTGGCGCTGGTGGCGCTTCCCGCCGCCGCAGCGGCGCGCCCCTCGCCATATCCGGCTGGCGCGACGCGTCCGGCCTTTACGGCGCGGCGCTCCGAGCTCTCGTCCACCGGCGCTTCCCCGGCGCCAGCGCAGCCGAATCCCACCGCCGCTCCCTCGACTCCCGCGCAGCCTAAAAAGCCCGCAAAGCCCGCAAAGCCAGCGCTCCACGGCAACCCCGCGCGCGCCCTCGTGGCCTTCGAAGCGATGCAGAAATACTTCTACATCGCAGGCTCTGGCCTGTATCAGGGCGAACCGTATTCCTTCCTGTGGCCCTTCTCGCAGGCGCTCGCGGCGACGGTGAGCGTCTCCTTCATACCCCACGTCGGCGCTCAGCTCGGGAGCGAGCTCGACAAGGAAATCGACGCGCGCCTGACGGGCCTGGACTCCTACCTGGACACCGACAACTCGGGCGCGGCGGAAGGGGTCTACACGAGCACGCTCGCAGCGTTCGACGGCACGGTGGCGCCGCCGACGGGTCCAGGGGGCGCCAAGTACTACGACGACAACGATTGGGTGGCACTCGAGCTCGTCCGCCTTTACCAGCTCACGCACAAGCAGGCCCTGCTGGGCAGCGCCGAGGGCATCATGGCCTTCGAGATGGCCGGCTGGCAGGAAGGCCCGGGCATCGCGTGCCCGGGGGGGATTCCGTTCTCGAACCTGTCCACCGACAACGAACGCAACACCGTCACGACCGCTCCCGCCGCCGAGCTCGCCACGCTGCTCTACAAACTGACGCACAACATCCAGTACCTGCAGTTCGCAGAAAAGGCCTATGACTGGGTGCGCCAGTGTCTCGCCGAGCCGTCGAACCCCTACCTCTACGCCGACCACATCGGGCGCAAAGGCGCCGTCGAACCGGCGCTCTGGAGCTACAACCAGGGCTCGATGATCGGTGCCGGCACGCTGCTCTATCAGGCGACCGACAACAGCGGCTACCTGTGGCTCGCGCGCCAGACGGCAGCCGCCTCGCTCGCGTACTTCAGCCTCGAACACCTGATCGCGGAAAACCCGTTCTTCGTGGAGGTGTATCTGCGCAACCTCATGTACCTGGACTCGGTCACGCATGATCCACCCGGCACCGGCCTCGCGCAGGAATACGTCAACTACGCCTGGCAGAACGAGCGCCTCAGCGACTACGTCTTCGTGACCGGCTCGCCGCCCAGCGCGGACCTACTCACGCAGACGGCGATCGTGCAGGACTACGCGCTGCTGTCGATCCCCGCAAGCGACTACTTCTAGTCACGAGCGCGCGTGCTCGTCGTAAGGGGCTAGGCTGCAACGGATGAGCGAGGCGGTGAAGCTGACGACGGCCGAGGCGCTCGCGGCGATGGAAGCCGAGCTCGCCGTGCTCGAGGGGGAGGGGCGGCGGACGATCGCTGGGCGCATCAAAACGGCGCGCGAATGGGGCGATCTGAAGGAGAACAGCGAGTACCACGACGCGAAGAACGATCAGGCGCACCTGGAGACGAAGATCGCCCGCCTGCGCGAGAAGATCACGGGCGCCGTGGTGGTGTCCGAGAGCTCCGAGCGCGCGGGCAAGGTCGGGTTGGGCTCGAGCGTGACCGTCCGCGACGAGCATGGCCAGGAGGAAGCCTGGGAGATCGTGAGCTCCCACGACGCGGCGCCGCGGGAGGGGCGCGTGTCGGTGGAATCGCCACTGGGCACGGCGCTGTTCGGGCGCGCAGCCGGCGAGCAGACCACCGTCACGCTGCCAAAGCGCACGCGCACGCTCACGGTCGTAAGCGTGCGCTAGCAGCTGGCGCCGGCCGGCCCCGCCGGCTCCAGGCGCCCTGCGCGCAGCCGCACCGACGCGCTCAGCGCGACTCGCCGGCAACCTCCTCGTAGGCGCGCCGGAGCACGCCCGCGAGCCGCCGCGGTTTCATGCAAAAGAGGCGCTCTCCCCTGCGCAGGGCGCGCCGCCGCAAGGTGCGTCGGCGCTTGGCGATCAGCTCGAGCAGCGTCACGCGCGTGCGCCTGCCCGTGCGCCAGAGCTCCTCGTGCGCGGACTTCTTGCCCGACCGGGCGGCGCGCAAGCGCTCGGCGAGCACGGCCAGGTCGTGCTCCTCGCCGAGCAGTTCGCCGAGCTCATCCGCGCGTGTGGCGATCGCGTGCAGGCGCTTCTGGTGTTGGCGGCGTACGCCCTTCTTAGCCGCGCGGGCGCCGTTGCCCCGGCCACCGGCGGGCGTCCGTCGCTCGAGCATCTCGGCCGCGTAGCGCAGGTCCTTGACGCGCGTGCGCCATCTGTGCAGAGCGCGGCTGCGCCCGCCGTGCCCGCGCGCGGCGCGGCGCAGGCGCCTCGAGCCCTGGCGGTACAGGCGCTGCAGATCGGTGTCGATCAGCTCGAACCCGCCTCCGGCGGGAAGCGCCCACGCGGCGATCCGCCAGCGCAGCGCCTGCAGCTCGCCGATCACCTCGGCGCGCACGACCGGGTCTGCCAGGATCACCCGTTGCGTGCGCGCGCTCTCCGCGAGCAGCCGCCGACGCAGCGCGAGCACGCCGGGGCGGTCAGAGAGCTTGTGCGGATGTCGCTCGATCAGCCCGTCGAGGGTCGCGAGCATGACCGTCGCATCGCGCGCTCCCGAGAGCCTGCGCGCGATCTCGCGGAGCGCTGCGTTCTCGCGCTCATACGCGCGCTCACCGAGCTCTCCGCGCAGCACTCGCAGCAGCGCGCGCAGGCGCTTGATCGCCTTGCGCGTCTCGTGCACAGCGCGCTCGTCGGGTACGCGCTGCTCGCGCGGCGTCGGATTGCGAGCGTCCAACAGCTCGAGCACGAGCTCGACCTGCGCCAGGGCCATCCGGTGCAGGCCTTGCGCGAGCGTCTCCGCGGGGTGTAGGCCCAGCCGCTCGTCCTGCGCGCGTCGCGCGCGCCCGCGCTGGCGCTGGCGCTCGGAGCGCGCCAGGGAGATTCCGATCCCGATCGCCATGCTCGTGGCGAGCGTGGCGGCCAGCGGCGTCACAATGGAGCCGTGTCCGATCTTCCGCGCGCGCCGTGGTGGACCGTGCGTCAGGCCTCGAACCGCAAGCCGTCGACGTATCGCTGTCCTGTTTGTGGTCGTCATCTCCCCGCCCTCAGCGAGCATATGCTGATCGCGCCCGAAGGAGACCCACGCCGTCGCCGTCACGCGCACATCGAGTGCGTCATGAGGGCACGCACGAGCGGCGAGCTCGTGCTCAAAGACGAGTGGCTGGCTCGCCAGCCGCGAGCTCCCTCGCTGTGGTCGCGGCTGCTGCGCCGCGCAGGACACTAGCCCGAGCTGGCCGTGCGCGCCTAGGCGGCGCCGTCGGCTGGGGCCCCTGCGAGGAGCACGTGTTCGCGCCTGATACGCGCCTTGTCCGCGTACATTGCCGAGTCGGCTCGCCTGACCAGATCGCCGACGGTGTAGCCGTCGTCTGGCCAGACTCCGCCGCCGACGCTCGCGCCGACCGAGATCGCGATGTGGTTGACCTGGAAGGACTTGCTGAAGGCCTCGCGCACGCGCCGTTCGGCGGCATGCACCTGCTCGTCCTCGCGGACGTCCGCGAGGATGACCGCGAACTCATCTCCCCCCAGCCGCGCGACGTCGTCTTCGCCGCGACAGATCGAGCGCAGCCGTCCGCCGGCCAGTCGCAGCAGCTCATCGCCGTTGTCGTGGCCGTGCACGTCGTTGACCTGCTTGAAGTCGTTGAGGTCGATGAACAGCAGCCCGACGCGGCTGCCTCCGTCTTCGACCCTTTGCAGAGTGCGGTCGATCTGCTGCCTGAAGCCGACGCGGTTGAGCAGCCCCGTGAGACTGTCGTGGCTCGCCTTGTAGCGCAGCTGGTCTACCAGCTGGCCGTTCTGCAGGGCCGGCGCGGCGAGCGCGGCGACGCCCGTGAGGCGGCGCAGCAGATCGTCGTCGCGGCGCATGCGCTCGGGGCGTTCGATCACGCCCGCGGTGAGCACGCCGAGGAAGACGTCGCGTGCGACGATCGGGACGATCGCCAACGCGACCATGCCAAGCGAGTCCATCAGCTGCGCGGTGAAGGCGTCTGCGTCGGACTGGTCGCAGAACAGCGGCTGGGGGTCGGCGAGCATGCGCTGGAGCACCTCTGTGTCAGCTGCGGAGATCGTGATCTCACGGTCGAGCACGACCATCGCGGGCGTGCGCTTCCAGGACGAGCCCGAGCGCAGGCAACGCGCGAGGCCGTCCCACAGCCATACGGTCATGCGGTCGCAGTCCACGACCTGGGGGGCGGCCGCCGCGAGGCGCTCGGCGACCTCGACGCTCGAGCCCGCGTCGGCGAGCGCGTGAGAGAGCGCTAGCAGCGAGCTCACCTGCGCGTGACGGCTGGCCGACTCCTGCAGCGCGAGCGCCATGTCGAGCACGGCGGCGGCGTGCTTTGCGTACAGGCCGAGCAGCTCGCGTTCCTGCGAGAAGAACTGGACCTTGGCCGGGAAGTGAGCGATCAGCTTTCCGTACCTGCGTCGGCCCGAGTTCACGTCAACGACGAGTGCCGAGCTACCCGGCAGCCGCTCGCCCTCGAGCGCCGCGCGTGCGATCTCCTGGGCGTCGCCCTCGCCGATGCCGCGTCTGTAGACCTGTAGCTGCGCGGTCGGGTCCGGGCGTACCGCGAGGATGTGGCTGGGGGCGCGCACGGCGTCTGCGGCGCGCTCGACGATGCGGCGCAGGACGGTGTCGAGGTCCTCGGTCGAGACGAGATCGCCGGCGATCCCATACACGTTGTGCAGTCGCCGCGACATCGCCAGCAGCTGGCCCTCGAGCGCTGTGACGCGCTGCTGCGGGTCGGCGGCGGCGGCCGCCTGCTCGGCGTCCCAGGTGACCGTGTAAAGGCACTGAGCGTCACCGCGCGCCTGGCATTCGCTCTGCTCGACGTTCGCCTGCGGGAGCCCGAACAGCCTCGGCGCGCCCGTGAGCAGGCCGCTAGTCAGTTCGCACGTCTGCGTGTTGCGCGTGAAGCCCTCGCGCGCGACGGCCCGGATCGTGGCCCTCCCCGGGGCGACCTCGATCGCCTCCAGTTCGGTCGTCGTCGTAAACCGTCCCGCCGTTTGCGCCACGGCCTGCAGCACCGCCTCGACGGAGCCGAGCGAGCGCAGCAACGTGGCGACCTGTGTGCCGGCGTGCTGTACCGCCATCTCTTCGCCCACGTGCGTCGCGAAGGAGGGGTCGCCGGTCAGCGCCACCCCGGTTTGCAGGAGGGCTGAGACCTCCTCTTGGGAGACCCAGTTGTCCGCGTCTTCGAGGTAGGAGGACACGCGGGCGCTGCCGGCCTGCTGGAGCAGCTGGGCGAGCGCGGCCTCGCCGCCGTGGCTTCGCACGAGCCGCACGATCACGCTCGTCATAGAGCAGGAGATGTGTCGGCTGGAGTCCTCCTGCGCGGCTTCGGCGCTTCGGCGCTCAGGGTCCCCCTGCGCGCGCCCGTGCGCACCATTGCTGTCCATATAGGCGCGATCGGCCAAAATCGGCGCGCCCTTGAGCTTTCGGGAGCGCTCTCAGCGAGGGCTACAGCCTGCTCGACGCGTCAGGCGAGCTGGCAGGAGGAATCGGGTCGAGCGCGGTCAGTTTTCCGTCGTTGAGCTGGAAGCGCACCGTCGCGTGAGCGCCGGTCGGGCTCGAGCTGGCGCCGCTGGCACGGTAGAGCGCGTAGCCGAGCGTGATTTCCGTGGCGCCCTGTTCGAGCACTTCGACCGTCGCGCTTGGTTCCTTGGTATCGGTGCCAAGGAAGCGGCTGCCGATGAAGAAGAACGCCTGCTGGTCATAGCCGCCAACCGCAGGGCTCTTGGTGCCGATCAGCACGCGCAGGGTTTGACCCGCGTGATACTGGGAGGTGTCCGCGGCACCATAGCCCCGTTCGTGGAGCACGGCGAGCGCCTGCGCGAGCCCTTCGGCCTGCGTTTCGCCGTGCGCAAACGCGGGCTCGGTGGCCGTGCGCGTCGCGCTGGCCGAAGCGGCGGCGGTTGAGGTGGTCGCGGACGGGGGGCTGGTGCTCGTCGGCGCGCTCGTGGCGCCGCTCGCGCCTGTCGAGGCGCTCGCGCCGTGGGCAACGCTCGGAGTGCCGGAGACCGAGACCGTCTGCGTCTGTGAGCCGCAGCCGCCGAGCGCGCCAGCGGCGGCGGTCGCGACGAGCAGCCCGGTGAGCGTGTGGATCGGATGACGAGACATCAGCCCCATGGTAGGCACGTGCGCGGTCGCACCGGAGCGCCTCGAGCCGGCGCGCTCGAGCCGGAAGGCGCCAGCTTTCAGATCTCCCGGCTAGGGTTAGCGTCACTGTGGATGGACCCCGGATACGTCTGCGCCAGGCCGTGCTGGTGGCGGGCGAGCTCGAGCCGGTCGCCTCCGCGCTCCGCGCGGCACTTGGGCTCGGGGAGCCGTTTCGCGATCCGGGGGTGGCTGAGTTCGGGCTGGCGAACACGGTGTTCTCGCTGGGGGACGCGTTCCTCGAGGTCATCTCGCCGGTGCGCTCGCAGACAGCGGCCGGTCGCTACCTCGAGCGCCACGGCGGCGACGGGGGCTACATGGTCATCTTCGACGTCGAGGACCTCGAGGGCGCGCGCTCGCGTGCGCACGATGCCGGCGTGCGCGTCGTCTGGCAGATCGATCTGCCAGACATCTCCGGTACGCATCTGCACCCCGCGGACATGCGCGGCGCGATCGTCTCGATCGACCGCTCGGAGCCGTATGGCACTTGGCGCTGGGGCGGCCCGGAGTGGACCGGGAGAGTGGGGAGGGCGCTCCGGGGCGGCTCGCGGGGATCACCCTCGCGGTCGCCGAGCCGGACGCCGTGTGCGGGCGCTGGGGGCGGGTGCTCGGCGTGGCTAGCGGTGAGCGCGAGGGGGCGCCGCTGCTTCGTCTCGATGGGGCGGACGTTCGCTTCGTGCCCGCGGCGAGCGAGCTAGACGAAGGCCTCGTAGAGATCTCCGTCTCGCTTCCCTCGGGCCTGCCAGGTGGCGCGCAGGAGATCGAGCTCGCCGGCGTGAAGGTGCGCTCGCAGCCCGCGCCGGCGGGCATCTCTGGTAGCTAGGGCCTACACCTACGAGCGCGCGCCGATGGCTGTGAAGCGCGGCTCGCGCCGCTCGAGGAAGCTCGCCACGCCCTCCGTGAAGTCCGGCGCACTGAAGGACGCGAGCATCAGGCGGTCGGCCTCGGCGAGCGCCTCGGGCAGGGTGCGCTCGAGGTCGGTGTAGATCTGGCGCTTCATCGTCGCCATGCTCGAGGGCGAGCAGTTGACGACGAGCTCGTGGGCGTACGCGAGGGTCGTCTCGAGCAGCGCCTCGGGAGCCAGCACGCGGTTTACCAGGCCAAGCGCGGCCGCCTCCTCGGCGAGCACCACGCGTGCTGAGAGGAGCAGATCGAGTGCCCGCGCCGGGCCCACGAGTCGTGGCAAAAGCCAGGAGATGCCGTGCTCGGCGACCAGCCCGCGGCGCGAGAAGGCACTCGTCAGCTTGGCCCCCTCGGCGGCGAAGCGCAGGTCGCACATCAAGGCCTGTACGAGCCCGATGCCCGCGCATGGACCGTTGATCGCCGCGATGATCGGCTTGCCGATCGACAGCGGAAGGCTCTGCGGGCGGCGCTCGCGAGGCTCGCCTGTGCCCGTGAGGGTGTGGGATGCCTCGGCGGTCCCGTTGCCGAGCGCCTGCAGCCGCTGCATGTCGGCTCCCGCGCAGAAGCCGCGCCCAGCGCCCGTCACGACGATCACGCGAACCTGCTCGTCGCCGGCGCAGCGCTCGAGCAGATCGAAGTAGGTGTTCTCCATCTCCTCGGTCCATGCGTTCAGGCGCTCGGGGCGGTTGAGCGTCAACAGCGCCACGCCGTCTTGCACCTGTATCTGCACCACTTCGCTCATCGGATCTCCTCCCGAACCTGGCTTGACGAGGTGCCTTCGAGACTACCGGGAAGCCTGCGCGCTGCCCACTCGGCGAGCAGCCCTACGGCGAGCAACAGCGCAAGCGCGAGCAGCGCGGTGGAGCCGATGTACCATGGCCACGGGCCCAGCACGCTGAGCAGCGAGCTGTGTTCGGGCTTTTCGCTCAAGTACATGTAGTTACCGCCGCTGAGCAGGTCGGCGCTGGCGGCGATCGCGCTCCAGAGGAGTGTCGCAACGTACACGCGCCGCACGGCCCCGGCGCGGGGGTACAGCCCGCAGCCGAACACCAGCAGGCAGGCGGCGACGATCGCACCGATGTGGTAGGTGAAGTACGTGAAGTAGTAGATGCTCGGGAAGCTCACTGCCAGATCGGGCGTGAGCGTTGCCTGCAGCGATGCCGTGAGCGACCAGAAGTAGCACAGCTCGACGAAGGCCATCCGCCGCGTCCACAGCGCCACGATCGACGCCAGCGAGATCGCGTCGGTCAGCTGTAGCGGCAAGGTGTAGCGCACGCTCCACGTGCCGCGCGCTATGTCGACCGCGTACTCACCGGCCCAGGCGGCGAAGATGACCAACGCGAGCGCGCGCGAGACGGGGACGGTCCAGAGACCGGGGTACCGACGGGGGGCCCACACTGCGAGCACGGCGGCGAGCGCGAGCACGGCGAGCGCTGCGAGATGGGGATCGGAGAACTGTCGCACGGGGCGCGCCGCGGCGCCACACGCGTTCGCGGCGCGTCGAGCTGTCGCGTGGGTGGGCCGCGCCTACGGCTGCTGTAGCCTAGCCCTCACTGTGGACTTCAGGATCACGCCCCACGCCGCCTACGGGGCGCCCGAGGATGCTCTGGAGATGCTCTGGCAACACTTGGAGGGCCACCACGGAAACGTCTCGTTCGTCAAAGAGGGCCCCAAGATCCAGGCAAGGCCGCTCGAGGACGCGCCGGTCGCGATGACCAGCGACGAACGCGCGGCGGTCGGCCGTCGCGCAGTCCTCGACCTCGTGCGCGAGATCTGTGAGCGCTCGCCTGAGCTCAACTGCGACTGGTTCGCGGTGAGCCCTGACCAGTAGCCGCCGACGCGCGCGCGCCCGAGCGCGCATCCACACGAGCCCGCGCTTGCTGCTCCTCGGCGCGTCGCTGACGATCCTCCTCTCAGGCGCCTGCAGCGCCGCGGGCGCGCCCGCGACGCCGACGCCGGGCACGGGCTCACGCCAAGCCGGTGCGCGCACCCTCACGGGCACCCTCACTACGCGAGGACACCCTGACGGGCGCACCCTGAGGGGCACAGGCGGGCAGGCAGGCGAGCACGCGAGCCCGCCGCGCCACGCGTGGCCGCTGCGACCGCGTCGCCCCGAGGAAGTGCACCTCTCGGTGTCCGTCGAAGGCCCCGAAGCAGTGCCCGTGGTGCCGGCCGACTTCCTCGGGCTCTCCTTCGAGGTAGCGGCGCTGCCCCAGCTCGCGGGCTACGCGCAAAGCGGAGATCTGCTTGCGCTCCTGCGCTCGCTCGGGCCCGGCGTTCTGCGCTTCGGGGGCGTGACCGCGGATGAAGACATCGGCTGGCTCGATCCCCAGACAGGTCCCCCTCCCTGGGCCTCCGGGGTACTGGATGAAGCGGACCTGGGTGGGCTTGGGATCCTCGCCGCAGAGAGCGGCTGGCACGTGCTGCTGACGATCGGCATGGGCCACTACGAACCTCTGGCCGCGGCGCGCGAGGCGGCGGCCGCCAAGGCGCAGCTCGGGGAATCGCTCGAGGCGATCGAGCTCGGTAACGAGCCCGATTCATACGCACGTCACGGCCTACGCGCGCAGCCGTGGAGCTCCGTGCAGTACGAGGAACAGGTCACGGCCTATCGCGCCGCCATCGCCACACTGGCCCCGGGTCTCCCGCTGGCGGGACCCGATAGCTCAGGCTCGGCCGCGTATGAAAGCTGGGGCCTCGCCGAGGCCATCGACCAGCAGCCGTCGATGCTCACAGGCCATCACTATCCGCTCGGCTGTAACGAACAGCCCTCGCCCAGCATCGCGCGCCTGCTGAGCCCTCTCATTCGCCAGCGCGAGCAGACCTCGCTGACGCACTATCTGAGGGTCGCACGCGAGAGCGAAGTCCCGTTCCGCGTGGACGAGACGAACAGCGTCTCCTGCGGCGGCACGCCGGGGATCAGCGACACGTTCGCCTCTGCGCTGTGGGCGCTCGGCTTTCTCACGCGCGCGATGAGCATGGGTGTCGCGGGCGTCAACTTCCAGGGCAACCCGAACAACTGCAGTGGCTACACGCCGCTGTGTGCGCCGAGCGCCGCGGCGGCTGGCGCTGGCCAGCTGCGCGCGCAACCCGAGTGGTACGCGCTGCTGCTGGCGCGCGCGCTGATCGGCGAGCATCCCCTCTCGACGCGCGTCGACTCGCCCGAGCACGCGAACGTGATCGCGAGCGCGTTCGCCGCCAGTGACGGCGCACTACAGTTCGTGATCGTCGATGACGAGCCGGGAGCGCGCCGCGCGGCCGTGGCGCTGGATGTGGGTGGCGGCTTTCACGGCGCGAGCGTGCTCTCGCTGACGGCTCCCTCCCCGGAAGCCCTCACGGGCGTGCGCCTGGGCGGCCGCGAAGTCGCGCCCGACGGGCTGTGGCGCGCGCCCCTGCATCTTCCGCGCGTGCGCAACCGCAAAGGGATCATCACCGTATCGCTTGCGCCCAGCAGCGCGGCGCTCGTAACCGTCTCGCCGCTCGCGGCCGCCCCAGACGAGCGGGAGAGGCTGAGGGGCGCGTGAGCGCCCAGCGCCAGGCGTGTGCCGGCGCCTACTCTCCGTACGCGTCGGCCTCGGCGGGTGCCGCGGCCGTCGCCTGTTCGTGCAGGATGCGCCAGCCTTCCATGAAGTTGGCGCGTGCGCGGGGGGAGAGGCGCTCGAGCGTGCTGCGCAGGGGTGCGAGTGCTTGCGCTGCCCACGGCCCAATGACCTCGCGATGGCGCTCCTGCAGGCGCACGATCGTGCGCCTGCGATCGCTCTCGTCCTCCGCGCGCTCGACCAGCCCCGCGCGGCTGAGCTGACCAACGATGGCGCTCGTGCTCGAAAGCTCCAGTCCGAGCCGTCGCGCCAGTTCGCTCACGCTCAACGGTTCTGCGGCGGCGACGGCCAGCAGGGCGGGCATGTGGCGCGGGCCGAGCGACCCGCTTGCGGCTGCTTCGCGCAGCTCCCGGGGGGCGGGGCTCGACTGCTTGAGCCCTCGCAGGGTCTCGCCGAGCAGCGCGGCGAGCTCCTCCAGATCTCTCTGGACCTCGAGCTCGCTGGTGGGTGCTGTGGGGAGCATTGCCTGCTACGTGCTAGTTTGCATCTAGAAATGTTTCGCCTAGAAACTGTTCTCACTGAAGTGTATCGGGGAACCCCAAGATCGTGAGCGCGGCTGGGTCGCGAGGCCGCAGGATGGGCATCGTCGCGCGGCTGGCCAAGCACGCCACGGAGCATCGACGCTCGTTCGTGCTCGGCTGGGTCGTGCTGCTGATCGCCGTGGTCGTGGTGTCGGGGACCGTAGGCGCCCGCTTCGCGAACAACTTCTCGCTTCCGGGCACCGAATCGCAGCGAGCGGCGGACCTGCTCAAGCGTGACTTCCCCGCCGAGGCCGGCGACGTCGATCAGATCGTGATCGCCGCGACCCGCGGGACGGTGCGCGAAGCGCCCGTTCGCGAACGCGTCGCCGCGATGCTCGCGCGCGTGGCCAAGCTTCCGCACGTCACGGGCGTGCTCAGCCCCTACGCGCCTTCAGGCGCGAAGGCGATCTCCCCCGACGGCGCGGTTGCGTTTGCGACGGTTAACTTCGACGAGCGCGCCAACGTGCTGCCGACGGGGGCGATCGAACGCGTCATCCGCGTCGCGAAAGCCGCGAGCAGCCCGCGCTTGCGCGTGGCGCTCGGAGGCCTGGCGATCGAATCCGTGCAGAAGCCGTCGATAGGCACGGCGACGGGGGTCGGCCTGCTCGCCGCGATCATCGTGCTGCTCGTGACCTTCGGCTCGTTCCTCGCGATGGGCCTGCCGATCGTCACCGCGCTGCTCGGACTCGGCACCGGCATCGGGCTCGCGAGCATCGGCTCACGGGTGATCAGCATGCCCAACTTCTCGACCGAGCTCGCGGCGATGATCGGTCTCGGCGTAGGGATCGACTACGCCCTCTTCATCGTCACGCGCTTTCGCGAGAACCGGCTCGCGGGCAGCTCGCTCCAGGATGCCGTCGTGAGCGCGATGGACACCGCCGGTCGCGCCGTGCTGTTCGCCGGCGCGACCGTGATCATCGCCCTGCTCGGCCAGTTCGCGCTGGGCGTCGAATTCCTTTACGGGCTCGCGGTCGCCTCCTCGCTTGCGGTGCTGATGACGATGCTGGCGGCGCTCAGCGTGCTGCCGGCGTTGCTCGCGCGTTTCGGCGACCGCATCGGCGCCCGCAGGATCGGCGCCCGCAGGATCCGGCAGGACAGCGCGCGGAGCGGCTTTTGGGCGCGCTGGTCGGGCTTCGTCGAGCGCCACCCATGGCCCGGCGCGATCGCTGCGCTGGCGCTCATGCTCACGCTCGCCGCGCCGGCGCTGGCGCTGCGCCTGGGCAACAGCGACGCCGGAAACAATCCGCCGAACCAGACCACGCGCCAGGCCTTCGACCTGCTGGCAGGGGGCTTTGGCGCGGGCTTCAATGGGCCGCTGCAGGTAGTCGTGAGCCTGCCGCGAGGCGGCGAGCAGGCCGCGCTCGCGCAGGTCTCGAGCGCGTTGCGCGGGGCCGCCGATGTCGCGTCGGTCTCGAGCGCGCGCTTGAGCCCCAATCGCCTGACGGCCGTCTTCTCGATCTACCCGCGCTCGGCCCCCCAGTCTCTCGCGACGAGCGAACTCGTGAGCGCGCTGCGCGGGCATACCTTGCCGCCGCTCGCGCGCGCCACCCACACGACCCTGCTGGTTGGCGGAGCGGACGCGCTCACGCTGGACTTCACGCGGGTTCTCTCGAGCAAGCTGCCGCTGTTCATCGGCATCGTCGTGCTGCTGTCCGCGCTCTTGCTGCTCGTCGTGTTCCGCTCGCTCGTGATCCCGTTGCAGGCTGCGCTGATGAACCTGCTGTCGATCGGCGCTTCGCTCGGCGTGGTCGTGGCGATCTTCCAGTGGGGCTGGCTGGGGTCGCTCTTCAACGTGCGCGGGGCGCCGATCCAGGCGTTCATCCCGGTGATGCTGTTCGCGATCGTCTTTGGCCTGTCGATGGACTACGAGGTCTTCCTCGTCTCGCGCATCCACGAGGAGTGGGAGCGCACACACGACGCGCACCGCTCGGTGCGCCTTGCGCTCGCATCGACCGGGCGCGTGATCACGGCGGCGGCGACGATCATGATCTGCGTCTTCCTGTCCTTCGTGGCCGGCGGCGAACGCGTCCTCGAGCTGTTCGGTCTCAGCCTCGCGAGCGCCGTGTTCCTGGACGCGTTCGTCGTGCGCAGCGTGCTGCTGCCGTCCGTGCTGCAGATCCTCGGGGCGCGCGTGTGGGCGCTGCCGAGCTGGCTCGAACACCGCTTGCCGCATGTAGCGATCCATCGCGAGCCTCCCGCTCGGCCCGCCTTCGAGGACGGGGCAGCGTGAGCGAGTGGCTCGCCAAGCCCTAGGAAGCCGACGCGGGGACTCGAACCCCGGACCCCCTCCTTACCATGGAGGTGCTCTACCAGCTGAGCTACGTCGGCGCCGCCCAGATGCTAGCGCTGCCCCCTCGCAGCGACGCTTGCCTTCCGGGCGTCCTAAGTAGTTCTCCCCGAGCGCCAGCGGCGTAGTGCTGAGGGCGGCGCTCTCGCGGGCGCTCATCCTTGGAGGGTGGACGAGTGGCTGAGATGTCGGCGGTGCAGCGAGGTGATCGGCGTGTACGAGCCGATCGTCGTGCACGCCGAAGGAGAGTGGCACGAGACCTCGCTGCTGATCGAGCGATCCGGGGAACCAGTGGGCGACTGCTACCACCGCGCCTGCTTCGGTGAGACCCACGAGCACGTAGAGCTCGATCTCTAGCGGCCGGCCTTCACGCCGTCGCGCCACGCGCTCGCGGCGCCCTATATTGAGCCGCCGGTGGCTAGCTCGTGAACACTCGCCGGTTGGGAGGTGGCGGTCCGGAGGTCTCCGCGCTGGTGCTCGGTTGCATGGGCATGTCCGGCGTGTACGGCCCGGCCGAGCGCGACGAGAGCATCGCGACCATCCACGCGGCTCTCGAGGCGGGCATCGACGTGCTCGACAGCGGCGACTTCTACGGCATGGGCCACAACGAGCTGCTGATCGCAGAGGTCCTGCGCGGGCACGCGCGCGAGCAGTACATGCTGAGCGTGAAGTTCGGCGCGCAGCGCGGTCCCGACGGCGCCTGGCTGGGCTACGACGCGAGCCCGGCGGCAGTGAAGACCGCGCTCGCGCATTCGCTCACGCGTCTCGGCGTCGAGTACGTCGACGTCTACCGCCCCGCCCGGCTGGACAGCAAGGTCCCGATCGAGGAGACCGTCGGCGCGCTCGCCGAGCTCGTGCAGGCGGGCTACGTGCGCCACGTCGGGCTCTCGGAGGTGGGGGCGCAGACGATCCGCCGTGCCGCCGCCGCACACCCGATCTGCGACGTGCAGATCGAGTACTCGCTGATCTCGCGTGGCGTCGAGGAGGAGATCCTGCCCGCCTGTCGCGAGCTGGGGATCGCGATCACCGCCTACGGCGTTCTCAGCCGCGGCCTCATCAGCGGCCACTTCCGCCCCGAGCGCGAGCTGGCGGCAGGCGACTTCCGCGCCCACGCCCCGCGCTTCAGCGGCCCCAATCGCGAGCACAACCTGGCGCTGGTGGAGGGGCTGCGCGAGCTCGCGCAGCGCACGGACGCGACGGTGGCCCAAGTGGCGATCGCATGGGTGCTCGCGCGCGGCGAGGACATCGTGCCGGTGATCGGCGCGCGCACGCGCAAGCAGCTAGAGGAGGCGCTGGGCGCGCTCGAGCTCACGCTCGACGCCGATCAGCTGGCGGCGCTCGAGCACACGATCACGTCCGACGCGGTCGCCGGCGAGCGCTACCCGCAGCCGCAGATGGCGATGCTCGACAGCGAGCGCCGCTAACACATCGGCCGGCGCGTGCGCATCGAGGTGGACCAGGAGCAGGTCCGGGTGCGGCTCGCGCTGTGGCAGAAGGCGTTGGGGTTGATGGGCGACATTCGCGTGCCGCGCGCGCACGTCCAAGGCGCGCACGTCGTCGGCGATCCCATGCGCGAGGCGATGCGCGCAGGCATCAAAGTTGGCCTGCGCGTGCCATGGCTGTATTACGTCGCCCGCACGATCCGCCTGGACGAAGCGTTCCTCGTGCGCCGCGGCCTGCCGGCGCTGTCCTTCGAGGTCGAGGGGCCGGGCGTGCTTCGTCGCGTGCTCGTGAGCACCAGAGAGGCCGAGGACCTCGCGCGTCTGCTCGCCGGGGAGTGAGGCCCGCGGCTGGGCGCGGTGTGCAGCTGCGAGCGGTGGTCTGCTCGGGAGCGAGATGGCGGGGGAAGGATTCGAACCTTCGAAGGCAGAGCCAACGCGTTTACAGCGCGTCCCCTTTGACCGCTCGGGAACCCCGCCGGGGAGCCGTCAGTTTATGCGCTGCGCGAGGGCGAGCATCGGAGGCTCAGCGTGCGCTGTACGCGCGTGTCAGGAGGCCTCGCGCAGTCGCTGTGCGTCTGGCAGCGTCTGCAGCTTCTTCAACGTGCGGTTCTCGATCTGGCGCACGCGCTCGCGCGTGATGTTGAAGGCCCTGCCGACCTCCTCGAGCGTGCGCGTGCGCCCGCCGACGATCCCGTAGCGCATCTCCAGGACCTCGCGCTCGCGTGCTGGAAGGCGCGCGAGCACGCGCGTGACGTTCTCGCGGCGCAGCGCTTCTGAGGCGATCTCGAAGGGCGAGGCGGCAGACACGTCCTCGACGAAGTCCGCGAGCGCGGTGTCGTCCTCCTCGCCGACGGGCTTCTCGAGCGATATCGGCTGCTGGGCTATGCGCATGATCTCGCGCACGTCGCGCTCGGAGGATTCGAGCTCGGCGGCGAGCTCGGTGAACGTCGGCTCGCGCCCGAGCTGCTGCAGTAGCCGGCGTTCGGCGTGCACGAGCTTGTTCAGGCGCTCGACCATGTGCACGGGGATGCGGATCGTGCGCGCCTTGTCGGCGAGCGCGCGCGTGACCGCCTGGCGGATCCACCATGTGGCGTACGTGGAGAACTTGTAACCGCGCCGATAGTCGAACTTCTCGACCGCGCGGATGAGCCCGAGCGAGCCCTCCTGGATCAGGTCGAGCAGCGTCAGGCCACGCCCCACGTAGCCCTTGGCGATCGAGACGACCAGGCGCAGGTTGGCTTCGACCATGTGCCGCTTGGCGTCCATGTCGCCGCGCTCGATGCGCTTGGCGAGAGCGACCTCCTGCTCGGCGTTGAGCAGCGGCACGCGGCCGATCGAGCGCAGGTAGAGGCGCAGCGAGTCGAGCCCGGGATCGACTGCGAGCTCGAGCCGCTCCTTGGGGGGGCCGGCGATCATTCGCTGCAACTCCTCCAACTCCGGCGTGGCTGTGTCCGTGGCTGGCTCCGTGACTGTCAACAGTCCATCGAGCGTCTCGCTCACCTTGCCCTCCCTACGGCCTCCCCATCGATTCACCACCTCGCGCACGTCCGCGACGTGACCCCCGGTCTGGCGCTGATCCTCCCCCTGCCTCGCTGGTTGAGGCCCGGATTGTTACCAGAATCCGCAGATGGGAGCCCCTGCGGTGGTGCCCGCGCGCGGGCACCGATGCGCGCGTGCCGGGCGCCCATGGCGCGCTACGCTTGCCGCGGTGCACTCGACAGGGGCGAGCTCCGCGGTGTCCACGGGCGCTGTCGCGCACGATGACGTCCAGGCTCGCGCGCCGCGCGTCCCGGTCGGCCTCTCGCGTGTGGGCGTGACCGGCGTCGAGAAGGTGGTGCGCATCCGCGACGAGCTGTTCCTCGCGCAGTTGGACTGCTTCGTCGACTTGAGCGGCAGGCAGAAGGGCGCGCATATGTCGCGCTTCGAGGAGGTCATCAACGAGGCGATCGGCGAGGTGGTGCTGAGCGAGTCGCCCTTCCGCGCCGAGACGCTCGTGCGCCACGTCGCCGAGCTGGTGCGCTCACGCCAGGGCGCCGAGCGCGCGGAGGTGACGATCGCGGCGCGCTATCCCGAGCACAAGCCGGCGCCAGTCTCGGGCGTGCACACGCAGGAGATCTACACGCTGCACGGCCGCGCGGTGGCCTTCGCGCACGGCACGCGCGGCACCGTCGGAGTCTCGGCGACGGGGATCACCGCGTGCCCGTGCGCGCAGGAGCTCGTCGCGGCGCGCTCACGCGAGCGGCTCGCGGCGCACGGCTTCGAGGCAGCGCAGATCGAGCTGATCCTCGAGGACGTCCCCGTGGCCACGCACAACCAGCGCGGGCTGGCGACGCTCGAGATCGGCTGCACGGAGGAGTGCGCGCAGGAGATCGACGCGGCCACGCTCCTGCAGATCGCCGAGTCGAGCATGTCATCGGAGATCTACGAGCTGATGAAGCGCTCCGACGAGGTCGAGGTCGTCGAGAAGGCCCACCGGCGCCCGCGCTTCGTCGAGGACTGCGTGCGCGAGATGATCGCGGGCGTGCTGGAGAGCTTCCCCACACTCGACGGTGCGAGCTTTGTCTCCGCACGCCAGGAGAACCTGGAGACGATCCACCAGCACAACGTGATCGCCGAACGCCACGGCCTGCTCTCGGAGCTGCGCGAGGAGGTCGGCGCGGGTACGCCGGCCGCCCACCACACCACGCTCGAGCAGTGGCTGAACGCACCAGCACGCGTCTAGCCCGGTGTCCGGTCAGGCGCGGTCGGCCACGCGGGCGTCGAGCTGCTGCATGCGCCGGCGCATGCCGAAGCAGTAGTCGAGTCCCGAGAGCACGGTCACGGCGACGGTGACGTAAAGGAGCACGGCCACCCACGGGGGCTGGCCGTGCACGGCGATGACGGCGAGGACCGCGGCGATCTGCAAGCAGGTCTTGAGCTTGCCGAAGTTGCTAGCGGCGATCACGACGCCCGCCTGGCTGGCGCCCAGGCGCAGCACGGTGACGGCGAGCTCGCGCGCGATGATCACGGTCGCCACCCATGCGGCCAGGCGGTGAAGGGAGACGAGCGAGATGAGCGCCGCGACGATCAGCAGCTTGTCGGCCAGCGGGTCCATGAGCTTGCCGAAGGTCGTGACGGAGTCGCGCGCGCGGGCGAGGTAGCCGTCGATGAAGTCGGTGAGCGAGGCGAGCGCGAACACGACCGCCGCGAGCACGTCCCCGCCGGGCGTGTTGCCGAGCAGGGCGACGACGAGCGCCGGCACGAGCATGATCCGCAGCACGGTGAGCAGGTTGGGCAGGTTCAGGGGAAACACGTCGGTTGCCATTATGTCTGCATCGATTCTTCCCGGGCGACAGGAGTCACACGATGAACACGCGCACGCTAGGACCGGACGGCCCCGAGGTTTCCATGATCGGCCTCGGCTGCATGGGCATGTCGGCGTTCTACGGCAGCGCCGACGAAGAGGAGGCCCAACGCACGATCCACCGCGCGCTGGATCTGGGCTGCAACTTCCTGGACACCTCGGACATGTACGGCCCGCACACCAACGAGCGGCTCGTGGGACGTGCGATCAAAGACCGGCGCGAGCAGGTCTTCCTGGCGACGAAGTTCGGCATCAAGATCGAGCGCGGCGATCCCGACGGGGCGCCGGTGCGCTCGATCGACGGGCGCCCGGAGTACGTGCGCGAGGCGTGCGAGGGCTCGTTGCAGCGCCTGGGCGTCGAGCACATCGACCTCTACTACCAGCACCGCGTGGACCCGAGCACGCCGATCGAGGAGACCGTCGGCGCGATGGCCGAGCTGGTGGCCTCCGGGAAGGTGGGCCACCTGGGCCTCTCGGAGGCGAGCGCGACGACGATCCGCCGCGCGCACGCCGTGCACCCGATCACGGCCGTACAGACGGAGTACTCGCTGTGGACGCGCGATGTTGAGGACGAGGTCTTGCCGACGCTCGAAGAGCTGGGGATCGCCCTCGTCGCCTACTCGCCGCTCGGTCGCGGCTTCCTGTCGGGGCGCTTCAGCTCACCGGAGGAGCTCGAGGAGGGCGACTTTCGCCGCTATGGGCCGCGCTTCACGGGCGAGAACCTGCGCGAGAACCAAAAGCTCGTGGGGCGCGTGCGCGAGCTGGCGGCCGAGAAGGCGATCACGCCGGGCCAGCTGGCGCTCGCTTGGGTGCTGCATCGCGGCGAGCACGTCGTGCCGATCCCCGGCACCAAGCGCGTCTCCTACCTGGAAGAGAACCTGGCGGCCGCCGAGATCCACCTCAGCGAGGAGGAGGTCGAGCGCATCGCCGAGGCGGTGCCGAGAGCGAGCGGCGAGCGCTACGACCCGCAGGGGATGCGCTCGATCAACCTGTAGGCGCGATCAGTATCCGACGGTGTAGAAGCTGATGCGCCGGCAGCCCTCGAGCTTGTAGTGCGGCAGCGCGCGGTGGCTGGTGAACACGACGATGTTCGCGTTTTCGCAGTGGATCACGCCGGAGCCCTCGTGCGCGTGCACGACCGTGTCCGGGTTGGTGCCGGTCCACACGTAGTTGACGGTGTCGTTGGCGTATATGAAGTTCGGGCCGTCGCCGGCGTGGATGACGGCGCTCTGGAAGGCGGGCCAGCCCGACGGGTGGTAGTCGCCCCAGATCACGTCCCCGACTTCGCCGCCGTAGATCGTGTCATCGCCATAGCCGCCGAGCAGGTAGTTGTGGACGCCGCGACTGCCCACGAGCACGTTGTGACGCCCCGCCGCGCCCTTGTCCATCACGAGGTGCTGATCAGGCGGCCAGCCGGCGTGGCTGGTCATCGCCCCCGTCGCCCCGGCGAGCGCCAGCGCGAACGCGAGGCAGATCGCGAGCAGGGCGCTCGCGGCCGCGAACCGCGGCACGCCTGCGGTGCGGAGTGTCTCGAGCTGGTTCATCGTGGTGCCCTCCTTGGGTCGTGGAAGCGGAGTTTCGTCGCGGCGGTCGCGTTGCTGGCGAGTGGACCGGATTCGAACCCGGCAGCGGCTCGAGGGTTGCGGGGCGGGCAGCGCAGTGGACGCACCTCGTAGCCGGCTGCTATCTTGATATCTAGATATCAGCGGCCACGGGCGGCCTTGCCTTCGCGCGCTTCGGATTCTGAACGCTCGGTGGCTTCGGCGGCGTCCCGGAGGACAGAGGAGATCTCGATGGGCGCGGTTCAGCGACAGACGGCGGCTTCTGGGGTGATGTCACCGCTGTTCGTGCGCATCCCCAGCGAGCAGGCACGAAGGTTGGATCGCGCATCCTTCGAGCGTGGGCGCTCCAAGCAGGCGCTGGTGTCGGAGCTCGTGGAGAGATATCTGGATGCACCGGGCGAGCGCGCCCACGACTCGCGGCGCCGGCGCTTCACGGTCGAGGCGCTCGAGCCGGAAGAGACGCTCGTCGGCCATCACTCGTTCCGGCCGTACGAGCGCGAGCAGGCGGAAGAGGTCCTCAGCAGCGAGGAGGCGGCACAGCTGCTGAAGGTCGATCGCGCGCTGGTCGAGCAGCTGGCAGAGGACGGTGAGCTGCCAGGGCGCAAGCTGGCGGGCGAGTGGCGCTTCGCGCGGGCGGCGCTGCTTGCGTGGCTTTCGCCGCCGGCGGATGAGCTGACCGGTGGGCGCGGTGGGCGCCGGCGCTAGGGTGGGTCGACAGTGCCGCTGATCCCGATGGTCATAGAGCGCACGGCTCGAGGCGAGCGCGAGTTCGACATCTACTCGCGCCTGTTGAACGAGCGCATCATCTTCCTGGGCACGCCGATCGACGACCAGATCGCCAACCTCGTGGTGGCGCAGCTGCTGCACCTCGAGAGCGAGGACCCCGAGAAGGACATCTCGATCTACATCAACTCGCCGGGTGGGAGCATCTACTCGGGCCTGGCGATCTACGACACGATGAACTTCGTCAAGCCGGACATCGCCACGATGTGCGTCGGCGTGGCGATGTCGATGGGCTCGCTGCTGCTGGCCGGGGGCACGAAGGGCAAGCGCGCGGCGCTGCCAAACTCGCGCATCCTCATCCACCAGCCCTCGGCCGGCTTCGAAGGCCAGTCCACGGACATCGAGATCCACGCGCGCGAGATCCTCAAGGTGCGCGAGAGGATCGACGAAATCTACGCTCATCACACGGGCCTCTCCACCGAGCAGGTGCGCCAGGACATGGAGCGCG
Organism: uncultured Solirubrobacteraceae bacterium; assembly: GCA_963722435.1. GTDB lineage: Bacteria > Actinomycetota > Thermoleophilia > Solirubrobacterales > Solirubrobacteraceae > Palsa-744. The sequence goes on along the minus strand of CAVRKZ010000001.1, from coordinate 1,435,819 downwards.
ACCGCTTCTTCACGGCCGCGCAGGCGCTCGAGTACGGCCTCGTCGACCGCGTGCTCGAGAGTCACTGAGGCCACTCGCGCGCGGCTGGCTCGCGCGGGCCAGGCTCGTGCGCGGCGCGCCGTGAGCGCTGTCGCAGGCTGCGGTTATTGTCGCGGGCGTGCGATCGGCGGCCGGCCTCAGTTCTCTCGAGCGCCCGTTGCTGGTGCTCGTCGTGGCGCTGACGGCGCTCGCGGGCGCTGGCGACTACGGCACGTGGGCGGCCGTGCCCCGCTTCGCGCTCGCGACCTTCGCGCTCGCCGGTCTCGCGTGGGTCGTCTCCATCGCCACGGAGGCGCTCGGCGAGCGCTTCGGGCCGGGCATGACGGGCCTGTTGCAGTCGACGCTCGGCAACCTGCCGGAGCTGTTCGTCGTGATCTTCGCGCTCAAAAAGGCCGAGCTCGTGGTCGCCCAGACGGCGCTCGTCGGCTCGGTGCTGGCGAACGCGCTGCTCGTGCTCGGCCTCGTGATCGTGATCGGCGCGCGCCGCACCCCCGACGGGCTGATGCGCTTCTCCAAGCGCCTGCCGAGGGACGCGACAACGCTGCTGCTCCTCGCCGTGTTCATCATCGTGGTGCTCGGCCTTTCGCTCGCCGCCCACGATCGCGCGAGCCACCACGTGAAGACGATCTCCGCGATCGGCGCGGGGTGCCTGCTGGTCGTCTACATCACGTGGATCGTGCCCTACCTGCGCGCGGACGCGCTGCCGGCGCCACAGGGCGGCCCAGCCGCCGAGCGGCCCCTCGCACCCCGCCTGTCGCTGGCGCTCACGCTCGTCCTGCTGCTGGCGGCGGGCGGCGCATCAGCGTTCGTCTCGGAATGGTTCGTCAGCGCCCTGAAGCCGGCGATCTCCCAGCTGCACATCTCGCAGGCCTTCGCCGGGCTGGTGATCGTGGCGATCGCCGGCAACGCCGTCGAGAATGCGGCCGGGCTGAGCCTCGCCTACAAGGGCCGCTCGGATCTGGCGATCTCGGTGGTGAAAAACTCGGTCGCGCAGATCGCCGCCTTCCTGTTCCCGGTGCTCGTCCTCGTCTCCTTCGCCCTGCCCACCGCGCTCACGTTCGCCCTCGCGCCCGTGTACGTCGGTGCGCTGGTGCTCACGGCCCTCATCCTCTGGCAGGTGACCGGCGACGGCGAGGCCGCGGAATTCGAGGGTTGGGCGCTCGTGGCGTTCTACGTGATCGTGGCGACGCTCACGCTGTACCAGTAGCGCGGGCAACGCGCGCCGCGAGCCCCAGGCCGGCTCCTGCCGGCCCTCATAAATCGAAGACGGCGCTCAACCGCGCGTGAGCCCGCCGATGAGCGCGCCCGCGAGCCCACCGGCGGTCGCCGCCTGGGCGTTGCCGCTCGCGGCTTCGCCCTCCATGGGAGCGATGAACATCGTCTGGATCGCCAGGCGCCCGGGGCCGGTGAAGCGGTTCCACGTGAGCTTGCCGCCGCCACCCATGATCCCCGTCTTGAGGCCCATGGTGACCGCTTCGAGGCTGACTGACGGGTCCTTGTACAGCCACGCGCCCGCCTCCACGTCCAGCTGCTCGCCCTCGCCGAGCTGCACGAGGAAGACGTTGCCGTGTCCGTGCAGCCACACCAGCGCGTCGCCGTTGGTGGCGCGGAACTTGTCCATAAAGAACCCCGAGCCGCCGAGCAGCATGTTCTGCACGCCCTGGATGCGCTCGAAGTTGTAGTCGAGGTTGTCGGTCGCGGCCAGGAACTGGTGCTCGCGCACGTCCAGGCCTTCGCCCTGGCTGAGGTGCATGGGCACGCACTGCCCGGGCGAGTCCCGTGAGAACGCGATTCGCCCGGAGCCGGACGTACGCGTGACGAAGAACTCGAGACCGGCGATCTTGCGCTTGATCGCCCCCGGCAGCTTCTTCAGCTCGACCTCCAGCTGGGTCTCCTTCCACAACAGCACGTGGTGCTCGAACATCACCGCCTGGCCAGCGATGTCCAATTGCAGCTCCGGTACCAGTTCGCCGCGTATGTGGTAGGTGACGCCCGCGAAGGACTCGTCGTGGGCGCTTACGGGGATCGGTTCGGGCAGCGGCATCGCCCGCTAGCTTCGCGGCTTCGTGCGCATCCGTCAAGGCTCGCGCAACCGCGCTAGACTGCTGGCACCTCGCGCCTGGGCGGGGTTTTTCTTCGCCTGGGCCCTTAAACCACGACGTACGGATCCTGATCATGGCTCGCGGAGATGTCCGAATCGCTGTCACCCTCGCGTGCGAGGAGTGCAAGCGGCGCAACTACCAAACGAATAAGAGCAAGCGCAATAACCCTGATCGCATCACCCTGCGCAAGTACTGTCGCTGGTGTCGCACCCACACCAGCCACAGGGAGACCCGCTAGATCGGGAGTGCTCACGTGGCCCGAGATCGCAAACGTGCCAAGCAGCGCCGCGACCGCGGCGCGGCCGGCGCGCGACGCGCCGCCAGAGCGCGCCCTGACGCCGCCGGCACCGGCGCTGACGGCGGCCCGCAGCCGAGTGCTCCCGGGGATGAGCCCGAGCGCGGCTCGCCGCGCGCGCACGCGCCGGGGACGATCGAGCGAGCCGACCTGCCGGGCGCGCTCGAGCACGCAGGCGATGTCGACGAGTTCGACGCCGCGCTCGTGCGCGGAGCCGGCGGCGTGCCGCTCACGCGCGAGGAGCAGGCTGCCCCTGCCGATGGCGAGCTCGACGCCGAGCTCGAGGACGCCCTTCAGGAGCCCTTGGGCCCCGGCGGTCCCGGTGGTGGCGGCGGCGCGGGTGGCGGCGGAACCGGCGGCGGGGAGCCCGCGCGGCCCTCAGGTGCGCCCCTGCGCCCAGGCAACCGCGCGATCGGCTTCATCCGCGCGAGCTGGGCAGAGCTGCAGCGCGTGCAGTGGCCGGATCGCCGGCAGGTCACGCAGGCCACCGCGGTCGTGCTCGGCTTCGTCGTCGTCGCCGGTGTCTACCTTGGCGTCGCCGACACGGTCGCCAAGGAAATCGTCGAACTCGTCCTCTGAGGTCTGAATGTTCCGCTGGTACGTCGTCAACACATACTCCGGTCACGAGAACAAGGTGAAGCAGAACCTCGAGCACCGCGTCGTCTCGCTCGGCCAGCAGCGGGCGGTGCGCAGCGTGGTCGTTCCCACCGAAGCAGTCTCCGAGATGAAGGACAACCAGAAGGTGACCGTGGAGAAGCGCACGATGCCCGGCTACGTGCTCGTGAACATGGAGCTCAACGAGGACTCCTGGGGGGTCGTCAAGGGCACGCCCGGTGTGACCGGGTTCGTGGGCGCCTCACAGGAGCCCGTCGCCCTCACCCAGGGCGAGGTCGACCGGCTGCTGCACAAGGAGGTCGCCACGGCCACGCGCACGCGCGCGCAGTTCGCGATCGGCGAGTCCGTGAAGGTCGTCTCCGGCCCCCTGTCGGACTTCTCCGGCGAGATCTCCGAGATCAACGAGGACGCCGCGCGCCTGAAGGTGCTGGTATCAATCTTCGGGCGCGAGACGCCAGTCGAAGTCCAATTTGATCAAGTAAAGAAGCTCTAGCCATGGCCAAGAAGGTCCTCACAACGATCAAGCTGCAGGCGAACGCCGGGCAGGCGAGCCCCGCCCCGCCGGTCGGTCCTGCGCTGGGCCAGCACGGCATCAACATCATGGAGTTCTGCAAGGCCTTCAACGCGCAGACGCAAAGCGAAACCGGCACCGTGATCCCGGTCGTGATCACCGTCTACGAGGACCGCTCCTTCACTTTCGTCACCAAGACGCCGCCCGCCGCCGTGCTGATCCGCCAGGCGATCAAGATCAACAAGGGCTCTGGAGAGCCCAACCGCGTGAAGGTGGGAACGATCACCGAGCAGCAGCTGCGCGAGATCGCCCAGCGCAAGCTCGACGATCTCAACGCGCACGACGTCGAGCAGGCGGCCAAGATCATCGCCGGCACAGCCCGTTCGATGGGTGTGGATGTGGCCTCGTGAGCGGGCACGGCAAGCGATACACCGAGCGCCTCGCGAAAGTCGATCGCGAGCACGAGTACCAGCCGGCGGAGGCCGTCGGCCTCGTGCGCGAGATGAGCAGCGCGAAGTTCGACGAGACGGTCGAGCTGCACGTGCGCACAGGTCTGAACGTGCGCCACGCCGACGAGCAGCTGCGCGGGACGATCGCGCTTCCCAACGGGCTCGGCAAGGACGTCAACGTGGCCGTGTTCGCCCAGGGTGAGAAGGCCAAGGAGGCCGAAGAGGCCGGCGCGGATGTCGTCGGCGCTCAGGACCTCGCCAAGCGCATCCAGGACGGCTTCGACGACTTCGACGTGGCGATCGCCACGCCCGACATGATGTCCGTCGTCGGTCAGCTCGGCCGCATCCTCGGCCCCTCCGGCAAGATGCCCAACCCGAAAGTCGGCACCGTCACGATGGACGTTCGCAAAGCCGTCGAGGAGTCCAAGGCCGGCAAGGTCGAGTACCGCACCGACCGCACCGCAATCGTGCACCTGGCGATCGGCAAGACCAGCTTCGACGAGCGCAAGCTGCTCGAGAACTACGCCGCCGTCGTCGAAGAGCTCGTCCGCGCCAAGCCCTCAGCTGCGAAAGGGCGCTACCTGCGCTCGATCACGCTCACCTCCACCATGGGCCCCGGCGTCAAGGTGGATCCGAGCAAGACACGTGAAATCATCGAGGAGGCGCCAGCGGCCGCAGCCGCCTAGCCACCCGCAAACAGGCCACCGAAGACCCCCGGCGGCCGCCTGACGATCCCCAGATCGCCCAGCGCGGCACAAGTCCTGGACAGGAGCCCCATGAACCGAGAGCAGAAGGCAGTGGCGATCGCCGAGATCGCCAGCGACATTGAGGACGCCGAGGCGATCTTCGCCGTCGACTACCGCGGCATCACCGTCGCGCAAGTCGCCGAGCTGCGCGGCAAGCTGCGAGAGTCCGACGCCACCTTCAAGGTCGTCAAGAACTCCCTCACCGAACGCGCCGCCGACCAAGTCGGCGCGGACACGCTGAAGGGATTCCTCTCCGGGCCGACCGCCCTCACCTTCGTCCGCGGCGACGCCGCCACCGCCGCCAAGGCCGTGGCCGAGTACGCCCGCGCCACCCAGCTGCTGCCCTTCAAGGGCGGCCTCATGGAAGGCGCCCCCCTCGACGCCGACCAGCTCCGCTCGCTCTCACGCCTGCCCTCGCGCGAAGTCCTCTACGGCCAGCTCGTCGGTGTCGTCGCCTCGCCCGTCGGCGGCCTCGTGCGCTCCCTCGCCGCCCTCCTGGGTGGTCTCGCCGCCGCGCTCGGGCAGGTGCATGCGAAGAAGGAGTCCGGGGAGATCCCAGCCGGAGAGGCCCCCGCGTCCGCCGAGCCCCCCGCGGCTGTCGCCGCGGATGACTCACCTCCCGCGGGGGCTGCCACGGCCGGCGTGGAACCTGAGGGAAGGGCCGAGGCAGAGGCGCGAGGCGAGCCTGAGGCGCCGGCCGAGCCCGAGGCGGCAGCCGAGCCTGAGGCGCCGGCGGTTGAGGAGACCCCCGAGCCCGAGCCCGCGGGCGGAACCGAGGCGCCGGCTGAGGCCGAGACCGAGGCCGAGGCCGAGGCCGAGGTTGAGGCAGAGCCCGCGGTTGAGGCAGCGGCCGAGGCGCCCGAGGCTGACGCCGAGACGCCGCCCGCGGCTGAGGCAGCGGCCGAGCCCGAGGCGGCGGCCGAGGCTGAGGAGCCGGCCGAGGAGGAGCTGCCGGAGGAGCTGGCCAAGGCCGAGGAGACGGCGGTCGAGGCGCCAGCGCAGGAGAAGACTGAGCCGGAGCCCTCCCTTGGGGAGGACAGGCAGGACGAGCCGGCAGCAGAAGACGACAACCAGGCGGACGTTTCGGCTGAGACACAGCCCGAGGACGCCGAGACGAATCCCACCAAGGAGGACTGACGACCATGGCAACCAGCACACAGGATTGGATCGAGGAGCTCAAGGGCATCTCCGTACTCGAGCTCGCCGAGCGCATCAAAGCGCTCGAGGAGGAGTTCGGCGTATCGGCAGCCGCCGTGGCGGCGCCGGTGGCGGCGCCCGCGGGCGCCGGCGGCGACGGGGCCGGCGCCGAAGAGGAAGTGAGCAGCACGGTCGACGTGATCCTCGCGGGCGCCGGCGACAAGAAGATTCAGGTGATCAAGGTCGTCCGTGCCGCGACTGGGCTGGGCCTGAAAGAGGCCAAGGCCCTGGTAGACGAGGCGCCCAAGCCGGTCAAGGAGGGCATCGAACGCGAGGAGGCCGACAAGCTCAAGCAGGAACTCGAGGAGGCCGGGGCCAGCGTCGAGGTGAAGTAGCGCTCCGCCGTCCGTCTTGTCGGCCGCGACTGCGCGGCGCCCGACAAGACGGACGGCTTCGCTTGGCGAGAGAACCCTAGGCTTGTCTCGCAGGGCCGCCGCGGCTGCGCCGTCTTCTCGCCTATACGCTCACTGACGATGGTCACCGGACGCGAGCGGTGGGTACCTGACGAGCTCGCCACGGCGGGCCGGGAGAATCTCGACCCTGCTCACGTCGACCGCTACGATCGCAAGCAGGCATGGAACGCCGCGGATGAGGTGGCGATGTTGTTCGCGCGCGGTCTTCGCGAGCGAGCGACGGTCGTGGACCTAGGGGCCGGGACGGGCCGGCTCGCGCTCGAGATGGCTGGCAGGGCGGGCCGCGTCGTTGCCGTCGACGTGTCACCGGTGATGCTCGAGCGTCTCGCCGCCAAGCTCGAGCTCGCGCACGTGACGAACGTCGAGTGCGTGAGAGCCGGCTTTCTGAGCTACGAACACGCCGGTCCGCCCGCCGACCTCGTCTACAGCCGCTATGCACTGCACCACCTGCCGGACTTCTGGAAGGCTGTAGCGCTCGCCAGGATTGCGCGCTTTCTCGCGGCGGACGGCATCCTGCGCCTGTGGGATGTCGTGTATCGCTTCGAGCCAACCGAGGCCGCGCCGACTCTCGAGCGCTGGATGGACGAAAGCGCCTCAGCCTCGGTCGAGGAGGGGTGGACACGAGGCGAGCTCGAAGAGCACATCCGGGACGAGAGCAGCACGTTCACGTGGCTGCTCGAGCCGATGATTACGCGAGCGGGCTTCGTGATCGAGCAAGCCGACTACAGCGACGATCAGATCTTCGCGAGCTACCTCTGCCGACGCCGCTCGGGCTGAGTCGGCGCCGCACGCTGCAAGCCCCCGCCCGCCCGTCTTTATCTTCCGCTCACAATTGCCCAATTTCCGGTACACTGCCGGCGCTGGTCAATAGCCGTAGCCGTCCGGTAGGGCTGACGTCGCGCCACATACGCGACCGTCGAGGACGGGGCCCGTGAGCACCGGCGGCCCTTCGGGGCGCGGATGGTCTGTGCTATCTTTGCTGGTCGCGCCTCCGGCGCTCCTCCTTGCCCGTGTATCGCCCTCCGAAGGAGTCATTTCTTGGCTGCTGCAGATGCTCTCCGGACGCGCAAAAGCTTCGCGCGCCTGCAAAAGACCGTTGACGTACCGAACCTAATTGACATCCAGCGCCGCTCGTTTCGGTGGCTCACAGACCCCAAGAGCGGCGGTCTGCGCGAGACGATCGACGACATCTCCCCAATCGAGGACTACACCGGCAACCTCGCGGTGCAGTTCGGCGAGTTCTCCTTCGACGAGCCCGTAGCGTCGCTGGCGCAGTGCCGTGAGAAGGACCTCACGTACGCGCGCCCGCTGACGGTGACGGTCGCGTTCATCAACCGTGAGACGGGAGAGATCCGCGAGCAGTCTGTGTTCATGGGCGACTTCCCGTGGATGACCGAGCGCGGCACGTTCGTGATCAACGGCACCGAGCGCGTCGTCGTCACGCAGCTCGTGCGCTCGCCGGGCGCCTACCTGATGGAACCGAAGGACCGCGAGAAGCAGGTCTTCATCGCCAACCTGATGCCGGCGCGCGGCTCGTGGCTGGAGCTGGAGATCGACAAGAAGGGCAAGGTCTACGTGCGCATCGACCGCAAGCGCAAGCTGCCCGTGACGGTGCTCTTGCGCGCGATGGGCTACGCCTCGGATGAGGAGATCCTGCGGCTGTTCGACGAGTCGCTGTACATCCGCAACACGATCGAATCCGACACCGAGGTCACGCGCACCGAAGAGGGCGCGCTGGTCGAGCTGTTCAAGAAGCAGCGTCCGGGTGAGCCGCCCAGCGTCGACAACGCGAAGTCGCTGCTCAACCAGCTGTTCTTCGACCCCAAGCGCTACGACCTCACACGCGTTGGCCGCTACAAGCTCAACTCGCGCCTGAAACAGGCGACGGACCTGGACGTGCGCACGCTGACCAAGGACGACATCGTCGCCCTCGTAAGGGAGCTCGTGGAGCTGCCCAAGGTGCTCGGCATCCCCGAGCACCCCGACACCGAGATCAAGGACTACGCGGCGGAGGCCGCGAGCATGCCGCGCGAGCCCGTGATCGAGCACCTCGACGAGTACGAGCACTTCGGCAATCGCCGCCTGCGCACCGTCGGCGAGCTCATCCAGGAGGCCTTCCGCATCGGCCTCTACCGCATGGAGCGCGTCGTGCGCGAGCGCCTGACGACCGAGGACGCCGACACGATCACACCGCAGACGATCATCAACATCCGCCCCGTGGTCGCGGCGCTGAAGGAGTTCTTCGGCTCCTCGCAGCTGTCTCAGTTCATGGACCAGACGAACTCGCTCGCCGGCCTCACCCACCGTCGGCGCCTGTCGGCTCTCGGCGCGGGCGGGCTCACGCGTGAGCGCGCGCCGATCGAGGTGCGCGACGTGCACCCCACGCACTACGGGCGCATGTGCCCGATCGAGACGCCAGAGGGACCGAACATCGGCCTGATCGGCTCGCTCTCCTCGTTCGCCGAGGTCTCCGAGTACGGCTTCGTGACGACGCCCTACCGCGTAATCAAGGACGGCGTGGTCACCGAGCAGGTCCGCCACCTCGACGCCACGCAGGAAGAGGAGCTTCTGATCGCGCAGGCCAACACGCCCGTCGACGCCAAGACCGGGCGCCTCAAGGGCAGCGAGATCCTCTGCCGTACGCAGGCCGGCCAGTACGTGACGGTGGGCCCCAAGGACGTCGACCTGATCGACGTCTCGCCCGAGCAGATCTGGTCGGTGGCGACCGCCATGATCCCCTTCCTCGAGCACGACGACGCCAACCGCGCGCTGATGGGCTCGAACATGCAGCGCCAGGCAGTGCCGCTGCTGACCGCCGACGCACCGCTCGTCGGCACGGGCATGGAGCGCCGCGCGGCGCTCGACACGGGCGACGTGCTGCTGGCTGAGAACGCGGGCACGGTGGAGTACGTGGACGCCGACCAGATCGTGGTCGTCGGGAGCGACAGCAAGCGCGACGAGTACGAGCTGCAGAAGTTCATGCGCTCCAACCAGGGCACCCTGATCCACCACAAGCCGCTCGTGAGCAGCGGCCAGAAGGTCAAGGCGGGTGCGGTGCTCGCCGACGGCTCCTCGACCGACAAGGGCGAGATGGCGCTCGGCAAGAACCTGATGGTGGCCTTCATGTCCTGGGAGGGCTACAACTTCGAGGACGCGATCATCCTCTCCAAGCGCCTCGTGCAGGACGACGAGCTCACCTCGATCCACATCGAGGAGTACGAGATCGACGCGCGCACGACGAAGCTCGGCGAGGAGGAGATCACACGCGACATCCCCAACCGCTCAGAGGAGTCGCTGCGCAACCTCGACGATCGCGGCATTGTGCGCGTGGGCGCCGAGGTCATCTCCGGGGACCTGCTCGTCGGCAAGGTCACGCCGAAGGGCGAGACCGAGCTGACCGCCGAGGAGAAGCTGATCCGCGCGATCTTCAAGGAGAAGGCGCGCGAGGTGCGCGACACCTCCCTGAAGGTGCCGCACGGCGAGGGCGGCGTGGTGATCGACGTGAAGACCTTCAGCCGTGACGCCGGCGACGATTTGCCGCCGGGCGTCAACGACCTCGTGCGCGTGTTCGTGGCGAAGAAGCGCAAGATCTCCGAGGGCGACAAGCTCGCCGGCCGCCACGGCAACAAGGGCGTGATCTCCAAGATCGTCGACCAGCAGGACATGCCGTTCCTCGAGGACGGCACGCCCGTCGATGTGATCCTCAACCCGCTGGGCGTGCCCTCGCGCATGAACGTCGGGCAGATCCTCGAGACCCACCTCGGGTGGGCCGCCGCGCAGGGCTGGTATGAGGATGGCTCGGAGGCATACCGCGACGCGCACCAGAGCGGTGAGAACGGGCGCGTGTACGTCGCCACGCCCGTGTTCGACGGCGCCACCGTCCAGGATGTGGACAACGCCCTCGTCAAGTGGCAGGACGCGCATACGGGGCGCATCCGCATAGACATCGACAAGTCCCGCCGCGTGGGCGAGCAGGCGTCGGGGAAGATGACGCTCTTCAACGGCCGTACCGGCGAGCCCTTCGAGGAACAGGTGACCGTTGGCTACATGTACATCCTCAAGCTGCTGCACCTGGTCGACGACAAGATTCACGCTCGCTCCACGGGGCCCTACTCGCTGGTCACCCAGCAGCCGCTCGGCGGCAAGGCGCAGTTCGGCGGGCAGCGCTTCGGCGAGATGGAGGTGTGGGCGCTGGAGGCCTTCGGCGCCGCCTACACGCTGCAGGAGATGCTCACGATCAAGTCCGACGACACGGTCGGGCGCGTGAAGGCCTACGAGGCGATCGTCAAGGGCGAGAACATTGCCGAGCCCTCGATCCCCGAGTCCTTCAAGGTGCTGCTAAAGGAGATGCAGTCGCTGGCGCTCGACGTCAACGTCGTCTCCGAGGAAGGCCAGCGCGCGGAGATGCGCGACGAGGACGACGATCTGCTGCGCGCTGCCGAGGAGCTCGGCATCGACCTCTCCGGCGTCAGGGCGCTCGCAGGCGAGCCTGGCGAGCAGGAGGGCGAGGGCGAGGCGCCAGCCGCCGCGGCCTCCGAGAACGGCAGCGACGAGGGAGCAGGCGATGACGCGCTCGCAGTCGATGGGCTGCTGGGCGTAGAGGCGAAGCAGGAGATCGACCTCGAGAGCCTCGCCAGCGAGGAGCCGGTCGAGTAGCAGCTGTTGGAATCACCCACCCGCAAGCGAAAGCACTAATTAGATGATTGACATCAATAACTTCGACGCCATCGAGATCAGCCTCGCGTCCTCCAAGCAGATCCGCAGCTGGAGCTCAGGGGAGGTGACCAAGCCGGAGACGATCAACTACCGCACGCTCAAGCCAGAGAAGGACGGCCTGTTCTGCGAGCGCATCTTCGGCCCCACCAAGGACTGGGAGTGCTACTGCGGCAAGTACAAGCGCGTGCGCTACAAGGGCATCGTGTGCGAGCGCTGCGGCGTCGAGGTCACGCGCTCGAAGGTGCGTCGCGAGCGCATGGGCCACGTCGATCTGGCCGCGCCGGTGAGCCACATCTGGTTCTTCAAGGGCGTGCCCAGCCGCATCGGCTACCTGCTGGACATGGCGCCAAAGGAACTCGAGAAGGTCCTGTACTTCGCTGCCTCGATCGTCACGTGGGTGGACGAGGAGGCGCGTGCGAAGGACATCGACTCGCTCGAGAAGGAGGTCGCGAAGGTCCTCTCCGGCTACGACGCCGAGCGCGAGGAGCGCGTGCTCGAGCTGCGCGAGTCCTTGGCACGGCGCGAGAAGTACCTGCGCACGGGCAAACAGACGAACTTCAACGACGAAGACCACCTATGGGCGGACTCGCTCGACGTCAACCTGCAGAAACTCTCAGACGACGAGCGCGAGAAGCTCCTGAAGGAGCTCGCGAAAGCCTTCGACGCCGACATCGCCGACACCGAAGCCTACATCGAGGACGCCGCCCAGCGCATGCGCGACGTGTGGGAGCTGTTCAAGACGATGGAGCCCAAGCAGATCGAGCACGACGAGACCACTTTCCGCGAGCTCAAGGAGCGCTTCGGCTCGCCGTACGGCTTCGGCGAGTACTTCCGCGGCGGCATGGGCGCGGAGGCCATTCGCGACCTGCTCCAGCAGGTCGACCTCGAGGCCGAACGAGTCGAGCTCGAGGACCAGGTCAAGACCGGCAAAGGCCAGAAGCAGGCGCGTGCGGTCAAGCGCCTGAAGGTCGTCTCGGCGTTCATCCAGTCCGGCAACAAGCCCGAGATGATGGTGCTCGACGCCGTGCCCGTGATCCCGCCGGAGCTGCGCCCGATGGTGCAGCTCGACGGCGGTCGCTTTGCGACCTCCGACTTGAACGACCTCTACAGAAGGGTGATCAACCGCAACAACCGCCTCAAGCGGCTGCTCGACCTGGGCGCTCCGGAGATCATCGTCAACAACGAGAAGCGCATGCTGCAGGAGGCCGTAGACGCACTGTTCGACAACGGCCGCCGCGGGCGCCCCGTCACCGGCCCGGGCAACCGTCCGCTGAAGAGCCTCTCGGACATGCTCAAGGGCAAGCAGGGGCGCTTCCGCCAGAACCTGCTCGGCAAGCGCGTCGACTACTCGGGGCGCTCGGTGATCGTCGCGGGCCCCTACCTCAAGCTGCACCAGTGCGGGCTGCCCAAGATCATGGCGCTCGAGCTGTTCAAGCCCTTCATCATGGCGCGCCTGGTCGAGCGCAAGTCCGCGCAGAACATCAAGGCGGCCAAGAAGATGGTGGACTCGATGATCGCCGAGGTGTGGGACGTGCTCGAGGAGGTCATCCACGAGCACCCCGTGCTGCTCAACCGCGCTCCCACACTGCACCGCCTGGGGATCCAGGCCTTCGAGCCGCTGCTCGTGGAGGGCAAGGCGATCCAGGTGCACCCGCTCGTCTGCCACGCCTTCAACGCGGACTTCGACGGCGACCAGATGGCCGTCCACCTGCCGCTCTCGGCGGAGGCGCAGGCGGAGGCGCGCATCCTCATGCTCTCCTCCAACAACATCCTCTCGCCCGCGCACGGGGCGCCGCTGGCGACGCCCACCCAGGACATGATCCTGGGCGCCTACTACCTGACCTACGGGCCCGAGGCGGAGGAGCTCGCGAAGATCGACCGCGCGACCTACGAGCCGCGTCCGCACGTCTTCCGCACCGCCCAGGAGGCTGAACTCTCCTACGAGGCGGGCGTGGTGAAACTGCACGACATCGCCGAGTTCCGCCCCTACGGGCGCGAGGGTGGCCACGTGCTCACGACGATCGGACGGATCATCTACAACGACCGCATCGAGCGCGCGCTCGCGGAGGCCCTGGGCGATGAGTTCGACCCCTCCAAGTACGTGTTCGTGAACCAGTCGATGAAGAAGCGCGACACCACGCGCCTGATCGACCTGCTCGTGCAGTCATACGGCGCCACCACGATCTCCTTGGTGCTCGACGCCTTCAAGGACCTCGGCTTCAAGTACGCCACACAGGCCGGCATCACGATCTCCAAGAACGACGTCGTCGTACCGCCAGAGAAGCAGTCGATCCTCGACCGCTACGACAAGCTCGTCGGCGACATCACCAGCCAGTACGACGACGGCCTGATCACCCAAGAGGAGCGACACGAGGCGGTCGTCGAGCAGTGGAACGCCGCCACCGACGAGGTCGCCGAGGCGATGATCGCCAACCTCGACACGCTCAACCCGATCTTCATGATGGCCAACTCGGGTGCGCGCGGCTCGTTCAAGCAGATCCGCCAGCTGGCGGGTATGCGCGGGCTGATGGCCAACCCGAAGGGTGAAATCATCGAGCGCCCGATCAAGGCCAACTTCATGGAGGGTCTGTCGGTGCTCGAGTACTTCATCTCCACCCACGGCGCGCGCAAGGGCCTGGCCGACACGGCGCTGCGCACGGCCGACTCGGGCTATCTGACGCGCCGGCTCGTCGACGTTGCGCAGGACGTGATCATCCGCGAGGCCGACTGCGGCACCGAGGAGTACATCCAAATGGCCGTCTTCAAGGCCGACGGCGAGCCCAACGACGGGCTCGTCGGACGCATCGCGGCCAAGTCGATCAAGACCAAGCGCGGACGGATGCTCGCCGAGCAGGGAAGCGAAGTTGGTCGCGACGAACTCGCCGAGATCGCGCGCGCGTTTGCCGAGGATCAGGCGAAGGGCGTCGAGGTGACGGTCCCCGTGCGCTCGGTGCTCAAGTGCGAGGCGCCCAGCGGGGTCTGTCAGGCGTGCTATGGGCGCGCGATGGCGACCGGAGCGCTCGCCCAGATCGGCGACGCCGTGGGCATTGTCGCCGCGCAGTCGATCGGCGAGCCCGGCACGCAGCTGACGATGCGCACCTTCCACACCGGTGGCGTCGCCGGCGCGGACATCACGCACGGGCTGCCGCGTGTGGTCGAGCTGTTCGAGGCGCGCCGCCCGAAGGGCCTCGCGAAGATTGCCGAGCAGGATGGCACGGTGTCCCTGGAGGAGAGCGAAAAGGCGCTGACCGTCGTCGTCACCGACGCGAGCGGCGAGGAGCACCGCCACGCCTTCCCCAGGCGCACGCGCCTGTTCGTCTCCAATGGCGAGAAGATCAAGGCCGGCAAGCAGCTGAACGAGGGCTCGGTCTACCCGCACGAGCTGCTGGCGATCCGCGGGCGCACCGAGACCGAGCAGTACCTCGTCAACGAGGTTCAGGAGGTCTACAAGTCCCAGGGCGTGGACATCAACGACAAGCACATCGAGCTGATCGTCCGTCAGATGCTCAAGAAGGTGCGCGTGGACCAGAAGGGCGACACCGACTATCTGCCGGGCCAGTTCGTGGACCGCTTCGAGTTCGCTCGCGCCAACGACGCGGTGACCGACCAGGGAGGCGAGTCGGCGCAGTTCGAGGACATCATCCTCGGCATCACCAAGGCATCGCTGAACACCGACTCGTTCCTCTCGGCGGCCTCCTTCCAGGAGACCACCAAGGTGCTCACGGATGCTGCCCTGGAGGGCAAGATCGACCGCCTCAACGGCCTCAAGGAGAACGTCATCATCGGCAAGCTGATCCCCGCGGCCACGGGCCTGAAGCGCTACCGGAGGATCGAGATCGAGCCCGCCGAACCGCTGCCGCGCGCGATCGACGACGTTGGCCTGCTCGACCAGGACGAGATCGCCGCTGAGCTCGGTCTCGCCGACGGCTTGGGAGGCGGCTACGGGCAGGAG
This sequence comes from uncultured Solirubrobacteraceae bacterium, assembly GCA_963722435.1. Classification (GTDB taxonomy): domain Bacteria; phylum Actinomycetota; class Thermoleophilia; order Solirubrobacterales; family Solirubrobacteraceae; genus Palsa-744. The sequence goes on along the minus strand of CAVRKZ010000001.1, from coordinate 1,420,784 downwards.
TTCGACGCCGACCTGGCCTCGCTCGAGAAGATCGGCGCCGGCGGCAGCGACCCCGGCTTCGCCGAGGAGCTCGCCGAACTCGAGCTCCCCGACGAGGCTCGCGGCGAGGGGACTCTCGGCGAGGAGTAGGTGCGGGCCAGCTCTCAAGAGCTGAGGCTGCAAGGAGCGGGTCAGCTAGCAAGTCCGCTGGGCACGCGACGCGCGAGTCGCAAGGACGGACGGCGCGCGCGTTTAGCTCAGCCCGTGTGCCCACGCCGCCAGGCGCACGGCCTCACGCTCGGTGAGTCCGCGCGCGGGCTCCGTTGCCACGAGCAGCGTGGGCGCTGCTCGCCCCCGTGCCCACTCGTGGCATACCGCGTCAAGCGAGTCATCGACCCACGCCAGCGGCCGGCCCTCGGCATATGCCTCGATAGCCTCGAGCTTCCAGTGCGCATGAGCGGCTCCCACGGCGCGCGTGAAGTGCAGGAACGGCAGCCCCGCGGGAAGGCCCAGCAGCAGCGGCAGGTGCTCGTCCGCGCGCTCTTCCCAACCGCTCGCCCACACGATCTCGAACAGCCGCGAGAGCTCGAGCAGGTGTCCCGCGGCGGTGGCAGAAAGGAAGTGCGGTATGCCCTCGATCGAATGCAGGCGGCCGTCGATCGCTCCCTCGCCGGCGCGCTCGCGCGGGCGCGGCCAGCCACCGAACAGCGAGATCACGCCATCTATGTCGACCATCAGCAGCGGCCTTGCCCGCTCCTGCGCACCCGTTAGTGGCTCTTTAGCTGGCACACAGGTTGGGACAGCTAGGCTGCCCCCGACGGTAGATGTGCTGAGTTCGCCGGGGCGCAGTAAAGCACCCCAACGCGCCGGCCGATTCCTCATACCGTCGTCACTCCTGTCATGGCTCTCGATCTAGGCATACTCCTGGCACTCGCGTGCGCTTTCGTCGCGAACCTAGGCTTCTTCTACAAGTACCGGGGCGCCAACGACGTGCCCAAGGTCCAGGTCCTGCACCCGCTGCGCTCCACGCGCGCGCTGTACTCCTCGAAGTGGTTCACGCTGGGGATGATCACGGCGACGTTCAGCTGGGGGCTCCACGTGGCCGCGCTGTCGCTCGCGCCGATGTCGGTGATCCAGGTCTCACTCGCCGCCGGCGTCGTCTTCGTCGCCGTGATGGCCGACCGGCTGTTCGGCTTCCAGGTCGGCCGGCGCCAGTGGGTCGGGCTGTTCCTCACCGCCGCCGGGCTCGTGCTGCTGGGGCTAACGCTGCCCTCCATGCACGGTCCGCACTCGAGCTTCTCCCCCGTCGTCATGATCTCCTTCGAGGCCGGCCTGTTCGGCCTTGGCGGGCTCCTGATCATGGGCCCACGCATGGGCGGCGCCGCTGAGCACCACGGCGTCATGCTCGGCGCCGCCGCAGGGATCCTGTTCGGCGTCTCCGACACCTCGATCAAGGCGCTCACCGGCATCGCCGCGCACGGGCTGCTCGGCGTCGCGCTCAGCCCCTGGCTCCTCGTCGCCGTGCTCGCCTCGGTGATCGCCTTCTTCGCCTCGGCGCGCGGACTGCAGGACGGCCAGGCGGTCCCCGTGATCGCCGTCACCGGCACAGCCGCCAACATCGCCGGCATCGCCGGCGGGATCGTCGTCTTCGGCGACCCCGTTGCGGCCAGCCCCATCGGCGTAGTGCTGCAGGCCCTCGCATTCGTGCTCGTCATAGTCGCCGCAGCGCTGATGCCCGCGCCCGTGCGCGCGGCCGGCGTGCCCCAGGCCGCCTCGGCCTAGGCGTTAGGCGCCTCGCACTCGCGCGGCCCCGTGCTCCCCACCGCGGCGAGCCTCGTGCTCCCGACGGCGGCAGGCCCCGCTCCCGCCGCCGGCTCTGTCGCGCTGCTAGCATCCGCTCGATGCCGACCACCTCCCAGCTCGTGCGCAAGGGGCGCGTGACGCCGAAGAAGAAGCTCGCCACGCCCGGACTGAAGTCGGGCAAAGGGCGCAAGAAGAAGGTCGCAGCGCCGCAGCGGCGCGGTGTATGCACGCGCGTGTACACCACGACCCCGAAGAAGCCTAACTCGGCTCTGCGCAAGGTCGCGCGTGTGCGCATCTCCGGCTCGATCGAGGTGACCGCGTACATCCCCGGGGAGGGGCACAACCTGCAGGAGCACTCGGTCGTGCTCGTGCGCGGAGGTCGCGTCAAGGACTTGCCGGGCGTCCGCTACAAGGTCGTGCGCGGCACGCTCGACGCCGCCGGCGTGAGCGACCGCAAGAAGGCGCGCTCGCAGTACGGCGTCAAGAAAAAGTAGCCGAGCTCGATGCCGCGTCGCGCAGCCGCCCAGATCCGTCCGGTCGAGCCGGACCCAATACATCGCTCCAAGCTCGTCCAGCAGGTGATCAACAAGGTCATGCTCGACGGCAAGAAGTCGACGGCCGAGCGCATCGTCTACGACGCGCTCGCGCTGATCGGCGAGCGCAGCGACAAAGACCCCGTGGAGACGCTCGACGCGTCGATCAGGGCGCTCACGCCGGCGCTCGAGGTTCGCTCGCGCAGGGTCGGCGGCGCCACCTACCAGGTACCCGTCGAGGTGCCCGCCAGGCGCGCGCGCACGCTCGCCGTGCGCTGGCTGGTCGAGTTCGCGCGCCAGCGCCGTGAGAAGACGATGTCCCAGCGCCTCGCCAACGAGCTGATGGACGCGCAGTCCCAGCAGGGCGGCGCGTACAAGCGCAAGGACGACATCTACCGCATGGCGCAGGCCAACAAGGCCTTCGCGCACTACCGCTGGTGAGCCGCTCGATGACCGGCGCGGACCTTTGTCCTCGGTCGCTCGCCTGTGCCCAGGAGGGTATGTGCACAGCACATTTCGCTCCCTGCGTTCGCGGTCCGCTTGGTCCTCGAACGGCTCACTCGTAGAGGCGCTACCGCCTCGCCTTCGCCGGGCGCAAAGATACGCCGGCCGAGGGCTTGAAGGACAAAGGTTCGGTACCTAAGCTTTAGGTGCCGAGTGTCTTCTTCCTCGCCATTCCCCGCCGGCGCCCCGGACCCTGGCTTCCACCCGGAGGCCTCCGCACGCATCGAGCCCTACGTGTGGAAGATCGCCGGCGTGGTGATCCTCGGGATGATCATGTCGATCCTCGACACGACGATCGTGAACGTCGCGCTGCACACGCTCGGGCGCGACCTGCACAGCTCGCTGGCGCAGATCCAGTGGGTGATCACCGGCTATCTGCTGTCGCTGGCCGCCGTCATCCCCATCACCGGCTGGGCGGCGCGCCGCTACGGGGCAAAGCGCGTGTACATGACCTCGCTGGTGCTGTTCACGATCGGCTCGGCCCTGTGCGCGATCGCCACCTCGACCACGGAGCTCGTGCTGTTCCGCGTACTGCAGGGGGCCGGCGGCGGCATGATCATGCCGGTCGCCCAGCTGATCATGGCCCAGGTCGCGGGGCCCAGGCGCATGGGCCGCGTGATGGGCATCGTGGCGATGCCGGCGATGCTCGGCCCGATCCTCGGCCCGGTGGTCGGCGGCTCGATCCTCGAGGGCTTCCACTGGTCGTGGATCTTCCTGGTCAACGTCCCGATCGGCTTCATCGCCTTCATCGCCGGCTGGCGGATAATTCCCCACAGCGAGCCCGGCCTGGCCGAGCGCCTGGACGTGGTCGGCCTCGCGCTGCTGTCCACCTCCACGAGTGTGGTCGTCTACGGGCTCGCACAGCTGGGCACCGCCGGCACCAGCCTCACCGCGGCGATCGTCGTGTGGCCGATCGTCATCGGATTCGTGCTGACCGGCGTGTTCTGCTGGCACGCGCTGCGCATCGAGCGCCCGCTGCTCGACATCCGCCTGTATGCCAACCGCATCTTCGCGGCCGCCTCGTTCACGACCTTCGCGCTCGGTGCCGCCCTGTTCGGGGCGATGATCCTCGTGCCGCTCTACTACCAGGAAGTCCGCCATGAGAGCCTGATCGCGACCGGCCTGTTGGTCGGGCCGCAGGGCCTCGGCATGCTGGTCGCGATGCCGGTGGCCGGGCGCCTGACCGACCGCTTAGGCGGCGGGCGTGTGGCTCTGTTCGGGGTCTCGGTGCTGTGTCTCAGCACGATCCCGCTGGCCTTCATGGGCGCTGGCAGCTCGATATTGGGCATCTCCGCGGTGCTGCTCATCCGCGGCCTCGGCATCGGCTTTTCGTTCATGCCCGCCATGACGGCCGCCTTCGCCTCGCTCAGGCCCGAGCAGCTGTCCGACGCCACGCCGCAGATGAACGTGCTGCAGCGCGTCGGCGGCGCGATCGGGACGGCGGTGCTGGCGGTCGTGCTTCAGCGCGCGAGCGGTCATGCGCCGTCAGTGACCCACCTCGCGCATGCCTTCAACACCGCCTACTGGTGGTCGTTCGGAACGGCCGCGCTCGGGCTGATCCCGTGCGTGGTGCTGCTGCGGGCCGAGAATCCACGCGCGCGGCTCGGTGGCGCCGCCGCCAGCGCGGAGGCGGCCGTCGAGCCGCTAGGGGTGTAGGCGAGGCGCGATGGGCACGCCGGCCGCCTCCGAGCGCCCGCTCGCATCGTCCGCGGAGGGGGAGCCCGAGCGTGGGCCATCCGCTCGCGCCGCCGGCGCTGGCGTGCGCGTGCGCCCCACGCGGAGCGCGCCGCGCGTCTCCCGTGAGCTACAGATGGGAGAGCTCGGCCTCGCCTTTCGCAGGGTCTTCCGCAGCTTCAACCGCCTGCGCGGCCGCGACACGCACCTCGGCTCGGGGGAGCTCAGCCACGCGCAGTTCGAGCTGCTGATCGAGCTCTTCGAGCGCGGCGAGCTGCCGGCGGGCGAGCTCGCGAGCGCTGCGCGCCTGACGCCCGCGACGGTCACGCAGATGCTCGAGCACCTCGCCGCGCAGGGGCACGTGGAGCGCGTGCGCTCGCAAAGCGACCGGCGCGTGGTCGTCTCGCGCCTCACACGCCAGGGCCAGCAGGCCATCGAGGCCAAGCGCGAGACCTGGAAGAGCCGCTGGGAGCGGGCGCTCGCGGGTCTGCCAATCGACGACCTGCGCGCCGCCACGCGGGTGCTCGAGCGCCTCGCCGCGATGGTCGAGGATGCGCCGCCGGACGAGTCCTGCGCTGGGCGTCCCCGAGGCCCCTCGACGCCGCCCGCGGCAGGGAGGAAGCGCCTCTAGCATGCGGAATACCTCTGCTATAGTCGAGTCGGCGTCGCGGGTTGACGCAACGCACGCGCGTACTTCCCGCCCACGCGGCATAAAGATGGAGACCTCGAGCAGATAACGACGCTGACCGGTCCGCATAAGACCAGCTGCGCGCGTGGGCCCGAGGGGCCTATTTTTTTGCCCGCACGCCAGCCCGCCACCGACACCGCCACGATAGATGCCACGTACGTTCTCCCTCCACAACACCCGCAACATAGGGATCATGGCGCACATCGACGCCGGCAAGACGACGACGACGGAGCGCATCCTCTACTACACCGGGCGCACGTACAAGCTCGGCGAGGTGCACGAGGGCGCCGCGGTGATGGACTGGATGGAACAGGAGCAGGAGCGTGGCATCACGATCACCTCCGCGGCCACCACCGCACAGTGGAAGGGTCACCGCATCAACATCATCGACACGCCCGGTCACGTCGACTTCACCGTCGAGGTCGAGCGCTCGCTGCGCGTGCTCGATGGCGCGATCGCGCTGTTTGACTCCGTCGCCGGCGTCGAGCCGCAGTCGGAGACCGTGTGGCGCCAGGCGGACAAGTACCACGTGCCGCGTATCGCCTACATCAACAAGATGGACCGCGTCGGCGCCGACTTCGATCAGGGCGTGCAGACGATGATCGACCGCCTCGGCGCGCACCCCGTGCCCGTGCAGCTGCCGATCGGCGCCGAGGGGGAGTTCGAGGGCGTCATCGACCTCGTGCAGATGAAGGCGATCATCTACAAAGACGAGCTCGGCAAGGAACAGGAGGAACTCGACGTGCCCGAGCGCCTGCTCGAAGCCGCAGCGGCCGCGCGCGAGCACCTGCTCGAGGAGGTCTCCCACTACGACGACGCCCTGCTCGAGCTGCTGCTCGAAGAGGCCGACGTGCCTGAGGAGACGCTCAAGCTGGCGATCCGCAAGGCGACCCTGTCGACCAAGCTGACGCCGGTCCTATGCGGCTCTTCGTTCAAGAACAAGGGCGTGCAGCCGCTGCTCGACGCGGTCATCGACTATCTGCCCTCGCCGCTGGACGTGCCGCCGGTCATCGGCACGGAACTGATCAAAGGCGAGGAGCAGGAGCGCGAGGTCGTGCGCAAGGCCGATGACTCCGAGCCCTTCAGCGCTCTGGCCTTCAAGATCGCCGCCGATCCCTATGTCGGCAAGCTCACCTACTTCCGCGTCTACTCCGGCCACCTCGCCGCCGGCAGCCGCGTGCTCAACGTCAGCACGGGGCGCACCGAGCGGATCGGGCGCATCCTGATGATGCACGCGAACGACCGCGAGGAGGTCGAGGAGGTCTGGGCCGGCGATATCGCCGCTGCGGTGGGCATCAAGCAGGTGATGACCGGCGATACGCTCGCGGCCCCCGACGCGCCCATTCACCTCGAGCAGATCATCTTCCCCGAGCCCGTGATCAAGGTGGCGGTCGAGCCCAAGACGAAGGCCGACCAGGAGAAGATGTCAACCGCGCTCGGGCGCCTGGCCGAGGAGGACCCCACCTTTCAGGTACGCACGAACGAAGAAACCGGCCAGACGGAGATCTCCGGCATGGGCGAGCTGCACCTCGAGGTGCTGGTCGACCGCATGAAGCGAGAGTTCGGCGTCGAAGCCAACGTCGGTCGCCCGCAGGTCTCCTACCGCGAGACCGTGCGCGGGACCGTCGAGCACGTAGAAGGCAAGTTCGTGCGCCAGACCGGCGGCTCCGGCCAGTTCGGCGTCGTCTTCATCAACCTCGAGCCCTCACCCGGCGAGGGCTTCGAATTCGTCAACAAGATCAAGGGCGGCTCGATCCCCTCCGAGTACGTGCCAGCCGTCAAGAAGGGGATCGAGGAGGCGCTCGAGAGCGGCGTCAAGGCGGGCTACCCGATGGTGGACGTGCGCGTCACGCTCACCGACGGCAAGTACCACGAGGTGGACTCCTCCGAGATCGCCTTCAAGGTCGCCGGCTCGCTGGCCGTCAAAGAGGCCGCCAGGCGCGCCAAGCCAGTCCTGCTCGAGCCGATCTTCGCCGTCGAGGTGGTGGCCCCCGAGGAGTTCCTCGGCGAGGTCATCGGCGACCTGAACCGCCGGCGTGGCCGCGTCGACGGCCAGGAGCGCCGGGGCAACGCGCTCGTCGTGACCGCGACGGTGCCCTTGAGCGAGATGTTCGGCTACGCCACCGACCTGCGCTCCAACACGCAGGGACGCGCGACCTACACGATGCAGTTCGACGCTTACGAGGAAGTACCGCCTAACATCGCCGAGAAGATCGTCGAGCAGCGAACCGGCGAGCCGGTGCCCGCCTAGGGCCTCCACGCAGCGCACACCGGGCGCGTCCGGATCGCCCAGCCAAAACCAGCAGTCAAGCAAAGCCGCATTCAGATAGATTCTTCAGGTTCGCCTTCCGAGGCGAGCGTTCAAGTCGATACAGGAGCGAACGAAAAGTGGCGAAGGAGAAGTTCGAGCGCGACAAGCCGCACGTCAACGTCGGGACCATCGGTCACATCGACCATGGCAAGACGACGCTGACCGCTGCCATCACCACGGTGCTGGCAGAGCATGGAGGCGCTGAAGCCCGCAGCTTCGAGGAGATCGACAACGCGCCCGAGGAGAAGGAACGCGGGATCACGATCGCCACCTCGCACGTGGAGTACCAGACCGAGAACCGCCACTACGCGCACGTCGACTGTCCCGGTCACGCCGACTACGTCAAGAACATGATCACCGGAGCCGCGCAGATGGACGGCGCGATCCTCGTCGTCTCCGCCGCCGACGGGCCGATGCCGCAGACGCGCGAGCACATCCTGCTCGCCCGCCAGGTGGGCGTGCCCTACATCGTCGTGTTCCTCAACAAGGCCGACATGGTCGACGACGAGGAGCTGCTCGAGCTGGTCGAGGTCGAGGTGCGCGAGCTGCTCTCCGAGTACGACTTCCCCGGCGACGACATCCCCTTCATCACCGGCTCGGCGCTGAAGGCGCTCGAAGGCGACGAGGCCTCCAAGCAGAAGATCCTCGACCTCGCCGCCGCGCTCGACGACTACATCCCCGAGCCCGTGCGCGAGCTCGACAAGCCGTTCCTGATGCCCGTCGAGGACGTCTTCTCGATCACCGGCCGCGGCACCGTCGCGACCGGCCGCGTCGAGCAGGGCATCGTCAAGACCGGCGAGACCGTCGAAATCGTCGGCGTGCACGATTCCACCTCCACGGTTGTCACAGGCGTGGAGATGTTTCGCAAGATCCTCGACGAGGGCCGCGCGGGCGACAACGTCGGTTGCCTGCTGCGCGGCACCAAGCGGGAGGAGATCGAGCGCGGGCAGGTGCTCTGCAAGCCCGGTTCGATCACCCCGCACACGAAGTTCAAGTCCGAGGTCTACGTCCTGAAGAAGGAGGAGGGCGGCCGCCACACTCCCTTCTTCACGGGCTACCGGCCTCAGTTCTACTTCCGTACGACAGACGTCACCGGCGTAGCCAAGCTGCCCGAGGGCGTCGAGATGGTCATGCCCGGCGACAACGTCCAGATGGAGATCGAGCTGATTCAGCCGATCGCCATGGACCAGGGCCTTCGCTTCGCCATTCGAGAGGGCGGACGCACGGTCGGCTCGGGCGTGGTCAGCGAGATCATCGAGTAGCGCACGCGCCCGTCCGACTACGCTCGGAGGCGCGCAATTGGCAGTCCGATACGACTAGTTTTCAGGCCACCCGCAAGGCGTGGCGGCGGCGGGGCGGGTTCCCGGGTGGACCCGCCCTTCTATCGCCGCTCGCCCGCCAAACGGTAACCGCCCGCGCTCGCCGGGCTTGGCCACCGGAGTACAGCGACCACCCACCCGCCTGACACCGCAGACCAACACCGACGCGCAGACCAAACACAGACCACTCGCACCCACACTTTCCATGGCAGCCGCAAACCAAAACAAGATCCGCATTCGCCTGAAGGCCTATGACACCTCGGCGATCGAGTCTGCCGCGCGCGAGATCGTGGAGACGGCTACGCGCACGGGCGCGAACGTCTCCGGCCCGGTTCCGCTGCCCACGGAGAAGAACGTCTACTGCGTGATCCGCTCCCCGTTCAAGGACAAGGACTCGCGCGAGCACTTCGAGATCCGCACGCACAAGCGGCTGATCGACATCCACCAGCCGACGCCCAAGACGGTTGATTCGCTCCAGCGCCTGGATCATCTGCCTGCTGGCGTGGACATCGAGATCCGTCTGGCCACCTGAGACCCCAACGCTTCCCCTTCCCTCGCAGAGAACCACCTCCTCAAAGCCATGGCCGCAATACTCGCCAAGAAGCTCGGCATGACGCAGCTCTTCCAGGAGGACGGGAGCGTCGCGCGCGTGACCGTGCTGCAGGCCGGACCCTGCCCCGTGACCGCGATCCGCACGCAGGAGCGCGACGGCTACGTGGCCGTGCAGCTCGCCTACGGTGCGAGCAAGGAGAAGCACCTCTCAAAGCCCGAGCTCGGTCACCTCAAGAAGGCGGATGCGCCACCCATGCGCAGGCTCGCGGAGTTCCGCGACAGCCAGGTGCAGGCGCCCGACGGCGAGGAGCTCGCGCTCGGCAAGACCGTCACCGTTGACGCCTTCGAGGTGGGCGCGCGCGTGAAGATCTCCGGGGTCTCCAAGGGCAAGGGCTTTCAGGGGACGATCAAGCGCCATGGCTTCGCCAGCGGCCCGAAGTCACACGGCTCGCACAACGTTCGCGCCCCCGGCTCGATCGGCGCCTCGGCAACCCCATCGCGCGTCATGAAGGGCATTCGCGGCCCCGGGCAGATGGGCAATCGGCGCGTCACACAGAAGGGCCTCGAGGTAGTGCGCGTCGACGCCAAGGAGAACCTGCTGCTCGTGCGCGGCTCGGTGCCCGGCCCCAGCGGCTCGCTCGTGGAGGTGCGTAGCGATGCCTGACGCCCCGCTGCTCAGCCCGAGCTCCTCCGCTGCGGCGAAGAAGGCAAAGCTCGAGGACGCAGCCTTCGGTGCGCGCTTCGCCGGTGCGCTCGTGCACCAGAGCGTTCGCGCCGAGCAGGCTGCCCGCCGCCGCGGCACGGCGGCCACGAAAACGCGCGGGCTCGTCTCCGGTGGCGGCGCCAAGCCCTGGCGCCAGAAGGGCACGGGCCGCGCGCGCGCGGGCTCCAGCCGCTCGCCCGTGTGGACCGGCGGCGGCACCGTGTTCGGGCCCCAACCGCGCTCCTACACCTTCAAGGTCAACCGCAAGGAGCAGCGCGCCGCGCTTCGCAGCGCGCTCTCGCTGCACGCCCAGCGCGGCTCACTGGCGATCCTCGACGCCGGAGCGTTCACCGAGCCCAAGACCCGCCAGGCGGCCGATCTGCTCGACGACTGGCTCCCCGCCTCCGAGCTGCTGCCGGTGCTCGTCGTGCTCGATGCCGCCGAGTCGTCCGCGGCGCTCTCCTTTCGCAACCTCGCGCGCGTGAGCGTGCTCAGCGTGCCCAACGTCGGCGTGACGGACATCCTCGCCGCCGCCTCGCTGCTCCTCTCACAGCCCGCGCTCGAGTCGCTCACCGCCCGTGCCCTCCTACCGCAGCGGCGTGCCGGCGCGCCCGGCGCAGGCGCGGGCGAGAGCGCACCGCCGGCCAGCGGCGCGAAGGCGCGCGGGAGGGCTGCCTGATGGAGCACACGCAGGTCATCATCCGGCCGGTCGTCTCCGAGAAGAGCTACGTGCTCTCGGCCGCCGACCGCTACACCTTCCGCGTGCACCGCGACGCACACAAGACGCAGGTGCGCCAAGCGGTCGAGGCGCTGTTCAACGTGCACGTCCTCGAGGTGCGCACGATGAGCGTCAAGTCCAAGCCCAAGCGCCGCGGCACCACGCCCCGCGGGGGCACACGCGAGTGGAAGAAGGCGATCGTCCAAGTGCGTCCCGGCGAGAGCATCCCGATCTTCCAGGGTCTGACGGGGCTAGAGGGGTAGGGAGCGCGGGATGCCCATACGCAAACCAAGACCGACCAGCCCCGGCAGGCGCTTCGTCTCCTATCCGGACTTCGCCGAGCTCACCAAGGCGGAGCCTGAGAAGACGCTCGTCGAAGGCCTCAAGAAGAGCGGCGGGCGCAACATCCACGGGCGCAAGACCTCCCGCCACCGCGGCGGCGGCGCCAAGCGCGCCTACCGCAGGATCGACTTCAAGCGTCGCAAGGACGGCGTGCCCGCGCGCGTGGCCGCGATCGAGTACGACCCCAACCGCTCCGCCTACATCGCCCTCTTGCACTACGCCGACGGGGAGAAGCGCTACATCCTCGCGCCCCAGCGCCTCACCGTGGGCATGACCGTCGCCTCCGGCGAGGACGCCGATATCGCCGTCGGCAACTGCATGGAGCTCGCGCGCATGCCCGTCGGCACGGTCGTGCACAACATCGAGATGCAGCCTGGTCGCGGCGGCCAGATGGCGCGCTCCGCAGGCGCCTCGGCGCAGCTGATGGCCAAGGATGGCGACATGGCCACGCTGCGCCTGCCCTCGGGGGAGATGCGCATGGTGCGCGCGCAGTGCCGCGCCACGGTTGGCACGATCGGGAACGCCGAGCACCAGAACGTGAAGGTCGGAAAGGCCGGCCGCAAGCGCCACATGGGCGTGCGCCCGCAGACGCGCGGCACGGCCATGAACCCGGTCGATCACCCACACGGCGGCGGCGAGGGCTCCACGACCGCGGGACGCCATCCGGTCACTCCCTGGGGCGTGCCCACGCTCGGCTACCGCACGCGCAAGCGCAACAAGGGCAGCGACCGCTACATCGTGCGCGGCCGCCGGCGCGGCAAGGGCAGGAGCCGCTGATGAGTCGCTCGAGCAAGAAGGGCCCGTGGGTGGAAGAGCGCCTGATGGGGCGCATCGAAGCGCTCAACGCCGAGAACAACAAAAAAATGCTGCGCACCTGGTCGCGCGCCTCGACGATCTTCCCTGAGATGGTCGGACACACAATCGCCGTCCACGACGGCAAGAAACACGTGCCCGTATACATCAGCGAGGCGATGGTCGGTCACAAGCTCGGTGAGTTTGCGCCCACGCGCGTGTTCCGCGGACACGCCGGCTCGGGGAAGGTTCGATGAGTCCGCAGACACCGAAAGATCCCGAGCAAGGCGAGGCTGCCGAGGCCGAGCAGAGCGACGCGGACGCCGCCGAGCAGACCGAGGCGGATGCGCAGGAGCTAAAGACGCAGGGCGGCGAGGCGCCCTCGACGCCGGCTCCGCAGGCTGCCAAAGCACCGAAACCGGCACGCAAACGCCGCAAAGCCGCGGCCGGCAAAGACGCTCCCGCCGCGCAGGGCAAAGACGCGCCGCCCGCCGATCAGCCGGCCAGCGCAAGCAAGCCAAAACGCCGGCAGCGCGCGAGCGGCGCCGGTGAGGGTGGCGCGAAAGAGCGCGCCGCCGCCGCGCCCGACGCAGCCAAAGAGCCGCGGCGCCCCGTTCTGAAACGGGGTAAAGCGCCAGCCGCCGGCAGGAGCGCGCGGCGACGCGTCGTGCGAGCGCGCGCTCGCTACGTGCGCACGTCTGCCCGCAAGGCGCGCATGGTGTGCGGGCATCTGCGCGGCAAGTCCGTGCAGGACGCACGCGCTATCCTCGCGTTCACCCCACGTGAGGTCGCGCGCGACTGGAGCAAGCTGCTCGAGTCGGCCGTTGCGAACGCCGAGAGCAATCACGAACTGCTCGAGGACGATCTGATCGTCCGGGAGGCGTACGCAGACGAGGGGCCGACGATCAAGCGCTTCCGGCCGCGCGCGATGGGACGCGCGACACCGATCCGCAAGCGCACCAGCCACCTGACGATCACGTTGAGCCCCCGCGCGTAGGGCGCGAGCACGACAAGAGCACAGATAGAGAAGGCCAAGAGAGAGAAAAGAATGGGACAGAAGGTTCATCCAGAGGCGATGCGCGTCGGCTACATCCATGATTGGAAGTCGAACTGGTTCAACGAGCGCAACTTCGCGGCCTTCCTCGCCGAGGACGTGCGCGTGCGCGAACACATCATCGGCAAGCTCGCGCACGCGGGGCTCTCGGACATCACCATCCGCAAGGACACCAACGAGCTCGAGGTCAACATCCACACCGCGCGTCCGGGGATCGTGATCGGCAAGTCGGGCACCGAAGTGGACGCGCTGCGCCGCGATCTGCACCGCATGACCAAAAAGCAGATCAAGGTGAACATCCTCGAGATCAAGCGCCCCGAGCTCGACGCCAAGCTCGTCGCCCAGTCGATCGCCGAGCAGCTCCAGAACCGGGTGGCCTTCCGGCGCGCGATGAAGCGCGCGCTCACCAGCGCCATGCGCTCCGGCGCCAAGGGTGTGAAGGTGCAGGTAGCCGGGCGCCTCGGTGGAGCTGAGATGGCGCGCACGGAAAGCTATTCCGACGGTCGCGTGCCGTTGCACACGATGCGTGCGGACATCGACTATGGCTTCTACGAGGCGCGCACGACCTTCGGGCGCATCGGTGTGAAGTGCTGGGTCAACAAGGGCGAGATCATGCCCGAGGGCTACACCGGCACGGACCTCACCGACATGAGCGCGCCCGCGCCGCCGAGCTCCGAGCGCGATGGACGCGACGGGCGTGAAGGCCGCGGCCGCGGGCGCGGCGCCGGCAACGGGCGCGGCGGCGGCGGCTTCGGCGGCGGCCCACGCGGACGTGGCGGCGGAGGCGGCGGCGGTGGTGGCGGCCCGCGCGGCGGGCGCGGTGGCGGTCCTCCTCGCGGCCCACGCGCCGGCGGCGGCCCCGACGACGGGGGCACCCGCTGATGCTCTCGCCCAAGCGCGTCAAGCACCGCAAGCAGCACCGTGGCCGGCGTCGCGGCAACTCGCGTGGACAGCTGCACGTGCAGTTCGGCGACTACGGGCTGAAGTCGCTCGAATGCGGCTGGCTGACCAACCGCCAGATCGAGGCCGCGCGTGTTGCGATGACCCGCAAGATCAAGCGTGGCGGCAAGGTCTGGATCAACGTCTATCCCGACAAGCCCGTGACCAAGAAGCCGGCCGAGACCCGCATGGGCTCCGGCAAGGGCTCCCCCGAAGGGTGGGTCGCCGTCGTCAAGCCCGGTCGCGTGATGTTCGAGCTGGCAGGTGTGTCCGAGCCGTTGGCCCGCGAAGCTATCCGCCTCGCCGCCCACAAGCTGCCCGTGAGGTCGAAGTTCGTGCTGCGCGAGGACTGACCGTGAAGAGCACCGAGATACGCGACCTCGACGAGCGAGAACTCAGCAAACGTCTCGCCGAGCTGCGAAAAGAGGTCTTCGGGCTGCGCTTTTCCAACGCCACCGGCGAACTCGACGACACAGCCGCGCTGGCCCGCGCCAAGCGCGACCTCGCGCGGACCCTCACGATCGCGCGCGAGCGCGAGCTCGCTGCCCTCCACGGGGCGAGCCTTGAGAACGCAGGGCAAACGAAGGTGAGCAATGGCTGACGAGCAGGACAACGACGCAGCGCAGAGCCCGGAGGAGGACGTGCAGCAGCCGCCCGTAGAGGCGGCCGCCAGCGAGCCATCCGCGGCTCCCGACGCCGACGCTCCCGACGCCGCCGCCGATACTCCAGAGGACGCGGGCGCCGAGGCCCCGGAGGACGCGGGCGCCGAGGCTCCCGAGGACGCGCAGGCCGGGCAGGAGCCGGGCGCGAGCGAGGCGGACGGCGAGGCCCTCGAGGCGCAGCCGGCTGCCAGCGCGCCCGCCAAAGCGCCCGTCGAGCAGCTGTCTCCCAAGGAGCGCCGGCGCAGGGCGCGAGCCAGTCGCGCGGCGCCGCCGCGGACAAGCCGCACGCCCGAGGAGCGCCGCGAGGAGCGACTGGCCGAGCGTAAGCGCAAGGCGGCCAGCCGGCGCGCACGACGCCTGCAGGAGCGCGCCCGAGCGAGCGAGCGCCGCGTCGCCGCGCCCGCACCCGCGCCTCTGGCCCCAGTCCACGCACCCGTGCAGGGCACGCGCAAGGTGCGCCAGGGCGTCGTCGTCTCCAACAAGGCGGCAAAGACGATCACCGTGCGCATCGACATCGCGCGCCGTCACCGCCGCTATGCGAAGGTCGTGCGCAGCTCGAGCACGGTGCACGCGCACGACGAGAACAACGACGCCCACGAGGGCGACATCGTGAGCGTGGTCGAGAGCAGGCCGCTCTCGCGCACGAAGCGCTGGGCGCTGGTCGACGTGCTGGAGCGCGCGCGATGATCCAGAACGAGACGCGTCTGCGCGTAGCCGACAACTCCGGTGCGCGCGAAATCCTCTGCATCCGCGTGAAGGGCGGCTCGCGGCGCCGCTACGCGTTCGTCGGCGACGTCATCACCGCCACCGTCAAGCAGGCAAACCCGCAGGGCGCCGTCAAAAAGGGGGATGTCGTCACCGCCGTCGTGGTGCGCACGAAGAAGCCCATCGGGCGCGACGACGGCACCTACATCGCCTTTGACGAGAATGCCGCAGTGATCATCGACGACCAGAACAATCCGCGCGGCACGCGCGTGTTCGGACCGGTCGCGCGCGAACTGCGCGAGCGCAACTTCATGAAGATCGTCTCCCTTGCCCCCGAGGTGCTGTGATGGCCCGGCCCGCCAAACGGCCGCGGCGGCGAGCGTTCAAGGTGCGCTCAGGCGACCGCGTACAGGTCATCTCCGGCAAGGACCGCGGCAAGAGCGGTCGCGTCCTGCGCGTCGAGCTGGCCAAGGAGCGCCTCTACGTCGAGGGCCTGAACATGGTCAAGCGCCACGTGCGCCCGAAGGAATCCGCAAGCAACTCGCCGATCCCCGGAACCGCCGGTCAGCTCGGCGGCGTGATCGAGGTGGAGGGGCCGATTCACGTCTCCAACGTGATGCTCGTGGACGCCAAAGGCGCGCCCACGCGCGTCGGCATAGAGCGCAGCGGCGGTGAGCGCGTCCGCGTCTCCAGGCGAACCGGCGCGAGGTTGGAGTGAGAAGCGATGGCCAGCGCCACTGACACCGCCCCCGACGCGCGCCTGAAGACTCGCTATCTCGAGGAGATCCGCCCGGCCCTCATGAGCCGTTTCGGCTACTCCTCCGTGATGCAGGCTCCGCGCGTCCAGAAGGTCACCGTGAACATGGGCGTGGGTATGGCCAAGCAGGACTCCAAAATGCTTCGCGCCGCCACCGAGCAGCTCGCGACGATCGCCGGCCAGCAGCCGAGCGTGCGTCGTGCGCGCAAGTCGATCGCGGCATTCAAACTGCGGGAGGGCATGCCCGTCGGCGTCGCCGTCACCCTGCGCGGCGCCCGCAGCTACGAGTTCCTCGACCGCCTCATCTCGATCGCGATCCCCCGCATCCGCGACTTTCGCGGCCTGAACCCGCGCTCCTTCGACGGTCGCGGCAACTACTCGCTCGGCATTCGCGAGCAGATCATCTTCCCAGAAATCGACTACGACGCGATCGACGAGGTGCGCGGGCTGGACGTCACGATCACGACCTCAGCCGCCACCGACCTCGAGGCGTACGCGCTGCTGGCCGCGCTCGGCATGCCCTTCTCATCGCAGGGACGTCCCAGGGGCTATGACCCCGAGGCCGACGAGGCCGCGGCCCTCGCCCACGCGGAGGCCGAGGCCGCCCGCGCCGCCGCCCCCCAGCCGAGTGCGCCCGCGCCGCCCGCCCGCGCGGCCGAGCCCGAGCCTGAGGCCGAGCCCGAGCCTGAGGCCGAGCCCGAGCCCGAGCCTGAGGCCGAGACCGGAGGCTCCGCCGAACCCGACGGCAGCACCGAGGCCGCCCCCGAGCTCGAGTCTGAGGCCGAGACCGAGACCGAAGACTCCGCCCCACCCGAGACCCAGTCCGAGGCCCAGCCCGAGCCAGAGTCCGAGAGCACGGCCGAGCAGGAGGCGAGCGGCGAGGTTGAGGCGAGCGGCGAAGTTGAGGCGAGCGGCGAGGTTGAGGACGAGGCCGACGCGCCGTCTGAGCAGACCACGGAGAACGAGAGCGAGGACTGATGGCCAAGATCTCACAGCGCGTCAAGCAGGCGCGCCCCCCTAAGTTCAGGACACGCGCCTATACTCGCTGCACGCGCTGCGGTCGACCCCGCGCGGTGTACCGCAAGTTCGGCGTCTGTCGAATCTGCCTTCGCGATCTGGCGCACAACGGCCAGATCCCTGGCATGACCAAGTCCTCGTGGTGAGCGGTCCGCGCTGTCGCGCGCAGCGCGAGCTTACGTTGGACGAGTAGCCGGCGAGAAAGAGAATCGAGCGCCCCGACCCATGTCTATGACAGATCCGATAGCCGACTTCCTGACGCGCGTGCGCAATGCGATCCACGCCGCGCACGAGACCGTGGAGGTACCCGCGTCGAAGGTCAAGAAGGAGCTCGCGAGGATCCTCGATGAGCAGGGCTACATCGAGTCCTGGACGCTCGTCCCCGCGCCCGACGGGCGCGCCGGGGAGCTGATCCAGATCCGCCTCAAGTACACCGAGGACCGCCGCTCGGCGATCACCGGGCTGAGGCGCATCTCGCGCCCCGGCCAGCGCACATATGTCGACGCGCGGCACATGCCGAAGGTGCTCGGCGGCATGGGCACGGCGATCATCTCCACCTCACGCGGTGTGATGACCGGACACGACGCTCGCGCCACCGGCGTCGGCGGCGAGGTCCTCGCACAGGTCTGGTGAGCTGCAGTGTCGCGAATCGGTAGAAAGCCAATCCCCGTGCCCGCGGGCGTGACCGTGTCGATCGAGCCGGAGTCGGTGAGCGTGAAGGGACCGAAAGGCGAGCTCAGCGAGCGCATCCACAGGGACATCGACGTCACCCAGGATGGCGAGCAGCTGCTCGTCAAGCGTCCCACTGACCGCGGCGAGCACCGCGCCCTGCACGGGCTCACGCGCACACTTGTCGCGAACATGGTGGAGGGCGTCACGAGCGGCTATGAGAAGCGACTGGAGATCCAGGGCGTCGGCTATCGCGCCCAGCTGAAGGGACGGAACCTCGAGCTCGCCGTCGGCTACTCGCACCCCGTGCCGATCGCCGCGCCTCAGGGCATCGAATTCGAAGTGCCGCAACCGACGCGCGTGGTCGTCAAGGGGATCTCCAAGCAGCTCGTCGGAGAGACCGCTGCGATCATCCGCAAGCAGCGGCCGCCCGAGCCGTACAAGGGCAAGGGCATCCGCTACGAGGGCGAGCACGTAGCTCGCAAGGTCGGCAAGCGCGCATGAGCACGTATAGCTGCGCTGGAGCGGCGTACTCGGTCGCTCGCGTGCCAAGCACGCGACGCTCCCTGCGTCCTTGCCCAGCTTGCTCTACGTGCTCATGTCTGCCGAGAGGGATCGGCAAGCGCGCATGACGGTCCTCACGAAGGAGACGCGGCGGCTGAAACGACGCCGGCGCGTGCGCGCGAAGATCTCGGGCACGGCTACGCGTCCGCGCATCTCCGTGTTCCGCTCCAACCGCGGCATCTGCGCGCAGCTCGTCGACGACGTCACCGCGCACACGATCGCCGCGGTCAACTGGTTCGAGCCGGAGCTGCGCTCGCTCGCAAAAGGCGATCGCAGCGCGCGCGCGGCGCAGCTGCTCGCCGAGCGCGCCAAGGCGGCGGGGATCTCCGAAGCGGTCTTCGATCGGGGTGGCTACCAGTATCACGGGCATGTGCGCGTATTCGCGGAAGCGATGCGCGAGGCCGGTATCACGGTGTAAAGGCCCGCTAGGCTCTTCCCTCCCGCTATGTCCATATCGATAGATCGCTCAGTCAACCCGGCCGGCCTCGACCTGCAGGAGCGCGTCGTGGAGATCAACCGCGTCGCCAAGGTCGTCAAGGGTGGCCGGCGCTTCTCTTTCACGGCGCTCGTCGTCGTCGGCGACGAACGCGAGGTCGTAGGCATCGGCTACGGCAAGGCCAACGAGGTGCCGCTGGCGATCCAGAAGGGCGTCGAGCGCGCCAAGAAGGACCTCTTCCGCGTGCCCAAGCACGGCAGCACGATCACCCACCAGACGACCGGCGTGTTCGGCTCCGGGCGCGTGCTGCTCAAGCCCGCCTCGCCCGGGACCGGCGTGATCGCCGGCGGCAGCGTGCGCGCGGTGCTCGAGCTCGCCGGTATCCACGACATCCTCTCCAAGAGCCTCGGCACGCAGAACCCGATCAACCTCGTGAAGGCGACCGTCGCCGGTCTGCGCGGCCTGCGCACCCCCGAGGAGGTGGGCCGCTTGCGGGGCCTGAGCGTGAGCCAGGTGTTGGGCCTTGGCAGGACGCCGAGCAACGGCAGCGCCGAGGCGCCCGCGCCGCAAAGCGCCAGCGTCAGCGCGCCCGCACCGCAGAGCACCGGTGCGCAGGAGCCCACGGCGCAGAGCGACAGCGCTGAGAGCGTCCTCGCGCAGGCGCCGGCAACCGCCGAGGCGCTCGCACCCGCCGAGGCGCCCGCACCCGCCGCGGTGAGCGATGGCGACGAGGTCTCCGAGTGATGGCTGCGCTTGCCGTCACGCAACGGCGCTCACGCAACGGCGCAAACCGCAAACAGCTCGCGACGCTGCGCTCGCTCGGCCTGCGGCGGATCGGTCACACGGTCGAGCTAGAGGACTCGGCACAGGCGCGGGGGATGCTGCACGCAGTCCGTCACCTGGTCGAGGTGAAGGAGCGCAAGTGAGCGCCCCGGGCGGAAAGGGATCGGGGCGCGTCGGCCTGCACAGCCTCGCGCCTGCGCCCGGCAGTCGGCGCCCGCGCAAGCGCGTCGGGCGCGGCGAAGGCTCCGGTACGGGGAAGACCGCCGGGCGCGGCCAGAAGGGCGCGGGCGCGCGCTCGGGGAGCAAGCGCAGGGCGAGCTTCGAGGGCGGGCAGATGCCGATCCACATGCGCATGCGAAAGCTGCGGGGCCCGCATATGAAGAAGTCGATGCCCTTCGAGCCGTTTCGCACCCACACCCAGCCCGTCAACCTGTCCGCGCTCGAGAGCCGTTTCGAGGCTGGGACGGAGATCACGCTCGAGCTGATGCACGAGCGCGGGCTCGCCACGCGCAAGGACGTGCCCGTGAAGATCCTCGCCAAGGGCGAGCTCTCCAAGGCCCTCACCGTGCACGCGCACGCCTTCAGCGCGAGCGCGCGCGAGCGCATCGAGGCGGCGGGCGGCGCGTGCAAGACGATCGAGCCCTGAGCGCCCCCGTCTAAGCGACGCGAGCGCCCCAACGCATCCACTAGAATCTGGCCGAGCCGCGCGCGCACTCGCCGTGGGCCCGCCCGCTTTAGCAACCCCCCAAGGCCATGCTCTCGACGATCCTCAACGCCTTCCAGGTCGCGGACATCCGCAAGAAGATCGGCTTCACGGCGGGGATGCTGCTGATCTACCGCTTCGGCTCGCACGTGCCCGTTCCCGGCGTCAACCTGGCGGCCGTCAACAACATCCAGAAAGAGTTCGGCGGCGCGGGAATCCTCAGCTACCTGAACCTCTTCTCCGGCGGCGGGCTCTCCCGTATCGCCATATTCGCCCTGGGCATCATGCCCTACATCACCTCCTCGATCATCATGCAGCTCCTCCAGGTCGCCGTGCCCTCGCTCGAGAAGCTCTCCAAGGAAGGTGAAGTCGGGCAGGCGCGCATCACCCAGTACACGCGCTACTTGACCGTCGGGCTCGCCTTCGCACAGTCGATCGGCTACGTGTTCCTGTTTCACAGCCTGCAGGCGAAAGCCGGCGAAAACGTCATCACGCACTTCGATCTGCCGCACATCTTCCTGATCGTCGTCTGCCTGACCACCGGCTGCGTGCTTCTGATGTGGATTGGCGAGCTGATCACGCAGCGGGGCATCGGCAACGGCATCTCGCTGTTGATCTTCGCCTCGATCGTCTCGCGCCTGCCGGGCGCGATCGAAGAGTGGTGGACCACCCAGGATCAGGTCTTCAAGGTGATGGCCCCGTTCCTCGTGCTCGTCGTGGTCGCGGCGATCGTGTTCGTGCAGGAAGGCCAGCGGCGCATCCCCGTCCAGTACGCCAAGCGCGTGATCGGGCGGCGCATGACCGAGGGCGGGCAGACCTATCTGCCCTTGCGCGTGAACATGGCGGGTGTGATCCCCGTGATCTTCGCGGCGAGCCTGATGGCGTTCCCGCCGACCGTGGGTCAGCTCGTCAAAACGCACTGGGGGCAGTCGCTGTCGGACTTCTTCACGCCGAACGGCTGGCACTACGTGCTCGGGGAGTCCCTGCTGATCATCGTCTTCACCTACTTCTACACGGCCGTCACCTTCAACCCGGTCGACCAGGCCGACAACCTGAAGAAGTACGGCGGCTTCATCCCGGGCGTCCGTCCGGGGCGGCCCACCGCCGAATTCCTCGACCGCATCCTCGCGCGACTGACCTTCCCCGGCGCGCTCTTCCTCGCCGCCGTCGCGGCACTGCCGGCGATCCTCTTCTCGCAGACCCACCAGCAGTTCCAGTTTGGCGGCACCTCGATCCTGATCGTCATCGGCGTGGCGCTGGAAACGATGAAGCAGCTCGAGGCGCAGCTGATGATGCGAAGTTACGAGGGATTCTTGAAGTAGCGCCTCTGCGCGGTCACCGATAGGCTGGCTGCGCCGTGGGCGAACTCAACCTGATCCTGCTCGGTCCTCCGGGTGCCGGAAAGGGTACGCAGGCCGACCGCCTGCACGAGGACTTCTCCCTGCCGCACATCTCGACCGGCGACATCCTGCGCGCGCAGGTCGCCGCGGGCAGCGAGCTGGGCGGTCAGGCTCAGCGCTACATGGACGCGGGCGAGCTGGTGCCCGACGAGGTGATCATCGGCATGATCACCAACCGCATCGACGAGGGCGACGCCCGCGACGGCTTCCTGCTCGACGGCTTCCCGCGCAACGAGCACCAGGCCGACGCGTTGGCAGAGGCGCTGAAGGGGATGGCCAGGCACCTCACGGCGGCGCTGCTGATCGAGGTTCCCGACGAGGATCTCGTGCGCCGGCTCGCCGGGCGCCGCGTGTGCGTGAAGAACCCGAGCCACATCTACCACGTCGACTTCGACCCGCCCAAGCACGAGGGCGTCTGCGACCAGGACGGGGCGCGGCTGATCCAGCGCGATGACGATCGCGAGGAGACGATCCGCCGGCGCCTCGAGGTCTATCACGAGCAGACCGAGCCGCTGATCGCCTACTACGACCGCGCTGAAATGCTGCGGCGCTTCGATGGGCGGCGCAGCGCCGACGAGGTGCACGCGCACGTCAGGGCTACGATCGCGACGCTGCGCATGGAGGAGAACCTGTAGCGGCGGCTAAGCTCCGAGAGTGATAATCAGGAAGTCCCCGCAGGAGATCGAGAAGATGGCGCGCGCCGGGACGATCCTCGCGCAGACCATGGATGCGATCGAGGCCGAGCTGCGTCCGGGCGTGAGCACAGGCGAGCTCGACGCGCTCGCCGAGCGCGTGATCCGCTCCCATGGCGCCACGCCGACATTCAAGGGCTACCGCGGCTTCCCGGGCTCGATCTGCGCGTCTCCCAACTCGATGATCGTGCACGGCATCCCCGGGCAATACCGCATGAAGAGCGGCGATACGATCTCCATCGACATCGGCGTCACGCTCGACGGCTGGGTCGCCGATGCGGCGCGCACGCTTGCAGTCGGGGAGATCGAGCAGGACGTGAGCGCCCTGCTCACGGCCACCGAGCGCTCGCTGCACGCGGGCGTCGCGCAATGCCATCCCGGCAGGCGCATGGGCGACGTCTCCAGCGCGATTCAGGAGGTCGTCGAGCGGGCCGGCTTCTCGATCGTGCGCTCGCTCGTCGGCCACGGCGTCGGGCGCAGCATGCACGAGGACCCGCAGGTCCCCAACTACGGCAAGCCGGGCAGGGGCCCGCTGCTTGAGGAGGGCCTGGTGATCGCGGTCGAGCCGATGACCACGGTCGGGCGCTCGGCGGTGCGCGTTGGCGGCGACGGCTGGGCGATCTTCTCCCAGGACGGCTCGCACGCGGCGCACTTCGAGTTCACCGTGGCCGTCACGGGCGCCGGCCCGCGCATCCTCACGCCGTGGCATCTGCCGCCCTCGGAGCGCCCTGCGGACGGCCTGCTCGTGAGCGACGGCGCGCTGGCCCACGCGAGCGGCTCACGGGCGCAGGATCTTGCCGGCGCGGGCTGATCCGCGCTGGCTTCACCGCGCGCCGGAGCTTGCTACCATTGGGAGTCCTGCCTGAGCGCTGCGCGTGGGCGTGCGCGAAGGCGACTCCCCGACCGGTAGCGGCGGCCCGTGCGGCCGCCAGAGCCGCGTCGCGGGAATCCAGCTGCTTGAAAGGGATCATGAAGGTACGACCGTCGGTCAAGCCGATGTGCGAGAAATGCAAGATCATCCGTCGCCACGGCGTCGTGCTGGTGATCTGCCAGAACAAGCGCCACAAGCAGCGTCAGGGGTGATCGACTAGATGGCGCGCATCGCCGGTGTCAACCTGCCTTTGAACAAGCGCTCGGAAGTGGGTCTGACCTACATCTACGGCATCGGGCGCTCGACCTCGTGCAAGGTGCTCAAGGAGGTGGGCGTCGACCCCGACACCTACGTGCGCGACCTCACCGAGGACGAGGTCGCGAAGCTGCGTGACGCAATCGACGAGGGGCTGCAGGTCGAGGGTGATCTTCGGCGCGAGCGCCAGCAGGACATCAAACGGCTGCAGGAGATCGGCTCATATCGCGGCCTGCGCCACCGTCGCGGGCTGCCGGTGCGCGGCCAGAACACGAAGACCAACGCGCGCACGCGCAAGGGGCCCAGACGCATGCAGGTTGCCGGCAAGAAGAAAGCTGGCAAGAAGTAGATGCCGCCAGCACCGAAACGTGCGCGCGGCCGGCGCAAGCCGAAAAAGAACATCCCCGTCGGCCAGGCGCACATCAAGACCTCCTTCAACAACACGATCGTCTCGCTCACCGACACGGCGGGCAACGTGATCGCGTGGGAGTCCGCCGGCGGCGCTGGCTTCAAGGGCTCGCGCAAGTCGACGCCGTTCGCCGCGCAGGTCACTGCCGACGCGGCCGCGCGCAAGGGTCTCGAGCAGGGACTTCAGAAGGTCGAGGTCTACGTGAAGGGGCCCGGCTCCGGGCGCGAGACGGCGATTCGCTCGCTGCAGGCCGCCGGCCTCGAGGTCACGGGTGTCAAGGACGTGACCCCGCAGGCCCACAACGGGTGCCGCCCGCGCAAGCGCAGGAGGGTCTGAGGTGGCCGTGAGTACTTCGCCATACAGCGTCCTCGCTCGCTCGCGTGCCAAGCACGCCACGCTTGCTGCGTCCTTGTCTGACTCGACTCACGACCATCTCGGGGATCACTAATGGCCAGGGATACCAGCCCGCAGTGCAAGCAGTGCCGCCGCGAGGGCCAGAAGCTGTTCCTCAAGGGCGAGCGCTGCCTGACCGACAAGTGTGGCGTCGAGCGCCGCTCCTACCCACCGGGGGAGCACGGGCGCGGGCGCATGAAACAGAGCGAGTACCGCGTGCAGCTGCGTGAGAAGCAGAAGGCCAAGCGCTACTACGGCGTCTTGGAGAGGCAGTTCAACGGCTACTACGTGAAGGCCTCCCGGCAGACCGGCATCACCGGCGAGAACCTGCTGACGCTGCTCGAGTGCCGGCTCGACAACGTGCTCGTGCGACTTGGCTTTGGCGCCTCGCGCCGGCAGGCGCGCCAGCTGATCCGCCACGGCCACTGGACCGTGAACGGGCGGCGCGTGAACATCCCCAGCTATCAGGTGCGCCCGGGCGACGTGATCGCGATCAAGGCGGACACGCCGGCCACGCAGGTGGTCAGGGACGCAACGGAGTTGACTGGACAGATTCCCGCATGGCTCCAGGCCGACCACGAGTCACTCACGGCCAAGGTGCTACGCAAGCCGGAGCGGCGTGAGGTTGCCGCGCCGGTGCAGGAGCAGCTCATCGTCGAGCTGTACTCGAAGTAGAAGCACTTTTTTGCGCGCCACGGCCATGACGGGCGCGGCGCAGGCGGCCGGAGCGTGAGCGCACGGCCGGCGCGAGACCACAACGACGTTAGGACCCCCCATGCTCGACTTCCAAATTCCCCGGATCACAAGCGAGTCCGTGGAGCAGAACCGTGGCACCTTCACGATCGAGCCGCTCGATCGCGGCTTCGGCTACACCTTCGGCAACTCGCTGCGGCGCGTGCTGCTCTCCTCGCTCGCCGGTGCTGCCGTCACGAGCGTGCGCATCGAGGGCGTCGCGCACGAGTTCTCGACTATCCAGGGCGTCACCGAGGACGTCACCGACATCGTGCTCAACCTCAAGGGCGTGGTCTGCCGCATGCACTCGGACGCCTCCGAGGTGGAGGCGCCGCTGGTCGTGAGCGGCCCCGGTGAGATCACCGCAAAGGACATCGACCTGCCGGCCGGCGTCGAGATACTCAACCCCGAGCTGCACATCGCCACGCTCGAGAAGAAAACGAAGCTCGAGCTGTACATGACGATCGGACGCGGCCGCGGCTACCGTCCGGCGGAGGAGAACAAGTCGGCCGATCAGCCGATCGGGGTGATCCCGATCGACTCGATCTTCTCGCCCGTCAGGCGTGTCGCCTACGCCGTCGACCAGGCGCGCGTGGGACAGAAGACGGACTTCGACAAGCTCACGCTGGACATCGAGACCGACGGCTCGATCGACCCGCAGGCGGCGCTGCGCGAGGCGGCTGAGCTGTTGATCAGCCAGCTCGCGATCTTCACGGACGCCGACCGCATCCAGGAGCTGCGCGCGGCTCCCGGCGGCCAACTCGACGGGCACGGCCTCGCGGTCGGCGCCGGCGGCTCGCAGGCGGCGCTTCAGGGCGAGGAGTGGGGCATCCTGATCGAGGAGCTCGAGCTCGGGGTACGCTCGTACAACTGCCTCAAGCGCGCCGGCATCCAGACCGTGGGCGATCTAATCTCCAAGTCCGAGGCGGAGCTCAACGCGATCCCCAACTTCGGTAAAAAGTCGATCGACGAGGTCATCGAAACGCTGCACTCGCGTGGCTTGAACCTTCGCCAGGACTGATCACGGCGACGCCCTGGAACTGCCTAGACTCTTCGAATCATGAGACACCAGAAGACCCGCAACAAGCTCAGCCGCGACTCCGCCCATCGCAAGGCGCTGTTGATGAACCTGAGCAAGGAGCTGATCGAGCACGAGCGCGTGAAGACCACGGCGGCCAAGGCCAAGGCCGTCAAGCCTGAGATCGAGAAGCTGATCACGCTCGCCAAGCGCGATGACCTGCACGCGCGTCGCCAGGCGCTTGCGACGCTCTCGCAGGACAAGTTCGCGGTGCACAAGCTGTTCACCGAAGTCGCGCCGCGCTACTTGGAGCGCCCGGGTGGCTACACGCGCATCCTCAAGCTGGGACCGCGGCGCAGCGACTCGACGGAGATGGTCTTCATCGAGCTCGTCTGAGGCTCGACCGTGCGCCTCGCACGCGCAGCGAGGTGAACGCGCCGCGGGCATGGTCACGAAGCTCACGATCGAATACGACGGCAGCGCCTTCGCCGGGTGGGCGCGCCAGCCGCAAAAGCGCACCGTGCAGGAGGAGCTCGAGCGCGCGCTGCGCACGGTGCTCGGCGGGGAAGCCCACGACGGGCAAGCGCTCACGCTCACGGTCGCAGGGCGCACGGACGCGGGCGTGCACGCGTGGGGGCAGGTCGCGAGCTACGCGCACGAGGCCGTCGATCCGCTGCGCTTGAACGGGCTTCTGCCGAGCGACGTCGCCGTGCTCGCCTCTGAGCCCGCTCCCGAGGGTTTCAACGCGCGCCGCCACGCGAGGACCAGGACCTACTGCTATCGGCTGCTGGCGCGGCGCACGCGCTCTGTCTTCGAGCACGCGCGTGCGTACTGGTGGAGCGGGCCGCTCGATCGCGAGCTGCTGCGCGAGTGTGCCCGCGCGCTGCCCGGTAGGCACGACTTCACCGCCTTCACGCCCAGCGAAACCGAACACACCTACTTCGTCTGCCAGGTCGCGCGCGCCGAGTGGTGCGATCAGGGAGACGTGCTCGAGCTGTGGATCGAAGCGGACATGTTCCTGCGCCACATGAACCGCGTGCTCGTGGGCACTATGCTCGACGTCGCCAGCGGCGCGCGGGCACTCGGGGAGTTCACGCAGCTGCTCGAGGGGCGCCCGCGCGCGCAGGCCGGGCCCACCGCGCCCGCGCACGGGTTGGCGCTGGCGAGCGTGTCCTACGGCCCGACAGACGCATCTGTGAAGAGTATGTGACCTCGCCCGCAGGCCTCGAAGGGGGCCCGCAGGCGTCCCTATCCTGGATGTGAGAGCCATGCTGAACGTGCTTTTGACAAACGACGACGGGATCGAGGCGGAGGGCCTGCAGAGGCTCCGCCGTGCGCTGCTCGAGCTCGACGACGTGCGCTTGGCGGTGATCGCCCCCGACGGCAATCGCTCGGCGATGGCTCGCTCGATCACCACGCGCCGCCCGCTGTGGGTGGCGGAGGTGCCGTTCGCGGACGGCACGAGCGGCTATGCGACCGATGGCACGCCGGTGGACTGCGTGCGTCTCGCCAGCCTGGGGATCGTCGAGGACTTCAACACCGACCTGGTCGTCTCGGGTATCAACCACGGCGCGAACCTGGGCGATGACATCACCTACTCGGGCACGGTCGCGGCGGCGCTCGAGGGGGTCGTGCTGGGGCTGCCGGCGATCGCCGTCTCCCAGCAGTCGCGCGCGGGCGCGCTCGACTACCGCTTCGACGGTGGCTTCGGCTTCGATACGGCGGCGGCGTTCGTGGCGCGGCTGATCGCGCGCATCGAGGAGGTGCCGCTGCCGGCGCGCACGCTCCTGAACGTCAACGTCCCCGCGGCAGCGCCCACGGGCGTCGAGGTGACGAGCCTTGGCAAGCGCATCTATCGCGACGAGCTCAAGCTCGAGCGCGAGGAGGAGCATCGGCGGCGCTACTGGATCTACGGCTCGGATCCCGGCTATCACGACGAGCCCGGAACGGACCTCGCGGCGATCGCCGCCGGACGCGTCGCGGTGACACCGATCCACTTCGATCTGACCGACCGCCCGAGCCTCGAGGCGCTGCGTCGCTTCGACCTGGGCGAGATGCTCGTTGCACCGATCGGAGATCGGCGAGCACACGACTCACAGCCGTGAGCGCGCGGGCAGCCGACGGGGCGCCCTCCCTGCGGGAGGACAGGCAGGTGGCCGACGGGGCGCATGCAGCCGCGAGCGTGCCGACGCGCGTACGCGAGCTGCGCAAGCAGCTCGAGCACCACGCGTATCGCTATTACGTCCTCGATGACCCGGAGATCGGCGATGACGTATACGACCGCCTGCTCGATGAGCTGCGCGCGATCGAGCGCGAGCGCCCCGAGCTCGTAACGCCAGACTCGCCCACGCAGCGCGTGGGCGGCGAGCCGGTGGGGCGCCTGGAGAAGGTCCGCCACCTCGAGCCGATGCTCTCGCTGGGCAACGTGCGCTCCGAGCAGGAGCTGCGCGCGTGGGTGGAGCGCATGCGCAACCACCTGGCGCGCGAGGGCATCGTCGAGCCGAGCTTCACGTTCGTGGTGGAGCCGAAGATCGACGGTCTGGCTATCAGCCTGGTCTACCGCGACGGCGTGCTCGAGCGGGGCGCGACGCGCGGCAACGGCGAGATCGGCGAGGACGTCACGCACAACCTGCGCACGATCGGCGCGATCCCCCTGCGCGTGCGCGACGCGCCGGCGCTCGTGGAGGTGCGCGGCGAGGTGTACATGTCGTTGAAGGACTTCACGGCGCTCAACGAGCGCAGGGCCGAAGCGGGGGAGTCGACGTTCATGAACCCGCGCAACTCCGCCGCGGGCACGATTCGCCAGCTCGACCCCGCCGACGCGGCCAAGCGCCCGCTCTCTATCTGGTGCTACCAGGTGGGCGTCAGCGAGGGCCTCTCGTTCTCGCGCCACTCACAGGCGCTCGAGTGGCTACGCGAGCACCACTTCCCCGTCAACCGCGACATCAAGCTCCTGGCCGGCGAGGACGAGGTGATCGAGCAGTGCCTGGAGTGGGAGCGGCGCCGCGGCGAGCTCGACTTTGAGATTGATGGGGTCGTCGTCAAGGTCGATGACCTCGAGTTGCAGCGCCGACTGGGATCCGTTGGCCGTGACCCCCGCTGGGCGGTGGCGTGGAAGTTCGCGCCGACGACGGCGGTGACGAAGCTCGAGAAGGTGATGTGGAACGTGGGCAAGTTCGGCGACCTGCGCCCATACGCGGTGCTCGCGCCCGTGGAGGTGGGCGGCGTGACGATCAAGCTCGCGACGCTTCACAACGAGGAGGACCTCCTGCGTAAGGACATTCGCGCGGGCGAGGATGTGATCGTGATGCGCGCCGGCGACGTGATCCCGCAGGTCGTCTCGCCCGCGCCGCACGTCGCCGAGCGTGGGCGGCGCCCGCGGCGTCCGCGCCCACCCGCGCGGTGCCCGTTCTGCGCCACCCACACGATCAAGGCCGAGGGCAGCGTGTTCACGAAGTGCCCCAATCCGGCCTGCCCGGCGCGTGCCTGGCAGCTGCTCAAGCATTTCGTTTCGCGCGGCGCAATGGACATCGACGGCCTCGGCGAGAAGCAGGTCGCGCTGCTACAGGAGCGCGGCCTGATAAAGAGCGCCGCCGACTTCTATCGGCTCAGCGAGTCACAGCTCGTCGAGCTCGAGGGCTTCGGAGAGCTTTCTGCGAGGAACGCGCTCGCGGCGATCGAGGCCTCCAAGCAGCGGCCGTTCGCGCGCGTGCTGTTCGCGTTGGGCATCGAGGAGGTGGGGGAGGTGACGGGACGGAACCTCGCGCTGCGCTTCCGCGACATCGACGCGCTGCTGGAGGCCTCGCCCGAGGAGATCGCGCAGACGCCGGGCGTGGGCGAGAAGATGGCGAGCTCGATCCGCGCGCAGCTGGACGATGAGCGCATGCGCAGCTTGATCGCGCAGCTGCGCGAGATCGGCCTGTGCTTCCACGAGGAGGGGCCGGCGCCCTCCGAGGGGCCGTTGGCAGATAGGACGCTCGTGCTGACGGGCACGCTGCCCAAGCTTTCCCGCGAGGCCGCCACCCAGCGCATCCTCGCCGCCGGTGGACGCGTCACCAGCTCGGTGTCCAAGAAGACCGACTACCTCGTCGCCGGCGAGAGTCCCGGCTCGAAGCTCGAGAAGGCGCAACGGCTGGGCGTGGCGGTGCTCGACGAAGCGGGGCTGCTCGAGCGGCTCGAGAGCTGAAGGGCGCCGTCGCAGCTCCTGGCGCGGGGCGTCGAGCGCTGGACGCGGGGCGTCGCTGCTTTCAGTAGTCGGCGACGGTGATCGCCATGTTGTCCTGGAAGGTGTGCGCGCTTTCGATCGCTATGCCGTCGGTGAAGATGGCGAAGACGAGCGTGTGCCCGTCGGCGGCCTGGCAGTAGCCGACGAGGTTCGAGACGCCTGTCAGCGTTCCCGTCTTGCCCTGGCAGTGGCCTTCGGCTCTGGTGTTGCGCATGCGCAGTTCCAGCGTGCCCGTGCGCCCGGCAACGGCCATGCTGTCGCGCAGCACGGCGCCGATCGGCGTGGGCGCCAGCCCGACGAGCAGGTCGGCCACTTGATAGGGAGAGGTTTTGTCTTCTTCTGAGAGCCCCGAGCCGTCGACCACGTGCGGGTGGATGCCCAGCAGCTGGGCGATCGTCTTGGTGACCACGGCGGCGCCGGCAGCGGTCGTGCCCGCCTGTGCCCGCGAGGGTGCGCCCCCGTAGCGTGCGCCGAGGTCCTTGACGAGCGTCTCGGCGAAGAAGTTGTCAGACGGCGGCAACATCAGGCCGAGCAGCTGGGCGACCGTGGGCGAGGGCGCTTGCGCGAGCTGCACGGCCCCGGCGGGTGTGCTCGCCGCGCCGCTGGCGCCGGCAATCGTCACGCCGTCGGCCTTCAGCGCGCCCCACAGCTCGCGCGCGGCGTACGCTGCCGGGGCGTGCGGTCCGCGTTCGTGGCCGGTTTCTCCACGGTTGAAGGCGAGCGCGCTGAGCGTGCCTTCCAGGAACGGGTCCTCGGCGTAGTCGCTCGAGGGCTCACCTCGAAGCGAGTCGAAATACGACTCATCCCCCTCGATCGAGCCGGTGATGCGGTGGATGTGGTCGGTGTGCACGAGCCCCGAAACGAGCGCTGAGACGCTCGCTCCGATGCCGTCGTAGTGGCTGTGGATGAACGACGTCGAGCCGAACGTCGGGTCGCCGCCCCCCTTCAGGTAGAGGCTGCCTTCCCACACTCCTCCCGGCGCCATCTGCCCGACGCCGTACACCGTCGTCTGCAGTCGCGCCGACGGGCCCATCAGCGCGAGCGCGGTGGTGGCCGTGTAGAGCTTCTCCACCGAGGCCGGCGGGCGCGTGTCGCTCGCGCGCTCGGAGAAGAGCGCCTGTTTGGCCGTGAGGTCGTACACATAGGCGCCGTCTGCAGGTCCCGCGAGCGCGAGCTGGTGAGCGAAATCGGCCTGCAGTTCGGCGAGATCGCCCTGCGCGCCGGCCGCTGCTGGCGCGAGCGCGCCGAGCGCTAGGGGGGCGAGAAGCGCGAGCAGGAGCGCGATTGGGAGCGACGCGCAGCGGACTTTCGAGAGCCTCATGGCAGGGATGCGGCTCACGTGGCCGTAAAATGTCTCTTGCATGGGCAAGGTTGTCAAGCTGGAAGCGGCCGGGAAGGCCAAAGGACGGGCACGCGGCGTTGCACCCCGCGGGGTCGGGCGCCCGGCGTCGATCGATCGCCGCCGCCGTCCCCGGCGTGACAAGACCGCGCTGGTGCTCGGGGGCGGCGGCTTCACGGGCGGCGTGTATGAGATCGGCGCGCTGCGCGCGCTCGACCTGCTGGCGGTCAACAGCAACGTCAACGGCTTCGACGTCTACGTCGGCACTTCGGCCGGCTCGTTCATCGCGGCGCTGTGCGCCAACGGCGTGACGCCGGAGGAGATGATGAAAGTCGTCACCCGCCAGGGCGACTCCTCCTTCAAAGACATCGACATCGGCGACCTGCTGCGTCCGAACATCGGGGAGTTCGTGCGCAAGGGGCTGCTGATGCCGCTGCGCGCGGCCTCGCTGGCGCGCGAGCTGGTGGCGCAGCCGGGCGGCATCTCGCTGATGGACGTCGTCATGGGCCTCGCGGACGGCCTGCCCTCCGGCGTGTACACGGGGGAGGGCATCGAGCGCTACCTGCGCGAGGTCCTGAGCGAGCCCGGGCGCACCGACGACTTTGGCAGCCTGGAGTGCGAGCTCTACCTCACGGCGACCGACCTCGACACGTGCGAGCGGGTGGTCTTCGGCGTCGACGGCTCGCGCGATGTGCCGATCTCGACGGCCGTGCGTGCGTCGGGCGCCCTGCCGATGGTGTACGCGCCGGTGCGCGTGCACGACCGCGATCTGATCGACGGCGGCATCGTCTCCACCACCAACCTCGACCTCGCCGTCCAGGCGGGCGCGAAGCTAGTCGTCGTGATCAACCCGATCGTGCCCTTCATCAACGACTTCAAGCGCAAGGTGAGCACGGTGCGTGGACGTCGCGCGCGACGCGTGACGGACGGGGGGCTCACGCAGATCGGCTATCAGTCGTTCAGGCTGCTCGCGCACCAGCGCCTGCACGAACTCGCCAAGAGCTGGGAGCAGCGCTATCCCGGAGTGGACATCGTGCTGATCGAGCCGGAGCCCGACGACGAGCTGATGTTCGAGACCTCGATGATGAGCTTCGCCTCGCGTGTGGCGATCGCGCGCCACGGCTTCGAGTCCGTTACCAAGCAGCTGGCCGGCGAATACGAGGGCTACGCCGCCGTCGCCGAGCGGCACGGCCTTGAGATCTCCGCCAAGCGGCTGCGCAAGGTCGTGCAGCACTTCGACGAGCGCAACGAGGAGGTCAGCGCGTGGCGCAAGATCCTCGAAGGGACCACGGGCGCGCTGCTGCGCCAGGCGGGCACGGCCGGCTAGTACACGCCGCTGGCCGAGTGCCCTGGCAGGGCGCGCGGCGCACTCGAGGCGCGGCGCCAGTGCCCCGCATGCCCGCGGCGTGCTAGTGTCGTGAGTCGTTGATTCGTCCGGAGTAGGTTTTAGACTTGGTGGATGCCAAGTCCAATAGCGGTTGAAGTTGTTTTGAGTGCGGGCGAGCGAGAGCAGCTGGAGTCGTGGGCGCGACGGGGCAAGAGCGCTCAGGCGTTGGCGCAGCGCTCCAGGATCGTGCTGGCTGCCGCTGAGGGGTTGAAGAACACCGAGATCTCTCAGCGGCTTTCCCTCGATCACGCGACGGTGCGTAAGTGGCGCTCGCGGTTCGCCAAGGAGCGCCTTGATGGCCTGGTCGATGAGCCGCGTCCTGGCCGACCACGAACGATCAGTGACGCTCAAGTCGAGGAGGTGATCGTAAAGACGCTGGAGTCCACGCCGAAGGACGCGACGCACTGGTCGACACGGTCGATGGCTGCCGAGGTCGGGCTCTCCCAGACGGCTGTTTCAAGGATCTGGCGGGCGTTTGGGCTGCAACCTCACCGCAGCGAGGCGTGGAAGCTCTCGAAGGACCCACAGTTCGTGGCCAAGGTCCGTGACGTCGTCGGGCTGTACCTCGATCCGCCCGAGCGCGCGGTCGTTTTGTGCGTCGATGAGAAGTCCCAGATCCAAGCGCTCGACCGCACCGCACCGATCCTGCCGATGCTCCCAGGCACACCCGAGCGCGCGACCCACGATTACAAACGCTCGGGCACGTCAAGCCTCTATGCCGCGCTGGACATCGCCACCGGCAAGGTCATCGGATCACTACACGCTCGCCCCGCGCGATCGAGTTCAAGAAGTTCCTCCAGACCCTCGACCGGGAAGTCCCTGCCGAGCTCGACGTGCACGTGATCCTCGAGAACTCCTCCACCCACAAGACGCCCGCGATCCAACGCTGGCTGCTCGCGCACCCCCGCTTCGTTCTGCACTTCACCCCGACCTCGAGCTCGTGGCTGAATCTCGTCGAGCGCTGGTTCTCAGAGCTCACGACCAAGAAGCTGCGCCGCGCCACCCACCGCTCCGTGCAAGCACTCAACAGCGACATCCGCGCCTGGATCGACACCTGGAACGACGAACCCAAACCCTTCGTCTGGACCAAGACCGCCGACCAAATCCTCGACTCCGTCACCCGCTACTGCGGACAAATCAACGACTCACGACACTAGGCGAGTTTCTCGAGCGCGCTCGCGAGGCGGTCGGTGGCGGCGGTCGAGTGCACGGCGATGCGCACGTGGCGAGGCTCGCCGAGCGCGTCTCCGGCAGCGACGAGAATCCCCGCACGCGAGAGGCGAGCGGCCAGCTCCGCGCCCGCCAGCGTGGGGTGGGCGGCCCAAACGAAGTTCGCCTGGCTCTCATGCACGGCGAGGCCACGCGCGCGCAGCGCGTCGATCAGGCGGGGGCGCTCGTCGCAGATCTGGCGCGTGCGCCGTTCGATCAGCTCCGAGCAGCTGTGCAGCGCCTCGAATGCGCCTGCCTGGGAGATCTCCGAGACGCCGAGGTCAGGGGCGAGCTCGGCGAGCAGCTCACCCGAGCCGGGACCCCCGATCGCGTAGCCGACGCGCAGCCCCGCGAGGCCCCACGCCTTGGAGAAGCTGCGGAAGACGAGCAGGCGCTGATGGCGCTCGAGCAGCTCGAGCGAGGAGCTCGTGGGCTGGGCGTCGGCGAACTCCACGAGCGCCTCGTCGAGCAGCACGGCGACGCCGTCGGGCAGCCCAATGAGCAGGCGCTCGAGATCGGCGCTCGAGACGAGCTCGCCGGTGGGGTCGTTGGGGCTCGCCAGCGCGACAGCTTTGACATCGGGCTCGCGCGCGGCGGCCTCGAGCAGCTCGTCGACGCCGCCCTCCACGGGCACCGCGCGCCCGTGCGCACGGCGCGCCATGATCGGAAAGAGCGGATAGGAGGGCCAGCGCGTGAGCAGCAGCTGGCCGGGCTCCAGCAGCGCGCGGGTGGCCGCGCTGAGGAGCTCGGCGGCGCCGTTGCCGAGGATTAGGCGCTCGGGGTCGACGCCGTGGCGCTCGGCCAGGCGCGAGCTCAAGTCAGAGGAGCTCGTGGGCTGATAGCGGTGCATGCCGCGGCGCGCCACGAACGTGATCGCGCTGACGATGCGCGGATGGGGCAGCTCGGGCCATGTGGTGAGCGACAGGTCGAGCGTCTCTACGCGCGTGAGGGCTTTGCGCCGGCGCTCGGCTGCCTGTTCGCGCAGGCCTTCGTTGACCTCCTCCTCAGACATGCCTTCGAACTGGCGGTAGTAGTCGAGCAGGCCCATGGCTGCCTTGTTTTCTAGCAGCGCGCGTTCAGTGGGCCAGCTTGTGCGCCGGGCGCTCGCCGGCTCACGGCCGTACTGCCAGCCCATATGCCGCCGGCTGGCTGGGCCGTACCCGCGCGCGTGAGGGCGGCGCGCGGGCGCTGCGCGCTCACGCGCCGCCGCCGCGTTCGAGGAGGTTGCCCGGCCCGTGGATCACGAGGAACCACAGCGTGAAGCCGAGCGCACAGACGACTGCGGTGGCGGCGAAGATGCGCCCCAGCACGCCCGTGCGCTGGTCGTGGCCGGCGGCGCGGCGCACCAGGATCCATGCGCTATCCAGGCGGCGCATCAGCGCGAGCGCGCCGAACAGCAGTGCGAACAGAGCGATGAACGAGAAGAGAATGCCCAGGCTGACGCTGCCCGTCAGGTAGTTGACCTGCGAGCCGATCCACAAGCACGCCAACGGGATCGGCCCCCAGCAGAGCAGGCACAAAAGCGTGATGCCCGCGAGCATGAAGCTCGCGAGCGAGCCGTCCACGCGCTGGCGCACGTCGCTGCCTCTCTTGGGTAGAGCGCGGAAACGGACGGGCGCCGTGCCGGGACGGCGCCCGACGAACAGGCCGCCGTTATCGGTGGGGTCTGTGCGCATCCACTGTCATGTTCGCAGGTGTGGCTCGCGCAGCCCGCAACTCGCTCGCGTCCACCCCACCGCTAGCCGGCGTACAGCGCGTCGAACAGCTCCGCGTAGCGCTCGTTGACGACGTTGCGCTTGACCTTCAAAGTGGGCGTAAGCTCGCCGGTCGCCTGCGAGAGATCGTGATCGAGGATGTCGAACTTCTTGACCTGCTCGACCTGCGCGTATTTGGCGTTCACGCGGTCGACCTCCCGCTGGATCAGCTCGCGCACGGCCGGCTCGAGCGCGAGCGAGGGGATGTCCTCGGGCAGCTCGTGCTCACGCGCGAAGGTCGGCATCTCTTCCTCGTCGAGCGTGATCAGCACGACCGGATAGGGGCGCTGGTCGCCGTGCATGACCGCTTGGGAGATCCAGCGGCACTGCTTGAGTTCGTTCTCGATGTTGGCGGGCGTCAGGTTCTTGCCGCCGGCGGTGATGATGATGTCCTTCTTTCGCCCTGTGATCGACAGGTAGCCGTCCTCGTCGAGCGAGCCGAGATCGCCGGTGTGCAGCCAGCCATCCTCGACCGCGCCGAAGCTCGTCGAGGCCTGGTTGTGGTAGCCGGCGAAGATGTTCGCGCCTTTGATGAGGATCTCGCCGTCCTCTGCGATCCGCAGCTCCACGCCCGGCAGCGCGCGCCCGACAGTGCCGAAGCGGTGGTTCTCGACCGTTGAAGTGGTCGCCGCGGTGGCCGTCTCGGTCATCCCGTAGCCCTCGAGCACGGGCACGCCGCAGGCCCAGAAGAACTCGAGGATCTGGCGGGCGATCGGGGCGGCGCCGCTGGTCGCGCGGTGCACCTGCCCGCCGAAGATCGCACGCACGTTTTTGAACAGCTGCTCGTCGGCCTCCTCGAACGGCCCTTTGAGCTCCTCTGGTACCTCTTCGCCGCGACTGAGCATGTCGCGCACCTTCACGCCGAGCGCGATCGCGGCCTCGGCGCGGGCGCGCTCCTCGGGCGGCTGCGCATCGATCGCCGTGCGCGCGAGCGTGTAGATCTTCTCGAACACTCGCGGCACCGACGGGAAGAAGGTCGGCCTGACCTCCTGTAGCTCGCCGATGATCTGCTTGGTGTCCCCGCCGAAGTATGCGAGCGTGCCACCGAGGTCGAACACGATCAGCTGCACGAGCAGCGCGAAGGAGTGCGCGAGCGGCAGGTACAGGTAGATGACCTCGTCGGCCTCGATGTCACCGCTCTCGGCGATCATGTCCATGATCGCGCGGTAGTTGCCGTGCGTGAGCACGCAACCCTTTGGCGGGCCGGTCGTGCCGGAGGTGTAGATGAACGTGAAGGGGTCCTCTGGGCGCACTGCCGCGCGGCGCGCCTCGAGCTCCGCGAGCGAGCGCCCGCGCCCGCGCGCGCGCAGCGCCTCGAGTGTGAGCGGCTGCGTGATGCGCACGCGCGCGGTGCCCTCCTCCATGCCCGGGGCGTCGAGGACGCCACCCGCGGGCGCGTGCTGCTCGCCGGATGCCGGAGCCGTCGTGTGGTTGGCGGGCGCGTCCATGACGATGACCTTGCGCAGGCTCGGAAGGCGATCGCGGATCGCGTTGATCTTCGCGAGCTGCTCGTCGTTCTCGCACACGATCGCGCTGGCGTCCGAGTCGGAGATCACCCAGTGGCACTCCTCGGGGGAGTTCGTCTGGTAGATGGGCACGACGACGAGGCCGGCGGACGTCGCCGCCATATCGATGTAGGACCACTCGGGACGCGTGTTGGCGAGTATGCAAAAGCGCTCGCCCGCCTCGAGCCCGATGTCGATCAGCCCGAGCGCTAGCTCCTGGACGATCTCACCCAGCTGCGTGTAGCTGAGTTCCTGCCAGGCTCCGTCGCGCTTGTAGCGCACGGCCATCTGCTCGCCGTACTGGCTGGCTGCGCGCGTGATTAGGTCCGCGACCGTCTGTGACCCAGTTGTCGAAGGCGCGGCTGCGGCCTCCATCAAGCCCTCTCCTTCCCTCTCGCCGTCACTGCCCTGCCGATGTTGCAGGGATGTTAGCCCGGGGAGCTGGCTTTGGCTAGAGGGCTAAGGCCGATGAGCGCTCCGCAGGGCCCTTCGCCGGCTGCGCCTCGCGGGTTGCCCCGCGAGCCCCTCCGCTGGACGCGGCCCCGGTAGGCGGCCGTCAAATACTCACACCGGATTCGGCACGTCGAGGAATACGTGGCGCAGCTGGAAGCGCTCGGACAGGTGCTCGCCGAGCGCTCTAACGCCGAAGGTCTCGGTCGCATAGTGCCCCGCGGCGATCAGGTGCAGACCCGCCTCGCGAGCCAGTGCCATCGCGCGCTCGGTCGGCTCTCCGGTGAGCAGCGCCTGCGCCCCGGCGGCTGCGGCCTCGTCGATGTAGTCGCTGCCGGCGCCGGAGACGATCGCGAGGCGCTGAACGAGCGGTGGGCCGGCGTCGAAGATGAGCGGCTCACGCTCGGTGACCGCTTGCACCTGCGCGAACAGCTCCTGAGCGTCGACGCCTTCGCGCGGCAGGCGCGCGACACATCCGATCGGCTGGCCGCGATGAAGTGCGAAAGGCTCGCTCGCGCTCGCGCCGAGCGCGTGCGCCAGCAGGGCATTGTTGCCGAGCTCGGCGTGCGCGTCCAGTGGCAGGTGGTAGGCGGCGAGCGCGAGGTTGGCGTCGAAGAGGAGCTGCAGGCGGCGCTTCAGCGTCTCCTCGATAACCCTCACGCCAGAGCCCCAGAAGAGGCCGTGGTGGACGAGCAGCAGATCGGCGCCCTCGGATGCGGCGAGCTCGAACAGCCGAACGTGCGCCGAGACACCCGTGGCGATCGTGCTCACGCTGTGCGCCCCCGGCACCTGCAGGCCGTTCACGCAGTAGTCCTCGAAGCGCTCCGGTTCGAGCAGGCTATCGGCCTCCGCGAGGATCTCGAAGAGCGCTGCGGGCATCGCCGCGAACATAGCGGGCGTGCGAGCCGGGGGGCGCGCGGTGCGCCTTGCCGGGGCGCGGGCGAGGCGTGTCTGTGCGGCCGGGTGGTCGTCGCGCGTGTGGGATACTGGGGGCGTCGGGGCGTGGCGCAGCCTGGTAGCGCGCACCGTTCGGGTCGGTGAGGTCCCCGGTTCGAATCCGGGCGCCCCGATAAAAAGCCCCGCAAACGCGGGGTTTTTTCGCTTATCGCTTAGAGGTCGGATGACGTCCGTGCGCTTTTCTAGCCTGTCCTAGGCTCAAGAAGAGCCCCGATGCAGCCGATCAACGGCTCATCGACAGCCCCGCGACACGGAGGTCGTCATGGCTCGACGCACGGATGTGATTCTTCGCCCGAAGTGCCCCCGCCCTAGACATGAGGGGAGCCGAGTACTCCTCAATGGTCAGCGTGGTCCTGAGGGCCACAAGAGGGTGCGCTGGCTCTGCGTGCCAGAGAACGGCGAGCGGCGCCACCAGTTCTCCGAGCCTCTACCGCGCCTGAACACGACCGGTGGCCTCTGCCTAGAGTGCGAGCGCCACTACATGCCCCACGAGGGTCCGCAGTCGGCTCGTGACTACCTCTTCTCTATCCGCGACATCGCCTCCACCCTCGTCCGCGTCGGCAAGGGCGACTGCTACTCCGAAGCCGCTGCCTTCGCCCGAGGCCGAGCGCATCGCTGGCCGCATGACAGTGAAGGGGTCGAGCGCCGCAGCTTCCACTCGCAACTCGCCATGGACTGGGTAGCGGCGTATGCGCCTGTTGTCGCAGAGCCCTACCACGATTTCGCCTGGCCGACGACCGGCGCTTTGCTGCTCGACGAACTGCCATTCCGCTTGAAGGACCAGGAAGAACACAAGAAGAGGGGACTGTCGGCCTTTACCATCCTCTGCGCCATGGGCTGGCAGCCGAGCAAGGGCGGCAGGGGTCGGATGCGCCTATGGAAGATGGAGGCTGTGCCTGGCCGGCCCGTCGAACTACAACACGCTTGGGAAGACTTCCTGCGCAGCCTCGAAGGGCAGCCTGAGTATGTCGTCTGCGACCGTGCCCACCAGATACGGCAAGCAGTGAGCGCCGTCTGGCCCGAAGTACATACCCACTTCTGTGAGCATCATTTGCGCCAGAACTGCTATCAGCAACTCGCCAAACTCGGCCTCGCTCGTAAGGGGTGGCGAGGCTACGTGGACTTCCCCCGCTTCAGACGACACCTTTGGACTTGACTTTCCTGGCGGAGACGGGGTCCTGCCCTTTCACAGCGTAGAGGAGCTGCTCGTACTCGGCGGGTGAGTGCATGGCGAGGGTGGAGTGTCGGCGCTCGCGGTTGTAGAACGCCTCGATGAACTCGAACACGGCGGAGCTGAGTTCGCGTCTGGTTGGCCACGATTGGCGGTGGACGAGCTCCTTCTTCAGCGTCGCGAAGAAACTCTCGGCGACGGCGTTGTCGTAGGCGTCGCCGCGCGAGCCCATCGAGATCGCGATGCCGGCGTCACGCGCGGCCTGGCCGAAGCCGAGTGAGACGTATTGGCTTCCTTGATCTGAGTGGTGCACGAGACCGGGGTCCGGCCGGCGACGATGCACAGCCATCTTCAGGGCGTCGGTGACGAGCTCTGAGCGCATATGCTCGGCAATCGACCAGCCGACGATCCTTCGGGAGTACGCGTCCTGCACCGCGGCGAGGTACAGCCAGCCTTCCCAGCTGCGCAGGTAGGTGATGTCGGCGAGCCACAGGACGTTCGGCGCGGCGGGCTGGAACTGGCGTTCGACGAGGTCATCGGCGACTCTGACGCCGGGCACGCTGATCGTGGTCCGCCCGCGCTTCTTGGGCACAAGGCCCGAGATCCCGGCGCTTCTCATCAGCCGCTCGACGCGCTTTCGCCCGACCTTGATGCCGTACTGCATGCGCAGCTCGGCGTGGATCCGAGGCGCCCCATAGACCCGGCGCTTAGCCTCATGGATCGCCTTGATCCTCTCGGAGAGCCAGGCGTCGGTGAGCTGCCTGTCCGAGGGCGCTCGGCGCTCCCAGTCGTGGAAGCTCGTGCGGTTGACCTCCAGGGCGCGGCACATCAGGGCGACTGGGTAGCCGGTCTTCTCCGCGGCGATGAACGAAAACACCTCACTCAGCGCCCGTCGGTTTCCTTGGCGAAGAAGACCGCGGCTTTTTTCAGGATCTCCTTTTCCATCTGCAGCGTGCGGTTCTCCCTGCGCAGGCGGCGCAGCTCCTCGCGCTCCTCGCTTGTGAGCCCCTCGCGCTTGCCCTGGTCGACCTCAGCCTGGCGACGCCAGACATACAGCGTCTGCTCAGAAACACCCAGGTCCTTCGCGATCTGCGAGATCGGCTTCTCGCTCAGCTTCAGCAGCTCGAGCGCTTCACGACGGAACTCCGGTGGATACGGCGGCTTCGAGTTCGGCACTTGAACCTCCTTGCCCGGGTCTTTCGACCCAAGCGCTCAAGTGTCCTCGAAAGCGGGGGAAGTCCAACGGTGCCGTTGCTCGTGCCTTCGACAACCGCAAGGCATATGACCACCTCCGCTACGAGTGGCTGAGGATGAGGCCAACAACCACCTACAAGGCGCTTCATCAGCACATCCGCCGCCTGGACAAGTTCATCCCGGCGCAGCTCGAACGCCGGCCTTATCCAACCTCGCAGTCACCTGTGACCACCGGCGCGCTCGATAGCGAGCTGACCTGGCTGCGTGACAAGCTCGCCTATCGCGCTATGCACATCACGAATGCCCAACGGACCAACGCCATGCTGCTGCTTATGCTCCTAGAGAAGCGGGGCGACGGAGCCGCTGATGAGGTGAAGCATGGAGCCGCGATTAGAGATTGGCTTCTGTCCGGCGGCGGCAGGCCGAAGACAGTAAGAAGAGCAGTCGCGGATCCACGAGGGCGCCCATCACTAAGGCCGTGACGTTAACAAAGGAGTGGCCCCGATTTCTCGGGGCCACTCAGAAGCCCGCTTTTCATCTCCTATAACATCTCGTGTTTGTAAAAAATGAATTGCGTTGCAAGGGACTTCTTTGGAATCAACACCCGCA
The DNA here is from genome assembly GCA_963722435.1 of uncultured Solirubrobacteraceae bacterium. Taxonomy (GTDB): domain Bacteria; phylum Actinomycetota; class Thermoleophilia; order Solirubrobacterales; family Solirubrobacteraceae; genus Palsa-744. Next base: position 1,379,007 of record CAVRKZ010000001.1, on the reverse strand, counting down.
GAAGGGTCCTACGTTGGTGTCTGCTCCGGCCAGATCCGATCCATACCACGCGCACAAGAGTTCCGTGCGAACGTCGCAAGCGATTGTGATGACACTTCAGCGGGCGGCGGGAGTCGAACCCGCTTTACTGCTCTGGCCGGAGCAGCGTAGGGCCACATCTACTTCGCCCGCAAAGCGAGCGTTCCGGCGCGCACCGTCATTGCGGGCACTTCTAGCCGTTGGTATGCTCGCCTGCGCACAAGGCGAGGCAGGCGATGAGCACACCACCGGGGACAGAGGACGAGCGCCAAGCGTTGGCCAGTGAAGCCACGGCGTCACTGACGCGGCTCGTGGATGAGTACGGCTCGGCCAACATGACCGTCGGCCAGCTCCTAGGGCAGTTTGGCTACGACGAGCTAACCGAAGACAACGCTGATGAGGTCTTCGATGCCCTCAGGAACGCTGGCCTGCGCGAAGAGCCATTGCTCGGCAAAGAGGGCCTGACGCGAGAGAGCCCCATCAAGGTCAAGAGGGTCGAGAAGCGCAAGGAGAAGGAAGAGCGCTCCTTCATCACCTGGGGCTTCATCACCGCCATCATCTTCGCCCCGGTCGGCATCTTCTTTGGCATCCGCCTCCTGGTGCGCGAACGAGTGGGGCCGGGTATTGCCGTCATCCTCGTGGCTATCGCCGTCTGGGGCGCCGGCATCGTCATCGTTCTGGGCCAAGAGGGCTCAGGCCCGGCGGCGGAACACTACAACGCCCACAACACCACCTTGCAGAAGGAAATCGAGACGGCCATCGAAAGCAAAGCCGCAAGCAGCGGCAGCGTGACCGTCTCAGGCGTGAGCTGCGTGGCGCAGTCGGAATCCACCCTGACGTGCCTCGGCAGCATCACCTCCAGCTACGGCAACGGTCAGGCCACCTACAACGTCACCGTGGATACCAATACCGGCCACTACATCATCTCTTCGCCACAGGTCTCGCTGAACGGTGGCTAGAGAGGCTGGCTGAGCCTCAACTGCGCTCCGGATACTGACGGGGCGCGCCCGGCGCGCCGCGAGGATGATCCACGGCCTAGGCGCCCTCTCGCTGGGCATGCCCCTCGACTACCCCAACAGGGCCTAAAACGCGCCCATTCCTATCCGACCTCTAAGCGATAAGCGGGTTTTTTTGTGGCCCCTACGGTTTCGTCGTCGCGGAGGTCGTGCGGTTCAATGGGCATGCAGTGCGAAATCTGGCCTGCGCAGCTTGGCGAAACCTACGAGTTTGCACGGCTTTTGCACCGGGGATCTCACCGGAAACTTGTGGTGAGGTCTCATGAACGACGCTCATGAGGCCCGCCTGCTCTGTGACCCGCCCTCCTGGCTCGCCGTTCGGGCTCGCACCCGGTTGTCGCCGGCACCAAGGCAGTCCATCCTGCCCGCCCTAGGGGATCGCTCTCAGCTCGAGCTTTTCCGAGTTGCTGCCGGTGGCATGCATCACGAGGGTTGCCGCGTTTTCGTTGAGGGCCGGGACCTGAGGCGGACCGTGTTCGAACGCTTCTGGAACTTGGGCGCCCTTGGCTGTCTTGAAGGTGAGCGAGAAGGTGTCGGACATCTTGTCGGCTTTGCCGAGCGTGCCGATGATCGAGGCCGTGACGGTGTGGGGTTCACCTGTGCAGGCGTAGCTCAAGAGGGCTGTGCCGGAGGCTGGCTGCAGGTCCCATCCGACGGTGTGCTTGTTGGCTGAGATGATCCCGAGCTGTGCGTCAAAGGCCGCTTCGATGACTCCTTCGCTGGCTCGTTCGCTTTCGCATGGCAGGCCGAATGGGCCTGAGCATTTGGACAGGACGAGCGAGAGGGTCGCGCTCTGGATGCCGGTGTATTCACCGCTCAGGTGTCCTGAGGTGCAAGTGAGATCGGTGAGCGTTTCACCGGTCTTCGTGCTGATCGTCTGCAGGGTTACGCCGGCAGTGCTGGCGCTGAACTGGGGCGACGGGCCGGCGCCGAGTTCCCATTCGTAGCGGCCAGTGTCTGATGTGCTCCTATCCGTGCACGCCGAGTTGGTGTATCCACCGCCTGTCTTGCTCGCAAGCTTCATGCAGCGGCCGAGTTCGGGCGGTTCGGCGGCCGGGGTTGTGAATGTCTGATCCTCGCCATAGCCGGCTCCGTCCGTGTTCCTCGCGACGATCCGGAAATGCACGGTCTGCGCCGGACGCAGGTTGCTCAGCGAGGCGGACACCGAAACGGTGGCGCCGACCGCGCCCGGCAACGCGGCACACGGGATGCTCGCCCCATAACTGGCGTTTGCCCCCCATTCGAAGCGGCATTCGCTGACGTTCAGGTTCTGCGGGTTGACGGTGGCGTTCAGCGTGGCCGTCGTCAGGCGAACCGTGCTCGCAGGCTGCGTGAGCACGACGGGGGGGCCTTCATAGGAATATTCATCGCTGGGGTTGGCGGCGCTCGTCCCTTCCGGCGTGGTGACTGTCACATCGACGCGCCCGCTGCCGGGCGGGGCGAGCGCGACGACTTCGGTCGCTGAGCGACCTTCGACTTCGCTAGCGGCGTTGGCGCCGAAGTGCACGGCACTTGCTTCCGTCAGCTTGCTGCCGGCGATCGTGACCCTTGTCCCGCCCGCGGACGGCCCGTTGGCGGGGCTCAGGCCGGTCACCGTCGAGCCTTCGTAGCTGAATTGATCCGCGGGACTGTGACGGCTCGTGCCTTCGGGCCCGCTGACGGTCACGTCGACGGCGCCGGTGCCCGGAGGTGCGACGGCGAGGATTTCGGTTTCTGAGCGGACTTCGAATTCCGTGGCCGGGACGGCGCCGAAGTGCACCGCGTCGGCGCCGGCGAGGTGCGTGCCGGCGATCGTGACGCGGGTTCCGCCGCGACCCGGCCCGGTCGACGGGCTGAGCGCGGTGACGCTGGTAACGGAGCTGGCGATGCCGATCAGCACGTGCTGGCCGCCGACCGCGAGCGCACCCACTTCTCCGGCCAGGTATGGACCGTCGGGGCAGGGGCTGAACAGGAAGGCCTGACAGACGTGGACCGGCGTAGCGCTTGCTGCTTCCAGGCCGTCGCCGAGCTGGCCCAGTTTGTTCCCGCCCCAGGTCATGACCTCGCCGTCGGCGACGGCGACGCTCGAGGTTTGCGCGTTGCCTGTAGCCGCGGCGCTGACTTTGCTCAGGCCTTCGACCTTCACGGGGCTGCGGCTGCAGCCGAGTGATTCGCATTCTTCGGGGCCGGTCAGCGAGCCGTCCCCGAGCTGGCCGTTGACGTTCGAGCCCCAATCCAGCACGGCTCCGTCTTTCAAGATCGCGAGGCTTGTGTGTTCGCCGGCGGAGACGGCCATGACTTCTTTCAGGAGAGCTTTGCAGGGAGCGAGTTCGCCGGCGGCGCAGACTGCGGTGGGCGAGTCGCTCTGTTCGGTTGAGCCGTCACCGAGCTGACCTTCCCGGCCGGCGCCCCAGCTCATTACCGTCCCGTTTCGTAGCAGCGCGAGCGCGTGGTCGCCGCCGGCGGAGATCGCGATCACTTCCGAGAGGCCGGGGACGGCGACCGGGATCTTGCTGCACGCTTCCTTGACCGGGTCAGTGACGTCCGGGGTGCAGGTCTCCGGCCCCTTGGACTTGCCGAGGCCCAGCTCGCCTTCGGCGTTTCTGCCCCAGGCCATGACGGTCCCGTTCTCGAGCAGCGCGAGACTGAATGTTTCGCCGGCGCTGATCGCCTTTACTTCGCGCAGATAATGTTCGGACTCACACGGGCTTTCCAGTATCGTGCAGACCGGTAGCGGCGTGCTCAGGGGGTCTTCATCGGTGCCCGACCCGAGCTGTCCACGGCCGTCGGCGCCCCATGCGACGACGGACCCGTCGCGCATCAGCGCGAGTGTGTGGTAGGCGCCCGCGGAGACGGCACTCGCACCTTCCAGATAGGGGCCTTCCGGGCAGCCGACCTTTTCGACGGCGCACACCGAGACCGGCGTGTCGCTGCTCCCGTAGAAGGTGCCGTTGCCGATCAGTCCGATCCCCCATGCCTCCACGGCACCGTCCTTCAGGACGGCCGAGCTCGCGTCGTACCCGGCGGCCAGCGAGGCCGGTTCGGGCAGTTCGTTTACTTCCACCGGGACGTTGCTGAAGGGGTTGTAGCTTAGATCCCCCAGTCGTTCTTCGTTGACGCCCCACGCGAGGACCGGCCCGACGGTGTCATAGCTGTAGCGATCGGCGCTCACGGCGGCGCTGGTCCCGGCGGGCGTTGTCACCGTCACATCCTGGATACCCGCGCCCTGCGGAATGATCGCACTGATCGAATCTTCTGATAGCGGCGTGTAGCGCTCGGCGGGCCGCGAGCCAAAATTCACGGCGACGGGGCTCTGCAGACTCGTGCCGGTGATCGTCACCGTGTTGGTCCCGTCGGTCGGTCCCGCATCGGGCGAGACGCCCGTGACGACGGGGGGCGTAGTGGAGAACACGCTATCGGCGCCGTAGCTGGTGCCGTTCGCGTTGCTGGCGACCAGGCGGTAGTGGTAGACCGCGCCCGCAGTCAGCCCGGTCACATCCTGGCTGACCGGCACGGCGGTGCGGTCGGACCCCGCCGGCGCGTCCGGCACCGGGATGCTCGTCCCATATTCGGTGCTGGTCCCGTATTCGAAGTGATAGCTGGCTTCGATGCCTTGGGGGTTGATTTCCCCGTTGAGGGTTCCCGTCCCTTCGACTACGCCGCTGGCAGCGGTGGTTCTCGTGACCGGGGAGGGCGCGCTCGAGAGCTCGAGCGGCCCGTCTGGCGCTCCTAGACCTGTCGGCCCGTCATAGCCGACCCCGGCCTTGCAGAAGTAGGCGTCAGCTTCCGGCGGGGTGCATTTCCCGTTGGAGCCTTCGGTTACGTCGAACAGGCCTTCTGTGTCCTGGTAGAAGGCATCGGCTCCCGGCAGCGAGCGGGCATAGGCGCTCGCGTGCGCCTCGATACCCGCCACCAGCGGGGTGCTCGCGCTCGTCCCGCAGACGTCCGACCAGGCTCCGTGCGCGGCGTCGTAGGTCGAGAGCGGACTTTCGCAGGCGCCGACCGCCGCGACATCGTTGGCCATCCTTGTCGTGCAGGCGGTGTCGGTCTGCCAGATCGGCTTGGGCCACAGCGCCGCACATCCGCTGCCGGTGCGCGACCACGCTTTTTCAGACCAGCCGCGGGCGTTCGTCGCCTTGCGCAGCACGGTCCCTCCGACAGCAATCACCGACGGCAGGCTCGCCGGGAAGAATGCGGAGTGCCCCGATTCGGCTTCCCCGTCGTAGCCGCTGTCACCGCCACCGGCGAAGATCATGATCCCGGGGTGATCGTACGCCGCAGCTTCGGCTTCGCAGTTGTTGCCTTCGCTACCGCAGAACTGTTCGAGGGACCCGTAGCTGTTGGAGATCACCGTGGCTCCGAGGCGGGCCGCGGTGTCGACGGCTTCGGGGAGGTTCGTACCGCCTGCGGTCTTGGCCTCGGCGAGCAGTATGTGGCAGTGAGGGCAGGCTGCGGAGGCCATGTCGAGATCCAGCGCGCTCTCGGTTTCCCAGCCTTCCTTCGCGACGGGGTAGTTGCCTTCTTCGCCCTTTTGGTTGACCTTGCTGAAGCAGCCGTTGGCTTTTGTGCATGGCGGCAGCCCGTAGCGGGCGCGGTAGACCGCGAGGTCTTCTTCGGCCTGCGCGTAGCCAAAGGCGTCAACAAGCGCAATCGTCTCGCCTTCGCCGCCGGACGTTGGGATCTTGTATGCAGACTGCAGGTCCTGTGGGTCCAGGCCGCCCTTTTCCCCGCCGCCTTCCAGCAATGGGCCGCCCGCGGGCAGCTTAAAGCGCTTCCTGCCGTTGACCTCGACCACGTCAGGGGCCGGGTCGACGATCGCCTCGCAGGATTCTTCAGGACACGCCCAACGAGCTTCCGTCGCCGACGGCCTCAGAGAGATTCCCTTCGTGGCAGGCTTGCGCCCGGAGCGCGCTTGACCCAGCGGTGCGGAGAGCGGAGCAGCAGTCAGCGTCCCCAGGTCAGCAGGGCCTTCCGGCGCCGCATAGGACACACCAGGGGCCGCTAGCGCGCACGCGAGAATCACCGTCGTAAACGACGCCAGCAGACACCTGAGCCGATCGTCTCGTCCCTGACGCATCACTCGCCCTCCACGAGTCAGTGTCCCCCGCCTTCGTCACGGTGCGGAGGTCGCTCCTCCACACCGACCCCCCCACGGGCTGGGACACACGGTGACGGCGATGTTACAGGACGCCTTGACGATTTGGGTTTGGGCCGATGCGGGGAAGCCGGCTCCGCGGGGCGGAGAGAGGCTAGCCGCGGGCGCGATTGGAGCACAAACAGGTAGCTAGCGTTGTGCCGCCGGACGCTGTCGCTTTTCGCGGCCTGCTGCTTTCGCGCCGCAAGGGTATTCGTGCCGAATCCAGGCCGTTCAGCGCGAAGCGGCAGAACTACAGCGCCGCTTGGTGAGCTGACGCGCGGCTGAACCTGCGGCCACGCGCGCGGCGCGGTCGGCCGTCGTGTACGACTCGTCGACGGCCATGCCGCTGCCGGTTTCGTTTGGGCATACAGGCCGTTTGTATGCCCAAACTACCCTGATTCGTGCCGATATCCGTGCCTCGCCGGCACCCCGTTGCTCACACAAAGCTATCGATTTGCAGGGGAGTTGTCGCAAGGGCAGGGCTACCCATAATTCGGGTCGGTGAGGTCCCCGGTTCGAATCCGGGCGCCCCGATTTTGCAGGGCAGTTGCTCGCCGCTACTTCCTGAAGCTAAGGGGTGGCCGCTGGACGCGACAGGTGCGCGCGGCTGAGCGCTCGGCGCTCGACACGGAAGCGTCGTTCGGCGCCTTCAATGGCGCTGCACGAGGTCAGCGGCGACATCGGGCGGTCTGCTTCGGGGTTGTTCGGACGCGGAGTGCCGGGTACATGCACTGAGAAGCTGCCGACGAGCTCCCCGACTTTTTCGTATTTGTACGCGTACACGACTTCGCTCTTGCTCTCGTAGGTTTCGTCGGGCTCGAACAGGCTGATCGTGCCGTGGATCTGCTCGCCGCTGGGCAGGGGACAGGTGGTTGTGCTCACGGTCTGGCCCGCGGCGATGTCCGTTTCGGTGCGCCAGTCGCCGTGGTTTTCGAGGCGCGTGCCCGGTAAATACCAGGCGAAGTCGTAGCCGCTCTGCGCGTTGTCGAGCGCGACGCGCGATCTGATCGCGAGGCGCAGCTCGTAGTCGCCCGCGCGCGTGCGGATCAATCTGGCGCTCACCGGGGTTTGCACCTGCGCGTGCGTGTACGACAGCGACGGCGGCGCGACGTAGCCGACCGGCACCTGCATGCTCGGTGTGCACGCGTATGCGCCACCGATCCAGCTGCGCGAGGTCAGGTGGCAGGTCGCGCCGTCGCGGTAGTGGAGCTCAGTGATCGGACCGTCGACCGGCACGATGCCGCCCGTGCCGACGCCTTTCAGCAGCTGACCGGCGGCGGCGCGCGTGACGATCAGGTACGCGCCCTGCGGCCCGCTCGTCGCGAGCGTGTGGCGCTGACCGTCGAGTACGTATGTGACGCTCTTTGCGTCTGGGCCGAGCAGCCCGAAGTACAGATTGCGCTCGTCCTGCAGCGGGCATTGCGGCTCGCCGCTGCCATGTCCGCCCGCCGGCGAGCCCGGCGCGTAGCAGCGGCTCTGCCATGCGCTCGCCGGCTGCTCGCCCCACATGTCGTTGATGTACAGCCGGTCGTAGCGGTCGAGCGCGCTGCACCAGTCGCCGAAGCCGGCGCCGCCGCTCGCTGCGCTCAGCTCGTGATAGCGACCGTCGTCACCGAATGCGTCGTCCTGGCCGATTGCCACGAGCCGACCGTCGACCAGGCGCGCGACCTCGACGCAGCCGAGGCCCCTGCTCGTGGTGAACTCGCGCATGCCCCACGGCGCCCCACCCGCCGGATCCGGTGTCGAGATCGGCAGCATTCGCACCGTCCCCGGCGTCAGCGCGCCATCGCCCGTCGTCGGTGCCGTGAACAGCTGCACCCGCGACACCGGCGCCGGAGAGCCGAAGCCGATCACGCCGCTGCCAAACGCAGCGCCAGTCGCGCCCAGCAGCAGCGCCAGGGCGATCAGCGGCGGTCGCCGCCAGCCGCGGCGCGAGCCCGCGCCGGGCACGCCGACGTGGCTGAGGCCGGCGAAGCGGCGCACGCCGGGTAGGCGCTGCAGGGGGCTGCGCGCGCGGCGCGCGGCGGCTTCGTGAAGCTGGTCGCGGATCTGGGGCAAGAGGACGGTCATGCGCGCTCCTCGAGCTCGGCTCGCAGCCGCGACAGGCCGCGGCTGACGCGCTGGCGCACGACCAGCTGCGACGTACGCAGCTCGCCGGCGATGTCCGGGTAGGAGCGCTCGTCGACGACCCGCGCGCGCACCGCCTCGCGCTGCAGCGGCGGCAGCCGCTCGAGCAGCTCGCTGACCCAGCCGTCGGCGCTGGCCGCGCTCTCCACCTGCTCGAGCTCGTGTGCGTCGAGCTCGATCGGCTCGCGGATGCCGAGCCGCCGGCGCGCCTGTGCCTCGACGCGCCCGCGGCGCAGGCTCGTCATTAGCTTGTTGTGCGCGATCGCGAACAACCAGCCCGCCGCCGACGGGTGCTCTGGCCTGTAGCGGTGCGCCGCTGTGAGCGCCGCGGCGAACACCTTGGCCGCCAGGTCCGCCGCCACTTCCGCATCGCCCGTGCGCCGCGCGAAGTAGCCGACCAGCGCGTGCTCGTAGCGGTCGTAGAACGCCGCGAACGCGTCCGGCTGGGAGCGCGATGCCGCCAACAGCTCGCCGTCGCTGGCCTCGTCGAAGTCCACACCAGTGTTAACTCGGCCGGCGCGGATTTGTGACTCCGCCCAAAGGCCGCGGCGGGTGCTGGAGTCGCGGGGTGCTCGGTTGGGGAAGGAATACGGGTTAGTGTTTGGCGAAGGCCAGCAATGGCGGGCGAAAACTGCCGAAAGCGCGGGGGATAGGCGTCGGCCCTTTCGCCTGTTTTTGAGGGCTTTCGCCGGCCTCTTGGTAGCGAAGCGGTAGCAGCGGGCGCCGAATCGGTAGACGAGACGGTCCACCCGGGACTGCCGCCTTTGCGTCGTCGTCGGCTTCGGCCTGGGTGATCCAGTCGCGCTTCTCTGCGCGCCACTGCTCGTCGGTGCGCCTCAGCTTCCAGTATCCGGTCGCTGACAGGTCGTCTCGGTGGATACCGCGCTCTTGGAGGAGGTGGCGGCGGACGCGCAGGACGGCCTCGGCCTCGCCGTGGACGAACGTTTGACCACGACCCTCGGGAAGATCGAGCGCGCGGACGGCCTGCAACTGTAGATCGGGGTCCTCGCCAGGGCCGAGAGTACGGTAGAGCCACTGCGGGCGCAGATCGCCGGACGAGCGGAGCGGCTGCTCGTCCTCGGGACCGCCGACCTCGAGGATGACAAAGACTGGCACTCCGGGGTTGATCCGGTCGAGCGAGACGGCGATGGCTGGGATGACGGCCTCGTCGCCGACCATGAGGTGCCAGTCAACGTCCGGTGATGGAGCGTATCCGCCGCCGGGGCCGGTGAGCGTGAGCGTGTCGCCGGAACGGGCGGTGGCCGCCCAAGGTCCCGCGATGCCCGCCTCGCCGTGAACGACGAAATCGAGCGTCAGCCGCAACCGGTCAGCGTCCCAGTCGCGGACGGTGTATGTGCGAGTGCTCTCGCCGAATCGGCACTTGACGTAATGGTCGGTGAACTCCCCGACGACGAAACCGTCAAGCTCTGGCCCCTCCACGATGATGCGGACCATGTGCGGCGTTAGCTGAGCCGTCTCAACGACGGTGGTGTTCCGCAGCGGACGATTCGGTCGGGGGCGATTCATGCGGTCCCCTTGGGCGCGGCACGAGTCCTCATGTGGATGGCGACGTCGAGGACGGCTAGGACGGAAAGCCCGATCGACGCGAGAAATGCTGCTTCATACTGCGCAAGCGGCCCCTCGTTGTGGGCGGTGTCTGCAGTCTTCACGGGCATTACACGGGCGGGTCCGCCCCATCGTAGGCCACGCGCGGGCGTGCGCCGGTCACGCGCCCGTATTCCCCCGCTGGGAGTTCAGGTCGCGGCGCACACGCCGCATTGGGCACCGACCCCAATCGCTGGCGAGCTGCGGCGACTCGAAGAGCAGCACGGTGACCGCTCAGACGAGGAGATCGCCGCTGGGCTCAGCGACGACTCATAGCGGCCCCGGGGGTGTCCATCTGGCGGCGTAGATGCCCGGGATAGACCCCGGAGCTGGCCCAGCCGCCACCTCTCCCCGGCCTGACCCAAACGCGGGGACGCCTGTAACGCGCCGGGCGCTCAGCGGACTAAACGCTGTATGTCCATCCTCAACCTTAGGAGAACCCTGCAATGAGGGGATTCACCCGTCTCAGCGTGGCAGCCACTGTCGCCGCGGCGATACTGGCCGGCGCCAGTGGATCCGCGAGCGCGTTTGGAGGAACACCTGGCCCGTTTGGGCCTGGCGGGGATCCGACCGTATTCGTGCAGAACGACAACGTTGCAGGCAACCAGATCGTCACCTACGACAGGGCGGCCAACGGCACGCTCACCCAGGCAGGCGTGTTCGATACCGGCGGACTCGGCGGAGTTCTCGCCGGCTCGGAAGTCGACCACCTCGCCTCCCAGGGCTCGCTCACCTACGACCCCACGGACGGGCTGCTGTATGCCGTCAACGCTGGCAGCAACACGATCTCCGTGTTCGCGGTGCTCGGCGACCACCTGGCGTTGCGCCAAGTGATCGGCTCAGGCGGGACGTTCCCCGTCAGTATCGCTGCGCGCGGGAGCCTCGTGTACGTCCTCAACGGCTTGGACGGCGGCTCGGTGCAGGGCTATGCGCAGCTCTCCGGCCACTTGGTAGCGCTCCCGGGGTCCAACCGTCCGCTCGGGCTCAATCGGACGGAAGGCCCGCAATTCACGCACTCGCCCGGCCAGGTCGCGTTCTCGCCGGACGGCCAGCAGCTGATCGTTACGACCAAGGACAACGGCAACGACATTGACGTCTTTCAAGTCGATCCGTTCGGTCAGCTGTCCCCAACGCCCGTCGTGAACTCCGAGCCGGACACCGTTCCCTTCGGCGTGACCTTCGATCAGGACGGCAACCTGGTCATCGCCGAGAGCGCCGGCGCGATCGCGAGCTTCCGGCTGAACGGTAACGGGAGGGTGACGCTACTGGATGCGGTCCCCTCGGGTCAGCTCGCCACCTGCTGGGTCGTGCGTGCCGGCGACGTGTTCTACACGTCGAACCCTGGGAGCGCGTCTCTCAGCGCCTTCCTGTCGAGCGACGGCGGCGCGCTGTTGACGGCGCTGGGCAACACCACGACCGATGGTGGCACCGTCGACGCGACGGTGAGCGCCGACGGGCGCTTCCTGTATGTGCAGACCGGAGCCGCCGGTGACGTGGACGAGTTCGCGATCGGCGCCGGTGACGCGCTGAGCGAGATTGGCTCGGTCACAGTTCCCGGCGCGGTCGGCGGCGAGGGCATCGCCATCGGCCAGTGAAAGCCGCGCCATGCAGGTTGCGGCGCCCACCCCGGCGCCGTAGCCTGCACGGCGGGACATGAACGGCATGAGCTGTGCTCCCCATCCTCCATCCGCTCTCCCAGCGTGCGTCGCGTGGGACTGATCCCCGCGATCGCACCGGCGCGCCGCGAGCGCGACGGCGCGGCGGCCGCGGACGAGGATGGCGAGCTGGTAGAGCGCCTGCGCGTCGGCGAGGAGCAGGCGTTTGTCGCCCTCGTCTCACGTCATCACGCCGCGATGCTGCGCCTGGCCAGGTCGTTCGTATCGAGCACAGCCATCGCCGAGGAGGTCGTGCAGGACACCTGGGTGGGCGTGCTGCGCGGACTCGACGACTTCGCCGGACGCTCCACGTTCAGAACTTGGCTGTTGCGGATCCTCGTCAACCGTGCCAGGAGCACCGGCGTGCGTGAGCGTCGCAGTGTCGCCGTCGGGGACGCCGGACCGGTCGTCGACCGGGCTCGCTTCGATGCCTCCGGCGCGTGGATGTCCCCACCCCAGCATTGGATCGAGGACAGCGACAACCGCATGCTCGCCGAGGCGCTCGCGGAGAACATCCAGCGGACACTCGACGAGCTCCCGCCGCGCCAGCGCGAGGTCGTGCTGCTACGCGACGTCGACGGCCTGACCGGTCAAGAGGTGTGCGAGGTGCTCGAGATCAGCGAAGCGAACCAGCGCGTCCTGCTGCACCGCGGCCGTAGCCAGCTCCGCCAGGCCCTGGAGTCGGAGATGGGGAGGGCGTAGAGATGCTCGGACTGAAACGCGAGCTGGTCTGCCAGCAGGTCGTTGAGCTCGTCACCGACTATCTCGAAGGCGCGCTGTCGCGCTCGCAGCGACGGCGCTTCGAGGCGCACCTGGCCGGCTGCGAGCACTGCACCGAGTACCTCGAGCAGATGCGCGCGACGATCCGCCTGAGCGGTCGCCTGCAGGCCGAGGATCTCTCGCATGAGATGCGCGAGGAGTTCACGGCGCTGTATCGGCGCTGGCGCGCGGAAGGCGACTGAGCCGGCGCGCGGCCCAGACGAGTCCGACGAACGCGATGTTGCAGCCTGGATAGATGCTTGCACCGGTCCACGTCGACGCGTGCCGAGCCGACCTGACTGTGGATGCGCACTCGAACGCTGACGACATTCGCCACAATCCCACTCGCCGTGATTGTGCTCGGCGCACCGTCGATCGCGGCGGCGGCGTTTACGCATGTCATCACGCCGGGAGAGTCACTGTCATCGGTCGCCGAAAGCGACGGGCTGAGCGTCGCGGAACTTGCTGGGGCCAACGGACTGTCACCGGAAGCGCCTCTGATCGCTGGCGGCATCCTGCTAATCCCGCCGCAGCCCACGGCCCCAGCGGAATCGACTGCAGGGGGCGGCGAATCCCTCAGAGCTGGCGAAGCCGAACAAGAGGCATCGGGCGCAGAAGAAAGGCCGCCCAGCTCGGCCGAAGCCGGCGCATATGTCGTCCAGCCGGGCGACACGCTCTCGGAGATCGCAGCTGGCGACGACACGAGTGTCGAAGCGCTCGCGGAGCTGAACGGCATCGATCCCAACGCACCTTTGCTCTCCGGATCCCTGCTCAAGCTGCCGGGTGGGTCCTCCGAGCAGACGGTGGCCGCAGGAGAAGGTCAACCCTCAACGGCTGAAGCTGTCACTGAGCCGCCGTATCCAACCGACGAAACCGTGTCTCCGGCGGAAGTCGGGTCGATCGCGGCCGAACAAGGCGTCCCGCCGTCGCTGGCCGAGGCCATCGCTGAACAGGAGAGCGGGTTCAACAACGGCCTCACCTCGAGCGCCGACGCGCGCGGCGTGATGCAGATCCTGCCCCAAACCTGGGGATGGATCAGCCAAGACCTCGCGGGGCCGACGCCGCTCGAACCCGACTCGGCCACGGCGAACGTTCGCGGGGGTGTGCTCCTGCTCCGTTGGCTACTGGATGAAACGGAAGGTGACCCCGCGCTCGCGGCCGCCGGTTACGTCCAAGGCCTGCAATCCGTCCGCCAGGAAGGCGAGGCTCCGGAAACGGAACAGTACGTGAGCGACGTTCTCGCGCTGCAGAGTCGGATCGCCGACGAATAGCAGCTCGATAGGCAGTCCGGTTCACATCGCTGGTCGCGATCGTCCTAGCGCGCCTGAAGTCAATTGAGCCGATCGGCATGATGACGCTGCTATCGGGTACTCACACGCTGGATCGTGTCTGTCCGGGCGAGAGATCGAGCAGCCACGCGACGAGAGGCGCACCTCGCGACGGCGCGCCCCTCGGACGGCGCCCACGGGATACTTTGCGGCGTATTGACCGAGCGCAGCCGATGAACGCGTAGCAGCTATGGCCGACCTAGAGGGATCGAGCTGGCTAGACATCGACGCGCCGATCGAGCGCTGCTTCGAGATCATCGCCGACGTCGAGCGTGCGCCCAAATGGCAGGGCGCCATGCATAGAGCACAGGCGCTCGAATACGACGCTCAAGGGCGCCCGGTCCTGGTCGAGGCCCAGATACATGCCATCGTGGCGAGCATTACCCTCTGGTTGCGCTTTGACTACTTTGAGCCAACCGGCATGGGCTGGAGGCGCGAGCGGGGTGACCTCAAGTCGCTGTCCGGCGCTTGGCAACTCGAGGATCGTGGCGGCGGCCGAACGCGTGCGACCTATTCACTCGAGATTGGACTAAGCCGGACCCTCGGGCTTCTGCGCAAGGGGGTGCGTGGACCTGCTGAGGCAAAGGTCCGAGAGCTCCTCGCGGATCGCCCGGTCGAGGGCCTCAAGCGCGAAGCAGAGCGGACATCGGCGCGAAGCAGCGCTTGAAAGGAGCATCAGGCCTGGTTCTGGACCTCCGGCTGGCTCGCCCGCGAGATCGAAGTTGCAGGTCTGCTCCTCGACTCGAGCCGACCGAGACTAAACCTCGTCGCCCGGCACGCCATCCTTCGGTGCGGGCCTGTGGCTCTCGATGTCTTCGGCGAGATGAGACACGCGTACCGCCGCATCTAGGACCACCTCTGCAAGGCCCGTGAGGGAGTCACCCTCGCCGCTGTGAGCATCGTCCAGGTCTCCGGCGGCGCTCTCCAGTGCGGTTCCAGCCCACTCCGTGCGTTTGGCCGCGCGCGTGATCAGCTCGTTGTCTCTTCTCGCAGCTGCTTCGATTCGTCCGGCGTGACGGTCGATCTTGGTGCCGGGCATCGCCAGCTCCCTTCTCGCCCCCTTTTTAGTTCGGACAGCGCGCAAGAGGGAGAGACGAACTAGATCCGTGCAGGCTGCCCGCGTCTCCTAGCCCCAGATTTCCCGCCAGAGCTAGAACTCGCGTGCACCGATCATACTCTCAGCCGACCGGGATCGCGCCCGCGAGCCGTGAAGCTGAGTCGGGGTCGTGTGACGGCAGGTAGATCGTCTGGTACTGCTCGCAGTGTGCGAGAATCGTCTCGAGCGTCGCGACGTGCACCTTTGGGTCCGGGGCAACCGCGTCGGCGCGCCGCGCGTGCAGCTGCTCGAGCGTGTCCGTGGCGTCACCCGCGAGCATCACGTGGCGCCCTGCGTCATCGACACAGATCACCGAAATGTGACCGGGGGTGTGCCCGGGCGTCTCGACGGCGACGATGCGCCCGTCGTCGCTGAGCGCGCGACTTCGGGGAAACGCGCCGAAGGGGGCACCGTCGAGCGCGAACCCCTCAGGGGCGAAGCCCCGCGGGAGCGGCTGGCGCAGGACGCGACGCATCACCCGCGGGAAGGCAGTCGCGAC
Organism: uncultured Solirubrobacteraceae bacterium; assembly: GCA_963722435.1. Classification (GTDB taxonomy): domain Bacteria; phylum Actinomycetota; class Thermoleophilia; order Solirubrobacterales; family Solirubrobacteraceae; genus Palsa-744. The sequence continues at coordinate 1,363,788 of CAVRKZ010000001.1, read as the reverse complement.
AAACCGCAGCTCGGCCTCATTGATCCGCACAGGCGAGCGCACGTGGACAAGTCCGTCGACGTGGTCGCCGTGGTGGTGGGTGAGCACGACTTCGGAGATGTCCTCCAACGACAGGCCCGCCGCCGCGATCGCTGCCGGAAGCTCCTGCTCGCGCGTCACCTGCATGCGCGCGAAGGCTACGTTCCGCGTCAGCGTGGTCGCGCCGGTGTCCACGAGGCGCACTAGTCCGTCGTGCTCGATCGCCCAGCAGTGGATCGGCAGCGGCGCTGACCAGGTGTCGGGCAGGAACAGATTCAGCTGTCGGCGCGGGCCGCGGCCGGGGAACAGGAAGCTGCGCTTAACGCGCACGGCTCCCGTTCTCAGCGCGTGAATCTTCATGCTGTGGTGGGTCTGGCCAACGTCAAACAGCTCCTGGGCTCCGGCTGTCCCAGCGCTCGTAGTAGGGGCGCACGCCACAGATCCTCGCCAGCGCCCACAGTGGCGGGAAGATCAGGTTCTGTACCCAAGTAGGCGGCGAGGTCACCCGGCTCTCGTTGCGGAAGTGCCAGAGGGTGGCGCCGAGCTGCAGCGGGTTCTTTGGTGCCCCGCGCACGGTGGTCTTGCCCTCGGCCGCCAGGCCGGCGAAGGCCTCGTGCATCTCCCTGCTGTGCAGTGCTGGACGGAGCTCGACGACGCCTTCGATCACGGCTGATCCTGGGTTTGACTCCGAGTGACGGATGCCAATCGGCACGACGATCGTCTCACCGGGTCCGACCACGCGTTCCTCACCGTCGAGGGTGAAGTGCGCTTCGCCGGAGGTGATGATGAAGCGCTCCTCCTGGAGGGGATGGACGTGCTCGGGGATCGCGCCGCCGGGCATGCTGCACCAGCTGAAGCGGACTACGTCTTCGCCGTCGTCGCGGCGGACGGCGATGAACTGGATCCGCTCGCCGGTGGCGGGGTTGACGAGGGGTCGGAATCGGGCACCCGCGCCGTCGTCTGCGTCGAGGTCGTCGGGGCCGTGTGCGGTGGCGGCGAGGTCGGTGTCGGTGCTGGCCATGGGGTCGGTCCTTCCTGGGACGGGACGGGCGTGGGGGTGGCGCTTCGGTACCAGCCGACGGTCGCGGCAATGGCGGTCGCGAGGGGGGTGCCAGTTGCGCCGAAGGTGGACTCGTACTTGGAGGTGTCGAGCACGAAGGGCTCGTCGAACTCGTAGGCCATCTCGGCCAGCTCCCGCATCATCGGGTTGAATAAGCCGAGCGCTCGCACGAGAAGCTTAGGTGCCGAGCGAACGGCGACCGGGTGCCCGACCTCGCCGGCGAGGAGCTCGATTACCTCTCGCGTTGTTACGGTCTCAGGGCCCGGCAGGTGCCAGACTGCACCGACCGCGCGCTCGTCGGTGCCGAGTGTGGCCAGACCCGCCGCGACGTCGGGGACGTAGCTGTAGGTGTGGGGGAGGTCGACGTTGCCGAGGAAGTCGGCGCGCCTACCGGCTAGGGCGTTGGCGAAGACGCGCTCGCCGAGTGTTGTTTCGGTGACGCCGGCACCGAAGAAGTCAGACGCGCGCCCGATGGCGATACGTACCCGACCAGCCTCCGCTGCGGCGAGCAGCTCGGCGGTCATGGCCGCGCGCGTCCGGCCCTTGACGGTTGTGGCGGCGAGCGGGAGATCCTCGGTCATCGGCTTGCCTGCGGTCGGGCCATAGCCGTAGACGTTCTCCAGGCTCACGAGCAGGGCACCGTTGCGTTCAGCCGCGCTCAGCACGCCCCGCTGTAGCGGCGGGAAGCGCTCCGGCCAATTCGTGTAGGGCGCGTTTAGGCACTGGTAGATGACCGATGCGCCCTCGGCCGCCTCGGTGGCGGCAACGGGATCGCTCGCGTCTGCCGCACGCCACTCGACGCCCTCGGGAAGAGCTCCTGGCCGATGGCGCGAGAGCACGCGCACCGTCAGGCCGACCTCGGCCAAACGAGCACAGAGCATGCGCCCGACTTGCCCGGCCCCGAACACCACATGGACTCGGCCGTCGTTCACGGCTGCGCTCCCACACCTGCAGAGACAGCCAGTATGCTCGCCGCCGCCTGCTGCGTTCTGCGGCGCACCCCCGCAAGATCGTGGAAGCCGGCCGCCGCTGTGCCGAGCATCAGGACCCCGGCGGCGATCCCCGTGGTGGCGATCAACGGCGTGCCTGACATGCTCGCAACGAGGATCACCGGGCCAACGGTCAGCGCCCAGCCGACTGGCCGGTAGCGCGGGATGTGGACGCGGTGGTCGAGATACAAGAGCAGCGGTCCGATGGTGATCGCGATCGACGGAAGGACCCAGTCGGTGTGGCCGGCCGCGCTGACGAGCACGGGCAGCGCGAACGCCGCCACGAGCTCGATCACCGTGGCGATCGTGACATCTCGCTCGATCCGCTTGCCCTCAGGGCTCCCCGGTCGGGGCGCGGTGCCGGCCGTCGTCCTGATCGCGTAGGAAAAGACTCCGATCACCGTGACGCCGGACGCGGCGATCAGAACATCCGACACACCCCCGCCGATCACCGCGCTCCCGCGCACCAGCCAGAACCCAGCGAAGGCCGCCTGAATGAGCCCACCGACGCGTCTGACGCGCCTTGACCACGCCGCAGTTGGGGTCAGATTCGCTGCATCGGTCGCGGTCAGACTCAGATCCGCAGCGGACCCTGCCTCCGAGTCGGTCGTCTCGGCGTGGTCCGCTTGATGCTCACGTAGCAGCATGTTGCCCCTTTCGCAGCCCGAGCAACACGGCGGTCGGTGACAGCCAAGCCTCGGTGTCCACCGGCACCCTACTCTAGTTTCAGAAAGCTGGCAAGCTATTTCTGGAAAAGGGCGACTATGCTGGTTGCATGGCGAATTGGAGCTTTCTCACCAACCACGCCCGCGCCCTCGTCTGCATCGCCCACGACCCTGGGGTTCGCCTGCGCGACATCGCCGCCACGCTCGACGTCACCGAGCGCACGGCCTTCGGCATCGTCACCGACCTGACCGAAGCCGGCTACGTCGTGAAGGAGAGGGAGGGCCGTCGCAATCGCTACAGCATCCAGGCGCATCTACCCGTGCGCCAAGCGGTCGGCCGAGAGCCAACGATCGGCGCGATGCTCGGGCTGCTCGTGGACAGCGATGCAGCAGAGTCCGCTCAACCACCAAACTAGGCGGGCAGGATGCGAGCGAGCAGCGAGGGGACGTCCTTGATCGAGTCCACGATCGCCGTCGGCGTCACGCGTGCTCGCAAGGCGTCCTCGCGATACTTGCCGGTCCGCACCAGCACTCCGGGGAGGCCTGCGGCCATAGCCCCGCCGACGTCTGCCTCGACGTCGTCGCCGACCATGACGCCGCGCTCGAGCCCCATGTCGGCCATGGCGGCCAGAAAGAAAGCGCGCGCGGGCTTGCCGACGGTTATCGCCTCGCGCCCGGTCGCGTACTCGAGGGCGGCAGCGTAGGCACCGACGTCGAGCGCGAGGCCCTCGGCCCGACGCCAGTAGCGGTTGTGCTGCAGCGCGACGAGCTCGGCTCCGTCCATCATCGCGCGGAAGACGCCGTTGAGGACGCCGGGCGTGAACCCGTCGCCGAGATCACCGAGAACGATCGCGTCCGCGCGTGCACCCCCGCTGACGCCTTCGAGTGCGGCGAGATCCTCGCGCAGCCCCTCGCTGACGAGCACGGTCACCGAGCTGAATTCGCGCTCGCGACAGTAGCGCTCGGCCATCGCCGCGGGCGTGAGCACCTCCTCGATGGACACCTCGAACCCCATACCGAGCAGGTGCTCGTGGACCGCTCGCCGGGACCGCGAAGTGGTGTTCGTCAGCAGCCGCACGCCCGCGCTCAGCTCGCGCAGCGCCGCGAAGGCCTGGTGTGCTCCCTCGATCGGCTGATCGCCGACGTAGAGAACCCCGTCGATGTCGAGCAGCACGCCAAACTGGCCGTCCCTTCCAACTACCATCGTCGAACTGTAGACCGATGGACGTCCTCAGCGTCCTCGCTCACGCGCCGCGGGCCGCTAAGCGGTCGTCCGACTGGCCTCAGCGGGCGCGCTCGAAGCTCGTCCGGACCGGATCATCAGGAGGGCGACTGTGCGCTGATCCCGCCCGGCGCACGGCACAAGGTGTTCAACGTCGGTGTCGGACCCCTGCGTCTCGTGTGGGCTTGCTCTCCGGCGTACTCCGATGAGGACACGCACCTCACCGAGTGAGCGCTTTGCGGGACCGCATCACGATGCGTCGCTGCTGGGGTGAAGCTCCCCGGACCCGTCATCCATGAGAACGAACATGAAGGCGAGCGTCCCGGCCGCGACGGCCACCATCGCGAGAACAGCAAGTACGAGGACGACCACGCTTCCCCCAACAGCTGCCAGCGCGAGTAGCCCGACGGGGATCGATACCCCCACGATCGCGACGACCAACGGAACAATCTCAGATGATCCACTCGAGAAAGTGCGACTGTGCAATGTAACCTCCGTGAACGCGGGACTGGTCTCGATATGCGCCACCGGCACCCTACCCAGGGGCCGCCGGGCGCCGTATCCCCTGTTGTCGAAATCGTCGCCGTGTCAACCTGGCCACCTGTTGGAGGATGGCTAGGCGCGCTCAGCGAGCGCCCGTAGCCGCTCGGCCAAGCTTTCGGCGTGAGCGCAGCCGCACCGCGAGCTAGCATCCCCATAGATGTCGGCGGATGACCAGATCGGCGTCCGCTGCGGAGATCGCTTCACGAGCTACGAGGAGCTCTTCGGCCGGGCGCTACGCGCGACGCGCGGGCTGAGCGCGCTCGGTGTCGGCCCCGGCGATCGGGTCGCGCTCCTGCTGCGCAACTCGATCGAGTTCCTCGAGGCCTCGATCGCGACGGTGCCGCTGGGTGCGAGCGCGGTGCCGATCAACTGGCACTGGCGTGGCGAGGAGATCGCGTACGTGCTCCGCGACTGCGCGGCGAAGGTGCTCGTCGTGCACTCCGACCTGCTCGCGGCGATCGCATCGAGCCTGCCCGAGGGCCTCACCCTTGTCATCGTGCCGGGAGAGGACGAGCGCTCTGACGAGCAGCCCCCCGGCGCCTTGCGCTGGCCCGACTGGCTCGCGGCAAACGAGGCGTGGGAGCAGCCGCCCGAGGCCGCCCCGGTCAGCATCATCTACACCTCGGGGACGACCGGCCGCCCGAAGGGCGTCGTGCGCAAGCCCCCCACCGACGCACAGCGCGAGGCGACGCAGACGCTGCTCGGTGAGATCTTCCAGCTCGCGCCCGGCGAGCGCACCGTGATCCCCGCGCCGTTGTACCACGCGGCTCCCAACGCTTGCGCGCTCTCCGTGGCCATCCGCGGCTTGGATATGACGATCATGACCGGCTTCGATGCCGAGGAGTTCCTGCGGATCGTCGCCGAGCGGCGCGTCACGGTCGTGCAGATGGTCCCGACGATGTTCGTGCGCCTGCTTGCCCTTACCGCCTCGACGCGCTCGCGTTATGACCTCAGCTCACTGCGCTGGGTCGTGCACGCAGCCGCGCCCTGCCCGCCCGATGTCAAGCGAGCGATGATCGAGTGGCTCGGACCGATCGTCACCGAGTACTACGGCGGCACCGAGACGGGGCCGGTTACGTTCTGCACGAGCGAGGAGTGGCTCGAGCATCCGGGGACAGTGGGCAGGCCGCTCGAGCGCGCCGTCGTGAAGGTGCTCGACTCCGACGATCGCGAGCTCCCCGCGGGCGAGTCGGGTGAGATCTATACGTGGCTTGACGTGTGGCCCGACTTCACCTACGAAGGCGACGAGGAGAAGCGCCGCGCGATCGAGCGTGACGGCCTCGTCAGCTGTGGCGACATCGGCTACGTCGACTCTGACGGCTACCTCTACCTCAACGATCGCCGCAGCGACATGGTCATCAGCGGCGGCGTGAACATCTATCCAGCCGAGATCGAGGCGTGCCTGCTCTCGCTCGAGGGTGTGCGCGACTGCGCCGTGTTTGGGATCCCAGACGAGGAGTTCGGCGAGGCGCTCGCCGCGCACGTCGAGCCCCACGAGGAGGCGCGCCTGACCGCCGAGCAGGTTCGCGAGCACGTGCGCTCGCGGCTCGCCTCCTACAAGACGCCGCGCGTGGTCGAGTTCAGCGACTCGCTCCCGCGCGAGGACTCGGGAAAGATCTTCAAGCGCCGCCTGCGCGAGCCCTACTGGAGCGGGCGCGAACGCGCGATCTAGACGAGCACGCTCACATGAGTTCGGCCAGCCACTCCGAGCCGCCGGCCCGGATCTTCTCGTAGAACATGCGCGACTGGCGTGCGAGCCGTCGCTCGGTCGCGCGTTCCCACGAGCGCCAGCGCTGACCGTTGATCAGACGCGTCAGCGGCCGCAGGGCGGGCGTGGATGGAAGTCGCACGGGCTTAGGCGATCCCGCACGATGGGCGGGACTCAATCCACCTGTGAGCCCGGCTCCGTGGTGATAGATGACGTCTCCGTAGATCGCGAAGTACAGCGGGTCGAGATCGGTGCGATTCGAGCGAAGCACCTGGACCCATGGTGTCCCCGAAAGCTCAAGTCGCCGCAAGAGGTTGCCGCCGACGTCGGAGGTCGGCCGTCCGCGCACGCTCGGCCACGTATGTCCCGCGGTCCAGTCGCCCGCGAGTGCGCGCCATGTGCCCACGGTCGTGACGCAGAAGCAGGGGTGGGGCTGGGGCTCATCGCCGTTCTCCGCTCTGCGCACCGCCATCAGCGGGGCCTTCGCGAGACCGTCGGTGACTAGTGGCATCGGATCGGCGATCGGGAAAGCGTCACCATCGAAGAACATCAGCAGGTCCTCATCGCTGGCCACGTGGCAGATCTCCATCGCGAGACCGTTCAGCTTGGCCGCGTGCATGCCCTTTTGCACGAGCACGTGGTCGAAATGCACACCGTAGGAGGGGTCGATCCCTTCGAGCGACGTCCACGTCTCGTGCGGGACGGTGATGTGCTCGCGTATGTGGGCGGACTGAATCTCGATCCAGCGCGGGGACGCGTGATGTACTGTCGCGATGTGAAGCATGGCTAGGCCGCGTAACGGAACGGCAGATCCTCGATGATGTCCCGAAGCAGCGGCGCACTGGCATCCCGCTGCGAGGGAATCAGCTCTTGCACCGGCAGCGGCCACGCGATTCCTACATCGGGATCGTTATAGGCAATGCCGCGCTCGGTCTCATTCGCGTAGTAGTTACTCTGCTTGTACATCACGTCGGCGACGTCGCTGAGGACGCAGAAGCCGTGCGCAAACCCAACCGGGCAGTAGAGAACGCGCATGTTCTCCTCCGACAGCTCGAAGCCCTCCCACTCACCGAAGGTGGGCGAGCCCACGCGGACGTCCACAGCCACGTCATAGATCGCTCCGCGCCCCGCGCGTACGAGCTTGGCTGCACCGCGCCCCACCTGAAAGTGCATCCCGCGCACTATTCCGCGCGAGGAGCGTGAGTGATTGTCCTGAACCATCTCCTCGGGAATCCCGAGCTCGGCGAAGACGTTGCGGCGGTAGGTCTCGGCAAAGAAGCCGCGCTCGTCTGCGAGCACCTCGGGGGCGATCAGGATGGGACCGTCGAGCCGCGTAGGAAGCGCTTTCATGTGACCGAACCCGTTCTCCTCGTACAGGCCTATGCCGCGGCCAGGCCTGTCTGACCCAGGTAATCGATCAGGGCGTCTCGCCAGGGACGCAGGCGTGCGAGCCCGATCGAGTCCGCGCGCGTGCGGGCGAGAACGCCGTTGAGCGGACGAGACACCCCCCCCGACGGGATTGTCGTAGCGGTCGGTGCGACGACTATGTCGAGGTTCGCCTGCTCGAGGATCGCCACCGTGAACTCATACCACGAGCATGCACCGTCCGCCGTGAGATGGAGGATCCCGTCGGCACCGGCCTCGACAGCGTCGAGGATCGCGCGCGCGAGATCTGCCGTGAAGGTGGGCTGCAGGTGCTGGTCGGCGACCACGTCCAGCCGTCCCTGCTTCTGTGCTCGGGCGATCATCCGCTGAACGAAGTTACCGCCCTTGCTGGCCGATCCGTGGAGCCCGTAGAGACCGGCGCTTCGAACCACGAGGGCGCGCTCGCAGTATGCGCGCGCGACATACTCGCCGGCCAGCTTGCTGAGGGCGTAGATCGAGCGCGGCGATGGCGCATCGTGCTCGGCATATGGCTCCGGCCGCTGACCGTCGAACACGTAGTTTGTCGAGATGTGAACCAGGCGCGGGCTGCGTCGCGCGAGCTCGCCAACCGCCGTCGCGTTCACTGCCCATGACGTGGCGGCATCGCGCTCGCAGACATCGAGGTTATGAAAAGCGGCGCAGTTGAACACGATGTCCGGCTGCACCTCCTCGAATACCCGATCGAGCGCAGCCACGTCCGTGATGTCCAGCTCCGGATGCGGATATGCTCGCGCACGATCGCCTAGCTGGCTGCTCAGATCGTGCGCGAGCTGGCCGCCGCCGCCAGTGATTAGCGCCCTCACACTACCTCGGCGAAGCCATCGAGGAGCGGCTTTACTTCGTAGAGCAGTTCGAGCCAGCGGATGTTGTAACAGCGCGGATCGGTGAGCATCGCCCGATCGGCGTCGCCGATTCTCGCGAGCAGGTCGCTCACGGCCTCGAGCACCGAGCGCCTGGGGATGAAGCCGAGCGTCGTCGAGAGCTTGGCGTTGGCACACTCATAGTCGCGCATCAGCCTGGGCGCCTCGACCTCTTCCAGGCTCACAGGACGCCCGGTGAGCTGCACTGAGCCGGACACGATCATCGCCAGCTCGCGGACCTGATAGTTGGCATGGACGACGTTGAATATCTGAGCGCGCACACGCTCGGTCGGCGCCTCGTACGCCGCGATCATGGCGTCTGCGCAATCTGCGATGTCGACGAGCGGGCGCCACACCCAACCGCCGCCATGGAGCTTGAGCGATCCGGACAGCAGCGCATCCTTGACGAACGTGTTGACGACGAGGTCAAACCTCATGCGCGGGCTCCAGCCGTACACCGTGCCGTTTCGCAGGATCACCGGGCACAGGCCGTCGCGCGCGAGCTCGATCAGCTTTTCCTCGCCGTAGCGCTTTGAAGTCGCGTACGCCGCACGCGGATGGATGTCCGCCTCCTCGGCGTGCATGCCTGGAGGCATGCCGTCGTACAGCGAACAGGAGGACGCAAACACGTAGCGCTCGATGCCCCGCTCCAGGCATGCGCGCCCGAGCGTCTCGGTTGCGATTGCGTTCATCTGCCAGTTCGCCTCGGGCTTGAACTCGGCGGTCGGATCGTTGCTCAGCCCAGCGAGGTTGATCACACCGTCGATTCCATCGAGCGCGCCCTCCGGCAATTCCCGCACGTCACCTGACAGCAGGTCGATCTGCTCGCGCACGCTCGTCAGGCCGCTCTCGCCGAAGAAGAGGCGATCCAAGACGCGAACGCGGTAGCCGCGGTCGCACAGCTTGGGCACCAGAATGCTTCCGATGTAGCCGGCGCCGCCCGCCACGAGGATCGTCTGGTCGGGATTCGGGGCCGTCTGCGAGAGCCCGTTGCTCCGACCGCTATTCGAGATGGTGCTGTCGTGGGCCCTGTCGTCGCTCACATCTACAGAGTAGTTCACTCGCCGCCCGGAGGCGATCCGTGCCAATGGTGTCCCCGAGAGGCGCCACAAACATCGTTCGCCGCCGCGGGCTCGTTGACGTCTGCGGAGCGAGCCTGCATCGCAGGACACCCGAGAGCCAGCGTCGAGATTGTGAGCGACGTGCCTATCAGGTAACCAATGAGGGTTGGTAAGCTGCTGCCCCCGGGCATGCAGCTTGATCTCTCGCGACAGGAAAGCCGGTGAAGTCGACCACACGTGTGCGGTTTGTCAAGCGCCGGCTGCAGCAGCAGGTCAGGTGGCTGCACCGCAGGTATCTCGGTAGCTCGGGCGTCTCGCTGAGCCTAGACACGGACAGCGACTCGCGCACGTTGCTGTTGACCTTGGGTGGGCTGGGAAGCTCTGGGCGTGTGCCGTCCTTCGAGTTCGGGTCTATCACCCGAGAGATTCCGGTCAAACGCCTGTTCGTCCGCGATCCGCATCAATCCTGGTACCACCGGGGCATGCCACAGGACGGCACGACGCTCGCCACCGTCGCGGAGTCCCTCCGTGAGCTGCTCGCGCCGCACGACGTCAATCGGCTGGTCGTGGCAGGCAACTCGGCGGGCGGCTACGCGGCGCTCGTCTTCGGCACGCTGCTCGGCGCCGATACGGTCCTTTCCTTCGCGCCGCAGACCGTCCTGGACTGTGAGATCTTGGCCCAAATGGACGACCACCGATGGGACCATCTGCTGCGGCCGCTCGCAGCGCAAGGCGCACTGGAGGCGCGCTGGATCGATCTACGACTGGCGCTACCACAAGCCCGACACGCTGATACCAGGTACAAGATCTACTTCGACGAGACAATTCAAGGCGACCGCCTCCACGCGGAGCGCCTTAGCGGCCTCGTAGGCGTGCAGCTCTACCGATTTGGACGCGGCGGCCATTACCTAGCGCGCGATCTGCGTGATTGCGGCGCCCTGGAGCGCGTGCTCAGGGAGGCGCTTCATGTGCCCGGCCCAGGCGTCCTGCAATCGGAGCGCTAGCTCGCCCTGCTCGACGCCCGCTCGGAGCTCGGGGAGCTCGGCGCTCACGTCGGGCCCCAGCGCGGCCGCCGCGGCCGCTTAGCAAGAGTTGGGCGCGACGGGAAGGAAAGCGCGCCGGCGGAGTCACGATGAGGCGATGGGGCGAAGCGCGTGCGGCGGCGTGCCGAGGCGGGTCCGGCGCGTGCGGGTCCTCGAGCATCCAAACCAGCGAGGGAAGGGGCAGAGCAGCATGAAGCGACTGATGAGCGTCGGGCTGAGCCTTGTCGCGGTGTCCGCGATGGGCGCGGTCGCGGCGGCGAGCGCCTTTGCAGAAGCGCCGGAATTCGGGAGATGTCAGGCGGTCGGAGGCGAACAGATGGGCCACAAAACCGTCTACCACGGCCACTACACCAACAGCGTGTGCACCAAGGCCAGTCCAGAATCAAAGGGCAAGTATGAATGGTCCCCTGGGGTCGTGAAAAGCCACTTCATGGCGACGAGCAAGCCAGGCACGAAAGTCCTGTTCGAAACCGCCGATGGCAAGAAAATTGCGTGTACCGGTGAGACGAGCACAGGGGAATACACGACGCCTAAACTCGAGGAAAACGTCGTTTTCAAGTTCACGGGGTGTAACTACGAAGAACGACGTGGCTATTACGCCAGCGAACGCTATCCGGCCTCCTCGGAAGGCGCCGCGGAAGGAGAAATCCTGACGGAACCGACCGAATGCGAACTGGGGGTCGCGGCAAAGGGTGCGACGGCGGCCAAGGACAAGCTCGTCCTCAATTGCGCAGAAGAAGAAGAATTCATGTGGCTCAAATGGCAGGTTCCCAACTACACCGGCCATTCCGTGGGAATTCGAACTGTGCATGAAGGGCTGGTGGTTCTTCACGATCAAGGCGAACTCGATGTCAGGGTCGCCGACGATGCTGAAAACGACGCAGTCCAAAGGCATACAGAAGATCGAAAAATTCGAAGAAGGGCCGCCTGAACCCTTGGAAGCGACGCTCAACCGAGGGGGCAGCTTCGAAAAGGCGGGATTGGCTCTCACATCCATGCAGACGAACGAAGAAGCTGTAGAGGCGAACTCGGTCGTCTAGCGTCCGACCCAGCTGGACCGGCTAGGCACGTGGGACCGATGCGTCCCACGTGCCTTTGCCCTATCGTGGCGCACAGCGTGATCCAGCACGTCGTCATCTTCAAGTGGCGCGAACGGTCCCGGATCTACGGCTGAGCGAGTAGGCGTGTTTCAGAACGTGCTCGTTGCCGTAGACGGGTCCGAGGACGCGGAGGCGGCGCGCCTTCAGGCAGTGGACCTCGCCAGAGCCGAGGAGGCGCGCCTGACCCTCTTTACCGCCGTCCAACCGCCTCCCGCGAGCGTCTACACGAGCCCGAGCGCCGCAGGCGTGGCGGCGGAACTCGCCCAAGATGCCCAGGCTGAGGCCGACAGGGTCCTGCGCACAGCGGCCGAGCGCACGCCGGACGACCTGCTGGCCGGCACGCTGCTGAGCAGCGAGCCGCCCCGCCCTGCCCTGATCGAGCAGATCGAGGCGGGCGATCACGATCTGATCGTCATGGGGTCGCGCGGGCGGGGCGCGCTGGGCTCGCTGCTACTCGGCAGCGTCAGCCACTACGTGCTCCACCACAGCCCCGTGCCCGTGCTGATCGTGCACGCGACAGACGCGTAGAGCGCTCGCTCCTCCAGAAGCCCATTTTGCGGCCTTTCGCCTTGGCCCTGTGGCCATAGATCAGCTCGCAAGATGCCGGGTAATGTCTCCCAATGGCAACGCTGGAATCGCGGCGCGCCCTACGTCGCTTGCTGGCTGCGCTCGACGAGGTCGATCTGCGTGCCCTGTCGCGCTCGCTCTCCGAGGACCTGCGCGAGCGCGAGGTCACCTTCGGCGCGGCCGAGGGCGGCGACGCCAAGGCCTTCGTCGTCGATCCCGTACCCCGCGTGATCGAGCGCGAGGAGTGGGCCGCGCTCGCGGCCGGCCTCGCGCAGCGCGCGCAGGCGCTCGAGCGCTTCGTGGCCGACGTGTATGGCGAGCGCCGGATCGTCGCCGCCGGTCGTGTGCCCATGTGGGCGATCGAAAGCGCCGAGTTCTTCGAGCCGCGACTGTCCCAGCTGCCGCAGGCCTCGCGGCGCTGGATCACGATTGCCGGTCTGGACCTCGTGCGGGAGGGCGACGGGCCGTTCGCCGTGCTCGAGGACAACGTGCGGACCCCCTCGGGGATCGCCTACGCGCTCGCTGCGCGCGAGGCGCTCAGCGGGCACGTGTCGGTGCCGGACGGCCTGCACGTGCGCTCGTTGGAGCCCGTCTATAGATGGCTCGGGCAGGCTCTGCGGGCGGCTGCGCCGCCCGAGGCCGGCGAGCAGCCTTCGGTCGTCGTGCTCACCGATGGACCCTCGAACTCGGCCTACTACGAGCACCGCGCGATCGCGCGCACGCTCGGTCTGCCGCTCGTCCGCCTCCCCGACTTGCGCGTTCGCTCCAACCGCCTCTACGCGGAGACCGACGACGGCGCCGTTGCCGTCGACGTCGTCTACCGGCGCACGGACGAGGACCGCCTCTTCGATGCCGCCGGAGCGCGGACCACCCTCGCACACACCCTGCTCGGCCCGCTCGAGGCGCAGACGTTGGCGTGTGTCAACGCGTTCGGCACCGGCGTAGCGGACGACAAGCTCGTCCATAGCTACGTCGAGGAGATGGTGCGCTTCTATCTCGGCGAAGAGCCGCTGCTGGCGTCTGTGCCGACATACGACCTCTCGCAGCCCGGCGTGCTCGAGATGGCGCTCGAGCGCATCGGCGAGCTGGTGGTCAAGCCGCGCAGCGGACATGGCGGCGTGGGTGTCGTCGTGGGCCCGCGCGCCGATCGAGGCACGCTCGACGAGGTCTCGCGCGAGCTGGCAGCGGCGCCGGAGCGCTTCATCGTGCAGGAGACCGTTCAGCTCTCGCGCCAGCCCACCGTCTGCGGCGGCGAGCTCGAGCCCCGCCACGTCGACCTGCGCCCCTTCACCTTCGCCATCGGTGAGCGCATCGAGGTCTTTCCCGGCGGGCTCACGCGGGTCGCGCTCGAGCGCGGCTCGCTCGTTGTCAACTCCTCGCAGCGCGGTGGCGCCAAGGACACGTGGGTGCTGAGATGAACACCGAGATCGGCTCTCGACGCCGGATCACGCGCGAGCTCCGTCCGCCCCTGATCGGCGTGACGACATCTGAGCTGCGCCTCGCCAGCCAGGTGCGTCGCGACAGCCGCGGGGAGCCGGCGAGGGTCGAGATGGCCCTCGGCATGTCCTACCTGCGCGCGATCGAGCGGGCCGGTGGAGTGCCGGTGGTGCTACCGCCGCTCGGGCTGGAGCGCATCTCGCCGTTGCTCGACCGCCTCTGCGGCGTCCTGCTCTCGGGGGGACCAGACCTCGACCCGGCTGCATACGGGCGCGCCGCCCACGCCGAGCTCGGTCCGACGGAGCCGCAGCTCGATGCGTTCGAGGTACAGCTGGCGCGCGAGGCCGACACGCGCGGGCTGCCGATCCTGGGTATCTGTCGCGGCGCGCAGGCGCTCAACGTCGCGCGCGGCGGCACGCTGCACCAGCACCTGCCGGAGGTCACCGATGGCTCGATCGCGCACCGCCAGAGCCAGGCAGCCAACGAGGCCACGCACGAGGTCCGGGTCGCGTCCGGCAGCGGCCTCGCGGAGGTGCTCGGCTGCAGCCGCGCCGATGTGAACTCCTTCCACCACCAGGGCGTCGATGAGCTTGGCGATGGCTTGCGGGCCGTGGCGTGGGCGGGCGATGGCGTGATCGAGGGGATCGAAGGACGTGGAAGCTCGCTGCTCTTGGGCGTGCAGTGGCACGCCGAGACGCTCGTCGATGACCCGGCCGAGCTCGCGCTCTTCGCTGCCCTCGTGCGGGCCTCCGAGGGAGCAGAGCGAAAGCCTGCTCCGCGTGCAACGTCCACGCAGTACGCGGCCTGAGCCGTGAGCTCGCTCGAGCAACGCGTGTCCCCAGCGTGGGGGCAGTGGCCGGCCCCCGAAACACGTCGGCCGTGGACGGTGGGGATCGAGGAGGAGGTGATGCTGCTGCACGCGAGCGACTTCGCGCTCGCGCCGTGGATCGACAACATCCTCCCGGCCCTGGCCCCGCGTCTCGCCGACCATGTTGACGCGGAGACGCACGGCTCGGCGATTGAGCTGCGCACGACCGCGCACGAGAGCGTGCCGGCAGCGCTCTCCCAGCTCGCGGGGCTGCGCGGAGCGCTGCGCGGCGAGCTCGAGAGTCGAGGGCTGCGCGCGGCCTGCGCGGGCATGCACCCGACGACCGTCTGGCAGGAGACACGCATCTCCGGCGGCGCGCGCTACCAGCTGCTGTATGCCTCCCTGCGCGAGCTCGCCCGCCGCGAGCCGACGTTCGCGCTGCACGTCCACGTCGCCGTCCCCGATCCCGAGGATGCCCTGCGGGCGATGAACGGCCTGCGCGCGCAGCTGCCGCTGCTGCTGGCGCTGTCGGCGAACTCTCCCTTCTGGCAGGGGCGCGAGACTGGTCTCGCATCGACGCGCACGCCGATGTTCGGCGCCTTCCCCCGTGTCGGCCTTCCACGGGCGTTCGCGGACTACAGCGACTACGTCGAGAGCATCGACCTGCTGCTGCGCTGCGGTGCCTTCCCCGAGCCGACGTTCCTGTGGTGGGACGTGCGCCTGCAGCCACGTTGGGGAACCGTCGAGGTGCGCATCATGGATGCCCAGATCACGGTCGAGGACTCCGCCGGGCTGGTGGCGCTGGTCCAGTCGCTCGTGCACAAAGAGGTCAACGAGGGCACTGCGGCGGTCTCCCACCACAGCGCCGAGCTGCTTGCCGAGAATCGCTTCCTGGCGGCCCGCGACGGCATGGACGCCCATCTCCTCGATGCCCACCTCGAGGGTCAGGTCTCCGTACACGAGGTACTTTCGCGCGCGCTCGAGGAGTGCGCCGAGCACGCCGATCAGCTTGGCTGCCGTGCGGAGCTCGAAAGCGCGAGAGACCTTGGCCATAGCCCCGGGGCTGCTCGCCAGCGCGAGCGCGCGCGGGAGAGCGGGGGACTCGCCGGCCTCGTCGCCGCGCTCGCCAACGCCTTCTGATGTGCGGACTGGGCGGGGAGCTCGCGTGGGGGCGCGCACCGGACCTCGACGCGCTCGCGCGCGTCGGCGAGGCGCTCGCCCCGCGCGGGCCGGACGGCTGCGGCGAGTGGCATCAGTCCGGCATCGCGCTCGTTCACCGTCGCCTGAAGATCATCGATCTGAGTGCGCGCGCCGACCAGCCACTCGTGGACGGGGAGCTGGGGCTCGTGATCGCCTTCAACGGCTGTATCTACAACCACAGAGAGCTGCGCGCCGAGCTGGCCGAGGCGGGCTATCGCTTTCGCTCGACCTCGGATACCGAGGTGATCCTCAAGGCCTTCCACCACTGGGGCCCGGAGCGCTTCGTCGATCACCTGGTCGGCATGTTCGCCTTTGCGATCGTCGAGGCGGCGTCGGGACGCGTCGTGCTCGGGCGTGACCGGCTCGGCATCAAGCCGCTCTACCTGGTCGAGTTGGATGGTGCCCTGCGCTTCGCCTCCACGCTGCCCGCGCTACTCGCGGGCGGCGGCGGGATCGACACCGAGATCGACCCGGTGGCGCTGCATCACTACCTCAGCTTTCACTCCATCGTGCCCGCGCCCATGACAATCCTGCGCGGTGTGCGCAAGCTCGCGCCGGCGACGCTTTTGACCGTCGAGCCCACCGGTGCGCGCAGCGAGCGTCGCTACTGGTCTTCGAGCTTCGAGCCCGCCGCGCCGGGGTCGGAGGCCGAGTGGGAGGAGTCGACTCTCGCGGCCCTGCGCACAGCCGTTCGGCGCCGCATGGTCGCAGACGTCCCCGTCGGCGTGCTGCTATCGGGCGGTCTCGACTCCAGCTTGATCGTCGCGCTGCTCGCGGGCGAGGGTCAGCGAGGGCTCTCGACCTTCTCGATCGGCTTCGCAGATTCCGGTGGACAGCGCGGCAACGAGTTCCACTACTCCGAGCTCGTTGCGCGGGAGTTCGCAACGGCGCACGAGCGCATCGAGGTCGAGCCCCTACGACTGCTCCCTGCCATCGACGCCGCGATCGGCGCGATGAGCGAGCCGATGATCTCGCACGACTGCGTCGCCTTTCACATCCTCAGTCAAGAGGTCTCCCGGCACATCAAGGTGGTGCAGTCCGGTCAGGGGGCCGACGAGGTGTTTGCCGGGTACTCGTGGTATCCGCCGCTTGCCGACGCCGACGTCGACGCCGACGCCGACGGGAGCGGCGCCGGGGCATACATGCGCGAGTTCGTGGATCGCTCTGACGCTGAGTGCGGCGCGATGGTGCATCCCCGGCTGCGGCTCGCATTCGACCCCTCGCGGGAGCTCGTGGAGCGCAGCTTCGCCACGCCCGGCGCACGCACGCCATTGGATCGGGCCCTGCGGATCGACAGCGAGGTGATGCTCGTGGACGATCCCGTCAAGCGCGTAGACAACATGACGATGGCCTGGGGACTCGAGGCGCGCACCCCGTTCCTCGATCACGAGCTCGTCGAGCTGGCGGCAGGCTGCCCGGTGGAGCTCAAGCTCGCACACGGCGGCAAGGGGATCCTCAAGCGCATGTCGCGGGGGCTGCTCCCGGATGCGGTGATCGACCGCCCAAAGGGGTACTTCCCGGTGCCTGCGCTCTCGCACCTCGACGGCGACGTGCTCGCGCTCGTACGCGACGCGCTCACGCCGGAGCGGATCGAGCGCCGCGCCGTGTTCGAGCCGGGGTACGTAAAGACGCTGCTCGCAGCCCCCAACGATCATCAGACGACCCTCGAAGGCAACAAGCTCTGGCAGGTCGCGCTGCTGGAGCTCTGGCTGCACAGACACCTCGACGTGGCGTGCGCGTCCAGCTGAGGCAGCCCATCCCCCCGCGCGAGCACTGACTGCCGCCTCAGCTGGCCAGCGTGCGGTTGAAGCGGCGTAGCGCCAGCGACACGCAGAGCGCCAGGATCACGCCGCACCACAGAGCCATCGCCACCTCGGGGTGATCGAGCTGCCACGAGCCCGAGGAGCGATAGCCCTGCGTCAGTCCCCGCACCGACGCCACCAGCGCTGAGATCGGGTCCCACTCGGCGATCGCTCGCGGGACTGCATCGAGCCCTGCGATCGGCACGAAGGTCCCCGCGATGAAGCTCAGCGGCAGGATCACGATGAATCCCATGCCCTGCATCGCATCGGGCGAGCGCACGATCATCCCGAAGAGCACACCCGTCCAGGCGAAGGCGAGCATCGCGAGGATCATCAGCGCGAGCAGCTCGATGCCGTGCAGCAGTGTCAGATGCGGGTCCCAGCCCAGCAACAGGCCAAAGACGATCGTGATCAGCAGGCCGAGGAGCGCCTCGCAGAACTGGCCCATGACCTGCCCAGTGATGATCGACAGGCGACTGATCGGCATCGAGCGGAAGCGGTCGATCACGCCTTCTCTCATGTCATTGGAGGTGGCGACTCCCGCGCCGATGACCCCGAAGGCGAGCGACTGGGCGATGATCCCGGGGAACAGGTAGTCCTTGTAGCTGATGCCCGGGACGTGGATCGCCGAGCCGAAGACGTAGAGGAACAGAAGGATGAACACGACCGGCTGGATCGTCACATCGAGCAGTCGCTCGGGCTCCCGAGGGATCGAGCGCAAGCTGCGCGCGGTCAGCAGCGCCGTGTCGCGAAGGTAGCGCCCGCTCATGTGGCCCGGCGCTCCCGGGCGATCGATTGCGCGCTCATCGAGCCGCGCTGCTCTGTGCGCTATCCGCTTGGGCGCTAGGTGGGGGCTCGCCGGGAGGCGCTTCGACGGAGTGGCCCGTGAGGGTGAGGAAGGCGTCGTCGAGCGTGGGGCGGCGCAGCGCGATCTCATCGACGGTGATACCGCTGTCGCGCACCAGCATCGCCACCTGGGTCAGGTCGGCCGCCTCGCCTGGGGCCGGGATCGAGACCATGCGCTGCTCGCGGGCGATGCTCGCTGCGAAGTGCTCGTCGAGCAGGCTGGCGAGACGGTCGAGGCTCGCCGTGTCTGCGGCCACGATGTCCACGCGCTGCTGGCCGACCTGCGTCTTGAGTTGCGTTGGCGTTCCGGCGGCGATCTCGCGGCCGTGGTCTATCAGCACGATCTGATCGGCGAGCGCGTCGGCCTCTTCGAGGTACTGGGTGGTCAGCAGCAGGGTCACGCCGTCGCTCACGAGCTCGCGGATCGTTGACCACACGACCTGACGGCTGCGCGGATCGAGCCCGGTGGTCGGCTCATCGAGGACGAGCAGGCGCGGCTTGTCGATCAGGCTCGCGGCCAAATCGACGCGCCTTCGCTCGCCCCCGGAGAGGTGCTTGACGAGCCGGTCGCGAAACGCCGCGACGTCCAAGCGCTCGACGAGCTCATCGACCCGCCGACTCGCTGCGCCGCGACGGTGACCGCGCAAGCGCGCCATCAGGCGCAGGTTCTCGCTCGCCGTGAGGTTCTTGTCGAGCGCCGCGAACTGGCCGGTGAGCGAGATCACCTCGCGCACCCGGTCGGCTTCGCTGACGATGTCGTGGCCGGCCACGCGCGCGCTGCCAGCGTCCGGTCGCAAGAGCGTCGCGAGCATCCGCACCATGGTCGTCTTGCCCGCGCCATTGGGCCCGAGCAGCGACATCACCGTCCCCGTCTCGACGCGCAGGTCGAGCGCGTCGACGGCCGTGAACTCGCCGAAGCGCTTGCTCAGCGCGTGGGCTTCGATCGCCACGCTCTCATAGCTCATCGTTTGTTCCACGATGGTGACCGGGCGCGCGCGGCTGACGCTCAGCGGGCGAGCTTGGCGCGCTTGCGCTCGGAAGAGACGCCGACCACATCCCAGGCGAGGCCGCAGCGAGCCAGCGCGCCGATCGCCCACCAGGACGGATCGAGCTGCCAGCGCGCCTGGCCGTGCCTAGCGGAGCTGGGGAAGGCGTGGTGGTTGTTGTGCCAGGCCTCGCCGAGCGTGGGGAGGGCCAGCCAGGCGAGATTGCGCGACTCGTCACCCGTCTGATACGGGCGGCGGCCAAAGAAATGACACAGCGAGTTGATCGAGAATGTCGCATGGTGCAGCAGGAAGATGCGCACGGCCCCGCCCCATAGCAGCGCGGTGAGCGCGCCCGCCAGCGTGCCAGTCAGCGCGGCGCCGAGCACGAAGGGCAGCGCCAGGCCGGCGAGCAGCCACAGCAGGAAGGTGCGATCGACCAGTCGCGCGATGGGGTCATCGAGCAGGTCCTTGGCGTAGCGCTCGGGTGTCGCCATTGCGTCACCACCCAAGATCCAGCCGACGTGGGCGTGAAGAAGCCCCCGCATCGCGCCGCTTACCCCGGAGCCGTGGTGGTGGGGGCTGTGGGGGTCCTCGGCCTCGTCGGAGAACTGATGATGCTTGCGGTGGTTGGCGACCCACTCGATCAGCGGGCCCTCGATCGCGGCCGAGCCGAGTGCGGCGAGGAGGAAGCGCAGCGCTGGACCGGTCTTGAAGCTGCGGTGGGTGAACAGCCGGTGAAAGCCGACCGTGACACCGAATCCTGTGAGCGAGTAGACGATCGCCAGCACGACCAGGTCGCTCCAGCGCAATGCACCTCCCCAGGCACGCCAGGCCGCGAATCCGAGTAGTCCGAGCGGAGCCGTCATCGCGACGATGTTGGCAACGTAATCGACGCGCTCCCCGCGCGACTTCGGGGGTGGCTCGCTCACTGGTGTGTGGGCTGTGGCATCGACCTGAAGCATCGCACGCTCACGGCCAATCCGGCGCCTACACCTTCAAGGGCGCCCCGGGGGGGCGCCGATGAATGAGTGTGAGCAGAAGGCCGCTGCCACGCGCAGCATGCTTGCTGGTGCTCGCCTGCCCGCTCGCCGCGGGCTGGCTGGCGCAGCCTGGCGAAGCGCAGGCGGCCAAGCCGGCGATCGCCAAGCCGAGGGCGGCCAAGTTGACGGCGGCTAACTGGGACGCCTCGGCCCAGCGCGAGGTCCTCGCCGCCGGCGTCATGACGGATGAACCGGGAGTGGGCTTCGCCGGCGCGGCACCGCTGAGCGCGCAGGCCGATGACGCAGCGATGGCCGCGCTCGCCGCGCAGGAGCAGCTGACAGCGGTGGCGGTGGCAGGCGATGCGCCGGTGACCGTCGTCGGCTTCGACGCGCGGCTGGTGGACGAGCTCGGGCTGGGGGCGCTCGCGGAGCAGGTGCAGCAGGCCGCCGTCCAAGCAGGTCTGCAGCCGCCCTGGTACTTCGGAAGCGAGGTCCTCGCCCGCTACCTGGGTCTGCGCTACGAGCACGCAGTTGGCGAACAGGCGCTCGACCTGTACCCGTCGGAAGCGATCACGCGCGCGGAAGCGGCGCATTCGTTCGCGCGCGTGCTGGAAATGGGCTCGTGGGCCTTGGCGGGCGCCCAGCAGACATTCTCGAGCTTTGCGCTCCCCGCCTACTCACCCTCCCAACTCGAGGTCCTGCGCATTGCGGTCTCGAAGATCGGCATGCCGTACGTCTGGGGCGGGACGACGGACAACACCGCCGACGGGCTCGAACATGGCGGCTATGACTGCTCGGGCTTCGTGTGGCGCGTGTACAAGGTCTCTGGATTGCCCTGGGGTCAGCAGATCCTCGGCCGCACGGCCGCGCAGCAGGCCGGTGAAGTCCCGCGCAGCTCGCGCATTCCCCTAGCGGCCGTGCAGGGCGGGGACCTGCTGTTCTTCGGCACCGCTCACTTCACCTCGCGGGCCACCGAAGCGAACGTGATCCACGAGGCGATCGCCCTGAGCAGCGAGTGGGCGATCAACTCCTCCGGGCAGGGCGTGGAAGTGCAGCCGCTCACCTCCGGCTGGCTCGCAGAAAGCTTCACCTGGGCGCGGCGCGTCCTGTAGCGGCCGCCACCGGGGGGCACGACGACTCGTTCGCTCCGAGAACGATGCGGGAAGCCAGCGGCACTGGCCGTGGGTCGCGCCGCCGATCGCTGCGATCACGCGACCGAGTCGCGCGGATTATCCCCGATCGCCGAGCGCCCCCTTGACATCGGTCAGGCAAACGCTTAGCTTAGGCTCCGCGTCGGCACGGACGCTATCGCAGTTGCTTACCAGCGTTTTGCTGCCGCGGATGGTGGCCATTCGATAGCGAACGAGGGGGTCGTCGTGAGACGGAGCATGGGCCTAGCAGCGAGTCTTGCGGTCCTGCTCGCGCTCAGCACAGCAAGCCTAGCACGCGCGCAGTCGTCGATCGCCTCGGGCGTCAAGATCGAACCAAAAGGCGAAGAAAAAAGCAATGGATCATGTACTGCTGGTCCGATGGCAATTCCGAAGGACGAAAAAGACAAGACATACCTGCTCACGGCCGGTCACTGCATTGCACATGGCGGCGGAGTCGGCAAATGGTGGGTTTCAGGCGGCAAGGTGATCGGCCCAGCCGAAAAAGTCGTTTTCGGTGTGAAAGGCGATTTTGGCGCGATCCTGATCGCTCCCCCCCAAAAGTTCCACATCACGAACGAACACGGACAGCCGGAAGTGGTGGAAGGCGAATGGCAGACCGGCAACCCGAATGATCCGGTCCTGGCGCGAATAGAAAAAGGTGGCGTTTCATGGCCAGTGGCCGGAGAAACGAAAAGCAGCGCCAACTTGAAGTCTTGCCACGTGGGCGTGACCAGCGGGTACCGGTGTGGCCAAGTCATTGGCACTGGGGCGACGTACCCCGAGGAAGGGACGCTACCGACGGGTGTCGGGGGCCTCGTCGAAGACACGGCGCTTGGGGAACCAGGCGATAGCGGGGGCCCCTGGTTCGTGGAAGCGGCCAACCCTCCCCTCTCCATCCTCGGAGTGAATATCGCCGGCCACGACCCAACGCTCGAACTAAAAGGTTCCATTGCAAACGGTGCAAACGTAATTACTGGCATAACTCCAGGGTGGGTCATAACCGGCATCGAAAACCGCTTGAAGGCTCAACCTAAACTCGACGGGACAGTCACCAGTCCGGGTAACGGCATTCCAGCAAACACGACCGTAGTGAAAGTCAATAGTCCAACCGAAGTGGAAATCTCTAACAAAGCAACGGAAGCGGAAGCAAACGTTGAATTTACGTTCACATATCCGCCCGTCAGCTACTACGAGCCCATCGAAACGATTCTCAACGAATGGGGCCTGGAATTGCTTACAACGAATAACGAAAAAAGAAAGGTGAAGCCCGAGCTGGTCCTGCGCACGGCGGTAGGTTTGGTTGGAGATGGCTCGATCTGGGGCGGCATCTCGAGCCTGGTCTTCTATCGCACCCTCGGTAACCTCGAATGTCCGAGCGGTATGCTGAAAGGCGAACTAACCGCCAACGAAGGCACGAAAGAGGACACGGGCTCGTTTAGCGAATTCTCCTCCTGCCCCGGGATCGAATCGGGTGACTTCCCGTGGCCGATCGAATTCAAGAAGAACGGCGAGGCGGCTATCAAAGGCACGAACGAAATGCTTGTCGCGGCTGGGGAATGCCAGTTCGCCAGCAAGAAGGTCAAGGGCGCCTTTACACCCGGGAAAGCCGGTGAACCAATCCCGCTGGAACTCAGGATCAGCGAACAGAAGTTCAAGCTCAAGAGCAAGTCCAAAGAAAACAAGGCGAAATGCGGGAAAGAAGCCAAGCTCAGCGGCACGCTAACCTTCACCTCGCAAGGCGAAACGGTCGAAGACGAAGTAACGTAGCTGGTCCGATAGTTGTGGCGGATGCCGCCGTGCCCGTTAGGTCGTACGGGCACGGGCCAGGAGGGGTCTTCCAGGGGCCGTCCAGCATCGGGCATGACTCTCGCTGCCCACATGCCGGTCATCGCCGCCCTTTGCGGTCTTCGTTGAGCTGAACCCCGCACGCAGCGAGTCCAGCACCAGTCTCGCGCTTACGACCCCGATGAGGTTGGGCGCGGCGGTCGCGGTCACTGCCGGCGCGGGAGACGTCACGGTCCGGGTCGGTCAGGTCGAGACGCAACGCCCCCTGCGTCTTCCGATCGAGTGCCGCCGATCGACGTCGCGACTGTGCGGGATATGATCGTCGTGATTGCCGCGGCTGGCTGTATCGTCGAAGATCTCCACTCGCGGGGTCTGATCGCCGGCTTCCTTGCCTGGCTAGCGCTCCGTCAGGCGGAACGGTCGTAACGAGCCAGCCCGAGCTGCCCCTCAGCCCTCAGTCGAACCTGTGTTCGTAGGGAGAGCTAGCGACCTACTTTCTCGTGTCCTCAGGGACGACGAAGGGCTCTAGCCCAGCACGAATCCAGCTCGGCCAGGGCTGGGTCGACATACTGTCGGCACTTGTTGGCGTCGAGACGCAGACGTGCCTGAGGCGTCCGCTCACGAGTAGCTCTCGCTCACGCAGCACGTCGATGTCGGTGGTGATTGCCGTGGTGCCCAAGTGCGGTATGCGCGCGCTCAGCTGCAGCACGTCGTCGTAGCGGGCGGGCGCGTGAAAGCGGATGTTGGCCTCCGCGACGACGGCGTCGAGGCCGCGCTCGACCATCTCCTGCCACGGCCCCACGCACGCGCGCCAGAGCTCGGTGAAGGCGACGTCGAAGTAGAGCAGGTAGTTGGCGTTGAAGACGATCCCCTGTGGGTCGCACTCGCCGTAGCGCACACGTAGCTCATGGATGAAGGGAGCCTCCACGAGCGCAAACGCTATCTAGGGCTCGCGCGTCGGCCCACCTGGCTCCCCCGGGCGCAGGTCGAGCTCCAGCCAGAGCACGTCGTGCCAGGAGCCCGCCTTCCAGCCGATACGCCGGAAGGTGCCGACGGGGGTGAAGCCCATCTCTCGGTGCAGCGCGTTGCTCGCATCATTGGGCTGGGTCACGCCGGCGCAGAGCATCCACACGCCGGCCTCGCGCAGCTCGGCGAACAGGCGCGTGTAGAGCGCGCGCCCGATGCCGGCATGGCGGCTCGAGGCCTCGATGTAGATCGCCACGTCCGCCGCCCAACGGTAGGCGTCGCGTGCGGAGTGCCGCGAGCCGTAGGCGTAGCCGAGCGCCCGCCCCTCGCGTTCGGCGATGAGCCACGCGTAGGCGCTGCGCATACGGCGTGCCATCTCCCGTGCGGTGGGGGGCGTGTACTCGAAGGAGATCGCCGAGCCGGTGACGTAGGGGGCGTAGACCTCAGCGCACGCCCCCGGGTCGGCGCTCGCGGGATCTGCCGCGCGAATGTGAAGCGCGGCCTCAACCACGACGGCGCCGGCGCCGGCGCGCTGCCGCCAGCGGCGCTAGCTGCAACGCGAGTCGCGACGGACATCGACGCGGATATGACATGCTCGGCAATCTAAAGGCAAGGAGAGACGGCTTTGGCAAGCACTGCAGCGGCAGCGGCGAGGGTCACCCCGCAGGACTTCCTCGATATCGATCATCTGCTCTCCGACGAGGAGCGCGACATCCGCGAGAGCGTGCGCGCGTTCGTCGCCGATCGCGTGCTTCCGCACGTCGCCGAGTGGTTTGAGGACGGCCGCATGCCTACCGGCGAGCTCGCCCCGGCGCTCGGCAAGCTGGGCGTGCTGGGGATGCATTTGAGCGGCTATGGCTGTGCTGGGGCGAGCGCGACGGCGTATGGCCTGACGTGCATGGAGCTCGAGGCTGGCGACAGCGGCGTGCGCTCGCTCGTGTCCGTGCAGGGATCGCTGGCGATGTTCGCGATCTGGCGCTGGGGCAGCGAGGCGCAGAAGCGCGAGTGGCTGCCTCGCATGGCGGCCGGCGAGGCGATTGGCTGCTTCGGACTGACCGAGCCGGACGCGGGCTCGGACCCGGCGGCGATGCGCACGCGCGCCCGGCGCGATGGCGATGACTGGATCGTGCACGGCCAGAAGATGTGGATCACGAACGGCTCGGTGGCCGACGTCGCGGTCGTGTGGGCCGCTACCGACGAGGGCGTGCGCGGCTTTCTCGTGCCCGCGGGCGCGCGGGGCTTCAGCACCCAGGACATCCATCGCAAGCTCTCGCTGCGCGCCTCGGTCACCTCGGAGCTACTGCTCGACGACGTGCGTCTTCCCGCAGAGGCGGTGCTGCCCGAGGTCACCTCGCTCAGGGGACCACTATCGTGCCTGAATGAGGCCCGCTACGGGATAGTGTGGGGCGCCGCCGGCGCTGCGCGCGCGTGCTTCGAGGCGGCCCTCGCCTACAGCAAGGAGCGCCTCGCCTTCGGCCGCCCGATCGCGGCCACTCAGATCCAGCAGGTCAAGCTGGCGCAGATGGCGCTGGCGGTCAACCGCGCGACGCTGCTCGCGCTTCACCTCGGGCGCCTGAAGGACGAGCAGAGACTGGCGCCCGAGCACGTGTCGATGGGCAAGCTGGGCAACGTCAACGATGCGCTGGACGTCGCGCGCAGCGCTCGTCAGGTGCTCGGCGCGAATGGGATCACGCTCGAGTATCCGGTTATCCGACACATGAACAACCTCGAGTCGATCGTCACCTATGAGGGCACGGCTGACATACACGCGCTGGTCGTGGGCGGGGCGCTCACGGGCATACAGGCGTTCAGGTGAGCTGCTCCGCCTGAACGGGGCGAGCGCTCAGCGCAGTGCAGGGTCTTCGTAGGGTTCGCGTTCGATCACGCGATCGCGAGCGACGCCGCCGCGCGGGCTCCAGGCGAGCATGTAAAGCAGCGATAGCACGAGCCCGGCGATGCCAGCGATCATCAGGATCAGACCGATCGTCTGAATCGAGTGCCCGAGAGGGATACGGTCACGGCATAGCGCAGGATCGCGCCGACGGCGACCAGCAGTATCGATCCACCTGTTGTCATGGTGGACGGATACCCACGATCGGGCTGGCTCAACCCTCGCCGTCCAGCGGGCCGAGACCCGGCGGGCGGGCGCGGGGGTCAGCCGGGCCACGTCCCACTCAAACGTTCGCGGCGTGCAGCTCGGCCCACACGACCTTGCCCTCGGGCGCGCCCTCGACGCCCCAGCATGAGGCCAGGTGATCCACCACCGCGAGCCCGTGAGTGGGCAGCACAACCATCGTCCCCTCCTCGAGCGGCGGGCACACGTCGCGTACGGCGAGCCGCAGCGTCGGCCCGGCGAGCGCCGCCTCGACCGTAAACGGAGCGCCGACATGACGCACGGCGTTCGTCACGAGCTCGCTCAGCACGAGCACTGAGGCCTCCACGAAGGCGTCCTCGCAGCCCTGCGTTCGCAGCGCAGTCGTGAGCAGGCGCCGCGCCGCGCTCGGCGCCGCGGGATCTGCCGCGAATTTCGCCCTTAGCTCGGTGGATGCCAGGCCGTCGGCCGGCGTGAGCTCGCGACCGGGCATCGGGCCGACGACGGTCGAATGAAGGTGGCAGACCGTCTCGAGCGCATTCACGTCGGCAGGGTGAGAGACGATCTCCGCGCGGTAGCCGCAGAAGAGCGAGAACGGTAGCTTCGCTGCGAGCTCATTCCAGAGTCGCTCGAGCTCGATCGCGGCTGCCACGTTGCCGTCTTGCCACAGCAGGCCGACCATCTCGCCGTAAGCGTGCACCGGAGCACCGCGGTCATGCGCGCCCCGGATGACCCCACCGATGAGCTCGTCGAAAGCGGCGGGTTCGACCTGGCCATCGTGCATCAGCCGCGCGAGTGTGGCGGCGCCATCCAGCGCCACCACACGCTCATCGCCGGGCCCGAGGTCGACGCCGTCGGCGTGCACGTACTTCGCAAAGGCGCCGCGGTGCTCCGCGGTGGCGAGGATGACCGCTGTGCCGCCCGCGCGCAGCGCGCGGCACAGGTAAGAGCCCACGGCCTCGATCAGCTGGCCATCGTGCTCGTAGAAGTGGACGAGATGGTCGCACGAGTGAACTGCCCGGCCAGCCGGGGAGTCGATCCGATGTGTGTCGATCGCCAAGTAACGCCCTCCTGACGAGCTTCGCGCCTCGCCCGAGCACTCTGCCGCAAAATGCACTGTTCAGGGATCGCTTTACCCGAACCGGCCGCTCTTACACCTGCTGCTGGCGGGCTTGCGCGATCCGCCACGGCCCATACTGGCCCGATGCACGCGAGGATCGCTGGCGTGGAGGGCTCGAGATGAGGGGGGCGCGGGCGGCCGCCCGCGTCGGCGCAGGCGCACGCCAGCTCGTGCGAGCAGGCTCGCGCGTGGTCCGTGGCCAGGTCGTCGAGATCGTAGGCGGGCCTGCGCGCGCACGTGTGATCCTGGTGTTCGGCGCCGTCTTGGGCCTGAGTGGAGCCGACGCCGCCACCGTAGGCGCAGTGGCTCCGCAGCTGGAGCACGCGCTGCACATCGGCAACGCGAAGATCGGCCTGCTGAGCTCCGTGGCGCTGCTGGTCGGTGCGCTCTTCGTCCTCCCGCTCGGCGTGCTCGTCGACCACGTCAGGCGCATGCCGCTGCTCGCTGGCAGCGTCGCCCTGTGGAGCGTCGCCAGCCTCGCCAGCGGATTCGCGAGCAGCTACGGGACGCTGCTGTTGACCCGTCTCGCGCTCGGTGCCGTCATCGCGACGGCGGGGCCCGCGATCGCGTCGTTGACGGGCGATTACTTCCCAGCGCACGAACGCGGGCGCGTATACGCCTACATCCTCGGCGGCGAGATCGCCGGCTCGGCGGGCGGCTTCATCGTCGGCGGCACGGTGGCGAGCGTGATCTCCTGGCGCGCGGCCTTCATACTGCTGGCGATTCCCGGGTTCCTGGTTGCGCGCGTACTGTGGAGGACGATCCCCGAGCCCGCGCGAGGAGGGCAGAGCCGGCTGGCGCGGGGGACGGTCAGCCTCGAGGACGGTCTCCGGGCGCCTGGAGCGCCGAGCGCCGAGGCGGACGAGCACGCGGCTGGCGGGGGCCCGAGCGAGCAGCCCGAGGGGGGCCCTGAGCACCCCGCCGAGCAGGAGGCGGCCGTGCGCGAGGTGCTCAGGCGGGGCGTGGCCCCTGACCCGCGGCTCGTGCTGCGGGCGGATCCGCGCGCGATGGGTCTGCCGCGCGCCGTTCGCTACGTCCTCTCGATCCCAAGCTACGGGCTGCTCATCGTCAGCTCGTCCCTCGGGTACTTCTTCTTCGCTGGCCTGCAGACGTTCGCCCTACTGTTCATGCGCGGCCACTACCACCTCGGGCAGGCGACGGCGGAGTTGGTCGTCGCACTGCTCGTACTGGGCGCGCTCGTGGGCACGCTCGTCAGCGGACGCCTTACCGACGCGCTGCTGCGCCGCGGCTTTGTGGGGGCGCGCGTGGTGATCCCGTCGGTGTGCTACATCGCCGCCGCGGCGCTCCTGGTTCCCGGCATCGCCGGGAGCCATCTCACCCCGTCGCTGTGGTTCGATCTCGGCGGCACCGCGTTCATCTCGGCCGCGAACCCTCCGCTCGACGCCGCAAGGCTCGACGTTGTGCCCGCTGGCCTATGGGGCCGCGCGGAGGCGACTCGCAGCCTCGTGCGCTCGCTAGCGCAGGCCCTTGCCCCGCTGCTATTCGGCGGCCTCGCCGACCTGATCGCCGGCATCGCTCCCGGCCAGGCCCCGATCGGCACGCACGCCGGCGCGATTTCGCCCTCGGCCGCCACCGGCCTGGAGGTGAGCTTCCTGATCATGCTCTGCACGCTCGCCGCCGCCGGCGTGTTGATGCTGCGCGCTCGCTACACATATCCGGGGGACGTCGCGACCGCGGCGGCGAGCGCCGAAGCCCAGCGCGAGCGGGTCGCGACGTGAGTTTTTCACCATCCGTTGCCGGGGTGGCCTGGCGGCGGTAAAATGCTGCGCATGGGGGCCGCCGACCAGCTTCGCATCGAGGTGCGCCAAGTCTCCGACCGTGTGGTGCTCTCGCTCACCGGCGAACTCGACATGGCCAGCACCGAGGTGCTCGAGCATGCGCTCGACAGCGAGGAGGTCCGGCGCCATGCGCTCGTGGTGCTCGACCTGGAGGGCGTGCAGTTCATCGACTCCACCGGCCTGCGCTGCATCCTCGCGGCCCTAGAGCTCTGTCGCGCGCGCCAGCAGGAGTTCGCCATCACGCCTGGCTCACAGCAGGTCCAGCGCCTGCTGCGAATCACGGGCGCGGCCGAGCACCTGCCGACGATCCCCGCCGCGGGCGAGATGGTCGCCTGAGCGCTCACGCGCTCGGCGGCGGCGTTGCCTGCTCGACGGCGATGCCAAAGCGTCGCTGATAGCCCTCGTTGAGCTCGGCCCACCCCTCCGGCGGGTACGCGCTCACGCCGCCCGCTGGCGCGTGCCCGCGACCGGCCACGCTAGCGCTGAGCGCTTCCAGGCACAGATGCCAGCCGGCGGCGTCGCGCGCGGCCTTCAAGCGGTCGTCGAAGCTGTGCGTCAGAGTGAGCACGCAGCCCCCCTCGCGCTCTTGCAGCTCGAAGCGCAGCTCGTCCTCCCACCACGTATAGGCAAGCAGGCGGGGAGGCTCGTACTCGAGCACGCGCCCGTCTGGCAGCTCCCCGATGTGGGCGGCGGGTCGGTAGCGGATGCGCCCGCCCGCCGCCGCGGGCTCGAGCTCGAACGGCGTGGGGTGCCACCGCCTGAGCTCCTCGCCGCCGCTGAGCGCCTGCCAGACGCGCTGGCGCGGATGTGAGAGCGTGCGTTCAAAGCGAAGCGCTTGGCGCCCGTCGTGCTGCTCGAGGACCGCATGCTCGCGTTCGCCCACGCCTCAACGATATGCCCGCGCGCCTCGCAGTGGCGCCGGGCCCATCTGCCGGGAAGGCCTGGGAACCCGAAGGACAGGCTCCCGCTCGCGCGATAAAAAAACTCCTGCGATGTTTAGCGCCCCCGTCAAGGGGGCATATGGAGTGCGCAGTGTCGTCTCATCGAGCGGAGTCGCTCTCCCCCGGCGGCGTTCGCCCCCATAGATTGGGACGGCACGGCGGCATGCCGGCATGGTTATTGCCTCCCGACGGGTTGCCGGCCGGCATGCCGCCTCCTTTTAGGACGCGGACGCGAAGGACGGGCGCGGAGCGCTCGGCGCTCTCGCCTCAGTGCTGGTCGACCAGGCGCAGCTCGAGCATCTCGCGCTCGCCGGTCGGCGTGGGCTCCACGCGTTTGAAGTCGGCGAGCCGATCGATCACCGGCGCCATGCCGTCTGCGGCGGCGACCACGAGCCTCGCGCTGTCCCCAGCGCTCAGCGGACCGATGCGCAGCTCGAGCGTGCGCGGCTCAACGGTTACGCCCACGCGCAGGTGGCTGCCGTACATCGACTCATCCACGTTCGCGGCGAGCACGTCGGCGACGAGCTGGACATCGGAGATGCGGTCGGTGGTGAAGTACGCGCGCGCGGCGAGCGCGCTCAGCACACGTGGCAGGACGGCCCTCGCCAACCTCTTAGGGGCGACGCTGAGCGCGACACGGCTCGTTGAATGCTCCACGCAGCTTCCCTCGTCATCTTCGAACTCGGGCCCTGTGATCGGCTCTAGCGTGGCGCCGCCGGGCACGGGAAACTGCACTCGCACCTCGGTGCCGCCGGCCGGCGGTTCGCTGAACTCGACCTGACGCGCGAGCGCATCGATCACAGCCAGGCCCATGCCCGAGGCGGTGCTGTCGTGCACGGCGTAGCCCTCGGGTGGGCGTTTGTGCGCGCGGGCCTCGATGCCCTTGCCGTGGTCGCGCACCACCACGTCGATCGTTCCTCCGAGCACGTGCACGTCGACTTCGAGCGGGCCCTCGGCGTCGCCGTAGGCGTGCAGCACCACGTTGTTGCACGCCTCCGTGACGGCGGTCTTGAGGTCGTTGGCTTCTAGCGCGTCAAGCGAGAGGCAGTCGGCGATGCCTGTGAGCGCCTGGCGGACGACCACGATGTTCTCCGGCCTGCTTGGCAGACGCAAGCGGACGTTCGCAGTATCTGCCATGGGGCGATGATCGACCCGATCTCGCTCAGGGACACCCCACGCGCAAACGACGGGCGGTGCAGTCGCGGTGGAGGGGTGCCCGCTTGCCGCGGTCAACTCGCATGCGCGAGTGTCCGCAGCTGCTCGAGCGAGCGACGCAGCAGGCGTGAGACCTGCATCTGGGAGATCCCCACGCGCTCGGCGATCTCAGTCTGGGTGAGATCGTCAACGAAGCGCATGTGCAGGATCAGGCGCTCGCGCGCGGGAATGTGCGCGAGCACAGCAGCCACGGTGGCGTCGAGCTCCACGAGCTCGTAGCGCTCGTCGTCCTGGCCCACGGTCTCGCCGTAGGGGACGACCTCGCCGCCGGCACGTGGGCGGGGCGCGTCCAGCGAGAGCGTTTCGTAAGCCTGGATCGCTTGCAGCGCATCGACCACGTCCTCGATGTCGAGCTCTAGGTACTCAGCGAGTTGGTTCACGGTCGGCGCGCGCCCGCGCGCGTTGGCCAACCGCTCCTGCGCATCGCGCACCTTCAGCGCGCGCTCCTGGGCGCCGCGTGGAACGTGCACGGCCCAACCGGAGTCACGGAAATAGCGGCGCATCTCGCCAAGGATCGTGGGCACCGCGAAGGAGGCGAACGGGTGCCCGCGCTCGGCCTCGAAGCGGTCGAGGGCCTTCAGCAGGCCGAGCGATGCAACTTGAAGGAGGTCCTCGAAGGGCTCCGAGGAGCGGCCGTAGCGGCGCGCGAGACCCCGTGCCAGCGGCATGTAGCGCCGCACCAGCGCGTCGCGCGCGGCGGGGTCACGGTCTCGCTGCCAGCGAGTAAAGAGCTCTCTCGGATCGCTCGTACGCCCAGGGGCGGCCTTCGCGGGGGCAGCCTTTGAGGCGACTGCAGACATCCCTTGCTCCCTTCCTGGTCGGTAAGCCACCGCACGATGTGCGTGCTCTCGTAGATAATACCCACTTTCGGGCGCTCGGAAGCGCTCACTTAGACGCAGCTCGGAGCGTCATGCAAGCTAGGCTCACCGCACTGTGAGCGGGCAGCCGACGCCGAGCATCCGAGAGATCCTCGCCGCGCGCGCCGGCGAGGAGATGGCGCTCAACCAGCGCTACCTGAACCCTCAGATCGGCCGCATCGTGCGCACACTGGGCTTCGACAAGGTGTGGAGCGGGGGCGAGGGCGCGCACCTGATCGATGCGGACGGCGAGCGCTACCTGGACCTGTTCGGGGGCTATGGCGTGTTTGCGATCGGACGGAACCATCCTGAGGCGATCGAGGCCCTCGAGCAGGTGATGGCAGCGCGCACGGGCAACCTCCCGCAGCTCGGCGTGACGCTCCTGAGCGGCGTGCTCGCCGAGCAGCTACTCGCGCTGGCCCCGGACAGCGTGGCGGCAATGGTCCCTGCGAACACCGGCACGGAGGCCGTCGAGGCGGCGATCAAGCTCGCACGCGCGGCCACCGCCCGCCCGCGCATCCTCTACGCCGACCATGCCTTCCACGGCCTCACGCTCGGCTCGCTCTCGCTCAACGGCGGCGCCGAGTTTCGCGAGGGCTTCGGCCCGCTCGTGCCCGGCTGTGAGCGCATCGCATTCGGTGATCTCGAGGAGCTCGAGCGCGAGCTCGCGCGCGAGGATGTGGCCGCGTTCGTCGTCGAGCCGATCCAGGGCAAGGGCGTGAAGCTGCCGGCGAGCGACTACCTTCCCGGCGCACAGCGCCTGTGCCGTGAGGCCGGCGCCCTGTTCGTATGCGACGAGGTTCAGACCGGCGTGGGGCGCACGGGACGCTTCCTCGCCCTCGAGCACTGGGATCTGCAGCCGGACATGGTGTGCGTGGCCAAGGCCCTGTCTGGCGGCCTCGTGCCGATTGGCGCGCTGCTGGTGTCGCGAGCGGCCTTCGACGCCGTGTTCGACGGCATGCAGCGGGCGGTGCGCCACGGCTCGACCTTCGGAGGCAACGACCTCGCCGCCGCCGCCGCCCTCGCGACCCTGCGCGTGCTCGCACGCGAGCAGCTGAGCGCGCGCGCTGAGCACCTCGGTGGGCTGCTGCTGGAGCTGACAAGCCCGCTCGTCGAGCGTTTCGAGGTCGTCAGGGAGGTGCGTGGCCTCGGTCTCATGTGGGCGATCGAATTCGGCCCCCCTCCGGCGCCGGTGCGCGACGGCTGTGGGAGCGGGTCGAGCGTCACCAGCCGGGGCTCTTCTCACAGCTCGTGACCGTGCCGCTGTTTCACGAGCACCGCATCTTCTGCCAGGTCGCAGGCCACCACATGAACGTCATCAAGGCGCTGCCTGCGCTCGTCATCGAGGAGGAGGAGATCAGGCGTTTCGCCGACGCGCTCGAGCAGACGATCGCCGCGGCCGAGCGCTATCCCGCGGCGCTCGCGCGCTTCGGCCTGCGCGCGGGCGTGCGTGCAGCGGCCGCGCGGCGCGGGCGCTAGGCGTCTTCCCGAGCAGAGCGCCACGCGCGTGCTGGGGGCCTGCTCCGGGCGGAGTGCGACGCGGGTGCTAGCGGGCCGCCGTGAACACGTCGGCGCCGAAGACGGCGGGCACGGTGGCCGCGTCGGCCAGGCGCGCCAGTCCCAGCAGGGACTCGAAGCTCGCCAGCGAGGAGTAGTGGTTGTAGGGGGTTTCGCTCACGGTGCCGGGCTTGATGAAACGCGAAATCAGGACTGCGCCGATACGCCCGCCTCCAGGCCCCGTGATGCCGGGCAGCGGCGAGGCCGGTCCGGGCTGCTCTTCGC
Source organism: uncultured Solirubrobacteraceae bacterium (assembly GCA_963722435.1). Lineage (GTDB taxonomy): Bacteria > Actinomycetota > Thermoleophilia > Solirubrobacterales > Solirubrobacteraceae > Palsa-744. The sequence continues at coordinate 1,329,760 of CAVRKZ010000001.1, read as the reverse complement.
AGCACGAGGACGCGTCGGACTGAGGTCCGTCTGACTCGTCGAAGGTGATCTCGAGCAGCCCGTTGGCGCGAAACGCCGGCGAGCTCGTGATCTTCGGCACCCACGCTTCGAGGAAGCGGTCGATGTCAGCGAGCGCCGAGGCGCCGCTCGGCTCGTTTTTGCAGGGGTAGTCGTGGCCGTCTTCGCACAGGTTGGGCGTGATGAAGGAGAACGTCGGCGTCGTGCGCACCGCTTTGAGGTCGGTCGCGAGCCCCGTCTCGCCCTTTAGCGCAGCCGATGGCATCGCGCCGCTGGTCGTGCCCAGGGCGACGACGTGTTCGTCGCAGTAGCTCTGGTTGTCGATCACCGAGTGGAAGTAGATGAAGGGGTCATGCCGCGCGGCGTATCCGTCGCCTTCGACGGCGTCCTGGGTTTCATCTCTTTCGCCCACCGGGGGGTGTCCGCACGCGGCGGCCTCACGGTCGGGGTCGTTGCCCATGTCCTGCTCGTATGCCTTCCACGTGTGCCCGACGGAGGAGAGCTGGGTGCCGATGTTCGCCACGGAGGCCGGATACACGCAGCCCGTGCCGGCCGCGACGCCATCTTCGAGCGTCGTTTCCGGCGTGAAGTTGTCGAAGATCTGGCAGTCGCCCTGATTTTGAGGGTTGGGCGGTTGGCCGGAGACGATCGAGACGTAGTTGTCGTTGGACTCGTGGCCGGTCGCGTAGTAGTTCTCCAGCAGCGCCCCCTCGGCTGGCAGCGTGCGCGCGAGGTATGGATCCGCCGAGGGTTCGCCGAAGGTCGAGGCATAGTCCTCGTTCTCCAGCATGATCACGAAGATGTGGCGGATCTTCGGCTGTTTGTAGGGGGCCGGGTGGGCTCCACTCGCCGACGCAAGGACGCCCGAGAGCAGAACGGCGATTGGGGCCATCGCGGCGAACGCGCACGCGAGGAGGAAGGGGCGGCGGGCTCTCGTGGAGTTCTCAGGCGCTAGACGCATGGTCAGCTTTCGCCCGCGGCTTCGACGGGGACGGGCGGTTCGGCGAGCGTCGGTGGTTCGAGGAAGGCCGCGTGTTCGAGATCGAGGAAGTCCATGACGGTCTTCGCGTTGGCGTCGCGGTAGGTGAGCGCGGGCAGATTCCACTTGGCCTCGATCGTCGCTAGCACCGAGGTGTGATCGTGCAGGACGTTCGTGACGGCGTTCGGCTTGGAGTAGGGAGAGGCCACGATCCCGGGCACGCGAGGCCCGTAGAGGTCATAGCCGCCGGGGGCGTCGCCCGCCTGCAGTTCCGGCGGTATTTCGTCGGGCGGGATCGCGGCCGGCGGGCGTACATGATCGTAGTAGCCGCCGTGCTCGTCGTAGGTGTAGATCAGCAGGGTCCGCGGCCACGCGGGGGAGTCGAGAACGGCCTTGACGATTTTGTAGGCCCAGTACTCGCCGTAGTCCATGTTCTGTTCGCTCTCCTCGTCGCCGCCGGTCGTGTCGAGCTTGCCGGCGATCGCTTCCATGCCCGGCAGCGAGGAGAGCGGCCCGCCGATGTCCGTCAAAGCCCCGAACTCCGGATCGACAAAGCTCACCGACGGCAGGCTGCCCGTGGCGCAATCGGCCAGGAACTGTGCGATCGGGGCCAGGTTGCCGGGGTATTTCTCGATGATCGTGGGGATGATCCCCGTCTGTGGCAGGTCGGTGAAGTAGTTGTGCCAGCTGATCCCGTACGCCTCCAAGCGGTCGAAGATCGTGCCGTTCGGCGGCGGCGGGTCCTCGAGGCTTTCGGTGCTCGTGGCGATGTCCCCGTAGGCCGTGCCCGCCATCAGGAAGCGGCGGTTGGGGTAGGTCTGGCAGGGAGCCGAGCAGAACCAGCGGTTGGCGAGACAGAAGGTCCGCGCGAAGGAGTAGGCGAACGGCAGCACGTCTTCGGTCCAGTAGCCCATCGGCTCGTGCGATTCGACGGAGCGCACGAAGCCGTCCATCCTGCCGTCGTTGATCTGCTCGTGGGTCGCGTTCCAGGTCTGCGTGACCGAGGGTGCCTGGGCAGTCGTGGGGATCACGAACGAGCGCACAGCGATGCCGTTCGCGTCCGGGTTCTCGTTGCGCGCGACTCCCATGCTGTTGAAGTGCAGCCCGTCGGCCTTCGCCTGTCCGGAGCGCGACAGCGCGCCGAGCAGGTTGTCGAAGGAGTGGTTCTCCATCATCACGACGACGATGTGGTCGAAGGGCAGTGCTTCGTTCACCGTCCCGGCCACCACGCGAGGATTCGGCAGGCTGTCGGGCGCGCGCAATGCCTTGGCGGAGGCGCCTGCGGCACGCCAGAGGCCCCCTGCCGAGGACATGCCGGCCACAGCGGCGCCCAGCGAGCCGCCGTAGCGCAGCAGCGCCCGGCGTGTGAGCGCGGCCTCGTGGAGCTTGCGCAGCGGATCACCCATCCAGCTGTGTGGTGCCCGCGCGCCGGAGCGCACTCGTGAAGATCTCGATAATCGACAAGGCTCGCGGTCGTGACTACCCCGCGAGCGCGTGTCTTAGACCGCGCTCGATGCTCGCCGCGCGGTGGGCGTGGGCCGCCGGCGAGCGCTGGGTGCGTCTGGGGGGCGCGGACGGGCGCCGCTAGCCTTGCAAGCCGTGCTCGCAACCAGAGATGACATTCGCAACGTGGCCATCGTCGCGCACGTGGACCACGGCAAGACCACGCTCGTGGACGCCATGCTGTGGCAGTCGGGCGCCTTCCGTGTCGGCCAGGACGTCGCAACGCGTGTGCTCGATTCGATGGACCTCGAGCGCGAGAAGGGCATCACGATCCTCGCCAAGAACACCTCGCTTCGCTACCGCGACGTCAAGCTCAACATCATCGACACCCCCGGCCACGCCGACTTCGGCGGCGAGGTCGAGCGCGGGCTGACGATGGTCGATGGGGTGCTGCTGCTCGTGGACGCCTCCGAGGGCCCGCTGCCGCAGACGCGCTTCGTGCTGCGCAAGGCGCTGGAGGCCAGACTGCCGGTCATCCTTGTTATCAACAAGGTGGATCGCCCGGACGCGCGTGTCGCAGAGGTCGTCGATGAGGTCTACGAGCTGTTCCTCGACCTCGACGCCGACGAGCACCAGATCGAGTTCCCGATCGTCTACTGCAACGCCAGGGCCGGCGTCGCTTCGCTGCACTACGAGCCCGGGCATCCGATCGAGGAGGAGAACCTCGCGCCGCTGCTGGACCTGCTGCTCGAGCACATACCCGCGCCGACCTACGATCCCGAGCACCCGCTACAGGCGCTCGTCACCAACCTCGACGCCTCGCCCTACGTCGGTCGCCTGGCCATCTGCCGCGTCCGCAACGGCACCATCCGCAAGGGTCAGCAGATCGCCTGGTGCCGCGCCGACGGCTCGATCCAGCGTGCGACAGTGGCCGAGCTTTACGTCACCGATGCCCTCGACCGCGTCGACGCGCCCGAGGCCGGGCCCGGCGAGATCATCGCCGTGGCGGGCATCGCCGAGGTCACCATCGGCGAGACCCTCGCCGATCTCGAGGACCCCCGCCCGCTGCCGGTGATCACCGTCGACGAGCCCGCCATGTCGATCACGCTCGGCGTCAACACCTCACCGCTGGCCGGCAAAGACGGCGACAAGATCACCGCCAGGCAGATCCGGGCGCGCCTCGAACAAGAGCTGGTTGGGAACGTGTCGCTGCGCGTCCTCGACACCGACCGGCCGGACACCTACGAGGTCCAGGGGCGCGGCGAGCTGCAGCTCGCGGTGCTCGTCGAGATGATGCGCAGGGAGGGCTTCGAGCTGACGGTCGGACAGCCGCACGTGCTGGAGCGAGAGATCAACGGCAAGCGCTGCGAGCCGGTTGAGCGCCTGTCAGTGGACGTGCCCGAGGAGCATGTCGGCACAGTGACGCAGCTGCTGGCCGCGCGCAAGGGCCGCATGGAGCACATGATCAACCACGGCACCGGCTGGGTGCGGATGGATTACCTCGTCCCCGCCCGCGGACTGATCGGCTTTCGCACGGAGTTCCTGACCGAGACACGCGGGACGGGGATCATGCACCACGTGTTCGACCGCTGGGAGCCATGGGCCGGCGAGATCCTCACGCGCACAAGCGGCGCGCTCGTGGCCGACCGGCGCGGCGAGACCGTCACGTTCTCGCTGTTCACATTGCAGGAGCGCGGCTCGCTGTTCGTGGGCCCCGGCGAGGAGGTCTACGAAGGCATGATCATCGGCGAGAACGCCCGCGCGGATGACCTCGACGTGAACCCCGTCAAGGAGAAGCACTTGACGAACATGCGCTCCTCCACCTCCGACGTGCTCGTGCGCCTCGACGCCCACCACAAGCTCACGCTCGACGAGGCCCTCGAGTTCGTGCGTGAGGACGAGGCCGTGGAGGTGACTCCCGCCGCCGTGCGCCCGCGCAAGTTGACGCTGTCGAAGATCCACCGGCAGAAGGCGATCAAACTCGCGCGCAAGTGACAGGCGGATCGAGAAGCCGATGAGCGATGAGGTCGTGGAATCCCAGCGGCGCGAGGGTGCGCCCGGAGCGGCGCAGATCGAGCTGCACGGCCTGGTGAAGTCATTCCACGGCTCGCATGGGCCGATCCGCGCCGTGCGCGGAGTGGATGTGCGCATCCCTGCGGGTGAGACGCTCGCCCTGCTCGGTCCCAACGGTGCTGGCAAGTCGACGACGATCGACATGCTGCTCGGGCTGCTCGAGCCGGACGAGGGCAGCGTCTCGGTGTTCGGGCGCACGCCACGTGAGGCGATCTCGCAAGGTGCCGTCGGCGCGATGCTGCAGACGGGGGCGCTGATCAGGGACCTGTCGGTGCGCGAGCTCGTGGACATGATGGCCTCCCTGTATCCGACGCCGCTCGACGTCGATGAGGTGCTCGAGCTCACGGGCGTGAGCGAGATCGGCGAGCAGCGCACGCAGAAGCTCTCCGGTGGGCAGACCCAGCGTGTGCGCTGCGCGGTCGCGCTGATCAGCAACCCCCAGCTGCTAGTGCTCGACGAGCCGACTGTGGCGATGGACGTGGAGGGCCGCCGCGCGTTCTGGACGAGCATGCGCGAGTTCGCCGCGCGCGGCAAGACGGTCCTGTTCGCGACCCACTACCTGGAGGAGGCCGACGCGTACGCCGACCGTGCCGTACTGATGGCGCACGGCCGCGTCGTCGCGGACGGGCCGACGAACGAGATCAAGGCGCTGGTCGGAGCGCGCATGATCCGCGCGACGCTGGCGGACGTCGACGAGCGCGCCCTGGGCGCGCTGCCCGGTGTCAACAGCGCCGAGCGACGTGGCGAGGCCGTGCTGCTGAGCTGCGCGGACTCGGATGCGGCGATCCGCGCGCTGCTCGCGGCCTACCCGGATGCGCGCCACATCGAGATCACCGCCGCCGGACTCGAGCAGGCCTTCCTCGAGCTAACCGGCGAGGACGCCGCCGCTCAGGCACACGCGACTAGCGACGGAGCGACGCAAGCGTGAAGGCGCTGGCGCCAGGAGCGGCACGGCGCGGCGGTGGGCCGCTCGTGTACACCCGCTACGAGCTCCTTCGCACCGTGCGCAACAGGCGCTTCTTCATCCTCTCGTTCGCCTTCCCGCTCGTCATCTACCTGCTCGTCGCCGGCCCCAACCGTCACGTGCGCGATATCGACGGCACGGGGCTCTCGGCGCCGCTGTACTTCATGGTCGGATGGGCCTCCTTTGGGACCATGAACGCGATGCTCTCCGGCGGCGCGCGTATCGCCGCCGAGCGCCAGGCCGGCTGGACGCGCCAGCTTCGCATCACCCCGCTCTCGCCGCGCGCGTACTTCCGCGCGAAGGTTCTGACCGCCTACATGATGGCGCTGCTGACGCTCGTCGCGCTGTACATCGCGGGCGCCGCCATGGGGGTGAGCCTGAGCGCTCACGGGTGGCTCGAGATGACCGGCCTCCTGCTCGTCGGCCTGATCCCGTTTGCCGCCCTCGGGATCCTGCTCGGTCACCTCTTCACGCCGGATTCGATCGGCCCGGCGATGGGAGGCGGCGTGGCCCTCCTGGGATTGCTCGGCGGCACCTTCTTCCCGATCGGCCACCACGGCTTCCTCGCGCAGGTCGCTCAGTACCTCCCCTCCTACTGGCTTGTGCAGGCCAGCCACGTGGGTGCAGGCGGGCAATCGTGGCCGGCGAAGGGCTGGATCGTCGTGGCGGCGTGGACGCTCGCGCTGAGCGTCCTCGCGGCGCGCGCCTACCGGCGCGATACCGGCCGCGTATAGCCGGATCGCCCTGCACGCCTGGCGGCTCGCCGCTAGGGTACCGCCGATGATCTCACCGACGAGACGCCCGCTCGCAAGGCCCGCGCTCGCGCTAGTGGCGCTCGTGCTCGCGTCGCTGCTCGTGCTCGCGCCCAGCGCGGCGGCCGAAGGCACTGAAGGCGCGACCGTGATCAACTACGAAAAAGAGACGCTCGCGCAGTTCGAAGGGCAGCTCGCCGCGCGAGAAATCAAGGCGGTCACGATCAACCGGCGGCTGCGCTCGCTGCGTACGACGCTCACCGATGGACGTCACGTGCTCGCCAAATACAAGGCCAAGGGAGGGCCGGGCTTGAGGGCCGCGCTGACGGCCAAGCATGTGCCGGTGACGCTGCTCTCGACCACACAGGCCGAGAACGAACTGAAGAAAGCACCGGTCCACCACAAACTGCGATACATCGCGGGCGCCGCAGTGATCGTCGTGATCGTGCTCGTGGGCGGAGTGCTCTTCTACCGCAGGCGCAAACGCGCGCTCGAAGAATGACGACGAACCTGGGCGAGGCCTAGGCGAGGGCGTGCGCTGAGGGACTCGCCACCCGGCCGGCCCACGGCGTGTGCTCGCCGAGCGGGCGTCCCTGCAGGTAGCTGAGCACGGAGCCGAGCGCGAAGACGGCGACGAGGAGCAGTACCGGACCGGAGTCCTCGACGAGCGAGCCCACCACTCCAGCTGCGAGGCCGCCCGCGAGCGCAGCCAACCACGCCGGGTCCTCCTCGACGACGGCGAGCAGGCGATCGCGCCGGCGCACGGCTAGGGCGGCACACGCGAGCGCGGCGGCCGTCGCGATCGGCATGACGTGGTTGTGCAGCTCATCCCAAGCGGCGCCGTAGCGGCGCACGATGATGTCGCGCACGTCGCCGGCCGAGCGCGCGTCCAAGACGCTGCCCGTGAAATGGCCCGCGCCGTGGGCCGTCGTCAGATCGAGCGCGGCGAGCGCCACGAGGGCGGCCGCTGGGGTGCACAGCACGACGAGCGCGCGCCTACGGGTGAGCGCCCCGGGCAGGAGCAGGCTCGTCGCGAGAGCGAAGCTGAAGCTCACGAGGATCACGCCGCCGACGCCCGCGCCGATTCGCGCCGAGCCCTCGAGCACCGCGAGCAGCGCCCCTGCAGCGCACATCGTCAGCGCCGCACGGCGTCCGCGCTGGGAGCGATAGAGCGCGCTGGCAACGGCCGCGGCGACCAGGACCGCCAGCCCCGACTTGAGCTCGTTGCCGATCCCGTAGAAGCGCGCGCCGAGGATCGGGTCGGGTCCCAGCAGCGAGCGCATCAACAGCTGCGTGCCCGCGAGCGCATCGACGGTGAGCGCGACGAGCGTCACGATCGCGGGGGCCAGGGGCGCCCGCGGCCACGGCACGAGCGCGTCGGTTAGCGCACCGAGCGCCATGCAGGTGCCCGCGATGAGCGCGTATTCGACGGGGGCGCTTGGCTCGAGCGCCGCGGGGATGAGCGTCGCGACGGGTGCCCACAGCACACCCAGCCCGCCGGCGCGCAGCGTCCACGCCCGCGCGCGCCTGCGCGTAGTCCCCCGCGGCCAGCAGGCGCCGGTCGCAAGCGCGAGCGCCAACGCGCACAGCAGGAATCCAAGCGCCTTCAGCCGCCGTCCGGCGATTACCTGCAGCCGCCCCTCGAGCGCGCGCAGGCTCGCCGAGTCGAGCTGCCCGCCGGTCTGGATCGGCTTGCCGCGCACGTCAGCGGGCAGCGCCAGCCCGAGATGGGCGAGGACCGTCGGGGCCACGTCGAAAGAGGCGATCAGCCCGCGCTCGTTCGTGCTCTGCGAGGTGAGCTCGTGCCCGCCGCCGCCCGCGAGTCCCGCGGCGGCGCCCCACAGCAGCTCGTGGTCGGGGCTCTCGCCGGCTCGCTGGAGCACGATCAGCAGCTCGCCGGGGGCGCGGCCCAGGCTCAGCGCGCGCAGCTCGCTGAGGCCCTCTCCTCCAGCTGCGAGGTCGAGGACGAGGAGCGAGCGCCGGCGCCCCAGCGCCCCCGCGCGCGCGAGCAGCGTCGAGGCCGCCCCGAGCGAGAAGGCCGTGATGTGCCCCCCGCGATCGGCCGCCGCCACCGCGTCGAGATCCGCACTGCCCGCGATCCCGACGTAGCCGGCGCCACCGGGTATGGCGCTGGCAAGCAGTCCCGGCTGCAGCAGCTGCGGCGCAGCTTCGGCGCGGCTGCGCGCCGCGGCCCAGCCCTCGACCAGCGCTCCCGTTCGAGCCGGCGCGATCGACAGCGCGGGCGGCGCGCTCGTGGCATAGGCCGAGGACGCCACGCGCGCGCCCTGCGTGAGGTCGAGCAGGAACTGGACCGTCGAGTAGAGGCCCTGGGCGGCTGAGACGATCCCGACCGAGAGACCTCTCACGCTCGCCAGCTCGCGCTCGCCCGCGGGCACGAAGGCGATCAGCACCGAGCGCCGCGCGCCGGCGGCGCGCGCCGGCGCGGGGGCGCCGGCGGCGAGCACAGTCGCGCCCAGGAGCAGGACCGCGCAGCCCCGTCGCAGTGCGCTCAGGCGTCCGCCCCCGGTCTCGATCGCCTCGCGGCGCGCTCGCGCGTCATCGAGGCCGCGGTGCCCCCGGCTCTCGCGCTCTGCGCGCGCTCACACATAGCCGAAGCGTGCGAGGCTCGGGACCTCGAGCGAGTGCACCTGCGCGAGGCGCTTGCGGTCGAGCTTGGGCGGTGACGGGGTGGCGATGAGCTCGGCGGCGGCCGCCACCTGAGCGTCCGATGCGCGGCCGTCCGCGCGGGCAAAGTCGATGATCTGGCGGCACAGCCGCTGCGGCTCGGCGCACACGTCCTCGAAGCGCACGCGCAGGTAGCGGCCGTGCATGTGCTGCTCGCCGTAGTCGGCGGCGCGGGCGTTGGCCCAGCTCCAGAACTGCAGCGCGAGCACGTGGGGGGGCCACTGCTCGCGCTCTGCCCCGAAGACGACCTCGCCGTAGTGCTGGGGCTGGCGCTGATTGTGGGAGAAGGCCATGCGGCGCCCGTCGCGCACGAAGTGGACGAAGCGCAGGTTCGCGATCACGCTGTCGAGCCAGGGCAGCAGCAGGTAGGAGGGTGGATCCTTCCAGCCCCAGGGCCCGCTCGCCGCCTCCCGCCCGTCGAGGTGCGCGGCGACGGCGCCGGGCAGCGCCGCGCGCATCTCATCCGTGGGGGCGCGAGCGCCGCTGCGCTCGGCGTCCAGGTAGCGCTTGCCCCAGCTCGCGTCGAACTGCGCCAGGTCCAGGGAGTCCCCGGAGACGTTCAGGTGCGCGCCCATGAAGACGCCGCCGCAGAGCAGCACCTTGGTGGCCACGCGCGTCCCGGAGCCGCCGGTTCCGCCGACCACGGCTGGCGGCACCGCGTCCCACGGCAGGCTCATCAGCGTGCCGAGGCGCCCGCCGCGGAGAAGATCTCGAGGGTGCCCGTGAGCTGGTGGTCGTTGGCGTTGCCCTCGGGCTCGACGATGTGCCCGTCGACGACGATGGGGCTGTTCCAGTGGCCCGGCTGGCCCGGAAGCTTGGCGATCGCGTGCCCCGAGCCGGGCTCGTAGACATAGATTCCGCCCGCGTCGGGTTCGTAGACGTACAGCAGCCCGCCCACCATCACCGGGCTGGTTCCGGGTGTCGAGTTCTGCCACGCCAGGTACAAGCGACCGTTGCGCAGGACGTACGCACCGGTGGCGTGTTCGTCGGCCACGAACATCGTCGTGTGCCCGTCGTGGCGCCACACGGCGGGGGCCGTGAACAGCTCGCCGCCACCGGGTATCGACAGGCGCTGCACTTCGCCGCCGAGCGGATGTGCGAGCGATCGTGCACCCGAGGGGGGATGCCCGTCGAGACGCGAGAGCACGAGCACGCGCAGGATCCCATCCTTGCCGGCGAGCACGACGAGGTTTTCTCCCAGCAGCGCCGGAGCGCTCGAGCCGAGATCCTTGTCGCCGGTGTTGAGTTCTTCCTGATTGGTGGGGGTGAAGGACTGTCTCAGATTGAGCGAGGGGAAGTCGAGCTCGATCACGCTGTCGCCGAAGTTGGTCGTCCCGTTCCAGGGGCCGTTGCCGGTGTCGATCAGGATGCGCTTGCCCCCGGGCTCGACGACCGCTCCACCGCGCGAGAGGATCGCGGAGTCGCTGGCCGAGCAGGTGCTCGGTTCCTGCAGTTCGCGCCGGTTGGCGCAGAGCGTGTTGAAGATGCTCAAGAGCCTGCCCGTGGCGCGGCTGATCGCGACCACGTGGCCCTGGTAGGGGGGTATGTCGCCGATGTACCCGCTGGTCGCCACGAGGATGTCCGGGCCGTCGATGTTGAGCGCCGCACCGAGCTTCTCGTGGAGCGGTTCGCGCGTCACGTGCACCGGCCAGTTGCCGCTCGTGTCCTCGTGACCGTCGGTGAGCGAGAGCTTGTGGATCAGCCCGTCGGGCGAGGTTGCGTAGACCCACTGGCGGTCAGGGTCTACGAGCGGGCTCGAGACCGTGATCTGTGGGGTGCCAGCCCACTTGGAATAGCCGGCCGGCGTGAAGGTCCACAGGATCTTGCCACTGTCGGCATCGATCGCGAGCGTGCGGCCGTAGGTGGTCGTGACGATGATCACGTCGCGCGTCGCGCCTGCGACGCCCACGGAGTGCAGGTAGATCGGCGAGGAGTCAACCGTGCCCGGCAGCTGAAGGGTGATGTGCCTCAGGTGCGTGAGCGTCGCGGGCGTGATGCCGCTCGACAGTTCGCTTACGTCAGTGCGCTGAGGGTTGAGGCCGAACTCAGGCCATTCGAGCAGCTCGCCCCCGGGGGTGTCCGCTGCGCTCGGGATAGCCTTCACGCTCGCGGTGGGCGTCTGCACGAGCGCGTGCGCGGTGGCGCCGCAGGCGCCCAGCAGCGCGCACGCGGCGCCGATCCGCAGCACGCGACTCGCACGCGTAAGGACGGCGTGGGCTCGTGATCTCAATTTCCCAAGGCGTCGAGCGCCGCCCGCAGGTCATCGACGCTCTGATAGTCGAGGCCCAAGAGGTGGTCGTGGCGGTAGCGCACGGTCCCCTGCTTGTCGACGACGATCGCTGCGCGCTTGGTGCCAAGCCGCGAGGTGGTGCTGTAGGCGCGGGCCACCTCTCCGTCCGCGTCGGCGAGCAGCGGAACCGTCAGCGAGTTGCGCGCGCTGAAGCGCTCATGGGAGGCGACGTCCTGCGCGGAGATGCCCACCACCGTGGCATTGAGCGCCGCGAAGTCCTCGGCGCGGTCACGGTAAGAGCAGAACTGGCGAGTGCACACGGGTGTGCCGTCGCCGGGATAGAACAGCAGCACCACGCGTTCACCGCGGTGCTCGGACAGCCGGAACGTGCCCCCGGTCCCCTCGAGCTCGAAGTCAGGCGCGGCCTCTCCGACTTGCGGGGTCTTCGCCATCGCTTGCTCACGATAGACGACGGGCGCACGCGGGGATGCACCAGGACAGCGTGCGGGCGCTCGCACGCGCGCCGCACCAGAGCGTCGTGCAGGCGCGGGGCTCCGGGCGCCTGCGGCCGCCTTAAAGGCGGCCCGCGCGGAGCGCCGGAGCGTCGGCGGCGAAGGGCGCCTCGCGTTCGCCCGTGGGCCGCTCGGCGCGCGCGCGCGCGGCGTAGAGCTCGGCGAGCTCGAGCTGTAGGTTGCGCGGGCTCTCGCCGGGGGCGAGGCCGCGCCGGTGCCAGGCGCCTTCGCCGTCGAGCTCCCACGAGCTCTGGTTGTCGGCGAACGCGCGCGCGAGCGTGTCGAGCAGCTCAGCGCGCAGCTCCGGGGCGTCGATCGGCACGGCGAGCTCGACGCGGTGATCGAGGTTTCGCGGCATCAGATCGGCGGAGGCGATGTACACGGTGTGCTGCCCGTCGCGCTCGAACGCGTACACGCGGGAGTGCTCGAGCAAGCGCCCGACCACGGAGACGACCCTGATGTTCTCGGATAGGCCGGGCACGCCGGGCCGCAGGCAGCAGATGCCGCGCACGTTGAGCTCCACTTGCACGCCGGCCTGCGAGGCTGCGTACAGGGCGCGTATGCAGCGCCCGTCCACGAGCGCATTCATCTTCATGGCAATGCGAGCGGGGCGCTCCGTGGAGTGCGCGGCGATGGTGCGCTCGATCTGCTCGATGATCCCGTCGCGCAGGTGCTCCGGCGCGATCAACACTCGCCGGTAGCCCAAGGGGCGCCCATAGCCGGTGAGGTAGTTGAACATGTCCGCGACGTCGGCGCCGATCTGCTCGTCGGTCGTGAACAGGCCGAAGTCGGTGTACAGGCGCGCCGTCGCCGAGTGATAGTTGCCGGTGCCGATGTGCACGTAGTTGCGCACTCCGTCGCCCTCGCGGCGCACGACGAGCACGCACTTGGCGTGCGTCTTCAGGGAGGGCTGGCCGTAGACGACATGCACGCCGGCCTCCTCTAGCGCCTTCGCCCACTGGATGTTCAGGCGCTCGTCGAAGCGCGCCTGCAGCTCCACGAGGGCCACCGCCTGCTTGCCTCGTTCGGTGGCGTCGATCAACGCCGGCACCAGGGGCGAGTCATCGCTCGTGCGGTACACCGTCTGCTTGATCGCGAGCACGTTGGGGTCGGCCACCGCCTGCTCGACGAACCGCTCGACGGAGGTCGCGAAGGACTCGTAGGGGTGATGGACCAGCAGGTCTCCCTCGCGCATCGCGCCGAGCACGTCGGGGCGCTCGTCCTCGCGACCGATCAGGCGCGGATGCGTGACACCGACGATCGGCTCCTCGCGCAGCTCGCCATGGCCGGGAAGCTTGACGATCTGCCACAGCGCGCCCATGTCGAGCATGCCGTCCACGGGGTAGACCTCGTCCTCCTGGACGGCGAGCAGGCTCGCGAGCGCCTCACGCAGCTGGCGCGAGCAGTGGGCTCCGACCTCCACCCGCACGACCTCGCCGAAGCGCCTGCGCCGCAGCTCGTCCTCGACCGCCTGCAGCAGGTCGGCGGCGTCGTCGGAGACCTCGAGGTCGGCGTCGCGGGTGACGCGAAAGACGTCGTAGTCGGCGATTTCCATGCCCGGGAAGAGCGCGTCGAGGTGATTGGCGATGACGTCCTCGAGCGGCACCAGCAGCGCCGGCTCGCCTGGCGCCTGTCGGAGCGTGACGAAGCGCGGCAGGATCTCGGTCGGCACCTTCACGCGTGCGAAGACGGTCTGTCCGTTCGCCGGATCGCGCACGAGCACGGCGAGGCTGAGAGAGAGGTTGGAGATGTAGGGAAAGGGCCGCCCCGGGGCGACTGCGAGCGGGGTCAGCGCGGGGAAGATCGCCTTCTGGAAGTGGCGCGCGAGCTGCGCGCGGCGCTCGTCGTCGAGCTCGCGCACGCCGACCACGCGGATCTCGTGCGCAGCCAGCGCCGGGCGCAGCGTGCCTTCGAAGCAGTCGGTCAGCCGGTGGGACATCGCGAGCACCCGTTCGCGGATCAGCGCGATCGTCTCCGAGGGCGTGAGACCGTCCTGCGTGGGGTTCTCCACGCCTGCGTCGATCTGATCGCGCAGGCCGGCCACGCGCACCATGTAGTACTCGTCGAGGTTGGTCGTGTAGATGGCGCAGAACTTGACCCGCTCGAGCAGTGGCACGCGCGCGTCCTCGGCGAGCTGCAGCACGCGGTCGTTGAAGTCCAGCCACGAGGTCTCGCGGTTGATGAAAAGCGAAGACCCCTCACCATCGGCCACCGTGGCCTCAGGCCGGACCGCGCGCTGCTCAGCAGGCCGTGCCGGGTGTCGCTCGCGGGCGTGCACGCGTTCGCTGTCGATCACGTTCATGCCGTGCCCACCGTTCATGTCATGCCCAAGCTAACACGACCCGCTACGCTGCAGCGCAGCAATGGCTCGTCAGCTGTGGCTACTTCGTCACGCGGAGGCCGAGCCGCACGGCACTCGCACGGACGCTGCTCGCCGCTTGACCGTGCGCGGACAAAGCCAGGCGCGCGCCGCCGGCCTCGCGCTGATGCGGATGCGCGCGAGCTTCGAGGTGGTCATGTTCAGTTCGCGCGCGCGCGCGAGGGAGACGGCTGAGCTCGCGTTCGAGGAGTGGGGCGAGCGCTGCCCAAGCCTGCGGGTGCACCCCGCGCTCGCAGACGACTTCGATGCAGAGCAGGCACTCGAGGCCGTCAGCCCGCTCTCGGCGAGTGCCCATGCACTGTTCGTGGGACACGAACCGCACTTCGCGGGCGTGATCGCGCAGCTGACCGGCGCGCGCGTCGATCTGAAGAAGGGAGGTCTGGCGGTGGTGCGGCTCGGGCGCGGATCGGCGCGCCTAGACGGCGTCGCGGGCGAGCTGACTCTGCTCATGCGTCCCCGCGAGCTCGCCCTTATCGCCGGCCAGGGCCGGCGCGCCGTGAGCATCCCCGCCCTCGCCGAGGGCGCTCCACTCGGCGGGTAGCGCCGAGGGGACATCGCTCGCGCTGACGACCTCGAGCGATTCAGCGGCGAAGCGGTAGCCGATACCGAAGTGCGTGTGGATATAGCGCCACTCGGGCGAGGCCTTCTCGAGCTTCTGTCGCAGCTTGCGCACGAACACGTCCACGGAACGGTCACCGCGCACCATCGTGTAGCCCCACAGGCGCGAGTAGATCTCCTCGCGCTCGAGCACGCGACCCTCGGCCGCCGCGAGCAGCTCGATCAGCTCGAACTCCCGTCGTGTCAGGTCGATGCTGCGCTCGTCGACGAACGCCTGGAAGTGGTCCGCGCGGATCTCCACCTCGCCCGCGACGATCGGCTCGCTCTCGCTGCGCCCGGCGCTGCGACGGCGCCGGCGCACGACGCTCTGCACGCGCGCGATCACTTCCTCTGGGTGGCAGGGCTTGGTGATCCAGTCGTCGGCGCCGAGGCGCAGCCCGCGCACTCGCTGGGCGACGGTCGAGGGCCCGGTGCACACGACGATGCCGAGCTCGGGCAGCGCGTCGCAGAGGCGCTCGAGCCATCCCCACGCCTGGGGTCCGAGCACCGCCAGGTCAACCACGAGGGCGCTCAGGCGCATCGCCAGGACCTCGTCGGGCGGGACGGGGCTGGCGAGCACCCGGTGCTCCCAGGCGAGCCGGTCCAGGCGCTTTGAGAGGACCTGGATGAAGCCGCTGTCGCGGTCGAGCACGGCGATCCGCAGCGATGTCGTGGGGGCAGCAGGCGGGCCGGTGCTCTCGAAGCTCGCGGCGGTTCCCCCCTGGCCTCCCCCGCTATCGCTCAGGCTCATCGCCGCGAGTGTAGGGGATCG
This sequence comes from uncultured Solirubrobacteraceae bacterium, assembly GCA_963722435.1. GTDB lineage: Bacteria > Actinomycetota > Thermoleophilia > Solirubrobacterales > Solirubrobacteraceae > Palsa-744. Next base: position 1,314,355 of record CAVRKZ010000001.1, on the reverse strand, counting down.
ACTCGTCGAGCGTGGCCTTTTGCAAGCCACGTCACAGGATCTTCACAGGGGTGTCCGCCGATCGGCGGCGCGGGCGCGCGTCCGCCCGCTATTTGCGTACTCAGCCGGAGGGCAGGGAGCCGCGCGGCACGGAGGCACGCGAGGAGTCGGGAAACTCGCGGAACAGGCCAGTGACCACGAAGGCGACCTGCTCGCCAATATCGACGGCGTTGTCGCCGATGCGCTCGAGCGCGCGGGCGACGAGCGTCATGTGCATCGCCCACTCGCGCCTGTCGGGGTCGTCTCCGATCTCGATCGCGAGGCGGAAGATCTCGCGGTTCAGCCGGTTGATCTCGCGGTCCTGGCGCACGAGGTCTTCTGCGAGCTCGATGTCGCGCGCGGCGAACGCGGCCTTCGACTGGACGACCTCCGAACGCGCGAACGCTCCCATCTTGGCGAGCGCGTCGAGCATTTCGCGGTGCACCGGCGGCTCATATCCCGAGAGGGGGATCAGCTTGGCGATGTTGACGCACTGATCTCCCATGCGCTCGATGTGCTTGATCATGTGCAGCAGCGCCGCCACCAGACGTAGATCGCCGGCCACCGGAGCCTGGAGTGCGAGCAGCGAGAGGATCCCCTGGTGGACCTCCAGGTAGCGCCCGTCGACGCGGTCGTCGTCGGCGATCACCATCTGTGCAAGCTCGACGTCGAGGTGGTGGAGGGCCTCGAGCACGCGGTCGAGCTGCTCGACGATCAAATCGAGCCCGCCGAGCGCATTTTCCTCGAGCTCCTGCAGCTGCGCGCGGAAGTGCGCACGGCCGTGGGCGTGCGTGTCCTCGGCGCTGGAGCTCGCGGGCGCCGAGGTGGCACCCGGGAGTCCCTCGGGCGAGTGTGCTCCGGCGAGTGGGCGCCCAGGCGGGCTCTGATCGTCAGCCGAACTTGCCGGTGACATATTCTTGGGTGCGCGGGTCACTGGGTTCGGCGAAGATCTCCTGCGTGGGCCCCACCTCGACGAGCTGACCGTCGAGCATGAGCGCGGTGCGATCGGCCACGCGCGCCGCCTGTTGCATGTTGGGTGTGACGATCACGATCGTGACGCGGCTCTTGAGCTCCTCCACGAGCTCCTCGATCTTAGGCGCTCCCGCTGACCGCCCGAGAGCCCGGCGCCGGGCCGAGCTGGAGCTTGGCGCGGAGCTTACTCACGTAGACGTCGACCGAGCGGTCGTTGGCATGCAGTCCACCTCCCCAAATGGTGCCACTCGTCTGCGGGTCTCGGAGTTACAAGCTGCTACAACCCCTCCACTCGGAACCGGCTCCAGGCGGAGGCCGGTGCAGCGTTTGGGTTCCGCTGCACCGGCTCGCCAGCCCGGGCCTGCTGGTTCTTTCCTCGCGCTAGGACGCCTCGAGCTTCCTGACCGACTTGAGGCCGGCCTCGAGCACGACCTTCGGGATCGGAGCGAAGTCGAGCGGAGGTGCAAACGACTGACCGAGCGTGAGCGCGTAGTAGATCCAGTCGCCGAGCAGTTCCTTCTGCGGCGACCCCAAGGGCACGATGCAATAGGTGAACGTCGAGATCGGGTAGGCAGTCTTGTACTTCTTCGACGGGTCGACGATGTGCAGTTCGCTGTTGGCGGGCACCGTCTTGACGGCGCTCGCCGCGTTTTCAATGTTTTTGAGATTGGGGAACTCAAACTTCCCCGCCGCGTTCTCGACAGCGGCGGCTTGGAGGCTGTGCGCGATGATGTATGAGACCGAGATGTAGCCGATCGAGCCGCTGGTCGACTGCACGACCGCAGTCACGCCGGCGTTCCCCTTGCCGCCCACGCCGCTCTTGAAGCTGACTGTGGTCGCATAACCCACTTCTTTCCTCCATTGCGAGTCGACGTCCGAGAGGTAGTTGGTGAATGCGTATGTGTCACCGGACCCGTCGCTGCGATATACGGGCGTGATCTTGAGGTTGGGCAGCTTCTCGCCCTTGTTCAACTTCTTGATCGCCGGAGCGTCCCAGCTCGTGATCTTCCCAAGATAGATTTCCGCGATCACTGGCCCCGTGAGGTGCAGCGAACGGACGCCGGGAATATTGAAGGCGATACCGGTCGCCGACAACGCCCAGGGGATCTGGATGCATTCCTCTGCAGGCGATGAGCCCGCCTTACATGCTTCGGCCTGGCTGGGCGTGAGCGGAGCATCTGACGCCCCGAAGTCGACCGTCCGAGCGGTGATCTGCGCGATCCCCGCTCCCGACCCCACAGGGGAATAGACGACAGTATCGCCGTATCGACGTTCAAAGTCTATAGCCCAGGTGGCCTCGAGTGGCGCAACCAGGGTCGAGCCCGCGCCGGTGAGCGAGGCTGCGCTCGCTCCGGCCGGGTAGGCCGCTAATCCCCCCGTCAGACACGTGGTGAGCACGGTAATGATAGCGACGGACAGTCTCTTGGACGTCAAGTGTCCTCCCTAAATGGATGTCGGGTGTCTCGGCGAGCGACAAGCATCGCGCCCGCTCTACGTCCAGGTGTGAAGATCTTGTGAAAGCCGTCCTGGCAGGGAGCCTTTCCGTTTTAGGCTCTGCTCGATGAGCGTGGGCATCAGACTCGCTGGCGCGCCGCCCGGTAATGCGAGATTCAGTGCTCGTTCGGCTGATCGGATCGGCAACGGCGTGCTCTACGGCCTGTGCATGCTGGCATCGCTGCTGGCAATCGTCGCTCTCGGTGCGATCGCCTACAAGGTGATAGACGGTGCGAGCGCCTCCATCTCGCGGTTCGGCCTGGGCTTCCTGATTCACTCGACTTGGAAGCCCAACTTCGAAGTCTTCGGCGCCGGCACCTTCATTTACGGCACCGCCGTCACGTCGCTCTTTGCCATGCTGCTCGCGGTTCCGCTCGGAATCTCGATCGGGCTCTACCTCAGCATGATGGCGCCGCGCCGGGTGCGCGGTGTGATCGGACCGCTGGTAGAAATGCTGGCCGCGATCCCGACCGTCATCCTCGGGTTCTGGGGCATCCTCGTGTTCGGGCCCTTCCTGCAGAGGCACCTCGAGCCATTCCTGCACAGCGCGCTCGGCTTCCTGCCGATCTTCGGAACGCCGGCCACAACCGGCAGCGGCATGTTCAACGCCAGCCTGATCCTAACGATCATGGTGGTTCCGATCATCGCCTCCATCAGCCGCGACCTCTTTCTGACGGTTCCGCAAGAGCTCCGGGACGGCGCAACGGCGCTCGGGGCGACGCATTGGGAGATGGTGCGCGGCGTCGTCCTTCCCTCGGCGGCGCCGGGGGTCGTCGCCGCCTCGTTTCTCGGCCTGGGCCGTGCGCTCGGCGAGGCTATCGCGGTCACCCAGGTCATCGGCGCCGGCAACTTCATTCACGCGTCGCTGTTTCAGACCGGCGACACCCTCGCAAGCCGCATCGCCGACGAGTACCAGGGCGCCGCGACGCCGATGCTGATCGCCTCACTGTTCTACCTGGGCTTGATCCTGCTGGTGATCGAGCTGCTGGCGAACATCGCCGCGCAGTGGATTACCCGCCGCTTCGACGTCCGCACGGTGGCCGTGAGATGACCGAGTTCCCGGACCCGTCAGGAGAGACAGCCGGCCTGCCCGGTGAGTCCGGAGAGCCCGCGGTGAAGGACCCGACAGTCCCGGGCTCGTTCGCGACGGAGCTCCCCGACCATTCCGGTCCGCTCACGCCGTCGGGCCACCTGCGCCGGCGACAGCTGGTCAGCCGGCTCGCCGAAGCCGGCCAGACCGGCGCGGCGCTGCTCGCCGTGGCCGTGCTGGGCATCCTCGTCTACTCCGTCGCTTCACGTGGCGCGAGCGTGCTGAGCATCGGCTTCCTGACGAAGGATCCGCCCCGCTTGCCCAACGTTCCCGGCGGCGGGATCGCACCCGAGATTGCCGGGACCGCTCTGATCATCGCGGTGGCGACCGTGATCGCGATGCCCATGGGCATCCTGGCCGCGCTCTACCTGACCGAGTTCGCGGGGCGCTGGTCCGCGCGCACGATCAGGCTGGCCTTCGATCTGCTTTACGGAGTGCCGTCGATCATCATCGGCCTGTTCGTCTTCGGGCTGCTCGTCGTTGGCCACCACCAGAGCGGTTTCGCCGGTTCGTTCGCGCTCGCGATCATCATGCTGCCGTTGATCGCGCGAGCGACTCAGGAGGTGCTGCTGCTCGTTCCTCCGAGCCTGCGCGAAGCGGCCGACGCGCTCGGCGTGAGCCACTGGCGTACGGTGCGGGGCGTCGTGCTGCCGAGCGCGCGCGGCGGCATCTTGACCGCGACGGTGCTCGCCGTGGCGCGCGGAGCCGGCGAGACCGCGCCGCTGATATTCGTGTGCTCGATCTTCAGCAATACCGTGTCGCTGAACCTGTTCGGCCAAGCGTTGCCCAACATACCCGTCTACATCTTCACCGCATCAGAGGCCGCGGAACGCTCCGGGTTCGCGCGCGCCTGGGGCGCGGCCTTCGTCCTGCTAGCGTTCATCCTGCTGGTGAACATCGGCGCCAGGGCACTGGGTCGCCGAAGCTCGACGTTGCAGCGATGAGACCGCCCGACCAGAGCAGCCCGGCCGAGTCCGGTGCCGGGAACGTCCGACGGCGCGTTCGGATCCACACCGCGACGCTGGTGCCCGAGGCGACGCTACCCGCCGGAAACGGCGCTCCAACCGAGGCGGTTCCCCGCGGGCGTCCGACCGATGCGCAGCAAAGTGAGCGCACGGTCGGGCGCGAAGCCATCTTCGACGTGCAGGGTGTCTCCGTCTCCTACGGCGGCTCGAACGCGCTCGCCGGTGTCTCGCTCCAGATCCACCGCAACCTGATCACCGCCATCATCGGCCCCTCCGGCTGCGGCAAGACGACCTTCCTGCGCTCTCTCAACCGGATGAACGACTCGGTGCCCGGATTCAGGATCGACGGGAAGATCCTCTACCACGGCCACGACATCTACGGCAGCGGGGTTGATCGGGTGGAGGTGCGGCGTCGCATCGGTATGGTCTTCCAGAAGCCGAACCCCTTTCCGAAGTCGATCTACGACAACGTCGCCTGGGCTCCGCGTAACCTCAGGATGAAGGCCGCGCTGGATGAGCGCGTCGAGCGCGCTCTTCGGGGCGCGGCGCTCTGGGGTGAGGTCAAGGATCGCCTCAACGACAGCGCGCTCGGTCTGTCCGGCGGGCAGCAGCAGCGGTTGTGCATCGCGCGCGCGATCGCAATCGAACCTGACGTGCTACTTCTGGACGAGCCGGCCTCAGCCCTCGATCCGATCGCCACGGCGTCGATCGAGGAGCTGATGCAGACGCTCAAGAGCCGCTACACGATCGTGATCGTCACTCACAACATGCAGCAGGCGGCGCGAGTTGCCGACCGCACCGCATTCTTCAGTCTCGACACGAGCGGCGATCGGCGCGCGGGGGTGCTCGTCGAGTTCGGCGACACAGAGGTGCTATTCACCCGACCGGCCGATCCTCGAACCAGCGATTACGTGACCGGCCGCTTTGGATGAGCAAATGCCCGCGCAGCGATTGGCGCGGGTGCGCGGCGGCTATGCGTTGCCGATCGCGTGGCTCGGGACGTGCTCGAGCAGCGGCTGGCCGCACTGCCAGCAGTAGACGGCGCCGCTGCTGTGCGGCGCTCCACAGGAGGCGCACGAGCCAGCGGTTCCGGTCTCCTCCATGTGCAGGATGCGCTCGACCTCGCGTAGCTCGGCGTCGACGTCCTGCAGGGTCGCTGCGTGCTGCACCAGTACGTCAATCCGAATGTGATCGCGGATGGCCATCTCGTAGAGCATTCCGCCCAGGTCGTATTGCAGCTCAGCGAAGCGGGCCGTCAGCTCATCCCGCCGGCTCACCAAATCGACGCCCACCTCATCCTGCGGCGCAGCGCTGAGCGGGTCGGTCGCGGGTAGCACCACAGCGGGTGCAGCGGCATCTTGAGCGCCGGCGTGCGGCTCGCCTGCGGGCTCTCCGCTTACGAGATGGTTGCGGCGAACGACGCTCATGGACCGGTCGCGCTCATTCTCCGAAGAAGTTACCGGTGAAATGACCGTGCTGGTAGCCGGGACCGTGCCCAGCGCTACCGACCTTGACGATCTTGGGCGGGGCCGCGGCGGACCTCCTCGAGCTCGCCGCCGATTTCGATTTCGCCGCGGTGCGGCTCGCACCGGATTTCGTAACGGACGTGGTCGGCGCCGACGCCGGCTGGGTCGCGGTGGCGCCCGCCGTGGCGCCTGCGCCGCCCCCGACTGTCACGACTTGGGCGGGAGGGCTCTTGGCGCTCGAACCGTTGCCTGAGCGCCCGATCAGCACCCCGACCCCCATCGCGAGCAGCAGCACGCCGATGATGGCGATCAGCGAGCTGTTGACCGCCAGGTCTGGTCGCCGCCTCAGGCGGCTCGAAGCTGGCGAATCCGGGGCGCGCTGCGTCAGCTCGCGCGCCAATGGCACACGCGCTGGCCCGCTGCGCTGACCGCACTCTACGCAATAGCGCTGGTCGGATGCCAGTGCGGCGCCACACGTTGGGCAGCGCTCGCGGATCGCCGCGAACATCGGCGGCTGGATCTTGGCGGTTTCCACGTCTGAAGCTTTCGTCTCGCTCGTCTTCACAAAGCTCGCGGGCTCGATGCGGGTGGGCTGAATGCCTTCAGGCTCGGTGCTTGTAGGCTCCAATTCTCCGGCGCTGATACTCGATTCCATTGCTTGAGGGTACCGGGTTGCGGGTGAACCGAGAGCCACGGCGCCCACGACTGTGCCAATCACGGCCAGAAGCAGTATTGGACGTGGCGTTAGCGAGTTGTGAACAACTTGTTACTGACCCCGCGCCATCGGCTGCTCACCTCAAACAAGCGTTCGGAGCGCAATACTGAACCGAGATGGCACCCCCCACCTCAGGCGAGCGCCCGACCGCGGCTCGGCTTCTCTGCTGCGCAGAGTGCGGCTCGCGGCTCGCATACGACCAGCGCTATTGCGTGGAGTGCGGGCGGCGGCGCGGACCGCTACCGCTCGCAATGGCGGAACTGATCAGCGCTGTGCCGCGCGACGGGCTCGCCCGAGCATGCCCGGTTGCTGAGGCGCCGATCGCCTCGGAGGCCTCAGGGGCCGCCGACGCCGCGCGCGGGTCGGAGGCCTCAGAGGCCACCGACCCGCGCGCGGCGGATTCGCGCCGCGAGGCGGCGCTGCCCTCGCCGCGGGTGGTCAGCGTTGCGGTGATGGCGCTGCTCGCATTCGGCGTGCTCGTAGGCTCGGCCGTCAGCCCAGTGCGGGAGAGTGGTGCGACCGCGCCGATCGTGTACGCGGTTTCGCCCTCGGCGACGGCCTCGAGCTCGCCGCTCGCCACTCAGACCTCGACACCGCCGCCATCAACTGCGCCGGAAGCTACGCCAGCAGAAGCGGCCTCGACCGAGGATGCGCCGGCGAGCACAACGCCGGCGAGTAGGAAGCCCGCGAGCACAACGCCCGCGCCGCCGGCGAAGAACCGGCGGCCAGGCGGATCGAGCACGCTGGCACTGCCGCCGATCACGCACGTCTTCCTGATCGTGCTCTCAGATCAGGGTTACAAGGCGGCGTTCGGTGCGGGCTCGCAGGCTCCATATCTGTCGAAGACGCTCACCAGCCAAGGGGAGCTGGTGGACAATTACTACGCTGTCGCCGGCGGAGAGCTCGCCAACGAGATCGCGCTGATCAGCGGTCAGGGACCGACACCGCAAACGGCGGCGAACTGTCCCCTGTACACGGAAATCACGCCGGGCAAGCTCGGTGCGCAGGGCCAGGTTCTCGGGAGCGGTTGCGTGTATCCGACCCAGGCTCTTACGTTCGGCGACCAGCTCACGGCTCAGCGGCAGGACGTGGAAGGCCTATGTGGAAGGCCTCGGCCAGCGGCGGCCCCGGTCAGCCGACGACGTGCCGCACATCCGACGCTCGGGGGCGCCGGACGCCGATCAGGCGCCCAGCTGGAAGACCCCTATGTGACCTGGCGCGACCCGTTCGTCTACTTTCGACACGTGATCGACACGCCGGGCTGCGCGAGCAGTGTTGTCGGGCTCGATCAGCTTGCGCCGGAGCTCAAGACGGCGAGCAGGACGCCATCGCTTTCATACATCATCCCCGACCGCTGCCACGACGGCTCCGAAGAGCCGTGCGCGCCGGGGCAGTCGTCGGGCCTCGTGGCGGCCGATGCCTTCCTTGGCAGGGTCGTGCCCGATATCGAGAGCTCGCCCGCGTACAAGACGGGAGGACTGATCGCCATCACGTTCGACCAGGCGCCGCAGAGCGGACCCAACGCCGACTCGGGTGGCTGCTGCGTTACGCCCTCATATCCGAATCTGCCGACTGGCGCGACCGGCACGACAGGCGCGACCGGTATCACAGGTGCGACCGGCACGAGAGGCGCAACCGGCATGACGGAAACGGCTGGCACTACCGGGGCAACGGGCACAGCGACGACGGGCTCAACCACTGCCACGCCGGTCGGAGGTGGTCAAGTTGGGCTGCTGCTCATCTCGAAGTACGTCAAACCGGGCAGCGTTAATGTGACCGGCGAATACAACCACTTCTCGCTGCTCGCCTCCATCGAGGACCTCTTCAGCCTGGGTCACCTGGGCTACGCAGGCGCCCAAGGACTGCTCGCGTTCGACACGAGCATCTATAACGCCTACCACTAGCTTTTGCTGCGCTTGCCGTCGAGCGGCGCTCATCTCACGCACGCCGATCACGTGTTGCGGCGCCGGGACCGGTCCCTTCTATTGTCCCGTCGCATCCATCTCAAGTGCGTGTTTCCTGCATGTGGACAGTTCGCGAAGGCTCTGGTTGAAAGCGGTATCCAAATCCGGGATGCGTGTGTATGAAGCGGCGGTCGGGGAGGGCCTGCTCGAGCTTGCTGCGAAGCTTGCTGACGTACACGTCGACCGAGCGGTCGCCGGGCCTCAGCGCGCCTCCCCACACGCTCATGTACAGATCCTCGCGGGTGATGATCGCTCCCAGGCGCCCTGCCATCGCGGCCAGCAATTCGAACTCGCGCACGGACAGCGTCAGCGCGTGGCCGGTCGCGAGAACGAGCCCTTCTTCGAGCCTTATCTCGAGCTCGCCCGCGTAGAGCACCTCGGATGGCTCTGGCTCGCCCGGCGCGTGGCGTGCGTCCAGGACGCCGTCGTGCAACGTTGCGCCCGCACTCTCCGGATAGGCCGCCACGACGCGAAGCGTCGCAGGCGCCGCTCGTCAAGGCGTTGCAAACTCGTGATCTAGTCGTGAAAAATCCGTAAAGACTCCGCCGCGATCGGCGGCTGGGTGCGCCGGTCAATATCCTCGCCGGATGGGCTTCCTGCGCCCCGGTTTCGACAACGCCCTGATGGACCTGGTCGAAGAGTCCGGGCGCAACATCCAACGCTGCGGCCTGCTGCTGAACGACCTGCTCCGGGAGTATCCCGAGCACGCGGCGCTGGCCCAGGACCTGAAGGTGTGCGAGCAGGAAGGCGATCGCATCACCCATGACATCATCCACCGCCTGGCCGGCCGTGGACGTGCGCGCGCGCCCTTCGACGCGGGCGACGGCTACGCGCTCGCGACGGCCCTCGACGACATCGTCGATCACTCCGAGCAGGTGGCCGCGCAGCTCGGGCTCTACGGCGTGGAGGCGCCGATGGAGCAGGCTGTCGAGTTCACGGAGGTACTGGTCGGCGCCGGCGAGCAGATCGCGCAGGCGTTGCGCTGCCTGCGCACGGGCACCGAGCTGGGCCCGCAGTTGGTCGAGATCCATCGCCTGGAGAACGAGGGCGATCGCCTGCAGCGCGACGGCGTCGCCTCGCTGTTCGCTGGGGGCATCGACCCGATGGTGGTGATCCGCTGGAAGGACATCTTCGAGTCGCTCGAGGCCGCCGTGGACGCGTGCGAGAGCGTCGCGCACGTGCTCGAGGGCATCACGCTGAAGCAGCGCCGGCGACGCTGACTTCCAGCTTCGCGCGGTGCGCGTCGCCGATCAGAAACGCCTGGAAGCCCTCGCTGGCGCCCGCTTCGGCCTGCGCGACGACGGCGCTGCCGGCGGCAACGATCGTGCCGGCACGGCGTGCGATCGCGTACAGGATGAGTCCGCGCACGCCCCCCCCGGACTGGTTGACGACGGTGCCCTCGGCGCTGCCTTCGGTGAGATGGGAGCCTACGATCGTGACGGAGGGGAGCGCTTGGCTGACGCGTTCGCCTTCGCCGACCTTCGCACTCACGCTCGCGGGGGTACCGGAGAGCTGCACCTGGTCGTCGACCCAGCTGCGCGTGGCGTGCGCCGGCAGCAGCGTCAGCGCCACGAGCGCGCGCGCGAGGCCCGGCGTCGTGTTCGTGTAGAGGGTCGCCCCGCGTGCGTCCTTGACGGTGATCTCGATCGGAACGTCGCGCAGCGCGGTGGCGGAGGTGTTGCGCAGGGTCACCACCGCGGCGGCTCCTTCGGAGCTGTGCAGGATCGCCGTCGCGCGCAGGTCCACGACCCTGCTCTCGCGCGTGATCGAGAGGCCGCGCCGAGCGGCCGCTTTGACACGTGCAGTTTCCCTCGCTTCGCGCTTGGCGACCTTTTCGAGCTTTGCGCTCTTTTCCTCGGTCGTCTCGCATCCGGTGAGCGCGATCGCCGCGAGGGCAAGCGCGAGCCATCTCACCCGAACACCCCGCTGACGTAGTCGCGCGTACGTTGCCGCGCCGGTCGGTTGAAGACCTGCTCGGCAGGGCCGTACTCGACGAGCTCGCCGAGGTGCATGAACGCGACGTGGTCGGCGACGCGAAAGGCCTGCTGAAGGTTGTGCGTCACGATCACCACCGCGACGCTCTCGCGCAGGCCGATGATCAGCTCCTCGATCGTGGCGGTGGAGATCGGGTCAAGCGCCGAGCAGGGCTCGTCGAGCAGCAGCACCTCCGGCTGCACGGCGAGCGCTCGCGCGATGCAGAGCCGCTGCTGCTGGCCCCCCGAGAGCCGCAGCGCCGAACGCTGCAGATCGTCTGCGACCTCGTCGTGGAGGCCGGCGCGCCGCAGCGCCACCGTGACCGCCTGCTCCAATGCGTCGCTGCGCCGCCGGCGCCGGCGCGCGCCCTCGGGATGCTCGGCCAGCGCATAGGCGACGTTGTCGAAGATGCTCATCGGGAAGGGATTTGGCTGCTGGAAGACCATCGAGACCCTGCGGCGCAGCTCGTTGACCTCGAGCTCGTGGATGTCGGCGCCGTCGAGCGTGATTCGCCCTGCACGGGCCGCCCCCGCGGTGATCTCCGTGAGGCGGTTGAGCGCGCGCAGCAACGTCGTCTTGCCCGAGCCCGACGCGCCGATCAGCGCGAGCACCTCGCCCTGACGGACGGGCAGGCTGACCTCGCGCACGACCCAGTTCTCGCCGTAGGCGAGCCAAACGGATTCCAGGCGCATGCGCTCGAGCACCCTCGCTGGCGCTGGCCTCGGCGTTCGCAGCGTCGCCGTCGCCACGCCCGCGGGGCCAGCCACGCCCGGCGCTCCGGCCACACCGTTTTCGCCCGGCGCCGGAGGGCTTGGGGCGATCGTCGGCTCGCCGTCTAGCCTGATCCGCCGGATCGGCGGCGGTATCAGCGGGTCCATCGCATCCTCGCAATGTCGAACCGCAGGCGCCGTCCGCCGCGGCGGTCGCCGGAGGACAGGGGATCGCGCGCGAACCGCGTCGTGAGGGCGTTCAACGCGAGCACCAGCATCAGCAGGACGAAGGCCGCGGCGTACGCCTTTTCGTGTGAGTTGCCCTCGCCGGCGGGCGACTGGTAGTAGACGTAGCTCGTGAGTGTCGAGCCGACGCCGCGCAGCAGGCCGATGACCGGCGCGCCGCCGGCGCCTTTGATCGGGCCGCCCTCGCCGCCGAGGACGATCGTGATGATCGCCGTGTCGCCGATGATGCGGCCCATTCCCAGCACCACGCCCGTGGCGATCCCCGGACGGATCGACGGAAGCAGCACGCGGCGGATCGTGTGCGCGCGCGTCTTGCCGAGCGCGAAGGAGGCCTCGCGCAGGCGGTTGGGAAGCTGCGCGAGCGCCTCCCTCGTGGAGGTCACGACCAGCGGCAGCGCCAGCAGGGACATCGTCGCGCCGGCGGTGAGAAACGAGGAGCCCGTGACCGAGCCGTCCGAGGCGTGCTGGGAGAGGAAGCCGAGGAAGCTCTGAGAGAAGATCAGCAGCGCGAACAGCGCGAGCACCACGCTGGGGGCTCCCGCCACCATCTCGAGCGCCGACTCTACCGCCCGCGCCAGCCACGCCGGGCGCGCGTACTCCGAGAGCCAGCTCGCCACCGCGACGCCCACCGGCGCGGCGATCGCGATGCCGATCGCGGTCACCAGCAGCGTGCCCAGGATTGGGTCGCGAAAGCCGCCGCTCTGCGACTGCAGCAGCGAGGGCAGCGGCGACTGGACGAACTCGCTCAGGTGCAGGTAGGCGATGCCCTTGACGAGCATGAAGATCACGATTGCGCCAGCGACCAGGCATAGTCCGATGCCCGTGGCCCAGCAGAGCAGGTACGCGAGCCGATCTACGAGCGGCCACGAGGCGGTGCTCTCGCGCGCCGGGCGCACAGGGGTCGGAGCGTGCGGCGGGGCGAGCAGCTCTGTGCTGGCCATCAGTAGCGGATCCCGTAGCGCTTGAGGGGTTGCTTCGCCGCCCAGCCGGCGAAGGAGAGCAGTGTCGCGGAGACCAGTAGGACCGCACCGATCGCATAGATGGTGTGGGCGAGGGGAGCGATCGTGAGCCCTTCCGATTCCTGGAAGATCTCGGCCGCCAGCGGACGCACGGGCTCGAAGAAGAAGGTCAGGCCGTCGAGCGGGTTGGCGGCGAAGGGGTGGCTGCCGGCGACGAGCGCGAGCATCACTGCCTCTCCGAGAGCGCGCGCCGTGGCCAGCACGGTGGCCGCCGCGATCGCGGGGCGGGCGGTGCGCAGGGACACGCGCCAGATCGTGCGCCAGCGGTTCACGCCGAGGGCCGCCGAGCCCTCTCGCCAGCTGGCGGGGACGGCGTTCAGGGCATCGGTGCTGATGGCGACCATGATCGGGAGGATCATGAGCGCGAGGATCGCGGTCGCGGTCGTGAGGTTCGTGCCGTTGAGCTGGACTACGTATATGACCGACTGCTTGCGCGCGTTGCTGATCAGGTGTTCGTTGATCCACGGAGCGAGCGCGAGGATGCCGATCAGCCCGTAGATGATCGACGGCACGCCTGCGAGCAGCCGCACCACCGGGGCGACGATGCGCCGGACAGGCGCCGGCGCGAACTCGGTCAGGAAGATCGCCGCCAGGGTGGAGACGACGATCGCGATCAGCACCGCTGGGACTGTCGTAATGATCGTGCCCCAGATCAGCGGCCAGGCGCGGAAGTAGTAAAGCGAATGGCCAGGGATGGGCACGCCTTCGCGCATCGAGCGCAGCTCGACTTCGACGTCGCCGCCGCTCCCGAACCAGCTCAGCCCGTTGTGCGAGAAGGATGGCCAGGCCTTGATCAGCACCGTCACGACCATCAGCCCGATCAGCACGAGCACGACAGCGGCGAGCGCGCCGAGCGTACGCTCGGCGCGCCTGTCGATCGCGGCCGGGGACCTCAGCGCCGAGCGCCGATCAGGGTCGGCCGCCACCATCTTTCACTTCGACTAAAGCGGTCATCTGCCCGATCCTCGCCATCGCCTCAATGGACGGCGATCCAGCTCGAGTTGATGATCGCGTCGACGCTCTTTTTGCCACTGGTCACCCACGCGATGTACTTGCGGGCTTCGCCTTTGGGTTCGCCCTTGGTGACCATCCAGAAGTTACGCACGCCCGCGTACTGGCCCGAGCGGGCGTTGTGCAGGTTGCACGCGACGCCCTCGTAGTCGACCGCGTGCACACCGGGGGTGTAGGCAAAGGAGACGAAGCCGATCGCCTGCTTGTCAGCGGCGATCGCGTGCTGCTCGAGCCCGTTGGAGGCAAGGGCGTCCGCGCTGGGGGAGATCTTCAGCGTTTCGCCCAGGAAGATGTGTTGGAAGGCGTCCTGCGTGCCGGAGGCGCCGTTGCGGTCGTAGAGGTCGATCGGGCCGGAGATGCCGGCTCCTGGGACTTCGCTCCAGTCGCGCACCTTGCCCGTGAAAATCGCCTGCACGAGTTCTTCGGAGAGGTCACCCACCGGGTTCGCGTCGTTGGTGATCATGCACACGCCGTCGCGCGCCATCTTCGTGAACAAGAGCCCTTCGGGGTCGACGCCCTTGATCGGGTCGCGCGAAGAGTCGCCGATATCGAAGCGACCGGTCGCGGCGCCGTTGATGCCGATGTCGGACTCGCCGCCGAGGACCTCGGGCTCGGGGATCTTGGGGTATTCCTTGTGGTAGAGCGCCGCCAGTTTTTCCTGCAGTGGCAGCACGGAGGTAGAGCCGCCGATGATCAGGCGCTTGGCGGCCAGCGCACTGGCCGGGGCGACGAGCGCGATCGCGAGGGTCACGAAGAAGAAGATGAGGGTGCGTGGCGCACGCATGGTGCTTGCTCCTTTACGGTCGGAAGTTGAATCGGCGCCACGTCTCCCGGGCGCTCTGTGTGGGGAACAGCTCGAGCCGTGAGGCGATGCGGTGGTGCGCTTGGGACACGTCACCCCCGCGCAAGACTGTCGGTCGTCCGATTGCTTGATGTTTCCGTTTTGTGAACTTCACCCCGTCGCGGCGCATGGCGTTGTCTGGGCGGGGCTGGCGAGCGCCATATGGGTGTGAAGAGTTTGTGAACACGAACGCAGCTCTATGCCGCGGCTGTTTTGTTTTTGTGAACGCCATTGCTTTTTGGCTGGCCGCGTGTGACGCTGGCCCCGTTCGACCGCGCAGGCGCGTCGTTGGCCGCTTCGATGCTGTGGCGGACGGGTTCGGAAGCTGACGAGGTCCAGACCCGGACGCCAGCTCCATCGTGGCGTCGCCTCGGCGCAGCGATCGACGCCAGCCGCCGAGCGAACCATCGGAGCGATCCCCGCATGCCAGACGACTTCACCCCCGAGCAATCCCCATCGAACGACGGGGCAGGCGCTGCGCGCAACGGCGTCGCGACGGTTCGCTCGGGACTCGCGCATCGGCGCAACCCCGTCCGGACGAGGCTCACAGAGATCGGCACCGGCGTGGCCAGGGCGCTCTTGCGTGACCCCCTGAGCACGTTCCTGCTGCTGGCCTCGATCGGCCTTGCGGTCGCCTTTGCGACGCTGCTCGGAAACATCAAGCCGGCCAGCTCCGGCCACCAGGTGCCGATCAGCACCGTCCAGGAACTCGCCAAGCGCAAGGAGGTCGCGAGCGCAGTCCTGCTCGACCACGACAGCCGGGTGGAGGCGACCACGACCGCCACGACGGCGCTCGTGCCGGCGAGCGGCGTGCTGCCGGCGCTGCCCAAGCCGGCCCCAACGCCCTCCACCCGGGGGCACAAGTCGACGAAGGCCGCCGCGAGCGCGCTCACGGCAGCGAGCGTGGGGCTCACGGAAGTGAAGAAAGCCGGCGTGGTTCAGCATCTGTGGGCGGCGTACCCTGCCTCGGGCGCTCAGACCGCGCAGCTGGCCGACGAACTCACCGCTGGCGGCGCGATCGTGAGCGTCAACCAGCAGTCGGGCAAGGGCACCGAGGCGGTCATCGTCCAGTTCCTGATCCCGATCCTGCTGCTCGTATGCCTGTTCTCACTGTTCACCAGGCAGGGCGCCGAAGGGGCGGCGGGCGGGATCGCGGCCTTCTCCCAGTTCACCGGCAAGGGCCGCAAGAAGGGCAAGGGGACCCTCGACAGGATCACGTTCGCCGACGTCGCCGGTGCCGGCGAGGCGGTGGCCGAGCTGCGCGAGATCCGCGACTACCTCGCAGACCCCAGCAAGTATCTCGTCGTCGGCGCGGCCGCGCCGAAGGGCGTGCTGCTCGTGGGGCCGCCGGGCACCGGCAAGACGCTGCTCGCCAAGGCCGTCGCGGGCGAGGCCGACGCGGCCTTCTTCTCGCTCTCGGGCTCGGATTTCGTCGAGTCGCTGGTCGGCGTCGGTGCGGCGCGCGTGCGTGACCTCTTCCGCAAGGCCCGCAAGGCGGCGCCCGCGATCATCTTCATCGACGAGCTCGACGCGGCAGGACGCAAGCGCGGCGCGGGCATCGGCCAGGGCAACGACGAGCGCGAGCAGACGCTCAACCAGATCCTCGTCGAGATGGACGGGTTCGCCGGCGACGGCGGCCTCGTGGTCATGGGCGCGACCAACCGTCCGGACATCCTCGACCCGGCGCTGCTGCGCCCGGGGCGCTTCGACCGGCAAGTCGTGATCGACACACCCGACGTGCATGGGCGTCTGGAGATCCTGCGCCTGCACGGAGGCAAACGCCCAATGGCACCGGACGCCTCGCTCGAAGAGGTGGCGCGCCAGACGCCCGGCTTCAGCGGTGCGGAGCTCGCCAACGTGATCAACGAGGCGGCGCTGCTCAGCGTGCGCGACGGTCGCGCCCAGATCAACCAGGCGACGCTCGAGGAGGCGATCGACCGCGTCGTTGCGGGGCCGGCCAAACACCACATCCTCACCGAGCAGGAGCGCTGGCTGATCGCCATCCACGAGGCCTCCCACGCGGTCGTGACGGAGGCGCTCGGCCACGCGACCTCCACGCGCAAGCTCTCGATCGTCGCGCGCGGGCGCCAGCTCGGCACCGCCGCGCACATGCTCTCGGACCGTGACCAGATCGTCATGACCAAGCCGGACCTGCAGACGCAGCTGGTCGTGATCGCCGCCGGCCTCGCGGGCGAGCGGATCGCCTTCGGGCACACTTCCACGAGCGTCCACGACGACCTGCACGCCGCGACGGCGCTCGCGCGCAGCATGGTCACCTCGTTCGGCATGTCCGAGGCGCTCGGACTCGTGACGATCGGCGAGAAGAGCGGAGAGGTGTTCCTCGGCGCCTCGCTGCAGGACCTCGGCTCGGTCGGACCCGAGACGCTCAACCTGATCGACAACGAGGTGGAGCGGCTCGTCGGCGACGCCGAGGCGCGCGCCGCGTGGGTCCTCGATCGCAACTGGAGCACCGTCGAGGAGACGGCGACGGCGCTGCTCGAGCACGAGACGCTCTCGGGCGTCGCGCTCGACGCCGTCCTCTCCACCGTTCAGGAGATCTCGCTGGAGGAGCTCGAGAACGTGCGCCGGGCAGCGCCGCCGCGCTTCACCGAGCGCGATTCCAAGCCGGAGCCGTGAGACGCTTTCTGCGCATCCCCTCACCAGCGATGGTCGTCGCGCTGATCGCGCTGGTCTTCTCGAGCACCGGCCTAGCGGACGCCGCTCGCCACGCGATCGTAAGCGTCTTCGCCGGGCATCCGATCTCCGCCAAGCCGCAAGCCGGCGGCATCCTCGTGCTCGGACGCAATAGAAAATTCCCGGCCTCGGCGATACCGACGGTGACGAACTCCTCGAGGGTGGGCGGCAAGACGGTCGCGCAGCTAGCCGGCAGCTGCCGTCCGGAAACGGTCGATATCGGCACATGGTGCCTGGAAAGCGCTCCCTACCCGCTGACCAAGGAAGAGCTCGGCAAGAACAACTACATCTGGGCGAGCAAAACCTGCGAGCAGCAGGGTGGCTGGCTGCCCTCGGCCTCCGAACTCCTGGGTGGGGCTGAACGCGTGAAGCTCGAGTCGACGATCCACGACTCACAGCTCACGGCGACGATCGACCTCGACCCGACGCGCGGGCTCAAAGACGAACGCGAGATGAGCTCCTCGCTCGTGACCACCGAAGCGGGCTCGGCGGCCGCGGGCTTCGAGGGCGTCAGCGAAGGCGCGACCGGTGATCCGCGCCAGGGACAGGCGAACCCGGTTCCGCTGCCCGCCAACCCGCTGCCCGAATCACTGCAGTACGTGACCGTGTACAGCAACGGGACCAAGGGCGGCTTCGCCGGCTCGGAGCCGGTGATGGATCCCGAGAACTTCCGCTGCGCCTATGACCTGCTACCCGGCGCCTTGGAAAACAACACCTCGTGAGCGCCGCAATCGCCTCGATCGCCCGCTTGCCCCGTGCGTAGCGAAGTGACCCACAGGCGGCTCTCGTGCGTCCCCGCGCTCGGGCTCACCGTCGTGCTCGCGGCGCTCACGTTGGCGGCCCTCGCGTTGGCGCCGGCGCCGGCCGGCGCGGTGATCCTCCCCGCCGTCACGCTCGCCGGGCCGAGCTCGGAAATCGTCGGCTTCGGCGGCGCGGCGATGGCCGAAGACGGAACCGGGGCCGTCGTCTACCTCAAGCGCGAACGTGGAGTCCCGCACGTGTTCGTCTCGCGCTTCGTGGGCGGCCAGTGGCTGCCGCCGATCCGCGTCGACACCGAAGAGCCCTTCGCCGCCAGCTGGCCGCGCATCGGCGCGGCCGAAGGGGGCGAGCTGATCGTCACGTGGGCGACGGAGTACGCGCTGTCCCCGCCGCCCGAGGAAAAGCCCCGCTATGAGATGCTCGGCGCCGTGCTCGGTCCCGGCGGTGAACGCTTCGGGCAGGCGATCATCGTCGATCACGACATCAACGAAGCCACGGGGACGACCCCCGAACTCGCGGTGAGCTCCTCCGGTCAGGCCGACCTCGTCTACCGGGTGGTGGAAGAGGAACGGCAGGGGACGCTCGCCCTTCGCCCCGGGGACGTCACCGAGAGCGTCCGCGTCGCCCACTTCGACGGCCTGCGCTGGTCGGGGCTGGGTGCTATCAACCGCGATACCGGGGTGGCGATGCGACCGCCGACCGAGGCCAACGCGCCGCGCATCGCGATCGGGCCCACCGGAGACGGAATCGTCGTCTGGCAGGAGCCGGAACTGAACGGGGTCGCCAGGCTGTGGGCGCGGCGGATCTTCGGCCCGGCGCTGGACTACGTGATGCCGGTGAGCGCTTCGAGCTACAACGGCGCGCCGATCACCGACGACGCCGAAGCGCCGGCGGTCGCGATCTCGCGCCTCGGCCAGGCCGAGGTCGTCTACCGTCAGCCGGCAGGGTCCTCCTCGCCGCTGCCCGGGCCGCGCGTCTTCTGGAACATCCTCCCGGACGGGGAATCGGTGAGCGGTGCCGAGTTCGAAGGCGCGAAAGTGCTCGACGAAGACGTCGCAGGGGGCAAGACGGCGACCGTCGGAGCCCCGAGCATCGACATCGACGAACGGCGCAGCGTACGCGTGCTCTACGACGCGGACGGGGCGCCGCGCCTGGTCGAGGGCAGCGACCGTGGTCTAACCGGCGCCCTCACGCTCGGCCCGCCCTTCTCGGGTCCGGAAACGGCGGCGGTGAGCGTCATGGACCCTGAAGGCGGTGGCATCTCGGCGTGGCCGAGCACCGAGCAGGGGCATGCCGCGGTCGCTCTGCTCGAGGACTTCCCGGATGGCGCCGTCCAGACAGGACTTGTCGGCGGCGGCGACGGCGGCGAAATCAGCGAACTGTCGGTGGGACGCTCCGGACTGGGCGACGGCCTTGTCGCCTTCCGTCAGGGGCCGCTCGGCAACGCCTCGATCGTGGCGGCCACGGTGTCAGCTCCCCCTGCTCAGACTCCGTTCGTGATGACGCTCCCCAACGGCTGGGTCCGAGCCGCCCAGGCTCGTGTCTCCTGGACGCCGGCGCCGAGCGGCGACGGGCCGCTCACCTACTACGTGGTCCTCGACGGTCACGTCCAGCCTGCCGCGGCTCCGGCCGACGTCTTCGAGATGCCGATCGACACGCGCGCTCTGCCTACGGGTGCCTTCGAGGTCCAGGTGCTCGCTACCGATCGCTACGGGGAGGAGACGCTGACGGCGCCCTCCGAGCTCGATCTGGCCGACTCGCCGCCGAAGGTCGTGATCTCGCGCAAGGAGCACGGCGCCGCCGTGAGCGTCAGGATCAGCGACCCGGCGGGGCTCGCGAAGTCCGCCCTGCGTGTCAGCTTCGGCGACGGCACCGTCGTCAGCGACAAGGCGAGCGTCTCCCACAGCTACCGTCACGCGGGCCTCTACCTGGTCACGGTGTCCTCGCGCGACAAGCTCGGCAACGCCGGCGTCGTGCGCCGGTGGGTGGGCATCCGATGAGAACGGCGGGCGACGTCCTGCGGCTGGCTGCGCGGCCCGTTGACCACGCGCTCAGGCGATCGCTGTTGGTAGCGGCTTGTGCAGGCCTGCTCGCGCTGACGGTGCCGGCGGGCGCGCGCGCCGACGTGTTCTCTCCGATCACGCTCGTCTCCTACGGGGCCGTCGGGGGTGGCGGCTTCGTGCAGCAGGCCCAGTACGCACACGACTCGGTGATCTCAGCCAACGGGCAGTACGTGGCGTTCGATGGGTCGATCGGCGGGGTCACGGGCGTCTGGCGCCGGGATCTGGCCACCGACGTGATCGAACAGGTCGCGGGGGGCGACGCGGCGATGCCCTCGATCAGCGAAGAAGGGCGCTATGTGAGCTTCACGACCAACGAAGGCGCGAGCCTGCCGGAAATCACCAACGACGAGCCGGACGCCCACCCCCATGGAGAAGCGGTCAACGTGTACCGACGCGACATGGGCAACGAGCCGGCCGCCACCGCCGCCGAAGAAGCAGCGCAGCCGGCCAGCGAGCGGGCGTTCCTGGCGGCGTCGGTGTCCTCCGGCTCCGAAGAGCCCCTGCTCTACTCGGACCCCGGTGAACACGGCGGCTCCTACGCCGTCGGCCGCACGGCGATGAGCGCCAACGGAAACGAGATCGCGTTCGTGACCGCAGCGGTCTCGAACCTCGTCTCCTATCCCGCGCTCGAAGAAGAAGAACGCCGCCGAGGCGAAACCCCGGCACCGCACACCCCCGCGGGACAGGTCGCTGTGCACAGCTTCGACACGGGCACGACCGAACTGGTGAGCCGCTGCCGCTTCGAATGCGGGCAGGGGGCCGCCGCGGGTGCGGCAGAACCCGTCGTCGCCGGTGAGGTCGAATCCCATCCGATTGGCGGCGCGGCCACCGGGGCCGCCAGGTTTCCCGCGCACGCCCGCGACGGCTCCTGGCCAGGCGCCTCGCTCAGCGCGGACGGCTCGACGGTTGCGTGGATCGCTGAGGACATCGCACAGCAGGCGCCCACCCTGGCCGACGAACACCTCGAAGCGATCTACGAGGAACCACTTTGGCACCGCCTGCCCGCGGCGGCCAACGTCACACGTCGTGTGACCGGGGGCTCTGATCCCGAAGCGCCCGGCTGCGCCGCCAGTGGAGAGCTCGTCCTGAAACAGCGCAGCGACAACGAAGGCGACCCCTGCCAGGGCCCCTTCGTCCGCGAAGAGACCGGTGTCAGCAGCGGAGACGGGCTGATCAAGATCGCGTTCGACGACACGCCTCGCCTCAGCGCCAACGGCGAAGAGGTCCTCTTCGGCGCCAACGCCCGCACCGTCGCCGAGGAGGAAGACTTCGATCGCCCAGAAGGCAACCCGACGGACATCTTCCTGGTGAACATGCAGCCGGGCCTCTCCCGCCGGCAGGCGATTACCCCCCTGACGCAGGTGGGCTCGCCCACCTCCACGGCCGAATCCGCGGAAGTCACCGACTTCGAAATCTCCCCCAACGGCCTGCAGGTCGCCTTCACCACGATTCGCACGCGCTTCGCGCTCGGCTCACCGACGCTGATCAGCAGCGAGCTCCCGGAAGTCGGCATCAGCGAGCTCTACGACGCCGATCTCGCCAACGGCACGCTCACGCGGGTGACCCATGGCTACGGCGGCGAAGGCGAACAGAGCCAGCAGCCGCACAGGGTCTTTACCGAAGGCGGAGACCCCTACCAGGCTGTGGGCGAACCGAGCGAACTGGGCGCCCTGACACCCGATTTCTCGGGGAACGGCGACGAGCTCGTGTTCACCTCCACGGCCGGCAACCTCGTCTACGGGGATGGCAACGAGCCGGTGGAACCCGTCAGCTGCTGCCAGCCCGGAGACGGCAGCGACGTCTTCGAGGTCTCCAGCATCCTCTTCCCGAGCGAAGCGGTGGCGCAGTCGATGTCGAGCGCTCCGTCGATGGCGATCTCCTCGGCCTGGCAGCTGGACGCGACCGCGCAGGCGCGCGCCGACGGCAGCATCGTGCTGTACGTCGAGGCGCCCGGCAGCGGCGCTCTGCAGGTAGCCGCCCGGGGCGCGATCGTGCTCACCAAGCGGGTCGGACACGGGCGCCGTGCCCACACCGCGCACACCCTCGTCACCCGCACGGTCTCCCAGGCGACGGCCAGCGAGACCGAGCCCGCGGGTGGGCTGATCGAGCTCGTGATGCGCGTAAAGAGCGGCTATGCGTCGCTGACGGCGCGCGCGGACGGACTCCCTACGAGCCTCGAACTGGTCTTCGCAAGCCCCGGCAGACCGACGCTCAAGCAGACGCTCGCAGTCTCCTTCAAGCGCACGGTGAATGCGAAGAAGTCCAAGAAGGCCAAGTCCAGCAAGGCCAAGGCCAAGAGAGCCGCCCGCCCGCGCGATTCGACGACGACTCGGCGTGGGAGCAGGCCGCGATGAGGAGGCTGTCGATCGCGTGGGCGGCTGCGCTCCTGATGGGCGCGGCGGCACCTGCCGGGGCGCGGGCGGTGGAAGGTGAAGCGACGTGGCGCCTGGAACAGCCTTCGCTGCCGCCTGCACCCCCCGGCGTGGTCGCTGCGCCGACTCAGGCGCCACTGGGGAGGATCGGGGACATCGAGTTCTGGGAACCGGCCGGGGCGTCGCCTCAGGCCAACCGCGGGCTGCTGATCACGCACGGCAACGGTGACGCCGTGCCGCCCGGCGTGTGGGCCTACGACGGAACCGGCTGGCACGAGATCGCGACCGTGTGCGGCGCGACGGACGGGCGCATCGCCTGGGGCGGGCCGGCGGACTTCTGGACCGTCTCTGATCAGCGACCGGGGCAGGCGTCCGAGAACGGCCATCTGCCGCCGCTCGCAGACAACTCCCTCTGCCACTTCTCTAGCGGGAGCATCGTCGCCTCCTACGCCCATCTGGCGTTCGAAGCCGACTCCTATGAGCAGATGGACGGCGCCGCCTGCCTACCGCCGCAGCCGCCCACCGCGAACTCGACCGATTGCTGGTTCGGCGGGGAATCGCTGCCGGAACCGCGGATCGGCTCGTTTCACCTGCACTGGAACGGCTCGACGCTCGAAGAGGAACCGTACCTGAACCAGGGAGATCCGGTCAGGGACATGCGCCAGCTCGAAAGCGCCATCTTCGAGAGCGTTGCCTACAGCAAGTTCAACCCCCATAACGAACCGCCGACGCTCACGCGGCCGCCGCTGCTGCACTTCGCAGAAGCGGAGGGGCCGCTGGAACCGGTGCTCGACGAACTGCCCATCTACGGTGCGCTCGACGAGCCGACGGAAGAGCTCGAATATCTGCGCCTCGGTTCGACCGAAGGCGCGCTGTGGGGCGCGACCGGAAGGGCGACGGGGATCTCGGGCCTGACGGCGGAAGAGGAAGGTCAGGTGGCGGTCGTCCGCCGCGTCGACGGGATCTGGACGCAGGTCATCGGGCCCGGAGAAGAAGGGCGACCCGGCAACCCGCTGCCCGACCTGTTCGAAAGCGCCGCGGAAGAAGACGAACTGCTCGGTGGCCCGGCGAAGGACGCGATGGTGCAGGCGATCGCTCCCGAACCGGGCAGCGAAGACGCGTGGCTCGCGCTCGCGCCGCAGTCCCAGACCGAAAGCGAGCAATCCCGGGCGACTGCCGTGCTCGTCCACATCTCCGCGCAGGGCGCCGTCCTGGGCGTGCAGACGCTTCCCGACAGCGCCGAACGGGCGCTGCCGAGCGATGCCTCCGGTGTAGCCGAGCGGCTCGTGTGCCCGGCGCTCGAAGACTGCTGGATGGCGAACGTCAACGGCTGGCTCTATCACCTCGCCCGTGACGGCGAACGCACGCTCCCCTACAGCGAACTGCCGGGCTTCCCTGAAGGGAAGATCGTCAGCGAACGCCCCCCGGATGACGGCATTCCGCAGGAAGTGGTGGACGCGCCACCGCCCGATACCTCGGGTCTGCGGGAAGAACCCCCCGACTATGGCGGCAGCTTCGAAGAAAAGAAGGAAGCCAAGAGCGAAAACAAGGTGACGCTGCCGCTGCTCACGCGCGTGCACAGTCACCTGGTCAAAGGCGCCACGCTCGTGCTGAGCTTCCACCTCGCGGTCAAGACGCGCGCGCGCCTCGTCGCAAAGCGCAAAGGCAAGCTCGTCGCCGAGACCCCGAGCAGGGTCCTCGAGGCAGGCAACCGCAAGCTCGAACTGCGGCTGAACCCCCGTCGTTGGCCGACGAAGCTGTCCTTGCAGGTCGACGCGCTGGCGCCCCTGCCGGTCGTCTCATCGGTGACCGGCGAAGGCGCCAACGTGACGACCGAGACGACCTCGTTGCTCGCGCTGCCTCACGACGCAGTCTTTAGCGAAGCGGGTCGGCTGCCGTGATGCGCGTGCTCGCTCGAAGGGGCCGGTGTGGCCGGACGGCCAGGCTCGCCGCCGTGATGCTGGCGGCGGCTGCGCTCGTGCTCCTACCGTTGGACCTCGACCACCCCGCAGGGGCCGCGGCGGAAGCCACCCCGGCGCAACCCACTCCCTACACCGACGCGGCGATCCCCGCCGAAAACGTGGTCATGCTCGGGGCGACGCCAAAGGAACCAGGAGCACCCGAAGGCACGACGTGGGGTCTCGGCGAACTCGCCAAGGTGCCGAAGCTCGTCCGCTACGTCCCGCCCCCGCAGCCCGCGGGCGTCGCCGAAGAAGGCGGCTGGGGGCCCGGTCCGGAACTGCCCGCCAACTTCCTGCCGGACCACCCGAACGGGAGTGCCAGCCCTCTCGAGGGACAGATGACGCCGGAAGGTTATGGCGTGCTGGCTGGCACGATCGCCCGCGAAGCGCATGAATCCGAACCGCCACAGGTCCTGCTCGTGCGCAAGCCCGGTGGAGCTTTCGAAGCGACGGCCCCCGTGCCCACAGAAGGGGCCGTGAAAGCGGGTGAAGAAGCGCTCCTGAGCGAACACCAGACGCTGTTTGGGCGCGAACGCGCCCCGATGATCACGCCGCTCGCAGAAAGCGACGGCTCGGCGGGAGCGCTCGTCGTGCCGGTGTTCAAGGAGGTCGGCGTCGACGAAGCGGTCCTGCACTGGGACGGGCACAGCTGGACTCGGGAGCCGATCGAGATCCCTGCCGAAAGCGCGGGGGAATTCAACGTCCTGGCGATCGGCGCGAGCAGCCCGCAGAACGCGTGGCTGCTGGCGCGCCTGTCAAGCGCGTATGGAAAAGGAGCGGTCGCCCTCTTCCGCCGCGTCGAGAAAGCAGGCAGCTGGAGCTGGCTGCCGGTCGAAGCGGAAGTCGGTCAGGGCACGGGCCAAGTTGGTCTCGCTCTCAGAGTCCCCGTCAGCGGAGGCGTACCGGCGGGGGAGCCGTTCTCCGTGTCCGGCGCCGAAGGCGCAGAGATCACCGTGGAGTCCCAGCTGCTGACCGTGACCGAAGAAGGTGTGTGGGTGGACGGCCTGCGCACCGACGTCGAACGCCAGCAGCCGTACACGACCATGTACGTGCGGCTGGTGGGCGAAGACGGCGTGATCGAGCGCAGCTGGTGCAACGCGGCCGCCGAAACGCCCCTCTGCCAGGGAACGCTGCCGGAGGAACCGCCCCTGCAGTATGGGCGCAGCATCGCATGGACGAGCTCGTCTCAGTACGGCGAGCGCGTCATAACCGGGCTCTTCGAAGGTGTCACCCTGCGCTTGAACGCGAGCGGCGAATTCGAATCCGTGCTGTCGCTGGGCGGAGGCCAGCAGCCGAACGCGATACCCGGGCGCCTTTACGGCGCCGCCTTCAGCTCGCCGAGCGAAGGCTGGCTCGGCTACCAGATCCCGGTCCACCTGACCACCTCCGCGGAACCGGACCGTCTGGGCCAGTGGCCGGTTGCGACACGCCATCCGCTGGGCGCGATCGCGCCGGAGCCCGGCGTGCCGGTGGCGGCGCTCTCCAGCGAAGCCCTCGCGGTCGGCGAGAGCGGGGGCGTCGCCCGCTACAAGCCCGGTCAGGGTTGGCTGCCAGAAAGCCTCTTCGGGCCGGGTGAGCGGGTCGAAAAGCCGAACCTGCGCGCGGTCGCGTGGCCGACGGCGAACCGCGCCTTCGCGGTCGGCGAAGGCGGCGAAATGTGGCTGTGGCGGGGAGAAACCGGCCTCTGGGAACGGGACCCCGCGACCCCCATCAACCTCCGCGCGAACCTGTATGGCGTCGCCTTCGACCCGACCGACCCTGCCCGCGGCTACGCCGTCGGCACGGAAGTCGTGGGGCAGGGCGGAGTGATCCTACGCTACGGCAAGACGTGGACGCAGGAAACCGGCCTGCCCGCCGAAGTCCGAAAGGCCCAGTTCACGGGGATCGCCTTCGCCGGCTCAGAAGCGCTGGTCGCCTACAACGTCCAACCGAACCCGGGAGAAGCGCGTTTCGAAGGTGGCCTGCTCGTCAACGACGGTAGCGGCTGGACGGTCGACAAGGAAGAGCAGGAAGTCACCGATTCAGCCCGTGTCCAGGCTGTCGCGGCGCTCCCCGACGGCGGCGCCGCGGTGCTCGCCGGCCAAGCCAGCGTTCGTCTCTACGAGCGCGAATCGGCGGGGGCTCCCTGGCGCCAGGAGGCGACGCCACTGCCGACCGGGGTCTCCGGATCGCTGGCGCTCTTTCGCCACGGAGGGGCGCTGCGCGCGCTCCTGAGCGCCGGCGGCGCAAGCGCCCTGGGGGGCGGCGCGGAGTACGAACCGCCGCCGGGGTTCCCACCCTATGAACAGACGAGCGCAGGCTTCGCCGGCGGCGCAGGTACGTACGCCGGCGCACTGCTGCGCCAGACGGCCACCGGCTGGAGCGACGAACGGCACAGCGTTGATCCCGCCACCGAGGGGCTGGACTACGCCGAATACGACGAGCCTTACACTCCGGATCCCGTGATCGCGGCGCTCGTCGCGCCGAGCGGCTCTGAAGCTTGGGTGGTCGGCGGCATCGCCACCGGAGTGGAAAACGAGCAGACGGCCGACGTCGAGCGCTATCCCTCCGAAGGCCAGCCGCCGAACGAGGGCACCTCACGGATCCCGGTGGCGCCCGAAGAACCCGCTCCCGGCGGAGCGGGCGGGGGCGTCACGACGCTCGCATTCGGGGGCAACGCGAGCTGTGCAGCCGCCTGCGAGGACCGCGTGGAGACCGACATCGGGCCGCAAGAGTGGCTCGCCAAGGCGGTCTCGGTGGCCCACAGCGCCGGCGCCTCGGCGTTCTTCTACAGCGGCCCGATGATCCATTACTCCCCCTATGAGGGACCGCACCCGCCGCGGGCTCCCTTCACCGAAGAATACGAGCGCTACGCCGGCCTGTTCGCTGCCGGCCCGTGGTCACCGGCGTACGCGGCCGACGCGGATGGCGAACTCGAAGGCGAGCCCGCGCAGGTGCCGGCCTTCGGAGGGCTCGCCTCGCCGTTGGGAGAATCACCCGCGAGCGGTGGCTGGGGGCCCGCCGGCAGCCGTCCTTCGACGAGCGAACGCGAAACCGATACCTGCGGCTGTGCCGACGGCTATTACGCAACGCAGAACGAACACGTGGAGGTGGTCGTGCTCGACGACGCTGCCGGAGGCGTGGAAGGCGCCCAGCGCGTCTGGCTCGAGCAGCGCCTACAGGAAGCGGGGAGCGCGAGGAAGCCCGTGATCGTCGTGGGCGAAGCGGACCTCAGCACCCAGCTCGCGCCGGGCAAACACGAAGAAGACGCCGAAGCGCTGTTCGCCGCGCTGACCGGGCGCGACCCCGACGGCGCCGACCCCAAAGGCTACGCGGCCTCCGCCTACTTCTACGACGCCCCTGAAGAGAACGTCGCCAAGATCGTCTCATTCGACGGCTCGAGCCTGCAGACGTTCGGGTCGGGGACGCTCGGCTACGAGCACGCGTTCAACGAAGACACCAGCGAATTCCACGGCGCCAAGGGCGTCCTGTTCGGGGAAGTCGAGTGGGGACGGCGCACAAAGGCAGAAGAAGCCATGGACCGGGCGCCCGTCAACGCGCGGCTGGTCCCCGTGATCGGGGAACTGACGATGGAATCGGACCGAGGGACGCTGCTGCCCAGGAGCGAGACGGCGATCTTCAGCGGGCTGGCACGCCGGCCGCGCGGGGGCTGCAGGAGCGAAAACGACGAGACCTCGTGCGAAGAAGGGCAGTACGTCCCGATCCCCTCGATCTGCGTCGGGGTCAGGTGCTCGGAAGCGATACTCCCCGAATACGAATTCCGCTCCTCCCGGCCCGACATCGGCGGTTTCGTGAAGATCAACACGGCCTCGAGCAATCGTGAATCGGTGCTCATGAATGCGAAGGGCGAACCCGTCCAGGACGGACACGAAGAAGACGGCGAACAGGTCGGGGCGACCTCGGGGCTCTTCTGCGCCTACAACAAGGGGGAAACGAAGGTCACGGTCAACGCCGGGGGCCTCTCGTACACGTTGCTGGTGACGGTGCAGGCCGGCAGCGTGCGCCAGCCATGCGGGACCGTGCCGCTGAAGGAACTGCCGCCGGCGAACGCGCAGGTTGCCGCGCCCGCCCCGCCGGCGCCGGCGCCGCAGCCCTCACCGACGGCTGCCCCGCCGGCGGCCGCCCCGCCCCCCATCCCACCGCCGCCGCAACTCGTCCCGCCGGCGCCGGCGCCAAAGCCCGCCGTGCACGCATTCCCGCCGTTCGTGCCGCTGGCTGCCGTCGCGACGCCGGTGCTCGCGTTCGTGCCGCCGCCGGTGCCCACGCCCGCGAGGCCCACACCGCCCACGGGTACCTCCGCAGTCACCTCCCCGGTCGAGGTCGCCGAACGCGAAGAGGAGCACGAGGAGGCGCCCGAGTCAGTGTCCAACAAGGCGGTCGCCTACCGCACCGACGAACACGAGCCCGTCCCGGCCTATCTACTGGGCCTGATCGTCCTCGCTGCATTTGCCGGCGCGTCGGCACGTCCGCGCAGGCGCGGTGGGCGCGCCGAGGTGCGTGTCGCGCCGGTGACGGTGAGCTCGTCCCGTGCCCAGCGCCGGCTCGCGCGAGAGCGAAGGAGGCCTCGGTGGTGAGAGCGGGCGGATTCACGCTTCGTTCACGGCATCGCAACATGCCCGCCGGCCGCGATTGGCAACCTGTTGCCTGTATGCGGCGCGCCCGGCTCTCCACGTCTCCGACCGTCGTGTGCGTGCTTGCGCTGCTCCTGCTCGCGTTCGCATGGGCAGCGTCCTCGGCGAGAGCGGAAAGCTGGGGCGAGGTAAAACAGTTCAAAATGACGCCCGGCGAAGCGGTCGGGCAGGTCAGCAAGAACCACCTCGTGAGATTCGCCGCCGGAAGCGACGGCAGCTACTACGTTCTCACCGGAAACACCGGCACCGGGGAATTCGACCTGCAGCGCTTCGACGAAGGCACCATGCAGGCCGAAAAGCCCTTCAACCGACCGAAAAAGGAAGAAAAGAAAGAACAAGGCGAAACGCTGGGCTCTGAAGGCGTGAATGCGACGCTGGCGGTCGATCCGAGCCGCAACCGTGTCTACGTACTGCTTGTCTATGAACGTCGTGCGGTGAACGAAAAAGAAGAAGAAAAGGAAGAAAAAGTCGGCCACTCCGTCTTCCCGCTCGATGACGGCATGCCCGCCGCAGGATCGCTGTATGCCTTCGAATACGACGCCGCCAAGAAAGCGCTCGTGAGCAAGGAAGTGAAAGAAGAAGGGAAAGACGTGCCAGTGCCCCAGCTCACGCGCAAGGAACTCGGTGGCCAAGGCGAAGAACCGAAAGAAGCCCTGCTGGACCCGCGTGGCATGGCGGTCGACCCCGAAAACGGGGATCTCGTCATCTCCGGTAATCAGGACGAAGAGAGCAACGAAGAAGTCGAGCTCGGAAACGCAGAAAAACAGTGCCGCGCCGCTCTCCAGTTTGTGAAGGTGGAACCTAAGCCGAGCGGAGAAATCAAAGAACTGTCTCCAACCGCCCGCTACGTCGATAAAGAAGGGAAGGTCCTCTTCGGCAACATCGGTCCCCACCGTGGCTGCGGTGAAGAAGAAGAAGAAGAAGCCGGCGTCATGGCACCGGCCTCGCCGGTGTTTGCCCCCGACGGAAGCGTGCTCGGCTACGGCGAAGACGAAAGCGTGGGTCCGGAAGGCGTCGTCTGGCAGCTCGCACCGGCTGGGGCCGACGTACAGGCGGCCGGCGAACACGCGATGTCGCCAAAGGAGCTCTTCGTGGCGGAATCCCTGCCGGCGTTCTCGGCGAGCACCGGCCAGGAAACACCGGCGAGCGTCATGTCGATGGTCGATGAAGGGAGCACCGCGGGGACGCTCTACCTCAGCGGCGATTACGCACCGACCTCGCAGCCGGCGCCGGCGGTGCTGCACTATAGCCATCCGGTCCCCGGCGAACCCTCGATCAGCGAGGTCGGCTGGACAGCCGGTGGCACCGAAAACGAAAATCTGGGGCCGGAACCCTGCGACCTGCACAAGCTCCCCACTGGGGCGGGTGGCACGCTCGCTGTAGGTGGGGTGAGCATTGCCGGCAAACGCGGCCTACTGGCACTCACCTACTACACCGAAGACGTCGGTGCCGGCCACGAAAAAGAAGAACAACGTGCGGAAGTCGTGCAGTTCGGCGAAGGTGGGAGCACGAAAGGCTGTCCGATTCCAAACGTCACCACGCCGGCGCAGCGCTTCCACGGCGTCTTGACCAACGAAATTCCGCTGGGCGAAAGCACCGAAGTCAGCTCGGTGATCGGTAAGCCGAGCGCTCCCGCCGCTGCTGCCAAGAGCGTCAAGTGGACGGTCAAGTTCAACGGCGCTGTCCTAGAAGAACACGAAGAAGCCTTCGAACACAACGGCTTGCACGAAGAAGCGGAAGGGTACGGGTTCATCCTCGGACGCCAACAGAAATTCAGCAAAGAAGGCGCCTACGAAATCACCGATGTCGTCCACAGCGACGATCTCGCGGACGAAGTCGTGCAGCCGGCCGTCGCCGACAAAGTGACCGTAAAGGGGGTTAAGCTTCGTCCTCGACCCGAAAACGCCTGAACCGGTGAAGATCGCGGCGCATGAAGGGGCGGCAAAACTGGCGGTGGAAGTCAAGGAGGAACCGAACGAAGGACCGCTCAAGATCACGCATGTCGTGTGGGAATTCGGCGAAGGGGCGAAAGCCGAACAGTCGGAACCGCCTGAAACGCTGTCGAGTCCAATTCACGTCGAACACGAATTCGGCCGCTGTGGCGAAGCCGCGACGACCCAATGCAAGATCAAGGTCACGGTCGATGCGGAAAGTGCCACCGGGAAAAAGCTGACGGCGACGTCGGAAAAAATGGAAATCACGGTCGAGGAGAGCGTGGCGGAAAAGGCAAAAGAAGCGGCCGAAATAGCGAAAAAACAGAAGGAAGCAGAACAAGCGGCCGAAAGCGCCGCGAACCAGAAGAAGGCCGAAGAAGAAGCCGCAAAGAAGAAGGCCGAAGAAGAAGCCGCAAAGAAGAAGGCCGAAGAAGAAGCAGCGAATGCCAAAGGCGGCGTCGCCGGCTACATAGCCTCCTTCAGCGGATCTTCGCTCTCGGTTAGCTCGAGCGGGTCGTTAACGGTCACGATCACTTGCCCGAGCGGCGGATCCTGCAGCGGCTCGCTGACGCTGCAGACGGCCAGCGCGGTAGCTGCCTCGAGCAAGAAACAGTCCCGTAAGAAGGTCCTGACGCTGGCGTCCGGCTCGTTCTCGCTCTCGGGCGGGAGCAGGTCGGTGACGCTGCACCTCAGCTCCACGGGGAAGGCGCTGCTGAGCAGCTCTCACGGAAAGCTTGCGGCCAAGTTGACGATCGTCTCAGACGGCACGGGCGGGCAGAAGAACAGCGTGGCCAGCCACATCGTCACGCTACGCCAGGCTGCCAAGAAGTCCCACAAGTAGCACTCCTCGCCATGCGCCGCAGCCGCCGCCCTGGCGCGCAGGGCGCGCACAGAGACCTCCCCCTTTTGGCCGATGGATGGTTCACACGGTCACCCGTGTCAACGCGCTGTCAAGCCGCTGTAAAGAAATAGGGGCACCCGATCTCCACAGGATCGTAACGTCCTCGCGAGCGCAGCCAGCGAGACTTGGTGACGGCGGGGGTCGTTGGCCAGCTGCCGCTCCGTGGATAAGAGATCCGCGCAACACAAATCCCGACAGGAGGTTCTCACGCAAATGAGATTCGTGTCATTGCGTCGTGCCGTGCCCATGAGCATGGCGGCGGCCGCAGCGCTCGCGATGGGCTTGCCAGGTGTGGCGAGCGCCAAATCGAAAGTGAAATGGAAGACCGACGTTCTCACGCAGTGCGAAGGCTCCAACATCCAGGGCGAGGGCTCGACGTTCCAGGCCCCGGCCGAGTTCTTGTGGACCGGCTTCAACGCAAAAGGAGAAGCACAGGCCACCGGGTTCAACAACTCGACTAGCTCGCTAGCGTGCTCTGGGTCGAAAAAGCCCACGGTCGAATTCATCAACCGTGAAAAAGCCATAGACGAAGGCTCCGGCAGCTGTTTGAAAACGTGGGGCAACGGCATCAGCTCATTCGGTGAAGAAAAAACCACCGGCACGGAAACAGCGAAATACCCGCGTGTCAGCTCGTTCCCGTTCTGCGGAACCGACGAAGCCCCGTCTGAAGCCGTCAAGGAGGAATTCGAAAACGAATCGCTCGGTTTCGTGGGAGCCGGGCTGCCAAATCGTGAAGGCACCTTCGAAGAAGGCAAAAGCAAACAAAAAGGCGCAGCCATCGAGTCGCTCCCGGTAGCGCAGGGCGCGGTCGCGATAGTCGTGCACCTGCCCGAAGCCTGCACCACAGAAACCAAGGAAAACATCAAGACCAGCAAAGGCAAGGAAACGAAACCGCACCGGCTGGCGCTTGATCAGAAGATCATCCGCGGAATCTACGAAGGTACGTACAGGACCTGGGCTGCGGCGATCACAGCACAGAACGAAGAAACAGGCGCCGCGAAGAACGAACTGAAATGCGAACCGGCGACCGCCGCAGAAGACGAAATCAGCGTGGTCGTGCGTAGGGACAAATCAGGGACGACGCACATCTTCAAGTCGTTCCTCGCCCAGGTCGAACCGAAGACGGAACCGACGTTCGAAGCGTTCGAAACGATCAACGGCACCGAACACCCGTGCGAAAAATCCAAAGCGACGGAAGAAAAGTACAAAGTTCCGTTCACGGAGAGCTGGGAAGCGGTCCAGGAAGGTTGCCAGAACCAGCGCTGGCCCGAAGCCGCGAAAGTCGTGCGGCCGGCGAAAACCGGTAACCCCGGCGTGTTGGAAACAGTCAACAGCACGCCGAGCAGCATTGGCTACGCCGACCTCGCGGTCGCCGCGGAAAAGAAGTGGTTCACGCAGAAGGAAACGGTAGAAGGCTCGGGCAAATCAGCCGTCCACACGCACAACGGTGGCGGCGAAACCTCAAAGAAGGAATTCAACCACAGGTTCTGGGCAGTCGTACAGAACTCGACGCCCGGCTCCCCAGGCGTGACCTATGAAGATCCCGCGACCAAGGGCGACACCGAAAAAGAAGGGGAATCCAACTGCAAGGAGTCGAAATACGTTGCAGCTAAAGGCGCCCCGTTCCCGCCGGAAAGCACGCGCGAGGACTGGTCCAAAGTGAAAGCCGAAAACGTTTCGGAAACGTACGCGGATTGCGGCGTGACCTACGTGCTCGCTGCGAAACAGTACTTCTGGTTCCTCGAGCCGTACTTCGCTGGCGACACAACTCCGGAAATCGAAACGAAATCGAAGGAAGTCGCCACGGCCGTGCATGACTATCTGTCGTTTATCGTCAGCACGAAAGCCGGAGGCAAAGAACTCAAAAACCACGACTACGCGGCTTTGACGAAGGAAGTCGCCGAAAGGGCCGAGAAAGGCGCCGAAGAAATCGGCAGCAAGATCTCGGAAGAAGAATAGTCGTCAAACAGTAGTCGCACTTGTCGATGCGCCTGCAAGGAAGCTGGCGTTAGCGAGATAGCAAGGGTGCGATGAAGTGAACCGGCCGCCCCAGAGATGGGGCGGCCGCTCGCTTTTTGGGCGGGCACGCGGGCCTGCGCACGGACGCAGGCGAGGGGCGTTGGGCTACCGCGGGAGCGCATGCAACCTCGACCCGGAACGTGAGGAAGCGTTAGGCTCGCCTTCGTGCACATCGACCCCTATATCGTTCTTGGCAGCGCGGTTGTGGGCTTTCTGGTCGGCATGACTGGCGCCGGCGGGGGGGCGCTGATGACGCCGATGCTGATCCTGCTGTTTTCGGTGAAGCCGGCGGCGGCGATCTCCAGTGACCTGGTGGCAGCGGTCGTCATGCGGCCCTTCGGTGGCGCCGTGCATCTGCGCAAACGCACCGTGAACATGCGCCTCGTTGGCTGGCTGGCGCTCGGCTCGGTGCCGATGGCATTCCTCGGCGCATACCTGCTGCATCTGCTCGGCGACGCCAAGAGCGCGCAAACGAACATCGAGACGGTGCTCGGCGCAGCGCTGCTCATCGGGGCAGCGGCCATGGTGCTCCGCTACGTGCTCGACCGCCGCGGCGGGACGGCGCGAGGCGCGATCGTGCACGAGATCAGCGTCCACCCGCTGCGCACGATTATGGTCGGCATGATCGGCGGAGTGATCGTGGGGATGACCTCGGTGGGCTCCGGGTCGCTGATGATCATCCTCTTGCTGTTCCTGTATCCGATGATCGGCGCCAACCAGCTCGTCGGCACCGATCTGACGCAGGCCGTGCCGCTGACGCTCGCGGCGGCGCTGGGAGCGCTCGCGTTCGGTCACGTCGAGCTCGCCGTCACAGCCTCGCTGATCATCGGCAGCGTCCCCGCCGTGCTGGTCGGAGCGATGCTCTCCTCGAGTGCTCCAGATCGCTACATCCGCCCCGCCATCACGTTCGTGATCTTCGCCTCGGGGCTGAAGTACGTGGGCGTCGGAACGACGGCGCTGGGGTGGATTCTGTGCGCCACGCTGCTCCTCGGCGCGTCGGTGTGGGTCGCCTACAAGCGCCCCTGGCGTGGCCCCGGCGAGCTCGCAGCAGCACCGGCCGACTCCGCGGCGCACCCGGAGACTCAGTAGCGGGTGCTTGTTTTCAAGCCGTAGTCAGGGCTTGCTTTAGGTACGGCGGATCTCTATGATGGCCACCGGAGCAGGGGTCGCAGAATCTCGACAATTGTTTGAGTTTGGGGTTGAATCTTGGGGCTGGGGCCTCGCTGAGAGAGGTCCGAGCGTGGCGAGCAAGGAGGCGGGATGAGCGTGGAGACGGGGAGCGGGGTCGAGCCGGGGATCGCGTGGGGGCGGTCATCGCTCGCAGATGCCGGTAGTTCGCTGGGTGGGACGCGTCGAGCGCCGCACGAGCGTGAGCGGGGCTCCGCTCCGACCAGCACGGTCACGCGAGGGCTGTGGAGGATCTGGCGCCTCGGGTGGGTTGGTGGGCTCTCGGAGGTGCGTGGGCCGGCCGCGTGTCTGCGACGCGACGCCCTGTTCCGGCGACTGCTGGTCATCGGGGACGTGGTGGCGATCGTGGCGGCATTCCTGCTGACCGTGCAGCTCTCACATCGCTCCGTCGCGCTGACATGGGCCGCGGTGGCCGAGGTGCCCGTGCTGATCATCTGCGCCAAGCTCACGGGACTGTATGACAGGGACGAGACGCTGTTGCGCAAGACCACGCTGGACGAGGCGCCACGGCTGTTCGAGCTGGCGACGCTGTGCGCGCTGGTCACGTGGCTCCTCGGTGGCTTGATCACGCATCGTCCGCTCGACCGGCACGAGGCCCTGTTCCTAT
Source organism: uncultured Solirubrobacteraceae bacterium (assembly GCA_963722435.1). Classification (GTDB taxonomy): domain Bacteria; phylum Actinomycetota; class Thermoleophilia; order Solirubrobacterales; family Solirubrobacteraceae; genus Palsa-744. The sequence goes on along the minus strand of CAVRKZ010000001.1, from coordinate 1,278,741 downwards.
GGCTGGCGCTCTCGGGCGGCCTGATCCTCGCTCGGACACTCGCGAGGACGGCCGCGTTGTGGATCGCGCCGGCGGAGCGCTGCCTGTTCATCGGCGATGAGCTCTCGGCCGAGACGATCCGCTCGAAGCTGTCAGGGCGTGGGGGGGTTAATGCCGAGGTCGTGGCCCATCTCGACCTCGACAAGGTCGCCGCATGGTCGACCGACACGTTCTCCGAAGCCAGGCTCGCCGAGATCAGGGACCTCGCGCAGACGCTGGACGTACACCGGGCGATCATCGCCCCGCGCAGCGTTGACGGCGGCGAAATGTTGAACCTGGTGCGCACGTTGAAGGCCGTTGGCGTACGGGTGAGCGTGCTGCCGCGGTTGCTGGAGGTCGTCGGATCCTCCGTCGAGTTCGACGATCTCCACGGCGTCACCGTCATGGGCGTACGGCGCTTCGACCTGACGCGCTCCTCGGCCGCGTCCAAGCGCCTGTTTGACCTTCTCGGCGCCTCCCTCGGGCTGCTGGCTGTCTCCCCGCTGCTGATCGTGATCGCGTTGCTCGTCAAGCTCGAGGACGGCGGCCCCGTGTTCTTCCGCCAGCAGCGAGTGGGGCGCTACGGGCGCCGCTTCGACATGCTCAAGTTCCGCACCATGGTGCCCGAAGCGGACGCAATGAAGGAGTCACTGCGTGATCGCAACGAGGCCCAGGAGGGACTCTTCAAGATCGCTCAGGACCCGCGCATAACGCGCACCGGTCGTTGGCTTCGCCGCAGCGCGCTGGATGAGCTGCCGCAGTTGTGGAACATCTTCAAAGGCGAGATGAGCTTGGTCGGGCCTCGCCCGCTGGTGATCGACGAGGATAAGAAAGTGGAGGGCTGGCACCGCCGGCGCCTCGAGTTGATGCCCGGCATGACAGGGCCCTGGCAGATACTCGGACCGGCCCGCGTGCCTCTTCGTGAGATGGTGGCGATCGATTACCTGTACATCGCCAACTGGTCGCTTTGGAGCGACGTGAAGATTCTCCTACGCACGATCCCGCACGTGCTCGGAGGCAAGGGACTCTGACAGTCGCGCTGGCGCGGGCGAGCGACTAGCACCCGCCCGGGCTCAGGATCGTGTGCGACCGTGCGCCCGCTGGGTCGCGGTGGCGCGCGTGGAGCCGGGCCGCTTGAACGCGCGTCCGCCGGAGCGAGTACACGTGGACGGCTGCTCCACCGGCGTGCCCGCTTCCTGCGCCGCCGTCGTCGCGACCAGTGCGGCGTCGCCGCGGGCGGCAGCCTGGCAGAGGACGACCACAAGCGAGGCGATCAGCAACCAGACAATGGGGATCAAAGCGAAGAGCATCGTTCAAGGCCGCCCGCCCGCCGGTGCTGAGGAGCTGCGGTCGGCCAGTGGACTTATCGGACGACCTGCTCGAAGACTTGATGGCCCGACGCCGCAATGCCACAAACGTCCATTGCGACGCGGTGGGTGGCCCGATTGCACCGCCGGGCTCGTTAGTCGACATGCGACAATTCGCTCGTGACGGCATCTCCTGAGCAAGCCATCGACCCGCTCGGAACGAGCAGGCGCGTGCCCGATTTCTTCATCGTCGGGCACGGCAAGAGCGGCACGACTGCGCTGTGGGGCATGGTCAGGGACCATCCGCAGTTGCACATGCCCTACAACAAGGAGCCATGGTTCCTGGCGGACGAGCTGCGTTCCGTCGCCGATCTGCGCCCGCGCGGCACGGGAATCACACCCAAGAGCCTCGAGGAGTATCTCGCCCTGTTTGCGCAGGCCGGACCGGACCAGCTCGCCGGAGAGGCCTCGTCGGTCTATCTGTGGTCTGAGAGCGCGGCGCAGCGGATTGCCGAGATCCAACCGGAGGCGCGCATCGTCGCCGTGCTGCGCGAGCCCGCGAGCTTTCTGCGCTCGCTGCACTTCCAGTTCGTACAGGTCTACGTGGAGCCCGAGAAGGACCTGCGAAAGGCGCTCGCGCTCGAGCGCGAGCGCCGTGAGGGTCGCGTGCCGGAGGGCAACCCCTACTGGCCGAAGGCAACGCTGTACTCCGAGCACGTTCGCTACGTCGAACAGCTGCGCCGCTACCACGCCGTGTTCGACCCCGAGCAGGTGCTGGTGCTGGCGTATGAGGACTTCCGCGCCGACAACGAGGCGACCGTGCGCAACGTGTGGCGTTTCTTGGGAGTCGACGACAGCCTCCCCGTCCAGCTGGTAGACGCGAACCCCACCGTCCAGGTTCGCTCGCGGCGGCTGTACTCGCTCCTTCACACCCTCGCCGCGGGCGACGGCGCGCTTCCGCGCGCCGTACAGGCCGCCGCGAAGAGGCTCGCGCCGCGATCGCTCAGCCGCGAGTCGGCGCTCGCGATCCGCGACCGCTTCCTGTACACCAAGCCGCCGCCCCCGGACGACGCCCTCATGCTCGAGCTGCGCCGCGCCTTCAAGCCGGAGGTGCTCGCGCTCAGCGATTATCTCGACCGGGATCTGGTCACGCTGTGGGGCTATGACCGCCTCGACTGAGGCCACCGCTGCCGGGCCCCGTCTGCCGCAGCGGGCTCCGGACTTCTTCATCGTGGGCCAGGCCAAGAGCGGCACGACCGCGCTCTACACCATGCTCAGGTCCCATCCGCAGATATACATGCCCGACGTCAAGGAGCCGCGCTTTCTCGCGAGCGACCTGCGCGACCGCTTCCAAATCCCCGCCACCGCCAACCTCCCGGACACGCTCGAGGAGTACCTCGCGCTGTTCGCTGCGGCGGGCACCGAGCAACGCGTGGGCGAGGCCTCTCCGTCCTATCTCTCCTCCCACACGGCGGCCCAGGCGATCGCCCAGCTGCAGCCGGCGGCGCGAATCATCGCCATCCTGCGCGAGCCGGCAAGCTTCATCCGCTCGCTGCACCTTCAATACGTGCAGGCCCACGTGGAGAGCGAGAAGGACCTGCGCAAGGCGCTCGCGTTGGAGGACGCGCGCAGGCGGGGTCAGCAGATCCCGGCCTCCTCACATCGTCCCAACGTGCTCCTCTACTCCGAGCACGTCCGCTACGTCGAGCAGCTGCGCCGCTACCACGCCCTGTTTGCACCCGAGCAGGTGCTGGTGCTCATCTATGACGATTTCCTCAACGACAACGAGGCGACAGTGCGCCGGGTGCTGCGCTTTCTGGGCGTCGACGAGCAGGTCCCGGTCGCGCCTCGCGTCGCGAACCCCACCGTCCGCGTCAGGGCGCCGGCCCTGCACCGTCTCTCGCACGCGCTCGCCGCCGGACGTGGTCCGCTCGCACGGGCAGCGCAGGCATCGGCAAGGGCACTCGCCCCCTCCGGCGTGACGCGCAGCGCGCTGGTCGGGCTTCGCGACCGTATCTTCTTCACCGCGCCTCGCGCCCCGGATGAGCAGCTGATGCTAGAGCTGCGCCAGCGCTTCAAGCCCGAGGTCGCAGCCTTGAGCGAGTATCTGGAGCGGGATCTCGTGAGGCTATGGGGCTATGAGCGGCTCGCCTGAGCCGCTGCCTCCAGGCGGTTCGATATCGGTCGTCGTTCCCACCTTCAACGACGTCGCTCGCATCGGCGATGCGCTCTCCTCGATCGTCGAGCAGACGCTCGAGCCCGGCGAGATCGTGATCTCAGACGACGGCTCGGATGACGGCACGGAGCAGTTCGTTGGTGAATTCGCCGCGCGATGCGAGCGGCGCATCGCGGTTCGCTACGTGCGCCTGCCCTCGCACTCCGGTGTCGTTGCCGCTCGCAACGAGGGAGTCGCCGCCGCGCGCGGCGAGTGGATCGCCGAGTGCGACTCAGACGACGTGTGGGCGCCCGAGAAGCTCGAGCGCCAGGTCGAGTTCCTACGCCGCTGGCCCGGCGGCCGGCGAGTCGCCCTCCTCGGTACTCACGGTTACAACATGAACGACGCCAAGAAGGTGATCTCGCCGGCGATCATGGGACCGAGCAGCGAGCAGGAGTACGACGAGCTGCGGCGGACGGGAGGGCTCTTCTTCGTGATTCACTCATCCGTGCTGTTCGCGCGCGCGGACTTCGATGCCGTCGGCGGATACTCGAGCGAGTACGGTGCCGCCGATGAGTTCGACTTCTTCGGGCGCATGGCCGACCGGGGCGTGGTCGTCAACGTCCCCGAGGCCCTCGTCTACTACCGCAAGCGGGCAGGTTCGATGCAACTTGAGCGCTTCTGGGACAAACAGCAGGGTGCCTGGAGGGTGGCCGAGAACCAGCGCAGGCGAATGTCCGGGCGCGAGGAGATCGGAGCGGAGGAGTTCGCGGCCGAGCTCGCCTCGGCACCGGCATGGGAGCGGTTCAGGCGCCGCAGGCACGCCTTGGGGATGTACTACTACCGCATGGGGGCCGCGCACGCTGTGAACGGACGACGCCTGCGGGGAGCCGCCGAGCTGTTGATCGCCTCGGCCATGGATGGCGCGCGCCTTCGCGCCGGCGTTCGCAACGCGCTGCGCGCACGGCTCTCGCAGGGCTAGCGCCCGCAGGCTCCCGGCGCGCTCGAGGGCGACAGCGGCGCCGTGGCCGTGGCGCCGGCGGGCGCCGGCTCGCCGGCGACGAGGGCCTCGAGCGCTGCGGAGATCTGCTCGCAGACCACCTGCGGGGCGAACAGGCGCATCGCCTCAGCACGCGCGGCCGCCCTGATCCCGGACGGGTCCGCGCTGAGCCGCGCGAGCAGCTCCTCGATGCCGCTCGCCATCGCCTCGACGTCGCCTGGCGCGACGACAATCGACACGGTGGGGGAGACCTGCTCGATTGCGCCCACCTCGCTCGTGCCGAGCACTGGCACGCCCGATGCCAACGCCTCGGCGATCGTCAGGCCGAACGGCTCGTACCTGCTGGGCTGGATCAGGATGTCGCCGCGCGTGAGCTCGAGCGGGATCGCAGAGCCGGGGACAGCGCCCACATATTCGGCGTTCTCCTCGGGCAGCTCATCGAGCAGCTTGGTGTAGTCGGACCACAGGCTGGGTCCGCCGACGACGCGAATGCGCACGCTCGGCCCGCGCTCGCGCAGCAGCCGCGCGAGCGCAACGACGCTCTCGACCCCCTTGCGCGCGACGACGCGCCCCAGCACGAGCACGGTCGGCGGCTGACCGGGGGCCCTGTCGGGCGCCTGGAAGCGCTCGAGGCGCACGGGGTTGGGCACCACGACCGTCGCCTCGAGCGGTACGCCGTAGTCGTGCACGAGGTGGTCGCGGAAGACCGCGCTGATGCAGACGACCAGGCGCGCGTGGCGAATCCGCGCCCGCTGCACGAGCGAGCGCACGACCAGGATGCCCGCGACCAGCGCAAAGCGCGCGCGCGACTGGCAGCGCATGCTCAGGGCGCGCTCGGCGATCAGCGAGCGCAGCTCGCCAGCGCTGTGCGTCTCCGGATGGATGACCAGCGGCACGCGTCGCCTCAGCATCGCCGGCGCGGCGAGCGTCTCGATGCTCGAGAACTGATAGATCAGCTCATAGGGGTCCTCGCGATGACGGCGCGCGATCAGGCGGCGCAGCCGCAGCGACGCCGCGCCGCGCGCGAGCATGCCGCTGAGGAAGGCGCGCGTGCGCGTGCGGCTGTACCAGCTATCCCAGCTCCATTCCATCGCGCCTCTGGTGACGGTGATGTTCTCGATGCCCTCCAGGCGCTCAGGTATCTTCACGGTGGCCGACGGGAAGAAGCAATCGATCCGGTGGCCGAGGTTCGCGAGGCCCTCGAGCAGGTCGGTGGCGACCCCGGGAACGCCGCCGTTCTCGGCCGGGGCAGGCCCGAGCCACGCTATGTGGAGCGATCTGGCGGGCACCGCGGCGCACCCTAGCGCTCAGGAGTCAGATGATCGCCCGCGCGAGGCGAGCGCGGCCTTCACCTGCTCGGAGATCCCGCGGCGGAAGGTGGCGACCGAGAAGCGCTCTGCATTGGCGAGGGCGCGCTCCTGATCGAAGTCCAGCTCGTCGATGGCCTCGATCGCGTGCCGGAAGGCTTCGACGTCGTCGAGCGTGACCAGACGGCCGGTGACCCCCTCGAGCACCGTCTCGAGGGCTCCGCCGGCCGCCGCTGCTATCACCGGCCGTCCGGCCGCCTGAGCCTCGACCGCCGTGATCCCGAACTCCTCCCTGCCGGGGACGAGAACAGCGCGCGCCTGCGCGTACAGCTCCGCGAGCTCGTGGTCGTCCACCCGCCCGAGCAGCTCGACCTCGGGATAGGCGTCATGGAGGGTGGCGTGCTCGGGTCCGGAGCCGACCACCTGGATCGGCGCGTGTGCGCGGCGGGCCGCCTCGAGCGCCACGTGCACGCGCTTGTGGCGCACGAGCTCGCTGACGACGAGCAGCTTCTCACCCGGCGTACCCGGCGAGAAGCGTTCGGTCTCCACCGGCGGATGCACGACGCTGGCCTCGCGCCCGTAGTAGCGCGCGATGCGCGCCCGGCTGAGCTCGGAGATCGCGATGTAGGCATCGACGCGCCCGCTCGCCGCGAGGTCCCACCGTCGTATGCGGCGCAGCTGCGAGCGCAGCAGCGGGTGCACGATCCGCGCCGTTTCGCTGAGCGCGCGCTCTTCCTCATACCACGCATAGCGGAACGGCGTGTAGCAGTAGCAGATGTGCACGGCGCCCTCGGGCACGCGCACGCCGTGCGCGAACGCGCTGCTGCTGCTGAGCACGAGGTCGCACGGCGGAAGCTCGAGCCGTCCGATCGCCCATGGGTAGAGCGGCAGGAGGCGTCTGAACGTGTCCTGGCCGACCCCCAGGCGCGCGAGCGGCGAGGTCGTGATCGAGCGCCCCGCGAAGCGCTCGCCGGTACCATGCTCGTCGTAGAGCAGCGTGAATATCGGCGCCTGCGCGTACAGCTCCGCGATCGCCGCGAAGGCGCGCTCCGCGCCGCGCATCACGAGCAGGTAGTCGTGCGTGAGCACGACCCGCGAGGGGCCGCTCGCCTCGGCGCCTGGCGGCGGGAGCGTGCCTGCGTCGGTATATCCTTGCCTCATGCCCGAGATGGCGCTGGGCGCCCCGCGCGCATAGGGGACAGCGTGCGCATGCTCATCACCGTACCTTGGGGGCGGCGGCTCGGGGGTGCCGAGACGATGCTGCAGACGGTCCTCGAAGGCGCCGGTGAAGGCACTCACGAGCTCGAGGTCGTGTTCCTCGAGCCGGGACCATGGCCCGAAGAGCTCGCCGCGGCCGGCATCCGTGTGGAGGTGATCGCCGCCGGGCGCCTGCGCCAGCTGCACCGCTGGCTTTTGACCGTCGTGCGGCTCGCACGGTTGTTTCGCGCGCGCGAACCCGACCTGATCCTCAACTGGGCGGCCAAGACCCAGCTCTACGGCGCGCCAGCCGCACTGCTCGCAGGGATGGGCGGTCGGGTCGCGTGGTGGCAGCAGATGATCCCCGATCGCGGTTGGCTCGATCGCTGCGCAACGCTCCTGCCGGCGAGCGCGATCGCGTGCTACTCCGAGGCCGCCGTCACCGCACAGGCACGCCTGTTCCCCGCGCGCAGGACGTTCGCGATAGCAGCAGGCTCGCCGGCCCCGCAGGCGAGCCACGGCCCCCCGCCGCTCGAGCTTCCGGCGGGCGTGCCGATCATCGGCATTGTCGGGCGCCTGCAACCGTGGAAGGGACAGGATCGGCTGCTGCGCGCACAGGCGATCCTGGGTGAGCGCGGGCTGCACGCGCACCTCGTGATCGTGGGAGGCGACTCGCACGGCATGTCGCCCGAATACGCCGCCTCACTGAGCCCGCTCGCGCACGAGCTCGGCCTCGCCGACGCCGTCACGATGACCGGTGAGGTGCCCGACGCGGGTCCCTATGTCGAGCAGATGGACATCCTCGTGAACGCGTCGGACCCCGAGCCCTTCGGGATCGTGATCCTGGAGGCGATGGCCCGGGGCGTCGCGGTCGTCGCCGTCGGCTCAGGTGGTCCGGCGGAGTTCGTCGAGGACGGTCGCACGGGCGCGCTCGCGCGTTCCGGTGACCCTGGCGCCCTCGCGGATGCGCTCGAGCCGCTGCTGCTCAGCCCTGAGCTGCGAAGGCGCCTCGGCGAGGCCGGCCGGGCGCTCTATGAGCGCGAATATACGGACGTGGCGATGAGACGGCGCTTCTTCGAGCGCTTCGAGCAGGTCGCCGACGCTCACCCGCGTCCGGGCGCTCGGGCGCCCTCCCTCTCCTGAACGCCGCCGCGCTAGTCGGCGGAGGTGAAGGCCGCGACGCCCCGCAGGCACGCCCACCCGCGCCGCGCCAGACGTTGCCGCGCGCGGGCCGGGTCGATCGTCGCGAGCAGCGCCGGCGGGTCCCACAGTTTTCTGCTGTACGCCTCGGCGGGCGCGCAGACGATCGGCCCGGTAAGCCCCTGGCGCAGGCTCATCACGGTGTAGCCATGGGACTCGAGCAGCGACGTCGCGGCGGTCGGTGGCGGTTCGTGCTCCTCGAAGACGACATCGCGGATGAGCCGGCGCGCGAGCAGCGAGGCGGCGCCGCGCAGGGCGGCGTGCTCGTGCCTCTCGACATCGAGCTTGAGCACGCCGATCGCGTCCGCGAACTCGCCGTCCAGGGTCACCGCCTGGACGTCGGTCGAGCGCGCCGGTTCGGCGTGCTCGAGCGATGCCGTCCCTTTGTTGTGCGCGAAGGTCTCGGGGTCGACCGCGAGCGCGACCGTGCCCGAGGCGCAGGACACGGCGGCCTGCCGGGTCTCGATCACGTCGATGCGCTCGCGCGTCCGCCACAGCGCGACGTTGCGCGCGAGCACCTCGAAGATGAGCGGATGCGGCTCGAAGGAGACCACGCGCCCGCGCGGGCCGACCGCGTGGGCGAGCAGGCTGGACATCAGCCCGACGTTCGCGCCCGCGTCGATCACGCTCTCACCGGGGTCGGCCAGTCGAGCGAGCGTCTCGGCCACGATCAGGTCATAGACGCCGGTGCGCGCCACCGCCTGGCCTAGCGGATCCGGCCAGCAGTAGAGCCGCGAGCCCCAGGCCGCGCGCTCGAGCCGCAGCTCCCCGTCGCGCTGCGCGGAGAATCGCAGGCGCAGCGCGAGCTGCGACGGGCGGTACCAGTAATAGGGCCGGTTGACCAACCTGTGTGCCCGCATGAGCAGGGAGCGGGGTCGCTGGTCGGCGTAACTCATCGCGGCACCGGCAACTGTAAAGCCTGCCAGATGGCCGGGGCCGTTGGAGTACGCTCAAGGTGCGGCACGCGAGGCCCGCGCCCGATGCGATCCGAGATCCAGAGCGAGCATGACACCGAGCGCGCTCTGGCGGATGCTCCGCTCGGCGCGAGCGCCGTCCCGCTCACGATCGTCGCTCACGACATCGGCCCGGTCGGGGGCATGGAGCGCCAGCTCGTCGGGCTCCTGCTCGGGTTGCGCGCGCTCGGCCACGAGGTGAACGTGATCGCGCGCACGTGCGAGCTGCCACCTGGCACGGGGGTCGCCTTTCATCGCATACGCGGACCGGGGCGCCCCTTCGCGCTCGCCTACCCCTGGTTCATGCTCGCCGGCTCGCTCGCGCTGCGCCGGCGGCGCCGCGGCATCGTGCAGGCGACCGGCGCGATCGTGCTCAACCGCGTCGACGTGCTCGCCGTCCACTACTGCCACCAGGTGGGCCCAGTCAACCCCAGTCGCTCGACGAGACTGTTCCGCGGGCACGTGAGGGTTGCGGGGATGCTGAAGCGCGCTGGCGAGCGGCTGTGCTTTCGCAGGGCTGATACCGCCGCCGTCGTGTGTGTCTCCGAGGGCGTGGCCGCGGAGGTCCGCTCACATTTCCCCGAGCTCGCTGCGCGCGTGCAGACCATCCACAACGGCGTCGACACCGATGCCTTCGCGCCCGGCTCGCGCGCTGAGGAGGCACGCGCGCTGAGCGCTTCCCTGGGGATCCCCGAGGGCGGCCTCGTTGCGGCGTTCGTCGGCAGCGAGTGGGAGCGCAAGGGCCTCGAGTGCGCTCTGCGAGCGCTCCCACTCGCGGCGGAATGGACGCTCGTTGTCGCCGGCGCCGGCGACGAGGAGCGCTACCGCGAGCTCGCCGCCGCGCTCGGAGTGGACGACCGCGTGCGCTGGCTGGGGGTCACCTCCGATGTTCAGCTCGTCTACCAGCTCGCCGACGCGTTCGTGCTGCCCTCGAGCTACGAGACCTTCTCGCTCGTCACCTTCGAGGCGGCGGCGAGCGGACTGCCGATCCTCGCGAGCGCCGTGAGCGGCGTGCGCGAGCTGATCGACGACGGGCGCAACGGCTTTCTGATCGAGCGCGACCCACAGCGCATCGCGCTACGCCTCAAAGAGCTCGGCGCCGACGAAGAGCTGCGCTCGCGGCTCGGCCGCGCGGCGCGCGAGTCAGCAATGCGCTTCGGCCGTGCGCGCATGGTCGCGGAGCACCACGAGCTCTACGCGCGTCTGGCGGCGAGCGGCTCGCCCTGAACGCGCGGAGTTAGCGCTGCACGAAAGCGTCTGGACGCGCCGCGCGCCGACCGCGCGGGCCCCGTTCGAGCGCGTGCACGAGTAGCCGTTCGAGCGCATCCGTGGCGGCCGGCACGGAGAACAGCCGCCCGACGGCCGTGCGACCGGCGCTCGCCAGAGCCTCGCGAAGGGCCGGCTCCTGGCGGAATCGCTGCAGCTCAGCGGCGAGCGCCGGCACATCGCCCTCGTGGAAGACGCTTCCGCCGTGCGTGAGGCCGATCAGCCAGGGGATCTCGCCGGAGTCCGAGCCGATGACCGGAACCCCACACCACAGGGCCTCCACGATCACGCGCCCGAACTGCTCCTTCCAGGTTGGCGTCGTGTGCGAGGGCAGCACGAGCACGTCGAGCTGTCCATAGCCCTCTGGCATCTGCGCGTGGGTGAGGCCGTCGAGCACGCGCAGCTTCGAGCCGGGCACGGGCTGTCCCTCGAGCTCGCTGCGCAGCTCACCGTCGCCGATCAGGAGCAGATCGACGGGGGCGCTCAGCATGCGCACGGCGGCGAGCAGGTCGAGCAGGCCCTTGCTCTCCACCAGCCGGCCCGCATAGCCAACCGTGAACGGACGCTCGACGCCCGTCACGGGCTCGCTTGGCCACGCTGGGACGGCCGGCGGGGCAAACCCCACCATGCCGCGCGCACCCCACGTGCGTACGAGCTCGGCGGCGGTCTGTGAGCGGGCCGCCACGAACGCGGCCTCGCGCAGCACGTTCGATCGCAGCCAGCGGACCGGCAGCGGCAGCGCGCGATCGATGTTCTCGTATGCCTGGACGCCGAACGGTGTCTCCGAGCCCCTGAACGCGAGCGCCCACTGCGCGGCGGGCAGCGAGTAGGGCTCGGCCTCGACGAAGCCGACATCGGCCCGCGCGGCGCGCGCCAGCGCGCCGCAGCGCGCCAGGTAGAAGTGGCGCTGGGGGTGCCCGGCGAAGGCGACCGGGGTCGCCCGCAGCGTCGACTCCATGCCCTCGAGCGCCTGCGGTCGCACGGGGCCGCTCGCATAGGAGTGGCGCCAGCGGTTGGGCGTGACGAGCGTGAGGTGCCACCCGCGTGCCTTAAGCTCGCGATAAACCTCCTGGTTGACACTTACGACCGCAGGATGGCTGACCACTATGAGCCGCCGCCCCAACTTGCGATCCGCGCCGTTCTCGAGCCGATCGACGAGACCGCGCGCGGGTGCAGGCGCGCCTGGATCGGTGGCTCGCGGGAGCGGTGTGCGCACGCCTAGATCGTTGCAGCCGAGGTTGCGCCACGTCGCCCCAGGGGCGCTAGTCTGTGCCTAGGGCGTTTCATAGGATGGGTGGTCCGCGCCCTCCAGGGATGGAGTCAAGGCGATGAACGACACAGGTACCGATTCCGCAAGGATCCTCGCGCCGCTCTGGCGGCGCAAGTGGCTGATTCTTGCCGTCGCGATCCTCGTCGCGGCGGGGAGCTACGAGTACTACAAGCGCAAGCCCAAATCCTTCGGCGCCGCGACGCAGCTCTACCTTGGCCCTTCAGCAGAACAGCCGGCGACCGGTGAGCCCACGGCGGGAATCAGCAAACGCGTGCTCTCCAACCAGGTCGCGCTGATCAACTCGCCGCTCATCGGCGAAGCCGTTCGCAAGCGCCTGCGTAGCGAACACCATCGCATCTCCTTGCGCGGCACCGCCAAAGCAACGTCGAAGGCTGGAAGCGACTTCGTCACGATTGCCGCGAAAGCGCGCACGCCCCGCGCCGCGGTGATGCTCGCCAACGACTACGCGGTGGCCTACATCGCGCGGGAGAAGCTCGACTACCTGAGCAACGTCCGTAACCAGATCGTCAGCGACCGCCGTCAGCTGGGCAAGCTCGAAGAAAGCGCCGTCAGCAAACACGGGGCTGCGAGCGCGCTGCAGCAGGCGACGCTCGCGAACAAGCTGGGCCAACTCGAATCGGACATCTCCACCTTCGCCGCGGTGCAGCAGGTGAGCCCGGCGAAGGCGGAAGCGGTGCCGATAGGACCATCTCCGAAGAAAAACGCCATCTTCGGCTTCGTCGTCGGCCTACTGTTGGCGTCGATCGCTGCCTACGCGCTGAACCGGCTCGACCGCCGCCTGCGCACGCTGTCAGAGCTCGAGCACGTCTTCCACAGCGAAATCCTCGTCGCGCTGCCGAGCGTTGGAGCGCCCGTGATCCGTCCCGACGGCAGGAGGGCGCCCGCGCGACCGCTGCTAGAGCCCCTGCGCCGCTTGCACACGTTGCTCCATCTCGGCCTCGTGTCGCACTCCTCGAACGGCTCGCGCACGAACGGGCGCACGAACGGGAAGACGACGCTTCAGCTCGGGCCGATGCTCAACGGGGCGCGCCAGAAGGGACCGCGAGTGATCATGTTCATCAGCAGCGACGCGGGCGACGGCAAGTCCACGATCATCGCCAATCTCGCACGCGTGCAGAGCGACGCGGGCGCGCGCGTCGCGGTGATCGAGGCCGACTTCCGGCGGCCCGTCCAGGCGCGGCTGCTCGACGTCCACGCGGCGCACGGCCTCGCCGACGTGCTGAGCGGGGAGGTCGTGCTCACGACCGCGATGCAGAGCCCAGCGCCGTCTGCGCCGCTCGAGGTGAGTTCCCAAAGCGGCAGCCAATACGGGTCAGGCACGAACGGATCAGCCACGAACGGCTCGGGCACAAACGGCGTCGCGACTGCCGTGCGCTCGCGCCTGGGCGGCTCGCTGTCGGTGCTCGTGAGTGGTGGGGACGTCCAGAACCCCCCGGCGCTGCTGGCCAGTGAAGCGATGAGCGAGCTGCTGCACCAGGTGGGGGAGGAATATGACTGCGTCCTCGTCGATGTGCCGCCACCGCTGGAGGTCAGCGACGCAATGCCCCTGCTGCGGCAGGTCGACGGGGTCGTGATCGTCGCGCGTCTCGGGCACACGCGGAGAGTCTCCGCGCAGCGGCTCGCGCAGCTTCTGGGACGAACGGCGAGCGCACCGGTGCTTGGCATGGTCGCCAACTGCGTGCCGCGCAAGGACATCGAAGCGTACGGCTTCGCCTTCGCGCCCGTGCTCGCGCACCGCCGGCCGCGCATGCGCATCGCTCGATGAGCACTGCCCCAGCACGGCTGCTGGGCCCGCGCTGGGAGAAACATCCGGTGGTTCGCAGCCGTCGCATGCGCGAGCTGGCCCTCATCGCCGCGAGCGCGATCGTCCCACTGGTGGCCGCGCTCGCGATCACCGTCGCGATGCCCCGCCCGAGCTTCGCGCTGCTGATCGGAGTCGTGGCGGGCGTGGCGGCCGTCGGCGGCCTGATCGTGAGCACGCGCTATGAGATCACGGTAACGGTCGTGGTGCTGTATCTCGGGCTGCTCGACGGGCCCCTGGTGCTAGGCGTCGCCGGCGGCCATCAGACGGTCTCGGCCGCGCGCGACGTGCTGATCTTCGCGATCTGCCTCGGCGCGCTGCTGCGCCTGCTCGTCAAACGCGAACGCATCGTGCTTCCGCCCCTCTCGATGTGGGTGCTGCTGTTCGTCGCCGCGACCCTGCTCGAGGCGTTCAACCCGTCAACGCGCTCGATCATAAAGAGCCTGGCCGGTTTCAGGCAGCTGCTCGAGTGGGTTCCCTTCTTCTTCTTCGGCTACGTGCTCATGCGCTCGAAGCAGCGCATGCGCAGGGTCTTCATCGTCCTGGGGGTGATCGCCGTAGCCAACGCCGGCGTGGCTACCTACCAGAGCCGTCTCTCGCCAACCGCGCTCGCCGGCTGGGGTCCCGGCTACGCCGAACTCGTGAACGGCGGGAATGGGTTGACCGGGCGCTCGTTCAAGAGCGAAGGAGTGGAACGGGTGCGCCCGATGGCGCTCGGCTCGGACTCCGGCTTCGGCGGTGGTGTGGGCGTGATCGCGCTGACCGGGACGCTCGCGCTGCTCGCAAGCGGCTCGCTGCGACGGCGATGGCCGGCGTTGATCCTGTGCATCGGGTCGGTGCTCGCGATCACGACGGCCCAGGGGCGACTGCAGGCCGTCGGGGCGGTCATCGCGCTGCTGCTCTACGCCGCGATCGTGCTCGGCGTGCGCGGGCCCGGCGTGCAGCGGCGCTCGGTGCGACCGCTGGCGACGCTCATAGGCGTGGTCCTGCTGATGATCCCTGTCGGCGCCCTCACCGTCTCCGCGCTCGGAGCCGGGACGTTCGGTCGCTATGCGAGCTTCGTCACCAGTGAACACAAGGACAGCAAGATCCCTGGACTGGAGGCGATACCGCGACAGCTCGCGAGGCTCCCGTTCGGCATCGGGCTCGGGACCACGGCCGCGGCCGGGGGCATCGGCGGCACGAGCAAGTCGGCGAGCGCAGAAGAAACCGACGGCGTCGCCGTGCCCCAAGAAGGGAGTGGCGTCGCCGTCTCCAGCCAGTACAACATCATCGCGGACGAAATCGGCCTGCTCGGGCTGCTCGCGTGGGTGGGTTACATAATTGCGGTGTGCGTGCTCTCGCTCGGCTCGCTGAGGCGCGTCTTGGATTTCGAGCTGCGCAGTGATCTCGCGGCACTGTTCGCCTCGTTTGTGGCGATTGCGATCATGGGGATCTCCGGGACGCCCAACACGGGCGCCGCGATCGGTCCCTTCTTCTGGTTCTACGGCGGTGTCGCCGCCTACTGGTTCCTCGGTCCAGGGCGAAGGACGTCGACCTCGACGCCTAGCGCGCCGCCGCCGGGCTCCCCGCAGCCCACGGTGCAGAGCGCGCTCGCCGGGGCCTGGGGCGGCGCCGGGGCTTCGCCGTGAGCCAGCGCGCGCGCGTGGGCCAGCCGCGGGCGGGCGCACGTGTGGTCGACCGGCCGGCCCCCTCGGAGGCGGAGGCGGGGGCGGGCTCCGGACGGGTGCCCGACTTCTTCGTCGTCGGCTCACCCAAGAGCGGGACCACTGCGCTCTATGAGATGTTGCGCGGCCACCCGCAGATCTTCATGCCCGACGCCAAGGAGCTGTGGTATCTCGCTGAGGAGCTGCGCTTCCGCGAGCCGCCGCATCGCGGCGGCAGCGCGCGGACGCTCGAGGAGTACGTGTCCCTGTTCGCCGACGCTCGTCCGGAGCAGCGAGTCGGCGAGGCGTGCTCCCTCTATCTGTGGTCGCGCACGGCCGCGAGCGCGATCGCGCGGCTCGCGCCGGACGCGAAGATCATCGCGACCCTGCGAGAGCCCGCGAGCTTTCTGCGCTCGCTGCACCTCCAGCTCGTAGAGAGCTATGTGGAGACCGAGAGCGACCTGCGGCGTGCGTTGGGCCTCGAGGCGCAGAGGCGCGAAGGGCTGAGCATCCCCGCCAACACGTACTGGCCGCAGACACTCCTTTACTCCGAGCACGTTCGCTACGTCGAGCAGCTGCGCCGCTACCACGCGGTCTTCCCGCGCGAGCAGGTGCTCGTGCTGATCTACGATGACTTCCGTGCTGACAACGAGTCGATCGTACGCAAGGTGCTGCGCTTCCTCGAGGTCGACGACAGCGCTCCGATCGAGACCGTCGAGGTCAACCTCACGGTCGCCGTGCGCTCACAACGGCTGCACGAGCTCGTCCATGCCGTCTCCGTGGGCCGCGGGCCGCTGTCCAGGGCGCTCAAGGGCGTGCTCAAGTCACTCACGCCGCGAGGCCTGCGCCGCGAGGCGCTGCACGCGACTCAGCGCAACGTCGTCTACCGCACCGCGCCACCGCCGGACCCTGCCCTGATGCTGGAGCTGCGCCGCCGCTACAAGAGCGAGGTGCTCGCCCTCAGCGAGTACCTGGGTCGCGACCTCGTCCGCCTGTGGGGATACGACGATGTCGGTTGAGAGCGCCCCTGCCGTGCCGGGCTCTGGCGTGCGGAGCCCCGACTTCTTCATCGTCGGGCATCCCAAGAGCGGCACGACCGCGCTGTTCGAGATGCTGCGCCGCCATCCGCAGATCTACATGCCCGAGAACAAGGAGCCTTGGTTCTTCGCAACCGACGCGAGGCCCCGCTTCGCGCCTCCGATGGAGGGCCGGCTGCCGGAGACGCTCGATGAGTACCTCGCGCTCTTCTCGCGCGCGGCGCCGGGGCAGCTCGCGGGGGAGGCGTCCTCGGCGTACTTGTGGTCGCGCGTGGCCGCCCAGCGCATCGCCCAGCTGCGCCCGGACGCGCGCATAATCGCCATCCTGCGCGAGCCCGCGAGCTTCCTGCGCTCGCTGCACCTGCAGCTCGTGCAGGATCACATCGAGTGGGAGAAGGATCTGCGCACGGCGATCGCACTGGAGGCCGACAGGCGCGAGGGGCGCAACATCCCGCGGCGCTCCGCGCGACCACAGCTGCTGCGCTACTCCGAGTACGTGCGCTACGTCGAGCAGCTGCGCCGCTACCACGCCGTCTTCCCCCCGAGCAGGTGCTCGTGCTGATCTACGACGACTTCAAGCGCGAGAACGACGCGACCGTGCGCAGGGTGCTGCGCTTCCTGGAGCTCGACGACAGCCATCCGATCGAGGCGCTGCACGCCAACGAGACGGTGCGGATGCGCTCCCAGCGGCTCGACGAGACCCTGCACGAGGTGGCGCTCGGCCGCGGCCCGCTCGCGCGCGCGACGAAGGCGACCGTCAAGGCGCTCACGCCCCAGCGCCTGCGCCGCGGCGCGCTCCACCTGACGATTCGCCACGTCGTACGTGCCCCGCCACGAGCCCCCGAAGAGGAGCTCCTGCTCGAGCTGCGCCGGCGCTTCAAGGGCGAGGTGGTGGCGCTGAGCGAATACCTGGATCGAGACCTCGTGACGCTGTGGGGCTATGGCAATCTCGAGTGAAGCCGCCCCGCACGCGCCGTCCACGCACGAGCAGAGGGTTCCAGACTTCTTCATCGTCGGCCACGCGAAGTGCGGCACGACGGCGCTCTACGAGATGCTGCGCCAGCACCCGCAGATCTACATGCCGCCCGTCAAGGAGCCCTACTTCTTCGCGGTCGAGAACGCGCTGCCGCGGAAAGGCAGCGGCAGACGCTGGACGGCGCTCGATCAGACGGGCACGCGCACGGAAACGTTTGGCGAATACCTGTCGTTGTTCGATGCCGCTGGCCCCGATCAACGTGTCGGCGAGGCCTCGACGCACTATCTGTGGTCGCACACGGCTGCCGCACGCATAGCACGCGCGAGAGCGGACGCGCGCATCATCGCGATCCTGCGCGAGCCCACGAGCTTCCTGCGCTCGTTGCATCTACAGCTCGTGCAGAACGGCCATGAGACACAGAGGAGCTTCCGCAAGGCGATCACGCTCGAGGGCGAGCGGCGAGAGGGTCGTCACATCCCGCGTCGGTCGGTGTGGCCGAGCTCGCTCTTCTACTCCGAGCGCGTGCACTACGTCGAGCAGCTGAAGCGCTTCCGCGAGGTCTTCCCGCCCGAGCAGGTGCTCGTCTTGATCTACGAGGACTTCAAGCGCGACAACGAGACCACCGTCCGTACGGTATTGCGCTTTCTCGGCGTGAGCGAGGACGTCGCCCTCGAGGCCACGCAGGCCAATCGCACTGTCGCGGTGCGCTCGATCAAGCTGCAAACGCTCGTTCGCAACGTGCGTCAGGGCCGTGGGCGGGTGCCGCGGGCACTGAAAAGGGCGCTGATCGCGCTCACGAGCCAGCGCCTTCGCAACGAGGTTCTGCACCCGCTGCGCGCGCGCGCGATGTACGGCTCGCCGCGCGCGCCCGATCAGCGCTTCATGCTCGAGCTGCGCCGGCGCTTCAAGCCCGAGGTGGTGGCCTTGAGCGAGTACCTGGACCGCGACCTCGTCACGCTGTGGGGATATGACGGCGTCGACTGAGACCTCGAGCGTGGACAGCGCCGCCAGCCAGCGGGTGCCCGACTTCTACATCGTCGGTCACCACAAGTGCGGCACGACGGCGCTGTACACGATGCTCGGGCGCCACCCCCAGATCTATCTCCCGCGCACAAAGGAGCCGCGCTTCTTCGCCACCGACCTGCGCTTTCCGGGCGAGCCGCACCAGAAGGTGCTGCCGGAGACGCTCGAGGAGTACGTCGCCCTGTTCGCGGACGCGCGCCCGGAGCAGCTTGTCGGGGAGGGCTCGCCAATGTACCTGTGGTCGCGTGAGGCGGCGCGCAACATCGCCGCAGTCCAGCCGGGCGCGCGGATCATCGCGATCCTGCGCGAGCCCGCGAGCTTCCTGTACTCGCTTCACAACCATTGGCTGATTCACCACATCGAGCCCGAGAAGGACCTCCGTCGGGCGCTCGAGCTCGAGCAGACGCGCCGCGAGGCGGGTCTGGACCTGAGCTCCTCCTACTGGCCGCAGGCGCTTCTGTATTCCGATCACGTCCGATACGTCGAGCAGTTGCGCCGCTACCGGGAGTATTTCGGAGCCGAGCAGATGCTTGTCCTCATCTATGAGGACTTCCGGCGCGACAACGAGGGCACGCTCAAGCAGGTGCTGCGCTTCCTCGAAGTGGACGACACCGTCGTGATCGAGCCCCTCGAGCGTATGGTCAGCACCCGCACCCTGCGCTTCCGGCGCGTCGACGACATGATCCGTGGCCTGTACGGCGGGCGAACGCCATGGGCGCGCACGGCGAAGGCGACGATCAACGCGCTGACGAGCGATCGGCTGCGCAGGGCCGCGCTGCGCCTGATCCGCCGCCGCGTCGTCTACAGCGCGCCGCAGCCGCCGGACGAGGCCCTCGTGCTCGAGCTGCGCCGCCGCTTCAAGCCGGAGGTGGATGCGCTCAGCTCCTTCCTGGAACGCGATCTCGTAGCCGCGTGGGGCTACGACAGGCTCGACTGACGACGCGCGCCTCGGCTGCCCCGACCGAGCCCGAGCCGCTGGCGGCGAGGACGGCCCGCCTGGCGGTCGTCGGCATCTCCGTGAAGCGCACCTGCGGAGTGCGCGATCACGCCGCGCTGCTCGCGCAGGAGCTCGAGCGCGAGGGAGTGCCGTGCGAGTTTCACTGGTTGCTGCGGAGCGAGAGCTCGCTGCGCTCCTCGCGCGCCGATGTGCACGCGTGGGTGGACGAGCTCTCTCGCGCGCTCGACAGCAGCCGCGCCGACGCGATCCTCCTGCACTACTCGGTGTTCTCCTACGCGTACAAGGGCGTGCCGCTGTTCGTGCGTCCGCTGCTGCGCGCTCTGCGCGCCGCAGGGCTGCCGGTCATCTCCGTGCTGCACGAGCTCGCGTTCCCCTGGCGCTACGACGGCCTGCGCGGGAGTGTCTGGGCGCTGAGCCAGCGGACGGTCCTGCGAGACGTGATCTCGACCTCGACGGCGGTGCTCGTGACCGCCGACTTCCGCGCCGAATGGTTGGCCTCGCGACGCTGGCTCCCGCGCCGGCCGGTGACCGTCGCCCCCGTCTTCTCGGCGCTGCCGGCGCCGCACGCCTCCTGCGCCCGACCGGCCGCGCGAGGGCGAGGCGCTGATCGCCAGCCGCAGGACGCGCAACAGCCGGGTGGCCAGGAGCGCGGCAGCGTCATCGGGGTCTTCGGCTACGCCTACCAGGGCGCCGCGGTCTCGCTCGTGCTCGATGCCGTGCGCGAGCTGCGCGCGGGGGGCGCCGACGTTCACCTGCGGCTCCTCGGAGCGCCCGGGCGCTCCTCTACGGCGGGCGAGCAGTGGTCTGCGGCTGCGGCGGAGCGTGGGCTGGCTGCGGCCGTCTCCTTCTCGGGAGAGCTACCCGCGCAGACGCTCTCGGACGAGCTCGCGGCCTGCGAGGTGATCGTGTTCGCGGACGCCTCCGGCCCCTCGTCGCGCAAGACGACGCTCGCGGCCTCGCTCGCCTCGGGAGTGGCGGTCGTGGCACTCGACGGTCGGCGCAAGTGGGCGCAGTTGGTCAGCTGCGAAGCCGCCCGGATCGTGGCGCCCACGGTGCAGGCGCTGACCGATGCGATCGCGGAGCTCCTGCGTGACGAGCCGATGCGCCGCGAGCTGGGGACGCGGGGGCGCGCGTTCGCCGAAACCGAGATGACGGTCGCGCGCACGGCCGCGGCCGTGAAGGAGCTGCTCGACGGCAGTCGGGGGCGGGGGGGCTCCTGAGCGGCGCGAGGCGTTCTCGAGTGCCCGCGGGCGATCTCCGTGGAGCGTCAGCTCTCCGAACGGCGCGATAGCCAGGTGGCGCGCGCGGCCCGATAGGCGTCGAGGAGCGTCTCGACGTGGCGCTCGGCTGAGAAGCGCTCGGCGACGAGCTTGCGTCCGGCAGCTCCCATCTCGCGACGCCTCTCCGGGTCCGACAGGAGCTCCTCGAGCGCACCCGCGAGCGCACCCGCGTCTCCCGGTGCTACTGCGATCCCGACACCGTCGTCGAGCCAGTCGCAGATACCCCCGGTGGCGCTCGCGACGACAGGCCGGCCGGCCGCCAGCGCCTCGATGCCGACGAGCCCGAACGGCTCCGGCCACAACGAGGGCACGGTGACCACGGACGCTTCGGTCAGCTCTCTTGCAAGCGCCTGCGGCTCGAGCCAGCCGGCGAAGCGGACGCGCTCGGCGATGCCAAGGCGCGCAGCGAGCTGGCGCAGGCCCTCGAGCTGCCTGCCATCCCCGCAGATGACAAATTCAGCCTCCACCTCGCGGGCAGCGTGGATCAGTGTCCTCAACCCCTTCGTATGATCGAGCCGGCCCGCGAACATCACACGCCGGCCTTGAGGCTGGCGGGAGCTCGCGCTCGCAGGCACGGTGGGAAAGAGCGGAACGATCGCTCGTCGGTGAAGGGCGTTCGCCGCCAGGTGCCGGTCGACAGCGCTGGAGTAGGAGATCGCCAGGTCGGCCTCTCTGAACGCAGCCAGCCCACGGCTGACGTTCACGTACTTCAGCGGCAGGGTCCTCGGGTAGCGAGTGTGCGCGCAGCCGCGAGCTATCAGGTTGGGAATGCATCCCGGTCCGTGCGCGCGCACGCACTCCTGACCAGGTGCGAAGTAGTACACGCCGGAAGTACACCCCGGGTAGCCATGCGCGCTCATCACGACGGGTGTGCTCTCCCGCACGTACTCGATGATCTGTGGATCGTCGAATTGGTGAAAGTGCGTCACGCTCGCCTGCACACACTCGCCCAGTCGTGTCTGCAGGCTCGCACGCCGGTTGAGCAGCTCGGGCCGCTCGTGCAACGTTACTCCGGGGACATGCTCATCACCTCTGATGCGTGCGACCAGGAGGTGAACTTCGATCCCCTGTTGCGCGAGTGCCGTCGCACTCGCTTTTACGTGCGTCGCAACTCCCCCGTCAGCGCCCCACAGTGGCGTTAGCATCGTCACCGACGCGACGGTGGCCGACTGCTCGCCAGCCGACGTCACAGTCTGCAGTGTCTCCGTTTGCTGCTTGACGGGCACGTAAACGTTAACGATAGCCGAGCCCGCCGAGTGTCAGGCCGGCCCGCTGCGCGATGGTAGACTCGCCGCGGTGTCGCGCGTCTCAGTTGTCATCCCTGCCTATAACCAGCCGCAGATGCTCGCCGAGACACTGAGAAGCGTGCGCGATCAGACCAGTCCACCGGCTGAGGTTATTGTGATAGATGACTGCTCGCAGACGCCGCTTGCCGACGAGACGCCCTTTGAGTCCGATTTGCCAGTGCGTTTCGTTAGGCATGAGAGCAACGCGGGACCGGCTGCGAGCGTGGTTGACGGCATACGTCATTCGCGCTTTCCGCTGGTGACGACGCTGAATCACGATGACATGTGGGAGCCGCAGTTCCTCGAGCGCCTCGGGACCCAGCTCGACGCGCATCCGAAGGCCGTCTTCGCATTCTGTGACCACGGGATCATGCGCGCGGGAGGCGAGCACGACGAAGCCCTCTCGCTCGCCCAGAGCCGGCGATTCGGGCGGGCTGAGCTCGCGGGCGGCGTCTTGCAGGGGGTGAAGCTGTACGAGGCGGCGATCTTGAGGAAGTCCGTCGCGGCGTCGTCGTTCATGCTCTGCCGGCGAGAGGCGCTCTTCTTGGAGCTGATCGGCACGGGCGAGGACATGTGGGATTACTTCCTCGCGGTCGGGGCGTGTATGGCTGGCGACACTGCCGTGTACCTACCAGAGCGCTTGGGGTGGTACAGGCTCTCCCCGACGATGCTGAGCACGACCTGGGTGGAACCGGAGAAGCAGCTGAAGCTTGCGCGGCCGCAGATTGCGATCCTGCTGGTGACGCTGCGCTTCAGAGCCTTTGCGCCGCTGCGCGGCGCCTTGCGCCGTCGCCTGCTGTTGAGCATGCGACACGCGCTCGCCGCCGCCCTGCGCACGAAGCGCCCGGCTGCAATCGCCGTGCTGACGATGAGAATCGTCGAGGGCATTCGCGATGCCGGGCGTCTGCGAGCGATCAGGCCTGAGCATGCACCCGGCAACTAGGGCGCTCGCCGCGCTCGCGCGCCGGACCGGCAGGCCGGAGCTGCTTGCGGCCGTCAACGAAACCGCACGCGAGAGCCAGCGCGAGGAGCTCGCGCTCGGCGCGGTGCTTGCGGCCAGCCTGCCGCGTGACGGGATCTTCGTCGATGTCGGCACCAATCGCGGGCAGGTGCTGCGCCACGCCGCGCGGATCGCACCCCTCGGCAGGCACGTGGCGTTCGAGCCGATCCCGGCGCTGGTGTCGGAGCTGGCGCAGGCATTCCCCGGTGTTGACTGTCGATGCAAGGCGCTGGCAGCGCACGCCGAACGGGCGCGCTTCTGCTATTTCAGAGCGCTCGACGGCTGGAGCGGACTGCGCCGGCAGCCGACGATCAGTGACGGAAGGGGTGACCCAGAGTTCATCACGGTGGAGGTCTCAACGCTCGATTCAGAGCTCGAGGCGAGCGTGCCGGATGTCGTGAAGATCGATGTCGAGGGGGCCGAGCTTGCGGTGCTGCAAGGCGGACGCTCGATCCTCTCCAGATGGCGACCGCTCGTGATCTTCGAGCACGTGGCGCAGGCGGCTGCGCTCTACAACGCCGATTCGGGCGCGCTGTGGGACACGCTGGCGGAGCTCGACTACGAGATCTTCTCGATCACCGGCGAGGGGCCGTTCACGCGCTCGCGCTTCGTGCAGGGGGCGAAAGTGGTGAACTGGCTGGCCAAGCCAGCGCGCAGGGCGAGCGCTGGGCCACGCTAGTGCTTGGCGAGTTCTTCCTCTTCTGTCCGCTTCGCCCGCGCAGCTTCGGCTTCTTCTTCCTTCTTGAACTGCTGGCGTGCCGCTTCTTCGGATGCGCTGGCCTGTTCGCGGCTGGTGGTTTCACTTTTTTCCGGCGCGGGGGCCTTGGTCGTGTGCTGCTTCGGGGTCGTGGTCTTCTTCCCCGTGCCTTTGTTGGTGCTCGCGCTCTTCGTCTTCCTTGCGGCGGCCTCTTCACGTTTCTCGGCCGCCGCCCGGGCTTCGGCTTCGGCCCGGAAGGTAGCGCTGCCGCGCTTGACTTCGGCTTCGATCTTCTTGGCCCGTGCTTCAGCGGCCGGTTCCAGGCTCGGCAGGGTGCTCGCCGAGCCGGGTTCCCGTGCCGCCCGAGTCTTCTTGGCGGTGGAGGCGCCTGCTCCTCCGCCGCCTCCGAGTGCGCAACCCCCGAGCAGGACGGCGCACAGGACGGCTAGCAGAGGTGTAGTCCACAGCCGGGCGGGCTCGGAAATCGCCTTGAGCGCTCGCGTCACCATGTCTCCACTTTACGTCACCGGTGGGGGGTATGCGCAACGCGGGAGGGCGAGCGGGTCACCGCGCGAGAGCGCTCCCGGTCGCTTCGCTCTGCGCGCCCGTGGCGCCGCCGGCGCCTTCGCCGGCTGGGTGAGTGGTTTCGGTCACGCCGGATTTGTGACGTTTCTTGGCGATCTTGCGCGAAGCTTCTTGCTCACGCTTGTTCGCCGTCGCGCGCGCTTCGGCTTCCAGCTTCTGGGCCTTGAGTTCCGCCGCCCGTTCGCGCTTCTTCGCCGCCGCTCGGGATTCTGCTTCGCGTTTCTTGGCCCTGCGATCGGCGGTGCGTTCGCGCTTCTTCACGGTTGTTTCGACGGCTTCTTCGCGTTTCTTGGCTTCGATCTGTGACAGTAGTTCGCGGTTTTTTTCCAGTTCGGTGGCTTCTTCGTGTTCCTGTCCCGCTTCCGTGGCCCGTTCGGCGGCTGCTTCGCTTTCCGCGGCGCCGCCGCCACCGGAGCTCGAGCCGGATCCGCACGCAGCCACTGCGCCGAGGACGGCGATCGCGAGCGCGCACACGAGCGCCGCCTTCAACACCCGGCGCGCTTTCATCACCGTAATACTCTCTCCGAGAGAAGCAAGTTCAGCCATTTTAGGCTCACGCCTGCGCGCGTGAGAGGGGTCACCCATGTTGAAGCGTCGTCTGCTGCTGCTCACGCCGGACTTCCCGCCCTCACGCGGTGGCATCCAGATCATGTCGCAGCGCCTGGCGGAGGAGATCAAGGGCTTTGACACCGAGGTCGTGACGCTCGATGGCCCTGACGCCGGGGCGTTCGACGCCGCAAGCGCCCTGACGGTGCGCCGCGTGCCCGCGAGAGGAGCCTCGCCAGCTGCGCGCAACACCCAACTCAACGTCCGTGCGCTGCTCGCAGGGCTGAGCTTTCGTCCGCATGTGACGCTGAGCCTGCACCTCGTGACCAGCCCAGCTGCAGCTGCCATCCGTCGCCCGCTCAAGGCGGCGACCGTGCAGATCTTCCACGCCCAGGAGATCGCAGGCAAACCACGGCTCGCCGCGTTCGCCGCCCGACACGCGGACGCTGTGATCGCGGTCAGCTCATACACCGCCGAGCTGATCGCGGCCACCGGCGCCACGCCGAGCGCGCTGCACCTCATATCCGGTGGCGTCGATCTGCCGTCTGACGTCACTCCGGGGCGCGCCGAGCGACCGACGATCGTGACGGTCGCCCGGCTGAAGGACCGCTACAAGGGCCACGACGTTCTGATTCGGGCGCTGGGGCTCGTGCGTGCGCACGTCGCCGACGTCGAGTGGGTCGTGATCGGAGACGGGCCGCTGCGCGAGGAGCTCGAACAGCTCGCCCGCTCGCAGGGCCTCAACGGTGCCGTGCGCTTCCTCGGCTCGGTCTCCGACGAGGAGCGCGATGCCTGGCTGGCGCGCGCCGACCTGCTCGCGATGCCGAGCCGTCTGCCCGAGAACGGGCTCGCGGGCGAGGGTTTCGGGCTCGCCTACCTGGAGGCCGGCGCGTTCGGCAAGCCCGTGGTCGCGGGCGCCGCGGGCGGCGCGCTCGACGCGGTCGTGGACGGCGAGACGGGGCTGCTCGTGGACCCCACCGACCCGAAGGCGGTCGGCGAGGCGATCACGAGGCTGCTGCTTGACGAGGATCTCGCGCACCGTCTCGGCAGCGCCGGAGCGCAGCGCGCGCGGCGCTTCGCGTGGCCCGCGCGAGCGCAGCTAGTGGAAGCGGTCCTGCTGGAGGCGCTCGCCTCGCGCATCGCGGCGTGAACGTCCTCTACGTCAACCACACAGCGACGATCAGCGGCGCCGAGCACTCGCTGCTGGGCCTGCTCGGCGGGCTGCCGCGAGAGCTCGCGCCGCTGGTCGCGAGCCCACCCGGCCCCCTCTCGCTCGCGCTCGAACGCCTGAACGTGCCCACCGCGCCGATCACCGGCACCGCGGGAAGCCTCAGGCTGCATCCACTGCACACCCCGCGCACGCTCGCCGAGCTGCTCGCGGCGGCCGCGCAGGTGCACCGGCTGGCGCGCCGCCACCGGGCGGACCTCGTGCACGCCAACTCGATTCGAGCCGGGATCGTGCTCGCGCTCGCGCGCCTCACAGACGTGGCGACGGTCGTGCACGTGCGCGACTGCCTCCCACCCGGTGTGCTCAGCACGGCGACCATGCGACTGATCGCGCGCAGCGCGACCACCATCGTGGCCAACTCGCGCTATACCGCCGACAGCGTGCGCGCGCTGGCTCCCGGGGCGCGCCTGGAGGTGATCCACAACGCCGTCGCGCTCGAGCGCTGGGATCCCGCGCGCATGGATCGCGCGCGAGCGCGCGCCGCGCTCGGCGCCGCCGGCGGCGCCGCCGTGCTGCTCGGGGTGGTCGGCCAGCTGAGCCCGTGGAAGGGCCAGGACACTGCGATCGAGGCGCTGGGCATGCTGCGCGCGCGCGGGCTCGACGCACACCTGCTGCTGATCGGCTCGCCCAAGTTCGTCGCGCGCGCGACGCGCTTTGACAACAGGCGATATGTGGCACACCTGCACGAGCTCGTGGCCGACAGGGGCCTTCAGCAGCGCGTCTTCTGGCTCGGCGAGCGAGAGGATGTCCCCGAGCTGATGCGCGCGCTCGACGCGCTGCTGCTGCCCTCCCGGGAGGAGCCCTTCGGACGCGCCCTGATCGAGGCGATGGCGCTCTCCGTGCCCGTCCTTGCGACCGCCGTGGGAGGCCCTGCGGAGATCGTCAGTGACGGCCGCGAGGGCTATCTGCTGGAGCCCGGCGAGCCACAAGCCTGGGCCGACGCGGTCGAGCGCCTCGTGGCTCGCCCCGACGGCGGAGCGGAGCTCGGTCGCGCAGGCCGGCGGCGAGTGGAGCACGAGTTCACGATCGAGCGCCACGTGGCGGCGACGCTCGCCGTCTACGAGCGCGCGATCGCACGTGCACATACGTGAGCGAGGCGGTCGCCCGAGGCGCCCGGGACTCGTTGGGCGTCGTCTACTTCTTCTTGGCTTTCTTCTTGGCGGCGGACCCATCCAGCGAGATCGTGGTGCTCCCCCCGGAGGCATATGGGCCGGGGGGCATCTGGATGAACGCCCGGTAGGCGCCGCCTTCACGGACCTTCACCACGAGGCTGAAACGAGAGAAGCGGCGCGTCGCGTGCTTGACCACCGTCTTGAACCTGGTGTCGAATGTAGGCTTTTCTTCCGCTTCTTCGGCGCGTTCGGAGCGGTTGGGCCTTTCCGGTTTCTCGGCCTTCGTCGGCGCCGGCTTGCGCGCCTTTTCGATCTGGAAGAAGACGGCGGCGCCGGACGCCGCGGGGGAGACGGTCCCGTACAGGCGCACGAGGCCCTTGACGTGCTTGTTGGTCTGCACTTTCAGCGTCACGTGGACATCGGCGAGCTCCGTGACGCTCTCGCTGAAGATCACCGGTGCGGTAACCGTCGCGGCGCGGTATCGCGTGCTCTCTGAGAGGGCCGCGACGTGCAAGGAGAAGCTGCCCGACACGGTGGTGGGGATTGGACCTGCGACGTTCGTGAACGCCGCTGTGTATGGATAGGGGCTCGCCTGCAGCACCACCAGGCGCCCGGCGTCGCCGGCTCCTGCCAGCGTGCCGCTGAACGTGAAGCCCTCGCCAACGAGCGTGGGCTGAAACGTGGAGGGCAGCACGAAGCCGCTCTTCTTTGATTTCGAGGTCGCGGTCGTTTCGCCGGTGTACTCGCGGTCTTTGCCGTCCCTCGTGCCCTTTTCGTTGCTTGCGACGAGGCGGTAGTGGTATTCCACGTGGAAGTTGGTGGCCGTCAGGTGGACCTTTTCGGTCGCGGTGCTCGCAGTCAGCACTTTGTGTTCGGTCTGCGAGCCATACGTCGTTTTGGGGCCGTATTCGAAGTAGTAGGTCGTCGGTAGCCCGTGCGGGTTGATGGTGCCGTCGAGGGTCGCGGTCGTGCCGAGCAGGTGGGCGACGCCGGTCCCGACCGCCGGGGCGTGAGTTGGACTCGTGGTTTCCGCCGGCGCGGCCGCCGCGAACGCGAGGCCGGTCACGGCCGCCGCCAGGATCATCGGGGCTGTTCGTCTCAGGGCGCTCATGTCAGGTCCTTCGGGTATCTCGCTCCCGCTCTCGGGCGCGCGCGCCGCAGCCGGCGCGGGCCCGCCGTCGATTGAAACCCTCCGGAGCTCGCAAGGATGCGCTCGCGCAGGGCAACTCGCGTCGTCCCGCTGCCATCGCAGCGGGCGATGCTAGCAACCGCTCGGCGCCGCTAGCGCCAACGGCGCGCGAAAGGCCTTGACATGCCGCCCGGGCATTCTAAAGTTGAGAGACTGTCTGGCAATCGCCGGGCCCATCAGCAACGACGCCCCAGCACGGATGCCAGCCACCCACCGCTCCACCTACCACCTACCCCACCTGCGCACGCTGGAGGCCGAGGCCGTGCACGTGATGCGCGAGACGGCCGCGGAATTCGAGCGGCCCGTGCTGCTGTTCAGCGGCGGCAAGGACTCGATTGTGCTCGTGCGGTTGGCCGAGAAGGCGTTTCGTCCGGCGCCCTTCCCGTTCCCGGTGATGCACGTCGACACCGGCCACAACTTCCCCGAGGCGATCGAGTACCGCGACCGCAGGATCGCTGAACTGGGCGAGCGCCTGATCGTGGCGTCGGTCGAGGACTCGATCCGCGCGGGACGCGTCGTCGAGGAGACCGGGCCGCGCGCATCGCGCAACGCGCTGCAGACGGTCACGCTGCTCGACGCGATCTCCGAGCACCGCTTCGACGCCGCCTACGGCGGCGCACGCCGCGACGAGGAGCGCGCGCGGGCGAAGGAGCGGATCCTCTCCTTCCGTGACGAGTTCGGGCAGTGGGAGCCGCAAAAACAGCGCCCGGAGGTGTGGGCCCTCTACAATGGCCGCATCCGCAAAGGCGAGCACGTGCGGGTTTTCCCCCTCTCCAACTGGACCGAGCTCGACGTGTGGCAGTACATAGCCGAGGAGCAGCTGGAGGTGCCGTCGATCTACTTCGCGCACGAGCGCGAGGTCTTCAGCCGCGACGGGATGCTCTATGCGGTAAGCCCCTTCGTGCAGCTGATCGACGATGAGGCGCCGTTCACGACGCGCGTGCGCTACCGGACCGTCGGGGACATGAGCTGCACGGGCGCCGTCGAGTCCGACGCGAGCACGCTCGCCGAGGTCGTCGCCGAGATCGCGGCCACCGAGGTGACCGAGCGCGGGCAGACACGCGCAGATGACCGTGTCACCGAGGCGGCGATGGAGGATCGCAAGCGGCAGGGCTATTTCTGATGGCTGAGGACGGTCACTCGGCCTCCTCACGTGCCCTCGAGGTGAACGGAAGCGCGAGCACGAACGGCGCGGCGACGGGCTCGCACCAGGGCGCCGCGGAGGTCTTCAAGCGCCTGACCGAGCGCCCGACCGACCTCTTGCGCTTCGCCACGGCGGGCTCGGTGGATGACGGCAAGAGCACGCTCATAGGCAGGCTGCTCTACGACTCCAAGCAGGTGCTCGTCGACCAGCTTGCGCATGTCGAGCAGACGAGCCGGAGCATGGGGCACGAGTTCGTGGACCTGTCGCTGCTGACCGACGGCCTGCGCGCCGAGCGCGAGCAGGGGATCACGATCGACGTGGCCTACCGCTACTTCGCCACGGCCCAGCGGCGCTTCATCATCGCCGATACACCGGGGCACGAGCAGTACACGCGCAACATGGTCACCGGCGCGTCCACGGCCGATCTGGCGATCGTGCTGGTGGATGCGCGCAAGGGCGTCATCGCGCAGTCCAAGCGCCACGCGTTCATCAGCGCGCTCCTGGGCATCCCGCACGTGGTCGTGTGCGTCAACAAGATGGACCTCGTGAACTTCGAGGAGGACGTCTTCGACGAGATCGTCGAGGAGTTCGACACCTTCGCCGCCCGCCTGGAGCTCCCGGACGTGACCTTCATCCCGATCTCGGCACTGCTCGGAGACAACGTCGTCGATCGCTCCGAGGCGATGCCCTGGTATCAGGGCCCGCCGCTGCTCTACCACCTCGAGCACGTCCATATCGCCTCCGACCGCAACCTGATCGACGTACGCTTCCCCGTCCAGTGGGTGATCCGTCCGCCGGCCTCGCGTCGTCCCCGAGGGGGGAGCGTCGCTGACTACCGTGCGTACGCCGGCCAGGTGGCCGGCGGCATCATCCGTACGGGCGACGAGGTAGTGGTGCTGCCGGGCGGCCAGCATACGACGGTCGCGGGCATCGACACCTACGAGGGGGAGATCGCGGAGGCCTTCCCGCCGATGTCGGTTGCCTTGCGGCTAAGCGACGACATCGACGTCGGTCGTGGCAGCACGATCGTGCGGACACACAACCAGCCGACGGTCGCGAACCGCTTCGAGTGCCTGCTCTGCTGGATGTCCGAGCAGCCGCTGAGCGCGCAGCGCAGGTACGTGGTCAAGCACACCACGCGCACGGCGATGGTCGGCAACATCGACGTCCGCTACCGCATCGACGTGGAGACGCTGCGCCGCGACGCGAGCGCGAGCTCGCTCGAGCTCAACGACCTCGCACGCGTGCATATGGAGCTGAGCTCGCCGCTCGTGTTCGACTCCTACCGGCGCAACCGCGTGACCGGCAGCCTGATCGTCATCGACGAGGCGACCAACGACACCGTCGCCGCGGCCGTGATCCTCGACACCGAGGTCGAGGACGCCGAGGAGCCCAAGAGCGAGCGTAGCCCGAACGTTCGCTGGCAGGGCTCGAGGATGACCCGCGAGCGTCGCTGGCAGGCGCTGGGGCATGGCGGCGCGACGCTGTGGTTCACCGGCCTGCCGGGCGCCGGCAAGTCGACGGTTGCGGCCGCCGTGGAGGAGCGCTTGATCGAATCCGGCCAGCCGGCGTTCCTGCTCGACGGCGACAACCTGCGTCACGGCCTCAACGGCGATCTGGCCTTCGACGAGCGCGCGCGCCGAGAGAACGTAAGACGCACGGCGCACGTGGCCAAGCTGCTGGCCGAGGCGGGAACGATCGTGCTCGTCAGCCTCGTGAGCCCGTACGCCGCCGACCGCCGCTCGGCCGCCGCGCTGCACGCGGCCGACGAGCTCGGCTTCCTGGAGATCTTCGTGAACGCGCCCCTGGAGCTGTGCGAGCAACGCGACCCCAAGGGCCTCTACGCCCGCGCGCGCTCGGGCGAGCTCGCCGACCTGACCGGCGTGGGAGCGCCATACGAGCCGCCCAGCGAACCGGACCTGGTGGTCGGCGGGCGTGGCGAATCGGTGGAGGAAGAGGTCACGCGGGTGATGGAGCTGCTGCTCGCACGCGGGTTCAGCTCGCTCGGCTCCTAGCGCCGCGCTCGTGGCGCAAGAGAAGGACACCCTCGACTTCATCGTCATCGGTGCCCAGAAGGCGGGCACCACCTCGCTCTACCACTACCTGCGCCCGCATCCCGAAATCTGCCTACCGGCGGCCAAGGAGGCTCCCTATTTCAGCCACGATCCCGCTGTCCAAGCGTCGGGCTGGCCGACCTACATCCGCAAGCTGGGGCGCGAGGGCTTCGGCGAGCGCGCCGATCCCGCGCGCAGGTGGGGCACGGTAACGCCTCAGTACATGGCCGGAGGCGTCTTCCAGGCTGTGGGTGAGCAGGCGACGCGCGGATATGACGAGCGCACGGTTCCCATGCGCATACGCGAGCGCCTTCCGGACGTGCGCCTGGTCGGGATCCTCCGGGACCCCGTCGAGCGGGCGATCTCGCACCATCGGATGAGGGTGAGGGTGGGCGAGGAGCGTCGCTCCTTCGACACCGCGATCGAGCAGCTGCTGCGTCCCGACGCGCTCGAGCGCGCACGCCGGACCCCCCGGGAGAAGACCGGCTACATCGCCTGGGGCGAGTACGCGCGCATCCTCGGCGGCTATCTCGAGGTCTTTCCTCGCGAGCAGCTGCTGGTGGTCTTCACCGCAGATCTCGAGCGCGACCCCGCGCGGGTTCTGCGCGCGATTCACGAGTTCATCGGCGTGAGCCCCGACTTCGAAGCGGAGAACCTCGGGCAGAGGTTCCACGTCGGCACCGGCGGGGCCTCGTTCTCGTGGACGAGGCCGGCGTCGTGGACGGGCGCCCCCTCGCCGGTCAGCCCCCAGGGGATCGGTCGCGCCCTGAGGCGCAGCTCGGCGCTCCGGGCCGCCTGGCACGCCCTGCCAGATAGCCCGCAGCGGGGCCTCGCGCGCCGCTACAAACGGGCTGCACGACGCGCTTTGCTTCGCAGCGACCGCGCTGCGGCGACCACGCCGAGCGCCGAGGCGCCGCCGAGCGACGCGACGCTCGAGCGCCTGCGCGAGCACTATGCGGGCGAAGCCGGTCGGCTCGTAGCCCTGCTGGGCGCGCAGGAGCTGCCGTGGAGCCCGCCTGAAGGCGACGTGTAGGGACACTCCAGCGGAGAGGGTCCAGCGGAGCGCGCTGGCCGCTCGCTCCTGCTAGGAGCGCTGCCCCGACCCGAGCGGTCCATTCACAAGATGGTTACGCTGCTGTCCTACAGCGGATCGAAAATGGTGCGAGCAGCGCGAAGCATCCAGGTGCGCCGTCAGAAGCATGCAGGTGCGCCGTCGGCGCGGTTCGCGCGGCTCACGTCGGCGTAACGAAGGTAGCCACCCTGTCCACGGAATCAATCGCAAGCCCATTGACGCATCGCGCGCCCGTGCAGTGCCCGAGCTGCGGCGCACCGGCCGCGGCCGATCAGCGCTACTGCCTGGAGTGCGGCGCGCGACTGCTGCCTGCCAGCAGCATCCTGTCGGGCGAGCCGCGCGCGGCGGAGAGCGCCCCCGCGGGGCCCCCGCGCGCGCCGGGCCCGCCCGTCGGCGCTGCCACGGGCGAGCCGGGCCAACGCAACAACGCCCTCACGGTGATCGCAGGCGTCGGCGTGCTGATGCTGGCGATGGGGGTCGGGGTGCTGATCGGGCGCTCCGGTGCCCCCAAGCAGACGGCTGCGCCAGCCACGGTCGTCACTGTCGGCTCGAGCGCCGCGGGCACGGGCACGGGCACGGGCGAAGCGTCGTTCACGAGTGACTGGCCGGCGGGAAGCCCGGGGTACACGGTGCAGCTGCAGACGCTCCCCGAATCGGGGACGAGCGTCGCGGCTGTGGAATCGGCCAAGGCGGCGGCCAGCGCCAAGGGCGCAAAGGCGGTTGGGGCGCTCAAGTCCGCCGAATTCACCAGCCTGAGCTCCGGCCAGTACGTGATCTACTCGGGCGATTACCACGGGCGCGCCGAAGCGCAGAAGGCGCTGGCCGCGCTGAAGAAGAGCTTCCCGGCGGCAAAGGTCCTCGAGGTCTCGAACGGGAAGTCCTCGTCCGCCTCCCAAGGGGCGAGCTCGTCCTCGGGGAGCGTGGGCTCGAGCGAGAGCCACCCTGCGCCCCCCAGCGTCCTCAAGAGCCTCAAGGGCGCCAAAGGTAAGAGCTACGAGGAAAAGTCGCTGAATCTCCCCGACGTCGTCTCGACGGGCTAGGCATGGGCATCCTGCGCGAGCACTCTGCGTCTGAGCCGGCCGAGCCGTCACCGATGGGCTCCGCCCGGTCGCCAGCCGGTCCGCCGTCGGCGCCCGCACCGGGCGGCCGGCCGTCTGGGCCCGGCGCAGCCGACGCCGCGCGCTCGGAGCTGCAGTGCAGGCGCGACGCGCTCGCCGAGCAGGTGACCGAGCTGCACTGGGATCTCGGGGGTCTCGCATACGAGATGGCCATCCGCGACCACTTCCGTCTCGACGTGCTCGTGCGGCGCGCGGCGCTGCTGCAGGAGCGCGACGCCGAGCTTGCCGAGGTCGAGCGTCTGCTGCGCATGGAGCAGGACGGCGTGGCCGGGGCATGCCCGACCTGCAGCGCTCCGCACAGCCGCGGCGCGCTCTACTGCTGGCAGTGCGGAACGACCCTGATGGAGCGCAAACCAAGCACCGCCGTCGCCGATCACGACGGCGCCACCTCGACGATGGATGCGCTGCTCACCGGCGAGGGTGCGCCAGCGTGGCCCGCGTCGAGCATCGATGACGAGTAGGGGGCGTCCCGCCATCCCCGTCCCCCGCTCACGCTCGTGTGAGAGCTGCGGCTCACCGCTCGCAGACGACCAGCGCTACTGCCTGGTCTGCGGCGAGCGGGCGGGGTCGCGCGCGCCGGCGCTCGAGCGGCTGCTCGCGCGCGTGCGCGCCGCCACGGGCCCCGCGCGCGGCCTCGGTGCGGCCGACGGGCGGTCGGCGGCGCCGACGAGCTCGAGCACGCGCCCACGTTCCGGCCTCGCGCTGCCCTCGCGGCCCGTCTCGGCAGCGCTCGTGGCGCTCTGTCTCGGCTTCGGCGTGCTCCTCGGGCACATCGCAAGCTCCAGGCAGAGCGCGACGCTCGCGTCCTCGCGCTCGCCGCTGAAGGTCGTGCTCGGCGCCTCCGCTCGCTCGCGCGCGACTACCACCGCCCCCGAAGCGCCCTCGAGCGCGAGCGGCGAAGAAGCAGCCTCCGAACACTCCTCGGAAGCCGAAGCGACGCAGCCTGCGCCGGCGCACGCGCGCACGCCGGCGAAGTCACCCTCGCCCTCACCGTCGAGCACCGGCTCGTCGGGCTCCCAGGAGGGCTCGGGGGGCTCACAGGGAGCCTCCCCGGAATCGAGCGGCGCCACTCCGGATAAGACGCTGCCCGCAGTCAAGCACGTGTTCGTGATCATGCTCTCCGACGAGCCCTACGCCGGGGCCTTCGGCCCCTCCTCCACGGCGCCCTACCTCGCACAGACCCTGGAGCACAAAGGGAAGCTGCTCACGCGCTTCGACGCGGTCGCGCACGAGGAGCTGGCCGACGAGGTGGCTCTGCTGAGTGGTCAGGGGCCGACTGCTGAAACGAAGGCCAACTGCCCCAACTACACGGCGATCGCGCAGACGGGCACGGGCGCCGAGGAACAGGTGCTCGGCGAAGGCTGCGTGTATCCGGCCTCCACGCAGACGCTCGCCGGGGAGCTGACGGCCAAGCACCTGAGCTGGCGGGCGTACGTGCAGGGGATCGATGAAGCCGGCGCCCAAGCGGGCGCATGCGCGCATCCCGCACTCGGGCAAGCGGACCCGTCCTCGGAGGAAGGCTCGAGCAGCGGGCCGTACGCGACCTTCCGCAACCCGTTCGTGTACTTCGGCTCGATCGTCGGCTCCCCCGCCTGCGCCGTCGACGACGTGGGCCTCGCCAACCTCAAGGCCGATCTCGCGCACGCCAGCCGTACACCCAACTTCTCCTACATCGTGCCCGACCGCTGCGACGACGGCAATCCCACCCCCTGCAGCGCCGGCGCCGCCGCCGGCCTCACACCGGCGAACGCGTTCCTGCAGCAGGTCGTTCCCGAGATCCTGGCCTCACCGGCCTACAAGCAGAACGGCCTGCTCCTCATCACCGTGGATGAGGCGCCCTCGAGCGGCGAGTTCGCGGACTCGAGCTCGTGCTGCGGTGAGCCGCTATTCCCCAACGCGCCCGCGAAGACGCTCACGGGCGCGCCAGCGGGGGGCGGGACGGTCGGGGCGCTCTTGCTCTCGCCGTTTATCCAAGCGGGCACGACCAGCCAGGAAACCTTCAACGACTTCTCCCTACTGCTCACCTTCGAGGAGCTGTTCGGTCTCAAGCGCCTGGGATACGCTGCGCTGCCGGCCGTGAAGGCCTTCGAACCGGCGATGTTCTCCGGGCACTAAAGCTCCCTCACGGCCCCGCCGATAGCCCGTAAGTGAGGGCAAGAGGTGTCTTTGGCGGACGGATCCGCTCCCGGGCGCTGTCGGCCCTACGTTCACGCAGCCGGCGCGTATGGGCGATCGCGCCCCTGGTGCTGATCCTCGGGCAGGGCCTTCTCGCGCCCTCGGCGGCGAACGGCAGCGGGCACCGCGGACGAGCGCAGGCCGGCGAATCCGTTAGCTCTCCCGGGGCGCCCAGCGGCGGCGAAGGGAGCGCGGCGAGCGGCGAAGGCACGTCCAAGCAGCCCGGGGAATCCGAACCGCCGTCCGCCTCCGGCACCCCCACGCCGGCTGGCGCCGGCGCCAGCAGCGAAGGGCGCGTGGCGCGCGCGAGCGCCTGCCAGCCGCAGATCACCGTCGACCCCACGAGCGTCACAGCCGGTGAATCGGTCACCGTCGTCGGGTCGCTCGCGTGCGCCGCCCCGGCGAGCGCCGCCTCCGGACAGCCGGTCACGCTCTATCAACACTCGGATGGCACGCCTGGCTTCCAGCTCGCGGGCACCGCGGTCAGTGAAGCGGGCGGCGCCTTCCATCTCGCCACCGAAGCATTGGACGTCAGCAGCGTCTTCTACGTCGCCGACGGGGGCGCGCGCAGCGCGAACGTCCGCGTGGTGGTCTCGCCGCTCGTAACAGTCAGCGGCCCGCCGACAGGCGCGCAGCTGTTCCTCGTGCGCCGCGACTTCGCGGCCAGCGCGGGCCCCACCAGCACGGTGACGTTCACCGGAGCGGTGACTCCGGAGGAAGCCGGCGCCAGGGTGGTGCTCGAGCGCGAGTACGGCAACGAAGACTGGCTCAGGGTCGCTGAGAGCGAAGTTGGCGCGGGCGGCGAGTACTCGATCACGCACACCTTCGGCATCCCCGGCGACGCCCGCGTTCGCGTGGTCGCCCGCGATCATGGCCACACGGGCGTCTCGGAAACGCTCACCTATCAGATCTCGCGGCCACAGAACCGGCGGCTGACGATCCAGGCCAGCACGCCCTCGCTCACCTACGGGCAGGCGCTGACCGTGAGCGGGATGGTCAACGGCGGTGGCCGGGTGGCGCTCACGCTGCTCGCCAGCTCGGCTGACGGCGCCTTCGCGCCCGTCGCTAGCACGATCTCCGAAGCTGATGGAAGCTACGTGTTCGCGAGCCAGACGCCGCTGCAGGACACCTGGTACCGGGTCCTCGACGGGCGAGCGGGCTCCACGATGTTGCTCGCGAGCGTCAAGCCGGCGCTGACCGTGCAGGTCTCCCAGACGAGCGTCACGGAAGGCAAGCCGGTCACGTTCACCGGCAGCCTCACGCCCGCGCGCGCAGGCCAGCGCGTCGACCTCGAGCGCCAGAGCCCAAACGGCGTCGGCTTCAATGTCGTGGAGGAGGGCACCGTGGAAGCGAGCGGGAGCTTCTCGATCGAACACGTCCTCTCCGGTGAAGGCACGCAGCAGTTCCGGGTCCTCGTACCTGGCGGTCGCGCTATGCAGACCGTCGCGAGTGCGCCGCTCGCGGTGCAGGTAACGAGCGCGCCACTCGAACCGCTCCTTCCTTGAAGCCCCTTAGCGCCGTCCCGCTCAGCGTTCTGCCCACAGCTCATCTGCACGGTCGAGAATCTCGAGGAAGCGCTCGCGCTCGGAGCTGAGCGTGCGCATCATGCTCTCGGCGTACGCGGCGTCCAGCATCGGTTCGAGCTCCTGCTCGCTCGCGCTCAGTAGCGAGAGCGCCGCGGCGACGATCGCGCGCTCGTTGCGCTTTGGAACCAAGCAGGTGTCCCCATCGCGGCAGAAGGAGCGGTTGCCCACGGAGTCCGGGCAGACGACGGCGGTGCGCAGGGCCATGCTCTCGAGCGCCGGGAGGTAGGCCCCCTCGACGGCCAGGGGAAGGTGGACGGCGACGCGCGCGCCCGCCATCGTCGCGAGCAGCTCCTCTCTCGGCACCGGCTGCTCGATCAGCTGCACGCGAAAGCGGGCCGCGCTCAGGCGCTGCGCGATCCGTCGACCCAGGGGACGGTCCTTGATCGCGAGCACCACGCAATCGTTGAGCCGCTCTGCGCGTGGCGGCGCTTGCGGCAGGCGCTCGACGTCCAGAGCGATCGGGATGGTGAATATCGGACCTGGTACCGAGCCGGCCCGCTGCAGCCGTTCCTGCACCTGGGGGCTCACGCAGATGCGAATCGCCGGATGTGCGAGAAAGCGGTTCAGCGGGCCATCGTGACCGGGGCGGGGGAGGTACTGGACGAGGTTGATGATCGGGAGTGGTGAACGCGCCCGCTCCTCAGGTGAAAGCCAGCGCCAGTCGGGCCCGGCGAGGAAGAGGACGTCGGGGCGGACATCATCCTCGGGAGCGAGCACGTACTCGCGCAAGCCGAACCAGGGATTCGTGGCGTCCCACACGGAGTCCGCGTAGAAACGGATCCGAGCCTCGTGCTGAGCGGAGCTGCGCACGTGCTCGAAGTAGTGAAACACCTTCAGGTGACCTCCCTGAAGCCGGTGAAAGTTGCGGCGAAAGAGGACGAGGCTCATCGTCGCTCAGCCGAGCGACTCGTAGCCCCAGAGGGTGAGGAGATCGCGTTTCAGGTACTCGCTCAACGCCTCCACCTCCGGCTTGAAGCGCCGGCGCAGCTCGTTCATCACCGTCGCATCCGCGGGCGGCGGGCTGCGGTACATGACGCGCCTGCGCGCGCGGGCGCGCAACGTCGTCGGCACGAGGGTGGTGATCAGGGCGTGCGCCGGGCCCGACAGCGGGCCTTGCCGGGTCTGCGCGCGGCGCACGATTCGCTCGAGGCGCGCGGAGCGCACGGCGACCGTCGCGTTCGCTTGCCTCGCGATGATCGGCACTGAGTCGTCCACCTCGAGGAAGCGCAGCAGCTCGCGCACCGTCTTCTCGTTGTCGAGGCGGAAGTCGTCGTAGACGAGCGTCTTTACCTGCTCCGCTGCGAAGACGTCGTGATAGCGGCGCAGCTGCTCCACGTAGCAAGTGAAATCGGAGTACAGCAGCATCTGCGGCCTGTCGCGCGGGCGTGCGCGAACACCTTCGCGGCGGATCTCTTCGAGGACCAGCGCGCGGGCGAGGTCCGGCTCGGTCTCGATGTGTTCCTGCAGGCGCTGCAGGTGCAAGGAGCGCACAAGGCTCGCGGGCTCTCTCACGATCGCGATGATGCGCGCGTCCGGCTGGGCCTGTGCGATCGCCTGCGCGGCCACGCGCGAGCGCAGGTAGGAGGAGCTCGCCTCACCGACGCGTTGATCGTCGCGCGCGGCGGTGAAGATCGACAGATACTCCTCGTAGGTGGCGGGGAAGATCGGTGGGCGCTCCGGATCGCGCTGCTGCACGAACGGTCGCAGGTCGCTGGCGAAGAACAGCGGCTCCTTGAGCTCGGGCATGTAGAGCTGCGGATGGCGGCGGAGCATCTCGTAGAGCGCGGTCGTGCCGCTCTTTGGCCCTCCGACGAGAAAGAACTCTGGGACCCTCCTCCGCGGTTCGGATGGGTCAGAAGATGGCTCCTCGGAGTTCGGCACCGGCGCGGCGAGTCTACCAAGCGCGCTTGTACGCTCAGTGAAAATCCAGGCCGTCCCGCACATGCGAGATTGCTGTCCCGAGCCCGCCGGGTGGCTCGTATACTGCGGGCGTCGAAGCCACGGCACGCCCCCACTTGCGCAGTTTTCGGGCCCTCGCGCGAGCCGCCTATCGACGAGCCAGAAAGCGCACCAGGCAGGCCAGGGAGAAGCGCTTCGAGGCGCATCTGCGCTTTGACTCAGACGCACCCGAGCTGCTGCTCTCGCCGCACTGGGATGACGCCGTGCTGAGCTGCTGGAGTCTCTTGACGAGCGACCGGGAGCTGACGGTCGTGAACCTGCGCGGCGCGATCCCGCCGCTGGCCGAGCCCGGGTCCTGGGAGGCGGTAATCGGCGTGAGCGATCCGGCCGAGCGCGCGCGGCTGCGGATCGCCGAGGACGCGCGCGCGCTCGCGCGCGCCGGGCGAAAGCCCGTGAACCTGGCGTTGCTGGATGCCAAGCATGAGCCGCGCCTGCCCGAGCTCGCGCGCCTGGCCGAGCTCGATCGGGCGCTGATCGCCGAGGTGCCCAGCGCCTCGCGCGTGTATGTCCCTGCCGCCATCGGCGGGCACCTCGACCATCGCCTCGCGCGTCGCTACGGGCGCATGCTGCTGCGCGCGGGCATGCCGGTCGTGCTGTACGCCGATCTGCCGTATTGCATCTTCCACGGTTGGCCGCCCTGGGTCGACGGCGGTGAGCCGGCGGCGAACCGCAACGTCGACGCATACTGGCAGTCGTTTCTGTCGGGCGTCCCCGAGCTGCCCCCGCTGCGCTCGGCCGAGGTCGAGCGACTCGGCGAACAGACCGCGAGCGCGAAGCGCGAGGCGCTCCTGAGCTATGAGGCGAGCCTCAACTTCGCCGTCAGGCACATGCTCGCCGATCTCGGCTTTCACGCCTTCGAGGTTCGCTGGGAGCTCGTCGGGCCGACCGCCACCGCCGGCGCCTCCGAGCGCCTGGAGAGCGGGCTCTCACGCGCCGCCGGGGGGCGCTAGCGGGGGGCTGCCGGCGCGCTCGCGGCGGGCGTCAAAGGACGCTCTGCGGCCGCAATCAGGCGCTCTTGCGGGCGTTTGCATGACGTTAGACTGTGCCCTCATGGTCACTGCGCGGACACGGGAGGGCCGCGGCGCCACGACGCGGTCGAGCCCCTGCTCGCCACCGCCCTCGCGGGCTCCGCAGTCAGGCAGCTAGCGTGAGACTTCCGTTCTCTCAGCGGGGCAAGCCGAAAGAAGCCTCGATGTGGTCGCAGCTCGACCTTCTGGTCGGCGACCGCAAGCGGCTGATCGCCGCAGTGTGCGTGCTGTCGTTCGTCACGGCCGTCATCGAAGCGGCGCTGATCGTCATCATCGCCCAGGTCGGCGCCGACCTCGTGTCCGGCGCGAACGGCAAACGCGCCCAATCGCGCAACAGCATCCTGCACTTCCACGCCCCGGTCGGGACGCTGCTCTGGATCGGCCTCGGGCTGACCGTCGTTCGCTTCGCGCTGCAGTGGCCCAGCGCCACGCTGCCGTCGCGGATCACCACCGAGGTGCAGCAGGGGCTGCGTCGACGGACCTTCCGCGCGTTCACGCGTGCGTCCTGGGACGTGCAGTCGCGCGACCGCGAGGGCAGCCTACAGGAGGTCATGACGCAGCAGACGAACATGGCCACCGGCGGCGCGATGCAGGCTACCGGCCTGCTTAACCTGGGCCTCACCTTCCTCGTCCTGATGGCCTCCGCGGTGGTGCTCAGCCCGACCGGCGCGGGCTTCGTCTTCGTGCTCGCGATCGCGATGTTCGCGGTGCTGCGGCCGATGAGATCGCTCGGCCGGCGTCGCAGCCGCGAACTGTCCCGCTCGCTGGTGCACTACTCGACGGGCATCGCCGAGGCCAACCGCCTCGCCGAAGAGGCGCACGTCTTCGGCGTGGCCGAGGCTCAGTTCAAACGCGTCGACGCGCTGATCAAGACCTGCCGCGAACTCTTCTACCGCACCCAGCTGATCGGCCGGCTCGTCCCTGGCTTCTACCAGGGCCTTCTCTACATAATGCTGATCGTTGCCCTGTGGGGGCTGTACGAGTTCGGCGGCCATCACAATGCCTCGCTCGTGGCTGTGATCCTGCTGCTGTTCCGCGGCGCCCAGAACGGCCAATCGATCCAGAGCAACTACCAGTCCCTGCAGCAGTCGCTGCCGTTCATCGAACGGCTGCGCTCCGTGCAGGAGCGCTACTCCGCGAGCGCGCCTCCCGACGGGGACAAGCCGCTCTCGGTGGTGCGCTCGATCGCCTTCGAAGAGGTCTCCTTCGAATACAACCCGGACGTGCCCGTCCTCAAGGGCATCAGCTTTGCGGTCGAGGGCGGTGAAACGATCGGCATCATCGG
The DNA here is from genome assembly GCA_963722435.1 of uncultured Solirubrobacteraceae bacterium. Classification (GTDB taxonomy): domain Bacteria; phylum Actinomycetota; class Thermoleophilia; order Solirubrobacterales; family Solirubrobacteraceae; genus Palsa-744. The sequence goes on along the minus strand of CAVRKZ010000001.1, from coordinate 1,237,262 downwards.
CCCCTCCGGGGCGGGAAAGTCCACGCTGATCCAGATCCTGCTGCAGCTGCGCCCACCCGTCGAGGGGCGCTATCTGGTGAACGGAACCCCCGTGCACGAATACGTGCGCGCGGACTGGCACAAGCTGGTCGCCTACGTGCCCCAGGAACCGCGCCTGCTGCACGCGTCGGTGGCTGAGAACATCCGCTTCTTCCGCAGCGTCGACGACGAGTCGGTGGAGCGAGCGGGCCGCCTCGCGCGCATACACGACGACATCATGAGCTGGCCGCACGGCTACGAGACGATCATTGGACCTCGCGCCGACGCCGTCTCGGGTGGTCAGCAGCAGCGCATCTGCCTCGCGCGCGCGCTCGCGGCGCGCCCGCACATGCTCGTGCTCGACGAGCCGACGAGCGCGCTCGATCCGCACTCGGAGAAGCTGATCGGTGAATCGCTGGCCGGGCTGCGCGAGGAACTGACGCTCTTCATCATCGCCCACCGACTCTCGACCCTCGACCGCTGTGATCGCGTGATGGTGATCCTCGATGGGCGTCTCGCAGCGTTCGACACGAAAGCCCTGCTGCAGCAGAGCGACCCGTACTACCGCTCGGCCTCGAAGATCGCCCGCGGCGCGGTCGGAGAAACACTTCCGGACGCGGTATGACAGACGACGCGGGCCCCCCCGGGCCGGCAGTGCGCGCCCGCGGGAGCCGCCGCCCGCTGCTCGACCGCCTGCCCGCGTCGCTGATCCGCTGGGTCGGCCGTCAGCAGTTCCGGCCGTATCTGGGGCCGCTGATCCGCGCCTGCTCGCGGCGGTTGCGAAACAGGCCGCGGACGATCTCCCGCGGGCCGGCGAAGGGCCTGCGCATAAACCCTTCCGGGGCTCACCCGGGCTACGCCCTCGGCACCAGCGAGCCGACGATCCAGGAGCTCCTCGCCGGCCAGATCGAGCCGCGCTCGGTCGTCTGGGACATCGGCGCGAACGTGGGCTTCTTCACGTTGATCGCCTCGCGGCTGGTGGGGGAGGATGGCCAGGTCGTCGCGTTCGAGCCGCTGCCCTCCAACTGCGAGGCAATCCGCGAGAACCTCGCGCTCAACGGCATCACCAACGTGCAGGTGGCCGCGGTCGCGCTCGGCGATGAGGTCGGCAGCGCGACGCTCAGCGTCTACGGGGCGCCCACGCTCGCCAAGCTGGAGGGCCCCGGGGAGGCCGAGCCAGGCCCTGGCCGCAGGCACCTGCGCAAGATCGAGGTGCCCGTCTCGACGATCGACGCGCAGCTCGAGCGCTTCCCCGCGCCGGCGCTCGTGAAGATGGACATCGAGGGCGGCGAGGCGGCGGCGCTGCAGGGCGCCAAGCGGCTTTTGACGGACGTGAGGCCGACGCTCGTGTGTGAGCTGCACGGGACCGCCGAGCCGGTCATGGACGTGCTCGACTCGTGCGGCTACAGCGCGATCACGGTCGAAGCTCCCGACGTCTCGCCTCGCGAGGCTGAGTGGTACGTCCACATACTGGCGCGTCCGACGTGAGCCAGATGCCCTGCGACGCGAGCCTCAGACGCCTGCCAGCTCCTGGTAGGTGATCGCCGTGCGCTTCGTGCTCGTGCGCGTGAGCACCCACTCGAGCGCCATCATGTGGCGCGCGTAGTGCAGGTCGGTGGGGTGAAGGTCGAGGCGTAGCGTGTGGGTGGGCAGCAGCGCGCCGGCACGTACGAGCGAGGGTGAGAGCGCACGGCTGACTGGGCCCCCTGCACCGAGGCTCCACGCGGGGGACACGGTCGGTGAGAGCGCCGGTGAGAGCGCAGCCGGACGCGTGCCGGGCAGGCCCACGCGCACCTGGGCGCGCCCGTCGCCGTCGGAGGATGGTCCGAACTGCGCCTGCGTGCGGTGCACGCGCAGCAGGCTCGCCCACCAGCGAAACCGTCCCCCGAGCGTCTGGCGCAGCGCTGCGGTGTATGCGTACGCAGGCGCCACGAAGCCATCCGGCTCGACGCCCGCGAGCTTCAACAGACGCCAGCCCGCGTGCACGGCGCGACGGGTCTCCTCCTCGTCGAGCCCCACGAACTCGCCATTGCGGTGTCCACGAGCTCCCGCGCGCAGCCACTGTCCCGGCCCATCGCCGCGCGCCGGCGCATGCTGGAAGCCGTGCTGGGCGATCGAGTCGCCCGCGTGGCGGCGCTCGCACAGCCACTGCGCCATCGCCGGGGAGCGCTCGCCGACAGGGTGCAGGTCGCGCGCCGGGATCACCAGCAGCGTGACGCGGTCGACGCCGTGGTCGTCCAGCCAGTCGCGGATCACGGCGCAGCGCTCGAACGTCGCCGGCTCGATCCCGTGCAGGGCGACGGCGATTGTCTGTCGCGGACGCCCGCTGCCCCTATGACGCATGCCGCAAGTTTCCCTGCAAACGGCGACCTTCCTGTGACCAACCGGCAACGATCGTGTGAAACAGTTGTAAGGAGGACGGCCGCTAGGGTTGCCGTTGTCTTTCGCCCCCGTCGCTAGGAGCAGCCGTGTCGAGCATCATCGCGATCGCACTCGCGTCAGCCCTCAGCTACTTCCAAGCGATCGTGCTCGGTCTGCTGCAGGGAGTCACTGAGCTGTTCCCGATCTCGAGCCTCGGGCACACGGTGCTGTTTCCGACGCTCTTCGGCTGGAACGCGCTCGTGCGCGCCCAGTCCGAACAGGAATCCTTCTGGCTCGCGCTGGTGGTGATGCTCCACGTAGGCAGCGCGCTCGGGCTGCTCGCGTACTTCTGGCGTGAATGGGTGCAGATCATCCGCGCCCTCTTCCGCACGCTCACCACACGGCGAATCGAGACCTCCACCGAGCGCCTGGCGTGGCTGATCGTCCTGGCGAGCGTCCCCGCGGGGATCCTCGGGCTGGCGCTCGAGCATGAGCTGCGCACGCTCACAGCCAAGCCGGAGGTCGCGGCGATCTTCCTGATGGTCAACGGCTGCGTGCTGCTCGCGGCAGAGCGCTTCCGCCGCCGCGCCCAGGTGCGCGACCTGGCAATCCGCGAGGGCGCCAAGCCGGACGGCGCGCGCATGCTCGACACGCTCGAGTATCGCGAGGCGCTGGTCGTGGGCGTCGCGCAGACGACGGCGCTGGTGGCCGGCATCAGTCGCGACGGCGTGACCATGGGAGCCGGGCTCGCGCGTGGGATGGACCACAGCGACTCGGCCCGCTTCGCCTTCCTGCTCGCGACGCCGATCATCCTCGCCGCGGGCGTGTTCAAGCTCCCCGACCTGCTCGGCCACAACGGCAACGGCATTCGCGGCCAGGCTGCCGTCGCCTGCGTCGTTGCTGCGGTCACGGCCTTCTTCACGGTGGCCTATCTGGTGCGCTACTTCAAGACCAGGACGCTGGTCCCATTCGCCGTCTACTCCCTGCTGTTCGGCCTCTCGATGGTGATCTACACGACCACCTAGAGTGTGCCGCCGCGGTCGTCGGCGGCGCGCATGCACCATCATTGAGCGCCATGCCCGTGCCGAGGACGCCCCCGAAGATGTTCGAGACGCGAAGCCAGGCCTGGAAGGAGGTCGGCCTGCTGCGCCAGATCAGCCCTCGCGTCGTCAAGCGCGCGCGTCTGGAGGCGCTGGTGCTGGTGCCGCTGTTCGTCGGCGTGGTGCTCGTCTACGACAACCGCTTCAGCCTGCTGGGGACGTCGGGTCCCCACGGAGCTGCGGCAAAATCGCTCGAAGAACCGCTGGAAGCGGCAGTTCGCGTGGTGACGGTGCTGGCGCTGATGATCCTCGGCTGGGCGATCGCGCGCGACATCGGACGGGGTCTCGGCCCGCCGCTGTTCCGGCGCCTGGAGCCCGCGACCGCGGGGACCGTCGGGTTCGTGATCCGGCTGGTGACGGTCCTGCTGGCGTTGATCGTCGCGCTGCGCGTGGCTGGCATCGAAGCAAAAACCCTCGCGCTGGGGACGGCCTTCACGGCGGTGATCTTCGGCTTGGCCGCACAGCAGACGCTGGGGAACCTGATCGCCGGGACCGTGCTGCTGACGGCGCGACCGTTTCGCGTCGGCGAGCGCGTGCGCCTGCAGGGCGGTCCGCTGGCCGGCCAGATCGAAGGGACAGTGAGCTCGCTGGGGCTGCTCTACACCACCTTCGCGACCGGGGAGGACGCGATCATGGTTCCCAACAGCGTGGTGCTGAATGTCGCAGTGCTGCCGCTGCGCGAGCCGGCAGCCGTCAACCTGCGGGCGCGCCTGCGTGCCGGCATGACCCCCGGCGACCTGCAGGAGGTGCTGGAGAAGTCGCTGCAGACGCCGCTACGAGACGCTCCGCGGATCACGCTCGAAGAGCTCGATGGGGAGGAGGTGGTGGTGCTGATCTCGGCGACCCCGCGGGTGGCCTCCCAGGGGCGACTGCTGGCAAGCGAACTGCTGTCGGTCGTCTCCGCGCAGACGCGCGCTCAGGCGACGACGGCGCGGTAGCGCAGGAAGAGCTCGGAGCCGCTGCGCATCGCGCCCAGCAGCTCGAGCTCGACGGGCGGGTCGAGCTCGCTTCCTGCGAGGATCCCGAGCGCGTCGCCACCCGAGGTCTCGCCACCGGCGAGCTTCGGGGAGACGGTCAGGAAGAGCTCGTCGATCAACCCTTCGGCGAACAGCTGCGCTGCGAGATGTGGGCCGCCCTCGCATAGCAGCGTCTCCACGCTGAAGCGCTCGCGCAGCTCCCCCACGGCGGCCGCCAGGTCGAGCACGCCAGCGCGGGTGGCGCGCACGTAGTCGACGTGCGCGGCCACAGTCGGGAGGCTCGCCGAGGACGCGCTCAGCACGACCACGCGCGCGCTGGGCTCGGCGAGCAGCCCAGTGCGCGCATCGAGCGCCATGCGCCCGGAGACGATGCACGCGAGCGGCTCCTCGCTCAATCCGCGCGCGCGCCGCAGCCGGCGCACCTCGGGGTCCGCGATGATGCGCCCGTAGTGCTCCGCGCGGACCGTGCCGGCGCCCACGAGCACGGCGTCGACGGCGCTGCGAAGCCCGTGGAAGAGCTCCCTGTCGGCCGCCGCGCTCAGGGGCGCCGAGCGGCCGCCGATGGTGGCTCGTCCGTCGAGCGTGGAGACCATGTTGAGCAGCACGCGCGGGCGCTCGGTGGCCCCCACTCCTCGCTGCCAAAGGCCCCATCGCTCGATCACCTCGGCGACCCCCTCAGGCTCGCCAGCGGGCTCGAGACGCTCGAGCCTTGCCGGGCGCTCGCGCTCGCGTGGTTGCTGCTTGCCGAGATCTCCCTCCACCTCTCTCACACTACGTGCTCAGCGAGCACTCGAGCGCGCGAGACGCCGGCGCCCGGCGTGCGGTGAAAGCGCCCGGCGCAACAACTCGACAACACGCCGCCGCTATGACGTGCTACCGTCGTGGCGTATGGCCGGCGCCAAAAAGGCCGGCGAAGCAGTGCAAGCGCTCGCAGGTCGAAGCTTCGAGAAGCATCCTCCGCGTAGCAGCACGCACAGACCGTGGAGGAAATTCACACCATGCCAACTGGCACAGTAAAGTGGTTCAGCGACGACAAGGGGTTTGGCTTCATCACCCCTGACGATGGCGACAAGGACCTGTTCGTCCATCACACCGGCATCAACGGCGAGGGTTACCGCTCGCTGCAGGAGGGGGCGAAAGTCTCTTACGACCCCGAGCAGGGGGAGAAGGGGCCGAAGGCCGTAAACGTCACGACCATCTAACGCGCCGGTCCGCAACAGCTGACTGCACAGAGGGCCCGCTTCGGCGGGTCCTCCGCGTTTCGCCCCGCGCGCGCTAGCGGATATCGTCTCGGCGCCTGAGCATGTCGCCTGAAGCGAGCACGAGCATCGCCGCCCCCGCCCCCGCTGTGCACACCGGGGGGCGAGTCGGCCTGCTCGCTCGCGCTCTCGTGCGCCCGCGCGTGCACACAGGTGTACGCCGCGGTGTCCTTGTCGGCACGCTGGCGCTGGCGACGATCGTTGGACTCAGCCTCTTCGTCGTGCTGATCGCGGCCGATCGCCCGAGCGTGCTCACGCCGACGAGCCACGTCGGCTACTTCCCCCGCTGGATGGCCGGGCCGTTGGGCGGGCTGTTGCCGTGGCTCACGACCAGCTCGACCACGCTCAAGTGGCTCTTCTCGGGGTCGATCGTGATCATGTACGGCGCCTACGCGATCGCGATCAGGCAGGCCCGCTCGCTGCCGACTCGCTGGGTGATCGCGGCGATCCTCGCCGTTCACGTCGTGTTCGTGCTCTCGCCGCCGCTCGCGCTGACGGATCTCTTCAACTACATCAACTATGGCCGCATGGAGGTCGTCCACCACCTCAACCCATACACCACGATCCCGATCCTCGAGCCGCACAGCGATCCAAGCTTCCTGCTGAGCAACTGGCACCAGCTGCTGAGCCCCTACGGCCCGCTGTTCACGCTGCTGACCTTCGCCGTCGTGCCGCTCGGAGTCGCGGGCTCCTTCTGGGCGCTGAAGGCGATTCTCGTGCTCACCAGCCTGGCGACGATCCTGTTGGTGTGGCGCTGCGCGCTGCTGCTGGGGCGCGAGCCGCGCACGGCTGCCGTGCTCGCTGGCCTCAACCCCGTGGTGCTCGTGTGGGGCCTCGGCGGGGACCACAACGACTTCCTGATGGTCTTCTTCATCGTGCTCGGCTTCTACCTGCTGCTCGCGCGCGGCGGAGTCGCGCGGCCGGGGGCCGCGCAAGCGCCCGCGGCCATGCTCGCGCGCGGCGGGGTCGCCGGGCCGCGTGCCGCGAGAGCGCCCGCGGCGAGGCTCGAGATCGGCGCGGGCGTGGCCTTCGTGATCGCGATCGCGATCAAGGCCTCGGCGGCGATCCTCCTCCCGGTCGTGCTCGTCGCGCTGGTGCGCACGCGGCGCCCGCTCGCGCGGGTGCTGCTGGGCATGCTCCTCGCGGGCCTCGCCGTCGCCGCGGCGAGCCTGCTCGCGTTCGGACTGCACGTGCCCGACCTGAGCACGCAGAGCAGCCTCGTCACGAGCGAGAGCATTCCCAACCTGATCGGGCTGCTTGTCGGCCTCGGCGGTGAGAGCATCGGCCTGCGCGACGTCATGGACGCGGCGCTGATCGGCGTCGTGATCGCCTGCTGCTGGCGCCTGTGGCGCGCGCACGAGCGCTCGGCGGAGGTGCCGGCGCCGGCGCGCGCGCAGTCCGCGAGCGCGCCCCGAGGGTCAGTCGATCGCGCGATCACGGCGGCTGGCTGGGCGAGCGTGGCGCTGCTCGTGACGCTCAGCTGGGTGCTTCCCTGGTACGTCGTTTGGGTGCTGCCGCTCGCCGCCCTGTCGTATTCGCGCAGGCTGCGCACGGCGGCGCTGGTGTTCGGTGTCTACCTGATCATGGTCTGGGCTCCCGTCTCGCAGGGGCTGTGGAACGCGCTCGACTTCCACCCCGCCAAGACGCCGCTCGGGCTGCTGCACGAGCGCTACGTCAAGGAGCTGCTGGACTGAGGAGAACCATCTAGCCCTCGTCTGCTGGCGGCGGGCGGCGCTCGCGCTTGCGCTGGGCGGCGCGTCGCTTCTCCGCAAGCCGCTCGGCGCGGGCGCCAGCGCTGGGGCGGGTCGCGCGCCGGCTCCGTGGCACCGCTAGGGCCCGCTGCAGGCGCTCTGCCAGCCGCGCGAGCGCGAGCTCGCGGTTGCGTGCCTGTGAGCGCGCGTCCTGGGAGACCGCCGCCACCCGCTCGCCGGCGCGCGCGAGCAGGCGCGCGCGGTGGGCGTCGCTGAGAGAGCGCGAGGCGAGCACGTCAAAGACGGCTTCCACGCGCGAGGCGGTCACGTTGGCGTGCTGGCCGCCGGGGCCCGAGGAGCGGCTCGCGCGAAGCGTGATCTCCGTCAGCGGGATCGCCACGTCCGCCTGGACGTGCAACAGCCGTGCGTCGCGCTCGCGCTCGTTCAAGCGCCGGCCTTCTATGCCCGCTGCGGGGGGTCCTGGGCGCCTCCGTGGATCCGCCGCACGCGCTGCCCCTCACCCTCCGGCGCGTGCCCGTCGCGCCCGATGTAGCCATCCTTGCCACCGGCGCACAGGTACACCGCGTCGACATCGCCGGCGTTGCGGATCCGGCGCACGGTCGCCGCATCCACGCGCGCGAGGCCGCCCTCGCGCAGTAGCTCCACCACTCCGTCGCCGAATTCCATCTCGATCGCACCGCGGTGCACGAAGTACAGCTCCTCCTGCACGTCGTGGTAATGGGCGCCCGTCTCCATCCCCGCGGGCAGCACGATCGCGTTCACCCCGAACGCGCTGACGCCCAACGCCTGGCGGATCTTGCGAAAGCCCGGTCCCTCTCCGAGATCCTCCAGGTGCGCCACCGCGTAGCCCTCACCGGCGCCCACGCCTGACTGATCGGATGAAGCCTCCATCGTGCCCTCCCGGCAAGACTACCGGAGCGCTACACGGCGACGGCGAGGGCGATGGCGCGCTCGGCGACTGGCATGCACGCGAGTTTCGCCACCCGCCTCAGTGCTCGGCGACGTGGCCGTCCGAGGGGACGAGCGGAAGGCCCTCGCGCTCCCAGCGCAGCAGGCCGCCGCTCATCGTGTACGCCTCGAAGCCCGCCTGGCGAAACGCGAGCGCGGCCATCTGCGAGCGCGTGCCGACGCGGCAGTAGAAGATCACCGGGCGGGAGCGCTCGACGCTCTCGGCCTCCCCGCTGAGCTGCGTGAGCTCGATGTGCCGCGTGCCCTCGATGTGCCCCGCCTCGCGCTCGTAAGGCTCGCGCACGTCGATCACCTGCGCTGGCGCCTCCTCGGCCATCCACTCGGCCACCCGACTGGGGTCCAGCTCGAGCTCCTCTGCAGGGCCGCCGCCGCTCATGCCCACCGCAGCCTACCGGCGCGCCGGCGCCCCGCGGCGCAACCGCGGCGCCGGGCTGGACCCGCGGCGCGAGCTCCGTGGCGGCGCGCGGGGCACACCTCTCATCATTAAGATCAGCGGTCATGGAGCTAGTGGGCGACCTCTACACGGTTCCGCAGGAGAACGTCGACCTGTGCGAGACGATCGGGCGGATAGCGCGCGAGAAGATCGCGCCCCGCTCGGCTGAGATCGACGAGCGCGCGGAATACCCGTGGGACGTGCGCAAGGTGCTGGCCGAGCAGGACATCCTCGGGCTGCCCTTCCCGATCGAGTACGGCGGCACGGGCACGGGCACGTTGATGCTGAACATGGCCGTCGAGGAGATCGCCAAGGTCGACGCGGCGTGCGCGCTGATCCTGATGGTCCAGGAGCTGGGCACGCTGCCGATCCAGCTGTTCGGCTCTGAGGAGCTCAAGGAGCGCTTCCTGCCGCGCTGTGCGAGCGGGGAGCTCTCGCCGGCGTTCGCCCTGTCCGAGCCGGAAGCGGGATCGGACCCGGCGGGGATGAAGACGACGGCCACGCGGGACGGCGAGGAGTGGGTCATCAACGGGACCAAGAACTGGATCACGAACCTGGGTATCGCCGACTTCTACATCTGCTTCGCGGTCAGCGATCGCGAGAGCAGGCGCATGACGGCGTTCGTCGTCGAGGCCGACCGCCCGGGCTTCAGCGTGGGCAAGCTCGAGCACAAGCTCGGCATCCGCGCCTCGCCCACCGGCCAGCCGATCTTCGAGGACGTGCGGGTGCCGCAGACGAACGTCATCGGCGAGGTCGGCAAGGGCCTCTCGGTGGCGCTGGCGACGCTCGAGCGCACGCGCCTGGGAGCTGCGGCGCAGGCGGTGGGGATCGCCCAGGGCGCGACCGACTACGCCGTCGCGTATGCGCGCGAGCGGCGCCAGTTCGGCAAGGCGATCAACGAGTTCCAGGGCATCCAGTTCAAGCTCGCGGACATGGAAACGCACACGGCGGCCGCGCGCGAGCTCCTGTACAAGGCGTGCGCGATGGCCGATCAGCTGCACCCCCAACGCGCGAAGTACTCCTCGATGGCAAAGGTGTTCTGCTCGGACACGGCGATGGCGGTGACCGTGGAGGCCGTGCAGGTGCTGGGCGGCTACGGGTACGTCAAGGAGTACCCCGTGGAGCGCATGATGAGAGACGCGAAGATCACGCAGATCTACGAGGGGACCAACGAGATCCAGCGTCTGGTGATCGCGCGGACGCTCCAATAGCCAGCCACCGGATCCCCGACTTCTTCGTCGTCGGCAACGCCAAGAGTGGGACGACGGCCCTGTATGAGATGCTCAGAAGGCATCCGCAGGTATACCTCCCGGACCTCAAGGAGCTGCGCTTCTTCGCGACCGACATCAAGTCGCGCGCCGAGCAGGCGGGAGCGCCGTCGCAGACGCTCGAGGGACATCTATCTCTGTTCGACGGCGCGCCCGCCCAGGCATGCGTGGGGGAGATGTCGGTCGTGTACCTGTTCTCGCGCAACGCCGCCAAGGAGATCGCCGCGGTGGCGCCGGGGGCACGCATCGTCGCGATCCTGCGCGAGCCCACGAGCTTCCTGCGCTCGCTCCACCTGCAGCGCCTGCAGGATCGCTCGGAGACCGAGAAGAGCCTGCGCAAGGCGATCGCGCTCGAGGCAGCGCGCCGCGAGGGCCGCCGGATTCCACGCGGCTGCTTTTTGCCCCAGTCCCTGCAGTACTCGGAGCGCGCACGCTACCTCGAGCAGGTCCGCCGCTATCACGCCGTCTTCCCGCCCGAGCAGGTGCTGGTGCTCATCTACGAGGACTTCCGCGCTGACAACGTGGCAACCGTGAAGGAGGTGCTGCGCTTTCTCGAGCTCGACGACACGCGAGCGATCGAGCCGATCGAGGCCAACCCCACGGTGGCCCTGCGCTCCGGGCGAGTCGAGGATCTCACCCGCTCGCTGCGTGCGGGCCGCGGCCCGCTCGCGCGGGCCCTCCGGAACACCGGCAGGGCGCTTACGAGCGAGCGCATGCGCTCGTCGCTCTATCACCCGGCCCTGCGTCGCGCCAGATACGCCGAGGCGCCGCCGCCCGACGAGGAGCTCATGCTCGAGCTGCGCGAGCGCTTCAAGCCGGAAGTGGAAGCGCTGAGTGAGTATCTAGGTCGCGACCTCGTGACCCTGTGGGGCTATGAGCGGATCGCCTGAGCGGCCGCGTGCGCGGGCTGCCGACGCGCGCCGGAGCATGGCCCATTCGCGCCTATTACACTCGCTTCAGATGCGTTCTTCGACGCCTCCGCCCACGCCGCCCACACCTCCCTCGAGTCATCTCCGGCGCACGGGCGTGGCGGCGCTGATCGCGCTGTCGCTGGGGCTGGTCGTGCTGGTCGTCGGGCAGGGCTTCAGCTCGATTGGCGCGGTGCGCGCGCTCGAGGACATCGCCCTCGGCGTGATCGTGGCGGCCGTGCTCACGGGCATCATGGCGTTCGTGGCCGTACGTGTGGCCAACTGGCGCGATCCCGAGTCCGAGACGGAGTTCGAAGAGATCGTCCGCCAGTCCGAGCTGCTCGCCCGCGAAGGCCTGGCCGTGGACCCCGAAGAACGGGAGTTCATGGAGCTCGACCCGCTCGACAACGGAGACTTCGAAGAGCTCGTGCGCGACGCCCTCGACGAGCTGCCCGACCTGCTGCGAAACGCGCTCGCGCATGTCGCCGTCGTGATCTCCGACGGCGGACGTCGTCGCGGCGCCTACGGCCTTTACCAGGGAGACGGGGCCACTCGCGAGAACGCGCACGATCGCATCGTGATCTTCCGCGACACCCTGCGGCGCGACTTCGGCCACGACCCCGACCTCTTGCGCGACCAGGTGACGCGGACCGTCCGCCATGAGCTCGCCCACCACGTCGGCTTCGACGAGCTCGGCGTCAGCCGCCTCGATCTGTGAACGCGAGCGAGCTGGAAGCGCGGATCGCCGAGTTCCCGCGCTGGCATTACAAGTTCGACTTCCAGGGCGGCGTCAGCACACCGATCCACGACCGCACGCGCATCAACCGCCACGAGCAGCGGCGGCGCTACTTCTTCGATGCGCTCCTGCAGGTCACCGGTGGGTCGCTGGAGGGGCGTCGAGTGCTCGACCTCGGATGCAACGCGGGCTTCTGGTCCCTGCAGGCGATCGAAGCGGGGGCGGACTTCGTGCTCGGCGTTGAGGGGCGCCAGATGCACGTGGACCAGGCGCGACTGGTGTTCGAGGCCAAGGGCATCGAGAAGGAGCGCTACCGCTTCGAGCGGGCGAACATCTTCGAGCACGACTTCGGCGAGCGCTTCGACGTGGTGCTGTGCCTCGGGCTGCTCTACCACATCTCCAAGCCCGTCGAGCTGCTGGAGATCATCACGGGAGTGGGCGCTCAGCTCGTGGTCATCGACACGAACATCTTCCCGCTGCCGTTCAGCTGCTTCAAGCTCCGCCGCGAGGATGTCCAGAGCGCATGGCACACGGTCGACTACGAGCTCGTAATGGCCCCCACGAGGCAGGCCGTGATCGACCTGTGCACGCAGTTCGGCTTCGAGACCGTGCCGCTGGCGCTGAACATGACCGATTACACGGGCATGGCCGACTACCGCGAGCAGCTGCGCCTCGCCTTCATCGCCTCCAACGGCCCCTCGCTCGCGGGGCTCGCCAGAGAGCGCCGGCCGCCGCTCACGCCGGCGGTGCTGCCGTGGGTGCTCCGCCAGGCGCGCACACGCCTGCGCGCCCGGCGCTAGAGGCGCTGGGCCGCAGCTTCTAGGCTATGGCGCTCAGGCCGACGTTCCGCCTGCCCGCCCCGATCGAGAGAGGGAGACAATGCCCGAAGCTGTAATCGTCGACGCCGTCCGCACGCCCATCGGCCGGGCCGCCAAGGGATCGCTGAAGTCCGTGCGGGGGGACGACCTCGCGGCGACGCCGCTGAAGGCGCTGCTCAAGCGCAACCCGCAGCTCGAGTCGCGCTCGATCGGCGATGTGATGATGGGCTGCGGGTACGGAGAGCGCGAGACGGGCTACAACATCGGGCGTATCGCCACGCTGCTCGCGGGCATCGACCACCACGTGCCCGGGTGCACCGTCAACCGCTTCTGCGCCTCCTCGCTGCAGACGACGCGCATGGCCTTCCATGCGATCAAGGCGGGGGAGGGCGACACCTACATAGCGGCCGGCGTGGAGGCGGTCTCGCGCACCGCTCCGGGCGCACCGTTCGAGTTTCACCCCAAGCTCGACGGCTCGCAGGGATCGCTGTATGACGCCTACATCAGCATGGGGATGACCGCGGAGAACGTCGCCGAGCGCTGCAAAGTGAGCCGCGAGGAGCAGGACGAGTGGGCCGTGATCTCCCAGCAGCGCGCGGTCGAGGCAGTCGAATCCGGCCACTTCGACAAGGAGATCGTGCCCGTGCTCGTGCCCGCGCACAAGGACGTCGACAAGGAGGGCAACGAGATCGACGTAGCGGAGACGCTCGTCACGCGCGACGACGGCCCGCGGCCGGGAACGACGATGGAGGTGCTCGCAAAGCTCAAGCCCGTCTTCAGGGAGGGCGGCACGGTGACCGCGGGCAACGCGTGCCCGCTCAACGACGGCGCGGCGGCGCTGCTGATCATGAGCGAGGAGAGGGCCAAGGCGGACGGCTACTCACCGCGCGCGCGCATCATCGCCTCGACAGTCGCCGCGATCCGCCCCGAGATCATGGGCCTCGGCCCGATTCCCGCGATCCAGGCCCTGCTGAAGCAGACCGGCATGAGCATCGAGGACGTGGACGTGGTCGAGATCAACGAGGCCTTTGCCGCGCAGATCGTGCCGTGCAAGCAGGAGCTGAAGATCCCCGACGAGAAGCTCAACCCGTTCGGCGGCGCGATCGCGCTCGGGCACCCCTTCGGGATGACCGGCGCGCGCATCATGACGACGCTGCTCAACGACCTCGACACGCTCGACGGCACCTACGGCATCGAGTCGATGTGCGTCGCCGGCGGCATGGGCATGGCGATGCTCGTAGAGCGCCTGTAAGCGAACGATTTTTATGAGGGCCGCCTCCAGGCGGCCCGGGTGCGAGCGGCGGGCGGCGCTTGTGTGGCGCCGTGGCTGCGCTCAGCGCGGGGGCATCCGCAGCGCGCCGTCCAGGCGGATGGTCTCGCCGTTGATCATGTGGTTCTCGACGATGTGGCAGGCGAGCTGCGCGTACTCGGCGGGCGCGCCGAGGCGCTGGGGGAAGGGCACGCCGGCGCCGAGCTTCTGGCGCGCCTCCTCGGGCGGCGCGGCGAGCAGGGGCGTGTCGAACAGCCCCGGCGCGATCGTGGCGACCCTGATCCCGTACTGGGCGAGGTCGCGCGCGGCGGGCAGCGTCATCCCCACCACGCCGCCCTTGGAGGCGGAGTAGGCGATCTGCCCGACCTGGCCGTCGAATGCGGCGATCGAGGCGGTGTTGACGCACACGCCGCGCTCGCCGTCCTCGGCGGGCTCGTTGGCGATCATCGCGGCGGCGGCGAAGCGCAGCACGTTGAAGGTGCCGATCAGGTTGATCGAGATGATCGTCTCGAACGGCAGCAGCGGGTGCGGGCCCTTGGAGCCGGCGAGCTTCTGTGCCCAGCCGGTGCCCGCGCAGCAGACGGCGATGCGCAGGGCTCCTGCGGAGCAGGCGCGGGCGACGGCATCCTCGACCTGTGACTCCTCGCGCACGTCGCAGGCGGCGAACTCGACGCCCAGCGCTGCCGCGAGCTTCTCGCCCTTCTCGGCGTTGACGTCGGCGATCGTCACGCGCGCGCCGCGCGCGTGCAGCTCGCGCACGGTCGCCTCGCCCAGGCCGGAAGCCCCTCCGACCACGATGGCTGCGGATCCCTCGAAGTTCACGGGGCGCGAGACTAGTGCAAATCGCGCCCCCGCGGCTGCCGGCGCCGGCCGGCGCGCGGCCGTCGCTTCGCGGGGCGCTCAGGGGCGATCTCCCTACTCTTCCAATCACATGATCGCCTCGCGCATCTTTCTCTGAGCGGGCGACCGCGGGGCCTTGGTGAGCGGGGGCGCCGGCGGCGGCGCCGGCTCGCCGTCGCGCGCGCCGGAGGGCGTGGTGATCCTCGGCATGCACCGCAGCGGAACCTCGCTGATCACGCGCCTGGTAAGCCTGCTCGGCCTGTCGGTGTGCCGTCACGACGACCTGCTCGTCGGCCGCGCGCTCAACCCGCGCGGGCACTGGGAGTCGAAGTCGCTGTTGCACTTCAACGACCGCCTGCTGGAGGAGCGCGGCGGCAGCTGGTTCTGCCCGCCGCTGCTAGGCGGGCGCGAGCTCGAGCGCATGCTGGCCAGGCGCTCGGACGAGGCGCTCGCGGCCCTCGAGCGCGCGCATCCGCAGCGACCGTGGGTGTGGAAGGACCCGCGCACGTGCGTGCTGCTGCCGTTCTGGTCGGCGGTGCTCGAGCAGCGCGCGGCATACGTGCTCGTCGTGCGCCACCCGCTGGAGGTGAGCGACTCGCTCGCGCGCCGCAGCGGTTGCACGCCGCTGCTCAGCATCGCGCTGTGGGAGCGCTACACGCGCCAGGCGATGCTCGGCGGAGCCGGCCGGCCGATGCTCGTGTGCACCTACGACGGCGTGCTCGCCGATCCGCTCGCGTGGAGTGAGCGTCTGCGCACGCTGCTGAGCGAGCTGGGGATGGAGACGAGCGAGGTCGACCGGGGGGCGGTCGATGCGTTCGTGATGGAGGAGCTTCGCCACAGCCACCGCTCGTGGTCGGAGGTGGCGCCCGGCGCGCTCTTCTCCGAGCAGCAGGCCGCGCTCGCGCGCGCCGCGAGCGTGCTCACCGTGGAAAGCTCCCACGAGCCCCCGCCGCTGGGGCCCGAGACGCCAGAGACCGAGTCGATCTTCGCGGAGATTCGTGGCCGCATCCGCCCGCGCGGGCTACGTGCGCTGCGTGGGCAGCGCACGCGCGGGCTTGCCTCGCTGCCCGCGCGCCTGGTCACGCCCACGGCGGCGAGGGCCAGCGCCGAGGCGGATTCGGGGCCGCCGGTCTCGCTCGTGCTGGCGAGTGTCGGCGCGGCGGGGGCAGAGCAGGCGCTGCGCGCGCTCGAGCCGACGCTGCCGGCGGGCAGCGAGGTGCTCGTCGTGAGCGCGCGAGGCGCCGGCGCAGAGGCCGAGACGCGGCGCGAGGGGATCTCTCTGCAGGTGCTCGATACCCAAGCGGGCACAGGCGGGGGCGCCTCGAGCAGCGAGGCGCAGGCGCTGGCCCTCGGCGTGCAGAAGGCGAGCGGGCGCCTCGTCGTGCTCGCGACGGGAACGCTGATGCGCTGTGAGGAGTGGTACGGGCCCGTCGCGAGGGCCCTCGCCGTGCCCGAGGTCGGCGGCGTCGGGCCGGTCGTCCGTTTCGACTCGAGCCCGCATGCCCGCTACTTCGGGCAGGCCTTCACGGACACGGACCTGAGCGTTCGCCTGCTGCCCGGCGAGGACGCGCAGCAGGTAGGACACGCGCAGCCGCTCGAGCCCGGGCAGCCGCTCGAGCCCGGGCAGGCGCTCGTGCCGGCGGCGCTGCTGCCCGACGTGCACTGCTCCTACAGCCGCGCGCTGCTCGCCGCGGCCGGCGGCGTCGACGGCGCCTTCGAGTCGGCGTGCGCCGCGATCGCAGAGCTGAGCGTGCGCCTGTGGCGCATGGGCTTTCGCTGTTGCATCGTGCGCGAGGTCGAGGTGTGGGCGGCGAGCGTAGACGGCGATCGTGCGCCCGATGCCCCGGCGCGCGATTGCGGGGGCCTGTACGACCGCCTGCGCATCGCCTCGCTGCACTTCAGCTCCTCGCGCCTCGAGGCCTTCACGGCTCGCGCGAGTCGCCTCACCGGCTACGAGGAGGCCGCCGTGCGCCTGGCCGCGAGCGGGCTCGAGCAAAGGCGCGCCGCGATCGAGGCCCTGTGCCCGTTCCCCGCGGAGCGCTACTTCGAGAGCTTCCCGCTGCAGGGCCTCGCCTCGTGAGACGCGGATCGGGGGCGATCGTGCCTGCGCTCACGGGGCGTCTGCCCTCGCTGCTGCGACCGGCGTGGCCGGACGCGGCGCGCAGGGTCGTGCAGGAGCCGGTCTTCCGCAGGGCCGCAGCGGAGGCCTCGCCGCCGCAGGGACGCTGCCTGAACGCGGGCTGCGGCGAGGGGCTCTATAGCGAGTTCCTCGAGTCCTACGCGGCCGTCAGCGAGATCGTCAACGTCGACGTCGCAGCGCCCCAGATCGCGGCACGGCGAGCGGACCCACGCAACACGGACCTGGCGGGCTCGCTGACCGAGCTGCCGCTGGCCAGCGAATCGATCGACTGGCTGCTGTGTACGGAGGTGATCGAGTTCGTGGCCGACGACCGCGCCGCCGTGGGCGAGCTCGGCCGGGTGCTCAAGCGCGGCGCGTGCGCGCTCCTCAGCGTTCCCACGCCGCCGGCGCCGCGGGTCTCTGCCGACGTGCGCGAGGGTTACACGCTGCAGGAGCTGCAGGAGCTGTTGCAGGGCGCGGAGCTCGAGATCGTGTGGCATGCGTACTGCTTTCACCTGTTTATGCGCTGGTTTGTGAGTCTGTGGAGATGGCAGTACGAGCGGGTGGGCACGCGGCGGCGAAACCTGATGCCGCGAGCGCTCGTGCTCGCCTTCGCCTACGCCGATCGGTGGCTGCGCGTGGGCCGCCCGTGGGACCTCGTCGTGCTGGCCCGTAGACGCTGAGCCCAGCTCGTTGCTGCGGGCTATGATCGCCTGATGCTGTACGTCGCGACCGTGCACTACAAATCTGCGCAGTGGATCGAGATCCAGACCGCCTATCTGCGCAAGCACATCCCCGTGCCCTATCGGGTATGGACTTCACTGGAGGGCATCGACGATTCCTATGCAGTTCACTTCGATCGCGTGATCGAGCAGGTCGGGCCGCACGCCGGCAAGTTGAACCATCTGGCGATGGAGATCTCACACGTGGCCTCCGACGGCGACCTGTTGATGTTCCTCGATGGTGACGCCTTTCCGATCGCCGATCCGATGCCTGTAATCACCGACGGCCTCGCACGGGCGCCGCTCGTGGCGGTACGCAGAGCTGAGCACCTCGACGATCCACAGCCGCATCCGTGTTTCTGCGTGACGACGGTCGGGGCATGGAACAGGCTCGGCGGCGACTGGTCTCCCGGCTCGGCGTGGCCGACTTCTCCCGGCCGCCTGTGGAGCGACGTCGGCGGCAATCTCCTGCGCAAGCTGCAATTAACGGAAACGCCGTGGGTCGAGCTGTTGCGATCGAATCGCAAGAATCTCGACCCCCTCTACTTCGCGATCTACGAAGATGTCGTCTACCACCACGGCTCGAGCTTCCGTCGCGCCACGTTGAGCGGCGTGCATCACAGCTCAGAGGCGGCGCCCTCGCCGCTACCGGCTCCCGGTCTGCCGCTGCTCGATCGCGCGATTCAGGTAGTCAACCGGGGCAGGTGGCGGCTGTGGGAGCGTAAAACTGTGAAGCGGCGTGTGGAGCTCTCGAAGAGCGTGTTCGAGAAAATCCAGAGCGGTGGCTCAGAGTGGCTGGCCGACCTCGGTGGCGCCTCCGCAGGCTAGCTCCCAGCGCACCTCGAAGCCGTGGATCGCAGGATCTGACAGCAGTTCGCGCGCGCCGGCGTCGAGCGCGGCGAACTGAGTGCGGTAGCAGCGCATGGCCGCGAGCTTTGCCGCGGCCGCGGCTGCGTCCAGGCGCTCGACGTGAGCCGAGCGCAGCTGCGGCATCTCCGGGACGGCCGCGAGAAACGACTGCCAGTACGCGTCCACGTTGCGGTGCGGGTCGCCCTCGCGCCCGTCCACCCAGTGCGGCCAGCCGTGCATCACGCAATAGGGGAGCTCCGCATAGAGCGCGACGGGGATGCCGGCACGGGCGAGCATGCGCCCGTAGCGGCGGGCCAGCAGGTGGTCGGGATGCGAGCCGAGCCCGGCGGGCACGTACGCGCGCGATGCGCTCGCGACGGGACCGGTGAGCGCGCGGTCGAGTTGCGCCAGCGTGGGCCCGGGCGCCTGGCGGTATTGGGCGTCGAGGAACGGCAGGTTGAGCGGCTCTCGCTTCGCGAGCGCGAGCGCGAGCGCGTCCTCGGCGAGGCGCTCGCGCGCACGCTCAGAGGAGTCGAGCGCTCCGGTGATGGAGTCCCACAGGGTCACGCTGCCGGGCTCGGGAGCGCCGGCGAACACGTTCACCACTTTCACCTCATCGCCGCTCGCCAGCAGCGTCCAGCAGTCGAACACGGCGTCGTCCCAGTGGGGTGAGAGCACGAGCGCCGGTGCCTGCGGATCGTGGCGAAGGTTGGTGGCGAAGCGATTCTCCTCGGAGGCTCTGCGGTGCGCCCGCACGCGCCGGTACAGCGTCCGCGGCAGGCTGTGGGCACGAATCTGTGACATCGAGGAGGAGGCCCGGGCAGTATAGTCCCGCCCTCGTGAGCCCCCGGGACTGTGAGTGCGGTGGCTGAGCGCCCGCCAGCCGCGTCCGGGCAAGCGATAGGAGGCACGAGCTGGCGCGCGCACGTCGAGCGCCTCCAGGAGCAGGCGCTGCCGGCGGGCGAGGTGGTGCTCACGTGCACGGCCGCGCTCGGCAACGGAGGGCTCGGACGCCATGCGCAGGAGATCGTCGACGCATTCGCACGCCGCGGGCAGACGGCGGCCTGCATCTGCGGCGCGCCGTATCCGCCGCGCGCGCCGCGCCGGCTTCGGCGCGCGCGCCGGCGCGCGCTCGACGCGGCCCTGTCGGTGGCGCCGCTGCGGCTCGCCTCGGCGCAGCGCGCGCTGCGCCACAACCGCGACTTCGATGCCTACGCCGCCGCACGCCTGCCTGCGGCAGAGCACCTGCTCGCGTTCAATGGAAGCGCCCTCGAGCAACTGCGCGCCGCCAAGCGCGCGGGCGCGAGCTCGACCGCGCTGGTCTCGGCGACCTCGCACTTTCGGCTGCTGGCGCGCCAGCACGAGCTCGCACACCGCCAGTATCCGCTGGAGGACTCATGGGCCAAGCGACTGCTCGCGCGCAATCTGAGCGAGTACGCGGAGGTCGATCGCATCTACGTGAGCTCGAGTTACATCCACGACTCGTTCATCGCGGAGGGCTTCAGCGAGGACGTGCTCGCGCGCTTCCCGCTCACGCCCGACCCGCGTTACGCGCCGGCTGGCGCGACGTCGCGCGCTGGCACCTTCAACGTCGTCTTCGTCGGCAGCCTGTCGGTCGTCAAGGGTGTGCCCCTGCTGGTGGACGCCGTCAGCTCGCTGCCGCACGCGGACATGCGCCTGGTGCTGGTCGGCGGCTGGAAATCGCGCGGCATGCGACGCTTCATCGAAGCCGCCTGCGCGCGCGATTCGCGCATCACGGCCGGACACGGCGACCCTGCGCCGCACCTGCGGGCCGCGCGCCTGTACGTGCACCCGACGTACAACGACGGCTTCGGCTACGCGGCGGCGGAGGCGCTCGCCTGCGGCGTGCCCGTGATCGTCAGCGAGGACGCCGGCGTGAAGGAGCTGATCAGCCCCGGCCACGACGGGGTGATCGTCCCGACGGGCGACCTCGACGCGCTCGCCCAGGCGATCGACGCCGCCTATCGCGGCGAGCTGCTCACACGCGCGAGAGCGTCCGGCGGCTAAGCCGGTGCCCGTGACAGCGACAGCGCGAACAGCTCGTGCGGGTCGGTCAGCCAGCGCACGAGCTCGAGCCCGGCGGCAGCGAGGTCGCCGCGCACGCGCTTGGGGGTGAACTTGGCGCTGATCTCCGTGCGCAGCTCCTCGCCGGCGTCGAAGTGCACCGGCAGGTCGAGGTCGCGCACGAGCGTTGTGTGCTCGCGGCGCGCGCGCAGGCGCATCTCGATCCACTCGTTCTGCTCGTCGAAGAGGGCCACGTGCTCGAAGTCCTCGGGGTCGAAGTCCGCGCGCAACTCGCGGTTGAGCACGCGCAGCACGTTGCGGTTGAAGGCGGCCGTGACGCCCGCCGCGTCGTCGTAGGCGGCCGTGAGCACGCGCCGGTCCTTGACCAGGTCGGTGCCCATCAACAGGTGATCGCCGCGCTCCAGCAGTGCGGCGATCTGGCGCAGGAAGCGACGGCGGCTGCCGGGGGGGAAGTTGCCGATGGTGCCTCCTAGGAAGGCCACGATGCGCGGCCCCGCGGCGGGCGGCACACGGTCGAGATGGCGCTCGAAGTCGCCGATCACGCCGTGCACACTCAGGCCCGGGTACTCGCTCGTGAGCGCGCGCGCACACTCGCGCACCATGTTCTCGGTGACGTCCACGGGTATGTAGCGCTCGAGCCTCCCCGACGCGTGCATGGCATCCAAGAGCGTGCGCGTCTTGGCGGCCGTGCCGGAGCCGAGCTCGACGAGCTCGACTGCTCCCGTCAGCTGCGCCAGCGCCTCGGCGTGCTCCTCGAGGATCGCGCGCTCGGCGCGCGCGGGGTAGTACTCGGGCAGCTCGCAGATGCGGTCGAACAGCTCTGCGCCGCGAGCGTCGTAGAAGTGCTTGGGGGGGAGCTCCTTGAACGGGCGGGTCAGCCCGTCGAGCACGTCGTCAGCGAGCGAGCGCGCGCCCACGCCGTCGAGATGTGAGTCGATGCGGATGTCCGGGTCGGCCGGCGCGTGTGCGCCGCCGCCCAGCCGGCGCCCGGAGGCGCCGTTCGCGACGACCGGCAGCTTCTGCTGCGCGGAGGGCTCCATCACGCGTCCCTGGCCAGGCGCACACCCGCGAAGATCTGGCGCCGCTGCGGCCGGTCCCAATTGCGGAAGGTGAGAGTCCCGACGCGCGGATGCGTCGCCCACGAGCCGCCGCGCAGCACGCGGTAGTCCTCGCCGAAGAAGACCTCGGAGTACTCGCGGTAGGGATGCGCGACGAAGCCCGGATAGCCGTACAGGCGCGAGGCCGTCCACTCCCAGACCCGGCCAACGCCCTCCAGGCGCCTCGCGCCCGCGTGGCTCGCCGCACGCTCCCACTCGGCCTCGCTCGGCAGGCGCGCGCCGCGAGAGCGCGCGTAGGCGTCGGCCTCGAACCAGGAGACGTGACACACGGGCGCATCGGGGTGGGCGGCGCTCACGCTCGGGTGGGCCGTGAGGGCGTGCTCCCGCTGCCACGCCCAGCCCTCCGGCGACCACCATTCGCGCCGCTGATAGCCGCCGTCCTCGCCGAAGCGCGCCCAGCTGGCGTTGGTGACCGGCCTCAGCGAGAGCGCGAAGGCGGGGAGCTCCACCTCGTGGCGCGGTCGCTCGTTGTCATAGGCAAAGCCCTCTGCTGGGGCGCCCATCGCGAACGTGCCGGCCGGGAGCTCGAGCCACTCGGGCGCGGTAGCTGGCGCTGGCGCTGGCGCGCCGAGGCCGTCGGGCGCCCCGCGGGGCGCGTCGTGGGATGCCTCGCGCGGCGGCTCGCCGAGCGGCTCGTGCAGGCGCGCCAGATCGTCGCTGCAAAGCAGTCCCGCGAGCGCCATCGTCTGGCGCATCGTCTCGGTGTGCTGCAGCTCGTGCCTGAGCACCATCTCGCACACGAGCTCGTCGGCGCCGCGCTCGCACAGCAGCTGCGTGGTGCGCGCCCTCACGTCCGCCATGTAGCGCTTCGCGGCGGCCGGGCCGAGCGCGTCGATCTCACCGCGGATCGCGCGCGGCGTCTCAAATGCGTCATACAGCTGCGCCAGCTCCGGGCGCAATAGCTCCATCCCACCACAGCGGTGCGCGAGCCACAGGTCCTCGTAGGCGGCGATGTGGCCGAGGTCCCAGGCCAACGGGCTCATGATCGGGGAGTGAACGCGCGTGAGCTGCTCGTCGTCAAGCGGCGCCACGAGCGCGAGTGTGCGCTCGCGCGCGACGCCCAATGCAGCGAGCATCCGTGTGGCGTGGGGGCTTGGCGTGGGAGATGTGGGCTTGGCCGCGCGGACTGCCATGAGCTGGCTGTGCTGGGCACTCTAGAGCGATTCTGCGCCAGTGTCGTTCCAGCGGGCGAGGATCGGCGTGCGAAGCTCGCTGGCGAGCACGCACACGCCCGCCGCGCAGAGGCCGAGGCGGCCTCCGTCCTCGGGCGCAAGGTCGATCCAGCGCGCGCCCAGCACGCGCAGCATGTGTCCGTGCGAGAACACGGCGGCGTTACCTCGGCTCGCGCCGAGCACGGAGATGACGCGATCCGCACGCGCGCCGACCTGCTCGGGGCTCTCGCCGCCGGGACAGCCGTCGCGCCACAGCAGCCAATCGGGGCGGCGAGCGTGGATCTCGGCTGTCGTCAAGCCTTCGTACTCGCCGTAGTCCCACTCGAGCAGATCGGCACACACGCGGGCATGTTCGGCGAGCCCGCACAGCTCGCAGGTTTCGCGCGCACGCCGCGAGGGGCTGACGAGCACGAGCTCGAAGGGCCGGCCGAGAAGGCGCTCGGCGAGCGTGCGCGCAACCGCTCGCCCGCGCTCGGTGAGGGGGATGTCGGTGCGCCCGGTGTGGCGCCCGTCGCGGCTCCACTCGGTCTCGGCGTGGCGAACGAGCACCACCTCCCGGCCCTCGGCGGCCGCCTCGGGGGTGAGCTGGGTGCTCACGGACGCCGAGCCGGCGGTGCGGCGGCGTCGTCCACGAACACCGTCAGGCGCTCCCGCGTGAGCAGGCTCGCGGGCACGTGAGTGGTTGGCTCGGCGAGCATCGCGGCGACAGCGTCCGCCTTGCTGGCGCCGGTGGCGAGCAGCACGCACTCGCGCGCCGCGCGCAGCACGGACAGGCTCAGGGTGATCCGCTCTCCGGGAGGCTTGGGCGAGTCGCTGACGCCCAAGCACACGGTGTCCTCGCCGGCCTCGAGGCTGTCCGCCCCCGGGAACAGCGAGGCGACGTGACCGTCGGGGCCGATCCCGAGCACGATCAGGTCGAGCATCGGCGCGGCGGCCTGCCCGCCACTTGCCTGGCTCGCCGGCGCGGGCAGCGCGCGGGCGAGCTCCTCGGCGTACCGGCGCGCCCCCTCCTGCGGGCCACGCTCGCCCTCCATGCGGTGCACCCACTGCGCTGGGATCTCTGCCGGCCCGAGCAGGACCTCGGCGACGAGTCGGTAGTTGCTCTCCGGCTCATCCGGCGCAACGCAGCGCTCGTCGGCGAACCACATGTGCACGCCCGCGAGCGCTGCGGCTTTGGCTGCGAGCAGCCCGTAGGTGCGACCCGGGGTCGTCCCGCCGCTGAGCGCGAGGTGTGCGACCTCGCGCTCGTGCACGGCCCGGCCCAGCTGGCGGGCGATGTGCGCGCTCGCGCGCTCGGCGACGGTCTCGGGGTCGGGACAGGCGGTGAGGCGCGTCACGCCGGCACGCTCACAAGAGCATCGTCCGCGCTGCCTCGAGCGCGGGGACGTAGGTGGGGTCGCGCAGCAGCGCCTGGCGGATGCCCTCGCCGAGCACGCCCGCCTCGCCGCGTGAGGCTCCGGGGATCGTCCACTCGCGCTCGACGCCGTCGCGCTCGCGCCGGTGCGCGCGCAGCCCGCCCGTGCCGCGCCTGAGGCTCAAGGCGAGCCCCGAGGTGGTCTGCAGCTCCACGCTCTCTAGCCCGGGAACCTGCAGCTCGGGCGCAACCTCGAGGCGTACCGAGACCTCCTGCTTGCCGGCGTGGGAGCGCCCGCTGAGCGCGCCGTCGGAGGGATCGAGCGTCCCCGCGCGCCATCCCAGGCGCGAGGTCAGCCAGCCGACCATCAGCGCCGCGGCGACCGTCGAGGCGGGGTGGTGGCTCACGCGCACAGCGGAGATCCGCTGCAGCTCGCCGCGCACCCACTCGGGGTCGAAGGCCGCGGCGATCCGCTCGCGCCACGGCGTCGAGCGCAGCCACGCGAGGTCGACCACGTAGGCCTGCTTCGAGAGCGAGAACGCGCGGTCGAGCGCCTCTCCTGTCACCGGCTCGTCGACCGAGTCGAGCAACACCGCCTGGGACATCGCCAACAGCACCTGCACGATCTCATGGTGGCCGTGGGGGGACCACAGGAGCGTCGGCAGGTCGGTGACGACGAGCGGATCGGCGATCGTCAAGAGGTCGTCGAGGTGGCGATCGCCGAGCTCTACGACCACCGTCTCGCGCAGCAGCGCCAGCTCGCCCGGCGCCGGCTCGCCTTCGGAGGCGATCATCACGCGCGCGTCCAGGCGCTCACGGCGCGGCTGGTATGAGAGCACGAGTAGGCGCGAGGCGTGGTAGCGGCCCACGCCGCGCAGGCGGTTGGCGATCTCTCCGCTCCAATCGCGATCCACGAACGCGATCATGTTGAGCACGCGCGCGGGCACAAAGCTGCCGTTTTCGGCGTGACGCTGTACGAGCAGGTCGCGCAGTGCCGCTTCGATCGCGTCGGGCGTCGTGCCCTGCTCGCTCCACACCGCATCGCTGGTGCTCACCATGCGCGCGACCACTCCGGCGCTCCTGTCAGATCGCGCGCCAGCGGTCCCCCTCGCGCAGCAGCATGTCGGCCTCGCGCGGTCCCTGCGAGCCGGCTTCGTAGGTGGGCAGCGGACCGGGCATGTGTGCCCACGTGTGCACGATCGGGTCGCAGATCTGCCACTGCGCCTCGACCTCGTCGTTGCGCGTGAACAGCGTGGCGTCACCGCGCATCGCGTCCGTGATCAGCCGCTCGTAGGCCTCGGGCGACTGTGAGAGGAAGGCCGTGCCGTACAGGAACTCCATGTTCACCGGGCGGATGATCATGCGCGTGCCGGGGATCTTCGCGCCCAAGCTCAGCGAGACCCCCTCGTTGGGCTGCAGGGTGAGCACGAGCTGGTTGGGCTGCACGCCAAGGGAGCCCTGCTGGCTGAAGGCGAGGTGGGGAACTGGCTTGAGCGTGACCGCGATCTCGGTCACCTTGCGCGCGAGGCGCTTGGCGGTACGCAGGTAGAAGGGAACCCCGGCCCAGCGCCAGTTGTCGACTTCCAGGCGCAGCGCCGCGTAGGTCTCGGTGGTCGAGCCCTCGGGGACGCCATCCTCTTCGAGGTAGCCGGGCACGTCCTCGCCGCCGGCGTGACCGGGGCCGTACTGTGCGCGCACGGCCATCTCCGCGATGTCGCTCTCGCGTGGCCGCGGGATCGCCTGCAGCACCTTCACCTTCTCGTTGCGCACCTCTTCAGCGGCGAAGTTGACCGGCGGCTCCATGGCCACGTGGCAGAGCAGCTGCAGCATGTGGTTCTGGATCAGGTCGCGCAGTGCGCCGGCCGCGTCGTAGTAGTCGGCGCGCGAGCCGATGCCGATCTCCTCGGCGGCGGTGATCTGCACGCTGTCGATGTAGTTGCGGTTCCACAGCGGCTCGAACATGCCGTTGGCGAACCGGAACGCCATCATGTTCTGGACGGTCTCCTTGCCGAGGTAGTGGTCGATGCGGAAGACCTGGGTCTCCTCGAAGATCGCCAACACGCGACGGTTGAGCTCGCGAGCCTCCTCGAGCGTGGTGCCGAACGGCTTCTCGATGATCACGCGCACCTGTGCCCCCTCGTGCTGGTTCAGCGAGCGCGTGCCCAGCTCCTCGACGATCACCGGGAAGAAGCTCGGCGCCGTTGACAGATAGAAGGCGCGGTTGAGCGGCTCGCCGGCATCCTCCTCGAAGCGCTCGAGCACCTTGGCGAGCTCGAGGTAGACGGTGTCGTCGCCGAAGGTGCCCGGGACGTACTTGACGCTCTCCAGCAGCCGTTTCATCACGCTCTCGTCGGGCTTGCGGCGCGAGAAGCGGCGGATCGCCTCTTCGCACTCCTTGCGGTAGTCCTCGTGCGCTTTCTCTTTGCGCGAGATGCCCACCAGGTGAAAGCGCTCGGGCAGTGCGCCCTCGTGTGCGAGGTTGTAGAGCGCGGGCAGCAGTTTGCGCTTCGCCAAGTCGCCGGTGGCGCCGAAGATCACCAGCGTCGTGGGCGCCACGGGCAGGCGCTCGAGACCCGCCGTCAGCGGATTCTCGGCGCCGGGGAGCGCGACGGCGCTCACTTCTTCGCAGAGCCCTTGCCGGCGGGAGCGGCCTTCACGGCGTGGCCACCGAACTGGTTTCGCAGCGCTGCGAGCACGCGGTCGGCGAAGTCGCCGTTCCCGCGCGAGCGCAGGCGCGCGTAGAGCGAGGCGGTGATCACGGGCGTGGGGACATCGTGGGCGGTCGCGTCGGCGATCGTCCAGCGCCCCTCGCCGGAGTCCTCGGTGTAGCCCTCGATCGCTTCGAGCTCGTTGCCGTCGGCCTCGAACGCCCGCGCGGCCAGTTCGCACAGCCACGAGCGCACGACGGAGCCCTGGCCCCACAGGTGCGCGATCTTCGCGTTGTCGAGCTCGTACTCACACTTGTCGAAGACGTCGAAGCCCTCCGCGTACGCCTGCATGAGCCCGTACTCGACGCCGTTGTGGACCATCTTCACGTAGTGCCCGGCCCCCGAGGGGCCGAAGCGCAGCCAGCCGTGGGGACCGATCGCGCTGCGACTCTGCTCGTTGGTCTGCGGGGCGAGCACGTCCAAGATCGGCGCGAGGCGCTTGACCGCTTTGGGCGGGCCGCCGACCATCATGCAGTAACCGACTTCCAGGCCCCAGACGCCGCCCGATACGCCGACGTCGACGTATTCGATGCCGCTGCGTTTGAGCTGTGCGGAGCGGCGCTTGTCGTCGGTCCAGCGCGAGTTGCCGCCGTCGATGATCATGTCGCCACGGTCGAGCAGCTTCGTGAGCCGGTCTACGGTCTCCTGCGTTGGGTCGCCCGCAGGGACCATGATCCAGACCATCCGCGGCGGGGACAGCTTGCTTGCACGAGCTCCTTCAGCGAGTCGGCGCCGGCAGCGCCGCTGCGTGACCGCCTGCCTGACGGCCTTGGCGTCGAAGTCGAAGGCCACGACCTCGTGGTCTGAGTCGCGGCGGATACGGTGAACCATGTTGCCGCCCATCTTGCCCAGCCGACGAAACCGATCTGCGTCATCTGCTGTCACCTCGATCCGGCGCCAAGCCGGCTGTCGTGGTTGGATTGATCGCTGGCGCGACGCCGCGCGGGCTCCGGGCGCCCGCGCGCCACGATCGTAGTGGCCGCACGGCTCCTATAGGTTTCCCACGCCGGTGAGCTCCCGCCAATCCCAGCAGCTGCCCGACCGCAACCTGGCGCTCGAGCTCGTGCGAGTCACCGAGGCCGCGGCCCTGGCGACCGCGCCGCTGGTCGGCAGGGGCGACAAGGAGGCCGCCGATCAGGCGGCCGTCGACGGCATGCGCTACATGCTCCACTCGGTGCGCATGGACGGCGTCGTGGTGATCGGCGAGGGCGAGAAGGACGAGGCGCCGATGCTCTACAACGGCGAGCACATCGGCGACGGCTCGCCGCCAGAGGTGGATATCGCGGTCGACCCGCTCGAGGGCACGACGCTCGCCGCTCACGGCATGCCCAGCGCGCTCGCCGTGATCGCGCTGTCGAGCTCGCGGCACGATGTTCGACCCGGGGCCGTGCGTGTACATGGAGAAGATGGCCGGCGCACCCGACATCGCCGACCTGCTCGATCTCGACCGCCCGCTCGGCCAGACGGTCGAGCTGATCGCGGAGCGCCGCGCGTGCCCGATCGCCGACGTGATGGTCGTTGTGCTCGATCGTCCGCGCCACGAGCGCGGCATCGCCGAGATACGCGCCGCCGGCGCGCGCGTTCGCCTGATCGCCCATGGCGACGTCTCCGCGGCGCTGATCGCCGTCACGGAGCGCTCGCCGGTGGACCTGCTGTGGGGAATCGGCGGCACGCCCGAGGGGGTCATCTCGGCGGCGGCCGTCAAGTGCCTCGGGGGGCAGCTGCTCGGACGCCTGTGGCCACGCGACGAGGCCGAGCGCACCGCCGCGAGCGAGGCCGGCTACGAGATCGAGCGGGTCCTGGACCGCGATGATCTCGTCGCCGGCGAGGACGTGTTCTTCTCGGCCACCGGCATCACCGACGGCGACGTGCTCCAGGGCGTGCGCTATCCGAGCGCGGGCGGCGCCACCACAGAATCGCTCGTGACACGCTCGCGCTCGGGGACGATCAGGCGCATCAGCGCGGTACACGACCGGGTCAAGCTGCGGGAGGTGGGCGGCGAGCGGCTGCGGGCTGGCGGAGCCTGAATGGACGCGCGGAGCTACCGGCGGCGCATGCGCAAGGCGTGGCTGATCAGCCCCGAAAGGCTGTGGCTGGGCTCGATCGCGCTGCACACGCGCGGTCATCAGAGGCTCGCCTTCTGGGTGCAGCAGCTGAACAGCTTCCTCTACCACAACTCGCTGCCGCCGGCGGCGCGCGTGAGCGCGGACGTACACCTCGGCCACAACGGACTGGGGATCATGATCAATCCCCAGGTGGAGATCGGTCGGAGGGTGAAAATCTGGCACAACGTGACGCTCACCACGCGCTCGCCTCCCGGCTCCCCTGCGCGCGTGATCATCGAGGACGACGTGATGATCGGCGCGAACGCCGTCGTCATCACCGGGCGCGGTCGCGTCCTGCGCATCGGACGAGGGGCGCGCATCGGCGCCGGCGCAGTCATCACGCGCGATGTGCCGCCCGGCGCGACCGTCGTGTGCGCGCCGCCGCGCGTTCTCACCAGGGAGGAAGCCGTCGCAGACGAGAGCGCCCAGGACGGCATCGAGGACCTCTAGGGGCGGCGCTCAGCTCTGCTCGAGGCGGCCCACGCGCGAGCGAGCGAGGTCCAGCCGCGCGAGCGAGCGCAGGAAGCCGTAGGTGATGAGCACATGGACACGCGACTGCGTCGCCTCGTACGCGCGGTGGCTCAGGCGTGAGGCGATCGAGGGATAGAAGTTGGCAACCTCGACCTCGACGTGCAGGCGCACGTGGGCGGCGTCGGGCCCCGGCGCCCTGCGGACTTCGATCTGCAGGTAGCCGCGCCCGTTGTGCCCGCGCCGTGAGACCAGCAGCCCCCGCGCGATGCGCCAGCGCACGAGCCCGCGCGCGGCGTCCATCTCGTACTCAGGCGCGTGGAAGGTGAGCAGCTTGAAGGGGCGCGCGAGCAGCACCACGGAGCGCTCCTGCTCGCTGTAGACGACGTGCACCAGGCCGAGCGTGACGCGCGCGAGAAAGCGCCAGTACGTGCGTGCCAGGCGCTCCAGATGCGCGGGCGTCCACATAGCCCGCAGCGCGGACTCCTCGACCACCAGGTCGGCTTGCTGGACGGAGCGCACGGCGCCCGTGTCGCGGTTGAGCGACGTCGCGTCCGCCAGGTCGGCGACCAGCGCGCGCACGCGGCGCGATCTGGTGGGCTTGAGCGGGCGCACCGCCTGCGCAGGCTATCCTCGGCGCACGGCGTTGTCTCGGTCCGTCCCCGCGTGGTGCTATTCAAGGCCTGTGCCCGGCCCGCTCTCCATGCCACTGGCGACCGCCCGCCCGCAGGCGCTCGCGGGCGGGGCGCTGGAGGCGCTACTGGCGTGCACGGACGAGCTGGCCCAGCGCTGGGCGGCCGCCCTGGTGCTCGCGCGGCCGCTTTCGAGCATCGGCACGCTCGCGCTCGAGGAGGTGGCGGGCACGGGGCCGGCGCTATGCGCGCAGCTGCTACGCGCGCTCACCACCGAGGAGGATCTAGAGCTCCTGGTGGCGAGCCGCGGGCCGCGCGGCGAGGAGCGCTCGGCGCCAGTGCGGGGACTCGCGGCGATCTCGGGTGTGGGCGACCCCGCGGCGCTCGTGCACACGACGGAGGCGCTGCGCGGTGTCCTGTGGCAGGCGTTGCTCGCGCACGCCGGCGAGCAGTCGGCCCATGCCCTCGCCGAGCTCGGCGACCGACTCGCGCACGTATG
Organism: uncultured Solirubrobacteraceae bacterium; assembly: GCA_963722435.1. Taxonomy (GTDB): domain Bacteria; phylum Actinomycetota; class Thermoleophilia; order Solirubrobacterales; family Solirubrobacteraceae; genus Palsa-744. The sequence goes on along the minus strand of CAVRKZ010000001.1, from coordinate 1,206,801 downwards.
CGCCGTCGCTCTCGCCGCCGCGATCGGAGAGCGGCCGGACGCGCGGGCGTCGGACGCGCCCGCCCGACCCGACTCGCGGTCGCTCGCCCCGGGGGCTGGCGGCGGCTTCGCAGTCCCAGGTGCCCGCCCGCCCGCGGGCGGCGCGCTCGCCGGCGCGACGATCGTCGATGAGCGCGTCCAGGCGCCCGAGCCGGAAATCTCCGTGCGTGACCAGCGCGGCGGCGAGGCTCCGGCCGTGCGAGACCAGCGCAGTGAAGGCCCGGCCGCGTGGGTGGGGGCGATAAGCGCCCGCCTGCAGCGCTTTGCCGTCGAGCGCGAGCCGTTTGCGGTGGTGCTCGTCGAGCTCGCCGACCTCGAGCGTCTGCGCGAGGATCCCAAGCGCCTGACGCGCGCGGCCGCGCGGCTCGAGGACGCACTTTCGCTCGCCCTTGGACCGGGTCCCGTCGAGCTCACGCGTGAGCGGGCCGGGCGCTGCTGGGTGCTGGCATCCGTAGAGGACCGCAGCGCGGTGGAGCGCCTGGAGCAGCGCCTGCGTGGGGGCGTCGAGGCGTATGCGCGCCGTCACGAGAAGTCGCTCGCGCTTGCGGCGGGCAGCGCGTTGTGTCCCGAGGACGGAACACACGCGGCGGCCCTGGCCGCGCACGCGGATCTCAGTCTCTACGCCGACCGCGCAGGCGCGGGCACGCGCCGGTCAGCCAGCCAGGATCCCGCCTGAGCCGCTCGCGCTCGTCGCGAGCGTACGTCACCCGGCGGAGGCCCCGCCCGAGCTGCTCGCACTGGTCGTGAGCGCCGCGGGCAACCCCAGCGTCGGCGTGTTGGCGGTCCTGCCGACGATGTGGGTGGCGATCCGCACCGTGGTGGTGACGCCGAGAGCTTGCGCGGCCCCCGCGGTCAGGTCCCAGCTTGCCAGATGGCTGTAGGGGCCACGGTCGAGCACGGGTACAGTCAGGGTGCGCCCAGCGTAGGTGACCTGCACGAGCGTGCCGCAGGGGAGCGACCGGTTAGCTACGCCGACCACTTCGCGCGTGAGCGTCTGCCCACAGGCCGTCTCCCTGCCGTAGAGGCCGGGACCGAACCACGTGGCGACGCCGGTCGCTGGCACGACCTGCGCGGGCGCCGACGCCGGCGCAGGCGAGCTGGCGGGCACCGCGGCGCCGCCCGAGCTGCCGGCAGCGAGCGCGCTCGCGCTCATCGTCGCCGTGCCACCGCCTGCGAGCAGCGCGAGCACGAGCGTGTATGTCCTGAGCATCGTCGACATCATGTGGCTTGCCTACGGGGTGAGCTGACGGGCTCGCGCGGCATCTCGGTGCGGCGCTACGGCCCCGGTGGGCCGATTCGCCCCAGCGGACCAGCTTCGATCCGCATTGGGTCCCCCGTCCGCCGTGGCCTGGGCCATGACGGTTCGGCGTTGCGCGGCAGTATACCCCCAGGAGAGTCTCGCGAAACGACTGGCGAAGCTCCCGGGGCGTCAAGCGCGTGCGCGTGAGACGCCCGCAGTGGCGATCGCCAGCCCCCGGCAGCGGCGATCAGCCGAGCGGCAGGCGCGAGAGCGCGTCTCTGAGCAGGCGCTCGCCGCGCGAGAGCCCCGATTTGGCGAGCTCGCCGACGATCTCGGTGACCGAGGCGACGAGCTCGGCACCGCCGGGCGGATGCACCGTCCTGCTGGTGTGCTCGCTTTCGCACTCGAAGCCCTGGTGGGGCGCCGGCGCTTGTGCTGACGGGGCCTTCTTGGCGGCGCGCGCGCTGGCTTTGCGCGCTCCGGAGGCTGGCGTTCGCGCGCCTGCGCTACGGGTGGACGAGCGAGGCGTGCCGGCGCTCGTGCTGGCGCCCGTGCTCACCGCACCCTTGCCCGTGCGAGCGGGGGCGCTCTTGACGCTCTTCGCGCTCTTTGCGCGCGTCGAGTGCCGCCCGTTGGTGCTGGCGGGAGCAGAGGCGGCGTCGGCGCGGGCTGGAGTGGCCGCGACCCGCTCGTTGCTCGCGCGCGCTGCGGCGCGTCGCGCGCTCGCGCGCTGGGGGCGGGTGCGCGGGAGCTTGGAGAGGACGCCCTCGCCGTTGGACGCGGCGCTCGAGTCGGGCTCGTTCTCGCTTGGAGAGCTCATCGGCACATCATTGCTTATCACGCCGCGCTGCGCTTATAACGCCGCGTTGCGCCGATCGAGCCGCCTCGCACCGTGGCCAAGCGGCCGCAATTGGCCGCAAATCGTGTGCCAATCGGGTCAAGGTCGCCGTGACGCGTTAGCATGATCGTCGCGAGAACCGCCTCGATCTGCAACGCCGGTGCGCTTTGCAACCGTAGATTCGTAGATTCGATCGCGTAGCCGTTCTCAGCCATAATTCGCACGGGCCCTTTGCCTTCGTTCGTCGATCGCCAAGAATGGAAACACGAATGTCAGTAGTGGAGCTGCAGGAGCTGGACGAGGTCAAGGGATTGCTCGCCAAGGGCCAACAGGTCGGCGTGCTCTCCTACGCGGAGATCTCGAAAGCGATGTCCGAGCTCGACCTCGACGAGGCGGATGTCGAAGAGCTGCACGGCTTTCTAGAGCGGGCGGAGATCGAGCTCGTAGAGGACATCGACCCCGCGATCGCGGCCTCATCGCAGGTCGAGCGGGCGCCCGACAAGCGCGGCCGACGCAAAGCCAAAACGGCGCTCGACCTGAAGCCGGACATGACGACGGACTCGCTGCAGCTGTTCCTCAAGGACATCGGCAAGGTCCGTCTGCTGACCGCTCAGGAGGAGGTCGACCTGGCCAAGCGAATCGAGCGCGGGGACCTAGACGCCAAGCAGAAGATGGTCGAGTCCAACCTGCGCCTGGTCGTGTCGATCGCCAAGAACTACCGCAACCAGGGCCTGCCCTTCCTCGACCTGATCCAGGAGGGAACGCTCGGGCTGGTGCGTGCCGCCGAGAAGTTCGACTACCGCAAGGGCTTCAAGTTCTCCACGTACGCGACATGGTGGATCCGTCAGGCGATCGCGCGTGCGCTGGCCGACAAGGCGCGCACGATCCGCATCCCCGTGCACGTGGTGGAGAAGCTCAACAAGATCGGGCGTGCAGAGCGCAAGCTCGTGACGGAGCTCGGCCGCGAGCCCTCGGCGCACGAGATCGCCGAGGTCACCGGCATCGATCCGGAGGAGGTCGACTCGATCAAGCGCTCGGCACAGGCGCCGGTCTCGCTGGAGAAGCCGGTCGGCGACGAGGAGGAGTCGGAGTTCGGGCAGTTCATCGCCGATGAGCGCGCCGAGTCCCCATACGAGCGCGCCGCGGAGATCCTCACCAAGGAGGCCTTGCGGGAGGCGCTCGAGAACCTCTCCTACCGGGAACGCCGCGTGCTCGAGCTGCGCTACGGCCTCGGCGGCGAGCACCCGCGCACGCTCGACGAGGTCGGGCGCACGTTCAACGTCACGCGCGAGCGCATCCGCCAGATCGAGAACCAGTCGCTGAAGAAGCTGCAGAGCCTCGCCGAGGCCCAGAAGCTGCGCGACGTCGCCTGAGAACAGCGCTTCGTCCAGGCCCCGAGCGGCAGCGCTCAAGGCGGGGCGGCCTGGTGCCGATCACTGACGCATGTTCGAGGTCGAATCCGCGCTGCGCGAGCTCGTGGAGAAGGGCGGCTCGGATCTGCACTTGAAGGTGGGCGCGGGGCCCCTGTACCGCGTCAACGGCGAGCTGCTGACCGATCCCAGCGCCTCGCCGCTTTCGCTCGAGGACACCGAGGGTGCGCTCCGGGCGATCTTGAGCGACGAGACCAAGCTGGGCGAATTCGCGCGCGAGCACGAGGTCGACTTCTCCTTCGAAATCGCCGGCGTGGCGCGCTACCGCATCAACGCCTTCCGCCAGCGCGGCCTCGTATCGATGGCCTGCCGCGCGATCCCCCACCACATCGCCACTATCGAGGAGCTCTCGCTGCCGCCGGTCGTGCGCGAACTCGCTGAGGAGCAGCGCGGGATAGTGCTGCTCACCGGCACGACCGGATCGGGCAAGTCGACGACGCTCGCGGCCATGATCAATCACATGAACCAGACGATGAGCAAGCACATCGTCACGATCGAGGACCCGATCGAGTTCGTCCACAGCGACATCCGCTGCGTGATCAACCAGCGCGAGGTCGGCATGGACACGGCCTCCTTCAAGCGGGCGCTGCGTAGGGTTCTTCGTCAGGACCCGGACGTGATCCTGGTCGGCGAGATGCGTGACGAGGAGACCGTGCAGACGGCCCTTTCGGCGGCCGAGACCGGCCACCTAGTGCTCTCGACGATCCATACCGTCGATGCCACCGAGTCGATCAACCGCATGCTCGACTTCTTCCCACCGCACCAGCACGGGCAGGCGCGCAGCATGATCGCCGGCACCGTCAAGGGTGTGATTTCACAGAGGCTCGTGCCCGGCGCGAGCGGCGGCCGCGTGGCCGTGTGCGAGATCCTGCGGATGACCGGGCGCGTGCGCGACATGATCGCGGACCCCTCCCAGACGGGCAAACTGATCGAGGTGATCACCTCCGGCGGGTACTACGGCATGCAGACCTTCGACCAGGCGCTCTACGGCCACGTCAAGGCCGGGCGCGTGACCTTCGAGGACGCCATGCAGGTCGCTTCCAGCCCGCACGACTTCAAGCTGTTGATGCAGGCCGACGGACGCCGCGGCACGACGATGGAGGACGTGGCCTCGGTCGAGGCCAGCCGTGAGGCCGCAGGCAGCAGCTCGCTGCCCGTCGGCTGAGGTCCCTTCTCCCCCGCTCGTACGCGCGAATCGAAGCGCTCGCGCGCCGGCCGCCGCACGCGCGCCGGCTTCTGCTCAATACTTCATTTGGTAAAGTAAAGGTCGAGATGGCAGTCGACGAGACCTGTCCGGTGTGCAAGACCGCCGAGATCGTGTGCGGCAAGTGGACCCTGCTGCTGGTGCGAGAGCTGGCAGAGGGCTGCTCGCGCTTCTGCGAGCTCGAACGCTCGCTCGCCGGCATCAGCCCGCGAACGCTCTCGCTGCGCCTGCGCGCGCTCGAGGAGGAGGGGATAGTCGAGCGCCACACCTACCCGGCGGTGCCGCCGCGCGTGGAATACGCGCTCACGGACAAGGGCTGCGCCCTGCTGCCGATCGTCGAGGACATGCGCGCCTACGGAGAAGCGTGGCTGTGTGCCAAGCCCGCCCGCAGCGCCACCGCGGGCGAGCTCGTCGAGCCCGCCCTAGTCGTCGCCTGAGTCGCGCTCTGCCCCGAGCTCCCCGCCTGGATCTGGGCTCTCCTGCTGCCTGCGCCGAGCTCCCGGGCTGAGTCTGGGCCCTCCTGCGCCTGCGCCCGCCGCCGGGTCTCTCCCGGTGTGGGTGGGGCGCCCTAGGCCTGTCCGTCCGCTCGCAGTACGGTGTTCGCGTTCAGCGCGCCCTCGATGCGGTAGCCGAGGGGGGTGAGGTGCTGCTCGATCCACTCCGCCTCGGGCACGGTCTCGAGCACGATCAAGGGGCGGCAGCGCGCCACCATGCGCATTGCACCGGTGAGCGCCTGCTGCTCATGGCCCTCGACGTCGAGCTGCAGCACGGCGACGTCCCGGTCCTCGTCGAGTGTCTCGTCGAGGGCGACGAGGTCGATGCTCTCGTTGTTCGTGAAGCGGGCTCGCGCGCGGTCGCGCACGACGCGGCTGGCGCCGCCCAGCGGCAGGCCCGTTCGGTCGGTGGTCGCCAGCAGGGCGGTGCCGGCGTGAACGTCGAGCCCTGCGTGGCGCAGGACGACATTCTCGAGCCCGTTCAACGAGATCGTCACGGTCGCGCATTCGTAGTTCTCGCGGCTTGGCTCGAACGCCCACACCAGCGCTCCCGCGTTGCGCGAGCGTGCCAGCGCGGGGATGAAGTCGCCGAAGAATGTGCCCGCGTGGACGATGTCGCCGTTCGGGTCGCTCGCGCGCATGAGATCGAGCGTCTCTGGCTCCCACACCTGTGCTTCGAGGATCGCGCGTGCGACCGGCCGGTGCAGCGACGACCGGGGCACGCAGTAGGAGCCGTGCTCGTTCGTTGCGAGGACCGAATCAGGCGCCGTGGCCGGCAGCGCGGCGGAGGCCTGCGAGGACGCTGACTCGGCAAGCGTCATCAGCGCCTGCGGGGGCCGCGTGCTGCCGCCGCGCGAGCGCAGACGTCGCCTGACCCAGTATCCCCACCCGAGCGCCCACGTGAGCCCACGCTTGAGCGGCTGCGGTGTCCTTCTACGGATCTCGGCTCGCAGCATTCGCAGGTGCGACGCTAGGCGATGTAGGAGAGCCAGTCCGGGTCATCGCGCTCGATCATTTCGTACACGCGCTTGGACTCCATGATTTGTGGAGCCCTCACCCTGAATTTCCATGGGATCGTCCTCAGGTCTTCTATTTTGGTTAACACGCTGCGTACGTACGGAGAGCTGTGATGGGGAAAGAGACGTTTTGGTCGCGTGTCGTAGAGCGCCCTCGACGCCCCGCTGCGGCGAAAGCCGGCACCGTGGTGGTAGACGACATCGCCGTAGATGGCGAAGAAGAGAGGATCCAGGCGGTAGCCGTTGGAGCGCAGGAGCGGCACCCATGGTGTTTCGGTCAGCTCGAGGATGCGCAGCAGGTTCGCGCCCACGTCGGTGGGCCGCCGCCCGTCGTCGGTCGTCCACCTGTAGCCCTGCGCCCAGTCGCCCGGGAGCTTGCGCCACGTATCCACCGTCGTCACGCAGAAGCACGGGTGAGGCTGTTCGTCGCCTCCGTTCTCCGCTCTGCGAACGGCGATCAGCGGTGCCTTGGCCAGACCCTCCTCGATCACTGGCATCGGATCGACGATCGGGAACGCGTCGCCGTCGAGGAACATCAGCAGGTCGTTGTCCTCGGCCTGATGTGAGATCTCAACCGCCAGGTTATTGAGCTTTCCCGAGTGACCGCCGGCCTGGTCGATGACGTGGTCAAAGTGAACGGCGTAGGACGGCTCGATCCCCTGGAGGGAAGTCCAAGTCGTGTAGGGGATCGAGATGTGCTTCTGAAGGTAACGCTTTTGGATCTCGATCCACCGTGGTGACTTGAAGTGAACTGTGGCGATGTGGAGCATGATTTTTATTAACAGAAAAAATAATATTATTTTTTCTCATGTGCCGACGGCGGCGCAGAGTGTATCAGCACGCCCTCGCCGTCTCAGCGGCCTCACGCGCCGCGCCTGCTCGCTGTCTTCCAGCCGACGTGCCGCCGTGTCGGGCGCACATTCGCAGGCGCGCGCGATAGGAGAGCCGGGCAGGAGTTCGCTCTCACAGCGCGAACTCAGCGCAGCGTGCGCGCAGACGAATTGCATGAGGCGCTGACACAGTTCGCCGAGGAAGCGGCCGAGTCGCTGACGGCGGCGCTCGCCGCGGGCGCCGAGGTTGGCTTCGAGCTCGAGCCACAGAGCGCGCGCCGCGGGCGCGCGCGAGCCGGCGGGAGCGTCCTCTACGCCTACTGTGCGCTGACCGACGAGTTCATCGCCGAGCGGATGGCGCAGCTCGAGCTTCTGGGAGGCCACGAGCGCGCCCAGAGCCTGCTCGATAGCTTCGACGGCCTCGACGCCTATCTCGCGGCCGTTAATGCCAGGCCGGCGCGCGGCGGGCGGCGGGCGCGCTCCCGCGCGGCGCTGCTGGCGCTGCTGCGCGAGGTCTTCGAGGAGCAGACCGAGTTTGAGCTGCGCCCCGAGCGCTTGCGCGTGGCGCTCGAGCGCCTGCAGGCGGCGGCGCTCACGGGCGCAACCGACATGAGCCTGTGCGCGACACTGCATGGCCTCACGATCAGCTCACCCGAGCTGGCCGTGACGCGGGGACTGACGATCGCACAGCTGCACGCCCTCGACGGGCTGCCCGAGGGCGCGCTCGCGAGCGCCGAGGACGGTGCCCAAGAGCACCTCGTCGTCCTCCTCGCGGCCGGATCGGGCGAGCCGCTCCAGACGCTCGCGCGGGCTCGCGCGGTGTTGGACGAGCTCCTGCGCGCTCTGCGGCTGTTCGGCGATGGCCGTGTGAGCCTGGGAGCCCTCGCGTGGGTGCGCATCGCCGGCGCGAGGTGGACCCCTGTGGCGCTAGGCGCAGGCGGGCGCCCCCACGGCATGCTCGTTGTCACGGTCGAGCAGGAGGACGAGCTGCGCGCCTTCTGCAACCTGGTCTCGCGTCGAGCGCCGCACGCTAACGAGCTGGCCTGGGCGATGCGACGCTTCGAGCTCGGCTGTGATCGCACGAGCCCGCTCGAGGCGCTGAGCGACCATCTGCTCGCGCTACGCGCGCTGCTCGAGCCCGAGGGACCTGCGAGCGGCCTGCTGCCCGGACGCCTGGCCGCCCTCTGCGCCACGCCCGAGGACCGACTGACCCTGAGCGATCGCGTGCTCGCAGCGCTCGCGCTCGAGCGTGAGGTGATCGCCGGCAGGGCGCCTTCGGCGAGCGTCGCTCAGGCGCTCGCCACCGAGATGGCCGACCACCTGCGCGCGCTGCTCAGGGATGTCGTCTGCGGCCATCTCGATGCGAATCTCATCAAGCTGGCCGACGAGCTCTTGCTTGCCGGCGCGGGCGGGGGCGCGGAAGCGGCCGAGCCCGAGCCTGCGGCGCTCGAGGGTGCGCCGGGCGGGCATGACTCAGTCGAGCAGATGCTCGGCAACTCGGGCGAGGCCGGCGAGATCCTGGATGTCTTCATCTAGCTGTGGCACCGTCACGCGCGCCTGAACGCTCTCGGCGCGCGCGAGCTGCCTCACCGTCTCGCGGTCGCGCCGCGCGAGCACATCGAAGTCGGCCAGGTTCGCGGCCACGCGCGCGGCCAGTCGGGCGTCGAGCGGGCCCGCTAGCAGCTCGGCTAGCTCGCGCTCGGACAGGCCGTGGAGGTTGTGGGTGTGCACGCGGTTGACGACCAGCGCCCCCACCGGCAGCCTCAGCTCGGCCAGCCTCCGTGCGAGGAACTCCGCCTCGCGCGCCGGCTCGTCCTCGGGTGAGGTCACGATCAGGAAGCTCGTGTGAGGATCGCGCAACAGTCGCGCCACGTCGCGCGTGCGCTCGCCGAAGCCGTCGAGCACGCCGGCGAGGGAGCGAAAGAAGCTGGAGAGCTCGGCGAGCATGTCCACGCCGGTCACGCGCGCGAAGATCGCGAACACGAGCGCGGTGCCCCTGCCGAACACGCGGGCGGTGATTCCGCCGGGACGCAGGAAGACCTGGAGCGCCCGGCCTTCGAGGAACCCGAGCAGGCGTCCGGGCGCCTCGAGGAAGTCCAGCGCGTTGCGTGAAGGCGGCGTGTCGAGCACGATCACGTCGAAGTCGTGCTCGACGTCGAGCTCGTAGAGCTTGGCGATCGCGCTCAGCTCGTGCGAACCCGCGATCGCCGTCGAGAGCTCGACGTAGACGGGGTTGGCGAGGATCTCCGCGCGCGCTCGCTCGTCGGGGGCCAGACGGCCGATCATCTCGTCAAAGGTGCGCTTCGCGTCGAGCATCATTGCCCACAGCTCGCCCTCGAGCACCACGCCCTGCGCGGCAAGCAGCGCCGGCTCCACGCGGCGGGGCTCGGAGGGGAGCTCGCCGAGGCCGAAGGCGGAGGCGAGGCGCCTGGCTGGGTCGATCGTGACCACCGCCACCTTCTGCCCGCGCGCGGCGAGGCCCAGCGCGAGGGCCGCCGCGGTCGTCGTCTTGCCCACACCACCTGCGCCCACGCACACGAGCACGCGCTTCTCGCGCAGGCGCGTGCGCAGGGGCTCGCTCCTCGCGGCGGCGGGCATGCGGCGATCGTAGTTGGCGTGCAGGAATCGTCCCGCCGCATGCGAATACCGCAGCGGACGGGCTTTCCAGCAAGCGAGTATCGGAGCCATCGTGCACGACGGCAAGGCCAAGGTGATCGCATTCGCCAACCAGAAGGGCGGGGTCGCCAAGACGACGACGACGCTCAACCTCGCGGCCGCCTTCGCGGAGGAGGGCCACCGCGTGCTGTGCGTCGACATGGACCCGCAGGGCAACCTGACGATGTCCCAAGGCATCGACCCGGACACGCTCGAGCGCTCGATGTACGACGTGCTCGTCCACAAGATCTCGATCCGTGAGGTGATCCGCCGGCGCGAGGTCGACGTCGCGTGCGCATCGATCGACCTGGCCGGCGCGGAGATCGCGATGTCGACGATGATCGGGCGCGAGCGCGCCCTGCAGAAGGCCTTCGAGCCGATCCTCGAGGACTACGACTTCATCTGCATCGACACGCCGCCCAGCCTCGGCCTGCTGACGATCAACGCGCTAACGGCCGCCGACAAGGTGATCGTCCCCGTGCAGTGCGAGTATCTGTCCATGCGCGGTTTGATCCAGCTGCAGAACACGTTGGCGATGATCCGCGAGAACCTCAATCCCGGCGTTGACATCGAGGGTATCCTGCCGACTCTGGTGGACACCCGCACGATCCACGCGAAGGAGGCAATCGAAATTCTCGAGGAAAACTTCGGTGATCGTGTGTTCGCATCACGCATCCGCAAGACCGTCCGCTTCGCCGAGGCTCCCGTGAAGGGAATGTCGGTGCTCAAGTACGAGCCCGACGGGGTCGCCGCCCAGTCCTACCGCCAGCTCGCCCAAGAGGTCCTCGCCAACGGTCGCGCGCAGGAGGTGCTCGCCAGTGGCCGGGCCTAGACGCGCGAGCATGCGCGAAGGCCCGCTCGCAGCGCTCTTCCGCAAGACCGAAGAGGAAGGCCTGCGCGATGCTCAGGAGCCGCCGCGCGAGAAGGGCCGCCGCGAGCCGCCCGCACGCCCTGGGGGCGAGCCCCCGCACCCATCCCTCTCGTCGAAGGAGGCGCAGGCGGAGGAGGCGCAGCAGCTGCGCGTACCGACGCCGCAGGAGCGCCTGCGTCACGCCTTCTCATCGGAGCTACCCGAGAGCCTGTTGGAGCGCCCGAGCGATCGAGGCGGCCATCGCGGCGAGCACCGCAAGGAGTATGCCGCTGCCGGCGCGATCAGCGGCGCCACCTTGAACGGCCAGCCGATCATCCGCGTGGTCGGCGTGGGCGGGGCTGGCGTAAACGCCGTTAACCGCATGGTCGAGGCGGAGGTCGAGGGGATCGAGTTCGTCGCCGTGAACACCGACCTGCAGTCGCTGCAGCAGTCCACCGCCGACATCACCCTGCACATCGGCGCAGAGCTCACGCGCGGTCTGGGCTCGGGCTCGGATGCGAACGTCGGCCGCCAGGCGGCGATGGAGGACTACGACCGCATCAAGGCGCTGTTGAAGGGCTCCGACATGATCTTCATCACCGCCGGCGCCGGTGGCGGGACGGGCACGGGCGCGGCGCCGGTCGTGGCGCGCATCTCACGCGAAATCGGCGCGCTGACGGTGGCGATCGTCACCAAGCCGTTCGGCTTCGAGGGGACGCGGCGCGGCGAGCAGGCCGACAGCGGCGTGAGCGCGCTCGCCAGCGAGGTGGACACGCTGATCGTGGTGCCAAACAACCGCCTGCTGTCCGTGCTCGACCGCCAGACCGCCATGGTCGAGGCGTTTCGAGTGGCCGACGACGTGTTACGCCAGGGCGTCCAGGGGATCTCCGACCTGGTCACGCTGCCGGGGCTCATCAATCTCGACTTCGCGGACGTGCGCACGATTATGAGCGAGGCGGGCAGCGCGCTGCTCGGGATCGGCATGGGCGTAGGCGAGAACCGTGCGACGGAGGCTGCGACGCAGGCGGCCTCCTCGCCACTGCTGGAAACCTCGATGGAGGGCGCGCGCTCGATCCTGCTGTCGATCACCGGTGGGCTCAACCTGTCACTTTGGGAGGTCAACGAGGCCGCCAGGTCGGTGGCCGACGCCGCGCATCCGGACGCGAACATCATCTTCGGCGCAATGGTCGACGAGAAGCTCGACGATGAGGTCTGGGTCACGGTCGTGGCCACCGGGTATGGCGAGGACGGCAGGCGCAAGAGCGCCAACCGCTTCCGCGAGCCGGCCAGCGGCGAGGTTACGGTGAAGCGAGCGACCCCCGGGCGCGCCAAGGGTGAAGGGACCCACGGCGGCAGGCGAAGCGGACTGTCAGTGGATGAGTTCGACGTGCCCGAGTTCGTGCCCCACCGCTGAGTCGCGCTGCGGGGCGCTCGCCGGGCACCGGCACGGGCACGCTGCCGTTTGGGCCGGCGAGCAGGCGGGCGCGTTCAGACCTTGCGGTACAGACCGATCAGCTGATCGGAGATGCGCCGGGCGAGCCTCATGGGCAGCAGGTCGACGAGGGCCTCGGCGGCGAAGTACAGCGCGAGCATGGCCTCGGAGTCGAGCCAGCGGCGCGCCCCGTACATGAGCGCGCCGCGACGCGCTTGCGCGAGCTGGAAGCCGTTTTGCGCTAGTAGCTGCTCCCACTCCTTGATCTTGAAAAGCGTGATGTGCCCGTGTATCTCCACCCCGTCATCTGCGCTGGCGTCCTCGGATGCGCCTGAGCCCCCTGCGGGCGGGACCCTGCGTTTCAACCAGAACGATTTCTGCAGCACGTTCGGCTCGTTCTTCGTGGTCATGAGAAAGAACGCGCCCGGCTTGAGCACGCGGTGCACTTCGCCGAACAGCGCGCCGGGGTCGGGAATGTGCTCGACGACCTCCGAGCAGTACACGAGGTCGACGCTCGCGTCCGCGAGCGGCAGGCGCTGCGTGATGTCGGCACGCTCGGCGCGTACGTTGGGCGTCTCGGCGAAGCGACGGTCGAACGCCTCGAGGTGGTGCTCGGCGGCGTCGAGCGCGACGATCTCCGCGTTCGGATAGAGGCTCGCGAGCAGCGGAATGTCTTCGCCGCTGCCGGATCCGAGATCCACCACTGTGGCAGCGCCCATCAAGCTGACTTTGCTCGCGAGCAGATGCGCGACCTCACGGCGCTTGCGGTACCAGTAGTGGTTGCCCGTGGGCGAGACCCAGCCGCGGGTCGGATCGATGATCGCTGCCATGAACTCCTCGCTCGTTTGACGGCGGCGGACACTATCTGAGCGCCGACGTCGCTCGCCCCGGGAGCGTCTCGCCGGTGCCTGGAAGCCACCGGGCGTGCTGTCTGTGGTATCGCTCAGCAATGGACGCAGCGGACAGAGGCGTGGTGGCGGCCGGGCACCCGCTGACAGCCGAGGCGGGCGCGCGTGTGCTACGCCAAGGCGGCAACGCCGTGGACGCGGCGCTCGCCGCCATGCTCACCTCGTTCGTCACCGAGCAGCTGCTGACGGGGTTGGGCGCCGGCGGCTACCTGCTGGTCGCCGGCGGTGGCCTGCGCCCGGCCCTGCTCGACTTCTTCGTGGCCTCGCCCACGCGTACGGGCGATGGCTCGGAGGTCGAGCTAGAGGCGGTCGACGTCTCCTTCGGGGAGGCCGCGCAGGTCTTCTACATCGGCCCCGCCTCCTGCGGCGCCTACGGGACGCCGGCGGGAGTCTGGGAGGCCGCGCGCAGGTGGGGGACGATTCCGCTGGAGGATCTCGCGCTGCCGGCCGCCAGGCTCGCGCACGAGGGCGTCGTACTCAACTCGGGGCAGGCGTACGTTGCGGAGATCCTCGTCGGCCTGCTCACCTCCACGCCAGAGTGCGCCGCCCTGTGGGCACCGAACGGGACGCCCCTGCGCGAGGGCGAGCTGCTACGCAACCCCGACCTTGGCGAGTCCATACTGCGACTCGCGCGCGAGGGGCCTGAGCCCTTCTACCGGGGCGACATCGCGGCGGCCGTCTGCGCCTGGCTGCGCGAGCGGGGCGGCTCGCTGCGGGCCTCCGATCTGGCGGGCTACGAGGCGATTGAGCGCGAGCCGGTGAACGTCGCCTATCGCGACCGTCGCATCCTCACGAACCCGCCACCGTCGGCCGGGGGTACGCTGCTGGCCTACGCGCTCGCGTTGCTCGACCGCGCGCCCGCGCCGCCCACGCTGTGCGCGGTCGTCGATGCGATGGCCGCAGCGCAGTCCGAGCGCACTGCCGAGTTCCTGGAGGGCCTCGCCCACGAGGGCTTTCTCGGGCGCTTCCTCTCCTCGCGTCTGGGCGCCACCACGCACATCTCCGTGATCGACGCCGACGGGTGCGCCTGCAGCGTCACGTGCACCAACGGCGAGGGCTCGGGAGTGGTGGTGCCGGGCACGGGCATGCATATCAACAACGTCATGGGCGAGCAGGACCTCAACCCCCTGGGCTTCCACCTGCATCCGCCCGGGCGGCGCATGCCGAGCATGATGGCGCCGTCGGTGGTGACGCGCGAGGGCGAGGTCGAGCTAGTGCTCGGTAGTGCCGGATCAAACCGCATCCGCTCGGCGCTGCTGCAGACGATCGTCGCCGTGGTAGACCACGGCATGTCAGTGCGCGAGGCGGTCGACTCGCCGCGCGTGCACTTGGAGGAGGACGTCGTCTTCGCCGAGCCGGGGATCGATCTGGGAGAGCTCAGGCCGAGTGGCCGGCAGGCGGTGCGCTTCGGCGCGCTCAACCTGTTCTTCGGGGGCGTGCAGGCGGCGCTGCGTCGCGACGGCATGACCACTGGCGCGGGGGACCCGCGCCGTGGCGGCGTGGCGGTGAGCGCGTGAGGTCGCCGGCGCGCTGGGGCCTGCCGGCCCTGTGCGCGCTCGCCGCGGCGACCCTGATCGGCGCCTGCGGGGGTGTGGCGGCTCCCGACCTGTTCATCGTCACCCGCAGCGGATCGACCCCGGGCGCAGACCTGACGTTGCTCGTAGACGAAGAAGGCGGCATCACCTGTAACGGGCGCCTGGCTGCGAAGAAGCTCGAAGACAAGCAGATCCTCAAGGCCAGGGAAATACAGGAAAACCTGCAGAAGCCGGCGTCTGCTCACCTGTCGCTGCCGGCGCGCCCCGGCTCGGTGCTCAGCTACTACGTGCGCGACGAAAACGGCACGGTTCACTTCAGCGACAACTCCGCTAATCAGCCGGCGGTCCTGCACGAGCTGCAGCTCTTCGTGCTGCAGAGCGCGCAGGAAGACTGCCACCTGACGCAGTAGGTGGCCGCCGCGCGGACGCCTTAGCTGAACCGCACCTTCCCGTTCGAGCGCGCCCGTGCCTGGGCGCGCTCGACGCGCTCGAGGCGCTCGAGCGTCTCGCGCACGAGCCGTGCGAGCAACTGCAGGCGGGCGTTCTCGGAGCGCAGCTCGAGCAGTTCCTGCTTTTGCTCGACGGCGAACTCGACCGTGGCAGCCATGTCGTAGGCGTTCATCTCCTCGAGCTCCGCGGGAGCGATCTCGCGGTCGGTCGCCTGCAGAACGAGCTGGCGGTAGAGCTCGCGCGCGTCGGCAGCCGCCTGCGTGTCCGGCGCCTCGCTCGAGTCCTCGAGGAACTCGACGACCCCGGCCGGGTACGGCAGCTCCTCCTGTCGCTCGAGCAGTCGGAAGGGGCGCGTCCCGCCCACGAGGATGTTCATGCGCCCATCCTCCAAGCGCTCCAGCACGCGCTCGATCTCGCACGCGCATCCCACCAGCTTGAGCTCCTGGTCGGAGAGCCACACGATCCCGAACTCGCCCTCCGGCGAGCTTGGAGGCGCCGCCAGGCAGCGCTCGATCATCGTGCGGTAGCGGCGCTCGAAGATGTGCAGCGGAATGCTCTCGCCGGGGAGCACGACGATGCCGAGCGGGAACAACGGAAAGCCCCGTGACACGCGCTCGGACACTGAGCGGGAGTCTAGGTCGACGGCTTGCGCGCGGCGAGCATCAGGTTGTAGAAGATCGCCGCCGGCAGACGCGACTCGAGCAGCCTGCGATCGAGGCCCTGCAGCAGCAGGTAGCCGCGGTGCGCATACAGACGCCACGCCCACGGCACCTGATCGGGATCGGCGCTCGCCTCGAGCGTCCTGTTGGCCCAGCCGAACCAGTTCGCGAGCAGCTCCTCGCCGCTGACACGCACCTCATGCAGGCCGGCCGCGCGAGCGACGCGCGCGAGCTCGCCGGGCGCGAAGGCGTGAACGTCTACGACGCTCTCGAGCGCAGCGTCCGCTGCCTGCGCGGACGCCGCCGGCGCGCGCGCGGCGCCGAGCGCTGCTCGCCACAGCGGCGCGGCCGAGATCGCAAGGCGCTTGGGAACCTGCGCAAGACGATCGCCGTAGCGCGAGGGCTCGCCGGCGAACACCGCCGTGCCTCCGGGTACGAGCACTCGAGCGAGCTCGGCGAAGGCGCCCTCGAGGTCGGGGATGTGGTGCAGCACGGCGTGACCGAAGACCAGCTCGAAGCTGTCATCGTCGAATGGCAGGCTCTCGGCGTCGGCACGCGCCGTCTCGACCGTCAATCCCAGGCGCGCGGCATTGGCGCTCAGCGTCACGAGCATCCCCGCCGATATGTCGCTGCAGGTGGCCTGCCCGATCACTCCCGCGCGCAGCAGGTTGAGGGTGAAGTACCCCGTCCCGGCGCCGATCTCCAGCGAGCGTGCGTAATGTGCTGGCTCGCGCCCGAGGGCCTTGCGCAGCTTGCCCACCACCTGTCCGCGGCCTAGCTCGCCGTAGTCGATGCCCCACTTGCTGTCGTAGTGCTCGGCAGCGACGTCGTGATAGCGGGTGTTCGCGTCGCGAAGCTCCGCTGCGGTGAGGGTCGCCGCCATGGGCGCGGACCATATACTCGCCCGCCGTGTCTCGCCTCGAGCGTTGAGTTCGACGAGCGCGAGGCGTCGGCGCCTGTGCTGCGCCCCCCGGCAGATGCCCCCTGCACCGAGCTCCCGCTATCAGCAGCGCGACCAGCCCGCCGACGTGCCGCCGCTGGCGCTGACGGGCGAGCGCACGCTCCCGGACGTGCCCGAGGAGAACTACTGGTTTCGTCGCCACCTCGTCGTGTACGAGTGGATCGCCGCGCGCGTCGCCGGCCGGCGCGTGATCGACATGGCCTGTGGCGAGGGCTACGGCACCGAGGTGCTTGCGCGCGCGGCGGCGAGCGTAGTCGGCGTCGATGCGAACCCGGACGCGCACGAGCATGCGCGGCTGCGCTACAAACGCGGGAACCTGCGCTTCGTGCGCGGCCTCGTGGAGAGCTTCCGCGAGCCCGCTGACGCGATCGTGTTCCTGCAGACGATCGAGCATCTGCGCGATCCGGGGACCGTCCTCGAGCACTTCGCATCGCTGCTCGGTGAGAGCGGCACCGTCTACGTGTCGACCCCGAATGTGCTCACGCTCGCCCCGCCGGGGGCGGCGCGCTCGGACAACCCCTGGCACGTGCACGAGTACCGCTTCACGGAGTTCGAGGAGTTGTGTCGGGCGTACTTCGCGAACGTGCGCATGTATGGGCTCTTCCACGCACGCAAGCTGCGCGCGCACGAGCTGGCGCTGCGATTGGGATGGGATCGCCTGCACGCCGGCCTGCGGATAACGCGCCCCTTCTACGACCGCTTCACACCGGCGATCACGAGCGCGGACTTCCTGGTGCGCCCTCAGCCGCAGGCGAGCATGGATCGCGCGCTCGATCTGCTCGCCGTGTGCTCGCGATGAGCGCTCGTGCCGGGCGCGCCGTGGGCGCGCCCGGCGGCGGCGAGGACGGTGCGCTGGCGATCGTGCTGCACACCCACATGCCCTATGTCTTGGGCTTCGGGACCTGGCCCTTCGGGGAGGAGTGGCTGTGGGAGGCGATCGCCAGCTGCTATGTGCCGCTGGCGGACCTGCTCGACGAGGGCATGCCGCTGACGCTTTCGCTGACCCCGGTGCTCTGCGATCAGCTTGAGGCGGCGAGCGTGAAAGAGCGCTTTAGCGCTTTCGTGCAGGAGGTTCGCCGCGGCACGCACGAGCAGGATGCGGCCGGGCTGCGCGCGAGCGGGCAGGAGCTGCTCGCCGCCGAGGTGGAACGCGGATGGCGGGACTACGAGCTCGCGCTGGAGCGCTTTCACGAGCGCTCGGGCGACTTGCTCGCGGCCTTCGCGCGCCACGCGCAGTGGACCTCCTCGGCCACGCACGCGGTGCTGCCCCTGCTCGCCAGCGATGAAGGCGTGGGCCTGCAAGTGAGGAGCGGGATCGCCTCGCACCGGCGCCGCTTCGGCGAGGGCACCCTGAAGGGCACAGGCACCCTGAAGGGCACAGGCACCCTGAAGGGCACAGGCACCCTGAAGGGCCCAGGCTGGCGCGGCGGCTTCTGGCTGCCGGAGTGCGCGCATGCCCCGTGGCTCGAGGGACCGCTCGCACAGGCGGGCGTGCGCGCCGTGTGCGTCGAGTTGACCGCGCGCTTCGGCCTGGCCGCGCGCGAGCACTTGCGCCCGATCGCAACCGACGCGGGCATCGTGCTCGTGCCGATCGACCGCGTCACGATGTCGCTGGTCTGGAGTCAGGACGGCTATCCCGCCGATGGTTGCTATCGCGACTACCACCACCACACGGTCCATCACCACAACCCCTGGAGCAACGACGGCGGCATCTACGACCACGACCTGGCGCTGAGTCGCGTGCGCGAGCACGCACACGACTTCGTCGCGCGCACACTTGCGCGACTGCGCGCGGCTCGCGCGAGCGCCGCGGGCGACGCCGCCACGCTCCCCGGCGGGGGCCTGGTCGTTTGCGCGCTCGACACGGAGCTCCTGGGGCACTGGTGGTACGAGGGCCTCTCGTGGCTGCGTGCGGTCGTGCAGGAGTGCACGCGTCAGGGTCTCGAGCTCGTGCGCCTGGACGACGCGCTCGAGCGCTTCGAGCCGGCGCCAGCCCCGGCGGGCGCTCGGCACGCGTGCCCGTGGGCGAGCAGCTGGGGACGTGACGGGGACCTCTCGACCTGGTCGGGCCCGCGCGTCGCCGAGATGGCGTTCACGATGCGCAGGGCGGAGCTCGAAGTGCTCGCCGCCCGTGAGCGCGCCGGCGATGGCGCGCTCCGCGAGCTGTTGGCCCTCCAGGCCAGCGACTGGCCGTTCATGGTTACGCGCGAGCTCGCCGGGCCGTATCCGCGCGAGCGCTTCCACGGCCACGAGCGCGCGCTCGCGCGCGCGCTCGCGACCGGCGAGCAGGTGGATGAGGGCGCGCTCGGCAACCTCGCGATCGATGCCGGTCGCGGCTATCTGCTGAACGCGTAGACGTCGCGAGCGAGCCTCCGCTACCGGGGGGCTCCGGCGGGCCACGCCTGTGCGGCGCCTGCGGCGCAGCTCACACCCAGCGCATGTGCCGCGGTGCCTCGCGCGAGCGAATCAGCTGCGCGGGCACGCCGCCCACGACCGAGTTGGCGGGGAAGTCCTTGGTGAGGACTGCGCTTGTCCCGATGATGCTGTTCTCGCCGACGCTCACGCCGCGCAGGATGCACGCGCCATAGCCGATCCACACGTTGTGGGCGACGGACACGTCGCGCTTGTAGATCCCCTGCTCGCGAATCGGGCGCTCGACCTCCGTCACCCCGTGGTCGAAGTCGATCAGCATGACGCGATCGGCGATGATGCACTCGCGACCGATCGACACGTGCTGGTAGGCCGAGATCGTGCACTCCTGGCCGATCACGGTCTTTGCGCCGATCGCGACTTCGCCCTCGTGCACGCGAATCTTGCTGCCGTGCCCGATCCACGTCCAGCGCCCGATGCGAAGGGTCGCGTGGCGCCCGATCTCAAGCTTCACGCGTGGGCAGATGAAGCAGATGCCATCGGTCTGCAGGCGCCCGCGGTGGCGCAGCTTGAGCATCGCAAGGCGCGCCAGCAGGAGCGCGTAGCGGTGATTGAGCATGCCGTTGGCGCGCATGAAGCGAAGGACTGCCAAGGGCCCACCGCGCAGCGGCGGCGGCTCGCCGCGCACGCCCGCGCTCGCGTCGTCCGCGCGTCCGGGCGAGCTCGGATCCGCGAGCAGCTCCATGCTGGTCAATCGTAAGCGCAAGCCCAGCTAGACGGCGCCCGCGCCCGCGCCGCGCAGGCTGGCGAGCATGCCCCCGCAACGCCGGCGAGCGCGCCGGAGAGCGCCTGCGATGATTGCGCGCTCGATGGCGCACTCAACGCTCGCACAGCGGCTGCTCGACGGCGACCGACGCGCGCTCGCGCGCGCAATCACGCTCGTGGAGAACAACAGACCGGAGGGCTGGGAGCTCGTGCGGGAGGTCTATCCCCACACGGGTCGCGCCGAGGTCATCGGCTTCACCGGTCCGCCGGGGGTCGGCAAGTCGACGCTGATCGGGGCGCTCACGAAGGCCAGGCGCGAGGCGGGGCGAACGGTGGGCGTGCTCTCGATCGACCCTTCCTCGCCGTTCACCCACGGTGCGCTGCTGGGGGATCGGATCCGGCTCACCGAGCACTTCCTGGACCAGGGTGTGTTCATTCGCTCGATGGCCAACCGCGGGGCCCTCGGGGGGCTCTCGGAGGCAGCTTTGCAGGCGGCGCTGCTACTCGACGCGGCCGGCCGCGATGACGTCTTCGTCGAGACCGTCGGGGTGGGCCAGGCGGAGATCGACATCATCGATCACGCCGACACGATCGTGCTCGTGCTGATGCCCGGCTCAGGTGACTCGATACAGGCGCTCAAGGCGGGCGTGATGGAGATCCCGGACGTGATCGTGATCAACAAGGCCGACCACCCCCTGACGGACACGATGGTGCGCGAGATACGCGGCGTGCTCTCGCTCGCCAACCTCGATGAGACCCCGGCGAGCGCACGCACGCGCTGGCGCGTGCCGATCGTCAAGACGGAGGCGAGCCTCGGCAGGGGCGTGGACGAGCTGGTGGTGAGCCTGCGCGAGCACCGGGAGCACATCCTCGCCGCCGGGGAGCTCACGCAACGGCGCGCACGCAACCTGCGTGGCGAGGTGCTCGCGATCGCGACGGCGCGGCTGCGCCGTCGTCTGGAGGAGGAGCTGCAGGGGGACCCGCAGTTCCAGCGCCTGCTCGACGAGGTCGTAGAACGGCGCCTGGACCCCGCGAGCGCGGCCACGACGCTGCTCAGCCGTAGCGCGGGGGCGCGGCCGCCGCTTACCTAAATGCCAACCCGCGAGAGCACTCAGCCGCTCACGTGAACGTGAACCTGCCACAGCACGATGAACAGCGGGCACACGCGTCCGTGCGCGCACACCGGTCGCTCCGATGAGGTGAGCGTCGTCGTGCCGGGACGCTCGGCGCCATAGTCGACCTCGAGCGCGTCGCCTTCGCGCCGAACCGAGCCAAGATGGGCCAGCAGGTGTGCGCCTGACTGCTGTGGCGCGCCCCATACTCTGCCGGGCCCGCGCAGATCTAGCACGAGCCTCGAGCCAACTGCGACCGTGACCATCTTGCCCTCGTCCTGGGGCGTGATGCAGACCAAACGGGCCGTGCTCTTGCACGCGGGGAACGTCGCGGGGGGGCCGGGGGCGGTGCGTACGGGCGCGTTCGCCGTAGGGGGTTCAGCGGACGTCGAGGAGCTGCTCACGTGCGCGCGCGGGGCCGTCGTCGAGGCGCTCGAGGCGCCATCGCCGCACGCGCCGAGCGCGAGCGCGACCACGACCGGCAAGGCGAGGGCGGCGAGCGCTTCCTGGCGCCTGGCGCGCGCGAGCATCGCGCGTGCATGCTAACGCCGCTTAGGCGCCGAGCGCTCGCGCGATCACCATCTGCTGCACCTCGTCGGTGCCCTCGCCGATCGTGAGGATCTTCGCGTCGCGGTAGAAGCGGCACACGGGGTACTCCTCGATGAACCCGTAGCCACCGTGTATCTGCACGGCCTCCTCGGTGCAGCGCACGGCCAGACGACCCGTCTTCAGCTTCGCCTGGGCGGCGGTGAGCGTGAAGTTGCTGCCCGTATCCTTCTCGCGCGCGGCCTTGTAGACGAGCAGGCGGGCGGCTGCGATCTCCGTCGACATGTCCGCGAGCTTGCCCTGGATCGCCTGGAACTTCGAGATCGGCTGGCCGAAGGCCTTGCGCTGCTTGGCGTAGCTGAGGGCCTCGTCGAGTGCTCCCTGGGCCAGGCCCACGCCCATCGCCGCCACGCCGATGCGGCCGATGTCGAGGATGTGCAGGAACTGCTTGAAGCCGGCGCCGCGCGGGCCCAGCAGGTTGTGCTCGGGCACGCGGCAGTCGCTGAAGGAGAGCGGTCGCGTATCCGAGGCATTCCAACCCATCTTGCGGTAGGGCTGGCCCTGCTCGTAGCCGGGGGTGCCGTTGGCGATGAGGATGTTCGAGATCTCGCGTGGCGCGGCTTCGGCGCGCGCCTCGCCCCCGCCGGTGACGGCCGTGATGCAGACGACCCCGGAGATGTCCGTGCCGGCGTTGGTGATGAACTGCTTGGCGCCGTCGATCACCCACTCGCCGGCGCTCAGGCGTGCGCGCGTGCGCGTGTTGCCGGCGTCCGAGCCGGCCTCCGGCTCGGTCAGCCCGAACGCGCCCAGCCGTTCGCCCGAGCACAGGCGCGGCAGCCACTCGCGCTTTTGCTCCTCGGAGCCGAACAGGTAGATCGGCTGTGTGCCGAGCGAGGTGTGGGCGCAGAGGGTGATTGCGACGGAGGAGTCCACGCGCGCCAGCTCCTCGACTGCGAGCACATAGGCCAGCGTGTCGCCGCCGGCGCCGCCGTACTCCTGCGGGAACGGGATCCCCATCAGGTTCAGCTCGCCGAGCTTGGCGACGATCTCGTAAGGAAAGGACTTCGTGCGGTCGAGCTGCTCGGCCACCGGTGCCACCTCCGACTGCGCGAACTCCCGGACGGTTCGTCTGAGCAGCTCCTGCTCGCCCGAGAGCTCGAAGTCCATGGCTCAGCTGCAGTAGCTGCGCGCGAGCGCGACGAGCAGACGCACTCCGTAGCCGGATGCGCCCTTGCCGACGTACTCGCGTTCGAGCTCCCATGCAGAGCCGGCGATGTCGAGGTGAGCCCACGGCGTCTTCCCCACGAAGCTGGACAGGAACGTCCCCCCGACGATCGTCCCCGCCTTGCGCCCTTCCGGTGCGTTGTCGAGGTCGCCGTACTTGCCCTTGATGAGCTCGCTGTACTCCTCGTGCAGCGGCAGCCGCCAGACGATCTCCCCGCTGCGCTCGCCGGCGGCGATGACGCGCGCGGCGAGCGCGTCGTCGTTGCTGATCAGCCCCGCGTACGTCGAGCCCAGGGCGATGATCACGGCGCCCGTCAAGGTCGCGAGGTCCACGATCTGCCCCGCGCCCTGCGAGATCGCGTGCCACAGGCAGTCGGCGAGCACGAGGCGTCCCTCGGCATCCGTGTTGTTGATCTCGATCGTCTTGCCGTTCGCCGCGGTCACGATGTCGCCCGGCTTGATCGCACGCCCGCTCGGCAGGTTCTCCGTCGCGCCGACGACCGCCACGAGCTTCACCGGCAGCTGCAGGCGTGCGATCGCGGCACTCGCCTCGAGCACCGCCGCGCCCCCCGACATGTCGAACTTCATCTCGGCCATCTTCGCGCCGGGCTTCAGGGAGATGCCACCGCTGTCAAACGTGACGGCCTTGCCCACGAAGCCGAGCGTGGGCGCAGCGGACGCCTGCTCGTCGCCCGCGCGCGCGAGCCCGTCGTAGGTGATCGTGATCAGCGCCGGTTCCTGCTCGGAGCCCTCGGCCACCGCTGCGAAGGCGCCCATGCCGCGCGCGCGGATTCCCGCGCGCGCCTCGACCTGCACGCTCAGGCTGTCCAGCTCCTCGCCGAGCGCGTTCGCGTAGTCCGCTAGCGCCGAGGGCGTCAGGTCGTTGCCCGGGCGGTTCTGCAGATCGCGTGCGCGGTTGGCTGCCTCGCCCACCACGCTCGCCTCTGCGACAGCGCGCTCGAGTCCCTCGGCGCGCGCCACCGCGAGGCTCTCGAGCCCTCGCTGCGCCTCCTCTGCGGAGTCCTCCTCATCGACGTGCGACTTGTGGCGGAGGTAGCTGTAGTCGCGGAGGATCGTCCCCTCGACGAGAGCTCCCGCGAGCTCGGCGGGCTCGGCGCCGGCGCCCATGAGATCGCCGCCCGGCAGCTCCCAGCACAGCGACCGCGCTGATATCTCCTTGGCGCGCGCGCACGCCACGGCCGCCGCCACCCGTGCGCGCTCGGGCGTGAAGCGCTCACGCGCGCCGAGCCCCACGATCAGCCAGCGCTTGCCCTCGGCGTGCGCGAGCGCGAGCGACTTGAAGCTCGCGCGCGCCTCGCCGCTGGCAATCAGCTCGCCGACCTGTTGGGCGGCATGCTCGGGTCCGGAAGCTCCCTCGAACAGGCCGACGGCGATCGTGTCGGCGTCGGTGGAAGCGCCCGGCTGCGCGGTTGCCGAGGTCTGCATGCGCGGGCACCATAGCCGCCCGCGGGGAGATCGCGCGCCTTCGATTACCATTCTCGGCGTCGGCATCCCGTCAGCGAGCAAGGAGCAGAGCCACTCACATGCCAAAGACCGTGATCCTCGGCAGCGCGCGAACCCCCGTCGGCAAGATGGGGGGCGGCCTGTCCTCGCTGCCCGCGACAGAGCTCGGCGGCGTGGCCATCAGCGCGGCGCTCGAGCGCTCGGGGGTGGAGCCGGAGCAGGTCGAGCATGTCGTCATGGGTCAAGTCCTGCAGGCCGGCCAAGGGCAGATCCCTTCGCGCCAGGCGCAGATCAAGGGTGGCATCCCCAAGGAGGTCTCCTCGGAGACCATCAACAAGGTGTGCGCCTCGGGGCTCAGGGCGTCGGTAATGCTGGACCAGGCGATCCGGGCCGGCGACCTGCAGGTCGGCGTGGGAGGTGGCATGGAGTCGATGTCGCAGGCTCCCTACCTGCTCCCGCAGGCACGCTTCGGCTACCGCATGGGCGACGCCAAGATGCTGGACGCGATGGTCCACGACGGTCTCACCAACCCGTTCTCCGGCAAGCAGATGTTCATCGAGGCCACGGAGGTCGCTGACGAGCTCGAGATGACCCGCGTCGACCTCGACCGCTGGGCGCTGCGCTCGCACGAACGGGCGCTGCGGGCGATCGACGATGGGCGCATGGCCGAGGAGATCGTGCCGGTGAGCGTGAACGGCCGCAGCCGTACAGGCAAGCAGAGCACTGTGGTGGAGATCGACGAGGGCCCGCGCAGAGATACCTCGCTGGAGAAGCTCGCGGCGCTGCCCGGCCTCGTGGGTAAGGAGGGCTCGCACACGGCCGGCAACTCGCCCGGCGTCAATGACGGCGCGGGTGCGCTCGTGCTCGCTTCCGAGGAGTGGCAGCGCGCAAACGGTCGGGAGGCGCTCGCAGAGATCGTCGCGCACGCGCAGAGCGCCACCGAGTTCGCGTATCTGGCGAGGACGCCGGCGAGCGCCGCGTTGAAGGCGCTCGAGAAGGCGGGCCTGCAGGCGGGCGACATCGACCTGTGGGAGATCAACGAGGCCTTCGCGTCGGTCACCCTCAACTCGATCCGCATGCTCGGCATCGACGAGGATCGGGTCAACGTCAACGGCGGCGCGGTCGCGCTCGGCCACCCGATCGGTGCCTCCGGCGCGCGCATCCTCGGCAGCCTCATCTACGAGCTGCGCAGGCGCGGCGGTGGGCTTGGCTGCGCGGCGATCTGCTCGGGCGGGGGCCAGGGCGACGCGCTGATCCTGAAGGTCTAGAGAACCCGCGCGCGACTCGGCCGCTCTCGCTGATGGTGTCGACGCGCGAAGCCAACGGGCAGGGCCGCGCCGCGGCGTTCTTCGACCTCGACAAGACGCTGATGGCAGGCTCCTCGGGGGTCCATTTCGCGCGCGCCGCGTACGAGAGCGGCATGATCTCGCGCCGGCGGCTCGCGCGCGACATCTACGAGAACCTCCGCTTTCGCCTGCATGGCTCGACCGACGACCGTGCGGATGACGTGCGCGAACGGGTCGGCAAGATGATCGCCGGGGTGCGCGTCCGCGACCTCGAGCGCCTGACCCCGCGGGTCCTCTCGGGCGTGCTGCCGCGTCTTTATCCGCAGATGCTCGAGCGCGCCTACGCCCATCAGGACGCGGGCGTGCCGATCTACATCCTCACGGCCGCCTCGCAGGAGATGGCCGACCTGCTCGCCCGCGTGCTCGCCTTCGACGGAGGTCTGGATCTCGCTCGGAGATCGTCGACGGCCGCTACACGGGCCGGCCGGCGGGGCCCTTCAACTACCGCGAGGGCAAGGTCCTGTCGATGCGCGAGGTGGCCGAGCGCGAGGAGATAGAGCTAAGTGCCTCCTACGCCTACTCGGACTCCGAGTCGGATCTGCCGATGCTGCGTGCGGTCGCGCACGCGGTTGTCGTCAACCCCGACGCCACGCTCAGGAGGATCGCGCTCGCCGAAGGCTGGGAGGTGATCGAGCTCGACCGCCTGGGCAGGCGGCTGAAGGTCCTCGCCACCGTCGGCGTGGGGACCGCGCTCGTGACGCTCGCGCGGAGCGTGTTCGAGCGGGGCGGCCGCGCGCCCCGCGGTGCGCTGAGCGCCTCCGAACGCGCCCGCACCATACAATCCGGCCCATCCCGCCGGCCCGCTGCGGTACGCAGCCGCGACAGGCGCCGCAGAGGGGTTCGCGACGCCCGCTAGCAGCGTGACGCAAAGCCATCAACAGAGCGCCTCCTCGACGCCGCCGGGCCCCGCCGGTGAGCGCAAGATACGCGTGGTCGTCGCCAAGCCCGGTCTCGACGGCCACGACCGGGGCGCGAAGATCATCGCGCGCGCGCTGCGCGATGCGGGCATGGAGGTGATCTACACCGGCCTGCACCAGACGCCCGAGCAGATCGTCGAGACGGTGATCCAGGAGGACGCCGACGCGGTCGGCCTCTCGATCCTCTCGGGGGCGCACATGACGCTCGTCCCGCGCATCGTCGAGCTGCTGAACGAGCAGGGCGTCGACGACGTGCTGGTGACCGTCGGCGGCACGATCCCCGCCGAGGACATCCCCGAGCTAAAGCAGTTGGGAGTCGCCGAGGTGTTCACGCCCGGTGCCCCCACGCAAGCGATCGTCGATTTCATCCGCCACTCCGTGACCGACCGCTGAGCAGGCCGCGAGTGCTCACAGAGCCGCCCCGACGCGACCGATTGACTCGTCAGTCAACTTCTGGAAGGGATAGGATGGCGCCACCTAAGCCCAAGGAGAGCCCGAGCGAATGAAGATATGCGTGTTGGTGAAGGAGGTCCCGGACGCCGCCGTTGAAAAGCGGATCGACCCGTCGACGGGGCGCATGGACCGCAGCGGCGAGAAGAACCTCAATCCGTATGACACGCATGCCATAGAGGCGGCCATGCAGATCAAGGAGGGCGGTGCCGCCCCCGTGGAGGAGATCGTCGCCGTGACAATGGGTCCGGAGAGCGCCGTGCGCGCGCTGCACAAGGCAGTCTCGCTAGGCGCTGACCGCTCGGTGCACCTGACGGACCCCGTGGTGGCAGGCTCGGACGTCGCCGCGACCGGCTATGCGCTCGCGAAGACGCTGCAGCGCGAGAGCCCCGATCTCGTGTTGCTGGGTCAGCAGTCCGACGACGGCGAGTGCTACACGATCGGCGCCGTCGTGGCCGAGCACCTGGGGATGCCTTCGCTGACGCAGGTGATCAAGATGGACGTGGAGTCGGACAGCCTGCGCTGCGAGCGTCAGGCTGAGTACGGCTATGACACGGTGCAGGTGAAGCTCCCGGCCGTGATCTCCGTCGGCGATGCGATCAACGAGCCTCGCTACCCCTCCCTGAAGGCGATCATGGGAGCCAAGAAGAAGCCGCTGGACACCGTTGGCGCCACCGATGTTGGCATCGAGCCGGACAAGGTCGGTGGCGAGAACTCGGGCGCCCAGTGGGTCGCCGCGAAGGCGCCTCCGGCGAAGGCTGCCGGCGAGATCATCGAAGACGACGACACCGGCGAAACCGTAGAGAAAATCGTCGCGTGGCTCGACCAGCGCAAGCTCATCTGAAGCGCGAATGAGCGAAAGGAGCTGAGAACCGACATGGCAAACATCCTGGTTTACGCGCTGCACTACGACGGCGCGATCAACAAGAACTCCTTGGGCGCCGTCTCCGAGGGCGCCAAGCTCGCCGGCGAGCTTGGCGGTGAGGCGCACGCGATCCTGCTTGGTCAGGACATCCCGCAGGAGCTGGCGGCGTCGCTGGGCAACTACGGCGCGAAGAAGGCGCTCATCGCTGAGGGCCCCGAAGGGCTCGCCCAGCCGCTCGTCGACGCGATGGCCGCGGCCATCTCCGGCGGCGGGTACAAGTACGCGCTGTTCGGCGGCGGCCTGCTCGGCTTCGAGATCGGCGCGGGGCTCGCCGCGCGCCTCGGAGCGGGCGTGGCGATGGAGGTCACCAGCGTGCGGGCCGAGGGTGGCGAGCTGATAGCCGAGCGCCCGATCCTCGGCGACTCCGCCATCTCCGAAATCAAATACCGCTCGCCCGTCGGCATCATCATCGGCCGGCTGAACGCCTTCGAGGTCACCGAGAGCGGCGGCGCTCCCGCCGCCGTCGAGCAGCTCAGCTTCGAGCTCAGCCCGCAGGCGCAGCAGGCGACCATGATCACTCGCGGCGAACAGCGCGGCGCGGACGTGGACATCGAGGGCGCCGACATCCTCATCGCCGGCGGGCGCGGCCTTGGCAAGCCCGAGGGCTTCAAGCTCGCCGAGGACCTGGCCGCCGCGTTCGGCGGCAACAGCGCAGTCGCCGCCACGCGCGCGGTCGTGGACGCGGGCTGGTACCCCTACGCGGCCCAGATCGGTCAGACGGGTAAGACGGTGGCGCCCAAGCTGTACCTCGCCGCCGGCATCTCCGGCGCGATCCAGCACAAGGTC
The DNA here is from genome assembly GCA_963722435.1 of uncultured Solirubrobacteraceae bacterium. Classification (GTDB taxonomy): domain Bacteria; phylum Actinomycetota; class Thermoleophilia; order Solirubrobacterales; family Solirubrobacteraceae; genus Palsa-744. Next base: position 1,178,355 of record CAVRKZ010000001.1, on the reverse strand, counting down.
GGCATGCAGGGCTCGGAGAACATCGTCGCCATCAACAAGGACGCCAATGCGCCGATCTTCGAATTCTCCGATCTCGGGATCGTCGGCGATCTCAACAAAATCCTGCCGAAGCTGACCGAAGCGGTGAAGGCCAAGAAGGGCGGTTGATGATGAGCGGCCACGGTGGCTCCAGCAACGGAAGGGTCGTGCCGGCGGCCTTCCCGCCCCCGGTCGACTCGCGCAAGGAGTTCATCAAGCGCGGCCTCGATGCTGAGGAGGAGCTGATCGAGGTCGGCGTCGCGATCGTCGGCGGCGGCACCGCGGGCCTCGCTTGCGCCAACCGGCTGCTGCAGCTGCTGGCAGATGATCCCGAGACCATGGAGCGGCTCGGCGAAGTGCCCGTGGCGGTCGTCGAGAAGGCCAAGACCTGCGGTGGGCACAATCTCTCGGGCGCGGTCATGCGCCCGGGCCCTCTGCAGGAGTTGTTCCCGCAGATGACGCGTGAGGACTGGCGAAAGGAGGGCTTCGCCTATGGCGAGGTCGGCAAGGAGGCGGTCTACATGCTGCCCACGTCCAAGGCCAAGCTGCGGGTCCCGGTGCCGCCGAACTTCAAGAATCATGGCAACGAGGTCATCTCGGTCTCAGCAATGGCGCGCTTCCAGCAGCGTCAGGCCGAGGACGCCGGCGCGTACATCCTGACCGAGACCTCGGCCACCCAGCTGATCGTCGAGGACTCTCCGTCCGGGGGGCAGGACGGGCAGGCGGGCCGCGTGGTCGGCGTGCGCTCGGGGGACAAGGGTCGCGGCAAGGACGGCGAGCCGCTCGGCAACTTCGAGCCGGGAACCGACATCAAGGCACAGGCCGTGGTTCTCGCCGAGGGCTGCTGGGGGCATCTCACCGGCGCGGCCATCAAGGAGTTCGATCTCGCCGACGGACGCGACACCCAGGTGTGGGAGCTCGGCGTCAAGGAGGTCTGGAAGGTTCCCAAGCCACTCGACCGCCTGATCCACACGCTCGGTCCGTGGCCGTTCAAGATCTCCACGAAGTACGCGCACGTGGGGGGCACGTGGCTGTATCCGATGAAGGACGAGAGGACCGGCGAGCACCTGGTCAGCATCGGGCTCGTAATCGATCTCGAGTACGCCGACGCCACGACCTCGGCGCACGATCTGCTCCAGCAGTTCAAGCTGCACCCGCTCGTAAAGGGCATCCTCGCGGGCGGAGAGCGCGTGGCATGGGGCGCCAAGGCGCTCCCCGGCGGCGGCTACTGGTCGATGCCAAAGCTGTCGATGCCAGGCGCCGTGCTCGTCGGGGACTCCGGTGGCATGGTCAACACGGCGGCGCTGAAGGGCGTCCACCACAGTGTGATGTCAGGCAAACTCGCGGCCGAGTCGATCTACGCGGCGCTCGTGCGCGGCGAGAGCTCGTTCGAGTCCTACGAGCAGGCGATCGAAGACTCGCAGGTGGGCAAGGAGCTCTACGCCGTGCGCAACGCACGTCAGCCGTTCCAGCGAGGCTTCATCAAGGGCGCCCCGCTGGTCGGCATGATGATCCTCACCAAGGGTCGCTTCCCGGGCGGGCGCTGGGCCTGGCATCGCGACGACGCCCAGCCGATGTTCATCGGCGACACCAAGGACTCCTACCCCAAGCCAGACGGCAAATACACCTTCGACAAGCTCTCCTCGGTGTTCATCACCGGAAACGCCACGCGTGATGACGCCCCCAACCACATCCGCATCCGCAAACGCGTTCCCCGTGAGCTCGCCGAGACGTGGCGGTGGATGTGCCCCGCGGGCGTCTACGAGATCCCGGAGGACGCCCCCGCGCACGGCGAGGTGGACGTGATCGTCAACTACACCAACTGCGTGCAGTGTGGCGCAATCACCGCCAAGGGCGGGCGGCTGACCACCCCGGAGGGTGGCGACGGCCCCCTCTATCAGGTGACCTAGCACTGACAGGGCGACGAGCGCCGCGCGTGCTCGAGCCGACGCGTGCGAAACCCCTGCGCAGGACGAGTGTTAGGTGGATGTGATGAGAATGTGGCTTCCTCGCCTACGCAGCGTGCGCGCGGGCCATCGGGCAGCGCTCGGCGCGCTTGTGTGCGCGCTCGCGGTGCTCTCACCGGGAGCCCTCGCGCGCGCCGCCGCCGAGCAGGCGAGCTCCCCGGAGACGAGCACCCAGGGCGCACCCGCGCAAGGGACGCATGCCACCACCTTGAGCGGCAAGGGGCTCGCAGCCGCGACGCTCGAGCAGTGCGCGACCGCCACCGCTCCGCAGAGCGAACGCACGGCCACGTTCGCCGGCGAAATGACTGCGAGCACGCTCGGCACGCGCATGCAGATGCGCATCGAGCTGCAGGAGCGTGCGTCCGCGGAAGCGCGCTACCGGACTGTCAGCGCCCCCGCCCTGGACGTGTGGCAGAGCTCTAACCCCGGCGTGAAGCTCTTCACGTACATCCACCAGGTCTCCAACCTCTCAGCCCCCGCCGAATACCGCGGGGCGATCCAGTTCCGGTGGCTGGATGCCAAGGGACGACTGGTCAAGGACGAGGAACTGCACACGGCCGGCTGCGTGCAGCCGGCGCCATCCGAAGTCGCGGGCTCCTCCACTACGAGCGCGTCCTCCACCTGACGAGGGCGCCCGCGCTCGGCTGCCGCTCGCTAGAATCGAGGCAGGATGAAGGCGAAGATCCACCCCAACTACGTTCGCGCGCACGTTCGCTGCACGTGCGGCAACGAGTTCATCACGCGCGCCACGCGGGACGAGCTGCACGTCGAGGTCTGCTCTCAGTGTCACCCCTTCTACACGGGGCGCCAGAAGCTGATGGACACCGGTGGACGCGTCGAGCGCTTCCAGCGCCGTGTCGCCAAGGGACGCCTGCAATCCTCGCAGGCGCGGCCGGCCCAATAGCCCGATGTCCGACCGCCTGGCCGCCCAGCGGTCGGAGATGGGCCAGCCGATCGCCGCGGCGCCAGCCGGCGCTTCGGCTTTCAGCGCCTCGACCGTCGCCCCCGAGCGCACCAGCGATCTGCGCCCCCGCGCGGACGCCGAGCGAACGCCTCCGGCGGGCACCTACGCGCAGGCCGACGGTGAGCTGAGCGCCCAGCGCGACGCGCCGCTCGGGGGTCAGGCGGTGATCGAGGGAGTGATGATGCGTGGCGTTCGCCACTGGGCGGTCGCCGTGCGCAAGCCCGCCGCGCCGAGCATGCGCGTGGAGTGCAGGCGGGTGCTGGCGAGCACGCGGACGGCGGCGCTGGCGAAGTGGGCGAGCTCGGCGCGATCGAGGTGACGGCGGCGCCGCTTGACTCGGCGCTGCGCCGACACCGCTGCTGCGCCTGCCGATCGTCCGCGGCGTGGTCGCGCTGGGGGGCTCGCTGGCGATCGGCTTTCGGGCGCTCGAGCTCTCGGCCAACGCACAGCTCTCGGCCGAGCAGGATGCGCAGGACGGACGCGAGGGCACGCAGGAGATCCCCCGCGCGGCGTGTGGTGGGCACGGTGGTCGTCGCGGTCGTGCTTGCGATCGTGCTGTTCTTCCTCGTCCCCGTCGGGCTCACGAGCCTGATCAAGCACCAGCTCGGCTCGTCGGTGCTCTTCTGGCTGGTCGAGGGAGCCGTGCGGGTGTCGATCTTTCTCGGCTACCTGCTTGCGCTCTCGCGCGTACGTGACCTGCGCCGTCGTGTTCCAGTATCACGGCGCGGAGCACAAGACGATCTCCTGCTTCGAGGCGGGCCTTCCGCTCACGCCGGCCAACGCGCAGCGCTTCTCGCGCTTACACCCCCGCTGCGGCACGAGCTTCCTGCTGGTCGTGATGATCGTCGCGATCTTCGTGTTCGCGCCGTTCGGGCTGCCGGCGTGGTACTGGCTGATGGCGACGCGCGTGCTCGGCGTGCCCCGTGATCGCAGGGATCTCCTTCGAGCTGATCAAGTTCGCCGGGCGCAACCGCCGCGGGCGCTGGGTGCGGGCGCTGATGTGGCCGGGTCTCAAGCTGCAGCTGCTGACGACGCGTGAGCCCGACCTCGACCAGCTCGCAGTCGCGATCGCCGCGCTCGCCGCGGTGCTCGAGCTCGAGACGCCGGGTGAGCTGACGGCCGCCGACCTGGTCGGCGTGGAGGTCGTCGCGTAGGCCGCGCCTGGCTCCGTGATCGAAGGCCTCGTCAAGCAGATCGAGACGCGCTTCGCGGAGCTCGGTGCGCAGATGACCGACCCCGAGGTGATCTCCGACCGGGAGCGCTACGCGGAGGTCGGCCGCGCCTACAGCCAGCTAGAGCCCGCCGCGAAGCTCGCGGCACAGTGGCGCCACGCCCAGGACGACGCGGCCGGCGCCGAAGAGCTGCTGTGCGAGGTGGGCGAGGACTCCGAGATGCGCGAGGAGCTGAGCTCGGCGCGCCGGCGGATCGAGGAGCTCGAGGAGCAGATCCGCATGGCGATGGTCGAGCGCGACCCCAACGACGAGAAGAGCGTGATCGTCGAAATCCAGGGCGGCGCCGGCGGCGATGAGGCCGGCCTGTGGGCCGGCGACCTGCTACCGGATGCTCGTCACGTACGCCGAGCGGCGCGGCTGGCAACCGAGCCGCTGGACATCGGCGAGGGCAAGTACACGTTCGCGGTCAAGGGCGACGGCGCCTACTCGGTGTTCAAGTTCGAGGGCGGCACCCACCGCGTCCAGCGCGTGCCCCAGACCGAGTCCCAGGGGCGGATCCACACCTCGACCGCCACCGTCGCCGTGCTGCCGGAGGCCGAGGACGTGGACGTGCAGATCGACCCAGACGACCTGCAGATCGACGTCTACCGCTCATCCGGGCCGGGCGGGCAGTCGGTCAACACGACCGACTCGGCGGTGCGCATCACGCACAGGCCGTCGGGGATCGTCGTCTCGATGCAGGACGAGAAGTCCCAGCTGCAGAACCGCGAGAAGGCGCTGCGCGTGCTGCGCGCGCGGCTGTACGAGCGCGCGCTGGCCGAGCAGCAGGCCGAGCTCGCCGCCGACCGCCGCTCGCAGGTCGGGACGGGCGACCGCGCGGAGAAGATCCGCACCTACAACTACGGCGAGCGGCGCGTGACCGATCATCGCGTCAAGCTCACCGTGCACAACCTCGACCAGGTGCTCGAAGGCGAGCTGGACGAGCTGACCGCGGCGCTGCAGGCCGACGAGAAGCGCCGGCGCCTGGAGGCGCAGGCGGCCGCGTGAGCAGGCGGCCGCTGACTCGGCGAGCTCTGTCGCTTCCAGGCTCGCCCGCTCGGCACGCCTGCGCGCGACGCGCTCGACGGCGCGATCACGGCGATCGCCGCCGCCGGCTGCGAGACGCCCCGCCTGGACGCCGAAGTGCTGCTCGCGCACGTGCTCGGCGTCGGCCGCGAGCGGCTGCTGCCGATCCGGGACGCTGACGCCGTCGGCGAGCTGGTCGTGCGGGCGCGGCCGTGCGCGCCTTTCAGGATGCCGTGCGCCGCCGCGCGGTCGAGCGCGAGCCGGTCGCCTACATCGTCGGGCCACCGCGCTTTCGGCACCTCGAGCTGACCGTCGACCGCCGCGCGCTCATCCCGCGCCCGGAGACCGAGCTGCTCGTCGAGCTCGCGTCTCGGCCTGCGCCGCGGCGACGCGCGTGCTCGACCTCGGCACGGGCAGCGGCGCGGTGGCGCTCGCGCTCAAGCACGAGCGCCCCGACCTGGACGTGACGGCAGCGACGTCAGCGAGGCGCTCGAGCTCGCGGCGCGCAACGGGCGACGCCTCGGGCTCGACGTGCGCTGGCTGCAGCGCGGATCTGCTGCAGGGCGTCGGCGACGAGTTCGACGCGATCCTCGTCCAACCTCGCCCTATGTCGCGGAGTCAGAGCGCGTCGACGCTCGCGCCCGAGATCGTTCGCCACGAGCCGCCAGAGGCCCTGTTCGCCGGCGCCGACGGGCTGGCGGGATCCGCGCGCTGCTCGCCCAGGTGCGCGAGCGCGCGCGCGTGGGCTGCTGGCGCTCGAGGTCGGCGCCGGCCAGGCCGCGCAGGTCGGCGAGCTGATCGCGCCGGCGGGCTTTGACAGCGTGCGCAGTCGAGCGCGACCTGGCGGGAGTCGAGCGGGTGGTCGTCGCCGAGCGGCAGCGGCGATGACGGCGGAGATCGGCGAGCAGGTGGAGCTCGAGCGAGCAGGACGCCGCGCGCCTGGAGCAGTGCCTGGCGCGGGGCGGCGTCGCGGTGTTCCCGACCGACACCGTCTACGGGCTCGGCTGCGACCCCGAGAACGAGCAGGCGGCGCGGCGCCTGTACGCGCTCAAGGGCCGCCCGCCGCGCGCCCGGCCGCGGTCATGTTCTTCGCGCTCGAGCCGCGCGCTCGAGCGCGCTGCCCGAGCTGCGCCGCCGCGAGCGCGGCGCGCTGCGCGCGCTGCTGCCCGGGCCGGTGACGCTGCTGCTCGCCAACCGCGCGCGGTCGCTTCGCGCTGGCCTGCCGGCCCGATCGCGCGACGCTCGGCCTGCGCGTGCCGCGCGCTGCCTGCAGCTCGCAGGCGCTGTGCGCGCTCGCGCGTGCCCGTGCATGCAGACTCAGCGCCAACCTGTCGGGCGAGCCCGACGCGCGGCGCCTCGACGACGTGCCGCGCGAGCTGCTGCGACGGCGCCGACCTGGTGCTCGACGGCGGCGAGCTGCCGGGCGTGGCCTCGACCGTCATCGACCTGCGCGACTACGCCGCGCAGCGGCGCTGGCACGTCGCTGCGCGAGGGGCGCGCTGGCGCGCGCGCCGCGTGAGCTGCTGCGCTCGCTGGACTGACGCGGCGTCCGCGCTTGAGCGCGCGGGTCGGCTCTCAGTACGCGCGGGCCGTCCTGCTAGCCTCGTGACAGCTGCCGCGACTGGCGCTGTGAGGTGGAAGCGACCACCGGGAAGCGGCCAGCCAGAGCCGCCGCGCGCCTGGGCATCAGAGTCGTCACCTCGTCCCAAGGAGAGCGCCATGTCCGAGCTGAGCCCCGACTACTTCAACCGTCCGCTCGCGGAGGTCGACCCCGAGATCGCCGAGGCGCTGCGCGGCGAGCTCGAGCGCGAGCAGAGCACGCTCGAGATGATCGCCTCGGAGAACTTCGTGCCGCGCGCGGTGCTCGAATGCCAGGGCTCGGTGCTGACCAACAAGTACGCCGAGGGCTATCCCGGCCGCCGCTACTACGGCGGCTGCGAGTGGGTCGACGTCTCCGAGCAGCTGGCGATCGACCGCGCCAAGGCGCTGTTCGGGGCCGAGCACGCCAACGTCCAGCCGCACTCCGGCGCGCAGGCCAACACGGCCGCCTACCACGCGCTGCTGGAGCCCGGCGACACGATCATGGGGCTGTCGCTCGCGCACGGCGGCCATCTCACGCACGGCATGAAGGTCAACGTGTCGGGACGGCTGTATGACATCGTCGCCTACGAGGTCGACCGCGAGACGCAGCCTGATCGACATGGACGAGGTCGCGCGCATCGCGCGCGAGCGCCGCCCGAAGCTGCTGCTCGCCGGCTGGTCGGCCTACCCGCGCCAGCTCGACTTCGCGCGCTTCCGCGAGATCGCCGACGAGGTCGGCGCGCTGCTGATGGTCGACATGGCCCACTTCGCCGGCCTCGTCGCCGCCGGCCTGCACCCCAACCCGGTCGAGTACGGCGCCGACGTGGTCACGACGACCACCCACAAGACGCTCGGCGGCCCGCGCGCCGGGGTGATCCTGTGCAAGGAGCAATACGCCAAGAAGATCGACTCGGCGGTGTTCCCCGGCCAGCAGGGCGGCCCGCTGGAGCACGTGATCGCGGCCAAGGCCGTCGCGCTCAAGATCGCCACGAGCGAGCTGTTCGCCGAGCGCCAGCGGCGCACCGTGGACGGCGCGCGCGCGCTGGCGCGCGAGCTGCTCGAGCGCGGGTCACGGCGTGGACGTGCTGACCGGCGGCACCGACGTGCACCTGGTGCTGGTCGACCTGCGCGAGAGCGAGCCCGACGCTCACCGGGCGCGCAGGCCGAGGACCGGCTGCACGAGATCGGCATCACGGTCAACCGCAACGCGGTGCCGTTCGACCCGCGCCCGCCGATCGAGGCCTCGGGGCTGCGCATCGGCACGCCTGCGCTGGCGACGCGCGGCCTGCAGCACGAGGACTTCGCCGAGGTGGGCGGATCCTCGCGAGCGCGCTCAGCGCCCGAATACGAGTCGCGCGCACACGAGCTCGCGCGCGCGTGGACGCGATCGTCGAGCGCTACCCGCTGTATGAGGCTCTTCCGGCCGCGGCCGCGCTCGTGCTAGTGCGAGGGGCGAGCGGCCGGCGCGGTTGGCTGCCGTCTGGCGTGGCGATACTCCGACCTCGCGGCCTGCGATGCTGTGCGGTGAGCTGATGGCGCATCCGACCGAGCTCGACGCGCTGTACGCCTTGCTGGTCGCCGCGGTCGTGACCGCGCTGCTGACGCCGCTCACGATGCGGCTGGCTCGCGCGCGTCGGCGTGATCGACGAGCCGCGCGAGCGAGGCCTCTCGGAGCGTCCCACGCCGCTGCTCGGCGGGCTCGCGATCTTCGCCGGCGCGCTCACGGCGGGCCTGATCTGGCTGCCCGCCGGCTACGGCTCCGAACACGAGCTGTGGCACGGCGTGCTGCTCGCGGCCGCCGTGATCACGGTGGTCGGCGCGCTTGACGACCGCTTCGACCTGCACCCCGTGGTGAAGCTGCTCGGTCAGGTGCTCGCGGCCGTGATCGTCGTGCACTTCGGCGTGGCCGTGAAGGCGATCACGCTGCCCTTCATCGGGCGCCTGTCGTTCCCAAACGCGGGCGTCACCAACGCCGGGCCGATCCTCACGGTGATCGGGCTGGTGGCGATGATGAACGTCGTCAACTTCTCCGACGGCGTCGACGGCCTGGCGGCGGGTGTCTGCGCGATCATCGCCGCCGCCATGGCCGTCATCGCGTTTGACCTGAATCGGCAGCAGCCCGGGGTGCTGGCTGCGTTGACCGCCGGCGCGGCGCTTGGCTTCCTGATCTACAACTTCCCGCCGGCGTCCAGCTTCATGGGCGACTGCGGCGCCAACCTGCTGGGCCTGCTGATGGGCGTGATCACGGTCGAGGCGGCCGTGAAGACGGCGGCGGTCGTCTCGTTCGTGCTGCCGCTGATCCTGCTTGCCGTGCCGTTCCTCGACACGACGTTCGTGCTGCTCAAGCGGCTGAAGTACAAGCAGCCGATCTATCGGCCCGACACCGAGCACTTCCACCACCGCATGGCGCGCATCGGCTTCTCCAGCCGTCGCACGATCGCCTACCTGTATGCATGGACGCTGCTGCTCGCTGGCATGGCGCTGGCCTTGCGCTTCGTCCCCTACAGCGATCACAAAGGCCACTACAACACCGGCTGGACGCTCGTGATGCTCGCCATCGGGCTGCTCGTGATCGCGGCCAGCGTGTACCTCGTGTACGTGCTCGAGATCCTCAAGTTCAGCCGGCTGGACGCGATCCGTCTGCGCCGGATGCGGCCCGGGCTCTCACCAGCGGAGATCGACGTGGATGTGATCGAACAGCTGGAAACCGGTGAATTCCAGGTGGTCACGCAGGCCGGGGACACGCACTCCGACAGCGCTGAGGAGATCGGGCCGGGGCGGGCTGAGCAACGGTTCGGCGAGCGGCAGGTGAATCAGGATCGCGTAGGCACACAGCACGAGCGTGGCGGCGCGCAGGCGCCGATCGCCGCTGACCGCCGCTAGCGGTAGCACCCAGATCGCATACCAGGGCAAGAGCCACGCCGTGGAGAGCAGCAGCGCGATCGTGCTCCAGCCCGCGGCCACCCGCCAGTCGGCTCCGCGCGCGGTGCGCCACAGCGCGAACGCGAGCACGAACAAGAAGCCCACGACATACAGGTGACGCCACCACGTCGGCGTGCCGTGCAGGCCGAGCAGGCGCGCGCTCTCCGCGGGGAGGCTGTGGCTGGCGACGAGCTGCTGCTGCTCTCCCACCGCCCCCAGGAAGCCGAACGCATGCGCGCCGAATGCCAGCAGCCCGATCAGCGCGATCGCGGCGAGCGCGCTGATCGTCGCCACTGCGAGGCGCGCCCGCTCCCGCGCGCGCTCGGGTGCGAGGACCAGGAACGGCAGCACGAGGCCTGCCGTCACCTTGACCCCTACGCCGACCGCGAGCGCTCCGGCGGCCGCCCGCAGCCGCGGGCTCGCGCGCGCGCTCAACAGCAGCGCAAGTGCGAGCGCCGCGATCAGGATCGTGTCGTTGTGCGCGCCGCCCACCGCGAGCACCAGCAGCACCGGGTTCAGCCCGACGAACGCCGCCGCCCAGCGCCCGGAGTGCCCGGCTCTGCCGGCAGCAGCCGCCACCATCGCGACGGCTGCAAGGGCGCTGAGGACGGCGATCGCCTTGAACGCCCACAGCGCTCCCGCGAGGCCAAGCGGGACGAGCGCATAGGTGAGCAGCGTGAACAGCGGTCCGTAGGGGGAGTGCTGAAAGGGCCAGCCGATGAAGTGGAAGACCGCGTCGGTGGGGGCTTCGGCGGCGACGTGCGTGTAGGGGTCGAGCCCGTGCAGGACGCCCAGGCGCGCGAAGGCGAGGTAGCCGAAGACGTCTTGGGAGATCAGCGGTGGGCCCAGCAAGACGATCACGCTCGCGAGCGTGATCGTGGCGCCGAGCGCGAGCGGCCCGAGCGCGCGGGCGCAGAGCAGTACGAGCAGGTAGCTCGCGCACATGATCAGGATCAACGCCTGGAAGCGTCCACTGGAGAGACCGAGGCCGAGCCCGCGCAGCGGCCCCGCCAGCCACGCCGGCCAGCCTCCGCTGCGCGCGGGCACGTACTGCGAGGGGCGCGATGCGGCGCCTGCGCTGAGGAGGAAGAGCGTCACGAGGATGCCGCTGAGCCCGAGCGCTCCGAGTGCGCGCAGCGCCCAGTAGGGGCTCCCCGCGCGCGCCACCCCACGGGGACGGCGGGGACGCGTGCGCTCACCCGCGAGCGCGCCGGTGGATATGGGGCTCGCGGCTGGAATCAGGCAATTGTTGCGCCCCGCCCTGCGGGTGTCCCATGCGGTCGATACGCTGTGAGCGAGGCGCTGCTGTCAGGGATCCCCAGGGGGGCTTGCAAGCCCTGCGTTCATCTCGTGGCGCGCTCCCTCTCGAATGCGAGCCAGCAACCGCACAGATAACCGGCGCTCGGGCTCCGGACCGCGACGCGTGTTGATCCTCTCGGCGGACGTCGGCGAGGGTCACGCCGCGGCGGCGCGAGCGCTCGCCGAGCAGGTCAGGGCATCCGCCGCGCCCGTCGAGGTGACCGTGATCGACGGGCTCGCCGCCATGGGCCCGCTCGTGCGCCCAGTGGTCGAGGACGGCTATCGCGTGCAGCTGCGCTTCGTCCCGTGGAGCTACTCGATCGTCTACTGGGTGCTCGAGAACGTGCGTCCTGCGCGCGCTGCCACACGGCGGCTGCTGTGCATCGCTGGCGCGCGCTCGCTGGCGCGCGTGATCGCCGCGCACGACCCCGACGTCGTCGTCTCCACCTACCCCGCCGTCACGGTCGTGCTCGCTCGGCTGCGCCGCACGGGGCAAGTGCGCTGCCCGACGGTCGCCACGATCACCGACCTGACAGGCCTCTTCTTCTGGGCCCAGCGCGATATCGACGTGCACCTCGTGATGTACGGCGAGTCGCTGCCGTCGGTGGAGCGAATCGCTGGGCGCGGCAGCGCCCGCCTCGTGCGCCCGCTCATCTCCGCCGAGTTCCTGGAGCCCCGCTGCCCGCTGGAGGCGCGGCGGGCGCTCGAGTTGCCCGACGGCGGGCGCGTGGTCGTCGTCTCCGGTGGCGGTTGGGGCGTGGGGGACATCGAGGGCGCGGTGCGCGAGTTCACGCGCGTGCCCGAGGTCAGCACGATCCTCTGCCTGGCGGGACGCAACGAGCAGCTCGCGAGCAGGCTCGGCAAGACCTTCGCGGAGGAGCCGCGCGTGCGCGTCTACGGGTTCACGCAGAAGATGCCCGAGATCCTCGCGGCGGCCGATGTGCTCGTGCACTCGACCGGCGGCGTGACCTGTCTGGAGGCGCGCGCGGCGGGCACGCCGGTCGTCTCCTACGGCCTGCCGATCGGCCACGCGCGCCTGAACACGCGCGCCATGGCGGCACTCGATCTGCTGCGCCTGGCCAACGACACGGACGAGCTGCGCGAGCACGTGCAGGCGAGCTTCGCCGAGGGTCATCCCGCGCCCGGCGCCGGTCAGCCGCCACTGCCAGAGCACTACGAGGACTCGGGCCGGCGGGCAACCTCCCAGGTGGAGGCGGCCGACGTCGTGCTGCAGGCGCCACGGCGCGTGCACCCGATACCACGCTGGCGCTTGCGCGTGGTCGCGCTCGCGACGCAGGTGACACTGCTCGCGCTCGTGGGTGGGTGGATGATGTCCACGGACGAGGTGACGGCGGTGGCGGACAAGCTGCTCCACGTCCACGAACTCGTGCACGTGAACACGCGCCAGCCGGACGTCGGCGTGATCGTCCACGGCCCGTCGGGGGCGATCGTGCCAGTGGCGCGCGCGCTCGCAGAACAGGGGATTCACGTGTCCTTTGCCGATGACAGCGGCGTACCGACGCACGCGCGTATCACGCAGCTGCGGGCGCTCGGCGATCAGCTGCTGCCGGAAGTGCCGAGCGCGCGGCTGTTCCACTGGCTTCACACGCGCGCCGTTCTGCGCTCGCAGGCGCGCGCGCTGGGTCTGCATCGCGGCTTTTACTTCCTGCGCCCGCGGGGAGGGATCTCAGTGGGCCAGACGGTGCTCGCGCGTAGCGCAGGAGCGATTCCCGTGAAGGGCGCGCTGTGCCTGAATGCGACCGGGCGGATGCCTCAGCGACGGATGCTCGCGGGCGACGTGCTCGTGGTCGAGCTCGACGGCTCGAGCGCATCGGTGGCGGGGCTCGAGCGCATTGTCTCGTGGCTGGGATCCTCCGGGCTCTCCGCTGAGCCGCTCTCACGCCTGGTCGGATCGCCTTCCATCAGCGCGAGCAGCAGCGGCGAGCGCGCGAGCAGGGCCGCGCCCACGACCAGCACCGCCAAGGAGACGCTCAGCGGCACGCCCGCGAGCGGCGTCGCGCTGAAGCGCTCGCCAAAGAGCACCGGCGCTGCAGCCAGTGGCACGACTGTTTGAGTCACGAACACGACCGGGGCTACCTGGATCGCCGGACGCTCCTGCAGGACGCTCATCTCGCTCAGCACGCCCACGCCCGAGGCGGCAGCGGTCGACAGGCCCCACAGGGCCGCCGTGGCGAGATGGTGTGATGCGATGTCGTCCGAGGCCAGCTTCGTCGCGAGCGCGCTCCAGCCGTACGCGAGGCCTGCGCCGATCATCGTCAGGGCCGCGAAGGAGCGCCCGAACGCGCGCATCAAGTAGGGCAGCATGCTCGCCAGCGCGAGCGCCACGAGCACCAACGTTATCGTCAGCTTCTCGCCCGGCTGCGCGGCGCTTCGCGGCGGCGCGCAGAGCCCCGCACCGAGCACTCCGATCACGATCGCGAGCGTCGCCACGTGCTCGTAGCGCCCCGCTTTCTCGTCGAGCATGCGCTCGCCGAGCACGAGCAGGACGAGCAGTCCGCCCGCTAGGGCGGGCTGCACCACCACCAGGGGCGCAAGCAGCAGGGCGACGAGCTGCAGCGGCCAGCCCATGATCGAGAGGCCTGTGCCGAGCAGCCAGCGCGTACGGCGCGCCAGCCCAGAGACGAGCGCGAGACGCAGGTGCTCATCGCCGGGCGCCTCGCGGGCGTCCATCGCCTGCAGCGCGATCCCTAGGCTGTATAGGGTCGAGGCCCCCACTGCGGCCGCGATTCCGAGTACGAGATCGACCATGTCCGCCCCCGATGATCGCACTCGCGCGATCCCGCTCGCACTCGCGCTGGGGGCGGCCGCCGCGGGCGCGTACGCGCTGCCGGGCCTCGCCGGGGCATGGCCGGCGCTGCGCGCGCCACTCGGTATCGAGGACCGGACGGCCGAGGGGCGTGGCTTTGCGCTGACGTTCGACGACGGGCCGCACGCGCGCGGGACGCCCGCGATCCTCGAGATCCTCGCGCGTGAGCGCGTACGCGCGAGCTTCTTCCTCGTCGGCGAGCAGGTGCTGCGCAACCCCGCGCTGGTCGGGGAGATCGTCGCTGCAGGACATGACGTCGCGTTGCACTGCCATCGCCACCGCAACCTCCTGCGCCTGACCCCCGCACAGGTGCGAGACGACATCGCCATGGCCGAGGAGACAATCGCCGCACACGGCGGTCGGCCGCCGCAGCTCTATCGCCCTCCATACGGGGTCCTCAACGCCGCTGCACTGCTGCTCGCGCGCTCGCGCGGCTGGCGCACGCTGCTGTGGAGTCACTGCGGTCGCGATTGGCGGGCAAGCGCCACGCCGGCCTCGATCGCCTCCGAGGTGACGGCCGGCGCCGGCGACGGCGCGGTGCTGCTGCTGCACGACGCCGATGACTACTCGGCCCCCGGCTCGTGGAGGCGCACGGCGGATGCGCTGCCGCGGATCCTCGAGACCCTTTCCGCGCGCGGGCTCGAAGCCGTAGCGCCCTAAAGGCCGCTGAAGGCCCGGCTAGGATCAAGCTCTTGTCGACCCTCGCACCGATCGACGCCGGTCGCGCGATTACCGGCCTTCGCGCCAGCGGCGAGGCGCGCGCAGCTGCACCAGCCGGGAGCGTCTCGCGCCCGCGCTGGTGGTTGGAGGCGCTGACGGTCGCGTGGCTGTGCTGGATCTATGACGCGATCACCAACCTCGCGCCCCTGCGCCTGCAGCCGGCGCTGCGCCACGCCCGCGACGTGCTTGCGCTCGAGCGCTCGCTGCACATCGCCGTCGAGCGCACGCTTGACGGCTGGCTCGCCGCGCACCACACGCTCGGACTGCTCGTCTCCGACTACTACGACAACGCGCACTTCATCGTCACGCTCGGGCTGCTGGGCTGGCTGTGGTGGCGCCGGCCCGATATCTACAGGCCGGCGCGCAACACGCTCGTGCTCGTCAACGTGCTCGCCTTCATGGTGTTCTGGCGCTTCCCGGTCGCGCCGCCGCGAATGCTTCCCGGTTTCGTCGACGTGGTCGCCTCCACGCATGCGATCGGCTCGTGGCATGCGGGCGCGCTCGCCTCGGCGGCCAACCAGCTGGCGGCGATGCCCTCCCTGCACATCGCCTGGGCGGTCTGGTGCACGCTCGTGATCTGGAGGATCTGCGGGCGTCCGTGGGTGCGCGCGCTCGCGATCGTCTATCCGATGCTGACCACCTTCGCGGTGCTCGCCACGGGCAACCACTTCGTCATGGACGTGCTCGGCGGGCTGCTCGCGATCGCCGCCTCGGCGCTGATCGTGCACGCGCTCACGACGCTCTCGTGGCGCTGGCGCCCGCGCGCGGCCCCCGCCGCGCTGCTGCCTGCCTGGCCCGAACGCGTGCGCGTAGCAGGGGCGAGCACCACAGCGACGGGTGACGAGGGGGATTATCCCCTTGACACAGGGCCGCGCATCAGCTAGAGTCCTTCTTAGTGGACTTCTTTGCCTTTGTTTTCGGGCCTTTTCGAGCCTCTGAGCGCACCGCTTCGCGCGTCTTCTGGGGGAACATTCGCTTGACGGCCTGCTCGGTCGTCAGCTCATGGGCCTTCGGTTTGCGGCGGGGCACGGTGTCCTGATGGAGTCTACGAACCTCGTCAGCCTGATCGAAGATTTCGGCTCTGAGGAGCGCTGTAGAGCCTATCTGGAGGAACTTCGCTGGCCCGATGGCCCCGAGTGCCCGCGCTGCGCTGAGCCGACGACGGTGAGCAAGATCGCGGCCCGCAACCAGTTCGAGTGCGACAAGTGCCGCTACCAGTTCTCGGTCACGGCCGGAACGCTGATCCACGACTCGCATCTGCCTCTCTGGAAGTGGTTCCTCGCCGTCTATCTGATGTGCGAGAGCAAGAAGGGCATCAGCGCCAAGCAGCTCCAGCGCATGCTCAGCGTGTCCTACAAGACGGCCTGGTATCTCTCGCACCGCATCCGCGACGCGATGGGCGACGACGAACAGCCGCTGCTCACCGGCACCGTCGAGATCGACGAGACGCTCGTGGGCGGAAAACGCAAAGGCTTCGGCACCGGCTACAAAGGCAACAAGGTCGTGATCGCGGGCGCGATCGAGCGCGGCGGGGAGATTCGCCTGCGCCTCGTGCCGAACACGCGCAGGCACAACCTGGGAGGCTTCATCGAGTCCACCGTGGACGAGGACGCCGAGATGTTCACGGACGAGCTGCGCTCGTACGACGGGATCACGGGCAAGCGCCACCAGACCGTCGAGCACAAGTCCGAGGAATGGGTGCGCGGGAACGTCCACACGAACACCGTCGAGAGCGCCTGGAGCCTCTTGAAGCGCTCCGTGGTCGGCACCTACCACCACATGAGCGTCAAGCACCTACCGGCGTATCTCGACGAGATGGAGTGGAGGTTCAACGGCCGCGAGAACCCCTTCCTGTTCCGCGACACGCTGCTGATCCTGCTCCACGGCGACGCGCTGCCCTACCACGTCCTGATCGAACGGGACGACCCCGGTGTGCGCCAGCGCGAGAACGATGCGGCAATCAGGCGCGAGGCGCAGCAGCAGGCTCGCCGCGCGCGGCGTCCCTGCTGACCCCGCAAGGGGGCAGCTCGATAACTTCTAGCCTGTGCCTATTGAGCTAGACATGATGCTCGCCTCAGCCGTCGCGGCACAGAACGGGACACTCATGATCTTAGGCGCAGGATGGATGGTGCGACCTCCTGCCGCTGCCGCAGCCGGCCCCATGGCGATCGCGTGTATCGTCCGCATACCGCGCGATCAAGTCGGGCAGCACCAGATAAGGCTGGAACTGCTCGACAGCAACGACGAGATCGTGGTGATCAATCCGCCTGATGGTCCTGGGCCCATGATCCTTGAGACGGAGTTCCCAACCGGCGGTCTCGAACGCCCCGACATCACCGTGCCAGTCACAGCGACGGTTGGATTCAACCTCCCGCCGTTCCCGCTAGCGCGGGGGAGCCAGTATCGGTGGCGAGCGTTTTTGGATGGCGAAACACGGGAGTCGTGGACGCTGCCGTTCCGGACCACACCGCCGAAAGCCCCGAGCCAGTGAGCTGCATCGGCATCGCCGAGGGTGTTTCGATGGCAAACATCGCCAGAGAGACGAGTGCTTGAACCTCCGGCACGAAGTCGGAGAGCAACTGGTTCGCGACCTCGTTGCCCTTCGCGTCGTACGTCATCAAGACGAGTTCATCGAGCAGCTCGGCATCTTCGGCCTTCAGCGCCCGTGCCCACTCGCGAACCTCCTGTAGGGTGCCCAAATAGGCACGCGATGCCCCCTCTTGATCCACGATCACATAACGCATCCGATCTCCCATCCTAGGTCGGGTTGCTATCCGCAGCATAAACTCGCGCAACTCGGGCTGCAAGACGAGTTTTGTCCCCTCGAATCGTCAGATGACCGTCAGATGCGCCCAGATCGACTATCTCGAACCCCTCGCTAGGGGCCAACAGAACCTCAGCGATGTAGTCGCCCACGCTTAGCCGAAGGGGGCGCTGCCGCCGCTTGTTGCGCTCGCTACGTTTCTTGAGCGCCCCCTCCCTGATCTCGACCCACCTTTGCCGCGCCTTTGCCTCCGAGGCGAAGGCAGACACGCCGGTCAGGATGTCTGGATGCTCTCCTGGGACCAGTTGCTTGCCGCGTTCGCCGTCCGACATGAAGTCGTCCGGTGATGGCTCCGGCTGCTTCAGGAACCGAAACACGATCCGCGGCCCGACGACTGGCTCCCAGTTGGGCGGCTCAGGCTCCAGTAGCTCGTCGGGTGGCATTGGCACATTTTCGCTGCTGCGACCACGAACTGCCAAGCCCGTCGCCCCTGCTCAGTGCGGCCCGCGCGCGAGAGCCGTATCCAGCCGCCTACGGGTTCGGATTCGCTGCGACGCTCCATCTCTAAGACCCCCTTCAAGGACGACTACCGGGGTGGGTGACAGCGCGAGAACGACGCGCCGATCAGGCGGACAAGCCAGTTGCTCCGGCGGCGCGGCGTATGATCAGACCCTTCCACAGTGGCAACCGCAACGCTTTTTAGTCCTCCGATAAACAACATCTGAGACCTCCCTGGGGTGATTTCATGGCCGTCAGCAACACTGGGCCGTTTGTGCAGATCGCGGTGATCTGCGAAACCTTCATCAAAGGCGAACAGAGCCACGCCCTTAGCCTCATCAACATCGTTGAGGGCATCACGGTGGCAGCCGAGGGGCCTAACATGCCGCCAGCGAAGATTGGGCCACCGCTAAAGCTCATCATCAACCTCTGGGCCGGGTCAGCACGCGGCCGCTACTCGCTCAAGCTGCGCCCAGAGGCACCGAGCGGGCTCCAAGACGATCTCATCGAGATCGCCCAACCCAACTTTGGGGCTCCCGGGGCCGGACTCGGCCTGGACCACATCGTGCCCATGCCCGAGTACGAAATGACGGAAGAG
The DNA here is from genome assembly GCA_963722435.1 of uncultured Solirubrobacteraceae bacterium. Lineage (GTDB taxonomy): Bacteria > Actinomycetota > Thermoleophilia > Solirubrobacterales > Solirubrobacteraceae > Palsa-744. The sequence continues at coordinate 1,159,960 of CAVRKZ010000001.1, read as the reverse complement.
GGCACGCATTGGTTCGATGTGCTGCTTACACCCGTCGGGGAGGACGACGGGCAGCTACTCACCCGGATACCTTTCCTCATCGCCTACCAGCCGACCGTCACACTCCGGAGGTAGGTGGTCGCGGCGACTCCTCGCCGGTGTATCCGCTAGCTTCGGCCGGAGCCGTCGAGCCAGGTGCAGGCGCGGGGTTAGCTACCACCCAGCCCCCATCAGGGAGGGGCGTTACAACCAGAGTTTCACCAGGCCCCGGGGCGGCCACTAGGCCCGCCGTAACAACGGCACCGCGTGGGGCCTTTATGCGGCGTCGCTCGATCACGCTCGTCAGGACGATCGTTGCCAGGACGAATAGGCCCGCACCGCCGTACCAGAACAGATAGGTCACTTCGCGGTGGCTGCGGTCGCTCGTACTGGCGCTGATCCCGCCGCCCAGCATGGCCGCTGCCGCGAATCCGAGCGCGTTCCGGACGTGTTGCAATGAAAAACCAAACACGCGCCTCGCGTTGCGTGGCCCCGCCGCCTTGTGCTCCCGTCGTTCTTGGAGCCACGACTTGCTGTAGTCACGGGGCGGACGCCCCGTTGGTGGCCCTGGCTGGATCGCGGGAAGGTTCGGCATGCTCCTATGGAGTCTGCCGACCTTGTGAGCGATGTGGCAAGCCGCGCGGGGCGCAAGTCGCGTGCCGATGTCAATGCTTCCACCTCCATAGCCATCTATCTGCCGATCGGATGCCCGAAGCAGCAACAAAATGAAGCTGCTTGCTGAAGCACGCCGCGCCGGGCGCTAGTGGCGCTAGGCGAAGCGGCAGGCGCGAGCGATCAGACGGCCTGCTAGCTCGCGTTGCCTGTTACGCCACCATCCGGCTCCTCGGGCATCTGCCAGCCATCAAGTTTTGCGTCGAGGTCCGTCTTGATGCCGCTGACCGACTCTGCGCGTTCTTTGCGCATAAAGAACGCGGCGGCTACGCAGCCGACGCCGACGAGAAGCCCAACCGCCAGGCTTCCCATATAGATCACGCGTTCGTTCGTGCTGGGATTCGGCGTTTGATCGACGAAGCTAATCAGGCCATAGATCCCGCCTACCACGCTACCAAGGGCCAGGATGCCGACCGTCGCCCAGACCGTCGCCCAAGAGAGCCGCGTAACGCGTCCGAGCCTGCCACTGATCTCTCGCAAGTCTGCGTGCGTCATCTCAGCGGTCGCAACCGACTCTGGAGTCGGCTCCATTTTGGGTCGTGGCCTTTCGCCCACCCCCGCGCTTTGCCGGATGATGGGACTCAAAGCTCGCCCGACCAGGGCTCCTGCGGCTCGAACACAAGCAACATGTCGAGAAACGCCGTGTCTCCGCAAGACTGGCACCCGAGCTGTAGGAACGGGTACGACCCGTACCCGTTCCCGGGAGGTGCTGGCCACCTCGGATCGGAACTAAGTCCAAGGACCTGGCCCAATAACCACTCATCAGAGCCGCAGGCGGGACATGACTTCGCTGACCCGTCGGGATTGCTCCACCGCAATTCCAGCCACGCCGTAACGCCCACAACAAGGGCAGTCCACGTGCTCGGGGCGGGTAGCCTACCCCCGCCCTCCAACAACTCCATCGCCGCCTTGACCGCCTCGCGCTCGTCGTCAGAAAGTTCGTAAGCGAGGCCCCCGCCAGCCATCGGCCGAGCCTAGAGTGTCTCCCTCCCTGCGTCAAGGGGATAATCCCCGTGACGAGCGTCACAAAGTTGTTACGAAGTCCGCGAGCAGGTAGACTGGCGGCGCTGCCCCGGGCGTTTGAGGGAACGCTGAGAGGGCTCCCCTGCAGTTGAGCGCAGGGAGCATCTCGTCGGTAGGGTGGCGCCATCACAGATGCCTGATCTCGATGCCAACGACGGCCTCGCACGCCTGCCCGGCGTCCCGGGAGAACGGCTCTATGCCGCCGAGATCGTACGGACGCTGTTGCGCTATCTCGACGTGGCGCTCGTGGTCGTCGCCACCCCGGTGGCGCTCGCGCTCGGCGCGCCCGCGCTCGGCTACGGGATCGCGGCCGGGGCGTGGATCCTCCAGCGCGCTCTCGCCCAGCTCGACAGGCGCTGGATCCGCAACGGGGCCGAGCCCCGCGTGCATACCGGACGCAGCCTGTTCGAGGCCTTCGGGCGGATCTGGCTGCTGGCGGGCGCGATCGTCGCGGCTGGGGTGATCGGCGGACGCCCGGACGGCCTCACCGCCGCGCTCCTGATCTTTGTCGCCTACTCGATCTGCTTCGCGGTGCGCCTGGCGGGCGGAAGACCGCCGGCGGAGTCACGGCCATGAGCGCCGTCGCAGGGGCCCCGCCGATCGCGCCCAACGTGCGGGAGAAGCCCCCGAGGCAGAAGCAGAAGCCGGAGCTGAGTCGGGGCCGGAAGATCGGCTACTCGGTTGCGGCCCTCTGGCTCGGGGGGATCGTGCTGTTCGCGATCCTCTTCGGCGTCACCGCTCACAAGGCCCCGTCGGTCGCCAGTGGCGTCTTCTCGCCGACCGACGAGTTCAAACTCGACACCTGGTTCAAGCTCGGCCCGGTGGCCTTCAACAAGGGAGTGCTGTACCTGCTGCTCACGGCCGGGATCACGATTGGAGTGATGCTGTACATCGCGAGGCGGCTGCAGCAGCGTCCCGGCCGCCTGCAGGTCGCGGTGGAGGGGTTCTACGAGTTGTCCCGCCGTATGTCGAGGGAAAACCTCGACGAGCGTATGGAACGCAGGTACTTCCCGCTGATCGCCACGATCTTCGTCTTCATCCTCGTCTCAAATCTGATCGGCTACATCCCGCTCCCGGTGAACTCGGGCGAGACGTTCAAAGTGTTCGGCGCCCACATCCCGTCGTTGCAGATCTACGCAGCCGACACCAACGTCGCCTTCCCGCTGATGCTCGCACTCGGCGTGTTCGTGCTGTTCAACTACGAGGGAGTCAAGCACCACGGCCCGATCGGATACCTGAAAAGCCTCATGCCCGGCGGCGTCAAAGGTCCGATCGTGTTGCTGATCTACCCGATCGAGGTGCTCTCGAACTTCCTGCGCCTGGTCTCACTCACCGTGCGGCTGTGGGCGAACCTGCTCGCCGGTCATCTACTGATCGCATTCATGGGCGGAGAGCTCGGTGTGCTCGTCGGGCTCCAGGCCGTATCTTGGGCCCTGCTGCCGTTTGGGGTTCTGATCTTTTTGTTCGAGGCCGTGCTGATCGCGGGCCTTCAAGCCTTCATCTTTGCCATCTTGACCGCCATCTATCTCGGTGGCGCGGTCTCCAGCCACTAACGACAAGGGAGCTATCGCGCAATGCTGTTTCTTCACAGTCTCGCCTTCTTTCACCCGCTGATGCTGGTCGCGGAACCGATCATCAAGCAGAGCCAGGACGCCGGCCGGGCGATCGCGCTCGGCGTCGGCGCCGGCGGCGGTGCCGCGGGCGCAGGCGCGGGCATCGGCGCGGTGTTCAACGCCTCGATCCTGGCCAAGACCCGCCAGCCGGAGCTGCGCGCGGAGGTCGAACGCGACCAGTGGCTCGGCTTCGCGCTCACCGAGGCGGTCTTCTTCTACGGCCTCGTCGGCGGCTTCATCGCCTTCTTCCTGTAGGCCGCGATGCTCGCCCCCGCGCATATCCCACTCGCCTCCGGCGGCTCGTTCCTGATCACCCCGAACGTGGGGATCATGATCTGGACGATCGTCGTGTTCGCGATCTCGCTGTTCATCCTGCGCCGGGCGGTGTTCCCGCAGATCGGCAAAGCCCTGGACGCGCGCTCGAAGTCGATCGAAGGCGACATCGACGCCGCCACGCGCACGCGCGAGGACGCCGACAAGGTGCTCGACGAATACCGCGAGCGCCTGAAGGAGGCCAGGGCGCAGTCCGAGGAGATCGTCCAACGCGCCCGCCAGACGGCCGAGTCGCACGAGCGCGACGCGCGCGAGCGTGGCAAGGAGATGCTCGCTGAGGCCGCAAAGCGCGCCGAGCGCGACATCGACGCCGCCACCAAGCGCGCGCTCGACGACATCCGCCGGGAGGTCGCCGATCTCACAATCATGGCCACCGAGAAGGTCACGCGCAAGACGCTCGACGACGCCGACCAGCGCCGACTGGTCGAGGAGGCGCTCGGCGAACTCGATTTCTCAAGCCTCTCCTCGGGCGCGCAGAGCAACTGATGGAGGAGCTCGCCCGGGTATATGCGCGCTCGCTGTTCGAGGCGGGTCTCGAGCACGGCAAGCTCGACGAGCTGCGCGAGCAGCTCGGCCAGTTCGCAGACGCCCTGAACGAGCATCGCGAGCTCGCGATCTTCTTCTTCTCGCCCTACTTCTCGACGATCGAGAAGCAGCAGGCGCTCGGGCGACTGCTGCAGGGAGCCGAGCCGCTGTTCGTGAACTTCCTCGAGCTGCTGATCGAGAACCACCGTACGCCGGTCATCTTCCGTATCCGCCACGACTACGAGCGCCTGTGGGAAGAGCACAACAGGATGCTGCCCGTCGAGATCACCAGCGCGATCGCGCTCGACGAGCAGACCACCGAGAGCCTCGGCAGGACGATCGGCGAGCGGGCAGGACGTAGGGTCACGCTGTCTGCGCGCGTTGACCCGGAGATCCTCGGCGGCGTCATCGTCAGGGTCGGAAACTCGATCCTCGACGCTTCAATTCGCAATCGACTGGAGCAGCTGCGCAGGCACGTTGCCCAAGCAGCCTCTTAGGAGCAGACATGCAGATCAACCCCGACGAGATCACCAGCATCCTCAAGAGCCGCATCGAGGGCCTCGACAGCGGCACGGCCGAGTTGACGGAGGTCGGCACGGTGCTGTCGGTCGCCGACGGCATCGCGCGCCTGCACGGGCTCGAGAACTGTATGTCCTTCGAGATGCTCGAGCTGCCCCACGGCGTCACCGGCCTCGCGCTGAACCTCGAGTCCGACAACGTCGGCGCGGTTCTGTTCGGGGACTGGGAGCGGATCTCAGAGGGGGACACCGTGCGGCGCACCGGCTCGCTGCTGGAGATCCCAGTGGGCGAGCAGATGCTCGGTCGCATCGTCGACCCGCTCGGGCGCGCGCTCGATGGCAAGGGCGCGATCTCGGTCGAGCAGACGCGCCCGGCGGAGTTCAAGGCGCCCGGCGTCGTCCAGCGACAGCCCGTCAAGGAGCCGATGCAGACCGGCCTCAAGGCGATCGACGCAATGATCCCGATCGGGCGCGGGCAGCGCGAGCTGATCATCGGCGACCGCCAGACCGGTAAGACGGCGATCGCGATCGACACGATCATCAACAACAAGGACACGGGCGTGGTCTCGGTGTACGTCGCGATCGGCCAGCGCATGTCGACGGTCGTCGCGCTCGCGCAGACGCTCGAGGAGTACGGCGCGCTGGAGAACGCGATCGTGGTCGCGGCGTCCGCCGACGAGGCTGCGCCGATCAAGTTCCTGGCGCCCTACGCAGGCTGCGCGATGGGGGAGCACTTCCTCTATGACGGGCGCCACGCGCTGTGCGTGTACGACGATTTGACAAAGCACGCCTACGCCTACCGCCAGATGTCGCTGCTGCTCCGCCGCCCGCCCGGGCGCGAGGCCTACCCCGGCGACGTCTTCTACCTGCACTCGCGCCTGCTCGAGCGCGCCGTCAAGCTCAACGACGAGCTCGGGGGCGGCTCGCTCACGGCGCTGCCGATCATCGAGACCCAGGCCGGCGACGTCTCCGCCTACATCCCGACGAACGTGATCTCGATCACCGACGGGCAGATCTTCCTCGAGTCCAAGCTGTTCAACTCGGGCGTGCGCCCGGCCATCAACGTCGGCATCTCGGTCTCGCGCGTCGGCGGCAACGCGCAGATCGGGCCGATGAAGAAGGTGGCGGGGAGGATCAAGCTCGAGCTCTCCCAGTACCGCGACCTCGAGGCGTTCGCGCAGTTCGGCTCGGACCTCGACGCCGACACGCAGCGCACGCTCGCCCGTGGCGAGCGCCTCGTGGCGACGCTCAACCAGCACGAGCGTGCACCGCTCGCAGTCGAGGACCAGACGGTGCAGATCTACGCGGCAACCAACGGCTTTCTCGACCGCATCAACGTCGCGCGCGTGCCGGAGTTCCTGCTCGAGCTGACCGAACGCACGCGGGCGGCGCACGCCGAGGTGCTCTCTTCGATCGCGGGCGGCGACTGGTCGGAGGAGACGCAGCAGAAGGTGCACGAGGCGGTCGCGTCCTTCGCCGTGGACTTCGGCTATGACCTCGACGAGGAGGGCATGGCGCTGGAGGACGGGGGCCCGCCCACACAGGGGCAGGCCGACGAGCACGAGCCCGCCCGGGCGAGCGCGACCGAACAGGAGGCACAGGCCGCGTAGTCGTGGCCGAGTGACACGATGCCCTCACAGCGCGACGTCAAGAACAAGATCGCCTCGGTCAAGAACATCCAGAAGATCACCCGGGCGATGGAGATGGTGGCCGCGGCGCGCCTGCGCCGGGCCGAGCAGCGGATCGCAGCCCTGCGCCCGTATGCCGACGCGATCGCTCGCATGACCCGTCAAGCAGCCCAGGCGGCCGGCGCGGAGGCCGGCCGCATACCGCTGCTGGCCGAGCACGACTCGCTGACGAACGCCGGCCTGCTGCTCGTGACCGGCGATCGCGGGCTGGCGGGTGGCTTTAACTCGCAGATCATCCGCGCGGGCGTGCGCCTGTCGGGCGAGCTCACCGAGCAGGGCATTCGCAGCAGCTGGTATGCGACGGGGCGCCGCGGGATCTCCTCGCTTTCGTTCCGCGGCTACGAGCTCCAGGGCGCCTACCTGGGCTTCACCGACAAACCCGCATACACGGACGCGCGTACGATCGCCGACGACCTGATCCAAGCCTACGTCGACGGCGAGGTCGACCGCGTTGAGATGGTCTACAACTCCTACGTCTCTCCGCTCACACAGAATGTGACGCGCCAGACGCTGCTGCCGCTCACCGGGCAGGCCATATCTGAGGCTGCAGACGGTGGCGCAGAGGACGCGCGGAGGATCGGCGAGCGGGCCCAGGGCGATGCGTCGGCGAGCACGAGTCGCGGTGCGGTGGAGTACGAGCCCGACCCCGAGAAGATCCTGCGGCGGCTCGTGCCCGACTACATCGAGATCTCGATCTACCGCGCGCTCGTGGAGTCGGCGGCTGGGTTCTTCGGCGCGCAGATGACCGCCATGCGCAACGCATCCGAGAACGCCGGGGAAATCATCACCGACTACACGTTGCAGATGAACCGTGTGCGCCAGGCGGAGATCACGCAGGAGATCATGGAGGTGGTCGCCGGGGCGGAGGGACTGAGCTGAGCGAGGGCAGGCGCCCGCGTGCTGCCATCATCGAAACAACTTGAACAGATAGACAGGAGAGCGAAACGCAAATGGAGGCCAGCATCGCCACAGATCGGACAACCAGCGCCGTGGGCGCCGGGGAGGACAGCGCGGCGAACGCCCGCAACGTCGGACGCATCGAGGAGATCCAGGGCGTCGTGATCGAGGCGGTCTTTCCCGAGCGCCTACCAGAGATCAACCACGCCATCACGGTCGCGCGCCCCGCGGCGGCGGCCGACGAGGAGGCGCCCGGAATCAGCGCCGGCGCCGGCGAGGGCGTGCTCGTATGCGAGGTCCAGCAGCACCTCGGTGATGACCGCGTGCGTGCCGTGGCGATGGACACGACCGACGGGCTGGCGCGTGGCCTGGAGGTGATCGACACCGGGTCACCGATAACGGTCCCCGTCGGCGAGGCCACGCTCGGGCGCATCTTCAACCTGCTCGGCGAACCAATCGACTTGGGTGAGGAGCTCCCGGAGGGGATCGAGCGGCGCAGCATCCACCAGGACGCGCCGCGTGTCGAGGACCTAACGCCGACGACCGAGATGTTCGAGACGGGCATCAAGGTGGTCGACCTGCTGGCGCCGTACGCGAAGGGGGGCAAGGTCGGCCTGTTCGGCGGAGCCGGCGTGGGCAAGACGGTCCTGATCCAGGAGCTGATCCACAACCTGGCCAAGGAACACGGGGGTCTGTCCGCGTTTTGCGGCGTCGGCGAGCGCTCGCGCGAGGGCAACGACCTGTGGCTCGAGATGAAGGAGTCGGGCGTGCTCGAGAAGACGATGCTCGTCTTCGGCCAGATGAACGAGCCGCCCGGCGCGCGTATGCGCGTGGCGCTCTCGGGCCTGACGATGGCGGAATACTTCCGCGACCAGGGGCAGGACGTGCTGCTGTTCATCGACAACATCTTCCGTTTCGTGCAGGCCGGCTCCGAGGTTTCGGCGCTGCTCGGGCGCATGCCCTCGCAGGTCGGCTACCAGCCGACGCTGGAGACCGAGATGGGCCAGCTGCAGGAGCGCATCACCTCCACGCGTGAGGGTTCGGTGACCTCGGTGCAGGCGATCTACGTGCCAGCCGACGACCTCACCGATCCCGCGCCGGCGTCGGTGTTCGCGCACCTGAACGCCACCACGGTGCTCTCCCGCTCGATCTCCGAAAAAGGGATCTATCCGGCGGTCGATCCACTCGACTCGACCTCCACGATCCTCAAGGCGGACGTGCTCGGCGAGGACCACTTCCGCGTCGCCAACCGCGTCAAGGAGATCCTCCAGCGCTACAAGGAGCTGCAGGACATCATCGCGATCCTGGGCATCGATGAGCTCTCCGACGAGGACAAGCTGACGGTGCAGCGAGCGCGCAAGATCGAGCGCTTCCTCTCGCAGCCATTCTTCGTCGCCGAACAGTTCACGGGCACGCCGGGCGCCTACGTTCCGATCGCCGAGACGATCAGGGGCTTCGAGGAGATCATCGAGGGCAAGCACGACGAGGTCCCCGAGAGCGCGTTCTTCCTGAAGGGCACGATCGACGAGGTCGTCGAGGCGGCGAAGTGAGCCACGCGAAGTTCCCAGTCGAGGTGCTCACGCCCGAGGGCGAGGTCTTCTCCGAGGAGGTGGAGATGCTCTCCACGTTCACGACCGAGGGCTCGATCGGGATCCTCGCGAACCACGAACCGCTGCTCGCGCGCCTGGAGCCTACCGAGCTGCGCCTGTATCGCTCCGAGGAGGAGATCGTGCGTTTCGCCCAGGCTGAGGGCTATCTGCAGTTCGCTGAGAACCGCGCGCTCGTGCTCGTCGAGGAGGCGATCGCGCCCGAGCAGGTCGACCGCTCGCTGTTCGAGAGCAAGCTCGCGGAAGCGCGCGAGAGCGCCCAGCGGGCCGAGCCCGACAGCGAGGAGCGCGCGCGCGCGTTGCGCGACGCGAAGCGTTGCGAAGCGTTCCTGGCGGTCGCGCGCGAGCGCGCGCCCTCGACGTGAGCGTCCGCGCGCGCGCCATCCACCGGCGTCCATACTGACTAGCCTTCCCGCCTCATGAGCGAGCGCGAGGCAATCGGGGTGATCGGCACCGGCTACGTCGGCCTGGTGACGGCGGTCGGCTTCGCGGAGCTGGGCAGCGAGGTCTGGTGCGTGGACATCGACGCCGAGAAGATCGAGGTCCTGCGTCGTGGCGAGGTCCCGATCTACGAGCCCGGCCTCGAGCAGCTGCTCGCGCGCAACGCTGCTCGTCTGCACTTCTCCACCGAGCTCGCGGACGCGCTCGAGCACGCGCGCCTGCTGTTCGTTGCCGTGGGCACGCCATCGACCTACTCCGGCGACGCAGACCTGTCGTCGGTGCACGCCGTCGCCGTTGCCGTCCCGCCGAGTGATCGCCACGCGCTGGTGATGAAGTCGACGGTCCCGGGCGGCACGGGAGCTGCACTGCGACGCACGTTCACAGAGCAGGGAAAGGGCGGGCTCGCGTACGTCTCCTGCCCGGAGTTCCTCAAGGAGGGCTCTGCGGTGGAGGACTTCATGCACCCCGACCGCGTCGTGATCGGCGACGACGGCGGTTGGGCGGGGGACGCGGTGGTGGATCTGTACGCGCCGCTGCAGGCGCCGCTCGTGCGCACCGACGTGGCCAGCGCGGAGATGGTCAAGCTCGCCTCCAACGCGTTCCTCGCCACCAAGATCTCGTTCATCAACGAGATCGCCAACGTCTGCGAGGAGACGGGTGCGGACGTGGTGGAGGTGGCGAGGGGAATGGGTCTGGACGCGCGCATCGGCCCGCGCTTCCTGCAAGCCGGGATCGGCTATGGCGGCTCGTGCTTCCCCAAGGACGTCAACGCGCTCAAGCAGCTGGCGGGCAACTCCGGCTATCACTTCCAGCTGCTCACCGCGGTGATCGAGGTCAACGAGCTGCAGAAGCGGCGCGTGATCGGCAAGCTGAACAAGCACCTCGGAGGCTTGGACGGCAAGCGCGTGACGCTGCTGGGCCTCGCCTTCAAGCCGAACACCGACGACATGCGCGAGGCCTCCTCGCTGGTGCTCTCAGCCAGGCTGCAGGCCGACGGGGCGCGCGTGACCGTCTATGACCCGGTGGCCGAGGAGCAGGCGCGAAAGCTCGTCAGCGGCGTGGCCTTCGCCGCCTCGCCACTGGAGGCCGTCAGCGGGGCCGACGCGGTCGTGCTGGTGACCGAGTGGAGCGAGCTCGTTGAGCTCGACTGGAAGCACGTGGCAGAGGCGATGGAGGGGGACCTGGTGATCGACGGGCGCAACGCCCTGGACCCGCGTGCCGTGCGCAACGCGGGCCTTGTGTACGAGGGAATCGGCAGGCGATGAGGCGACGGGGCTCGCCGCGTGCCCGCGGCGCGCGAGCGGCTGCGAGGACGGTGAGCGCATTCAAGCGGTGATTCTCGTCGGCGGTCAGGGAACGCGGCTGCGTCCGCTGACCGCGAACGTCCCCAAGCCCGTCGTGCGGCTCGTCGACAGGCCGTTCATGGCCTTCATGCTCGAGTGGCTGCGAGGCAACGACGTCGATGAGGTGATCATGTCTTGCGGCTTTCTCGCCGACGGCCTGCGCCGCGTGCTCGGAGACGGCTCGCGCTACGGCGTGCGCCTGAGTTTCGTCGAGGAGCCCGACCCCCGTGGCACGGCGGGCGCCCTGAAGCTGGCCGAGCCGATGCTCGACGAGCGCTTCTTCGTGCTCAACGGCGATGTCCTCACCGACATCGATCTGCGCGCGCAGCTCGCGCAGCACGAGGCGAGCGGCGCGCGCGCGACGCTCGCACTCGTGCCCGTGGCCGACCCGAGCGCCTATGGCCTGGTGTTGCTGCACGAGGATCACTCCGTGCGCAGCTTCGTCGAGAAGCCGAGCTCGGAGACGCTCGAGAGCAACCTGATCAGCGCAGGAGCCTACGTGCTCGAGAGAGACGTACTCGAGCTCGTGCCAGCCGGACGCAATGTCTCGATCGAGCGCGAGGTGTGGCCCCGGCTGGTCGGCGACGGCCTCTACGGCTTCCCCTCGGACAGCTACTGGCTGGATATCGGCACGCCCGAGCGCTACCTGCAGGGGACCTTCGACATCATCGCGGGCAACGTCGAGACGGCCGTACGTGGACGGCTCGGAAGCGGCTGGCTGTCGATCGACGAGCAGGCGCAGGCGCATGGGCGCGTGATCCCCCCGGCAATCCTCGAGCGGGGTGCCTACGTGGCCCACGGAGCGCACGTGGGCAGCCTCGTCGTGCTCGCAGAGGACGTGCGCGTGGGCGCTGGCTCGACGGTGGAGCGGGCGGTGCTGCTGGAGGGCACGGAGATCGGCGAAGGCTGCGAGCTTCGCGACTGCATTCTCGCCGCCGGCTGCCGTGTGGGCGCGGGGACCACGATCAGCGGCGGCGCCGTGCTCGGCGAGGGGGTGCACGTGGGGGCGCACAACGTGATCACCCGTGGGGTGCGTATCTTCCCTGGTGTCGAATTGCCGGACGGTGCCATCGCGTTCTAGTCTTCACGTTCGCTCGCTCGCGCGAGCGAGCCGGCAGGCGGCCTAAGCATTCTGTGTTCATGACCCCCAATTCCAAACGGCAGGCGAGCAGATGAGCGACGGTGGCGCGACGGCGGCCGCTGCCGCGCAGGAGCTCTCGCGCGCGAGCATCGCTCGCGTGGATCCGAGCGATCAACTGGGGGACGTGCTCGCGCTCGGCGAGCATCTGCGCGACGCGCTGTGGCGCGTGGAGTCGGCGATCATGCAGGACTGGGACACACGCGCCGGCCTGGTCGTGGCCGGCATGGGCGGCTCGGCGATCGGCGGGGCGCTCGCGCGCGCCGCGCTCGGCGACCATGCCTCGCGCCCGATCTTCGTGACGCGCGCCTACGGCCTGCCGACGTGGACGACGCCGGAGACGATGGTCCTGTGTGCGAGCTACTCCGGCGAAACCGAGGAGACGCTCGCGTGCTACGAGTCGGCCGGCGCGCTCGGGGCGAAGCGAACCGTCGTCACCACGGGCGGTCGGCTGGCCGAGATGGCCCGTGCGGACGGGGTACCGGTGATCCCGCTCCCGGGTGGCTTTCAGCCGCGTGCGGCGGTCGCCTACATGATCGTCGCCGTGCTCGAGGTGGCCGCGCTGAGCGGCGCCGGCCCGCGCCTGACCTCGGAGATCGATGTCGCCGGCGTCCACGTCGAGCAGCTGGTGAGCGAGTGGGGTCCCGATGCACCGGAGGACTCGCTGGCGAAGGAAGTCGCGCGCGGCCTGCACGGGACGATCCCGGTGATCGCGGGCGCGGGGCTGACGACACCGATCGCATACCGCTGGAAGACGCAGATCAACGAGAACGCGAAGCAGCAGTGCTTCTGGAACGAGCTGCCCGAGCTCGATCACAACGAGATCTGCGGCTGGGAGGGGGCGAGCGAGCTCGGGCGCTTCTCGGCGGTCTTCCTCGACGACTCCGACGTGCACCCGCGCTTGCAGGAGCGGATGGAGCTGACAGAGCGGCTGATCGCGGACAACACCGCGGTGAGCTTCCATCTGGACACGCGCGGGCAGTCGGCCATCGAGCGGGTGATCTCGCTCGTGCTGCTGGGCGATCTCGTCTCGATCTATCTCGCGGCGCTGAGAGGCGTGGATCCCGCGCAGGTGAGGCTGATAGAAGAGCTGAAGGCCGCGCTCGCCTCCCGCTGAGGCCCATGCCCGCCGGCACCGTCCCGATTACCATGGAAAGGACCACATGACTCCAGCCGCCACGATCACCGACGCCGACTTCAAGGTCGCCGACCTTTCGCTGGCCGCCTTCGGGCGCAAGGAGATCACGCTGGCCGAGCACGAGATGCCGGGTTTGATGGCGCTGCGCCGTGAGCACGCGGACGCTCAGCCGCTGAAGGGTGCGCGCATCACCGGCTCGCTGCACATGACCGTTCAGACGGCCGTCCTGATCGAGACGCTGACGGCGCTCGGCGCCGAGCTCCGTTGGTGCAGCTGCAACATCTTCTCCACGCAGGACCACGCGGCAGCCGCCGTGGCAGTCGGTCCGCACGGCACACCCGAGGAGCCCCAGGGGGTGCCCGTGTTCGCGTGGAAGGGAGAGACGCTCGAGGAGTACTGGTGGTGCACCGAACAGGCGTTGCGCTGGCCCGACGGCGAGGAGGGGACGGGCGGGCCCAACATGATCCTCGACGATGGTGGGGACGCGACGCTGCTCGTGCACAAGGGCAGCGAGTACGAGCTTGCCGGCGCCGTCCCGGACCCGGCGGGCGCCGACTCGCAGGAGCTGCAGGTGATCCTTTCGCTGCTCGCGCGCTCGCTCGCGGAGGATCCGCAGCGCTGGACGCGCATCGCGCAGGGCATCCTCGGGGTCACCGAGGAGACCACCACGGGCGTGCACCGCCTCTACCAGATGGTGGAGAGCGGCGAGCTGCTGTTTCCGGCGATCAACGTCAACGACTCCGTGACGAAGTCGAAGTTCGACAACCTGTACGGCTGCCGGCACTCCCTAATCGACGGCATCAACCGCGCCACCGACGTGATGATCGGCGGCAAGGTCGCCGTCGTGTGCGGCTTCGGCGATGTCGGCAAGGGCTGTGCGGAGTCGCTGCGCGGGCAGGGGGCGAGGGTTGTGATCACCGAGATCGACCCTATCTGCGCGCTGCAGGCGGCGATGCAGGGCTACGAGGTGCGCGCGCTCGAGGAAGTCATCGACAGCGCCGATATCTTCGTGACCGCCACCGGCAACCGCGACATCATCCGCGCGCAGGACATGGCGCGCATGAAGCACCAGGCGATCGTCGGCAACATCGGCCACTTCGACAACGAGATCGACGTCGCCGGCCTCGCCGCGATCCCAGGGATCGAGCGCGTGAACATCAAGCCGCAGGTCGACAAGTGGGTGTTTGCCGACGGGCACGCCGTGCTGCTCCTCTCGGAGGGGCGGCTGCTGAACCTCGGCAACGCTACGGGCCACCCGAGCTTCGTGATGAGCAACTCCTTCTCCAACCAGACGATCGCCCAGATCGAGCTGTTCACCAAGCGCGATAACTACGAGAACAAGGTCTACGTCCTGCCCAAGCACCTTGACGAGAAGGTCGCCCGCCTGCACCTCGATGCCCTCGGCGTCAGGCTCACGCAGCTGCGCGATGAGCAGGCGGCTTACATCGGCGTGCCCGTCGAGGGCCCGTACAAGCCTGATCATTACCGCTACTGAGCGCGGTGGGCGAGCAGCTGCGCTCCCCGTACGCGCGCGCGATCGGGGCTTGAGCGGTGAGGGCGATGGTGCTGGCCGCCGGGCTGGGCACGCGCCTGCGCCCGCTCACCTACGAGATCACCAAGCCAATGGTGCCGGTGCTCGACCGTCCGGTGATGGCGCACATCGTCGATCTGCTCGATCGGCACGGCTTCGAGCAGGTGATCGCCAACCTGCACTACTTCCCCGAGTCGATCCGCGAGTACTTCGGCGAGCGCCTGTCCTATCGCTTCGAGCCTGAGCTCCTGGGGACCGCCGGGGGCGTTCGCGCCTGCGCGGAGTTCCTCGGCGGTGACAGCTTCCTCGTGATCTCAGGCGATGCCCTTACGGACATCGACCTGACGGGCCTCGCATCGCGCCACCGACAGGCCGGGGGCGTCGCCACGCTCGCGGTCAAGCGGGTCGCCGACACGCGTGAGTACGGCGTCGTGCTGCACGACCACGAGGGGCGCGTCACCGGCTTTCAGGAGAAGCCCTCGCCGCAGGAGGCCCTCTCGGACCTCGGCAACTGCGGCATCTACATGTTCGAGCCGGAGATCTTCGACTACTTCCCAGAGCGCCCCTTTGCGGACTGGGCGCAGGACGTCTTCCCCGTACTGCTCGAGAACGACGTCCCCTTCCACATCCACGAGGTGGACGAGTACTGGAACGACGTCGGATCGCTCGCCGAGCTCAGGCAGGGGACCTTCGACGCGCTGCGCGGCGCGCTGCACCTGCAGCTCGCCGGGCGCGAGCTCGCCCCGGGCGTGACGCTCGCCGGCGCCGGCGCCGGCGAGGGCGAGGCGGCGCGCCTGCCCGAGCAGACGGAGCTCGTGGCACCCGTGTGGATCGGCGAGGACGTGCAGATCGGAACCGACGTGCGCCTGATGGGACCGGTCGTCCTCGGCGACGGAGTGCGGGTCGGCGATCGGGCGCAGCTGCGCGAGAGCATCGTCTTCCCCGGCACCGAGGTGCCGCCGGGGTCGATCCTGATCGGTGCGATCGCGGGTCACGGCGGCATCTTGCAGAGCCTGCGCCCGCGGGGCTGAGGCCGCCTCGGTCGAGCGTTTACATCTGCCGCGCGCAGGCGTAGCATCGAAAGCCAAGAGAAGTCCGACCGAAGGAGCGAACGATGCAGATCGACATCAAGGGTCGCAACGTCACGGTCACCGATGAGCTGCGGGCGCACGCAGAGCACCGGCTGCGCAAGGTTGCGCGCCAGGTTTCCGAGCTGGCCCGGTTGGAGATCGAGATCTCCCAGGAGCGCAACCCGCGCGTTGCTGACAGCCAGGTGGCCGAGTGCACGCTCTATCTGAAGGGCGTCACGCTGCGAGCCCGCGAGGCATCGCCGGAGATGCTGCACTCGCTGAATCTCGTGGTCGACGAGCTCGCGCGGCAGGTCAAGCGCCACCGCGACAAACTTCGCCACCGGCGCGAGGCTCACGCGGCTGCCAGCGCGCTCGCGCGCTCCGCCGCGTCGGGGGCAACGCAGCCGTCGGCGTGAGCTTGGGTTTAGAGGCGCGGGCTATCCTTGGCCCATGCCGTCCCTGCTCGATCGCGCACTGAACGTCGGTGAGGCGAAGAAGTTCAAGGAGTACCAGAAGCGCGTCGCGCTGATCGGCGCCTTCGAGCCCGAGCTCGAACACGACAGTGACGCCGAGCTGAGCGAGCGCATGGAGGAGCTGCGCCGACGGGCGGGCGAGGGCGAGTCGCTCGACGCGCTGCTGGCGGAGTGCTTTGCGGTCGTGCGCGAGACGGGCAAGCGCGCGATGGGCATGCGCCACTTCGACGTACAGCTGATCGGCGGCATGGCGCTGCACGAGGGCCAGATAGCGGAGATGAAGACGGGCGAGGGCAAGACGCTGACGGCGACGCTCGCGGTGGCGCTGAACTCGCTCGCGGTGAGCGAGCGCCAGGCGGCGGAGCCGGACGCCCCACGGCAGCGCAAGGGCGTGCACGTCGTGACGGTCAACGACTACCTGGCCAGGCGCGATGCGGAATGGATGAGCCCGATCTACGACGCGCTCGGGGTCAGCGTGGGCGTGCTACAGAACATGCAGTCCTACGAGGAGAAGCAACGCGCGTACGCCTGCGACGTGGTCTACGGCACCAACTCGGAGTTCGGCTTCGACTACCTGCGCGACAACATGGCCAAGGACATCGCCGAGAAGGTTCAGCGCGGGCACAGCTTCGCGGTCGTCGACGAGGTCGACAACATCCTGATCGACGAGGCGCGCACGCCCCTGATCATCTCGGGCGCGCCTGAACAGGCTGCCGACCTGTACGTGAAGTTCGCGCGCCTGGCTCCGCGCATGAAGCTTGGAGCGACGCCCGAAGGCATGGATCCGCGTTCCAAGAAGGAGTTCCTCGCGGACTTCGACTACGAGATCGACGAGAAGCAGAAGACGGTCGCCATCACCGAGCAGGGGGTCGGCAAGGCCGAGCGCTTCCTCGGCATCGATCACCTGTACCGCGCCGAGAACGGCCATCTGATCAACCACCTGATCCAGTCTCTGCGCGCGGACGCGCTGTACAAGCGCGATGTCGACTATGCCGTGATCGACGGCGAGGTGAAGATCATCGACGAGTTCACCGGGCGCATCCTCGAGGGCAGGCGCTGGTCGGAGGGGCTGCACCAGGCGGTCGAGGCCAAGGAGGGCGTGCCGATCCAGGAGGAGAACCAGACGCTCGCGACGATCACCTACCAGAACTACTTCCGTCTGTACGACAAGCTCGCGGGCATGACCGGCACGGCGCTCACCGAGGCGACGGAGTTCATGAAGATCTACAAGCTCCCGGTCGTCCAGATCCCCACCAACATGCCGATGGTTCGCGACGATCGCAACGATCAGGTCTACAAGACCAAGGACGGCAAGTGGTCGGCCGTCGTCAGGGAGATCACCGCGCGTCACGAGAACCGCCAGCCGGTGCTCGTGGGAACGATCTCCGTCGAGGTCTCCGAGCTGCTCTCGCAGCAGCTGCGCGAGCGCGGCGTCGATCACACGGTGCTGAACGCCAAGCCCGAGCATGCGGCGCGCGAGGCCGACATCGTCGCCGAGGCCGGCCAGCCGGGGGCGGTCACGATCGCCACGAACATGGCCGGGCGCGGCGTCGACATCAAGCTCGGTGGCAACCCCGAGCACCTGGCCCGCCAGCAGCTCGCGCGCGAGGGGCTACAGAGCGAGGACGATGCGGCTGCCTTCGAGCGCCGCATGGCCGAGATCCTGCCGACGCTCGAGCGCGAGGTCCAGGACAACCGCGAGCGCGTAGTCGCTGCGGGGGGCCTGTTCATCTGCGGCACCGAGCGCCACGAGTCCAGGCGCATCGACAACCAGCTGCGCGGGCGCTCTGGGCGCCAGGGCGATCCGGGCGAGTCCCGCTTCTTCCTGTCCGCCGAGGACGACCTCGTGCGCCTGTTCGCGGGCGACCGGATCTACCGCATCCTCGACAAACTCGGCGGCGTGGACGAGGAGGGCAACGAGGAACCGATCGAGGCGGGCATGCTCTCCAAGCAGATCGAGAAAGCGCAGAAGAAGGTCGAGGAACAGAACTTCCTGATCCGCAAGCGCGTGCTCGAATACGACGACGTGATGAACGAGCAGCGTCGCGTGATCTACGCCTACCGCGACGAGGTCCTCGAGGGCCGCAGCATCGGCGAGGAGGCGCGGCGCGAGGTCGGCAAGGTGATCGAACGCACGATCGACCAATACACGCCGGGCGAGTTCGTCGAGGACTGGGACCTCGACGGCATGCTGACGGCGCTGGGGCAGCTGCTGCCAGTCGATCTCGTCGCACTCGTCGATCGCGAGCAGGTCGACCGCAACACGCTGATCGATCGCATCGCGGAGGTCGCGATCGAGCGCTACGACGCCCGCGAAGAGGCGCTCGGCGAGGAGCTGATGGGGGCGCTGGAGCGCTTCCTGCTGCTGCAGATCATCGACGAACGCTGGCGCGAACACCTCTTCGACATGGAGTACCTGCGCGAAGGGATCGGCTTGCGCGGAATCGCGCAGATCGACCCACTGGTCGCCTACAAGAACGAGGCCTTCACGCTGTTCGGCGATTTGATGAACACCGTGTGGGGTGATTACGCGCGCATGATCTTCAACGTCCAGGTCAACGTCGAGGGCCAGGATGGCGGTGTGCCGGCACCCGCCTTCGCGGCCGCCGGCAGCTCGACGAGCGCCGGACGAGTCTCCTACTCGGGCGGCCACAGCGCAGCCGGCGCAGGTGCGCTGCAGGCTGCGGCCGCGGCCGCGGGGCTGCAGAGCGGCTCCGCCGAGGCGGCCTTCGCGGAAAACGGCGCGCCTGTCGAGGCGCTGCCGGTGGTCGAGCAGCGGGTGCTCGACGAGGAGCACCAGGTCGGTCGCAACGATCCCTGCTGGTGCGGCAGCGGCAAGAAGTTCAAGCGCTGCCACGGCGCCTAGCTCGTCGGTGGGCGGCGCTGATAGCGTGGAGGCATGGCAACGGCCACACCCAGCGAGTCGACTCCCCAGCGCCTGGCTGCAATCCGTGAGCAGATGAAGCTGCTCGCGGATTATCTTTGACCCGTCCGGGCTGTCCGAGCGCGTAGCGGCGCTCGAGGGCGAGATAGGGGCTCGGGGCTTCTGGGATGACTCCGCGCGCGCGGCGACGGTGTCGGCCGAGCACGCACGCGCGTCCAAGCGCCTCGAGATGTTCACCAAGCTGCAGTCAGACGTCGCGGATCTGGACGGGCTTGCGGAGATGGCCGCCGAGGACGCAACGCTCGAGGGGGAGGTCGACGAGCAGATCGCCTCGGTCGAGGAGCGCCTGGCGGAGCTCGAGGAGCAGCGACTGTTCTCGGGGCGCTACGACGCGGGCGACGCGCTCGTGAGCGTGAACGCGGGGGCGGGCGGGACCGATGCGCAGGACTGGGCGGAGATGGTGCTGCGGATGCTGATGCGCTGGGCTGAACGCCGAGGCTTTCAGGTGCAGGTGCTCGAGGTCGGCGAAGGGGAGGAAGCGGGGATCAAGTCGGCCACCTTCAGGGCATCGGGTGAGAACGCCTACGGTCTGTTCGGCGCCGAGCGCGGCGTACACCGGCTCGTGCGCTTGTCTCCGTTCGACTCGGCACACCGGCGCCAGACGAGCTTCGCGGGCGTGGAGGTCGCACCGGTCGTCGCGGACACGGGCGAGGTGGAGATCAACGAGGACGACCTGCAGGTGGACACCTACCGGGCCTCGGGTGCGGGCGGCCAGCACGTCAACAAGACAGACTCGGCGGTGCGCATCACCCACCGCCCCACGGGGATCGTCGTGCAGTGCCAGAACGAGCGATCACAGTCCTCGAACCGTGCAACGGCGATGGCGATGCTGCGGGCGAAGCTGCTCGAGCGCTCAGAGCGCGAACGCCAGGAGGAGATCGCGCGCGAGAAGGGCGAGGCGCAGGACGTCAACTTCGGCTCGCAGATCCGCTCATATGTGCTGCACCCGTACACGATGGTCAAGGACCACCGGACCGGCTACGAGATGGGCGACATTCAGCGCGTCCTCGACGGCGATCTCGATGGCTTCGTGCGCGCGTACCTGCTCTCGAGCGCGGCCTCGCACGCATAGGGGCAGGCGCCGGCATCCACGGTGAGGCCGCTGGGGCTCAGCGAGCTGCCTGGATCTGCTCGCGCTCGGCCAGCCGATTGCGGCGGCGCAGCTGCGCCTCGCTCTCGCGGCGGCGCTCCTCGTCGGTCACCGTGAGCAGCGCCGGCACCGCCACCGGGTTGCCCTGCTCGTCGACGGCCACCATCGTCAGGTAGGCGCTGTTGCTGTGCCGGCGCTGGCCCGTGCGTGGGTTCTCGGTGTCGACCCGCACGCCCACCTCCATGGAGGTGTGCCAGACGGCGTTGACGGCGGCCTGGAAGGTGACGAGTTCGCCGACGTGGATGGGAACCATGAAGGTCATGCGATCCATGCTGGCGGTCACCACCCTGGAGCGAGAGTGCTTTACCGCCGCGAGCCCGCAGGCCTCATCACAGAGCTTCATGACCGTGCCGCCGTGCACGAAGCCAGCGCCGTTGGAGTCCAGTGGTCCCATCCAATGCGCGAGTGTGGCGTGCGAGTCTGCGGCGGAGCGCGCGTCCATCTCGCTGATCCTATGCTCAAGCCGATGGGCTCCGCTTTGGACGCTGAGACCGCCGAGCGCGTGCGTGCGGCGCTCGAGGAGGACGTCGGCACGGGCGACGTGACGACGTCCGCGACCGTCGACGCCGACGCCCGCGCGCGCGCGCTGATCACGCAGAAGGCACCGGGGGTCATCTACGGCCTCGATCCAGCAGAAGCGGTGTTCGCGCTGCTCGACCGCGAGGCTCGCTGCGAGCGGCTCGCGCAGGAGGGAGAGTGGCGTGAGCACGGCGGCCCGGTGCTGTCGATCTGTGGACGAGCGCGAGCGCTGCTGACTGGCGAGCGCACGGCTCTGAACTTCCTCGCCCACCTGTCGGGAATCGCGACGATGGCCGCGTGCGCGGCGCGCGAGGTGCGGGGGACGCGAGCGACGGTCCTGGACACGCGCAAGACCACGCCGGGACTGCGCGCGCTCGAGAAGGCGGCAGTCGCCGCGGGCGGCGCGAGCAACCACCGCGCCGGCCTGTATGACGCGGTCCTGATCAAGGAGAACCACATCGCCGCGGCTGGCGGCATCGCGCGCGCGGTTGCGCGCGTGCGTGAGCACGCCCCCGAGCTCGCGGACACGCTCGAGGTCGAGGTGCGCGACAGCGATGAGATCGAGCAGGCGCTGGCCGCGGGCGCTCCGCGTCTGCTGCTCGACAACATGGACGAGGGGCAGCTGCGCGCCGCCGTCGCGCAGGTCGGCGGGCGCGCCGAGCTGGAGGCCAGCGGCGGGGTCACGCTGAGCTCGCTCGGGTCGCTCGCGCGCACGGGGATAGAATGGATCTCGATCGGCGCGCTCACGCACTCCGCGCCCGCGCTCGATCTCTCACTGACGATGGAGGCACAGCCGTGAAGCTGCCGATGGCCCCCACGATGGCCGCTACGCCGGCGGCCGCGGGGGCCCTGCCGATGGCGGGCGCCCAGCCCTCCGAGCAGGCGCTCACGCAGGAGGCGATCGAGGAGCTCGCGCAGGAGGTGCGCGAGCTCGCAGCCGAGCGCGACGCGATCATCCTCGCCCACAACTACCAGGTCCCCGAGGTCCAGGACGTGGCGGACTTCGTCGGCGACTCGCTCGGGCTCTCGCGTAGGGCAGCCGCCGCCGAGGCAGCTGTGATCGCGTTCTGCGGCGTGCACTTCATGGCCGAGACGGCCTCGATCCTGTGTCCCGAGAAGACCGTCCTTATCCCCGACCTCGACGCCGGCTGCTCGCTGGCCGCGTCGATCGACGCCGAGCAGCTCGCCGCCTGGCGGGCGGACCATCCGCGCGGCGTGGTCGTGATGTACGTGAACACGACCGCCGAGGTGAAGGCCCTGACCGACTACTGCTGCACGTCCGCGAACGCCGTGCAGGTCGTGCGCCACATCTACGAGACGGATGGGCCCGACACGGAGATCCTCTTCGGCCCCGATATGTGGCTCGGGGCCTACGTCGAGAAGGAGCTCGGCAAGCCCATGCACGTGTGGGACGGCGAGTGCCACGTGCACGCGGGCATCCGTCCGGCCGACATCAGCGCCACGCGCGCGGCGCACCCCGGCGCCGACTTCCTGATCCATCCGGAGTGCGGCTGCACGACCAGCGTAATGGAGTACGTGGCCGCCGGCGACGTCAGCGCAGAGGGCGTGCACATGCTCTCGACCGGCGGCATGCTCGCCTACGCCGAGCAGGCCGAGCGCGAGTCTGCCGCGCAGACCGAAGGCGCGGCGGGAGGCTCAGCGGACGCGAACGGAGCGCTCCGGCGCGGGCGCCGCGAGACGGTTGTGGCGACGGAGGTGGGCATGCTCTACCCGCTGCGGATGGCCGCCCCAGACGTGGAGTTCATCCCGGCCAACGCCGAGGCGTCGTGCATGTACATGAAGATGATCACGCTGCCCAAGTTGCGCGACGCGCTGCGTGAGATGAAGTTCGAGGTGCGCGTGCCCGAGGAGGTAGCCGTGCTGGCGCGCGTGCCGATCGACCGCATGGTCGCGCTAGGGTGACATAGCGGATACGCTAACATCGGCGATAATTGTTGGCGGATACGCTATAGTAGCCCGGTGATCGTCAGTAACGAGCGTGTGGCGGGTGAGCTGATTGGCGAGATCCGGCACGCCGCAGGGCTGAGCCAGGCCGAGCTGGCGCGTCGCTGCGGCATTCCGCGATCGGTTCTGAGCGCGTACGAGCATGCTCGCCGCCAACCCTCGGTGGCAGCGCTGGCCCGCATCGCCAGGGCAGCCGGCATGGAGCTCCAGATCTCGTCCGTGTCCGACGCGGCGGCTCTGGAGCGAGCGGGCAGGGTCCTGATCGACGTCATCGAGCTTGCCGACCGGATGCCGTCTCGACGGCGCGACGCGCTCACCTATCCGCCGCTGATTCGGCTGGCGGCGTGAGCGGTCTCGCCGACCGGCTGCTGGCGATTCACGACGCGCTCGATGGGGCCGGATTCGCGCACGCAGTCGGAGGGGCGATCGCGCTCGGGTATTGCACCCTCGAACCGAGGGCCACGCAGGACCTCGACTTCAACGTCTTCGTTGCGCCGAGCCGCACTCGAGAGGTCTTCGCTGCGCTGCCGAAGCAGATCGCCGCGAGCGGCAGCGATCTCGAACAGGCAGAACGCGATGGGCAGGTGAGGCTTCGTTGGGAGCAGACACCGATCGACCTGTTCTTCAGCGTGCTGGCGTTCCACGACGAGGTCGAGAGGAACATCCGCCACGTGCCCTTTGGCGAGCGTACGATCCCGGTGCTGGGCTGCACGGGACTGGCGGTGTTCAAGGCGATGTTCGACCGCCCTCGCGACTGGGTCGACATCGAAGCGATGGTGGAGGCTCGCGCGGTTGACCTCGAGGAGGCGAGGCGCCGGGTGGTGGAGATCGTCGGCGAGGACGCCCGCGCCGAGAAGCTGAGCGCGCTGGAGGGCTAGAACTCCTCGCTCGTGTGCGGCCCTACGCAGGCCACGGCCAGCCGCTCGCCGACGTCGGCGGCGATCTCGCGCACCTCGTCGTATGTGACGGCGTCCAGGGCGGCGATCGCCGCATCCGGGTCGATCTCCTCTCCAAAGACGATCCGCTGGTTGGCGGCGTAGCGCGCCACCGCCCCCGAGTTCTCGAACGCGAGCACGAGCCTACCGGCGGCGTATGCGCGCGCACGTGTCACCTCCTCCTCGGTCGGCCCCTCCGCACGCAGCTCGTCGACGATCTCGCGCATGCGCGTGTAGGCCTCGATGCACTTAGCCGACTCGAGCCCAGAGCCGAGTTGCAGGATCGGGATATCCGCGAACGCGTGGTCGGCCGCGTAGACGGAGTAGCACAGTCCGCGCTTCTCGCGGATCTCCTCGAACAGACGTGAGCCCATCGAGCCCCCGAGCAGCGTCGCGTAGATGGATAGCGCGGCGCGCGCACGCACATCGCCCACGTTGAGCTCGGGCCGGTAGATCATGCGCAGGTGCGACTGGTTGGTGTCGCGCTCCTCCACGAGCTTCTCCGGCGTGAAGGCGGGTGCCGGCACGTAGGGGTCGCCTTGAGCGAGCGTCGGGAAGCGCGCAAAGCGCTCCTGAAGCTCGCGCTCGTCGGGGAGGTGCTCGAGGTTGCCGATCAGGAACGCGCCGCCACGTGCGCCCGCCCAGCGGCGGTCGCGAAACGCGACGATCGCCGCGCGAGTGAAGCTCCGCAGGTTCTCCGCTGGCCCCAGTACGGTTCTGCCGAGCGGATGATCGCCGAATGCCGCGCGGTCGATCAGGTACTCGGCGACGGTGGAGGGCTGATCGTAGGCGCGGTTGATCTCCTGTATCACCACGCCGCGCTCGCGCTCCAGCTCCTCCTCGTCCAGGCGCGGGCGCCCCACGAAGTCGCTCAGCAGGTCGATCGCCTCCGGCGCGCTGCGGGCCCGCACGGTGATGTGAAAGGCGACAAGATCGTGGCTCGTGTAGGCGTTCAGGACGCCCCCGAGACGCTCGGCGGTTTCGTTGACGTCCTTGTATGTGGGATAGCTCTCGCCCCCCTTGAACACCAGGTGCTCGAGGAAGTGGGCCATTCCGTTCTCCTCTGCGCGCTCGCTGCGCGCACCCGCATCGAACGCCACGAGGACCGTGAGCGCACGCGTCCCCGGCAGCTGGATGCGGTGGATCGGCAGCTCGTTGGAGGCGACTTGGGTGCTGATCACGCGAGCCATGGGCCCCACCCTAGAGCGTCGGCTGCCCTTCGGAGTCGGTGCGTGGCATGCACGGCCTGGCGCGCGGCCCCGTCGGGGAGTGCAGGCAGCCGCCCCGTAGCCTCCGGCGGGCGCGGACGCCTGCACTACCCTCTCCGGAGCGCGTGCCCCGCTCCCGCCGACAGCCGCTGACCGCCGCTCTCTCGTTGGCGCTGCCGCTGCTTTTGGTAGCGGGGCTGTGGCTCGGCGGGCATCCCGAAGACCTCCCCAGCTTCCTGCGCAGCGCCTTCGTCGCGAGTCCGCAGTCGCATGTGGTCGACGAAGCGATCGAGCGGATCACCAGCGAGTACTACCGGCCGGTCTCCAGCGCGCAGCTCTCCAACGCCTCGATCGCTGGCGCCGTCGCGAGCCTGGATGACCGCTTCTCGCACTACCTCACGCCCGCGGAATACCACGAATTCACCTCCCCGCCGCATTTCAGCGGCATCGGCGTATCGGTGGATTCACAGCTCGCGCCCCATCATGGCCTGCTGATAGAGCGGGTGTTCAACGCTTCACCGGCCGCCCACGCAGGCCTCAAGTCGGGCGAACTGATCGTCGCGGTCGACGGTCGCAGGCTCGAAGGGCTGACCGCTGAACGCGCAACGTCGCTGATCCGCGGACGCGCGGGCACGAGCATCGAGCTCGCCGTCGCGCGTTCCTCCTCAGCTGGCTTGCGGTCTCGTACGCGCAACGTCGAGGTCACTCGCGAGATCGTCGCTGCGCCCGTCGTCGAATCCGCCACGCGCACCGTTCACGGCATCAGGCTGGGCGTTGTCGGCCTGGCAAGCTTCACCGTCGGCTCAGCGGCCGAAGTGCGCGAAGCCGTCGAGCATGAGCTGCACGTCCGCGCGCGCGGCATCGTCTTCGACCTACGTGCGAACGGCGGCGGGCTGGTCGCTGAAGCGCAACTGATCGCGAGCATCTTCATCGCCAAGGGCGTGATCGTTTCGATGCGCGCTCGCACGCAGGGCTCGCAGGTGCTGCTGGCGAGCGGAGGCGCGATCCCGGCGTCGATCCCGGTGGTCGTCCTCGTCGACTCCGACAGCGCCTCGGCCGCCGAGATCGTGACCGCGGCCCTGCAGGATCATCACCGCGCGACGATCGTGGGCACGCACACCTTCGGCAAGGGCGTCTTCCAGCAGGAGCAGCCACTGTCCAATGGCGGCGCCCTCGACATCACCGTAGGGGAGTACTTCACCCCGGACGGGCGCAACCTCGGCGGCGGCGGCGTCAAGCAGGGCGCCGGCGTGGTCCCCGAAGTTCTCGTGCGCCAGGGCGTAGACAGCGAACGCGGCCTGGACGTGGCGCTCGACACGCTCGCGGCCAAAGTCGGGTGAGCAACGGACAGCCGGAAGGGCGGGGGGAAGGGCGGGGGGAATCGTTCGTCGCCGTGGTCGAGCGCCGCGGGCGCTTTCTCATCGCCGAGCCTCTGTTTGGAGGCGCACGAGGCGCGCCCACTGAGCGCACGGGGCGTCGCCCGGGCGCCAGAGGCGTGACGCTCGGCTCGGGACGCTCGGCGGGAGCAGGCAAGGAGAGGGTGGGCGCCGGGGACCTCGTGCTCGTGCAGGCGCCGAGGCGCGGCGGCGGGGCCCGTGTCACGCGTGCGCTCGGCCGTCCGGAGATAGCGCGCGACTTGATCGAGGCGCTGCTCCTCGAACGCGGCCTGCGGCGAGGCTTTTCGAGCGAGGTCGAGGACGAGGCGCACGCGGCGGGAGCGCGCGTGCGGCGGGAGCGGGGCGACAGGCGCGATCTGCGCGCGCTGCCGACGTTCACGATCGATCCTGCGAGTGCGCGCGACTTCGACGATGCCATCTCGGCGCAGGCGATCGAGCCGAGCACGAGCGCCGGCGTGCGCGGGGATGGCCCATCGGAGCTCCCACGGGGCCCGGGCGACCACGCAGGCGAGCGGGCGGTGCGCGTGTGGGTGCACATCGCCGACGTCGCCGCCCATGTGCCGGAGGGCTCGGCGCTAGACCGCGAGGCGCGCAGGCGCGCCACGAGCGTCTATGCGCCGGGCACGGTCGAGCCGATGCTCCCGCATGCCCTCTCGAGCGATGCCTGCTCGCTCGTTCCCGGCGAGGACCGCTCGGCCGTGACGGTTGAGCTCGAGCTGCGCGGTGCGCGGCTTGCCAGCGCCTCCTTCTACCGCTCGGTGATCCGCTCGGATGCTCGGTTGGACTATGAGCGCGTGGACCGCATCTTCGCTGGTGCCGAGGCGGGTGCCGAGCCGTGGGGGATGGCGTTGCTGGCCGCGCGTCAGGCGGCCGCGGCGCTCGAGCGCGAGCGTCGGCGCGGGGGCGCGCTCGCGATCGACTCGGAGGAGCCCGAGTTCACTTTCGACGCGCGCGGAAACGTGAGCGCCGTGCTGGCGCGTGCGCAGACCGAGTCCCACAGACTGATCGAGCACCTGATGATCGCGGCCAATGAAGCCGTCGCGAACACGCTCCAGCGAAGGGGGGTTCCGTGCTTGTACCGCGTGCACGAGCGCCCCGAGCCCCAGCGCATCGTGCGGCTGGTCGAACAGCTCGCCTCGCTGGAGGTCCCCACGCCGCCGCTACCCGAGCACATGTCCTCAACGCAGGCCGCCGAGCTCGTCGGGGAGATCTCAGCGCGCGTCCAGGAGTATGTGCGCCGCGCGCGTCGCGGAGGGCGAGCGCTCAATTCGCTCGTGCTGCGCTCGCTCATGCAGGCCTACTACTCGCCCAAGAATCTTGGCCACGCGGGCCTGCGCTCACCGGCCTACTGCCACTTCACCTCGCCGATCCGCCGCTATCCGGACCTCGTCTGCCACCGTGCGCTGCTGTCGGCCATCGGCGCCGGCGAGCACGCTCCGCGCGCCGGCGAGCTGGCCGAGCTCGGGGCGTGGACCTCCGAACGCGAGCGCGAGGCGATGGTAATAGAGCGCGACAGCGACGATGTCGCGCGCTGCTTCGCGCTCGAGGGCCTGCTGCGTGAACGCGGCCGCGAGCAGGCTTTCACGGGAGAGGTGATCGGCTTGATTGCGGCTGGCGCGTTCGTCGCCTTCGAGGCCCCCGACGCCGACGCGGTAAGCGCGCCCAGCGCGGGCCGCGCGCAGGCGGGAGCGCAGGCGCTGGGCGCCCCGGCGGCTGGCGCGTTCGAAGGCATGCTGCCGGTGCGGCGGATGCGCGTCCGGAGTGCCGGCGCGCGCGCGGGCGCGCACGCCCGCGGTGCAGGTGCGCAGCGCCGCGGAGGGGGCGTGCAGCGCGCCGGAGATTTCCCTGACGGCGAGCGCGACTGGTGGGAGCTCAATGAGTATCAGACCGTGCTGCACGCCCAGCGAAGCGGCGCGACGGTCCGCCTCGGCGATGCGATCCGCGTGCGCGTGGAGAGCGTGGACGCGGTCCGCGGACGCGTCGATCTCCTCCCCGACGCATGAGCCATCGCGCGAGCATCTAGGCTCGGCGAATGGCTAAGGAAGGCCAAGCGCAAGGTGGGCGCGGGCGACGTCGCGTCCAACCGCTATGCGTCCTACCGCTACGAGCTGCTCGAGCGCTTCGAGTGCGGGATCGTGCTCGAGGGCACCGAGGTCAAGTCGCTGCGCACCTCGGGCGCACAGCTAAAGGATGGCTACGCGGCGATCCACGAGGGGGAGCTGTGGCTGCACTCGGTGCACATCCCCCCATACGCCCCCGCTGCGCGCGAAAACCACGATCCGGAGCGCCCGCGCAAGCTGCTCCTGCACCGGCGCGAGCTCGACCGCCTGGCGGCGCGCGTGCAGGAGCGCGGGCTCACGCTGGTGCCCACGCGCATCTACTTCTCGGGCGCGCACGCCAAGGTCGAGATCGCGCTCGCGCGCGGCAAGGACCTCTACGACAAGCGCCAGAGCCTGCGCGAGCGCGAGACCAAGCGCGACATGGAACGCGGGCTGCGCGAAGCGCGCCGCTAGATCGAGCCGAAGCTGTGCCCGCCGCTGGTGAGGATGTGCGTCTCGTGCATCCCGAACACCAGCGCCACGATCAGGCCCACGTAGACCGCGGCCACCAGCAGGCGGTGGCGGGGCGCCACGCGGTAGTAGGCGGCCTGCTGCGAGCGAGCGCGTTTTGCGCTGCTGCCAGCGGTGCCAGGTCTGAAAGCCGGCGAACAGCACGATGATCAACAGGATCGGGTTGCCGGGTCCAGGAAGCACCAGCGCCACCAGCACGCCGAAGCCGACGAACCACATCCACGGGCTCATCGCCGCCGCCGCGCGCCCGCCGTCCAGCGGCACCACGGGCAGCAGGTTGAAGAGGTTGATGAAGAACCCGAAGTACGCGAGCGCGATCAGCAGAGAGCTGCCGGTGAGCTCACCCACGACCGCCACCGCCGCCGCGCCGAGGCTGCCGAGGATCGGGCCTGCGAGCCCGACGCGCGCCTCGGCGAGCGCGTTGTCGCCCAGCGACCGGGAGAAGATCGCCGCGCCCATGAAGGGGATGAACATCGGCGCGCTCGCCTTGATGCCCTCGCGGCGCAGCGCGATCACGTGGCCCATCTCGTGCACGAACAGCAGCACCACGAAGCCGGCCGCGAACTCCCAGCCGAAGAACAGGCTGTAGGCCGCAACCGACACCAGCGCCGTGCCCGCAGTCACGAACAGCTTCAGGTTCGGCAGCGGCCACCAGCAGCGCCTTGATCGCCACGCCGAACTTCGCCACCAGCGCGACGATCGCCGCGAGCGCGCTGCCGATGCGCTTGCGCAGGCTGCGCACCGGGGACGACCTGCGCGGCTGCTCGCCGAACGGGTTCTCGCCGGGTGGCTCGTCGGGTGGCTCGTCGGGTGGCTCGGGTAGGTGCCCGGCGACAGCGACGCCGCCTGCACGGGCGAGGGCGCAGGCAGCGACAGGTCGGGGTTCTCCATACCTACATTGTGGCAGCACGTTTAAGCGCGGCCTAACGGCCTTTGCGTTGCGTCCTCGAAGGCGCGCCGAGCTACAGCGCACGGCTTTTTTCGCGCAACGTGCGGGATCAGGTGCCGCAGGGGGATTGCAAACGCGCGAGCGGCGAGCTACGTTGAATCCAGACGCGGAACCGAGCCGCAAAGAGCGAGGCCACCGAGGTGTGAGGCCGCGCCACCACGCCAGGAAAGGCCTTCGGGCCGGACCGAGCGGGTTCCTCAAGCGGCCTGGGACCGCGTCTCTTTTCGTCTGCCTCCGTGGCGCCGCGCGGCGGCCCCAGCACACGGCTGCCCAGCGACAGCCGCCCGGCACGCGAGCGCAGCGACGGCCCATCCAGCGCGCGAGGGTACACTGAAGGGGCAGTACATCCCCGGGGACGACAGGCTTCGACGTGGTCGGCTCGTGGGGGTGGTTGCGAGTCGAGGTCCCGGGCGGCCTCGTAAAACACCCGGGAAAACCATAAGTGCGGACTCTCACGAGTACGCCCTCGCCGCTTAGTCAATAGCTAAGCCGTGAGGTCTCGGGCCCCGCTCGCCTGCGGCGGGGAAGGCCGGGATCAGAAAGCAGGCTCACCCGGTGAGGCCCGCCTCCGCCGATCCGGGAACATCTAAGGAGGCTGGTCCCCCGCAACCCCGCCGGCGAGGCGAGCGGGGGACGAGATCAGAGCGCCGGCTACGCTCGTAGACGCCATCCTCACGCGATCACGGACGTGGGTTCGATTCCCACCGTCTCCATCAAACGGCTCTAACTGCACCCAACCGGCTCTCCGGCCGCGCGAAGCTCGCGAACCAGTCGGCTGCCTACGTGACGAGCGCGACGTGAGCGTCAGGACTGCGACGTAGGCTGGGGCTCCCTGGGCAAGAGCCGGTGTCCGTCGACGACAGCCGTGGCGAGGTCGATCAGCTTGCGGTTATCGACCCGGGCTTGCTCGCGCAACATCTCGAAGGCGCTCGCAGTTGCCATCCCCGAGTCCCAGGCCACGGGGACGTCGTCTTCCACCTATCGCGCCGCAGTCGTCCATACGTTCGGCACCCCGCTTGCACTGGAGCAGACACCAATGCGAGCGCTCGCTGTGGGACAGGTGCGTGTGAAGGTCGAAGCATGCGGTCTCTGCCATACCGACATCCACGCTGCCAACGGCGATTGGCCGATCAAGCCCTCCCCACCGTTCATCCCCGGTCACGAGGGCGTCGGCATCGTCACGCAGTGTGGACCCGACGTGAGTGAGGTCGCGGTCGGTGATCGCGTTGCGATGCCCTGGCTTGGCTACGCGTGCGGGAGCTGTGACTACTGCGTCTCTGGCTGGGAGACCCTGTGCGTCAAGCAGGAGATGATGGGCTACACGATCGATGGCGCCAGAGCATTGCCACGCTAGCGATTAGGATCGCGGCGTGAGCGTCGGGATTCGCACGAAAGCCGAGCACGCCCCGCCGTCTGGAGAGTCCCGCCGCGGCGAGGTGCGCACTGCCCTCGCGGTCGGGATCTCAGGCGGCTGTCTGCTTGCGATTGTGAGCGCGCTGAGCCGTAAGGAGTCCACGCCACGGGGCGATGACCTGATCTACCAGAAGATGGCGGAACATCCATTTGGCGTCCACACGTTCCCGTTCGGCTTTCGGTTTGGCCTGCCGCTGCTCGTGCACATTCTCCCGTTCGGCTATACGACCTCGTTTCGGTTACTCGCCTGGCTCGCTGCTGGCGGAGCCGCATACTTTGCGTATCTGCTAATGCGCTGGTTGCGTGCGGAAACCCGACTGGCAGCTTCACTCGCAGTCCTGATGTGCGTTTCGCCGCCGTTCTTGGTTGTGGCCTTGCGAAACGGGAGGAACACGGACATCGCGACCGTATTCTTTTTGATGGCTGCGACCTATTGCGTCGTTCGCCGCGCGTACTGGCCGCTGGCGATAACGCTTCTACTAGGAGCAGCCGTACGCGAAGCAGTGCTGTTCGTGATCCCGCTGGCGTACGCGGTATGGGCGACCAAACCTCTGGATCGCGACGCGCTTGTTCGAACGTTGGCTGTCGGCATGCCCGCCGCGCTGGCCTACCTGGGAATCAGGCTTGGTTTCACAACAGTCGGCAAAGCGGCGGTGCCTGGCTATGGGGGTTCGCTGATCAGTGAGCGCTTCACGGTCATCAAGCTCGGGCTCGACAGTGCCTTCCAAGAGGCACGCCGACTTTTCACGACCTATGGCCCACTGTGGTTCGTCGCTCCCTTGGCGCTACGGAGCATGTCGTTCGCCCGCCGAGGGCTCGTACTCGTTGTCCTCAGCTTGATCTCTATGACCTTCGCTCTTGACTGGGGGCGAATGATCCTGCTCGCGGCACCAGTCTTCTACCCGGCAGCGGCCTTTGTGCTCATGCGCAAGGCCAACTGGCGCGTCCCCGTCCTCGCTGGACTGCTAGCGCTCGCGGTGATCTACGCGGTATACATGGATGTGTCGGGCGTGCAGAGCGGCATCATCAACGCTCCCAACCCACCGTACCCAGTCCAATAGGGCGCTCGCGCGTCCCGCGTCGGATCCGCTCCAGGACCACGACGAGCAGCACGCCGAGCGCGAGGTGCCCCACACCCGGGCGCAGCTCGCGAAAGCGATCTACGACCGCGCCCTCCAGCGGTAGGACATCCCGGATCGTGAGGAACCAGACCGCGATCGCCGCGAGTGAGATCTCGAGAGCCCCACGCGCCCTCAGGATGACGGGAAACGCGAGCACGAGATAGAGCCCGTAGACCTCGAAGCTGTAGCGGGGAACGAGCAGGACTGCGAGCACCATCAGCGCTATGGACAACTCCAGGGATTCACCAAGGATCCTCCGGTAGCGCATCACGACGCCGATGAGAACCGCCAGCGCGAACAGCTGTGTCACGGTCGCCGGCGTGGATGCACCGGGACCCAGGTATTCCACGACACCGGTGAATGACCCGTTGTAGTCCGCCCTCGCTTGTTCGGGGCCCGTCAGGAAAGGAACCACAGAAGTGAAGAAGCGACCGGACTTTGGCACGACCGCGAAACCCACAATGGTGACTGCGAGAACGAGCCCGACAGCCACGACGGTTGCTCGCCAACGTTTGGCGAGCAGCGGTGCGAGCAGCACCAATGCGGCGGTCGGCTTGATGCACACGCCCAGCCCCATCAGTGCCCCCCCAATGCGTTCTCGGCCTCGCTCGATCGCGATCATGCCGAACGCCAGCGGCGCCAGCGCGAGTAGGTCGATGTTGCCGAGCGCCAGCTCCTCGTGGAATGGCCGCGAGATACTCACTATGAAGGCGGCGAGCGCTACCCGCCAAGGCGAGAGCTCCTTCCTGCCCCAGCAGACGCGCACGATCGCGAGCATGCAGGCCAACCCGGAGGCGACCACCACGATATCTTCGGCGAGCGAGAGCGAGAGCAAGCCGAGCGGTGCGTCGATGAGCGTCGAGCCGGGCGGATGGTCATACGCATAAGGCAGGTGGGTCACGACCCCGTATGGCGAGACGCCGTCGAGGAAGTGACGCAACCCACCCCAGATCTGCGGTGTGTCTATATGGCTCGTGGAGACGCTCCACGTGATCTCACCCAGCGTGAAGGCGCCCGCGAGCACCCACCAAAGCGCCGGCGTGGCGAGCGCGCCAGATGCCCGATCGACCGCTCGGTGGGGCCCGCGCCTCGCTTTGGCAGGCACTATCGCCACGGGGCCCTCTGGTGCATCTCGTAGCGGTGGCACCTCACACGCGAGAGCTTGCCATGGTCTACCGCCGGAAGCCTCGCCCCCGCCGAGCGCGTCGCACCCAGGGCGTCAGCTGCTCACGATCACGCGAGCAGCTCTGCCAGGCGGTCGTGTGATTCGCTGAGCCCGCGCTCCATGCCGTAGGCGAGCATGGCGTCACGCTCCTCGCTCGTGTGAAAGAGCGACGTCGTCGTCACGCGCGTGCGCTTGCCGAGCCGCTCGAAGCCGACCGTCTCGATGATTGCGTGGCCGGGCATGCCCTCCCATTCGAAGCTCTGCACGATGCGCTCGGGCGGCGTGACCTCGCGATAGACGCCGCCAAAGGCCTGCTCGACGCCATCGCCGTCACGTGCGATGAACCTCCATTTCCCGCCGACGCGCACGTCCATCTCCTCGACGCTCGTCGTCATCCGTCTCGGCCCCCACCAGCGGGGGATCAGCTGCGGGTCTGTGTACGCCGCGAAAACCCGCTCCACGGGCGCATCGAATTCGCGTTCGCTCACGATCTCGCGCGGCGTCGGCGTGGTCAGCCTCGTCCTCTCACTCACGGTCGCGTGCTCCTCCTGGGTCGGCGTCATGGCTTTCTCCTTTGCGCTCATCGTTGTTGTTGATTGCCGTGCAACTGGGGCTCCTCGCCTTCGAGCAGCTCGCCGAGGCGGTCGAGGCGTCCGTCCAGTAGCTCCCTGTAGGACGCGATCCACCGCTCGAGCTCCTCCAGCCGGCGCGTACCGAGGCTGCAGCGGCGCGCGCGACCTTCCTTGCGGCTGCGCACCAGCTCGACTGCTTCGAGGATGCGCACGTGCTTCTTCATGCCCGTGAGTGACATGCCGAGCGGCTGTGCGAGCTGCGTGATCGTCGCGCTTCCGCGCCCGAGGCGCTCGAGGATGCCTCTGCGCGTGGGGTCCGCGAGGGCGGCGAGCGTTCTATCGAGCTGCGTCTGATACTGAACCATATAGTTCAGTATAGCAGGCGCTCGAAACTATCCCACGCCGGCACGTCCCGGCATTCGGCAGCAGGTCTCACAGCAGATGCCCAAGCCGCCAGCCCAACGAGGGCCCGCCGAGCGCGCGCGCGGCGACGAGCGCGCTTGCAGCGTTTGTCGCGCCTCCGAGCGTGACCGAGCCGAGTCGCTCGCCGCCTCGCAGCGTGCT
Organism: uncultured Solirubrobacteraceae bacterium; assembly: GCA_963722435.1. Lineage (GTDB taxonomy): Bacteria > Actinomycetota > Thermoleophilia > Solirubrobacterales > Solirubrobacteraceae > Palsa-744. The sequence continues at coordinate 1,125,460 of CAVRKZ010000001.1, read as the reverse complement.
CGGGGCTGCCTGAACGTGTAGGTGCACCAGCAGCGGCGCGCCGCTCCATCCGAGCGCGCTCAGCGCGCCAGCCGTGACTGCGGAGGTTCGCCCGCCGTCCGCGCCCCGGGCGCTGAGCGCGCGCGTGCCGGCGGGCAAGGCAGTCCGTACGCGCACGGCCGCCGCGGCCGAGTCGCCGAGCCGCTGCGCGCTGGCGAGCGCCACTTCCACGTACGCGCCCGAGCGCTGGCCGAGCACGACCCCCAGCACGATCAGGCGCCGGCCCGCCACCAGCGCGCGCTTGGCAAAGATCAGACACCCTCCCGCCGCGCTGTCGGAACCCGTCTTGACGCCGACATAGCCATCTTCTCCCACGAGCGCGTTGAGGTTGCGCATCACGCCGGCGAGCGGAAGGACGGCCGTGCGCTCGTCGACGAGCGCGGCAAACGCCGGCATCGCCATCGCGGCCGCCGCGAGCTTCAACTGGTCGACGGCGGTCGAGACCGTCGTCGCGGTGAAGCCGCTCGGGTCGGTGTAGGTCGTCTGGCTCATGCCCAGGCTGCGCGCGGTCGCGTTCATCGTCGCCACGAAGGCGCCCACGCCGCCCTCGTTGGCTGCCAGCAGAGCGGCGATGTTGTTGGCGGACGGCACCATCAAAGCCTCGAGCGCCTCGCGCTCGCTGATCCGCTCGCCCGCGCGCACGGGAAGGACCGACTGATCGAGCGCCAGGCGTTCGTGCTCTTCGGCCGCCTCCTGCGCGGTGATCGTCATCCTGAACCCTTCGGCGCCAGGCGCGATCGGATGCTCGCGCAGCGTCAGGAACGCGGTCATCACCTTGGCGAGGCTGGCGATCGGCGCCGGTGCCTGCCTACCCGCGCTCGCCAGGGGCGCATCGGCGCCCTCGACCTCGACTGTCGCCTGCCCTTCGCGTGGCCACGCGAGCGTGGGGCGGCCTGCGCCGAGCCTCACGTATGCGGCGAGCGTCGGGGAGAGGACGATCCGCGGGATGCTCTCGGTGGCGGCACGCCAGGCCACGAGCGTCACGAGCGCCGCGAGCACGAGCGCGCCCCTGAGCATCCGCCGCGAGCGCGGGCCCTCACGCCCCACGGGCGCTTCACCGCCATTGCCGGCCACAGGCAGCGCACGGTAGCGAAGCCCGGCTGGCATGATTGGCGCGCCGCTGATGACCCGCCTGCCCCCGCTCGATCTCGCAGACGCAGAGCCGCCCGTGCGCGCGGCGCTCGAACGCCTGCCCCCGCTTGCGATCTTCGCCACGGTCGCCAACGCGCAGGGCGCGTTCGTGAACTGGCTGCGCTTCGGCGGGAACTGTCTCGATGCGCGCTGGTTTGACCCCGTCCTGCGCGAGCAGGCGATCCTGCGCGTGGCGCGGCTAACGCCGGGCGCCGAATACGAGTGGGTGCAGCACGTCCCGATCCTCTTGGCCGTCGGCGGAACCGATGCCCAGGTGGCGGCGCTCGAGGCCGATGACCTCGACGCGGAGGCGCTCGGCGAGGATGGCCGGCTGGTGGTCCGCTTCACCACTCAGGTCGTGCTCGAGGCCACCCCCGACGAGGAGACCTTCAGCGCCATGCGCGCTCGCTTCTCAACTGCGCAGATCACGCACCTGCTGCTCGTGATCGGCCAGTACATGATGGTCGCACGGGTGATGGCCACGGCGCGGCTCGAGGTCGACGCAGTTCTCGGCGCAGACGTGCTCAGAGGCCTCGAGCGCCGCAACAGCGCGCGCTCGTCCTAGAGCGCGCGGTGGCTGCTAGCGCCGGCGCGCACTCATGCGCGAGCCTCTGCTCACGAGTGCGCCGCCGCTGTGAGCGCTGAGGTGGCGCGTGCGCGGATCACCTCGGCCACGGCCGCTGGGTCGTCGTAGAAGGGGAGGTGCCCGCCGCCGATCGTCACGTGTGTGGCCCACGGCAGCGAGGTGCGCGCGCGGGGCGCCTGCAGACGGTAGGGGAGCAGCCGGTCGCGACTGCCCCAGGCGATTGTCACGGGCGTGCCGCGCAGCTCCTGCCCAGCGGCGAAGGTGTAGCTGTCGAAGGCCCGCAGGGCGTCCACGAAGGCGGGCGCGGCCCAGGCGCTCCTGAGCGCGTCGATCGCCGCTTGGGCCGGTATGCGCGCCGGGTAGCCCATCAGCTGCCAGAACAGCGCTCCGCGCCCGCTGCGCGAGCGCGCCATCCTCTCGATCGCCGGCCTCAGACGGGGCGGCGTGCGGGCGGTCACCATCAGCGACTGCTGGCAGAAGCGACGCTCGGCCGGGGTCCAGAACCCTGCGGGTGAGAAGGCGGTGACGGTCGCCACCGCGCGCTCGCGCGCGAGCTCGAGCGCGATCGCGCCACCCATGGAGCTTCCCGCGACGTGCGGGCGCTCGAGGCCGAGCTCGGCGAAGAACCACTCGAAAGCATCCGCGTAAGCGGGGATCGTCGGCTCGATCCCCGGCGCGAGCGGAGCGGAGCGACCGAAGCCGGGCAGGTCGCACGCGATCACGTCGAAGTCCCGTGACAGGCGCCCGATCACTGGAGTCCAGGCCTGCCAATGGTGTCCCACGCCGTGCAGCAGCACGAGCGGTGGCCCTTCGCCCTCACGGTGGAGGTTGATCGAAAGGCTCACGCGAGGCCCCTGATGAGATCGGCGCCGCGCTCGGCGATCATGATCGTGGGAGCGTTCGTGTTGCCCCCCGTGATCGTCGGCATGATCGACGCGTCGATCACACGCAGCGCATCGATGCCGTGCACGCGCAGCGCCGAGTCGACCACGGCTTCCCCGTGGGTGTCGCTCATCCTGGCGGTGCCGACCGGGTGGTAGATCAGCATCAGGCGCCGACGCAGGTCCGCTTCCAGCTCTTCGTCCTGCGCGAGGCCCGGGCCCGGCTTGAGCTCCTTGACGACCGTCTCGCGCACGGGCGAGCACTCGGCGATCTTGCGGGCGAGCGCCACGCCGGCAAGCAGCGAGGCGACATCGTCGGTGTCGGAGAGGCTGTTGGTGAGGATGCACGGCTTCGTCTGGGGGTCGGCGTCGCGCAGCCACACCTGCCCGCGGGCCTTCGGCGAGACGAGCGCGGGCGCGATCACCATGCAGTGCCCGTCGTACTCCTCTGCGCCGTGATCTTCGTAGTAGGCCGCGCCCATGTGGAATTGGATGTCCGCGGCCGGCAGTCCTCCGCGCGTCCGCGTGAACGCGACGACCTCCGCGACGCTCGAGCTGAGCTTGCCCGATTTGCGCAGCAGCCACTCCGCCAGCGCCTTCGGGCGATCGGCGCCATACAGCGTCTGCTGATCGGAGACTTCCCATATAACTGTGACGAAGGGATGGTCCTGCAGGTTGCGCCCCACACCGGGCAGCTCGTGGCGTGGCGTCACGCCTGAGGCGCGCAGCTCCTCGCGGGCGCCGATGCCCGAGAGCAGCAGCAGCTGCGGGGAGCCGATCGCGCCCGCGCACAACAGCACCTCGCGAGCGGCGCTCACCGTCTCCTCGCCGCGGCGGGAGCCGCGCACGCGCACGCCCGTGGCGCGCTCGCCGTCGAGCTCGATCCCCAGCACGGTGACACGCGTGCGTACCTGGAGGTTCGGCCGTGTCATCGCGGGGCGCAGGTATGCGTCGGCTGCGCTGAAGCGGCGTCCGTCGGACTGCGTCACCTGAAAGACCGACACGCCGTCCTGCTCGGGGCCGTTGTAGTCGGCTATTCGGGGGATCCCAGCCGCCTCGCTCGCGGACAGCAGGCGCGCGTTCATGGGGCGCGGCGAGCGTTGCTCGGAGACGCGCAGCGGTCCTCCGGCGCCGTGGTACTCGGAGGGGCCGCGTACGTTGTCCTCGGCCTTGATGAAGTAGGGAAGCACGCTCGCATACCCCCAGCCGGGCGCGCCCTGGGCCTCCCAGCCGTCGTAGTCGAGTGGCCGGCCGCGGACGTAGAGCATCGCGTTCATCGAGCTGCAGCCGCCTAGCGCCTTGCCGCGGGGGACGTACAGCCGGCGTCCGTCCACGTGCGGCTCTGGCTCGGTCTCGAAGTCCCAGTCGAGCTTCGTGTGAAACTGCTGCGCGAAGGCAGCGGGGATCTTGATCTTCAGCGAGCGGTCAGCGCCGCCCGCCTCCAGCAGCAGGACGCGCACCGAGGGGTCCTCGGAGAGGCGGTTCGCGAGCACGCAGCCCGCGGAGCCGGCCCCGACGATCACATAGTCATACTCGGCCATGCTCCACCCTCATGCTCGTGCGCTCGGCTCGAGAGGGGCCAGCGCTGTGAACGCGCATTGCCGATCGTCCTATGCCCCGGCACCGACGCGCGCCGGCAGCGGCGTGAAGCGGTACTCGGAGGCGTCGAGCGTTGCCGTGCGCTGCACGTACTCGCGCATGTACCCCGGCCAGTTGGCGACGATCCGTCCGTGCTCGTCGCGATACCAGGAGTCGCAGCGCGTCCACGCAGTGCCGGCGAAGCGCGCTTGCAGTTCCCGATCGCTCGCCGCCTCCACCTCGGGACGCACGTCGATCGCTCCCGCACCTCGCGCGCGCAGCTGCGTGAGCGCCTGGCGCAGGTATGCCGCCTGCGCCTCCAGGTAGACGATGATCGAGCCGCCGGAGGTGTTGGTGTTGGGGCCGTACATCACGAACATGTTCGGGAAGCCCGGCACGCACATCCCCAGGTGTGCGTGGGGTCCGTCGCGCCAGGCATCCTGTAGCGCGACGCCGTTCTCGCCGTTCACACGCATCGGGAACATGAAGTCGTTGGTCTTGAAGCCGGTCGCCCAGATCACGCAGTCGGCCTCGTGCAGCGCGCCGTCTGCGCTGCGGATCCCCGCGGGCTCGATGCCGGCGATCGCCTCCGTCACGAGCTCGACGTTTGCTCGCTGCAGGCTCGGCAGGTACTCGGAGCTGAAGAGGATGCGCTTGCAGCCGAACGTGTAATCCGGCCAGGCCTTCGCGCGCACGAGGGGGTCGGTGAGCTGCGAGCGCATGAAGGAGCTCGAGCGCAGTGCGGCGATGCGCCCGACCGTCTCCGGGTGGCGGATCGCGAGCGTCAGCGACTCGGTGTACTCATAGATGAACCAGCGCCGCAGCCCCTGGAGGCCGGGAACGCCTTCGATCGCCGCCCGCACGATCTGGTTGTAGCGACGGTTGCGCCGCGGCAGGAACCAGTTGCCGGTGCGCTGGAAGACGCTCAGGCGCTCTACCTTCGGTGCGATCGCTGGCACGAACTGGACGGCGCTCGCGCCCGTCCCGACGACCGCCACGCGCTTGCCCTCGAGCGGGTATGCGTGATCCCAGCGAGCGGAGTGGAAGCTGTGCCCGGCGAAGCTCTCCGCTCCCTCGAGCTGCGGCACCGAGGGCTCGTTCAGCTGGCCCGTGGCGAGGATCAGCGCGTCGGCCTCGAAGGTCTCGCCCTGCTCGGTCTGCACGCTCCAACGGCAGCGGGCCGCGTCCCACGAGCACTCGCTCACTGTGCTGTTCGTGCGAACGAGGCGCTCGACGTCGTGCGTGCGCGCCACCTCGTGCAGATAGGCATGGATCTCCGCCTGCGGCGAGCACAGCCGCGACCAGTCGCGGCGCTGCGCGTAGGAGAAGGAGTACAGATGGCTGGGCACATCGCAGGCGGCGCCCGGGTAGCCGTTGTAGAACCACGTGCCGCCCAGGTCGCTCGCGCGCTCGAGGATCCTCACCCGCTCGATGCCGTGCCGGCGCAGCTCGATCGCCGCGGCGATGCCGCCGAAGCCGCCACCGACGATCAGGACCTCCAGCTCGCGGCTGGAGGCCGGGTGGTCCTCTAGCGTCGTTGTGGCCACGCGATCACCCTGTCAGGCATGAGCAGGCCCTCGCCGAGCCCCCTCATGCCGGCACCGGCTCACGGGGAGCGTACGGCGCGAGCTCACGGCGTGCGATCGAGAGCTTGTGCACCTCGTCGGGGCCGTCGGCCAGGCGCAGCGTGCGCAGGTGCGCGTAGGCGCTCGCCAGTCCGAAGTCGTCGGAGACCCCGCCGCCTCCGTGCAGCTGGATCGCGCGGTCGAGCACCTTCAGGGCGACGTTGGGGGCGGCGACCTTGATCGCGGCGATCTCGGTCCGCGCGTGGCGGTTGCCGACCGTGTCCATCATCCAGGCCGCCTTCAGCGTCAGCAGTCGCACCATCTCGATCTCGATGCGCGACTCGGCGATCCAGTCCTGCACGTTGGCGCGCATCGCCAGCGGCTGCCCGAAGGTGACACGAGAGACCGCGCGTCTGCACATCTGCTCGAGCGCGCGCTCGGCCGCGCCGATCGCGCGCATGCAGTGGTGGATGCGCCCCGGTCCCAGCCGGGCCTGGGCGATCATGAAGCCGTCGCCCTCCTTGGAGATGACGTTGTCGACCGGCACGCGTACGTCCTCGAACAGGATTTCCCCGTGCCCGTCCTGGTCGACGTAGCCGAACACGGGCAAGTTGCGCAGCACCGTCACGCCGGGGGTCTCCAGGGGCACGAGGATCTGGCTCTGCTGCGTGTACGTCGGTGCATCCGGGTTGGTCTTGCCCATCACGATCATGATCCGGCAGTGGGGATGGAACACGTTCGTGATCCACCACTTGCGTCCGTTGAGCACGTATTCCTCGCCGTCGCGCTCGATGCTCAGCGCGACGTTGGTCGCGTCTGAGCTCGCGACGTCCGGCTCGGTCATGGCGAACGCGGACCGAATCTCTCCATCCAAAAGCGGTCTCAGCCAACGCTCCTTCTGCTCCTCCGAGCCGAACTGGTGCAGCACCTCCATGTTGCCCGTGTCCGGCGCAGAGCAGTTGCACGCCTCGGAGGCGATCGGCGAGCGCCCGAGCAGCTCGGCGAGCGGCGCGTAGTCGCTGTTCGATAGCCCGGCGCCGTGCTCGGCGTCTGGCAGGAACATGTTCCACAGTCCCGCCGCGCGTGCGTGCCCCTTGAGCTCCTCCATCATCGGCGGCTGGCTGTGCGGATCGCCGGACTCGCGCAGTTGGCGCTCGTAGGCCTCCTCGGCCGGATAGACGTGCTCATCCATGAACGCTGCGAGGCGATCCTTGAACTCACTGCAACGCTGACTCGGCTCGAAGTCCATCCCCTTCTCTCCTTGGTGGCGGCAATGGGACATAGGATCATCCCCGATGAGCCCCGAGGACGCCAGCTACCGTGCGGCGGGCGTCGATTACGAGGCCCTCGACGCCGGCAAGCGCCTGGCGATGGCGAAGGCGCTCTCGACCTCGCAGCTGCTGGGCGCGAGAGGCGCGCGCGCACTCGAGGCCTCACGCGGCGAGCCGGCTTTCGTGTTCGAGCTCGATGGGCGCGCCTTCGCCTTCGTCATCGAGGGCCTCGGCACGAAGTCGGTGATCGCGCGCCGCGTGCTCGAAGAGCAGGGCCTCGATCGCTTTGCCGCCGTCGCCTACGACACGGTCGCGGCGATCCTCAACGACCTCTGCTGCGTCGGCGCGCTGCCGTTGGTCGTCAACGCGTACTTCGCGACCGGCTCCTCGGCGTGGTATGCGCAGCGCGAGCGCATGGCGTCGCTGCTCGAGGGCTGGCGCAGGGCGTGCGTGGACGGCGGCTGCGCGTGGGGCGGCGGCGAGTCGCCGGCGCTGCCAGGGCTCGTGGACGAGCGCGACATCGAGCTCGCCGGTGCGGCGGTCGGCGTCGTGCCCGCCACTCGCGAGCCGATCCTCGGCGAGCGTCTGCGGCCCGGCGATGAGATCGTGCTCGTGGCCTCCAGCGGACTGCACGCCAACGGCGCCTCGCTCGCGCGTCGGGTCGCCGAGGGCCTGCCAGACGGCTACGCGACGCCGCTCCCCGGCGCGCAGCGAGACGAGCGCAGGGACGAGCACGGTAGTGGGGACGAGGGTCCGGTCACGCTCGGCGAGGCGCTGCTCGAGCCCTCGGCCATGTACGTGCCGCTGCTCGCTGCGCTGTTCGAAGAGGGCGTAGAGCTCAGCTACGTGAGTCACGTGACGGGTCACGGGCTGCTCAAGCTGATGCGCCCGGCCAGGGAGCTGAGCTACCGCGTCGAGCGGCTGCCGGCGGTGCCGCCGGTGCTGAGCTTCCTCGTGCAGAGGGCTGGGCATGGACGCGCAGGCGGCGTACTCGACGTTCAACATGGGTGCCGGCTACGCGCTGTATGCCCCGGCTGGGCAAGGGGAGCGGGTCGTGGCCGTCGCCGAGCGCTGCGGATTCGCCGCGCTGCTCGCGGGAGGCGTGCGACGAGGGCCCCCGGGAGGTCGTGCTCGAGCCCGTCGGCGTGCGCTTCGCGGGCGACGCGCTCGAGCTGTCCGTCCGTTCCTAGGCTCGTGCTCAGCTCGAGCGTTAGCTCACGGCTCCCGAGGGGTGGCGCATCGGCGCATGCGCCTTGCCCGCTGCAGCGCGCGGCTCAAACTTGAACGCCCCGGGCCGGACGGATAAGGTTTCGCTGAAATTCGCCAATGTTCCCGCGCACGCAGGGGATCTCGATGTCGCCGGACCGGCATGGCTCCGGAGCTACCCGGATCGAGGCGGACCTGTCCATCGAAAGAGGAGAGAAATTCTGATGCGCAGAGCATCCACCTGTCTTGCCGTCCTCGGGCTGGCTGTGCTGGCTCTTCCGGGCGTCGCCTCCGCAGCGCCGACCGTCAAGTTCAAAGCCCAGGCGGTGCCGATCCCCGGCTTCCCCGGAACCGGCAACATCCTCGGCGCCGGCACGGCGCTGGAAGCCGAATACGAAATCTCCGGCACCGAATACTTCGGCTCGCCGCCGCCGATCATCGGCGTCAACTTCTACCTGCCCACCGGCGCCATGCTGCACCCCAGCGGCTTCCCCACCTGCGACGAAGAAGTGCTCGCCAGAAGGGCCCGATCGGCTGCCCGAAGGGCTCGCAGGCGGGCCCGATCGGCACGGTGCTCGGCTACGTGACCTTCGGCGGCGAACGTGTCGAAGAGACCACCGAACTGTCCTCGTTCTACGCACCGGGCGGTGGCTTCATCTTCTTCGACGACGGGCACTCGCCGGTGTCGCTGGAAATCTATCTCCGCCGGCGCCTACAAGAACTTCGTGGGCGGCGCTGGCTACGGGCCCGAGCTGATCACCAAGGTGCCGCTCGTCGCGAGCGTCCCCGGCGCGCCGTACGCGTCGGTCAAAACGATCAACGTGAAGGCCGGCTCGGCGTACAAGTCGCACGGCAAGACGGTCTACTACGGGCGCGTGCCGAAGAAGTGCCCCAAGGGCGGCTTCCCGCTGAAGACCGAAGTGATCTTCGCCGACAACGGCGAAGAATCGCAGCCCGAAACCGTCACGGCGACCTACAAAGCGCCGTGCCCGCGCAAGTAGCGGGACGCAGAAGGGTTTGCGCCGTCGAGGGCGTAAGCTCGACTTCGGCAAGGCTGGGCGGCCCCACCGCCGTTGGTGGGGTCGCCCGCTCCTTGTCAACGCTAGTAAGGACGCGAGGGAAGGATCGGGTTGAGGACCGGCGAGGAGATCGGGTGGAGGGCTACATCTTGGGTCGCGGGCGGCTCGCGTTCGCGATCGCCGGTGCGGCCGCGCTCGCGGCCGTGGTGCTGCTCGCCACCGCCGCCGGCGGCTCCAACGGCGGCTACACGGTGCGCGCGATCTTCGACGACGCCGGCAACCTGATCTCCGGCGAGAACGTGAAGATCGACGGCGTCAAGGTCGGGCACGGTGCGCTCGGTCACGCCGACGCCGCAGGCGAAGGCGGCGGTCGTGATGAACATCGAAAACCCCGGCTTCCAGGACTTCCGCGCCGACGCGAGCTGCACGATCCGCCCGCAGTCGCTGATCGGCGAGAAGTACGTCGACTGCCTGCCGACGCAGCCGCGCGTGGAAGGCACGCCGCTGCCGCCGCCGCTGCACAAGATCCCCACCGGCCAGGAAGGCGCGGGCGAGTACCTGCTGCCGGTGCAGAACACCTCGAGCCCGGTCGACGTCGACCTGCTCGGCGACATCGACCGCCTGCCCGAACGCGAGCGCCTGACGATCATCCTCAACGAACTCGGCGCCGGCCTCGCGGGCGCGGCAGCGATCTCAACGAAGTCATCAGCCGCGCCAACCCGGCGCTGCAGGAACTCGACAAGGTGCTCGCGATCCTCGCCAACGAGAACCACGTGCTCGCGAAACTCGCGGTCGACTCCGACAAGGCGCTCGCACCGCTTCGCAAGGTGCGCGAACGCGTCGCCGACTTCATCGTGCAGAGCAACACGGTCGCGCAGGCGAGCGCCGCCACACGCGGCGCGCTCGCGCGCAACCTCGAACTGTTCCCGCCGTTCCTCGAACAGCTCGGCCCGGCGCTCGAACGCGTCGCAGCGCTTCGCCGAACAGACCACGCCCGACGTTCACCGCCCTCAAAGCGGCCGCGCCGGGCTCGACAAGGCGTTCACGAGCCTGCCCGCGTTCTCGAACAGCTCCGAAAAGTTCTTCAAGAACCTCGGCAAGACCGCGCAAGTCTCGGGGCCCGCGCTCGTCGGTCGCGAGCCGCTGCTCAAGCGCGCTGCAGAGCGCTCGGCAACGCCGCCGTGCCGTTCACGAGCAACTTCTCCGGGCTGTTCGAAAGCCTGCGCAACACCGGCGGCCTCGAGCGGATCATGGACTTCATCTTCCTCGGCACGGGCTCCGCCAACGGCTACGACGCGCTCGGCCACTTCCTGCGCGCCGAGGGCGTCGGCAACGCCTGCCTCACCTACGAAATCACGCCGTCCTCGGACGGTGGCTGCAGGCGCAAACTGTTCAGCAGACGGGCGCGGCACGGCTCGGGCACGAGCGCCGGCGCGCTCCAGCCCCGCGGCGCAGGCCGCGAAGCGCTCGACCAGCGACACGAGCGTGCTGATGGCGCGCACGCTCGCGGTCATCAAAGGCGCGACGCCGGCGCAGGCGATCGCGAAATACCCGGGCCCGACGACGACCGAGCGAAGCAGCGCCGCGCGGCCCGAGAGCTCGGGCACGTCGAGCACGCTGCCGAGCCGGTCGGCGGCTCGACCGCCGGCACCACCTACTACACGCCCGCCGGCGAAGGCTCTCGACGCCGACGGGCTGCTGCTCAACTACCTGCTCGGAAACGAATGACCGATGAGCCCGCGATCGCTCCATCTGCGCGTGCTGCCCGCTGCTCGTCGCGCCTGCGTTGCCCGCGCTGCGCGCCCGCCGGCGAGCCTCGCCGGCGAACCGGGCACGACGCTCCATCGCGAACCACGCCGGCCGGCGCCTCCGCCGCCAGGCTCTCCCGCCGAAGCGGACACGACGCAGCGGCGCGACGAGCCGCGCCGGCCTCCGGACGCAGCAGGCTCCTCCGCGACACCGGCAGACGACGCCCGCCGCGCAAGCGCCTGCGCCGCAGGTCGAAGCCGAGCGCTCCGCAGGGCGCGAGCCCGCGCGACGGCGCCCGGGGCACGCGCGCGCGCCGAAGGCGAAGCGGCAGTCGGCGCACGCGAGCCAGGCGAGCCCAGCCCGGCGGCTCGGCGCGCGCCAAGAGCAAGGCGCCCTCGCCCTCGACGCTCACGCCGCCGCTGCCGTCCTCGCTCGCGTCTCGATCTCGGGCGTGCCCGGTTCTTCATCGAAAGCTTCCAGATCCCGCCGTTCCTGCTGCCGATCTTCCAGGCGGCCGGCACGGCCTACGGGATCCCGTGGCAGGTGCTCGCGGCGATCAACGAGGTCGAGACCGACTACGGGCGCGACCTCAGCGTCTCGAGCGCCGGCGCCGAGGGCTGGATGCAGTTCCTGCCCGCGGAGTGGGCGCAGTACGGCGTCGACGCCAACGGCGACGGCTGGAAGGACCCGTACAACCCGGCCGACGCGATCTTCGCGGCCGCCAGGTATCTGCACGCGGCCGGCGGCGACACGAACATCAAGGCCGCCGTGTACTCCTACAACCACTCGCAGGCGTACGTCGAATCGGTGATGCTGCGCGCGCAGCTGCTCGGCGGCACGCCCCCGGAACTGCTCGGCGCGATCACCGGCCTGACGGAGGCGCGCTTTCCGGTGTACGCGCCTCGCACTACAGCGACGGCTTCCCGACCGCTGGCTCGGCGAGCATCGACCGAGACGGCTCGTCGGCACCACGATCTACTCCCAAGCCGGCGCGCCGGTGATCGCCGCCGCAGGATGGCGAAGTCGTGCAGATCGGGCAATCGCCCACGCTCGGGCGCTACGTCGCGCTGCGTGACGCGTACGGCAACACCTACGTCTACGCGCGAGCTCGGCGAGCTCGCCTCGGTCTACCCGGTGCTCGAGCCGCGCGTCGACAGCACGGTCAGCCCGCGCATCGCAAAGCCCACGGGCAGCGCCGAACCGGCGCCCAGCGGCCCGGCCACCGCCGGCGCGCAGCCGCGCTCGCCGCTGTCCGAGGGCGCCACCATCTCCGGTCTCGCGCTCGGCGCCGCGGCCGCGCCTCGAACCCCCGCCGAGCTCGCCCGCGCCACCGTCACCCGCGCGGCCCGTGCCGTCCTCGCCGCCGGCGAAGCTGCACTCCTTCACGGAAGGCTCGAACGAGGTCTATCTGCATCCGCTCGTCGCAGGCGTGCAGGTGATCGCGGGCACCGTGCTCGGCCACGTCGGCGACCCCGAAGGCGCCACGCCAGCCGGCGAAGCGCCGCACATCCTCTTCCAGATCCGCCCCGCCGGCGCGGGCGCGCCGCTGATCGACCCCAAGCCGATCCTCGACGGCTGGGTGGCGCTCGAAGACACCTCGATCTTCAGGGCCAAGGGTGAGAACCCGTTCCTCGCGACCTCTCCGACCGTCGGGCAGGTGCTGCTCGAGTCAAAGCAGCAGCTCGAGCCGCAGGTGCTGCATGACGACGGCATCCGCCTCGGTACCTGTGCGCGCGCAGGACGTGCAGGAGAGCAGGGTCGACAAGCGCGTGCTCGCGATGCTCGAGTACCTGTCGGTCTCCGGGCTCAGGCCGACGGTCGCCGGGCTGCCCTGCGCCGCCGCGGCGCCTGCGGCGCCGCCACCAACGCGGCCCGCGAGCGACGAGCGAGTCGGTCGAGATCACCGCCGTCAACGGCATCGCCGTCGCCGGCCACCAGGGCGCCGGCTCGATCGCCGATAAGACCGTGCGCAAGCTGCTGATGCTCCAGGGCCTCTCGCGGCCGCAGCGGATCGTCAGCCTGACGAGCTATCCCGGGCGCGGCGGCGGCCGTCGACAGCCCGAGCGCGGCGGACGCGATCCACGTCAGCTTCAGCGCGCCGCCGGCCGCGGCGCGCGCACGGCCGCCGCTGTCCGGCTCCGGGCTCACGCCGAGCGAGTGGGTCGAGCTGATCGACCGTCTCGGCGAGATCCCAGACCCGACCGTCGCGAGCGGACATCTCGAGCGCCGCGATCCCCGACCCCGGTACGAGCGCCGCTTCAGCGCAAGGAGAAGCCGGTGGCAACGACTAGCCCTCCCAGCCCGCCCGCCGCCCCGCCGCCGCCGCCTCCGCCGGGCGCACCGTCGCCGCTGCCGCGCGCGCGCGGGCCACGCAGCGCGACGATCAGGACGATCGTCGTGGGTGCGCTCGCGCTCGTCGTACTGATCATCGCTTACCTGCTCTTCGCGCGCCCGGGTGGCCGAGCTACAAGCTCGAATTCGCCGAAGCCGACCAGCTCGTCAGGGGCGACCAGGTGCAGGTCGGCGGCGTGCCGGTGGGCAGCGTCACCAACATCGAACTCACGCCCGACTTCAAAGCCCTAGTCACGATCCACGTGAACTCCTCGCTCGTGCCGCTGCACCACGGCACCGTCGCCCAGGTGCGCGTGCCGTCGCTGACGACCGTCGCCAACCGCTACATCGAGCTCACGCTCGGCCCCAACAACTATCCCGCCTACCCAGCGGGATCGACGCTGCCGGCGAGCGCCACGCGCGAAGTCACCGACCTCGACCAGCTGTTCAACACGCTGAACCCGCAAGACGCGCAAGGGCCTGCAGGGCTCATCCAGGGCATCGCCGAACAGTACGTCGGCGCAGGGTCACAACTTCAGCGTCTCGACCGAATACTTCCCGCCGGCGCTCTCAGCGACCACCACTTCTTCTCACGAGCTCTCGCGCGACCAGCCGATGTTCACGAGCTTCCTCGTGGAAACGGCGAAGGCGGTCAGCACGATCGGCGCGCGCCAGGAATCGCTCGCCGACCTGATCGAAAACCAGAACAAGACCTTCCAGGCGATCGGCTCACAGCAGAGCGCGCTCGCGCGTGGGCTCAAACAGCTGCCGGTAACGCTCAACCAGGGCAACAAGACCTTCGCCGAACTGCCGGCGACGTTCGCGGCGCTGGGTGAACTCGTGAAGGCCTCGCGCCCGACGACCAAGCCGCTGACCTCCCTCCTCGAACATCTACGTCCGCTGCTCATCACGGCCACGCCGGTCGTGCACAACTTCAGCCAGGCATTCAGCCGCCCCGGACCCGACAACGACCTCACCGATCTCGTGCGCGCGCTCCCGGCGCTCGCCAAGCAGCTGACGACGGCCTCTCCGGTGAGCGTCACGGCGCTGAAGGAATCGGTGCCGATCACGGCGGTGTTCGGGCCCTACACACCGGACCTCGCCGGCACGCTGCGCACATTCGGCGCCGGCGCCGGCTATTACGACGCCGACGGTCACTACGTGCACGTGACACCCGTGCTGCCCGACTTCACACTCGGCGAAAACGACACGCTGCACCCCGCCGCCAGCGGCCAAGCCGCGCTTGCGGGCCTACAGACGGGGCAGCTGCGCCGCTGTCCGGGGGCGGCCACCCAGCCCGCCGCCGATGGCTCCTCACCGTTCACTGACGGTGAACTGCTCGACTGCGATCCATCGGAGCTCCCGTGAACAGGCGCCGCAGCTCGATCGCCGCCAGCCCGCTCCTGATCGGGGCGATCACGACGCTGATCGTGATCGTGGCCGTGTTCCTTTCATTCAACGCCAACAACGGCCTGCCGTTCGTGCCGACGTACGACATCAAGGTCGAACTGCCCGAGGCCTCGGGCCTGCAGCCGTCCAACCAGGTCCGCATCGCCGGCACGCGCGTCGGCATCGTCGGCTCGCTCTCGCCGCACGAGAACCCGCGCACCGGACGCGTCACGGCGATCGCCAAGCTCAAGCTCGAAAAGAAAGTCGAGCCGCTGCCGGCCGACACGCGAGCAGTCGTGCAGTCGGTCTCCTCGGTGGGCCTGAAGTACCTGGAACTCGAAAAGGGCAACTCCCGCGCGACGCTCAAGGCGGGGCAGACGATCCCGCTCTCGCGCACGCGCGAACCAGTCGACATCGATGAATTCTTCGACATGTTCGACAAGCCCACGCGCAAGGGGATCAAGATCAACACCAACAACTTCGGTGACGGGCTCGCTGGCCGTGGGGTGAACATCAACGACGCGATCCACGAACTACGCCCGCTGGTTGAACGCGCAATCCCCGTCCTGCACAACCTCGCTGCACCACAGACTGGCTTGCACGCCCTCTTCGTCGACCTCGATCGCGCCGCCTCGCAGACCGCTCCCGTCGCGCAGGCCAACGCCGAATATTCAGCAACCTCGACACGTTCTTCAAGGCGTGGGCGAGCGTGTCCACGTCGCTCGAAGAAGCCAACAGGGGTGGCCCGGCGTCTCTGCGACCAGGCGATCTACTCGCTGCCCCACGAGGCGCCGTTCTATGAGAACGCAGCGGAATTCATGCGCCTGCTGCGACCCAGCGCGAGCTCGCTGCGCACGGTCGCCCCGCAGCTCGGGCACGCCTTCTCGGTCGGCGCCGTCAACCTCGCCGCCGCCACCGCTCTAAACACGCGCCTGGCCGAATCGGCGCAGGCGCTCGAGCATTCGCCCACAACCCGATCGTCTCGCTGACGCTTGAAAACTTCACAGAAACGCTCGAAATCGGCAATCCGCTGCTTGCCGGGATCGCGCCCGAGCAGGTCAACTGCAACTACTGGACGCTCGCGTTCCGCAACCTCGCGAGCCTGGAGTCGGAGAACATCGGCGTCGGCACGCTGGTGCGGGCGAGCACGTTGCTCTCCCCGATCGGCGAAAACAACGAGGGCTTCCCCTCGTGGCGTGCCGGCCAACGGCCCGTCGATCGAACACCCCAAGGGCTCGACGGCGGTCATCAACAACAACCACCTTCACTACAACCCCTACCCCAACGTCACGGGACCGGGCCAGCGCGAACGTGTGCGAAGCCGGCAACGAGAGCTACGCCGCGGGCAAAACCGTGATCGGCAACGGCCGCGAGCACCGAAGACAATCGCGAAATCACCGACCCGAGAAGACGACCTCTCCGGCAACAAGTACCCGCCCGCGACGCTCGAGGCGCTCGGCGTCGCCAAAGCCACGCCCAAGCCCGCGGCGCACAAGACGCACCAGGCCAAGGGGAAGCACCGATGAGTCGCTTTCGCTTCTGGGGTCGCCAAAAACTCGTGCCGGTCATCGAGCTGCAGCGCACGAACCCGTTGCGCACGGGGATCGTGCTGATCGTGATCATCGCGATCGCCGTCTACTTCGGCTTCAGCAAGCACATCCCGTTCAAACACGGCTTCATCCTGAAGGCCGAGTTCGCGAACGCGATCAACATCCAGGGGAAATCGCCCGTGCGCATAGCGGGCGTGAGCGTCGGCCAGGTCAGCTCGATCAAGCGCGAGGGCAACACGGGCCTCGTGACCATGCAAATCGAATCGCGCGGCCTGCCGATCCACTCCGACGCGACCGTCAAGATCCGACCGCGCCTGTTCCTGGAAGGAAACTGGTTCGTCGAACTGCAGCCGGGCAGCCCGTCGGCGAGCACGATCTCCTCCGGGTACACGATCCCGATCGCCCAGACCGCGGACCCGGTCCAGCTCGACCAGGTCCTGGACGCGCTCAACACTGAAACGCGTGCGAATCTTCAGAGCTTCCTGATCAACTACGGTGAAGCGCTGACGCGCAAGCCGGAAGCGCCGGAAAACGCCGAACAGGAACCGGAAGTGCGCGGCCTGAATGCCGCGCAGGCGCTCGCGCGCTCCTACGCGCGCGGCCCCAAGTCGCTGCGCGGCGGCGCGATCGACGCGCAGGCCGTCACGGGCACCGAAGCCGACGACCTCTCCAAGCTCGTCGCGAGCATCAGCAAGGTCACCTCCGCGCTGAACGTGCACGAGCAGGACCTCAGCGAACTGTTCCCCAACTTCAACTCGTTCTTCGGCTCGCTGGCCTCGCAGTCTACGAGCCTCACGCGGCTGGTCGCCGAGCTGCCGAGCTCGCTGCTGAGCGTGCAGCAGGGACTCGCGGGCCTCGACGAATCCTTCCCTCCCACACGCGCGTTCGCGCACGACATCCTCCCGGGCGTCCGCAACACCAACAAGACGGTGGCGGCGACGCTGCCGTGGATCGCGCAGGTGCAAGCCTCGCTCGCGCCGGACGAACTCGGGGGCGTGGCGAAGGGGCTCGAGGAAGCCGTCCCGCCGCTGACGCGCCTGGAGAGCGAACAGACATCGGTGTACAAGCAGACCGAACTGTTCAACAAGTGCATGAGCAACGTGATCTTCCCGGCCGGCAACGCGAAGCTGCAGGACGGAACGAGCACGACGGGTGTCGAAGACTACCGCGAATTCTGGTTCAGCCTGGTGGGCCTCGCGGGCATCGGGCAGGACTTCAACGGCAACGGCCCGGTGGTGCGTGCGCTCGTCGGCAACAGCGGTCAAACGGTGAAATCGGCGCCCACGTCGCAGCTCGGCAGCACCAGCAAAGGAGCGCAGCTGCTAGCCCGCACGCCGCTGCCGCCGCTGGGAACGCGCCCGGCGTACCCGGCCACTGAGCCGCCCTATGAGCCGCTCGTGCCTTGCTATACGCAGACGCTGCCGAACTTCAACGGGCCTCTCTCCCAGGGCCCGGCAGACGGGAGTGGACAGGGATGAGCGCTCCCGATCGCCACGAAGGTGGCCTGAGCGTCCGCGACCAGATCGAGCGCTACCGCACGGCCTTCATCGCGGTCGTGACGATGGTGCTCCTGGCGGCGCTCGTCGGCGGCTACATCCTCGACCACGAGAACCTCAAGCTCCCGACCTGGGTGCCCGTGCTCGGCCACAGCTACTTCAAGCTCGAGGGCGAATTCCAGACCGCTCAGGCCGTCACGCCGGGACAGGGCCAGGCGGTCACGATCGCCGGCGCGAAGATCGGCGAAATCGCGAGCGTGGACCTGCACAACGGGGTCGCGCTGGTGACCATGAAAGTCGATCCGAAGTACGCCAAGTACATCTACCGCAACGCCACCATGCTGCTGCGCCCGAAGACGCAGCTGCAGGACATCACAGTCGAGGTGAGCCCCGGCACCCCCTCGGCCGGCAAGCTGCGCAGCGGCGAAGTGCTGCCCGTGTCGGCGACGGCGGCGAACATCGACTTCGACGAATTCCTCGCCGGCCTGGACACGGAAACCCGCGCCTACCTGCAGGAGCTGCTCGCGGGCCTCGGCATCGGCCTGAAAGGGAACGGCAAGGCGCTCTCGGCGGCGTTGAAGCGCTTCGACCCGACCGCCCGGTACACCGAAGAGATCGCCACGGAGCTAGAAGCGCGCCACGCGAACGTCGCGCGCTCGATTCACAACTTCCGCCTGCTGGTGGAAGCGCTCGGTGACAAGGACCAGCAGCTCTCGCAGCTCGTCGACGCCTCCAACGCGGTCTTCGCGGTGTTCGCGAAGGAGGAAGCCAGCTTCAAGAAGACGCTGGCGCTGCTCCCTGGAGCCCTGCACAAGACCGGCGTGGGGCTCGGCAAGCTGGCGGTTGCCACGCACGTGCTCACGCCGGCGCTGCGCGACCTCGAGCCCTTCGCGCGCGCGCTCGGGCCAGCCAACGAAGCGACGCGCCAACTGGCCCTGAAGACGACGCCGATCATCAAGAACGAGATCCGTCCGTTCGCCCGCGAAATCGTGCCCGTCGTAGACGAACTCGCGCCCACCACGCACAAGTTCGCCGAAGCGCTGCCGAAATTGGCGTCGAGCTTCGGCGTGCTCAACGAATTCTTCAACGAGATCGCCTACAACCCGGGGCCGAGCCAGGGCGGCTTCCTGTTCTTCCTCGATTGGGGCAACCACGACCTCAACAGCGTGCTCTCCGCGGCCGACGCCAACGGTGCGCTCGGGCGCACGGTCGTGTACTTCAACTGCAACATCATCGAAATCTTCAAGGGCGTCGAGTCGGTCAACCCGAACGTGAAGCTGCTGCTGGAACTGCTGCGGCCGCCGACCAAGGAAGAATGCGTGCGCGACGGCATCGGCAAAGCCGGCGCGGCCGCGAGCACCGCGGCGAGCGACCATGCCTCGCCGAAGGCCCCCGGCGAAGGCGCCCGTCAGCTCGGCCCCGTTCACGAGCCTCGGCCAGCGCTCCTTCGGAGGCGAGCGCTAGATGCAGAAGCGCGCGCCAACGCTCGGCAACCTGCTCGTGATCGCGCTCTTCGTGCTCAGCTGCTTCGGGCTGCTGATGTTCCTGTGGGAGTCCTTCGGCGGGCCGCTGCCGCTGAAGCCGAAGGGCTATCGCTTCACGATCTCCGTCCCGCGTTCCTTCTCGCTCGCCGAAGAGTCCGACGTGCGCATCAGCGGCGTCGAAGTCGGTCACGTGGTCACGATCGGCGTCGGCAAGGAAGGCCGCACGCGGGCGACGATCGAAATCGCCGGCCGCTACGCGCCCATTCGCGCGAACACGCACGCGATCCTGCGTCAGAAGACGCTGCTGGGGGAGACCTACGTACAGCTGATCCCCCACGGGCGCATCGGGCCCTTCCTGGGCGACGGCGCTCAGCTGCCCAACTCGCAGGTGGAACCGTCGGTGAGCTTCGATGACATCCTCGCCGCCTTCAACCCCGAAACCCGGCGCTTCTTCCAGATCTGGCAGGAAGCCGCCGCGGAAGCGATCGGCGGCCGCGGCGAAGACATCAACGCCTCCTTCGCGCAACTCGAACCGTTCGTGGAAAGCGCCAACCGCCTGGTCACGCTGCTGAACGAGCAGGAAGGAGCGGTGCGCGCGCTCGTGCACAACACGGGCGTGGTCTTCAACGCGCTCGCCAGCCGCGAACACCAGTTGGAAGGCGCGATCGCCAACGGCGAGCGGACCTTCCACGCAGCCGGGGAAGCCAGCGAGGCCTTCGCCGCGGCCTTCCGCGCGCTGCCCGGCTTCGAGCACAACTCGACCGTCGCGCTCAAGGAAACGGACCGCTTTGCCGCGATCGCCAACCCGTACTTCGAAGAATTCCGCCCCACCGAGCGCAAGCTCGCGGCGCTGCTGCAGGCGGCCAAGCCGTTCTCGCCGCAGTTCAACGACTTCCTGACGCGCTCGGGCCGCTCACCAAGTCGGCGAAGACCGACCTGCCGGACATGAAGAAGGCCCTCGAACTCACGGTTCCGATACTCGAAAACTTCCGCCCGGTCCTGCACAACCTCGATCCCTTCCTGGGTACCTGGGTGAGTACATCCCGGAGTTGCAGAGCTTCTTCGCAAACGTCACCGCCGCCACGCAGGCCACCGAAGTCACGCAGCGATCTGAGCTCCACCGCCGCCAAGGCGCACGCGCTGACGGCGATGCAGGTACTGAGCCCCGAAAGCCTCGCCGTCTACCCGAACCGCATTGGCACCAACCGCGGTGACGCCTATCCGCACTCGGGCGCCTACAGCAGCCTCGCGAGCGGCCTGCCGGTGTTCAGTTCGAGCTCCTGCTCGAACTCTGCGCCCTCGGTCGAAGGGCCGGCCAACGAAACGGTCTCCGAAGAACTGATCAAACTGCTGACGCACCCGAGCAACAGCGGAGAATCGCCGGTAGCCAACGAACCGAACACGGCCAACCGCGTCGCCGCGCCGGGGTGCACTCAGCAGGGTCCCTTCACCTTCAACGGCGAAACGAGCCAGTTCCCCCACATCGCCTACAAGGAAAAGTGATGGCAGAGGACGAGATCACGGGCGAGCAGCAGCAAGCAGCAGGGCAGCGCGAGCGAGAGGAGCTAGCGCCCGAGCGCGGCATGCGGGCGGGACAGGACCGTCACCACTATCACGCCGACGACCTCGACCTGCTCGGCGCGGCCGACGACGACAAGTGGTCGATCCGCTGTCTGGACGTGCACAAGCGCCTGGCGGCGTGCCCGTGCTCGACGGGCTGAACGTCGCCTTCCCCGAGGACACGATCACGGTCGTGCTGGGGCCGTCGGGCACAGGCAAGAGCGTGCTGATCAAGCACATCATCGGGCTGATGTTCCCCGACTCGGGCGATGTCATCGTGAAAGGACAGTCGGTCAAAGAGCTGACGATGCCCGAGCTGCTCGCGCTGCGGCGCAAGATCGGCGTGCTGTTCCAGGACGGCGCCCTGTTCGGCTCGATGTCGGTGTTCGACAACGTCGCCTTCCCGCTGCGCCAGCACACCGACTTCTCGGAGGCGGCGATCGCCGAGCGCGTGCGCGAGCGGCTCACCGACGTGGGCCTCGCCGACGCGATGGACGATCTGCCCTCGCAGCTCTCCGGCGGCATGCGCAAGCGCGCTGGCTTCGCGCGGGCGCTCGTGATGGAGCCGGACATCGTGATCTTCGACGAGCCCGACTCGGGTCTCGATCCCGTGCGCACGGCGCTGCTGTGCGACCTGATCCAGGAGATGCACTCAGCTCCACGGGGGCACCTACATCGTCGTCACCCACAACATCGCCTCGGCGCGCCAGATCGGCGAATACATCGCGCTTCTGTGGCGCGGGCGGATCGTGGAGGCGGGCGACGCCGAGAAGATGTTCTCCTCGGAGAACCCGTTCGTGCACCAGTTCCTCAGCGGCTCGGCCGAGGGCCCGCTGACGATGGACTGAGCCGGTCGGGGCGCGTCGAGGAGGGCGGGCGCCGTATGGTGGCTGATGTGCGGTGAGCCGCCTCGGGCGTCTCGCATCGGGCGAGCCGCCGTTGACCTCGGCGGCGACTCATGCGAACATATGTTCGTATGGTCGTGTGCGTCCACCTGCCTCGCTTCGAGCTGGTGGTCGCCGCCGGCGACGGTGCGCGGCGTGCGCGAGACGCTCGCCGGGCGCGCGCTCGCGGTCGCTCCCGCAGGTCGCCGGCGTCCAGCGCGTGGGAGAGGTCTCGGGCGCGGCCGAGGCCTGCGGGGTGGCGCCGGGGGATGGCCCTGGGGGAGGCGCTCGCGCGCTGCCCGGAGCTCCTGCTCGTGCCGGCCGACCCCCTGCGGGTGGCCGAGGCCTGGGAGGAGGTGTGTGCGCCCTGGAGGCGATCGGCGCGGCCGTCGAGCCGGCGCGCCCGGGCCTCGCCTACTTCGAGGCGGACGGGCTGCGCGGGCTCCACGGCACGTGAGGCGACGATCGCCGCCGCCCGCCGCGCGCTCGGCGCGTCCCGCGCGCATGCGGGGCCGGGCCGACGCGCTTCTGCGCGCTGGCGGCCGCGCTCGCGGCGCGCTCGCGCCGTCCGCTGGTCGCTCGATGGCGAGGCAGGCCCGCGCTAGCTCGCGGTTCAGGCCGGTGGACCTGCTCGGCTTCCGCGCAGGAGACGGCGAGCGCTGGTCGAGCCGCTGCAGCGCCTTGGCGTGCGCACGCTCGGCGAGCTCGCGCAGCTGCGAGCGCTCGCGCTCGCCGACCGCTTCGGAGCGGCGGGCGTGCTCGCGCACCGGCTCGCCTGCGGCGAGGACAGCCCGCTGCGAGCACGCCGCGTCGAGGAGCGCCTGGAGGAGACGATGGAGGTCGGCGACGCGAGCTCCGGCGAGGCGCTGGAGCGGGTGCTCGGCGTGCTCGTGGACCGGCTGCTGGCCCGCCCCGAGCGTCGTGGACGCACGCTGCGCGCCGTCGTGCTCTCCGCGCGCCTGCTCGCGGGCGGCGGCTGGCGCGAGCGCGTCGTCTTCCGCCAGGCGCTCGCGACCCCGAGCGCATGTGCCTGGCGCTGTGCGCTGCGCCTGGCGCTGCTGCCCGCCCCGGCCGCCGAGCTGCGGTTGACGGTCGAGCGCTTCGGGCCGCCGCCGGCGAGCAGGGGGCGCTGCTCGAGCAAGGACGCCTGCCACAGCGCCGCACGCGTGAGCGCCTGCGCGAGGCCATCGCCCAGGTGCGCGCGGTGGCCGGAGCGGATGCGGCGCTGCGCGCCGTGTGCGTCGACCCCGACTCGCGTGTGCCCGAGCGCGGGTCGTGCTGACGCCTTCGCCGGGCTGAGCCGGTCGCGAGGCGCTCGCTGACGCGAGCCTAACGCCCCGGCCCGCGCGGGTGCGCTGGCGCGACGGCATGCCGGCGGAGGTGGACGGCGAAGCGGTCGAGCCGGTGCGCGAGTCCTGGCTGGTGGAGGACCGCTGGTGGACCGGCCGAGCCGCTGCGCCGCCGCTACTGGGAGCTTGTGAGCGTGCGCGGGCGCAACCTCGTCGTCTTCCACGACCTGTGCTCGGGCGGCTGGTTCCTCAGGGCCCGTGAGGCTGAGAGTGACGTCGCCACACGCCCCCGTATGTAGAGCTGCACTGCCACTCGGCCTACTCGTTCCTGGACGGCGCCTCGCTGCCGGAGGAGCTGGCGCGGCGAGCCGGCGAGCTGGGCCATGAGGCGCTGGCGCTGACCGACCACAACTCGGTTTCCGGCTCGATGGAGCTGGCCCAGGCGGCCACGGCCGGCGGGGTGCGGGCGATCCACGGCGCGGAGATCGACGTCTGGCCGCTCTGGCGCCGGCGATGGGCTCGGCGAGCGCGCCATCTGACGCTGCTCGTGCGCGACGGGCGCGGCTGGAGGAACCTCTGCCGGATCATCACGCTCGCGCATGCGCACACGCGCGAGGGCTCCGCCGGCGCGAGCGCGCCGAGCCCTCGGTGGCGCTGCAGACCGTGCTCGAGCATGCCGAGGGTCTCGTCTGCCTGACGGGCTGCGCCGAGCGCTCGGCGTCGCATCGAGCGTGCGAGTGCGCGGACGCCGGGCGACGGCCCGGCGGCTGCTCGAGGCCTTCGGGCCGGAGGGCCTGCGCGTGGAGCTGCAGCGCCCCTACGCCCGCCACGACCGCGCCCGCAACCGCGCGCTTGCGCGCGCTCGCCGCGGCGGCTGGGGGTCGCATGCGTGGCCACCGGCGACGTGCACGCGCACGCGCGCGCGCGCGCCGAGCTGCAGGACGCGTTCGTGGCGCTGCGCAACCACGTCACGCTCGACGCCTCCGAGCCGCTGCGCCGCGGCAACCACAGCCACGTGATGAGCACGCCGCAGGCGATGGCCAGCCGCTTCGCCGACCACCCCGACGCGTGCGCGAGACGCTGGCTCTGGCCGAGCAGCTGCGTTCGATCTGACCAAGGACCTCGGCTACCGCTATCCCGGGCGCCGAGGACGCGAGCGCCCAGCGGCGCCTGGCCGAGCTCTGCCGCGCGCGCCTGGACGATCGCTACGGGCCGCGAGCGCCGGCCGCGGCGCGAGCATCGCGCGGAGGCGCAGGCGCGCCTGGAGCAGGAGCTGCGCGTGATCGAGCGGCTCGGGCCTGGCCGGCTTCTTCCTGCTGCACCACGACATGCTCGAGCTGGCGCGCGAGGTCGCCGTGGAGGTGCGCGGGGCCCGGACTCGGTGCGCGCGCTGCTGGCGCCCGGACGCGGGCGGGGCTCGTCGGTCTCCTCGATCGTCTGCTACCTGACCGGCCTCTCGCACATCGACCCGATCGCCAACGGGCTGGCGCTGGGGCGCTTCCTGCACGAAGACCTGCAGCGGCCTGCCCGACATCGACCTGGACTTCCCGCGCGACATCCGCGAGGTGCTGATCCCGCGCGTGCACGAGCGCTACGGGCGCGATCGCGCGGCGCTGGTGGCCGCCTTTCCCACCTTCCGCGCGCGCGGGGCGATCCGCGAGCTGGGCAAGGTCCTCGGCCTGCCCGCCGGCGAGATCGAGCGCGTCGCGCGCGGCGCAGACGCCTACGCTCCGGCGTGCCGAGCGGACGCGCCCGCAGGTGGCACGGATCCGGCCGCCGCGCCCGAGCGCGACCGGGCCGCGGAGGCTCCTCGGGCGCTGGCGCTGGCTGGCGCGCCTGGTCGAGCAGGCCTACGGGCTGCCCCGCCACCTCTCCCAGCACTCCGGCGGGATGGTCGTCGCCACGAGGCCGCTGATCGACTGCTGCCCGGTGGTGCCGGCGGCGATGGAGGGCAGGCAGATGGTCCAGTGGGACAAGGACTCCTGCGCCGATGCGGGCTTCCTGAAGATCGACCTGCTGGGGCTGGGGATGCTCTCGGCGGTCGAGCGCTGCGTGGAGGAGATCGCGCGCGCGCGCGGCGAGCGCATCGACCTCTCGCGGATCCCCTTCGACGACCCGCGCACCTTCGAGGCGATCCGCACGGCCGACACCGTGGGCGTGTTCCAGATCGAGAGCCGCGCGCAGATGCAGTCGCTGCTGCGCACCCGGCCCGAGAACCTCGACGACCTGACGATCCAGGTCGCGATCGTGCGCCCCGGGCCGATCCAGGGCGGCGCCGTCAACCCCTACATCGAGCGCCGCCGGCGCCTGCGCGAGGACCCCTCCTACGAGATCCCCTACGAGCATCCCGCGCTCGAGCCGGTGCTGCAGGAGACGCTCGGCACGATCATCTTCCAGGACCAGGTGATGGAGGTGGCCGAAGCCTTCGCCGGCTTCAGCGCGGGCGAGGCCGACGGCGCTGCGCCGGGCGATGAGCCGCAAGCGCTCGCACGAGAGCTGCTCAAGCGCCACCGCGAGCGCTTCATCGAGGGCGCGCTGCGCCACGTGCGGCGCCGACGTCAGACGGCCGAGCGCGTGTGGAGATGGTCGAGGGCTTCGCCGGCTTCGGCTTCCCCAAGGCCCACGGCGCCGCCTTCGGCCTGCTCGCCTACCAGTCGACGTGGCTGCGCGTCCACTACGGCCCGGAGTTCCTGTGCGCGCTGTTGAACGAGCAGCCGATGGGCTTCTACGCCCCCGACAGCCTCGTGCACGAGGCGCGAGCAGCGCGGCATCGAGGTGCTCGGGCTGGACGTGAACGCCTCGCGCGGTGCAGTGCACGGTCCAAGAGCGCGCGCGTGCGCCTCGGCCTCGGCTACATCAAGGACGCGCCCAAGGCGGAGATGCGCGAGCTCGTGGCCGAGCGCGAGCGCGGCGGGCCCTTCCGAGCCTCGGCGAGCTCGCCGCGCGTCGCCGGCACGGCGCGGGACGCTCGAGCAGCTGGCCTGGTCGGGCGCCTGCGACGAGCCTGATCGGGGCGCGCGACGGCGCACGGCGGGGGCGATCCGCAGGCGCGCGGCCCTGTGGCAGCTCGGGATGGCAGCGTCCGCATCGGCCCTGGACGAGCACCGGCTCACAGGCACGCCAGAGGCGACCCAGCTCGCGCTGCCACTGGCAGCTGCCCGCCGCGCCGCGGCTGCGCCCGCTCGGCCGCTGGCAGCGGCTGATCGCCGACTACGCCACCAGCGGCGTGACGCGTGGGCGATCACGTGATGGCGGTCCTGCGCGAGCGCCTGACGGCCTGTCCCCCGCGATGGGTGCCGATGCTCGCCACCAGCGCCCAGCTCGCGCGTCTGCCGCCCGGCTGCGCGGTGACGGTCGCTGGGCTGGTCATCGCCCGCCAGCGACCCGGCACGGCGGAGGGACGATGTTCCTGCTGTTCGAGGACGAGTGGGGCACGATCAACCTGATCGTGCCGCAGGCGGTGTACGAGCGCCACCGCCAGCTCGCGCGAGCCGAGCCGCTGCTGCTCGCCAGAGGTCGCCTGGAGCGCTCGCAAGGGTGATCAACGTGATCGTGCGCGAGCTGGACGCGCTCGAGCGCCATCTTCCCGATGGGCTCGAGGGCGACGAGGCCGCTGGATGCCGTGCGCGGGCGCGTGCATCGCCTGCCCATAGCCGAGCGCGAGCCGCGGAGGCTCAGCGCGAGCTCGCGGGCGCGGACGAGGCCGAGGAGCAGGACACACCCGGCGCGGAGATCGGCTCGAGCATGCGCGCGGTCGCCCCGCCCGTGCAGAGCTTCGCGAGGGGCAGGCGGCGCTGAGCGCGTCGGCTCGCCAGCGCGCCCCGCTCCGATGTGGCCAGCCGACGCGCCTGCCTGACGTGGCCAGCCCACACGCCCCGCTCCGATGTGGCTAGCGTGCGCTCCGTGCAGCTCGTAGCACTCGAGGAGATCAGCGCGCAGCAGTGGAGCGAGCTCGTGGCGGGGGAGCGCGAACCATGGGGCGGCGTTGCCGAAGGGCTCACTTGGGCGCCCAAGGAACGCCATCTCGCTCTGCAGCGACGCCGGCGGGCGCTTGATCGCGATCGCGGGGCCGTGCGCGCCGAAGTCGCCGCTCGCCGCCGCCGGGCGCTTCCCGGTCGTGGGCGTAGGCAGCGTGTTCGTCACCTCAGGCGACGCGGTCGCGGCCTGGTCAGAGAGCTGCTCGAGCCGCTGCTCGAGATCGGCCGCGGCGATGGGTCCTGAGCACGCGATGCTGTTCTGCCGCCCGCAGCTGACGGCGCTGTACGCGAAGCTCTCCTTCATCGAGATCCAGGCGCCGGTGTGCGGTCCAGCAGCCCGACGGCCCCATCGAGATGCCTCTGCGGTCGATGTGGCGGGCGCTCCGGCGAGGGGCGCGAGCTGGCCGGCCGGGCGCGTGGAGCTGCAGCGGGCTTCCGTTCTGAGGCACGCGCGCGCAGCGCTAGCCTCTTGCTGATCGCGCGCCTGGGCGACACGGAGCTGGAGGTCTTCGCCGCTGTGCCTCGGCGGGAACGTGTTCGGCTGGACGATCGACGAGGAGCGCTCGTTCGCGGTGCTCGACGCCTACGCGAGCGCCGGCGGCAACTTCATCGACACCGCCGACAGCTACGGCCGCCGCGGGCCGCCGGGCGCGGGCGAGTCCGAGCGCATCATCGGTCGCTGGATCGCCGCGCGGGGCAACCGCGAGCGGCTCGTGATCGCGACCAAGGTCGGCGCCTCGCCCGAGCTCCCCGGCCTCACACGCCAGACGATCAGGCGGGGCATCGAAGGCTCGCTGGGCGGCTGGGGCTCGACACGGTCGACCTCTACTACGCCCACCGAGACGACCCGGCGACGCCCCTGGCAGGAGACGCTCGCGGCCTTCGGAGAGCTGATCGACGAGGGCAAGATCCGCCATGCGGCCGCGTCCAACTACAGCGCGCCGCGCCTGAGCAGGCGATGCTCGCCGGCGCGCTCAGGGGGCTGGCTTCCTACGTGGCGCTGCAGCCCCACTACAACCTGATGGAGCGCGCGACTACGAGGGCGAGCTGGCGGGCGTATGCGAGCGCCACGGGCTCGCGTGCGTGCCCTACTTCGCGCTCGCGCGCGGCTTTCTGACCGGCAAGTACCGCCGTGACGGGCGCGACGTCGACAGCCCGCGCGCGGCGGGCGTGCGCGAGGCCTACCTCAACGAGCGCGGCTTCGCGGTGCTCGGCGCGCTCGACGAGATCGCCGCAGCGCACGCCAGCTCGTCGCATCCGTCGCGCTCGCGTGGCTGCTCGCGCAGCCGACCGTGCTCGCGCCGATCGCAAGCGCCACCTCTCCAGAGCAGCTGGCGCAGCTGCTCGAGTGCGCCGAGCTCGAGCTCTCCCCGGGCGAGCTCGCACAGCTGAGTGCGGCGAGCGCCTGAGCGCGCGCTATAAGCTGGCCGCGTGAACCTGCGCCGGCTTGGCGAGAGCGAGCTGCACGTCTCGGAGATCAGCCTCGGCTCGTGGCTCACGTACTCTGGCGGCGTCGCCGCCGAGCAGGCGCGGGCGTGCGTTGACGCGGCCTTCGAGGCGGGCATCAACTTCATCGACACCGCCAACGTGTACGGGCGCGGCGCCGCCGAGACGCTCCTCGGCGAGGCCCTCGCCGGGCGCGAGCGAAGCTCCTACGTGCTCGCGACGAAGGTGTACTTCCCGATGTCCGCGACCGATCGCGGCCTCTCGGCGGAGCAGATTCACAAGCAGCTCGACGCCTCGCTGGCGCGGCTGCGAACGGACTACGTCGACCTCTACCAGTGCCATCGCTACGACAGCCACACGCCGCTGGAGGAGACGATGGGCGCGCTCACCGAGGCGGTGCGGGCAGGCAAGGCGCGCTACATCGGCTTCAGCGAGTGGCCGCCCGAGAAGATCGCCGTCTCGCTCGCGCTCGACGGCGTCGCGCGCTGGGTCTCGAGCCAGCCTCAGTACTCGATGATCTGGCGCGCTCCCGAGGCCGAGGTGATCCCGCTCTGCGAACGCGAGGGCATCTCCCAGATCGTGTGGTCACCGCTCGCCCAGGGAGTGCTCACGGGAAAGTATCGACCGGACGAGCCCCCGCCGCCGGACTCGCGCGCCGCCAGCGAGAGCATGGGCGGCTTCATCGATCAGCTCGTCGCACCCCCCGTGCTCGAGGCCGTCCAGCGACTGGTGCCGATCGCGGGCGAGGCCGGCCTGACGATGCCCCAGCTCGCGCTCGCGTGGGTGCTGCGCCAGCCGAACGTCGCCTCGGCGATCGTCGGCGCAAGCCGCCCCGAGCAGGTTCACGCCAACGCTTCAGCCTCCGGGGTCGAGCTCAGCGCCGACACCCTGCAGGCGATCGACGAGGCGCTTCTCGACGTGGCCGTGCGCTGATTCTCTCCTCGAGCTCGTGATCGTCCTGTACGACGCCGACTGTGGCTTTTGCAGGTGGGCGATGGCGTGGACCCTGCGGCGCGACCGTCGACACGTGCTCGTAGCTGTGCCTATCCAGTCGACGCTCGGCCGCGAGCTGCTGGTGGAGGTCGTTCCGAGTGACCGTCTTCGTTGGGCCCATGTCGTCGACGCCGTGGGCGGCCGTCGCTGGGGAGGCGCCGCCGCCGCGGACGTGTTGAGCGCATTGCCCTCGACACGTGTGTTGGGCCGACTGGCCGCAAGCCTGCCTCGGACGACCGCCGTGCTCTACGGCATCGTGGCGAGGCGGCGCGCCAGCCTCGGGAGGCTCGTCGGCAGGGAGGCTCGGCGACGCGCCGACGAGCAACTCGCGGCCCAGATGGTTGCGACCGCGGCGCAGCTCGAAGCCCGGTCGCGGGCCTAGCGAGCTGCCCCTACGCTCGCCACGTCGGGGTCGGACCGATGTGCCATTCGCAAGCGCCACGCTCGTTCGATCTGTCGCATCAGGGCGGGGTAGACGACCCAGTGGCGAAACGGTCTGATCAGCGCCATGTATGCCGCGCCGAAGTTGCCTCGGGGCTTGACGTACACACCCATCTGTCCCCGATAGCAGCCCGCGCCGTTCTCGACCCAAGCCAGATGCATGACGGCGTGAACCGTGTGGTTGGAGAGCTCGGCCGCCCACTCGACCTCGGTGCGATAGAGGGTCGCGAAGCCAGCTGAGCTGAGATGCGGGCCACGTGCAGCCGTGTCGCGCAGATCCTCGGGAAGCCTGACGCTCAGCGTCGTGGCCTTCTCCTGCGGAATGGCGAGTGGACGCGGCGTGTCATCCCACCCGAGCAATTCGCCGACGCGATAGCGAATGCCGAACAGGGCACGGGCTGCGCGCGAGGTTCCCTTGGCTGGATCGAGGGAGGCCATCACCTCGAGCAACGTCGCAAAGTCTCCTGCAGCGCCCTCGGCCGGCAGCGCCCAGACATCCTCCAGCCTGAAGTCGGGTGCCACCTCGCGGATCCGCCAAGAATGCGATTCGTGCTCGCTGTTTGGAAGCCTCATGCCGGTCTCGGGCCGCGCGGCGATACTCGCATGCGTCTACAGGGGAAGATAGTCACGCTGAACGGGTGAGTAGCGCGACCCCTCACCGTGACGCCTCCCAGCTGAAGCCGCGGACGGCCAGATAGCAGCCGAGCAGGCCCCACAGGGCGATCACGGCGAGCGCGTCGAGATGGCTCGAGATGCCGCCGCCGGAGACCATCGCCCCGGCGAGCCCGTCGATCAGCGGCTTCAGCGGCAGCGCTTCGGCGATCGTGCGCACGAAGCCGGGGGCGCTGTGCGAGTCGAACACGTAGAAGGAGACGGCCACGACGGGCAGGAAGACGGCGTTGACGTAGGCGGCAGTGGACTCGAAGTTGGGGATCGCGTGCGCGAAGGCCACGCCGAGGGCGGCGAAGCAGACGACGCCGACGAGCACGAACACGACGAGCGCGCCCCAATGTTGCGGCCAGCCGATGCCGAAGAGGAGCCTGCCGCTGAGCACGACGATCGCGATCTGCAGGGCCGTGTTGGTGACCGCGTTGGCGGCGACGCCGCCGAAGTAGGAGATACCCGGCAGGGGCGTGCCGCGGATGCGCTTGAGCACGCCGCGCTCGCGCAGGAAGACGATGTTGTAGGCGAGCGCCGTGAAGGTCGTGGACATCACGCTCATGCCGGCGATCATCGGCACGAGCTTGTCGAGCTGGTGCTGGTTGCCGCTCAGCGCGGCGCCAGCGCCGGCGAGGAACAGCAGCGGCAAGAGGAAGTTGAAGAAGGCCGCGCTGGGGTTGCGCCAGAACATGCGCCGCTCGAGGCGGTACTGGCGCCAGGCGAGCGCGATCACATCAGGCACCGGCGGCGTCCCGCGCCCGGCCTCGCGGCGCCGGGTGCCCACCGTCCCCTCCTGGAGGTGCGTCGGCCTCGGCGGTGAGCTCGAGGTAGACGTCCTCGAGCGTGGGCCGGCCCACGGACAGCTCCCGCAGGCGCTCTCCCCGCGCGAGCGCCTGCTCGGTGAGCTCGCGCAGCAGCGTCGTGGGGTCGCCGGTCTCGTGCTCGACGAGCTCGCCGCGCGCGTCGCGGTAGGCGACGCGATACTCCTGCGCGCCCGCGCCGAGCTCGCGCGGCGGGCCGATCGCCAGCACGCGCCCGTCCTTGATGATCGCCACGCGATCGGCGAGCGCTTGGGCCTCGTCGAGATAGTGGGTGGTCAGCAGGATCGTCTTGCCGAGCGCGCGCAGCGAGCGCACGGTGTCCCAGGCGGCGCGCCGCGCCTCCGGGTCAAAGCCCGTGGTGGGCTCGTCGAGGAAGATCAGCTCGGGGTCGCCGACGAGCGCCAGCGCGAAGTCCAGCCGTCGCAGCTGTCCGCCGGAGAGCGTGCGGCTGCGAACGTCGGCCTGTCCCACGAGGCCGGCGAGCGCGAGCACCTCCTCGACGTCGCGCGGGTGTGGGTAAAAGCTCGCCCAGTGACGCAGCGCCTCACGCGGGGTCACATGGCTGTAGATGCCGCCGGACTGCAGCACGATGCCGATGCGCCGGCGCAGCTCGATCGAGCGCCCGGCGGGGTCGTATCCGAGCACGGACACCTCGCCGCTGGTGCGCGCGCGATAGCCCTCGAGGATCTCCACGGTCGTCGTCTTGCCGGCGCCGTTGGGGCCGAGCAGCCCGAACACCTCGCCCCGCGCAACCCTGATGTCGATGCCGCGCACCGCCTCGAGCTCGCCGTAGCGCTTGCGCAGCGCACTCACTTCGATCGCGGCACTGCCGTCTGCCATAGGCTGACGCGCGGGCTACCAGTGCACGCCGCGCGTAAGCGTCGCCATCGCGATCTGCTCGAAGGAGACGTGCTCCTCGAGGTCCGTGTGGCCCTTCGAGGCGGCGGAGTCCGGGAACACGCGGTAGGCGAGGTGCAGGATGCGGTCCATCGCGTTCGGCGAGAGCGTGTAGGCGACTTCGCCGAACTTGCCCATCCACGTGCCCATCTCCTTCTGGCGCGAGCGCAGGGCCTCGCAGATCATGTCGGCGGCCTCCTCGGGCGTGAGCGTGGGGAAGGCGTCGTACATCTTCGTGGGAGCGATCATCGGCGTGCGCACGAGCGGCATGTGGATGGTCGTGAAGGTGACGCCGTCGCCGATCACCTCCGAGGCGACCACACGCGTGAAGGCGTCGAGCGCGGCCTTGGAGGCGACGTACGCGGAGAAGCGCGGCGGGTTCGCCTGCACGCCGATCGAGGAGATGTTGACGATGTGCCCCGAGCCGCGCTCGCGCATGTGCGGGAGCAGGCCGATGATCAGCTTGACCGCGCCGAAGTAGTTGAGCTGCATGGTCCGTTCGAAGTCGTGGAAGCGGTCGTAGCTGAGCGCGATCGAGCGGCGGATCGAGCGCCCGGCGTTGTTGACGAGCATGTCCACGTTGCGGTGGTCTGAGAGCACACGCTCGAGCAGCCGCTCGACGGAGTCCATGTCGGCGATGTCGGCCGCGTACACGTATGCGGTGCCACCCGCGGCGACGATCTCCGCGCGCACCTCCTCGAGCTTCTCGACGTTGCGGGCGACCAGCAGCGGCACGCCGCCGGCGGCCGCGATCTTCAGCGCGCTCGAGCGCCCGATCCCCGAGGAGGCGCCCGTGATCAGCACGTGCTTGCCCTCGAGCGCTTGGCGCAGCGTCGCGCCGCGGCGCAGCTGGTTGTCCATGTCGCGTTCCCAGTAGTCCCACAGGCGCCCCACGTACTCCTCGAGCGCCGGGGGCTGCTCGAGCGGCGTGCCGGCGAGCGCGCGCGCGGTTTCGCGCGTGTCGAAACGCGGCACCAGCTCGACGTGCGAGAGCACCTCCTCGGGGATGCCGAGCTCGCGCAGCACGAGCTTGCGCGCCTGGCGCAGCGGCGGCAGCGCCAGGCCGAGTCGCAGCGGCCACTTGGGCAGCGGGTCGATCAGGCGTTTGTCGACGCTGAAGGCGAAGCGCGGAGCGTGCGCGGCCGTGGCGAGCTCGTTGATCAGATCCTGCACGCGCTGCGGGCGCGGGTCGGTGAGGTGGAAGGCGTGGCCGTCGAGGTCGGGCTCGTGCGCGATGTGCTCGAGCGCACTCGCCACCCAGTCGACTGGGACGACATTCGTGTAGCCCAAGTCGACGCCCACCAGCGGCGCCCACTCGGGCAGCAGCTGGCGCGCGCGCTGGATCGCCTTGAAGAAGTAGTAGGGGCCGTCGATCTTGTCCATCTCGCCCGTGCGCGAGTCGCCGACGACGACGCCCGGGCGGTACACGCGCCAGGCGACGTACGGCTGCTCGCGCACGATCCGCTCGGACTCGTACTTCGTGCGGTGATAGGGCGAGGGCAGCCGCTGGCCCTCGTCGAAGGAGTCCTCGCCGAAGATGCCCCGGTAGGTGCCTGCGACGGCGATCGAGGAGACGTGGTGCAGGCGCGTCGCGCCGATCGCGCGTGCGAGCTCGACCGCGTGCGTCGTGCCGCCGACGTTGACCGCCGTGTTGCGCTCGGCCGGGGCCGTCATGTCGTACACGGCGGCGAGGTGGAAGAAGTTCTCGACGCTTCCGCGCAGCTCCGCCACCTGCTCCTTCTCGACGCCCAGCATGGGGCGGCGCAAATCACCGATGACCGGCTGCACGCGCTCCGCCGCCGAGGTGCCCGTGAGCATGCTCCAGCGCTCGGTCAGCTCCGCCAGGCGCCCGCTCGATTTCTCGCGCACGAGCACGTAGATCGTGCCCTGACGCCGTTCCAGCAGTCGCTCGATGAGCCGTCTGCCGATGAAGCCCGTGGCGCCCGTGACGAAGTAGGCCATCGCTCAGGCGAGCATACCGCCAGCCGCCGGCCGCGGCCGGCTCGCCGCGCGCCTACAGCCGAGCGCCGCGTGCCCGCGCGCAGCGCTCGGGCTCACGCTCCCGCGCCCGCTCCCGCGCGCCCCTCGCCCGCGGCGAACCGTTCAGCGCCGCGCGCACCGTCCGCGAACACCTCCGGCCCTGCCTGCGCCTCCAGTGCGAGGGCATCGGCGAGCGGCATGCCCAGCCCCTCGATCGCCGAGCGGCGGTCGGCGAGCATCGTGCGCTGGGGAAAGCGCGCGAGCCCCTCGGCGAGCGCGAGCGCGCGCTCGAGGTGGGCGCCCGGCGGGACGAGCTCTGAGACGAGCCCGATCGCGTGCGCCTCGCGCGCGTCGAACATGCGCCCGCTGAGGATCAGCTCGAGCGCGCGGCCAAGGCCGACGATGCGCGGCAGGCGCTGCGTGCCGCCGTCGATCAGCGGCACGCCCCAGCGGCGCTCTGGAAAGCCGAACGTGGAGTCCTCCGTGGCGATGCGCACGTCGCACCACAGCGCGATCTCGAGGCCGCCGGCGAGGCAGAAGCCGGAGATCGCCGCGATCGTCGGCTTGGAGGCCGCCAGGCGCGTGAACCCCATCGGGCCCTCCTCGCTCATCAGCCGCCCCGCCATCGTCTCCGTGGCCTTCAAGTCTGCACCCGCGCAGAAGGAGACGCCGCCGGCGCCCGTCAGCACGAGCGCGCGCGCGCCGTCGTCGTCCTCGAAGCGCACGTAGGCCTCGTGCAAGGCCGCCGCGGTCACGCCGTCGACGGCGTTTCGTCGCTCCTGCCGGTCGATCGTGATCAGCGCCGCGGCGCCGCGGCGCTCGTAGCGCACGGCGTCGGGGAGCTCGCTCATGCGCGCGGCGCGCCTACCAGCCGCCGCGCCAGCGGCCGTTGCCAAGATGGCCAGCGTGGGCGGCTTTGCGGGCTTCCTTGCGCTTCTCCAGATGGCGCTGGAGCATGCTCATGACGAACACGAACGTCGGGAAGAACAGGATCAGGATGAAGCCGGTGTTGGTCACCACGACGTCGTTGGTCTTCCCGTAGAAGCCGCGGCCGTTGTTGTACGCGTCGGCCGCGCCAGCCAGCGCCAGCGAGGCGAGCAGCGCCAGCGAGGAGAGCGCCACGAGCATGCGTTTGCGGTGCATCGCCGGCGGATGCTAGCGAAGCACGCGTCCTACCATCACCCTCCGATGGCCCTGTTGACCGCATCGGAGCTGCGTAAGGACATCGCCGGGCAGGCGCTGCTCGGCGCCGTGTCGTTCAAGCTCGAGCGCCGCGAACGGCTGACGGTCGCGGGGCGCAACGGCGTCGGCAAGACAACCCTGCTGCGGATGCTCGCCGGTGAGGCGTCGATCGACGGTGGCGAGCTGAGCGTGGCCAAGGGTGTGCGCATCGCGCTGCACGACCAGCGTCCCCCGCGCGAGCGAGCGCTCGCGCTGCGCGAGTACCTGCTGTCGGGCTGTAAGGAGGAGCTCCAGATCGAGGCGCAGCTGGCCAAGCTCGAGACGAGCATGGCTGCCGGGGTGAGCGACGAGCAGACGCTCTCGCGCTACTCCTCCGCGCAGGCGCGCCTGGAGGCCCGTGGCGGCTACCTGTGGCGCAACCGCGCGAGCGCGATGGCGCACGGCCTCGGCTTCCGCGACGCGGACCTCGATCGCAGCCTGGGCACGTTCTCCGGCGGAGAGCTCACGCGCGCCTCGCTCGCGCGCGCGCTGGCGACGGGCGCGGACGTGCTGCTGCTGGACGAGCCCACCAACCACCTGGACATCGAGTCGCTCGAGTGGTTGGAGCAGACGCTCGTGGACCTCGACGCCGCGGTCGTGCTCGTCGCGCACGACCGCTGGTTCCTGGAGGCCGTCGGCACGGCCGTGCTCGAGCTGTACGGGAACCCGCCCGCGCAGGCCACACGCGCGCGCTTCTTCGCCGGCACGTGGCACCAGTGGCGCCGCGAGCAGGCGGCGCGCGAGATCGCGCTGGGCAAGGCGATCGACAAGCAGCAGGAGGAGATCGCCCGCATGGAGCGCTTCATCGAGCGCTTCCGCTACAAGGCCTCGAAGGCCCGCCAGGCGCAGTCGCGCGTGAAGAAGCTCGCCAAGATCGAGCGCATCGAGCGTGACGGTCTGGACGCGAAGGGCCTCGAGTTCAAATTCGCCAAGCCCGAGCGCTCGGGGCGTGTGATCTTCGAGCTGCTCGACGGCCGCATCGAGGTCGGCGGCTCAGCCGATGGGGGGCACGGGGATGCGATCGTCCTGCTCGAGCACGCCGAGCTGTGGCTCGAGCGCGGCGAGCACGTCTCGCTCGTCGGCCCCAACGGAGCGGGCAAGACGACGCTGATCGAGACGCTCGCCGGGCGCCGCGCGCTCGCCTCAGGCAAGCTCGGCACCGGCCACAACGTCAAGGTCGGCTACCTCTCCCAGCACGCCGATGAGCTCGGCGCGGGCGGGCCGGCGGGCCAGAGCGTGCTCGAGGTCGCACAGCGTGCGACCGCCCTCACGCCGGGCAAGGCGCGCGCTCTGCTCGGACGCTTTCTGTTCTCCGGCGAGGATGCCGAGAAGCCGCTCAGCGGCCTCTCCGGCGGCGAGCGCCGGCGCCTCTCGCTCGCGGTGCTCGTCCAGTCGGGCGCCAACGTGCTGATCCTCGACGAGCCCACCAACCACCTCGACCTCGAGAGCCGCGAGGCGCTCGAGGACGCGCTGCGCGCGTTCGCGGGCGCGATCCTGCTGGTGTCCCACGACCGTGCCCTGCTCGACGCCGTCGGCACGCGTACGATCGCCGTCGAGGAGGGCTCGCTCCACAGCTACACGGGCGGCTGGCCCGAGTACGTGCGCGTACGTGACGAGCGCCGCGTGGGCGGCGTGGGCGACGGGGGCGGCGCAGGCGCGGCGCGCGGCTCGCCGCCTGCGGCGCCTGGCGTCAACGGCGGACGCGCGCAGGGCTCGGGCTCGGGCCCGGGCTCCGGCTCGGCCTCGGGGGCTCGCGCGAGCGCCCCGCCGAAGAAGCGCGCCTCCAAGCCGAAGGCGAGCGGGCCATCGAAGAACCGGCTGAGCGCACAGCAGCAGGCCGAGGAGGCGATCGAAGAGGCGGAGGCGGCGCTGCGCGTGCTCGAAGGCGAGCTCACCGATCCGGCGGCGTGGGCGACGCGCTATGAGGCGGCCAAGTCGGAAGCGCGCCACACGGCGGCCACACGCGCGGTCGAGGCCGCGTACGCGCGCCTCGAGGCCCTGGTCGACTGAGATCGCGGCTACGCTCGTTGCATGTCCGAGCGCATGAAGAACGCGCGTAACGTGCTGATCATCTTCGCGATCGGCGCGGGCGTGTACTTCATCCCCGGCGGCGGGCGCGCGGCGGCGACGGCCCAGGCGGCGCTGTGGACGGTCTTCGCAATCGCCCTCGGCTACCTCGGCCTGCGCCTGTGGCGCGAACACCACGTCGCGCTGGACGGCCTCGGCGAGCGTCACCGTGGGCTGCTCTACGGGGCGGTGGCGCTCGGCTTCTTCCTATGGGCGGTGCGCTCGCGCATGTGGTACACGCTGCAGGGGCACCGCTGGGGCGGGCTCGGCGAGGTGCTGTGGTTCGCCCTCGCCGGCCTCGCCGTATACAGCCTGCTCGCCGTCTACCGTCACGCGCGCGCCTACTGAGAGCGGCCCTCTGGGCGTGGATGCGCACGCGAGCCTTGCCGACCGATGCAGGGAGACGCTCGCTTGAGTGAGCATCCCCTCCTCGACCGATGCAGGGAGACGCTCGCTTGAGCGAGCATCCCCTCCTCGACCAGCGGCGCGCGCTACCTGACCAGCCGGGCGTGTACCTGTTCAGGGACGCGCGTGGGCGCGTGGTGTATGTCGGCAAGGCCAAGTCGGTGCGCAAGCGCGTGGCCTCGCACTTTGCCAAGGCACAGCTGCCAAGCACTCCTGGACACGCCGAGATGGTGGCATCGGTCGAGGGCATCGAGTGCGTGGTGGTCGCCAGCGAGGCCGAGGCGCTGCTGGCCGAGCAGAGCTTCATCAAGCAGTACCGCCCGCGCTTCAACATCCGCCTGCGCGACGACAAGTCCTATCCCTTCATCGCGATCTCGCTCGACGAGGACTTCCCGCGCGTGTACTTCACGCGCGAGCGCCACCGCGCTGGGCGCGCGTACTTCGGGCCCTACTCGAATGCCAAGCGCGTGCGCGCGACGCTCGAGGTGCTGGCGAAGGTGTTCATGTTCCGCTCGTGCACGGGCAGCGAGCCGGGCCGTCGCAGCGGCAGCCCCTGCCTCGACTACTACATAAAGCGCTGCGGGGCGCCGTGCGTGGGCTACGTCACGCGCGAGTCCTACCGCGAGAGCATCGATGGCGTGATCGACTTCCTCAGCGGGCGCTTCGCGGCGATCGAGCGCGACCTGAGCGAGCGCATGCTGGCGGCGGCGGCGCAGGAGGAGTTCGAGCAGGCGACGCTCGAGCGCAACCGCCTGCAGGCCGTGCGCTCGCTGCTGGAGCGCCGCCGCGTGACATCCGAGGCGCTCGGCAGCTTCGACGCCGTCGCCGTGGCCCTCGACGGGCGCGAGGCCAACGCGCAGGTCTTCCAGGTGCGCGACGGCGTGCTCTCAGATCGCCACTCCTTCTACCTGGCCAACGAGACCGAGCGCGAGCTCGCGGAGGTGGGCGAGGAGTTCATGCTGCAGTACTACGACGGCTACATGTCCATCCCCGCGCTCGTCGTCGTCCAGCGCGAGCTCGCCGAGCGCCCGGCGCTCGCGGCCGCGCTCTCGAGCCGCCGCGAGGGCCCGGTGGAGCTGCGCGCGGCCGAACGCGGCGAGAAGCGGCGGCTCCTCGAGCTGGCCGAGCGCAATGCGCTGCTGGCGCTCGACCAGGAGCGACTGCGCTCCG
Organism: uncultured Solirubrobacteraceae bacterium; assembly: GCA_963722435.1. GTDB lineage: Bacteria > Actinomycetota > Thermoleophilia > Solirubrobacterales > Solirubrobacteraceae > Palsa-744. The sequence continues at coordinate 1,086,374 of CAVRKZ010000001.1, read as the reverse complement.
AGCGCCGCCGCCAGAGCCGCGTCGAGTCGCTCGAGCGCCTGCAGCAGGCGCTCGCGCTCGATGCCCCTCCGATCCGCATCGAGTGCTTCGACATATCCAACCTGGGGGGCACCCACACGGTCGCATCGATGGTCGTCTTCGAGGGTGGAGCGCCGAAGAAGTCCGACTATCGGCGCTTCACGATCCGCTCGGGCAAGGGTCAGCCGGACGACTTCGCCTCGATGGGCGAGGTGCTCGCACGACGCTTCGCGCAGTGGGAGCGTCACGCGGACATCTCCCCGCACGACAGCGCGTACGACCCGAGCTTCGCGGCGCTGCCCAACCTGATCGTGATCGACGGCGGCAAGGGCCAGCTCGCGGCTGGCCTTGCGTCGCTGCGGGGATTTCGTGAGCGCGGCGTGGCGGTAATCTCGCTCGCCAAGCGCATCGAGGAGGTCTTCCTGCCGGGCGTGCGCGCGCCGCTGGTGCTCGACCACTCGACGCCCGAGCTGCAGCTCTTGCAGCGAGTCCGCGACGAGGCGCACCGCTTTGCCATCGCCCACCACCGCACGCGCCGCGACAGGGCGATGAAGAGCTCGGTGCTCGACGAGCTCCCCGGCATCGGGCCCTCGCGCAAGCGCGCCCTGCTGACGCACTTCGGCTCGCCCGAGGCCGTCCTTGCGGCGAGCAGCGAGGAGCTGCAACTCGTCCCCGGACTGCCGGCGAAGGTCGGCCGCGAGGTCTACGCACACCTGCATCGCGCCGGCTGAAAAGGGGCGGGGCGCGTCCGCCGCGCGCGGCACAATAGAGGGCGAGATGGCGGTGATCAGGCCCCTGCGCACGGTGAGAGCCGCGGGCGGCAAAGCCGGCAAGGCGGTGCTGGAGTCGCGCTTGCAGGACTTCGTCGTGATCACGGGCTTCTCCGGCGCCGGCAAGTCGACGGCGATGAACGTGTTCGAGGACGCGGGCTACTTCTGCGTCGACAACCTGCCGCCCGAGATGATCCGCTCGCTGGTGGAGCTGTTCGTGCACGAGGGCTCCAAGGTCGAGCGCGCGGCGGTCGTCTCGGATGTGCGCGGGGGCGTGTACTTCGAGGCGCTGCGCGCCGTCGTCGACGGCCTCACCGCGCTCGGCGTGCGCCACCACCTGCTGTTCCTCGACGCGAGCGAGCAGACGCTCGTGACGCGCTACAAGGAGACGCGCCGACGCCACCCGCTCGCGCCCGAGGGCAGCGTCGCGGCCGGCGTGGCGGCGGAGCGCGCGCTGCTCGAGCCGCTGCGCTCGCGTGCGGACCTCGTGATCGACACGACGGGCATGTCGGCCGCGACGCTGAGGGCGAAGATCGCGGAGGAGTTCCTGCCGCGCAAGACGGCCGGCAGGCTGGCGGTGACGTTCATGAGCTTCGGCTTCAAGCACGGCCCCCCGCGCGAGGAGGACCTCGCCTTCGACGTGCGCTTCCTGCCCAACCCCTACTACGAGCCCGACCTGCGCGAGCTGACCGGGCTGGACCGGCAGGTGGTCGACTACATCGCCCGCGACGGGCGCCTGCAACAGCTGTACGTGCGCCTGTACGCGCTGCTCGACTTCCTGCTGCCCGAGTACGTAGCCGAGGGCAAGGCGCATCTGGTGATCGCGATCGGTTGCACCGGCGGGCGCCACCGATCCGTGGCGATCGCCGAGCAGCTCGCGGAGCGCTACCGCGGCCGCGAGGACCTCGACGTGGCGGTCGCCCACCGCGACATCGATCACGCTCGCGGGGGCGCTTAGAGGGCATCGGCGGGCGCCTGGAAGCGCCCCGCCGGGCTCCGGGGCGCGCTCGGTGGCGCGGCGCGGCGCGCTGATAGCCTCATGCCCACGCCGGGCGATGGAGTCATGCTCCTGAGACCCGGCATCGTTCATTTTTGCTCAGGAGGCACGGCATGCCGGTACGGGTGGGGATCAACGGATTCGGACGCATCGGGCGCAACGTCTTCCGCGCCGCCATGGCTCGCGGCTCCTCGCTGTCCGAGCAGGTCGAGTTCGTCGCCGTCAACGACCTCACCGACGCGCGAACGCTCGCGCACCTGCTGCACTACGACTCGATCCTCGGCCCCTTCCCGGGCGAGGTGCGCGCGCAGGGAGAGAGCGCGATCGTGATCGACGGGGCCGAGCTGGGGGTGCTCGCAGAGCGCGACCCCGCGGCGCTGCCCTGGGGTGAGCTCGGCGTCGACGTGGTGATCGAGTCGACGGGCCTGTTCACCGACCGCGAGAGCGCCGCCAAGCACCTCGCAGGGGGGGCGGCAAAGGTGATCATCTCGGCGCCCGCGAGCGACCCGGACGTGACGGTCGTGCTGGGCGTGAACTTCGATGAGGTCTACGAGCGCGAGCGCCACCACGTGATCTCGATCGCCTCGTGCACGACCAACTGCCTGGCGCCGGTCGCGAAGGTCGTGGACGAGACGGTGGGCATCGTGCACGGCCTGATGACGACGATCCACGCGTACACGGCCGACCAGCGCCTGCAGGATCTGCCGCACGAGGACCTGCGCCGGGCGCGCGCAGCCGCGATCAACCTGATCCCGGCCTCGACGGGCGCGGCCAAGGCGATCGGCCTGGTGATCCCCGAGCTGCAGGGCAAGCTGCACGGCATCGCCGTGCGCGCGCCGGTGCCGACGGGCTCGGTCGTGGACCTGACGGTCGAGTGCGCCCGCGAGACGAGCGTCGAGGAGGTCAACGCGGCGCTGCGCGCGGCCGCCGAGAGCGCGCCGCTGCTGGGGATCATGCAGTACACCGAGGATCCGATCGTCTCCAGCGACATCATCTCCTCGCCCTTCTCCTCGATCGTCGACTCGCTGCTGACGTCGGTGATCGACGGCACGATGCTGAAGGTGGTCGCCTGGTATGACAACGAGTGGGGATACTCCAACCGTCTGGTCGACCTCGTGCAGAGGGTCCTGTGAGGGCAGCCGCCGGAGGCCCGTCGCTTGAGCCCCTCGATGCAGCGCCTACGCGGATGAGAAGCATCGACGAGCTCGACGTGCGAGGGCGACCGGTGCTCGTGCGCGTGGACTTCAACGTGCCGCTGGGCACGGGGGCGGACGGCAGCGCCGGTCCGTCGCCGACGACACGCGCATCCTCGCCGCCCTGCCGACGATCGAGGAGCTGCGCTCGCGCGGCGCGCGGCTGATCCTCGTCTCGCACCTCGGCCGGCCGGAGGGCGAGCGCGAGGGCGAGCTGTCGATGGCGCCGGTCGCGGCGCGCCTGCGCGAGCTCACGGGCGCGAAGGTCACGCTCGCTCCGGGCGTGGTCGGCGAGGAGGTCAGCGCGCTGGCGCGCCAGCTTGGCGACGGCGAGGTGCTGGTGCTCGAGAACGTCCGCTTCGAGCCCGGCGAGACGGACAACGATCCGGCCTTCGCGCGTGCGCTGGCGGCGCTCGCCGAGCTGTATGTCAACGACGCCTTCGGGGTCGCCCACCGCGCCCACGCGAGCACGGAGGGCGTCGCGCACCTGCTGCCGAGCGCCGCCGGCAGGCTGCTGGAGATGCGAGGTCGGGACGCTGAGGAAGATCCTCGAGCACCCTGAGCACCCGCTCGTGGCAATCATCGGCGGCGCCAAGGTGGCGGACAAGATCGCCGTGCATCGACCGCTTCCTGCAGGTCGCCGACGTGGTGATGATCGGCGGCGCCATGTGCTTCCCGTTCCTGCGCGCGCAGGGGCACAAGGTCGGCGAGTCCCTGTGCGATGAGGAGGACACCAGCCACGCCCGCGAGCTGCTTGCGCGCGCGAGCGACACGCACTCGCCGCAGCCGGGCCGCGCGCGCCTGCTCGTGCCGAGCGATCTCGTGATCGGCGACCGGCTGGATGACGACGCGCAGCATCGCGTGCTCGACGGCGTGGAGGTGCCCGCGGGCTGGATGGGCCTGGACATCGGCCCGGCCACGGCCGAGCGCTACGCGCGCGAGATAGCGCAGGCCGGGACGGTCTTCTGGAACGGGCCGATGGGGGCTTTCGAGCTCGAGCCCTTCGCGGGCGGCACGCGGGCGGTCGCCCAGGCCGTCGCGAGCGCGTCGGGGTTGACGGTGGTCGGCGGCGGCGACTCGGCGGCGGCGCTCGCGCGCTTCGGGCTGGAGGAGTCGGTCGACCACCTCTCGACGGGCGGCGGCGCGACGCTCGAGCTGCTCGAGGGCTCCATACTGCCCGGCGTCGCCGCGCTCGAGCTCGCGCCAGGGGTGCGAGGATGACTGAGGCGAGCGGACGCGTACCGCTGATCGCCGGCAACTGGAAGATGCACAAGACGCGCGAGCAGGCCGAGGAGCACATCCAGGCGCTGCTGCCACGCGTGTCGGCGCTGGGCGGAGTGCGAGGTCGCGATCTGCGTGCCGTTCACGGACCTGCACGCGATGGTCGACAGCGCTCGCGGCTCGCTCGTGGAGGTGTACGCGCAGAACATGCACCATGAGCCCGAGGGCGCCTACACGGGAGAGGTCTCCGCGCCGATGTTGCGAGAGCTGGACGTGCGCGGCGTCGTGCTCGGACACTCCGAGCGCCGGGAGATGTTCGGCGAGAGCGACAGGGCGCTCGCGCTGAAGGTGCCGGCGGCGCTCGCGGCCGGCCTGGCGCCGATCCTGTGCGTCGGCGAGACGGAGGAGGAGCGCGAGCGCGACGAGACCGAGCGCAAGCTGCGCTCCCAGGTTCGCGAGGACCTCGCGGGGGTCCCGAGCGAGCGCCTCGCGGAGGTCGTGATCGCGTATGAGCCGATCTGGGCGATCGGCACCGGCCGCGTGGCCCAGCCCGAGCAGGCGCAGGAGGCGATCGCGTTCGTGCGCGCGCTCCTAGCCGACCGCGACCGCGAGGCCGCCGAGCGCATGCGCGTCCTCTACGGCGGCTCGGTCAATGCGGAGAACGCGCACGAGCTGCTCGCCCTGCCGGACGTGGACGGCGCGCTCGTGGGGGGCGCCTCGCTGCAGGCCGAGTCCTTCGCGCAGATCGTCGCGGCCGCCGCGCGATGACGGCCGCCGTTGCGGGCGGAGCGCGAGCGTGAGCGCCGTGGGCGCTGGCCCGCGCGGCCTGCCGGCCCCGTGTGCGTGCCTGATCGTGCTCGACGGCTGGGGGCTCGCCGAGGCGGGGCCGGGGAACGCAGTCTCGCTCGCGCGCACGCCGGTATTCGACGAGCTGTGGGGCGCCTATCCGCACACGACGCTCGAGGCGAGCGGGCGCGCGGTGGGCCTGCCGGAGGGACAGATGGGCAACAGCGAGGTCGGCCACTTGAATCTCGGCGCGGGAGCCGTCGTGCGCCAGGACCTGGTGCGCATCGACGACGCGATCGCCGATGGCTCACTGGCCGAGAACGAGGTCCTGCGCGCGGCCTTCGCGGGCGCTGAGCGCGTGCACCTGCTGGGGCTGGTCTCCGACGGCGGCGTGCACTCCTCGCTGGCGCACCTGCTGGCGCTGATCGAGCTGGGGCGCTCGCTCGGCGTGGAGGATCTGGTGGTGCACGCGTTCAGCGACGGGCGCGACACGCTCCCGCACGCCGGGGTGGGCTTCCTGCGCGCGCTCGAAGGGCGCCCGGGGGTGCGCGTGGGCTCGGTCGTCGGGCGCTACTGGGCGATGGATCGCGATCGCCGCTGGGAGCGCACGCAGCGCGCCTACGACATGCTCGTGCACGCGCGCGCCCCCTACCACGTGGCCGGCGCCGCGCAGGCCGCCGAGGACGCCTACGGCCGCGGCGAGAGCGATGAGTTCATCGAGCCGACGCTCGTTGGTGGGGAGGCGGCGATTCGCCCCGGTGACAGCGTGATCGCCTTCAATTTCCGCCCCGACCGCATGCGCGAGATCACGCGCGCGCTGGGCGAGCCGCGCTTCGGCGAGGACGGGGCACGGGGCGATGAGGAGCTGCCCGGCTGGCAGGGGCGTGGCGGCGCGGGCGCGATCGAGCGCTATACGACGCTGACGCGCTACGAGGAGGGCTGGCCATATCCGGTGGTGTTCGCGCCCGAGCATCCGCAGTGCACCCTCGCCGAGGTGCTCGAGCGCGCCGGCGCGACGCAGCTGCACGTGGCCGAGACGGAGAAGTACGCGCACGTCACGTACTTCTTCAACGGCGGCGAGGAGGCGCCCATGTCGGGCGAGCGTCGCGAGCTCGTACCCTCGCCGCGGGACGTCCCCACCTACGACCTGCGCCCGGAGATGAGCGCGCGCGCGACCGCGGCGGCGTTCGTGGGCGCCTGGCGCGAGCAGGCGCCGCGCTTTGCCGTGATCAACTTCGCGAACGCCGACATGGTCGGGCACACGGGCGTGATCGGCGCCGCGGTCGAGGCGATCGAGGTCGTCGACGAGTGCCTCGGCGTGGTCGTCTCGGCCGTGCACGAGCGCGGCGGCGCGTGCGTCATCACGGCCGATCACGGCAACGCGGACCACATGCTCGAGCCCGACGGCTCCCCCAACACGGCGCACTCGCTGAACTCCGTGCCGCTGATCGTGACCAGCGCGGGCGTGAGGCTGCGCGCGCACGGCGGCATCCTCGCCGACGTCGCCCCAACGGTGCTGCAGGCGCTGGGAATCGAGCAGCCCGAGCAGATGACGGGGCACTCGATGATCGAGGCTCCCTAGTTGTAAAATGGACGGCCTTGCGGCCGTCGGGGACGCAAAGAGCGCGAAGGGGGAAGACGAGCGATGGTGGAAGAGGAGCGCCAGGTTGCGCGCGCAACCGGCTCGCGGCGGGTGCTGGCGGCGTTCTTCGTGGGCGCCGGCGTCAACCACTTCTTGATGCCGCGCGCCTATCAGCAGATCGTGCCGCCGCTGCTGGGGCGGGAGGCCAAGCGCGTGGTGGTGTTGACCGGCATCATGGAGATCGCTGGCGGCCTCGGCGTGCTCGTGCCGTGGACGCGCCGGCCCGCCGGGCTAGGCGTGATCGCGCTGCTGGCGGCGGTGTTTCCGGCGAACCTGTACATGGCGCGCTCGCCCGAGCGCTTTGCGCGCATCCCGCGGTGGGCGCTGTATGCGCGGCTGCCACTGCAGCCGCTGATGATGATGTGGGCGTGGAGGGCGACGCACGTGCGATGAGCGCGCCCGCTGCTATGTTCGCTTTGCAGGAGAGTTTGGAGCAAAAGCCGATGTCGACAGCGACAGCCGTCAAGATCGAACCAGCCGCGCAGGATGCGATGGCGCTGGGCGAGCTGCGCGCATGGCGCGGCCTGCTGCGCTCACACGCCTGCCTGGCGAAGCGCTTGGACGCCGAGCTCGAACGCACGCACGGCCTGCCGATGAGCTCCTATGAGGTGCTCGGGCACCTCGCGGAGGCGAGTGCGGGGCGCATGCGCATGTGCGACCTGGCCGAGCAGGCGCAGCTCTCGCGCAGTGGCCTCACGCGCCTCGTGGACCGCTTGGAGCGCGACGGCCTGCTCGAGCGCTGCTCGTGCAAGCACGACGCCCGCGGCGCCTACGCGTGCATGACGGATGCGGGCAGCGAGCTGCTGCAGGCGGCCCGCGCAACGCACGTGGCGCTCATCCGCGAAGAGTTCCTCTCGCGCTTCACCGAGGTCGAGCTGGCCCGCTTTGCGGAGATGTGCGAGCGGATCGCGCCCTGCAACGGCGCGTGCTGAGCCGCCGGCGGCTGCCGCGCGGCTGAGCCGCTCCTGCCGCCACGATTAGGGAGTGACGCCCGGATCCTCGCCCGCGCCCTCCTGCTCCTCGGCCTCGTGCTCTTGGGCGCGGGGGCGCTGGCGGTGGCGGCGGTGCAGCACGAGCGCGCCCACGACGGCCACGACGACTGCGAGCAGGCCGTACAGGCCGAACGCTTCGAGTGCCCCCCCGGCCGAATGGCCGAGGAAGTACGCGAGTAGGCCGATCGCGCATGCCCACGTGACTCCCCCGAGCACGTTCCAGAGCAAGAACGAGCGCCATCGCATGCGCGTGGCTCCCGCCAGCCACGACGCCCATATGCGCAGGCCCAGCACGAAGCGCCCAAAGAACACCGCCTTGGGGCCGTGCTCGGCGAAGAATGGCTCGCCGACCCGCAGCACCTCACGTCGCTGGCGGGCGAGCGCGCCCGGACGCTCGAGCACCCAGCGACCACCCTTGTTGCCGATCAGATAGCCGATGCTGTCTCCCACGATTGCAGCGCCGGTAGCCACGGTGATCACGGCGAAGATGTTCAGTTTGCCCTGGCTCGCGAGCAGCCCCGCGGCGATCAGCGCCGTCTCGCCGGGAATCGGCACGCCGCCATACTCGCTCATCACCACCACGAACAGCAGCGGGTAGCCGAGGGTCCGGACGAGGTGGCTGACGTCAACGATCGCAGCCAGCATGCGCGAGTCCTCTAGCGCAGCTTTACTGCGTGTTTTCGGAAACGAGCTGCTTCAGCGCGGAGCTGGCCTGCTGCACGTCGGAGTAGACGACCCTACGCAGCACGACCCGCGCCGGACTCGGCGCCGTCGCGATCACCACGACCACGACTATCAGCGCGAGCACCAGCAGCGCCAGGAGGCTCACGAACAGCCGCCTCGCGCGCCGGCGCGCCGAGGGCCGCGCCGCGGGTGCCTGGCTGGCAGACGCCGGCACACGGGGGGGCCCTGCGGCCGGCCCGTGGCGCGGCCGGCGAGGGGCAAGCGCGGGGCCCGCCGCGGTGGCGGGGGCGCGGCGCGTCCCCGCGAGCACGCTCGTGGCCTGCGTCGCCGGGGCCTCGCGCTGCGCGCGACCGGCTCCGCGGCGGCTGGTCACGCTCGTGGCCTGCGTGGCCGGCGCGTGCAGGAGCGGCGCGATCCCGCGCGCCCCATCGCTCAGGCCGTGGCGCATCTCGAGCGCGTTCTGATAGCGGTCCCGAGGGTCGAGCGCCAGCGCCATCGCTACGGCCTGCGCGAGCTCGCGGCTGACTGCTGCGACGAGGGTGTCGAGCATCGGCGGGTGTTCCTGCTGCTGCTTGAGCGCCAGCTCCGTCAGCGAGCTGGCCTCATAGGGCAGGCGCCCGGAGATCAGCTGATAGGTGACGACGCCCAGCGCATACAGGTCCGCGCTCGCCCCCGCCTCCTCGCCGCGCGCCTGCTCGGGAGCGAGGTACGCGGCCGTGCCCAGCACGGAGCCCACCTGCGTGATGCTCGACTGCTCGGTCGCCTTGGCGATGCCGAAGTCCGCGAGCTTGACCTCCCCCTCTTGCGAGCGCAGGAGGTTGCCCGGCTTTACGTCGCGGTGGACCACGCCATGGCGGTGCGCGTAGTGGAGCCCCTCACACGCCTGCTCGATGATCGAAAGCGCTTCGTCGACCTCCACCCAGCCCTGGTCGCGCAGGATCTCCGCGCCCGAGCGCCCCTCGATGTACTCCATCACGATGAAGTACTGGCCCGTTTGCTCGTCGCGGCCGGAGTCGAAGACCTGCACGATGTTCGGGTGCACGAGCCGCGCAGCCGCCTGCGCCTCGCGCTGAAAGCGCGACACGAAGGTCGCTTCCTCCGCGAGGTGCTCGGCCAGCAGCTTGACCGCCACGAGTCGCTCGAGGCGCAGGTCCATGCCGAGGTGCACCGTCGACATCCCCCCGTAGCCGAGGCGACGCTCCAGGCGGTAGCGCCCGGCGATCTCGACCGCGCTCATCGCTCGCCTCTCCACCAGCCGCCGACCCAACCGCGACGACGGCGCACGCCATGGGTGAGGCCCGGGGGGCCGGTGCCGCCTGCCGCGCCCGGCACGGCGGGTACGCCGGGGGTGGTTTCCGTTGGCACGCGCGTGCCGCCACCGTTTTCGGCGCCCACTTCGCTTGGCGTCGTCGCCGTGGTCGAGGTAGTCGATGTCGTCTGCGTTTCCGTAGTGCTCGTCTGCGTCGTGCTCGTCGTCTTGGGCGTGGTCTTCGACTGGGTGCTCACGCTCTGCGTCTGCGACTGCGCGCACACCGTGAGCGCATCCTGGCGCAGCTGGGAGATGCCTTCGCGCAGGCGATTGCGCAGCCCTGCGTCAACGCTCGCGGGCAGCGCTTCGAAGTCCTGCTGGGTGCGCGTGAGCGCGCTTTCGGTGCCCGAGCAGTCGCCGCCGCTGTCCGCCGCCTGTTCGACTGCTTCGAAGTCGCTCTGCAATGGCCCTGCGTCCGCCGAGGGGATCAGCTTGTCGCTCGATCCGCCGCACGCGACGAGCAGCGCGGCGGCCACGCCGAGGATCGCTGCGAGCGCCCCGCGCACGAGCGCTGCCCGGCGCGCCACAGGAGCGCTCACTGCCCGTACTCCAACCGCTCGGCAAGCGAGTCGGGCAGCCGCGCGGCGCGGATCGCGGCCGCGGCTCCCGCGATGTCGTAGTCGGCGCGGTGGAAAGAGGCTGCCATGCGATCGAGGTCGAGCAGCAGCCAGGAGGCGCGCGGGTCGCCGTCGCGTGGCTGGCCCACGCTGCCGGGGTTGAGCAGCCACTCGCCAGCGCCGAGCTCGAGCTCTGCGCCCTCGCGGCGCGCCTCGCCGGTCGTCAGCTCGCCCTCGGCGCGCACGAATGAGAGCGCCACGTGCGAGTGTCCGATCAGGGCGATGCGCTGCGACTGCACGTCAAGGCACAGCTCCGCGAGCAGTGCCGAGAGCACGTACTCCCAGATCGGGTCGCGGGGGCTCGCGTGGTAGAGCCCCACCGGCCCCTCCTCGCCCTGGGGGCGAAGGCCCTGCAGAAAGGCCAGGCTCTCGGGCGTGATCACCTCGCGCGTCCACTGTGCGGCGATGCTCGCGCCGCGCGAGAACTCCTCCATGGGGATCTCTCCCGTGACGACCATGTCGTGATTGCCGGCGAGGCACACGGCGACGTGCTCGCGCGCCATCTGCACGCACGCGTCGGGCTCTGCGCCGTAGCCGACGAGATCGCCCAGGCACCACAGCTCCGCGGCGTCGCTCGCGGCAACCGCCTCGAGCGTGGCCTCGAAGGCGTGGCGGTTGCCGTGGATGTCGGAGATGACCGCGACCTTCATCCTTGCAGGGTAGGAACACCATCTCGGCGCCAGCGTTTCCGCGCACGGGGCGTGGCGCAGGGCGAGATTGGCTATTCGGGGTCCGCGCCGGCCTCCGTGCCACCGTACTCGGGCAGGTTCTTGATGCCCTCGCGCGTGCGCCACTTGGAGTAGTTGTCCTCCATCGCATCGATCAGCTCGCGCATGAAGCGGGGGGAGAGGTTGACCCGCGAGACCACCACCCCCGGCACCTCCTCGGACTCCACCTCGTGGTCCACGCGCGCGAAGGTGACCGTGAACTCGTAGTCGGAGTGGCTGACGTTGGCGAAGTTGGCGTATACGCCCCCCATGATCTCGGGGGACAGATGGATGTTGATGTGGCGCTCGGCGCCGGGATCTTGGTCTGTCACACGGCTAGTATCGCAAGCCCGTAAGCGCACCGAATGACCGAGCCCGTGTCCGACCCGCTTGAGCGCCTGCGCGCCGCCGTGATCGACGCCGCAAGAGAGCTCGGCGGCGATGGTGTGCCGATCACCTTTGAGCGCCCCCGGCGGGCCCAGTTCGGCGACTACTCGACCAATGCGGCAATGCTGGCCGCGCCGGCGCTGGGAGTGACGCCACGCGAGCTCGCCGAGCGCCTCGGCTCGAGCCTCGAAGCTCGTTTGGGGGACAGCCTCGAGCGTGTCGAGGTGGCCGGCCCGGGCTTTCTCAACCTGTTCCTCGCCGACGCCTGGTTGACGGAGGCGCTCGCGCGGGCGCTCGCCGCGGGAGAGGCCTTCGGCGCCGGCCGCGCAGAGCGACGGCAGCACATTCTCGTCGAATTCGTGTCCGCGAACCCGACCGGTCCGATGCACGTGGGCCACGCCCGCAACGCCGCATATGGAGATTCGCTGGCGCGCATGCTGGCGTTCGAGGGCCACCGGGTCGAGCGCGAGTTCTACGTCAACGACGCCGGCTCGCAGGTGCGCAAGCTCGGCGAGTCGATCCGCGCGCGCGCGCGCGGCGAGCCGCTACCGGAGGACGGCTACAAGGGCGAGTACGTGACCGAGCTCGTGGCGAGCCTCACGAACGCTGCCGAGATGGACGCGCAGGAGCTGGGCAGCGCGGCGGTGGCGATCGTGGTGGGGGAGATGCAGGCATCGCTTCGCAACTTCAACGTCGAGGCCTTCGACCACTGGCAGTACGAGAGCGTGCTGCACGGAGGCGAGCCGAGCCTCGTCGAGCGCACGCTCGCCGTCCTACGCGAGCATGGCCACACCTACGAGCACGAGGGGGCGTTGTGGCTACGCACGACGGACTTCGGCGATGACAAGGATCGGGTGCTCGTGCGCTCGAGCGGCGAGCACACGTACTTCGCCTCGGACATCGCATACCACCAGGACAAGCGCGAGCGGGGCTTCGAGCGCCAAGTCAACGTGTGGGGAGCGGACCATCACGGCTACGTGAAGCGCCTGAAGGCGGCCTATCAGGCGCTCGGCGGCGATCCCAGCGAGCTCGAGCTGCTGATCATGCAGCTCGTGCACCTCGTCAGCTCGGGGGCGCGCGCGCAGATGTCGAAGCGTGCGGGCGAGTTCGTGACGCTCGACGAGCTGGTCGCTGACATCGGCGTAGACGCAGCGCGCTGGTATCTGCTCGCGCGCTCTCACGACACCACCGTCGAGCTCGACCTCGACCTCGCGCGCGAGCAGTCCAACGAGAACGACGTCTACTACGTCCAGTACGCGCACGCGCGCATCGCCTCGATCCTCGCAAAGGCCGGCGAGCAGCGCGTCGCGCAGGCGATCACCACGCTCGACTCAGGCGGCGAGCCTCCTCACGGTCCGCTGCATGAGACCGAACGCGCCCTCATCCAACAGCTCCTCGCCTTCCCCGGCGAGCTGAGCGAGGCCTGCGAGCGACGCGCGCCGCACCGCCTCGCCGCCTACGCGCTAGCGCTCGCGCAGACCTTTACGGCCTTCTACCGCGACTGCCAGGTGCTCGGCTCGGAGTCCGAGGCGCTCGAGTCGCTGCGGATTGCGCTGTGCGTTGCGAGCATGCGCACGATCGCCAGCTGCCTCGGGCTGCTCGGCGTGGGCGCCCCCACGCGGATGTAGCCACCTCCCATCCCCCTGCCGCCGGCGGCTCGAAGCCGGCCGGCTCAGTCGAAGCGCGCGAGGTCCGACTCCAGCCTGGCCGCATCGGCGGGGCTGAGCGGCTCGCGCTCGTGACTGCCCGGCCCCATGCCCTCACGCGCGCGTGCCCTCCACTTGGGAAGCAGCGCGAGGACGCCGGCGAGCAGCACCAGCACCACCACCACGGGCACCAGGTAGACCGTCAGATCGAACCCGCGGGGGCTCGGCAGCGCGAGCACAGTGGGGCCGAACTGCGCGACGAGTGCGCGCTTGATTTCCGATTCGTCCTGGCCCTTGGAGATGAGTTCCTTGATGTATTCACGCTCGCTGTTGGCCTGTGGGGACTCGGACTCGTCGAGCGCGACTTTGCACGTGACGCACATGGCCTGGCGCTCGATCTGCACGAGCGAGGCGCGCGCGCGCAGCTGCCCCGCCGCCTGCGCGCCTGGAGCGAGAGCGAGCGCCGATGCGAGCGCGACCGCGACCGCGAGCGCGCTGCGGGGCCGGCGCCGGGCCGCCCGAGCGCGCGGGCGCAGGTGCCGGCGAACGGACGCTGGCGCGCGCGTGGGGCTCACGAGCTCTGCGCGATCGCGAGCGCTCGTTCGAGGAAGGGCTTTTCGATCTCGCCCCGGGAGATCGCGACGATCCGCCCCTGGCGGTCGATGATGAAGCTCTCGGGCACCTGGCGCGTGCCGTAGGAGTGGGCGAACTCGCCGCTCGTGTCGCGGAGGTTGGGGTAGGTGATGTGGTACCTGCGCACGAAGCTCTCGGAGGCGCTGGAGTCGTCCTGGTAGGTCACGCCGAGGACGGTCGCGTCGTGGCTTTCGAGGCTGGGCTGGGCGTGCTCGAGCAGCGGCGCCTCGAGCTGGCAGGGTTCGCACCAAGAGGCCCAGAAGTTCAGCACGACCACCTTGCCCTTGAGCGCGGCCAGCGAGCGCTCTCCCGTCGCGCCCAACGCGGGCAGGGGACGCGTTGCCTGCGGGGCGAGCGGGAAGCGCCCGCGCGCGACCAGTTCATCGAGCGTGCGGTTGGACGCCTGCGTGGAGACGCCGTAGAGCAGCAGTGCGACCACGGCAGCGCCGAGGAGCGTTGCGAGGATCGGGACGATGCGCGCTCTCACGACCGACAAGCCTAGAGCGGCAGGTCGTGGCGGGCGCCTGCGCCATACTTGCCCGCGATGGCCGGCCAGCCCCTGAGTGAGCCCGCGCGCCTCGCCCTCGAGCGCGTCTCGCGGGTGATCGAGGGTACGCCCGACCTCGACGCGCGCACGATTCGCGTGCGCGCAGGAGTCAAGCGCGAACGCGGTGATGCCGCGCTCGCCTACCTCGCGCGTGAAGGCTTCGTCGAGCAGCGGCCCGATGCCGCCACCACGACCTATCGCAGCGTGCGGCCATACCGCTCGATCAACGAGGTGCCCAAAGCGGCCTTCGGCGCGAGCCACAGCACGCGACAGGGAGGCGGCTGACGGCGCCTACTGCGCATGCCGGCGACATCGTCACGTCCTTGGGGATGTCTCGTGGCCTGCAACCGCCGCGCCGCCCTAGAATCCGCCCAGTGCGGCGGTAGCTCAGTTGGTAGAGCGCAAGCTTCCCAAGCTTGAGGTCGCGGGTTCGAGACCCGTTCGCCGCTTCCGCTGGACGCGGCGTAACGCGCACCGTGAGGAGCGCCGCCGGCATGCTCAGGCGCTGTAGGAGGCGGGAGCCGGGGGGTTTTCGCGCGTGTCGGCTAGCAGTTCGAGCAGTTGCTCGCCGCTGGTGCCGCCGAGCACGCGCAGGCGATGCAGGCGGTAGGGATCGTCCCCGGGGTGCGCCCAGCCGGGGACGACGGTCGTCGAGCCGATGAAGCCGGCGGCCTTCACGGCCGCTTCCACGGTCGCGTCGTACTGCCCGGACGGGTAGCAGAACCAGTCAACGGGTACGTGGTAGCGCCGCTCGAGCATCTGGCGCGCGACCGCCACCTGGTAGTGGAGTTCTTCGGCGCCGAGCGTGATCAGGGCCGCGTGGCTTATCCCCTGCGTGTCGAGCTCCCAGCCGGCCGCGAGCAGTCCCCTGATCTGCTCCTCTGAAAGCCCGCCCTGCGATGGCGGCAAGCCGGTCAGCTGGAGGTTCTCAACGCCCACCCAACCGAGCCTCTGGAGCACCGGCAGCGCCTGCGTGTACTGCGAGTTGTAGCCGTTGTCAAAGCTAAGCACGATCGGTTTGCCGGGCCCGAGCGAGATGCCCCTGCGCCAGTATTCATAGACCCGATCAAGCGTCACCGCGTGCCAGCCGGCCTGCTCGAGGATCCGCATCTGTTCGGCGAACTCCGCCGGTTCTACGTACAGGCCGGGATAGGGCGCCCCGGGAGGCGGCGCGGCGATCACGTGGTAGATGAGGATCGGCACGGCGGCCGTGCCGGGCGCGCCGGCGGGGCCGCTCGTGCCAGCCGTCGCGGCGCGGGGAGCGCCCGCGGGGTGCCCGCGGGCGCCAGTGCGTCCACTTGCGCCGCTGCGCGAGGGCGAGCCCGAGCCGGCGCTCGCGAGCGCGGCTATCGCGATGGCGAGCGCCGCCACGATCGCGAGCGCGGCGGCTGCGAGGCGACGGCGACGACGGATGCTCTGACGGCGCCGCTCACGCGCCAGCGGTCGCTCACCGCTCTCCATCATCTCTTACTCAAAATAGGTTTGACGCCTGCATGGTGGGGGTAGGTATCGCATAGGCGCACACTCGAGGGGGACATCTCGGGGGCGCTGGTAGCGCTTGACAGGGCGATGCCCCGGCGACTCAATGCGGACTGTTGGGTCCGGGGGACAGTGAGCACACTCTAAAACGGAGAGGTGGGATAGATGCTTGAGGGAATCCTGGATCGCATGGGCATGCACGGCGGGCGTAGACGCGCGCCCCTACTCGCAGTGGCGGCGCTGGCGGTGCTCGGCGCGCTCGCAGCGGCGGCATCGCCCGCGCTCGCCCTCAACCCAAAAGTCGAAGAAGAGCTCGCGCCGTTCAAGCAGTGTCCCGTGTACTCGGGAGCGGTCGCGTGCGTCGCGGGGACGACGACCGAAGGCGAATTCGTGCTCGGTAAAAAGGCCGTCACGATCAACAAGACTGTCACGCTCCAGGGCGGACTGGCGTCGGAAGGCCTGGAAGTCGGAGAGTCGGTCCCGTTGCTCGGGGCGACCAACGGCGAAACCCTGTCGAAGACGCCGCTGACCGAGCCCGGAGGCCTTACCGGGCTGGAACTGCTCGGGCTGGAACCCGGCGGAGAAGTCACCGCGACCGCAGAACTGGCGGGCCCGCCGAGCTCGGTCCTCATCAACAAGATCGCCTTCGCGATCTCTTCGAGGAACGAAACGGCGGTCACGCTGCCCGTGAAGGTCAAGCTGAACAACGAACTCTTGGGCGAAGAATGCTACATCGGCTCGGACGCCGAACCGATCGTCCTGCACCTCAGGACGGGAACCACAGACCCACCGTCGCCGGCGACGCCGATCACGGGAAGCGAGGGCAAACCGGTCGGGATCGACCACAACCTGATTGTCGATTTCGAGCACAGCATCCTCGTCGACAACGACTTCTCCGTGCCGGGTGCGAGCGGCTGCGGCCCCTCGGGACTCTCCTCGGTCGTCGACGAGGTCATCGACACCGACGTCGGCCTGCCGTCATCGCCTGGTGAAAGCAAGGCGATCATGGAGGGCTCGCTTGAGGAAACCGCGGCCTCGGTGGCAAAAAAAGTCATCCCCAAACCGAAAAAAGCCAAAAAATAGGCCGCCAGGGGCCGGGCCTCGCCGCAGCCACGCGCAGGCGGCTGCGGCGAGCCCGATCATTCCGTTTCCGGGCCGACCTGCTCGATGAAGGCGGCGAGCGCAGTCACTTCGGCTGGATGGCCGGCGAGTTGCAGGCGTGCGAGCGCCGCCAGCATTGGCGCTGCGGCGTAGCCCCTCAGCTCGTTGGCGGCAGGGTCGACGAGGCCTTCGCGCACGAAGCGTTCGTCCACGAGCATGCGACGCCCGTCCGCGAGCGTCACATGCTGACCGGCGAAGCTCGTGAAGCTCGGCGCCCGCACCGGTGTGCTCGCATTGAGATGGCAGGCGGCACATCCGTCTGCCACGACAAGGCGCGCGCCCTGCTCGACCAGACGCTGCTCGCGTGTCACCGGTGCGCTCACGTATGCGGGCGTGCTCGAGCTCGTGGCTGCACGCCTGCTCGAGGCGCTGCCGCAGCCACAGATCGCTAGCGCGCTGGCGCTCGCGAGGATCGTGGAGGCGGCGAGGCGCGGGAGCGCGTGAGCGTGGAGATGCACGGAAGCGGGGCGCTGAGCTGGCCGATGGTGGCGCATCGCGAGTGATTTTCGCGAACCGCGCGGGGTTCTCGTCGCTATCTTGGGATGGAGTTCGCAAATGAGCACCAGCCAGATTGCAGAGCCGAGCGCCGTCGAGGCATCCGCCGAGCTGCCGGAGAAGATCGAGCTCGACGTTTCCGGCATGACGTGCGGGTCGTGCGCCGCGCGCGTCCAGCGCGCGCTTGCCGGCCAGCCTGGCGTGAGCGAGGCGCTCGTCAACTACGCGACGGCACGGGCGAGCGTCGAGCTGGCACCCGGAGCCGTCGGCCCGGAGGATCTCGTGGAGGCCGTCCGCCGCGCCGGCTACGACGCCGCGCCGGTGGCGGAGAGCGCGAAAGAGCAGGCAAACGCGTTCGAGACGCTCGAGCGCAGCGAGACGCGCGAACAGGCTGACCTGCTGCGGCGCATCGTCCTCGCCGTGCCGCTGGCGACGGCGATCGCCGTGCTCACGTATGCGTCGCCGCACGACCAGACCGCGCGCTGGATAACCGCGGCGCTCGCCGTGCCAGTGCAGTTCTGGTGTGGAGCGCCGTTCCTGCGCTCGGCGTGGACACGCGCCCGCATGCGCTCGACCAACATGGACACGCTGATCGCGCTGAGCACGCTCGCCGCCTTCGTGTACTCGACCGTGATGCTGCTGAGCGCAGACGCCATCTACGAGCGCGGTGTCCCCGTCGGCAAATTCGACATGCCGCTCTGTTACGACATGGGCGCGATCATCGTCGCTGCGCTGCTGATCGCCCGCTGGTGCGAGGCCAAGGCGCGCAGTCGTTCGGGACGCGCGGTGCGCGAGCTGGCACAGCTCGGCGCCACGCAGGCGCGGCTGCTCGCCTCCGAGGACCCACGCTCGCCCGAGCGCCTGGTCGCGGTCGAGGATGTGCGCCGCGGCGATGTCTTCCGGGTGCGTCCCGGCGACAGGATCCCCGTGGACGGGATCGTCATCGACGGCGCCTCCGCGGTCGACGAGTCGATGCTCACGGGCGAGTCGCTACCGGTAGAGAAGGATGTCGGCGCGCTGGTGACCGGCGCGACGGTCAACGTCGACGGGGTGCTGCTGGCGCGCGCGACGGCTGTCGGCGCCGACACCGCGCTGTCGCACCTCGTGGCGCTCGTCGAGCGCGCGCAGCTCTCCAAGCCGAGGATCCAGCGGCTGGCCGATGACATCGCGCGCGTGTTCGTGCCGGTCGTGCTGGTACTGGCCGCGCTCACAGCGCTCGTCTGGGTTCTCAGCGGCCAGGGACTCGAGGGCATGTTCGCCTCGATGCACCTGCAGCGCGGGATCGACGCGACGATCTCCGTGCTGATCGTCGCCTGCCCGTGCGCGCTCGGCCTGGCGACACCGGTGGCGATCCTCGTCGGCACCGGACGCGGCGCGAGCCTGGGGTTGCTGATCCGCAGCGCGGAGATCCTCGAGCGCAGCCAGGATCTCGACACGATCGTGCTCGACAAGACCGGCACGGTGACCACCGGCGAGCTGTCGGTCGCCGAGGTGTGGGCGGCTCCCGGCGAGGATCGCGAGCGCCTGCTCGCGCTGGCCGCAAGCGCGGAGGCCGGCTCGGAGCATCCGGTGGCGCTCGCGATCGTCAACGCGGCGCGCGAGCGCGGCCTCGCGGTGGCGCACGCGGCCGAGTTCCGCTCGATTCCAGGCCGTGGAGTGCGCGCGCTCGTAGACGGCGTGCCGGTGTGGGTCGGGCGTCCCCGGGAGCGCGAGCGCTCGCCTGAGCTCGAGCGGATGCTGGAGAGCTGGGAGGCGGCCGGCCGCACCGCCGTGGTTCTCGAGCGCGACACCCGCGAGGACAGCGCTGGGCTCCTCGCCGGAGCGATCGCTCTCTCGGACACCGTCAAGCCGGAGGCGCGGGCGGCGATCGGCGGCCTGCGCCGCATGGGGATCGACGTGGAGCTGCTGACCGGCGATAACGCGCGCGCCGCCCAGGCGGTCGCAGCGGAGGTCGGCATCGAGCGCGTGCGCGCGGAAGTCACACCCAGCGCGAAGCTCGAGGAGATCGCGCGCCTGCAGCGGGAGGGCCACAAGGTGGGGATGGTCGGCGACGGCGTCAACGACGCGGCCGCGCTCGCGCAGGCCGACCTCGGGATCGCGATGGGCACGGGCGTCGGCGCGGCGATCGAGGCGGCCGACATCAGCGTGCTGTCCGGCGACCTGCGCGGCGTGGCTCGCGCACTGCGCCTCGCACGCGAGACCTACACGATCGTGCTGCAGAACCTCGGCTGGGCGTTCGGCTACAACCTGATCGCGATCCCGCTCGCGATGACCGGGCTGCTGAGCCCGGCGCTGGCGGCGGTGGCGATGGGTCTGTCGAGCATCACGGTCGTCACCAACAGCCTGCGCCTGCGACGCTTCGGACGTCCCGGCCGCCCCACGCCCGTGCGCAGCCGCCGCCAGCGGCTCGCGAGCATCGCCGTGGCCGCGGCGGTCCCTGCAGCGCTGCTCGGCTCGCTCGTGATCGCCGACCCGAACTCCTTCGCCGTGCCGCGGACCGCGTCGGCGACGTTGACCGAGCCGGCCGGCGAGACGCTCGAGCTCTACGCGGAACCGCTGAGGCCGGGAATCGTGAACGTACACCTGTATCTCGAGGGCACCACCAGCGCGCGCATCCCCTTCCGCTCGATCTCGATGAGCGCCGTCTCCTCCACCGCCCGCCGCGCGAAGGTCAAGCTGTACGTGGCAGGCGTCGGCCACGACATCGCCGAAGCTCGCCTCACGCGCGGGGTGTGGGACCTGCACGTCGCGGGCACCGACGGCGCCGGGCGCCGCCTGAGCGGCGCCTTCGCCGTGCCGATCAACTGATCGCCTCGAGCCGGCTACATCAACAGCTGCATGGCCGCGAACATGTAGGCCATGCCGAGCGTCATCGCGCCCATCGAGACGCGCAGGTCGCGAAAGCACACGAGCGGCTCGGCGGCCGAGATCGCGATGGCGCCGCCCGGCGTGACCGAGGCGCCGCCGCCCAAGAGCGTCCGATGGTCGACGGCGCGCATGCGGTCGCTCAACCACAGCAGCGATTGCGCGAGGAAGTAGGCCACGAGCAGCCACGTGATCGGCGCCTGGAAGCCGCTCGGCGACCACATGTAGGCCATCGCGCCGAGGTCGACCGCCATCACCAGCCAGAGCACGTTGATCGCCCGTCCGTTGATCGCCTGGGCGAGCATCCACAACAGGATCGCGATCGCGCCGTTGGCGAACGCGAGCTGCCAGAAGCCACTCGGGATGTTGAAGTGGTCGATCGAGGCCGGCGCGAACATGAACGCCATCCCGGTCGCCATCAGGACGTGTCCCGAGTGCCAGATCCGCCGCTGGCCGTGGGTGTCGCGCAGATGCAGTGCGTGGATCACGATGATCGCGATGAACACGAGCGTCCAGATCACCGCCAGCCACTCGGGCAGGATGTTGGTCGTGCCGTGCGCGCCGCCGCTCATCGACATCCCCCCGACCACCGTCGGGTGACCGCCGCCGTGGCTCATGCTCATGCCGCCCATGCTGCCCACGAGAGCGCGAATGTAGCACAGCAACGGCGGCCGGAGTGCCGCTCGCGCTGGCGCGCCACGGCGACGTCACTGGGCTAAGATTCGCCGCGATGTCGAGCCTCCGCCGTGTCGTCGCAGAGCGGACACGCCTGATCTTGCGCGCGGCGCTCGCGCTCGTGCTGGTCGCGCTCACGGCGCTCATGCTGAGCGGTGCGATCGATGTGCTGCAGAGCGGGGTGCTGACGATGCTCCCGGCGATCGCACTCGCTGCGATGATGCTCGCCCGCCCCTACCTGGGGGAGCGGGTGATCGGACGGGTGCGCGCGCGCCGTCATCGACGTTCGCGCACCGCCGTCGCCGTTCTCAGCGCGCTTCGCCCACAGCCGATCGCGACACGCGGCGGATGCCTGATCGCGATGGCGTTGGCGGGCCGTGCTCCGCCGCGAGCGCTCGCGCTCGCGCGCTGCCGCTGACGCACGCGGCGGCTCGCGTCCATACCGCGAGGCCCCACCCATGCGGGGCGAGTCACGACGCCGGCCGAGCTCTGGCAGCGGCCGGGTCGATGAGCGACAAAGGAGTCGCCGTCATGTCCAAGCCTCACAAACCAGGGTGTGTGCGTACACACACGCCAGCGCCATGACCGGCATGTTGGGCGGTCGCCTGCGCATCACGACGCGCGGCATCCAGATCGCGCTCGGAGTGGTCTGGCTGTGCGTCGGCCTGTTCCAGTTCAAGACCTTCATGTACACGCACGGCCTCATCAGCGAAGTCTTCGGGCCGGCAGCGGAGAAACAGTGGTCGATCGTCGGCGGCCCGATGAAAACGATCGACAGCTTCTACGGGCGCGACCTCACGCTGTGGAACACGCTCGCCGCCGAGATCCAGTGCGCGATCGGGCTCGGGCTGATCCTCAGCAGGAAGACCGTCAAGCCCGCGCTGCTCCTCTCCTTCGCCTGGGCGCCGATCGTCTGGTGGTTCGGCGAGGGCTTTGGCGGGCTGACCTCTAGCACCCTGCCCTCACCACTGATGGGCGCGCCCGGGGCGGTGATCCTGTACGCGCTCGTCGGTCTGCTCGTCTATCCCACGAGCAAGCAGACCGGGCGCTCGCCGGCCGACCGAGGGCCGCTCGGAGACCGCGGCGGCCTGTACATCTGGTCGGGGCTGTGGGCTCTGTCGGGTGGCCTGTGGCTGGTGAACGTCAATCGCGCGAGCGGTGCGACCCACGAAATGATCAAGGGGATGGCCGAAGCATCGCCGCACTGGCTCGCCAGGTTCCAGAACTCGATCGGGAGCCACACGCAGGGCCACGGCACGACGATCGCGCTCGTGCTGGCGATCCTCTCGGTGGCGCTTGCCGTCGGCGTGTGGACGCGCCTGCGCTGGGCAGCGCTCGCGATCGGGATCGTGCTCTCGCTCGCCTACTGGGTTCTCGGCCAGGACATCGGCGGTCCCTTCTGGGTAGAAAGCGCCACCGACTTCAACACGGGGCCGCTGTTCGTGCTGCTCGCCTTCGCCCTGCTCCCAGTCGCGCAGCAAAGGCCCAGCTCCGAGCACGCGCCGGCCGTGGAGGAGCAGATCGGGGCGCCCGGCGCGGGCGTGGCCGCGGGAGCCCCCGGGTAGGCGCGCCCGCCTGGACGCGCTCGCCTAAACGCGCTCGGCGAGGCCGTATCCGGCTGCTTCCACGGCGAGCTGGACAGCCTCGTCGTCGACGCTCGCACCGCGCACGCGCATCGCTCCGCTCGCGAGGTCAACGTCCACGCCGCTCACCCCGGGGAGCTCGCTGAGCTGTGCTGTGACGGCTGCGGCGCAGTGCTCGCAGGACATGCCGGTGACGTTGTAGGTGCGCTGTTCGCCGTCGTTCACGGGGTGCTCGAGGATCGTGGAGCGAGGATCGAGCTTAGCGCCCCCGGCCGGCGCGCCTGCGCGGTGGAGCGGTTCGCCGCCACATACGTGAGAATTAGTCTATGCACGTCACCGCCAAGGCCGACTATGCCGTTCGCGCCGTCATCGAGCTGGCAGGAAGCGCACAGGATTCGCCGCGCAAGGTCGACGAAGTCGCACAGGCGCAGCGGATCCCGGTCTCGTTCCTCGAGAACATCCTCACGCAGCTGCGCTCCTCGGGCATCGTCCGCAGTCAGCGCGGCCCCGAGGGTGGCTACTGGCTGGCCATGCCAGCCGAGGAGGTCAGCCTCGCCCAGATCATCCGCGCGGTGGAGGGCCCACTGGTGGGGGTGCGCGGCCAGCGCCCGGAGGAGGTCGAATACGCGGGCTCTGCCGAGAGCCTCAAGCAGGTGTGGATCGCGCTGCGCGCCAACCTCCGTGGCGTGCTCGAGCGCGTCACCGTCGCCGACGTGGCCGCGGGCAAGCTCCCTGCGGAGGTCCTCGCTCTGACGCGCCAGGAGGAAGCCTGGCAGACGCGATAGCTGCGCGAGGGCCCCCGCGCGTGCCCGCTGCGAGCGTGCCCCTCCCATCCGCTCACGGGCGGCGTTTTGCGCGCCTACGGTCGCGGGTATCTTGGAAGGGCGCCTGGAACACTTAGCGCTGTCCGCGAGCTGCCAGCCACGCGCTGCGAGCCTGCACCGCGGGCAGCAAAGCAAAGGAGATCCCCACCGATGTCTGCCACCTCGACCCCTACGCCGTCGCCCGCCGAAGCTGACGGGGTGCCCGTCGCGATCAGCGAGGACGCCGCCGGCCGGGAGGAGACCTTCTCGCTCGCGCTGACCCAGGATCAGAAGGACATCCGCGCTTGGGTACACGGCTTCGCCGCGGACGTGATGCGCCCGGCGGCGCACGAGTGGGACGAGAAGGAGCAGACACCGTGGCCGATCATCCAGGAGGCGGCCAAGATCGGCCTCTACGGCTTCGAAGGTCTCGCCCAGTTCTTCTCGGATCCCACGGGGCTGACGCTGCCGATCGTCAACGAGGAGCTCTTCTGGGGCGACGCCGGCATCGGCATGTCGATCATGGGCACCTCGCTGGCGGTCGCCGCGATCTTCGGGCAGGGAACGGGCGAGCAGATCGGCGAGTGGATCCCGCGTTGCTTCGGCACCGAGGACGACGTCAAGGTGGCCGCGTTCTGTGCCTCGGAGCCCAACGCCGGCTCTGATGTCTCGGGCGTGCGCACGCGCGCGAGATTCGACGAGGCGAGCGGCGAGTGGGTCATCAACGGCCAGAAGGCCTGGGCTACCAACGGCGGCATCGCCGACGTGCACGTCGTGATCGCCACCCTCGCCCCCGAGCTCGGTGCCCGCGGGCACGCGGCTTTCGTGGTGCCGCTGAGCGAAGCGACGGGGATCTCCCAGGGCACCAAGGTCTCAAAGCACGGCCTGCGCGCCTCGCACACCGCGGATGTGTTCCTCGACGACTGCCGCATCCCCGCCGCCAACGTGCTCGGCGGCAAGGAGAAGCTCGAAGAGCGCCTGGCGCGCGTGCGCGAGGGCAAGAAAGCCAATTCCCAAGCGGCGATGCAGACCTTCGAGTCCTCGCGCCCGACAGTCGCCGCGCAGGCTCTCGGCATCGCCCGCGCCGCCTACGAGTACGCGCTGGAGTACGCCAAGGAGCGCGAGCAGTTTCAGCGCAAGATCATCGAAAACCAGGCGATCGCCTTCACGCTCGCGCGCATGAAGCTCGAGATCGACGCCGCCCGGCTGCTTGTCTGGCGCGCCTCCTGGATGGGCAAGAACGGCATCCCCTTCGAGAACGCCGAGGGCTCGATGTCAAAGCTCAAGGCCGCAGAGGTCGCCGTGTGGGTGACCGAGCGCGCGATCCAGATCCTCGGCGGCAACGGCTACACGCGCGAGTACCCCGTCGAGCGCTGGCACCGCGACGCGAAGATCTACGACATCTTCGAGGGCACCGCCGAGATCCAGCAGCTCGTGATCGCGCGCGCGATCTCAGGCGTGCACATCAACTAGCCAGGCGTGCACATCAATTAGCGTCGCGGGCGTTCGCGCTCGCCGCCGGCGCCCCGGCCGTATACAGCGGCGCCCAACCCGTATATCATCTGCCTCGAGCGCCTGAGCAGTCGGGTGCACGGGCAAATTGGGAGTGGGGATGCTGCGCAGCAGAGGGCTGGTTGGTCTCTTGATTGCAGGGCTCGCAGTCGCCTGCGCGGTACTCGGCGCGAGCGCGAGCTCGCTTGCCTCCGGCGGCCCTCCGCTGCCCAAAGTCACGAGCGTCTCGCCGAAAGAAGGGCCCGCCGCAGGCGGCACCAAAGTGACGATCACCGGGGTCGGATTCGTCGAAGTGCAGGCGGTCGAAGTCGCAGGCATCGCGGCGGCGTCTGTGCAAGTGAACTCCTCGACGTCGATCACGGCCACCACGCCTGCCGCCACGACGGGCGTCGCCGATGTGACGGTCACGACGGCCAAGGGCACGAGCCTCGCGACGGGCAAAACCCGTTTCAAGTACGAAAAACCCACGATCACCGCATTGAGCCCTGCGAACGGGCCCGTAGTGGGCGGAACGTCGGTGACGATTACCGGCAGTGGCTTCGCGCCAGGCTCGAATGTGACCGGCTTCCTCTTCGGCAAAAGCTCGAGCACTTCAGTCGACTGCGTCTCGACCACGAGCTGCACGGCGCTCGCACCGGCTGGTAAAGCGCACGGGTTCGATGTCAAGGCGCGCGTCGGAAAAGCCAAAAGCAAGAAGAACCGTCCCGACGATCTATTCACCTATGTACCCCCACCCACGGTGAGGAACGTCTCGCCGAAAGCCGGCCCTGCGGCGGGTGGCACGTCGGTGACGATAGCCGGCAAGGCGTTCATCGATGTGCAGTCCGTGCTGCTCGGCTCGACGTCCGTCCCTTACGTGGTTCACTCCGCGACCGAGATCACGGCCGTAGCGCCACCGGGAACCAGTGGCGCCGTGGCGGTGACCGTAAACACGGCCAGTGGCGCCAACAGGGCGACCCGCAAAGCGCAGTTCAGGTATGGAAAGCCAACGGTCACCGCGGTGACGCCGGGAAACGGGCCGGTGGGCGGCGGAACCACGATCTCGATCTCGGGGAGTGGCTTTGCGCTCGGCTCAAACGCGACCGTCTTCCGCTTTGGCAAGACGACGAGCCACTCTGTCTCGTGCAGCTCAACCACCCACTGCACGGCGGCGGCGCCGGCCGAGCAGCCTCGAATGATCGACGTGCGCGCGAGCATCGGCAAGGTCGCCAGCCACAAGAATCGCCCGGACGACGCCTACACGTACGTGCCGGTACCGACGGTGAGAAAACTGTCCCCGAACCACGGGACGACGGCTGGCGGCGAAGGCGTGACCCTCACCGGTACGAGCTTCATCGACGTGCTTTCCGTTCACTTCGGGGCGACGGCTGTGGGCTACACGGTCACGTCCACGACCACGATCACCGTCACCTCGCCCCCCGGTGCCTCGGGCAGCGCCGAGGTCACCGTCACCACCGCCAGCGGCACCAGCGCCCAGACGCGCAAAAACGCGTACCACTACCACTGAGCGCTCACAGCCGCGCCTCTCACCCTCGGACCGGCGCATCGACGATGACGCGCCTGGGCCACCGCCGTGCCGGGGGCCCAGCGCCGGATCCTCGGCGCCTGCGGCAACTGAGACGGGCTCTTCGCACGGCAGCGCTCTCGGCGTGAGCGTGAACCAGACCGTCTTGCCGGGCGATCGCGCCACGACCCCCCACGAATCGGAGAGAGCTTCGACTATTTGCAGTCCCCGGCCGGTGAGCTCGCGCTCGGTGGGTGAAAGGGCCCGCGGCTGTCCGCCGCCGCTATCACGCACTTCGACGCGAATGTGGCCCTGACGCTGGATCGTGAGCTCGAAGTCAGTGCGCGCATGGCGGACGCAATTTGTTGCCAGCTCAGAGACCATGAGCTCCGCTTGGTCAAGGGTCTCGCCAGGGAGGTCAGCCAAGACCTCGCGCACGAACCGGCGCGCGGCCGTCACGGCCTGCGGCTCGGCGCGAAAGCCTCTAGTCGAGCTCATGGCTCGATCGTGATGACGTCGGCTAGGCCCGTGATCTCCAACACGCGCCGCACGGCAGGCGAAGGCTCGCGCAGGCTCACGGCTCCGATCAGCGAGACCGCGCCGAGCAGCACGGCGATGCCGGCGCTGTCCATGAAACGCAGGCCGCTGAGGTCGAATACCAGCTGCTCGGGACGCGCGGCGGCGATCGCTGTGACGGCTGCCTCGACCTTGGCCGAGTTGGAGATGTCGAGATCGCCCGCGACGGCGATGACCGGCAGTCCCGCGGCATCGTGCCGCGTCTCGATCTCCAGTTCAGCCGCGTTGGCGTCTAGTCCTGCCATTGGATGCCCACCAAAGCCGTATCGTCCTGATTCTGCTCGGATGTCATCTCACGAGCGATCCTCGCGAGTAGCTCAATGACGGTGACGCGTTCGCCGCTGGCTATCTCTCGTAGCCGCTCGAGCCCGATATCGAGCACCTCGCCGCGACGCTCCACCAAGCCGTCCGTAAAGGCTATCAGCGTCGCCCCTGCGGGAACCTGCACGGTCGTCTCGCGATACTCCCAGCTGCCCGGAAAGCCGACCGGCGGGCTCGTGCTGAGCTCTAGGAAGCGCCCTCCCGCCGGCTCCAGCAGCAGCGGCGCGAGGTGGCCTGCGCTGGCGAGAGTGATGCGGTGCCTGTCCACCTCGATAAGCGCGCACAGCGCCGTGGCGAAGTACGCGTGAGGCGCGCCGTTGACGAAGCTCGAGAGCTTCGAGAGGACCGTCGCGGGGCGCGGGTCCTGGGCGACGTAGGCGAGTGCAGCGTGTCGCACGAGGGCCATCGTCGTAGCGGCTTGCAGACCATGGCCTGAGACGTCGCCCACGATCAGGACGACACGCCGCTCGTCGACGACGACCACGTCGTACCAGTCGCCGCCGACCTCGCCTTCCGAGGCCGCCGGTATGTAGCGCGCGCCCAGCTTGAGCCCGTCGACCGGCGGAAGCGCCTCGGGCAGCAGCGCGTGTTGAAGCGTGTGCGAGATGCCGCGCTGTTCCACGTAGAGGCTGCGGTTCTCGGCGGCTGCGCGGTCGAGCATTCGCGCCAGCTCCTCGGCCCGTCGGCGACGCTGTACGAGTCGCTCGATCAGCACGGCCGCCGCGAGCGTGACGAGTGCTCCGACGATCGCCACGATCCAGGGAAGGTCCTCGAAGAAGGTGCCGCCAAGTGGACCCTTTGCGCCCACGACGAGCGTGAGGGCGGCTGAACCGAGCTGGGCGATGTCCGAGGCGGTTCGGCCGCGCAGGGGTAGCGAGGCGACGCTCGTGAGCAGCAGGTCGCTCGCCCTGCGTGAGCGCCCGAGGTAGAGAACGTAGTTGAGGTCCGCGAAGGCGCTGTTGCTCTGGATCCGTGAGCGGCGGTTTGCGGGAAGCGCGGTTTCGGCGTACACGGCATACCCGCCCGTCGCGCTGATGGCGGCGTACTCGAGGCCGAGGCTGGGATGCCTGTCCCCGAGCAGGCCGGTCACCTTGAGCACGCCGGGAGTCCTGCCGAGCGCCGCGATCTTTTCCCGTCCGCCGGGCATCGACGCAAGCACCGGGGCGGTCCCTAGCACGACCGTCGGCAGCGGCCGCCGAGCCCCCAGGGGCCACAGTGAGAGCGAGGTGAACTGCTTGCCCGGACCTACCTCCGGCGCGAAGAACTGGCGGAACTTGGCCGCGCTGCCATCCGTCTCTGTAGCGAGTGTCGCGCCGGAGGCGAGCGGTGTCTGTAGCGCGGGCGTCGTGGCGCTCAGCACGAGGGCGAGCTCGCGCACGCGCAGATCGAGCAGGCGCCGCTCGTTACGGTCGTAGATACCGAGGGACAGCAGCGCCAGGACCGCCGTCACTCCCATTCCGATGACGAGCGCGAGCATCGCCGCTGCCGAGGGGCTGTGCCCAACCCAACGGCTGGGTCGCGTGCCCTGCTCGACCCCCGCCAGGCTCGCGCCGTCAGGGCCCCCTGGGTGCGTCTCCTCGGGAGCCGCTAGCGCGCCCTCGTGGGCGCTCGCCGTTGCGGGCAGGTCCTCGTGCACTGGCATCGCCAGCTTACCCGCAGAGCGCCGAATCAAAGAGCGTGTGCCGGAGCTGGCAGGCTGGCGGCCGAGCTACCAGGCCTGCGGCGCGCCGCAGCCGGGGCACAACACGCTCGTGGAGACGGGGGCATCGAACAGGCGCCCGCAGGGGCACGCGTAGCAGGCATGGTCGAGCGGGCCGCCCGCCTCGCGGGCGCGCTGCAGCGCGCGGTCGCGCTCGAGCGCCACGGGTACGGGTGCAGCGTGGCCGCGGCGCTGGCGGCGGGAGTGGCGACGCGCGACGCGCGCTTGCAGCAAGTTCGGGCGGGTCATGCTCTACCTATAGGAACGCTATGCACGCGTAATGGTTTCGCCCTGCAAGCCAGGTTTCCTGGTGGCGGCGCCCTCGTGAGGGCTCCCGCGGCGAGCCTGCAGCGCGCTTGTGGCTAGCGCACGCTCCTTGCGGTTTGCGATAATCCGCCGCGATGAACCCATCGCGCAAGCGCACGGTGCGGCTTGTGGTGGCGCTGGTCGTGGCGGTGGTGCTTGCGAGCGCGCTGATCTACACGAGCTTCAGCGCCGCGAGCCCCGCGCTGACCCCGACGCAGCTGCTCCGCGAAGCTCAGCCCGGGCACGCCTACCAGCTCACGGGTACCGTGGTCAAAGGGTCCGTGCATCGCTATGGGGCGGTCTTGGACTTCGCCGTCGCGGATCGCGCCGGCGGGGCATCGGTGCCGGTGGCCTACACGGGGGTCGTGCCGGACCCCTTCCACGAAGGACGCGAGGTGATCGTTACCGTGCAAAAGCAGGGGAGCGGCTACGTCGGCGAACGCAACTCGCTGATCACCAAGTGCCCGTCCAAGTACAAGACCGCACCGCCGAGCGAGAACCAGAACTCGTGAGCGTGCTCGAGAGCGGCGCAGCCGGCGCGTCAGGGCCCTGAGCTGATGGCCGGCTTCGGCTTTGCCTGCCTGCTGCTGGCGCTCGCCGTGTGCGTCTACGGCATCGTGGTGTCCATATACGGCGTTCGCAGCGGCCGCATGCAGTATGCGGACTCGGGCCGGCGCTCCGTGTACGCGCTGGCGGGGATCATCACGGTGGCCGTGCTCGTGATGGAGATCGCCTTCCTCACGAACGACTTCAGCTTCAACACGGTCGCAGACACCTCGAGCCGCACCACCCCCGGCCTGTACAAGGCCGCGGCGATCTGGTCTTCACAGGAAGGATCACTGCTGGTGTGGGCGTGGCTGATGTCCTTGTGGTCGAGCCTGGCGCTGTTCTTGACACGTCGGCGTATCCGCGACGTAGCGGCGTACGCGACTGCGGTGATGCTCGGCTTCGGCGCCTTCTTCATCGGCTTGACGATCTTCTACGCGAACCCCTTCGCGACCACGACGCCGGCTCCGCCCGAAGGCGCCGGGCTCGATCCCCTGCTGCGCTTCCCGACGATGATGATCCACCCGCCGATGCTCTACTCGGGCTACACGCTGTGCACGATCCCGTTCGCCTTCGGCATGGGGGCGCTGCTGGCCCGCCGTGTCGATGCGGAATGGATCCGCGCCGTGCGCCGCTTTGCCTTCGCCGCCTGGATGTTCCTCGGCGTCGGCATCCTGCTGGGTGCGCTGTGGTCGTACTCAGAGCTCGGCTGGGGCGGCTACTGGGGCTGGGATGCCGTCGAGAACGCGGCCTTGCTGCCGTGGCTGACGGGCACGGCCTTCCTGCACTCGCTGATGATCCAGGAGAAGCGCGGGATGCTGAAGGTGTGGAACGTCTCGCTGGTGCTGGCCACGGGGACGCTCGCGATCATGGGCACGTTCCTCGTGCGCAGCGGCGTCCTCAACTCGATTCACGCCTTCGGCGGGCAAACGCTGGGCGTCCCCTTCGTGATCCTGATCGCGCTGATGATCGCAAGCTCGATCTATTTGGTGCTCTCGCGCCGTCAGATGCTGCGCTCCGAGCACCGCATCGACTCGCTGCTCTCGCGCGAGTCAGCCTTCCTGCTGAACAACCTAGTGCTGGTCGGCCTGTGCTTCGTGATCCTCTGGGGCACGTACTTCCCGCTCATCTCGGAGGCGCTGACCGGTCGGGAAGCGTCGGTCGGGCCGCCGTGGTTCGACCGCTACACCGTCCCGCTTGCGCTCATCCTCGTGCTCCTCAGCGGCGTTGGACCCGTGATCGCATGGCGTCGCGCGACGCTCGCGAACGCCAGGCGCAACTTTCTCGCGCCCATTGCCTTCGCGTTGCTGACCGGGCTCGTCCTGCTCCTCGCCGGCGTTGGCTCAAAGCCGCTCGCCCTTGCGATGTTCTGCTGTGCGGGCTTCGCGGTTGCGAGCATCGCCCAGGAGTTCTTCCGTGGCGCGCGCGCGCGGCGGGCGATGGCCGGCGAGCCGGTGCCGCTCGCCCTGATGGCGCTCGTGCGCCGCAACCGCAGGCGCTACGGCGGCTACATCGTGCACGTCGGCATGGCCGTGCTGTTCATCGGCGTGGCAGCGTCCTCCTCCTTCGAGCACGTCTCGCAGCTCGGCCTTTCTCCCGGTCAGTCGGTGCGCGTCGGCTCCTACACCGTGCGCTACGAGCGCCCGACGGCGACGCTCACGCCGAGATACGACACCGCGCACACGGGCTCGACGATGAGCCTCGGGGCGGTGCTCGACGTCACCCGTCGGGGGGAGCACGTGGCCACTCTGGAACCCAGCGAGGGGTTCTACGCCTCAGGAGAATCCTCCCAAGGGTCCGTAGGGAGCCTGATCGGGGGGCAATCGGTCAGCCACATCGCGATGAACGTGGGGCTCACCCGCAACCTCTGGAGCGCCGTCCAGCCGGACATCGAAACGCCGGCGCTGAAGCGGATCGTGCAGGTCGGCAACCGCACGCTGCCGCCGCAGGAGGCGATCGTCGCACTCGCATACCTGGCGCGCGAATACCTAGCCCATCCGCCTGCTGCGCAGTTCAACCTGATTGTCTCGCCGCTCGTGATGTGGATCTGGTTCGGCGGGGGGATCGTGGTCGGTGGCGCGATGATCGCGATCTGGCCGGCTCCCAGCACGGTGCGTCGGCGCGCCGCCGCCCGCTGGCGCGCCCGCAGCCTCCCGGGGCTCGCGCGAGCCTGAGCCGGGAGCGTCTGCGATCGTGGCCGGATGGCCTTGCTGATCGCGCTCGCGACGCTCGCGCTCGTCGTGGTCGTGCTGGTCGTCGTCGGCGCGCCGTTACGCCGTGCCCGCATGGCGGATCAGACGCGCCCGGATGACGAGTCGGGGGCTGCTGTGCAGACGGCGGCGGCTGCGCGCGGCGGTCGGGAGGCGCGCGGGGAGCGCTTGCAACGGGCGCGTGTCCGCGAGGCGCTCGAGGCCGCGCGCGAGGCGAAGTACCGCGAGATCCGCGACGCCGAGCTCGACTATCGCACCGGCAAGCTCTCCGATCAGGATTACAGGGCGATCGACTCGCAGCTTCGCGCCGAGGCGATCGAGATCCTCAATCGCCTCGAGGCGGCGGAGGCTAAGCCCAGGGACGCTTGAGCAGCAGGAACGCGTTCAGGAAGAACAGCACGGCGAAGAAGACGGTCCAGCGGTTGAGGTTGCGCTCGACCATCGAGCCGCCACCGAGGGGTCCCGTGCCGCTGCCGACTCCGAACGCACCCGACAGGCCCGAGTCTTTGCCGGAGTGCATCAGTACGAGCAGCACGAGGATCACGGCAATCGCCAGCTGAAGGACAGAGAGGATCGCTTCCACGATCTAAGAGTATCGCCTCACGGTGGGCCTTCGAGCCGCCACCGGGCTCAGGCTGGGCAGGGGATGGTGCGCGTGGCCATCACCGTGTCGCCGTCCTGGAAGCTGAAGCGCGAGGCGACCGGCCAGCCGCCGCGAGGGCAGCGGTGGGGCAGGACGATGCCCTTCACCGCCACCGTCCGCTCGCGACCGTGAACACGCTTGCGGTAGCTCGCTCCGTTGGCGCCGAGCTTGATGAAGGAGCTCGTCGCGGACGCGTCGGAGGCTTCCGGGAGCACTTTGATCAACGGCACTTCCACGCTGAAGCCCAGCCCGTAAGGCGGTGGTCCCTGGATCACGAGCGCCGTCAAATAGACTTCGATCGAGACCGGGTCCGAGCCTTTCAGGAGAATCACCATCGCGATATGTCCGGGCTGGTTGTCGGTCAGGAAGAATTCGAGCGTGTATGGCTCTTTGACGATTTCGTGGGACAGTTCGTAGGCGCCTTCTCCGCCGCCCGTGCCGGCCTTGGAGTTCCTCGGACACGCTTTCGGCCCTTCGCGTTCCAGATGTTCGCGCACGCAGGTCGTGCTCCCTTCCAGGTTCAGTGTCAGCCCCGCCGGTCCGTACACGTCGACGTGGGTTATCGGCGAGGGCACGGCCTCATCGGTGGAGCCGATCACGGCCGTGCCAAAGGCGTTCGTGGCGGCCCCGAGCACGTTCGGCGAGAAGCCCGCTTCGCTGATCTGCACGGTCTCTTCTGCGCGCGCGCTGGCGCTTGCCAGCAGCGCAGCGGCGAGCGCGAGCAACGTCACGGCCCGAAGCCGGCGACGCGTCGTCGTAGATCTCCTGCGTAGCTGGTCCATCGCCGCTCCCCTCGCCAGGCCACGATACGCTCTCCCCAGGCCACGATACGCGTTCGCTCCCCGGCGCACAAGCATGAAGCGGGTCCTAGCCGCCGAGCGCCGGAAGGAGTGTCACGGGGGGGCCTCGAACAGGCTCAGGGCCTCGCATACGCGACGCGTTTACGCCTACGTCGCTACGGTGCCAGGTCCGTATGTTCCCGATAAAGCCATGCTCGCCGAGGCCGGCCGGCCTGATTACCAATCCTTTACGGAATCATGGTTCCCTGCCGATAAGAATTTCGGTGGGCGGACCCCGCGTCTGCGGGTCAGCTGCGCCGACCGCGACAATGGACCGTCCCACGAAATGATCGACCTCAGCGCATGCCTCCCGTGAATCGCGTGCGCCAGCGTGCCGTGCGCGCGATCATCTCGGCGCTCGCAGGCGGTGGCCTGACCGCCGCGGGGCTCGGAGGTCCCCTGGCGGCCACTGCGCTCGGCGGGCGCAACACGCGTACGGGCGCCAACGCCACCGAAGCCGGCGGCTCCGCGGCCGAAGGCGTAGAAGGGACGGGCACCACCACAACCCCCACCTCGACGACCGAAACGACCACCACTTCCACGGGCACGACGGGTGGCGAAGGCAGCGAAACGACCAGCACGGAGACGACCAGCACCCAGACGCTGACGGCGCCCACGACGGGCTCCGGCGCCCCCGCGAGCGCTGGAGGCAGCACTTCGCCCGGCGCATCCAAGTCACGTGCTCCCGCCTCTCCGCAAGCGCCGACGGTCCTACTCAAACGCAAGCAGAAGCCCACCAGCGCGCCGTCCACGTCGGGCAAGGGCAGCAAGAACGCGAACGCGACGCACGGCAAGTCGAAGTCGAGCTCCTCCAACAAGGCGGGCACGGCGTCGGGCCCGAACAACGTCGCGGCCTCGCCGCAGGCGATCGCGGCTGAGGCGGGACTGCTGGCAGCCATGCTCGCCTCCTCGGAAGCGTCAGCAGATGCGCTCACCTTCTACCGCATCCCCCTGTTCCTGCTGCCGATCTACAAGGCGGCCGCCGTGCAGTACGGCGTGCCCTGGCAGATACTCGCCGCGATCAACGAAATCGAGACCGACTACGGCAGCGACCTGTCCGTCTCGACCGCCGGGGCCGTGGGCTGGATGCAGTTCATGCCCAGCACGTGGCTGCAATACGGCGTGGACGCGCTGAACGCCGGTTACGCAGACCCGTACAACCCCGTCGACGCCGTCTTCGCTGCGGCGCGCTACCTGCGTGCCGCTGGCGCTGCGACCAACCTGCGCTCGGCGATCTTCTCCTATAACCACTCCGACGAATACGTCGAATCGGTGCTGCTGCGAGCGAAGTTGATCTCCAGCTACCCCACCAACGTGATCGCGACGCTCACCGGCCTGGTCGATGGACGTCTGCCCGTCACCGGCAAGGGCGTCTCGTGGGGGAAGGTATCGACGCAGGCCATCTCGACTTCCAGCGCGACGGCTGGCGCGCGCGCCGTCTCCGCGGAGCAGAAAGGCCCTCCGGGGTCCACGCCTCCGCTTGCGCCGGCTGCTGCTGCCGCCGCGGCGAGCGCCAAGACGGCGAGCTCCCCCCAGCAGCTGCAGCTCGTCGAATTGATCAGCGCTCCCAAAGCCTCCGTGGTGGCCGTCGAGGATGGCCGCGTCACGCAGATCGGCGACTCGCGCGCGCTTGGCAAGTACCTCGTGCTTCGTGACGTCGACGGCGACGTGTTCACGTACGCAGGCTTCGGCAGCATCGCGCCGACCTACGTGCAGCCGAAGCCCCAGCCCGCGAAGGTCAAATCGCCAGTCGTGGAAGCGGCGAGCACACCCGGTCCCACGCCGTCTCAGCCGGCGAGTGCCGGCACGCAGTCTCCTGTGACGTTGCAGGTCCAGAGCTCCAAGGCGCCTGCCACCGGTGTAGGTGTCGTCTCTAACTCGAGCGAAGCGCAGGAAGAAGAAGCGCCCGCCGGGATGCGACACCACCGACTGTACGCGCATCCCGGCAACCCCGACGCGCGGGCAGCCGACGCGCTGGCCGCGACGAGGAAGGCGCAGGCGAGCAGAGCCGGCCGGATACAGCGCCTGCGCGTTGGATCGGTCATATCGACGGGCACAGTGCTTGGACGGGTCGGTGTGCCCAAGGGGGCGCTGGCCGGTCATCTGCGCTTCGCCGTGCGGCCGGCTGGGGACCCGCAGACGGTCGACCCGGGACCGGTACTCGAGAACTGGGTCCAACTGCAGAAGGCCCTGCACCCGCTGGGCGCAAAGGCGACCAACGCGCTGCTCGGCGCCACCGCGAGCGGCGTCTTCCTGATGTCCAAGGCGCAGCTCGAGCGCGCTGTGCTGTCCGATCCCGGGGTCTCGCTGGGGGCGTGCGCGCGCCACGAAGTCGCGGCTGGCGTCGTCGACAAACGCATCCTCGCGGTGCTCGCGTTCCTCGCGCGCAGTGGCCTCGAGCCGACCGTGAGCGCGCTGCGCTGCACCGAGCGCCGCTACGCCTCGGTCGCCTCTCTCGCGCGCACCTACAGCGCCGATGAGGTCGACATCTCCGCGATCAACGGAACAGCGATCGCCGGCCACCAGGGCTCTGAAACGATCACCGAGCTGACGATCCGAACACTTTTGAGCCTCCCCGCCGCCTTCGTACCGCACGAAATCACGAGTCTCATGCGCTTCCCAGGCGCGCACAACACGCACGCCAATCCCGCCTACTGGAACCGCATCCATCTCGAGTTCAACCCGCCGGTGAGAACCACTCGTGCGCTCAAGCCGGTGGCGGCCGCTACGGTTGCCCACTCCGCAGCCCACGGCGCCACCGCGCCCGCGCCCGTGGTGAGCGCGACAAGCGCGCTGAACGCTCTGCAGTGGAGCCGGCTGATCGTGCGGGCCGGCGCGCTGCCGGCGCCAGCCATCCCCAGCAAGCCGACCGCGGCCGCGATCCCCGACCCCAAGAAGCGCTAGGGCGACCCAAGGTAGCCGGAGGCGCCGCTACTGGGCGCCCGGAGCTCAGCCGCAGGGCGCCGCGGTGTCGCTGCCGGCACACTCCATCTCAGACGCTGGAGGCCGCCGTGCCGCTGCCAGCGCCCCGGTCGCGCTTAAGCGCGCTGGCGAGCACGCCACGGCACTTCTTCTCAGCGCTCTTCAGGGCCGCCGGGTTCAGGCCTGCCGTCTTGAAGATGGGGCCTACGCCCGTCTCCCTCGGCATCGCCAGCTTGACACCGTGTTCATTTACGCACGCCACGAACTCTGCTATCGCCTTCCTTCCCGCGGGCGTGCTGAAGCGCTCGCGCGAAGTGGGAGGAAGGGGCCTAGGGAGCAGGACGCAGTCCCTCACCGTGGCTTCATACCGTGCGCGCGTCACACCGGGAGGCAGTTTGCCTCTGAACGGGATTTGCGTGCCCGGCTCGAAGGTGACTCCGTGCGCCTTCAGACATTTACGCAGCGCGGCCAGTTTCGAGCCTGACCCGCCAGCTGGCGAGGCCGGCGCGGTGCTTGTCTTGGTCGCGGAGGACGAGGTGGTGGTGGTGGTGGTGGCGGCGGTCGTGGCGGTGGAGCTCGTCGAAGAGCCTCCGCAGGCGGCGAGAGCGAGCGTCGCGAGAACGAGCAGCAGTAGGCCCATGGCCGGTTTGCTGCGGTGGGTCTGAATGTGAGGCATGAGCTCCTTTGCGCTTGTCTCGTTGGTCAGGTTCGCATCAGCTGCGGCACCGCTGAGCGCTTGCACTGTACCGGCGCGGACCGTCGAGCCGATCCCCGGACGGGGACCGGCTCGTTTCGAGCAGCTCGGGCGATCCTCAGCCAGAGCTCGGCGGAGCTCCGCTCGGGGGGGCGCCCGGCCGCCCGCGGAACAGGCCCGAGAGATCGCTGCGGCAGTTCGCCTCAGCGGCCTTGAATGTCGGGCTGCTCGTGTTGACGCCTTTGACGTTGAAGATCGGGCCGCCGCTGGCTGTGTTTGCCTTAGGCAGCTTGACGCCGTGTTCGCTCATGCAAGCGGCGAACTTGGCTAGTGCCTGATGCGCTTGTGGACTGCGAAAGGCCCCGCCCGTGCCTGTCACATGCGGGAACCCGCCGCACGCTTTGAACGCGGCTTCGTACTGCGAGCGCGTCACGCCGGCCGGCAGTGTCGCGCTCGTGAAGGGAGCGCCGGTGCGCTGGCCGGGTTTGCGCTGGGGCAGTGTGATCCCGTGCTTCTTCAGGCATTCGCGCAGCGCTGACGTGCGCGCGCGGAAGGCGCCGCTACGCCCGGTCGTGGAGCTCGAGTTGGGCGAGGAGCTAGCGGCCGCGGTGGTCGTCGCGCTCGTTGAGGAGCCCGTAGATGAGCTGTTGGACGAGCTGCCACATGCGGCCAGCGCGAGGGTGGCGAGCACGAGCATGAGCAGGGCGCTCGTGGGCTTGCCGCTTGGGGTGTGAATCTGTGGCATTGACATCCTTTTCTGATCGTCTATTGCTGAGATCTGTGCCGCCCCTCGCAATGCGCCGGGGCTCATCTATAGCTACCCGCCTGCTCCGAAGAGAGACTGTTCGCCACCGCCCGCTGCTCCTCCTCCACGACGGCTACCCGCGCCTCCGCCGAACAGAGACGCCAGGCCGCCACCTGCCGAGCCGACTGTAATCGATTCGGCGCTCACTGCGCCGCTGGAGCCGGTGGCACCGGTCACGGTCACCGTTTCACCGGGGTGGACTGCGCTGACGCTCGACTTCACGTTCTTGGTCACGCTCGTGCCGGGCGAGGTTGTGACCTTGACTGTGTTGCCTTCGGAGTTGGTCACGTAAAGCGTGCCGCCTTCGATGTCGGCGACAGTTCCCGCGGTCGGACGCGCGAAGCCCGCGCCGCCGAAGGCGGAGGAGGCGCCCGTGCTGCTCGTGCCGGTAGCGCCGGCACCCGAGGCTCCAGACGCGCCAAGGCCGCGGGCGCGCGCCGCGAAGCCCGTCGCGGCGCCGGTGGAGGACGAGCTCGAGCCGCCCTGGCCCTTCTCGACAAGCACGCCGCCGATGAACCCGCAGGCGGCGAGCAGCACGCCCACCAGCGCGAGCGGAACGGGCGTCAGCAGGCGCCGGCGTGGACGGTGGGGCAGCTCGGCGGGCTCCTCGGGCCATTCGCCCTGCTCGTCGATCGGCTCGTAGGCAGGCGGCTCGTACGGGGGTGCCGCATCGCCGTGGGCGCGGAGGTCCTGGACGGCAGTGTCGGCGACGGCTACGTCCTGGACGGCGGCGTCCTCAGCGGTGCTGTCGTCAATGGCTGGTTCCTCGTTGGGCATCAGGGGCTCCTGGTGGGGGGAAGATGGGTCACTCAAAGCGCAGCGCTTCGATCGGTCGCAGGGCCGCGGCGCGAGCGGCGGGGTAGGTTCCGAAGAACAGCCCCGACGCCAGTGCCGCGCCGAAGGCCAAGAAGATCGAGTAGGTGGCGACTTCCGGATGCACGCCGGCGATTTCGAACTGGCTGCCGACTACGCCGACGAGCACGCCGGCGAGGCCACCGAAGATCGACACGAGCATGGCCTCGGTCAAAAACTGGGTGAGGATGTCGCTGCGTCGGGCGCCGATCGCCTTTCGGATGCCGATCTCGCGCGTGCGCTCGGTCACGCTCACGAGCATGATGTTCATGACGCCGATCCCGCCGACGAGCAGCGAGATCGCGGCCACCTCACCGAGCAGCGTGGTGAAGACGCTGCTGGTCGAGCTGGAGGTTTCCAGCAGCGAGCCCTGGTTGAGCACGCTGAAGCCCGGTTCGGTCGTGTTTTTGATCTTGTGGCGTTCGTCGAGGATCGACGTCACCTCTCCTTCGGCGGCGTTGAGCGAGGATTCGGACTTGGCCTCGACGGTGATCGAGTCGATCGGGCCGACGCCCGTCAGCGAGTCCTGCACGGTCGTGATCGGGGCCATCACGACGTCATCCTCGTTTGTGGCGCCGTTTGTCCCCTTTTTATCGAGCACCCCGACGACTTCGTAGTTGCTGCCGTTGACCTTCATGTTCTGCCCGACGGCGCTCTGTCCGGCGAACAGTTCCTGCAGCACTTCCTGCCCGATCACCGCTACACGCCTGTCCTTGCTCACGTCTTCGGCGGTGAACGACGTGCCTTCGGCGATCTTGTAGCTGTGGGCCGTCAGGTAGGACGGCGTCGTGCCGACGAACGAGGACGGTTCAAAGCTGGAGTTGCCGAACACGAGTTTGACGGCTGTGGCGTTCACGACGGGCGATGCGCTCTCGACGTCCGGGGCCAACCCGGGATTCTGCAGCGCTTGCGCGTCCGCCTTGGTCAGCGAGACGGTGGTCGCGCTGCTCGCCCGTGCGCCGCCGCGAAACCCGCCACCGCTGGGCTGGACGATCAGCACATTCGTGCCGAGGCTCTGGATGCGTGACTGCACGGCCTTGGAGGAGCCGTTGCCGACGGCGATCAGGATGATCACCGAGGCCACGCCGATCGTCATGCCGAGAATCGTCAGGCCGGAGCGAAGCTTGTTCGCCGTGATCCCGCTCCAGGCGATGCGCAGCGTCTCACGGCCGATCACGGCTGGGCCTCCACGGCGCCGGCTTGGAGGGGGGATGCGCTGACTTCTGGCGGCGAACAGACGGCGGGGGTTCACGCAGGCCGCTCAGACGACGGTCCTCGAGGACTTCGCCGTCGCTCAAGCGGATGACACGCTTGGCCTGCTCGGCGACGTCCGGCTCGTGGGTGATCAGCACGACGGTCCGTCCTTCCTCGTTCAGGCGCGCGAAGATCCGCAGGACGTCCTCGGTCGAGTGCGAGTCCAGGTTGCCCGTCGGCTCATCGGCGAGAATCAGCGAGGGGTTGGTCACGATCGCTCGGGCGACCGCGACGCGCTGCTGCTGGCCGCCGGAGAGCTCCGATGGCTGATGATCGAGGCGGTGGCCCATGCCGACGGAGCGCAGCGCCTGCTCGGCGCGTCGTCTTCTCGCTGCTCCTCGCAGTCCGGCGTAGGCGAGCGGCAGCTCGACGTTGACGAGCGCGCTGGTGCGCGCTACGAGGTTGAAGCTCTGAAAGACGAAGCCGATCTTGCGATTGCGTAGGTCGGAGAGATCGTCCTCGTCCATCTGGCTGACATCCACGCCGTCGATCAGGTAACGGCCGCTCGTCGGTATGTCAAGACAGCCGAGGATGTTCATCAAGGTCGTCTTGCCGCTTCCCGAGCTGCCCATGATCGCCACTAGATCGCCGCTGTGTATCTGCAGCGAGACGTTGCGCAGCGCCCGCACGCGGATCTGCCCCAGCTCGAAGATCTTGCTCACCCTGTGCACCTGTATGACCGGATGCGGCGGTCGATCCACGCGGCGATCTGGAGCCGCGCGCCTCACGAGGGGCTGGCTGCGGGGCACACGAGCGCGATGCCCGATGCGCGAGCGCCCAGGGCGGCGCATTAGACGCCGCCGCCCCTGAAGAAGGCGGCGCCGCCTCCCCCGCCCAGCGCCCCACCGCCCAAGCCTCCGCCAAAGGCCCCGCTGCGGCCGGTCGAGGTGGTGCGCCCGGCGCTCGTGCTCACCGTCGGCAACGCGATCGTTTCTCCGGCCTGCAGGCCCGAGAGGACGATCGTCGAGGTATTGCCTGCAAGTCCCGTGACCACGCGCCGGCGTTCGTGCTTGCCGTTGTGCACCACGGTCACGGTGTCGGCGGAGATCGCGCTGGTTGGGACGTTGATGCCTTCTTCCTGCTTGACGACGACTTCAGCGGTCGCGCTCATGCCGGGCTTCAGAGCGCCTTCAACCTGGTCGAGCTCGAAGGTGACGTCGTAGCTGACCACCCCGCTAGTGCTCGTCGAGAGAACCGGCAGGCTCACCACGTGAGCCGCGAATTTGCGGCTTTCGAGCGCTTCGACGGTGACGGTCGCGATCTGCCCGACGTGCACATCGCTGATTTCAGACTCGCTCAAGGGCACCACCAGCTGATAGCCCTGAACGTTCACCAGTTCGATAAACGAGCTGCTGCTGCTACTGCTGCTGCTTTCACCGCTTGCGCTGGCCCCGCTTGCGCCGCTGCTGCTTGCGCCGCTGCTGCTTGCGCCGCTGCTGCTCGTGCCGCTGCTGGCGTCAGCGACGTCGTGAAAGGTCCCGTCACTGCGATCGCTGGTGGTCGCTTCGCCGCCCGCACCGCTCCCAACTGGGCCGCCGCCGGCGCCGGTGCCGGCGCCGCTGGTAGCGCCGCCCGCGCCGCTGGTGATCGTGCCTGCGCTGCTGCCGGCCCCGCTGGCCTCGCCGCCGGTCGCGCCGGTGCTGCTCGAGGCCGCGCCGGTGCTGGCGCCGCGCGCTGCACTGCCGGATGAGCCGGCCGCGCTGCTTGGGCTTGTGCTGCTGGCGCTTCCGCTCGCGCTGCTGGCGCTCGTGCCGCTGGCGCCTGTGCTGTTGCTGGTGCTCGCGTGCGTCCCACTGCTGGCGCTCGACCCGCTCGAGCCCGTTTCGCTGGATGACGTGCCCGTGCCGGAGACGGCTTCTCCGACGGAGTTCTTGATCGAGGCGACAACGCCTGCGGCGGGCGCGTACAGCCTCGTCTCCGACAGAGTCCGGCGCGAGTTTTCGACTGTG
Source organism: uncultured Solirubrobacteraceae bacterium (assembly GCA_963722435.1). Taxonomy (GTDB): domain Bacteria; phylum Actinomycetota; class Thermoleophilia; order Solirubrobacterales; family Solirubrobacteraceae; genus Palsa-744. The sequence goes on along the minus strand of CAVRKZ010000001.1, from coordinate 1,044,532 downwards.
AGCTGCGCGCTCTTGACGCTGTTTTCATCGCTCACGACTGTCGATTTCGTGGGCGGCGCCGCCTTGGCTTCATTGGCTGCAAGCGTGGACTGCAGCGCCTCATCGGCGCTCGTGACGCTGGTCTGGGACTGCTCGATCGACTGGCGGTCCTTGAGCTCGTCGGCCGACTTGGTCAGCTTCGCGTCGGTGATCGTGTTGCGTGCGCTGCCGATCGACTGCTGGCCTTTGAGGGCCGCGGCGGCTTGAGTGTTTCGAGCGGTCGTTACCGAAAAAGCGTCGTCCCTCACTTTCGCTTCGTCGGACTTGACTGTGGATTCAGCGGTGCTGACCTTCGATTCCGCTGCGCTGACTTTCTGTTCGCTGGGGGGTGATTTGACCTTTTCGGCAGCGAGCAGAGACTTCGCTTCTTCGAGTTGCGACTTGGCCGAGACGAGCGCCTGTTCTTCAGTGCTCAGCTGGCTGATCGCCTCGTTGACGGCGTCCTGCTGGCTGGTAGCTTCCAGGCCAACCGACTGTTCGGTGTTCTTCAGCGCAACTTCATCCTGCGCGACCGTCGCGGCAGAGGAGCTCTCGTCTGACTTCGCCGTTTCCTGCGCCTCCTTGAGCGACTGCCTGGCGGAGGCGACCGACGCTCGCGACTGTGCGGCGCTGATGTCATCCTCACGCACCTCCTCGGGCGTGAGTCCTTCAAGCGCGCCCTGGAAGGCGGCCTCCGCGGTGCTCAAGCTCATTTCCGCCGAACGCAAGCTCGATTCCGCGCTCGCGGGACTGATTTCAGCCAGCAGCTGCCCGCTCACGACGTGCTCGCCCACGCTCACGAAGAGCCCGGTAAGCGTGCCGCTAGTAGAGAAACCGGCGCCCACTTTCGATGCGGGCTGAAGCGTTCCGCTGCCCGACACCGTCGACTGGACCACCCCCTGCGCAACGGTGGCCGTGCGCGTCACGCTCGCCTGGCTGCCCGACGCCGGTCCAACGGTGAGGATGGCCGCAACGATCGCACCGGCGCAGAGAGCACCCAGTACGTAGGTGAGCGAGGATGCTCGTTTGCGCTCGGCCATCGCGTTCATTTACATAGTCGGCGCAAGCAGTAAGAGAGGGCGAAGAAACGCTGCAAGCAGCGCTTAATTTCGCCTAAAGGTGATCGTCGTCCTGCTTTAGAAATCGTCTGCAGCGAAGGGGTCAACCGTGCGATGATGCGGTCAATGGCTGCCTACGGCGGGATCGATCTTGGGGGCACGAAGATCCAGGCGGCAATCGTCGACGAGGCTAACAACGTGCTCGGCTCTGCACGCCGCGCCACGCCGACCGACGGGGGGCCGGCCGATGTTGCCGCGGCGATGGAGACGGCGCTGCGCGACGCCGCGAGCGGGGCCGAGCTCGATGCGGGCTCGCTCGAGGGCGTCGGCGTCGGCTCTCCCGGGACGATCGACGAGGACGGCACGGTGACGAGCGCCCGCAACCTGCCGGGCTGGGAAGGCAGCTTCCCGCTCGCGGCGACGCTCAAGCGCGCACTTGGCTGCCGCGTGCTGGTCGGCAACGACGTACAGGTGGCGACCGACGCGGAGTTCAAGCTCGGCGCCGGTCGGCTGTACCGGTCGCTGCTCGGTGTCTTCTGGGGCACGGGCGTGGGCGGCGGGCTGATCCTCGACGGCCGCCCGTGGCTCGGTCGCGGCGGCGCCGGCGAGATCGGGCACGTGGTCGTGGAGATGGGCGGCGCGCGCTGCACGTGCGGGCGACGCGGCTGCATGGAGGCCTATGCGGGGCGCGCGGCGATGGAACTGCATGTACGTCACATGCACGAGGACAAGGGACGCAAGACCGACCTGTTCAAGCTGATGGAGCACGACGGCCGGACGCGCCTGACGAGCGGGGTGTGGGCACGCGCGCTCGAGCACGGCGACAGGCTCGCGATCCGCACGCTCGATCGTGCCGTCGAGGCACTTGGCGCGGGGATCGCCTCGGTGGTCAACGTGCTCGACGTCGAAGGCGTGATCATCGGCGGTGGGCTGGGGATCAGGCTCGGCCACCCCTACGCGAAGCGGATCGCCGAGGAGATGCAACCGCATCTGTTCGCGGACTCGCGCCCGCCGCACGTCCACGTCGCGGCCCTGGGCGACCTCGGCGGGGCGATCGGAGCATCGCTTCTCCTCCGCGCCGAGGCGTAACGTTAGAGCTGACGTGCCACAGCCGGTCGTGCATCTGTCGTCGGTTCTGCGCAGTCCGCTTTTGGATCGGGCGGGGGAGCGGCTCGGCCGCGTCGAGGACCTGATCGTGCGACTGGCCGACGGCGGCTACCCGCCGGTGACCGGTCTGAAGGCGAGGATTGGCGGACGTGAGCTATTCGTCCCGGCCGACAGGATCGCATCGCTGCAGCCGGGCTCGGTGCGACTGTCCGCGGAGCGGCTCAGCCTTGGCAGGTTCGAGCGCAGGGCGGGCGAGGTGCTGCTCGCCAACGACGTGCTCGCCCGCAAGCTCGTCGATGTCGAGGCCGATCCGCCACGGCTCGTCACCGCGCGCGAGATCGAGCTCGCCTGCATCGATGGTTGGTGGCGGGTGGTGGGCGTCGATCCCAGCGCCCGCGCTCGCTTTCGCCGGGCACTGCCGCGGCGCCTGCGGAGCATCGCCTCCGACGGCCCGTTTCTCGACTGGTCGGACATGGAGCCGTTCGTCGGGCACATCCCGTCCTCGCGCCTGCGCTTCTCCCATCGCAAGCTTGCGAACCTGCATCCCGCAGAGATCGCCGACCTGGTGGAGGCCGCCTCCCACGACGAGGGAGAGGAGCTCATCGAGGCCGTGGCGCAGGACCGAGAGCTCGAGGCGGACGTGTTCGAGGAGCTCGATGAGCACCATCAGCTCGAGTTCCTGCGCGAGCGTCCGGACACGCAGGCGGCCGCGGTCGTCGCGCGCATGGCGCCCGACGACGCCGCCGACCTGATCGTCGAGATCGACCAGGAGCGGCGCGGGCGCATCCTCGCGCTGGTGCCCGCGACGCAGCGCCAGCAGATCGAAGCGCTGCTCGGCTACAACCCCTCCACCGCCGGTGGCCTGATGAGCCCCGACTTCGTGAGCGTGGCTTCGGAGGAGGAGGTTGAGGGCGCGCTGCGCAAGCTGCGCGAGAGCGAGCTCGCCGCCGGGACGCTCACGACGGTCTATCTCCTGGATGCAGATCGTCATCTGCGTGGCTCGGTCTTCGTCGTCAAGCTGCTGCGCGCCGAGCCTCACGTGCCAGTGGGAGAGATCGCCGAGAGCGAGCCCGTGTGGGTGGCCACCGGCGCCGATCTTCCGGAGGTGGCGCGCATGATGACCGACTACAACCTCGTGATGCTCGCCGTGCTCGATGACGAGGAGCGGATGGTCGGTGTCGTAACGGTGGACGACGTGCTCGAGCTCACGCTCCCAAGCGGCTGGCGGCGGCGCTTCGGGCTCGTGCGCGACTGAGCATCATCGACGCATCCGCCCTGCGTGCAACGGCGAGTTCGCACTACCAACGGCGAGCCTCCGTTGCTAGTCTGGGCCTCGACGAGATCACCTGAACGCGGCGCATAGAGAGGAGGCCGGCATGGATCGAGAACAGCCCCGAAGTCCCCAGCCGGCCGCACGCCCGTCGGGCCCGTTCGCCTTGGGCTGATCGCTCCGGGACGACGTCTGAGCCGCGTGCGCCCGTGGTGGGATGCGCGCGCCGATGCGCGCGCCAAGACGTGATTGGCAGCCCCGTGAGCAAGGAAAGGAGGATCTCCAGATGACCGACGAGCAGACGACGCTGGCGTCCACGCAGCCGCCCGAGGGGGAGCCGGGGCAGCAGAGCGCACAGCTTCTCTCGCAGCGGCCCGAGGGAGTGCCTCCGGTCCTCGACGACGCGCACATCGGCGACATTCGCGGCGCCCTGGGCACACTGAGAGTGCATGACGTCGGCGAGCGCCACGGATGGCGCTCGCGGAGCATCGCGCTGTTGGCGATCATGGGCCCCGGCCTGATCGTGATGGTCGGCGACAACGATGCCGGTGGCGTCTCCACCTACGCTCAGGCAGGGCAGAACTACGGCACGAGCCTATTGTGGGTGCTGCTGCTGTTGATCCCGGTCTTGATCGTCAACCAGGAGATGGTGATCCGCCTCGGCGCCGTCACGGGCGTCGGCCACGCGCGGCTGATCTTCGAGCGCTTCGGCAGGTTCTGGGGGGCGTTCTCGGTCGGCGACCTCTTCCTGCTGAACTTCCTCACGATCGTCACCGAGTTCATCGGCGTGAGCCTCGCGCTCGGCTACTTCGGCGTCAGCGATCACGTAGCCGTGCCGATCGCGGCCGTCGCGCTGATTGCGATCACAGCGACGGGCAGCTTCCGCAGCTGGGAGCGCTTCATGTACGTGTTCATCGTGGCGAACTTCCTCGACATCCCGCTGCTGATCCTCGCCCACCCAAACCTGGGGGACGTCGTCCATCACACGTTCATCCCGGGCATCCACGGCGGCGCAAGCTCGACAGCTGTGCTGTTGATCATCGCGGTGGTCGGCACGACAGTGGCCCCGTGGCAGCTGTTCTTCCAGCAGTCGAACATCATCGACAAGCGCATCACGCCGCGCTGGATCAACTACGAGCGCGCGGACACCGTGATCGGCGCGTTCGTCGTGGTAATCGGTGCGGGCGCGCTGATCGCCGTCCCCGCGTTCGCCTTCGGCGGGACCTCGGACTTCGGGCAGTTCACCAACGCCGGCACCGTGGCGAGCGAGCTCGCCCGCCACCTGGGGTCGGCGGCCGGAACGTTCTTTGCGATCGTCCTGCTCAACGCCTCGCTGATCGGCGCCGCGGCGGTTACGCTTGCGACCTCGTATGCCTTCGGCGACGTCTTCGGGGCAAAGCACTCGCTCAACCGCGGGCCGCTCGATGCGAAGGCCTTCTATGGGAGCTTCGCCCTGCTGGTGGGGGCAGCCGCTGGTGTCGTGCTGATTCCAGGCGCGCCCTTGGGGCTCATCACCACCTCAGTGCAGGCGCTCGCGGGGGTGCTGCTGCCGAGTGCGACCGTGTTCCTGCTGCTGCTCTGCAACGATCGCGAGGTGCTCGGGCCGTGGGCGAACCCGATGTGGCTGAACGCGATCGCGAGCGTGATCATCGGTGTCCTCGTGGAGCTCTCGCTGATCCTGATGGCCAGCACGATGTTTCCGAGCGTGAACGTTACGCAGCTGTTCCTCTACCTGACGGCGGTGTTGCTGGTGGCGCTCGCGGGGATCGCGGCCTATGCGCTGCACAACCGACCGAGCGCCCGGGTGGAGGTGGTGACCTTGCCTCGGGAGCGGCGCAACAGCTGGACGATGCCGCCACTAGCGCTGCTCGAGCGTCCGGTCTGGTCGCCCAGTCGCAAGGCGGCGATGCTGACGCTGCGCGGCTACTTGGTGGTGGCGGTGCTGTTGCTGATCGTCAAGTCGGTGCAGCTCGCGCATTGAGCCTGCCCTTCTGGCTCGCGATTGCGCTGCTCTCCCTCATCCAGGGCGCGCTGGTCGCCGTCCCCGGCGTCATCGAGGGCGCCCTGCCCGCGCGTCTGCGCTCTCGCCGCTGGGCTCTGATCCCGCCGCTGTCGGTGATCGCCTTCGTGTTCGGCGCGCGCGCAGCCGAAAGCGCGAGCGCGCAGGGACTCACCTACCTGGCGCTAGTCGCCGTGCCGTTGCTTGCGATGCTCGCGCTCGCCTACTTGATGTGGGGCGCACACCAGCCGCGTGCGCCGCGCGCGTTGCTCGTGCTGCCGCTGTTCGTGCTCGCTTGGACGGATCGCTCCGGGCTCGCGGGCCAGGCGGCGGCGCTCGCGCTCTCCGCGCTCAGCTGCGTCGCGCTCGGTGTCCTGCTCGCTACCGTCACGCCGCCACGCTGGCTCGCTGCGGGCATCGTCGCGATGGCGATCGCCGATACCACGCTCGTCGTCTCGGATCTGCTTCAGCGGCCCAACAACGCGCTCAACGCGGCGCATCCGGCGGCCGGGCTGCCGCAGCTTCAAAGCGCCGTCCTCGGGCCGGCTGTGATGGGTTACGGGGACCTGTTCATCGCCGCCGCCCTCGGTGGCCTGCTCGCCACCTGGGCCGGACGCTCGCTGCAGCTGCGCGCGGCGGTGCTCGCCGCGGTGCTCTCGCTGCTATTCGACCTGCTGTTCTTCGTAGTCGACGAGCTGCCGGCGACGGTGCCGATCGCGCTGACGCTGATCGCGCTCGTGCTCAGGCCCGGCGCGAGATCCCGACTCGGGGCAGCTCGGCAAGCTCCGCCGCTTCAGGATGGTGAGCGCCCGCATGCTGCTCCGCGACCGCCAGCTCGCGCTCGGGCGGCTCGCTGAGCGCACGCGCCGTTACCTCCAGCGCGTCCGGCGACTGGACTGCGCGCTCGGAGGCCGCGCCAGCGTGCTCGATGCGCCGCACCTGGGGGATCACGCGATGCTCGAAAGAGCCGACCGCCTCGTTGTAGGCCGACACGGCCGAGGCGAGCTGGCGGCCAACCTTCGCGAGGGGCGTGACGAAGCGTCCCAACCTGCCGTGCAGCTCGCGCGCGGACTCGGCGATCTCGCGCGCCGACTGGGCGATCAGCTCCTGGCGCCAGCCGTAGTGCACGGCCCAAAGCAAGCCGATCAGCGTGGTCGGCGTGGCCATCAGGACCTGCTGCTGCACGCCGTACTCGATCAGCGCCGGGTCCTGCGCGAGCGCCGCCTGGTAGATGCCGTCCGAGGGCACGAACATGACGACGAACTCGGGCGTGCAATCGAGCTGTCCTTGGTATCCCTTCGACGCGAGCTTGGCGATGTGGTCGCGTGTCTGGCGCGCGTGGCGCGCCGCGTGTAGCTCGCGCTGATCGTCATCGCTCGCCTCGAGCGATGAGAGGTATGCGTCGAGCGGGACCTTGGAGTCGACGACGACGACCTTGCCGCCTGGCAGACGCACGAGCATGTCCGGACGCAGCGCCCCTTCGTCGCCGTTGATGGTGCTCTGCTCGAGGAAGTCGCAGTGCGAGACCATGCCGGCCATCTCGACCACGTTGCGAAGCTGGATCTCCCCCCACGAGCCGCGCGTCGTCGGCCGCTTGAGCGCAGAGACGAGGTTGTCGGTCTCCTGACGCAGCGTGCCGACGCCCTCGCCGAGCTGGCGGATCATCTGGGCGAGCTCGCCCTGTGCGCGTGAGCGCTCGCGCTCGAGGCGTGCGATATCGCTCTCCATGCGGCCGAGCTTCTCGCGCACAGGCTCGACGATGCCCTTTATCTCCTGCGCCCGGCGCGCCATCTCGGCGGCCGCGCGCTCCTCCTCCGCGCGCCTGGACTCGGCCACGCGCTGCGCCAGCGAGTCGCTGGTCTGCGTGAGCACGTCGACCGAGATCGCCTGCAGCTGTTCGCGCGTGCGCGCCCGCGACTGGCGCGCGAGCAGCGTCGCACACGTCCCTCCGAGCAGCGCGCCCCCGATCAGCGCCAGGATGTCCACGAATGCCTCCCTTCGATGAGCACAGGACAGACCATCCTGACGGCCGTCGCGGACGCGACTACGCGGCCGGGCGCCCCGTCTGCTCCTCGCGCTTGCCCGCGGCCTCGTAGTCGCGCGCGCTCGCTTCGAGCTCACCGAGCATCGCCGGCGCCGCAGGCACCAGGCGCGCTCCCTCGGGCACGGCTGCGATGACCGTGCGCAGGGGAGGCGCGGGGGAGAGCGTGCGGACGACGATCTCCCCGCGCACGGTCGAGAGCGCCAGCTCGGGGATCAAGGCTACGCCGAGGCCGGCGGCCACGAGACCCTGGACGGTCTGGTAGTCGTCGCTCTCGAAGGCGACGTTGGGCTCGAAGCCGGCCGCGTGGCAGCTGCGCACCACGTGGCGCGCGCACGGGCTCGAGCGCGACGTCTGCACCCACGCCTCCCCGGCGAGCTCGCGCAGGCGCAGCGAAGCCTTCCCGGCCAGCGCATGCGTGCGGGGGAGCGCCAGGTAGAGCGGATCCTCGAGCAGGCTCGTGCACGAGATCTGCTGCTTCGCGAGGGGCTCACCGGGGAACTCGAACAGCAACGCGAGATCGAGCTCGCCCGCGTTCAGCCGCGGCGCGATCGTCTCGGGCTCACCCTCGGCGAGCGTGACCTCCACGTTGGGGTAGGCGGAGCGAAAGCGTGCCAGCGCGAGCGGCATCAGCGTCGCGCCGGCCGTGGGGAAGGAGGCGAGGCGCAGGCGTCCCGCGCGCAAGCCCGCGATCGCAGCGAGCGAGGCCTCCGCCACCTCGACGCGCGAGAGGATGCCCTCGGCGTGGCCCACCAGCGTCTGGCCGGCGGCCGTCAGGCTGACTCCCCGTGGATGGCGCTCGAGCAGCGCCATCCCCGCTTCGGCCTCGAGTGCGGCGATCTGCTGGGAGACGGCCGACTGCGAGTAGGTGAGCGCGGCTGCAGCCGCGGACAGGGAGCCGCGGTAGGCGACCTCCTTGAGCACTTGCAGACGGGCGACGTTGAGCATATAAGTTCTACTAATGATAGCTATCAGAACAATCACTGGCACTGATGTCATGCAGGTGTCACCATGGAGCTGCCCGAACAGTGGGCAAGCCCCATCACCACCTGTCGCAGCTGGATCTCTCCCCCGACAAGAACAGGAGCAAGCCATGTCAGTCAAAGTGATCGTCTCTTACGACGGCACCGCCAACGAGGGCGACGCAATCGCGCTCGGGCGCGTCTTCGGTCGTGCCGGTGCGGAGGTCTCGCTCGCATACGTGCGGCACACGCACGAGGCCGACCCCTCGCGCGAGCGCGCCGTCGAAGCGCAGGCGCACGGCCTGCTGGAGGGCGGCCTCGAGCTGCTCGGGGACGAGCACGCGAAGCTGCACGTCGTCACCGACCGCTCGACGCCTGAGGGGCTCGGAAGGCTCGCCGAGACCCACGGCGCCGACGTGATCGTCTTCTGCTCGGACTCGCACACCGCCAAGGGCCACGTGTCCGTGGGCAAATCGGCGGAGCGCCTGCTCGAAGGCGGAGCCAGGGCGATCGCGATCGCTCCGGTCGACATGGCCGAGCGCGTTGACAGCGGCATCGCGAACGTTGTCGCCGTCAGCGACGCCGATGGTGGCGCGCGCGAGACGGCCTACTCGCTCGTCGCGGCGCTCGGGGGCAACGTCTCCCCGGTCGTGAGCGAGGACACCGACCTGCTCGTGATCGACTCGCGTGCCGACGCCCAGCCGGGACGCGTCTCGCTGAGCTCCTCCGCCTCGCACCTGATCGAGACGGCGACCTGCCCGGTGATCGTGCTCGCGCGCGGCGCCAGCCTCTCCTTCGGCCCCGCAAGCGTCGCCCACGCGGCGTAGCGTCGGCTAGGGCCTGTGGGCGCGCGTGGCGCGCGCCCACAGGGCCTGCGCGGCCGCGCTCGCCCGGCGCTGCGCTCGTGCGCTCCAGTAGCGCGCGAGGGCCGCCAGCAGATCCAGCGTACCCCCGAGGAGGTGGCCGACCGGTCCTGTCCACAGCCACGCCTCGACGCGTCGCAGCGACCCTTGGCGCAGCTGAGGCGGCATCGGAGCGCACGGTATCGTGGCGGGCGTGCCAGCGCTCAAGACGACGATCACCGAGCTCGGGGACTCGCGCGTGCGCGTCCAGGTGCAGGTGCCGGCGGAGGTCCTCGAGGCGCGCGTCGAGCGCAAGGCGCGTCAGCTCGCGTCCGAGTTGAAGCTGCCGGGGTTCCGCCGCGGCAAGGTTCCAGCACCCCTGCTGATCAGGCGCGTGGGGCGCGAGGTCGTGCTCGAGGAGACGGTCCGCGACGAGCTCTCCAGCTGGTACTCCGACGCGATCGAGAGCGCGGGGCTGGTGCCGGTGGGAGACCCGCGGCTGGACCTCGGCGAGCTGCCGGAGCAGGGGCAGTCGCTGGAGTTCTCGATCGAGATCGGCGTCCTGCCGACGGCGCAGCTCGGCCCCTACCTCGGCCTCGAGGTCGGCCGCCGCGAGCCCGAGGTGCCCGAGGAGGAGATCCAGCGCGAGATCGAAGCCATCCGCGAGCGCCTCGCCAGCCTGCACACCGCTGAGCGCCCGGCCGCGGCGGGGGACTACGTCGTCGTCGACTACGTCGGCGCGCTGGCTTCCTCGGAGGAGGATGACGAGGAGCACGATGGCGACGGGGGCGAGCAGCAAGCCACAGCGAGCGCCGCCGCCGAGCTCATCGGCGAGGGGCGTGACCAGCTGATCGAGCTCGGCGCGGGCAACCTGATCCCGGGCTTCGAGGAGGGGCTCCTGGGGGCGAGCGCCGGAGAGGCCCGCACGGTCGCCCTGCGCTTCCCCGAGGACTACGCGAACCCCCAGATGGCAGGCCGTGAGGCGTCCTTCGAGGTCACGGTCAAGGAGGTCAAGCGAAAGGAGCTGCCGGACGTGAACGAGGACCTCGCGCTCGACGCCGGCTTCGATGACCTGCAGGAGCTGCGCGAGGACATCGCACGGCGCCTCGGCGAGCTAGACGAGCAGCGCATCGAGGCCGAGTTCAGAGAGGCCGCGCTCGACGCCGCCGTGGCGGGCGCGCGCGTGGAGCTCACCCCCGAGCTGATCGACGGCCGCGCGCGGGAGATGTGGGAGCGCACGCTGCACTCGCTCTCGCACCGCGGCATCACGCGCGAGGCCTACCTGCGTATCCTCGGGCGCACGGAGGAGCAGATCCTCGCCGAGATGCGCCCGGACGCAGAGCTCGCGCTGCGGCGCGAGGCGGTGCTGACGGCGATCGTCCTGGCCGAGGCGATCGAGCCCTCTGAGGAGCAGCTCGAGCAGGCGCTCACCGCGAGCGCCGAGCGTGAAGGTCTCGATGCAGCCGAACTGCTCGAGCGACTTCGCTCGGCAGGGCGTCTGGAGGAGGCGCGCGAGGACCTCGCCGTGCGTCAGGCGATCGACCTGGTTGCGGCTGGCGCGAAGCCGATACCGCTGGCGCGCGCCCAGGCGCGCGAGCAGCTGTGGACTCCCACCAAGGGATCCGAGGAGCGCGCGGGTGCGCTCGCCGGCGGCGAGCAGGCGCCCGCGACGCCGGGGCGGTTGTGGACCCCTTCCGATCCGAGCTCATCCGGCTAGCCTTGGCGAGAGGAATCTGGCCCGCGAGGCGAAACAGAGGCGAGACCATGCACTGCAGGCACATCCGATGAGCCCTCTCGTACCGATGGTCGTCGAGCAGACCTCGCGCGGCGAGCGGGCGTTCGACATCTACAGCCGCCTGCTCAACGAGCGCATCATCTTCCTCGGCACCCCCGTTGACGACCAGATCGCCAACCTGATCGTGGCGCAGCTGTTGCACCTGGAGTCAGAGGATCCCGAGAAGGACGTCTCGCTGTATGTCAACTCCCCCGGTGGCTCGGTGTATGCGGGACTTGCGATCTACGACACGATGCAGTTCATCAAGCCAGACGTGCAGACGATCTGCGTCGGCATCGCGATGTCGATGGGAGCGCTGCTACTGGCCGGTGGTGCCGCCGGCAAGCGCATGGCGCTGCCGAACGCGAAGATCCTCATACATCAGGTCTCATCGAGCTTCCAGGGCCAGGCGACGGACATCGAGATCCACGCCAAGGAGATCATCGACGTCCGCCGGCGCCTCGACGAGATCATCGCCAAGCACACCAACAAGGACCTCGAGCAGGTACGCAAGGACACCGAGCGCGACTACTTCATGAGCTCGGAGGAGGCGAAGGAGTATGGCATCATCGATCGGGTGATCTCGGAACACTAGGACGGCGGGGGAGAGGCGAGGGGATCGACCTCGCGCTCGCCCGGGCGGCACGCCGCGCGCGTGCCTGCCCCGCGCCCGCCGCCGCCTGGCGAATGAGTAGGAGAGCGGCCACATGGCGAGACCCACGGATTCAAACGAGCAGCTTCTGTGCAGCTTCTGCGGCAAGTCCCAGCGGCAGGTCAAGAAGCTGATCGCCGGGCCCGGCGTCTACATCTGCGACGAGTGCATAGATCTCTGCAACGAGATCATCGACGAGGAGCTCTCGGCCCCGCCGGCGTTCGATATCGAGAGCCTGCCCAAGCCGCGCGAGATCTATGACGTGCTCGACGAGTACGTGGTGGGCCAGGACGCCTCCAAGCGCACGCTCTCGGTCGCCGTCTACAACCACTACAAGCGCGTTCAGATGATGACCTCCGGGGATTCGGAGATCGAGCTGCAGAAGTCCAACATCCTGCTGCTCGGCCCCACGGGCTGCGGCAAGACGCTGCTCGCGCAGACGCTCGCACGCATCCTCAACGTGCCCTTCGCGATCGCCGACGCGACCGCACTGACCGAGGCCGGCTACGTGGGCGAGGACGTGGAGAACATCCTCTTGAAGCTGATCCAGGCGGCCGACTACGACGTCAAGAAGGCCGAAACGGGGATCATCTACATCGACGAGGTCGACAAGATCGCCCGCAAGGCCGACAACCCGTCGATCACGCGCGATGTCTCCGGGGAGGGGGTGCAGCAGGCGCTCTTGAAGATCCTCGAGGGCACGCACGCATCGGTGCCCCCTCAGGGTGGGCGCAAGCACCCGCATCAGGAGTTCTTGACGATCGACACGACCAACGTGCTTTTCATATGCGGCGGCGCCTTCGCCAACCTCGACAAGGTGATCGAGCGGCGCATCGGCCACAAAGGCGTCGGCTTTGCGGCGGCGATCGAGGTCAGAGCCGAGCGTGACACCGGGGAGGTCTTCGAGCAGTGCCTGCCCGAGGACTTGATCGAGTACGGCTTGATCCCCGAGTTCATCGGGCGCCTGCCCGTGATGTCCGCCGTGCACCAGCTCACGCGCGATGATCTCGTCTCGATCCTCGTGGAGCCGCGCAACGCGCTCGTAAAGCAGTTCCAGCGTTTCTTCGCCTTCGACGGCATCGAGCTGGTGTTCTCGGAGGAGTCGCTCGTGGCCGTCGCCGAGCGTGGGCTCGTGCGCGAAACCGGCGCGCGTGGCCTGCGCTCGATCATCGAGGAGATCCTGCTCGAGGTGCAGTTCGAGCTGCCCTCACGTCGCGATGTCAAGAAGTGCGTGGTGACGAAGGAGACGGTCGAGAAGGGGCTCACGCCCACGCTCGTCACGGAAGCTGCCCCGGAGGAGGAAGACGAGGACGCTCCCCTGCGCGAGGAGTCCGCCTAAGACGGCGCTCGTGGGTCCGCGCCGGCGCGGCTCCTGCTAGCCGTGCTGGCGTGGCGCTAGGATCGCGGCTATGTCCAGGCGCTCCAACGCCAACAGCAAGAGCAACTCGAGGCTTCAGCGCGTGCGCGCCCTTCCGTGGGCGGCGCTCGCGCAGGCGCTCGTGGTGCTCGCCAAGCGTTGGCGCGCCCTCTCGCCGAAGGACCGCGCTCGCCTCGGGCGCCTGGCGCGCGAGACGAAGGGGCGTCCGAGCAGGCTCAGCCGCGCGCAGCGCGCAGAGCTGCGCGCGCTGATCGGCAAGCTCAAGATAGGTGCGATGGGCCGTGAGCTGTTCGCGCTTGCGCGTGGCGGCAGCGCGCGACGTCGTCGCCGCCGCTGACCGCGGTGAGCGAGCGCACGATCTGGACCGAGTCACAGGCCGAGCGCCAGCTCCGTTCGCTGGAGCTGTTCGGGATGCGCTTTGGGCTCGACCGGATGCGCCGCATGATGACCGCGCTCGATTCCCCCGAGCGGCGCTTCGACGCGATCCACGTGCTCGGGACCAACGGCAAGTCATCGACCACGCGCATGACCGCCGCGATCCTCGAAGCGCACGGCCTGAGCACCGGCGCCTACCTATCCCCGCACCTGATCTCCTACCGCGAGCGCCTGCTGATCGACGCGCGCGAGCTCGATTCCGATGCGTTCGCGGCGGCCATCGAGCGCGCCACGCGCGCTGCCGCACGCGTCAATCGCACGTTGGCCGGGGACGACCACGTGACGCAGTTCGAACTGCTCACTGCGGCCGCGCTGTGGGAGCTCGCCCGCCGGAAGGTCGACGTGGCGGTCATCGAGGCCGGGCTGGGGGGACGCTATGACGCGACCAGCGTGATCGAGCCGCGCGTGACCGTGCTTACCAACGTCGGCCTCGAGCACACCCGCTGGCTCGGGCCGACGATCGCCGACATCGCCGAGGAGAAGCTCGCGGCCGTGCACGAGCGCACTGTGCTCGTGCTCGGGGAGGACCTCGCGCCGCAGGCGCGCGCGATCGCCGAGCGCGTGGCCGACGAGCGCGATGTGGCGATCTTGAACGCGCCCACGGAGGCGGGCGTGGAGCTCGCCGCCCGCGGGGCCTTCCAGCGGCGCAACTTCGCCCTCGCCCGCACCGCAGCCGGCGCCTACCTCGACGCGGTCGGCATCCGGCTACGCGAGGGCGCGGTCGCCGAGGCGGGCGCGAGCACTGGCGTGCCGGGGCGCCTGCAGGCGATCGCGAGCGATCCGCCGACCGTGCTGGACAGCGCTCACAATCCGCACGCCGTGCGCGCGCTGGTCGAGTCGCTGCCAGAGGTGCTGCCCTCGCGCCCCCTCGCCCTGGTGCTGGGCGTGCTCGAGGACAAGGACGCAGCCGCGATGCTCGCTTCGCTGCTGGAGCGGACCGAGCGCGCTTGGTTCACCGCGCCGCCGAGCGCACGCGCGCTCTCGCCGGCGGCGCTGCAGTCGCTCGCGCGCCAGCTGGGTTTCGAGGCGAGCGCCTGCGAGCCGCAGCCCGCACGCGCGCTCGAGCAGGCGCAGAGCTGGGCACGCGAGCACGGCGGCGTCGTGCTCGCGACCGGCTCTGTCTATCTCGTGGGTGCGCTGCTAGCCGCGCGCTCGCTTGCGGATCACGCGGATCACGCGGACGCTGGCGTCGGCGGGCGGACCGCGTGCGCGCACGAGCGTTCACGAGGGAGCCTCACGGGGTGAACGACGAGGGCCCATCCGTGCTCGCGATGATCGGCGGCGTGACGCTGTTTGTCGCGCTCGTGATCCTCGTATTTTTCGCTGCTGGTTACGGCTTTGGCCGCCTGTTTCTCTAAACTCGTCCCGGCCGATGCCCCCTCTTGCGTATTTCGGAATCGAAAGCAGCGGGCTGAATCTCGTCATCGATCTGCTGATCCTGTTCATCGTCGTCCTGTACTTCGCGCTGATCTACTGGACGTTGGCGGATGCGCGGCGCAGGATCGAGGACCCGATGCTGGTCGGCTGCGCGTTCGTCGCTGCGCTGTTCCCGTTCGTCGGCCCGATCGTCTACATGGTCCTGCGCCCCCCCGAGTACCTCGAGGACGCGCATGAGCGCGAACTGGAGACGCAGGCGGCGCAAGCGCGCGTGCGCGAGCTCGAGCACGGGCTGTGCCCCCACTGCAGCTACCGCGTCGAGTCCGACTTCCTACGCTGCCCGAGCTGCCTGCGCAAGCTCAAGGAGCGCTGCGCCGAGTGTTCGCGGCCGCTCGATCAGGCGTGGACGATCTGTCCCTACTGCGAAGCGGACGTGCCGGGCATCGCACCGGCACGCGCGCGCCGCCGTCGCCCCGCGCCCGTGATCGAGAGCGAGCTGGACGAGCTGGACGGCGCATCCGTATCGGAGGGCGCTGACGACCGAGACGCAGGAGCGAACAGCGCTCCTCAGCGAGCCTGCGGTGCGCCCACGCGGCCCTCGCGCCCCGAGCGCGCCGGCTCGCGGCCGGCGGCCGAGCTCCCAGTCGGCCGCCGGCGAGCGCACTGGCGACACGCACCGGCGACAGTCACATGGAACGCACGCTGATCCTCGTCAAGCCCGACGCCTTCGCGCGCGGGCTGACGGGCGAGATCATCGCTCGCTTCGAGCGCAAGGGGCTTGCGCATCGTCGCGCTGCGCCACATGACCGTCACGCGTGAGCTGGCCGAGCGTCACTACGCCGAGCACGCGCAGCGGCCCTTCTTCGGCGAGCTCGTCGAGTTCATCACCTCCGGGCCGATCGCGGCGATGGTGCTCGAGGGTCCCGACGCCGTGAAGGCAGCCCGCCAGCTGATCGGCGCGACCAACCCGCTGGAGGCGGCGCCGGGGTCGATCCGCGGCGACTTGGCGATCGAGACGGCCACAACATGGTCCACGGCTCGGACTCGCCGGAGTCGGCGGCGCGCGAGACGGCGCTGTTCTTCGAGGACCTGGCCTAGCTGTCCGAGCGGCTGGCGCTGGTGCTCGCTTCGGGCTCGCCCCAGCGGCGCGCCCTGCTCGCATCGCCTAGACGTCGATTTCACCGTGCGGTTGCCGGACGTGCCGGAGCTCGAGCGGGGGCGGAGCCCGGCCGCCTGGCGGTCGAGAACGCGCTGCGCAAGGCGCGTGCGGGCGCGCGTCCGGGGCGCGCGAGGTCGTGCTCGCCTGCGACACGATCGTCGTCGCTCGACGGCGTCATCTACGGCAAGCCGCGCGACGCAGCGCAGGCGCGGCGGACGCTGAGCGCCCTCGCCGGCCGCACCCACGAAGTGCTGAGTGGCCTCGCGCTGCTACGAGGAGGCTGGGGCGCCGAGCAGACAGCAGAGCGCACCGCGTTGGCTCGCACCGAGGTCAGCTTCCGGACCTTCGACGCCGAGGACGCTCGAGTGGTACCTCGCGACCGGGGAGTGGCGCGGGCGCTCGGGCGCCTACGCGATCCAGGGCGCCGGCAGCCAGCTCGTCGTAGGCCTCGAGGGCGAGCAGGAGAACGTCGTCGGCCTGCCGTTGCAGACGCTGCGAGAGCTCTATCCGGAGCTGCTGCTGCGTGCAAATGACCATTCGCGCTGTTGCAGGGCCGCGGAAGATGACGTCCGCTAGACTCCCCCCGGGTACGCGCCCGATGAGCGCGGGCCGCCGAGCGCGTCCGCGACAGCGGGGCCTAACCGGATGCGAGCGTGCCCAACCTCTCTCCATGGGCATCTTCAGCTATCTGACAGGCTTCGGCGGCCGTGACATGGCCGTCGACCTAGGAACCGCCAACACGCTCGTGTACGTGCGTGGGCGTGGCATCGTCCTGTCGGAGCCGAGCGTCGTGGCGATCGACTCGCGCACCGGCGAAGTCCACGCCGTCGGCATCGAGGCCAAGCGCATGCTCGGCCGTACCCCCGGCACGATCCAGGCGATCCGGCCGCTCAAGGACGGCGTGATCGCCGACTTCGACGTGACCGAGCAGATGCTCCGGCACTTCATCCAGAAGGTCCACCAGAACCGCTGGGCGCATCCGCGCGTGGTCGTGTGCGTGCCCTCGGGAGTGACCGGCGTGGAGAAGCGCGCCGTCGAGGAGGCGTGCCTGTCGGCAGGCGCCCGCACCGCCTATCTGATCGAGGAGCCGATGGCAGCGGCGATCGGCGCCGGGCTGCCCGTCGGGGAGCCCACGGGCTCGATGGTCGTCGACATCGGTGGCGGGACCTCCGAGGTCGCGGTCATATCGCTCGGTGGCATTGTCGTCTCGCAGTCGATTCGCGTAGGCGGCGACGAGATGGACGAGGCGATCATCAACTACGCAAAGAAGGAGTACAAGCTGCTGATCGGACAGCAGACCGCCGAGGAGCTCAAGCTCGAGATCGGCTCGGCGTGCCCGATGGCCGAGGAGCTGCAGGCGGAGATCCGTGGGCGCGACATGGTCGCCGGGCTGCCAAAGACGGTCGTGCTGACCAGCGAGGAGATCCGCCAGGCGCTCGCCGAACCGCTCAACCAGATCATCGACGCCGTCAAGGAGACGCTCGATCGCACCCCCCCCGAGCTCGCCTCGGACATCATGGACCGCGGGATCATGCTGGCGGGCGGCGGCTCGCTGTTGCAGGGCCTCGACGAGCGCCTGCGGGAGGAGACCCAGATGCCCGCCCACCTGGCCGAATCGCCGCTGACCTGCGTCGCCGTCGGGTCGGGCCGCTCGCTCGAGGAGTTCGAGGCGATCCACCGCTCGAACCGCACCTCCAACAACCGCCGGCGGCGGTGAGGCGCCGCGCGCGGCTCGCCTCGACACGGCTCGCTTTAGCACGCCTCGTCCCAACACGGCCACCGCCAGCGCGCCTCCTCCCAACACGGCTCCTCCCAGCACGGCTCGCCTCGGTAGGGCTGGCTGGTCGCCCGCTGTCCGGGTACTCTGTGGCGCGAAGGCTCCGGAAGGCGACCATCGGTGTATGACAAGACCGTACGGCGCCGGCGCGCGTTGCTCGCGCTGTTGGTGGCGCTGTCCCTGCTGCTCTTGACTGCGTACTTCGGCGAGGCTCCCAGCGGGCGCCTGCACGGCGTGCAGCGGGACTTCCTGACGATCGTCTCGCCGATCCAGGAGGGCGCCAACAAGGCGCTCAAGCCGGTGCGCGACCTCTTCAGCTGGTTCGGCAACACGCTGCACGCGAAAAGCCAGCTCGGCCAGGCGCTCAAGCAGACCGAGAAACTGCGTCGCGAACTGATCGCCCAGCAGGCCGAACGGCGCTCTTATCACCAGCTCCTGTCGCTGTATCACCTCGATCAGCTGAGCGTCAACGACTATCGGCCGGTGACGGCCACGGTGATCTACAAAGATCCCGAACATGTGGTACCAGTCGGTCGTCATCGACAAGGGCGAATCGGCGGGCGTGCAGCGCAACGACCCCGTGATCAACGGTGAAGGGCTAGTTGGCAAGGTCGCACAGGTCGCCTCCGACGGGGCCCTGGTGGACCTCATCACGGACAGCTCGATGGGGGTCTCCGCGCGCGTCGGCTCGAGCACGGCGACGGGGATCGTGCAGCCCAAGGTCGGTGATCCGAGCGACCTCCTGCTGCAGTACCTGCCCACGGACGCGCAACCCAACGTCGGCGAATACGTGGTCACCTCGGGCACGCTCGCGCCCTCCTATCCGTCGCTGTATCCGCCAGGGCTGCTGATCGGGCAGGTCACCTCAGTCAACGAAGAAAGCGCCTACAAGTCGGTCAACGTCCACCCCGCGGCCAACCTCCACGATCTCGACATCGTGCAGGTGCTGACCGCGGGGGCGGGCACGCCCCCGGCCAACATCAGCCAGCTGGCAGTCAGCCTGAGCGCTGGCCAGGGCGGCTCAGCGGCGCAGAACAGCTCGCCTCCACGCAGGTGGGCGAATGAGAGGCAGCTCCCCTGGTCGGCTCGCGCTGCGCCTGACGGCGTTCGCGCTGATCGTCGTCTTCTTCCAGATCGGCGTCGTCTCGGAGGTGCCCGTATTCGGCGTGAACGCAGAACTCGCGGCCCTGCTCGTCGCCTTCGTTGGCCTGCTCGGCGGCTCCACAGTGGGGGCCGCGTGCGGCTTTGCGGTCGGCCTGCTGATCGATCTCGCGCTGCTGCAGACGCTCGGGCTGACCTCGCTCATCTTCACGCTCGTCGGATACTGGTGCGGGCGTCTGCGCGAGCTGCGTGACCCGCAGGCGCCGCTGACGCCGCTGTTCGTCGGCGTCGGCGCCTCCGCGCTCGCGTTCGTCGGCTACTCGCTGATGGAGTTCATGCTCGGCATCACCGCGCCGGTTAGCTTCCAGCTGCTGCGCGTGATCGTCTTGAGCGTCCTCGTCAACGCGATCGTCGCGCTGCCGATGTGGGCGCTCACGCGGCGGTGCTAGAGGACGCGCTGCCCGAGGACCCGCGCCGGCGCCGGCGCCGGCGTGCATACACGACTGGCGGGCTCAGTCCGCTCAGCAAAGCCACGTGAGCGCGATCGAGCCGGTTCGCCGGCGTGATCCGCGCGTCCCCATCTCGCCTCAGCTGGCGCTGCGCGTGGCGCTGATCGGCGGCCTTGCGATGGTGATGTTCGGCGTGATCTTCTTCCGCCTGTGGTACCTGCAGGTGCTCTCGAGCGAACAGTACGTCACGCAGGCAAACGCCAATCGCGCGCGCGATCTGCCGATCGCTGCGCCGCGCGGGGAGATCCTCGACCGCGACGGACGCACGATCGTCGGCAGCACCGTCACCAACGCCGTGCAGATCGTGCCCTCCGAGCTGCCGGCCCCGGGACGTCCGCGGCTCGTGCTCTACGCGCGCTTGGGGCACCTGCTGGGAATGAGCGGCGCGCACGTTCAAGCCCTCGTGGAGCACGGGCGCACCGAACTGCCCTACGCGCCGGTGACGATCAAGACCGACGCCGGGCGTGGCGTCCTCACCGAGCTGGGCGAGCGCCAAGACGAATTCCCCGGCGTCCAGCAGCAGCCCGTTTCGATCCGCGAATACCCGTACGGCGAAATGGCCGCACAGATCGTCGGCTACGTCGGGCAGGTCACCAAACAGGAGCTCTCAATGCGCGCGTTCAAGGGCGTCCAGCAGGGCACGGTCGTGGGGCAGTCCGGTCTCGAGTACCACTATGACCACTATCTGCGCGGTGTCGATGGCGTGCAGCGCGTGGCCGTCAACGCGGAAGGCCAACCGGTCGCGAGCAAGCTCGCGCCGACGCCGCCGCGCGCCGGGCGCACGCTGCAGACGACGCTCGATCTGAGCCTGCAGCAGGCGAGCGAAAAGGCGCTGCTCGAAGGCATGGAACACGCGCGCGCGGGCGGCAAACCGGCGGTCGCGGGCGGGTTCGTCGCGCTCGACCCGCTCAACGGCGAAGTGCTGGCGATGGGCTCCTCGCCGAGCTTCAACCCGAGCAAGTTCGCCAAACCGCTGACCGAAGCCGAATGGGAGGGACTGACGGGCAGCGGCAACGGCGTGCCCGGCCGGCTCACCGACCTGGCCGACGAAGGCGCCTACCCCACCGGATCGACCTTCAAGCCGATCACCGCGATGGCGGCGCTCGAAGCGGGCGTGATAACGCCCGAAGAGGGGCTGGGCGCGGGGCAGTGCATCGTCGTCGGGGGCGAGCAGTTCTGCAACGCGGGCCACGCTGAATATGGAGCGGCGGACCTCGTGGACGCCTTGAAGGTCTCATCCGATACCTACTTCTTCACGGTAGGCAAGCTCGCCAACGAACACGGCGGCGAAGTGATCCAGCGCAAGGCGCACCAGCTCGGCGTGGGCGAGGACACGGGCATCGACCTGCCGAACGAGTTCCAGGGCGTCGTCCCGAGCCCCAAGTGGCTCCTAGAACAGAACCAGCTGGAAGCCAGCTGCCGGCGCGCCCACCACGGGCACCCCTGCTACATCGTCGCCGAACCCGGCGAGCCGTGGACGGTGGGCTACAACATGGACCTCGCGGTCGGGCAGGGTGAGCTGCTGACGGACCCGCTGCAGATGGCCGTCGCCTACTCGACGCTCGCCAACGCCTACCGCAATGGCGGCAACGGCACGGTCGTAACGCCGCACCTGGGCAAGCAGATCGACGAAGGCAACGGCAGCCTGCTGCAGACGCTGAGCTTCCCCAGCCGTCCCGTGCACTTGAACTACGAAGACCTGAGCCTCGTGATGGAAGGGATCCACGAGGCGGCCAGCGCGCCCGGCGGCACCTCTGCGGAAGTGTGGACGGGCTGGAATCAGGAAGAAGACCCCGTATTCGGCAAGACGGGCACGGCCGAACGCACCGGCCACCTGGAACAGTCGTGGTACATGTGCTACATCGGCAACGCCCAGCGTCCGATCGTGATCGCCGTGACCGTCGAAGAAGGCGGCTTCGGCGCTGAAACGGCGGCGCCGGTCGCGCGCCTGATCGCCTCCCAGTGGTACGGCAAGCCCAAGCGTTTCGTGGCCGGAGACTCGAAAACGTTTTGAGCCCGCTCAGCCCGATCAGCACGCCCGAGGACGAGACCGCCGTCGCGCCGCGGCCGGCCCTCCGCCTGCCGTTGGACCCGCTGCTGACGCTCGCGTTGCTCGGGCTCGGCGGGTGCTCGCTTCTGACCCTGCGAGTCGCCACGCGCAATCCGCTGTTGCCCGGGACCCCCCACTACTACATCGAGCGCCAGGCGATCTACCTGGGAGTCGGCTTCGTGCTGATGCTCGCGCTCTCGCGTTTTGACTACGCGCGCCTGCGGACCCACAAACGCGCGATCTACGCGGTCCTCATCCTCAGCATTCTCGCGGTGCTCGCGCTCGGGCATTCGGCCGGAGGGGCGGTCCGCGCGATCAACCTCCCGCTCTTCTCATTCCAGGCCTCAGAGCTGGGCAAGATCCTGCTGATCCTCGCGCTGTCGGCCTTCATCGTCGATCGCTCGCGGCGCCTGCGCGAGCGCGAGACCACCGTGCGGGTGCTGATCGCCGCGCTCGTGCCGACGATCTTCGTGATCGTCCAGCCCGACCTCGGCTCAGGGCTCGTGTACATGACGATCGCCTGCACGCTGCTGTTCGTCGCCGGCACCTCCTGGAGACACCTGGCGGGGCTCGCAGCGCTCGTGTGCGTGGCTGTGACGCTCGTGCTGGTCGCCGGCCCAGCGATCGGCGTCAGCGTGCTCAAGCCCTACCAGACCGAACGACTGACAGCCTTCATCCATCCCGCGAGCGCCCAAAAGCGCAGCGAACTGAAGCCGACCGAACCCGATCCCTCCTACCAGCTCGAACAATCGAAGATCGCGATCGGCTCCGGAGGCAAGACCGGCTCGCGCGAAAGCCGCCAGGTGGGCAACGGCTTCGTGCCCGAGAGCGACACGGACTTCGTGTTCGCGGCGCTCGCGGAACGCTACGGATTCGTGGGCGCCGGGATCGTGCTGCTGCTCTACGGACTGTTGATATCGCGCACGCTGCGCGTGCTCGTGATGGCCAAGGACCTGTTCGGCTCGCTGATCGCCGCCGGAGTTGCGGCTATGCTCATGTTCCAGGTCTTCGTCAACGTAGGGATGACGATTGGGATCATGCCCATCACCGGAGTCACGCTTCCGCTCATGAGCTACGGCGGCTCGTCGGTAATCGCAACCCTGCTCGGCGCGGGCCTACTGCAGTCGATTTACGTTCAGGCGCGCGCCGCCGCAGCGTTGAAGGGGCGCGTGCCGCGTTACTAAAGCTGAATGCCTGCCGAGCCATTTACAGGAGACCCGCCGCGCCGCCGCAGTTCCGGCACCCTCGCGCGAGACGTGGGCCTGCGGTCGGAGCGCACGCGCGCCCGGCCCTCGCTGCCACGCCGCTTTGCCCTGCGCTCGGCTCATTTCCACATCGAGAGACTGGATCAAATTGAAAAAGCAAGTACTTGTCAGCGTCGATCGCGCGGAGACGCGCGTGGCGCTCTTGGAGGCGAGCGAAACGAGCGCCTCACGACCCACCAACGGGTCGGGGCGCACGGCGCGCTCCGCGCCAGCTCGCTCACGCGCCTCACAGGCCGCGAGCGCGAAAGCCAGGGCCGACGCGAGCGGGCCCGACCCTGCCTATCGCGTCGCTGAGCTCTACATAGAGCGCCGCGGCGGGCGCTCGATCGTCGGCAACATCTACAAGGGGAAGGTCGACAACGTCCTGCCCGGGCTAGAGGCGGCGTTCGTCGACATCGGCCTGGAGAAGAACGGCTTCCTGCACGTCGACGAGATCGTGCTCCCGGGCGTGCAGACGCCGAGGCGCGGGCGCGGCGGCGGACGCAAGATCGCCGATCTGCTCAAGCCTGGACAGGAGATCGTCGTGCAGGTCGTCAAGGACCCGCTGAAGACGAAGGGTGCGCGGCTGTCCATGGAGCTCACGATCGCCGGGCGCTATATGGTGTACGCGCCCACGGGCGAGGGCATCGGAGTCTCGCGCCGCCTCGAGGACCGTGAGCGCGAACGCCTGCGCCGACAGACCGCCAACCTGGAGCTCGGCGGCGGTGGGGTGATCGTGCGCACGGCCGCGCACGGCGCCAAGCGCGAGGACTTCGAGCGCGAGCTGAAGTACCTGCACAAGCTCCACGAGGTGCTCGAGAAACGCGTGCAGGAGACAGCTGCGCCTGGGCTGGTCTTCCAGGAGGCAGATTTGTCGGTGCGCGTCGTGCGCGACATCTTCTCCGAGCACTTCGAGCGCGCGATCGTCGACGACGAGCAGCAGTACCACCGGCTCGTGTCGTTCTTCACGCGCACGGCCCCCGAGCTGGTCGAGCGCGTCGAGCTGTGGCAGGAGGGCGAACCCCTGTTCGAGGCATACGGCGTCGACAAGGCGATCGAGGGCGTGCTCTCGCGGCGCGTGGATCTCCCCAGCGGGGGCTACCTGATCATCGACTACGCCGAGGCGCTGACGGTGATCGATGTCAACTCCGGCAGCTTCATCGGCCGCGGCAAGGGGGCTGCGCTCGAGGACACGATCACCAGGACCAACCTCGAGGCCGCCGAGGAGGTGGTCAACCAGCTGCGCCTGCGCGACATCGGCGGCATCATCGT
Organism: uncultured Solirubrobacteraceae bacterium; assembly: GCA_963722435.1. Lineage (GTDB taxonomy): Bacteria > Actinomycetota > Thermoleophilia > Solirubrobacterales > Solirubrobacteraceae > Palsa-744. The sequence goes on along the minus strand of CAVRKZ010000001.1, from coordinate 1,020,507 downwards.
GATCGACTTCATCGACATGGCGCGGGCTCGCAACCGCGACGCCGTGCTGAAGACGCTGCGCAGAACGCTCGACGAGGATCGCACGAAGACCTTCACGGCCGAGATCTCAAAGCTCGGCCTGGTCGAGATGACGCGTCAGAACGTCACCGAGGGCATGCGCGAGATCATGACGCGCGCGTGTCCCACCTGCGAGGGCGAGGGGGTGATCCGCTCGGAGGAGACGATTGCGATCGAGTTCGAGCGCAAGCTGCGCGACGTCGCCGTCGAGCACCCCGAGGCGGAGGCCTTCCTCGTGCAGGCCAATCCGCGCGTGAGCATGCAGTTCACCGGTCACGGCTCGCGCGTGCTGCACGCGCTCGAGCAGCGCACCGGGAAGTCGTTCCTATTCGAGGGCTCCGAAGGGCTCGCGCTCGATCACTTCGCCGTCACCTTCATCGGCACGCGGGCTGAGGTGGAGGAGCGCGCGCTGCCGTTCCGTCAGGGCGATGAGGTGCTGGTCGAGATCGTCGAGCCGCACATGTACGACGTCGACGACGCCGTCGCCAAAATCGACGGTTACATCATCTCGATCGCGGGAGCCGCCGCGCACGTCGGCGAGAAGCGCATGGTGCGAATCGACCAGGTCGGGCGTACCGCGGCGAGCGCGCTGCTGCTCGACGAGTCCGGTGAGGTCGTGACGGTGCCAGTGCGCGCGCTCGACACGCGTGCCGGCGCACGCGAGCGGCGCGGTGGGGGCGAGCGCGCCGCCGGGGAGCGCACGCCGTCGCCCGAGCGGTCCTCCGCACGCGGGCGCAGGCGCCGTGCGAGCGTTGAGCAAGAGGATGCCGAGGTGTTGCGAGAAGCCGGCCTGAGCGAAGCGCCCGCCGGGCTCGACGCCGAGCCCGAGGAGGAGCCGGCGCTGAGCGCGAGCGGAGCAGACACCGCTGGCGCGTCGCAGCCGGAGGGCTCCCCGGAGCCCGAAGCGGCCGACGATGGCCTACAATCGAAACCTCGGCGTCGTGGCCGCAGGGGCGGACGACGCCGTTCGGCTGCCAAGGCCAAGGCCACGCCGGAGTAGTCGGGCGCACGCGCCCTCGAGTAGCTCCTCGCAGGCACACAGGGTCACCCGCAAAGGACATATGTACGCGATCGTCAAGACCGGAGGCAAGCAGTACCGCGTCGAGCGCGGCCAGCGTCTGCTCGTCGAGCGCCTGGCGGCCGCCGAGGGAAGCGACGTGATGCTCGAGCCGATGCTCTACCGCTCGCAGGAGACCGTCTTCGACCGCGACGGCCTGGCGGACGTCAAGGTCACCGCCAAGGTGATCGCTCACGTCCGCGGCGAGAAGCTGCGCGTGTTCAAGTTCAAGCCCAAGCGCGGCTACAAGCGGCGCACCGGCCATCGCCAGCAGCTGACCCAGATTGAGGTCACCGAGATCGCCACCGGCAAGTCCGCCAAAGCCAAGGTGAGCTCAAAGCCAGCGACCCCAGCGCCCGCCGAGACCGCCTTGGCGGAGAGCGCCGCGGCACCACCGGTGGGCGCGGGAGCGGGCTCGCGCAAACGCCCCCCCGCCTCACCCAAACCCTCCCCCGCGAAACCGTCCGCTCCGAAACGTTCCGCGGCGAAAGCCTCTGCGGCGAAAGCGTCGCCGGGGAAAGCCTCTGCGGCGAAAGCGTCGCCGGCGAAAGCCTCGCGCGCGAAAGCCACGAAAGCGAAGCCCAAGGAGGCCGACGATGGCTCATAAGAAGGGACTCGGCTCGAGCCGCAACGGCCGCGACTCAAACGCGCAGCGCCTCGGTGTGAAGACGTTCGCCGGCCAGGCGGTGAGCGGCGGGGAGATCATCGTGCGCCAGCGCGGCTCGCGCTTCAAGCCCGGGACGGGCGTGGGCATGGGCAAGGACGACACGCTGTACGCGCGCGCCTCTGGAACGGTCCAGTTCGCTACCGGGCGCCGCGGGCGCGTGGTGAGCGTGCTCGCCTGTCGAGATTCGCGACTGAGCAGTCGCCCGGCGCCGGCGTGTCGGGCGCTTCGCTGCTCCCGGCTGTCACGATGGCCGACATGCTGCACGATCGCGCGCGCATTCAAGTACAGGCCGGGAGCGGGGGCGACGGCTGCACGAGCTTTCGCCGCGAAGCGCACGTGCCGAGAGGCGGTCCCGACGGCGGAGACGGTGGGCGTGGCGGCGACGTGATCGCCGTGTGCGATGGCTCGCTGCGCGATCTCCAGACGTTCAAGCGCAAGGCGCATTTCCGCGCCGGCCGCGGCGGCCACGGGGAAGGTGCCCTGCGTCATGGCGCGCAAGGGGCGAGCGCTCACGATCAGCGTTCCCCCGGGAACGGAGATCACGCTCGAGCAGTTCTGCGATGGCGGCACCGCGCAGGGGCGCCGCTGGGAGCTGCTCGCCACCGGCCAGCGCGCTACGCTCGCGCGCGGCGGCAGCGGTGGGCGCGGCAACAAGCGCTTCGCCACCGCGACCCGCCAGGCGCCACGCTTCGCCGAGCGCGGGTTGGTGGGCGAGGAGGCCTGGCTCGAGCTCAGGCTGAAGCTGCTCGCCGACGTCGGCCTGGTGGGCCTTCCCAACGCCGGCAAGTCCTCGCTGCTCTCGCGGCTCACGCGCGCCGAGCCGAAGGTGGCCTCCTATCCGTTTACCACGCTCTCGCCCGTGCTCGGCGTGCTCGACGGCGAACAGCGCCAGCTCGTGATTGCCGACATCCCCGGCCTGATCGAGGGAGCCAGCGAGGGCGCTGGGCTCGGCCATGACTTCCTCGCGCACGTCGAGCGCACGCGGCTGCTCGTGCACGTGCTCGACATCGCCCCCGAGATCTCGGCCGGCGAGGGTGCCGATGCGGTGCTCAACCACGCGACCGTCGAGCGCGAGCTAGCCGCCCACGATCAGCGTCTCGCGCAGCTGCCGCGCGTGCTCGCCCTCTCCAAGGCCGATCTCGTCAGCCGCGAGCGCGCGCTCGCTGCCGTCGCCGACTGGGAGCGGCGGCTCGCGGGCGAGGTGCCCGTGCTCGCGATCTCGAGCGTCACGGGCGAGGGCATCCCGCGTCTGCGCGCAGAGCTGCTGCAGCGCTTCGCGGCGCTCGAGCTCCACGACGCGCCAGTTGGGGCGCCGGCGTCGACGCGAGCGGCGCCCATGGCTGCGGGTGTCGAGCTGGCGCCGGGTGGCGCGGGCGCGGGCGCGGGCGCTCGCCCTGGCGGCGAGGGCGCTCCTGGCGAGCAGGAGCTCGCCGAGCACATGGTCTTTCGCCCCCTCGCGGGCGCGGGCTTCGAGGTCGAGCGCGTGCGACCAGGTGCTTTCGCCGTACGCGGGCGGGGGATCGAGCGTCTGCTCGCGCGCTTCGACGCGGAGAACGAGGAGGCGATGGCCTACGTGGAGGGCCGGCTGCGACGAGATCGGCGTGCTCGCCGCGCTCGAGGCGCAGGGGTTCAAGGCGGGGGACGAGATCGAGATCGCGGGTGTCAGCTTCGAGCTCGACCCGAGCGAGGCCATCTAGCGCCAGCGTCTACGCTGCGTGGCTTATGAGGCGGGTGGTCATCAAGCTCGGCTCGAGCGTCGTAGCCGACGACGACGGCGAGCTGCGCGAGCAGACGCTCGCGCAACTGTGCGATGCCGCCGCTGCGCTCCACGGCGACGGCGGCGAGGTGATCGTGGTGACGAGCGGCGCGATCGCGCGAGGCATGCGCGTGATGGCGCTGCCCCAGCGCCCGAGCTCGGTCGGCGCGCTGCAGGCGGCCAGCGCGGTGGGGCAGGGAAAGCTCTATCAGGTCTACGACGAGCTCCTGCGCGAACGCGGCGTGACGAGCGCGCAGGTGCTGCTCACGTTCTTCGACATGAGCGCGCGCACGCACTACCTCAACGCGCGCCAGACGCTCACCAAGCTCTTGGAGTGGCGCGTGCTGCCGGTGATCAACGAGAACGACACGACCGCCACCGACGAGATCTCCTTCGGCGACAACGACTTCCTAGCCGCCCAGGTGGCCGTGCTGGTGGGCGCCGACGAGCTCATCCTGGTGACCGACATCGACGGCCTGTTCACGGCCGATCCACGCGTGCACGAGGACGCGCGGGTCGTCCCCGAGGTGAGCGATTTCGCCGCGCTCGAGGAGCTGGAGATCGGCCACACTACCTCGCCGCTGGGCTCCGGAGGGATGCGCTCAAAGGTGGTCGCCGCCGAGATGGCGACTGCCGCCGGCATCCCCACGGTTATCTGCAACGGGCTGCGCGCGCACGCGCTGAGCGCCGTGCTCGCCGGCGAGCGCGAGGGCACGCGCTTTCTCGCGCGCGAGGCGCGCTACAGCAGCTTCAAGCTGTGGCTCAAGTACGCAAAGCCGGCGCGCGGCGAGCTCGTCGTCGACGCCGGTGCGGCGCGCGCGCTGCGCGAAGGCAGCGCGAGCCTGCTGCCGGTCGGGATCATCGAGGTGAAAGGAGACTTTGACGCCGGCGATGCGGTCGAGATCGTCGAGGGCGGGGCGGCGGAGGACGGAGCGGTGCGGCCCATCGCGAAGGGCATCTGCAGCTACTCGGCGGAAGAGCTTCGCGAGGTGCGTGGGCTCAAGTCCACGGCCGTGCGCGAACACCTGCCGCGTGCGAGCGAGGAGGCCGTGCACCGTGATTACCTCGTGCTCGACTGAGTCGTACCCTGTTGGGATGGCCACGGTCACAACGTCGGTAACCGACCGCTGCCGCGAGGCCAAGCGTGCTGCACGCGTGCTCGCACAGACCGACACGGCGATCAAGGACGCCGCCCTCGAGGCGATCGCGACGGCCCTCGTCGAGCGCATGCAGGAGATCCTCGAGGCCAACGAGCAGGACATGCTGGCCGCGCGCGAGGCCGACATCGGCGATGCGCTACTCGACCGCCTGCGCCTGGATGAAGGGCGCGTGGACGCCATCGCGCGCGCCGTGCGCGAGATCGCCGCGCTCCCGGACCCGGTTGGCGAGCTCATCGAGGAGCGTCGCCTGCCCAACGGGCTGAGCGTGCGCAAGGTGCTCGTGCCGCTCGGCGTAGTCGCCGTCATATACGAGGCGCGGCCGAACGTGACGATCGACGCAGCCGCCCTGTGCCTGAAGTCCGGCAACGCGATCGTGCTGCGGGGCTCCTCCTCGGCCGTCCACTCCAACGCTGCCCTCGCCGACGTGGCCTCGACCGCGGCCGTAGCCGCCGGGCTGCCCGATGGGTGCGTGAGCCTGATCGCCGGCGCAGGCCGCGAAGAGCTCGCCGAGCTCGCCACGCAGCGCGAGAGCGTCGATCTGATCATCCCGCGCGGCGGTGAGGGCCTAAAGGAGGCGTTGCAGGCCATCGCCACGGTGCCGGTCATGTATGCGGCGTCGGGCAACTGCCACGTCTACGTCGACGCCTGCGCCGACCTCGACCAGGCGCAGGCGATCGTGATCAACGCCAAGACCCAGCGTCCAGGCGTGTGCAACGCCGCCGAGACGCTGCTCGTGCACGAGCGCGTCGCCGCCGAGCTCCTGCCGGGCCTCGTGCGAGCGCTGACGGGCCGGGGGGTCGTCATCCGCGCCGACGAGCGCGCGCGGGCGCTCGTGGAGGCCTCGAATGAGCTCGTGGAGCAGGCTACCGAGGAGGACTGGGACAGCGAGTATCTCGCGCCGATCATCGCCGTTGGCGTCGTCGACTCGCTCGAGCAGGCCGTAGAGCACATCGCGCGACACGGGAGCGGCCACTCGGAGGCGATCGTTACTCGCGACACTGTCGCCGCGCGCGCCTTTCAGCTCGGCGTCGACGCCGCCTGCGTGTACGTGAACGCGTCGACGCGCTTCACCGATGGCGGAGAGTTCGGCATGGGCGCGGAGATCGGCAACTCGACGCAGAAGCTCCACGCGCGCGGGCCGATCGGACTGCGCGAGCTGTGCACTTTCAAGTACCTCGTCGAGGGCGACGGACACGTTCGCGTTTGAGCGCCCGCGCGCTGGCGCGGGTCGCAGCCGGCTGGGCGTCCTCGGAGGGACCTTCAACCCACCGCACCGTGGCCATGTCGCCCTCGCGGCGCATGCCCGCGTCGAGCTCGCGCTCGAGCGTGTCGTGCTCGTGCCGGCCCACACCGCTCCGTTCAAGTCGCGTCGGGCAACGCAGGAGGATCCCGGGGGCGAGCACCGCTTGCGCATGTGCGAGCTGGCCGCGCGCGACGTCAGCGGCGTGTCCGTGTGCGCGATCGAGATCGACCGCGGTGGTGTGTCCTACACGGTCGATACCCTGCGGGAACTGCATGCCAGCCATCCCTGCGCGGAGCTGACATTGATCGTGGGAGCAGACGTCGCCGACACGCTCGCCTCTTGGCGCGAGCCCGCGCAGCTGCTCGAGCTGGCGCGCCTGGCCGTGGCGGGGCGCCCGGGGGCGGCGGCGCGCGCCGAGATGCCTGAGCGCTCTACGGTGCTGCAGATGGAGCCCATCGAGGTCTCCTCCTCGATGATTCGCGAGCGCGTGGCGCGCGACGAGCCGATCGAGGAGTTCGTGGGGCAGGCCGTGGCGGAGTACATCGCCGAGCACGGCCTGTATCGCGCGCGGGCGAGGGCCGCTCGATGATGGGCAGCGAGCAGCTCGTCGACGCGATCGCGGGCTATGCGGATGACAAGAAGGCGATCAACCTCGTCGAGCTCGAGGTGGGCGAGGTGCTCGGCTACACCGACTACTTCATCATCTGCTCCGGCAATACCGGGCGGCAGGCAAAAGCCATCCACGACGGCATCCTCGAGGGCCTCAAGCGCAAGCACGACACGGTGCCGCGCCGCGTCGAGGGCACGGCGGACACCGGCTGGATCCTGATGGACTACCTCGACGTCGTCGTCCACATCTTCACGCCCGAGATGCGCGAGTTCTACAGGCTCGAGGAGCTCTGGGGCGAGGCGCCCACGCGCCGGGCCTCGCACGCCGCGGGCGCGCCGAGCGCGCCAGGGCGCGAGCGCGCGAGCGCTAACACGAGCGCCTGAGCGAGCAGGGCCAGCGTCGTCGCCAGCGCGAACGCCGCGCCTGTCTGCAGATGGCGCAGGGCGAGCGCGAGCGTGAAGCAGAAGAGCGCGAAGGCGCCGAAGCCGCTGATCAGCCCGCGCAGTAGGCGCAGGAGCTCGGCCGTGCCGCTCTGGGCGTGCGTAAAGGTCGCGAGCACGGTCGCGATGATCGGGAATGGCGCCAGCAGGCCACTGAGCTGCGGGCCGAGCCACCCGGCGAGGGCCGTCAGGCCAAGCACGAGCGCCACTGCGCAGCCGGCGCGCAGGGGGAGGTCCCACACGGGCGCGGCGGTTCGCTCGACGGCCTCCACGGAGGGACGTGGGAGCGCGGCGAGCCCCAGCGCGAGTGCCAGCGCGGCGAGCGCGAGCGCCGCCCACAGCGGGGGTGAGATGGTCGTGAACGCCGCCGTCGCGACTGCGAACGCGAGCCAGCCGGCGACCATGCTCGCGCCCCATGAGAGTCGCCCCGCCAAGCGTCCGTAGACGACCACGAAGCCGACGAGCGACACGAGCCCCAGGAGCGTGCCCGCGGCTGCCGCCGCGGCGAAGGAGCGCCCGTGCGTGAGCGCGTATGCGAGCAGGATTGGGCCGGCAACGACGGGCAGGCCGGCCACGAGGCCGCCTATGCGCGCGCCGAAGCGCCGTGCGATCAGCGATGCGCCGACGACGAAGCTCGGCGCGAGAAGCAGCTTGACCGCGAGCACGGGCATCTCGACATGATCGCTCATGCGAGCTCCGCGCAGGTCGATCGAGGGTTTAGCGCTCCCCGCGAGCGGGCAGTTTGCAAGTGCGCCGATGGCAGCGAGGGCGCGCGGAAGGGGTTCATGAAGAGCGAGGCGAGGGTGGTTATCACGTGTGCGCGCGGCAGGCGAGTGCTGTCGCGCGCGCTCGTGGCGCTCGTGCTCGCGCTGGTGGCGTGCGCGACGGTCCTGTCGATGAGCGCGCTCGCGATGACGCGGGCCCAGCAGCGCACCGACAGCGTCCGCGGCATCCCCGGCCTGCCCACCGGCGTGCCGCCCGCGGCGACGCAGCCGGAACCGGCGCTGCCGGAGCCCACGAGCGCCGAATGGCCGTTCCCCAGCGCCTTCTCGCATACGTCGGGCACGGGCCTGCTGGACCGCGGAGCGAGCCTGTGGACGGACTTCCTGTACGACGACCATGGCCCGCTCGGCAGTCCGGTGGGGACCGCCGAGAACGCGAGCATCTCCTCGCTGGCGGAGGTCCACGGTGGCTTCACCTACCCGGAAGGCCCGGCGGACAAAGACGGCGCGGACATCTTCCGCGCGGCCGTGGGCTTCGCGCACAAGGCGAGCTACTGGCGCGTGGACTGGAATACGCTCGCGGATGCAGACGTTCCGATCGCCGAGTGGACGTTCAGCACGGGCTCCGCGCAGCCAGCGAGCGGTGAAGAATGGCCCGCGAACGCAAAGGTGCGCTCGGCGGGCATCCAATACGCGCTCGTAGTCTCCGCGCAGCATGCGCAGCTGCTCGAAGTGGCCACCGGCAAGCCCGTGGCCGGCGCCGAGCTGAGCACGGAAGTCAACATGGCGGCGCACTCCTTCATCGTGCGCATCCCCACGACGGTGCTTGCCCTCAGCGGTAGCTGGCAGGTGCGCCTGGCGGCGGGCCTGGCCAACGCGGAAGGAACCGAATTCGCGACGGTCCCGCCCGAAGACGGCGGCACGGGGGGCACGAACGTGTACAACGTGACCTTCCGAACCAACGAACAGGAGTCCGAGCTCGTCTGCCCCAGCGAAGCGCTCGCCGACTCGGCGATCGCGCCGGAGCTCGAAGGCGAAGCCGGCGCGCCCAGCGGAGAAGAGAACCATGTGCCGGTGGCCGAGTGCGGCAACTACTGGATGGAGAACGACCAGGCGAACGCGCTCGCCACGGGTGATGTCTCGAAGTACTCGCTGACGGTGAACTGGTCGGAACTGGCCGCCAAGCGGCGCACGCCCGAACCGATGCCGACCGGGTACTCGGCCCGCTGGTATGTGAGCCCCCTGCAGCTGGGTGAAGGCGTGATCGACGCCGAGACGCCCAACACCTACACCGGCCCCACCTACCTGGGTCGGGTTCAGCCCTACTCGGTGTACGTGCCGACGACGTACAACAGCTCGCAGCCGACGCCGCTCACCTGGATCCTCCACTCGCTCGGCGTGAACTACAACCAGTACGGCGCGCTCGCGCCCACGCAGCTGCAGGAAGAGTGCCAGGATCGCGACAGCATCTGCGCGACCACGGAGGGCTTCAGCGACGGTCAGTGGTACTACGAAGCCGCCCAGGTCGACTTCTGGGACGTGTGGCACCAGCTCGCCTCCGACTACGATTTGAACCCCGACGAGACGGTCATGTCCGGCTACTCGATGGGCGGCTTCGCCTCCTACAAGCTCGCGCTGGAATACCCGGACCTGTTCGCCCAGTCGATGCCGCTGGAGGGGCCGGTGGTGTGCGGTGAGCGAATCGTCGAAGGGGTCGAAACGGCGGCCGGCAAAGGCGGTCAGTGCGAAGCCGACGGCAACACGACGCCGCTGATCGCGAACGCCAAGTGGATTCCCTATGTGATGACCTACGGCGCCCTAGATGAGCTCGTGCCATTCACGGGCGGGCTGGAGCAGGTCGAAGCGTTCGACAAGCTCGGCTACCGCTACTACGCGGTGCTCTATCCGGCTGAGGACCACCTCGTGTTCGCCACTCAAAACGACTTCGCGCCGGCGGTCTCCCAGCTTGGGCTGCCGGAACGCAAGCACGATCCCGGCTCGTTCACGTTCACGTGGTATCCCGAACTCGACTCGAGCTCGCTCGGCATCGGCCCCACGGGCGACTACTGGGTCAGCGGCCTGCGCGCGCGCAGTAGCGCCCCCGGGGCGCTAGCGACGGTTAGCGCCGACTCCGCAGCGATCGCTGAACCGGAAGAGACTGTCGAACACCACACGGGGGAGGCCGACGGCCCGACGCCCGCGGTGACCGACTCGCTGACGTGGACCGCGGGCGCCGCTCCGCCGGTGCGCGAGGCCCTCCAGCTGGAGCTCACGAATGTTGGCGCGCTGGCTGTCAACGTCGCCGAAGCGCACCTCAAGTGCGCGACCATCACCGCCACGAGCGATGGGGTGACCGAACTGACCCTGCTGCGACTACGAGTGGGGAGCACCGTCAGCGAGGACGGCGCCACGGTGACGAGCGTGCCGGCGGGCGGGAGCGCCACGGTCGAATTGCCCGCGGGGACGACCACGCTGACGGCCTGTGGCTCCGGCGCGGGCGGCTGACGCGTAGCGTACGCTGTCGCGAAGTGGACGGCGGCGAGGGGCCTCGGTATACTCCGCGTGGCGCGTGCGAGCGCTGCACGCGCTTTGGGAGGGTGTTTTTGCAACAGGGACGAGGGATGGCCTTGAGGCTGCTGCGTGAGCCAGGTAGGGGAGCGGGAGCATCGCGGAGAGCGGTCGGTGTGGCTGCGCTTGCAGCGGCAATCGTGTTGGCGGCGGCGAGCGCGACGGCCGTGGCCTCGCCTGCCTCTGGGCCTCCGAGCAACAAGACCCCCCCGGAAATCGCCGAAATCCCTGCCCCCCTTGAAGGTCGCTCGGTGCACGCCAAGAGCGGTCGCTGGCGCGGCGAGCGCCCGCTCAAATACTCATATGTGTGGCTGCGATGCAACAGCTCGGGCTCTGAATGCGTGGAAGTTGCCTCAACGACGAAGCCCTTGTATAAGCCGACTTTGGAAGACGTCGGGTACACACTGCGTGTCGTGGTGACGGCGAGCAACGGGGCGGGCAGCGTGAGCGCCACCTCCGCTCCAAGCGCCCGGGTGAAACCCGCGCCGCCGCGCAAAGACCGCGGGGCGGTGATCACGGGGGCAGCAGAGGATGGCCAGCTGCTGAGTGCGAGCAGCGGCACCTGGAAGGGCACGCCACCGTTCTCATATGCCTACCAGTGGCAGGTGTGCAACAAGACTCAGCGTGAATGTCTGAACATCGCCGAAGCCACGAGTAACACCTATCGGCTCATCACCTCAGAGATTGGGCGAGTCGTGCGTGTGGTCGTGACGGCTACCAACGCGGGCGGCAGCGCCAGCGTGCCCTCGGGTCCGACGCCAGAAATACTGGAAGGGCCGCCGGTGAGCATCTCGCCTCCGGCGATCTCGGGCGCGCTCGAAGATGGCGCCACGTTGACGGCAAGCACGGGCAGTTGGGTGGGGACGCCGCCGTTCACCTACACCTACCAGTGGCAACGCTGCAGCGCGGCGCTCGCAGGCTGTGAAGCGATTTCCAGCGCAACCGAAGTGACCTACACGCTGGGGCCCGAAGACGTGGGCGACAACATGGAGGTCGTGGTGACGGCACAGAACAAAGCCGACGAAGCAGGGGTCTCCGCGACGTCCGCAGAAACGAGCCCGGTCGCGAGCTCCTGACCGGCGCGTGGTCGCCGGCCTGCAGAACGCTGTCTGCGTCTCAAGCGGCTGCGCGAGGCGGCCGATAGAGCCGTATGTCCCGCAGGCATATCGCCCTTGGCGTGGCGGCGCTCGCCGTCATCGCCGCTGGCGCGGTCGTTCTGGTCATGCCCGGCGCGGGCGGGCCAGCCACGGTGACGCCGCGCGCGCCGAGGCTCACGGCCGGCGGGCCTCACAACGCGCCGAGTGGCGCGAGAACCTTGACAGCGGGATCGTTCACGGCCTCCTACCCGCCAAGCTGGAGCGCGTCGAGCGCACGCGCGAGCAAGGCGCGCAGCTACCGGCTGAGCTCGACGGGAGCACGGATCGGCAGCGTGGGGATCGGACCGGCTGGGACGGTCGGTGTCACGATCTATGAAATTGGCCTCCCCCGCGCCCTCGTCGCATCGTCTGGCAAGGGCTCGAGCGCGTCCGCCGATGGGCTCGAGCTGCTGCGCCGCGTCGTCGGTGTGCCGCGAGGGGCGCACGGCGTCACGCGCACGGAGGCCCCGCGCGCGACGAGCTTGGATGGCGTGCCGGCCGTGGAAGAGTCCTTCGCCTACACGTTCGCCGGACGTGCGAACGTCCAGTCGGACGTGCTCGCGCGCCGGGGCGCTCAGGTCGTGGTCGTCGAGCTCGACGGCGAACCGGCTGCCGCACGCTCGCAGGAGCCCGCCTTCGAAGGGCTCTTCCGCAGCTGGCACTGGCGCTAGCAGCTAGCGCCCATCGCGAGGAAGGGCTTGCCGCGCCCACCGGCGCGTGCGATCCTCGGATACGTGCCGGCGCACTACAGACCCGACGGTCCCGCGAGCCACACTGACGCCACTGCAGACGCGCACGCGTCGGCGCGAGGTGGCGCGGTCAATGCGAAGCGGCTCGCCCTGGCGGCGGCCACCGCTTTCCTGACCGTGAACATCTGGACCGGCGCGCCGGTGCTGGCGCTGTGGGTGGGCTCCAAGGCGGAGGGTCAGCGCACGCTCAGCATGGGCGCGATCTTCGTCGTGGTCGTGACGCTCGCGGTGCTGCTGTTCGCGATGACGCTGGCGCTCGCGTGGCTCAACAATGCCTACGACGAGCTCGTCGGACGCACGCATGTGGAACGCCGCGTGCCGTGGCTGCGAAGTATGCGCGCCGAGGCCGAGGGCCACATCAGCCAGCGTGTCGGCGTGACGCTGCTCGAGCGCATCGTCGTGGCGAACGTCTACGTGGTCGTGATCGGCTTCATGGTCTGGCTGGTGTTCTTCGCCGGACCGATCGAATACGGCTGATCGCCGCGCCCGTCAGGTGGCTGCGACGGCAGGTGCCTCGATGCGCGCGCCGACCGCACGCCGCGAGAACCTGAGCACGGAATCCTCGATCGGCCCGCGACGCAGGCTCTGCACGTCCTGCGCGTAGCTCATCATCAGCGCCCACGGGGGGCGCGTGCCCTGCCGCGGCCACTCGTGCATCGAGCGCTGCACATAGCCCGAGCCGAGGTCGAGCAGCGGCCGCGTGGGGAGGCTCGGATCGTCGTTGTGCGCCACGCAGCTGTCGTTGCCGCGTGCGTCCATGTCCGCGAGCAGACGGCACAGGTAGCGGCAGACGAGGTCCACCTTGAGCGTCCACGAGGCGTTGGTGTAGCCGATCGCGAACGCGAGGTTGGGCACGTCGCTGAGCATCATCGCCTTGTAGGCGAGCGTCTGCGGCAGCTCGATGTCGGCGCCGTCGACGGTCAGCTGGACGCCGCCGAGCGCCTGCAGCTGTAGCCCTGTGGCGGTGATGATGATGTCGGCGTCGAGGTGCCTGCCCGACTCGAGCTGGATCCCGCGCTCGGTGAGGCTCGCGACGCGATCGGTCTCCACCGTCACGCGCCCGCGCGTGATCTCCTCGAACAGGTCCCCGTCGGGCACCGCGCACAGGCGCTGGTCCCAGGGGTCATAGCGCGGGCTGAAGTGGACGTCGACGGGATAGCCCTCGGGAAGCCTGCGCGCGACGCCGGCCCGCAGGATGCGGCGAACGAGCCGTGGGCGGCTGCGGCTGAGGTTGTAGATCGTCTTCTGCAGCCAGACGTTCTTTCGACGCGTGAGCGCGTATGCGGTGCGCGCCGGCAGCACGCGATTGAGCGCGTTGGCGATTGGGTCGCGCGAGGGCAAGGAGATCACGTACGTGGGCGAACGCTGCAGCATCGTCACGTGCCCGGCCCGCTCGGCCATCGCCGGGACGAGCGTCACGGCGGTCGCGCCGCTGCCGATCACGACCACGCGCTTGCCCTCGTAGTCGAGGTCCTGGGGCCAGTGCTGCGGGTGCACGATCTCGCCACGGAAGCGCTCGCGGCCCTCGAAGGCGGGCGTGTAGCCCTCGTCATAGCGGTAGTAGCCGCCCGCACAGAAGAGCCAGCTGCACGTGAACAGCGCGCTCTCGCCGGTGTCCGTGCGCTCGGCTTCGACCGTCCAGCGGGCCTCCTCGCTCGCCCACGAGGCGCGCGCTACGCGGTGGTGCAGACGGACGTGCTCGTCGACGCCGTGTTCACGACCGGTCTCGCGCACGTAGCTCAGGATCGCCGGTCCGTCCGCGATCGCCTTCTCGTCTCGCCATGGCTTGAACTCATATCCGAATGTGTGCAGGTCGGAGTCCGAGCGGATGCCCGGGTAGCGGAACAGGTCCCAGGTCCCGCCGCTCGCGCCGCGGGCCTCGAGGATCACGTAGCTCTTGCCGGGTTGCTCGCGGCGCAGGTGGCAGCCACAGCCGATGCCCGAGACGCCGGCGCCCACGATCAGCACGTCGAAGTGCTCGACCGCGCTGTCGCCTTCAATCGCTGGCTGCTCTGCTGTCGGAAGGCTCATTGGCTGGATCGGGAGCTCGAGCGCGAGGAGCGGCGGCCGGCATTGGGGATGGAGCTAGTCGGGCTCGAACCGACGACCTTCGCGCTGCCAGCGCGACGCTCTCCCAGCTGAGCTATAGCCCCGCGTAAGCACCGCCCAGTGTAGCCGCATGCGACGAATGGGTTCCAGCTTCAGCCTGTCCACGCATGCGGGCGACCATCGCCTCGAGCTCGTATTGGGAGGCCCATTTGACCCTCACGGCCTGGTTGTTGCGGGAGGGATCCATGCGTAGATGGATCGCGGAGCGCCCCGAGACCTCGGCGGCGGGGATCAAGAAGCCGCGATGGAGCTCCGGTGAGTAGGCGCACACGGCGTCGATCTGGTGTGCGGTGTACGTCGTCGAAACGTAGCCACGGGGCGTGCAGCGGTTTGTTTTGAGTCGCACCAGCAGCACACCGTCGAGCCGTCGCGCGAGCTTGCACTGAACTCGCAGCAATCGCGGTTCGAGGTCGATTACGAGGTCATAGCGCCTTCCCTCACAGAGTGGCCTCAGCACCGTCAGGCCCAGCTGGATGGCGAGGGCGCTCACTCCGGCCTCGGCGGCGGCCCCCTTCTGGCTGGGCGTGAGCTGCACCATGTTCGTGACGGTAGCGCCTCGGGTGTGTCAGGAGTGAGGCACTTTGTGTCAATTCTGAGTCAGCGTCCGATCGGCGGGCAGCGGGCAGGCCCAGCGCGATTACGTCGCCTAAGGCGCCATCTCGGGCTAGGGGAGCTTCCGCAGCGCCGCATGGCAGAAATCGTGGGAAATACGTCCTTGCGGACAGACGCCAGATGCGCGAAGATCGCAGTCGTGACCCATCCCCAGAACCTGCCCGGCCGTCCCCAGAAGCCGCCCCTTCCTCCCGAGGAGCCCCCCGGGGGTGCCGAGACGCTGCGTGTCGGCGCCGAGCGGCCGCGGCTTGTCGTGATCGTCGCCTACGAGGGCGTGCAGAGCCTCGACGTGACGGGCCCGCTCGAGGTGTTCGCGGCCGCCGAGCGCGCGCTCGAGGCGCTCGCCGGGGGCTCGGGCGCGCGCGCGGGCGGGGAGCGCGCCTATCGCGTGCGTGTGCTGAGCAGGGAGGGGTTGGCGCTGCGCAGCTCGAGCGGGCTGGGCCTGCTGGCGGACGGAAGCCTTTCGCGTGCAGTGGGCGGGATCGACACGCTGATCGTCGCCGGCGGCCCGGGCCACGCGGCTGCGGCTCAGGATGTGGCGCTGCTCGCGTGGATCGTGCGCGCCTCGCGCGCGGCCAGGCGCACCGCGTCGGTGTGCACGGGGGCGTTCGTGCTGGCCGCCGCCGGCCTGCTCGACGGCCGTCGAGCGACGACGCACTGGGCCAGCGCGCGCGAGTTGCAGAGGCGCCACCCGCGCGTGGTCGTGGACGCGGAGCCGATCTTCGTGCGCGAGGGCTCGATTTGGACCTCAGCTGGCGTCAGCGCGGGCATGGACTTGGCGCTGGCGATGGTGGAGGAGGACTTGGGGCGCGAGGTCGCGCTGGCGATCGCGCGCGGCCTCGTGCTGTTCCTGCGCCGGCCGGGCAACCAGTCGCAGTTCAGTGCCACGCTGGCCGCGCAGCGCGCCCGGCGCGAGCCGCTGCGCGAGGTCCAGCGCGCGGTGCTCGAGGACATCGCCGGCGACCATTCCGTGCAGGCGATGGCCGCACGCGCGCACATGAGCCCGCGCCACTTCGCGCGCGCGTTCCGCACGGAGACGGGCGTGACGCCGGCCCGCCACGTTGAGCGCGTTCGCCTGGAGGCCGCGCGCAGGCGCCTCGAGGACACGGGCGAACCGGTCGCAGAGGTGGCGGCGCAGTGCGGGTTCGCCAACGCGGAGACGATGCGGCGGGCGTTTCTGCGCACGCTCCAGGTCGGCCCCTCCGAGTATCGCCGCCGCTTCCACCGTCGCCTTCCCGATTCCACAGCCGCGTGAGCGCACAGCCTCACCACAGACTCCACAGCCGCGTAACCCCAAAGGAGATGGCAGCATGAGCGATCAGCACGGCAAGGCCAGCAGCGAGGACGCGCACACGGCGCGCACTGAGATCGTGATCGTTCTGTACGAGGGCGTGACGGCGCTCGACGCGGTCGGCCCCTACGAGGTGCTCAGCCGCATACCCGGCGCGAGCGTCATCTTCGCGGCCGCCGAGCCGGGCGTGGTGCACACGGACAACGGCATGCTGGGGCTGCTCGCCGAGCGCTCGCTTACGGAAGTCAAGCGGCCGGACGTCGTGCTCGTCCCCGGCGGGCCCGGCGAGGTCGCGGTGCGCGCGGGCGAGCCGGTGCTCGAGTGGCTCGCGGAGGTGGACCGCACGAGCACGTGGACTACGTCCGTGTGCACGGGCTCGCTGATCCTCGCCGCCGCCGGGCTGCTGGAGGGGGCGCGCGCGACGAGCCACTGGCTCGCGCTCGAGGAGCTGGGCAGCCTCGGCGTCGAGGCGGCCGCCGAGCGCGTGGTCTTCGATGGCAAGTACGTGACCGCCGCGGGCGTCTCCGCGGGCATCGACATGGCCCTCGCGCTGGCGGCGCGCGTGGCAGGAGAGCGTGTCGCGCAGGCGATCCAGCTGAGCATCGAGTACGACCCGCGACCCCCCTTCGACGCGGGCTCGCCGCAGAGCGCGCCACGCGAGATCGTCGAGCTCGTGCGCTCTCGCAGCCCGCGCACTGGCTCACAGGCCCCATTTGCAGCCGCGCTGAGCGCCAGCCGGCCGCGCGCGTCGAGGGCGCGCCGGTAATGTGCGAAGCCGATGGCCGAGCACCGCTACGAACCACATGAGATCGAGCAGCGCTGGCAGGCCGTGTGGGCCTCCGAGCGCACCTGGGAGGTCTCCAACGATGACGGCGAGGACGGCGGCGAGGGCCGCGGGCCGGCGGGCGTCCTGGCTGCCCAGGAGCGCCGCACGTACGTCTTGGAGATGCTCCCGTACCCGAGCGGCGAGCCTCACATCGGCCACTTGAAGACCTACTCGGTGGGCGATGCGATCGCCCACTATCGCCGCCGGCTGGGCGCGCGCGTGCTGCACCCGATGGGCTACGACGCCTTCGGGCTGCCGGCGGAGAACCACGCGATCAAGACGGGCGTGCACCCGCGCGAGTCCACGGCCGCCTCGATCGACTCCTTCCGACGCCAGTTCCACTCGTGGGGCATCTCGATCGACTGGTCGCGGGAGCTCGCCACCGATGAACCGTCCTACTACCGCTGGACGCAGTGGATCTTCCTCGAGCTGTTCCGCGCGGGCCTCGCCTACCGCAAGGAGGCGGCGGTCAAGTGGTGCCCAAAAGACCAGACGGTCCTCGCCAACGAGCAGGTGGACGCGGACGGGCGCTGCGAGCGCTGCGGCGCGCTCGTCGAGGTCCGCCAGCTCGAGCAGTGGTTCTTTCGCATCACCGACTATGCCGAGCGGCTGCTAGGCGACCTCGAGGAGATCGACTGGCCCGAGCACGTGAAGACGATGCAGCGCAACTGGATCGGGCGCAGCGAGGGGGCTGAGGTGACGTTCCGCTGCGAGGAGCTCGGCGTCGACTACCCCGTGTTCACCACCCGCCCGGACACGCTCTTCGGCGCGACCTTCTTCGTGCTCGCGCCCGAGCACCCCGACGTGATGCGCCTGGCAGCTGGCACAGGGCACGAGCAGGCGGTGCGCGACTACGTCAACCACGCGCTCACGGAGACCAACGAGGAGCGCGGCAACGCGGAGAAGGAGAAGACCGGCGTGCCCCTGGGGCGCACGGTGACGAACCCGGTGAACGGCGAGCACATCCCCATGTACGTGGCGGACTACGTGCTGATGGAGTACGGCACGGGCGCGATCATGGCGGTGCCCGCGCACGACGAGCGCGACTACGCATTCGCGCGCGCGTTCGGTCTGCCGATCAGGCGCGTGATCGAGGGCACGCCGCCGGAGGGAGGTGACGCTCAGGGCCTTCCCTACGTCGGCGACGGGCCGCTCGTCAGCTCGCACGCGGACTTCGACGGCATGCCCAACCGCGAGGCGCTGGCTGCGATCGTGGCGTGGCTCGACAGAGAGGGCAAGGGCCACGCGTCCGTCAACTACCGCCTGCGCGACTGGCTCGTCTCGCGCCAGCGCTACTGGGGAACGCCGATCCCCGTCGTGCACTGCGAGCGCTGCGGCATCGTCGCCGTGCCCGACGATCAGCTGCCGGTGGAGCTTCCGGACATCGAGGACTACACCCCCAAGGGCCGCTCGCCACTCGCCGGCGCGCTGGAGTGGGTGAGGACCACGTGCCCGCAATGTGACGGCGAGGCGCGCAGGGAGACCGACACGATGGACACGTTCGTGGACTCCTCCTGGTACTTCCTGCGCTACTGCGACGCGCGCAACGAAGACGCGGCCTGGGACTCCGCCGCGCTGCGGCGATGGATGCCCGTCGACCAGTACATCGGCGGCGTCGAGCACGCGATCCTGCATCTGATGTACGCGCGCTTTTTCACCAAGGCGCTCGCGGACCTCGGCCACCTCGACTTCCAGGAGCCCTTCAGCTCGCTGTTCACGCAGGGCATGGTGACCAAGGACGGCGCGAAGATGAGCAAGTCGCGCGGCAACGTCGTCTCGCCCGCCTCCATTGTTGAGCGCGCCGGCGCGGATGCCGCTCGCTGCTACATCCTCTTCGTCGGCCCTCCCGAGCAGGACGCCGACTTCTCCGAAGAGGGCGTCGAGGGCGTCCACCGCTTCCTGGCGCGCCTATGGCGCCTAGCCGCCGAGACGGCCGAACGTGAGCACGCATCCCCGACTGGAACGGAAATGAACGGAGGGGAGAGGGTGCTGGAGGGGGATGATTTGGCGCTGGCACGCAAGACGCACTGGGCGATCGAGAAGGCGAGCGCGGACCTGCGCCGCTTCACCTTCAACACGGCGATCGCGGCGGTCATGGAGTTGCTGAACGAGTGCTCGCGCCTACGCGAGTCGGTCGCGCTCGAGACGCTGTCCTTCGGGCTCGCAAGCGCCGCCTCCCTGCTGTTCCCCTTCGCGCCACACGTGAGCGCCGAGGTGTATGAGCGCCTGACGGGGCAGCGCGTGTGGGAGCAGCCCTGGCCGGAGCCCGACGAGGCGCTGCTCGAGCGCGACTTCTACGAGCTCGTGTGCCAGGTCAACGGGAGGGTGCGCGATCGCGTGCAGGCGAGCGCCGAGGCGGGCCCGCAGGAGCTCAAGGAGCTCTGTCGTGGGGCGCCCAACGTGATCGCCCACGTGGACGGTAGGGAAGTCGTCAAGGAGATCGTCGTGCCCGGCAAGCTCGTGAACTTCGTCGTGCGCTAGCCGTGTCGGAGCTCAAGCCGGCGTATCTGATCCACGGCGAGGACCACGGCGCGATCGCCGAGCGCCGCGCGCGCCTGCGCGCCCTGGCGGAGTCCGGTGCGGACGGCGCCGCGGGCGTGCAGGTGCTGGAGGGCGAGGCGGCGAGCCCCGCGGGGGCGGCCGGCGCGCTCGCGAGCATGACCTTGGCGCTCGGCTGGCGCGTGATCATCGTCGAGGGCGCCGAGCGCTGGCGCGAGCAGGAGGTGGGTAGCGTGCTCGCGCCGGCGCTCGCGCACATGCCGCCGCAGACGACGCTCGCGATCTTCGCGCGCGAGGACGCGCGCGAGAAGGCTCCGGCGGCGCTGCACGAGGCCGTCAAGGGCGCCGGCGGGCAGATCGTGGAGCAGCTGACGGTGAAGCCGTGGGAGCTTCCCAAGTGGGTGCGCGAGCAGGCCACACAGCTGGGCGTCACGCTCGACGCGGCCGCCGCCAAGGCGCTCGTAGCGCAGGTGGGCGAGCGCCAGCAGCGCCTGCTGCGCGAGCTCGAGAAGCTCGCGCTGGAGGCCGACGCGCTGCCCGTGTGCGTGAGCGTCCAGGACGTGGAGAGCCGCGCGGCGCACTCGAGTGAGTGGCGCGCGTACGCGCTCGCCGACGCGCTCGTCGGCGCCGACGCGCTGGCAGCCACGCGCTCATACCTGCGCTTGCGCGAGCAGGGCGAGCGCCTGTCGGGGCTCACCTACCTGATGGCTTCGCGCCTGCGCGAAGCCCTCGCGCTCGCCCTGCGCCTGCAGGCTGGCGAGCCGCCCGCGCAGGCCAGGCGCACGCTGCGCATGCCCGCGCGCGCGGCAGAGCGCTTCATCGCCGAGGTCGCGCGCAGCGATCCCGAGCGCCTGCGCCGTGCGCTGCAGACGCTCGCCGCGCTCGAGCTCGACACGCGCGGGGGCGCACCAGTGGGCGCCGCGCGGGGCGGCTCGCTCGCCGGCCTCGACGAAGACACGCTCGCCTTGCGCGCGATCGACGCCGTCACCGCCGCCGTTCCCTGAGCGCTCCCCTTGATCGGCGCAGTGCGCGCGCCGCAGGCTCAGCCGGCTACTGGCTGCCCGCGAGCGTGCGCGCCGCGCGGGACTTCTTGCGCGCGCCGGTGTTGCGATGCAGCGCGCCGCGCTTGACGGCCTTGTCGATCGTGCTCACGAGCTCGCGGTGGGCGCTCTCGGCCCCGGCCTTGTCGCCCTCGGCGACCAACGACTCGAGGCGACGGAAGTAGGTCTTCACGGTCGAGGTGTAGCGGCGGTTCTCCAGCTGCTCGCGCTCTGAGCGCAGGATGCGCTTCTTCTGTGAGTGGATGTTCGCCATGGCGGCTGCGGTGGGCGCTTTTAGGCCGGCGTGCCCCGAGCGGACCTTCGCCGTGGCCGAGGCGCGACCGGCGCCGTACTATAGCGGCCTTGTCCGCCAGCGCCGAAGCCTTCGCCGAGGAGCCGGGTCCCCCGGCGCCTCCCGGCGGTGGAGGTGTCGCGCGCAACACGGCCATCTTCTCGATCGCCACGGGCGTCTCGCGGATCGTGGGGCTGGGGCGCGAAATCGTGTTCGCGAGCTATTTCGGAACGACCCCGTTCGCGTCCGCCTTCACGCTCGCGTTCCTGGTGCCGAACCTCGTGGCGAACCTGTTCGCACAGTCGGCGCTGTCGGGCGCGTTCGTGCCGGTGTTCACCGACCTGCTGCAGAAGGGACGCCGCTCGGAGGCCGTGCGCCTGGCCTCGACGCTGTTCTGGATAATGCTGATCGGCCTCGGCGCGCTGATGGCGTTCTTCATCCTCGCGGCGGGATTCGTGATGCCGCTGTTCATCGGCCCGAAGCTGGTCGGGGAGACCGGGCTCACGGTCGGCCTCTCGCGGGTGCTGTTCCCGGTGATCCTGCTGCTCGGTCTCAACGGCCTGCTCGTGGGGGTGCTCCAGTCCTACGACCACTTCACGATCCCGGCGATCTCGCCGGCGGTGTGGAACGCCGTGATCATCCTGCTGCTGGTGCTGCTGGCGCCGCATTTCCACGGCGCGAATGAGATCTACGCGTTCGCGATCGGCGTGCTCGCGGCGACGGGCGTGCAGGTGCTGCTCGCGTTCGGGGCGCTCGGGCGCGTCGACTTCCGCCTGCGCGTGCACATCGACTGGCACGACGAGCGGATCAGGCAAGTGTTCATGCTGATGCTCCCGGTGATGATCGGCCTGGGGATCGTCAACCTCGATCAGCTGATCAACGCGGCCTTCGGCGGTCTCGTCTCGAGCGAAGCCCCGCGTGCGATCGAAGCCGGCTTCCGCGTGTACATGCTCCCGCAGGGCGTCTTCAGCGTGGCCGTCGCCACCGTTCTGTTCCCGACGCTCAGCCGCATGGCCTCCAGGCGCGACGCCGGCGCGATGCGTCGGGCGGTCGGCAACGGCATGCGCCAGATCAACCTCATGCTGATCCCCGCCGCGGCGTTCATGATCGCGCTGCCCACGCCGATCGTGAAACTGCTGTTCGAGCGCGGCGAATTCAACGCGCGCTCCACGCACCTGGTCTCGATTGCGATGTTCTGGTTCGCCTTCAGCCTCCCCTTCGGCGGCATCAACCTGCTGCTGACGCGGACCTTCTTCGCCGTGCAGCGTCCGTGGATCCCCACGCGCCTGGCCGCTCTCAACATCGTCGTCGACATCATCGTCAGCGTCGCCCTCTACAAGCCCCTCGGGATCGCCGGGCTGATCATCGGCACGATCTCCGCCAACGCGATCATGAGCGCGCTGCAGCTGAGGCGCCTACGCGAAGGCCTCGGCGGGCGCCTGGAAGGCGGGCAGACGGTGATGGTGACCGCGCGCATCGTGCTCGCCTCCGCGCTGCTCGGCGGCGTCGCCTGGGTGGTGTGGAGGCTGCTCGAGGGGCTGCTCGGCTCCACGCTGCCAGCGGAGATCGTGAGCGTTGGCGGCGCCGCCCTCGCCGGCCTCTTCGTGTACGTGCGCGCGGTGCTCGCCATGCGCATCCCCGAGGCCCACCAGGTCGGAAACCTGATCCGCGCGCGCCTCGGGCGGGCCTAGAGAGTGCAGTGTCCGGCGGATCGTCCCTTTGCTACTACGTCCCAGGACTTGTGTCGTTGCCTGGGCAATTGACACTCCCAGCCACCTGGACAGGCCGCCCCGAGGGGCGCGTTGCCACGGCGACCCCGCCACGAGGGCGCGATCACGGCCGAGTGGACGATCCGCCGGAGCATTCCAGGCTAGAGCATCACCCCGGGCGTGTCGGCTGCCGTACTAGGGCGTCGGCGCTGGTTTCGGGCGCGGGCGCCCGCCGGGAAACGCGAGGCGCAGGATCGTGCGGTGGACCATCCCCAGCTGCCGGCTGAAGGGTCCGGTGTTGTAGGGCAGCCCGTAGCGGCGGCAGACCTCCTTCACCCGCGGCGCGATCTCGGCGTAGCGGCTCGAGGGCATGTCGGGGTAGAGGTGGTGCTCGACCTGGAAGCTGAGGTTGCCGGAGAGGATGTGAAAGAGGGGGCTCCCGTCGATGTTCGCCGAGCCGAGTAGCTGTCGCACGTACCAGGCCCCGCGGGTCTCCTGCTCGACCTCGTGCTCGCTGAACGTGTACGTCTGGTCGGGGAAGTGGCCGCAGAAGATGATCGAGTGCGCCCACACGTTGCGAACCACGTTGGCGGTGAAGTCGGCGGCGAGCGTCGAGGAGAACGTGCCGCGCCGGTCCCTGCGTCCGGCCAGCAGCGCGGACAGTGCCGGGAAGGCGATGTAGTCCTTGACGATCTGCCTGCGCGCCTTGCGGGCGATCCCCTTCAGCTCGATGGCCACCTGGCGCTTTGACTTCTCGCCCTTGCGCACGGCCTCGTGGTTGATGTCGTGCACTGCTACGCCCCACTCGAAGAAGGCCATCAGCAGGAGGTTGTAGAGCGGCTGCAGCAGGTAGATCGGGTACCAGCGCTGATGCGGGTCGATGCGCATGATCTCGTAGCCGAGGTCGCGGTCCTTGCCGCGGATGTTCGTGAACGTGTGGTGCTCGTAGTTGTGTGAGTGCTTCCACGCGTCCGACGGCGAGGCCGTGTCCCAGTCCCATGTCTGCGAGTTGATGTCCGGGTCGTTCATCCAGTCCCACTGCCCGTGCAGGACGTTGTGGCCGATCTCCATGTTCTCGAGGATCTTCGCCAGCGACAGCGCAGCCGTGCCGGCTAGCCACATCGGCCGGTAGCGCGAGGCGGTGAGCACGGCGCGGCCACCGAGCGCAAGCTGCCGGTGCACGCGGATGACCGAGCGGATGTAGCGCGCGTCGCGCTCGCCGAGCTCGGCGAAGACCTCGTCGTGGATCGCATCGAGCTCGCGCCCCAGCTGCTCGATCTGCTCCGGCGAGAGCTTGTGCAGGGGGTTCTCGGGCTCGGCGAAGGCACTCTGCTCCTCGGGCGTCCGCGTCCTCGGCGCATCCTGAGCGTCTGCGGGCGGCGGCCCGGTCGGCGTGAGTGGGCGCCGCGGCGCCCTTATATGGGTGGCTGACATGGCTGACCTCCGTTCGCGGTGAGCACTCTCACAGGTTGATCTCGACAGGCCCCTCGGGGGCGTGTATGCATGTGCGCAGCAGTTCGCCGGGCTGGCCGTGGACGCGCCCCGTGCGCAGGTCGCGCACCTGCCCGGAGCGCAGCTCTCCCACGCAGCTGTGGCAGATGCCCATGCGGCAGCCGAACGGCAGCGCGGCCCCTGCGCGCTCGCCGGCGAGGAGAATCGGCTGCGTGCCGTCGCTGCTCGCGGTGATGGCGCTCGCGCACAGCTCGATCGTGCCGCCGCAGCCGCGCTCGCCCTCGCTGAGGGCGCCGCCGGCGGTGAAGTGCTCGACGTGCATGCGCTGCGGATCGCCCTCGCGCCGCCAGTGCTCGGCGAGCGCGTCCAGGAGCCCCGAGGGGCCGCACGCGAACGTCTCGCGCTCGCGCCAGTCCGGGCAGAGCCCGTCCAGCTCGGTGGGCGCGAGGCGCCCCTGCGCCGCGCTCAGGCGCAGGTGGCGCTCGTAGCCGCCCTGGCGCGTGTGCAGGCGCTCGAGCTCGCTCGCGAAGATGACCTCCTGCGCGCTGCGCGCACAGTGCACGTGCACGACGTCGCGCAGCGCCTGGCGGCGGACGAGGCTGCGGAGCATGCTCATGATCGGCGTGATGCCACTGCCCGCGCTGACGAACAGCAGGCGCTGGGGAAGCGGCTCTGGAAGGACGAACTCGCCTTCGACGCCACCGAGGCGCACGACCGTCCCCGGCTGCAGCCGGCGGCACAGATACGGCGTGACCTTGCCTTCGGGCACGAGCTTGGGCGTGATCGAGATGCAGCCGTCGCTGCGATCGGGCTCGGAGGTCAGCGAGTAGGCACGCCAGTGGTGGACGCCGTCCACCTCGACACCCAGGCGCAGGTACTGCCCGGGACGGTGTCCTGGCCACTGCGAGCCGGGCTTGATCGTGACGGTCACGGCGACGGCGCTCTCCTCGTCCACGCGCTCGATGCGCCCGCGCAACTCGCGCGTGGACCACAGCGGGTTGACCAGCTCGAGGTAGTCGTCGGGCTTCAACGGCGAGGTGAACGACTCGATCGCGCGCAGCATGCGGCGGCGCACGGGCGACACTCGCGGAACGGCCCCGCGTTCAGCCATCGGACTCGCTCGATTGCAGCCGTGCTGCGAGCATCTCGTTACCTCCATCTTTACCTCGTTTGAGGTTACGTCAAACAAGGTATCCTTAAATGGAGATGGCAAGCGCGGCGGTCGAGAGGGATCCGTCGGAGGGCGCCGACGCCGGCGACGGCGTGCGTGCTGATGGCGGCGACGGCGAGCGTGCCGACGGCGGCGAGGGCGGACGCGCCGATCTGACGATCGAGCAGCTCGCGGCCGAGGTCGGGATGTCGGTCCGCAACGTGCGCAACCATCACTCGCGCGGCCTGCTGGCGCCGCCGGAGGTGCGCGCGCGCGTCGGCTACTACAACTCCGATCACGTCGCGCGGCTTCGCCTGATCCTCGATCTCCAGGCCGAGGGCTTCAACCTCACCGCGATCGAGCGTCTGCTGAGTGCCTCTGGCGACTCGGCCGCGCGCCTGCTGGGGCTGCGCGACGCGTTCGCGGCGCCCTTCGAGAACGAGACACCCGAGGTGCTCACGGGCGAGGAGCTCGAGCGGCGCTTCGGCGCTGTCGAGCGGCGTGATGGCGAGCGCGTGCGCAAGCTCAAGCTGGTGGTGGCGCTCGGCGAGGACCGCTTCGAAGTCCCCAGCCCCGCGCTCTTGCGCGCCGCCGAGGAGGTCATCGCGCTGGGCGTGCCCCTGCACGCGGCGATCGTGCTCGTCGAGCGCGTCAGCCACGACTGCGAGTCGATCGCGCGTGCCTTCGTGCGCCTCTACCTCACGGAGCTGTGGGAGCCGTTCGCCGCTACCGGCCAGCCCGAGGAGCGCTGGGACGAGCTGATCCAAGCGATCGGCGCTCTGCGGGCGATCTCCTCCGAGGCGCTGCTCGCGGTCTTCAAGCAGCGCATGAGCGCGCAGGTCGAACGCGCCTCGGCGAAGCTGATCTCACACCAGGTCAAGCGCTCGCCCTAGCCCCTTCTACGCTGTAGCGGCCGATGGATCAGCCGCACATTCGCAACTTCTGCATCATCGCCCATATCGACCATGGCAAGTCGACGCTGGCCGACCGCATCCTCGAGCTCACGCACACGGTCGCTTCGCGGGATATGCGCGCGCAGCTGTTGGACTCGATGGACCTCGAGCGCGAGCGGGGTATCACGATCAAGGCACAAGCGGTGCGCGTCTTCTATACCGCGCAGGACGGCCGGACCTATCAGCTGCACCTGATCGACACCCCCGGGCACGTCGACTTCACATACGAGGTCTCCCGCTCGCTCGCCGCCTGCGAGGGGGCGCTGCTCGTGGTCGACGCCTCGCAGGGGGTCGAGGCGCAGACGGTCGCCAACACGTACCTCGCGGTCGAGTCGGGGCTCGAGCTGATCCCGTGCTTGAACAAGATCGACCTGCCGGGCGCCGAGCCCGACCGCGTGGCCGGCGAAGTCAGCGAGCTGATCGGCGAGGCGCCGGAGTCGATCCTGCGCATCAGCGGCAAGACGGGCGAGGGAGTGGGGGAGGTGCTCGAGGAGCTGATCAGGCGCGTCCCGGCGCCCGCCGGCAGCGCCGACGGGCCACCCCGCGCGCTCATCTTCGACTCCGAGTTCGACCAGTATCGCGGCGTGATCGCATACATCCGGGTGGTCGATGGGGTCTTTCGCAAGGGTGAGGCGATCCGCGCGATGGCGACGGGGACCGAGGCGGAGATCGACGACATCGGCGTCTTCAGCCCCCAGATGATGCCCACCGACCAGCTCGCCGCGGGCGAGGTGGGCTATCTGATCACCGGCTTGAAGGAGGTCACGCTGCTGCGCGTCGGCGACACGCTGACCACGCGCGCTCGCGCCGGCAGCCCGGCGAGTGCCCGCGGCGAGGCGAGCGAGCCGCTGCCCGGCTACAGGGAAGTGAAGCCGATGGTCTTCTGCGGCCTCTTCCCGATCGACTCAGATGACTATCCCGACCTGCGCGACGCGCTCGAGAAGCTGACGCTCAACGACGCCGCCCTCTCGTGGGAGCCGGAGACCTCCGACGCGCTCGGCTTTGGCTTTCGCTGCGGCTTTCTCGGCCTCCTGCACATGGACATCGTACGCGAGCGCCTCGAGCGCGAGTACGACCTCGAGCTGCTCGCGACGATGCCCTCGGTGCAGTTCGACGTGACTCTCACCAACGGCGAGGAGCTGCTCGTGCACAACCCCTCCGACATGCCCGAGCCGGGGCGCATAGCGGAGATCCGCGAGCCCTTTATCCGCGCCTCGGTGGTCGCCCCGAAAGAGTTCGTCGGCGCCGTCATGGAGCTCTGCCAGGAGCGCCGCGGCGAGCACGCGGGCATGCACTACCTGTCCCCCGAGCGCGTGCAGATGACGTACGACCTGCCGCTCGCGGAAATCGTGCTCGACTTCTTCGACCAGCTGAAGTCGCGCACGCGCGGCTACGCCTCGCTCGACTACGAGCTGATCGGCGTCAAGCCCTCCGACCTCGTCAAGCTCGACGTGCTGCTCGCCGGCGACCCCGTCGATGCGCTGTCGATGATCGTGCATCGCGATAAGGCTTATGAGGTCGGCCGATTGCTCACCGAGAAGCTGCGCAAGCGCATCCCGCGCCAACAGTATGACGTCCCCATCCAGGCAGCGATCGGCTCGCACGTCATCGCGCGCGAGACGGTCAAGGCCTACCGCAAGGACGTGATCGCCAAGTGCTACGGCGGTGACATCACGCGCAAGAAAAAGCTGCTCGAGAAGCAGAAGGAGGGCAAGCGGCGCATGAAGCAGGTGGGCCGCGTCGAGGTGCCCCAGGAGGCATTCCTCGCCGTGCTCGAGCTCGGCGAGCCGTGACGCGCCTTCTGTTCGTGTGCCTGGGCAACATCTGCCGCTCGCCCACCGCCGAGGGCGTGATGCGCGCGCTCGTCGAGCGCGAAGGACTGGCGCAGGAGATTGAGCTCGAATCGGCGGGTACCGGCAGCTGGCACGTCGGCAGCGCGCCCGATGCCCGCGCCGCCCGTGCGGCCCGCGCTCGCGGCATCGCGCTCGCCGGTAGCGCGCGACAGGTTCGCGTCGAGGACTTCGAGGACTTCGATCTCGTGCTCGCGATGGATCGCGAGAACGTGCGCGATCTCGGGCGCATCGCGCCCGGCGAGCCCGAGCGTGCGAAGGTGAGGCTGCTGCGCGAGTTCGATCCCGCGAGCGCCTCCGCGGGCCAGCTCGAGGTGCCCGACCCCTACTACGCCGCCGCCGGCGGATTCGACGAGGTCTTCGAGATCGTGCAGGCCGCCTGCGAGGGCCTGCTCTCCCACGTGCGCGTGCTGCACGCGCCGTGATGCTGCCGCCGGGGGCGCGCGACGCGCGACGCGTCGGCGGCGGCGACATCAACGAGGCCTACCGCGTCGTGCTCGCAGACGGCACCGACGCGTTCGTCAAGACGCGCCCCGAAGCCGCGCCAGGCGAGTACGCCGCCGAGGCCGCCGGCCTGCGCTGGCTCGGTGAGGCGGCCGCCCTGCGCACGCCGCGGGTGCTGGCCGTCGAGGACTCCTACCTCGCGCTGGCGTGGATCGAGGGTGGGCGCCTGAACGACTCCGGCGCGCAGGAGCTCGGACGAGGCCTCGCCGCCACTCATATCGCCGGCGCGAGCTGCTTCGGGGATCCCAGCTGGCACGAGCGCAGCGCGGGCTTCGGATCGCTGCGCCTGTCCAACCAGCCCGCCGATGACTGGCCGACCTTCTATGGACAGCGCCGGCTGCTCCCGCTGGCGCGCATCGCCCGCGACCGGGCTGCGCTCAGCCGAGACGGCGTCGTGGCCGTCGAGCGGGTGTGCGAGCGCCTCGGCGCGCTCTGCGGACCGGGCGAGGCGCCCGCGCGGCTGCACGGGGACCTATGGCAGGGCAACGTGATGGCAGGCGCGGACGGGCGCCCCTGGCTCATCGACCCATCGGCCTACGGCGGCCATCGCGAGATCGACCTCGCGATGTTGAGGCTCTTCGGGTCACCCTCACAAGCGGTTTTCGGTGGCTACGAGGAAGTCGCGCCTCTCGCCGACGGGTGGGAGCAGCGAGTTGGCCTCTACCAGCTGCTGCCGCTGCTCGTGCACGCGCTGCTCTTCGGCGGCTCCTACAGGCAATCCGCCGAGGCGATGGCCCAGCGCTACGCCCGCTGAGCACCCTCGCACGGCGCGCGGGGAGCCGGCAGTGGCACGGCGCTGGCGTGCCGGCAGCCGAGCCTCGTCACGCACGGCTCCCACCGTCGGATGAGATGGCGTGCGCCGAGGCATGCGTCCCGACACCGTCTCCGCGCGTCGGCGCCTGTACCTGCTTTCGCGCGTGATCGTCGCCCGCCACTACCGGCGCGAGCTGACGCTCGCGAGCGTCGCTCGTGCCCTCTCGAGCTCCCCCCGCCAGCTCCAGCGCGCCTACGAGCAGTTTGGCGAGTCGAGCTTTCGCGAGGATCTGCTCAAGCGGCGCATGAGCATCGCCAGCCAGCTGCTCCTCGAGCAGCGATCGCTCCCCGTCGAGCATGTCGCGCGGCTCGTCGGCTACAGCCAGGGCCCGCACTTCTCGCGCGCCTTTCGCCGCCGCTACGGCCTCTCGCCGGCGCGCTTTCGCGCGGCAGCGCTTCAGGCGGAGAAGCCCTCGTAGACGGCGGAGTCGAGCTCCTCGCCCTCCAGCGCCTCCTCGACGTTCATCCCGGGTAGGCGCAGGCGCATCAGCGTGCCGCCACCCGGGGCCGCCTCGGCGCTCACGCTGCCGCCGTGCTCGACGGCCACCTGGCGCACGATCGCGAGGCCCAGGCCGGAGCCGGAGCGCCCGCGCGCCTCGGCGCCGCGGTAGAAGCGGTCGAACACGTGGGGCATGTCCTCGGGGGAGATCCCCGGTCCGTGGTCGCGCACGGTGAGCTCGCAGTCGCGCAGCGCCACCTCGATCGGCTCGGTCGGGGGGCCGTACTTGACCGCGTTGTCGATCAGGTTGCTAACCGCGCGCTGCAGTCGTGCCGGCACACCGGAGACGATCGTCGGTGTGAGCTGCTCGCTAAGCGCCGCCGCGGGAGCGCGCGTGTGTGCGCGCTCTATCTCCTCGGCCACCAGCAGGTCGAGGCGCACGTCCTCGATGTCCGCGCGCGGTCCCTCGCCGCGGGCGAGGTCGATCAGGTCGTTCATCAACAGCGTCAGCTGCTCGATCTGCTCGACCACATCGGTGAGCAGGCTCTGGCGCTCGGCGGGGTCCATCGCCTCGCCCTGCTGCTGCAGGATCTCGATGTTCGTGCGCAGGCTCGTCACCGGCGTGCGCAACTCGTGCGAAGCGTCGGCGACGAGCTGGCGCTGGGCGTCGACGGAGGCGTCGAGCGCGCGCATCGAGCGCTCGAGCGCGTCGAGCATCGCGTTGAAGCTGCGCGCGAGGCGCCCCATCTCGTCGGCGCTCCCCGGCTCTATGCGCCCGCTCAGGTCCTGCGTCTCGGCGACGTGCTCGGTGGCCGCGGTGAGGCGCTTCAGCGGCAGCATCGCGGCGCCCGCGACAAGGCGCCCGAGCAGCGCCGCGAGCGCGATCCCGCCGACGATCACGAGCGCGAGGATCAGGCGCAGCCGGCCGAGCAGGTCGTCGACCGAGGTCAGCGGCTGGGCGAACTGAACTGCGTGGCCCTTGCCCAGGGGCTCGGCGAGGATGCGCAGGTGGATGCCGTGGACGTCGGCGTCGCGCATGAACGGCTTGCCGCCTGCGGCCGCTAGCGCACGCGTCCTCGAGTCGACGGGCAGCGAGAGGCGTTCGGTCGCCGAGGAGCGTTCGACGATCTTGCCGCTCGCGTTCACGAGCTGCTGGTAGCCGCGCACCTGCGCGGGGCCCAGGGAGAGGCCGCTGAAGAGCGTCCCGGTGCTGGTGCCGGCGGCGCGCGAGCGCCGGTGCGCGGACTTGCGAGGCGTCGTCGGCGCATGCGCGGTGAGCGAGGCTTCGGTGAGGCGCAGCCGTTCGCGGTGCAGCAGCGCCCGGCGACCTCCTTCGCCGCTCGCCTCGAGCCTGCGCAGCAGCTGCGTGCGCTCGATCGCGCGGCCGCGCAGCTGGTTGTCGACCTGGTTGTGCAGCTGCGTTGAGGTCAGCATGTAGATGAGGATCGAGGCGAGCACAACCGCGATCGCCACCGCGGTGGCCGAGGCGATCGCGATGCGGCGGCGAAAGCTCATGCGGGCGCGCGCAGAACGTAGCCGACCCCGCGCACCGTGTGCAGGAGGCGCTGCTCCCCGCCTTCCTCGGTCTTGCGGCGCAGGTAGCCCATGTATACGCCCAGCGAGTTGGAGCTCGAGCCGAAGTCATAGCCCCACACGCTCTCGAAGATCGTCGAGCGCGTCAGCACTTGGCGCGGATGGCGCAAGAACAGCTCGAGCAGCAGGAACTCGGTGCGGGTTAGCACCATCACGCGCTCGCCACGCCAGGCCTCGTGAGCGCTCAGGTCGAGGCGCACGTCGGCGAAGCTGAGCGACTGCTCTTTGCCGTCCTCCTCGCCGGCGCGCCGCAGCAGCGCGCGTACGCGTGCGAGTAGCTCGCGCAGGGCAAAGGGCTTGACGAGATAGTCGTCCGCCCCAGCGTCGAGGCCGGCGACGCGGTCGTCGACCTCGCCCCGCGCGGTCAGCATCAGCACCGGCGTGCTGTCGCCGCCCGCGCGCAGGCGCCGGCACACTTCCAGCCCGTCGACGCGGGGCATCGCGATGTCGAGGATGATCGCCTCGTATGGCGTCGCGCCAAGCAGCTCGAGCGCCTCCTGGCCGTCGCTGGCCTTCGCGACGTCGTACTGTTCGAGCGTCAGCGCTCTGAACAGCGCGCTCTGGACGGCGGGCTCGTCGTCGACGACCAGTATGCGCGCTTGATCGGCCATGTTCGCGGCGTCCCGGACTGTCCTTGGCGTCGTCGCCGCGCGCCTCGTTCAGGGAGGGGTGCAGCTACCAGGCTAGCGTGACGGATGCGCTTGAAATTGGGATGGGTAGAAGTGAAGAGATCGCTAAGAATCGTCAGGAGGCAGCCGTCACCGAAGAGCAGATCGCGACGCAGCAGGGCTACGGCGAGGCAGCAGGAGCGGACTACGTGCTGGCGCAGCAGTCGCGCGTCCTGCGCAACAGCCTGCTGAGCCTGCTCGTCTTCTTCGGGCTGGTCATCGCGCTGCTGCTGAGCGTCCCGAGCCTCGACGCGGCAACCGACCGGATCGAAGACGCGAGCGTCCCTTGGATGCTCGTCGCTGTGGGCCTCGAGGTGCTCTCGTGCCTTGGCTATGTGGTGCTCTTCGACCTCGTCTTCTCGAGGCTTGGACGCAGCCTCAGCTCGCGCCTGTCGCTATCGGAGCTCGCGGTCAACTCGGTTGTCTCGGTCAGCGGCCTTGCGGGCATCGCGTTGGGGGCATGGGTGCTGCGCAGCAAGGGCTTCTCCGCAGAGCGCGTGGCGAAGCGCTCGGTGCTGATCTTCGTGCTCACGAGCGCTGTGAACGTCCTCGCCGTGGTGGTGATAGGCGTGCCGATGTGGCTGGGTGCGATCCCCGGCTCGCGCAATGCGCTGCTCACACTGCTGCCTGCGATCGCCGCGATCGCCTCGATCGCGCTCACGCTCGGCGCCGCCGCATGGGCTCGGCACCTGTCCACGGGCGGGCGCTGGCAGGACGGTCGCGTGGGGGTGGCGTTGGGTGCGCTCAGCGGCGGCATCTACGATGCGCTCGCGCTCATCCGCCGCCACGACTGGCGTCTTTCGGGCGCGGTTGGATACTGGCTGTTCGACAATCTCGCGCTGTACGCATGTCTTGCGGGCTTCGGTCACGCACCCTCCTTCTGGGTCGTCGCGATGGCCTATCTGGTGGGCATGCTCGCCAACTCGCTGCCTGTCCCCGGCGGCTTCGTGGCCGTCGAAGGCGGCCTCGTCGGCATGTTGCTGCTCTTCCACGTGCGCCCCGCCGCGCTCGTGGTGGCCGCGGTGATCGTCTACCGCGCGATCTCGCTGTGGGTGCCTGCGCTGATCGGCTCGGTCGCGTTTCTGACCCTGCGCCGCGAGATCGGAAGACCGCATGCGCAAGCGCTCAGCGGCTGATCTCCTTGGCGTAGGCTTTCTCGGCCGCGGCGTGCTCGCACACGTGTCCGCGCAGGCTCGCCATCACGCGCGCGAGCGATGGGCCCAACGGTCCAGAGAGGCCCGGGCAGAAGACCGGTGCCGGCAGCTCGCCGGAGGCAGAGCCCGGTGCGTTCAGGGGCCGCAGTTCGCGCGCTGCGCGCAGCGCGCGTTCGGGATCGTCGGAGAAGATGTCCACGGCGAGCCTGCCCGTGTAGAGCTCGATCGAGCGACCTTCGTCGTACACGGTCGCCGGCACGCCGCGCACGAGGATGTTGCGCTGCGGTCCGAGCGGCGCGTTGGAGTGCAGCACGTAGACGACCGTCGAGACGTGCAGCGGTAGCAGGCAGCTACCGCCACCGAAGATGCCTTTGCTCTGCACGCAGTCGCCGTAGTAGACGCTGTCGCCGACCGCCGGGTCGTAGTTGCGCAGCCCGTCGGCCGCCGTCACGGGGTGTCCTTCGAAGCTGGGCCCGGTCCAGTACACGCGAAAGAACGGGAACGTCTGCGCTTCCGCGAGCTCGCTCACCGACAGTGGCTGTGGGTGCGTGGTGGCGCAACCGCCCAGCGCGAGCGCGACCAAGAGGGCGGCGAAGAGGGCGGCCGGCGCGAGGGCCGGGTTGCTCGCGCGTGCGGCGCGCGGGAGTGCT
Organism: uncultured Solirubrobacteraceae bacterium; assembly: GCA_963722435.1. Classification (GTDB taxonomy): domain Bacteria; phylum Actinomycetota; class Thermoleophilia; order Solirubrobacterales; family Solirubrobacteraceae; genus Palsa-744. The sequence goes on along the minus strand of CAVRKZ010000001.1, from coordinate 986,738 downwards.
CTCACGGTGCTCATGGCGGTCATTATCTTGGCGTGGCCGCGCGAGCAAAGCTGACGTACGGGGCGAGTGCGTGGAGAGCGCGGCGAGGGCGGCGGGCGGCGGGCGGCGGCGGGCTCTCGCTCGCGGCCTCGGCGCAGGCACCCACGGTGGTCCCTGTCGCACTGTTCACGTGCGCGCTGATCGCGCTGTGGCTGTTGGTTGACCCGCGTACTCCCGATCTGGCGGCGCAGGTCTACCGCGTCTCGCTGTATCGGCAGCTCGGCTTCGCCGTGTGGGATGACAACTGGTACGCGGGCCACGGCCTGCCGGCGTACAGCCTCATCTACCCCCCGCTCGCGGTCGCGCTTGGAATGCGCGTGCTCGGGGCGGCCTCGGTGCTCGCCTCGAGCATGCTCTTCTGGGCGCTCGTGCGGCCGGTCTACGGCAGGGGCGCGCCGTGGGGAGCAGCCTTCTTCGCGCTCGCGGCGCTCGGCGATGTGTGGAGCGGGCGACTGACGTTCGCGCTAGGTGTCTCCGTCGCGCTCGCGGCCGCTGTCGCGCTCGCGCGCGGGCGCTGGCTGTGGGCGGCCGTGCTCGCGGCGGTATGCGCTGCGGCGAGCCCCATAGCCGGCGCGCTCCTCGGCCTCGCCGGGCTCTCGCTGGCGCTTTCGCAGCGCTCACCGCGGGCGCTGCTCGCGCTCGCCGTGCCCGCGGCGCTCGTGGTGCTCGTGCTCGCGGTGCTCTTCCCGGAAGGTGGCTATGAGCCATATCCGATGCTCCCGTTCCTCGCGACGATGGCCGCGACGGTGGCCTTCCTGTGCCTGCTTCCTCGCGATGCGCGGCTCTTGCGCGTGGGCGGCTGTGTATACGCGCTCGCATGCGTGGCCTGCCTGCTCGTGCACTCACCCGTCGGCAGCAACGTCGAGCGCTACGGCGTGCTGCTCGCCGGGCCACTGCTGCTGTGCGCGCGCGTGGGTGCGCGCGGGGGCTCCGCGGCGCGCGCGAGCGTGGTGCGCGCGATCGGGCCGGCCGCGCTGGCGAGCCTGTGCGCGATCGCCGCGTGGGTCGTGTGGGGGCCGGTGCGCGAGACGCTCGCGGTGGCGGGAAGCGAAGCGACGAGCGCTGTCTACTACGCTCCGCTCGAGCGCTTCCTCGCGCACGTGAGCGCACCGCCGCGATCGCCCGTGCGCGTTGAGGTTCCGCTCACGCGCTCGCACTGGGAGGCCGCCCTGCTCGCGCCCGAGGTCTCGCTCGCGCGCGGCTGGGAGAAGCAGCTGGAAACACGCTATGACGGCGTGTTGCTCTCGAGTGGGCTGAGCGCAGGGTCCTATGAGCGCTGGCTTCACGAACAGGCGGTCGCCTACGTGGCCGTGCCGGACCTCGCCACGGACCCCTCGAGCGCACGCGAGCGAGCGCTGATCGAAGGCGGTCTGCCATACCTGCGCCCGGTCTTTCGCAGCAGGCACTGGCGTGTGTACGCGGTGCGCTCGGCCACGCCGCTGGCGAGCGGGCCGGGGCGCCTCAGCGCGATCGGTCACGAGGGCTTCACGCTTCAAGCGAGCGCCCCGGGGCGCTTCTTGGTGCGCGTGCACTTCACTCGCTACTGGACGCTCACGCGCGGGCGCGGCTGCGTGGCGCGGGCGAGCGGAGGCTGGACACGGGTGCTCGTCAGCGCGCCCGGGACGGTGCAGGTGAGCGCGCGCTTCTCGCTCGCGCGCGCACTCGGAGCGCACCCGTCATGCGGCTGAGGCGCGTGGGCGCCTTGGCGCTTGCGTGCGCGCTCGGTCAGTAGGAGGGCCGGGGCGCGAGCGCGTACAAGCTCGTGATGCCGCTCAGGTAGATGTCGCTGCCATCGCTTACGACGGGGTCGAAGGCGCCGGTGTGCTTGACGTAGAGCACGCGCCCGGTGGAGATGCCGAGCGCGTAGCTGATGTGCTCGCCGAGGTCGGCGAAGAAGATCGTGCGCCCGATGATCGTCGGCGAGCCGGAGATGCGCCCGTGTGCATCGAAGCTCCAGTCCACGTGCCCCGTGCGCGCGTTGAGCGCGTAGAAGGTGCCGCTGTATGAGCCGAAGTAGACGGTCGGGCCGAGCCCGGGGCATTGGTGACGGCGGGCGAGGAGTACACGTAGTCGCCCGTCTGCACCGCCCAATCGAGCGCGCCGGTGGCCGCGTCGTAGGCGTAGAAGCGCCCGTCGGTGTTGCCAAGGAACACGCGCCCGTAGATGACGGCGGCGGTCGAGTAGAAGGTGCCATTGCCGAGGAGCGCGCCTTCGGAGGAGCTGACCCAGAGCGCGCGCCCGGTCTGCTCGGAGACCGCCTGCAGGTGCCCGGAGTAGTCGCCGAAGTAGAGCACGTTGTCGGAGACCGTCGGGCTTGCCTTCACGGCCCCGGCGGCCTTGTAGGTCCACAGGACCGCGCCGGTGCGGTCGTCGAGCGCGTATACGAGACCGCTCTGCGTGCCGAAGTACAGGTGGCCGCGGTCGATCAGCGGTGAGGACTCACTCGGGCTTGGAAGTGCGCGCCACCAGCGCACCGCTCCGTTTGAGCTGTTGAGCGCGATCACGCGCCCGGGGCTCTGGGGGTGGCCACTCGAGAGGATCGTGACGTAGACGGTGTTGAAGGTGACGGCGGGCGAGGAGGCCGATGCCTGGCCCAGGGTTCGCGTCCAGAGCACGTGCCCGGTGCGCTTGTCGAGGACGCTCAGGACGGCGTCGTCGGCGAGCTGGAAGATGCGTTCCCCGTAGATGACGGGCGGGAACTCGAGCAGGGCGTGGCTGTTCCGGAGCCACAGCGTCTTGAAGGGTGGGTGCAGAGCTGGCGGAGCGGGGAAGAAGCGCGTGTGCTGCTTGTCGTAGCCGTAGAGCGGCCAGGAGAAGCGGCTCGGACCGCGCGCGGGCAGCTTCGGCGTGGGCTGCGCGAGGAAGCGCGCGTGCGGGTGATAGATGTCGCCGGTGCGATTGCGCTCGTACAGGTAGGCGCCGAGGGCAGCGCTGGCGAGCACGAGCGCGGCGAGCGCCGCCGCCCAGATGCGCCGCCGCCAGTGGGGCAGCCGGAGCCCGCGGAGCCCGCTCACGGGCTCCCACTCAAATCAGGCCGCGATCCTCCTAGAGGATGTGGCGGCTGGTCTTGTCGAAGCGGCGGGCTCACTCAACGGGTTGGCCACGGCGGACGGGACGCGCGGGCGCTCGCGAGCGCGATCCACGCCGGTGTTGCCGTGTACGCCGACGTTTTCGGCGCGCGCGGCGGAGCGCCTGCCCGAGCGGGCGAGGGCTACACGAGCGACGCCCAGTGCGAGCAGCCACAGCAGCGCGGCGGCCAGAGGCGGCAGGGTCAGCCCGGAGACGAGCGAGAGCACGTCGTGGTTCCCGTTCAGCGACCAGTTCCAGAGAGCGTAGTCGCCGAGCGTGAGGCCGAAAACGACGATCAGCGGCCTATAAGGCACATGCTCACTCTAATGGGACGGCGGGACGGACGGAGTGCGGGGGTAGGGGGCCTATGATCGACGGCGATGACGGCGGTTGCGGAGCGCTCGCAGGTGTTCGCCCCGGGGCTGCTCGAGGGTCGGGTCGCGCTGGTGACCGGCGGCGGCACGGGACTCGGCAAGGCGAGCGCGATGGAGCTCGCGCGCTGCGGCGCTCGCGTGATGATCACGGGGCGGCGAGCAGAGGTGCTCACGGGGGCGGTCGCCGAGGCGGCGGGGCTGGCGGGGGAGGTGGAGCAGGTCGCGGCCGACGTGCGCGACGCGGCCGACGCACGGACCCTGGTGGCGAGCGTGCTCGAGCGCTGGGGGCGGCTGGACGTGCTGGTAAACAACGCCGGCGGGCAGTTCTTCAGCCCGGCGGAGCTGATCGCGGCGAAGGGCTGGCAGGCGGTGTGGCGCCTGAACGTTGACGGCCTGCTGAACATGTCCGAGGCGGCGTTCGAGCTCGCGCTCGCACCGGCGGGCGCAGGGATCGTCGTGAACATCACGCTCTCGCCCCACCACGGCATGCCGGGCATGGCTCACTCGGGGGCCGCGCGTGCCGCCGTCGAGGCGCTCACGCGCGAGCTGGCAAAGCGCTGGCAGCCCGCGGGCGTGGCCGTGACGGCGGTCGCTGCCGGCCATTTCGAGACGGAGGTGCTGGCGAAGTATCCCGCGAGCGTTCGCGCGGGCGGGGCGCGCACGGTGCCGCTGCAGCGGCTGGGTGACGTCGCAGAGCACGCGTGGCTTATCGCGCTGCTAGCCTCGCCGCTCGGGCGCGCCTTCAACGGCTCGACGATCACTCTCGATGGGGGGCGCGACAACTGGTGCGGGCCGTGGCCGCCGCCCGGGCTCGCGGACGAGTCGGGGGAGGTGCCGGTGGAGGAGCGGCGGGGCGCGCGGCCTTCGTAGCCGACGGTGTCGCCGCGTGCGCCGCCTTGGCAAGCGTAGGTAACATGGGTCGCGTGACGGGCGAGGGCCCGGGATCGTGCGCGGGCGAAGTGTTATGGCTGCACAAGAGCCTTCCAAGCTCTGAGTACGGGTTCAATTCCCGTCGCCCGCTTGAACACTGGGAGCGGAGCAGCTCGGTGGCGCATTCACATCTTCACGCGGATGCTCGGAGGGGGCCGCTGCGTGAGCTTCACGACCCGCCGAAGGTACGGGTTGCGCGTAGAATCGGGATGACCACGGGGAGTGGCGCAGTCTGGTAGCGCACCCGGCTGGGGGCCGGGCGGTCGCAGGTTCAAATCCTGTCTCCCCGATCACACGAAATACCTGTAAATCTGCATCTTTTGGCAGTTCGATATATCGCTAACGGACGCGACGGGGTCCAATACGGGGTCCAAGTTCGAAGACGAGCCACGCCGGCGATCCGTCTGTCGGTCGCTCGCACTGCACTGCCTCGGAGAGGATCAAGCGCATCGAGTGCTCTGAGACGTAGCGGCGCTGTACGAGCCACTCGTCACTCTGCTCGAGCAGGAGCATGCCCGCTAGGTGGATCAGCGGCCCGATCGTTGGGGTAGATCCCGACGACGTCTGAGGGGGGGCCGATCTCCTTGTTGACGCGCTCCAAGGGATTGGTGCTGCGGAGCTTTGGCCAGTGCTCGCGCGGGAAGGCGTAGAAGCGCAGGCGCTCCTCGCGTCATCGCTCTCGACGAGGCGCTTCTCTAGATCCCGGATCGTATCGACGGCTTCCTGACGATCGCTCTCAAGCGCCTCGGCGCTCTTGTCGAGCCGAGCAATCAAGCCCAAGGTTGCAGGTTCGATTCCTGCACGGCCCACCTGTACCGGCATGCTTGACTCACGGCGGGCTTTCTGCGAGAGTCCGCAGTGAGCAAAGCCGTCCTACGGACAGAGACGGCCATGCCGGCCTCGGGGGATGCCGGGTCGGGGGAGCGGAGTTCCGCGGCGACACGGAAGTTGCGCCCGACGAAGGGGAGCTCCCCTACCGGTCCACCGAACACAAGCGCATAAGGAGTGGGGAGAGGATGAGACTCATCAGGATTGTGGGGCCTTGCCTGGTCGCCGTGATGGTCGTGGCGATCGGCGTTCTCGCAGCGAGCGCCTCGGCACAGCTCAGGCCGCCTGTCTGGTACGAATGCGCCAAGACGGCGAAGGAAGAAGTCAAATGGACGGAACACGGCAAAGAAAAACACAAATCCGTCTACACCGGCGTATACCTCACGAACCTGTGCAAGGAAACGGAAAAGGCACCCGCTGAAGGCCCGACCCGGGCCAAAGGCGCGCACCCTGGTCCCGAAGGCAAATACGAACTGAAAGCGGGCACTGGTGAGGGCAAACGCCTCACAGGCACGTCCGAAGCCTCAAAGCTGCGCGTCAAAAGCCCATTCCCCGAACAGGTGGTCGAATGCGAACGCGGGAAGGTAGAAGGTGGGCTCGCAGAAGAACCGAACCGCGTGAGCGACTTCAGGGTTGCCTTCAAGAAATGCTCGACGCTCGGCAAACCGCCGACGGGTCGTGAATGCCACTCGACCAGCCCCGAAGGCAAGAACGGAGAAATCAAAACCAAAGAACTCGAGGGCGAACTCGGCTGGGTCAACGAAAGCCCGGCCGAACCCGGCCTGAGGGTCGAAGCGGCAGGCGAAGAAGAAACCGTCGAAGGCGAATCGGTGAAGCCGATCGCGAAGTTCGTCTGCGGCTTCAAGGGGACGCACAAAGAGCCGTTTACTGCGGAAGTCACCGCGGACGTCTACGGTCAGCTGATCGGGGCGCAGACGGAAGACTTCAACGCGATCAACAAAGACCTCGCCCTCACCTACGTGGCCGGCGAAAACTACGGTACGCACGAATACGAAGAAAAATCGTTCAAGCCGCTCGTGAACATCATCGGCTGGGCCTCCGAAACCGAAGGCATCCTCCAGCACCAGGAAGAAAACAAAGAACAAGAAGATCCCGCCCACGTCCTCCGGGGCACTTACTGCGGGTCCCTCGTGAAACTCGTGACGAGCAAAGAATGCACGCCGCTGACCTTCAGCGCCCTGGAATGGAAAGTCAACATCAAAGGCAGTCCGCTGATGGTCAAGGAAGAAGAATAAGTGTGGTGGCGAGCGCGCAGGCCTCATTCTGCCCGATGCCTCTAGAGGGAAAAGGAGAGTGCACGAGATGATGAACCGCATCAGGATCACGGGTGCGTGCGTCGTCGTCGCCTTCGCGCTTGGCGCGGTCGCGGCGACGAGTGCTTCAGCGTTTGCCGCGACGCACTGCGTGAAAGCAGGCAAGGAATCGGTGACCTACAAAGTCGGCACGAAAACGAAAACAAAGATGGTTTTCACCGGCTCGTACACCGAAAAGCTCTGCCTCATACCCGCAATAGCCGGTACATACCGCGCCGACAACGAACCCGAAGGCAAATACGAAGAAATACGGGGCGTGAAAGGGGAACAGGGCGCGACCGGCGCAACCGGGGCGACGGGCGCGGGCGGCACGACCGGTGCCACCGGTGCCACCGGATCGACGGGCTCACCCGGTGAAAAAGGTGAAACCGGCCTGGAAGGGAAAGAAGGAAAAGAAGGGAAAGAAGGGAAAGAAGGCGCGCAGGGCGTAGTCGGGGCGATGGGCGCGACCGGTGCCACCGGATCGACGGGCGCACCCGGTGAAAAAGGTGAAACCGGCCTGGAAGGGAAAGAAGGGAAAGAAGGCGCGCAGGGCGTAGTCGGGGCGACGGGCGCGGGCGGCGCCACCGGTGCCACCGGTGCAACCGGATCGACGGGCGCACCCGGTGAAAAAGGTGGAACCGGCCCGGAAGGGAAAGAAGGGAAAGAAGGCGCCGTCGGAGCAACCGGGAGTGAAGGCAAAGAAGGAGCGAACGGCGCCACCGGTGCAACCGGGCCGGAAGGAGCGACCGGACCCGAAGGCAAAGAAGGAGCTAAAGGTTCCACCGGGCCGGAAGGCAAAGAAGGAGCCAAAGGCACCACCGGCTCTACCGGAGCGGAAGGCAAAGAAGGAGCAAAAGGCGCCACCGGAGCGGCTGGCCCGAGTGAAGTCGTGTTCGGGAAACCCACCGGCTTGACGGAACGCACCTCCGGCACTGCTTTTGAACCATCCGCGTCCGAAGCGACGATAGTGGTCGCCACGATCACCTGGGGCGAGGCGGAAGGGAAATTGATGACCGCGAAAATCGAAGTCGATGGCGTCGTCATCAGCGAACCGAAAACGGAGGTGAAGTCGTTGACCACGGCGGGGACTGTGGTCGCGACGTTCCCGGTGCCAAAGGCAAGCAACGTAAAGATCACCGTCACCGCGTCCGAAAACGCGGTGATCAAGACGAGCACCATCTCCGCCACGTGAGGCTGCGGGCGTAGAGGAGCGATTTGTCGAGGGAGGGAGGCCCGGGGGCCTCCCTCCTGGATCGAGTGGGAGGGGAGACGATGCTCGCGCCGGCTCGGCGCGAGCACTCGTGTCGGGCGTTCGCCGACGTCGCCGTCTCACGGGGCACCTGCTCGTGTCCGTTACTCCTCCAGCCCCACGGCTTTGAGGGCCTCCTGACGGTCGAGGAAGATGCGAATGTGGCTGATCTTGCCGTCGATCAGGTCGTACACGTTGGTGCTGGACCCTGCCACGCGAATACCGCTGGCGCGGCCCGTGGGGCTAAAGCGCATGAACGCGAGCACCCGCTTGCTATCGACCTCTTCCACGCCGTCAAGCTCGATCCGGAAATCGGGTCCGGCTTCCTCGATGTCCGTAAAGAAACCCCTGATGCCGTCGGTTCCTTCGTATACCCCTCCAACGGCCGCCAATTGCGTCTCCAACTTGACGTTCTCGGTGCAGCAGGCGAGATAGCCCTCGATGTCCCTCGCGTTGATCGCCGCGATCGCGCGCTCAACCAATCTCGCGTTCTCCTGCGCCATCGCCTAACCCCGTTCCTCGGCAAGCCGTTCGGCGGCAGCACGTGCCTCATCGATGTCGGTGTAGTTGGTGATTCGCGCAATCTTGCCGTCCTCCCACACGCTGACGGCTCCGTAGCGCAGCTGAACCTCACCGCTGCTGCCGACTGGACGGCCCTTCTGAACGAGCACGCGAAAGCCAACTCCGTTGCCAAGGTCGAGAGTCTCCTCGGCCTCGAACTCGGACTCCTCGTAGGAGGTCCACCAGTCCTCAATGAAGGCACGCGCCGCCGCCTGCCCCTCAAAGACGCCCATACCCACCGGCGACATGTCATACACGGCATCCGGCGCGTAGAAGGCCACGATCGCATCGACGTCGCCGCGATTGGTAGCTGCGGTGAGCCGCGTCTGCAACTCCACTAGGTCGGGGGTCGTGGACTCGTCGGGCATCCTCCGGTGAGTATCCCGTGACTGTCATGGTTCGTGCGGTCTTGGCGGTGACGTCCGACCGCTCCTATCGCCTTGGACTGGTGTTTGCTCGCCGCGAGCGAGACGACAGCTTGCAGCCGGATGCGGCACCCTGTTCACCATGGAATCGCGCATCCATCTGATCACGCTTGCTGTATCTGATCTTGACCGGGCGCTCGCGTTCTACCGCGAGGGCCTCGGCCTGGACTCGGCGGGAATCACCGGGACTGACTTCGGCGGCGACGATGAGAGCCCAGCCGGCGACATTGCAGTGTTCCACCTCGACGGAGACCTCATACTTGCTCTGTACCCGCGCACGGAGCTGGCGAAGGACGCTGGCATACCGTTTGGGCCACCGAAGTCGGGTGAGTTCAGCAGCGGGCAGCTCGTAGCGACCAAGCGGGACCTGGATGCGGTGCTCGCCCAGGCCGAGGCCGCCGGCGGCACGCTCTCTGAGCCACCGCATGGCAGGCCGTGGGGGATCTACTCAGGGTATTTCCGCGACCCCGACGGGCACCTCTGGGAGATCATCTGGAACCCACGCGGGTAGCTGCCATCCCGGCAGCCACTCGCGCCACTTAGCCGCTGTCGCGTGCGCGACGTGCAGTCGGTCGTGGGTCCCGGGTTTGGCTAAGGCACGCCGGTGCCCGACGGTGGGCCAAACAGCGACTCGCCTGGGCCGCCAGGGAAGCCGGCGTGGGCAGCCTGGAGCCGTCCCTCCCACACAGCTTTCGCGCCGAGATCGCCGGTTCTGAAGACCATGTAGCCAGCGCCGATCGAGAGCAACACGAGAGCGACGCGCAGCGCCGTGAACACCGCCTTGGGGGACATCACAGCGTCCACGATGCCCAGGCCGGTCGGCATGCCACCGGAGATCCGCTGCGCGGCGAAGGTGACGATCAGCGTCGCCGTAAACACCACGTAGATGTAGGCGAGAATGTGCGCGGCATGCGCATGTTCGGAGATCAGCGTGGCGGCTTGACCCTGCAAATGCAGCGCGGCGCGCAGCGCTGCGCCGGCCTGCATCGTCAGGAATATCGAGCTCATCGCGACGATCGACACCACGGCCAGCGCGATCCCGTAGCGCGAGAACCACTCTCGCTTGATCATGAACACCACCGCAGCCACCACGGTGGTCGGGATCAGGACCACGGGTACATGCACGAACAGCGGATGCGCCGGCAGGCCGCTGTAGATCGTGGTAATGCGGATCGGCAGCGTGATGAAGCCGAGGAAGGCGAGCGCCGTGAGGACGAACTCGGCACGCCACCAGTCCACTCCAGCTCGGCCCGGTGCCCTAATGCTCTCGGTGCTCACGCGGTCGCGGAGGCTATGGGCGAGAAGTAAGCCATCTCTAAATCCCGGGGCCGAACGACCCTACAGTGCCGGGCGCCGCACCCAAAAAACGCGGCGTGGACCTAGCGTTTCGGAGCACAACGAAATCAGTGCTATCCGCCGAGCGTCACGTGAAGGACCGCGAGCGCGAGCCCGGTCGCGATGAAGCGATGGGCGATCCGCCAGCGCCGCCAGCCCAGCGCTCGGCGCGCGTAGTACGTCGGTCCTAATAGGGCCAGGACGTAGACCGAGAGCACGCCGAGCCCGGTCGCGGTCCGGCGGTACGGCCACAGCCAGGGAACAACCAGGCGCTCAACGTTCGGCGCAAGCGTGCTCGCGCCCAGGAGCGTGACCACGTGCAGCGCGATCACCACGAGGCCCGACAGCGACACTGTCATGTGGGTCGCGCGGACCTGGGCGCGACGCCTCGCTGCTACCAGGTGCCGCCCAAAGAGCAAGCCGACTGGCAGCGTGACCGCGACTAGCACGAGGGCAGCCACCCCCAGCGAGCGGCTCACGGTCGTCCATGTGTTCACCGCCGCGATCAGGTGGCGCTCGTGCTGACGGACCACCAAGCGGGCGGGACGCGCTCCGCCTCGTATGAGCACCACCGCGGCGGTAAACGTCGCGCACGCCAGCGCCGTGAGTACCCGGACTCGGACGAGCGGCGAACGAGCTCGGTCTCGTGACCCACTACCAGCTGTGGGATCGGCTCTCGGCACCAGCGCGCCAGCTTTTCACGGACGACCCGCAACGCGAAGCGCGACCGACGAGCACCGCATGCGTGGGCGTCGTCGCCAAGAGCCGGCGTAGCTGCTGCTTTGCAAACACGTGCGGCTGTCTTCGGTCACGTTCAGCGCGACGCTCGCTCGGGACGAAACTCGATAGCCCGCTCCGACCCGGCCGAGACTCCTGCCGTGCCTAGCGAAAGGAGGCGTCTCCCTGGAGCTGCCCGAGACTGCTCCTCCTCGCCCCAGGCCCTAGCCGGAGGTGAGGCTCGCCCGACGCTGCGTCTTCGCCGTCTGCGCTGTTCTGAACGCCGCTTGGGCTGGCGTGGCTGTGACCCCGTCTTCACCCGCGAGAAACGACTACACGGGCGCTGTGGTGCTGTCTGCGTGGGCTCCGCCGGTCATCGCCGGGCGCTCGCGGTCGGCATCAGGGCACGCTACTCCGGCGGAGGAACCAGCAAGTCCGCTGGTCTCTCGCCTGTTGAAACGGTGTGGCCAGGACGGCACCTGTGTGCGCATTGCCACACACGGACTCGGAGGGACAGAGTAGCGTCGCACACACTCGCGGGCGACGCGCAGAGTTTGCCCGCACCTGAGTCGGAGGTGGAAGACACATGAGACGAGTTAGCGTGGTGGGGGTGTGCGTCCTGGCGCTCTGCGCACTCAATGCTGTCGTGGGGACCGGCGCATCGGCGGCCCTGCCGGAATGGGGCCGATGCAAAGCGGGGGCCGGCGTCTTCAACAACGCCGGTTGTACCGTGGGCGGCGCCGCGTACAAATGGTTCACAACGATAGCCAATAAAAACTTTACGCTGGTGAGTAGCGGTGGCATGACACTCACAACGCCAGGCTATATTACGATTGAATGCGCCTCCGGGACCGGCAGCGGTAAATTCAAAGCCGCGGCCAGTATCACAGAAGTACATAAAGTTCGGCTCGTGTGGACCGGATGCATCGTTCCTGGGTACGCAGGGTCAACATGCGAAAATGCGGGCCCTGGCGAAATAGTGACCAACTATCTCAAGGGACCCGTCGGATTCATAAACAACGCACCGATCGAAGTCGGCCAAGAGCTCGTAGCCGAACAAAAAAACCACCCGTGGGCGGCGTTTACATGTCACTGGGCCTTTACGAGTTCCGTTGTCCTGGGCAAACCGGAAAAGAAGCCCCATTTCAACGCGGCTATCTTGACCTTTAACCCATTCACCCAGTACGACAACATGGCTTCTGTGTTCGAAGTGCGTTTCAGCCAGGCTGGCGGCTCGCAGATCCCGCAAGACTTCGTGCCCGCAACCGGCCCCTACAACCTTGAAATATCCTTCCTCGGGACCACGGGGCCATGGGAGAAGACCGGCCTCTCCGAGGCCCTCGACCTGAAAGCCGCAGAACCCGTAGAGGTCAAAGCGGAACCGTAGACCAGGGGCCGGATGAGCCTGGGAACCTGAGCGTTGTGTGGAATCGCATGGTTCCACACACGCTCAACAGTCCGCGTGGCCTGTGGCAGAGGCCGAGCCTGGGGGTGCAAGGCTCACCCGACACGCTTTCTCACATTCAAGCGAGCGTGTGAAATCTGCCCTCGCAGACGACTGGATCGGACGAAAGCCAGGCGTCTCGGAGAGCGACGCCCGGACGACTGCGTTCAGCTCAACGCAGCCGTCTCGACCGAGCGCTGCCGCGCCTTCAGCCACCGCGGCCGCGTGACACCGCAAGGCGCCGAAAGAGCTCTGTGACGCCGGTGCGCGGCGCCATGCGCTCGATGAGCCTGGGAGCAAGCTGGCTGATAGCTAGCAGCGGTCTGATGGGTCCGCCCGACTCGATCAGTTCGGGCTTGTCGTCCCGGATCGCCTTAATCACACTGTCGGTCACCTTCTTGGTCGTCGTCTCGCCCAGCACGCGGTTGGATTTTATGCCCTGCTCGACCATCCGCTGGTACATGCCGTCACCGGCGATGAATCCCGGGCAGACGACCGAGAAGCTAATGGGAGTGCTGAGATACTCCGCCCGCAGCGACTGTGTGAGCCCGATGAGTGCCGCCTTCGTGGCGGCGTAGGGCTCTGAGTAGGGTGGGCCGAGCTTGCCCGCGATTGATGAGATAAAGACGACGTGGCCCCGGCCGCGCGAAAGCATTCCGCCCACCAGTCGGTGTGTGAGTAGCAGGGGCGCGGTGAGATTGACATCGACGACGGAAGCTAGCTCCTCGGGGGTGTAGGAGGTGAAGGCGCTCGTGAGCTCCACGCCGGCGTTGTTCACGAGCACGTCGATCGCGCCAAGCGCGGCCTCGCTGCGATCGATCAGCGAATCGACCTGAGTCAGATCCGATAGGTCTGCCGGCACGGCCTCGACCCTGACGCCCAGCGCGCTCAGCTCGTCCGCGACGGCTGCGAGTGCGTCCTCTCGCCGCCCCGAGACCACGACGTTCATGCCTTCTCGCGCGAGGCCGCGAGCGATGTGCGTACCGAGCCCTCCGGATGCTCCTGTTACCAATGCGGTGCGACCTTTTAGATCCCTCACAAAAGCCCCTTCCGTCGTCGTGTACGACGATCATATGATTGCGCGATCCTTCTGAGCGCTGGCGCGGCTCGGCGGCCACACACCACGCACAACGCTTGTTCCGAGCCCGGCTTGCGCTTTGCGGGGCTGAGCGAGCGTCTAGCGACGGGCACCCGACGCTGCTGGCTGGGACGAGGAGCACTCGTCCGTGGTCGAGCGTGCGAGACCCGCGCAGCGCGGTGGAAGGAGGCGTATGCGGAGGCAGTGGCGAGACGCCTGCTGCTCGTCCGAGGCGCTCGTCTGCTCGGGTGTCGCTCGGATGCTCGCTTTTAGCCCCCCGAGGGCAGCGGTCCTGGATACTTCGCCGCACGATGTCCGAAGAGTCCGCGACCCCTGGCCTGGTAGAGCTTCTGCGTCGCTGCTTTGAGGCGATCAGCGCCGGGGATCTTGATGAGGCGCAGCGGGTCTTGACGCACGACGCGGTGCTGGACATGACGCGGACCATCGGAGTCGTCGTCCACGGACGCGACGCTATTCGCGCTTTCGAGGAGGATTGGCTCGCAGGCTATGAGGAGGTCGCCTTCACGGCCGAGGAGATCATCGACGCCGGAAGCGGCGTCGTGTTCGTGAGGCAGCTGCAGACCGCGCGTCCGACGGGCACGACCGGCCACGTTACCCAGCGGGAGGCCAACGTTTGGATCATCGAGAACGGACGCGCCGTTCGCGTGATCGTCTACCCAGACTCCGAACTCGACGAGGCTCGTGCTGCCGCCGAACGCCTCGCTCAGGAGCGGGGGTAGGCGATGTCGCGGGAGAACGTGAGATTGGTTGAGCGCGCGATCGCGGCGATCAACGCGAGGGACATCGAGGGCTATCTCGCCTGCTGCACCGAGGACGTAAAGTTGGAGACGCCAATGGCCGCCGCCGGAGGGGTGTACGAAGGACTCCACGGCATCAGGCGTTTCCTGACGGACCTCGAGGATGCCGCACCCGATTTCGGGATCGAGCTTGACGGCGTGGAAGAGGTCGATAGCGAGCGGGTGCTCGCGTTCCTGCGAACTAGCGCCACGGGCCGAGCCAGCGGCATTCGCTTGGCAGCGCCCGCCACCAACGTGTACGACCTGGTCGACGGAAAGATCAGCCACATTCGCATCTTCCTCGACCGTCAGGAGGCCCTCAAAGCCGTGGGTCTGGAGGAGTAACGGTCAGGAGCAGGTGCCTCGTGAGAGGGCTCCCGGGCGAGGCCCTCCGATCGAAGCTCAGGGACTCGCGGATTAGCCGCGGACTCGGCCGGGGCGAAGCGGGCGGCCGTGGGCGCCGACCTTCTCGAGCGCGCGGGTCACGACCTTGATCTCGTTGTCGGTGAGGTGCGCCGCGAAGTGCTCTTCGATTCCGTTTCGGTGGTAGCGGCGTGCGTCTTCCATCGTCTCGGCGCCTTTGTCGGTGAGCACGACGAGGATCGTCCGCCGGTCGTGCTCGGGGCGCACGCGGCGAACGAGCCCCGCCTCCTCCATCCGGTCGACGACACGCGTGAACCCACTCTTGCTGTACAGGATCCGTTCTGCGAGCGCGTTCATCGGGATGCCTTGCGGCGATTCCTCGAGGTGGATCAGGACGTCGTACCAGCGCAGCGTAATGCCAGCCCAGCGCTCGAGCTCCTCGTTGAGCACGTCGAGCAGCGTCACCGCGCTCTCGAAGAAAAGACTCCAGCAGCGCAGCCGCTCGGGCGAGGGGCTTGACAAGGATCCGTCCTTCTGCAATAGTCCGCTCGGCAACTGTTGTACCATAGACAGTTGTAAAGCATATCACCTGCAGGCGAAGGAGCAGGCAATGACCACCATCTCTCCACAGCGCGCACAGAGGGCCCTTCGTGATGGGATCCATAGGAGTCCCCAATGCGTCACGTTTTGACGTCCGTCATGCCTGGTCTGGGTGTCTCCGGGCGGGGGCGTTGACGTGCAAACACTCGATCCCCAAGTCCTTCCCCAGCACGTTGATCGCCTATACCGTTCCGCATGGGCCTTGTGTGGGTCGCGCGAGGATGCTGAGGATCTCGTCCAGGAGACTTTTGCTCGGGTCCTAGCGCGCCCGCGGGTGCTTCGCGCAGGCGACGAGCTCTTCTACCTGATGCGGGTGCTCCGGAATACGTTTCTCACGAGCCGGCGTACCGCATCTCGCAGGCCGGTGACGGTAGCCGAGCTCGAGGATGCGGTTGTGGCGGATCCCAAGCCGATGGACCAGCCAGAGCAGGCGCTCGAGGTGCAGGAGGTATTCGAGACGATTGCGGGGCTTCCCGAGGACTTCCGGCTCGCGCTCGTGGCGGTGGACGTACTCGGGCTCTCTTATCGACAGGCTGCTCGCGCACTAGGCGTGCGTGAAGCGACGATCACGACCCGGGTGTTCCGGGCGCGCAAGCGGGTCGCAGAGCGCCTTGGACCGCAGTTGCCACACGGAAAAGGGTGCTCACGGCGGCGCCCGGGCGCCAGAGGCCTCCACCGACCCAGTCAGCCCCGTACTCTTCGCCCCCTCCCGACTGGTGGGCGTGAGGACTACCCGCGTGAGCTGCAACCGGTAGGTCACGAGACGCTCGCGCGCGAGTGACACCGCGCGGTTGCGAGTGCCTGCTGGAGGCAGGCCGTGTCCGGCGAGCGCACGCGTGCGTCTGCGGCTTACACCGCCGCGCTAGAGATCGAGGAAAAGCGAGCGTGGGCTACGCGGAGCCGTTCAGATCTCTGCGCGCGACTATGTGAAGCCCGGCGAAGTCTTAGCTACTCGGCAGCGCGACGGGCACATCGACGTCCAGGGCCTCGAGAAGAATCGCGGGCTTCCTGTCGAGCTCCGCTTCACACATCTTTCTCTCCGCTTGAGGAAACATCTGCCAACAGCGGCGTCCTATGGGGGTTAGTAGGTCGTGTATTCGGCCCCACCCCCACCCATACCACCACCCTCACTCAAGGAAGGCAGACCATGAACCGTGAAACACCAACAAGCGCCGAAGGGAATGTCCTAACAGCAGATGACGAGTCGACTGGCGGAGTCAGTCGCCTGTCATTCCTGGCGACGGGCGCCGCCGCCGGAGTAGGAGCGACGCTCTTCGGACCGCTCGGTAAAACCGCCACCGCACTTGCCCAGGGCAGCGCCGGGCTGACGAGGGGCGACGCCGCCATCCTCCGATTTCTCGCAGCGGCCGAGCTCATAGAGGCCGACCTCTGGCAGCAGTACGACGAGATCGGCGGCGTGAACGGCGGTAATCCGGCCTACCAGGCGGCCCTGGAAAACATCGATCCCGACATGCCGACTTACATCCACCTCAACAACGAGGATGAGCAGAGTCACGCGGCGTTCCTCAACGCCTATCTGGAGTCCAAGGGGGCTGATCCGGTCAACCTGGACGCTTTCCGCACGTTGCCGAGCAGCAAGGCGACGGGCGCCAAGCAGGTTGGCCGTCTGACGTCGCTCACCTCGCTGGACGTCGACACGAGCTGGTACACGCGGTATCGCAGCTCGACCAACCCCGACTTTGGGGCGACGTTCCCGCAGGCGATCACGATCCGCAACCAGCCGGCGATCCCGATCAGCGACGCCGACGTTCCGCCGAACACCCCCGCTCCGCTTCCCCCTACGACTCCGGCGGAGCGCCGGATACAGGTGATCGCGTGCACCGCGGCGTTTCATTTCGGCTACATCGAGCAGGGCGGAGCGAGCTTGTACCCGACGCTGGCCGAGAAAGTGACCGACCTCGAGGTGCTTCGCGTCGTGTCGAGCATCGGCCCGACTGAGGCCATGCACTTCTCCACCTGGCAGGACGACGCCGGTAACGCCGCCAATGCCCCCGTCGCCCCCGTCACCGATCCGGTTACCGGTTTGACGATCCCCAACCTGGACGAAAATCCCGACGCGGAACTGTTTCAAGCCAACCTGATCTTCCCGCACCCGACGCGAGTTCATCAGCAGCAAGCTCCCCCACTGCGCGGTGGTGCGCCCGACGCTGGACAGCGACGGGGGTGCAGTGGCCACGATCAAGTCATTCACGGCGGACAACCTGTTCCAAGGCCAGTCAGCCGCCTTCTTCAGGACCGTCATGAAGCTGGCGGAGGAAGCCGACGCCGCGCAACACATCTAGGCAGCCTGCGCCGCTACGGCCTTCACGCTCGGCGCGGTCACTGCGATCGCGCCGAGCGCGGAGTCAAGTCATTCAGTGAGTTGCTTTCTAAAAAAGCCAAATTGATTGGAGCTAGTGATGGGACTCGATAATCCAATTCACCTTCTATTCCTACTGATCCTCCTGCTGCTCGTCTTCGGAGCCAAGCGCCTGCCCGAGATGGGTCGCTCGCTCGGCAGCGGCATGCGGGGCTTCAAGGACTCGCTCAACGGCGTGGGTATTCACGGGGACGAGCTCGCCCAGACCGTGCCGGCTGCGCCCGCTGTGCAGGCTGTGCCGACGCCAGCTATCCAAGCAGTGCCAGTGTCGCTGTGCCGAGCGACAACCACGAGCAGCCGGTCGTCGCCGGCGGGCGCGAAGAGCGCCCATAGCGGCCCGGGACGAATTGTCATGGCAATCGCCGTCGGGAGAATTGGGCACGAGGATCGCGTCAGCGTCGTCGATCACCTTGAGGAGCTGCGCACGCGGCTGATCATCTCGCTGGCGGCGCTCGCCGTGGCGTTCGGCTTCAGCGTGTGGCAGAACCACGCGCTGCTTCACATCATCAACAAGCCGCTCGCCCGCCAGACCCAGAAACAGGTCCGGGCGGGCAACGGCCCGCTCGGCGCGACCTATACCGTGCAGCAGAGCGCCCGCACGGTCGCAACGCAGCTCCAGCTCGTCGTCGCAACGCTCGAGCGCCCGGGCAGCGGCGCGTCGGCTCAGACGCGCGCGTCGCTTCAGGGCGTGACCCCGCAACTGCACAAAGCGATTAGCCGCCTCTCAAAAGCACCGGAAGGCAACAAGCCGGTGACGCTGGGGATCGGCGAGCCGTTCACGACGACGATCGGGGTCTCGCTGCTGTTCGCCTTCATCCTTGCGCTGCCGGTCATCCTGTATGAGCTCTACGGGTTCCTGCTGCCGGCCTTCAATCCCGAGCAGCAGCGCATCGCCAACTCGCTGATACTCGCGATCCCGCTGCTGTTCGCGGCCGGGGTGACGTTCGGCTACTTCGTCGTTCTGCCATCTGCCCTGCGCTTCTTTCAGAACTTCAACAGCGGGGAGTTCAACGTGCTGGTGCAGGCCAACCAGTACTACCACTTCGCCGCGGTCGTACTGCTCGCGATGGGCCTGGTCTTCCAGGTGCCCGTCGGCATCCTCGCGGCCACCCGCTCGGGCATTGTGACGCCGCGTCAGCTGCGCCACAACCGCCGTTACGCGATCCTCGCCTGCGGCGCGGTCGCGGCCTTCCTGCCCGGCGACGCGATCACCTTGCTGCTCGAGACGGTCCCGCTGTACCTGCTGTTCGAGGCCAGCCTGCTGCTTGCGAGCATCGCCGAGCGCCGCGCAGTCCGGGGGCGGGGGAGATAGCTGGAGGATTGACTGCCTCGGATCGGAGGCGCTCATGCAAAAACTCGCCGATCTCGCGAGGCGCCATCGGGTGACACAGCAAGTAGCCTTGCGCGTGCCCGCAACCTAGCTCGCGCAACTGTCGGAGTTGTGCGTCAGTCTCGACGCCCTCGGCCACCACGGTAAGACTGAGGGCGCGGCACATCTCGACGATCGCTCGCATGATCGCCGCGTCCTCCGAGCAGCTACCGAGTCCATCGATGAACGAGCGGTCGACCTTCACACCGCCCAGGGGGAAGCGCCTGAGGTAGCTCAGCGACGAGTAGCCGGTGCCGAAGTCGTCGAGCCACAGTCGCAGCCCGTGGGCGTCGAGCTCGTCGAGCACGGTCGCTGAGGAGCCCGCCTCCTCGATGAGCACGCTCTCGGTGACCTCGAGTCCGAGGGTGCCCGCCAACAGGCCACTGCGTCTCGCGATACGGGCGACTTCTTCTGGGAATGCAGGGTTTGCCAGTTGGTATCCCGAGACGTTGACGAACATCTGCAGCGGGAGCCCCAGTCGCCGCTGCCATGCGGCGCCTTGCTCGCAGGCCTCGCTCGAGG
This sequence comes from uncultured Solirubrobacteraceae bacterium, assembly GCA_963722435.1. Taxonomy (GTDB): domain Bacteria; phylum Actinomycetota; class Thermoleophilia; order Solirubrobacterales; family Solirubrobacteraceae; genus Palsa-744. Next base: position 967,342 of record CAVRKZ010000001.1, on the reverse strand, counting down.
ACGTGTCGCCCGAGCTCGATGATCAGGCCTGTCTTCCTCGGCGATCGGGATGAACTCCAAAGGAGGGATGAGGCCGTGATCGGGATGCTTCCAGCGCACGAGCGCCTCGGTCGCCACCGGCCGGCCGCGTGGCCGTATCGAAGATCGGCTGGTAGTAGACGTGCAGCTGCCCCCGCTCCAGTGCCTGGCGCAGCTCGGTCTCGGTGTGTAGCCTTGAAAGCGCTTGGGCGCGCACGCTCGCATCGAAGAGCTCATAACGGCCCGGGCCAAGCTTCTTGGCGCGATGCATTGCGGCGTCGGCGTCGCGCAGCAGCGATGCCGCCGTGTCATCGGTACCGTCGGCGACGGCGATTCCGATGCTCGCGGTCAGGAAGTGCTCGCCGACAGTCGAGAGCAACGGCTGAGCCAGGGCGGCGCTGATGCGCTCGGCCAGCTCGATACGTGGTGCACGATCGTCGGGACGTTCGCACGCAACGACGAACTCGTCCCCGCTCATGCGCGCGATCGTATCGCTGTGGCGCAGCGTCTCCGCCAGGCGCGAGGCCGAGCGCGACCAGCACCTGATCGCCGGCCGCGTGCCCGAGCGAGTCATTGATGACCTTGAAGCGATCGAGGTCCAGCACCAGCACGGCGACGCCGGTCCCGTCGCGCCGGCGTCTGGCGAGCGCGCGGTCGATGCGGTCGAGCGCCAGCGTGCGGTTCGGGAGCCCGGTGAGGGGGTCGTGCAGCGCCGCGTGTCGGGCGGCCTCCTCCTTGCGTTGACGCTCCACGGCCGCCGATAGCACATTGGCGACCGCAACGAGGAAGTTCACGTCGTCGGGGCTGAAGCGCCGAGGGCTGGCGGAGAGGGCGCTGAGCACGCCGAAGGGTCGCTCGTGACCCTCGATGGGGGCATTCATGGCGCTGACGATGCCAGCGTCGAGCAGTATCCTGGGATCAAATCGAGTCTCGGAGTGCAGGTCCTCCGAGACAACTGGTTGACGGGTCTTCAGCGCATAGCCAGAGTGGGTGCCCGTCCCTGCCGGGCAGTTCGGTGCTCGGGCCCTCGTAGCCCACCTTCGCGAGGATGTCGAGCACCTCCTCGTCCTCGCGCAGCTTGAGCACGCCGCACGCGTCTAGGTTCGAGGGTCCTCGCCACGGTGGCCACGACCTCATCGATCAGCCTGCCGAGCTCGGGTTCGCGCAGCGCAACCTGACCGAGATGCGCGACCGCCTCGTGCTGGCGCGTGTGCTGGACGAGCTGTCGCTCGACTTCCTCGCGTGTCGTCAGCTCGCGGGGTGCGCTTGCACTCTCCCTGCCTGCTCCGCGCCGCTCGCAGTGCTGGGCGAAGGTGCCTGCGTGCGTCGCTCGCGGATCGCGCTTGTCTTGCGTCCCCGTCGCGAGCACCGGCAGGCCCTCTCGCTGCTCCTTGGAGCGGTACATGGCCACGTCGGCGCGGCTGATGAGCTCCTCGGCGTCGATCGCCCCGTCCTCGGTGCAGGCGACCCCGACGCTTGCACGCAGCTCGACGCTGCCGCAAGAAAGCTGAGCGCTGATCCGCAGCGAATCGCAGACCCGCTGCGCGACGCTCATCGCAACCCCGGCTCCCGGGATGCCCCGCAGGAGCACGAGGAACTCGTCGCCTCCGAGGCGCCCGATCTCGTCATCGTCCCGGTTGGCGGCCCTCAGGCGCTCGGCGACGAGGATCAGCGACTCGTCCCCGGCGGCGTGGCCGAGGGTGTCGTTGACCGACTTGAAGTTATCGAGATCGACGTAGAGAACCCCGGTACACGTCGAGTCCTCGCGCTCCAGCTCGCGCTGCAGCGCGGCCAGGATCGATGAGCGGTTCTGACACCCTGTCAGGGCATCGAAGGTGGCGCGCTCCTCGAGCTCTTGGCGCGCGCGGGCTGAGTCGGTGACGTCGAGCGCCGTCGTGATCGTCCCGCTCACCGCGCCGTCCGGTCGCAGCAGAGCCCGGATGCTCATGAGCACGCGTCGCGGTTCTCCGGAGAGCAGCGCCACGTCGACCTCGACGTCCTGGTCCTCGCCCTCCTCGAGCACGCGCGCGAGCGCCCTTTCGAACGTTGCCATGCCCTCCTCGGTGAGGGTGTGAAGGACCGTTTTCATGGAGCGTTGGGCGCCGGGCGCCTCGTGGGTGCCGGGCTTACCCCCAGACTCACCCTCCGCGCGCGCATCCTGCGGCGAGCCGTGCAGGATCTCAAGCAGCCGGGCGTTGTGGTAGATAACGTTTCGCTCGGTGTCGAGGTGCAGCAGGCCGTCCGGCATGGCATCGGTGAGGCGACGCAGGAGCGCCCCTTGCTGCTGCAGGGCCTCCTGGGCGGCCATCTCGGCCGAGACGTCGACGAGCTCCACGAGCACGTAGTTGCGGTCGGGCTGGTTGAGGTAGTTGTGAACAGTGCTGTCCACCCACAACCAGCTTCCGTCGGTGCGCCTGCGCCGCAGGCGCATCTGCTGGATCCGGCGGGTGGAGAGCATCGCCATCCATCCTTCGACGCTGCGTGCGCTGGTCGTCGGGATGGATTTGGTCGAGCACCGACTTGCCGATCACCTCCTCGGCCTTGTAGCCGAACATCTGCGTAAAGGCCTCATCGATGTCCAGGACGCTCCCGGTCTCGTCCTCGGTCAGGGTGCAGAAGCGCGGCGCGGCGGGCGCCACCTCCTCGATGTCGCCGGTCTGCTGCTCGGCGGGCGCCTCGTCGGTGGGCAGCAGAACGCACAGCATCGCTCCCTGGACCGCCCGCAAGTCGAGGAAGTGCAGCGTCATCCACTGCGACGGCTTGCTCAGAAGACGCACCTTCCCCTCGGCGACCGTCTCCTGCTTGGCGCGCAACCACGTGTCTATCACGGTCATGCGGTCCTCGGCGACCACTACATCGATCACCGCCCGTCCCTCGACGGCCGCCTGGCCCCACAACCCCACGGACTGGGGCACCGGCACGATCAGGCCGTCGTTCGCGAGCGCGCACACGAGTGCGTCTGGATGCTCGCGCAGGAGCGCCTCAGCCGCGAGCTCGACGTTGTGGGTGGATTGATCTGTGGGGCTGGACATCGAAAGCGAGTGGGTGAGGAATGAGCTCGCCCAGGCGACGCCGGGGCCGGTGATGGTGCCCCGATCAGAGGGATGCGGGTGGCTGAGACCGTCCACGAAGGTCTCGCTGCGAGATCGTCGAAATCGGGCCGCTGGTGAACGACCAACCGGCGGCGCTGGACGGATGTAGCGTCAAGCAGACCCTGACCCGCTGAGTGCTCGCGAAGAGGGCCTAAGCGCGCGCTCCGCCACGGGCGGAAGCGGCAGCATCACCATCCGACTGCTGGCATTCGCGCTCCGCGGCTCAAGCCTAGATCGGGACGGTCGATCCCGAGTTATGTCCCGCATCGGGAACGAGGCCAAGCGAAGAGAGACTGTCTCCGGCGGAGCCGCGGTCGGCAGTGGACGCCCGCTGCGGCGCGTGGATGATCCGCCGCGCCCGCCGTTCGATCCCCCCGAGCTTTTGGACACGAGCGCGGGGATAGCGCCGAGCGCCCCTATGGCGAAGGCCGCCCGCGCATTTGGCGATGACTACCCGCCGATCCAGCGCCACTGGTTGACGCGCTGCACAGGTCTCGCTTACGCGCTCGCCTGCGTGCTCTACATGCCCTGGCTCTTCTCGGCGTTGAACCGCCACCTTCCGTGGATGGCGTGGCCGTTCTTCCTCGCCAGCTGCTTCACGCTCGGCCTCATGCTCGTGAACGTCGCGAACACATGGTGGCGGTCGGTGCCCGAGCCCTATCCGCTGGCCAATGGCGATGAGCCGATCGTCGGGATCATTGTGCCCTGCTGCGGTGAGCCGGTGCCGATGATCTTGCGAACGATCGCCTCGATCCTCCACCAGGACTGGCCTCGCGACCGGATGGTGATCGTCATAAGCGACGACGGTCACGATCCCCAGCTGGCACTGGCGACGCAGAGCTGGCCGGTCACCTACTACTCGCCCCCGCCCAGATCTTCGCCCGTCCGCGACGGGGCCGCGAAGGCTGGCAACCTCAACGCGGCGTTTGCGATGCTCGTCGAGCGCCACCCTGAGGTGCGATATGTCGAGACCCGGGACTGCGACGACGAGCTTGGATCAAACGGCTTTCTGCGCCAGACGGTGGGGCAACTCGAGCACGATGATCTGCTCGCGTTCGTACAGACGGTCAAGGAAGCGCAGGTCAGCCCAGGGGATCCCTTCAACAACCGCGAGTCGATGTTCTATCGCGGCCTGATGCTCTCGCGCAACGCCGCCAACGCCACCTTCCCCTGCGGCTCGGGAGTCGTATGGCGACGTGGCGCCCTGGAAGAGATCGGCCTTTTTCCCACATGGAACCTCGTCGAGGACATGCAGTCGGGAGTAGAAGCGCTTCGGCGCGGCTGGCGCGGCACTTACCTTCCGATCGTCGGCGCCGTCGGGCAGCACTCACCCGAGGACCTCCCGAATGTGTACAAGCAGCGCGGCACCTGGGCGATGGACACGGTACGCCTGGTGGCCTGGGGGAAGCTCGCCGGCCTGAACGTGCGCCAGCGCGCGCAGTTCATGGAGCTCTTTCTCTACTACATGCACTCGTTCGCCGTCTTCGTCTTCGTGCCGTGCATCATCGGCTCGCTGTTGGGATATGTGCCGTTCCGGACCGACGCGCTCGGCTTCGTCGAGCACGTACTCCCGGTCGTGCTCGCGAACGAGGCGTGGCTGCTCGCCATCAACCGCCCCTACAACGATCGCCGGCGCCGCCAGCGCCACCCGATCCGCGACCTGTGGCGCATGCGCATCATGTGGACGGGAATGGCGCCCGTGTACATCAGGGCGACGCTGCAGGCGCTCGCTGAGGGCCCCAGTCGCAAGCCGGTCTACAAGGTCACGCGCAAGGAGACCAATCCGCGCTGGTACTGGCAGTACACGATCACGCAGGCCACCGTCGTGGTGGTCGTGCTGTGGGCATTTGCCTATGCCCTGAGCGACGGCACGGTGCCATCGGCAATCGTGCTTCTCCCCTTCCTCTACTGGGGCGGACTGTACGTGGCGCAGTTCGCCGGCTTCGTGTCCCGCAGCTGGTACGGGGTCAGCGTCCTAGGTGCCCTCATGTTTCGGTTGCGTCAGCTGGCGCGCGCAACCGCGGCGCCGACGGCGGCCGGCGCTGTCGAGGCGCGCGCGCTCGAGCAGAGCGCCTCGCCGCAGCGCTAATCGCGGAGTCGGTGGGCCTGCGTCGCCGCCGCTGATCTCTCTCCGACGCCCGAGGACGCCGCTGCCAGATGGGGCGCTGCGAGTCTCCCGTCGATGAGACTCGTCTTGCTCGACTGGGAGTAGCCTACGGCGAGCCATGACCAGGAAGCTGACGATCGTGGGGCTGGGCGGCTCGCTGGCAAAGGTGTCAAAGAGCCGCGCCGCACTGCAGTTGGCACTCGAAGGAGCCGCGAGCGCAGGCGCCGAGACGACCCTGCTCGATCTACGCGAGCTCGATCTGCCGATGTACAACCCGGACAATGACGAGCCGGTCGCCGCAGCTGAACGACTGATCGAGGCGTGCTACGCGGCCGACGGGATGCTCTGGAGCAGCCCGATGTATCAAGGGACGATCTCCGGTGCGTTCAAGAACGCGCTCGACTGGCTGCACGTTCTCGGTGCCCGTGAGCCGCCGTTCCTGCACGACAAGGTGATCGGGCTGATTAGCGCCGCGGGTGGAACCCAGGGCCTGCAAGCGATCAACACGATGGAGTTCGCAACCCGCGCGCTCCGCGCGTGGGATGTCCCGTACGTCGTTCCGGTAGCGGCTGCAGCGCGGGTCTTTGACCAGGACGGCCGGCTTCGGGACGCGGCCGTTGAGGCGCAGCTCAAGACACTCGGCGGCGAAGTCGTGCGCGTCGCCAAGCGGTTCGCTGCGGACAGCGTCCATCGGGGCAGCGAATGCGACGAGGCGGCCGAACGCGTCGCCGCGGCCGCGTAGGCGCGGAGTAAGCGGATTCGAGCCCGGCGGCGTGTGGGCGCTTACCGCTGCTCGTTCGACCGGATGAACAACGTCCTCAGGTTCTACAGCTAGCGCTCGATCACGAGCTTCGTCCAGCCGCCCTCGAGTAGTGCGTCGGGTGCGTCGGCCCACGGCACGACGCGGGTCGTGACCCGCTCGGGGTGGAGCGCGCCCGCAGCCGCCAGCTCGAGTACGTGCGGCATGGCCTCGCGCACGTGGGCACGGCCGGTCTTGAAGGTGATGCCCTTCGTGTACATCTCGAGTAGCGGAAGCACCGGCTGCTCACCAAAGTAGATGGCCGTGCTCGTGCAGGTGCCGTCGGGCGCGGTCGAGCGGAGAGCAAGCGCGAGGCCGTGCGGGTCGGCGCTCGAGTCCACCGTGATCGGGAACGGCCCGAGACGAGTCGGCGAGTCGGCGAGCGTTTTGGCGCCGAGCGCCTCGGCGGTACGGCGGCGGCTCGGGTCGGCATCGACGTAGAGCACCGACTCGGCGCCGAGCGCGAGCGCGAGCGCGGCAGCGTACAGCCCGATCGAGCCCGGACCAGCGCCACCGACGACGAGCACGGGGGCGCCGGGCTCCTCGGTGAGTTGCGGTCCGACTGACCGCCACGCGTCGCTGATGTTGTCTGAAGCACTCGCGACGGCCGCCGGCTCGAGGCCGGCGGGCACCGGAACGAGCATGTGCTCGGCGTAGGGGACGCACACGAGGTCTGAGAGGAAGCCGCCCCACTGTGCGACGGCCGGTCCGAAGCCGTACGTAGACATGAACGCGACGCCACTGCAGTTGCCGGTACGCCCACGCCGGCACGGCTCGCACTCGCCGCAGGAGATCTGAAACGGGACGCTGACGAGCTGACCGCGCTCCAGCGACGTCACTCCGTCGCCGGCATCGAGCACTTCGGCGACACACTCATGACCGAGCGGGAATGGAGGAGCAAAGGGGGACTGGCCGGTGATGATCAGCGCATCGAGGTCGCACGTGGCGACCGCCAGCGGTCGGACGATCGCCGCGCTGTCCGAGCTGAGCTGCGGCTCGCGAGCGTCGATCCACTCGAGCTCTTGGGGGGCTGTATAGGTGAGCTGCTGCATGAGGCTCCAATCTATAGACCGGTCGATGTCGCACGCAGGCGACGAGCTGCGCCAGGCGATTGGGCGATCGTGAACTCGAGCGATGATCTCGCCGAGTCGCTCGGGGCGCCTCGTGGATGCCCGTACGACGGTACCGTGTACTTCGGTGTGCTCGCCGATCGCGACACCGTCCCAGACCTGCAGGCGCTGGTGAGCGCCGGGCACAGATGAGAGCCGGCGCGGATTCCCCCGGGACGGGCGGCGAGGCCTCGGCGGCCAACGAGCTACGGGCGCTGAACGCCTTGGCCTTTGACGAGCTGCGCAGCTTTCCCGGAGCGATTCGCGACATGCACATCGGTATCGCCGAGCGCGCATTCGCCAGCGTGGGCCCGGCGGCTTTGCCCGTGAAGCTGATCCACGATGCGCTCTCGAGTCGCTCCTACGGCGCGATCGCGGCGGGGGCCTCGGGGCTCGGCAGGGCGCTGGATGCGGCGATGGAGCGCCGCGGAGTCGGCGAGCGGACTTCGCTGTCCACCACCCAGCCGGGCAGCCTCGGGCTGGCCGTGCTCAACGGCCTGATCGGGGACCGCCTGGAGCGCGAAGGTAGCGCGCTCGCCCAGCCCACGTCCGTGCGAATCCAGGGGGAGCGGGTAGGGCTCGATGAAAGCTCGCTGTGCGAGGCCTTCCCGGAAGCGAGCCCTCGCCTCGCAGTCTTCATCCATGGGCTGACCGGTGATGAGTTCTGCTGGTCCTGGGGCGCAGATGAGACATACGGTGAGCGCCTGGCCGCGGATCTCGGCTACACCCCTGTCTACCTGCGCTACAACAGCGGCCTTCACGTCTCCGAGAGCGCCCGCACTGTGGCGGCGTTGCTCGAGGCGCTCGCGGAGGCGTGGCCGGTGCAGGTGCAGCAGATCGCGCTCGTCGGTCACTCCATGGGCGGCCTCGTCGCGCGCAGCGCCTCCCATCAGGGCGATGAGGGAGAACAGATGTGGGTCAGGCACGTAGGACACATCGTCTCGCTCGGAACACCCCACATGGGTGCTCCACTGGAGCGGGGAGCACACCGAGCTGCCGTGGCGCTCGACCGGCTGCCCGAGACGCGGATGCTCGGAAGCTTTCTGAAAAAGCGCAGTGCCGGCATTCGTGACCTGCGCCACGGATCGCTCGTCGATGAGGACTGGCGGGGCCGGGACCCCGAGGCCCTGCAAGCGCTCGCGTGCACGGAGGTGCCGCTGCTCGCGTGGGCGAACCACTGCTTCGTCTCGGCAACCATCACCCGCGACCCGAAGCACCCGCTCGGGCGCCTGCTCGGAGATGTCCTCGTCCTGAAGCCCAGCGCCAGTGGCCAGGGCAAGGCCCGGCGGATCCCCTTCCGTGACGAGCACGGGCACCACGTAGGCGGCACGCACCACATGGCGCTGCTCAACCACCCCGAGGTCTATCGGTGCCTGCACGGCTGGCTCACGGTCGCACCCGCTGGCAGCTCGAGGAGCTGAAGCGGTGCGGGCGGACGCGGTGTTCTCGGGGGGCGGCATCAAGGGGCTCGCATTTGCAGGAGCGCTCAAGGCCGCCGAAGAGGCCGGCTACACCGACTGGGTCGAGCTCGCCGGGACCTCCGCAGGCGCGATCACGGCGATGGCGCTTGCCGTTGGCTACGACGCCGACGCGCTGCGCGAGCTCTTCTCCTATGACTTTTCGAAGATCGATGACCGCGGAGGTCCCTTCGGGCTTGGCGTGATCGCGAACTACTTCCATCACGCGATCACCAAAGGCGAGGCGTTGAGCGCCTGGATCGAGGGCCTGCTCGAGCAGGCACCCAAGCCGGCCAAGGTCTTCGGCGAGCTCGATGGAAGGCTCAAAGTCGTGGGCTCTGACCTCGTGCACTCGCGCATGGTGGTCTTCCCCAAGGACGTCAGCAAATACCTCGATCAAGACGGTGAGCCCTACCGCCCCGAGGAGTTCCCGATCGCCAAGGCCGTGCGCATCAGCGCCGGCTATCCCGGCTTCTTCCCGCCGATCGCGCTGAAGGATGCGAGGACGGCTAAGAACGGCGCGCTCGTGGACGGAGGGGTGACCTCGGGCTTCCCCGTCTTCCTCTTTGACAGGCCCCAGCCGGAGCATCCAACCTGGGCGTTTCGGCTCTATGGCGGCTCAGCGCCTGAAAAGCCCCCCAACGACCCGATCAGCGGCATCCTCTGGCCGATCGACATGCTCGAGGATGTGATCGACACGGCCATCAACGCGCTCGATGACTTTGAGCTTGAAAGCTTTGGCAAGCGCGTGATCGCGATCCCCACGGGCAGCGTCTCGACGCTCAACTTCTCGCTCTCCGAAGAGGAAAAGAACTACCTCTACGAATCGGGCCATCACGCGGCCGAAGAGTTCTTCAAGTCCGTCGCAGATCCCACGAATCGCTTCGGAGCGAGGCCGTCCGCCAAAGGCGCCTGATCTACGATCCGCGAATGGCGAATCTCAACGAACCCGAGTTCGACGAGCACCGCGATCACCCCGGCTTTCAGTGTCGCCGCGCCCGGCTCGGCCGCCAGGCTGGCGCTGAGCGTCTCGGCCTCAGCCTGTGGGAGATCCCACCGGGGCAGGCCGCCTATCCCTATCACTACCACCTCGGCGAGGAGGAGCTCATCTTGATTCTCTCCGGCCAGCCGAGCTTGCGCGTGCCCGACGGCTGGCGCGAGCTAGGGGAGGGAGAGATCGTCTCGTTCTGCGTCGGCGAGGCGGGTGCCCACCAGATAGTCAACCGCAGCGATGAGACGATTCGCCTGCTCGCGTTTAGCACGAGCGGCGCGCCGGACATCGTGATCCGGCCCGACTCGGGCACGCTCGGCGCGTTCGAGCGCCGACCCCGCGGGGGCGGCCTCTACAGCCACTTCCGGATCGAGGACTCGATCGACTACTTCGAGGGCGAGCAGCCCCCGGAGCCCGCGTAGTCAGGTCCGCTCGCGCCGGCCCACAGCGGCCCGCCGCCTGCACCCCTACCATTTGGCGGCCATCAAGTCAGCACCCCGCCACCGACACCGGCCAACCGCGCGAGAAGGGAACTAGCAATGGAGATCCTGGCGAAGCTCGATCAGGCACGCCGCGCCATCAACGTGCTCGAGCACCCGTTCTATGAGCGCTGGAGTGCCGGCGAGCTGAGCGCCGCGCAACTGCGTTGCTACGCGGGTGAGTATCGCCACGCCGTCCTCGCCCTCGCGGGCGCATCCGAGCGCGCCGCCGAGAGCGCCGGCGAGGCTCAGCGGGCCGGCCTTCGCCACCACGCCGCCGAGGAGGCCGCGCACGTCGCGCTGTGGGATCAGTTCGCGCAAGCGGCCGGGGCCGCTGCGCCGCAGCGGGGCCTCGAGCACGCGTTCGCGCACACGAAGTCATGCGTGGAGGCCTGGCTTGGCGGACAGGATCTGCTCGAGCACCTGGCCGTGCTGTATGCGATCGAGGCGAGCCAGCCGGAGATCTCGAGGACCAAGCTCGACGGCCTCACAGCTCACTACGGCTACAGCGAGGAGGGCCCGGCGACCGAGTACTTCCGCCTACACGAACGGCGTGACGTCGAGCACGCCCGAGAGGCGGCCGAGCTGATCGCCGAGCTGATGGTGGACGCGGTTGATCGCGAGGATCAGGCCGAGCGGATGGTGCAGCGGGCGCGCGGCGCGCTACACGGCAACTGGCGCTTGCTCGATGGGGTTCAAGCGCACCAGCCGGCCTAGCGGCGCGGCATCCAGCCACCGCGCCGGGTTCACTGCTGCTGCTAGCGCATCCGCGGGTCGATGTACACGTCGAATAGCTGGCTTTCGCTATACGGCTTGCCTTCGAAGACGAACTTCACCTCGCGGGGGGCCTCTTCTTTGCCGGCGAGCCTCGGGTCGACTTTGAATTCGCCGAGCGTCCACGTGCCGTGCCTGGCCCTGACGCTGCCCGAGTCTCTCGGTTCGAGTTCGCTCTTGGTGCCCTCATAGGAGACCGCGACGAGCACGCCGGGGTGCCCTTTCGGGCCGTCAACCCACACGCGCGAAACCGGGTAGGCGAGCGTCACGCAGACCGGCGGGCTGGTGGCGGTTGCGCCGGCGGGCAGGTCGAGCACGCCTCCGGTGGTGCCTTCGGGTCGCATGGCTTCGGCCAGATGTGCCCCACCGGTTAGCGTCCAGCCTTCGCTTGGGCTGTTGAATTCCCCGCCGGGAGCGAGCGTGAAGTACCGAGGTTCTTCTTCAAACGCCGCAAATGGCTGGCTGAAGAGCTGGCCTTCGCACAGCAGTGGCCCGGCTGGGCTTTTGAGCCCCGCGGCGGAGGCGGCAGCTGTGGGAAGCGCAAGCAACGCCGCGAACCCGGCAAGGGCGCATGCGGCTGCGCGGGAGAGCTTCTGAGATGAGATTTTGATCGCTCGCATCGGCATAACCGCCCCCTATGGCTGGTGTCCACCGGTAGCCGAGCTTTCTCATCGAGACCTTTGGCTTTGCGTCCCCACCTCACGATGGGTTTGCCTTTGTCAGTGCTGTTGACTGGTAGGCCCTTCATCGGTTGCCGCGCGGCGCTCGTGAATCGAGCCGATGAAGCTGGACACCTCTCGTAGAGCGCGCGAGAGGCCTCGGCGCGAGCGCGCAGAGTCCGCGCTCAGGCGTATTCCTTGACCATGCGGGCGCTGCTCGCGGGAAGCTCGCGCGAGTTCGCCGGGGCGTCGGGCAGCGCGCCTGGGGGCTGTGCTGCGCCGCGCTGCAGCGAGGCCTTCACGACGCGGGTGAGCGCGGCGACCACGTGCGGGTCGAACTGGGTGCCGGCGTTGTCGGCCAGCTCTGCCAATGCGGCGGACACGGGCATCGCCCTGCGGTAGGAGCGGTTCGTGGTCATCGCGTCGAACGCGTCGCAGCAGGCGACTATGCGGGCTTCCAGAGGGATCTCCTCGCTGCGCAAACCGTCCGGATAGCCGGCGCCGTCCCAGCGCTCGTGCGAGGCGCGGACGATCTCCCCTACTTCGCTCATGAAGCCGCCAACACGCAAGAGCAGCTTCTGGCCCTCGATCGTGTGGGTCTTGATGAGCGCCCACTCCTGCGGGTCAAGCGCGCCGGGCTTGTCGATGATCTCCTTGGGGATCGCAATCTTGCCGACGTCGTGCAGTAGCGCGCCAAACTCGACCCTTCGCTTGCGAGCCAGATCGAGATCGAGCAGGCCGGCGACGTGCAGCGCCAGCTGCACCACACCCATCGTGTGCTCGCCGGTGTAGCTGTCCTTCGCCTCCAGGACATCGCCCAGAACGAGCGCGGTGCCGCGGTAGGCGTCGTTGAGCTCGATCATCTGCTCGAGACGCACCTGTCGCTCATGCGAGAAGAACCTGAGCACGCCGAACAGGGGCGCGATCAGAAGGACCGAGCGGGGATGGCTTACGGCTGCACGGGCGGTGAGCAGACCGAGCGGGGCAAGCGCCATGTCGATCAGGTACGCCTGGCGCACCTCGGCGGCGAGCTCCCGCACCGTTAGGCCGTCCATGAGGCGCTCGAGGGCTGCGTTGGCAACGAAGTCACAGAGCAGTTGAGCGAGCAACGCGCAGATGAGGATGGCCGAGCGCCCGCCGGGATTGGTGTCGTGCGCGAGCGTCAGCACGAGCGCGGGCCCGAGCGCGAACCAACTGTTGGTGGGCACGGTGAGCAGGCCGCTGACCGGCTTGTGCCCTCGCAGGATCGCGGGCGCCATCCCGAGGCCTAGGGCGAGCGCAACGAGCAGCGGAACGAGTGCGGCGGGAAGCGCGAACAGCATCGGCACGAACAGCACCTCGGTTGGGACCGTGAAGCCGGCACCGAGATCGAATCGCAAGCGACTCAAGACCGCGATGCTCACCACGTAGAGCGCGACGAGCGGCAGCGATATGCCCCGATTGCCGGTGCTGAGGAGCGCGAGGGTCCCCGCCGCCGCGACAAAGCCCCCGCCGACGATCAGCTCGGCCCGTCGCTGCGGCGCGACCATCGGCGCGTCACGCGAGGCGAGCGACGCCCGCACGCGTTCGGATTCCACGAAGGCGGAAGCTGACATAGGTCCTTATGCTCATCGTCAGCTCGCCTCCGAAGCACGAACTCGGCAGCCCGGCTCTCACACATGTGGCCAACGCCGCCGCGCGAGCGTCGGGCGCGCTCGTAATACTCTCGCGCGTGCTATCGGCCGCGACGTCCTTCACGCGCGAGGCCGAGCGGCTGCTGCGGGCGCGGGGCCACTTCGACTGGTCGACGGTGACGCTGCTCGCGCTGGTCGTCTACGTCTACGCAGTGGAGGTGCAGCGTTCCAACTGGAGCGCGATCCTTGCCGGTCTCGCGTTCTGGCTAATGGACTGGTTCAACGAGATCGCAAATGCCCTCGTGCTGCACTTCGACGGCCACGCCGCGCTGTGGACGGTGACTGGCTCGAGCAGCTACGTGATCCTGATCGGGCTGACGATCGAGATCACGCTGTTCTTCGCGATCAACGGCGTGGTGTTCGTAAAGCTGCTCCCGGAGGATCGTGCCATGCGCATCCTCGGCATCCCAAACCGGTGGGCGATCGCGCTCTCGCTCTCGCTCGTCTCGGTCGCCGTGGAGCTGTTGCTGCACGCTCTTGGCGTCTTTCACTGGTACTACTGGTGGTGGAACGTTGCGAGCTTCCCGGTGATCGTCGTGTTCGGCTACCTCACCTTCTACGTCGTCTCGTTCGTCGTCTACGACGCCCCCAGGCGCTCTCGTCAGGTCGGGATCGTGGGTTCGCTCGCCGCGCTCGATCTGCTCGCGGGGCTCGTCTTCGGGCCACTGCTCGGATGGATCTAGTCGCGCAGCCGTCCTTCGCGCCGTGGCGCCCAGCCGCGTCCCGGCGCTCTGTCACTCAGGCGGCACGGCCGCTCGCTCCTCGAGGCAGGCCGCGGGGGTCGTGACCGAGCGATCGTGGCAGAGCCGGCTCGCCCAGGGCCCGGCGGTAGCCCTCGGCGAGCAGGGCCAGCGTGCGCTCCCAGGTGCGCTCGCGCACCGAGCGAAGCGCACCACGCGCCAGGTGCTCGCGCAAGAGGGGCGAGCCGGCGAGCTCGAGCAGCGCGTTTGCGAGGCGCTCGGCGTCCGGTTCGCACAGCAGCCCGCTCACCCGATCCTCGATCAGCGACAGCGGGCCGCCCCTGGCTAGGGCGATCGCCGGTAGGCCGCTCGCCTGTGCCTCGAGGATGACTTGGCCGAAGGTGTCGGTGGCGCTCGGGAAAAGGAAGATGTCGGCGCTCGCGTACGCGCGCGCGAGCTCTTCGCCCTCGAGCCAGCCGAGGAACGTCGCGTCCTTGCCGATGCGCTCGTGCAGGCGCTCCTGCTCGGGGCCGGCGCCGGCGAGCACCAGGTGCAGGCGGGGGTCGCGCGCACGCGCGATGAGGAACGCGTCTGCAAGCAACTCGGCCCCCTTCTCGCGCGTGATGCGTCCCGAGTAGAGGACGTTGAGCCGGCCGGGGAGCAGCGACTCGTCTCGCAGCGATGGGTGAAAGCGCGAGGTGTCAACGCCACGGTCCCAGCGCAAGACCCGCTCGGGCGCGATCCCGATTGCACCCAGCGCGCCGTCGGCGGCGGGGCTGGGGGAGAGGACGACATCGCAGGCGCTGTAGAAGGCGTTGACGACGAGGCCCATCACGTCTGCCAGGCGCCGCTCGCCCGACCTGAGCCCCGCGTATGCGGTCAGCTCCGTGTGGTAGCTACCCACGAGCGGAAGGCCCATCGCGCGCGCGACGAGCGCGCCGGCGATGCCGGCTGGTCCCGGCGAGCACACGTGGATCGCCGCGTAGCCTCCACCCTCCGAGCCCGCGAGTGCGTCCACGGCGGCGGGAAGGCTTGGAACCCCGATCTGCAGGCCGGGATAGAAGGCCACGTTGATGTCGGCGACCGCCGAGAGGCGCCTGTCGACCTGTGGGTCGGTCCCCAGAACCTCGATCTCGAAGCCGGGCACGCCACGCTCGCGGATCTCCTCGATCGTACGCGTGACGCCGTGTGTCGAGCCGATCCCGTCGGCGAGAATCGCCACGCGGGGGCATTCGCCGTCCTCGCGCACCGACTCGGCGGGATGCCCCAGCCCGCGCGCGCTCGAGTAGGGGATCGCCGCGAGCTTCTGCTGCTCGCCGCCCAGAAAGGCGGTCGCTGGCGCGTACGGGATCGCGGCGATGCAGGCCTCGAAGAGGCTCTCCGCAGCCGCCATGATCTCCGTCTTGGCGTTCGCGGCTGCGACGGCCTCCGCCACCGCGTGGCGGAGCTTGCGCTCGTGCAGGCGGCAGGCCCGACGGTACAGGTCGGAGTGGCTGAAGCCGTCCTCCTGCATGTAGGCGATCAGACCGCGCTCATCGAGATGATCGAGCTCGACCGCGCTGAGCCAGGCTCGTAGCAAGCAGCGGGCGTCATCGGGATTCAAGTCGCTGCCGACCGGTCCCTGGCGCGCATCGCCCTCGCGCAGAAGGCGTCGTGCCATCGTCATCACGCGTCCGGCATCCGGACGCTGCGCTTCGACGCCGGGCTGCTCTGGCCCAAACGAGCGAGCGGCCAGCGCGATCGCGGCGTGGGCCCACTTGGCCGGGCTCCCCTGGGCGCCACGCGCGAGGACGCTGCCCTCGCGCACGTGCGCGAGAAAACCCCTGGGCGTGCGTGTGTCCGGCGCTTCGGTGAAGGTGCGTCCGATGTCGACGCCGGCGTGATCGTCACTGCCAGCGATACCGATCCCGTCGCGGGTCGCGACATACGTTGCCGCCGGCCGGTTGAGCTCGCGCGCGCGCGCCCCGTTGCGGATCTCCCACACCCCGAACAGCTCCGCCAGTCGGCGGCGGTGCCGGGCGGTGAGCGCTGCTGCGACCGTGTAGTAGGGGTGCGCGAGCGCGCACACGATCTCGCGCTCATACATATATGCCGCGCACAGCTCGACGTCGCCGCTGTGTGCCTGCAGCCACTCGTGGTCCTCTGGCGTGATGTCAAAGCACAGGACGTGCACGGCCTGGGGCTCGCCGCGGAAGTGCGCGGTCAGCTCCTCGGAGATGAACACCTCCGGACGATCGGCGATCTCGAGTACGCCCGCGATCGTGTCGTGGTCGGTGATCGTGACGAAGTCCATGCCCCGTCGCCGGGCCAGCTCGTAGACCTCGTGCGGCGGCGTCGCACACTCGGGGAGCCCGACCGCCCGCTGCACGCCGAGCCTGGACTCCTGCGAGGCGCTCGAGTGGCAGTGCAGGTCGACCCTGCTCGTCATATCAGATAGATTTCCCTGCAAAGCGCCGGCTTTTGTGACCGAGCCGCAACAATCGTGTGAAGCGCTGGTGAAGTTGGGGCGAAGTCGCTGTCGTATCCTCGAGCGAGTGCAGCCGATACCCACATGGCTCCCAGAGTGATGGAGCTCCGCATCTTCGTCGAGCCGCAGGAAGGGGCGAGCTATGACCAGCAGCTCGCGATGGCGCGGGCCGCGGAGTCGCTTGGCTTCGGGGCGTTCTTCCGCTCCGATCACCTGCTGCGGATCAAACCCGGGTCCGGGCTTCCGGGGCCGACGGACTCGTGGGTGACGCTCGGGGCGCTCGCGCGCGAGACGAGCACGATCCGCCTTGGCACGATGGTGAGCTCCGCGACGTTCAGGCTCCCGGGGCCGCTCGCCGTCGCGGTCGCACAGGTTGACGCGATGAGTGGCGGGCGCCTCGAGATCGGGCTGGGCAGTGGCTGGTTCGAGGCCGAGCACGCCGCTTACGGGATTCCGTTTCCGCCGATCGGCGAGCGCTTCGAGCGCTTGGAGGAGCAGCTGAGCATCCTCACGGGCATGTTGAGCACGCCCGAGGGGGAGAGCTACTCGTTCGCGGGCGCCCACTACAGCCTCGCTGAGGGACCCGCGCTGCCCAAGCCGGCGCAGCGCCCTCATCCCCCGGTGATCATCGGCGGTCTCGGTGCTCGACGTACTCCCGCCCTCGCGGCCCGTTTCGCGAACGAGTTCAATGTCCCGTTCGCTTCCGCCGGCATCACGGCAGAGAGGATCGCGGGCGTGCGAGCCGCCTGCGAAGCCGCCGGCCGCGACCCCGACGAGCTCGCCTACTCGCACGCGATAACCATTTGCTGCGCCAACGGGCGCTCCGAGCTGGAGCGGCGCGCCGCCCGCATCGGGCGCGAGCTCGAGGAGCTTCGTGGCTCTGGTGCCGCCGGATCACCGCAGGAAGTGGTCGCGCGCCTGCAGGAATACCGAGACGCGGGAGCGACACGCTCCTACCTTCAGGTGATCGACCTCGAGGACCTCGAGCACGTCGAGCTCATCGCAACCGACGTCATGGCCCACCTCGACGTCTAGCCCTAGCCTCCTCACTGTCCCGGTAGGATCGCGACTGTGAGCTCGGAGGGCGAACGCGATCTGGTCGCCCTCGAGCGCCTAGGGGCAAAGCGAGTCGGTGTCTGGACCACGGCGCTCGACGCAGTGCCCACGGCACAGGCAGGCGCATACGCCGCCGAGTTGGAGGCGCTCGGCTACGGCTCGCTGTGGTTCGGCGAGGCCTACGGGCGTGAGGCGTTCACGAATGCCGGCCTTCTGCTCGCCGCCACCGAGCGGCTGATCGTCGGCACGGGGATCGCCAATATCTACGGGCGCGACGCGGTCACCGGAAACGCCGCGGGACGCACGCTTCAAAGCGCACACCCTGGGCGCTTGGTCGTGGGATGGGGGATATCCCACGAGCCGCTCGTCGAGCGTATGCGCGGTCACACCTATGGCAAGCCGCTGGCGACGATGCGCGAGTACCTGGAGGCGCTCGATGCCGCGCCCTACCTGGCGGCGAGTCCCGGCAGCGCCCCGCCCCGCGTGCTCGCCGCCCTGCGGCCGAAGATGCTCGAGCTGGCGGGGACGCTCGCCGACGGCGCGCATCCGTATCTCGTGACGCCCGAGCACACGCACCACGCGCGCGAGATCCTCGGCGCCGGGCCACTGCTGTGCGTCGAGCAGGCCGTCGCCTTGACCGATGAGCGCGACGAGTTCATGAAGCGTGCCCACTGGCACCTGGAGATCTACACGGGGCTGCCAAATTATCAACGCTCCTGGGAGACGCAGGGCTTCGGCGAGGAGGACTTCGTGCGCGGCGGCTCCGATCGGCTGAAGGAGGCGATGGTCGCCTGGGGCGACGCCGAGGCGATCGCCGCACGCGTGCGCGAACACCTCGAGGCGGGCGCGGACCACGTCCTCGTGCAGGCTCTCGGTGAGAGCGCCTTCGAGGTGCCCATCGAGCAGTGGCGCGAGCTAGCGCCCGTCTTGACGCGCCTCTGAGACAGCGCCGGGCGCGCATCGCGCCTGCGTCACGGCCTATGGCGAGCCTATGACTCGCCTCGGCTCAGCGCCGGCAGGGCGAGCCCCACGACGCCTACGAGCAGGAGCGCCAGCGGCCAGCCGACGATGGCGCCGCCTCCCGCCTGGCCGGACTCGATCCGCGTGATCTGTACTCCCACGCTGATGAGGAAGGCCGCAAGCCCAAACGCGCCGACGTAGCCGAGCCCGCGGGAACGCGCGCGCGACCCCGTCCACACGAGCGCCAGCGAGACGATCACGAGATACAGATCCCAGCCAAAGTGCTGGAGACCGCTGACATGGATGACGGAGAGGCTCGGTGGGAGGTGGGGCGTCGGCAGCGCGTGGTGGCGCAGGAGGGGGCGGGAGCCCGAGAACGGGTGTCGGCCCGGAGGCGGGCCGTGTCGGGCCGAGATGTGCGCTGCGGGAGCGATAGTCGCCGAGGAGACGACCGAGCTCGGGCCGGCGCCGAACGCGGATCCGATGCTTCGGGCCAGGCCGACGAAGGCACCCACGATCACGCCCAGCACGCCCGCCGCCACCGCCGCGAGCCCGCCCGCCGTCGCGACCTCACTCGCCCCGGTCGAGCTGGTGCGCGCCAGCGTCCAGGCAGCGAGCGCCAGCAGCGCCCCGGCCGCGATGAGCAGCCACCTATACGTGTTGGCAGACGGGTGACCGAGGATCTTCTCCCACACGATCAGCCACGTGAGCAGCAGCGAGAGTCCGGCCAGCAGGGCGCAGTAGGGCACGCGTGCTCGCTTTGCGGCGTAGGCCGCAAGCAGGCTCGTGAGCGCGAAGACCGCGGCGTCGTAGAGCAGATGGCGGGTGCTGGCCTCGACCCAATCGAGGAACTCGAAGCATGCCACGGGGACGAGCAGGATCGCGCTCACCATCAGCATCGCCTGCGAGGGTCGGCGGCTGGCGGAGGGCGCTGGCTCGCGCTCGCGAAGCGCGAGCGAGTACAGGACCACGGCGGGGACCGCCACGGTCAAAAAGCGCGCGAAGTGGCTCCACTCGTGGTGTCCGGACTTGCGAATGAGCAGCGCCACCGCGCCGCTCGCGAAGAGCAGGCCGCCCGCGGCACGTATGAAGTCTGTCCCGTCGCGCTTGGACAGTCCCACGCCGCACACCATATTTGCGCGTGCGGACGGTGGCGAGGGTCTGCGCGTCCTCGACGAGTATTAGTCTGGGCTACTCGACCGAGTTGGCCTCGAAGTTTTCGCTGCCTTCGGGCAGTTCCTCTACGATCCGGGTAGAGAGTGCCGCTGCTTCGGGTGCACCACCTTCGACCGACAATTCGAGCACATGTTTCGAGCCGTCGAACGTTTCCCACTTCTGCTCGGTTTTGCTTTTGACGGTCTTGGTTTCAGCCTCGAGCACCAGCACCGGGGGCTCCATTTTGTTCGTCGTCAGCGGGAGGACCACGGAGCCCTGGACGGAGAATGCTTTGCCTTCGCAAGTGAAGCTCATGAGCGCGCCCGATTCTTCCTCGGCGAGGAGATCGATGGCGAGTTTGTTCCCGGAGAGTTTTTTGCTCGCTGCTTCTTTGTAGACGCCGAGCTTGCCCTCAAGCGTGTTGGTTATGATCTTGCCGCTGGCCTCGTGCGCGCTCTCACATTTGCCGTCCGACGAGGTGCATTCAGTAAATGTGAAGACGATGTTGCCGATTGTTTTATCGCCGGTGAATTCGCCGGTGCTCGTCTCTACCCCGCACGACACCCTCGTAGTTTTGTTGGCGGTTTCGAGGTTGAAGCCGCTGGACTGGCTCGAGAAGTGGACGTTTCCGACACCCGATTCCCATTCGTATTTCCCTTTGTGTTTCTTCTGCACTGTCGTGCAGCCGGGATTGCCGTATTCGGCGACGGGTTTGCCGTTTTCTTCCGGTGCTTTCTTGCAGCGCCCGAATTCCGGCGGCGAGCCGAGGACCCGGGTGGTGCACGACTTCGTGGTTTCGTAGCCGACATGGCTGATCGCCGTCCGGGTGATTGTGACCGAGCCGACGTTGGAGGTGTCGATCGGGACTTCGCCGCTGGGGTTGCTGGCGAGCCCCGAGTAGGCGTCGGAGGCCGTGACCGTGGCGTGGGCTTCGGCCCCCTCGGGCACCGTGGCGGGACATTCGATTTCCAGCGTCGGCGGCGTGGCGTCGACCTGCACGGTCACACATCCCGGCTGCGAGACATTGCCGGCATAGTCGGTGGCCGTCGCACACGCTGTGTGCGAGCCGCTCGAGGCGAACGTTTCAGGCCCCGGAATCGACGCAGGAATCACGCCGCTGCCCGGGCTTCCGTCCGACAATTTCGGGTCGCCGTTCGAGCTGAATTTCACTTCAACGCTGTTCTTGTACCAGCCGCCGCCACCCGAGTAGTCGGGTGCGCGGGACGGGGTCGCGCTGGGCGCGTTCGGTGGCGTCTTGTCGACCACGACGGGGGACGAGGTGGGCGAGTATGGCGTTGTCTGTTCGTGCGTTGTGTCGACGCCCTTGACGCGGTAGACCCACGTGCCTTCTTCCTCCCCCGCCCCTGAGAACGCGAAGCTCAGGGATTCGATCCCGCTGGCCACAGTCGTCCAGGTTTCGGTCGCGGCATCGTGGGCCTGCAGCGTGTAGGTGAGGTCCATGTACTGCATGGGGTTATCGCCGGTCCAGCCGAGCGTGAAGTCGCCGCTGTTGTTCGGGCTCACGCCCTCGGTCAGCGCAGGTGCGCCCGGGGTCGGGTAGATGATGTCTGTCGTGCACGACTTCGTCGTTTCGAGGCCCACGTGGGACTTCGCCGTGCGGGTAATCGTCTGTGGTCCTGCGACGCTCGTGTTTATGGGGATTGTTTCGCTGGCGGGGGTTTCGAGCCCGGAGTAGGCGTCAGAGGCTGTGAGCATGGCGTTCACGTCCGACGAGCTGATCAGAGCGGTCGCCGGGCACGTGAGTTCAAGGCTCGGCGGCGTGGCGTCGACCTGCACCGTCAGACAGCCCGGTTTCGAGACGTTTTCTGCGTAGTCGGCGACGGTGCCGCAGGCTTCGTAGATGCCGCTGCTGTCGAAGGTCTCCGGCTCGGTGAGCGTCGCCGGGTTGACGCCGCTGCCCAGGCTTCCGTCTGACAAGTTCGGGTCGCCGTTCGAGGTGAATTTCACTTCGACGCTGTTCTTGTACCAGCCACCGCCGCCCGAGTAGTCGGGAGCGCGCGAGGCGGTCGCGGTGGGCGTGCGCGGAGGCGTCTTGTCGACCTTGATCGGCGCGGATTCTTTCGAGAATTCGCTCGTGCCGGTTTCGTTGGTCTCGCTGACGCGATATGTCCACGTGCCTTCGTTCTCGGGTTCGCCCGTCGTGAAGGTGTATTCGCGCTTCGACAGCCCTGACGCGAACGTGGTCCATCCGCCTTCCGCGTTCTGGTGCTGCAGCGTGAAGCGTGCGCGCAGCGTTGGCGCCGGCTTCCATTTGAGCGTGAACTCGCCTTTGTTCGGGGTTTTGCCTTTGGACAGGTAAGGTGCTTCGGGCGTTCCCGGAGCCGGTATCTCAACGGTGACAGGGCGCCCTAGGAACTTCTGGAGGCCCGCGAGGAGGCCCTTTTCGGCGTCTTTGGTGCCGGAGCCGTACCACACGATCTTGCTGTCGTCCTGTAGCACTTCGACTCCATCGCCGTCGGCGATGGGTTCGGGCGTCGAGCTGAGTGCGTCCCACACGCCTTCGGAGGCAACGGTGCCGGTCACGCCTTTTTCAGCTTCTTCCGGTGAGACGGTCAGTGGGAGTTTCGCGTTCAGCAGCACCGGTTCGTCTTCGGTTTCCCCGTCCCAGCCCCAGAGCTGGAAGACGGTGTCGGCCGATGTCGCCGTGCTGGCGATGATGATGTATTCGCCTCCGGCGTTTTTACGGATCTGGCGAATGCTGAGGCCGCCCAGATTCCACTCGAGCGGGGTGCCGAAGGTCGCTTTCGTGGTCCCCGGGTTTCCGTCGGTGACCAGTTCGGAGAAGTTCGTGACGGGGATGACCAAGGCGAGGTGGCGGGTGCATGTTTCTTTCACTTCTTCTTCTTCTGTACAGGCCGGCTCGAGCGGCGCGCGGAGGGTCAGGTACGCTTCGCTGCTCGAGCCGGGCGCAAACTCCACGCCCTCGATCTTGAACCCGGCGGCCTGCTCGCCAGGCTGACCTGAAGCGGCCGATTTGGCCAGACCCAGTTTCGCGCCGTTCGCGTTGTCCCAATCGACCAGGTCTTCGCGCAGACCCGTGTAGCTTCCAACGTAGGTCAGTTCGGTGCTCGCACCAGAGCCTGTGATCGTGGCGGCGAAGATGGTGTTGCGGGCCGGTTGGGCTTCTCCGCTGTTGGTGTTGTCGAACCCGCCGACCCAGTAGATCGTGTTGCCCGCCCGCGCCGAGGAGTGGATGTTCACCGCGACCGCGCCATAGGGAAGGTCGCCGTCGAAGTCGAAGGTCTTGACGGGCGGCGCCGAGGTCCCCTCGCGATAAAGGGCGAGGGTGTTCGATTCGTCGGATGCGACGATCATGTACCCACCGCCCACGTCGATTGCGCTGCCCGCGGCACCCTGCTGGGAGTAGTACCGATCGCTCAAGTCGCCGAGGAATTCGGAGGCCCCGTAGCTGATCTGCGTACTTGTAAACGCGCCGTTGGGCGCTTCCACGGTGAAGGTGAGTTTCGTGATGCCGACGCCCTCGGGTGTGACGGTGACGGTTCGCTCCGTACCGGTCCCCGTTACGGTGATCCCGCTCACCGGGGCCACGGATTCCTTGGAGGAGCGAACGCTCACTTTCAGTTCGCTCGCCGCGTATTCGGGGTCTCCGACGGTGATCGGCATCGTCCTGTTGGTGGGATCGTCGATCGCCGCCGGGAGTGTGGTTTCCGCCGCCACGATGCTCGGCTGCGCCGGCGGCGTGCCGCCCGAGCCGATCGTGGTACCGGGCGCGAAGGCGACGCCTCGCCAGGCCTCGTTGGCCGGGGCCGTGGCGACTTCCACGGGGATCCCGCTGAGCGTGCCGTTGACGCCACTCACGTCGGAGATCCTGTAGAGGGTTCCGCCCTTCCCGCTCGTACCGGCGCTCGTCGCGTAGATGGTCACGACACCGCCCACGTCGTTGGCCGTGACCCCCGTCACTTCGGGTACTTCGACCAACCCGTGTTCGACCCATTTGCCTTCGTGCAGGCCGTACTTGACCACCGCGCTGCGTTTGTTGTCGGCGACGTAGATCGTGTCCGGTTCCGAGCCGAGCCCGAGCGTGAGCATGCTGTAGGCGTAGGGCTCTTCGGGCGCTGTTTCGAAGGGCAGGTTGGTGATCGTCTGTTTGGCGGTGGTCGGCAACCCGCTGCCCACTTTGGCAATGTCCACCCCGAGGCCTTTCGTGGGGTCTGCGTCGGCGTATAGCTGACCGTCCACGACCTCGACCTGCCGGATGTTCGTGACGTTTTCGTCGAGCTGGGTGCCGGTGGATTTGCCGAGTTCAGCCTCGACAACCCCGCCGGTGGTTTTCGTGCCGTTGCCGCCGACGTAGAGCTTTTTGCATTCGTTCGAGGCGGCGCTGCGCGCGTTGTTTTCGTTGGCGAAGTCCGTCAGCCCGGTCGTGGTGTTGATTTCGCCTTGGCCGTTGACGACGGCGACCACGCGGGGGAAGGTTTTGTCGGGCGTTTCGGTGACGTGTTCGGTGCCCAGGGGCGCGTCATAGCCGACAGCGAGGAGGCATTCGCTGTTGGCCGACAGCGTCATCAATCCGTCGGAGGTCGCCGAGCCGCTGTCCAGCAGCGGTTTGTTCGAGCCGTTCGCGCTCGTCGGGAACGCGAGTTCCGCTACGTGGTTGCCGTTCGGTTCGAACTCGTCGAGGAACACTGACCCTGCCGAGCCTGACAGCGCTTCCGTGCCGTTTCCGTCGCGCTCGACGACGACGTCGCCCGCCGTCAGCGAGGTGGCGAGCGTTACCGGCGCGCAAACGAGAGCCACGACCGTGGCGCCGAGGACGGCGAACAGAGTGCGAAAGCCACGACCCCCGGCCTTGCCAGATGCCTGTCCCATCGTTCGCGTCCCCTCCCTGTTGCCTGCTGCCGCCCCCCTCGCAGAGCGACTCGTAACGCCAAATCCTACTCCACGGGCGAGCCTCCGTGTTGCCGAGGCGTTAAGGGCTACCTCCCGTCGCCCGCAAAATGCGACACGCGGGCCCTTCCGCGGCGGCTCATTCCCCGTGTTCGCTGTGTTCTTCGGCTTCTTCTTCGATCTGTTCGACTTCTTCCTGGCGTTCTTGGTCGGCTTCCTTGGATTCTTGCTTGTCTTCCCCGCCTTCTTCCGCGTCTTGTTCGGCCTCGCGTTCGTGCGCTTCCTGCTTCAGTTCTTCGACCTGTTGGGAGGACGGGGCCACCGCGTTGCTCGCCTGCGTTCCCGAGCACGCCGAGACCATCACGGCCAGCAGGATCGCGAGCCAAAGACGGGCGCGCCGCCGGCGCCTGGCGCTGCGGCACCGCTCGCGGACCTCCCGTGATCGGCTGCTTGACTGGGCGTGTCCGGCCTCTGCTCGCAGGCCATCCATTTCGATCCCACGGCATCTAACCCTTCGCCGAGCCGTTTGGATAGCCCACAAAGGGGTAACGCAGGCAGCGCCGGATTCGTACGCCTCTCTCGAGCGGTGGGCGGATCGCGGATCGAGCACGGGCGTGGAGGAGTGGTGAGCGGAATCGCAGCGGAGGGATGGCTATAGGCGAGCGCGCGCTGAGTGCGCTCGGCGCCGCACTGTCGATCGGGCTCTGCCTCCTGCTCCTCGGAGCCGCCTGCGCGCGGGCGGACTTCCCCTATGTAGGCGAGGGCGAGCTCTCTGAACCGTCGAGCTGGAAGCTCGCACCCGGCGAGATGCCAAGCAATGTGGGCGGGCTGAAGTGGAAGTACGCGGCCACACCGGCGATCCCGCCGCCATTGGAAGGCGGTCAGTCCTCCGAATCGAACTCGACCGAAGACGTGGCGATCGAGGAAGACAACTCGAAGATGGATGAGCTGTGCGGCGTCACCGGCATGAGCCTCGTCGACGAATTCGCGAGGATGCCGGAAGGAACCGGCTCGTGCATAGCGGCTGGCACGCCGATCCACGCCGCCTTCGATGTGACGCTGGGCCGGCCCGACGTCTCGATCGCCGAGCTCGACTCGGGCATCGAATGGAACAACCGCGGTGCGGTGCTGCTGCTGCGCGGCAAGGTGCTGCTGAACGCCGGCGAGCTCCCGTCGCCCGAAGTGAACATGAGCAAGACGTTCGACCCCACGACTCACGTGAACTGCGAAACGGCGCGCGCGGCGAGCGGCGGTGACTATGACCCCGACGGCGGCATGCCGGGCGGCAAAGCAGGCGGCAGCGGTCCGATCCCCTATGACGTGCTCGAACAGGGCGTCTTCAACGTGCTCGACTACGCATGCGACTCCCGCGTTGCCGCGGTGACCGACGGCTACCCGCAGTGCACCAACCCGCCGACGACGAAGGAGTGCCGCAACGGCCCGCCCGGCATCCTCACGCCGGAGGACCTGATCATCGCCTTCTCGGACGGCATCGACCACGACCACAATGGCTATGTGAACGACATCGCCGGCTGGAACTTCGTCGATAACAACAATGACCCCTACGACGAGGTTCACTACGGTCACGGCACCGGCGAGGAGGAAAACTCCGCCGCCGAAGCGGACAACAGCGCCGGCGAAATCGGCACGTGCCCCAACTGCGAGATCATGGAGCTCCGTGTCGGTGAGTCGTTCATCACCGACGCCAACCGCTTCGCCGAGGCCGTGGACTATGCGACCGACCGCGGCGTCGACGTGATCCAGGAGCCGCTGGGCACCTACAACGATCCAAACTACACGCGCGAAGCGATCGACTACGCCTACAGCCACGGCGTCACCGTGATGGCCTCGGCTGCCGACGAGGCGGCTGAACACCACAACCAGCCCGGCGCGCTGCCGAACACGATCGTCGTGAACGCGATGGAAGGGCCCGCGAGCCTCGGCGGCGTGCCGGTGACGAACAAGCCGCCGTCCTACCTGCAGCTAGACGGCTGCACGAACTTCGGCACGCGTATCGATCTCTCGGTCCCCGCCACGTCCTGCTCCTCGGAGGCCACGGGCCGGAGCTCGGGCGTCGCGGGGCTGATCTACAGTGCCGCCCTGGACGCGTGCGGCGCGCCGCTATATGGGAAGTGCTCAAAAAGCTCGTCGGTGAAGCTGAAACCGGCGAGCGACTGCAAGCGCGTGAACGGCGAAGCGTGCCCGATCACGGCCAATGAGGTGCGCCAGCTGCTCGCCTCGGGCAACGTCGAAGGCACCGCCATCGACGGCTCCTCGACGCTCGGATCGAACCCCCCGAGCAGCGGTAAGGCAGCGGCGGACGAAGGCGATGGCGGTCAGGCGGACGACGTCGATACCGCCGCCGAACCGGAAATGTCGTGCAGCGTGGGCATGGCGCCGGGCTGCACCGACCCCAACACGAACACGATCTTCGCCGCCAATGAGTTCGGCGGCGTGATCGGGCCGCTGCCGGACACCTTCCGCTGGCCTACCCGGAAGGGCTGGGATGAGTTCACCGGCTACGGACGCCTTGACGCGTACAAGTCGGTGGAGGCCGCCGCCGAAGGCTGGATACCGCCCGAGGCCAACATCACCTCGCCGGAATGGTTCCAGCAGATGAATCCCAACGAAGAATCCTTTGCTGTCGAAGGCTACGTGAACGCGCGCACTAGCTACACCTGCCGCGTGGAAGTTGCGCCTGGCGCGCAACCCAACAACGCATCGACCTCGGCGGGCGGAGATTTTGCAGCCGTGCCATCCGAATACTGCAACGGCACGACCGTTCACTCGGGCGCTTACAACGGCCTCGTCGGGACGGTCAACACGAGGAGCCTCGAGGCGATGTTCCCACCTACGGACCCGACCTCCTTCGAAGCCAACGAGAACGGCGGCGGCGCCAACGTTCAGACCTCCAGCGGCCGCCCGAACACACAGCCCTACGCCTTCACGGTGCGGCTCGTCGTCTCCAGCGCGCCGGGCGCGCCCGGTCCCGCGATGACGGGAGAGGATCGCCGCCAGCTGAACCTGCACCGCGACTCGGAAATGCTCAAGGGCTTCCCGATCGAAATGCACGGCGACGGGGACGCGAGCCCGCTGCTCGTGGATCTCACGGGCAACGACCGCGACCAGCTCGTCGTGGCGAACTCCGACGGCTGGATCAACGCATACGAATACGACCCCTCGAGCGGCGGCGTGAGCGAGCTACCCGGTTGGCCCGTGCACACCGAGGAGCTGCCGCTGCACACGGGCGAGTACGCCTACCGCGGCGGCAAACAGTCGCGCAAGCACTACGCGCCGGTCATCGAGGCGCCCGCTGCGGGCGATCTGAGCGGAGACGGCGAAATGGACATCGTCGCCGACGACCTCGAAGGCAACGTCTACGCGTGGAGCTCCAAGGGCAAGCTGATCTTCCACGAGACCTCCGACCCCGACTACTCGGGCGCGCCACTGCCGGGCGACCCGGGCTGGGAGGCACAGCGCAGCGGCGTGCGCCAGCGCACGCAGGGCGGCTTCGCGACCTCACCCGTGCTCGCGGACCTCGAACCGGAAAAGGGCCCGGGGCTTGACATCATCGCCGCGGGTGAGGACCGCCACGTATACGCGTGGCACCCCGACGGCGAAGCGGTGAAGGGCTTTCCGGTGCTCGTCGAGGACCCCGAAAAGGTTGCCTCCGTCGATCCCGTGAGCAACGAGCCGACGTTCAACTCGAACGTGCCGGCGAACGAAAACAAAGACGAAGACCAGGGCAAGATCGTCGACACGCCGGCCGTGGCGAGCCTCGACGGGCCGGGCAACCCGCCAACGATCATCGTCGGGACCAACGAGGAGTACCTGACGAACGAAGGCAACGAAGGCCCGATCAACGCCGGTGACCTCACCACGACCTCGCTGGGCGTGATCGGCGAGACGGGTGAGCTGCAGTTCGCCAACGGTCGCGTGTACGCGATCAAGGCGAGCAGGCTGCTCGAGCGAACCCTCGACATGCGCCACCGGCGGCTTCAAATGCGAAGACTCGAAATGCACCTCGGA
Source organism: uncultured Solirubrobacteraceae bacterium (assembly GCA_963722435.1). GTDB lineage: Bacteria > Actinomycetota > Thermoleophilia > Solirubrobacterales > Solirubrobacteraceae > Palsa-744. Next base: position 938,968 of record CAVRKZ010000001.1, on the reverse strand, counting down.
CGCCTTCCGCGAAGGCTGGCCGGTGAAGATCGGCATCATTGACGCGGGCCTGCTGCCCGAAGTGGGCGAGGGCATCGACGGCTCGCCCGTGGTCGCGCCGCTGAAGTGCCCCGAAGGCGGCGAAGGGCCGAAGATCGCGGTCACGCCGGACGCGGGGCCCGGGTACGTACTGAATCCCAACGGCACGTCCTGCTACGGGTCGACCGACGGGGCCGACAACGCGCTGGAGACCGACCTGGCAGCGAATCCGCAGAAGATTGATCTGCCGGCATTCGCGGCCGTCGGCGAGCCGGCGTTCGGGACACTCAACGGCACGACGCTCGACCTGTTCAACCCCGCCGCCGGCCTGATCCGCGCACTCGACATCGTCGCGCCGAACCAGCAGAGGGGCGGGCAGGACTTCATCGCGGCGTGGAACGCCGAAACGGGTCAGTTCGCGCCCGGCTATCCGACCGTCGACAACGACCTGTCGTTCATCACCGGCGAGACCGTCGGCGACATCACCGGCGAATCGCCCAAACAGGAGGTCGTCGCGGGCACCGCCGAGAACGACCTTGAGGCATACAACGAAGAGGGCCTGCCGGCGAGCACCGCGTGGCCGAAGCTCACCGGCAGGCTGGAGCGTCGCGACGCCCGTGCTCGGCTCGTTGGGTACGATCGACACGAGCGCTGAAGCCAAGAAGGACGTCGTGTCGATCACGCGGGAAGGCACGCTCGCCGTGTACTCGACGCCGGCGGCGGCGTGCTCGCCGAGCTCGTGGCCGAACTTCCACCACGACATCGCCAACTCGGGCGACTACACCCGCGATGCGGTGCCGCCCGGGGTCCCGCTCGATGCGCACGTGAGCGGAGGGGTGCTCGGCTGGAGCGCGCCGGGCGAGAACCTGATGTGCGGCAAAGCGCTCAAGTACGAAATCGTCACCTCGGCCAAACCGATCGATGCCGCAAACTTCGCCAAGGCGACTGCGCTTCCCGGCGCGCCTGAACCGGCCGCGGCGGGAACGACGCAGTCCTTCACGCTGCCGGCCACGGGCGTCAAGCGCTACCTCGCGATCCGCGCGCTCGGCGAACAGGACAACGTCGGCCTGCCGGCCAGCGTGGCTGTCGGAGCGTGAGCGCGGGCCGAGCTTCCGGATGACGCGCGCGCTGCCGGCTAGTACTTGATCGCGGCCGTGGCTTCGGTGTACGTCGTGCCGGTTTCCCGCTTGAGCGACAGTTTCGCTTCGCTCGTCCCTGTCGCGGGGCTCGTGTATTCGAAGATCGTCGTCGATTCCGCCAAGCCCGTGGAGGGGATGCTCACGCCGGTGGCGTTTTTGAGCGTGCCTTCTCCGCTCGTCTTTTCGACCTCGGCTTTCTCTGTGACGCCGAGGTTGGTGACGATGTTCCCGTAGGCGTCGGTGACCGAGAGGTGGGCCTTGAATTTCTTGCTGGCGCCGATGCTCGAGCTCACACACGTGAACAGGCAGGTTCCTTCGAACGCGCCAGCCGTGACTTCGCCTTTCGACCATGCGAAGCGGCTCGCCACGGCTGCTTTCACGGTGAAGCTGGCGGAGGTGCCCGCGACGGTGGTGCCTTCTTTGGCGGTGAGTGTGGTGCTCTGGGCGTCGTAGAGCGTGATCGAGGCGGCCGCGCTCACGCCGGCGGTGAAGGTGACCGTGGCCGGGTAGCTGGGCGCTTGGGCGCTGGGCGAGTTGCCCGGGCCGCTCCAGGTGAGCGTCTTGGAGCCGGTATAGCTGGTGGTGGTGTTGCCCCATTCGTCTGTGGCCGTGAGCGTCACGCTGAAGGCGGTGCCCGCTGTCTGTTCGCTCGGCGTCGGCACGGTGAACTTCTTGGTCGCGCCGGGTTTGACGGTGAAGGAGCCGGTGGTGCCTTCGACGGTGGTGCCTTCCGCCGCCTTGAGTGTGGTGCTCTGGGCGTCGTAGAGCGTGATGGAGGCGGCCGCGCTCACGCCGGCGGTGAAGGTGACCGTGGCCGGGTAGCTGGGCGCTTGGGCGCTGGGCGAGTTGCCCGGGCCGCTCCAGGTGAGCGTCTTGGAGCCGGTATAGCTGGTGGTGGTGTTGCCCCATTCGTCTGTGGCCGTGAGCGTTACGCTGAAGGCGGTGCCCGCTGTCTGTTCGCTCGGCGTCGGCACGGTGAACTTCTTGGTCGCGCCGGGTTTGACGGTGAAGGAGCCGGAGGTGCCTTCGATGGTGGTGCCTTCCTTCGCCTTGAGTGTGGTGCTCTGGGCGTCGTAGAGCGTGATCGAGGCGGCCGCGCTCACGCCCGCGGTGAAGGTGACCGTGGCCGGGTAGCTGGGCACGTGGGCGCTGGGCGAGTTGCCCGGGCCGCTCCAGGTGAGCGTCTTGGAGCCGGTGTAGCTGGTGGCTGTGTTGTGCCAGGTATCCCAGGCGGTCACCGTCACGCTGAAGGCGCTGCCCGCTGTCTGTTCGCTCGGCGTCGGCACGCTGAAGCTGGTGGCGCCTGCCGCCTTCACCGTAAAGGAGCCCGAGGTGCCTTCCACGGTGGTGCCTTCTTTGGCGGTGAGTGTGGTGCTCTGGGCGTCGTAGAGCGTGATGGAGGCGGCCGCGCTCACGCCGGCGGTGAAGGTGACCGTGGCCGGGTAGCTGGGCGCTTGGGCGCTGGGCGAGTTGCCCGGGCCGCTCCAGGTGAGCGTCTTGGAGCCGGTATAGCTGGTGGTGGTGTTGCCCCATTCGTCTGTGGCCGTGAGCGTTACGCTGAAGGCGGTGCCCGCTGTCTGTTCGCTCGGCGTCGGCACGGTGAACTTCTTGGTCGCGCCCGCTTTGACCGTGACCGCCAGACCGGAGCCGTTGGAGAGCAGGCCTTCGGTCACTTTGACTATCGCTTCTTCGGCCTTGTAGAGCTTGAGCACCCCGTTGCTCGAGCTGGAGACCGTGGCCTGGCCTTCGGCGAAGTTGATTTCCGTGCTTTCGCCGAACTTCTTTTCCGCCCCCCGAGCTCGTGACGGTGGGGTGCGTGCCGCTCGGCGCTTCGGAGGCGCCTTCGAAGGTGAGGTTGTGGGTGCCCGTGTAGTTGGCGACGGTGTTGTTGCTCGCGTCCTTGGCGATGATCGTCAGGTCGTCGGCTTCGCCGGCGCTCGGCGACGTGCTGGCGGCGCTCAACTGGAAGTGCGTGGCGGGCCCGTAGCTGACGCTCACCGATTTGCTTTCACTCGCGGCGCTCCAGGTACGCCAGACGGCGGTGACCGTGTACTGATGCGTGCCGATCGCGACGCCGGTGTCGGTGCAGCTCGTGCTGGTCGAGTGGGAGCTCGCGCTCGGGCAGTTTCCCGCGGGCACGCCGCCTTCGCGCGTCACGTAGTATTCGACCGTCCCGGAACCGGGCGCGGTGACGCTCGTCCAGGAGAGCTGGACAGTTTCGGCGCCGGGCACGGCGCTCGCGATGGTTGGGGCGGCAAGCGACGTGAGGTTGGCTTTCGCGGTCCCTTCGCCGCTGCTCGTCCAGTATGCAGACGAGCTTGCCGCGAAGGTGCCGAACGCGGCCACACAGGCGAGCGCGATCAGTCGCACCCTGTCCTTGACTTTATGCGTTAGGTGATCAGCTCGCATGGTCGCGCTCGACTCGCGGCCTCGAAGCTCCGGTGTTGGCGGCCGAGGCGGCGCTCGCGCTGTGCGTGCGCCTTACGAGCGACGAGGGCGACGACCTCCGGCCGTCGCCCTCGAGGGCACCCGCAAGACTCCTCGGCGTCTCCGACGCCGGACTAAGAGGCTTTGTAGTGCATCGTCAGCGACGCGCCCTTGCAGGCGTTCTGGTTGACGGCGGCTTCTTCTTTCATTTTCACGGTGAGGGTGTATTCCTTGGTTTCGCCGTGCGTGATCAGGACTTTCGGTTCCTGCGACGCGGGCGTGACTTCGAACCATTCCTTTTTGCATTCCGTGACCGAGGTCGACTGGACTTCCGCTTCCAGCTTGGTCAGGTACTCGCTCTGGACGGCTTCGAGGTCCTTCACTTTCACCGAGACAGCGACGCTGCCGCCGGGGAACAGGTTTTCGGCAAGCGCGCTGCTGACTTCGAACTGCGCGCCACCGGAGCTGGCTTTGACGGTGCCCGAGCCTTCACCGGAGCTGGTCCAGTAAGCGATCGCGGCTGCGCCGAGCGCCAGAACGGCTATGAGGACGCCAAGCCCGGCGCGGGTCCTCTTTTTCTGAAGTATCCCCCTGAACATAACGGCAAAGCTCCTTTTCTGGTTTCTCTGGGTTGCCGGGCGGCTGGGCTGTCTACGAGAGACCCCTTGCTTTGCGACCCCGCCTCGCGACGGGTGTGCCTTTTTCCAAAACTGCGGCCCGGCTCTCCTTTGAGATATGGAGCTAGCCGCAGGGCAACGATCGGACAAACGGCAGAAGGGCTTTAGCCCTGCAAGGAGCGATTGGACATCCGTCCAGCGGTGGTTTAGGGCTGCGAGGAGCAACTGGGCATCCGTCCAGTGGGGCGGGCTGTAACCTCGCGGCGAAGAGTCGTCGTCTCGAGTCCAGGAGGAGGGCACCATGCGGGAGCTGTCGGATGTCCGCTACGAGGAGCAAGAGGGCCTCGCGTGGATCACGATCGACCGGCCGGAGCGCTTGAACGCGTTCACTGCACATACGGTCGATGAGCTGATCGTGTGCTTCAAGCGCGCCTGGGCGGCCCCCCAAGTGGGCGTGGTCGCACTCACGGGCGCGGGCGAGCGCGCCTTCTGCGCGGGGGGCGACCAGAAGCAGCGGGAGCTGAGCGGCGACTACGGCCCGTCGGAGTCGGGGCTCTTCGAGATCGAGAGCCTGCACCGCGTGATCCGTGAGATCCCCAAGCCGGTGATCGCGGCCGTCAACGGCCTGGCGATCGGTGGCGGGCACGTGCTGCACGTGATCTGCGACCTGTCGATCGCCGTCGAGCACGCGCGCTTCGGGCAGGCGGGTCCGCGCGTGGGCTCATTCGACGCGGGTTTCGGCACGGGCTACCTCGCGCGCGTCGTCGGCGAGAAGCGCGCCCGCGAGATCTGGTTTCTGTGTCGTCAGTACGACGCCCACGAGGCCGAGCGATGGGGCCTGGTCAACCGTGTGGTCGAAGCGGGCGAGCTGCACGCGGAGGTGCGTCGCTACGCCGATGAGATCCTCGCGCTCTCACCAACCGCGCTGCGCTTCCTCAAGCAGTCCTTCAACATCGACAGCGAGCAGCTCGCAGCTCAGGGCGCACTCGCGTTCAGCGGCCTGCGCGAGTTCGTCGACTCCGCGGAGGCGCAGGAGGGCATCGAGGCCTTCAACGAGAAGCGTCCCGCCGATTTCCGCCCTTTTCGGGCTCGCGCCTCGCAGACGCTCTGACCCGCCCGGCTCGCCCGCAAAAGCTGCGATGCTTGAGCTGTGAAGCTGCGCGAGCACGTACGCAACCGTCTCGCCGCCCAGCGCGGCGGGCTGCGCACGCTGGCGGTGCTCGTCGGAATCATGTGGGTTGTCGAGATCATCAACGCGCTCGACAGCTACCGCTTGGATAGCAACGGCATCGTGCCGCGCAGCGCTTCGCACCTCGACGGCATCGTCTTCGCGCCGTTCCTGCACGCGAGCTTCTCGCACCTGCTCGGCAACACGATCCCGCTGCTCATCCTCGGCTTCGTGATCGCCCTCGCGGGCGCGCGCAGGCTGCTCGTCGTGACGGCGGCGGTGGCGGTCGTGAGCGGCCTTGGCACGTGGCTGATCGCGCCGTCGCATACGGACACGGTGGGCGCGAGCGGCGTCGTCTTCGGCTACGCCACCTATCTGATCAGCCGCGGGCTGTTCAACCGCCAGGTGGCGGAGGTCGCCCTGGGCGTGATCGTCGCGCTGCTATTCGGGGGCGCGCTCATCATCGACCTCGTGCCGCACTCGGGCGTCTCATGGCAGGCGCACCTGTTCGGCGGCATCGGCGGCGTGCTCATCGCCTCGGCACTGGCGCCCAAGCGTGAGAAGCGCGACGCCGGCGCTGGCGCCCTGCCGCGGCCCTCGACGCGCTGAGCGCCCGCCCGGTCGCCCGCCCCGGCTCGAGCGCCGGCCTCAGCTCGGCCAGCGGCCGTGCTGGTCGAAGTACGCTCGCGCCGCGTCCTCGCGCTCGCGCTCGGCATCGCCGGAGACGCCGATGCGAAAGAGCCAGTTGATGAAGTAGACGGCAAGTCCTGCGCTGACGATGCTCGCGCCGCCCTCGACGTCGATTTCGCCGCCCAAGGCCATGATCACGATGCCTGCGATCACCATGCCTGCGGGCAGCACGTAGCGGACGCCCGTCATCAGCCAGGACCTGCGCCGGCCCCCCGGGGGTTTCGCTGTGCTGCTCACGCGGGCGCGGGCCGCGCGGCGGCCTCCTCGTCCAGGAGCTCGTTGCAGCGCCTGGCGGTGTGCCTCGCCCACGTCCCTGTGGTGGCGAGGCCGAGCGCGAGCACGAGCGCGCCGCAGCCGGCGATCAGCGCCCAGGCGGGGTGGCTTGCGCTCGTCAGGTGCGCGCTGAGGTGGCTGCCGACGGTGGCTCCGAGGATCGAGCCGGTGACGGCGACGCCGAGCGCCACGCCGATCTGGCGGCTGGTGGAGGCGACGGCCGCGGCGACGCCGGCCTGGTTATCGGGCATGCCCGAGACGGCGGCGTAGGTGATGGGAGCGTTGACGGTCCCGAAGCCGATGCCGAAGACGGCGTAGATGCACAGCAGCTCGAGCAGCGGCGTGGAGGAGCTGAGGGTGGTCAGCACGAGCGCGCTCGCGCCCATGCAGGTGCCGGCGATGCACAGGGGCAGGCGCGGCCCGCGCCCGCCGACGGCGCGGCCGGAGAGGGGGCTGCAGGCGAACGCTGCGAGCGCCATGGGAAGCGTGCACAGGCCGGCATCCAGAGCGGAGTAGCCGCGCACGTCCTGCAGGTAGAGGGTGTTGACGAAGAGGAAGCCACCGAAGCCGGCGAAGGCGGCGATGGCGATCACGGTGGCGCCGGAGAAGGGCACGCTGCGGAAGAAGCGCAGCTCGATCAGGGGGTCGGTGTGGCGCGGCTCGTAGGCGATCAGGGCCGCGAGTGCGAGGGCGGCGAGCGCGAACAGGCCGACGGTCTGCGCCGATGACCACCCGGCCTGCGGGCCTTCGATGATCGCGTAGGTGAGCGCGGCGAGCGTGACGATCACGAGCAGCTGCCCGACGGGATCGATGCGCCGCGCGCGCGGCGCGCGCGACTCGGGCACGAACCGGGCTGTCAGCGCCACGGCGGCGAGCCCGATGGGCACGTTGATCCAGAAGATCGAGCGCCAGCCGACGCTCTGGGTGAGCGCGCCTCCGACGATCGGCCCGAGTGCGAGGCTGATGCCCACGACGGCGCCCCAGGCGCCGATCGCACGGGCTCGCTCACGTGGGTTGGTGAAGACGTTGGTGATGATCGACATGGCGACCGGGTTGAGCATGGAGCCGCCGATGCCCTGGAGAGCGCGAGCGGCGATCAGCCAGTCGAGGCTGGGGGCGAGGCTGCAGGAGAGCGAGCCGAGGACGAACACGAGCAGGCCGATCTGGAAGACCCGCTTGCGCCCCAGTCGGTCGGCGGTCGATCCGGACAGCAACAGCAGGCTCGCGATCACGAGCACGTAGGCGTCGATCGTCCACTGCAGCCCCGACACGGGCGCGTGCAGCCCGCGCCGGATCGACGGCAGGGCGACGTTGACGATCGTGGTGTCCATCGCCACGATCAAGAGGCTCATGCAGCAGATCGCGAGGATCGTCAGACGACGACGGTCGCTGAGCTCGGGGCGGCCCTCGCCCGCTGGCGGTGTAGCGTTCACGCCCGACCGTTTTAGCGCCAGGAGCTCGTGCTACCCGCATGCACGGCGTGGCGCGGCGGGCGTGAGACCGATGAGCGAAGTGACGATCGATGAGCTCGAGATCGCCGACGATCCCGCCGGGTGGGCGGCGCTCGGCTTCACGGTCTCGGGCCGGGACTGCCAGATCGGGACGGTTCGCATGCGCTTCGCCGCCACGGCGAGCGCGGGTGATGAGCGCCCCCGGGCTGCCTCTGCGATCACCGGCTGGTCGCTGCGCGGGATCGCCGCGGGCGAGCTCGATGGCCTGCCGACGGCGCGCTCTGAGCGCCCGCAGCCCCCGCCGGCCCCGAGCCACCCGAATGGGGTCTGGGCGATCGACCACGTGGTGGCGATATCGCCGGCCTTCGAGCGCAGCGTGACTGCGCTGCGCGCCGCCGGGCTCGATCTCCGCCGCGTGCGCGAGGAGCCCACGCCGGCGGGCGCTCCGCGGCAGGCGTTCTTCCGTCTCGGGCGCGAGATCCTCGAGCTCGTTGAGGAGCCCGAGGAGGCGGTGGCGCGCGGCGGCGGCCCCGATCGCCCGGTGCGCTTCTGGGGCCTTGCGCTGGTGGTCGAGAACATCGAGCGCACGGCGGCCTCGCTCGCCCCGCACGTGGGTGAGGTGCATGCGGCGGTGCAGCGCGACAGGCGTATCGCGACGGTCCGCCGCTCGGCCGGGCTCGCCGTTCCGTTAGCGCTGATGAGCGCGCCCGAGGCGCGCGCCGGCGAGCTGGGAGCGCCGCAGGTCAGCACCGGTGCGGCGCCGTGAGCGCGGAGCGCTGGAGCGCGGTCGACGCGTACGTCGAGGAGCTGCTGGTCGGCGAGGATGGGGCGCTCGAGGCGGCGCGCGAGGCGAGCGAGCAGGCGGGTCTGCCGGCGATCGCGCTGACGCCGGCGCTGGGCAAGATGATGCACCTGCTGGCGCGCGTGCAGGGCGCGCGCAGGGTGCTGGAGCTGGGGACGCTGGGCGGCTACAGCACGATCTGGCTGGCGCGGGCGCTGCCGGAGGACGGCCGGCTGATCACGCTCGAGCTCGATCAGGGCTATGCGCGGGTGGCGCAGGCGAACATCGAGCGCGCCGGCCTGTCGGAGCGGGTGGAGATCCGCGTGGGAGCCGCCCTGGATGGCATGCGGGCGCTGATCGAGGAGGGCGCGGGGCCCTTTGACCTGATCTTCATCGACGCGGACAAGCAGGGGACGCCTGCGTACTTCGAGCACGCGCTAGAGCTCTCGCGCCCGGGCAGCGTGATCGTGACGGACAACGTGGTGCTCGGAGGAGCGATCGGGGATGCGCAGAACGAGGACCCGCGGGTGGTGGGAATGCGCCGTCTTCACGAGCTGCTGGCGGCGGACCGCGCGGGCGCACAGAGGGTCAGCGCGACGACGATCCAGACGGTGGGCGCGAAGGGCCATGACGGCTTTACGCTCGCGTTCGTACAGCGATAGGCTCGCGCGCGATGGCTGAGGAGCTGAAGCTCGGGCTGAACACCGGCTACTGGGCCGGCGGACCGCCGCCGGGGGCGAGCGAGGCGATCGCGGAGGCCGAGCGCTTGGGCTTTGACTCGATCTGGACGGCGGAGGCGTACGGCTCGGATTGCCTGACGCCGCTGGCGTGGTGGGGCGCTTCGACCGAGCGCATCAAGCTGGGCACGGCGATCGTGCAGATGTCCGCACGTCAGCCGGCGGCGACTGCGATGGCGGCGATGACGATGGACCTCCTGTCAAACGGCCGTTTCATCCTCGGCTTGGGCGTCTCGGGGCCGCAGGTGGTGGAGGGCTGGTATGGCATGCCATTCGCCAAGCCGCTCGCGCGCACACGCGAGTACATCTCGATCCTGCGCGAGATCTGGGCGCGCTCCGGGTCGCTGGAGGCTCCCGGCCCGCACTACCCCCTGCCGCTGCCCGAGGGCACGGGGCTGGCCAAGGCGCTGAAGTCCTCGATTCACCCGCTGCGTGAGGAGATCCCCATATACCTGGGCGCGGAGGGGCCGAAGAACATCGCGCTGTGCGCGGAGCTGTGCGACGGATGGCTCGCGATGCTGTTCGCGCCGAGCGTCTACGACGAGCTCTACAGGCCTTCGCTGGAGGAGGGCTTCGCGCGCGAGGGGGCGCGCCGCAGCGCGGAGGACTTCGAGATCTGCGCGACCGTGCCGTTGATCGTGAGCGATGACGTGCAGGCGGCGGCGGACGCGCTGCGCCCGTTCTACGCGCTGTACTTCGGCGGCATGGGCGCGAAAGGCGAGAACTTCCACGCCAACGTGCCGATCCGCATGGGCTACGAGCGCGAGGTCGCGGAGATCCAGGAGCTCTACCTGAGCGGGCACAAGGAGGAGGCGGGCGCGAAGATCCCGCTGGCGCTGATCGAGGAGCTCTCGCTGATCGGCCCGCGCGAGAAGATCAGGGAGGACCTGGCCAAGTGGCGGGACTCACCGGTGACCACGCTCTTGCTCTCGGGTGACGCGGCCACGTTGCGCACGGCTGCGGAGCTCGTGCTCGGCTGAGCGCGCGAGGAGCGCTCACGAGCTCGCCCGCGCCGCGGGGAGGACGTATTTCTATTAGGAGAGCCTGACCGCGGGGGACTGCCCGAGCGGCGCGCCGTGCGCGCTCAGAGCCCTCACCGCAAACACGGGCCCGCTGCGCTGGGGTGGGGCGAGGGCGCTCTCGAAGCCGCGCGCGGGCACGGGGGCGTAGGCGTGCAGCTCGCCCTCGCGCGCGCCGGCGAGCAGCTGCCAGGCGCGCACGTCGGTGGCCCCGTTCCAGCTCGCATAGATCGTGCGCGTCGGGCCGGCGCCGTCGGCGGCGATCGCGGGCGCCTCGGCCGGCAGCGCGCGCCAGGGCAGGCGGAAGGCGCGGTATGACTGGTATTGGTCGCCGAGCAGCGCGTCGAACAGCAGCCGCCCGCGGGCGTCGAATTCGGACACGCGCGGCGTTTCGCCCCAGCCGATGAAGACGTTGCCGCGCTCGAGCAGCTGCACGCTGCCCTGGCTGCCGGAGAGCACGCCTTCGTGGGTGTACTGGCGCACGAGCGAGGCCGTCATGGCGAGCTCGTCGACGTCGAGGATGAGCCCGCGCGAGAGCAGCTCGACGGCGGGCGTGGCGCCGTTGTCGAACAGGCTGAGCGTGCCGTCGGGTTGGCGGCGGGCGTCGTGCTGCCAGGCGAAGTTGGCGCCGGGGCCCATGTCGAAGTCGCTGTGCTTGCCGCCGAGGCGCCAGAGCACTTCGCCGCTGCGGGCGATCTTGTAGACGGCGTGGGTGCTGCGAGCGGACACGAGCAGGTTGCCATCGCCGTCGAGGTCGACGGAGTTGATGTGCAGGTAGTCCCAGTCGGCGCTGAGCGGGGCGTAGGACTCTGACAGTGCGATGTGGTCGAGCCCGTGCCATTCGAACAGCAGCCTGCCACTGGCGAGGTCGAGCTCCTGAAAGAGCGCATCCTGGATCGTCCCGTCGCGCGAGCCGCCCACGCTTGACAGATCGGCGTTGCGTACGACGTAGCTGGTCAGCAGGGCGGTGTCGCGGGGTGTGATCACGAACTCGTGCAGGTCCCCGCGTAGCCCGCGCGCCGCCTGCACGCGACGGATCGGACGGTAGCTCGCGTCGGCGATCACGTATTCGCCGACGCCGTGGCCGAGTTCGATGCTCCCCTCCCACCACGTGAGCACGGGGCTCGAGCGATAGCTCTGCACGCGGAAGTTGGTCGTGACCTTGCCTTCGAGCGGGTTCTCCCACACGGGCTCGCCGTCGGCGTCGACGATCACGGCGCCGGCCTGCGCGTTGGGGGCGTTGTAGGGGGCGATGAAGATCGGCGCGTGCGAAGCGCCGCGCTCGCGCTCGAGCACGGTCAGCGCGGGGATGCGCAGATCCGGGCGCGTGCGCCAGCTCGGCGGCAGGGGCGCGAGCGCGGCCTGGGCGGCGTCGAGGGTCGAGCTCGGCGCGCTGCTCGCAGCCCCGGAGGAGGAGCCTGAGCCGCGCAGCAGCTCGACGAGCGTGCCTGTGAGCGCGAGGCCGCCCGCGCCGGCCCCGGCGGAGCGCAGCAGCTGCCTACGGGTGATCGTGGGCCTCGTGGATTGCAAGACCTCCATAGCTAGCAGCCGCCGTGAGGGCGCGTCGAAGAAAGCGCTCAAGTGCCGCTAAGCGCCCCTGAAGAAGTCCGTGAGAGCGCGCGTTGCCATAGGGTGCGGGCATGGGCGAGGCGGAGGTTGAGCTCGAGGCGCAGGCGTTCGCGGACTTCCAGTTCGAGATCTACGCCCAGGGCCTGGTGGGAGAGCCGCCGAAGCTCCCGGTGCGAGCGCGCGAGCTGCAGGAGCGAGCGCGCGAGTGCCTGAGCGAGGAGGCCTACGGCTATGTGGCGGGCGGGGCCGGCGAAGAGCTGACGATGAGCGCGAACGTGCGCGCGTTCGAGCGCTGGCAGATCGTGCCGCGGATGCTTCGCGACGTCTCCGTGCGCTCCCTCTCGACGTCGGTGCTCGGCACGGAGATGCCGGCGCCGCTGCTGCTGGCCCCGGTGGGGGTTCAGTCGATCGTGCATCCGCAGGGCGAGCTGGCGGTGGCGCGCGCGGCGGCGGCGCAGGGGCTGACGTCGATTCTCAGCACGGCGGCCTCGCACACGCTCGAGCAGGTCGCCGAGGCGGCCGCAGGGGCGAGCCGCTGGTATCAGCTGTACTGGCCACGCGATCGCGATCTGGCCGCGAGCTTCGTCTCACGCGCTGCGGCGGCGGGCTATGAAGCGGTGGTGGTCACGCTCGACACGTGGCTGTTGGGCTGGCGCCCGCGCGATCTGGCCAACGCGTACCTGCCCTTCCTGAAAGGCGAGGGGGTCGCCAACTACTTCAGCGATCCGGTCTTTCGGGCTGCGCTCGAGCGAGCGCCCGAGGAGGACCCGGGCCCGGCGATCGGCCATTGGGCGTATGAGTTCTCTAATCCGCGTGTGACGTGGGCGGACCTCGCGTGGCTGCGCGAGCAGACGAGCCTGCCGATCGTGCTGAAGGGCGTGCTCCACGCCGACGACGCGCGCCGCGCGCTCGAGGCGGGCGTGGAGGGGGTGATCGTGTCAAACCACGGCGGGCGCCAGGTCGACGGCGCGATCGGGGCGCTGGAGGCGCTGCCGGGGGTGTGCGAGGCGGTCGGCGAGCGCGCGGCGGTGCTATTCGACAGCGGTATTCGCACGGGGGCGGACGTGTTCAAGGCGCTCGCGCTCGGCGCGGACGCGGTGTGTCTGGGGCGTCCCTACATTTGGGGCCTCGGCCTCGACGGCCAGGCGGGCGTCGAGCACGTGCTGCGCTGGCTGCTCGCGGAGCTCGACCTGACGCTCGCGCTGAGCGGCTACACGGAGGTCTCGCAGCTCGATCGCTCCGCTCTGCGACGGGCGGACTGACCAGGCTCGCATGCCCGCGCGTACAGACGCGTCGGTCAAGCGCCTGACGCTCGCCGCGTGCATCATGGGCTCGGGCATCGTGACGCTCGACGGCACCGTCGTGAACGTCGCGCTGCCGACGATCCAGCGTGCGCTCGGCGGCGGCTTGGCCGCGCAGCAGTGGATCGTCAACGGCTATCTGGTGACGCTCGGCTCGCTGATCCTTCTCGGCGGCTCGCTCGGGGACGTGTATGGCGAGCGGCGTATCTTCGCGCTCGGCGTCTCGGGCTTCGGGGTCGCGTCGCTGGCGTGCGCGCTGGCGCCATCGATCGGTGCGCTGGTGGCGGCGCGCGCGGTGCAGGGGGTAGCGGGCGCGCTGCTCGTGCCGAGCTCGCTGGCGGTGATCGTCAACACCTTCCCGGAGTCCGAGCGGGGCGGCGCGATCGGCAGCTGGACGGCGTGGGGTGCGATCGCGGCGGTGCTCGGCCCGCTGGCTGGCGGTGAGCTTCTGGCGATCGCCTCCTGGCGCTGGATATTCCTGGTCAACGTGCCGTTCGTGATCGCGTGCGTGTCGCTGATCCTGTTGGCGATCCCTCGCGCTGGCAGCGCCCGCGCCGGCGCGCGGCGCATCGACGTCCCCGGCGCGCTGCTGTGCGCGTTTGGCCTTGGTGGGCCGGTGTTCGCGCTGATCGAGCAGCCGCGTTTGGGGTGGTCGAGCCCGGCGGTGATCGCGCCGCTGCTCGTGGGGGTGGCGCTGTTGGGCGCGTTCGCGGCGCACGAGTCGCGGGCTGGGGATCCGATGCTGCCGCTCGGCCTGTTTCGCCGGCGCAACTTCGCTGCGGGCAACATCGAGACGCTGTCGATGTACGCGGGCCTGGCGATCCTGTTCTTCTTCCTGATCCTGTTCCTGCAGCAGATCGGCGGCTACTCGCCGCTGCAGAGCGGCCTCGCGACACTGCCCGTGACGCTCGTCATGTTCGTGCTCTCGCGGCGCTTCGGCGCGCTCGCCGATCGCTTCGGCCCGCGCCTGTTCATGGGCGCCGGGCCGCTGGTGGCGGCGTGCGGCCTGCTCCTCTTCCAGCGCATCGGTGCCCACGTCGACTACGTCTCACAGGTGCTGCCCGGGCTGCTCGTGTTCGCGCTGGGGCTGGCGATGACGGTTGCGCCGCTGACGGCCGCGGTGCTCGCCGGCGCCGAGCACGAGGCGGGCATCGCGTCGGGCGTGAACAACGCGGTTGCGCGCGTGGCGGGACTGCTGGGCACGGCGGCCGTCGGCGCGGCGGTGGCCGCGTCCTTTGGCGCGAGCCTGGAGCACCGGCTCGCGGGCTCGAGGCTGGGGCCGGCGGTCCGCGCGGCGCTCGCCGCCGCCAAGCGGCTGCCGCTGGGCCGGCCCGACGTGCGCGCGCTGCCGCCGGCGCAGGGACGCGGGCTTCTCAGCGCGGCCGAAGCGGCCTCGGTGCACAGCTTCCACCTCGGCCTGGCGATCGCGGCGGCGCTCGTGGCGCTGGGCGGGCTGGTGGGCGTCGCGGGCATCCGCAACCGGCAGGTGGAAGTGCACGCGGCCGACTGCGCGAGCGGCCAGCTGGTGGGGATCAACCCGGAGCCCGCTGAAACGACGGTGTGAGGATGGCGGGCCGCCCGTCTTGGGTGAGGCGTCCTAGACGGGTTCGCGCGCGTACGCGCGCATCGCCTCGATGATCGGGGCGAGCCTGCGCCCTCGCTCGGTCAGGCGGTACTCGACGGAGGGCGGGCTGGAGGGGATGACGGTGCGCTCGATCAGCCCGGCGGCCTCGAGTTCGCGCAGGCGCTCGGAGAGCATCCGCGGCGAGATGCCGGCGACGGCGTCGGCGAACTCGTTGAAGCGCAGCGCGCCGGTGAGCGCGGCGTAGAGGATCGAAAGCTGCCAGCGCCGCTCGAGGAGGTCCGCCGCCTCGCGGACCTCCACGGGGACGGGCTGGCATCTACGGGAGATGCGCGACATCGCGGGCGGGCTCCAGTGCGCGGTCGAGGACCTCCTGGACGGTCATCACCGGGTGGAAGGTCATCTGCTCGCGGACCTCCTCCGGGATGTCGTCGAGGTCGCCGCGGTTGCGCTCGGGCAGGATCACGTCGGTCAGCCCGGCGGCGTGCGCGGCGAGCGCCTTCTGCTTGAGCCCGCCGATCGGCAGCACGCGGCCCTGCAGCGTGACCTCGCCGGTCATGCCGACGGTGTGCTTGACGGGCCGTCCGGACAGCAGCGAGGCGAGCGCCGTGACCATCGTCACGCCCGCGCTGGGGCCGTCCTTGGGGATCGCCCCGGCGGGCACGTGCACGTGGAACTCGCGGTTCTCGAAGGCGCTCGGGTCGATGCCGAGCTCCTCGGCGTGGCCGCGCACGTAGGAGAGGGCGATCGGCGCCGACTCCTTCATCACGTCGCCGAGCTGGCCGGTCAGCACGAGGCCGTTGCCGCCCGAGCCGCTGCCCTTCATGGCGGTGGCCTCGACGAACAGCACGTCGCCGCCGGTGCCGGTGACGGCAAGGCCGGTGGCGACGCCGGGTGTCGCGGTGCGCGCGGCGGACTCCTGGAAGAACCTCTGGCGTCCGAGCGCGTCGCGCACGATCTCCATGTCGATCTTCACGGGCATCTCCAGTGCGCTCGCCGCGGCGCTGGCCGCCGGCGCGTTGCTTGCCTTCGTGCTCCTCTTCGCCTTTGCGGGCTTGGCCCCATTGGGCGACGCTGAGCCACCTGCCGAGCTGGCGATGGCCTCACCGGCAGCCTCCTCCGCCGCCTTTACCGCTGCCTTTGCGGCGCCCTTGCCGCGGCCGTCCCTGCCGGTGGCGGCCTGCGACTGGCTCGAGGCGATCGTGTGGCGGTCTTGCGCAGGACCGTGCCGAGCTCGCGCTCGAGGTTGCGTACGCCGGCCTCGCGCGTGTACTCGGCGATGATCGTCCGCAGCACCTCGTCGGAGATCTCGACCTCGTCCTCGCGCAGGCCGTTGCGGTCGCGCTGGCGCGGCCACAGGTAGCCCTTGGCGATGGCGAGCTTCTCCTCGGAGGTGTAGCCGTCGAAGCGGATCACCTCCATGCGGTCGAGCAGCGGCCCGGGGATCGTGTCGGCGACGTTGGCGGTCGCCAGGAACATCACCTGGCTGAGGTCGAGCTCGACGTCGAGGTAGTGGTCGCGGAAGGAGTGGTTCTGCGCGGGGTCGAGCACCTCGAGCAGCGCCGCGGAGGGATCGCCGCGCCAGTCGGCGCCGACCTTGTCGACCTCGTCGAGCAGGATCACGGGGTTCATCGTGCCGGCGTCCCGCAGCGCCCTCACCAGCCGTCCGGGCAGCGCGCCGATGTAGGTG
The DNA here is from genome assembly GCA_963722435.1 of uncultured Solirubrobacteraceae bacterium. GTDB lineage: Bacteria > Actinomycetota > Thermoleophilia > Solirubrobacterales > Solirubrobacteraceae > Palsa-744. The sequence goes on along the minus strand of CAVRKZ010000001.1, from coordinate 922,506 downwards.
CGGCGGTGCCCGCGGATCTCGGCCTCGTCGCGCACGCCGCCGAGCGACATGCGCACGAACTCGCGGCCGGTGGCGCGGGCGATCGACTCGCCGATCGAGGTCTTGCCGGTGCCGGGCGGCCCGATCAGGGTGAGGATCGCCCCGGACTTGGGGTCGGCCTCGATGCCGCGCTCCTGGCGCAGCTTGCGCACGGCCAGGTACTCGGTGACGCGGTCCTTGACGTCCTCCAGGCCGGCGTGGTCGGCGTCCAGCACGGCGCGCGCGGCGACCGGGTCGAGGTGCTCCTCCGAGCGCTTGCCCCAGGGCACGGCGATCAGCCAGTCCAGGTAGGTGCGGATCATGCTCGACTCGCCGGTCTGCTCGCCCATGCGCTCCAGGCGCGCGAGCTCCTTGAGCGCCTGCTCCTTGACCGCCTCGGGCATGTCGGCCTCCTCGATCTTGGTGCGGTACTCGTCGGCGACCGACGCGTCGTCCTCGCCGAGCTCCTTGCGGATCGACTCCATCTGCTTGCGCAGGAAGTACTCGCGCTGCTGCTTCTCGGCGCCCTCCTGGACGTCCTCGCGGATGCGCTTGCGGACCTGCAGCTCGGCGAGGCTCTCGCGCTGCAGCTTGACGGCCAGCTCGAGGCGCTCGGTGACGTCGAGCGTGCGCAGCAGCTCGACCTTCTGCTCGTAGGACAGGTTGGGGGAGTAGCCGGCCGGAGTCGGCCAGCGCGCCGGGCTCGGCGATCGCGCGCAGGAACGCGGAGATGCGCCCGTCGTCGCCGCGCAGCTCGAGGATCTCCTCGACGGTCGCGCGGTACTCGCGCTCGAGCTCGCGCGTGCGTTTGTCGGTGGGCACCTCGTCGGGGCGCTCGTCGACCTCGACGCGCAGCTCGCCGCTCGGGGCCGGTCTGGGCGGCGCCGATCAGCGCGCGGTGCTCGCCGGAGAGGGCGACGGCGCGCCCGCCGCCGGGCAGGCGGATCTGCTCGGAGACCTCGGCGATCGGTGCCGACCTCGAGGAACTCGTTCTCGTGGCGCGGCACGAGCACGACGCGCTCGTCCTCGCCGACGTCGACCGTCAGCGTGATGCCCATGTTGGGGAACACGACGGTGTCGTCGAGCGGAATCAGGCGCAGGCGCGGAGCTTGGGCTCGGAGGGTGGAGCTGTGGCTTTCTCGGTGGGGGAAGATGGGGAATCAGCCATTGATGATCGCTCCATATAAGCTTACGAAAGTGTAGTTAGTATAGCGCGCGGTAGTTGCGTGCGCAAGTACTTTGGGAGCATGCCGGAAATGGCTTCGCAGAGCCAAAGGCTATTTGTTCGCGTGAAGGCGGCCCGCTTGCGGCGAGCCGGGAGCTGCGAGATGGTGCATCCGGTCCAGCACGAGCTGCGGCCTTGCAGCAAGGCTGGATGGAGCCGGGCTCCACGTCGCATGCGCCGTGGACGACTAGGTCGGGCCCGGCTGCTCGCCCTCGAAGCTGACCTCGACGTTCTCCTCTTGACGCGCTCCTCGACCTCGGCCGAGGAGGTGAGCGCGCGCCTGTCGGCCTCGAGCAGTGGGTCCGAGAAGAAGCTGCGCGGCCACAGCCGGCGCGCTTCGACGACGTTTATCTCGGCGGCGAAGCATCGTGAGCTGGGCGCCGAGGTAGAGCCACGCGAGCAGCCCGAGGACGAGCGCGAAGACGCCATAAAGGGGCCCGTGCGCTTGAGCTCGTGCTCGAGGTAGAAGCCGCCCAGGTGCTGGAGCAGCTGCCAGCAGACCGACGGCGATGATCACCCCGGGCAGCAGCTCGCGCCAGGACAGCTCGACCGCGGTGAGCAGTTTGAAGGCGGTCATGAACAGCGCGAGGTTGAAGACGAAAGCGACGAGCACCCCGGCGATCACCGGCGGCGCCGAGTGACTGGCCGCGCCGACGAAGCCGGCGGCGGTGGTCGAGACGACCGAGAGCGTGCCGAGGATCGCGAGCATGCGCAGCCCGCGCAGGCGCGAGTGCAGCAAGTTGGGCCGGTGCTTGAACGGCACGTCCCAGATGCGGTTGAAGGCGTTCTGCGTCGCGCCGGTGATGCCAATGCCTGCGAGCAGTGAACCGACCACGCCGATCGCGAGCCCGGCGCTGCTGCCGCTCAGCGAGTGCAGTTTGAGCTGCTCGGAGATGATCGGGAACTGCCCGAGCGTGCCGTCGAGGATCCGCTTCTGCTCGCTGGGGTCGCCCTGCAGCACGAAGCCGAGCACGGTCACGAGCACGAGCAGCAGCGGGAACAGCGAGACGAAGGCGTAGTAGGCGATCAGCGCGGCGAGCTGCCCCGCCTGGTCTTCGCCGAACTTCTTGATGACGGCCGCGAGGAAGCGCAGCTGCGGCCGTGCTCCGCTGCTGGGCGCGGTCGATCGTGTCGCATGGCGCTCGCTCGAGGCGTCATGCCGACCACACCGATTGAGAGGGGGGTGTGCGGGTGCGTCGATCGCGACATACGCATGTGTCTACCCGATTGCAGGCGCCCTCGCGATCCCGCCAGGCGCCCTCAGGACGTGCGCTCGAGGCGGCCGATGCGCTTCCCGTGGCCGAGGTGATAGCCGTGGTCTCGCGTGATAAGCGCGATCTGCTGCTGCGCGTGCATCGCCATCGACTGCGCTTCGAGGACCTCGAGGACTGTTACGGGCAGGCGACACTCGAGCTGTTCGCGTACGCTCGTCGCGGACGCCGATTCGCGAGCGCCAGACACGTGGCGAACGCTCTCGAGCAGCGTTTCCTCTCTCGCGTTCGCGATCGTCGCCGCGCGCTCTCGGGCCGAAGCCCGGCGCAGGCCGCGCTCGAGTTGGCGATCCCGCTCGAGGATCTCGCGCATGTGCGCGCCGAGATCCGGTCGACGTGCGCGCCGAGGTCGAGATGCTGGCGACGCTGCGTGAGGAACTGCGACGCGTGCGCGCGCTCGCGTGGAGTCTCACATCGGATCAGCGCCTAGTGCTCGCCGCGCAGATCGGGCAGATTGAGTGCTCGGAGTTCTGCCTCAGGTACGGATGGTCGGCGGAGAAGTACCGCAAGGTTGCTCAACGCGCGCGTGCCCGGCTACGGGCGCTCATGCTGATCGACGAAGGGTTTGCCGATGAGGTGGGCTCACGGTGAGCCGGCTGCGAGCGCGTGTCCCGGCCTCTGCGCCGATGTCGGATCAGTGCACGGACCCCCTATGACCGTCACTCCCCCCACTCATAGGTGCGTCCCCCGGGGCGCCGGCGGCCGGTTGAACGGACGGTCGGACGGTGACCCGATTCCGCGCGCAAGCGGCCGGGATGAGGAGTGCTCCCCGCTCCGGCTCCCGGCCGCCCGCGTGCGCTGCGTGGAGGGGCCGTGCTGACGCACTTGGGCCGCGCGCCGCGCGAGGTCTACCGCGTGTACGGCGAACACGAGTTCTTCGCGAGCGTCGAGGCGGCCCAGCCGGTTCAAGATAACCGGCGGCCGGGGACGACAGCGGTAGGCCCGGTGGTGACCTCGGGCGTGCAGCGGGGAGCCGCCGCGGCTGTGCTCGTCGCGAGCGTCGCCGCGGCTGTAGGGATTCTGGTTACTGCGGGCGGCTTCGCGAGCGCAAGTCGCAAGGAGCGCGCGCGCCTGCTCGCAAGGAAGTCTGGGTCTCTCGCGGCCCCGCTCGCTCGCGGCAAGCTTGGACGTGCGCTCGGCCAGGGAGCTGGCAACCGCCTCCTGCGCGCGGGTCGAGCGTCCGGGGTGCCAGCCGGCGACCGGCAGACGCCGGGACGCGGTCACGGTCGAGTGCTGCGGCTCGACAGTCGCTCGCGGTTGGCCTCGCTCCAGTCGTCTGCGGCGCCACGCCGAAACCCCGCGCCTGACGCGAGCACTGCCGTCGTGATCTCAGCGCCGGCTACCGGCCCCGTCCAGGCCGCGAGCGGCGGGCGCTACCCCGCGGCCGGCGAGCCCAGCTCAGCGCAATCGTCTGGGCATCCAGTCACCCGCAGCGCACCGGCCGCGGCGCCGGGACCGCATGCCGAGTTCGGATTCGAGCGCTGAGGAGGCACGCATGGGTCGCGAGCAGGCAGCTTCCAGGGTGACGATCGATACTCGTCGCCTTTGGCGCGTCCGGCTGGCCCACGAGCTGCCCCGCTATGCGCTCTATGCGCTCGCGCTCACCGGTCTTGCGGCTAGCGCTCGCTTCACGATCGCTCCGCCCGTTCCGCGCGTGCCCGCCGCCGACACGCGTCATCCGGCGCCCGCAGACGAGGCTGCCGAAGGGTACGCGGCGCTGTTTGCTCGCCGCTATCTCGCATGGAACGCCGGGGAACCCCAGGCGAGTACGCAGGGCCTGGAAGCGTTCGTCGGCCGCGGCATGGAAGCCGATCTTGGACTCGAGCTGCCGCAGCAGGGGGAGCAGCGAGTCGAATGGGTCGAAGTCGTGCAGGCGCGCGAACCCGCCCCGGGCGAGCACGTATACACGGTCGCGGCTCAGACCGACAGTGCCGGTCTGCTTTACCTCACCGTGCCAGTCGCGCGCACCGCCGATGGCGCGGTCACGCTTGCCGGCTATCCGGCATTTGTCGGGCCGCCAGCCGCCGAGCCGGACCAGTCGGCTGAACATCTGCGTGAAGTATCCGATCCCGCGCTCGCCACGGTTGTTCAACGGGCGCTACGCAACTACCTCGACGCCTCCGAGAGCGAGCTCGCCGCGGATCTGGCAGCCGGAGCAAGCGTCTCGCTACCGGCCATGCCAATGGTTCTCGATTCACTTCAACGACTCGTGTGGGCACAGGAGGGCAGCGCGGTGCTCGCCACCGTTCAGGTGAGCGAATCCCGGGGCGCTCGCTACACGCTCGCCTATGAACTCGACGTGCTACGGGCACAGGGGCGCTGGGAGATATCGGCCGTGCAGACGGATCCCGATGAATAGCGCTCCAGAGAAGCCGATGAGCGTCAGGGCTGCGATCTTGGCGGTCACAGCGCTTCTCGTGTGCTCGTGCCTGGCCTGTTCGCCCGCGTGCGCCGAGGCGGCGGTCGCGGCGACCAAGCCCACGCAGGCGCCTTCTGCGGCGAGTGAAAGCGGCGCCAGCTCGCTGGAATCGGCTGCGGCGAAGGCGGGCAGCACCGGACGGGCGGTTGCGATGAGTCTGCTCGCACTCGCGCTGGCTGTCGCGGCCACGGTGCTGGCCTTTCGTCGCGATTTCAAGGAGGCGGCTGGGGTGTTCGCAGTTGGGATCGTCGCCGTCTTGCTGGCGACGCCGGCGGGAGTGAGCCTGTTGCGCGACACGGTCGCATCGCTGTTTGGCTCGCCATGATCGAGATCCGCTCCTTCCGTCGGGTGTTCGACCTCGAGCGGCGCATCTACAGCATCGACCAGCTTCGCTCGAACCCCGGCGGCGTGCCGGTGCGGGGGGTCGTGTACTTCCTCGCGCTAGCGCTGGGGAGCGTCGCGTTGGCTGACACGCCGCTACTGGCGCCGGCGTTGGCCTACTTACCGTGGTACTTGCGCGACATCGCACTTCCGCTCGCGGCCGCGATGGTCCTGAGCATCATCCGTATCGAGGGTCGCACCTTCCACCTGGCGGCCCAGGGACTCATCCACTACCTCATCGCGCCGAGGCGCCTAGCCGGGGCCGGGCGCTGTGACGCGCCGGGCTCGCTGTGGCAGCCGGGGCCCGTCGTCTTCCTTCCCGATGGGTCGGATAGCACACTTCGCCGGTTGCGCTACACCGGGCCCGGCGCGGTCCTGGTGACGGTGGAGTACGAACGCCGCGGACGCGCACTCGAGCGGCGGGGTCGGGGCCTGGCGCGGCGCGGCATGCGTGCGCCGCTGATCGTGCGCGAACCGCGGCGGGTGGGTCGGCTCGACCCCGGCGAGGTGATCGACCTGTGCGCGGGTACGCGCCTGTTGGTCAAGGGCGCCTCGAAGGGCCCCCGAGCAAGCGGATGAAGCAGCCCGTCAGCTTCGTGTACGGCAACTGCGTGTTCGCCGCATCACTCGATGACCCGTGGGCCGCGTTCAGGGTGCAGACCGCTTCATACGCCTGGCTATCCGAGGAGGGCAAGCGGGCCCGCTTCCTCGCTATGGCGGGGGCCCTGGAAGCCGTTGAGGCAGATGTTCAGCTGCTGCGCGTCTCTAGGCGCTTCTCCAGCGAGCGCTACGCCGCTGCCGTTGGCGGCGAATGCCGTGGGGGCGGCCCCTGGGAGCGTCGTACACAGGCGTGCGCCCGCTACCTGCGCGAACATGCCAGGCGGCTGCGGGAACTCGACGCAGCGCAGCCGCTGCTCTTCATGCTCGTGAGCCTGAGGGAACCTGAGCGTGACGTCGCCACATACGTCTCGCGCGCGGCGGCGGAGCATCCACGCGATTGGTGGAGGAGCGCACGGCGCGCGCTCGCGCTCCACGATCGGCGCACCTTCTCGGTGCGGGAGCTCGAGCGCACGCGCGTAAGTGCAGATCAGGTGCACGCGTGTATGGCTGATTTCCTGCCCCTGCGTCAGGCTCGTGGAGTTGAGTTGCAGTGGCTGATGCGTAGGGCGTTCTGCCGGGGGTGGGCGAACCAGTAGTGGACGGGCTGCACGAGCCGCGCGCACTCGTGTTCGAGCGCAACGGCGAGGCGCTCCTGGCCCCTCTGGAGTGCGACGTCGTGCGCTGGCTGGATGGCTGCGTGGAGAGCCGTGGCAGGTCGCTGAAGGTCGAGTCCGAGTGCGGTACCAGCTGGCAGGCGCACCTCGTAGCAGGTGCGCTGCCAGAGCGCAGCACATTCCCCGGCGCCGGCGCGGAGCTCATGTTCGCTGCCGCCGAAAGCCTTCCGTTCGGCGTCGACCTGTGTTTGAGCGCGAGGTTCCTGCCGAACGAGCTCGCCCTGAGGATCGCACGCAGGCGCATCCAGGATGCTGACCAGATCGTACGGGCGGAGTCAGCCGGCGAGCAAGGCGTCTCTGACCTCGGCTATGCGCGCACGCACGAGGCGCGCGACCTGCTCGCCTATCTTCAGGCGGCCAGCAAGCCCCCGCTCCTGCGCGCGACACTCGCGATCGCCGTTGCCGCCGAGGGGGAGGCCGAGCTAGAGCAGCGTGTGGAGATGTGCCGACGCGCCTACGGCGAGGTGCGCCTGCATCGCCCGCTGGGTGACCAGCTGCAGCTGTTCCTGCAGCACCTTCCTGGTCAGCGCACGCGCGTGGCCGGCTATGACGACACGCTGACGGTCGAACAGGTTGCCGCGATGGTGCCGACCGCATCACACGAGGCAGGCTCGCGCAGAGGCTTTTACCTGGGGCACACGATGTCCGGCTCCAGGCAGCCGGTCACCTTCAACCTGAGCGAGGGATCGGAAAGCGACGGCAACGCCACGATCCTGTGCGTGGGCGCGCTCGGCTCGGGCAAGACGACGCTGGCTCAGAAGCTCGAGTACGAGGCCTTCCTGCAGGGTGCCCGCGTGATCGACTGTGATCCCAAGGGCGATCACCGCTTTCACCTGCTGCAGGACGTCAGCGAGCACGTCGAGCTGGTCACGCTTCGCCCAGATGCGGCGTTGCGCGGCATGCTTGATCCGCTGCGAGTGGCGCCCGCGCACCTGCGACAGGACGCAGCCGTGTCATTCCTGCGCGACCTGCTCCCGAGCCGAGCCGACCCCTCATGGGAGACATGCATCGTCGCTGCCGTCGATCGCGTGCTCGGACGGTGCTCGGAGCCGACCTGCCGTGAGGTTGTGAGAGCGCTCGAGCAGGGAGACGCGACGGAGGTGCAGGTCGCGCGAGCGCTCGACGTGTACGCCCGCTCGGGCCTTACTCAGCTGGGCTTCGCAGACGCCAGCGTGAAGCTGCCGGCTGTCGGGCAGCGCCAAGTGACCTACCTGCCGATACGCGATCTTCCGGCCCCACCGATCGGCATGGCGCGCTCTGAATATTCGCAGTCCGAGCGCGTCGGAGAACAGATCGTGCGGCTGATTGCGATGTTCGCGATGCACCTGATGGGCGCAGAGCGCGGCCGGCTTAAGCTGTTCTGCTTTGACGAGGGCTGGCGGCTGCTCGGGGATCCCGTCGGCCGGATGCTCCTTGCGTCACTGCAGCGCATGGGTCGCTCCGAGCTCGCGGTCCCGCTCATCAGCACCCAGCTGGTGACAGACGCGCTGATCGGTCAGCGAGAGTCGCTCGAGAATCTCATAGGAGCGACGTTCGTGTTCGGCATGCGCTCTCAGAGTGAGGCGGCGCGCGCACTGTCGCTGCTAGGGCTCGATCCCGAGGACCGGCGTGTCTGCCAGACGCTCCTCGAGTTGCAGGCAGGCGCCTGCCTGTTCCGTGACCACGCGGGACGCGTGGAGGCCATTCAGGTTGAGCTCGTGGTCCCGTCCCTGCTGCAAGCGTTCTCGACCACTCCCACGGTCTGAGTGAGAAGAGGCGCTCTCGCCACTGCCGTGACCGCGGCGATCGTGGCGGCGCTGGCGGTCGGATGTAGCTCCGCGTCCGCGCCGGCGGCGCCACTCTCCTACGGCGCCCATCCCGGCGCACCGGCACGCGCGCGCCGAAGGGGGGCTCCATCGACATCTGCGGCGCCAGCGAAGGCGCCGAGCAGCCCCCCGTTGACGGCCGGCCCAGACGGCGCAAGCGGCGATGAAGAAGCCGCCGCCGCGCCCCCGGGTGACGCGGACCCGCTCGTGAGCAACGGTTTGGGCAGCCCGACCTGCAGGCCAGGCCTTGTGGGCGAACTGTCCGCGGACGCCATGCGCAACTGCGAAACCTCTGGGTTCGTGGCCGCGCCGGCGCCCACCGGTAACTACGGCATCGACGTGCACATAGACACGGGCTTTCTCGGGGTCAGCTCCAACGCCTTTGCGAGCCTGGCACAGGATTTTCTGATCACGCCGCCGTGGATGGCGCTGGTCTGGGCCGTGCACGCGCTCCTGGTGATGCTCGAATGGTGCTTCAGCGTCGACCTGCTGCACAGCTCGGGCGCGATCGGACTGGGCAGCGGGCCTGCGCGCGATGCAGGCGAGCTTCACCGAACCGTGGCTCGCGTTCGCGCTCGCGTGCGCATCTGGGCTCGCGATCTACCACGGGCTGATCCGCCGCCGGGTCGCGCAGACGCTCGGCGATGCGCTTGTGATGGGGGCGATGATGGCCAGCGGGATCTGGATCATCAGCGATCCCCTCGGAACCGTCGGAGCCCTCGGCGAGTGGGCCGATCAGGCGAGCCTCGGCACGCTCGCGGTCGCCTCCAGCGGCAGCCCCGCAGGACCGGTACGCAGGCTCGGCGGCAGCCTCGACATGCTCTTTACAACCGCGATCGAAGGGCCCTGGTGCTACCTCGAGTTCGGCGACGTCGGCTGGTGCCGCGAATCGACAGAGCTCGATCCGCAACTGCGCGCGGCGGCCTTGAAGATCGCGGCCGAGGAGACGCTACAGGTCACCTGCGCGCCCAGCTCTAACGCCCTCACGCCGTGCGCCCATGTCTCAACCGCGCAGCAGAAGCTGCTCGAACACAGCGGCGAGCTGCTGCGCGACGCAAGAACCAACGGCGAAATCTTTCTCGCGCTGCCGGCCAACGGCGTAGCGCGCAACTCGATCAACGAACAGGGCTCACTGCTCCGTACGCTCTGTCAAAGCAGCGAAGCGACGAACTGTCGTGGGCCCAGCGCGGCCCAGGCGGAATTCCGCACGCAGGGCGCGACCCTCGCGCGCCTGGGGGGCCTGGTCTTGATCGCCGCCGGGCTGCTCGGGCTGCTACTCCTGCTCGGCTTCCTCACGGTGCGGCTGCTCGTAGCCGCCGTGCTCAGCCTCCTGTATCTGGTGCTCGCCCCAGCGATGGTGCTCGCGCCTGCGTTTGGAGAGGGTGGGCGTACGCTGTTTCGCAGGTGGGCCGGGCAGCTTCTTGGCGCGGTCGTCTCGAAGCTCGTCTTCTCGTTCCTGCTCGGAGCGGTGCTCGCCGTCCTCAGGATCCTCGCGGGGCTGGTCGCGCTGGGCTGGTGGACCCAGTGGCTACTCATGTCGGCGTTCTGGTGGGCCGCTTACCTGCGCCGCCATCACGTTCTCGTCATCTCCGGGGGCGGAGCCTCCGATGCAAGCCCGCGCAAGAACGCCCCACACAGATCGCTGGCGCGGCGGGTGACATCGGCGCTCGACACACCTCTGGTGGCTCTCGCCGCCACGCGCTGGGCGCACGCGAAGCTCTCCAAACCAGCGCCGCAGACCAGCGCCCGGCAGCGTCGCAAGGTGCCCCCGCGAGACGCGCTTGCCGGCATCGACGAGCACGTTGAGCAGACGCTCGCGCAGGAGCACCACGACGCACACGCGCTGGCCGCTCGGGCGCCGGCGGTGCAGCACGAGCTAGCGACCACGCGTGCTCGACTCGGACGCATAGAGCGCGAGCGCGACAGAGCGCTGGTCGCTGGCGACACCCGTCGCGCCACCCAGCTGAGCCATCGCGGCGGTCGCATCTCGGTGCAGATCGCCAGCGAACAGCGCTCGCTCAACGCTGCCCAACGAGTGGTCCGCGATGCGGAGCGGACCGCCCGACGTACGGGCGGTCCCTTCACTAGCGAGCGCGCCGAAGTCCAGCGACGTCTCATCGATGAGCAGTCCGCGCTGCCCCCTGCTTCAGTGCGGGCGCGACCCGGTGAGGCTCGTCGTGACTACCCCGCTCTCGCGGGGCTCGCGGGGCTCGCACGCGAGGAGTACGAGCGCCTCACCCCGCCGCGCCAGCGCGCCGCGCGACTGCAGATCGATCGCGAGCTCGCACTGCGCAGAGAGCTAGCCGATGCCGCCAGATCCCTCGGCGTGGCCGGGGATGGCCCGTCCGCGACGACGGGCTTGGCGCGTCGAGCACCGGGAGCGCGGCCGGAGGGTGGCGTGCGCGAGCGGACTCCCCAGAGCGCCCGCACGGGGCCAGGCACAAGTCTCGCGCCGGCGGCGATCGAGCGCTGGCGCCAGGCCCCACGGAGCGCACGTCAGCAGGACGGTACTCCGGGACCGTCGGGTTCCTCGAGCGTGATGCGAGACGCCCACGCGGTCGCGGCGCGGCGAAAACGCCAGCTCGGACGGGATCGCAGCTGATGGAGCCCGTGTGAGCCCGGGGACAGTCGCGGCGAGGCCCCGGCGTGGAGCGCGTGCTGCGCTGCCGGTAGGCACGCTCGCGCTGGCGGGGCTGTGGTTCGTGCTCGTCGCCGTGCTTGCCATGGTCGGCGGAGCCTCGCTCGAGCTCGGCTCGCCCGAGGCTCCCGAACAGGCTGAGAACGTCTCGGCTCTTGCCGAGCGCGAAATCCCGCCCACCTATCTACGCCTGTATGAGCAGGCCGGCGCGAAGTACGGTGTGAGCTGGGCGGTCCTGGCCGCTATCGGCAAGGTCGAGTGCGATCACGGGCGCGACCCCGCGCCATCGTGTGCCCACGAGGGCTCCGTCAACTCCGCCGGCGCCGGCGGCCCGATGCAGTTCATCGCATCGACCTGGGCCGAGTACGGCGTCAGCGCGAGTGGCGTGGGCACGCCCGATCGCTGGAATCCTGCCGACGCTATCTTTTCGGCAGCGAAGCTCCTGCGTGCCTCGGGAGCACCCGCCGACTACGGCCAGGCGATCTTCGCTTACAACCACGCCCGGTGGTATGTCGAAGATGTCGAGGTCTGGGCGCGCAGGTATAGCGCTCCCACCGCTACAAGCGCCCAACCCAGCGCGGCAGCCTCGCTCGCAGAGAATCCGCTCGGTCAAGCCGGCACTGGCGAAGAAGTGCCTGCTGGCGCGGACGTCGCGCTGCAAGAGCAGACGCAGACACCAGTTCGCTTCATCCCCGGCGAACAGGCACAGCTCGCGCCCGGTGACGGGCACCTCGCGCTGATCCCTGCCGGGGTCCCGCAGGTGGTGCAGGCGATGGTGGTGGCCGGCAACGAGCTGCAGGGGCTTCCCTACGGCCCCTCCGGGCACCCAGACCCGCTCGGCGCCAGCGAGGAGGACTGCTCGAGCACCGTCAATTATGTTCTCTACCGATCCGGGGTCCGACCCCTGGCTGAAATCATCAGCGAGAACCCTCTCGCACAGAGCTACGTGAGCTGGGGCGCGCCGGGTCGGGGGCGCTGGGTGACGATCTACGCGAGCGCAGATCCGATCGCTCACGTCTTCATGACGATCGCCGGACTCAGGCTTGACACTAGTCACGACGGCACCGACGTGGGGCCCAACCGCGAAGAAAACGGGCCGCGCTGGCGGATCCTCGACCACATCCCGACGTGGGCGCGCTGGTCCGTGCGCCATCCACCGGGGTTGTAAGGTGGCGCCCCATGGCCGCCCGCAAGGTTGACTATCTGCTGATCGGTGGTGGTCTCGCTTCGGCGAACTGCGCCCGCTGGCTGCGCGAGGAGGGCGCCGACGGAGACGTTGTGGTGGTGGGTCGCGAGCCAGACCCGCCATACAACCGCCCCGATTGCTCCAAGGGCTACCTTCGCGGGGAGGAGAGTCGCGACGAGCCGATGTTCCGCCCCCCAGAGTGGTGGCAGGAGCAGGACATCGAGCTGCTCACGCGCACCAGCGTCACCGCGCTCGATCTCAACGCGCGTACGGCCACGCTCTCCGACAAGCAGGAGCTCGAGTTCGGCCAGGCCCTGATCGCCACTGGCGCGAACGTGCGCCGCTTGAATGTCCCTGGCTGCGAGCTCGAGCAGATCTACTACCTGCGCACGCTCGCCAACGCCGATGCGATCCGCGCGGGCGTCGCCGACGCCGAAGAGGTCGTGCTCATCGGGGGCTCCTACATCGCCTGCGAGGTCGCCGCCTCGTTGAGCATGCTCGGCAAGCGTTGCACGCTCGTCATGCAGGAGCACACGACGCTCGAGCGCGGCTTCGGTGAGCGCGCGGGTGGCTTCTTCCAGCGCCTGCTCGAATCCCACGGCGTGCGCGTTCACGGCGCTGACGAGCTCGAGCGTTTCGACGGCGATGGGCGCGTCGCGAAGGTCACCACGAAGGCCGGCCTCGAGCTGGCCGCCGAAGCGGTGGTCGTGGGCGCCGGCGTGAGCCCCGACGTGCAGCTCGCGCTCAAGGCGGGCCTGCAGATCGGCGAGCAGGGGGGCGTGCGCTGCAGCGCACGCCTCGAGAGCTCGGCGCCCGGTGTGTTCGCCGCTGGAGACATCTGCGAATACGACTCGCCCGTGCACGGGCGGCCGATCCGCCTCGAGCACTGGGACGTCGCCTTCAACCAAGGCAAGACCGCCGCCCTCAACATGCTCGGGCGCGAGGTTGCGCACGAGGTCGTCCCCTACTTCTACAGCGTCCTCGGTGACTGGGGCGAGCTCGAGTACGTCGGCCCGGCGCAGAGCTGGGAAGAGGAGGTCGTACGTGGCTCGCTCGAGGATGGGCCCTTCACGGTCTTCTACCTGAAGGACAGCGCCCTGAAGGCGGCCCTCACATGGGGTCGCTCCAGCGATCTCGATCACGCGCGGCGGCTGATCACCACGGCGCAGCCGCTCGACGGAGCGGCACGCGCGGCCCTCGCCGACCTCGACAGCGACCTCGAGGCGATCGGCGAGGTGCCCGGGCGCTGAGCGCCTTGCCCGCGCTCGCGCGCAAGGCGCGCCGCGGGGGCGGGCTCATCCTTGCTGCGAGCACGCTCGCTCTCGCCGGCTGCGGGCTCGCCGTCGGGCCCGCTCCGAGCGCCGTCTCGCTTCTGGTCAGCCGTGAATTCGGCAGCCACGTCGTGCATCGCGTCACGGGGCTGCGTGCGAAGTCCGGTGAGAGTGTCCTCGATCTGCTGCAGGGTGCCGCCGGCGCAAGCGGCCCGCCGGCGCCGAGCGGCGAGCGCTCGCTCTTCGTCAACGGCGTGCTCACGAGCACCGCGCCCGCGCTCACGGCCTTGCACCCCGGCGATCACGTCTGGTCAGATCAGGAGGGCGCGCACGCGAGCCCCTCGCCCGCGGTCGTCGGATCGTTCCCCGAGCCGTTTCTCAACGGCATCGCCGGTGACCGCCTGCCCGTGCGCGTGGAATGCGCTCCATCCTCGAGCGCCGCCTGCGCGACCGTCACCGCGCTTCTGCGCAGCTACGGCGTGCTCGCCGCCGTCGCCGCCATCGGCAGCGGCGCCGCACCGGAAACGCTGCGCGTGATGGTCGGCGAGTGGATCTACATCGAGAGCGATCCCGAGGCGCAGACAATCGGCCAGGGCCCAAGCGCGAGCGGCGTCTACGCGCACATCCCACCCAATGGGAGCACGCTAACGCTGCTCGCGCCCGACGGCCGCGAAAGGCAGACGCTGCACGCGGGCGCCGGTCTCATCGCGGCGACCGCATCGCGCCGGGAAGCGCCACTCTGGGTCGTTACTGGCACGGACGCCGCGGGCGTCGAACTGGCGGCTCGCTCGCTCACGCCGGCCACGCTCGAGGACCACTTCGCCGTCGCGCTCGAGCCAGGCGCGGTCATCCCCCTGCCGCTGAGCGTGCGCTTGGGCTCCTGAGCGCTTCGCAAGCCGCTTCACCGCTTCTTTAGCCCACGTCATACCCTGTCCTGTGAAGTGTTCGAACACGCCTACACCGCCGGCGCGTTCCGCTCAGCAGGCGCGCCACGGCGCGAGCGCGAGCAGCGCCACGACATCGTCGCCGCTCTGTGCGTCGCCGCTCTGTGCGTCGCCGCGCTCGCGCTCGTTTGGACCCTCGCCAGCCAGGTTCCTGCCTTCGAGTGGCGCGACGCGCTCGTCCTGCACGACTTCACGCAGCTGAGCGGCCCGACCCTCGACTCCGTCGGGCTCTTCACCCTGCACCTGCTCGACCCGCTCGAGTTCGTGCTCTGGGGAGTGGCGCTCGTCGCGCTCGCCCTCGCGCGCGCTCGCCCCCGCGTCGCGCTCGCCGTCGTCGCGGTGATGACCCTGGCCCCCTTTACCTCCGAGAAGCTCAAGCCGCTCGTGGCCCACCCTCACATACGCATCGGCCTGGTCTCCATCGGACCGGCATCGTGGCCCAGCGGCCACGCCACCGCCGCCGCCGCGTTCGCGCTCTCGGCGGTGCTGGTCGCCCCGCCCCGACGGCGGCCCCTCGTGGCCCTCATCGGCGCTGCGTTCGTCCTCGTTGTCGGCGCCTTCCTTTTGATTCTCGCGTGGCACATGCCCAGCGACGTGCTCGGCGGCTACCTCGTCGCGGCGGGCTGGACAGCGCTAGCTGTCGCCGTGCTGCGCGCCTGTGAGCATGCCTGGCCGACGCGTCCGCGCCGTGAGGGCAAGCCTGCCGGCGCGCTATAGCGCGCCGGCGCGGTTCCTTGGCGATCCTCGTTGCCGTGGGCGCCGGTCCTCACGTCAGTGCTCGGCACCCGGCCGGTGCGCCCCCGGCTCCCACAGCGGCTCCGCGGTGGCGCCGTCGCCGGGCTGATCCTCAACGTTGGCGGCGCGGGCGAGGATGAAGAGCAGATCCGACAGGCGGTTCAGATAGCGCACCACCTCCGGGTTTAGCTCCTCGCCAACGGCGATCGTGCGTCGCTCGGCCCGACGGCAGACGGTGCGGCAGACGTGCAGGTGCGCCGCCGCCGGCGTGCCCCCGGGGATCACGAAGCTGCGCAGCGGCGCGAGCGTCGCGTTGACCTCGTCGCAAGCCTGCTCGAGCCAGCGCGTGTAATCGGGCGTGACGCGCAGGCGAGCTTGGGCGGGGCGCTCGCCACCGGTGGCCTTGCCCACGCGCGCCTCGCCGGAGGGCTCGGGCACCGCCAGGTCGGCGCCCACGTCGAGCAGGTCGTTCTGCACGCGGCGCAGCCACTGCGCGAAGCGCTCGGGCAGCTCCGGCGCGAGCAGCGCGACTCCGAGCACCGCGTTGAGCTCGTCGACCGTGCCGTATGCCTCCACGCGCGGGTGCAGCTTGCTGACGCGGCTCATGTCGCCCAGGTGCGTCTGTCCGTCGTCGCCGAGCCTCGTGTAGATGCGCGTCAGGTTGACTGTCATGCCAGATACCGGCCCGCTGCCGGCGTCTTGATGATATGCCGTGCCGCGCCCAGGCCCGCATGCGCCACCGCAGTGCGCCGGGCCGCCGTGATCGGATACGTTCTCGCACTTCACATGCGGATCGGCGTACCGAAGGAGACTGCGCCGGGCGAGCATCGCGTCGCGCTCGTGCCGGAGGTCGTCAGCAAGCTCACCGCAAAAGGCCTGCAGGTGCTGATTCAGAGCGGCGCCGGACAGGACGCGCTGCTGAGCGACGAGACATACGCAGGTGCTGGCGCGAGCGTGACCGCTGACGCCGCAGAGGTCTGGAGCAGCGATCTCGTAATAACGATCTCCCCGCCCGCTCCGGAGACGATCCGCGGCCTCGGGGCCGGCTCGATCCTGATCGGCTTCCTCGCTCCTCTCACCAGCCCCGCGACCACGCGCGCGCTCGCCGAGGCCGGCGCTACGGCCTTTGCGATGGAGGCGATCCCGCGCATCTCGCGCGCTCAGTCGATGGACGCGCTGTCTTCGCAGAGCAACGTCGCCGGCTACCGCGCCGCGCTGCTCGCGGCGCAGGAGCTCGGGCGGTTCTACCCGATGCTGATGACCGCCGCAGGCACGATCCCACCCGCCAAGGTGCTCGTCCTCGGCGTCGGCGTCGCCGGTCTGCAGGCGCTCGCCACCGCCAAGCGCCTAGGCGCGCGCACGACCGGCTATGACGTACGCCCTGAGGTCGCCGAGCAGGTCCAGTCGCTGGGCGCGCAGTGGCTCGATCTGGGCGTCGAGGCGAGCGGCGAGGGCGGCTATGCGCGCGAGCTCACAGAGCAGGAGCGCGCCAGCCAGCAGCAGGCGCTCACCGACGCGATCAAGGGCTTCGACGTCGTCATCACCACCGCCCTCGTGCCTGGGCGCCCGGCGCCCCGGCTCGTCACCGCCGAGGCCGTCGAGGGGATGAAGGCGGGCTCGGTGATCGTCGACCTCGCCGGCGAGTCCGGTGGCAACTGCGAGCTGACCGAGCCCGGTGAGACCGTCGTGCGCCACGACGTCAAGATCGTCTCGCCGCTGAACCTGCCCGCCGAGATGGCCGAGCACTCCTCGCAGCTGTTCGCCCGCAACGTCCAAGCGCTGCTCGAGCTGTTCGTCGGCGAGGACGGCAAGCTGAAGCTCGACTTCGATGACGAGATCGTCAGCGGCGCCTGCATCGTGCGCGACGGCGAGATCGTGCACGCCGGCGCGAAGGCCACCGTGGAGGCCGCCGCGGCGGTGGCAGGCGGGAACGGCCCGTGATCCTCGCGAGCGTCCTCACAACCAACCTCGCGATCCTCGTGCTCGCCGGCTTCATCGGCTTCGTGGTCATCTCGAAGATCCCGAACACGCTGCACACCCCGCTGATGTCGGGCACGAACGCGATCCACGGCATCGTGCTGCTCGGCGGCCTGCTGCTGTTCGCCCTGCCGGAGTTCCCCCCGGTGCTCCAGCTGGACGGTCTGAGCGAAGCGCTGCTGGTGATCGCGATCGCCTTCGGCACGATCAACATCGTCGGCGGCTTCCTCGTCACCGACCGCATGCTCGAGATGTTCAAGTCAAAGCCCGGCGGCAGGGCTGGCGCCGGCGAGGATGCGGCGGGCAAGGCGCAGGAGGCCTCGCGCGCGGTGGCCAGCGATGGCGAGGCGGGCGGGGAGGAGCTCTCGTGAGCGCCCCGCCACTGGCCAGCTTCCTACAGCAAGCCAGCTTCCTCGACGTCCTCTACATCATCGCCGTCGCCTTGTTCATCCAAGGCCTGCGGGGGCTCGCCGGTCCCACGACCGCCGTGCGCGGCAACCGCACGGCCGCGCTCGGGATGGCGATCGCGGTGATCGCCACGCTGTTGCACCAGGGAGAGCACAGATGGGGTCTGATCGTGCTCGGGATCGCGCTGGGCGTGGCCGTCGGCGTGCCCGCCGCCCGCCAGGTGAAGATGACGGCGATGCCGCAGATGGTCGCGCTGTTCAACGGCGTCGGCGGCGGCGCGGTCGCACTGATCTCGTGGGCCGAGTTCCGCAGGCTCGGCTCGACCTACGGGGCCCTGACGATCAACGGCGGCTTCGCGGGGATCGTCGGCCATCCCGCCGCGCCCACGTATGTCGCGATCTTCTCGGTGTTCGCTGCGATCGTCGGCTCGGTGTCGTTCTGGGGCTCGAACATCGCCTTCGGCAAGCTGCAGGAAATCCTCCCCGGCCGCCCGATCTCGCTCGGCGCCGCGCAGCAGGCCGTCAACGGGGTGCTGCTCGTGCTCGCGCTTGCGGCCGGCGTCGACCTGGTCGCGGGCGCGCACTCGCAGCTCGTGTTCATCGGCATGCTCGTGTGCGCCGCGCTGCTCGGCAACGCGGTCGTGCTGCCGATCGGCGGCGCCGACATGCCGGTCGTGATCTCGATGCTGAACGCATTCACCGGGCTCTCCGCGGCGGCCACCGGCATCGCGCTCAACAACCCCGCCCTGATCGTCGCAGGCATGATCGTGGGGGCCTCCGGCTCGATCCTCACGAACCTCATGGCCACGGCCATGAACCGCTCGATCCCGGCGATCGTCGCCGGCGGCTTCGGCGGCGGCGGAGCGGTCGAGGGTGCGAGCGGCGCTGGTGAGCACGCCGGCACCGTGCGCTCCACGAGCGCCGCCGACGCCGCGATCCAGCTCGCCTACGCCAACCGCGTGATGATCGTGCCCGGCTATGGCATGGCCGTCGCGCAGGCTCAACACGCCGTGCGCGAGCTCACCAAGGAGCTCGAAAAGCGTGGCGTCGAAGTCGGGTTCGCGATTCACCCGGTCGCGGGGCGCATGCCCGGCCACATGAACGTGCTGCTCGCCGAGGCGGACGTCCCCTATGACCAGCTAGAGGAGATGGAGGAGGCCAACCAGGAGTTCGCCCGCACGGACGTCTCGCTCGTGATCGGCGCCAACGACGTCACCAACCCGGCCGCCAAGAACACGCCCTCATCGCCGATCTACGGCATGCCTATCCTCGAAGTCTCGAGCAGTCATTCGGTGATCGTGATCAAGCGCTCCATGAACCCCGGCTTCGCGGGGATCGAAAACGAGCTCTACTACGAGCCTGAGACGACGATGCTGTTCGGCGACGCCAAGGCGGCGGTCGCCGAGATCACCGCCGAGCTCGCGCACATCTGACGCGCTAGGGCTTTTCCTCGGGCCACTCGCTGCCGCGGCGCTCCGCCTCGAAGGCCGGCGCACAGCTAGCGGGCTTCTCGATCACGGTGAGCAGGGGATAGTGGTGAACGGAGGCCACGTGTTCGTGCGCCGGCTGCGTCGGTGTGTGCTGGTTGGGGGGACCAACATCGCTCAGTGGCCGCGCGAGGCCGTCGACGAAGGAGTGAAAAGGGTGAAACGAACCGTGGATGTCCTCGCAGATGTACACGCCCCCCGGGCGCACGTGCGCCAGCAGGCATTCCATCGTGACCGCCAGCTGGCGCGCCTCGTGGCCGCCGTCGTCGATCACCACGTCGAGCGTCGGCCCGCTCGCCAGGAACTCCTGCCAGAAGGCGGGGTCCGCCTGGTCGCCGATGTGGATCTCAATGCCCTCCCCGGCGAGCGCCCGCGACGCCGGGTTGATGTCGACGCCGTAGACCTGCACCTCGGCGCCGAGGTACTCGCGCCACATGCGCACGCTGCCACCGCCCAGCACGCCGATCTCGAGCAGGCCGATCGAGCGGCCGCGAAAGCGGCTGAGATGGCGTTCGTAGATCGGGAAGTAGTGGCGCCACTTGAAGATCCCGGGGCCCTCGAGGTGGGCGTCGAAGTAGGCCTCCAGTGGGCCCGGCTGCTCGCCCGAGGCAGCTCGGTCGGGCAGCTCGCCGGGGGGCAGCCGCCGTCCGAAGAGGTAGCCGCGCTCGAAGTAGGAGAGCGAGCTTGCGAACTGCTCGGGGCCGCGCGCGTCGCCGAACAGCGGGCGCGCCCGCTCGCGCTGACGGAGCCTTCGACGAAGCGCCCGCTGCCACCACAAGGCTCGCCGCCGCGCCGACATGCGCCGCGAGTATACCGGCGGCTAGCTTTGCCAAACTGACGCAGTGATCGCGCGCGAGCAGGCTCTGCAGTCGCTCTCCGGCGAGGAGTTCGACGTGGTCGTCGTCGGTGGGGGGATCACCGGTGCCGGCGTCGCCCTGGACGCCGCCGCGCGCGGCTACAGCGTGGCGCTGTTGGAGCGCGCCGACTACGCTGCCGGCACCTCGAGCCGCTCGAGCAAGCTCGTCCACGGCGGCCTGCGCTACCTGCAGCACTTCGACCTAGGGCTCGTGCGCGAGGCGCTGCTCGAGCGCCAGCTGATGGTTGCGCTCGCGCCTCACCTCGTGCGTCCGCTGCCGCTCGTCGTGCCTGCCTTCGAGGGAGCGCGCCCGGACCGCCTCGTCGGCGTCGGCCTGAACCTCTACGACGTGATGTCGCGCGAGCGCACCCTGAAGGGCACAGGCGAGCGTCGGCGCAAGGGCAAGGGAGAGTCCTGGAGCCCTGAGCGCCATCGTGTGATCAGCGGCGAGGAAGTGCTCGAGCTGCTGCCGGCGCTCGCTGCGCGGGAGCCGACCAGTGGCTACCTCTTCTACGACTGCCAGACCGACGACGTGCGCCTCGTGCTCACGGTGCTCGGCGAGGCCGAGCGCTTCGGCGCCGTCTGCGTCAACCGCGTGGACGTCACCGGGCTGCTCGAGCGCGAGGGCCACGCTCACGGCGTGTGCGCGCGCGAGCGTGAGAGCGGAGAGGCGTTCGAGGTGCGCGCTGCCAACGTCGTCAACGCGACCGGCGTGTGGGCCGACGAGCTCAGCCCGCACGAGCTCCACGACGAGGTCGAGCTGCCGCGCATCCGCCCGAGCAGGGGGACGCACATCACCTTGCGCCACGAGGAGCTGCCGCTCATCGGCGGCGCGATCGTGCCCGCCGGCGGCGGGCGCACGATCTTCGCGCTGCCGTGGCTGGGGCACACGCTGGTGGGCACGACCGACAACGACTACGAGGGTCCGCTCGATCACGTGCGGCCCTCCGAGCAGGATGTCTCCTACCTGCTCGACGCCGTCAACGCCTTCTTCGCCACCGAGCTCACGCCGGCCCACCTGACGGGCGCATTCGCCGGCGTACGCCCGCTGATCTCGACTGGTGATGCGAAGAAGTCGGTCGACATCTCGCGCAAGGCCGAGCTTTATGAGACCTCCTCGGGCATGATCACGATCACGGGCGGCAAGCTCACGACTTGGCGGCGCATGGCGAAGATGACGGTCGATCGCCTCGTCGAGCGCGACGCGCGAGAAGCCCCCTGCCGCACGCACGAGATCCCGCTCGGCCAAGCCGTCAGCGCCGAGGAGCTGCCGCGCGTGAGCGCCATCCCCGAGGCCTCCTACGCGGCGCTCGCCGCCCGCTACGGGCATGCCGCCCATGACGTGCTGGCGCTCGCCGCTGCGCGCGAGGAGCTCGCCCAGCCGATCGTCGCGGGACTCCCCGACCTGCTCGCAGAGGCCGCGCTCGCCGCCCGCCGCGAGCAGGCGCGCAGCATCGGCGACGTGATCTTCAGGCGCACCCGTCTGGGCGTGCTGGCGGGGACGCAGCTGCTCGAGCGGGCGAGCTCGGGAGGGCTCGCCGAGCGCTCGTCCGGCGCTGGTGGAGACGGGGCAGTGGCCGTGCGCCGCGTCGGTGAGGTGCTCGCGCGCGAGCTGGGCTGGGGGCGGGAGCGCCTCGCGCTCGAGCTCGAGGCCTTCGCAGAGGAGGCCGACGCCGAGGGGATGACCGGGTCCCCCGGAGCCGTCGATGCACAAGCACACGCACGCGCGCGCGAGCCCGACGCGGTCGAGCACGTCTCCTCGGCCTCCTCGGCGTGAGCTCACCCGTGCTCGCGCTGCGAGCGCGCGAGCTGACGATCGAGCTGGGGGCGCGCCCGCTGCTGATGGGCATCGTCAACGCCTCCGCGGACTCCTTCAGCGACGGCGGCGTGCACGCGACTCTCGCAGCGCAGGTAGAGCACGCACGTGCGCTGCTCGCAGACGGCGCCGACATCATCGACATCGGCGGCGAGTCTGCCACCACGGGGCGGGCCCCAGTCTCGGCCAAGGTCGAGATCGAGCTCGTGGTCGCCCTCGTCACGCGCGTGGCCGGCGAGCTCGGCGCGCTGGTCTCGATCGAGACCTACAAGCCGCCCGTCGCACGGGCCGCGATCGCCGCGGGGGCACGCATCGTCAACGACGTCAGCGGCCTGCGTGACGTCGAGCTCGCCGAGGTGTGCGCCGAGACCGGAGCGGCACTCGTGCTGATGCATACGCGGGCGCTTCCGCGCCAGCGCCTGCAGGACCCCGATCTGTACGGCGAGGTAACCGGCGAGGTGCTCGCCTTCCTGCGCGAGCGCATCGAGCTGGCGCGCAGCCGCGGCGTCGCGCCGGAGCAGCTGATCGTCGATCCCGGCGCCGACTTCGCCAAGACGCCCGCCCAGACGATCGAGCTGCTCTCGCAGGTGGGGCGCCTGCACGAGCTGCACCGCCCGCTGCTGCTGGCGATCTCGCGTAAGGACTTCATCGGCGCCCTCACCGGGCGCGCCCCGCGTGCACGCCTCGCCGGCACGCTCGCCGCGCTCGAGCACGGCCTCGAGTGCGGAGCGCACATCTTTCGCCTGCACGACGTCGCCGCGGCCGCCGACTTCCTGGCCGTGCGCGCCGCGCTCACCGGTCAGCATCCACCCGCACGCGAGCTGCGCCTTTCCGAGGAGCTGCGCCGCGAGCGCGAGCCGCTAGGCTGATCAGATCCTTGGGTGCCCGGCGCTGCGCAACGCGCCGGGACGCCGACCGCCCATCCACGCGAAAGGGGAACCGTTGCCCGTATTCGAGCGCACCGAGCTTGAGGCCAGCCCGCTGGCCGACCTGCACGCAATCGCAAGCCAAGTTGGGCTCGAGGGCTTCAGGCGCCTGCGCAAGGCCGATCTGATCGCGGCGATCCTCGAGCAGGCCGGAGGCGGGGCGCCCACCCCGGCTGGCGAGCGCGCGCGTGAGGCCGCCGTCGAGGGGGAGCAGAAGCCCGCCGTCGAGGGGGAGCAGGAGCCCGCCGGCGAGCGCGCGGGCCAGCGCCCGCGCAGGCGCCGCCTGCCGCGATCGCGCCGGGCTCGCGAGGCGAGCGTCAACGGCGATAGTGGTACAAGTGGCGAGGCTGGCAGCGCGGCGCGCACACGCGAGCGCACCAGCTCACGCGCCCCCGAGCGCGCCGGTGCGCGCGAGGAGGAGCGCGAGAGCGCTCGCAGCGCCGCAGGCGTGGTCGAGGTGCTCGGCAACGGCTCGGCCTTCGTGCGCGTGGATCCGCCCGAGCCCTCCGACGAGGACGTCTACATCTCCGCCGCACAGGTCCGCCGCTGCGAGCTCGTCTCCGGCGACCGCGTCAGCGGGCCCGTGCGCGCGCCGAGGCGCTCCGAGCGCTATCCCTCGCTCGTTCGCATCGACACAATCAACGGTGCCCCCGCGGACAGCGTCTCGGACGGCGTGCGCTACGAGGAGCTCCCCGTCGAGTGGCCGAGCGCGCGCCTGGCGCTGGGCTCCGATGACCGCACGCTCGAGGCGATCGAGTGGCTCACGCCTCTGGGACGCGGCTCACGGGCCGTGATCTTCGGCGCCCGCCACGCCGGCAAGACGGAGACGCTGCGCCGCCTGCTCGATTCTCTCTCCACGCACGAGGACCTCGAGATCACGCTCGTGCTCGTCGGCGCCCGCCCGGAGGAGATCGCGCAGTGGCGCGAGGGCCCGCTAACGCCGGCCGCCGCGCTCGCCATCGGCGCGTCCCCCGACCTGCAGGACCAGGCCGTCGAACGCGCGATCGACGCAGCACGGCGGGTGGCCGCCCGCGGCGGCGACGCCCTGGTGGCGATCGACAGCCTCGACGGGTTGAGCGCGCAGGCCGCGCGCCGCGCGCTCGGTGCCGCGCGCAACCTGCGCGAGGCCGGCTCGGTGACCGTGCTCGCGCTCGCCGAGCGCCCGCTCGGCGGCGAGACGACCGTGATCGCGCTCGACGCGGCGCTCACCTCGACCGGGCGCCAACCGATCATCGATCTCGTTCACAGCGGCACGCTGCGCCCCGAGCTGCTCGTGGGGGAGGACGGCGCGGACGCGATCAAGCGCGCCCGTCTGGCCGCCGTGGAGGCGGAGCGACCCTAGCCCAGGCGGCGTCGCGGCGGCCGCTCAGCGGCGGTACGCGACGCGGCCCCAGGAGGGCTCGGGTGCGAGTTCGATCGGCTCGCAGGCACGGCTGGTGGCGGGGTCTGCCGGCTGCACGTAGGCGAAGCCGCCGGAGCGCTCGTCGTAGGCGACGCTCAGCTCTCCCTCCTTGACACGCTGGTCAAGCCAGGCGCCGCGGAAGACGAGTCGCCGCAGCCAATGGACCAGCGAGCGCTCGGCTGGCCCCACGAGCTCGGGCCAGCAGTCGTTGACGTGCTCGCCGAGGCCGGAGGCGGGGTCGATGATCTCGCCGTTGACCGCCAGGTTGACGAGGTCTTCCAGCTCCTCCTCACCCAGGCGACCGCCTACGAAGCCGAGCTTCAGCGCCGCCTGCTCGCAGCGCTCGGAGAAGTCGGCCTCGTTGAAGGTGAAGCGAAGCTCACCGTATTCGAGGACGAAGTCCTCACCGGAGTCGTAGTTTTGACGTCGCGCCGTTTCCATCGTCTGCGTCCAGGTAGCTGTACGGCCTAACACCCCGGCCCGTCGGGATCATACGGCTGGTTCCTGCATTTCCGGCGAGGGTGAATGGGATGTTGCACGCGGCTGTACGCTCCCGAGCCGATGGCGCGCCTCTCAGAGCATGGACTGCGTCGCTCCGTCGGCGTCTCGGGCATGTTCGCGACCGCCTACGGCAACGTGGGCTCCTCGATCTACTACGCGCTCGGGCTCGTCGCCGCGCACGCGCTGGGGCTCACGCCGCTGGTGTTCCTGTTCGCCGGCGGGCTGTTCGCGCTTACCGCCAAAACGTATGCCGAGGGCGCCTCGATGTTCCCCGAAGCGGGTGGCTCCTCGTCATTTGCCAGGCACGCCTTCGACGACGTCGTCTCCTTCTTCGCAGGCTGGGCGCTGAGCCTCGACTACATCCTCACGATCGCCATCTCGGCGTTCTTCGTGCCTCACTACCTGAGCGCCTTCCCGGGCCTGCATGCGCTCAAGCACAACCCCGACGACATCTTCGGCGGGCTGATCGTGGTGGCGGCGCTCGCGGCGCTGAACATACGCGGCCTGGGGGAGTCGGCGCGGCTGAACTTCGTCCTCGCGATCCTCGATCTGAGCACGCAGATCCTGCTCGTGTTCGTGGGCATCTTCCTCGTGCTGAACCCTTCGCTGCTCGTCCATCAGGTGCATCTGGGGACGGTGCCGAGCTGGCGGGAACTGATCTTCGCGCTGTCGCTGGCGATGCTCGCGTATACCGGCATCGAGACGGTCGCCAACATGGCCGAGGAGTCCAGGGATCCCGGCAGGGAGGTCCCCAAGGCGGTCAGCCTGGTGGTGCTCGCGGTGCTCGCCGTGTACGCGGGCATCTCCATCGTCGCGCTCTCGGCGCTGCCGGTCGTCCACCACGGCGTCGGCTACAGCGCTGAGCTCAAACAGAGCTTCAAATCGCCCGGCTATGCGACGGCGCTCGGGCACTTCTTCGAAAACGACCCCGTGCTGGGGGTGATCTCGCGCCTGGGCCTGCATGGCACGGTGCTGAAAGTCGCCGAGTACTACGTCGGCATCCTCGCCGCGACGATCCTCGTCATCGCCACCAACGCGGGCATGATCGGGATCTCGCGCCTGTCGTGGTCGCTGGCGGAGCACCGCCAACTGCCGAGCATCTTCTCGCAGCTGCACGCGCGCTACCGCACACCCTGGTTCACGCTCGTGTTCTTCTCGCTGCTCGCGGGCACGCTGATCCTCTACGGCAACACCGAAGTGCTCGGCAACCTCTACTCCTTCGGCGCGATGCTGTCGTTCACGACCGCCCACGTCGCGGTCGTCGCGCTGAGGGTCAAAGACCCCGACCGCGAGCGCCCCTATAGAGCCCCCGGGGGCGTGCGCATCCGCGGCTACGTGATCCCGATGACCGCCGTCGTCGGCGGCATCGGTACGGCGGCCGCGTGGATCGCGGTCGTCGTGCTTCACAGCGAGGCGCGGCTCGTCGGCATCCCCTGGATGGTGTTCGGGATGTGCGCCTACTTCGTCTACCGGCGCCGCCAGGGGCTCGATCCGCGCAAGCACTACCGCATCGAGCGGGCCGAGCGTCCGGCCGACTTCGAGGAGCTCGAGTACCGCACGGCGCTCGTGCCCATCTTCGGCGCGGACGTCAGCGCCTCCGCGCTCGCCAGCGCCGCCAAGCTGATCGGCGAAGATGGCGTCGTCTACGCGATCTTCGTGCTTCCCGTACCCAGCCAGCTCTCGCTCGAGGCCGGGCTGGAGGAGGAGGAGGCGCAGGGGCGCTCGGTGCTCGAGAGCGCGCGCATCCAGGCCCGGCGCGCGGGCATCAAGATCCACACGGGCTTGATCCGCACGCGCAATCCCGGCGCCGCGTTGGTCGAGGAAGCAGAACGCGTCGGCTCGGACGTCATCTACTGGTCGACCATCCATGCGCCCGCCGGTGAGCAGCGCATCGGCCCGACCGCCGCCTACCTGCTCAGCAAGCGCCCCTGCCGCGTCATCATCGAGTCCCAGAACCCCCCCGACGTGAGGCCCGAGCGCACACCCGCCCCCGCCTGATCGCCGCTCGCGCCGGCCCGAGCGGGCATCGGTGGGCTCACGGGCTCGAGCTCAGCGCTGAGCGCAGCGCGGGCTCGAGCTGCGGGTAGGCGAACTGGTAGCCGAGCACGAGCGCCTTCGCGGGCAGCACGCGCGCGCCGCCCGTAACCATCTCAGCCATCGTGCCGTAGAGCGCGCGCAGCGCGAGCGCCGGCACCGGCGTGCGCGCGGGGCGCCCGAGCACGCGCCCGAGCGTCGTCGCGAACTCGCGGTTGGTCACCGGCTCGGGCGCCGTGGCGTTGACCGGTCCGCTCCAGCGCTCATCCTCGAGCGCCGACAGGATCATCCCGACCACGTCCCGCGCGTGGATCCACGAGACGTACTGCTGCCCGCCCGCCACCGGGCCGCCCAGGCCGAGCCTGAACGGCGGCAGCATCTTCGCCAGCGCGCCGCCGGCGCGGTCCAGGACGACGCCGGTGCGGACGTGTGCCACGCGCGTCCCCAGATGCACCGCGGCGCCAGCGGCGGCCTCCCACTCCATGCAAACCCGCGCCAGGAAGTCGTCACCCGGTCCCGCGTCCTCGTCGAGCGGCTCTTCGCCGTGCGGCCCGTAGTAGCCCGTCGCCGAGGAGCTGACCAGCAGCCGCGGCCGCGGCACGGCCGCGGCGATGCCCTCGACGAGGTTGCCCGTCCCGAGAACGCGGCTCTCGCGGATCGTGCGCCTGGCGCGCGCGCTCCACCGTTGGGCTACCGGCTCGCCGGCCAGGTGCACGACAGCCTCGCGGCCCGCGAGCGCCCGCTCGGGAGCGCCCCCTCGCATCGGCTGCCAGCTCACGGCCTCGACGTCTCCGAGCCGCGCGCGCGCACGGTCGGGGTCCCGCGTGAGCACGGTCACGTGCGCGTCGCGCTCGCGTAGGGCGCTGACCAGCGAGGTCCCGATCAGCCCTGTTGCCCCCGTTACCGTGACGCGCATGAGGTCCTCGCTGCGCCGCGGCGCTAGGCGCTTATGCGCGCCCGTCGACGACGTGCACGCTGCCGGCGCTCCCGCGGCTGACCGGGTCTCCTGGGGCGAAGCCGAGCTCCTTTCCGGCCAGCGCCGTGCCGGCGGCGCGCGCCTGCTCGGCGACCGCCTGGGCCACGGCCGAGGCGACGTCGCGGTTGAACACGGAGGGGATGATGTAATCCTCGCGCAGTTCTCCGTCCTCGACGATCGCCGCGATCGCGCGCGCGGCGGCCATCTTCATCTCCTCGGTGATCGCCGGCGCGCGTACGTCGAGGGCGCCACGGAAGATCCCCGGGAAGCACAGCACGTTGTTGATCTGGTTGGGGTAGTCCGAGCGCCCCGTCGCGACGATGCGCACGTACTGCGCGGCCTCCTCGGGGTTGACCTCCGGGTTGGGGTTGGCCATCGCGAAGACGATCGCGTCATCGTTCATGCGCGCGAGCGCCTCCACCGGCAGCGCGCTCGCGCCGGAGACCCCGATCATGAGGTCGGCGCCGTCGATCACATCGGCGGCGCTGCCGGC
The DNA here is from genome assembly GCA_963722435.1 of uncultured Solirubrobacteraceae bacterium. Taxonomy (GTDB): domain Bacteria; phylum Actinomycetota; class Thermoleophilia; order Solirubrobacterales; family Solirubrobacteraceae; genus Palsa-744. The sequence goes on along the minus strand of CAVRKZ010000001.1, from coordinate 894,464 downwards.
GCGGCAGTCGGGGTTGCTGTGCTCGGCAAGCCAGCGCTTGGCCTCGTTGAGCGAGCCATCCAGATAGTCCTCGCGGCGCACATGCAGGGCGCCGCGCGAGTCCACGCCCACGATCCGGCTGACGCCGGCGGCGAGCAGGATCTTGGCGACGGCGACCCCGGCGGCCCCGAGCCCGATGATCAGCACGCTCAGCTCCTCCAGGCGCCGGCCGGTGAGCTTGACGGCGTTCAGCGCGCCAGCCATCACGACCACCGCCGTGCCGTGCTGGTCGTCGTGGAAGACGGGGATGTCGAGCTGTTCCTTGAGCTGCTGCTCGATCTCGAAGCAGCGCGGCGCTGAGATGTCCTCCAGGTTGATGCCGCCGAAGGCGGGCGAGATCGCCTTGACCGTCTGCACGATCTCCTGCGGATCGACCGTGTCCAGGCAGATGGGGAAGGCGTCGACGCTGCCGAACTCCTTGAACAGACAGCACTTGCCCTCCATCACCGGCATCGCGGCGCGTGGGCCGATGTCGCCCAATCCGAGCACGGCGCTGCCATCTGAGACGACGGCCACTGTGTTGCGCTTGATCGTGTACTGGAAGGCCTTGTCGGCGTCCTCGGCGATCGCCATGCACACGCGCGCGACGCCCGGCGTATAGACCATCGAGAGGTCGTCGCGGGTCTGCAGGGGGTGCTTGTTGGCCTGTTCGATCTTGCCGCCCACGTGCAGCAGGAAGGTGCGGTCGGTGGCGTCGATGACCTCGGCGCCCTCGAGCGCCTCGATCGCGGCGATGATGCGCTGCCACTGCTCGCTGTCGGAGGCATCGACGACGATGTCGCGCAGGCTGCGCTCGCCGTCGACTTCGACGAGGTCGATCGCTCCCACCATGCCCCCGGCCTCGCCGACCGCGCTCGTCAGCGACGCGAGCGCGTGGCTCGCGTCGCTGAATCTGACGCGGATCATGAGGCGGTACTGGGCGCTGGGCGTTGCGCTCACTGAATGACTCCTGGCTCGCTTGACGGGGAGGGGATGTTATGGCGTACGCGCGCCGCGGCGAGTACATCTCGAGCTCGCGCCAGGCCCGCCGCTCGCCACGCCGGGAACTGTGCGTAGAGTGCTCAGGCGTGCCCACCGAGACCAAGCGCGCCTCCCAACCGGGCGCCCGCGAGCGCGCGCGCAGCGGCGCGCGCGTCGCCGACGAGGCCGTCGCGGGGCGGCTTTTCCTCGTCGATGGCCCGAGCCTCGTCTACCGCGCCTTCTTCGCGCTCCCCGAGTCGATCGCCACGTCGACGGGCGTGCCCACCAACGCGATCTTCGGCTTTGCCTCGATGTTGGTGAAGATCGTGACCGAGTACGGCGTCTCGCCCACGATCGTCGCCTGGGACGCGGGCAGCTCCGGTCGCACCGAGCTGTTCGCCGACTACAAGGCGCAGCGGCGCTCGCGCCCGGATCTGCTCAAGCAGCAGTGGCCGGCGATGGCGCCGCTGGTGGAGGCCTTCGGCTATCGCAACGTGACCGTCGATGGCTACGAGGCCGACGACGTGATCGCCTCGCTGGCCGAGCGCGCGCTACGCGCCGAGCCGCCCGTGCCGGTGATGATCGTCAGCGGCGATCGTGACGTCTTTCAGCTGATCGACGAGCGCGGGCTCGTGCGCGTGATGGCGACCTCGCGCGGGATCACCGAGACGAAGATCTACGACCGCCAGGCGGTGATCGATCGCTATGGCATCGAGCCCGAGCTGATCCCCGACTTCTATGGCCTGAAGGGCGACACCTCGGACAACATCCCCGGCGTTCCCGGGATCGGCGAGAAGACCGCTAGCGAGCTGATCCAGAGCTTCGGCTCGCTCGAGGGCGTGCTCGCGCAGATCGATCAGATCAGCGGCCCCAAGCGCAAACAGAATCTGCTCGAGCATGCCGAGGACGCGCGCATCTCAAAGCAGCTGGCGACCGTCCGGCGTGACGTGGCCGTCGACTTCGACATCAGCGCGGAGGCCGCCGTCGAGCCCGACCGCTCGCGCCTGCGCGAGGTCTTCCGCGAGTACGAGCTGCGCGATCCGCTCAGGCGCCTGGAGGAGGCGCTGGGCGACGCCGAGCTGGCGGCGCCCGCGCCCGCGGCCGAGGTCAAGCTCACGGCGCGCGTGCGCGCCGGCGGCCTCGAGCTCCTCGCCGGCCTCGGCGTCAGTCGCGGCCAACGCGGCGAGGCCGGCGAGCTGTGTCTGGCGGCGCGCGCCTGCGAGCCCCCCGACGGCGCCCTCTTCGCGGAAGGCGCGCCATGGCGCTTCGCGGCCGCCGCCGAGGGCGAGGTGCTCGTGGGGGAGTGCGAGCGACCCGAGCAACTCGTCGCCGCGAGCGACGAGCGCGCGGTCGTCGCGCACGACGCCAAGGCCCTCGGGCTCGTGCCCGCGAGGCTCGCGCACGACACGCTCCTCGGCGCCTACCTGCTCGAGCCGGCGCGGCGCGGCTACCCGCTGGGTGAGCTCTGTGAGGAGCGCGGGCTCGCGAGCGAGCTCGAGGATCCACTCGCCGCCGAGGTGGTGATGCTGGGGGCGCTCGCCGACTGGCAGCGCGAGCAGATCGCCGAGCGCGGGCTCGAGGGCGTGATGCACGACATCGAGCTGCCGCTCGTGTCGGTCCTGCGCGAGATGGAGCTGCTCGGCGTCAGGCTCAACCTCGAGCGCCTCGCGCACATAACGGAACGCGTCCGCAGCGAGATCGCGGCGCTCGAACGCGACATCTTCATGCTCGCGGGAGAGGAGTTCCTGATCGCCTCGCCCCAGCAGCTGGGAGAGGTCCTGTTCGAGAAGCTCGGGCTCTCGCGCCGGCGTCGCGGCAAGACCGGCTTCTCCACCGACGCGCGCGTGCTGCAGGCGATCCGCTCCGAGCACGAGATCGTGCCCAAGATCGAGCGCTGGCGCGAGCTCTCGACGCTGATCAAGACCTACCTCGACGTGCTGCCCGAGCTCGTCGACGAGCGCTCGCGCGTCCACACGACCTTCCTGCAGGCCGTCGCGCAGACCGGCCGGCTGTCGAGCACGAACCCGAACATGCAGAACGTCCCCATCCGCACGCCGCTCGGACGTGAGATCCGCGGCTGCTTCGAGGCCGAGCCGGGGACCGTGCTGATCTCCGCCGACTACTCGCAAATCGAGCTGCGCGTGCTCGCCCACGCGGCGCAGGAGCCGGCCCTGATGGAGATCTTCGCGCGCGGCGAGGATGTGCACACGGCCACCGCCTCGCGCGTGTTCGCCGTACAGGCCGATCAGATCGACCCCGGTATGCGCTCGAAGGCGAAGATGATCAACTACGGCATCGTCTACGGGCTCTCCGACTACGGCCTCGCCGACCGCCTGAACATCCCCCGCGAGGAGGCCAAGGAGTTCATCGACGCATACCTCGAGCGCTTCCCCCACGTGGCCGAGTTCATGAGCGTGACGATCGAGCGCGCCCGCGAGCAGGGCCACGTCACGACCTTGTGGGGCCGCAGGCGCCAGATCCCCGAGCTGCGTGCGCGCAACTACCAGGTGCGCACGCTCGGTGAGCGTGTCGCCGTCAACACCGTCATCCAGGGCACGGCCGCGGACATCATCAAGCTGGCGATGGTGCGCTGCCACCGTGCGCTCGCCGAGAGCCGACTGCACACGCGCCTGCTGCTGACGATCCACGACGAGCTGCTCTTCGAAGGTCCGCCCGAGGAGCAGGGGCCCGCACGCGAGTTGATCGAGCGAGAGATGTGCGGCGTATGGGGCCTCGAGCCGCCGCTCGCCGTCGACGTGGGCGTGGGCTCCACGTGGCTGGAGGCGAAGTGAGGGCCCTCGCCCGCACGCGCGTCGCCCGCTCCGGGCGTGCCCGCGCCGAGGCCCGCGCGGAGCGCTCGCCGTCGGAGCGCTCGCCGTGAGTCGCACGCTCGCCGTCCTGCTCGGCGCCGGGGCGGGATGCCTCGTCGGCATGCAGGCGCCCATCAACGCGCGCCTCGCAAAAGGCGTCGGCGATATTCAGGCCGCGACCTTCTCCTTTCTCGTCGGCACGCTGCTGCTCGTCGTGATCGCCGCATTCGTGCGCGGAGGGCTCACCAACCTCGGGCAGGTTCGCGTGGTGCCATGGTGGGCGCTCGTGGGCGGCCTGCTCGGCGCCGTCTACGTGTCCGTTGCGCTCGTCGCCGTGCGCACGCTCGGCGCGAGCGGGCTCACCGCCGTCGTGATCACCGGGCAGCTCGCGATCTCGGTCGCGATCGACCACTTCGGCGCGTTCGGGATCGCCAAGCAGCACGTCGGCGCCTCGCGCATCGTCGGGCTCGTGCTGCTCGTGGCCGGCGTGGTGCTCGTCGTGCGTCGGTAGCGCCCCGCCGGCCCCACGGGAGCCCGATAGCGCTCCCGCCGGCCCCGCCAGAGCGGCTCACCGCCCGGCGCCGGTCGCGCGCTGGCTAGCGCCGCGCGGCCTCTCCGAGCGCCTGTGCGATCAGGCGCACCCCCTGCTCGATCGCCGGCTCGGCGAGGTTGCCGTAGCCGAGCAGGATCCCCGGCGGGCCGCCCGGGGCGAAGCGATGCCACGAGAGGCCCTCGGCGCCCACGCCGCGGGCGGCTGCGGCGCGCAGCAGGCGCGACTCCTCGACCTCCTCGGGTAGCTGGAAGAGCTCAAACAGGCCGGCCGCGCCGGGGCTGCTCACACGCCCCTGCGGCAGCCACCGCGCGAGTGCTTCGAGCAGTGCCTCGCGACGGCTCTGGTAGCGCAGGCGCATTCGCCGCACGTGGCGGTCGAGCTCACCCCGAGCGATGAAGTCGCTCAGCGCGAGCTGACCGATCACCTCCGAGCCTGCGTCCTCGATGGTCTTGGCGGCAGTCAGCTCCCACGCCATCCACGAGGGCGCGAGCAGCCAGCCGAGGCGCATGCCCGGCGCCATGCGCTTGCTCGCCGAGCCGACGTGGGCGACGTGCTCGGGCGCGAGTCCCTGCAGCGCGCCCACGGCGACGCGGTCGTAGCGGTACTCGGAGTCGTAGTCGTCCTCGATGATCAGCCGCTCCTCCTCGGCCCACTCGATCAGCGCGGCGCGCCGCTCGGGCGCGAGCACCGCGCCGGTAGGGAACTGGTGCGCGCAGGTCACGAGCACCGCGTCGGCATCGCTGCGCGCGAGCACCTCGACGCACAGGCCGCGCTCGTCCACGGGTACGGGCACCACCTGCATGCCGGCGTTCTCGACGATCAGGCGATGCATGTGCCAGCCTGGATCCTCGAGCGCCATGCGCTCCACGCCGCGTCCGCGCAGCACGCGGCAGATGAGCGCGAACGCCTGCATGAAGCCCGTGCATATGAGCGTGTGCTCGGGGTCGACCTCGGCGCCGCGCACCCGCCCCAGGTAGCCGGCGAGCGCTTCACGCAGCTCGGGGGCGCCGCGCGGGTCGCCATAGCCGACGGCGGCCAGCGGCGAGCCGCGCAAGGCCGCGCGCAGCGAGCGCAACCATGCCTCGCGCGGAAAGCCGGCGAGGTCGGGCAGGCCGGGGTGGAAGTGGTAGGGGAAGCTCTCGAGCAGCGAGCGCGCCGGCGCGCGCGGGCTGGCCGTGCGCACGGCCCTGGCGACGCGCACGGGCGCGCCCTGGGTGATCGACAGGTAGCCCTCGGCGGCGAGCTGTCCGTAGGCCTCGGTGACGACCCCGCGCGAGACGGCGAGCTCCTGCGCGAGCGCTCTCGTCGAGGGCAGGCGCGCGTCGCTCGCCAAGCGCCCCGCGCGAATGCCCTCGCGCAGCGCCCGCTCGATCTGCTCGTGTAGCGGCAGCTCGCCGCTGCGGTCGAGCTCCACCAGCAGGCCGGGCGCTCGCGCGCCCGTAACTGGTCCTCTCTGCGCCTCCACGACTGGAACTGTAAAGCAGGCCAGTCACGGACTAGCTTGAACGTCGATCCCAGTAGCGCCATCTCATCCAGCCGGCCGGTCGGCGGTTCGGCACGAAGGAGGCCTCGACCATGAGCCAGAGCAACGGCAGCGCCAACCTGAGCAGCCACAGCGCGAACGCGAGCAGCGGCGGCCGCGAGGCGGCCAAGCAGGTCACGATTGTGGGGGCTGGGATCGCCGGCCTGACGGCGGCGATCGCGTGCGCGGAGGGCGGCGCCAAGGTGACGCTGGTCGAGGCTCACAGCAGCCTGGGCGGGCGAGCGCGCAGCACCGATGGCCCGTACAAGGCGAACCTGGGGCCCCACGCGATGTACCACGACGGCGCTTTCTGGAAGTGGATGCGCCAGCGCGAGCTGCTGCCCGCGAACGTTGGTGCGCGCCTGACGGGAGCGCGCCTGCGTATCAACGGCGCGCTGCGCCGCACGCCGCCGCTGGGGGCGCTGCCCGCCGTGCTGCGACTGCGCGGGCGCCAGGCGCCGGCGGACGTCGACTTTCGGAGCTGGGCGGCTGCGCACACCGACGAGCGCACCGCGGCGATGCTCTCATCCGCGTGTGGCGTCTTCACCTTCTACCACGACCCGGGCGAGCTGTCCGCCGAGTTCGTGTGGTCGCGCGCCGTGCGCCTGCTGCTGGCGGCCCCCTCGCCTGTGCGCTATCCCGTCGAAGGCTGGAGCACCCTGGTGGCATCGCTCGAGCGCCGCGTGCGCGAGCAGGGCGTACGCGTCTGCACAAGCACGCGCGTGGACTCGCTGCCGCAGTCGCCGGTGATCCTCGCCACCGAGTTGCACGAGGCGAGCGAGCTGCTCGGCGGGCGGGCGCTGGAATGGAAGAGCGGCAACACGGTGTGCCTCGACCTTGGCGTGCGCGAGCGCCGCGGAGACCCCGCGGTCGTCTCCGACTTCGACGAGTCCGGCTGGATCGGCCGCTACAGCACGACCAACCCCTCGATCGCACCCCCAGGCGAGCAGCTGGTGCAGGCGCAGATGCCGATCCGTCCCGGCGAGAGCGTCGAGCAGGCGAGCCTGCGCCTCGAGCGCTTGCTCGACGTGGGGCTGGCGGACTGGCGCGAGCGCGAGACGTGGCGCCGTCGACAGGTGATGGACCAGCGCAGCGGCGCGCTCGACATGCCGGGGACGAGCTGGCGAGAGCGTCCGGCTATCGACCAGGGCGACGGCGTATTCCTCGCCGGCGACATGGTCGCCGCCCCGGGGATGCTCTCCGAGGTCTCCTGGGCGAGCGCGCTCGAGGCGAGCCGGCTCGTGCTGGAGGCGCTCGACGCGGCGAAGCCGCGCCTGCGCCAGGTCGCCTGAGCGGCGCGCCAGCAGCGCCCGACGACGCGTCGCGTCGCGGTGCGTCAGCGCGACTCAGACGGCGGGTGCGCTTGCCGTGCGGCGGGCGTGTGCGCTGCGAGCACCCGGGCGCGCTCCCGGCGCCCGGCTCCCGCCGACGAACGACGGCGGGGCGATCGCCAGGTACTGATCGAAGATCCAGTGGCTCAGCGCGCGGCTCTCGAGTGCTCGTACGAGCGCCGTCATGGTGCGGCTCGGCGTGAGCTGGCCGGCGGCGCGCTGCGCGTTCAAGAGCCAGCGGTACTTGCGCTCGTGCGAGTCGGAGAAGGCGCCGTAGCTTGCGAGCGCCCGCTCGCGCGAGCGCCGCCCGGCGAGCACGGTGCGCAGCTCGCGCCCACAGGCCAGCCCGAAGTAGAGCGCGGTGCGGATGCCCTCGGCGGTGAGCGGCAGGCAGTGCCCGGCTGAGTCGCCGACGAAGAAGACGCCGTCCTCGCTGGCACGGCGCAGCTGGTGGGGGATCCAGTTGCCCTGGTAGCGCTCCGCGGGCAGCCCCAGGTCGCGAGCGAGGCGCACGGTCGGCTCCTTGACGTGGTGGCTCGGCCAGAACGAACCGACGCCGACGCGCAGCTCACGGCCGGCGGGGAAGCTCCAGCTGTAGCCGGCGCGCACGTAGCCGGCGTCGACCCACAGCTCCATCTCCTCGCCGGCGCCCGCGGGATGTACCTCGAGGCCGCGCGAGAGGGCAGCGTCGGGCGGCTGGATCGGCTTCGCGCGCGAGAGCACCCGTCGCCACCCGAGCGCGTCGACGACCAAGGGGGAGTGCAGCTCGCCGCGGTCGGTCTGCACGACCTGGCCCTCTCGCCCGGTGACCGTGGCGGTCTCGAAGGTGAGCTCGGGGCAGTCGGCCTGCGCTCTCAGCAGTGCGCACAGCTCGCGGTAGTCGAAGGTCGCAAACGACCACGGCAGCTGCCAGCGGGCGGTGCGACGCGGCGTGTGCACGACGATCTCATCGAAGCTCTGACGCCAGCTGTCCATCAGCTCGAGCGCCTGCAGCCAGCGCGTCGGCATCGCGCACGCGGAGGTCTGGCGCTCGCCGATCTCATAGCGGTCGATCAGCAGCACGCGCGCGCCGGAGCCCGCGAGCTCGCGCGCGACGGCCAGGCCGGCGAAGCTCGCCCCGCATACGAGCACGTCGCAATCCCGCTCCAAGCGGGTACGCTGCGCACCCCGCTTCGTCGCTCGCACGGGCATCCACCCGCAATGATACGGCTGCGCTACGCTTCGGCGGGTGCAAACCGTGGCGGAAAATGCTCAGGCCCACGTGGTTGACGGGTCGAACGGGCTATTGCTGGAACTCGACGGCCAGATCGTGCCGAATTACGAGGCGACCTTCCGTCCGATCGAGGAGGGGGAGGTCGTAACCGGGCACGTCGTGCGCATCGACAAGGACGAGGTGCTCGTCGACATCGGCTTCAAGTCCGAGGGCGTGATCCCCGCCGGGGAGCTGTCGATCCGCAAGGCAGTCGATCCGCACGAGGAGGTGCAGCTCGGCGAAGAGGTCGACGCGATCGTCCTGACCAAGGAAGATCAGGACGGGCGCCTGATCATGTCCAAGAAGCGCGCCCGCTTCGAGAAGGCGTGGCGGCGCATCGAAGCGGCGGCGGAGTCGGGAGATCCCGTCGAGGGGACCGTGATCGAGGTCGTCAAGGGTGGCCTGATCATCGACCTCGGCGTGCGCGGCTTCCTGCCGGCCTCGCTCGTGGACATCCGCCGCGTTCCCAACCTCGACGAGTACATGGGCACGAAGATCGAGACGAAGGTGATCGAGCTCAACCGCTCGCGCAACAACGTCGTGCTCTCGCGCCGCGCGGTGCTCGAGGAGGAGCGCAAGGAGGTGCGCCAGCTGATCCTCGATCGCCTGCAGCCGGGCCTCGTCGTGGAAGGCCAGATTTCGAACATCGTCGACTTCGGCGCGTTCGTGGACCTCGACGGGATCGACGGGCTGATCCACATCTCCGAGCTCTCGTGGTCGCACGTCAACCACCCGAGCGAGATCCTCGCGATCGGCGACACCGTAAAGGTCAAGGTGCTCGACATCGACCGCGAGCGCCAGCGCATCTCGCTGGGGCTCAAGCAGACGCAGGAGGACCCGTGGCAGCGCATCGTGGACACCTACAACGTTGGCGACGAGCTCGCCGGCAAGGTCACAAAGGTCGTCACCTTCGGCGCCTTCGTTGAGATATTCGACGGCGTCGAGGGCCTCGTGCACATCTCGGAGCTCGCGCCTCACCACGTGGAGAGCCCCCGCGAGATCGTCCATCCGGGGGATGAGATCAGAGTGAAGATCCTCGAGATCGACTCAGAGCGCCGGCGCCTGTCGCTGTCGGCCAAGCGCGTCGAGGACCAGATCCTGCCGGTGGCGCGCAGCGGCGAGCCCGAGCCCGCCTCCGAAGAGGCCGCCGAGGAGCAGGTCGCGCCTGAGGCCGCCGAGGTGGCCGAGGCCGCCGGGGAGCAGGTCGCGCCTGAGGTGGCCGAGGTGGCCGAGGTCGCCGGGGAGCAGGTCGCGCCTGAGGTGGCCGAGGTGGCCGAGGTCGCCGGGGAGCAGGTCGCGCCTGAGGTGGCCGAGGTGGCCGAGGTCGCCGAGGAGCAGGTCGCGCCTGAGGCCGCCGAGGCCACGGACGCGTCGACGGATTCGGCACCGCTGGCCGCGGAGGGCGCGGAGTCGACGGACGAGGGCGCGAGCGAGAGCGACGTGAGCGCGGCGGCGGCGGTCGAGAGCGGCAATGGCGCCGGCGAGGCCGAGCCAGCCGCCAGCGCTGAGCCGGCGCAGCAGGACTGACGCGAGCTGAGTGACTCCGGCTCGACGCGATCGCCGGTGCCCTTCGTGGGCCTGACCGGCGGCATGGGGGCGGGCAAGTCGACGGCGCTCGCCGCGCTGGGGCGCCTGGGGGCGGAGGTGCTCTCGAGCGATGCGGTGGTGCACGAGCTGTACGGGGGCGAGGAGCTGCGCGAGGCCGTGCTGGCGCGCTTCGGGCGCGACCTCGCGCCGGACGGGACGGTCGACCGGGCGGAGCTCGCGCGGCGCGCGTTCGCGAACGCGCAGGACAGGGAGTGGCTGGAGAGCGTCGTGTGGCCGCTGGTGGGCGCGCGCGTGGGCGCGTGGCTCGAGCGTGTGCGCGCGCAGAGCCCGCCCCCGCGGGCGGCGGTCGTGGAGGTGCCGCTGCTGTTCGAGGCGGGGCTGGGTGAGGCGTACGACGCGACGATCGCGGTGATCGCGCAGGAGTCGCTGCGGCGGGAGCGCGCGGACGCGCGTGGCCACGCGCTCGCGGACGAGCGCGCCGCGCGCCAGCTCTCCCAGCGCGAGAAGGCCGAGCGCGCCACGTACGTGGTGAGCAACGACGGCAGCGAGGAGGAGCTCGAGCGCCAGCTGTCTGCGGTTCTTGACAAGCTGGCGACGTGAGCAGGAGCCTGCCGAGGACGATCACGACGATCGTCGTGGCGGCGCTGGCGGTGTGGGGCGCGGCGACGCTCGTGCACCGAGCCACGCGCGAGCTGGCGCTGCCGCTGAGTGACGCGAGCATCATCCGCGAACAGGCCGCTGAGAAGCAGCTCGACCCGGCACTGATAGCGGCGGTCATATACGCCGAGACGAAGTTCGACCCGCGTCCGTCGACGGCCGGTGCGCAGGGCCTGATGCAGATCCTGCCCTCGACTGCCTACTACCTCGCGCACCTGTCCGGCGGCGTCGGTTTCAGCGCCGGCGACCTCGCCGACCCGAGCGTCAACGTCGCGTATGGCAGCTACTACCTGCGCTATCTACTCGATCACTACGACGGCAACCAGATGCTCGCGGTCGCCGCGTACAACGGCGGCCTCGGCAACGTCGACAAATGGGTCGCGCGCGCGCAGGGAGAGGGCAGGTCGCTGAGCGTCCAAGAAATCCCGTTCGCGCAGACGCGCGAATACGTGCGGCGCGTCCTCGACGCACAGCGCGCGTATCGCGCCACGTACGCGCGTCAGCTCGGCCTCAGCTAGATGGCTGACTCCAGCTTGGCGCCGCTACGGTAGGAGTCGAGCGCGCATGCCAGATTTCAAGCTCGATTCCGCCTTCACGCCGACGGCCGATCAGCCGAAGGCGATCGCGGCGCTGGCCGAGGGGCTGGAGGCGGGCGAGCACTTCCAGACGCTCTTGGGCGCGACGGGCACAGGCAAGACGATGACGATGGCGGGCGTGATCGAGGCGGTGCAGCGCCCGAGCTTGGTGATCGCGCACAACAAGACGCTGGCGGCGCAGCTGTGCAACGAGTTCCGCACCTTCTTCCCCGAGAACGCGGTCGAGTACTTCGTCTCCTACTACGACTACTACCAGCCGGAGGCGTACGTCCCCAGCCGCGACTTGTACATAGAGAAGGACTCGGCGATCAATCAGGAGGTCGACCGCCTGCGCCACGCGGCCACGGCGGCTGTGTTCGCGCGTAGGGACGTGATCGTGGTGGCGTCGGTGTCGTGCATCTACGGCCTGGGCTCGCCGGAGACGTACGAGATGAACATGCAGATCCTCAAGCGCGGCGAGGAGATCGACCGCGACGAGCTGCTGCGCAAGCTCGTCTCGATCCAGTACACGCGCAACGACAGCGTGCTCTCGCGCGGGAGCTTTCGCGTGCGCGGGGAGACGCTGGAGGTGTTCCCGGCGTACGCGGAGACGGCGTTCCGCGCGACGATGTTCGGAGACGAAGTGGAACGGCTGCAGCACTTCGACCCGCTGACGGGCGAGCTCTTGGCCGACGACATCGAGCACGTCGCGATCTGGCCGGCCACGCACTACAACGTCAAGGAGGGCACGATCGACGCGGGCGTGGAAGAGATCGGCAGGGAGCTGAAGGAGCGTTGCGAGCAGCTCGAGTCCGAAGGCAAGCAGCTCGAGTCCCACCGCCTGCGCCAGCGCACGCAGTACGACATGGAGATGCTCAGGGAGGTGGGCTTCTGCTCGGGGATCGAGAACTACTCGCGCATCCTCGACGGCCGCGCGCCGGGCTCGCGCCCGTACTGCCTACTCGACTACTTCCCCGATGACTTCGTGTGCTTCATCGACGAGTCCCACCAGACGGTGCCGCAGATCGGGGGCATGCACGAGGGCGACCGCTCGCGCAAGCAGACGCTCGTGGACTACGGCTTTCGCCTGCCGAGCGCTCTGGACAACCGCCCGCAGACCTTCGACGAGTTCCTCTCGATCACCCCGCAGATGACGTTCGTCTCGGCGACGCCCGGGGAGTACGAGCGCGTGCGCTCGACGCGCGTGGTCGAGCAGATCGTGCGCCCCACGGGGATCGTCGATCCGATGGTGGAGGTACGCGAGACCAAGAATCAGATCGACGATCTGATGAACGAGGTGCGCAGGCGAGTGGAGCGCGACGAGCGCGTGCTGGTGACGACGCTGACGAAGAAGATGTCGGAGGACCTCTCCCAGTACCTGCTCGAGATGGGCTTCAGGACGCGCTACCTGCACTCGGAGATCGACACGCTCGAGCGCATCCAGATCATCCGCGACCTGCGCCTGGGCGAGTACGACGTGCTCGTGGGCGTAAACCTGCTGCGCGAGGGACTGGACCTGCCTGAGGTCTCGCTGGTGGCGATCCTCGACGCGGACAAGGAGGGCTTCCTGCGCGGCGAGACCTCACTGATCCAGACGATCGGGCGCGCTGCGCGAAACGTGGAGGGCACGGTGCTGATGTACGCGGACAAACAGACGCGTGCGATGCTCGCGGCGATCTCCGAGACGGAGCGCAGGAGAGAGATACAGCTCGCCTACAACGAGCAGCACGGGATCACGGCGGCGACGATCGTCAAGGGCATCTCCGACATCGCCGAGTTTCTGCAGTCCGAGTCGAAGGTTCCACGTGGGCGCACCCCGAGGGGCAGGCGCCGCTCTGGGCGCCGCGGCGGCGCGACGGATGAGATGCCGGCGCACGAGCTCGAGCGCCTCGCGGTGGAGCTGGAGGAGGAGATGCTCGCGGCGGCGGAGGACCTGCGCTTCGAGTACGCGGCGCAGCTGCGCGACGAGCTACGTGAGCTGCGCCGTGACCTCGCGGAGATCGCCCGCCAGCAGGCGCAGCCCGCGAAGGCGTGAGCGCGGCGGCGCCCGCGGGACGCGGGTGCGCCTCGGCCACGGGCGCCGGCGCCTGCCAAGCGCCGCGCGCGCGAGCGTGGCGTCGCTAGCATCCCGGCCGTGCAGATGGACCGACAGACGATCGAGCAAGTGCTCGAGGCGGCCGAGGCGGCCGCTGCGGAGATCGAACGCAACGCCCTGGAGGACGCGCGGCGCGTGCGCGAGCAGGCCGAGCGCGACGCCGAGGGCGTGCGCGCCGAGGCGAGAGAGAGCGCGCGCGAGCACCTGGCGGCGATGATGCAGGTGACGGCGAGGCTGGTCGAGCACCTCGGCTCACTCGAGGCGGCAGCCCCACGTGCGCAGGCCGCGCCGGCCACAAAGGCCACACCGCCCGCGCCGCCCGCGCAGGTGAGCAACGGCGGCGATCCGCCCAGTGGGGGGGAGCTCGGCGGTGGCGGAGGGGCCGAGGACGGCGAGGACCTCGATGGCGCCCGGCTGATCGCGCTCAACATGGCCCTCAACGGGGAGTCGCGCGCGGACACCGAGCGCTACCTGGCCGAGCACTTCACGCTGTCAGACCGCGCCAAGCTGATCGAGGAGGTGTACGCGGCCGTCGAGGGCTAGGCGCTCGGCGCCGGGCGCACACGAACATCTGTTCGCCCTCGTATGATGTAGGGGTATGGCGCATACGGAGCAGATCGTGGTCGCGGGGGCGCGCGAGCACAACCTGAAGGACATCTCCTTGGCGCTGCCGCGGGAGGCGCTGGTGGTGATTACGGGCCTGTCGGGGTCGGGCAAGTCGAGCCTCGCGTTCGACACGATCTACGCGGAGGGCCAGCGTCGGTACGTGGAGTCGCTGTCGGCGTACGCGCGCCAGTTCTTGGGGCAGATGGACAAGCCGGACGTCGATTCGATCGAGGGGCTCTCGCCGGCGATCTCGATCGATCAGAAGACGACCTCGCGCAATCCGCGCTCGACGGTGGGAACGGTGACGGAGATCTACGACTACCTGCGGCTGCTGTGGGCGCGCGTGGGCAAGCCACACTGCCCGATCTGCGGACGCCCGATCGTGGGCCAGTCGGCGGAGCAGATCATCGACCAGGTGATGGAGCTGGCGGAGGGGACGCGCTTCATGGTGCTCGCGCCGGTGGTGCGGGGGCGCAAGGGCGAGTACGGGAAGCTGCTCGAGGAGCTGCGCGCGGACGGCTACGCGCGCGTGAAGATCGACGAGCGCGTGCGCATGCTGGAGGAGTCGATCGTGCTCGACAAGCGCTACAAGCACGACATCTCGGTGGTGATCGACAGGCTGGTGATGCGCCATGACGTGCGCAAGCGCCTCGCGGACTCGATCGAGACGGCGATCGCGCTGGCGGAGGGTCTCGTGGAGGTGGAGATAGTGGGCTCCGCCCTGTCGGGCTCCGCCGGTGGCTCGCCAGACGCCCGCCCCGGCGCTCGGGATCGCGCCGAGGCCTCGCGCGGTACGCGCGCGAAGGGCGATCGCTCGGGGCAGCAGGGCACGGTCCACGCGACGGGCGCGAAGGGCGCGCGCGCGGCGGCGGCGCAGATCGTGCCGGGCGCGACGCCGGAGCCGGGCACGCTGTTCACGTTCTCCGAGCGCTTTGCGTGCCCGGAGCACGGCCCCTCGCTGGTCGAGCTCGAGCCGCGGATCTTCTCGTTCAACTCCCCACACGGAGCGTGCGAGCGCTGCACGGGCCTGGGCTCGCAGATGGAGATCGACCCCGAGCTGGTGGTGCCCAACCCGTCGCTGTCGATCGCGCAGGGGGCGATCGCGCCGTGGGCGAATAGCGCGTCCAACTACTACGAGCAGATGACGGAGGCGATCGCGGAGCTCTACGAGGTGGACGTGGACGCGCCGTGGGAGGAGCTCGGCGAGGGGCAGCGCGAGGTGTTCCTGTACGGGACGGGCGGCGAGCCGGTGCAGGTGACCTATCGCAACCGCTTTGGGCGCACGCGCTCGTATGCGTCGCGCTTCGAGGGCATAGTCGCGAACCTCGAGCGCCGCTACCGCGAGACGGACTCGGAGTGGACGCGGGAGAAGATCGAGGAGTACATGTCGCTGCGCCCGTGCCCGGTCTGCGGCGGGGCGCGGCTGCGCGCGGAGTCGCGCGCGGTGCTCGTGGCGGGAACGCGGATCGAGGACTTCTGCGCGCTGTCGGCGCGACGGGCGCTGGAGTGGCTCGAGGAGGTGGAGCTGTCGGACACGGACAGGCATGTGGCGCGATTGATCCTGCGCGAGATCTCCGAGCGCCTGCGCTTCCTGGAGAACGTCGGCATCGGGTACCTATCGATGAGCCGCGCGGCGGCGACGCTCTCGGGTGGGGAGGCGCAGCGCATCCGCCTGGCGACGCAGATCGGCTCCTCGCTGGTGGGCGTCCTTTACATCCTCGACGAGCCCTCGATCGGTCTGCACCAACGCGACAACTCGAAGCTGATCTCGACGCTCGAGCGGTTGCGCGACCTCGGCAACACGGTGATTGTGGTGGAGCACGACGAGCAGACGATCCGCGCGGCCGATCACATCGTCGACCTCGGGCCGGGGGCGGGCGAGCACGGCGGGCGAGTCGTCGCCGAGGGCACGGCCGCGCAGATACAGCAGGTGCGCGAGTCGCTCACCGGGCAGTTCCTCGCGGGCACGCGCACGATCGAGCTGCCGTCGCGGCGGCGCACGCCGAGCGGCTACTTGGAGGTCGTGGGCGCGAGCGAGCACAACCTGCGCGAGATCGACGTGCACATCCCACTGGGGGTGCTGACGTGCGTGACGGGTGTCTCCGGCTCGGGCAAGTCGACGCTCGTCAACGACGTCCTGTACAAGGCCGTGGCCAACCGCCTGCACCGCGCGCGCCGGCGGCCGGGCGCACACCGCGCGATTCACGGCGTTGAGGAGCTCGACAAGATCATCGCGGTGGACCAGTCGCCGATCGGGCGCACGCCGCGCTCGAACCCGGCCACGTACACGGGCCTGTTCGACGTGATCCGCGATCTGTTCGCGAAGACCCAGGAGGCGCGCGCGCGCGGATACAAGCCGGGCCGCTTCAGCTTCAACGTGAAGGGGGGACGCTGCGAGGTCTGCCGCGGCGACGGGCAGATCAAGATCGAGATGCACTTCCTGCCAGACGTGTATGTGCCGTGCGAGCAGTGCCACGGCAAGCGCTACAACCGCGAGACGCTGGAGGTGCGCTTCAAAGGGCGCAACATCGCGGACGTGCTGGAGATGCCCGTGGAGGAGGCGCTGCGCTTCTTCGAGCACATCCCGAAGGTGCGCCGGCGCCTGGAGACGCTCGACGCGGTGGGGCTCGGCTATCTGCGCCTGGGACAGCCGGCGACGACGCTCTCCGGCGGCGAGGCCCAGCGCGTGAAGCTCGCGACAGAGCTCTCGAAGGTGGCGACTGGAAAGACGCTGTACATCCTCGACGAGCCCACCACGGGGCTGCACTTCGCCGACGTGCAGCGGCTGCTGGATGTGCTGCAGCGGCTGGTCGACGCGGGTAACAGCGTGGTCGTGATCGAGCACAACCTCGACGTGATCAAGTGCGCGGATCGCATCATCGACATGGGCCCGGAGGGAGGCGAGGAGGGCGGCATGGCGATCGCGGTGGGCACGCCCGAGGAGGTGGCCGCGGAGCCGGCATCGCACACCGGGCAGTTCCTCACCGGGCTGCTGCCGGCGATCCGTGCCTCGGGCAAGCGCCGTGAGCCCGGACGCGGGCGGCCGGCGAAGGTCGCCGCATAGATGGTTGACCATCTAGGCGCCGTGGCGGCGCCGGCGGGCCAGGCAGCGAGCGCGAGCACCGCCGCCGAGCTGGCGCGCGAGGCCCGCGTGTGGGCACGCAAGTGGCGCTGGTATGAGCGCAACTCGCTGCCGTGGAACCGTGCCCGTATCCACTGGCAGTTGATGCGTCGCGAGGCGTTCGCGCGCTGGCCGCTCCAAGGCAACGTGCTGGAGACGCTGCGCGAGGGGCGTCTGGAGGTCGGCCCCGGCACGCTGCTCGAGCCGGGCGTGTGGATAACCGCGCCGGGCAGCGCGCGCGTGCGCATCGGCGCGGGCACGTTCCTGAACATGGGCGTGATGGTGGCGGCACTGGAGCTCGTGGAGATCGGCGATCACTGCATGCTCGCCAATGGCTGCTTCGTCTCGGATGCGAGCCACCGCTACGACGATCGTCACACGCCGATCACGTGGCAGGGCTTCGACAGCAAGGGCCCCACACGCATCGGCGCCAACAGCTGGCTGGGCGCGAACGTGGTGGTGACGAGCGGCGTGAGCATCGGCGAGCGCTGCGTGATCGGAGCGAACAGCGTCGTCACGAGCGACATCCCCGCCTTCTCGGTCGCTGCGGGCACGCCGGCGAAGGTGCTGCGCCGCGTCGAGCACGCCTCCGGCTAGCGTCAAAGCGATAGCGTCCGCTCACTGTGGAGCTCTTCGAGGCGATGCGCTGCGCGCCGACGACGCGACGCTTCAAGCCCGACGCGGTGGCGCGCGAGCTGCTCGTGCGCGTGCTCGACGCCGCGCGCTTCGCGCCGAGCGGGGGAAACCGTCAGGGCTGGCGCGTGCTCGTGGTCGAGGACCGCGAGCGCCGTGCCGCCCTGCGCGACCTCTACCTGCCGCCCTGGCGGGCGTACCTGGAGCAGACGGGCGGCGCGCGGGTGCTCGCCGACCCGGACTCCTTCGAGCCGGCGCTCGTGGCGCGCGTGCGCAGGGCAAACGAATATGCCGAGGGTCTCGGGGAGGTGCCGGTGCACCTCGTGGTGGGCGTGCGGCTGGGTGACTTGGCGGTGACCGACGCGAACCTGCCGCGCCAGAGCATCGTCGGCGGGGCCTCGGTCTACCCGTTCGTGCAGAACGTGCTGCTGGGCCTGCGCGCGGAGGGCCTGGGAGCGGCGCTGACGACGCTGCTCGTCCCGGCCGAGGCCGAGGTCAGGCGCCTGCTGGAGATGCCCGAGGAGGTAGCGCTCGCGGCGCACATCGGTGTCGGCTACCGCGCCGAGGAGTGGCCGAAGCGACTCGCGCGCAACCCGGTCTCGGATTTCGCCTTCGCGGAGCGCTACGGAGAGCCGCTCGCGTAGGGGCCCCGCGAGAAGCTGCGCATGGACGAGTCCAAGCTCAAAGCCGTCGCGCTGTTCGCCGACCTCTCGCCACGGGAGCTCCACCGCCTCGCCGGCGTGACCGATCAGATAGTGGTGCCCGCGGGCACCCGCCTGATACACGAGGGCGCCTTCGCCCACGAGTTCCTGCTGATAGGCGCGGGCACGGCGGAGGTCACCCGCGGTGGCGAGCCCTTGGCGACGCTCGGCCCGGGTGATTTCGCGGGAGAGGTCGGCGCGATGCGCGACGCGCGCCGCAACGCCACCGTGACGGCGTCCACCGAGTTGACGGCGATCGTGATGACCGCACGCGACTTGCGCCAGATCGCCGCGGAGATGCCGAGCGTGGCGGCGCAGATCGACGCGGCCATCGCAGCTCGCTCGTCCGGCGCCTCGATCGATGCGCCGGAGTAGAGGTCGCCTTTAGGGTCGTATGAGCTGCGCCCGCAGCTCGGCCAGCTCGGTCGGGTCGATCGAGTAGGTGTGCTCGGGGCCGGGGTAGCGGCGCGTGCGCACGTCCTGTGCGTACGCGCTCACGCCCTCGTTCATCTCCTGCTGGAGGTTGGCGTAGCGCTTGACGAAGCGCGCGCCGAGGCCATCGCGGATGCCGAGCAGGTCGTGGAACACGAGCACCTGGCCGTCGGTGGCAGGCCCTGCTCCGATGCCGATGACGGGGATCTCGATCAGCGCCATCAGCTCGTCGGTGACCGCGGCGGGGATGGCCTCGAAGACGAGCGCGAAGCAGCCGGCCTCCTGCAGCGCGAGCGCCTCGGCCGCGATGCGCGCGGCGGCGGCGGCCGAGCGGCCCTGCGCCTTCCAGCCGCCGAGCGCCGTGGCGGTCTGCGGCGTGAGGCCCACGTGCCCCATCACGGGGATGCCCGCGCCGACGATCGCGCGCACGCGGCTGACAGACGCCTCGCCGCCTCCCTCGAGCTTGACCACGTCACAGCCGGCGGCCTTGACCATGCGCATCGCCGTCGTGATCGCCTGCTCGTCTGAGATCTCGTATGAGCCGAAGGGCAGATCGCCGATCAGCAGGGGCGAGTGCAGTCCGCGGCGCACGGCGCGGGCGAGCACGAGCATGTCCTCGAGCTCCACGGGCGTGGTCGCGTTGTAGCCCAGAACGGTGGTGGCGGCCGAGTCGCCCACGAGCACGAGGTCGACGCCGGCCGCCTCCGCGGCGCGCGCGCTGGGGTAGTCGTAGGCGGTGACCATCACGATCGGTTCGCCGAGCCGCTTCATCTCGATCAGCGATGGCAACGTCGTCGGCAGGCGCGCCGGCGTGATGCGCTCGTAGGAGCTGTGCGGCAGCAGGCTCGGCAGGGAGGGGTCTGGCTGGCTTGACATTTCTACTTCCTCTCTTGACGCGCGGTTGACGCTCGCTCTCGCCTAGGAGAGCAGGGTCGCCACCTGCTCGTCGATCGTGATGATGCGGTTGGTCTGTGCCTGCACGTGCACGACGCGCGGGGCGTAGCGCTCGAGCTCGTGCTGCTCGTACGAGGCGTAGGAGATGACGATGATCGTGTCGCCCTTGTGCACGAGGCGGGCGGCGGCGCCGTTGACGCAAATCTCGCCGGAGCCGTGCTCGCCGGGGATCGTGTAGGTCTCGAAGCGCGCGCCGTTGTCGATGTCGACGACGTGCACCTGCTCGTACTCGAGCATGTCCGCAGCCTGCAAGAGCTCCGGGTCGATCGTGATCGAGCCGACGTAGTGCAGGTCGCAGTCGGTGACGGTGGCGCGGTGGATCTTGGACTTGAGCATCACGCGCCGCATGTGGCCATCGCCTCTCCCTCTCGTTGGTCGGTGCTCAGCGCCCCCTGGGGCAAAATCGTCGTGTTGTCGATCAGGCGCACGTCCCCGACGCGAGCGGCGAGTGCGAGCAGGCCTTCGCCGTCGAGCGCGTCGAGCGCCTCGAACGTGTCCGGGGCCACGAGCGCGACGTACTCGGGCTCCACGCCGAACGCTCGCATCGCCTCCCGCGCCGCGTCGAGCAGCGCCCGTGCGGAGTGCTCGCCGCCCGCGGCCAGCGCTCGCGCCGCGCTCAGCGCCGCCGGCAGCGCGAGCGCCCGGGCACGCTCGCCGGGGCTGAGCAGCGCATTGCGGCTCGACATCGCCAGGCCGTCAGTCTCCCGCACGATCGGCAGCGCCTCGATCCGCACCGGTAGGTTCAGGTCGCGCACGAGCCGGCGGATGAGCACGAGCTGCTGTGCGTCCTTCTGGCCGAAGTAGGCGACGTCGGGCATGGCCGCGCACAGCAGCTTGGTCACGACGGTGGCCACGCCACGGAAGTGCGCGGCGCCGCGCGCCGCCCCCTCGAACCGCCCGCTGAGGGCGCCGCCGACCTCCACGCTGGTCGCGAAGCCGGCGGGGTAGAGCTCCTCGACACCGGGCGCGAACAGGATCTCGGCACCCGCTGCCTGCGCGAGCGCGGCGTCCTCGCTCTCGCGCCGGGGGTAGCGCTCGAGGTCGGAGCGCTCATTGAACTGGATCGGGTTCACGAACAGCGACACGGCGACCACGTCGCATTGCGCGCGCGCTCGCTCGATCAGCGACAGGTGACCGTCGTGAAGCGCGCCCATCGTGGGCACGAGCCCGATGCGGCGCGCCTCGCGCCGGGCGGGCGCGAGCGCCTCGCGCAGCGCGTCGACCGTGCGCACGGTTCTCATGCGCGGGCGAGCGTGGGGTGTCGAGGGCTCATCGTTCGGGTCCAGTTCCCTGGGGATACCGGCGCGATCGGATCTTCGGCTAATGCTCTTGCAACAGGTCCATCTCGAGCCCAGCTCGATGACGGCCTGCGCAGCATGATACTCCCCCGGGGCGTGCGCGACGCGATCCTCGATGGGCTCGCGCGCCGAGCCTCACCATGCGTCCACGTGCGGGCGCTTCTTGCCCGCGCGCTCACGCCATCCCAGCTCGTGCCCGTCGAACAGCGTGGCGATCCAGCGGCGCGAGTCTGCCGGGTCGATCACGTCGTCGATCTCCCCGTAGGCGGCCATGTTCAGCCCGCGGCCGCGCTCGTAGGCGAGCGCGACCATGTGCTCGAATGCGCGCTCGCGCTCGTGCTCGTCGGCGATCGCCTGGAGCTCTCGGCGCATGCCCAGGCGCACGGCGCCCTCGAGGCCCATGCCGCCGAACTCGGAGGTCGGCCAGGCGACGGTGAACAGCGGCGCCTTGAAGCCCCCTCCGGCCATCGCCTGCGCGCCGAGGCCGTAGCCCTTGCGCAGCACGATCGTCCCCGTCGGCACCGTCAGGTTGGCGCCGGTGAGGAACATGCGCGCGAAGTGGCGCGCTGTCGCCGTGCGCTCGGCCTGCGGACCGACCATGAACCCCGGGGTGTCGCAGAGGAACAGCACGGGCAGCTCGAACGCGTCGCACAGCTGCAGGAAGCGCGCGGCCTTGTCGGCGCCGTCGGCGTCGATCGCCCCGCCCAGGTGCGAGGGGTCGTTGGCCAGCACCCCCAGGGCGCGCCCGTCGACGCGTGCGAGCGCCGTGAGCATGCCTGCGCCGAAGCCGTCGCGCAGCTCCAGCACGGAGCCCTCGTCGAATAGCCCCCGCACGACGCGGCGCACCTCGTAGACGCGCTTGCGCTGCTCGGGGATCAGCTCGCGCAGCAGCGTCTGGTCGGCGACCGTCCCCGCGTCGGCATCGCCGTGGAAGTAGGAGAGGTATCGCCTGGCGAGCGCCACCGCCTCGGCGTCGTCGGCGGCGCGAAGATCGACGACGCCGTTGGCGTGCTGCACGTCGATCGGTCCCACGTCCTGCGGCTCATGCACGCCCAGCCCGCCGCCCTCGATCATCGCCGGTCCGCCCATGCCGATGCTCGAGTCCTCGGTGGCGATCACGACGTCGCAGCAGCCGAGCAGCGCCGCGTTGCCCGCGAAGCAGTAGCCGGAGGCGATCCCCACCAACGGCACCAGCCCGCTCAGCTGCGCGAACAGCACGAACGCGCGGCAGTCCAGGCCGGCGACGATCGGCATGTCGACGTCTCCGGGGCGCCCGCCGCCACCCTCGGCGAACAGCACGACGGGCAGGCGGCGGCGCTCGGCGAGCTCGAACAGGCGGTCCTTCTTGGCGTGGTTGCGCATCCCCTGCGTACCGGCGAGGACGGTGTAGTCGTAGGACATCGCCACGCACGGGTGGCCGTCGACCTGGCCAACGCCCCCCACGAGCCCGTCGGCGGGCGTGCGGGCGATCAGCTCCTCACGCGAGCGCCGCTGCTCCTGGGCGGCGAACACGAGCGGCCCGTACTCCACGAAGCTCCCCTCGTCGAGGAGCTCTGAGAGGTTTTCGCGCGCTGTGCGCCGGCCGCGCTCCCGTCGCTGGGCGACAGCGTCGGGGCGCGCGTCGTCCAGCCCGATCTCGTGGCGCTCGCGCACCTCGAGCAGGTCAGCGCGCGCGCCCGCGCTCCGCGCCGGTGGGCGGACGGCGGAAGCGCTCGCACCGCCGGCGCCGGGCTCGAGCGTCGCCAGTAGCTGTCCCCCCTCGACGGCGTCGCCAACGGCTACGGCGAGGCTTCTCAGCACGCCGTCGACGCCCGCGAGCACCTCGTGCTCCATCTTCATCGCCTCCAGCACGATCAGCGCGCTGCCCGCCGCCACGTGCTCCTCGCGGGCGTACGCGATAGCGACGACAACGCCGGCGAAGGGCGCGGTGACGGCATGCTCGGCGGCCGTGGCCATCGATAGATCATCGCTGAACGCCGGCGAGGTCTGGCGCTCGCCTTCAACGGCGAGACCTTTAGGCGGTGCTTGCGCGCTTCCAGGCGCGCAGGTGGCACACGCCGGCTCCCGGCGACTAGCATCGGGCCGGTGTCGCAGGCGGGGAAGCAAGTGGCTGGCGAGCGTCGTGAGGCTCTGAAGGAGCTGCTCGCGAGCGCGCGCCAGTGCGTGCGCTGCGCTGAGCTCGCGTCGACGCGTACGACGGTCGTGTTCGGGGCTGGCAACGCCGATGCGGAGTTGATGTTCGTGGGGGAGGCTCCGGGCGCGAGCGAGGACGAACAGGGGCTCCCGTTCGTCGGGCGCGCGGGCAAGCTGCTGGGGACGCTGCTCGCCGAGATCGGGCTCGAGCGCTCGGATGTGTTCATCGCCAACACGCTCATGTGCCGCCCTCCCGGCAACCGCGACCCGCTGCCGCTCGAGCTGGAGAACTGCCACGAGTACCTGCTGCGCAAGGTCGAGCTGATCCAACCGAGCGTGATCTGCACACTCGGCAACTTCTCGACCAAGCTGCTACGCGGCGATCCCACGGGCATCACGCGCCTGCATGGACAGCCCGAGGTGATCGTGCTCGGCGCCCGCGCTGTGCGCCTTTACCCGATCTATCATCCGGCCGCTGCGCTGTACACGCCGTCGATGCTCGAAACGCTACGCGAGGACTTCGCGCGCCTGCCCGGCCTGCTCGCTCTAGGTGCGCCCGCCCAGCCGCTCGAGCAGGCCCCAGAGCTCGAGCAGGCGCTCGCGTCCGAGCGCGAGCTCGCGCAGGCCGTCGCGTCTGAGCGTGAGCGGGAGCTCGCGCAGGCCGAGCAGATCGGGCTTGCACAGGTCGATCAGCTCGGGCTGTTCTAGACGTACTAGACGCTCCGGGCGGCCTCCGGAGGTGCATTTCTGCCTGCAAATAGAAGGTTTTTGCAGTGAGCGCAGAAATCTCTCGCTCAGACCCTAAAGTCAGTCGGCAAGGCAGCCGATGATGGTCCTGTCTCCATCCCTCCAGGAGTGACGACCGGCCCGCGACCCATTCTCCCGCGGGTCGGTCTTTTTTTGAGCCTTTACAGTCTCGGGGTGGTCGTCCGTAGCGTGCAGACGCGCAGTCCCGCCGAGACGGAATCGGTGGGCGCCAAGCTGGCCGGGTCGCTGGCCGAGGGCGACGTGGTGCTCGTGCGCGGTGAGCTCGGCTCGGGCAAGACGACGCTCGTGCGGGGGGCCGCGCGTGCGCTGGGCGTGAGCGACCCGGTGACGAGCCCGACGTTCAGTATCGGGCACCGCTATGCGGCGAGGGCCCTCACGGTCTCGCACCTCGACCTCTACCGCCTCGCCGGGCTCGAGCACGAGGAGCCGGAGCTGCTGGCCGACTACGTGGGGGCGGGGCGGATCGCCTTCGTGGAGTGGCCACCCGAGGCGCTGGCCGAGCTCGCGGACGCGCGTGCGTGTGTGACGCTGCGCCACGATGGCGGCGACCGCAGGCGCATCGAGGTCTCCGAAGCGGCGTGATCGTGCTTGGCTTCGACACCTCCACGCCCGCGACGGCTGTGGCGCTGCGCGTTCCCGACGTCGGCACGCGCGAGGCGCGCGACGATCCGCCCGCCGGCGCGCACCCGGGGCACGCGACGCGACTGCTAGGGCTCGCGCACGCTCTACTGCGCGAGCACGGGCTTGCGTGGAGCGAGCTCGAGCGCATCGCCGTCGGCGTCGGTCCGGGCACGTTTACGGGCCTGCGCGTGGGCGTGGCGACGGCACGCGGGCTCGCGCAGTCGCTGGCGGCCGAGCTCGTGGGCGTCTCGAGCCTCGAGGCGCTCGCGCTCGGCGCGGCCGACGCGAGCGTGCGCGCCGAGGAGGGCGTGCTCGCTGTCCTCGACGCGCGCAGGGGCGAGGCCTTTGCCGCCGCCTTCGAGATCGCGCAGGACGGCTTCCCGCGCGAGCTCACAGGGCCACGCGCGCTGCCACCGCAGGCGCTCGCGGGGCTCTTCGCCACGGTTGAAGGGCGCCCGCACGGCGGGCCCCCGGAGGCGATGCACACTGACGGGCACACCCACGTTGGGGGCGCACCCTCACGGGCACAGGCAGGCAGGCAACAGTCCAGGCGCGCGCACCCTGACGGGCACAGGCAGGCCTGGCTGGCGATCGGCGATGGCGCGATTCGTTTTCGCGCCCAGCTGGAGGCGCTCGGCGCGCGCGTCCCGGCGCAGGACTCGCCGCTACACCGCGTCAGCGCGGGCGCCGTATGCGAGCTCGCCTGCCGCGCTGCGCCGGCGCGGCTGGAGGACGTCCTGCCGGACTACCGCAGGCGCCCCGATGCGGAGCTAGCCTTGAGGACGTCGGGATGACGACTACAGAGTGTTCGAGATGAGCTCGCGCAGCGCCGCGGGGCCGCCCGTCGAGGAGATGCCGCCGGTCGAGGTCCGCCGCCTGAGCTATCAGGATCTGCCGCAGGTGATCGCGATCGAGCGGCGCGTGTTCCCGACGCCGTGGTCGCTCGCGATGTTCGTGCTGGAGCTGTCCAAGCAGTCGAGCATCTGCCTGGCGGCGACCGTGTGCGCGGAGGACGAGCAGGAGCTCCTCGTCGGCTACCTGATCTGCTCGGGCTACGACACGGTCTGGCACGTGATGAACGTTGCCGTCGACCTCGACTACCAGCGCAAAGGGCTCGCCTCGGCGCTGCTCGCGGAGCTGTATGAGCGCGCCGGCGACAGGCGCGCGCGCTTCACGCTCGAGGTGCGCCGCTCCAACGACGTGGCCATCCACCTCTACGAGCGCGAGGGCTTCCGCGCGGCGGGCATGCGCCGGCGCTACTACCAGGACAACGGCGAGGATGCGCTCGTGATGTGGCGCACGCCGGCGACGCTCGAAGGCTCGTTGGGCGACGTGCCCAATCCGGGCCCCGTATGAGCATCCTCGCGCTGGAGACGAGCTGCGACGACACCTGCGCGGCGGTGCTCGGCGCGGATGGCGCGATCCGCGCGAACGTGATCTCCTCGCAGGAGGCGCACGAGCGCTTCGGCGGCGTCGTGCCGGAGATCGCCTCGCGCCATCACCTGGAGCTCGTCAACGTGGTCGTCGCGCAGGCATTGGAGCGCGCGGACACGACGCTCGACGAGCTCGAGCTGATCGCCGCCACGCAGGGCCCGGGACTCGTGGGCGCGCTGCTCGTGGGGCTCTCGACGGCAAAGGCGATGGCGGCCGCGCGCGAGCTCCCGTTCGCGCCTGTCGACCATCTGCAGGGCCACGTCGCCGCCAACTTCATTCGCGACGGCGTCCCCTTCGCGCCGCCGTTCGTATGCCTGATCGCGAGCGGCGGGCACACGCTGCTCGCGCTCGTGAGCGAGCACGACGGCTATGAGGTGCTCGGGCGCACGCTCGACGACGCCGCGGGGGAGGCCTTCGACAAGGCCGCGAGAATGCTCGGCCTCGGCTTCCCCGGGGGCCCTGCGCTCGAACGCCTCGCGCACGGCGGCGATCCGGCGGCCTTCTCGTTTCCGGGTTCGCCCGGCGATCGCGCACGCGGGCGCGGGGCGGCGCGCAAGCCCTTCCAGCGCAGCCTCGATTTCTCCTTCGCCGGCGTGAAGACCTCGCTTCTGTACACGCTGCGCGAGCTCGGCGAGCAGCGAGCGAGCGAGCGCGCGAGCGACCTCGCGGCGTCCTTTCAGGCGGCGGTCGTGGAGCAGCTGGCCTCGCGCACCGAGCGGGCGCTCGCCCGCACGGGGCTCGCGCGCCTCGCGGTCGGCGGTGGTGTGGCGGCGAACGGCGCGCTGCGCAGGCGCTTGGGCGAGCTCGAGGTGGAGCTGCACGTGCCTGCGCGCTCACTTTGCACCGACAACGCGGCGATGATCGCGAGCGCCGCGCGCTTTGGCCGTCGCTTCGCCTACCCGGACTATCTCGACCTCGACGCCTACGCCACGGGCGAGCGCGCGCCGTGAGCAGCGGCGATGCGGTCGCGATGGCGAGGGTCACGCTGTACACGAAGCCCGACTGCCACCTGTGCGAGCAGGCGCTCGCGCTGCTGCTGCGGATGCAGCGGGAGCTGGCATTCGAGCTCGTCGAGCTCGACATCACGCGCGAGGAGGAGCTCCACCGCGCATATTTCGAGCGTATCCCCGTGGTCGCGCTCGATGGCGAGGAGCTGTTCGAGTATCACGTCTGCGAAGAGCGCCTGCGCGAGCGTCTAGAGTCCCGGCGATGAGCTACGCACCACGGACGGCGAGCGCTCTTGCAAACGAGGGGGGCCAGGCGGGCGGGTCAGGTGAGCGCCTATCGCTCGGCGTCGCAGCGCGCCTGTCGCGCTACCTGCAGGTGCTCACGCAGGCCAAGAAGATGGGCAAGGAGACGATCTCCTCGCAGGAGCTCTCTGACTACACGCACGTCAACTCCACGCAGATCCGTCGCGACCTCTCCGGCTTCGGCAAGTTCGGCAAGCGCGGCGTCGGCTACAACGTCGAGGCGCTCGTCTCGCAGATCCGCAAGATCCTGCGCACGGCCGGGCAGCACAACATCGGGCTGATCGGCGCGGGGCACCTCGGCAAGGCGATCGCCTCCTCGGAAATCTTCGCCGACCACGGCTTTCGCGTGGTCGCGATCTTCGACAGCGATCCGGCGAAGGTCGGCAGCCCGATCGGCACGCAGCGCGTGCGCGATATCGCCGAGCTGCGCCAGGTGGTGGAGGACGAGGACATCGTCGTGGGCGTGCTCGCCGTGCCCACACACGCCGCGCAGGGACTCGCCGACGAGCTCGTGGGGGTGGGCGTGCGCATCATCTTCAACTACTCGGAGTCGCTGCTCGACGTGCCGCCGGAGGTGACCGTGCACACGTCGAGCCCGGCCGTCGACCTGCTGTACGCGCTGTACTTCTACCTCACCTGAGCACCCGCCCGCGGCGATGAACAACCTCGATCTAGATCGCGCCGCCGATGTCTTCGCCACCGCGGCCAACTTGACCGTTGGGATCGAGGAGGAGTTCTCGTTGCTGGACCCGGCGACGCTCGAAATGATCCCGCGCTTCGAGCGCATGCGCGATGGTGCTGCAAGCGACGAGATCCTGTGCGAGAGCATCGCCGGCGAGCTGATCTCCTCGGAGATCGAGATCATCTCGGGCGTCGGCAGCGATGTGCACGACGCGCTCGCACGCCAGCGCGAGCGCCGCAGACGCCTGTTTGCGCTGGCCGAGCGCGAGGGCATCGCCCTGGGTGCCACGGGCACGCATCCGTGGGCGGACTACCGCGAGCAGGTAGTCATCGACACCGAGCACTACCGCCGCGTCGAGGAGGGCCTCAAATACGTCGCCTGGCGCAACAACACGTTCAGCATGCACGTGCACGTCGGCGTCAATGGCATCGAGCGGGCGGTGCGCGCGTGCGACCGCCTGCGCCCGGTGCTGCCGCTGCTGTTGGCGATCTCCGCCAACTCACCGTTCCTGGACGGCCGCGACAGCGGCTTGCATACGGCGCGCACGCAGAGCTTTACCAGAAGCTTCCCCCGCTGCGGCGTGCCGGATGCGTTCGGCAGCTGGGCGGCCTACCGCGACTACATCGAGTTCCTGCGCCGGACGAGCTCGATCGTGGAGTTCACGCAGGTGTGGTGGTCGATCCGCCCGCACTTCGTCTTCGGCACCGTCGAGCTGCGCATCTGCGACGCGCAGGCGAGCGCCCAGGAGTCCGACGCGCTCGCCTGCCTGGCTGTCGCGTGCATCGCGCAGGCGCTGCGCGACATCGACGAGGGTGTGCCCTTCGAGGACCAGCCGCCGCGGCTGATCGAGGAGAACATGTGGCGTGCGATCCGCTTCGGGCTCGACGGGCGGCTGATCGACTTGGAGCGCGGCGAGGAGTATCCGGCGCGCGCGGCGATCGAGCGGCTGCTCGCCTGGAGCGCGCCGGTGCGTGCGGAGCTCGCGCTCGACCCGGCCTTCCCCGAGCGCAACGGCGCTCAGCGCCAGCGCCGCATGATCGAGGCGGGCGCCTCACGCGAGGACGTTTTCGCGGCGAGCGTGGCGGAGACGAGAGACAGCTACCCCGAGGAGGTGACGGTGTGAGCGCACAGGAAGAGGAGCAGCTGCGCGCGGCCTACGAAGAGGAACTCAGCCGCATCAGCGCGACCGACATGATCGCCCAGGCCGCCGTGTCACTGCTCAACATCGGCGCGCACAGGCTCGCGCCCGCGCCGATCGAGCCGGGCGGCGGGCCTCCCGCCGGTGAGCCTCCGGCCGGCCAGGCGTCGCGGGGCGAGGCGGCGGGTGAGCGCGACCTCGAGCAGGCGCGTGATGCGATCGACGCGGTGCGGGCGCTGCTGGAGGTCCTCGAGCGCAGGATCCCGGGCGAGCTCGGCGCGCTGCGCGAGGCGCTCGCGCGCCTGCAGGTGACGTACGCGCGCGCCGTGAGCGCGCCGGGGCCGGGTGGCGCGGGAGTGGCGAGCGCGGGCCGGCAGCCCGCGGGCGCGGCTGGCAAGGGTCCGCAGGGCGCGGGCGGCGAGGGCGAGCGCGCGGATGAGGGCGATGGTGAGCGCGGCGGCGACGGCGACGCGGGCCCTGGCGAAGAGCCGGCGGCGGGCGAGCACGCCCAGGCCCCCGGCCCGGCGGAGTCCAGCGGCCGCTTGTGGGTGCCCGGCAGGTGAGCATGCGCGTGGCGTGAGCCGGTCCGCCTTTCGTCGCCGGGAACGGTAGACTCCCCGCGCGTTTGCACCCGGTGAGCGCTCGTCGAGCGGTCCGGGTGCTCGAATGTTCGCGCGAAGATCCTCGCGCGGCACGTAAATCAGACCGCGGAGGATTTCTGTTGAGCAGCTTTCTGACGAACCATGGGGTCGTCGTCGCCCTCGTATGTGCCGCCTGTGCCGTGGTGTATGGCCTGGTGACCACGCGATCCCTTCTGGCACTCTCGCCTGGCAACGAGAAGATGCAAAGCATCTCGCTCGCCGTCCAGCAGGGCGCGCGCGCCTACCTCAACCGCCAGTACACGACGATCGCCGGTGTTGGAGTGGTGCTGTTCGTCGCGCTGATCTTCGTCCAGAACATCGCGGTGGCGGGCGGCTTCGCGCTTGGTGGCCTGCTGTCCGGCTCCACCGGCTACATCGGCATGAACGTGTCCGTGCGTTCCAACGCCCGCGTGGCGGAGGCGGCGCGCGGGGGTGTCTCGCCGGCGCTGCGCGTCGCCTTCCGTGGCGGCGCAACGACCGGGCTGCTCGTCGTCGGGCTGGCGCTGCTTGGCGTCTCCGGCTACTACGGAGCGCTGACGTCGATCTTCAACGACAGCCCCAAGACGGCGGTCGATGCGCTGATCGGTCTCGGCTTCGGCGGCTCGCTGATCTCGGTTTTCGCGAGGCTCGGCGGCGGCATCTTCACGAAGGCGGCTGACGTCGGCGCGGACCTCGTCGGCAAGGTCGAGGCGGGGATCCCGGAGGATGACCCGCGCAACCCGGCGACGATCGCGGACAACGTCGGCGACAACGTGGGCGACTGCGCCGGCATGGCGGCCGATCTGTTCGAGACCTACGCAGTGACCGCGATCGCGGTGATCCTGCTCGGCGTGCTCACCTTCAACGAGTCCACGCAGGTCGCGCTGTACCCACTCGTACTCGGCGGCGTTGCGATCATCGCCTCGATCATCGGCACGTTCGCGGTGCGAACGAACTCCGGCAACGTCGAGCGCGCGCTGCTGCAGGGGCTGGTCGTCTCCGGGCTGATCGCCGCGGCCGCGTTCGCCCCGGTCACCTACTGGCTGATGCACAACCTCACGTTCAAGGTGGTCGGCAGCTCCGTGAACACGCCCAGCTGGACACACCTGTACCTGTGCTCGCTGATCGGCATCGCCGTCACCGCGCTGCTGTTCGGGCTCACCGAATATTACACCTCGACCCGCTTTTCACCTGTGAAGAAGACGGCGAAAGCTTCGATCACCGGGCACGCCACGAACATCATCCAGGGCTTCAGCTCGGGCCTACAGGCGACTGCGCTCCCAGCGCTCGTGATCGTGCTCGGCATCCTCGGTGCCTGGAAGCTCGCCGGTGGTGGTGTGACAGGCATCTACGGGATCCTCGTGGCGGCGATGGGCCTGCTGTCGTTGACGGGGTTGATCGTCGCGCTCGACGCGTTCGGCCCGATTACAGACAATGCGGGGGGCATCGCCGAGATGGCCGACCTTCCCGAGGAGGTGCGCCAGGTCACCGACCGGCTCGACGCGGTAGGGAACACGACGAAGGCAGTCACGAAGGGCTACGCGATCGGCTCGGCGGTGCTGGCGGCGGTAGGACTGTTCGCCGGTTTTCAGAAAGAACTCGAAAACAAGCTCAGCCACGCGATCTCCTTCGGCATCAACGAACCACCCGTGCTGATCGGCCTGCTGCTGGGGGGGATGATGGTGTGCCTGTTCGCCTCGCTCTCGATCGAGGCCGTCGGGCGCGCCGGTGGCGCAGTCGTTGAGGAGGTCCGCCGGCAGTTCCGTGAGCACCCGGGGATCATGGACTACTCGGAAGAGCCCGACTACGCGAGGTGCGTGGACATCGTCACGAAGACGGCTCAGCGGGAGATGATCCTGCCGTCGCTGCTGCCGATCGGTCTGACGTTGATCGTGGGGCTGATCGATCAGCAGGCGCTCGGGGGGCTCTTGATCGGGGTGATCGTCGTGGGCTTCTTCTTCGCCGTGCTGATGACGGCCGGCGGTGGCGCTTGGGACAACGCGAAGAAGCTGATCGAGGACGGCTCCTTCGGCGGTAAGGGCTCGGACGCGCACGCCGCGTCGGTGACCGGAGACACGGTCGGCGATCCCTTCAAGGACACGGCAGGGCCCGCGATCAACCCGATGATCAAGGTCGCCAACATCGTGGCCATCCTGATCATCCCGCTGATCACCTGATGTGAGTGGGTCTCTCCAGGCGGTGCGCGCACTGCCTGGCGCGGCAGTGTGAGAGCCGGATTAACCTCAGATGAGATGAGAGGCAGCCAAGCTCACCGCGCGGGCACGTTCGTGCTCTCGCTGGCGATGGTGGTGATCGGGATCGCGCTGATCGTGCAGGCAGCGGCGGGCGGGGCGGCGTCGCTGGCAGTGCGCATGCTGCTGGGTGCTCTGTTCGTGGCGGGTGGCGGCGCGCGCTGGTATCTGGAGGTGCGCAGGAGCCGCGGCACATGAGCGCGCAGGAGGGCCCCTCCTCGGAGCTCGCGGCGCGCTCTCGCGCGATCGCACGGCGCAGCATCGGCTCGCCGATCCTGTTCACGATCGTCTACTCCTCGCTGGCCAGCGCGATCTACTTCTCGCTCGGGGTGATCGCCGGGCATGCGCTCGGGCTGACACCGCTGGTGTTTCTGATCGCCGCCGTCCTGTACGCGCTGACGGCGATGACATATGTGGAGGGCGCCTCGCTGCACCAGGAGCGCGGGGGCTCGACGGTGTTCGCCCGTCACGCCTTCAACGAGCTCGTGAGCTTCATCGCCGGGTGGGCGATCCTGCTCGACTACGTGATCCTGATCGCCGTCACGGCGTACTCGGCGACGCAGTACGTGGGCGCGTTCTGGGGCCCGTTGGGCCACCGCGACGAGGCACTGGGACTCTCGATGGCGTTCATCGCGCTCGTCGTGCTCGGCAACATCCGCGGCTTCGGTGCGCGGCGCGCCCGGCGCGTGGGCTTGCTGCTGGCCGGCGACCTGGTGCTGCAGGGCTTCATCGTCGTGCTCGGCCTGGCTCTGTTCTTCAACCCGCACACGCTGCTCTCGCCGATCCACCTCGGCAGCGCCCCCACGCTCTCGCGGCTGATCTTCGCGATGACGGTGGCGGTGATCTCGTTTACGAGCCTCGAGTCCGCGGCGGGGCTCGCGGGGGAGGTGAGGATCAGCCGCTCGGGGCTCAAGCGCCTGGTGTGGAGCACGACGGGGACGGTCGCGTTCCTGTACGTGGGCATCGCGCTCGTGGCCGTGACGGCGCTGCCGGTGCACGGCACGCACACCGAACTGGCCAGGCACTACCTCGACGCGCCCGTCCTCGGCATCGTCAGCCGCGTGCACCCGCACTGGCTGGAGCGGAGTCTCACCTACCTCGTCGCGGCGGCGGCCGCGGTGACGCTCGTGGCGGCGGCGAACTCGGCCATGCTCGGGCTCTCGCGGCTTGCCTACTCGCTCTCCACCAACCGCCAGATCCCCAGCGGCCTGGGACGGCTACACCCCCAGCGCTCGACGCCGTACGTGCTGATCATCCTCGCCGGCGTGCTCGCGGCGGGGCTCGCGGCGACCGAGAACCTCGACTTCCTGATCGGCATCTACGCCGTCGGCGCCACGCTCGCGTTCACGATCGCGCACCTGTCGATCTGCCGCCTGCGCTACAGCGAGCCCGAGCGCGACCGCCCCTACCGCATACCCCTATCTGTGCACGTGCGGGGCGGCGAGCTGCCGCTGCCGGCGGCCTTCGGCGCACTCGCCTCGCTCGGCGGCCTCGTGGCGGTGCTCGTGCTGCACGAAACCGCCCGCTACGTGGGCCTCGGCTGGATGGCCGTGGGGATCGCCCTATACGTGATCTACCGCCGCGCCGACGAGACCTCGCTGCTGCGCCGCGTGACGGTCGCGCCGCAGGTGCTGCGCGCCGAACAGCCACTCGAGCGCGACTACGGTTCGGTGTTGGTGCCGCTGTTCGGCACCGACCTCGACGACGACATCGTGCACACGGCAGCGCTGCTCGTCTCCGGCGAGCAGACCGACGCGGCCGCCATCGACGCCGCCACGATCGAGGCGGTGTGGGTGTTCGTGATGCCGATGTCGCTGCCGCTCGACGCGCGCCTGCCGGAGGCCCAGATCAAGCACGCCCGCCAGGTGCTCGCGCGCGCGAAGGCCGTGGGGGAGGAGTACACGGGCGTGCACGTCGCGACCGCAACCGTTCGCACGCGCCAGGCGGGCTATGCGATCGTCGACGAGGCGCGCCGGCGCGGCGTCGAGGCGATCGTGCTCGGCGCCGAGGAACCCTCTGCGATCCGCGGCGGCTCGCGCCTGGGCGGCCTTGGAGGGCCGCTCGAGGGCTACGTGGGGGAGATCACCAAGTACGTCGTGCGCAAGGCCACCTGCCGCGTGATCGTGACGGCCCCCGGCGCGCGCGATTCGCGCGTGGAGCTCGCCCGCCGCGCCCACCGCGCGGGCGCCCCGATGGTCTAACCTGCGACTATGTCCACCGGCATTGGCGCGTGTTCGTCCTGATCGTCGGCGCAGGTCGCGTCGGCTCTGCACTCGCCAAGTCCGCTCTCTCCTCCGGTCACGAGGTGTCCGTGCTCGACGAGGACCCGCTCTCGCACGAGCGCCTCGACGCTGGCCAGAGT
Source organism: uncultured Solirubrobacteraceae bacterium (assembly GCA_963722435.1). GTDB lineage: Bacteria > Actinomycetota > Thermoleophilia > Solirubrobacterales > Solirubrobacteraceae > Palsa-744. Next base: position 860,117 of record CAVRKZ010000001.1, on the reverse strand, counting down.
CGCAGCTGGGAGGACTCGGGCGGGCAGTTCACGGTCGGCACGGCGCTCGAGACAGAGGCGCTCGTACAGGCGGGGATCGAGCGCGCGGACGTGTTCATCGCTTCTACCGCCGGCGACAACACGAACCTCGTGATCGCCCAGATCGCGCAGAAGCGCTTCGGCGTGGGCAAGTCGATCGTGCGCGTGATGGACCCCGCGCGCGCAGACTGGTACGGCCAGCAGGGCCTGCAGACGATCTCCCCGACCAAGCACGCGATCGAGATGTTCGAGCGCGCGCTCGAGCCCGAGGCGGCCTAGCAGCGTGTATGCGATCATCGCCGGCGCCGGCAAGGTCGGGCGGAACCTCGCTCGCGAGCTGATCAGCAAGGAGCACGAGGTCACCCTGATCGAGTCCTCGCGCTCCTGCTACCTGGCCAACGAGGAGGAGTTCGAGCACGCGATCTCCTACGGCGACGCGACCGAGCTATGGGTGCTCGAGCGCGCCGGCATCCAGCGCGCGGACCTCGTCATCGCCGTCACCGGCGACGACGAGGACAACATCCTCGTCTGCCAGGTCGCCAAGGAGAAGTACCTGTGCGAACGCGTCATCGCGCGCGTGAACAACCCGCGCAACCACGACCACTTCCGCCTGCTCGGCATCCAACCGGCCGTCTCGGCGACCGACCTGATCCTGCGCCTGATCGAGCACGAGGTTCCACGCTACGGCCTCGTCCACCTGCTCGCCCTCGAAGAGGAGCGCCTCGAGATCATCGAGCTCGAGGTCAGCAGCGACGCACCCGCCGTCGGCGAGAAGGTCTCCGAGATCAAGCTGCCTGACGGCGCCCTCATCATCTCCGTGCTGCGCGGCGGCACGGGCTTCGTACCCAAGGCAGACACGGTGATCGAGGCCGGCGACGAAGTCCTGCTCGTGCTCGACCCGGGTCTCGAGGACTCCATCACCCCCTTCTTCGCGTCAGACGGGCAGCCGGCGGCGCTCTAGCGTCTTGAGCTCGCTTGGCGCCCGCGCCCGGCGACTATCCTTGGACGCTCAGTCCGGGATGGTGTAATTGGCAACACGCGACACTCTGGATGTCGAATTTGGGGTTCGAGTCCCTGTCCCGGAGTAGGCGTTAGCCCCGTAAGCACGGGGCATTTCGCGTTCTAGGGGCCGCTACGCTGCGAGGAGATCACGGCCACGACTTTAGGAGTGAACATGACCGGCTCTTCCACCCAGGGAATCAAGACGGTGCTGCATCCGGTGTCCGACCTGGCGACGGCGAAGGCGATGTACGCCGCCCTGCTCGGCGTCCCGCCGCAGGCGGACGGGTCCTACTACGTCGGCTTCGAGGCCGAGGGCCAGCACATCGGGCTCGTGCCGGGCGGTGGACCGCAGGGAATGACCTCGCCGGTGGCCTACTGGCACGTGCCGGACATCGAGGCGAAGCTGGCCGCCGTGACCGCTGCCGGCGCCACCGTGAAGGAGCCCGTGCGCGACGTAGGTGGTGGGCGCCTCGTGGCCACCATCACCGACCCCGACGGCAACGTCCTTGGCCTGCTGCAGGACCCGTGAGCGCCGAGCCCCGCTCCCGCGCTAAGCGGCGTCGCGACAGCGAGCATCGGCTGTCCGGGAGCTGTTTGCGTGCGTCCGGCTAGGCCACCTGTTCATGCGACCCTCCTCACACTTATCCAAGGGTCCATATGAGGGATTCTCGCATGCTTGCTAGCGTGCCGACCGCGCCACCGGCGTGGACGGCCGGGGCAAGGACGATGTCCAAAACGACTCGGGAGCGCGTGTGCCTAAATCACTGCTTGGGGTAGCCCTGCTAGCCATGGCCGTCTTGGCCGTATCGATCGCCGGCAGTGCTATCGCCGCCGCCCCACCCAGCGGTGCGGCCGCGACCGCCTGCGAATTGATCGGGGAAAACAGCGTCTCGGGGTCGATCGAAGCCTGCGCTCAAGGCTATGAAGGGGCGAAGGCCGGCAAGACTGAGGAAGCGAGCTGCGACAAGGTCGGCTCGGGCGCTGTCGCCAAGCTCGAAAACGTCAAAGACTGCCAGGCAGGGTGGTCCACGGCGGACCCTGCCGGCAAGGGCGCCACGAGCACACCCAGCGCCGCGGCCGCGACCGCCTGCGAAGTGATCGGGGAAAACAGCGTGTCGGGGTCGATCGAAGCGTGCGCCCAAGGCTACGACGGCGCGAAGGCCGGCAAGAGCGAGGAAGCCGTCTGCGACAGCATCGGCTACGGCGCGGTCGTCGGGCCCGAAAACATCAAAGACTGCCAGGAAGGATGGTCCACCGCGGATGTTGCCGGCAAGACCAGCGCGAGCGAACCCAGCAGCGCGGCCGTGACCGCCTGCGAAGTGATCGGGGAAAACAGTGTCTCGGGGTCGATCGAAGCCTGCGCTCAAGGCTATGAAGGGGCGAAGACGGGCAAGACGGAGCAGTCGGTCTGCGACAGCATCGGCTACGGCGCGGTCGTCGGGCCTGAAAACATCAAAGACTGTCAGGAAGGCTTCTCGGAAGCCTGAGAGGCCTGCCGAGCGCTCTCCCGACAAGCATCACGCGGCGGCCTGCGAGGTCCAGTCGCGATACAGCTCGAAGTAGCGGCCGCGGGCGGCGATCAGCTCCTCGTGGCTTCCCTCCTCGGCGATCTGCCCGTGCTCGAGCACGACGATGCGCCCGGCCTCGCGGATCGTCGAGAGACGGTGGGCGATCACGATCGACGTGCGCCCGGCGAGCAGGCGGCGCATCGCCGCTTCGATGCGACCCTCCGTGTGCAGGTCCACGTTGGAGGTCGCCTCGTCGAGGATCAGGATCCGGGGGTCCGCGATCAGGGCGCGCGCGAAAGCGATCAGCTGGCGCTGGCCGGCCGAGAGCTGGGCGCCTCGCTCGCCGACTTCGGTGTCGTAGCCGCTGGGTAGCTCGGATATGAACTCCTCGGCGCCGACGGCTGCTGCGGCGCCGCGGATCTGTGCGTCATCGGCGTCTGGGCGCCCGAAGGCGATGTTCTCGCGCACGCTGCCCGAGAACAGGAACGCCTCCTGCGGCACGATCCCCATCTGCGAGCGCAGCGACTGGCTGGAGACCTCGCGCAGGTCGTGCCCATCGACGAGCACGCGCCCGCGCGTGGGGTCGTAGAAGCGCGCAGCGAGCTTGGCCATCGTCGACTTCCCCGCGCCGGTGGCGCCGACCAGCGCGATCGTCTGACCCGCCGGGACGCTCAGCTCGACGTGCTCGAGCGCCAGCACCTCCTGCAGCTCAGGCTCTGCGGTCGGCTCGGCGCCATTGGGGTTGCGATCCGCCGCCGCCGCGGCCTGCTCGCGACGCAGCGATCGAGCGCGGTAGGCGAAGGAGACGTCCTGGAAGTGGATCTCGCCACGGATCGGCCCCAGCGCGTGCGCCCCCGGGCGGTCTTCGAGGGTGGGGCGGACGTCGAGCAGCTGGAAGATCTTCTCGAGTGCCGCCATGCCGGACTGGTAGGTGGTGTACAGCTGGGAGAGCTGCTGGATCGGTTCGAACAGGAACGACAGGGTCGCCACGAACGCGACGATCGTGCCGACGGTGATGTGCCCGTCGATCGCCTGGTAGCCGCCGTAGAGCACGATCAGCGCGAGCGCGATCCCGGAGAGCATTTCGACCGCCGGGAAGTACATGGCGTTGAGACGCACGGTGACCATGTTGGCCTCGCGGTTGTCCTCGTCGAGCTCGGAGAAGCGCGCCTCGTGGACAGGCTCCTGGCCGAAGCTGCGCACCACGCGGATGCCCGACAGCGTCTCCTGCAGGTAGCCGGTGATCGAGCCGATCGTCTCACGCGTGCGCCGGAAGGCGCCGGCGGACGTGAGCCGGAACCAGACGCTGGCTGCGGCGACGAACGGCACGACACAGAACGTCAGCAGTGCGAGCTTGACGTCGAGGTAGAGCAGCACGCCGATCGCGCCGATCAGCGTCAGGCCCGACTGGAACAGTGTCACGACCGAGTCGGTGACGAGGCTTTCGAGCGCCTCCACGTCGTTGGTCATGCGTGAGATCAAAACGCCCGCCGGCCGGCTCTCATAGAAGCCGATCGGCTGACTCTGCAGGTGCGTGAAGATGCGGATACGAAGGTCCGCAAGCGCGCGCTGTCCGACCCAGCCGACGAGGTAGGTCTGCGCGTACGTTGCCACCCACACGAGCAGCGCCGACAGCAGAAACGCGACCACGACCACGACCAGCGTGTGGATGTGGTGCTTTTCGATGCCCGAGTCGATCGCGAGCTTGGCGAGCAGCGGCGGTGCCAACGATGCGGCCGTGCCGAGCACGAGCGCGACGAGCATCGCGGCCGTGCGCAGGCGGTAAGGGCGCAGCAGGTCGAGCAGCCCGCGCAGGTTGCGTCCGCGGCTGCCCCGGCTGGCGCGCTCGCCGGTCCACTGCTGCCCGCCGCGTGCGAGCCCCGGTCCGAGACCGCCGCGAGCGCCGCCGCGCCCGCCGCCGAAGCCGCCGCCCATGCCGCCGCGCGCGCTCACAGCCGGCCTCCGGCGTTGGGTTCGGCGCCGGCGTTGGCGGCGAGCACCCGCTCGACGAGCTCCTCCTGGGCGGCGCTGGCCGACGATGTCCCGGCGACGATCTCGCGGTAGAGCTCGGACTCGCCGAGCAGCTCATCGTGGCTTCCCTCGGCGACGATCCGGCCGTGGTCGAGCACGACGATCTGGTCGGCGAGTTCGATCGTCGAGAGCCGGTGGGCGATCACGAACGTCGTGCGCCCGGCCATCGCGTCGGCGAGTGCGAGCTTGATGCTCCGCTCGGTCGAGGCGTCGACGGAGGAGGTGGCGTCGTCGAGGATCAGCACGCGCGGGTTGGCCACGAGCGCGCGCGCGATCGCCAGGCGCTGGCGTTGTCCGCCAGACAGCGTGACGCCACGCTCGCCCACCTGGGTCTCATATCCCTGCGGCAGCCTCGAGATGAACTCGTGCGCCTGCGCCGCGCGCGCCGCCCGCTCGATCTCGGGGGCCGGCGTGTCGGGGCGGGCGTAGGCGATGTTCTCGGCGACGCTCGCCGAGAACAGGAACGGGTCGTCGCTGACGACCGCCACGGCGGCGCGCACGGAGCGCACGGTGACCTCGCGCACGTTGGCGCCGTCGAGCAGCACTGCTCCAGCGACCGGGTCATACAGCCGCGAGATCAGCGCCACGAGGCTCGTCTTGCCCGAGCCCGTGGGCCCCACGAGCGCGACGGTGCGCCCGGCGGGGACGTCCAGGTCGATGTCGCGCAGCACCGCCCGCCCAATCTGAGGCGCCGCGTGAACGGCATCCACGAGCGCGCTCGCGCCGAGCTCGTCGTGCGGGTCCTCATAGCGCAGCGTCACGTTGCGCAACTGCACGTGCCCGCTGCCGGCTGGCAGCGCGGGCGCGTAGGGAGCGTCGGTCAGGTGCGGGTCGCGGTCGAGCAGCTGGAAGATGCGCGCGCCGGAGGCGGTGGCGCGCTGGGCGAGGTTGAGCGTCACGCCGAGCGCGCGCATCGGTGTGATCAGCATGTTGACGTACAGGTAGAAGGCGGTGAACTGGCCGAGGGTGAGGTGCGCGTGGATCACGTACTCGCCGCCGAGCAGCAGCACGGCGGCGAGGCCGAGCTGGGGCAGGAAGCCGATGATGGGGTTGTACGTGGCTTCCAGGCGCGTGGCGACCATCGCCTGGTTGAACACGCGCCCGACTGTGTCCCGGAAGCGCGTCAGCTGCCGGCTCTCGCGCGCGAAGGCCTTGACGACGCGCACGCCGGAGATATTCTCCTCGGCGTCGGCCGTCAGCTCGGCGATGCGCTGCTGGGTCTCCTGGATCGCCGGGCGCGCGCGGCGGCCGTAGCGGTAGGAGATCAGCACGACGAACGGCACTGGTATCAGGACGATCAGCCCCAGCCCTGGGTTGATCGCGAGCATCACCGCGCCGGCGAGCGAGATCGTGAGGATCGACTGCAGGATGAACACGAGCCCGTAGCCGAGGAAGAAGCGCACGGCGGCGAGATCGACGGTCGCACGCGACATCAGCTGCCCCGTCTGCTGGTGGTCGAAGAAGCCGAGCTCGAGGCGCTGCAGCTGGCGGTATATCCGCTCGCGCAGGTCGTATTCGACCGCCAGCGACACGCGTCCCGCCACGATACGACGCCAGTACATGAAGCCCCAGCGTGCGAGCACGACGCCGAGGATCACGAGCGCGAGCACCAGCACCGTGTGGCGATCGTGGGCGCGCGAGGCGGCCGGGTGTCCGTGGAGGTGCACGGCGCCGTTCTTGATCGCCTGCACCGCACGCCCGGTGAGGTAGGGCACCGCGACCGTCATCACCATCGCGAGGCTCGCCAGCCCCCAGGAGATTCCGAGCCCGCGCTTGTAGGGCGTGAGGAATCCCAGCAGTCGGTAGAAGGTCTTCATAGTTGTACGGGCAACGATTATCGCATGCGTTCGCGGGAAGGTCGCGCGCACGCAGGCGCGATGCTGCTCCTAAGCTCGGTGCATGTCCACGCCGAGCCGCCCCAGCAGTGGATCGGGCCCGCCGTCGCAGCCGGCGCGCGCGGGGCTATGCGACACGTGCGAGCAGCAGCAGCTGGTGCGCAACACGCGCGGGTCGACCTTCTCGCTGTGCCAGCGCTCGCGCACGGACCCCGCCTACGCGCGCTACCCGCGCCTGCCCGTGCACGCGTGTGCCGGGCACGAGCCGCGCTGCTCGCCGAGCGCGTCGCCGAGCGCCCGCGAGCGGTGAGCGGCGGGGGGAGCCCACGCGGCTCTCAGCCCGCGAGTGCGCCCGCGCGCTCGGGCTCCTTGGGGGCGACCCCGCTTGCGGCGCCCGGCGCGGTGGAGCCGACGAAGTCGCGCCCGCGCACGAGCGCGTAGCCGAGCACCGCGCCGGTGAGCGCGACGGCCCCCGCGATCGTTGAGATCGTGCCAAAGGCGTCGGTGAAGCCGATCCGGTAGGAGTGCACGAGCGCCGTGCGCGCCGCAGGGGAGAGCAGATGTGCGATCGAGCTGACATCGCCCGAGCCGAGCAGCGCGCCGAGCTGGCCGTGGGCGGCGCCGAGGACCGCGTGCAGGTGTCCGCTCGCGCGCAGCGCGGCCATCGTGCTCTCGCTCACGCGATGCGCGAAGACGGCGCCAAGGCCGGCGATCCCTGTGGCGATGCCGACTTGGCGGAAGGTCGAGTTGATTCCCGAGGCCATGCCGCTGCGCTCGTGTGGCACGACCCCGATGGCGGTGGAGGCGAGCGGCGGGTTGATCATCCCTATGCCCGCCCCCCCGAGCACGAAGCCGGGAATGAGGGCGGTCCACGACGAGCTCGCATCGAGGCCGCTCATCGCGAGCAGGCCGACGCCCGCCAGCACCAGCCCAGTGCCGAGCAGCAGGCGCACGGGTACGCGCACGGTCAGCCTCCCGGCTACCGGCGCGACGGCGAAGGACAGCAGGGTCACGGGCAGGAAGCGCAGGCCCGCCTGCAGCGCGCTGTAGCCGAGCACGTCCTGGATGTAGAGGGTGAGGTACAGGAACATGGCGAAGTACGAGCTCGCGATCGCAAAGGCGACGATGCTCGCCCCCGTGAATGCCGGGCGGCGAAAGAGCGAGAGGTCGAGCATCGGGCGGCTTTGCAGGTGCTCGACGGCCACGAAGGCGATGAGCAGGACGCCGGAGGCGACCAGGAAGGCCACGATCTCGGTCGAGCCCCAGCCCTTTTCGTTGCCCTGCACGAGCGCGAACACGAGCAGGAACAGCGAGGCCGAGAAGGTCACGAGGCCGGCCCAGTCCACGCCGCTCGCGTTGGGGTCGCGCGAGTCGAGGACCCGGATGAGCGTCACGAGCACGGCTGCCACGCCAATGGGAACGTTCACGAAGAAGATCCACTGCCAGCCGATGCCCGAGGTGATGACACCGCCGAGGACCGGCCCGACCGCCACCGCCGCGCCGTTCACGGCGCCGAACGCCCCGAACGCGACGCCACGCTCCTTGCCCTGGAAGGCCTCCGCGATCAGCGCCAGGGAGGTCGCGTACATCATCGCGCCGCCGGTGCCCTGTACGGCGCGCGCGAGGTTGAGCATGAGCGGGGAGCTGGAGAGCCCGCACGCGGCGGAGGCGCAGGTGAAGACGATGAGCCCGGCGGTGAATACCCGCTTGCGGCCGATCAGGTCGGCCACCGCGCCGGCGGTGAGAAGGAAGGCGGCGAGCGTGAGCGCGTAGGCGTTCACGACCCATTGCAAATCCGAGAAGGAGGAGTGCAGCGAGCGCTGGATGTCGGGCAGCGCCACGTTGACCACCGTGATGTCCAACAGCAGCATGAAGATCGCCACACAGACGGCGATCAGGGTCCACCACTTGCGCTCCACGCCTAGCCGGTCCTCCTACTCGTCAGGCTCACGTGCCTCATGCACCCCTCCGTTACCCGCGCGAGGCCGCCACGAGTGCGTCCTGGGTGTCGAGCTCGCGAATCTTGCGCTTGACGCGCCTGCGCGTCTCGCCCAGCTCGCGCTCGAGCTTGGCCAGCTCGCCGGCGCGGTGGCGCACGAGCTCGAGCTGGCGGTCGATGTGCCCGAGCGCCTCGCCGAGCAGCTCGCGGCGGCGCTCGCCCTCGATGTCCTCGCGCTGCAGCTGAGCGCGCACCAGCGCGCGCGCCTCCTCCGCCGCTAGCAGCGTCTTCAGCTCATCCAGCGAGACGCCGAGGAGGTCCTTCAGGCGCATCACCTCGCGCAGGCGCTCGACCTCCTCGCTGGTGTAGATGCGGTGCTGGCCGGAGTGGCGCGCGCTCGCCTCCTCCAGCAGGCCGATCTCCTCGTAGTAGCGAATCGTCCGCGGCGTCGTGCCCACGAGACGCGCGACGTCGCCGATGCGAAGGTTCATGCTGGGACCCCCGCGGCGGGTAGCTCCTCGCGGGCCTGCGAGGGCGAGACCTCGCCCTCGCGATCGCCCTGCTGGCGGGCCTCCGCGTCCATGTGGCTCGGGCGCAGCAGGCAGACGAACGTGCCGATGAGCGAGACGGTCGCGAGCACCCACAGGGCCGTGTGCATGTTGGTGATGAAGGGCGCGAGCTTCTGCGCTGAGAGGCCTTTGGCAAGGCCTGAGAAAACCTTGAACAGCGTCGCTTTGGGGACTGCGGAGGTGACGATGGCGAGTACGAAGGCGATCGACAGGACCGCGCCGGTGTTCTGCAGCAGCGTGCGCGCGCCGGCGGCCACACCGCGGCGGTGCGCCGGAACCGCGCCCATCATGGCGGCGGTGTTGGGGGAGTTGAACATGCCCGATCCGACCCCCACGAGTCCCAGCCACAGCGCGCTCTGCCAGTAAGGCGTGTGTACCTCGAGCGTGGTCATCGCGGCGAGCGCGCCTGCGCTCACGAGCATGCCGATCGCGGCCAGCGCGCGCGAGCCGTGGCGGTCTGCGTAGATGCCCGCGAGCGGCGAGGCGATGAGCATCCCGAGCGCGAGCGGGATCAGCTTGATGCCGGCGGTGATCGGCGTGTTGGCCTGTGCACCCTGGAAGTAGAAGACGAACAGGAACATCAGCGCGAAGCGGGCGAGGCCGTTGATGAACGCGGCGCCGGCGGCGGCCGCGAAGAGGCGGCTGCGGAACAGCGCCAGGTCGAGCATCGGCGCGCGTGAGCGCCGCTCGATCACGACCCACAGCGGCAGCAGCACGGCCGCGGCCGCGAGGCCCGCGATCACGATCGTGTCATCCCAGCCGCTGAGCCCGCCGCGTGAGACCCCGAGTACGAGCCCGGTGAGGCCGACTACGAAAGTGATCGTGCCGAGCACGTCGTAGCCGCGGACGGTGTCCGGCTTTGCGAGCTCGCGCAGAATCAGACCGCCCCACACGGCGCCGGCGAGCGCGAAGGGGACGTTGAACCAGAACACCCAGTGCCATGAGATCGACACGAGCGCGCCCCCGAGCACTGGTCCGAGCACGAGACCGACCGCCGCGACCATCGTGTTTGCGCCCATCGCCAGGCCGAGCTCGCGGTGCTCGAAGGCGTCGGTGACCAGTGCTGCGGCGTTGGCGAACAGGAACGCCGAGCCGATGCCCTGCAGGACCCGCCACACGATCAAGACGTTCGCATCGGGCGAGAAGCCGGCCCCCAAGGAGGCGAGCGCAAAGGCGATGAAGCCGCCCACGTAGGCGCGCTTGCGCCCGAACAGATCGCTCAGGCGCCCGGCCATCAGCACGAGCACGGTGGCGGCGATGAGGTAGGCGAGGATCACCCACACGAGCGCCAGCAGGCTCGTGTGCAGCGAGCGCTCTAGATCGGGCAGGGCGATGATCAGCGTGCCCGAGTTGGTAGCCGCGAGCAGCATGCCGAGGCTGGTGCAGGAGAGCGCCCACCACTTGTAGTGCGCGTGTCCAGAGGCGACGCCGAAGCGCCCGCCGCCCGCTCGCGACGCTGCCTTGGTGGTGGCGATTATGCCCGCCGCGCGCTTCAAGCCGTTGCACACCTTCCCTGGCCACTGAAATCTAACGTGAACGTAAACATCAGAATAACAGCGTCCGCGCGCGGGCCGAAGAGGGAGGCCCGGTGACCGCTCGCGCGTGCTCGGGGCGCGCGGGTGCTAGAACGTTGGCATGGCGTCTGAGCCGAAGGTCGTCAAGTCAGAGCAGGAGTGGCGCGAGCAGCTCACACCGGCGCAGTACGAGGTCCTGCGCCGTGCCGGCACCGAGCCGCCGTTCACGGGCGAGTACGTGTACAACAAGGAGGCCGGCGACTATCGCTGTGCGGCCTGCTCGGCGGTGCTCTTCGGCGCCGGCACCAAGTTCGACTCGGGCACGGGCTGGCCGAGCTTCACCGAGCCGGCCGTCGCCGAGGCGGTCGAGCTGCGCCCCGACGACAGCCACTTGATGCGCCGCACCGAGGTCATATGCCGCAACTGCGGCGGGCATCTGGGACACGTCTTCGACGACGGGCCCGCACCGGGCGGCCAGCGCTACTGCATCAACTCGGCGGCACTCGAGTTCCTGCCCTCGGGCGAGCGGGGCGAGCAGCCCTAGTAGCCTCGCGGGGGTGTCGGAGTTCACTCCCACCCGTCCGGTGCACACCTCGGTACTCCCGAGTGAGCGTGAGTGGGAGCGCTCGGCGGTGCTCGAGCCGCGCCCCGCGGCGCGCCATCCCGAGCTGATCAGCGACGGCGGCGGCTTGCCGTTTCCCCCAGCCGTGCTCGGCGCGCAGGCCCAGCCGCTTGACCCTGAGGACGGCGCCGCGAAGGCACTGCTCGCCCATCTCGTCAGGTCCGCCCCGAAGCCCCCTTTGCGCGCGCCGTGGAAGCGCGGAGCGGCGCCGGTGCCGGCGTCGGCGTCGGCGAGCCTCGAGGGCTGGCGGGTGCTCGCGCGCACCGAGCGCGAGGTCCTGTTCGCCCGTGGGCGCCCGCCCGAACTGCTGACCGTGGCCTTCCGCAAGGACCGTCTGCTGCGCAGCTGGACTCACGCCGGGTCAAACAAGGCGCGTCCGCTGCGGGTAATGCGCGAGGGGATCCGCGCGTCCTCCTGGCGTCCGGATCCTACGCAAGCGCTCCAGTCGCAGGTGAGCGAGCTGCGTGTGCTCGTCACCGAGCAGGCGTTCGCAAGCGGCCAGCGCGCGGAGGGCCGTGTGCTCGCCCCCGACCTCTACGTCGACGAGGACGAGCTCGTGCTCACGATGTTCGTTACGCCGCGACCGGGCTTTCAGACCGGCGCGCCGAACCCCGAGACCCCGGTGCGCATCGCGCTTGCCCACCCGCTCGGCGAGCGGCGGCTGATCGACGGCGCGCTGGCGCGCTTTCTAGCGCCAGAGGCTGCGCCGCCAGCGCGGGACGGGAGCGACGCTCAGGGATAACCCGCGAGACGACACTGGGGCCTGGCCAGGTTCGCCACCGGGCCATGTCGGGTGGCCTCGATCCTGCACCACTGCGCGGCAGCCCGGCCGCACCTGTGCACTGTCGCCCCGCCGGTCGAGCTCGCGAACGTCACGATCACGCAGCCGTGGCCCGAGGTCCCGTTGGGTTCGTGAGCGCTGCCATAGGCCACTAGCGCCGCGACCAGCACGAGCACTGCGGCGAGTGTGGCGTACAGGGCTCGCAGCTGGCGACGGCTGAGGGGCTCGCGCAGGCGCTTGGACTGTCCCACCATGATCATCGCGCGGCCGAGTCTACGTGCCCCCTGGCGCTCGCCGATCGCAGATTGGCCAGGGCTCTCGCAAGGAGCTTCGACATTTGTCGAAACTGCCCGCCCAAGTGTTGGCCCCCGTGTCCCTAGCCCCCCAGCGCCAGCCCCGGTTTTATGGCTCGACGCAGATGGCACGTCCGTGCTCGCGGGGTCGTGCCATCAGTCCTGTCATCTGACAACGGAGGCATATGCACCTTCTCGCCGGTTTACTCCCCTACCCCTCCTGGCTGAGCTCTGGAGATAACGCCTGGCAAATGACGGCGGCGACGCTGGTCGGCCTGATGAGCGTCCCCGGCCTGGTGGTCCTGTACGGCGGGGCCATGCAGAAGCGTTGGTCGGTCAACAGCATGATGCTTACGTTCGTGGCCTTCGGGGTGACGCTTGTCGCATGGTGCCTGTGGGCGTACAAGATGGGCTTCGGCACGCCGATCGGCAGCGGCAAAGGACTGTTCGGCGCCGGGCTCGGAATACCCGGAAGCATTCTCGGCCATGTCGGCGAGCAGGGGCAGGCGGAAATACCGCTGCTCAAGGAAGCCCTGCCGGCGATCAAATTCCCGACGGCGTCGCTCGCGTACTTCCAGTTCGTGTTCGCCGCGATCACCCCGATCCTGGCGCTGGGGTCGGTGCTCGGGCGCATCCAGCTGAAGGCGTGGGCCGTGTTCGTGGCGCTGTGGATCACGTGCTGCTACTCGGTCAACGCGTTCCTGCTGTGGGGCGGTGGCTTCTTCGCTCAGAAGGGCGCGCTGGACTTCTCCGGCGGCTACGTGATCCACCTCGCGGCGGGTATCACCGGGTTCGTGGCGGCGGCGGTCATTGGACCACGACTGCAACGAGATCGCGAGGTCGACGCCCCCAACAACCTGTTGATGGTGGCAACCGGGGCGGGTCTACTGTGGCTGGGCTGGAACGGCTTCAACGGAGGCGACCCGTACTTCGCGGGCGCGGACGCCTCGGCGGCCGTGTTGAACACCAACCTGTGCACCGCGGTGGCGATGTTGGTGTGGATCTGCTGGGACTACATCTTCAAAGACAAGCCCTCGATCATCGGCACCGTGAACGGCATGATCACCGGCCTCGTTGGGATCACGCCGTGCGCTGGCTACGTCAACGGCTACGGGGCGATCATCGTCGGGGTAGTGGCGTCCACGATCGTGTGGATGGCGATCCGCTACCTCAGCCGAGCGCCGGTCTTCCGCTCGGTCGACGACACGCTCGGGGTCATATATACGCACGGGGTCGCGGGTCTGTGCGGTGGGCTGTTAGTCGGGCTGCTCGCCGATCCACATATGACCGAGTACCCCGGCCTCTCAGCCGAGGGAGGTGCGATTCACGGCAACTGGGCGCTGATGAAGTGGCAGGCGCTGGCCGCGCTCACGATCATCATCTGGGATGGCGCGATGACGTTCATCATTCTGAAGGTCATCTCGATCTTCCTGCCGTTGCGCCTCTCCGACGAGGAGCTGGAGATCGGCGATCACGCGATTCACGGCGCCGAGGTCTATCCCTCGGACGTGCCGACGCTCGGTGGCCCCCACGAGCCGCCGTGGCGGCCGGAGCCGGCGGGGGCGTAGCAGGGCGGGTGTAGCGGAGCGAGTGCTCCGTGTAAGGGCGGGCGCGTCTTCCCCAAGGGCGCGCCCGCCTCCTTACGCCTCTGCGTCTGGCGGGATGCTTCAGCCGGCAGTGCCGACGGGACAGGCGACGCCGGTGCCGCCGAGACCGCAGTAGCCGCCGGGGTTCTTGGCGAGGTATTGCTGGTGATAGGACTCGGCGTAGTAGAACGGGTGCGCCTCGTCGGCGGGCGCGAGCTCGGTGGTGATGGTGGCGTGCCCGGCGGCGCTCAGCATCTGCTGGTAGCGCTCCAGTGACGCGTCGGCGCGGGCGCGCTGAACCTCGCCGTGCCACATGATCAGCGAGCGATACTGGCTGCCGACATCGTTGCCCTGGCGCATGCCCTGGGTGGGGTCGTGGCCCTCCCAGAACAGGCGCAGCATCTCCTCGTAGCTCGTGCGGGCGGTCTCGAAGGCGACGAGCACGACCTCCGCGTGGCCGGTGCGCCCGCTGCAGACCTCCTCGTAGGTGGGGTTGGGCGTGATCCCGCCGGCGTAGCCGACGGCGGTCGTGTAGACGCCCGGCGCTTCCCAGAAGATGCGCTCGGCCCCCCAGAAGCAGCCCATCCCAAAGATCGCGCTGTTTACGCCCTCGGGGAACGGGCCCTGAAGGGGTGTGCCGAGGACGAAGTGGCGCTCGGGCACGGGCATCTGCTCGGAGCGGCCGGCAAGCGCGGCGTCGGGCTCGACGAGTTCGCTCGTCCGTGTCCCGAAGAGGCGCATCGCTCTCAGGCTAGCCGATGCTCAGCGGGGCTCGAGCAGGAACACGGCGATATCGCGCGTCACGTTCGCCTCGTAGTCCTCGAAGCCCTCGTAGAGCTCGTTCATCTCCTGCCACAGCCGCGCGCGCTCCTCGCCCTCGGCCACGCGCGCACGCACGAGCCGGCGTTGCGAGCCGATCTGAACCTCGGCGTCGGGGTTGGGCTTGAGGTTGTAGGACCAGCCGGGCGCGTTGTGGTTGCCGCCGTTGGAGCTGATCACGATCAGCCGCTCGCCGTCGGCTCCGTAGACAACGGGGGCCGTCCGCGGCTGCCCGGAGCGCCGGCCGATCGAGGTCAGGAGCATCACGGGCGCACTGCCGATGGTGTTCATGAGGCGCCCGCGCGTCAGGCGGTAGATGGGGACGTTGAGCCTGCCCATCGTGCGCAGGGCGCTCGCGGGCAGGAGAATCGAAAGGCGCGCCAAGGCGTGATCGCTTCGCATGCGCGCAGTATCCCACTGCCGGCGCGTGCGTCGAGCGCGCGACGCGTGGCGCCGTGCTCGAGCTCGGATGCGGCCCTCGGACCCTGTGGTCGCCTCGCACGACCGGTAGAATCGGGGTGCTACACGCGGATGTAGCTCAGCTGGCTAGAGCGTCGCCTTGCCATGGCGAAGGTCGAGGGTTCGAATCCCTTCATCCGCTTCCTGTGATGTCTCAGGAGATCCCGGACACATGTCTCGGGAGATGCCGGACAGTCTAAGCGTGTGTGAGGGGCTGATAGTCGCGGCTGGGATCGAGTGTGAGCTCGCGTAGCAGTTCGCCCTCGAGGCTGATGACGCGGATGTCCTGGTCGGCGATCAGGAGCTTGACGTGGCGCCCGGTGTGGGCTCTGCCGAGGCCGATGTGGTGCAGGCGGCTCATGTAGCGCACGCTGACCTTGCCGTAGGCGTCGACGCGGTCCTCGCGCACACGAAAGTGCCCGCCGGCTGGCGCGCCGGCTGGCTTAGCCTTGATGCGTGCGCTGTAGGCCTGTAGCGGCGTTCGTCCGTCAAGGGCTCTGTGCGGCCTCACGTTGTTGTAGTAGTGGACGAAGCGCTCGAGCTGGCTCTGCAGCTGCGCGATCGTCTTGGCGGGCCTCTGCTTGGCCAGGTAGCGCTTGAGCGTCTGGTGCAGTCTCTCGACCTTGCCACAGGTCTGAGGGTGGTAGGGGCGTGAGTTCTTGAAGAGCACGCCGAGACGCTCGAGCTCGGACTCGAGCAGCACCTTGCCGCGCCTGGAGGCGCCGGTGAAGACCGCGCCGTTGTCCGACAGCAGCGCGTAGGGCAGGCTGTGCAGCTGTGCGGCTTTGTGGAAGCGGGAGACGACGTCGGCGGCTTTGACCCGGGCATATGCGTCGGAGGCGAGGAACAGGCGCGAGTGGTCGTCGATCAGGTTGAGGATCTCGACCGTCTCGCCTGAGGCGAGCTGCCAGGCAGTGATGTCGGTCTGCCACAGTTCGTTCGGCAGGTCTGCTTCGAAGCGGATCCGTGAGCACACAGGACGCTTCTGCGGCTGCGCGACGATCAGGCCTTCTCGCTTGAGGATCCGCCAGATCGTCGCTCTGCAGGGCACATATTCTCGACGGGCGGCGAGGTGGTAGCGGATCGTCGCAGGACCGCAATCATGGCCGGCGTCCTGAAGCTCTTTGCGCAAGCGCAAGATCTCCTCGACGAGCTCCCCGGGCGTCTGGTGCGGGCACATCTGTGGGCGCCTGGAGCGGGGCTCGAGCGCCTCGTAGCCGCCCGCGCGATACCGCGCGAGCAGTTCGTAGATCCATGTCTTTGAGAGTCCGTGCGCACGGGCCACATCCCGAACGCTCCTGCCCTCCAAAACCACCGCCTCGACCACATAACGGGCCATCCCCATACCGGCACACCTTTCATCGCGTGTCCGGTATCTACCGAGACATCAGTCCGGCATGTGCTGCAACCACACACCTTCATCCGCTTCAGACAAAACCCCTGGTAATCGGAGAGGTTTTTGTCGTTCTGGGGTCCATGATGGACGTCTCAAGGGGCCGTGGGTAGCACACGGAGCGCCTAACTAACCGCTCGCTGAGGCCCTCGACCTGGGCGCTGGAAGTAGGCGCAAAAGGGAGCCCGCGCGTGGACGCCGGCCGCCACGCACGGTTGGTGCCATGCTGCGGGGAATTGTGGTCAGGCTTTGCCAATCGGTTGTGGTTTCGTTGGCGCTAGTGGCGTGTGGGTCCGCTGATGCCCAGCGCGCGGTTGTCTCGCAGGCCCAGCGCCGGGCTGTCTCGCAGGCCCAGGTCGGGATGGAAGCGCCCACAGCGACGGCCCCGGCGCCGATCCTGGACCCCTCGTTGACCTATATGGCGCTGGAATCCGAGCGGGCACAACGGGTGCTTGAGCAGTACTCGCTGCGTACGGGCCGCCCGCTCCGGCAGCTCGCGCGGCTTCCTGAAGACACCGTGGACGCGACGATCGGCCTGTCCGGCAACGTATGGCTTACAGCGAGCAGCGGGCCGATCGAGCAGAACGACACTGCCGGCGGCGATCCGAAGCCGGACAGCTGCACGGCGAACATCGAGCGCCTGAACCTCGAGACGGGGGCGGCGACCGCCATGCTCACGTTTCCCGACTCGGTGTCCGTCAGCGAAGCCGTGCCGAGCCCGAACGAACGGCTGCTTGTCATGAGTGTCGCCCCGTGCGCGCGCTCCTACTTCAACGAACACCTACTCGTTGAGGAACTCGCCACGGGACGAAGGTGGGCGATCGGTGCCCTGACACCCGTATGCCATCTCTTCTCTGCTCCCTCTTGGAACCCGGTCGGTAGATCATTGGTGTTCGCCTACGATCCGCCGACCTCTCCTCACCGACAACCTCGAGAGACGGCTACGGGTTGTGCAAGGAATCGCTGCCGGGGAAGATCGCCATCGTCAACGCCGGCCGCGCTTCTGAGCTGACCGGCGCGCACCTGATCGCTGCACCCAAGGGCTGCGGCTACCAGTCGGCTGTCTTTGACCATGAAGGTGTTGCTGCGACTGAGGCTTGTGAACAGGGCACAGCTCCGGGCTTTCGCTTTCCTGGACGCGATGACGGCGACGCCTATGTCGTCGAGCTCAACCTGCGAGGTCGGGTGCTGCGCCGGTTCGGGATACAACGCGAACCCAACCCGACGTTGGTAACCGTCAGCGACTTCGGCGGCCCGGTGCTGGTCACCGAGCAGCTAGGAGAAAATACCCGGCCGTACTGGGACTGGATCTGGGCCTTCAACGGCAAGGGCCTTCGCCTGATCAGCCACTCCAGGCAGCCGGTCCGCGCCCTCCCAGATTGAGCTCGTGGGCTCACTTGGACCCGCGTGAGATAGCCCTGTCACAACCCCACAATCGCCGTCTGCCGCCCCGAAGCCGGCGAACCCAGGGGGGTGCATTTTCAAGCGGCGAAAGAGCGTGCCTCTTCAATCGGCCTTGACAGGCCAGACGGCGCAAGCAGCCGTTTGCTGGGGATTGCCAGGGTCCTAGCACCCGATAGCAGCGCCATCTTGACCTAGGAAAGCGCTTCTGCGAGAGTGCCCGTGCGCCGCTAGGGCGCGACGCGACGTTAGGGTTGGTGCGGGACGCGTGCTGCCTCTCGAACACGGGGGCTCGGATGCCGCTCACTGCGTTCTACAGAAGACGGGGGAAAGCTGAGATGAGAATCGGGATTTGCGGGCTGTGCCTCGCGAGCTTATTGGCGATGGGCGGGGTCGTCGCGGCGTCGGCTTCGGCAGAACTGCCGGAATTCAGCCCCGCCGAACACTGCACGGGGAAAAAAACTGTCAAGTGCCATGTGATCAAAATCAAATCGAAGGAGAAGACAACCGTCTTCGAAATCGCGCCATCGACCCAGGTGGTCTGCAGGTCGGCAGATGATAAAGGTGAGATCATTGGCGCGAATAGGAATACCGAGGAAATGAAATTCTCCGCGTGCAGGCTGATGCCGGGCAACATCGCCTGCGTCGCCGTGGGCGGCGTCCGTCCGCTCGAAAGCTCTATCGGATACGTCAATAGGTTCGTGCCGGAAGTGGGGGTTGAGCTGGTGCCCAAAGCACCTAATCTCTATTTCGTAGAATTCAACTGTGGCGGTACCGTAATACAGGTCGGCGGCTCCCTCGTCGGCATTATCACGCCACTGAACACGCCGACAAATCAATTCAAAGTGGCGTTCACGCACGCCGGGCTGGTACAGATACCGCTCAACTTGGAAGGCGGGCCCTACGACGCGCCGCTATGTTCAATTAACCACGGTTCGGCGATGGAATGCGGCTTTGAATCCATGGATGAAGTCAGGACGAGCTCGATAATAGAAATCAAAGCGTAGTCAGCGTGGGGAGCGGCAGGATGCGCGCGGCCGGAAGCGGCGCGCATCCTGTGTCGCCGCTCGCAACGATCCTCCGCGCGAGGAGATCGAGGTTCAGGCCGGCGTGACCCACATACACGCCGCCCGGGGGCGAGCCGAACACCTTTATCCGCTTGCCTCATCCGCTTCGTGTGGCCGCTAGGTAGGCGGCTTGCGCGCGCGAATCTGATAGACGGCCGTGAGCCCAGAGTCAAAGCCCTGGCGCGCCGCGCGCAGGTATAGGCGCCAGACGCGCGTGCGCTCGACGCCCGCAAGCGCGTGTGCCTGCTCGAGGTGCTCGTCCAGGCGCTGCGCCCAGTGGCGCAGGGTCAGCGAGTAGTCCTCGCGAAAGCCCTCGACGTGCCCGGTGCGAAAGCCGGCGCGCTCGAGCGCAAGCTGCACGCGCGAGAGCGGCAGCGGCTCTCCGTCGGGGAACACGTAGCGCGTCGAGAAGAGATCGTCGAGCGGTGTGGCCTCGGGGTCGAGTGCCGCGATCGCATGGTTGAGCAGCACGCCGCCGGGCCGCAGCAGGCCAAACAGGCGTCGCGCGTACACGTCGATCTGCTTCTCGCCGACGTGCTCGGACATGCCGATGCTCGCGATCGCGTCGAATGAGGCGGCCGGGAGCTCGCGGTAGTCCTGCACGCGGATCTCGACGTGCTCTTGCAGGCCTGCCCGTGCCACGTGCTCGCGCGCGAGCGCCGCCTGGGGCTCGGATAGCGTGATGCCGAGGACGTGCGCGCCGTGCTCGCGGGCGGCGTGCATCGCGAAGCTTCCCCAGCCGCAGCCGACGTCCAGCACGCGCATCTGCGGCGCGAGCTCGAGCTTGCCGGCCACGAGCTCCAGTTTCGCGCGCTGGGCGTCCTCGAGCGTGTGCGCCCCTTTGGAGAAGATCGCGCAGCTGTAGGTCATCGACTCGTCAAGGAACAGCGCGAAGAACTCGTTGCCGACGTTGTAGTGGTAGCGCACAGCGGCCGCGTCGCGCTCGGTGCTGTGCAGGTTGCCGTCGAGCGTCAGCTCGAGCGACGGGCGCCGCGGCAGGCCGCCTGGGATCGCCGCCGCGACGGTCGCGAGGCCCAGGCGCACGCGGTCGGCGAGGGTGAGCGGGGGAGGGTCGAACTCGTCGACCACCAGCAGCGCGCGCTCGAGGTCATCGACGCTCAGCGACCCGTCCACGTACGCGCGCCCGAGTCCCAGCGTCCCCGGGGCCGAGAGAAAGTGCCCGAGCGCCTGGGGGCGGCGCACGAAGAACGTCGGCGCGCCATCGGTGGTCGCCCACACTGCGCCGCCGTCCCAGAAGCGTACGTTGAAGGGCCGCGAGGGGAACACGCGCTGGAGCTCTCGCCCTAGCGGTGCGCTGACACGCACGATCGCCACGCCGGCACGATCGCAGATACGCCGCACGCTTGCCCCGGGCGTTCCTCCAGAGCGCGCCCCTAGGGCGATCTCGTCGGTCGTGCCCCTTCGCTGACGGCCTCCTGGGGCACGTAGCGCCCGCCGTGGCCGCGGTGAAGGAGGCCCAGCAGCTCGAGCTCGCTGAGTCGCCCCAACGCCTCCCACGGGTCATCGCCAGCGCGTGCGAGCGCGTCCGGGGTGTCACAGCCGCCGCCCACGCGCTCGAGCGTCGCCCTCAAGGCGGGGGAGAGGCCGGCCCCGCGCCCACGTCGACCCGCGGGCCGCGCCTGCGAGTCGGCGAGCTGCGAGGTCGCGGCGCTCGCGTGTGCGAGCTCGAGCACGTCGGCCGGCCCGCGCACGAGCCGCGCTCCCTCGCGCAGGAGCACGTGGCTACCGGCTGACAGCGGCGATGTGACACGTCCCGGCACTGCCGCCACGGGCCTACCGCGTGCCTGTGCCATGTGGGCTCCCGCGAGCGCTCGCCGCGTCTCCTCTGCCTCGACCACGACCGTCGCCTGTGCCAGTTCGACCGCGATGCGCTCCGCGGCGAGCATGCCCCAGCGACGCCCGTGAGCGCCCGGGGGGAGCTCCGAGATCGCGCAGCCGCCGCGCTTGATGCGCGCATACAGCGCCTCGAGCGCGGCGGGACATCCCACGTCCAGGCCGCCGCCGAGCACCGCGAGCGCGCCGGCGCCCGTTTCGAGCGCGCCGGCGTGGGCTGCTGCCGCGATGCCCTCGGCGAGCACGGCCACCACGGTCACGCCGCCGGCCGTGAGCGCGCGCGAGAACGAGCGCGCCATCTCGCGGCCGTAGTCGCTGGGCGTGCGCGTGCCGAGGATGGCGATCACGGGAGCGCTCGTGAGCGTGCGCAGCCGCCCGGGCTCGGCGGTGAGCATCAGCGCATAGGGAGCGGCGGGCCCGTCGAGCGCGGCGGGAAAGGCGCGGCCATGGCGGCACACTGACGCGCCCGCCGGGCTTGCGGGAGCGATCGTGTGCAGCTCCCCATAGCGCTCTCGCAGCGCGCTCGCGCGCCGGCCTGCGAGCGCATTGAGCAGCTCGCCATCGGGCAGCGAGAGCAGCGCCAGCAGACGCCGCTGATCGGCTGCGGAGTACTCGAGCACGCCGGTGAGCGCGCACAGCAGCCAGCTGCGCCGAGCGCAAGCGACGCATGCGCCAGTCACGCTCTCCTTGCCGCGGCTCGCGCGCGCGTCGCCGCCGTCGCGGCTCATGCCGCGCGATGGCCGGCGAGCCCCAGCTCCGGGCGCAGCGCGAGCGCGGCACCCACATCACGGGCGTGCACGCGCTCGCTCGCTTTCAGGTCGGCGATCGTCCGAGCCACGCGCAGCACGCGGTGCTCTCCGCGAGCACTCAGCATCCCGCCCTGGCGCGCGCGGCGCAAGAGTTCCTGGCCGTGCTCGTCAAGTCGCGCGTAGCGAGCGAGCGCCGGCCCATGCATCTGCGCGTTCACCAGCAGGCCCTCGCGGGCGAGTCGTGCCGCCTGGCGCTCGCGGGCAAGCGCGACCTGCTCTCGCGCCTGTGCAGAGCTCATCAGCGCGCCTTGGCGCCGCTCGTGATCGCGCTCGTGCTGGAGCGTCGCGAGCAGGTCGATGCGGTCGAGCAGCGGACCGCTGAGGCGGCGACGGTGGCGCGCCATCTCGGCGTCGCTACAGCGGCAGCGCTCCTCCACGCCCGCATAGCCGCACGGGCAGGGGTTGCTCGCGGCGAGCAGCATGAAGCGCGCCGGGTAGACGGCCGAGTGGCGAGCCCGCGCGATCGCGACGCGACCCTCCTCGAGCGGCTGGCGCAGCGCCTCGAGCGTCGCGCGCGAGAACTCCGAGAGCTCGTCCAAGAACAGCACGCCGTTATGGGCGAGCACGATCTCTCCGACCCAGCCACGGCTCGCCCCGCCCACGAGGCCAGCAGCGGTGATCGAGTGATGCGGAGCTCGAAACGGCCGGCCTGTGTCGAGCTTGTGCACGCGCTCGCCGGTCAAGCTGCGAATGCGCGCGACCTCGAGCGCCTCCGTCCTAGTGAGCGCCGGCAGGATCGACGGGAGGCGTTGCGCGAGCATCGTCTTGCCGGTGCCCGGAGGGCCGCTGAAGAGCGCATTGTGGGCGCCCGCGGCGGCGATCAGCAGTGTGCGCACCGCGTGATGCTGGCCCTGCACTTCGCTCAGGTCGCGCTCGGGCGGGGGCGGGGCGAGCTCGCGGCGATCGCTCGCGCAGCGACGTGCGAGCGCGGGTGCCCGGCGCGCGTGCGGCAGGGCGTCGCCCGCTCCGCCGCTCAGCACGCGCGTCGCGCTGCGCAGGTCCTCGACGCCTGCCACCTCGAGGCCGCCGACCAGCAGCGCCTCGCCGGCGCATGCCGGCGCGAGCACCAGTGCGCGCATGCCTGCACGGCTCGCCGCCTGCGCGATCGCAAGCGCACCGCGCGCTGGCCGCACGGCGCCCCCGAGCGCCAGCTCGCCGAACAGCGCCGTGCGCTCGAGACGCTCGTGTGGGAGCTGCCCACTCGCTGCGAGTACGGCGCACGCCAGCGCCAAGTCGAGCCCGGCGCCGGCCTTGGGGACGTCCCCGGGGGCGAGGTTGGCGGTTATGCGCTGCCCGGGAAACTTGTAGCCGCAGTTGCGAATGGCCGCGTGGATGCGCTCGCGCGCCTCGCGCACGGCCGCGTCTGCGAGCCCGACGATCGTGAAGCCCGGTAGGCCGGGGCGCACGTCGACCTCGACGGTGACGTGGCGCGTGAGCAGGCCTTCGAGCGTGAATGTGTGCGTCCGCGCGAGCATCTCGGGTGCCTGCTCTCGTCGCTGAGCGCAGGGACACGCCAGAAGCTAGGCGGCGCCTGGGACGGGACGCGCGAGCGCGACCTCTCGATGGACGGTTCTGCGGGCCCCCGAGGGGACTGACGCCTGGACCACCGAGCGCCGCTGGCGCGTTGGAGGCGAAGGAGCCGAAAAACTCGCAAGTTGCGAAGTTCTGGTATTTTTTCTGCGCAAGCCGTAGTATTCCTGCGGCTCGTATCGAGAACCGTGGGGGGGCTTTGGCGTCCTGGCGGGGGCTAACCCGGGTGTGCCGGGTGGCAAGCACAGGAACACTCAACTGGAGGAATGTCATGGAGCGACGTAACCTATGGGCGGGCACGCTTGTGCTCATCAGCAGCCTGCTGTTGATGGCTGGGTCTGCCTCGGCGCACGGAACTGTAGCGCCGGCTGTCGAAAAAGCAGAAGCTGCGAACTGCAAGATCTTTACTCTGCCTGGCCTGATGCGCCAAGGCGAGTTCACGAACGTCGGTAGCGTCGGCGATGTCGTCACCGTGGAGTGCAACCCGGCCGTCTTCCCGGGCGGCACAGTGGTCGAACTCAGCGACGCGCAGCTAAACAGCCGCTGCCTCGGGCTCGGCAAGCCGGACGAACTCCACGGGATCTTCTGGGATATCCCAAACGAATTCAGCGACGGCCGCCCGCACGGTGAATTCGGCGGCTCGATCGATGTCGAACTCGACGGCGATGGCAACGTCAACGTCGGGCTCGTAGCTGGTCCGAACTGTGCCGTTGGCGGCACGGTGATCTCCGGTCACACGGAAGTCGGCAAAGGCAACACGACGGTTGAATCGTTCGCCGCCGGGTTTGCTGTCGAACCGGCGAAACCGTCGACCGAAGGCGTGACGGTCGAGCCAAAGTGGCAGGTCGAGGATGAAGAGTCGAGCTCTGTCGTGACTCTGATCCAGGTCGAGGAGGGCTCTACTGAGGCGAAAGTGCGGGTTGCCGCACCGGAGCTGTTCTCGCGCTGCGAAGTCGCCTATCCGTTCGACACCGCCCCCGACGGGGAAGACAAAGTCATCTGGCTGCGTCCGAACTTCGAAACCGGGATCGGGCCGGAAGACATCGGTGCCGTCGGCTTCGGCAAGGAACTCGCAGGTGGTACGGCGCTCGTGCCGGGTGGCGATGAAGCGCTGAAGACCGACAACGACGGCAACGCCTTCGTTATCGCGACCGGCGCCGAGTCCTGCAAACCGGGCAAGTCCTACTTCGAGGTCGACGAGGAAGAATCCCCGTTCAACACCGAAGAACCGAGCTTCACGATCAAGGCACCGGAACCGACTCCCCCATTCTGAAGCCTGTGAAGTAGAGGAACGCGTGGGGCCCCGGGAGCAGAGCTTCCGGGGCCCCAAGCATCTAAAGGGGGCCGTTCGCTCTGGGTGGGCGAGTGTTCGGCGATGTCCCTTGACGGCTTGGCATCGAAGTCAAGCGGTGCCACGGCAACGCCGATGATGACGCGATGACAAACCCCGAGTTTGAGCATGGATACATGTCACGCAGGAGGCTGGTTAGTGGAGTCACGTGGGCGATCTGCCTCTTGGTCTTGACTGTCGTCGTCTTGCAACACCAGAGTTGGCTATGGGCGCCAATACTCGGCTTCCTCTTTGCCCTGGTTGTCTATCCGGGTGCGGCCCGCATCGGGCGCTTCCTGCGTATACCGCCGTGGCGCCCGCACTAAACTGCGGCTAAGCGTCGGCACCACGAGTGACCTGCCTCGGTTGACGAGGCACATGAGGCGTCCGGCGACCCGGTCGTGGGCTGGGCGAGCGTTCGCGAATGTCTCTTGGGGCGGCTGGACCATACTGGTCGTGTGTTCGGAATCGAACGCCGCACTATCCGCGTCCCGGCGACGCCACGGGTCGTTCGGAAGGCTCTGCGCGCGCGCAGGCGGCGAGCACGCGACGGGATCCCCGGAGTCTGGCTAGGTAGGGAAGCGCCGGAGGGGGTCGTTGGCTGGGTACTCACCAGGTTGCTGACCCTTCAGCCAATTCCACCGGGGTGCACCTTGTTCAATGGGAGGGCTTGGGCCCTACCCGTCGTGATGGGCGCGATCGTGCGCGCGCGTGCGGGCGACTCGGAGCTGCGGCTGCTCATAATCCCGCCAGGCTTTCCGTTCTCGCGCTCGCCGGATCCAGTCGCTGTGGCACTGCTGAACGAGTGGCTGAGCGCGCTTGTAGCTGAGCTTGAGGTGGCGTAGGTCAAGCCGAGCGTGCTGCGGAGCGTCAGAGCGGCGCGCGGTCGCGAAGGGCCATTTGGGGCCAACAGGGAGCTCTGTAGTGAGAGGGGCACCTAGCGCGAGCACGAGCTGCGCCGCTCGCGGCATAGGCTCCGTCGCGTCTCCAACAGCCGGCCGCGTCCTCGGCGAGCGTTCCTCGTTGGTCGAAGCGCGGGGGGTTTCGCTAGCCGTAGGTACCGAGCAGGTCGGTTCGCTCGTTTCGCCGGACCCCTCTAGAGCCCGTCCGGGTGGCGTTCGACGAACGCGCCGCCGTCATCGCCGGGCGAGCTCGCCCAGCGGGAGCCGTCTTCGGCCAGCGCGACGGTATCGAAGCGCCGCCCGTCGATGACCATGTAGGCGTGTTCTGCGTTGGCGTAGATCGTGATGTAACGCCCCGGGCCCGCTTCGCCGTAGGACTCGAGTTCGGTCGAGTCCTCGGGGGAGGCGAGCAGGCCGCCGCCGTGCAGCGCGTAGGAGACCGAGCCAGAGCAGTCGTAGCCTTCGGACTGGAAGGAGCCGTGCCCGCCGCCATAGACGTACGGGCGCGTGGCGATTTCGTCGGCGGCGGCGATCACCCGTTCAACGACGCCGCCCGCTTCGCCCTCTTCGCCGCCGGGGGCGCCCGCGGCGCCCTGCCCCGCCGTGCCCCCATTGCCGGCGCTCTGGTTGGCGATCGCGAGCGCAGAGGCCGGCGGCGTGAGCGTCGGCGCGTCCTGGACGCCGATCAGCGCCCACGTGGCGGGTCCGACGATGCCGTCGACACCGAGGCCGTGACGGGCCTGCAGGCGACGCACGGCCGCCTCGGTTTCGGGTCCGAATTCGCCATCCACGGGAAGGTGCAAAGCGGCCTGTAGCCACTGCACGGCCGCTGCTTCGGTGGGCGTGGCGCCGAGCGCAGGGTCCTGCGTGCCGCCGCTGCCGACGCTCAGCCCGGCGGTCGTGTCGGTGCCCGCGGCAGCGCTCTGCACCATGGCCGATGGCGGTGGTGTCAAGGTCTGCTGAGCGCTCACGCCGATCAGCGCCCACGTGGCCGGTCCGACGATGCCGTCCACCGTGAGGCCGTGGCGCGCCTGCAGACGGCGCACGGCGGCCTCTGTTTCGGGACCGAAGTCGCCGTCCACGGGCAGGTCCAGGGCGGCCTGCAGCTGCCCCACGACGGCATAGGTGCTGGCGTTCGCGTTCGCCTGCGGGGAGGCCTGGGCAGCAGCCGGCTGGGCGCTTTCGCTCGCAGCTTCAGGGCTGTTGAGCGCTGCCACCGTGCTCGTGCCCCCCGAGGCTTCGCCGCTCGGCGCTTGGATCCCGCCGGAGGTGCTCGTCGCGGGAAGCGCCGTCGTGCCTTCGGCGGTGGCGGTGGCAGCGGTTTCCGTCGCTTCGCCCGGCAGCGGAGCGTGGAAGTCGCTGATGATCGCCTGGCGCGCGGTCTGGGAGCGCAGGGCGGCGCTGGTCTGGGGTCCCACGATGCCATCGACGGTCAAGTCGCTGTGAGCCTGAAAGCTGCGCACGGCCGCTTCGGTTTCCGGTCCGAAGACGCCGTCGACCTTGATCCCGAGCGCGCTCTGCAGGAGCTTCACCTGGCGCCCTTCGCTTCCATAGCTGAGCACGATCGTGTGTTCGGTGGTGGTGGGAGGCTCGACGCTGGCGACCGCGGTCGCGGTGGCACCGCCGCCGGAAAGAGCAAGGGTTGGCCCGACCGTGAGCGCTACGAGGGCGCCCAACGAGGCGCGCTTGGCCCGCGAGCTCGCGGGCACGAAACGCAGCTCGATGGCCCGTCGGCGCGCGCGCGAGCGCCCGAGCGAGAGCTGCCAGGGCTCCACGTCGGCGAGATCGCGCGGCCGTGGTGTCCTGCGCGTATCCAGCAGGGCCGAGATCGGCAGGGTGCGGCTTACGTCGAGCGGGCGAGAAGTGCGCCCACCACGCCCGACCCTTGGGCGGGTGCGACGTGCGAGCGAGCGCTCGAGCGAAGCGCTCCAGTGGTCCAGAACTGCAAGATCACGCGCGGATCCCGGCATCGAGGCGTCCTTTCTGCATTCCGTTTCATGGCGCCTACGGGGTTAGCTGACGGGCTCGCGTAGGACTTCTACGCTACGCCACACTCGGTGGCGATTCGCCCCAGCAGCCTCTCGGCTGCACTGGTTCCCCCGCTCCTACCCCCCAGGGGGGGAAGCGGATTCGGCACGAACGGCGGGCAACCTAACAGATCTCCCTGCAAAATGCGTCCCAGGTGCAGGTCTGCAAGCTTCCTTGCCGACGGCGAGGGTGCGCGCGCAGGCGCACTCGATGCTAACTTCGATCGCCCGATGCGCAAGACGGGCCTGAACCTACGCCTTCTGACCTCGCTGCTCGTGCTCGTGCTCGTGTCGGGTGCAGCGGCGCTGTTTGCAATCGGCGGCTCTTCGCGCGCGACGGCCCAACGGGCAAAGGCCCTGTCGGAGCACTTCGAGGCTGCCGCCGTGCTCGAACCGCCGACGCCGGCGCCGGCGTTGGCGCTGCACAACTACCTCGGCCAGCCGGTGAACATCGAGAACTACAGGGGTAAGGCGGTGCTCGTGACGTTCCTCTACACCACCTGTCCGGACATCTGCCCGCTGATTACCTCGGACCTGCGCGTTGCGCAGAACCTGATGAGCCCCGCGACCCGCTCCAAGCTGCAGATCATCGCCGTGTCGGTGGACCCACGCGTGGACACGCGCGCGTCGGTGGCGGCATTCCTCGCGCGCCACGGAATGACCGGGCGCATGCTTTACCTGACCGGCACGGCCAAGGAACTGGCGCCCGTGTGGAAGGCCTGGGGCGTGGGCACGAGCCAGGACCTCGAACAGCCGCAGTTCGTGAACCACACGGGCATCGTCTACGGGATCACCGCCTCGGGCAAGCGTCTGACGTTGTACTCGCCGGAATTCAAGCCCGCGGAAATCGCTCACGACGTGCCCATCCTGGCGGCCGACTGAACACGCGCGCGATGGGCGCCCGACGGATGCACTTGTGGCTCGCGGCGCTCGCCGGGGCGCTCGCGCTGGCCTCGCTCGTGATCTTCGGCCTGGCCTCGGCCGGCTCGCCGGCCACCCGGCGCGCCGCGCCGGCGCTGCCGCGCGCCCGGATTGCGGGGGCGCCCACGACGCTGCCGAGCCTGCTTGCGGGTGCCGGGGGGCGCGCTGTGCTGGTCGTCTTCTGGGCCAGCTGGTGTGAACCGTGCGCGCAGGAGGCGCCCGCGCTCGAGCGCTTCTACCGCACGCCGAGCGGACGCGGACGGCTGGTGGGCGTCGACTGGAGCGATCCGTTACTCGGGGATGCACGCAAGTTCATCCGCCGCTACAGGTGGACGTTTCCGATCCTCAGAGACGCGGAAGGCACAATCGGCAACGAATACGGCATCAGCGGTCTGCCGAACACCTTCGTGATCGACGCGCGCGGGCGCATTCGCGAGACGCTGCGCGGCCCGCAGAGCGTCTCCTCGCTGGA
Source organism: uncultured Solirubrobacteraceae bacterium (assembly GCA_963722435.1). Classification (GTDB taxonomy): domain Bacteria; phylum Actinomycetota; class Thermoleophilia; order Solirubrobacterales; family Solirubrobacteraceae; genus Palsa-744. Next base: position 831,435 of record CAVRKZ010000001.1, on the reverse strand, counting down.
TAGGGCGCTGGCGGCCGGTGAAGGGAGCTGAGGGTTAGGCTCGACGGGCAGGCGATGTCAGGGAACGCATGCTCAGGCCGAAGATGACCAGCTGGCGGTCGTCCATGGGCGTGGATCGCTAGGCGGTCACGAGGGCCAACGCGAATCCGTCATGGCCCTTCGCGTCGACCGTCTGGATCACGGTCGCCGTGACCCGGGGCTCGGTGCCGAGAAGGTCGTAGAAGTGCCGCAGGCCCTCCAGGCCGCCCGCGCCGAGCTGTGTATCCGTGGCGTGCGCGCTGAGGACCCGGCCGGCACGAACCACGTTGTCCGCGACTATCACCGTGCCTTGCCGCGACAGCTTCAGCGCCCACTGCAGGTACCCGGCGTTGTTCTTCTTGTCAGCGTCGATGAAGACGAGGTCAAACGGCTCGCTGTCCTCAGCGACGAGCTCGCGCAGGCTTTGAAGCGCGTCCCCTGCACGGACTTCGATGAGGTCGGCCAGCCCGATGCTTGCGATGTTCGCGCGCGCGACATCGGCGTGGTGGGCATCGAGCTCGAGCGTGATGACGCGTCCGTCTGCGGGCAGGCCGCGCGCGAGCCAGATGGCGCTGTAGCCGCCGAGCGCGCCGATCTCAAGGACGCGCTTTGAGGCGCTGATCCGCACGAGCAGCTCGAGCATCCTGCCCTGGCTCGCGGAGATCGGCCCTCCCAGAAGCCCAGCCTTCTCGCTCGCGTCCACCACCGCGTCAAGCGCCGCATCCCGGCCAATGAGATGAGCGGTGGCGTACTCATCGACCGCGGCCCAAAGCTCTCGAGGGTCTCGCCGGGGTTTAGCTTGGAGTCTTGACAAGTTTTATAGCCTACTCTAATCTTGTATTTGATGTCAGCCCCAGCTCCGTCGATCGGTCTGCGCGAGCGTCACAAGCACCGGCGCCGTGGGCGCATTCTCGAGGCGACCCGCGAACTGATTCGCGATCTCCGGACGAGACCCCGACCGTTGAGCGCATCGCTGAGCTGGCCGATCTCTCTCCCGGCGACGGTCTTCAACCTCGTCGGGCGGCGAGAGCAGCAGTGGGCAGCGCTATGCGAGCGGCTGCTTGCGCGAGCTCGAGGCCCGCCTCGTGTTCGCCGCGGATGAGGACCCGCGAGAGCAAGCGCACAGGATCGTGGGCGAGACGGCCGAGCTTTTCATCGCCGACGCCGCTGTCTTCAGGCGTCTGGTCAACAGTTGGGAGCGCAGCGGCGCGCTGCTGCAGGAGAGCCCTGTGCCGCAGCTACGCGCCACATTGCGCCGTGGCCAAGCGATCGGGATGCTCAGGCACCGACCTTCACGTCGAGGCGCTTGTCGGACACGTCGCTGACGGCATGCGGTGGCGCGCTGCGTCATTGGGCCGCAGGGCAGATCTCAGACGCAGCGTTTCGCAGGCGTGTGCGCTTCGCAGTCGACGTGGTATTCGCCGCGAGCGCGAGCGAAGAGTGTGCCGCGGAGCTTCAGGCGCCGATGGCAGGCACTCGTCGGCGGAGTCGCGATGAGGCGAGCTGCGCCCGGTTTGACGGAGCAGCAGGATCCGCCTGGCCGCGGACGTCTTCGGCGACCCCAGATGCTCCTGCCGTCCTGATGCTGCACGGCGGCGGGCAGACGCGACACGCTTGGCACGCCACCGCGAGAATCTCGCAGAGGCCGGTTGGAGGGCGATCACAGTCGACCTGCGCGGCCATGGCGAGAGCACCCATCCGCGGCCCGCCGGCATACGCGCTCGATGACTTCGCGGCCGACGTGCGCGCGCTGGTCGCTGCGATCAGCGAAGCCCCGATCCTCGATTGGAGCCTCGCTCGGCGGCATCGCCGGCCTACTGGCCATCACAGAGCCACCGCAAGCGTCCGCCGCCGGGCTGGTCCTCGTGGATGTAGCGCACCGCTTCCAGCCGCGCGGCGGAGGGCGGATCGTCAGCTTCATGGAGCAGCACCCTGAGGGCTTTGCCAGTCTCTCTGAGGCTGCCGACGCTGTCGCCGCGTACCTTCCTCACCGGGCACGCCCTCGCGATAGCACCGGTTGCGCCACAACCTCCGACACAACGACGGACGTTGGTGGTGGCACTGGGACCCAGATGTCCTGACCCAGGCCCGCGCGATGATGCCGACGCCACCCAGCTTTCCGAGCGTCTCACCGTGGCCACCAATCAGCTTCGCCAACCTTGTCTTCTCGTCCGCGGCGCCGACAGCGACGTGCTCAGCGCCGGCATCGCACGCGAGTTCATCGAACTTGGGGCGACTGCCAGCCTGACAGAGGTCTCCGCGCGCTGGTCACATGGTCGCCGGCGACAACAACGACGCCTTTAGCGACGCGATCCGCGCATGGCTCGACACGCCGTTCGCGCGCACGTCGCAGACGAGTCAGCAGGTCGAAGGCGCACCTCGGGGAAGCGGGTAAGCGAGCTGCCCGACGGCCCTATAAGAGTGAGCGGAGTGCACGTGCGGGCGCGTCCGATTATCGTTGCGGAATGTCGGCCAGCGCCTCGATCCCGGATGTCGGATCGCAGTTGCGCGGGTTCGTGGCGCGCTATCTGGCGGTGTGGAACGACTCTGACACCAGCGCGATGGCGGACTTGATCACCGAGGACATCGTGTGGGCAGACCCCGCGATGCCGGCGCCCGCCCGCGGCGTCCCTGCGGTGCAGGAGTTCATGCGAACCAGCTTTCGCGCGTTTCCGGACCTAAGGTTCAGCGAGCCCGACCCACCCGCGTTGGCGGTGACGGGCGATGTTGTCTTGTGGGCGTGGCATATGGAGGGCACTCACCGCGGCGTGATCGATCCGCCCGGCTTCGCGCCCACGGGTCACACCATGCGGGTCGACGGCGTCGATCAGTGGACGATGCGCGACGGGCGGATCGCCCGCTACCGCGCTTTCTATGACATGAATGACGTTGCCCGCCAGCTCGGCATAGTGCCAGCGCCGGGCAGTCGAGCCGAGCGCGCGATGGTCGCGCTTCAGCGTCTCCAGGCGCGGCTCTCGCGCCGATGAGCAACCCTAGGAGGACAGGCCCGGTGAGCGATCTCAAGCGTTCGTTTCTCGTAGTCGCAGCCACGGCGACGTGTCTCGCTGCGAGCCCTACGCTGGCGGAGGCCGCGGGGCCGCCGAACCCATGCACGATCCTTCAGCCATCGAAGGTCGCTGAGGCCTTCCATCAAGGCTCGGCTCCGGCCTCGCATCTCGCGACCCGCCACGAAGACGGCAAGACCTTCCGCATCTGCACTTGGGGCAGAACTGGCCGCACGTTCTCGATCGAGACAGGACCCCGGTACACGATTGGCGGCTTCGGTGGCCCTCCCGGAACCGTCACAACGCACCCTGTGGAAGGGCTAGGCGCCGAAAGCTACTACTCCCACGACGACAATCCGATGTACGAGTACGCCGACGTGTTCTTCATGCACGGACCATTTTCCGGCGACGTGCACACGAACGGAAACCTGCCATTCGCGGACATTCTCTCCCTCGCGAGAGTCGTCTACCGAGCGGACGGCTAAGCATCTGGAATCCTGTGCGCGTGTCCAGCGCGCCTGCAGAGTCAGCTCAGGTGGGAGCGGCTCTTCTGGAGCGTGTTCGAGCGCTCCGTCAACCCGATGCCGGGGCGCCCTTGGGGCGCCTTCCGGGCGCAAGGCGGGGAGACTCCGATGCGCTACGCCGGATGGAGGTTTCCCCGACGATCACTTCGGCTTCGCCGAGCGCGAACCGGTTGCGGTCCTTTTCATAGAGGACACGCACCGACACCGTGGGTCCACATGCGTTAGCGAAGATGTCAGAGACGGCCACGTGCACAGTCTCGCCGGCGTGCACGTCTCTTTCTACGGGGATGCCGCTGATGCCCTTATGGCAGGGCGAGGGGATCTCGACCGTGTAGTCGCGGAGCGCACTCGAGACGCCGTGCGGGGCGGTGAACGAGACGATCGCCGTGGCGCCGGCGTACACCTGCACTCGAATTGGGCGATTCAGGCGGCGCGGCGCTCCGCGCCGAGAAGCGACGAATGGGCGGGGGCACTGCGGGTGAGCTGCCGCCGCTTCGTCCGCCGGGCGCGATTCGTCGCAGGTCTTGCCGTTCGCGCGGTAGGTGATCGAGGAGATCACGCCTTGGGGGGTGACGAACTGGTTGGTGCTTGAGGCTCCGCCGCCGGTCTCGAAGCCGCCCTTCGCGGGGGTCGGGAGCACCACGAGGTACGCGCCGGAGCCGGGTTCGACCGGGATCGTGCGGGTCTGGCCCGCCGCATGGTAGGTGACGCTCACTGCGGCTGGGCCAAGCAGGCCGTAGGAGATCCAGCGGCGGGCGCCCGCCGGGATCGCTTCCGAGTCGTGCGAACCGAACACACCGCTCTCAGGTATTCGCGCTTCCTGCGAAGTTGTCTGTCCCGGCGCCAGGCAGGTGCTCACCTCTGTCGTCTCGCGGTGGTATCCGACCACGTCCGGTGCGACTGGGTGGAAGAGGCCATCGTCACCGAACGCCCCGTCGCGGCCAAGCACGCCGAGCTGGGCACCGTCGACCCTGCCGATCTGTAGGCAGACAAGGCGCCGGGTGGTGTACACGAGGCGCACACCCCAAGGCAGGCCGCCGGCCGGATCAGGGACGCGCAGCGGCAACAGGTGTGTCCCATGCGCCGCGACGCCGGCGCCGGCGCCGGCCAGAGGGTGTTCCGGAGGTCGCACCGCCGAGCCGGTGCTGAACGTGCCCGTTACCGCGAGGGCGACGGCCGAGACCACGAGCAGCGCCGCGAGTGCGGCGGCGGCACTCACGGGGATCGTCTGGCGCCGTGATGCGCGCCGCACCTGGCCCGGTGCGCTTGCACGCGTTGCCTCTACCAGCTGCTGCTCCAGGCGGTCCAGATAGCCGCTCATTCGGATGCCTCCAGGCCGGCTCGCAGTGTCCTCAGTGCGCGGCTCACGCGCTTCCTTACGACGGCCTCGGAGCAGCGCAGATCCCTGGCGATGTCTGAGTACTCTCGCTCGTCGACGATGCGGGCCTTCAGCGCCGCGTGCTGCTCGGCCGATAGCAGCTGCTCGAGGCTCGTCGCCACATCGAAACTCGCGGCGAGGTCCTCGATGCGGGCGATGTCCTCGTCGTCGATCTCAAGCGGGTCCAGCACGAGTCGGTCTCGCGCGACCTGCTCCACGCGGCCGCGGCGGACACTGTCGATCAACTTGTTGCGGGTGATCGCCAGCAGCCAGGCAACCGGCTGGTCCGGAATCGGTCTGCGGGCGTCACGGATAGCCAGCAGGGCCGCCGCGAAGCTCTCAGCCATGAGGTCTGCAGCAGTCTCCGCGTCGGGCACTCGCGGCCTCAAATATCCCAGCAACAGTGCCCTCCTTCGCTTGTAGAACTGCCCGAACGCCTCACCGTCCCCCGCTCGCGCGGCTCGCAGCAGCACCTCATCCGGACGGGCCGAACCGTTCATCTACAAGGATTGACGCACAACGCCATCGTCTGTGACCGACTGTCCTCGGCCGATACCGACGGCCGCATCCTCTTGCCGAGGTTGTAATCGGTGAGGCCGTGCTGGCCATAGTGTGGTTATGGAGAGCGATCCGGTGGAGGCCGTCGGGCGGCTGTATGAGCGCCACGCCGACGAGGTGCACCGTTATGCGCTGCGGCGCTCGGACCGTGATACCGCCGAGGAGGTCACCGCGCAGGTCTTCCTGGTGGCCTGGCGCCGTCGCGCGGCGGTGCCTGAGGATGCGCTGCCTTGGCTGTATGGGGTGGCACGCCGGGTCCTGGCCGATCAGCGACGCGGCGCATCGCGCCGCAGCAGGCTCGGGCAGCGCCTGCGTAGCGTGGCGGTCGAAGAGGTTCCTCAGCTCGAGTTGCACGATCGTGGGCTGACGGAGGCTCTACAGCGCCTGCGGGCTCGCGATCGCGAGGCACTGCTGCTGTGCTACTGGGAGGAGCTGCAGCCGGCACAGATCGCGCGTGCGATGGGCTGCTCGCGCGCGGCGGCTGCTGTTCGCCTGCATCGCGCTCGCCTGCGACTGGCGCGGGAGCTCGAGTCAGATATCGCAAAACGTGTCGAGGGCGAGCAGCAGCAGCAGTGTGCGTGCGTGAGGAGGACGGAATCGCTATGAGCACAATCAAAGACATTGAGCAGCGCCTTCGCGCCGCGCGCCCGGAGGGCGACGCGTCCCCGCCGCCGTTTGCCGTCGTGCTCGCACAGATCGAGAAGGCAGCGCGCACAGCGGCGCCGCAGCCGCGACGCTGGTGGCGGCGCAGCCGCACCGTGGTCCCCGTCGCGCTCGCAGCACTCGTGCTGGCGGGCGCTGGAGGAAGTGCGCTGCTGCTGGCGCCCGGGAACCCGCTGGCGCCCGCGTCCCTGCTGCCCGCGAACCCCAACACCGGGCTCGGCCAGCCCGTCCACGCGAGCCTCGCACTGCTGCCGATGCGGGTCGCCGATACGCAGGGCGGCCCGCCGTGGGGGATGCGCGTGATCCGCACCACTCGTCGCCTGGTGTGCCTGCAGGGCGGTCGCGTCGTCGACGGCCAGCTCGGAGGCCTCGGTACCGGATACGCATTCAAGGGCGATGGGCGCTTTCACCCGTTCCTGCCGGCAGATGCGATCGGCATCGACGGTTGCGCGACGGGGGACGCAAACGGGGAGGCGTTCCTGGCCGGGGCGCCGGTGATCGTGACCGCCAACGGCCTGCCGCTCGCCGGGGAAAACCTGTGGCCCGGCGAGCGCGTGCACTGCGACCTGCCCGGGCAGGGAGACTGGGGCGTGCGCTGCCCGCAAAACGAACTGCGCCAAGTCGCCATGGGACTACTTGGACCGGACGCGACGAGCATTCGCGTGGGCGCATCAGGGCACGGATTCACCGTCAAGCCATACGGTCCCGAGGGCGCCTACATGATCGTGGTGCCCGCGCCGCCAAATGCCAACAGGAGCATGCAGTCCGGGGCTTGGGACGGCCATGGCTACGCCAGCAACGCGGCGCGCGGCGCTGTGCTCACGGTGACCTACAGCAACGGCTCCCAATGCAGGATCCCAGGCCGGCGGCAATGCCCGCGCGAGGGATTCGACTACGGCAGCAGCGCCCTTCCGAGCTCCGCGGAAGTGAGCGCACCCGTAGCTGTGCGCTACCGGCCGAACGTGAGTCATCCCTCAGGAGCGCTGATCGCGTGGGCGCGCACCAGCAACCCCAACCGGCGCACAGCGTTTGGCGGGAACACGCGAACCGGGCCGAAGGGGCTCGGGGAAGAGCTGCCCGGGCCGGCGCTCGCCGTCGGCTTCGAGGCTCGCGTGAGCGCACGGAACGAGTCAAGCGCCTACGTGGTCGAACTGCAGCCCCAGGAAGTGCCCGGGTGCGCGACACCCGCCCTGATCGTCAGCCAACCCACAGAACAGACGATCTCGGCGGGACAGCACCTCGAAATGACGGTGCCGCTGGAAGACAGCTGCGCGACGAGCTACACGGGCCGCGTGTTCTTCGCAAGGTCAGTCAGCCAAAGCGAACCTGACATATCGCGCAGTGAAGCCGAAGGTCCCCTCTATCAGGTCATCGCCTCCCAATTTGGCCCAAGGCCGCACTCGCTGCAGTTCCCCACCGTCGGCCGCTTCCAGATCTCGGTCCCGTGACGCGTGCCGCCGGTGTCATGCGACGGAGTGGCTGGTGCTCCACATTTGTCGCCTGCATGCATAGGCCGAGGGGGTGGCCCTCCCCGTTTCGGCTCACGGTACGGTGAGCGTGAACCGTCCGACCGTGTGCTGGATGGTCCCTCCGGCTTCTTCGAGGTTGCCGGGGCCGCTCTGGTCCTGGAAGACGACTTCGCCGGTAACGGGGCCGGGGTGAAGGCCTCCCGGTCGGCGACCCATCCGCACGGTCTCGATCTGGCCGGCGGCCGGAAACGATGGTTGGGGGGGCGCGAACGAATTCACCTGAGCCGGTTGACCGGCTTCGTGCCACTCGACCGTGTATGAGCTATGTGCGCTGCTGATCGTGACCCTGGAGGTGAACTCGAGGACGGCTTCGTATGCGCCGCCCCGTGCGCGAATGAGGTGCACGTGCAGCGGGGAGGTGACCTGCGCCACTGTCGGCGCCGGTGTTCTTGGCGGCACCCAGCCAACAGGCACCTTCAGTTCGGGGGTGCAGGCGTACCTGCCGCCGATCCAGCTGCGTGGAGTCAAATGGCAGGTGGCGCCGTTGCGATAGTGCAGTTCGGTGATCGGGCCGTCCACGGGCACGACGTCTTGGGTGCCGCCCGCGTCGAAGTTGAACAGCTGCGTGGGGGAGGCCTTCGTGACGATCAGGTACGCGCCCTCGGGGCCAGCCGTTGCCAGCGTGTGGGTCTGGCCGTCGAGAGCGTAAGTGACGCTCTTGGCGTCCGGACCGAGAAGGCCAAAGTAGAGGTTGCGCTCGTCGGCCTGGGGACAGACCGGGTAGGGCTTGCGGCTACCGTCTTCGGCAAACCGTTCATAGGGGCCGGCTGTGCTGGGGACGCAGCCTTTGTCGGGGAAGTTGCCCCTCCACGCGCTGGCGGGAATGTCACCGACGACGGCGTTCAGGAACAGGCGGTCGTTACCGTCGAGCAGCGTGCACGCGCGCTCGGCACCGAAGGTGTTGACGGCGAATTCGTGGAACAGTCCGTCGTCGTGGAAGGCGCTGTCCTGTCCGATCGCGCCGAGCTTCCCGTCGAGCAGCCTCCCGACCTGAACACAGCCTTCGCCCCGCTTGGTGCTGAGCACGCGCATACCCCACGGTAGCCCCGCTACTGGGTCGGCAGTCGAGACGGGCAGCAGACGCACCGTGCCCTTCACGATCCCACCACCTTTCAGGGCGTAGAACGAGGATTCGTGCGGTTCCGCAGGCGCGCCGATCGGGATCACGCCGCCCGCCGCGAGCGCTCCCGCGCTCACCACGAGCATCGCGACGAGCACGATCGCCGACGAGCGTCGATGTCCGCGCCGCATCCAGGACGTGCGAATTCTGCGCCGTGCGCGTACCGCGCCGCGGAGCTGGCTCTCGAGATCGTCAAACACGTCGTTCACGTTTCCTCCTTTAGCCCGGCACGCAGCTGCTTTAGTCCGCGGTGCACGCGTTGGCGCACGACCTGCTCCGAGCACTGCATGCGTGAGGCGATCTCGCCGTACTCGTGCTCCTCGACCAGGCGGGCAAGCAGCGTCGTGCGCGTCGCCTCGGGCAGCTCCTCGAGCGCTCGCGCCAGGCGCGTCTCGCCGTTGCCGGCTCGCTCCTCCACGCGCAGCAGGGCCTCGTCGTCGAGGGCGATCGCCTCCATGCCCAGGCGACGTCTCGCCGCATCGGCAACCCGCTTGCGGCGCAGGCTCTCGCGCAGCTTGTTGCGAGCGATCCCGAACAGCCACGCCACGGGCGGAGCATCGCCGCCATAGGAGCCCGCGCTCACGACTACGGCCGCGAAAGTCTCGGCCGTGAGGTCGAACGCGAGCTCACGATCTCCGACGCGCCGGTGAAAGAACGCGACCACCGCGTCTAGGTGCTCGCGATAGAACTCCGAAAACGCATCGTCGTCGCCGAGCGCGACCCGGCGCAGCACGCTCGCTTCATCCGATCGCGAAGTCATCACCTATATCGTTGCGCGAGGGCTCCTCGGTGTGACAAGGCACGCGATCGTGCCCGGCGAGCGTGGCGCCGGCTCCCCGGTCCAACAGCGATGCCTTTCGGCCGCGCCGGTGGGCAGCCATTGCGCTCTGGTGCCTCCCGGGGCCCTCCATGAAGGTGGGGGCAGCTCCGCCGCGCTCTCCTCCTAACGAGCGTTCCTGGATGACCCTGTCCGACAGCGCTTGGCGTGACGGCTCCGGCAGGGCCTGAGCCAGAGCGAGGATCTGCTCGTCCAAGCTCGCGAGCTCCTCGACGCGATCGAGGTCGGCGTCGGTCAGCGCCACCGGTTCGAGGCGCACCCGGAGGGTGAAGGCGACGACCGGAATCGAACCGGTGTAAACGGCTTTGCAGGCCGCTGCGTAGCCACTCCGCCACGTCGCCAGGGATGTGCTCCGAGTAGCGTATCGGGGGGCGAGCCCAGGCTCGGGGATCGAGTCCAGGCAGGGCGGACCGGCGCGAAGAGCTCGCGCACCGCGCTCCTGCGCGGGAGCGGCGACGCGGGCGTGGGCGCGAGCGGATCAGAGCGGCTTATTAGGTGTCTCTTCGGATTCCGTTAGCGCGTTCTTTTCCCTGCGTTAGCCGCGCTTTGGCAGATTATTAGTCCGTCTACAGGAGGCACACCCATCATGGGACTTCCCAAGCGATGCGAGGTCTCCCATGAAACGTCTTGTTGTACCAACCATGCTCGCCGCGCTTGTCGGCGCGGCCGTGGCGACTGCAGCCGTGCTGTTGAGCGGGATCGGAAGCGGGACCTCGCGCGTGGTGCACCCCACGGCGACCCAACCACAGGCGGGCACCACAGCCACAGCGCACGAGGTTGCCGACACCAGCCTCAGCGCCTCGCAGATCTATGAGCGCGATTCCAAGGGAGTCGTTGCGATTAAGGCAGTGAGTGCGAACGGCGAGGATGAGGGCACAGGGATCGTGCTCAACGAAAGCGGCCTTATTCTCACCAACGATCACGTGATCGAGGGTGCGACGAGCGTCACCGTCGAGGCCGGCGGCTCCTCAAAGCAGACGCGCGCCGCGAGTGTGGTCGGAGAAGAAGCCAACCAGGACCTCGCGCTCATACGCGTCGACCCAAGCGGGCTAGGGCTCAAAGCCCTGACGCTCGCAAGCTCGAGCTCGGCGCAGGTTGGGGACGGCGTCTACGCGATCGGTAATCCGTATGGTCTCGAAGAGACGCTCACGCGCGGGATCGTCTCGGCACTTGAACGCGAAATCGAGGCTCCGGATGGCGCGAAGATCACCGGCGCGATCCAGACTGACGCGGCGCTCAACCCCGGGAACTCCGGTGGGCCGCTTCTCAATGAAGACGGTGAGGTGATTGGCGTCAACTCCCAGATCGCCAGCGACGCGGCAAGCATCGACGGCTCGCAGCCTGGGAGCACCGGTGTGGGCTTCGCGATCTCCTCGGACACGGTGGCTCAGGTCGTCAAGAAGATCGACTCCGGAGAAGGCGTGACGTACGCGTCCGTCGAGAAGCGGGCGCTCGAATCCGAGGGCGTAGGCGAGCTGCCTTACGGCTCGCGCCGGGTTAACGGTGAAGGCGAAGGCGCCGGTGCCGAACAAGCGCAAGCTGGCGGAGAAGCGTCAGGCGGCGAAGGCAGCTACGGCGAAGCCTCCGAAGTGATCGTCCGCTGATGCGCCGACCACGCGCTGGTACCCTTACGCTCCCAGGGCGATTAGCTCAGCTGGGAGAGCGCCGCCTCGACAAGGCGGAGGTCACTGGTTCGAGCCCAGTATCGCCCATCGGCGAACTGCTCGGCGGATCGCTAGCGCTGCGAGCGGCAACGATGCGGCTCGGGGCGGGCGCGAGCTGAACCGCTGCAATCCGAGCCTGCCGCGGGGCGGGCAATAGCCTGAGGATCTCAAGGCTCGCGCGCAGGTGGCCGTGAGCTGATCTCAGGAGCACGCGTCCGACGCGGTTCAGCTCGATGTCGACGAGCTCGGAGGTGCCGGGGGGGATGGAGAAGCGCGCAGCGCCGATGCTCCTGGTGGAGGAGCGGTCACGTTTGCCCTTGATCTTGACGTTGACGGTGAGCGTCAACGTGCCGCTGCATCGGCCGGTGCCACTGCGGGTGAGCGTGAGCGACGCCCGGGCATGCTTGTGCACCCTAATGGTCCCACTGTGCAGGACGACCGTGCACGTCCCCGTCGGGGATGCCGGGGTGGGGCCGAAAGCGAGCACGCTGCCGGCCGTGCTCGCGCCGGGTGCAGACGAGCCACCAGGCGTGTCGCTCGTTTGCGTCTCGGGAGGCCTCTCGCCGCCCACGGGCGAGGAGAGGAACGTGAAGCGGTCGCTGCTTGAGGCTTCGCTCGTGCCGGCCGGCGTCGTGATGGTGAGATCGACTGTTCCCTGTCGCTCGGCGGGAGAGACCGCCGTCAGCGAGGTCGGCGAGTCGACAGTGAAGCTCGCCGCGCTGCTCGAGCCAAAGCTGACCGCTGTGGCCTGCGAGAACCCAGTGCCGGTGATGCTGACCGTGGTGGCGCCGAGCGTTGGACCGTCGTCGGGTGTCACGCTGGTCACCGCTGGCGGTGGCGCTGGCGGTGGCGGGGCAACTTCCCGGAGCGTCCATGCGGCGCCGAGTCTGCGGTCGTTGCGAGGAGCGCCGACGATCGCGATGCTGGCGTTGGCCGACAGCGCCACGCTGGCACCGAATGTCCCTTCGCCGCGCTCCCCCACGGCGGTGCGCCGTTCGCCCTGCTGGGCCCATGTTTCGCCCGAGCGGGTGAACACCCAGGCGGCGCCGAGATCGCGGCTGTCACGAGGGGCGCCGATCAGGGCGGCGTTGCCGTCCGCTGACAGCGTGACGCTGTAGCCGAACCCAGCCGCGCCACTCTCACCGGCTCCGGTTAGCTTGCCGCCCTGCTGGTCCCAGTTTTCGCCCGAGCGGGTGAAGACCCACGCCCCTCCGGTACCTTCGTCGTCGCTGCGGCCGCCGATCAGCGCGGTGTTCCCGTCAGCCGACAGCGCCGTACTGAAGCCAAAGCGCCCCGTACCTGCCTCTTCGCCACCGGTGAGCTTGAACCCCTGCTGACTCCAGGTTTCACCCGAGCGCGTGAATACCCACGCAGCTCCGAGATGCCGGCTGTCGCCGGGGGCGCCGATCAGGGCGATTCCGCCGTCGGCGGCGAGCGCGACGCTGCGGCCGAAGTGCCCATCGCGGTCGCGGTCGGGGGCGGTCAGCTTTGAGTCCTGCTGGGTCCAGCCCAAAGCGGAGTGCGTGAAGACCCAGGCGGCCCCGCGACCAGATCTGTCGCCCGGGGTGCCAATGAGCGCGGTGCTGCCATCGGCGGACAGCGCGACGCTTGCGCCGAAATGGCCGCGGTAGGTCTCTTCTTCACCGCCTGCGAGCTCTACCCCCTGAGGAGTCCACGTCGAGCCAGAGCGGGTGAACACCCACGCCGCCCCCTGCCTGTGATTCTCGTGCGGGGCGCCGATCAGCGCGGTGTCACCGTCGGCGGACAGCGCGACGCTTGCGCCGAAGGCACATTCGTCGGTTTCATCCTGACCTTCTTCGTGGCAGGCGTCGCCGGGTTCGGCACCCGATTCCCCGCTGGGGGTGAGCGCGTTGCCCTGCTGGGCCCAGGTCGTGCCCGAGCGGGTGAAGACCCATGCGGCGCCGGTGAAACCCGCCTCACGCGGAGCGCCGATCAGCGCAGTGTCACCGTCGGCCGACAGCGCCACACTAAAGCCAGTCAGTCCGCCGGCGGCGTCCTCTTCGCCGGCGGACAGCTCTGCGCCCTGCTCGAAGAGCGGATCGATCCGAATCGGATAGCCCGCGCCACGCGTATCGATTCTCAGCAGCAGACGCCGGCCGTGGAGTGCGAAGGAGGCGTGCAGCGTCGCGCCTGATGCGTCGGTCGCGCTCAGATTGGCGTACCGAAGCGACGGTGTCCCCGGGTGGGTGAAGGTGACGCCCAACCCGCCGGGGATCAGCCTTGCCTGAGTATCGCCTGAGAGTGCCATCGCGAGGGTGAGCAGTCCAGGCGAGTCTCCCCGCCGGGCCGAGGCGACGGTGAAGCCCTGCTCGAGACCCGCGGGACCGTTGAGATACCACTCGCTGAGGCCAGGCGCCGAGTAGGTGACACGGTTGGCCTCCACACGCCGGCTGAGATCGCCGACTGTCCCGAGCGAGCTTTCCTCGCCGAAGGCGCGCAGACTCAAGCCGAGGTGCAGCGCGCCCGAGCTCAGCGAGACCCCTGAGTGCGAGAAGCGGACATCAAAACGCTGGACAGGGTTCAGCGCTTGAAAGCGACCACGCGAAGCGGTGACTCGATAGGTCGGATCGGCCGCCCCGAGCGCAGCGGATACGGGAAGCTGAGCGGCCGCGGGCAAGCTCGCCGGCCGCGGGCTGAGAGTGAGCGCAGAGCGCCCGGAAGGCGCAAGCGAGGCGCTTTCGCGCCCGTGCGCGTAGGAGAGCGTGAGCACCGCGAGCAGCGACAGCACGACGGCAACCGTCACCACGCGCATCGGGACGGCGGTTCTCGCGAGAAGCGCCATCGAATCAGTGCGCCGTGTGAACCCGACGTCGCGGTTGCCGATGAGGCCCCAACGCGAATCGATGACCCTCGATAGAGCGACCTCCATCTCCGCAGTGAGTCCGCTCGCCAACATCGCTCGCACGACGGTGGCGCACAAGCCGAGGCGTGGAAATCAAGGCGTGCAAGTCGAGACGTGGGAGGTCGCGCCCCGTGCTTGCTGCAAGGGCTCGCGGACGCCCTACGGGCGACGCCCGCCGACTGGTTCGAGGGGTTCTGGTCGGTTGCGGCTTGAGAGGGACAGACACAACGCCTCGCCGCGTCTATCGCGGCGCCGTGCGCTGCAGTTCGTGAGTGCTCGATTACCCGCGCGCGGCCCCGCTCAAACGCCCGTTGGGCCTGCTGCGGATCGTCCGAGGCGCGATCGTCCTAGGCCCGGCCGAGCAGCCGCGCGGTGACACCTTCGATCGTCTGCTCGCCGTAGGCCATAGAGGGATCGTGAATGGTAAGCACCGCGAGGGCAAACACGATCCCCGGGCGTTCCAGTCGCGCCACCTGATTGACTAGGCCTTCGAATTCCGGCAGCCAGCCGCCCTTGAAGAACACCTTGAACTCGGGACGGGCGACCGCGGGTATACCCCAGCTCTCGCTGGGTTCGATCGTCGAGAGCAGCCAGCGTGCATACGCGTCGAAACGGTGTGGGATGATCGCTTCCAAATGGAAGAAGAAGCGCGCCAAATCGGCGGCAGAGACCTCCGTAAAGCCCCAGAAGGCGCCGCCTGACTCGTAGTCGACCATGTGCGCGTCCCTGGCGACGCGATCGACCGCATCCTCGCCAACCCTCGCAAGCACGGCCGAGGCCGCTTCGTTGTCCGAGGAGTGAATCATCGGGTAGAGCAGCGCACTGCCGGCTCTGTTCAGAGGCCGGTGTTGGTGGGAGAGCATCTGCAGGTAGGCGACCAGCAGCATCGACTTGACGATGCTCGCCGAGTGAAAGCGGCGATGCAGGTCGACCCCCGCCAGCTTGTCCTCGTCGTCGATGACCGCGAAGGCCTTTGTGCCTACGCGGCCAGCAAGGTAGCGGGTGGCCGCGTTCACGCCCTGTGACGACGGGTACGCGGGTGCTTGGACGAGCGCGTCGACGGTCGGGAGGGCGGCCTGCGCGTGGGACGTCAGCAGCGCGCACGACGCCACGACACCGATACCTATGGACACGCGTCTCATCACATGCGCATCCCGCGATCGGGATGGTAGTCGCGCGAGCGGTGGCCCTGCAACTGCTGGCACCTTGCGAGCAGGGTCACGGGTGGGACGGTTCCTCGGCGGCTCGCGGGCCGGGGCGTCAGTCGAGGTCGAAGGCGGCTCGAATTGCTTCGCCGAGGGCCCGCTCTTGGTGGTCGAGTAGGACTCCGATCTGCGCTCCCAGTGACTGCGCGGGGATGGTGGTGACGTTGTCGCAGCTGACAACCGACGGTCCCGTGAGACCGTTCGGAGCATCTACGGCTACCTCTGTCGATAATCCGCGTACTGTCGTGGTGATGGGTGCGATTGTGACGGTCGCGAGGTACGGGCGCACGACCTCGCGAGTGAGGATCAGCACCGGCCGGGACTTGTCGAGTTGCGCGATGTGAATGGGTCGCATCAGGACAGGCCGGAGGGCATGTGGGCGGCGTGCTGGGCCAGGCCGGCCAGCTCCGGGTCCGGCCCGCTTGCAGCCAGTATCTGGGCATCGCGGACGGCGACCGCGCGCCGGCGCTCGCGCTCGAGCGCCCGGGTGACGACCGCCGCCCGGCTGCGTCCGGCTCCGGCATGGACCAGTTCGTCGACGAAGTCGACGAGCTCGTCGGGGAGCCGCACCGCGATCTGCTTGCTCATACCATAACGGTAGCAGAACGGTACCGCGTTGCACTGCGCGAGACCGCTGCGCGAGCGAGTGGCTCAGATGACCCCAACCGCTCCTGGCCTGGTTGCGTTAGCCTGCTGTCGGCCCAAGACACCCGCGAAGGGAGGCATCCGATGCACGCAGTCCTGATCGAGGTCGATACGAGCGGACAGCCGGATCCACGGGTCGGGCTAAAGGCGCTGCAAGAGGAGGTCGTTCCCAGCGCTCGCCAGACGCCCGGATTCCAGGCCGGCTATTGGCTGCGACCAATCGAGAACGCCAAGGGAACGTCGTTGGCGCTGTACGACACGGAGGAGAACGCCCAGGCGGCTGCCGAGGCGCTCGGCGTTGGAAGCAGCCCGATGCCGGGGGTAACTGTGGTGCGCAGTGAGGTACGCGCGGTCGCCGCCTCCGCCTGAGGGCGACGATCGGGCAACAGACGCCGTGGCGGCGTGCGGGGAATGCTGGATGGCCCCGAGCGGCGAAAGGGAGTAGGCTCGCGGATTGCAGGTTCAGGCGGGGCCGCCAAGTGCGGTTGATGGACAATGCAAGGGGGAGAGATGCGTATGTCGGCTGGTGCTCTGCGATCCGCGCCGAGCGTTTCGGTGGACGACGGGGTGGCGCTTGGTGGCAGGCTGGCGCTTCCGTGGCGCGCGCTGGCGGCAGCCGCGTTGCTGGCGCTCGCGCTCGGTGGTGTGCTCTATCAAGGTTTGAGCGCTGGGCGCCCCTCGGCGTCGGTGGCCACCCGCTCTCACGCCTTCACGCGGCAGGGCCTGTTGAGTCTTCCTTTGGCGGCGCAGGGGCCGGTGTCCGCCGCCCTGGGCGGGGATGGGCCTGCCTACGAGGTAAGCCCCGATCGGGGTGGCTTCAGGGCAACGAGCCCGGCCCAGCATCTCAGCGCTGGCTTCACGAGCTCGGGGGTGTCCGTGAGCGCCGCCGGCACGCACGCCGAGCTGGGCCTGCGCGCGATCGGCTACGGCTCCGTGCTCACGACGCTCGCGACGGTCGCCCCCAGCGCTCACGGCAACCGCGTCCTGTACGCGCATCCAGGCGTGAGCGAGTGGTATGCGAACGGGCCGCTGGGGCTCGAGCAGGGCTTTACGCTCGCGCACGCACCCGCAGGAAGTCGGGCTGCGCCGCTGACGCTGTCGATCGCGCTTTCAGCCAACGCGCGGGCCTCGCTGGCCAAGAACGCTCAGAGCGTCACTCTGAGCCGTGCCGGCGAGCCCGTGTTGCGCTACGCGGGCCTGTCCGCGACCGACGCACGCGGGCACGTGTTGCGCAGCTGGCTCGCGCTCCAAGGCGGGCAGTTGCTGGTGCACGTGGACACCAGAGGGGCGCGCTATCCGCTCCGGATCGATCCCTTCATCCAAGCTGAACTGACCGCATCGGATGGCGTCGCAGGTGACTTTCTCGGCTTCTCCGTTGCGGTCTCCGGCGAAACGATCGCCGTCGGCGCGCCCGCCCACAAGGTGGGCTCCAACGACGAGCAGGGCGCCGTGTACGTGTTCGAAAGGCCGGGAGGGGGCTGGGCCAACGCTACCCAGACCGCGGAGCTGACCGCCTCGGACGGCGCCGAAGGCGACGTGCTCGGCTACTCGGTTGCGGTCTCGGGCGAAACCGTCGTCGCGGGAGCCTACCGCCACCAGGTTGGCTCGAACAAATTCCAGGGCACCGCGTACGTGTTCGAAAAGCCGGGAACGGGGTGGGCCAACGCCACCCAGACCGCCGAGCTGACCGCCTCGGACGGCGCTGAAGCCGATGAGCTCGGCTGGTCGGTTGCCGTCTCGGGCGAAACCGTCGTCGCCGGAGCCCCGTTTCACAAGGTTGGCTCGAACGCCTTTCAGGGCGCCGTATACGTGTTTGAGAAGTCGGGACCCATCTGGACCAACGCCACGCAGACCGCGGAGCTGACCGCCTCGGACGGCGCCGCAGACGACGAGCTGGGCTTCGCGGTCGCGGTCTCGGGCGAAACCGTGGTCGCCGGCGCGTGGGCTCACAAGGTCGGCGCGAACGAAGAGCAGGGTGCCGCATATGTGTATGAAAAGCCGGGGCCGGGCTGGGCCAACGCGACCCAGACGGCCGAGCTGACGGCCGCGGACGGCGCCGCGGGCGACCGGCTCGGCGAATCGGTTGCCGTCTCGGGCGAAATCGTGGTCGCCGGCGCGTGGGCTCACAAGGTCGGCTCGAACATTCACCAGGGCGCGGCGTACGTGTATGAAAAGCCGGGAACGGGCTGGGCCAACGCGACCCAGACAGCTGAGCTGACCGCCTCGGATGGCGCCGAATTCGACGACTTCGGCTACTCGGTTGGTGTCTCGGGTGACACGATCGTCGCCGGGGCGCCGCTTCACACGGTCGGTACGAACATTCACCAGGGTGCGGTCTACGTGTATGAAAAGCCGGGAACGGGCTGGGCCAATGCCACGCAGACGGCCGAGCTGACCGCCTCGGACGGCGCTCCAGAGGACGTGCTCGGCGATCAGGTTGCCGTGTCCGGCGCCACCGTCCTAGCGGGAGCAGAAGCTCACAAGGTTGGCTCGAACGCCCACCAGGGTGCGGCGTACGTGTTCTCGGCCGTCGCTCTCGCTGCGCCGGCGCTCCAGACGGGTAAAGCGTCCTCGCCCACGCAGACCACAGCGAAGTTGAAAGCGATCGTCAATCCCAACGGCTCTACGGTCAGCACATGCAACTTCGAATACGGCACCACGGAAACCTACGGATCCAACGCGGCCTGCTCCTCGTCGCCCGGCTCGGGCGAAAGCCCCGTGGCGGTGTCGGCTTCGATATCGGGTCTCAGCCCGAACACCCTCTACCACTTCAGGATCTCCGCGGCCAACGCGAACGGCACGAGCGAAGGCGCCGACGAAACCTTTACGACACTGTCCGAACGTCCCCCGCTACCCCCGCTTGAGTTCGGCCGGTGCGTCAAACTGCTAGGCGAAAAAGTGGGAAAAACAAAAGTCTACCATGGGGGATACACGAACCCCGCGTGCCTGACGGCGAGTGAAACCCACAGAGGCAAGTATGAATGGGAAAGGGAAGCCGTCAAAACGACGTTCAAAACCACGCTCGCGAAAATCCCAGTCACGCTCGAGTCGGCCGTCAGAGCCTCGAAGGTGACCTGCGAAGGCGAGGCGGGCACAGGCAAGTACACCGGGCTGAGTACGGTCGGAAACGTTTACTTCACGTTCACCGGGTGCCAGCTGGTCGCTACGAGCGCGAAATGCACGAGCCGCGGCGCCTTAGCGGGGGAAATCCTCACCAGCGAGCTCGAAGGCGAATTGGGCGTGCAGACCCTCGGCGCGCGAACCGCGGAAGACAAGATCGCCCTCGATCTCTTCCCGGCCGGGAGAGCGGGTGCGCTGTTGGAATTCAGCTGTGGCGTCGCAGGGGAAGTATCGGTGCAGGGCTCGGTGATAGTGCCCGTCAAGGCCAACAAGATGTCCTTGACGCAGGCCCTGAAATTCAAGGCCTCGGATGGCAAACAGGTACCGGAAAGCTTCGCTGAAGAACCGAAGGACATTCTCGAAGCATCCTTCAACTTCGCACCGTTTGAACAGATCGGGCTGAGCGCCGCGATCACCCAGACCAACGAAGAAAAGATAGAGATCAACTCGGTTATCTAGCGCGAACCGTCGAGACGGCGAAGGGGGAAGAACGAGATGAAGCGCATCGGGATCGTCGGGCTATGCCTCGCAACTGCGTTCGTATTGACCGCGGTGATCGCCTCGGCGGCGCAGGCCGGGGAATATGGTCGCTGCGTCAAAGCCAAAGAGGGCCGATACACCAACGCGGGCTGCACCGAAGAAAGCGTCACGAAAGAAGGCGACTACGAATGGGTTCCGGGCCCCGGTCCCAGACCGAAGGACACCGGTAAAACCGGCGTCGCGACGCTGACGGGCGCCGCTGGCGTGATCGAATGCAAGAAGAGCACGAGCACCGGCGAAATCACCGGCGTCAAAAGCGACAAAGAGCTCTTTACGTTCTCGAAGTGCACCACCAAAGGTGCGCCTTGCACCACGATCCGCATCACGGGCGTGAGCGAAAAAGGCGAAGCGATCTGGACGGAAACCACTCCGGCCGGCTCGATCGAAACGTTCCCGCTGAACACGACGCTCATCGACCACGGTGAAAAGTTCGTTCAGCTCACGGCGGAAGGCGAATTCGAAAAGTTCGTTGAACCGGCCGAAGGCGAAGCGTGGACCCTCTTCACCTCGAGTGAGGAAGGTGAAGAAAACCCGTACAAAGGCCTGCAGGCCGTGTACGAATGCAAGGAAGTCGCGCGGATCTTCACCGGCGGGGAACTCGCGGGCGTGACCACTCCGGTCAACGCGATGGAGACGAGCCTGACGACCACCTTCGAAGAAGGCAGAGGTCTGCAGGACCTCTTCAGCGACGCCGAAGTGGGTGGCAAACCGCCGCTCATCCCAATCGGGCGCGGCATCGAGAAGACCTCGGGCGAGACGAAAGGCGAAGAAAAGAACGAGGTGCGCACGGGCGCCGGACAAGCGCTCAAGGGTCCGACGGTCGTCACGAACGCGGCGTCGGCGCCCTCGCAGACCTCGGCAACGTTGAACGCGACCGTGGACCCGAACGGCTCCCAAGTGAGCGAATGCGAGTTCGAATACGGCACCACGGTGTCCTACGGCTCAACCGCGCCGTGCTCGGTCGGGCCCGGATCTGGGAGCAGCCCGGTCGCGGTGACCGCCTCAATAGGCGGCCTGAGCGAAAACACTACCTACCACTTCCGGGCTGTCGCAAGGAACGCCGGCGGCACGAGCCACGGCAGCGACGAGACGTTCTCTACGTTGGCCAACAGCGGCTCGGGCGAAACGATGAACCCGGAAGAACCGGCGAAAGCCGAAGACGGCCCGGTGACGGGCACGGCTAGCGGGGGCACCGGCACCGTTACGGTGGGGCGCTACACCTCCGATCCGGTCGGCGCGCCACCGGCCGGGAGCAGTGGTACCTACGTCGACATCGCCGTCGGCGAAGGGAGCACGTTCACGGCCATCGAATTCACGGACTGTGAACTCAATGGTGCGAGGAAGGTCGATTGGTGGAACCCCCAGGCCGACGGGGGCAGCGGGGAGTGGCAGCCCGTCTCCGACGAGACGAGCCCGTCGGGCAACCCGCCGTGCATAACCGTGACGATCAACGAAACCACGACTCCCGATGTGGCCGACCTCGACGGGCTGGTGTTCGACCCGCTCCTGCCAGAGGGACCGGCGCCGGTCATCAAATCGCTCTCGGAGAAAAAAGGCGCCATGGCGGGTGGGGAAGAAATCGAGATCACCGGGAAAGCGTTCGACGAAGTCGAAGCGGTGAGGTTCGGCTCAACCCCCGCGTACGTCATCGAATATACGTCGGAAATGATCAAGGTGATCTCCCCGGCGCACACGCCGGAAACGGTCGAAGTGACCGTGACGACGAAATTGGCACGAGCGCGCCGACCGGCAAAGACAAGTTCAAATTCATAGCGCCGACGCCCACGGTCACGGAACTCAGTCCCAATGAAGGATCCAAGACGGGCGAATTCACGGTCACGATCACGGGCACCGGATTCGAGGTCGGTAGCGGTACCACGTTCAAGTTCGGCAGCAAGCCCGCAACGGCGGTCAGCTGCGCCTCGACAACGGAATGCACGGCGACCGCTCCGGCGGCGAAAAACGCTGGACCCGTGGAAGTGACCGCCACAGCCTACAAAAAGCACAGCAAAGCGAACCCTCCAGACGATACGTTCAAATACACGTGAGCGTTCCCGCGCCACCCTCGCAGGCGGCGAGGGTGGCGCGGCCCTCAAGCGAGCAGAGAGGGGGCCATGGCTTGGCCATCGGCGCTGATCACCGGCTCGACTCCGGCTGGGGACGAAGTCTCATAGACCCGCTCAGGCTCTCACGCTGCCACCGATCAATGCGCTCGTGGCCGAGCGATCGACCTCGCGCATCCCTGGGAGCGCGAGGCCGGCGAGCGTGGCCAGGGCACCCAGGATGCCAGCCGCGATCAGCGTCGTGCGCACGCCGAGCAGGATGCTCACGGGGCCGGTGAGGGCGAGCGAGACGGGAAGTAGCCCGATCGAGATAAGCCAGTCGAGGCTCGAGACGCGACCGAGCAACTCGCTGGGGACCAGACGCTGCTTCATCGTCGCCCACACGATCGTCCCGGCCGTCTCCAGGAAGTTGAAAACGAGGCTCGCGAGCATCAGCTCCCAGATGGCGCTCGCCACGCCGTATGCCGCCACGGCGATCGTCGCCGCCGTCCAGACCACGTAGATGAAGGTGATCCTCTTGGCAGGCGCGGCGGAGCGACCCATCGCGGCGGCGCAGGCGATCGACCCGAGCCCACCCGCGCCGAGCACGATACCGAGCTGCACGCCGTTGCCTCTAAGCACGTGCTTGACCATGAACGGCAGCAGCACCATCGTCGGGCCCATGAACAGCAGGTAGGCGACGGCCGCGCTCGTGAAGGTGCCCCACAGCCACACGTGTGCGCGCACGTATGACCATCCCTCGCGCAGCTCGCGCGTCGCGCTCGACGCTTTCAGCGGCCCCTCTGAGGGCACGACGCGAGCCCCCGCCGACATTCGCCACAGGCAGCTCGCGGAGACGATGAAGCTCGCGCCGTCGGCGAGGAACGCCGTGCTCGGCCCGAGCACGCCCACGAGCGCGCCGCCGAGCGCGGGGCCGGCCAGGCGCAGGGCGAGCGGCCGCACGAGCTGCTCGAGCGCGTTGGCCTGGCCGAGCTCATCCTCGGGCAGCAACTGCGGCAGGATCGCGTCACTGGCGGGGTCGAAGAAGGCCTCGGCCGCGCCGTAGACGGCGACTATGAGCACCATCTCCCACAGCTGCATCGCGCGGCTCGCCGCGAGGACGGCGAGGACGAGCAGCAGCGCCGAGCGCACGAGGTCAGCGAACATCATCACGCGCCGGCGGTCGTGGCGATCGCTGACCAACCCTCCTACCAGGAGCAGCGAGATCAGCGGTACGGTCATCGCGATCCCCACCACCGAGAGGGCAGTCGGGGCGTCGGAGATCGTGTAGGTCTCCCACGCGAGTGCGACCAGGAAGGCGCCGTCTCCCAGCAGCGACACGAAGCGTCCGGCGAACAGCAGCCGAAAGTCGCGGTGGCTCAGCGGTGCGAGGTTTCCGGGCAATGCGCGCGCGGCGAGCCGCGCGCGAAGGCGCTCGCGGCTAGCTCGCATCTGGCCGGGTCGGTGGCGCCCCGGCCGAGGTCTGCTGGAGGCGCCCCGCAGTGGCGTTGACGAACGCCGGCAGCTCGCTTGATTCCATCGGCCGCGCGAAGTGGAAGCCCTGTCCGAGCTCGCAGCCGAGGTCGCGCAGGCGTTGCAGCTGGCCGTCGAGTTCGATCCCCTCGGCGACGACCTCGAGGGCGAGCGAGCTCCCGAGCGCCACCACCGCGCTCGAGAGGTCGTGCGTCTCGGGTGTCAGCTGCTCGCGCAGGAACGAGCGGTCCATCTTGATGATGTCGACGGGGAAGCGCCCGAGGTAGCTCAACGAGGAGTAGCCCGTGCCGAAGTCGTCCATCGCGATACGCAGGCCTAGCTCACGCATGGCTGTGAGCTTGGCTATCGCTACCTCCGGGTCGTCGATCAGCATCGACTCGGTGATCTCGAGCGTCAGCAGCGAGGGATCCAGGCCCGACTCGCTCAGCGCGTCGCGCACGTCGGCGATGACGTCGCTGTGCTGCAGCTGCTTGACCGACAGATTGACGCACATGTAAAGCGGTGGCGTGCCCTCATACAGGCGGTTGATCTCGACGGCCTGCCGGCAGGCCTCGCGCAGCGCCCAGCGCCCGATCGGCACTATCAGGCCCGTCTCCTCTGCCAGCGGGATGAAGTCTTCGGGTGTCACGAGCCCGCGCTCGGGGTGCTGCCAGCGCAGGAGCGCCTCGATGCCGTAGATCTGACCATCGCTGAGCCGTATGATCGGCTGGTAGTGCAGCTCGAAGCGGCCCTCGTCGAGCGCCCTCTGCAGGTCCGCTCTGAGCTCGAGCCGTGCCAGCACGCCCGCGTGCATCGCGGGCTCGAACAGGCGGTAGCCGTTCTTGCCGTCGCGCTTGGCGATGTACATCGCGGCGTCGGCGTCACGGATCAGATCGTCAGCGCTTGCCGTCGAGCTTCCCTCGAGGATGGATATGCCGATGCTCCCGTGCAGGGCGACCTCCTTGCCGGCCAGCGCCAGCGGGTGGCGCAGGTCCTCGAGGATCCGCTCGGCAACCTCGACGGCGGTGCTGATCTCGTCGAGGTCCTCGAGCAGCACGACGAACTCGTCGCCGCCGAAGCGCGCGGCAGTGTCGCTCGAGCGGATGCTCGCCGACAGACGCTTGGCTACCTCGATCAACGCGGTGTCACCGGCGCCGTGGCCAAGGCTGTCGTTGATCGTCTTGAAGTCGTCGATGTCGAGGAAGACCACCCCGAGCTCGCGCTCCTCGCGCCGGGCACGGCTGATCGCGTGCCGCACGCGCTCGACGAACAGCGCCCGGTTGGGCAATCCGGTGACGGGGTCGTGGAACGCCTGGTGGGCGAGCTGGCGCTCGAAGGCCTTGCGCTCGCTGATGTCGCGCGCGTTCAGCACGATCCCGCGCACGTGCTCGTCTCCGAGCAGGTTGGTGTGCAGGATCTCGAATTGACGCGAGCTGCCGTCGCGGTGCAGGAGCGTGCACTCGATCAGATCGCCGTCGCCCCTGGCGTAGCCGGCGCCGTCCGCGAGCAGGTTCAGCAGCCGCCCGGCGTCCTCGGCGGCGACGAGGCGATCGAAGCGCGTGCCCAGGAGCTCCTCTGGCGAGTAGCCGAGCACGAGCTGTGAGGAGGGGCTTTGGTAGGTGATCGTCGCGTCGGAGCCGACGACCGTTATCAGGTCGCTCGCGTGCTGCACGAGCGAGGCAAAGCGCGCTTCGCTGTGGCGCCGGTGCATCTCCTCGGTCAGCTCGGCACCCTCGAGCGCGAGCGCGAGCTGAGTGACGAGCGCCTTCAGCGCGCCGGTCACCTGCGGTGGAGGGAGCTTCGTGCAGCCTACGAGCAGCAGCCCGGCAACGTCGCGGCGGACGGGGAGAACGAAAGCCTGCACCGTCCACTCGCTGGAAAGCTCGAGCGCGTCGAGCGCCGGGCGATCGAGCACGACGGCGGCGCCGTCATCGCTATCCCCGAGCTGCGCAAGTTGCCTCGCCACCTCCGCTGGGAGTGTCCGTCCGGCTGACGCGCTCTCGCCGCTGCGCGCTACAGCCTTCAGTGCGCGTGCGTCTCCGAGGCATAGCACCGCCGCTGCGTCGTCCTTCATCAGCATCGTGACGGCGTCCATCGCGGCGCGGTGCATCTCCTCCTGCGTCGCACACGCGGCCAGGGCGGAGCCGCACGAGCTGAGGATGCGCTCACGTGCGACCGAGTGCTGTTGCTGGCGCACGAGGTCCATCATCCGCAGCACCACCAGCCCGAACAGAACGATCGAAGCGCAGATGATCACGATCAGGTCGAGATCACCGCGCCCCAGCTCCTTCAGCAGGATGCAGATGGGCGCGATCAGCGACGCGCCCGTGAGGAGCGCCACGCGCGCCGGCGTCAGCTTGGACTCACGTTGCTCGCGCGCCGGCTCCTCCATCCTCACCATCGATGGATGCAGGGCCACCGTGGCCCATAGCGCCGAGTAGGAGGTCCAGCCGAGGTCGAGGATCAGCTGGTGGTGGTAGGCGTTGTGGAGCGTGAGGATCCCGTAGATGAAATCCGTCACCAAGAGCGCGGCGAGGCTCCCGATCAGCATGTAGAACGGCGGCGGGCGCCGACCGCTGTCGAGCAGCAGGCGGATCGCCGCGGCGAGCATCAGGATGTCGCCGGTCGGGTAGGCGATCGAGACGAGCTTCGGCAGCAGGCTCAGTTCGTTGTCGTGGATGTAGGGGGCGATCTGCAGAATCCACGTGAGCAGCGAGAGCCCGAGCGTGAGGATCGCCGCGTCGACGAGCGTGTTGCGGTGCGATCGAGGCTCACGTCGGCGCACGAGCAGCAGCAGCCCCAGCATCTGCACCGGGTAGACGGTCAGGTAAAGCGCGTCCCCGATCGAGGGGAAGGGCACTTCGTGGTGCAGGATCAGCTGGGGGTAGCTGTAGGTGTAGAGGTCGCCCAGCCAGTACAGGAGGAAGCCGAAGGCGAACAGCCACCATGGCAGCGCGTAGGAAGGTTTGTTGCGGCGGATCCCCACCACCATCGCGATCCATGTCGTCATCCCCACGCCGTTGAGCAGCACGGGGCTGCCCTTCGCGGGCGCGACGAGCTCGTACAGCACCATCGCCCCCGCGCACGCGGCGAGATAGCACTGCCAGGCCGCCGGCCGTGAGCGCGCACGGCGCCCGTCGAGGCTGCCCGCCTCGGGGTGCGAGCCGCCAGACGCCTGCACCGTTGGTGCGCGCTCGGCGCTCACGAGGAGACCGTCGTCGCTTGCTCTGAGGCCGACTGCAGCTCTCCGCGCCCCGCCAACTCCGTGACAGCGTCGATCAGGCGCTCGACCTGCTCGTCGGTGTTCGCGGCGGTCAGCTGCACGCGGAAGCCGACCTCGGCCTTCGGGACCAGGGGGTAGGCCGCGAGCGTGACGTAGACGCCACGCTCGAACAGAAGGCGCCCGACGTGATCGATGTGCGCGTGCTCGCGCAGCGGAATCTCCACGATCGGAAGGCCCGAGCAGTTGGGGGTGTGGACGTCGAGCTCTCTTAGCGCGTCGAGCAAGTGCGCGCTCATACCGTGCAGCCTCGCGCGCAACGCCTCGCCGCGCTGTTCGTTGACGGTCAGCCCAGCGAGCACGGTCGCCAGTGAGGCGATCGGAGAGGGCCCCGAATACAGGTACGGCGGGGCGGCGATCTTGAGCAGGTTCTTGACCTCGGTGGGGCAGGCGATGAAGGCCAGCAGCGATGAGTAGGCCTTCGAGAACCCGGCTACGAGGATGATGTCCTCGTAGCTCTCCCCGGCGTGGCGCACGATGCCGTTGCCGCGTACTCCGTAATCGCAGGACTCCTCGGCGGTGCGCTCGCCGATCACGCCAAAGCCGTGCGCGTCGTCCACGTACAGCAGCGCGCCGTATCGCCGCGCCACATCCGCAAAGGCTCTCAGGTCGGGCGTGTTGCCGGTCATGCTGTTGACGCCGTCCATGCACACCAGGCGCGTGGAGTCCTGGTCGGCGGCCAGCAGCTGCTCGAGGTGGTCGGGGTCCTCGAAGCGGAAGCGGCGAACGGCGGCGCCGCGTGAGCGCGCGACCAGGCAGCCGTCGTAGACCGTCTTGTGTGCGCGCGCGTCGAGGAAGATCGTGCCGGAGGCGGCGAGCAGGGGGATCACCGACGCGTGGATGTGCGTGATCGTCGGCAGCACGAGCGCGTCCTCACTGCCCAGCAGTGCGGACAGGCGCTCCTCGATTTGCTCGTAGAGGACTGGGCTGCCGAGCAGGCGCGACCAGCTCGGGTGCGTACCCCAGGCCTCCAGGTAGGCGGGCACCGAGGCGATGATCTCCTCGTCCAGGTCGAAGCCGAGGTAGTTGCAGGAGGCGAAGTCGGCCAGCCAGTGATCGCCGACACGGATCATCCGCCCGTCGATCTCGTCGATCACGGCGTCCATCATCGGATGCGTGGCGCGCAACGCCTCGAGGTCCTGCAGCGTTTCCAGCCAGCGGTCGACCCACCGGCGACTCGGCTGTGGCGCGCGGGACAGCAGCGGAGTGGCCATCAAAGCCGTATCGGAGCGGATCGCCAATCGCTTGACATTCGGCGACGTGTCGCTCGCCGATGGCCACACGGTGACGTTCGCGCATAGGATGGTTCGATGCTCGGGTGGGTGCGTAGCGAGCTCGATCGGAGCATGCCGCGCGTCGAAGCGCGCGTGGCGGTGGGCAGCGCCGCGGTGCTCTACCTGATCGGCGCGGTCCTGATCTCGACCTCGCCGCTGCTGCCCAACGTGGGCTCGCCCGATGTCGCGGCTGGCGTGGGGATATGCGCGCTCCTCATCGCCGCGGCCCTGTGGACGCAGGTGTACCTCGACCGCGGCCTCATGCTCGCATGGGCCGCAGAGGCGGGGGGCGTCGTCATGATCGTCGTGCTGTGCGCCGCGACGGGCGGCGCCGGAAGCCCCTTCTCGCTGCTGTACTTCTTCGCCCTCGGGCACGCCGCCGCCTTCCAGCCGCGTGCTCGTTTCCTCGCGATCTCATTCGCAGGGCTGCTCGCCTTCCTCGCGCCGCTGGCCTACTCGCACGTTTCTTTGCAGTTCGCCGCGTTCGGGTGCGTGGGCGCGGTGCTCGCGCTGCTCACGATCAGCGCGATCCACGTCGCGGTCGACCGCATGCGCGAGCAACGCCGGCGGCTGCAGTTCCTGATCGAGGCGACAGCGAGTCTCGACACCTCGCTCGACCCCCAGCAGACGCTCAGGCGACTCGCCGAGATGGCGCTGCCGCAGCTCGCCGAAGTGTGCGTGATCGACCTCACCGACGAGACGGGCTCCGTGTCCGCCGTCGTGGCTGCCGCGAGCGACGCCGCCGTGGCCGAGAGGATCGAGGCCCTGCACCGTGAGCGTCCGGGAGATCGCGGTGTGCCCGATCCCGTCGGCGAGGTGCTCACGACACGACGGCGCTGCGTGCTAGACGAGGCGGGGGCGATCCTCCAAGAGGCGCCACGGGAGACCTCGCACGAGGCGGCCGGGGAGATCCCGCGCGCGGCGGCGAGACAGATCTCGCGCGAGGCGACGGTGCGCGTCCCCGGCGCTCGGGGCGCGGTGGCGGCGATCCCGATGATCGCCCGCGGGCGCATGCTCGGGGTAATCTCCTTCTACCGCGCCAAGCGATACGAGCGCGGCCAGGTCGCGCTACTTCAGAACCTCAGCGGTCGAGCCGCGCTGGCCTACGACAACGCGCGCCTTTACGCCGAGCGCGTTCACGTCGCGCAGACGCTTCGCCGCAGCCTGCTGCCGCCCGCGCTGCCGCAGATCCCCGGCCTCGAGATCGAGAGCTACTTCCGCCCGACCGGAGGTGGCGGCGAGGTTGGCGGTGACTTCTACGATGTCTTCCAGGACCAGAGCAGCGTCTGGCTGGTCGTGGGCGACGTGTGCGGGAAGGGCACGGAGGCCGCGGTGCTCACGGGTTTCCTGCGCCACACGACCGCCGCTTACGCGCGCGACGGCGCGGGGCCCGCAAGCGTGCTTGCGCGCGTCAACCGGGCGATGCTCAGGCAGGACTTCGAAGGCCGCTTCGCCACCGCCATCCTCGCGCGCGTGTCATTTCGGGAGTCCGGCGCCGAGGTCACGCTCGCCGTCGCCGGGCACCCTCCGGCGCTCCTCGCCCGCGCCGATACTGAGCTCGCGGAGTTCGGTGTCTACGGGACGCTGCTGGGCGTCTTTGCGGACGCCAGCATCACCGAGGCGTCGACGATCCTGCAGCCGGGTGACGTGATTGCGCTCTACACCGACGGGCTCACCGAGGCGCTCGCGCCGCAGCTGCTCACGGCCGAGCAGCTGCTCGCGCAGCTGAGTGGCCCGCCGCCTTCGGCCTATGCGGCCATCGAGGCCCTGCTGGCGCTCGTCGAGCCCGCGGAAACCGCCCGCGACGATATCGCGATCCTCGCTGCGCGCGTCGTGCCTGGGGCCCTTGCCCGCTAAGCGTAGGCGGCGAGGTGCGCGAGCGTGGCGACGGTGACGCCGCGCCCGGCGAGCACGCACGTGTGACCGGCACGACGCCAGGTGAGGACGGGGCTGCCACCGACCTGGAACGCGTGGAAGTCGATGCCGTCCGAGACGAAGGCCTCCCCCTTGGGGCTGCTCAGCGCGGGCCCGGAGACGATCGCGTAGCCGATTCTGCTCGAGCCTGCGTACGAGCCGCTCGCCGGTTGGTAGAAGACGACCCGTACGGTCCGCCCGGCGATCCGATCGACACGCGAGCCCGCGGGCTGCCATGCGCGCGCCTGACGCCAGGAGGGAAACCAGACGCCTTCGACGTCATCTGCGAGCGCGCTGTGGTTGCGCTGGCTGGTCGCCGGCGCGGGCGCCGTCGCCCGCGCGAGCGCGAGCGACGCGACTTGGCGCATCGTCCTCGGCTGCGTCGCGCCGGCGCCGCTCAGCGCCACGGCCACCAGCACGACAAGCGCGGCCGCGACGGCGCTCACCCCGGCGACGCGCAAGCCCAAGCTCACGCGCGCCCGTGGCGCGCTGGCCCGCGCTCCCGTGGTACGCGCCCCCGTGGCGCGCGCCTCGATCGTGCGGTGCAGCGACGTTGGTGCGCTCACGCCCTCGAGGCTGCCGATGAGCGCGAGCGCCTCGCGCTGGCGAGCGAGCTCTCGGGCGAGCTCGGGCGATCGCTCGATTCGCTCGAGCAGCGGCGCGCGCCGGGACGGCGCAAGGCTGCCGTCCGCGAGCGCCGCCAGTTCTGCCACGAGCTTTCGTTGTCTTCGGTTCACGGTATTCCTCTGCCTAGATGACTCCGCGCCGGCGGCTTGCCTTCCGCATCTGGTTCGGGCAATGCGCGGCCGGTTGAAGTCTTGCGCGCGCTTTGGCCTGCGGTCCGCTCTCCGGTCAGCTCGGTGGCGACGCGCTCGCGCGCGCGAAACACCCTTGTGGCGATCGTCGCCTCGCGCGTGTGCAGCGCTCGCGCGGCCTCGCGATAGGAGAGGCCCATGATGTCAACGGCGACCAGGGCGAGACGATGATGCTCGGCGAGCCCCGTGATCGTCGCGAGCACCTCCCGCACCTCGACCGCCTGCTCGGGACGCTCGCCGCTGCGCTGGTCAACCGGTTCGAGATCCTCGATGGGCAGGGCTGAGGGCTGTGGCCGGCGCGAGGCGGTGCGGCGCTGCGTGAGGAAGGTGTTGCGCAGCGAACGCATCAGGTAGGCCTGGGGGTCATCGCCGCCGCGCAACATCCGTGGCTTGGCGAGCACGCGCGCGAAGGTCTCCTGGACGAGGTCCTCCGCCTCGTGTGCGGAGCCGCAGAGCGCCCACGCGGCGCGATAGAGGCGGTCTGTGTGCTGTGGAAGTGACCTCGGGTCCAGTAGGGGCATGACAGTGCTCGTGAGCCGCCTCGACGGAGGGAGCAGTGACTCTAGCGCCCCGGAGGAGCACGAAATACGTGCTGAGGCGAAAGGTTTGCGCCGCTTGGGCGTCTGGGTAGTCAAGAAGTTACGACTAGTCGTCTGGGCGCAATGCCCGAAGGGGGGATTCCCCGACGTTTGTGCGCAGGCTCACATTCGGCCGCGAGATCGAGCGATACGGTGGCTCCAGAGAGCGATAGATCGAGCTGGAGGGGTCTACGATGAGCACGATGTCGGCAGGTCCGCGGACGCTGACCCAAATGGCGCGCTGGCAGGTGGACCCTGCGCGCAGCGAGATCCGGCTGCTCGGCTACTACGGAGAGATGCCGTGGGTGAACGGCGTGCTCAAGGGCGTCTCAGGGGAGCTGCTGCTCGACTTCGAGACACCGGCCGGGTCCACCTTCGAGCTGCTCATCGACGCCGCCGGGCTGTATGTGGGCGACCCCTTCCTCAACACGAAACTTCGCGCGGCCGACCTGCTCGGCGGGGACGGCAGTGAGCGACGCCTCTCGGGGCGCATCTCGGCGCCGCTCGGCGCCGGCGAGCACGAGGCCGAGGTGCAGCACACGCTCGCCCGCGTGGCCTGCCCGCTGTTGATGGCCGTGAAGCTCTCGCGCTGGCAGGCGGTCGGCGATCCGGCGCAGGGATCCTCGCCGCCGAGCAGGCTCAATCTCAGCGCGCGCCAGCTCTCGGAGCTGCTGCCCGCGCCAGGAGCGCCAAGGCGCGTGCTCGGCGCACGCAGGCAGGGCCGCTGGGTCGAGCAGATCTGCCTCGACCTCGAGGCTCTCCCAGGCGACACAGGACCTCCGGCTGGCGCGTAAACACGAGGACGAGCCCAGCCGAGCCACTGCTGGCGCCACTCCGGGGCCGTCTCCTTCAGAACACACGTTCGTGCCCGGTGACGGTCCAAGCGCACCCCCGCCGAGGCCCGCCGCGCTTGACTGAGGGCTCCGTTTCTGCGAGAGTCCGCGACTGAGCACCGTCGGCTTCAAAGCGGCGGCGGCCATGCCGGTAACGGGGGATATCGGCTCTGAGGAGCGGGAGTTCCGCCACCACGAGGGGAGTTTTCCGCCACAGAGGGCAGATCCCCTGCCGGTCGATCAATCAGTCAGCAAAGGAGTGGGGAGACTATGAGACGCATCACGATCATGGGGCCGTGCCTGGCCGTTGCGGTGTTTGCGGTGGCTTGTGCGCTCGCCTCGAGCGCATTCGCGGAAAGCCCGACCTGGTACGAATGTGCCAAGGTCACAAAGATCACGCTCAAATATGAAGAAGAAAAGATCGTAAGAGGCGTACCGACGTTCAAAGCCAAGGAAAAAGAAATCTACGACGGCAAGTACTCGAACAAAGAATGCACCGAAGCAGCGCCGTCGCCGGGCCCACTCGACGGTGAGGGCCCGCCGAAAGTAGAGAACCCGAGCTACACCGGCCCCGAAGGCAAGTACGAACTCAAAGAAGGTGTCGGCGCCGGCAAATCCTTCAAGGGCAAAAGCGGCGCAACTGCCCTACACGTGAAACTGTGGGTCCCCGACCAGACGATCAAATGCACATCGTCCACCGACATCGGAAGCGAGCTCCTTCCCGCTCGCGAGGCGAACGTCCAGGTGACTTTCAAGGGCTGTATGTTCGACGCGACGAAGTGCGAGACCAAAGGAGAAAAAGCCGGGGTCATCAAAACTAGGCCCCTCAGCGGCGAACTGGGCTATGTCGAAGAAAGCCCCGTTGAAGTCGGCGTGGAGCTGAAGGCCAACAACGAAGAAGGCATCATCGCGGAATTCGAATGCCTCGAGAGCAACAGCGTCAACGAGGTCTCTGGCAAGCTCGGCGGTGAACTGATCGGCGTCCAGGAGGGCGACGTCAACAAAGTCAGCAAGGACTCGAAGACCGTGTTCGTTCCCACCGAAGGCTACGGCGAACACGAATACAACGGCAAAAAATACAAACCGCTGGTCAACATCATCGGCTGGGCCGGTGAACGGGCGGGCATCCTCGCAGCTGAGGAAGCGAACGAAGAGGAAACCGATCCGGCGCACGTTCTCAGGGGCGAATTCTGCGGCGAAGTGCCGGAAGAGCTCGCGGGCGCACCTTGCACTCCTCCGACCTACACCGGTCAGGAACAGGAAGTCGAAAACAAAGGCGAAGCCCTGGAGATCAAAGCCGAACCGTAGGCTCCTGCGATGAGCTCACGGTGACGGCTGGACATCCAGCGGTCGCCAAGCCAAGGGAAGCGCAAGCGCGCGGGGCTCCGAGCCCCGCGCGCTTTGCTTTCTCGCCGCGGCGCAGAGCGCACGCTCGCCGCTCTCACCCGAGCGCAGGCATCGCCGGCTGCCCTGCGAGCCCGCTAGCGGTGGCTAGAGTGCCGCCCCATGGCGCCGACTGCAAACGTTCGCTTGGGGCTCCTCGGCACGAGCGCGAACGTGGGCCTCGTGCGCAGGCTGCTCAAGGGCGTTGTGCAGGCGCTTGCGCTCTCGGCGCTCGAAGCCGACGCGCTCTACACGGCCGTCGCGGAGGCCCTCAAGAACGTTGTCCACCACGCCTACGACGGCGTCGAGGGACCGCTCGAGCTCGAGCTCTACGCAGAGGGGGTGCACACGGAGGTGCTCGTGCGCGACCAAGGCATCGGCATACGCCCACGTCTGGGCGAGCGCACGCAACCGCATGTCGGGATCGGCCTGCCGATGATCCACGCGCTCACGCGCCGCGTCACCTACACGAACCTCGATGAGGGCGGCACGGAGGTGCGCATGCAGTTTGTCACGCCGGGCGCCGTCCCCCTGGATCCGGTAGTCGGGCGCCCGCCCGGCGTGCCCGACTTCCTGGCGCCGGTGCTCTCCGAAGCGCCACGCAGTGACCAGGCGCCGGCGCGCCCCGAAGGGCGTGGGGCGGGCTCGCAGAGCGTGGAGCTGGCGCTCGCGCCGCTCGCGCTCGCCCGGCACGTGCTCCCAGGCGTGCTCGGGGCGCTGATCGAGCAGGCCGGCTTCAGTGCGAAAGAGGGCGCGGAGCCGGGCGCGCTCGCGGCGCTACTGGCAGCGCGCTCCTGCGCTGCGCTCAGCGGCGATCAGCTGTGGCTGAAGGCCGCCATCGCCGCCCGGGATCTCGAAGTGCGCATCTGTCCCTTGCGCTCCGGCTGTGGCGAGGGCGTGCTCGATGCGCTTCGCGATGCGCTCAGCCCTTCGCTCGAGCTGAGCGGGGGGGTGTCGGTGCTCACAGGCGAGCCACTGCAGGAGGGACTCGCACTCGGTCTTGGCGAGCCCCTCGCCTCGACGTAGTAGCCCCGCGGCGCCGGCGCGCGGCGTCGCTCAAACGGGTCCGCTGGGCGTTTTCCAGGGGTGTTTGACAGATTCCGGTTCGGTTGTCGGGAAGGAGTTGGGTGGCACGGGCAGCGGCGGCGCGTCCTCTTTGAAGACTTTCTTTTTGACGATTTTCCCTTCGACTTCTTCTTCTACTTCGACTTCCGCCTCGGGACAGTCGCCGCTTGTTTCTTCCGAAGCGTCCAGTTTGAATTTGTGCAGCACGATCGAGGGGTTGTTTTTGGGCTTGATGAAGTTGAAGGCGCTCGTCAGATCGCCCGTGGTTTCGCGCCGCCACGCGCTGAGGTTCGGCACCTCTGCGCCGAAGCGCGTCTCGAGGAAGCGCAGCAGGGAGGTGTGGTCGAAGGTGTCCGAGCACAGGAAGCCGCCGCAGCTGTACGGAGAGATGACCAGCAGCGGCACCCGGAAGCCCAGGCCGATCGGGCCGGTGATGCCGCCGTCGTTGTTGGTGATGTCGGGGACCGTCAGATACTCGCCTGGCGTTTCCGGCGGGGGCGTGGGTGGCGTGACGTGGTCGAAGAAGCCGCCGTTCTCATCCCAGGTCAAGAACAGGGCGGTGCTCTTCCAGTAGCCGTGTTTGTGCAGCCTCGCGATCAGCGACTCGACGACGAACTCGCCCACCTTCGCCGAGGAGTAGCCGGGGTGCTCGGTCTCTTTGACGGAGGTGTTGATCCACGAGACCTGGGGGAGGTTTTCGTCCATCAGGTCCTTGACGAAGTCGTTGGGGTAGACGGGTTCGAGACCGAGTTTTTTGAGTTCGGGGTTGGTCTGGAAGTTTTTGAAGAATTCGAGCATGTTGTCCAGATCGCCGAACTCGCTCCCCGAGTAGACCTTCCAGCTGACGCCTGCGGCGGTTAGCTGCTCGGGCATCGTCGTCCACGTGAAGCGCCCCTCCAGGAATTCCTCGACTTCGTAGGTCTCCACGAGCGGGCCGCCGTTCTTGCCTTCGGGGTCGATCCAGGCCGACATCGAGTACAGGCGGTTTGGATAGGTGGGCCCCAGGACCGAGCAGTAGTAGTTGTCGCAGAGCGTGAAGGCTTCTGCGAGCGCGTAGTAGTAGGGGATGTCTTCGCGCTCGTAGTAGGCCATCGTGGTGACGCCGTCGGCGAGGCCGTCGGCGGCGATGTGGGCGCG
The DNA here is from genome assembly GCA_963722435.1 of uncultured Solirubrobacteraceae bacterium. GTDB lineage: Bacteria > Actinomycetota > Thermoleophilia > Solirubrobacterales > Solirubrobacteraceae > Palsa-744. The sequence continues at coordinate 795,971 of CAVRKZ010000001.1, read as the reverse complement.
TAGGAAGTCATCCATTTCGCCGTTGTTCCAGCTTTCGTGCTGGGGCACCCAGCTGTGGGTGAGGTCCGGGAAGCACAGTTCGCCGGGGTTCACTTTGCGCGTCGGGTTTTCCTTTTCGGCGTTTTCCGCCGAGGCGTGGAAGGGCAAGAGGACGCCGCCGTAGCCCGGTTCGGGATAGCCGGCCTGTTCGAAGCGGCTGGGTGGCACGCTTGTGTCGGCGAAGCCGCGGACGCCTCGCATCGTGCCGAAGTAGTGGTCGAAGGAGCGGTTCTCCTGGATCAGGATGACGACGTGCTCGATGTCGCTCAGTTCGCCGGGCGCGCGCGTCGCGAGCGCCTGCTGTACCAGCGGGTTTGCTCCCAGCGCCAGCATGCCTGCGCCTGCGCCCGCCTGGAGCAACTCTCTGCGTGTCAGTCCCATTTCCCCTCCTCAGCCCCCGTCGCGCTCCCTCACCTGCTCGCCCGATCATACCAAGCCCCAGTAGCTGCCGAACCGGCCGCGGCCAACGCCGCGAGGCTCCGCGAACTGGCATCCTTGCCTGCAGATGAGCGCGCGAGCACGTGCCCGAAGCAGGGCGCTCCTCCGCCGGCGAGTGGCGCTGTGAGCCCGCTCGCGGCAGGCCTCGCCTACCGGCAGGACGGCGCGCCGGACGCCCCTACGGTCCTGCTCGTGCACGGCTATCCGGAGTCCTCGTACATGTGGCGCCACACGATCGCCGCGCTGGCCGAGGCCGGCTGGCGCGCGCTCGCGCCGGACCTGCCGGGCTACGGCGACTCCGAGGCGCAGCCACCCGGCACCTGGGAGCGCCACGTGCAGGCGCTCGAGCGCTTCGTCGAGGAGCTCGGCCTCGCGCCGGTGGTGCTCGTCACGCACGACTGGGGCGCTTTGATCGGTCTTCGCTGGGCGTGCGATCACCCCGACGCGCTCAGCGCTTTGGTGATCTCAGACAGCGGCTTCTTCGCCGACCGGCGCTGGCACGACCTCGCCAACGTGATGCGAACGCCGGGGGAGGGGGAGAGGCTGATCGCCGCCTACACGCGCGAGGGATTCGATGCGGCGATGCGCGCGCTCGCGCCCGGCATGGACGAGCGGGCGCTCACCGAGTACTGGAAGGGCTTTGCCGATGAGGAGCGCCGCCGCGGGCACCTCGAGCTCTACCGCTCCGGGGACTTCGAGAAGCTCGTCCCCTACGAGGGGCGCCTCGCGAGCCTCGGCTTGCCCGCGCTGATCCTGTGGGGCGGCCAGGACCGCTTCGCGGGCCCGGCGATGGCGCGGCGCTTTCACGAGGAGCTCGCGGGCTCGGAGCTCGTCGTGTTCGAGCAGGCCGGCCACTTCGTCTGGGATGACGAGCCTGTGCGCTCGAGCGAGGCCGTGGTCGACTTCCTCGCCCGTCGCCTTTAGCTGATGTGCGTAGTCGGTTCGCTCGAGGAGAGCTGATCGGGCAGGTTGATTTCGACGCCGGGCGGCGGGTCGACGTGGCCGGCGAGCAGCGGGTCGCTGGTCTCGCGCATCCACTGCTCCAGGCGCGCGCGCAGCTCGGCGAGCAGGGGCGCGCAGTCGGCGTCCTCGGCGAGGTTGTTCGCCTCGTTGGGGTCGATACACCAGGTCGTAGAGCTGCTCTTTGGCGATCTCGCGCTCGGCCCACCCGTTTCGCAGCAACAGATCCTTGCAGGGGCCGTCGTCGGTGTTCGCCAGCACGGGCGTGCGGCGCTCGCCCCAGCGGCGGATGTACTTGTGGCGCTGCGTGCGGATCGCCCGCTGCGGCTCGTAGGCCGCGTGCCAGGTCGAGCCCGCGAAGACCTCCTCGCGCACGCTCTCGCACTCGCCGCGCAGCAGCGCCAGCAGCGAGACGCCTTGCAGGAAGGACGGGCGCTCGATCCCGAGGTACTCGCATACGGTCGGGTAGACGTCGATGTGCGAGACGAGCGCGTCGATCACGCGCCCGCCGGCGAACGGCCCGGGGCCGCGCAGGATCAGCGTGACGCCGAGGCCGCGGTCATACAGCGTCGCCTTCGCGCCCGGGAAGGGCATCCCGTGGTCGGTCGTGAAGATGATCAGCGTGTCCTGCGCGAGCCCGCTCGCGTCGAGCTGGTTGAGCACCATGCCGACGCCGTGGTCGAGCGAGCGCGCGCTGGCCTTGAAGGCGGCCATGTCGGCGCGCACCTCGGGCGCGTCCGGGAGGTTGTTGGGCGGCTTGGAGTAGTGCACGTCGCGCAGCGAGCCGGGGCCGAGGAATTCGCGGTGCGTCTCGAAGAAGCCGACCGACACGAACAGCGGGCGATCGTGAGGGCGGCGGAGCACCTCCATCGCCAGCGGCGCGACGGTGTTGACGTGAGTCGTGGGGATCTTCAGCACCTCGTCGTAGCCGATCACCTCGGGCTCCTTGGAGATGTGCTGCTCGCCGATCAGCGTCGAGGTGTAGCCGGCGCCGCGCAGCGAGTTGACGATGTGGTGGTGGTAGTCGCGCAGCGACCAGCCGCGGTGGGCGAGCCCGAGCATGCCGTTGGTCTGCCCGTACTGGCCGGTCAGCAGGCACGCCCTGCTGGCCGAGCACGTCGGCGCCGCGCAGAAGGCCTGGCGGAACAGCACTCCCTGGTCGGCCAGCGCCTGCACGTTGGGCATTGGCACCTGCTCGCCGTAGGGCTGCACGTAGCGCCCCGTGTCGTGCGAGTGCAGGTAGAGGATGTTGGGACGATCGGTCAACGAGTAATGTGCACTTCACCAGCCGGTTCAGTTGCTCAGAGCTGCCAAGCGACGATGCCCATGCTCTCTTACCTGGTGTGCGCGACGCCGCGAAGCGGCAGCACTCTACTGTGCCGAGCGCTCGACCAGTCGGGGGTCGCGGGACATCCGGAGGAGTACTTCGAGGCGCTGCACCGCTCCGGGCTGCCGCGCCGCCCGCACGAGTACTTCGACCCCGACCGCCACGCGAACATCGTCGAGCGCCTCGCCTTTCGCGAGATGCCCGAGGGGATGGCCAAGCCGAATCCGCTGTGGCACCCCGACACCTATGACCAGTACCTGGATTGGGCGGTGCGTGAGGGCACCACGCCGAACGGCGTCTTCGGGGCGAAGCTCATGTGGGGCTACCTGGGCGATTTCGCACAGCTCCTGCGCGGCATCGACGGGCTGGCCGGGCGTCCGCTGCCCGAGCTGCTCGCGCGCGTCTTCCCCGGCCTGCGCTACGTGCAGCATCACGCGCGAGAACAAGGTGCGCCAAGCCGTCTCGCTGTGGAAGGCTGTGCAGACGCAGTCGTGGAAGCGCGAGGAGGGCGACGAGGACAGGCGCGCCGTCGAGCCGTGTTCTCCTTTCGCGCGATCAACTACCTGGTGCGCCTGCTGACCGCGCACGACGCCTCCTGGGACGCCTACTTCCTCGGCCTCGGCCACGAGCCGCTGAAGCTCACCTACGAGGAGCTCGCACAGGGGACCGAGGCAGTGATCGCGCGCGTGCTCGAGCACCTCGGCATCCCCGTGCCGGGTGGGCAGGCGCTCGAGACGCCACGCCTCTCCGTGCAGGCCGACGCGGTCACCGAGGAGTGGGTGCGGCGCTTCGACGAGCACCTTCGCGCGCTCGAGACGCCCCAGCGCGAGCACGAGCCCGCCTTGCGATGAGCCCGATCGCGGTCACGCACTTCACGGACGCGGGGTGTCCGTTCGCGTACTCGGCGAGCCCGGCGCTGGCGGTGCTGCGGTGGCGCTACGGCGAGCAGCTGGAGTGGCGGCTTGTGACGATCGGGCTGACGGAGGACGCGAAGCGCTACGTCGACGCTGGGTACACGCCCGCGCGCTCGGTGATCGGCCAGCAGAGCTACTTCAGGCGCTTCGGGATGCCGCTGCTGATGGAGCCCCGGGCGCGCATGACGGCGACCTCGCCGGCGTGTCGTGCGCTCGTGGCCACGCGCCTGCTCGCGCCCGGGCGCGAGCACAACGCGCTGCGCGCGCTGCAGCTGGCGTGGTTCACGACGACGCTCTTGCTCGACGAGCGCGACGCGATCGCGCGGGCGCTGGCGCGCGTGGAGGGGCTCGACGTGGAGGCGATCGTGAGCGCGATCGACGACGAGGCGACGGTTGCGGCCTACGAGCAGGACAAGCGCGAGACGCGCGAGGCGCAGGGCAGCCCGACGGACTTCCAGGGCAAGGCGCGCCAGACCGACGGCCCCGTGCGCTACTCGGCGCCATCGCTGGTCTTCGAGAGCGAGTCCGGCCAGCGCCTCGAGGCGGGAGGCTTTCAGACGATCGAGGCCTACGACGTGCTGATCGCAAACCTCGACCCCACGCTCGCGCGCCGCGCGCCGGCCGAGCAGGCGCTGGACGCGTTGCGAGCCTTCCCCTCCGGCCTCGTCACGCAGGAGGTCGCGGCGGTGATGGCCCAGAACAACCAGCTGCCAGACCGTGGGGGCGCCGAGCGGACGCTGATCGAGCTGCTCGCCGAGGACGCCGTGCGGCGCGAGCCGCTCGCCGACGACGCGCTCTGGCTCGCCGCCTGAAGCGCCTGCGGGCGCCCATCCCGGTAGGCGAGCGCGCGAGCGCGCGAGCGCGGCCGGGTAGCCTGCGCGGCTGAGATGCCCGTTACGGTCACCCTGCCCGACGGAAAGGCGCTCGAGCTGGCGGAGGGCGCGACGGGGGCCGACGCGGCCGCCGCGATCGGCCCGGGGCTCGCGCGCGCAGCGCTCGCGATCGAGGTCACGAGCGCGGAGAACGGCCTGGAGGCGGAGCTGCGAGACCTCTCGCGCGCCCTCCCCGACGGCGCGCGCATCGCGATCGTCACCAAGAGGGACGGCGCGAAGGCGCTGGGCCTGATCCGCCACGACGCCGCACACGTGCTCGCGGCGGCGGTGATGGAGCTGTATGAGGGCGTGAAGATCTCGATCGGGCCGGCGATCGCCGAGGGCTTCTACTACGACTTCGAGTTCCCGGCTGGAGTCACGATCTCGGAGGCCGACTTCCCCGAGATCGAAGAGCGCATGCGCGCGCACGTGCAGGCGGCCGAGGCCTTCGAGCGCGAGGACGTGCCGGTGGAGCGGGCGCGCGAGCGCTTCGTGGCCGAGCGCCAGGACTACAAGGTCGAGCTGATCGACGACCTCGTGAAGGCCGCCACGGCGGCGGAGCTGAGCACGGTCTCGCTGTACACGAACGGCCCCTTCACCGACCTCTGCCGCGGCCCGCACGCGCCGAGCACGAGCGCGATCGGCGCGTTCAAGCTGAGCTCGGTCGCGGGCGCGTACTGGCGCGGGGACTCGAGTCGCACGATGCTCACGCGCATCTACGGCACGGCCTTCTTCTCGAAGGCCGAGCTCGAGCAGCACCTCGAGCGGATCGAGCAGGCGCGCGCGCGCGACCATCGCAAGCTGGGGCGTGAGCTCGGCCTCTTCACCTTCTCGGATGTCTCGCCCGGGGCGGCCTTCTGGCTGCCGGCGGGCACGGGCGTGTTCAACGCGCTCGTGTCGCTGTCGCGGCGCATGGGTGCGCAGCGCGGCTACAGCGAGGTGAAGACGCCACAGATCTACGACGCGGAGCTGTGGAAGACCTCGGGGCACTGGGGCAAGTACCGCGAGCACATGTTCACCGTCGAGGTGGAGGGGCGCGAGATGGGGGTCAAGCCGATGAACTGCCCCGGCCACGCGCACCTGTACGCGAGCCGCCGCCACTCATACCGCGAGCTGCCGGTGCGCTACTTCGAGCCGGGGCTGTTGCATCGCAATGAGCCTTCGGGGGTGCTGCACGGGCTCTTGCGCGTGCGGCACTTCGCGCAGGACGACGCGCACATCTTCTGCACCGAGGAGCAGGTCGAGGAGGAGGTGAGCGGCTGCCTGCAGATGGCCTTCGACACCTACTCGCTGTTCGACTTCGACGTGCGCCTGGAGCTCTCCACGCGCCCCGAGCAGCGCGTGGGCAGCGACGAGATGTGGGATCGCGCCGAGGAGAAGCTCACGCGCACGCTCGATCAGCTGGGGCGCGCCTACGCGCTCAACCCCGGTGACGGCGCCTTCTACGGGCCCAAGATCGACATGCACATGACGGACTCGCTCGGGCGCTCCTGGCAGCTGGGGACCGTTCAGCTCGACTACTCGATGCCGGAGCGCTTCGAGCTGACGTACACGGGCGCCGACAACAGCGAGCACCGCCCGGTGATGATCCATCGCGCTCTGTTCGGCTCCTATGAGCGCTTCATCGGCATCATGATCGAGCACTACGCCGGCGAGCTGCCGCTGTGGCTGGCGCCCGTGCAGGCGCTCGTGCTGCCCGTCTCCGAGCGCTTCAACGAGTACGCGAGCACGGTCGCACACGGCCTGCGCGAGCACGATCTGCGCGCCGAGCTGGACGCGCGCAACGAGTCGATGGCACGCAAGATCCGCGAGGCGGAGTTGCGCAAGATCCCCTACATGCTCGTCGTGGGCGAGCGCGAGCAGCGCGAGCAGACGGTGTCCGTACGCGCACGAGCGCGCCCCGGAGCTGCCCAGACGAGCGGCGCGGAGGAGGGCACGATCAGCCTCGCAGGGTTCACAGAACGGCTTTCCGGGGAGCTATACTCGGCCGCATTGCAATTCGACGCATCCTCACACAGCCAGCCGTAGCGTCCGCTTGACGCCAGGCGCACACAACTAGTGCCGGTCCCCCGCAGGTTCGACCGGCGCCCGCCCGAGCGGGACTTGACGAGGACCAACGAGCGCATCCGCGTTCCCGAGGTGCGCCTGATCGACGACGAGGGCAACCAGGTCGGCGTGCTGAAGATCGCCGACGCGCTCGCGTTCGCGCAGGAACGCGAACTGGACCTCGTGGAGGTGGCCCCGGAGGCGCGCCCACCGGTGTGTCGCGTGCTCGACTACTCCAAGTACAAGTACGAGCAGGCACAGAAGGTCAAGCAGGCGCGCAAGCACCAGCAGCAGATCACCGTGCGCGAGATCAAGTTCCGCCCCAAGATCGCCGAGCACGACTACGACACCAAGAAGCACCACGTCGAGCGCTTCCTGCGCCACAAGGACAAGGTGAAGGTGACGATCATGTTCCGCGGGCGCGAGGTCACGCACCCCGAGCGCGGCACGGCGATCCTCGACCGCCTCGCCGAAGAACTCTCTGAGCTCGGCGTGGTCGAGCAGCGCCCGATGCAGGAAGGGCGCAACATGACGATGATGATGGCCCCCTCGAAGGCCGTGCTCGCGGGACGCGTGGAGCACGAGGGCCAGGAGGCCGAGGCTCTCGCCGGCGCCAACGGCGCTCCGGCGTCGCCGGCCGACGACGCCCACGAGCCGCAGGCCCCCGACGCGCAGGAGCCGCAGGCCGACGACGCCCAGGAGCCCCAGGCCACGGAGGCGCAGGAGGCGCAGGCTACGGAGGCCCCGGAGGCGCAGGAGCCGCAGGCCGCGAGTGGGCCGGCGGGCGAGGCCGAGGGGGAGCTGGCACAGGCGCTGGAGCAGGGCGATGCCGCTGGTACGGGCAGCACCGTGCCATAATCGTCAGCTCTGATGCCGAAGATGAAGACACATTCGGGCGCCAAGAAGCGCTTCAAGGTGACGGCGCGCGGCAAGGTGCGCGGCCGGCACGCGTTCACGAGCCACATCCTCGAGAAGAAGTCGGCGAAGCACAAGCGCGACCTGGGTAGGCCCGCGTTGCTCGCCGGCGAGGACGTGCCGCGGGTGAAGCGCCTGCTGGGGGTGGGCAGATGACGCGTGTGAAGCGGTCGGTGGGAGCGCGCAAGAAGCGCCGCGCGACGCTTGCGCTGACAAAGGGCTTTCGCGGGGAGGCGCACTCGAACTACAAGCGCGCCAAGGAGGCGCTGCTGAAGGCGGATGCGTACGCATACCGCGACAGGCGCACGCGCAAGCGCGACTTCCGCAAGCTGTGGATCACGCGGATCAACGCGGCGGCGCGGCTCAACGGCATGAGTTACTCGCAGTTCATGCACGGTCTCTCGCTCGCCGGCGTGGAGCTCGACCGCAAGGTGCTGGCGGACGTCGCGGTGCGCGACGCCGAGACCTTCCGACGTTTTGCCGAAGTCGCCCGCGAGGCGTCGAGCGGCTGACCGCAGAGCGGGCACGCACTCGACATCGACAGCCTCCCGGGCGTCGCTCCTGAAAGGGAGGGCGCCCTTTTTGTTGACAGAAGAGGTAACGGATCACACAGGACCACCACGTGAGCACGATCGCATCCCCCCAGAACCCCCACCTGAAGGCGCTGCGCCGCCTGGAGAGCCGGCGTGAGCGCGCGCGGCGCGGCGTGTTCGTGGCCGAGGGCGAGGACCTGATCGCCGCGGCCGAGCGCGCGGGGCGCCCGGCGCTCGAGGGCTACCGCGTGGCCGGCTCGGGCCTCGGGGAGGACGATTTCTATGAGGTCGAGCGCTCCGCGCTCGGGAGCGTGTCCGCGCTCGGCTCGGGCTCGCGCGTGATCGCCGTCTACGAGCAGCGGTGGGTCGCGCCGGTGGGTCCGCTGTGCGTGTACCTGCACGGCGTGGGCGACCCTGGCAATGTCGGCACGGTGCTGCGCTCGGCGCTCGCGTTCGGCGCCTCGTGCGTGGCGCTCGGCCCGGGCTGTGCGGACCCCCACGGGCCGAAGGCCGTGCGCGCGAGCATGGGCGCGATCTTCACGGTCGCGCTCGCGCGCGTGAGCGGCGTCGATGAGCTGCCCGGCGAGCGCGTGGCGCTCGTGCCGGGAGCCGATCACGAGCTGCGCGGCCCCGGCGAGCACCCGATGACGCTGCTGGTGGGCGCCGAGCGCGAGGGGCTGCCGGATGAGCTCGTGGCTGCGTGCGAGCGCTCGGCGCGTATCCCGATCGCGGGCGAGTCGCTGAACGCGGCGATGGCGGCGGCGGTCGCGCTGTACGAGATCACGCGCCGACCATCTAGGGTGCGCGCGTCATGATCGATCGCCTGCGCGAGCTCCGCGCCGAGGCGCGGGACGCGATCGCCGCGGCCGGCACGAGCGAGGCTCTCGAGCAGCTGCGCGTGCGCTACCTGGGGCGCAAGGCGGAGCTGCCACAGATGCTGCGCGCGCTCGCCTCGCTGCCGGCGCAGGAGCGGGCCGTGGTGGGCGCCGAGGCCAACGTGGCGCGCGAGCAGCTCGAGGCGCTGATCGAGGCCCGCGCGGCGTCGCTTGCGGCGGGCGAGCTCGAGCGCACGCTGCTGGTGGACCGCGTCGACGTCACGCTGCCGGGCGCCCCGCCGCAGCCGATCGGGCGTCTGCACGTGCTCACGGCGACGCGGCGCGAGCTCGAGGACGTCTTCCTGGGCCTCGGCTTCACGGTCATCGAAGGGCCGGAGGTGGAGAGCGTTCACTACAACTTCGACGCGCTCAACCACAGTCCCACGCACCCCGCGCGGGCGCTCACGGACACCTTCTATACGTCCTCACCGGAGGGTGCGGTGCTGCGAACGCACACCTCACCGATGCAGGTGCGCGCGATGGAGGCGCATCCGCCGCCACTGTACGTCGTCGTCCCCGGCCGCGTCTTCAGACCCGACTCGGATGCGACGCACACGCCGCAGTTTCACCAGATCGAGGGCCTTGCAGTCGACGAGGACATCACGCTCGCGGACCTCAAGGGCACGCTGTTGATGTTCGCGCGCGAGGTCTTCGGGGAGCACCGTGAGGTGCGCCTGCGCCCGCACTTCTTCCCCTTCACCGAGCCGAGCGTGGAGGTCGACGTCTCGTGCTTTCAGTGCGCGGGAAAGGGCTTCATGGGTGACGGCGCGCGCTGCAACCTGTGCAAGGGCGAGGGCTGGCTCGAGGTGCTGGGCGCCGGGGAGGTCGATCCGAACGTGTACGCGCACGTCCCGCTGACGGAGGCCAACGCTCCCGGCTATGACCCGGAGAAGGTCCAGGGCTTCGCGTGGGGGATGGGAATCGAGCGGATCGCGATGCTCAAGCACGGCGTGCCCGACCTACGCCTGTACTACGAAAACGACCTGCGCTTCCTGGAGCAGCTGGCATGAGGGTGCCGGCGCCGTGGCTGCGCGAATACTGCGACCCCGACATGGACATCGCGGGCATCGAGGAGCGCCTGACGATGACGGGCACGAAGGTCGAGGCCGTGCACCGTCACGGCGTGCCCTCGACCGAGCACTTCCTCGTCGGGCGCGTGCTCAGCGCCGAGCAGCATCCGGATGCGGACCGTCTGAAGGTGTGCACGGTCGATCTCGGGCCGGGCAACGGAAGCGGCGCCGGCGGCGCAGCGACGATCGTGTGCGGCGCGCCCAACGTCGCCGCGGGGCAGACGGTCGCGGTCGCGCGCCCCGGCGCGCTGATGCCCGACGGGCGCAAGCTCGGCGAGGTGAAGCTGCGCGGGGTCCTCTCCGAGGGGATGATCCTGGCCGAGAGCGAGCTCGCCCTCACGCAGCCGGGCGCCGACGGCGAGCGGGGCATCTTGGTGCTCGACGAGGCGATCGCCGACGGCGAGCTCGAGCCGGGCACGCCGCTGGATCGCGTGCTGGCGATCGCTATCGACGTGCTCGAGCTCGAGGTCACGCCCAACCGCCCCGACTGCCTCGGCGTCTACGGGGTGGCGCGCGAGCTGCACGCGGCCACCGGCGCGCTGCTCTCGCCGACGCCGTGGAGCGAGGACGCGGGCTCCTCCGGGGAGCTCGAGGCGGCGCGTGTGCAAGTGCGATGCCCGGACCTCTGCCCGCGCTTCACCGCGCGCGTGTTCGAGGAGGTCGCGATCGCGCCCTCGCCGCTGTGGCTGAAGGTGCGCCTGAGCGCCGCCGGGCAGCGCCCGATCAACAATGTCGTCGACATCACCAACTACGTGATGCTGCTCACTGGCCAGCCGCTGCACGCCTTCGACCTCGATCGCGTTGCCGGGGCGAGCCTGATCGTGCGCCGTGCAGGCGAGGGCGAGCAGGTGCAGACGCTCGATGGGCAGACGCGCACGCTGGACTCCGAGATGGTGGTGATCGAGGACGCCGAGGGGCCGACGTCGATCGCGGGGCTGATGGGCGGGGCGCGCTCGGAGGTGAGTGCGGGCACCCGCAGGGTGCTGCTGGAGGTCGCGACGTGGAGCGGGCCGAACATCCATCGCTCCTCGTGGGCTCTGGCCCTGCGCAGCGAGGCCTCGTCGCGCTTCGAGAAGGGGCTGGCGCCCGAGCAGTGCATGCACGCGCAGGCCGTAGCGGCGCGCTTGATGAGAGAGCTGTGCGGCGCGCGCATAGTCCCTGGGACGATCGACGTGAGCGAGGGCCTCGAGTTGCGCCCGCGGGCGCGCATCCACGTGCGCGAGGCGCGCGTGCGCGCGATCCTCGGTGTCGAGGTCGAGCGCGCGCGCCAAGCGCAGATCCTCGACGCGCTCGACTTCTCCAGCGAGGCGCGCGAGGACGGCCTCGAGGTCACCGTGCCGGCGCTGCGTCGCGAGGATGTCACGCGCGAGATCGACGTGATCGAGGAGGTCGCGCGCATCGACGGGCTCGAGCGGCTGCCCGCTACGCTGCCCGCAAGGCGCGGGGCGGCCGGACGCCTCACGCACGCCCAGCGCGTGCGCCGTGGCGCCGAGGACGCGATCGCCGGTCGTGGCCTGCACGAGATCGTCGGCTGGAGCTTCGCCGACACCGGCCTGCTCGACCGCCTGCTGATCCCGCAGGGCCACGCGCTGCGCGACGTCGTCACGCTCGCCAACCCGCTGTCGGACGCGCACGCGATCATGCGCCCGACGCTGCTCGGCTCGCTGCTAGACGCCGCCCGCCACAACGTCTCGCGCAACCGTCCCGACATCGCGATCTTCGAGTCCGGCACCGTCTACCGGGCCGCACGCGAGGCGCACGCCACCATCACGACCAGCTCGCCCGACGTGGGCGCCGCCGGCCCCGGCGCACCGGACGCGCGTGTGCCGCTGGCCGACGAGCATCATGCGCTCGGCGTGCTGCTGAGCGGCCACGTAACGGCGCGCTCGTGGCGCGGTGAGCGCGTGCCGGCGGACTTCTTTGCGGCCAAGGCGCTGGTGGAAGCGCTGCTCGGGCGCTTCCACGTCGAGTGGTTCCTCGAAGGCGCCGAGTGGCCCTTCCTTCACCCGGGGCGGAGCGCCGCCCTGCTCGCGCGTGCGCCCGGCGGCGGCGAGCCGCTGGCGCTCGGCTTCCTCGGCGAGCTGCACCCGCTGGTGGCGCGCATGTGGGATCTCCCCCATTCGGGGACAGGCCCCCATGCGGGGACAGGCCCCCATGCGGGGACAGGCCCCCATGCGGGGACAGGCCCCCGCAGCGCCGCCTTCGCCGTGGACCTCGGCAAGCTCGCCGCCGTCGCACCGCCGCTGCGCTCCTTCAAGGAGTTCGGTGCCTTTCCCGTGCTGCGCCAGGATCTCGCCGTCACGCTGCCCGAGGACGTCCCCGCGGCCGAGCTGCTCGCGCGCGTTCGCGAGGCCGGCGGCGAGATGCTCGACGAGGTCGTCGTCTTCGACGTCTACAGCGGCGAGCAGGTGGGGGAGGGCCGGCGCTCGCTCGCGCTCGCGCTGTCCTTCCGCGCGCTCGATCGCACGCTCACGGACGCCGATGTGGCGCAGGCGCGCGAGCGCGTGCTCGAGCACGTGCAGGCGCTCGGAGGTGAGCTGCGTGGCTAGCGAGGCGATCCAGACGAGCACGCCGGGGGCGCCTCGGGTGATCGTCGCCGGCGCGACCGGCTTCGCGGGTGCGCTCGCGGCCCACCTGCTCTGGCGTCATCCCGACTTCGAGCTCACCGCCGTCACCGGTCGCTCGGAGCTGGGAAGGCCCCTGCACGAGCTCTACCCCCGCTACCGCGTGCCGCTCGAGATCGAGCTGCTGGCGCCGGCGCTCCTGGATGGGGTGCAGGCGGCCGTCGTCGCCTACCCGCACGCCGCCGCCGCGCCGACCGTCGGCGAGCTCCGCAACCATGGCGTGCGCGTGGTCGATCTGAGCGCCGACTTCCGCCTGCGCTCGCTCGCGAGCTACGAGCGCTGGTATGGCGAGCACCCCCGCCCCGACCTGCTGGGCGAGGCCGTGTACGGGCTCACCGAGCTTCACCGCGAGCGCATCGCCGCGGCGAACATCGTCGCGAACCCCGGCTGCTATCCGACGGCCTCGCTGCTCGCGCTCGCGCCGCTCGCGCGCGCCGGTCTGCTCGCGGACGTCGTGATCGACGCCAAGCAGGGCATCTCCGGCGCGGGGCGCGTGTTCGACGAGACCACGCACCTGTCGATGGCCGGTGAGAACATCGTGCCCTACAAGGTCGCCGCGCACCGCCATACGCCCGAGATCGAGGAGCAGCTCGCCGCACTCGGGGCTGAGCTGCCCGTGCAGCTGCAGACGCACCTCGTGCCCCTCGACCAGGGCGAGATGGCCAGCTGCTACGTGACCCCGCCGCGGGCGATCGGCGCCGATGAGCTGCGCGAGCTGTACGAGAGCGCCTACGCCTCCGAGCCGTTCGTGGAGCTCGTCGAGGAGCCCCCGGGCGTGCTCGAGGTGCGCGAGACCAACTACTGCCGCGTGTTCGCCGCGGCCGACGCGCACACCGGCAAGGTGATCGCCTTCGGCGCCATCGACAATCTCTGGAAGGGCACCTCATCGCAGGCCGTGCAGAACCTCAACGTGATGTTCGGCCTGCCCGAGACACGGGGGCTCGAGTGAGCTCCGAGGACCCCACGCGCTGGGAGCCCAAGCCTCTCAGGGGACCGGGCGACGTGCCGATCCCCGATGAGGCATACGGGCAGCCCCGAGCCCCCGTGCCCCCTCAGAGGCCCTCCGAGGTGAAGCCTGGCTCCGAGCCCGGCGCGTCCACGCCCCGAGCACCCGTGCCCCCTCAGGCGCCCACCGAGGCCCAGCCCGGCCGCGAGCCCGCCGGGTCCGTGCCGGGGAGCGCCACGCCCGCCCCGACGCCCGACGAGGACGCCTCGGATCCCCGCACGCTGTTCGGCTCGCGCTGGGTTGAGGTGCCCGTGTACACGCGCGTGCTCGACTCGGTCGAGCTGCCGGCGGGCTTTCGTGCCGCCGGCGTCGCCGCCGGGATCAAGCCGAGCGGCAATCCGGACGTGGGCCTGCTCGTGTGCGACGGGCAGCAGACGGTGAGCGCAGCGCGCTTCACCACCAGCGCGGCCGCTGCGGCGCCCGTGCTCGTCACGCGGGAGCACTGTCGCCTCGCCGGGCTGCGCGCGGTGCTCGCCAACGCCGGCTGCGCAAACGCGTCCACAGGGCAGGAGGGAATCGAAGACGCCGCCCGCACGCAGGAGGCGGCCGCCGCCGCGCTCGGCCTCGCGCCGGAGCAGATCGCGCTCGCCTCCACGGGCGGCATCAGCCAGCGATTGCCGCTCGAGGCCATGCTCGCGGGCATCGAGCAGGCCAGCGCGCTGCTCAGCCCGCAGGGCGCGGGCGACTTCCAGCGCGCGATCCAGACCACCGACGCCTTCGAGAAGCGCGCGAGCCTCGAGCTCCAGCTGGCGGCCGGGGGGAGCGTGCGCGTGAGCGCCCAGTGCAAGGGCGCCGGCATGATCTCGCCGCGCTTCGCGACGATGCTCTGCTTCGTCGAGACCGACGCGTGGCTCTCACCCGAAACCGCCGACCTGCTGCTCGGCGTGTGCGTCAAACGCTCCTTCGACCGCGTCAGCGTCGACGGGCAGCTCTCGACCAACGACACCGCCATCCTCATCTGCTCCGGCGAGAGCGGCGTGCACCTCGACGCGCAGAGCGAAGACGAGCTGCACTTCGCCGAAGCACTCGACGCGCTGCTGCGCTCGCTCGCGCTGATGCTCGTCGCCGACGGCGAGGGCGCCGGGCGGATCGCGCGCGTGCTCGTGCGCGGCGGTGAGTATGAGGCCTGCGAGCGCGTTGCACGTGCCGTCGCCAACTCGCCGCTGGTGAAAGCCGCGCTGCACGGCGGCGACCCCAACTGGGGGCGCATCGTGCAGGCCGCCGGCGCCGCCCTCGCGGAGGACGACCACGACGGTCAGGGCCACCACGACCCGTTCTATCTCGACGTCGCGATCGAGGGCATCGAAGTGTGCTCCGCCGGCGCCGCCGTCCCCTACGACGAGGCGGCTCTCGCGCGCGCGGTCGCGCGCCCCGAGGTCGAGTACGAGCTCACGTTGCCCGGCGACGGCGCCGACACCGAGGTCTTCTTCTCCGACCTCTCGCACGCCTACGTGACCGTCAACGCCGACTACAGCACCTGAGTCGATGCCAACCGACGCCGACTTCATCCCCGAGCCGCTGGCGATCGACGCCGGCTTCATCCCCGAGCCGCTGGCGATCGCCGGCTGGGAGAGCTGAGCCCATGCCCATGCGCGATGTCGCCACGCTGCTCGAGGCGCTCCCCTACATCCGGGAGTTCCACGGGCGCACGGTGGTGATCAAGTACGGCGGCGCGGCGATGGAGGACGAGCTCCTGCGTGAGGAGTTCGCGCGCGACGTCGTGCTGCTCAAGTACGTGGGGCTGAACCCGATCGTCGTGCACGGCGGCGGCCCCCAGATCACCGACTACATGGAGCGCCTGGGCCTGCCCGTCGAGTTCGTCGGCGGCCTGCGCGTGTCCGACGCGAGCACCGTAGAGGTCGCCAAGATGGTGCTCGTCGGCAAGCTCAACAAGGAGATCGTGCTGCGCCTGAACCGCCATGGACAGCCGGCGGTGGGCCTGTGCGGCGATGACGGCTCGCTCTTTCGCGTCGCCCGCCGCAGCGGCCCCGACGGCCAGGACATCGGCTTCGTGGGCACGATCGAGCGGGTCAACACAGGCGTGATCGAGCACGTCGCGAGCGACTACATCCCCGTGATCGCCTCCGTGGGCGCCGACCGCGAGGGCAACTCCTACAACGTCAACGCCGACGAGGCCGCCGGCGCGGTCGCGGCAGCGCTGGGCGCCTACAAGGTGATCTTCCTCACCGACGTGCCCGGCTGGCTGCGCGACGCGAGCGACCCCGCCAGCCTGATCAGGCAGGCGAGCGCCAACGACGTGCGCGAGGCGCTTGCCTCGCTCGAGGGCGGCATGCGCCCGAAGCTCGAAGCGTGTGAGCGCGCGATTGCCGGCGGTGTGAGCGCGGCGCACATCCTCGACGGGCGCACCGCGCACTCGCTGCTGCTCGAGCTCTTCACCGACGAGGGCATCGGCACGAAGATCGGCGGCGACCCGTGAGCCTCGCCGAGCTGCAACAGCTCGAGCGCTCGAGCGTCATCGGAAGCTACGCGCGCGCCCCCGTGGAGTTCGTGCGCGGTGAGGGCTCGTGGCTGTGGGACGCCGAGGGCGAGCGCTACCTGGACTTCCTGTGCGGCATCGGCGTCACCAATCTCGGGCACTGCCACCCGCGCGTCGTCGAGGCGGTACGGCGCCAGGTCGGGCGCCTTACGCACGTCAGCAATCTCTTCTACACAGAGCCCGCGATGCGCCTCGCCGAGCATCTCTCGCGCTCGAGCCTCGGGGGCAAGGTGTTCTTCTGCAACTCCGGCGCGGAGGCCAACGAGGCGGCGATCAAGCTCGCGCGCAAGGCGCGTCAGGGGGGTGACGTGGTGGTCTTGCACGGCGCCTTTCACGGGCGCACCTACGGCGCGCTCTCGGCCACGCCGCAGGAGTCAAAGCAAGCGGCCTTCGCGCCGCTCGTGCCCGGCTTTCTCGCCGTTCCGGCCGACGCGCACGCGCTGCGCGCTGCGATCGACGAGCGCACCGCAGCCGTCCTGCTCGAGCCCGTTCAGGGTGAGAGCGGCGTGCATCCCCTCTCCGAGGAGCTGCTCGCCGCCGCCCGCGCCGCCTGCGACGCGCATGGCGCCGCGCTCATCTTCGATGAGGTGCAGTGCGGCATGGGGCGCACGGGCACGCTCTGGGCCTACGAGCAGACCGGCGTGCGCCCCGACGCGATCACGATCGCCAAGGCCCTCGGCGGGGGCCTTCCCATGGGCGCGCTCGTAACCGGCGAGCGCCTCGCCGACACGCTCGAGCCCGGCGATCACGCCTCGACCTTCGGTGGCGGGCCGGTGGTCGCCGCCGCCGCCCTCGCAGCGCTCGAGACCACCGACGACGACGCGCTGCTCACGCACGTGCGCGAGTCCGGCGAGCGGCTCGCCGCCGGGCTCGAGCGCCTGCCCCACGTCACCTCCGTGCGCGGGCGCGGGCTGATGCTCGCCTGCGAGCTCGACGTGCCTGCTCCGGCGCTCGCGCGCCGGGCGCTGCTCGATCAGCGCCTCGTCCTCAACGCCACCGGCCCGAGCACGCTGCGCCTGCTGCCGCCACTGCTCCTCAGCGCCGCCGAGCTCGAAGAGGGGCTCGCACGGCTGGATCGCGCCCTCGAGGCCTGAGCATGCGCCGCGCGCTCGCAGACGGCTACGAGCTCGACGACGACCCGCAGCGGATCGACGTGCAGGCCGTGCACGCCTACATCGCCGGCGAGTCCTACTGGGGGCGTGGGCGCACGCTCGATTTGACCGAACGCGCGATCCGCGGCTCGCGCCGCGTGCTGGGCCTCTACCGCGAGGCCGAGCTCGTCGGCTTCGCCCGCGCCGTCTCCGACGGCGCCGTCGTCGCCTACCTCGCCGACGTGTACGTGCTCAAAGCGCACCGTGGGCGCGGCCTCGGCCTGGAGCTCGTGCGCGAGCTCGTCGACGGCTGCGCCGGTAGGGATCTGCGCTGGCTCCTTCACACGGCCGATGCGCAGGGCCTGTATGCGAAGCTCGGCTTCGGCGAGGACCTGCCCGCCTACCCCCTGATGGAACGTGCACGCGGCTACGATTCGCGCTCGTGACGCGCGCCAGCGACATGCCCAACGCGCGCACCGCCTCCTACGAGGCCGACCCCGACCAGGTCCAGCGCGTGCTGCTGCTCTACTCCGGCGGCCTCGACACGAGCGTGATGCTGAAGTGGATCCAGGACGCCTACGAGGCAGAGGTCGTCTGCCTGACCGTCAACCTCGGCCAGCCCGGCGAGGACTACGAGGTGATCAAGGGCAAGGCGCTCAAGCTCGGCGCGCTCGAGTGCCACATCGTCGACGCGCGCGCGCAGTTCGCGCGAGAGTTCGTCGTGCCGGCGATCCGCGCCAACGCCTCCTACGGCGGCGGCTACCCGCTGTTCACGGCGCTCGGGCGCCCGCTGATCGCCCAGCTCGCCGTCGCGCAGGCACGCGCGAGCGGCTGTGACACGATCGCCCACGGCTGCACCGGCAAGGGCAACGACCAGGTGCGCATCGAGGGGACGATCGCCACGCTCGCGCCGGAGCTCAAGGTGATCGCGCCCGTGCGCTCCTGGCAGATGGGCCGCGAGGAGGAGATCGCCTACGCGCACGAGCACGGCATCCCCGTGAAGACGCACCCCACGCAAGGCACCGAGTCGGGCCCGCCGTACTCGATCGACGACAACCTCTGGGGGCGCTCCTCGGAGGGCCGTTGGATCGAGGATCTCTCGCACGCCCCCGACGAGGACGTCTTCCAGCTCGTGACGCCGCCGCAGCGCGCGCCCGACGAGCCCGAGCTGATCGAGCTCGCCTTCGAGCGCGGCGTACCCGTGCGCGTCAACGGCGAGCAGCTCGAGCTGGTCGCGCTGATCGAACGCGTCGCCGAGATCGGCGCGCGCCACGGCGTCGGCATCGTCGATCACCTCGAGGACCGCATCGTCGGCCTGAAGGTGCGAGACATCTACGAGGTCCCAGCGGCCGCGATCGTGCTGGCGGCCCACCGCGAGCTCGAGCAGCTCGTCGGCACGATCCACCAGAACCAGTTCAAGCCCCAGCTCGAGCGCCAGTGGGCCTACCTCGTCTACGCCGGCCTGTGGTGGGAGCCCCTGCGCGACGACCTCGACGCCTACATGGAGCGTGTCAACGAGCGCGTCAGCGGGAGCATCGGTCTGCAGCTCTACAAGGGCCAGGCGCGCGTCATCACGCGCTCCTCGCCGAACGCCGTATACGACCCCAGCCTCGCCTCCTTCGCCGAGTCCGGCGGGCTCTTCTCGCAGACCGCCGCCCCCGGCTTCATCGAGCTGTTCACGCTGCAGTCGCGCATGGCCTGGCGGCTGCGCAGCTCGCAGGAGGGCGGGTAGGTCTGTAGGGAGTGAGCTGATGCGCACCAACCGTTATGAGATCCTCGGCTATGGCGTCTGGCACGGCGCCAAGTGGTACGTGCGCCGTCGCCTTCCCTCCACGCGCGTGCTCGCGCTCGCTGGCGTCGGCGCGCTCGTCTCGCTCGCGGGCGCGGTCGCGCTCGCAAGGCGCATGAACGGCAGCTGAGCGGTTTGGTCAGAGCCGGCCGCCACGCGTCCGGCCGCCAATATAGATTGGCCTGCATGATGGCCGAGGGGAGCGAGATCCCGGGCGGCGGGCAGGGCTTCGATCCCGAGGGGCCGACACGGCGCAGCGAGGGCGATCTGCTGTCCGAACGGCGCGCCCGCCGGGCCGCCGAGAGCGGCGAGGCGGCGCTCACGCGCCGCGCGGAGGCCGCCGAAGCCACCGTGCAGACGCTCGAACGCCACGTCGCCAGCCTGCAACAGCGCCTGCGCGAGGTCGAGTCCGAGCGTGCGCACACAGACGAGCTCTTGGAGCTCGAGCGCGCGGCGGCGCGCGAGCGCGAGCAGGAGCTGCGCCGGGTAAAGCAGCGCGAGTACGCAGAGCAGCAGCAGCGCATCGAGGCAGAGGAGCGCCTGAGCGGGCTCGAGCACGAGAGCCGCACGGAGATCGAGGTCCTCGAGGCACGACTCGGCGCCAGCGAGCAGGACGCGCGCAAGCTCACCCAGCGGCTCGAGCGCCTCCAGCGCGAGCTCGCCGAGCGCGAGCAGGCAGCCGCCGCCGGGCGCCTCGCCGCGAGCGCCGAGCAGGAGCTCGGCTCGCGCATGGGCGAGCTCGAGCGGCGCATGCTCGAGATCGAACGCGGCCTCGAGCTCGAGCGCGAGGCCCGCAGGCGCTCCGAGCTCCTGCTCGAGACCATGCGCGAGGGGCACCGGCGCATGGAGGCGCTGCTCGCAGACGTGAAGGGCATCGTCGCCCGCGCCGCCTCCGCGCTCGCCGAAGGACGGGTGCGCGAGCCGCGCAGCGAGCGCGCGAGCGAGGAGAGCGCGCTGGCGCCGAGCGCTCCCTCGCAGGCACTCCCGCCGCGCCTCACGCTGCGCCCACCGGACACGAGCGCGCTCGAGATGGCCGACGCGCTCGCCGAGGCCGTCCAGCGCCTGCGCGCCCGCGCCGAGGCGGCCACGACCCAGCCCGAGCGTCCTGTGCTGTTCGCGCCCGACGAGCCTCCCGGCCCGCAAGCGCGCCCCGAGCCGCCCGCGGTGGCCCGGGCGCCCGTCGCGCCCCCGGCACCCGTCGCGCCGGCGGCACCTGCCGCACCGACCGAACCAGCCGCGCCGCCCGCACCTGCGGCGCCACCCGCAATCGCGCACGCTCCCGCGCAGCCGCAGGCTCCCCTGCCGACGCCCGCGCACAAGCACAGCCTGTCGCTGATCGGGCGTGTGCGTCTTCGGCGCAAACAGCGCAAGAACGCCTGATCGCCGCGCTCTCCTCCGCCGGGCGGGCTCATAGCATGCAAAGACAGTGAGCAACGCGGCCTGCGCCCACCTGCACGTGCACTCCGAGTACTCGCTGCTCGACGGCGCGTGCAAGATCGAGGCGTTGGCAGAGCGCGCCGCGAAGTTCTCCCAGCCGGCGCTGGGGTTGACCGACCACGGCGTGATGAACGGTGCCGTGGAGCTCTACAAGGCGTGCAAGAAGCACGGCGTGAAGCCGATCATCGGCTGCGAGATCTACCTGGTCGATGACCACACGGCCTCCGGGCGCACGGAGCGCAACCACCTCACGCTGCTGGCGGGGAGCGACGCCGGCTACCGCAATCTCGTCAAGCTCTCCTCGGCGGGCTTCCTCGAGGGCCTGCAGCGCGGCAAGCCGACCGTCGATCTCGCCCAGGTTGAGCGCCACTCGCAGGGCGTGATCGCGCTCACGGGCTGCCTGGCATCGCGCTTCTGCCAGCGTCTGCTCGCGGAGCGCGCGGGCGACGCCCGCGCGCACGCGGATGAGTTGCTGCGCATCTTCGGCGCCGAGAACGTCTACTTCGAGGTGCAGAAGAACGGCTTGGCCGAGCAGGAGAAGTGCAACGAGGGGATCGTGCGGATCGCAAAAGAGGTTGGTGGGCGGCTGGTCGGCACGGGCGACGTGCACTACCTGCGCCGCGAGGACTACGAGCATCACACGGCGCTTCTGTGCGTGCAGACCAAGAGCACGATCGCCGAACCGAAGCTGACGTTCGAGACCAACGAGTTCTTCCTGCGCGACAGCGTGGAGATGTGCGAGGCCTTCGCCGAGTGGCCGGAGGCGATCGCTAGCACGCTCGAGATCGCCGAGCGCTGCTCGGTGGAGCTCGAGCTGGGCAAGCAGCTGATCCCGCGCTTCCCCACGCCGGAGGGCGTGAGCGAGCGCGAGCACCTGCGCGAGCAGGTGCGCGCAGGCCTGCACCGCCGCTACGGCGAGCCGGCGCCGGCGGAGGCGCTCGCGCGCATGGAGATGGAGCTCGACGTGATCGATCGCATGGGCTTCAACGCGTACTTCCTGATCGTGTGGGACTTCGTCTCCTACGCGAAGCGCAGCGGCATCGCCGTTGGGCCTGGGCGTGGCTCGGCGGCCGGATCGATCGTCTCCTACTGCCTGGCGATCACCGATGTGGACCCGCTCTCCTACGACCTGCTGTTCGAGCGCTTCCTGAACCCGGAGCGCGTGTCGATGCCGGACATCGACATCGACTTCTCCGTGCGCGGGCGCGAGCAGGTGATGCGCTACGTGACCGAGAAGTACGGGCGCGAGTCGGTCGCCCAGATCGTGACCTTCGGCAAGATGTTCCCGCGCGCGGCCACGCGCGACGCGGCGCGCGTGCTCGGCTTCGACTACGCCGCGGGGGACCGCCTGGCGAAGCTGATCCCCGACCCGATCATGGGCCGCGCGCCCTCTTTCGAGGACTGCCTGAAGAGCGGTGAACCGCTGCGCAAGGCCTACGACGAGGAGCCCGAGGCGCGGCGCATCGTCGATGTCGCGCGCGGCCTCGAGGGGATCGTGCGCAACTCCTCGATCCATGCCGCCGCGGTCGTGATCGCGGACCGCCCGCTGACGGACATCGTGCCGCTGCAGCTCGCCGACGCGGGCGCCGGCGGCGAAGGCGAGCGCGCATACCGCACGGTTACGCAGTTCTCGATGAAGCCGATCGAGGAGATCGGCCTGCTCAAGATGGACTTCCTGGGGCTGCGAAACCTCGACGTGATCGAGGACGCGCTCGACATCATCGAGCGCTCGAGTGGTGCGCGCCCGGACTGGACGACGGTGCCGCTGGATGACGCGCGCACGTATGAGATGCTCGCACGCGGAGACTCCACCGGGGTCTTCCAGTTCGAGTCCGAGGGCATGCGCGAGGCGCTCAAGAAGGTGCGCCCGGACGAGTTCAACGACCTCGTGGCGCTCAACGCGCTCTACCGCCCCGGGGCCTTGGACCAGATCCCCGTGTACGCGAACGGCAAGCACGATCCGCAGGGGATCTCCTATCCCGACGAGCGCCTGCGAGGAATCCTCGAGTCCTCCAAGGGCGTGATCCTCTATCAGGAGCAGGCGATGCAGATCTCCAAGGAGCTCGCGGGCTTCTCGGGCGCCAAGGCGGACGATCTGCGCAAGGCGATCGGCAAGAAGAACCGCGCTGCGATGGCCGCGCTGAAGCCCGACTTCGTCGCTGGCTGCCGCGCCTCGGAGACCAAGGCCGAGGTGATCGAGTTCCTGTGGCAGACCAACGAAAAGTCGGCCGACTACTCGTTCAACAAGTCCCACGCAGCCTGCTACGCGCTGATCGGCTACCGCACGGCGTGGCTGAAGGCGAACTACCCCGCCGAGTACATGGCGGCGCTGATCTCCTCGGTGATGTCCACGAAGGACAAGGTGCCGTACTTCGTCGCGCGCTGCGAGGAGATGGGGATCGAGATCCTGCCCCCGGACGTGAACCTCTCAGACCACGAGTTCACGGTCGTCGACGGCAACATCCGCTTCGGCTTGGACGCGGTCAAGGGCGTCGGCTACCAGGCCGTCGAGGCGATCAAACGCGCGCGCGAGAGCGGCGGGCGCTTCACCTCGCTGTGGGACTTCTGCGCGCGCGTTGACAGCCGCACGGTCAACAAGAAGGCGATCGAGGCGCTGATCAAGTGCGGCGCGCTCGGCTCCACGGGCGCGAGCCGCAAGGGCATGCTCGCGGTGCTCGAGAAAGCACAGGCCCAGGGCCAGCAGCTGCAGCAGGACGCGCAGATCGGCCAGGGCTCGATCTTCGATGAACTGCAGACCGACAGCGGCGCAACAGGCCCCGGCGCGGGCGCCTTCGCCGCGGGGACCGTTGCGCACCTGCCGATCCCCGAGGAGGAGTACGAGCAGCGCGAGCTGCTCGCGTGCGAGAAGGAAGCGATCGGCCTGTTCATCTCCGCGCACCCGCTGAAGCCGCTGCGCGAGGCGCTACGGGCGCGCGTGGACTGCGCGATCGCGGCGCTCGCCGAGCGCCGCGACAAGGATGCGGTGACGATCGGCGGCATCATCACGGAGACCAAGCGCATTCGCACACGCTCTGGCGACCCGATGATGTTCGCGACGCTCGACGACCTCGCCGGCTTGGTCGAGCTGCTGGTCTTCGGCAAGGCGCTCGCCGAGCACGAGGCGGCGCTCGAGGTCGACAAGGTCGTGATCGTGAAGGGCCGCGTCGACCACAAGGAAGCGGGCAAGACCTGCGTGGTGGCGCAGAGCGTCGAGGCCTTCAACCCCTCTGCCGAGCAGATCGAGAGCGCGCGCTCGAAGGCACGCGCAGCCGAGAATGCTGCGAGCGCGCTCGCGCGGCCGGTCCACCTGCGCGTGGCGGCGAGTGAGCTCTGCGACAGCGTGCTCGAGGAGCTCAAGCAGACGATCGGGGATTTCCCGGGGCCCGCAGAGGTGTTCATCCACATCGACCGCAGCGACGGCAAGACGTGCGTGCTGGGACTCGGCGAGGAGCACCAAGTGGCGAACACGCCGACGGCGTGCGCGGAGCTCGGCCACGCGCTGAACGGCGCGCGAGCGCGCAGCCAGGCGCTCCCCGCGAGCGCCGCCGCCGGCTGAGGCGCTCCCCGCGCGCCGCCGCGGCGCACGCTCGGGCTCGTGCGCTCGGTGGGGGCTCAGCGACGCGCGGCGATGGCGCGCTCGCGCAGCTCGCGTGCGAATGCGACTTCGCTCGCCGTGGGCCCCTTGCGGTCCTCGCCCCCGGTCTCCAGCACGCACGGCAATCGCTGCAGGCCGGGAGCCGAGAGGAAGGCCGCGCAGCCGGCCTCGCCGAGCTCGCCGTGGCCGATGTTGGCGTGGCGGTCGCGGTTTGAGCCGAGCGGGGTGAGCGAGTCGTTGAGGTGAAGCGAGCGGATCCTCCCGCGCCCGAGCTTGCGCGTGCTCTCGCGCAGCATCCTCGCCATCCCGGCCGGCGTGCGGATGTCAAAGCCGGTGGCGAAGAGATGACAGGAATCCAGGCAGATGCCCACGCGCCGATCGTCGGCCAGCTCGAGCAGGCGCGCGAGCTCGTCGAAGGAGCGCCCGAGCGTGCCGCCGGCGCCGGCGGTGATCTCGAGGTGTAGCTCGCAGCCCTCGCTCTGCGCGAGCGCCTCGTGGATCGTCTTCGCGGCGCGCTCGAGCGCGGGTGCGACCGCGCCGGTCTTGGCCGAGCCCGGGTGCAGCACGACGCCGCTCGCGCCGATCGCCTGCCCGACACGCAGCGAGTGCGTCAGCGAGGCGAGCGATTTGGAGCGGATCTCGGGATCCTCGCTCGCACAGTTGACCAGGTAGACGGCGTGGATCAGGACCGCATCGACCGTGCTCGCCGCCATCGCCTCGCGGAAGGCGGCGAAGTCCTCCTCGCCGTACGCGGTCGGCCGCCACATGCGCGGGGACTGGTTGAAGATCTGGATCGAGCGGCAGTCGCGCTCGACGCCGCGCTCGATCGCCTTGGCCAGGGCGCCCGCGGGCGAGACGTGCGCTCCGATCAGCATGCTGACGCCTGCGCCGACACTACTTCAGAGCACCGTGCGCAGCGGGTACAGGTGCACGAAGCCGTATACCAACGCCACCGCCCAACCGAGCGTCGCCGCGCTCGGCATGCGCGGGCGTGCGAACAGCCACGCGAGCGCGATGTAGATGCCGGGCATCACGATCAGCATGTAGTAGAGGTAGCTGATGCGCCCGGTGATCTGGCTGTCGGCGAGGAACGGCAGGAAGGCGCCGAGTGACCAGCACAGCGCGAGCGCCGCGACTCCGTCGCCCTCGCGCCAAGCGGCCGGCGCGGCGGCGAACACCGCGGGGATCGCGAGGAAGATGATGAAGGGGTTGATCTCGCCCTGGAAGCTCACGAGCGCGCGGCTCGCGATCACATGGCCACCCGAGAGGGTGTTGACGGCGACCTTCGCGTAGGAGATCGCCTTCTCGTCGAGCAGCCACTGCCACGGCGTCGAGGAGATGCCCGTCGTGTTCGGCGCCGCCGTCAGCGCCTGCGCGTAGTGGTAGATATGCGCGAGGTGCGTGAACGGGTCGCCCGCGTAGACGGTGTGGTGGGCCGGTTCATAGGCGGGCACGAGCACGTCGAGCAGCCACAAGAGGCCCACTGCGCACACGCATGTCGTGAGCGTGAAGAGGTAGAAGGGGATCGCGCTCTCGCGCAGCACCCTTGAGGGCCGGTGCTCCACCCAGCGCCGGCGCGCCACGCGCAAGAGCTCGAGCGCGAGCACGATGAACAGGAGGAACACGGCGACCTCCTTCATGCACGCGCCGATTCCGAGGGCGACGCCGGCGAGCAGCGGCGAGCCGCGGACGTACAGGGTCGCCGCCACGAGCATCATCGCAAGCGCGTAGATGTCGAGCGTCGCGATGCGCCCGGAGACGATCAGCAGGTTGTCGAGGGCTGCGACCGCGCTCACGCCGACCGCCAGCCACTGGCTGGCGCCCGCGGCGCGCGCGAGCGCATAGAGCGCGGCGATCGCGAGCAGCGCGAACAGCACGCTGCCGCTGCGCCACCCGCGCGGGTTATCGCCGAACAGCTCGATCGTGGCGGCGATGATCAGCTTGGCCAGCTGTGGGTGCTCGGCGTTCGGGTCATCGCCCGGCGGCGCATCGTGGTAGGGCTGGCCGGCGGGCGGGTTGATGTGGTCGATCACGCGCGCCGCGTTGACGTAGTAGGCCTCGTCGAAGATCAGCGTGTGTGCGGAGCTGTTGCGGCACGGAGACGAGCAGGGCTGGCCCAGATCGAGCACCATCGCGCAGAGGGCGAGCACGAGGATCAGGCAGAGGGCGGCGAGCGGAGCGAGCGGGTGGGCTAGCAGCGTCGCGGTCCGCGCGCGCGCCCGCGAGCGCCTGGACCCGCGGCGAGCGCTCTCCTCGGCGACTTGCGCCTGCACGCGCGGAGCATAGGCGGCGTGCCGGGCGCCCGCGCGAGATACTGGCGGCGATGAGGGTTCGCTTCGCACCGTCCCCGACGGGCGCGCTGCACATCGGCGGCGCGCGTACGGCGTTGTTCAACTGGCTGCTCGCGCGCCACGACGGCGGCGAGCTCGTGCTGCGGATCGAGGACACCGACCGCGAGCGCTCGACGCCCGAGAACGTCGAGCAGATCCTCGACGCGCTGCGCTGGCTCGAGCTCGACTGGGACGAGGGGCCGATCATGCAGAGCGCGCGCGCGGCGCGCCATCGCGAAGCGCTCGAGGCGCTGCTGGAGTCCGGTCACGCCTACCGCTCACATGCGACGGCCGAGGACGTGAAGAGCTACAAGGCCCGCCACGGCGCCGAGTGCGGCTTTCGCGGGGAGGCCGAGCGCGACGGGGCGGTGCGCCTGCGCGTGCCCTCCGAGGGGGCGACCGTCGTCGAGGACGCGATCCGCGGGGAGACGCGCTTCGAGCACGTCCATCTCGACGATCCGGTGATCGCGCGCGCCGATGACTCGGTGCTCTACAACTTCGCCGTCGCGATCGACGACCTCGACGCGGCGATCACGCACGTCGTGCGCGGAGAGGATCACCTCTGAACACGCCCAAGCAGCTGCTCGTGCTCGAGGCTGCGCGCGAAGCGGGGCTCGCGCCCTCCTCCGGCGAAGCGCAGGGCGCCCCCCCCGTCTACGCGCACCTGCCGCTGCTGCACGGTCCCGACGGCAAGAAGCTCTCCAAGCGCCACGGCGCGGCCTCCGTGCAGGAGCTGCGCGACGCGGGCTATCTCCCGGAGGCCGTGCGCAACTACCTGGCACTGCTCGGCTGGGGCGCGGGCGACGATGCGACCGTGCTCTCGACCGAGGAGCTGATCGAGCGCTTCACGCTCGAGCGCGTGAGCCGCAACCCGGCGCGCTTCGACGAGGCCAAGCTGCGCTGGCTGAACGGCATCTATCTCCGCAAGCTGCCCGTCGAGGAGCTCGCGCGTCGCCTGGAGGCCTTCACCGCCCGCAACGACCTGGAGCAGGCGGCACGGATCAGTCGCGAGAAAATCCAGACGCTCGCGGACTTCTGGCCATTGGTCGGAGGGCTGCTCAACGGTCCTGCAGACGATCCGAGCGCACGCGAGCGCTGGCTCGACGATGGCGGTCGCGAGGCGCTGGCGGACGTGAGCGAGGCGCTGGCGACGGCACCCGAGTTCGATGAGGCATCCGTGCAGCAGGCGCTCGACGCGGTGATCGCGCGCCGCGCGAGCAAGCCGCGCGAGGTCTACCAGCCGCTGCGCGTGGCGCTCACCGGCACGACGGTCTCACCGGGGATTTTCGGGAGCGTCGCGCTGCTCGGTCGCGAGGAGACATTGCGGCGCATCTCGCGTGCGCTAAATCCGTGAGCCAGGAATGCCGATAGGGCGTGAGAGGTAGGAAACCCACCGGCTCGAGCGCCGGCGACCCAAGGAAGGGATCGACAGCACATGCAGGCAATTGCCGCGGCGAAGAAGCCGGCGACAGCAGTGAAGGTCGGCAGTACCGCGAAGGTGGTGAGGAAGAGGGCCGCGAGCGACACGCGCGCAGGCGCCGCTCGCGCCAACACCGCGAGCAAGCCCGCTGCGCCGCAGAAGCGAGCTTCGAGGACCCTCACGAGCGTGAAGGGCCCGGCGCCCTCGCACAGCCGGCTGCGCGCGAGCTCTTCCGGCGCGGGCGAGCGCCATCAGAACGAGGGCCACGGCAGGCGCCTCACGATGGCCTTCGAAGCGCTCGAGGCCTTCCCGGCGCTGGCGGAGTCACGCGATCGCCTGCTGTCGGTGGTCACTCGCGACCACGTGGCCACGGCCGACGTCGTGGCGGCGGTGGAGTCCGACGTGGCGCTCAGCATCGCCGTCCTACGCCTCGCCAATCGCGCCAACCAGGGACGCACGCGCGTGGACACCGCGGTCGCGGCCGTCGAGGTCTTGAGCCCGCACACGGTGCAGGCGGTGGCCAACCGCATGCGCACATTCGACTTCTTCGAGCGCGCGAGCGTGTGGGACGCGGCGCCGGAGCGCTTCCGCCTGCACGCACTCGCCACGCAACACGCCGCGGATCGAATCGCCACCGAGGTGGGCTATGAGAACCGCGACCGACTGACCGTGACGAGCCTCTTGCACGACGTTGGCAAGCTCGTACTGCTGCACGCCTACCCCGGCTACCCCTCGCAGGTCCACAGGGGAGCAAGGACACCGGAGGAGCGCATCCACCAAGAGCGTCGCGAGCTGGGCGTGGATCACGCTCTGGTCGGCGGCGTGCTCATGCGTCGCTGGGGCCTGCCGACTTCGCTGGCTGCGCCGATCGAGCGCCACCACAACGCCGACGTGGAAGGCGAGGCCGCCTTCGTGCGTCTCGCGGACATGCTCGCGCACTACGAACAGGGCGGGCGCGTGTCGCCCACGGAGATGTTGCACTCCGCGCGCGCCGTCGGCCTCGGCCCGGACGAGCTCAGGCGCGTGCTCTACGAGTTGCCGAGCGCGAATGCCCAGCGCCAGCGCCACGTCGACCCGTGCCCGCTGTCCGGGCGCGAGCTGGGCGTGCTGCAGCGCCTCGCCGAGGGCAAGGTCTACAAGCAGATCGCACACGAGCTGACGCTTTCGACGAGCACGGTGCGCACCCACCTGCACAACATCTACGGCAAGCTCGGTGCCGTCGATCGCGCACAGGCGGTGCTGATCGCCACCGAGCGCGGCTGGCTGTAGCGGCCGCCGGGCGCCCCGCACCGGGCGCCCAGGGCCACACCGGGTGGCGCGGCTGGGGCACGGCGGTGGACGAGCGCGCCGGGGCTAATACGATCGCTTGAGCGCGCAGGTCGCAGCGCGCCCCCTGGAGCCCCGAGATGATCTCGATCACGACCAAGTCGCCCTACGCCGTGCTCGCGCTGGCCGAGCTCGCGCGCAGCGGCGGCGAGGACCCCGTTCCGATCGGCGAGCTTGCGCGCAGGCGCGATGTCCCCGTCCAGTTCCTCGAGCAGCTCTTCGCGGTGCTCCGCCGCGGCGGCATCGTGCGCTCCCAGCGTGGTGTCAAGGGCGGCTACCGCTTCGCGCGCGAGCCTGCCACGATCACGGTGCTCGAGATAGTCGAGCTGCTCGACGGTCCGCTGGGCCGTGACTCCGAGGGCGTGTTCGCCGACGCCGCACAGGCCGCGCGAGCGGTGTTCGCACGCACGAGCATCGCTGACGTGATGGAGCGCGAGCTGCGCGAGGCCGGCGCGAGCATGTATCACATCTGAAGGGTGCCCCGCAGGGGGGTCTGCGTCCCTCATTCGGCACGGCTATGCCGATGCCAGGGGCTCCCGAACATCACGAAATCCCTGCAAACCCGCCATGTTTTAGGCGTTTGGGGCCAAAAAATCCGCAATTTGCGAACTTTCTACGAGCTTTCCACCGCAACCCGTGGTATTTCTTCGTGCCGTAAGAGAACCACGGGGGGCTTCGGCGGTATGCGGGGATCCCTTGTCGGGGGCGGCTAGCCCGGATGTCCGGGTGCCAAGCACGGGAACACTCAACTGGAGGAAAGTCATGGAGCGACGTAGTCTATGGGCGGGCACGCTTGTGCTCATCGCCAGCTTGCTGTTGATGGCTGGGTCTGCCTCGGCACACGGAACCGTGGTGCCGGCCACCGAAAAAGCAGAATCGCCGAACTGCAAGATCTTTACTCTGCCTGGCCTGATGCGCCAGGGTGAGTTCGGGAACGTCGGCAGTGTCGGCGACATCGTGACGGTGGAGTGCAACCCGGCTGTCTTCCCGGGCGGCACAGTGGTCGAAATCAGCGACGCGCAGCTTCAGAGCCGCTGCCTGGGCCTCGGCGACCCGGAGGAGTTCCACGGGATCATCTGGCTGGACCCGAACGAGTTCAGTTTGGGGCTTCCGACCCTCTCGGAGGGCAACTCGATCGACGTCGAACTCGACGGTGATGGCAACGTCAACGTCGGGCTCGTGGCTGGTCCGAACTGTGCCGTCGGTGGCACTGTGATCTCTGGTCACACGGAAGTCGGCAAAGGCAACACGACGGTTGAATCGTTCGCCGCCGGGTTCGCTGTCGAACCGGCGAAACCGTCGACCGAAGGCGTGACGGTCATGCCGAAGGAACAGGTCGAGGATGAAGAGTCGAGCTCTGTCGCGACGCTGATCCAGGCCGAGTACGGCTCTACTGAGGCGAAAGTGCGGGTTGCAGCGCCGGAGCTCTTCTCGCGCTGCGAAGTCCCTCCGGGCGGAGACCCTGAGAACACCGAAGCCAAAGTCATCTGGCTGCGCCCGAACTTCACGACGGACCCGCTCGGCGACGGCAAAGAACTCGCTGGTGGCACGGCACTCGAAGCTGGTGGCGATGAAGCGCTGAAGACGGACGACGACGGCAATGCCTTCGTGATCGCGATCGGCGGCGAGTCCTGCAAACCGGGCAAGTCCTACTTCGAGGCTGACGAGGAAGAATCCCCGTTCAACACCGAAGAACCCAGCTTCACGATCAAGGCACCGCAGCCGACCGAACACTAGGGAAGGCTCTTGAGTTAGAGGAAGCGTGGGCCCCGGGAGCTGCTCTCGGGGCCCCACGCATCTAAGGGACTAGAAGCGCTCGCTCATCGGCGGCCATCTCCAAGGGCACGTTCGAGGCGATTGGGGACGCCGATCCGCATGTGGCGCCTTGCGGGTCTCACGCGCTTCGCCCCGCCGATCACCTTGCGCAGCTCGCGTTGGTAATACACGACTCGTGGGATGAGCTCGAGGCTGGGACCCTCTCGGTGGTTCTCGTCCTGCATGGTCAATCGCCCACTCGGCGAGGCTACCAGCGACACCGTGGACGTTAAGAGAAGCCGGCGAATGTTCGAGGGCCAAACGCGCTGCACCTCATCGCCACGGACTACACCGGCCTACGATGGCGCCTGTGCAGCCGGTGCTCTCGCGCACGTCGGGCCTCACAGCGGCCGCGCTGTGCATCTCGCTGCTGCTCGCCGGCTGCGGCGGAGCGAGCGCGCCGCGGAGCGCCGTGGGCGTACGCGGCATGTACCGCTCGATCGGGCTCGACGCGAGCTCCGGCGAGTTCACAGATATCTGCGACTCCTACATGGACCCGTCGCTGCGCGATCAGTTCAAGCCCGCGCTGAAAGAGTGCCTGACCACGAGCTTCGAACGCTGGGCCGAAAGGATCCGTACGCCGGGTCTCAGCCCGGGCACCCGCATCGTCGTCTCAGGAAGCGAAGCGCGTGTATACCGCGCCGCCAGGCCGGAACGGGCGCTTTACCTCGGGGGGCAGTGGCTGCTGGCCGAAGTGCCGGCAGCGATCCTGCCGCGGCACAAATAGGCTCAGCCCTTGGGTGGGAGCGTGCGTGTGAACTGCACGCTACGTCGCACCCAGGTTACGAGCTGGCGCTTTGTCCTGACGCCCTCGGCCGCGACATGGATCCAGCCGGGCATCGGGCGCCCTCTCATCTCGATCTGGCGCGTGTGGGGACGCGCGAGCGCGTCCTCGGCGCCGTCTGTGCCCACGCGAACCATCAGCCCGCCGCGAGAGGAGACCGTGACCGCCATGTGCCCGTGCAGCAGAAAGGCCAGTCCGCCGAACATCGCCTTCTCGGTCACGCCCACCTCGTCGGCGAGCTGCTCGCGCAGGCGATTGGCGAGTTCCGTGTCGTATGCCACCCAGGCGCGAGGGTACAGCAGGCGGCGCGCGACGCGCGCAGGCTCGCGCCGGTCCTCGGAGAAGCGCACCCGCTGCACGCGCCCGCACGGGCTGCGAGCGGTGCACTATCGTCGTTCGCATGGCAGCAATCCCGATCAACATTGCCGAGTTGGTGGGCGGCACGCCCCTGGTGGCGCTGCCGCGCATGCTCGAGGGGACCGCCGCGGCAGAGAACGGCGTCGAGCTGTTCGCCAAGCTCGAGGCGTTCAACCCGGGGGGCAGCGTCAAGGACCGCATCGGCGTGGCGATGATCGAGGCCGCCGAGGCCGAAGGCAGGATCGAGCCGGGGCGCAGCCTGATCGTCGAGGCGACCAGCGGCAACACGGGGATCGCGCTCGCCTTCGTGTGCGCCGCCAAGGGCTATGAGCTGGTGCTCACGCTGCCACAGGGGATGAGCCGTGAGCGCGAGGCGTTGCTGCGCCTGTACGGGGCGCGTGTGGAGATCACCGAGTCGCTCGGCGGGATGGGGGAGGCCGTCGCCGCCGCGCGCGCGCTCGCGCGCGATGAGAACGTCTTCCTGCCCGACCAGTTCTCCAACCCGGCCAACCCCGAGATACACCGCAGAACGACCGGACCTGAGATCGCACGAGCGCTCGACGGGCGCGTGGACGTGTTCGTGGCGGGTGTGGGCACCGGGGGCACGATCACGGGCGTCGGCGAGTATCTGCGCGAGCACGTCAACCCGCGCCTGCGCATCGTGGCCGTCGAGCCGCGCGGCTCGGCCGTGCTCTCGGGAGGACGCCCCGGTCCCCACCGCATCCAGGGAATCGGCGCCGGCTTCGTGCCGCCCGTGCTCAACCGTGCGCTGCTCGATGAGGTGATCGCCGTAGGCGATGACGAGGCGATCCAAACCGCCTGGAACTGCGCGCGGCGAGTGGGCCTGCTCGCGGGCATCTCCTGCGGGGCGGCCATGTGGGCGGCGCTCGAGGTGGCCTCGCGCCCCGAATCGAAGGGCAAGCGAATCGTCGTGGTGATGCCCGACTCGGGCGAGCGCTACGTCTCGCAAGCGTTCTTCGCGCCCTAGTCGCTCCTTCTTCGCGCCCAGCAAGATTCGGTTGCACGCTCAACCATCCGTCCCGTTCAGCGCTACGCTTTTGGCATGGCCGCTTTCAGCAGGGCCGCACGGGTGGTCGGCGAGCTGCGCTTGGACGTGCGCGCGGCGCGCGAGCGCGACCCCGCGGCGCGAGGCGTGGCCCCCGCCGAGATCCTCGCTACCTGGCCGGGGATTCACGCGCTGCTCGCCTACCGCGTCGCGCACGCGCTCCACCAGGCCGACGTCCCGCTGCTGCCGCGCCTGATCTCCATGCTCACGCGCGCGCTCACCGGCATCGAGATCCATCCGTCGGCGCGCATCGGCCGCGGGCTCTTCATCGATCACGGCGCCGGCGTCGTGATCGGCGAGACGGCCGACATCGGCGACGACGTCACGATGTACCAGGGCGTCACGCTCGGCGGCACCGGCTTCGCCACCGGCAAGCGCCACCCAACCGTCCAGGACAACGTGACGATCGGCTCCGGCGCCAAGCTGCTCGGTCCGATCACGGTCGGCCACGGTGCGAAGATCGGCGCCAACAGCGTCGTCATCACCGACGTGCCGGCGAACTCGACAGTCGTCGGCAACCCCGGCCATCCCGTGCGCGTGGACGGGCGACGGGTGGAGGGCCCGGACGCTGACTGGATCCACCTCCCCGACCCGATCGCGGAGGCGATCCAGGCGCTCTCGAGCCGCATCGCGACGCTCGAAGGACTGGTCGCCGAGCTCTCCCATGAGCCCCAGCCTGTGGCCGAGGTGAGGCCGCTGCGCAGCGTCACCGGCCCCAACCCCGCCGGCGGCTGACGTCGCGAGCGCCAGCCGGGGGCGCATCTATCCTGGCTTCGATGGCCGCGAATCCCCACGCCGAGCACCTCCAAGAGCTGCTCGAGGGCCTCAACGAGCCCCAGCGCGAGGCTGTCACGCACGGCGAGGGCCCGCTGCTGATCCTCGCCGGCGCAGGCAGCGGCAAGACGCGCGTGCTCACGCACCGGATCGCCTTCCTCATCTACACCGACCAGGCGCAGCCTTCGGAGATCCTCGCGATCACGTTCACGAACAAGGCCGCGGGAGAGATGCGCGAGCGCGTCGAGCGGATGCTCGGCCACAGCACGCGGGGGATGTGGGTGATGACCTTCCACGCGGCCTGCGCGCGCATCCTGCGCGCGGAGGCTCAGCGCCTCGGCTATACGCGGCAGTTCACGATCTATGACCAGGCGGACTCGCGCCGGCTGACCAAGCGCTCGGCCGATGCCCTCGGTGTGGACTCCAAACGCTATACGCCCGCGGCGATCCACAACCAGATCTCCGCCGCCAAGAGCCGGCTGATCGACGCAGCCTCCTACCGCCACGCGGGCGCCTCGCCCTACGAGGAGATGATCGCCGACGTATACGAGATCTATGAGCGCGACCTACACCGCATGAACGCGATGGACTTCGACGACCTGTTGTTTCGCACGGTCAACGTGCTCGAGCTCTACGAGCAGGTGCGCGATCGCTATCGCGAGGCCTTCCGCCACGTGCTGGTGGACGAGTACCAGGACACCAACCACGCCCAGTACCGCCTTCTGCAGCTGCTCGTGGGCGGGGGCCCGCCGCCGCAGCGCGGGAACGCCCAGCCGGGCGATCGCCCCACCTATGCCGGTCCCGTAGGGCACCGCAACCTCGCGGTGGTCGGGGATGACAGTCAATCGATCTACAGCTTCAGGCAGGCTGACATCCGCAACATCCTCGACTTCCAAGACGACTTCCCCGACGCGCGCGTGGTCAAGCTCGAGCAGAACTACCGCTCGACGCAGACGATCCTCTCGGCCGCCAACTCCGTGATCGCGAACAACCGCGGCGGTATCGCCAAGCGCCTGTGGAGCGAGCTCGGCGAGGGCGAGCCGATTCACGTGCGCGTGCTCGACGACGAGCACGCGGAGGCCCGCCTCGTCGTCGGCGAGATCCAGCGCCTCGTCGACGAGGGCGCCTCGCGCACGGAGATCGCCGTTCTCTACCGCACCAACGCGCTCTCGCGCGTGATCGAGGACGCGCTCGTGCGCAGCGAGATCGCCTACCAGGTGATCGGCGGCACGAAGTTCTACGAACGCGCGGAGATCAAGGATGCGACCGCCTACCTGTCGCTGCTCGTCAACCCCGCCGACGTCGTCAGCTTCACGCGCGCCGTCAACTCGCCCAGGCGCGGCATCGGACAGACCTCGCTCGCGCGCGTGCTCGCGCACGCCGCCTCGCTGGAGATCCCCGTGTGGGACGCGGCCGCTCGAGCAGCGCAGGTCCCCGGACTGGGTGCCGCCGCCGTGAAGGCCCTCGGGCGCTTCATGCAGACGATGCAGGAGCTGCGCGAGATGACCGAGGAGCCCGTCGGCGAGGTGCTCCAGGCGCTGCTCTCGCAGAGCGGCTACATCGAGGCGCTCGAAGCCGAGCGCACGATCGAGGCGCAGGGGCGCATCGAGAACCTCGAGCAGCTGGTGGAGGTCGGGCGCGAGTTCGACGCCGGCGCCGCTGAGGGAGAGGACACGCTCGAGGTCTTCCTGCAGCAGATCGCGCTCGTCGCCGACGCCGACGCGCGCAGCGACGAGGGCCTCGTGACGCTCATGACGCTGCACAACGCCAAGGGCCTCGAGTATCCGATCGTCTTCATCACCGGCCTCGAGGACGGCGTCTTCCCGCACTCGCGCGCGCTCGACGAGGGTGGCCTGGAGGAGGAGCGCCGCCTCTTCTACGTGGGCGTCACGCGTGCGATGCGCCAGCTCTATTTGACCCATGCGCGACGGCGGGCCGTCTTCGGCGCGCAGGCCTACGGCATGCGCAGCCGCTTCCTCGAGGAGATCCCCTGCGAGCTGCTCGACGAGCCGCCGCAGGCCGGATGGGCGAGGAGCTCGCTCTCATCCGGCTTCGCCGTCGCCGGCGGCGCGATCGGCCATGGCGCGTCGGTTGCCTCCAAGACGGCGCTCGCGGGCGCGTGGGGGGGTGGGGGCGCGCGCGAGGCGAGCGCGCCGGCGAGGACCTTCCGTCTCGGTGAGGATGTCGTGCACGCGGCCTTCGGCGAGGGCGTCGTCACCGGCGTCGAGCCGGGCGGTGTGATCGTGGTGCGCTTCGCCGGCGACGGATCGGAGCGCAAGCTGATGGCCGAGTACGCGCCGGTGAGCCGCCGCTGAGCTCATAGCATCCACGGCGCGATGCATGCGAGGATCATCGACGGCAAGCAGATCGCCGCGCGCGTGCGCGCGGAGCTCGCGCGCGAGGTCGAGGCGTTCACCCGCGAGAGCGGCCGCCCGCCCGGCCTTGCGACCGTGCTCGTCGGCGAGGACCCCGCGTCCGCCGTCTACGTCGGCGGCAAGCAGCGCGCGTGCGGGGAGGTCGGCATGGTGGCCTTCGACCGGCGCCTGCCACAGGACTCCTCCTTCGCGGACGTCGCCGAGGAGCTCGAGCGGCTGAACGGCGACGGCGCCGTCAGCGGCGTGCTGCTGCAGCTGCCCGTGCCCGCCCACCTCGACGGGCCGGCGCTCACGGCGCTGATCGACCCCGGCAAGGACGTCGACGGGCTCACGCCCGTCAACGCCGGGCTGCTCGCGCTCGGGCAGCCGGGGCTGCGCCCGTGCACGCCCGCCGGCGTGATGGAGCTGCTGGCCGACAGCGGCGTCGAGCTCGAGGGCGCCGAGGCGGTCGTCGTCGGGCGCTCCAACCTCTTCGGCAAGCCGATGGCCCAGCTCCTGCTCGCGAGCAACGCGACCGTCACCATCTGTCACTCGCGCACGCGCGGGCTGCGCGAGGTGTGCGCCCGCGCCGATGTCCTGATCGTCGCCATCGGACGGGCGCGCATGGTACGCGGGGACTTCGTCAGGCCGGGGGCGGTGGTGATCGACGTGGGCATGAACCGTCTGACCCCCGAGCAGGCCGGCAACAAGAGTGGCCTCGTCGGCGACGTCGACTTCGCGGCCGCGAGCGAGCGTGCCTCGGCGATCACGCCCGTGCCCGGCGGCGTGGGGCCGATGACGATCGCGCTGCTGTTGCGCAACACGCTGCAGGCGGCGAGGGCGCAGGCCGGCCCGCCAAAGGACACGCGCGAGCCGGCAGAGGCCGGACAGGGGCGCGCATGAGCGCGCCCTCGGAGCCCGCGCCCGCGCCGGGTGGGGTCGTCGATGAGCCTTAGGCGAGTGCGCGTCGGCGAGCTCGTGGCGCTCGCAGGAGCGCTAGCGGCGATCGTCTCGCTGTTCGAGCGCTCCTACGAGGCGCCCGTCGGCAACCTCGATGCCTGGAACACCTTCGGCCCGGCCGTCGTGCTGCTGCTCGCCGCGATCTGTGCCGCCCTCGCGCTGACCGTGAGCGCGCTCGGCGAGCGCAGCCCGGCGCTGCCCGTCTCGGTCGCCGTATGGTGCGTGCTGCTCTCCCTGCTTGCCCTGATCGCGGCGCTCGTGAGGGTCTTCGAGCGCCCCGATCACGCGAGCATGGTGTGCGTCGGCGTGTGGCTCGCGCTCGGCGGCTCCGCGTTGATGCTCCTCGGTGCATGGCTCGCGCTGCGCGACGAACGGCCATCGCTGTACCGCCCTGCCAAGCCCACGCCGCGGCCCCGCCCCTGACCGGGGGGCCGCTTCGCCGGGGCTCGGCCCCGGGGGGAGCGCAGCGGCCCTTAGAATGCGGCTGTGATCGGACGCGATGAGGTCGTGCACGTCGCCCGCCTCGCCCGCCTCGCGCTCGCCGAGGAGGAGATCGAGCGGATGACCAGCGAGCTCTCCGGCGTGCTCGATCACGTCGCGCGGATCGGCGAGCTCGACCTCGATGACGTCGCGCCCACCTCACACGTCGTCGAGGTCACCGGCGCGCTGCGCGCCGACGAGCCGCGCCCCTGCCTTCCACGCGAGGTGGCCTTCGCGCAGGCCCCAGCGGTCAGCGAGGACGGCTTTCTAGTCCCGAGCCCGCAGGCGTGAGCGACGACATCCTGTCGCTGTCCGCGGCGCAGGCGATCGCGGCGATTGACGCGGGCGAGCTCGATGCTGAAGCCCTGTTCGCGTTCTACCGCGCCCGCGCCGAGAGGGATCGCGAGAGCTCGGGGCGCGGCGGGCTCAACTGCTTCACGTGGGTCTCACCCTCCGCGCCCGGGCCCGTGGACGGACCGCTGCGCGGAGTGCCGCTCGCCGTGAAGGACCTCTTCTGCACGGAGGGCGTCCCCAGCCAGTCCGGCTCGCGGATCCTCGAGGGCTATCTGCCCCCATACACGGCAACCGCGGTCGCGCGCCTGCACGCGGCTGGCGCGCCGCTGCTCGCGAAGACCAACCAGGACGAGTTCGCGATGGGCTCCTCGACCGAGAACTCTGCCTACGGGCCGACGCTCAACCCGTGGGATAAGACGCGCGTCCCCGGCGGCTCCTCGGGCGGCAGCGCGGCGGCGGTCGCGGCTGGTCTCGCGCCGTGGGCGCTCGGCACCGACACCGGCGGCTCGATCCGCCAGCCCGCCTCGCTCTGCGGCATCGTCGGGATGAAACCCACGTACGGCTCGGTCTCGCGCTACGGCATGATCGCCTTCGCCTCCTCGCTGGATCAGGCGGGCCCGCTCACGCGCGACGTCACCGACGCCGCCCTGCTGCTGGCGCACATGATCGGCCATGACCCCTGCGATGCGACCTCGCTCCAGCGCGCCGAGCAGATCACGCTGCCGAGCGCCGAGCGCCTGGACGGCCTCGTGCTCGGCGTACCCGACGAGCTGGGGCGCTCCCCGGAGAGCGGCGCCGCCATCGAGCCGAGCGTGCGCCGGTGCTTCGAGGAGGCGCTCGAGCGCGCGGAAGCTCTGGGCGCCCGCGTCGAAGGGATCTCGCTCCCGCACGCCCCCCACGCGCTGTCCGCGTACTACGTGCTAGCGCCCTCGGAGGCCAGCTCCAACCTCGCGCGCTTCGACGGCGTGCGCTACGGGCTGCGCGCCGCGGACCCCGGCGACCTGCTCGACATGTACACGCGCACCCGCCACGACGGCTTCGGGGCGGAGGTCAAGCGCCGCATCATGCTCGGCACCTATGCACTGTCGGCCGGCTACTACGAGGCCTTCTACGGACGCGCGCAGCGCGTGCGCACGAAGATCGCCGAGGACTTCCGCGCGGCCTTCCAGAGCGTCGATTTGATCGTCACGCCCACGGCACCGGGGGTCGCATTCGAGCTCGGCGAGAAGACCTCGGACCCGTGGGCGATGTACCTCAGCGACTACTTCACCGTGCCGATGTCGCTCGCCGGCATTCCCGCGATCTCGATTCCCTGTGGGCGCAGCCTCGAGAGTGACGGCGCCGGCGCGCCGGGGTTGCCGGTCGGCCTGCAGATCGCCGGTCCGGCATTCAGCGAGAACCGCCTGCTCGACGCCGCGTATGCGCTCGAGCAGTCGATCGCCTTCGACGGAGCGCACGCGCATGTCTGAGCAGCAGCGAGCACACGCCCAGCCGCCGGCAGGCGGCTCTCCTGAAGACGATCCCTTCGAGGCGGTGATCGGCCTGGAGATCCACGTGCAGCTCGCGACCGCCACGAAGATGTTCTGCGGCTGTGAGCTCTCCTTCGGCGAGCAGCCCAACACGCGCACCTGCCCCGTGTGCCTGGGCCTGCCCGGCAGCCTGCCCGTGGTCAACGCGCGCGCGGTCCACCTCGGGCTGGTGATCGGCCTCGCGCTCGGCTGCGAGCTCGCGCCGCGCTCGATCTTCCACCGCAAGAACTACTTCTATCCCGACCTGCCCAAGGGCTATCAGATCTCCCAGTACGACGAGCCCCTTTGCACGCGCGGGCGCCTCGGCGAGGTGCGCATCCACCGCGTGCACCTCGAGGAGGACGCCGCGAAGCTCATCCACGTCGGCTCCAGCGGGCGCATCCACGGCTCCGACACGAGCATCGTCGACTTCAACCGCGGCGGCACGCCGCTCGCGGAGATCGTCACCGAGCCCGATCTGCGCAGCGCAGGGGAGGCCAGCGAGTGGCTGAAGCTCTTGCGCACCACGCTTCGCCAGCTCGGCGTGAGCGACGTGAACATGGAGGAGGGCTCGCTTCGCTGCGACGCCAACATCTCGCTGCGCGCGCGCGCCTCCGAGGAGCTGGGCGTAAAGACCGAGCTCAAGAACATGAACTCCTTTCGCTTCCTCGAACGCGGGATCAGGGCCGAGATCGCGCGCCAGGAGAAGATCCTGCGCGCCGGTGGGCAGGTGCAGCAGGAGACGCTCCACTACGACCCCGCCTCGGATCGCATCACCTCGCTTCGCTCCAAGGAGGAGGCGCACGACTACCGCTACTTCCCCGAGCCCGACCTCGTTCCCGTGGCGATCGACGAGCCGATGCGCGAGGCCGCCAGGGCCGCGATTCCCGAGCTCCCTGGGGAGCGCGCGTCGCGCTTCCAGCACGAGCTCGCCCTGAGCGCAGAGAGCGCACAGCTGCTCGCCTTTCGCGTCGAGCTCGGCGACTACCTCGAGGCGGCGCTCGCCGCCGGCGCCGCTCCAGCCCCGCCCGCGCAGGCGCTCGCCAACTGGCTCACCGGCGAGCTGCTCCCGCGCCTGTCCCACGACGGCGCCGAGGGCGAGGAGGACGCAGATCCGAGCTCCTCGCGCGTCACGCCCGCCGCGTTCTCCTCGCTCATCGCCATGGTGCTCGCAAAACAGGTCAGCGTCGGCGCCGCCCGCCAGGTGCTCGACCGCCTCATAGCCGATGGTGGGGACCCCGACGCGATCGTGCAGGCCGAAGGCCTCGCCGCGATGGACGCCGGTGAGGAGCTCGCCGCGATCGTCGCCACCGCGCTCGAGGCGAACGCGGCGGCCGCGCAGCGAGTGCGCGAAGGCAACGCGAAGGCGATCGGCCCGATCGTCGGCCAAGTGATGCGCGAGACGCGAGGGCGCGCCGATGGCACCGAGGTCGCGAGGCTCGTCCACGAGCAGCTCGGCATCTGAGCGCGAGCGCGAGCTCACGCGTCGCGCTCGCATCGCTCACGCGCCCGCCGGGATTATTTTGGACCGCAGGCCAAAGGCAAGTGGGAGCTCTGGCGCAAACATTGCCGCATGAACCTCTCAGCACTCAGTGCAAGCGTCTCGTCCCGCCGCCGCTTCGTCCTACTGCCCGAGGAGCCGCTCGATGTCCGCCAGCAGCGCCCTCGCGTCCGCCGCTACCAGCTCGCCAGCGTGGCGCGCGGGGCGGGCGCCCGGTGCTCGGGCACGAGCGCTCTCGACAGTGCAACTGCAGAGCTCGTCCGCGAGCTCGGCGGACTGGTCCAGCTGTAGCGATCCCGTGTAGTGAATCGTCGCCGGTACCCCTCGACCGGCGACCTTGGCAGCGCGGCTGGGCAGGGGTAGCGCTTCCTGTCCAGCCGCGCTACCATCAAAGTAGTCATGAATGCACAGGTAGAGAGATTCGGTAAGCACGTCCTCGCAGGGCTTTTGCTCCTGGTCGCGTTGCTGATCGCGGTGAAGCTCGTGATCGGGATCATCGCGGCGCTGTTCTTCCCGGTCGTGGCGATCGTCCTCATCATCGCCATGGTCTGGGCGTTTCGCGTGCTCTTCTAACGAGCGGCCGCGGCGGTGGCATACGTCATCATCGCCGTCTGCTTCGGGCTCGCGGGCGGGATCGTCGGAAAGTACAAGGGCAGCTCCTTCGTGCTGTGGTTCCTGATCTCCGGCGTGGTCCCCTTCCTCGGACTGTTCGCGGCGATCGCCTACCGAATCGAGCGCGACGAGCTGCGCCGCGCGTGTCCGCAGTGTGGGCGCGTGACGAAGCTCTACGACGCTCTCTGCACGCGCTGCGGCGCCGAGCTCGAGTTCCCCGAGACCGCGATCGCGCCCGAATCCTGGCAGCGGGCACCCGCCGGGCAATAGCCCCGCCAGGGCTCCGCCGCGCCCGCCCCACGCGCAGTCCTCGCGGCAGGGGCCGCGCCCGTCCCACGCGCTCTGAGCGGGGCCGCAGGGAGCTTTCGGCTTTGGCTTGCCTAAGCGGAATTCGGCCAGCCTAAGTCGGTGCGTGGCATACGCTTGCTGGATGAGCACGGAAGCAGACGCAGTCGAGGTGGCCAGCACCGCGGCTCCGCTCGCGCACCTGATCCACCGTGCGGGCTTCCCGGACGAGCGCAACTTCGTGCTGCGCGTCGTGCAGCCGGCGCTCGTCGGGATGATCGATGGCACCGTCTCCTCGCTCGCGCCGATCTTCGCGGCCGCGATCGCCTCGAGCTCGCACACCGCGCTGATCGTCGGGCTCGGAGTCGCGTTCGGCGCGGGCGTCAGCATGGGCTGGTCGGAGGCGCTCTCGGACACCGGCGAGGAGACCGGGCGCGGCTCCGCTGTCGTGCGCGGCGCGATCACCGGCGGGATGACGACTATCGGCGGGATCTTCCACACGCTGCCGTTCCTCATCTCCAACGTTCACAAAGCCCTGCTCGTCGCCGGCTGCGTGGTCGCCTTCGAGCTGTTCGCGATCGCCTGGGTCAGGAAACGCTTCCTCGGGGTCTCGATGCGCTCATCGCTGCTGATCGTCACCGTCGGCGGCCTCATCACGTTGAGCATCGGCGTCGCGCTCGGCCTCTCCTGAGAGGCCTCTCAGCGGCTCATAAAGCCGCTGGTACACTGGGATTTTGCTCTCTCGAAGAAGCATGGAGGTCCGGTAAGTGCGCGCTGTGGATGCGTTGATGGAATGCCTCAAGGCGGAGGGAGTCGACGTCGTCTTCGGCCTGCCCGGCGGCGCCAACCTTCCCACCTACGACGCCATCGTGGGCGGTGGCATCCGCCACATCCTGGTCAGGCACGAGGCCGGCGGCGGGCACGCCGCGGAGGGCTACGCGAAGGCCACAGGCAAGGTGGGTGTGGCGTTCGCGACGAGCGGCCCGGGAGCGACCAACCTGATCACGCCGATCTGCGACGCGATGATGGACTCGGTGCCGTGCGTGTTCATCACCGGCCAGGTGCGCACCGATCTGCTCGGCACCGACGGCTTCCAGGAGGCCGACACGATCGGAATCACGATGCCCGTGGTCAAGCACTCGTTCATGATCCAGCACCCGCAGGAGATCCCCCGAGCGATCCACGAGGCGTTCCACATCGCTCGCAGCGGACGTCCCGGCCCGGTGCTCGTGGACATACCGACAGACCTCTCCCGCGCGGAAATCGACTACGAGCCGGTCACCGACCTGCGCCTGCCCGGCTACCAGCCGAGAATCGAAGGCAACCAGAAG
Source organism: uncultured Solirubrobacteraceae bacterium (assembly GCA_963722435.1). Lineage (GTDB taxonomy): Bacteria > Actinomycetota > Thermoleophilia > Solirubrobacterales > Solirubrobacteraceae > Palsa-744. The sequence goes on along the minus strand of CAVRKZ010000001.1, from coordinate 752,746 downwards.
CAGATCCGCCAGGCGGCGAAGGCGCTGGCGGCAGCCCAGCGCCCGGTGATCTACGCCGGCGGTGGGGTGGTCAACGCGAACGCCTCCGAGGAGCTGCGTGAGTTCGCGCGTAGCGATCGCTTCCCGGTGACGTGCACGCTGATGGGGCTCGGCGCGTTCCCCGCGCCCGACGCGCAGTGGCTTGGAATGCTCGGCATGCACGGCACGCGCGCGGCCAACTATGCGATGGACGAGGCCGACCTGATCTGCGCGGTGGGCGCACGCTTCGACGACCGCATCACCGGCAAGCTCTCAGAGTTCGCGCCGCGCGCCAAGTTCATCCACATCGACGTTGACCCGGCGGAGATCTCCAAGAACGTGCCGGCGCACATCCCGATCGTCGGTGACGCCAAGCACGTGCTCGCCAAGCTCGTGATCGAGTACCGCGCGATCGGCGCCGACCCCGCGCGTCTGGATGCGTGGTGGAGCAGGATCGAGGGCTGGAAAGCCAAGTACCCGCTCGCCTATGAGGACACCACCGACGCGGAGATCAAGCCGCAGTTCATGATCCGCGCGCTGTGGGAGGCGACCGGCGGGCAGGCGATCGTCACCAGCGACGTCGGCCAGCACCAGATGTGGGCGGCACAGCTGTACGACTTTCCCGAGCCGCGCCGCTGGATCAACTCGGGCGGCCTGGGCACGATGGGCTTCGGGCTGCCGGCGGCGATGGGCGCGGCCGTGGGCGCTCCCGAGCGGCTGGTGTGCTGCGTCGCGGGCGACGGCTCGGTGCAGATGAACGCGCAGGAGCTGGCGACGTGCGCGCAGAACAAGATCCCGATCAAGGTGTTCATCATGAACAACGGCTATCTCGGCATGGTGCGCCAGTGGCAGGAGCTCTTCTGGGATCACAAATACAGCCACGTCGACATGGGCGAGTTCCCCGACTTCGTCAAGCTCGCCGAGGCCTACGGCGTCACCGGCATGCGCTTCACCGACAAGCACACGCTCGTGGACGACATGAAGCGCGCGATCGCCACCGACGGGCCGGTGCTGGTGGACGTGCGCGTGACGCGCGAGGAGAACACCTACCCGATGATCCCCGCGGGCCAAGCGGCCCGCGAGATGGTGGGGTGATCGTCGTGGGCGAACCCGGTACGAAGGAGCCGCTCAGCCTCGAGGAGCTGGAAGCGTCGACGAACATGCGCACGGGGCGCAAGCACGTCCTCTCGATCCTCGTGGAAAACAAGTCCGGCGTGCTCACGCGCATCGCCGGCCTGTTCGCGCGCCGCGGCTTCAACATCGACACGCTCACCGTCGGTCCCACCGAGGACGAGCACGTCTCGCGCGTGACGCTCACCGTCGACGGCGCCCTGCACCCGATCGACCAGGTGACAAAGCAGCTGCACAAGCTCATCAACGTGCTCAAGATCCGCGACCTCGAGCCGACCGACACGGTCGCGCGCGAGCTCGCCCTCTTCAAGGTCACCGCCGACGGCGTCCAGCGTGGCGAGCTGATGCAGATCTCCGAGATCTTCCGCGGCAAGGTCGTCGATGTCTCAAAGCGCGCGGTCATCATCGAGGTGACCGGCACCACGGAGAAGATCGAGGCCTTCGAGACGATGGTGCGCCCATTCGGACTGATCGAGATGATGCGCACGGGCGAGATCGCGATCTCGCGCGGGCGCGGCGAGACCTGATCTCCGCCGGCGTGCGCGCGGGCCAGGAGCTGCCCCGAGCCAGCCGCGAGGAGACGCGCGCAGATGCGCGCGCGCCCGGTGGCGCAGCGAGCGTGTTTGCCCTGCGCACGCCCGAGCGCGAACGCCTCGCTGCCCGGCTCGCGCTCGCCGTCGAGCGCGCGCGCCGCGGTCGCACCGATGGGGTGCTGGCGACGATCACGCTCGAGCGCGACGCGCGCATCGATCCCTCGGCCGTGGCGCTCGGCGCCCGCCGGCGCGGTGAGCGCTGGTTCGTCTTCGAGCAGCCCGATCGCGCCGGCACCGCGCTCGCGGCGCTCGGTGAGGTCGCGAGCCTGCGGGCCGCCGGGCGAGGGCGCTTCGCCGCCGTGAGCGAGCGCTGGCGCACGCTTGCCGCCGAGGCCCTCACCGACCCCGTGGCGCAGGCGGGTGGCGGCCCCGTGGCCGTCGGAGGCTTCGCCTTCGCGCCCGACGGAGGGGGCGCGCCGCACTGGCGCGGCTTTGAGCCGGCGTCGCTGACGGTGCCCGAGCTCGCGCTCGTGCGCTCCCGCTCGCGCGGAGCGCCCCGCGTGCTGATGACCCTTGCCGCGCTCGCGCGCCCCGATGACTTGCCCGAGCAGCTGCTCGCGCGCCTCGAGACGCGCCTGGATGAGTTACGCGAGCGCGAGTTGCCGCTACTCGATCCCGCGCCGAGCGGGCGCTTCGAGGTCGCGAGCGCGATGCCGCCCGAGCACTACGAAGAGGCCGTCGCACGCGCATGCGAGCGCATCGCCGCGGGCGAGCTCGAGAAGGTGGTGCTCGCGCGCGAGGTACAGGTACACGCTCCGCGCCCGTATGACCCGGCCGCCATCTTCGGCGTGCTGCGCGCCGAGTTCCCCTCGTGTTTCGTCTTCTGCGTCGGACGCGCCGAGGCCACTCTGATCGCCGCGAGCCCCGAGCTCCTGCTGCGCCGCGAGGGCCAGCGCGTCAGCTCGCTCGCGCTCGCCGGCTCCACTCGTCGCAGCGCCGACCCCGCCGTCGACGCGCACCTCGGCGAGCGCCTGCTGCGCGACCGGAGCTACCGCGAGGAGCACGCGATCGTCGCGCGGCGGATCGAGCGCACGCTGCGAGCGCACTCGGTGTGGGTCACCGCCGCCGGCGAGCCGGAGCTCGTGCGCATCGCCAACATCCAGCACCTGGCGACGCCCGTGCGCGCGCAGCTCGCCACGCCAATGGACGCGCTCGAGCTGGCCGAGCTGATGCATCCCACACCCGCCGTCGGCGGTGAGCCGCTCGCCCGCGCCGCACCGCTGATACCCGCGCTCGAGGGCTTCGACCGCGGCTGGTACACCGGCCCCGTCGGCTGGACCGACGCGGCCGGCGACGGCGAATTCTGCGTGGCGCTGCGCTGCGCGCTGCTACGCGAGAACGTGGCTCGCTGCTACGCCGGCAACGGCATCGTGCGCGACTCGGACCCCGCAGCCGAGCTCGCCGAGACCGAGATCAAGCTGCAGGCGCTGCTGCCGCTGCTCACCGGCTAAGGCGCCGGCCACGCCGCGAGGCGTATCTTCGTTGAGGTGAGCGCTTCAGCCGCCTCCTCGACGTGGATGCCCGAGACGCGCTACGCGCGCAACGGCGACGTGCACATCGCATATCAGGAGTTCGGCGAGGGCGAGCTCACCCTCGTCGGGCTGCCGGGGATCGTCTCGAACATCGAGGTGATCTGGGAGGACCCCGATTCGCGGCGATGGATGACGCACCTCGCGTCCTTCGCGCGCGTCGTCCACTACGACAAGCGCGGCCAGGGGCTCTCGGATCGCGAGACGGGCGTCCCCACCCTGGACGACCGCCTCGGCGACCTGATGGCGGTGATCGACGCGGTTGGCGCGGACCGCGTGGCCCTCGGGGGCATCTCCGAGGGAGGGACCACTGCCGCGATGTTCGCCGCCACCTACCCCGAGCTGGTCAGTCACCTTGCACTCTACGGCTCCTTCGCCCACATGGACACCAGCCTCGGCGACAGCTTCATGCCGCGCTGGGCCGAGCACTGGGGCACGCCCGAGACGCTCAGCGTTCAGGCGCTGAGCCCGAGCAAGCTCGGAGATCCCGCGTTTCTGCGCTGGATGAACCGCTTCGAGCGCCAAACGACGACTCCGGGAGGGCTGCTCGCCGCCTGGCGCTGGATCCGCGAGATCGACCTGCGGCCGGTCCTCGGCTCGATCCAGTGCCCAACGCTCGTGCAGCATCGCAGCGGCGATCGTCTCGTCCCCGTCTCCTACGGGAGCCACCTGGCCGAGCACATCCCTGGGGCCCGGATGGAAGAGCTCGACGGCAATGCCCACGCGCCCCAGTGGGGCGACTTCGAGACCTCGATCTCGCACCTGCAGGAGTTCCTCACAGGACAGCACGCCACGGCTACGCCGAACGAGCGCGTGCTCGCCACCGTGCTGTTCACCGACATCGTCGACTCGACCGCTCGCGCCGCCGCACTGGGCGACGCCGCGTGGCGGCACGTGCTCGACCAGCACGACACGATCGCCCGCCGCGCAGTCGTCGACCACGGCGGGCGCATGGTGAAGGGGACCGGCGATGGCATCCTCGCGACGTTCGACGCTCCCGCGCGCGGGCTGCGCTGCGCCGACAGGATGCGCGGCAGCCTCGCGGACGCAGGGATCGCGATTCGCGCCGGCGTGCATACGGGCGAAATCGAGCTCAGAGGCGAGGACATCGCCGGCATCGGCGTGCACATCGCGGCCCGCGTGGCCGCGCTCGCCGGCTCGGGCGAGCTGCTCGCCTCGAGGACCGTCAGGGACCTCGTCGCAGGCTCGGACTATGCCTTCGCCAGTCGCGGCGTGCACGCGCTGAAGGGCGTGCCCGAGGAGTGGGAGCTGCTCGCCGTCGCAGCGCGGTAGGAGTGGCAGCGGGATGCGAGCGCTCAACGCGCGGCGGTAGTGTGCCGAGCATGATCATCTCGACCATGAACGACCTCCCCGGCTATCAGATCGACGAGGTCTTCGGCGAGGTGTTCGGGTTGACCGTTCGCTCGCGCAATCTCGGCTCTCAGATCGGCGCGGTGCTGAAGTCGCTGGTCGGCGGAGAGCTGAAGGGGATGACGAAGATGCTTGCCGCTGGGCGCCAGCACGCCACCGAGAGGCTTGTGCAGGAGGCCGAAGGCAAGGGTGCCAATGCGGTGGTCGCGTTTCGCTTCGACACCTCCGAGCTCGGCTCGAACTGGACCGAGATCTGCGCCTACGGGACCGCCGTCAGGGCACGCAAGGGCTGAAGAGCCGGCACACGATCTTCGCGCGGGCGATCGACGACAGCCATGGCACACAGCGCGATGACCCTGGAGCATCTCCGCGCCGAGGCGGCGAGCGGCGCGATCGACACGGTGGTGCTGGCGATGACCGACATGCAGGGACGCCTGCAGGGCAAGCGGTTGACCGCGAGTCACTTCCTCGACGAGGTCGCCGAGCATGGCGCAGAGGGTTGCAACTACCTGCTGGCGGTCGACGTGGACATGCGCACGGTGGAGGGCTACGAGATGGCCTCCTGGGAGCGCGGTTACGGCGACATGCTGCTGGTGCCCGACATGCACACGCTGCGCCCCGTGCCCTGGCAGGAGGGGACGGCGATGTGCCTCGCGGACGTGGCCTGGCTGGACGGCGCGGAGGTGAAGGCCTCGCCGCGTCAGATCCTGCGCGCGCAGCTCGCGCGCCTGGCCGAGCGTGGCTGGAGCGCCAACGCCGGGACCGAGCTCGAGTTCATGGTGTTCCTGGACAGCTACGAGGAGGCGTGGCACAAGGGCTACCGCGACCTGCGACCGGCCAACCTCTACAACGTCGACTACTCGCTGTTGGGGACCGCTCGGGTGGAGCCGCTGATCCGCCGCATCCGCAACAGCATGACGGGCGCTGGGATGGTGGTGGAGGACTCCAAGGGGGAGTGCAACTTTGGCCAGCACGAGATCAACTTCCGCTACGCGGACGCCCTGCGCGCCGCCGACGAGCACTCGATCTACAAGAACGGCGCCAAGGAGATCGCGGCCTCCGAGGGCGTGGCGATCACGTTCATGGCGAAGTTCGACGAGCGCGAGGGCAGCTCGTGTCACATCCACTTCTCGCTCGCCGACGAGCGCGGGCCGCTGTTCGCGCGCGAGCAGGGCGTATTTCGCTCGTTCCTCGCCGGCCAGCTCGCGTGTCTGCGTGAGCTGACGCTGCTGCTGGCACCGCACGTGAACAGCTACAAGCGCTATGCCGTCGGCAGCTTCGCGCCGACGGCCGTGGCCTGGGGTCACGACAACCGGACGTGCTCGCTGCGCGTCGTCGGCGAGGGGCCCTCGCTGCGCTTCGAGAACCGCTGCGGCGGGGCCGACCTCAACCCCTACCTCGCGCTCAGCGCGATCATCGCTTCGGGGTTGCACGGTGTGGAGGAGGGACTGGAGCTGGAGCCGGCGCACGAGGGCAACGCCTACGCGGCCGCCGAGCGCGAGCGCCTGCCGGCGACGTTGGCGCAGGCGCGGGAGCTATTCGCCGCGAGCGAGGTTGCGCGCGTGGCCTTCGGCGCGGATGTGGTCGCGCACTACGTGAACGCGGCCGACGTCGAGCTCGAGGCCTTTCAGGCTGCCGTCACCGACTGGGAGAGGGTGCGGGGGTTCGAGCGGCTGTGAGGCTGCGCGAGCGCGACCTCGACGCCACGACGATCGCTCCAGCGCAGGCAGTGTTCGAGCCGGTGCGCTCGTACACGGCCTTCGAGGAGACCGTCGAGCGCCTCGGTACGGCGATCAAGCTCGGGCTGCTGGCGCCCGGCCAGCGCCTGCCGGCCGAGCGCGAGCTGTGCGCGCGCCTGGGCATCGCGCGCTCGACGCTGCGCCAGGCGCTGACGGCGCTGACGCAGAGTGGGCACGTGTATGCCACGCGCGGGCGCTCTGGCGGCACGTTCGTGTCGGACCCCCAGCCGCCGACCGACCCCCCCTCGGCGGAGATGCAGGCCCACTGGCGCGACGTCTGCGACGAGCGCCTGGCGGTCGAGCTGGGGGTGGCGGTGCTGGCGGCCGCGCGCGCCCAGCCCGAGGACCTGGATGCGCTGGAGGCGATCAGCGCGACGCTCGACGGTGCCCTGGAGAACTTCGCCGCCTACCGCACCGCGGACGTCCGCCTGCACGTGGGGCTCGCGGAAGCAACGCACTCGACACGCCTCGTGCGGACGATGACCGAGGTGCAGGGCGCGATGACCGACCTGATTGCGCACATCGCCCACCCGCCGCAGGTGCTGGCCTCTTCCAACGCGCAGCACCGGCGCCTGCTGGCGGCGTTGCGCGAGGGCGACGAGGCGCGGGCGGTGCGGGCGATGACCGAGCACCTGCAGGGCACCGAGCACATTCTCGCCGGGCTGATGCCGGGCGGCTGACGCGGACTCGCGCCGCGCTGGCGTGCGCTGCGATCGAGCTGTCCGCGCAGCAGTCGGCCGTCCCCGCGGAACCCCTGGCCAGCTGAACCACGGAGGGTGCGGAGATTCGGGCCAGATGCAGTTGACAGCGCGCGACGGTCGAGCTTATTGTCACGATTGAAGGACGGCCCAGCAAACCTTTTCTCACGTTAGGGGGAGCCGATGAGTGCAGCAGCCGGGACACTGAGCGCCGACGAGCAGAGGCTGGCCGAGATGGGCTACAAACAGGAGCTCAAACGCGGGTGGAGCGCGTTCTCCAACTTCGCGATCTCGATGACGATCATCTGCATCCTCAGCGGATGCTTCACGACCTACGGCCAGGCGTGGAACAACGGCGGTCCAGTCGCGATCTCGATCGGCTGGCCGCTGATCAGCGTGATGGTGCTGCTGGTCGGCCTGTCGATGGCCGAGCTCGCCTCGAAGTTCCCGACAGCCGGCGGGATCTACTACTGGGCCCACAACCTCGGCGGCGCGCGCTGGGCCTGGTTCACCGGCTGGTTCAACCTCCTCGGCCTCGTGGCGATCACCGCTGCCGTCGACTACGGCGCGGCGTCGTTCCTCAACTCGGTGCTGGCGCTCTACAACTTGCACTTCATCGTCAATTTCGGGACGACCAACCTCTCGTCGATCCTCCACCACTCGTTCGAGCTGTTCTTCGTGATCCTGATCGTCCACGGACTGATCAACGTCTTCTCATCACACCTCGTGGCGCTGCTGAACCGGATCTCCGTGTGGTGGATCGGGGCCGCCGTGCCGGCGATCGCCCTGATCCTGATCTTCGGGCCGGCCCACCACCAGAGCTTCTCGTTCGTGTTCGGCCACCGCATCGACAACAGCGGCTTCTCGCACAGCATGTACTGGTTCTTCATCCTTCCGATCGGCTTCCTGCTGACGATGTACACGTTCACCGGCTACGACGCCTCGGCCCACCTCTCCGAGGAGACCCACGAGGCGGCCATGGCTGCACCGAGGGGGATCTGGCGGTCGATCGCCTGGTCGGCGCTCGCCGGCTGGATCGTGCTGCTGGCGATCACCTTCGCCGCGACGCACATCAACGCGATCGACGCTGGCGGCGGCGGCGCGGTCCCGATCGTCACCACCGCACTGAGCTCAGGGCTGGCCAAGCTCGTGCTCTGGCTCTCGACCGTCTCCCAGCTGTTCTGCGGGATGGGGTGCGTCGCGGCCGCCTCGCGGATGTCGTTCGCGTTCTCGCGTGATGGCGCGGTACCTGGCCACAGCCTATGGCGCCGCCTCAACCAGCACAGGACGCCTACCTGGTCGGTCCTGCTGGTGATCGTCGCCGCACTAGTGATCACGATTCCAGCGTGGTTCGGTGACAAGGCCGGCCTCCCGGTCGCGTTCTTCGCGGTTACCTCGGTCACGGTGGTGGCCCTCTACATCGCGTACACGCTCCCGGTCTTCCTGCGCTGGCGGATGGGTGACAGGTTCGAGCCCGGACCATGGACCCTCGGCAAGAAGTACAAGTGGATCAACCTGATCGCGATCGTGTGGGTCGCGCTGTGCGTGATCATCTTCTGCCTACCGGTCACGCCGGCGGCAGTTCCGTGGGGCGGCAGCTTCAGCTGGTCGGCGTTCAATTACGCCCCGCTGGTGACGATCGTGATGTTCATCGGCGTGTGGCTCGCCTGGGAGCTCGGTGCCAAGCACACGTTCAAAGGTCCGGTCAGGACGATCGATGACCCGGACATCGGCACATCGCACGATTCGGCATTGATGCCGGTCTCCTAAGCCGGCATGGCAGGCACTCTGGCAGTGCTCGAGCCCGCCACCGAGGCGGTGCTGGAGGAGGTCTCGCGGGGCGGCGTCGGGGAGGTCGACGAGGCGGTCGCGCGGGCGCAGGAGGCGCTCGCGGGCTGGCGGGCGCTGACGCCGGCCGCGCGCGCGGCGATGCTGCACGCGCTCGCTGACGCGCTCGCCGAGCGCCGCGAGGAGCTGGCCGTGCTGGAGGCGCGCAACGCGGGCAAGACGATAGGAGACGCGCGTGCCGAGATGGCGATGGTGGTGGACACATTCCGCTACTACGCCGGCGCACCCGAGCGGCTGCTCGGCGAGACGATCCCGGTGGCGGGCGGCGAGGCGTTCACCGTGCGCGAGCCGCTGGGCGTGGTGGGGTTGATCACGCCGTGGAACTTCCCGCTGACGATCGCCGCGTGGAAGCTCGCGCCGGCGCTCGCGGCGGGCAACACGGTCGTACTGAAGCCGGCGGAGCTGACGCCGCTGAGCGCCCTGCGCTTCGCGGAGCTCGCACTCGAGGCGGGGTTGCCGGCGGGGGTGGTGAACGTGGTGGTCGGCCCCGGGAGCGTGTGCGGGCGGCGCCTCGTCGAGCACCCGGACGTGGTGAAGATCGCGTTCACGGGCTCGACCGAGGTGGGGCGCTCGATCGCGGCAGCAGCGGCCGCGTCGATCAAGCGCGTGACGCTGGAGCTGGGCGGCAAGTCGGCGAACATCGTGTTCGCGGACGCCGACCTGGAGGCCGCTGCGGCGGGGGCGCCGGCGGCGGTGTTCGGCAACGCCGGGCAGGACTGCTGCGCGCGCTCGCGCATCCTCGTGCAGCAGAGCGCGATGGAGCGCTTCATGGAGCTGCTCGAGCCGGCCGTCAGCGGCTGGCGTGTGGGCGACCCCCTCGAGGAGTCCACGCAGATGGGTCCGCTGATCTCCGCCGCCCAGCGCGAGACGGTCGCCTCGTTCCTCGATGACGGCGTGCCGGTGGCCTTCCGCGGCAGCGCGCCCGAGGGGCCGGGCTTCTGGTTCGCGCCGACGGTGCTCGCGCCCGTATCGCCGCGAGATCGAGTGGCCCAGGAGGAGGTGTTCGGCCCGGTCGCCGCGGTGATCGGGTTCGCCGACGAGGCCGAGGCGGTCCGCCTGGCCAACGACACGATCTACGGACTGTCGGGATCGATCTGGACGCGCGACGGCGCGCGCGCGCTGCGTGTGGCGCGCGGCGTGCAGACAGGAGTGCTGTCGATCAACGCGAACACCTCCGTGCGCGTGACGACGCCGTTCGGCGGCTTCAAGCAGTCGGGCTACGGTCGCGAGCTGGGGCCGCATGCGCTCGAGGCCTACACGGAGCTGAAGACGATCTTCTACGCGACGGAGGAGTGATGGCCGGGAGGCTCGAGGGACGTGTGTGCGTGGTGAGCGGCGCGTGCGGCGGCATCGGCGCGGCGAGCGTCGATGCCTTCCAGCGCGAGGGCGCGAAGGTCGTCGGCGTGGATCTGCGCGCGGGCGCGCCCGGAGACCTCTCCCTGCAGGTCGACGTCACCGATGAGCGCGAGGTCGTGGAGACCTTCGCGCGCGTGCGCGCCGAGCACGGCAGAATCGACGTGCTGTTCAACAACGCGGGCATCTCGCCGAGCGACGACGGCTCGGTGCTGGACACCGCGTTGGAGGCGTGGGAGCGCGTCCAGCAGGCCAACCTGCGCAGCGTGTTCCTGTGCTGCAAGCACGGCATCCCGCACCTGCTCGAGAACGACGGCCCGCTGCGCGGCTCGGTCATCAACACCGCGTCGTTCGTGGCGCTGATGGGCGCCGCGACCTCGCAGATCTCCTACACCGCCTCCAAGGGCGGCGTGCTCGCGCTCTCGCGCGAGCTCGGCGTGGAGTTCGCCCGTCGCGGCGTACGCGTGAACGCGCTGTGCCCGGGCCCCGTCGACACGTCGCTGCTCAAAGAGCTGTACTCCGCCGACCCCGAGCAGGCGGCGCGGCGGCTCGTGCACGTGCCGATGGGCCGCTTCGCGCAGCCCGAGGAGATCGCCGCCGGCGCGCTTTTCCTCGCCAGCGATGAGTCGAGCTTTGTCACCGCCTCCACCTTCCTCATCGACGGCGGCCTCAGCGGCGCGTACACCACGCCGCTGTAGGGGTGGTGCACGAGGTGCCCTCCGCGGCGCAGCTGATCGCCGCCATCGACATCGCCGGCGCGAGCCGGGCGATCGCCGACGTAGCCATCCGCACCCCCGCGATCCCCAACGACGAGCTCTCAGAGCTCGCCGGCCACCGCGTCGTGCTGAAGGCGGAGTGCCTGCAGCGGTCGGGCTCGTTCAAGCTGCGGGGCGCGCTCGCGAAGATCGCCGCGCTCGGCCCTGACTGCGCCGCGGTGGTGACCGCGAGCGCGGGCAACCACGCCCGCGCGCTCGCGCTCGCGGCACGCACGAGGGGCCTCGAGTGCGAGGTGTTCATGCCGCGCGACGCCGCCGTCTCAAAGGCCGCTGCCGTCAACGGCTGGGCGCGCACGTGCACCTCGAGGGCGCCTCGGTCGAGGACGCGCTCGAGCTCGCGACCGCACGCTCCGCGGAAAGCGGCGCGGCGCTCGTGCACCCGTTCGACGATCTCGACGTGATCGCCGGTCAGGCGACGCTCGGCCAGGAGCTGGTGGAGGACGTCGCGGACCTCGCCCGCGTGCTCGTCCCGGTCGGCGGGGGCGGGCTCGCCAGCGGCGTCGGGATCGCGCTACGCAAGGCGGGTGCCCAGGTCGAGCTGGTGGGCGTCCAGGCCGCCGCGTGCGCACCGCTCGCACGGGCGCTGGCCGGTGAATCGCAGGCGGGCGCACAGACGCCCTCGCCGGGCGCGACGATCGCGGACGGCATCGCCATCAAGCGTCTGGGAGTGCTGACCGCGATGCTGCTCGGCGAGTGCATGCAGCGGGCGCTGACCGTCTCCGAGGACGAGATCGCCGACGCGATCGTGTTCCTTGCAGAGCGCGCGCGGCTGATCGCCGAGGGAGCGGGCGCGGTGACGGTCGCGGCGCTGCTCGGCGGCCACCTCGAGCCAGTGGATGGCACGACGGTGGCGATCGTCTCCGGCGGCAACATCGACAGCGGGCTGCTCGCGGGGCTGCTGCGACGCCACGAAACCGAGGAGGGCCGCCGCATGCGCCTGTTCACGCGCCTGCCGGACAGGCCGGGCGGGCTCGCGGAGCTGCTCGCGCTCGTCGCCGGCGCGCGCGCCAACCTGATCGCGATCGAGCACGTTCGCGAGGCAGTGCCCCTGCACGTGCGCGAGACCGGCGTCGAGCTCACGCTCGAGACGCGGGGGCCCGAGCACGCCGAGGAGCTGCTCGCGATGCTGCGCGCCGCAGGCTACGAGCTGGAGGAGGACCGGCACCTCTGAGGGGTTTGACCTCGGTGCCCCTGTCGCTCGTCTAGGAGCCTGGCGAGGGCTCCAGGCCTGCGCTCGCTTGCACGAACGCGCACCAGCGCTCCCGACGGCGAGCGTGCTCGTCGTCTGCCTTCGGCGCCACGACGTGCCCGGGCACCAGCCGTGCGGCCGCGTCCTCGAGGTCGCCGAAGGCACCCGAGCCGACGCCCGCGAGCATCGCCGCCCCGCGCACGGTCGCATCGGCGCCTCCAAGCGTCAGCGGCAGGCCGAGGGCGTCCGCCTGGATCTGCAGCAGCGTCTGCTCGCCCGTCAGACCGCCGTCGACCCGCAGGCCGCTCACGGGCGCGACCGTGGCCATCGCTTCGACGATGTCTGTGACCCGCCAGGCGATCGCCTCTAGCGCCGCGCGCGCGATGTGAGCGGCGCGCACGCCCGGGTGCAGCCCGGCGATCACCCCGCGAGCCCGTGGCTGCCACCACGGAGCGCCGAGCCCGGCGAGCGCGGGCAGCACGGCCACGCCGGCGCTGTCGGGCACCTGGGCCGCGGTTCGCGCCAGGGCGGCGGCGTCGGCGGCGAGACCGAGATCGCGCGCGAGCCAGTCGAGCAGCGATCCGGCGGCGAACACGCCACCGTCGAGGGCGTAGGAGACCTCGCCGACGGCGTCCGGCGCGCGCGTGTCCCCGACGGCTGCGCCGCTCAGCGCGGCGCCCTCGGAGCCTGTCTCGCCGGGGCGCCGAGGCGCGGCCCAAGCGACGGTCGGCAGCAGCCCGTCGGCGAGCTTCGGCTCGCCGGTCAGGCCGAGCACGAATACGCCGGTGCCGTAGGTCGCCTTCAGCTCGCCCGCGCGCACGGCGCCCGAACCGGCGAGCGCGGCCTGCTGATCGACGAGCTGGGCGCACAGTGGCAGCGCGAGCGGCCAGCGCTCGTGGCGGAGCTCTCCGAGCGCGCCGAACGTGGGGCCAACGGCTGGCAGCCAGCGGCGCTCGATGCCGAAGGCCGACAGCAGCCGCTCGTCCCAGTCGCGCCCCTCGAAGGCGAGCAGCTGCGTGCGTGAGGCGCGTCGAGAGGTCCGTTGCGAAGCGCCCGGCGAGGCGCTCGACGAGGAACGCGTCGACGGTTCCCATGCGCAGCGTTCCGCGCTCGCGGCGCGCCGCACCTGCTCGTCGTGCGCGAGCAGCCAGGCGAGCTTGCCGGCTGAGAAGTAGGGGTCGAGCGGCAGGCGCGAGCGCTCGACGAGGCGCGCATCGATGCCGTCCAGCAGCTCGAGCTGGCGCTTGTCCTGCCACACGATCACGGGCGTCAGGGCGCGGGTGTCCTCGGCGTCCCATGCGAGCACCGACTCGCCCTGGTGGTCGAGGCCGGCGCCCAGCACCGGACGCCCGCCCGCGTGCTCGAGCACCTCGGCGACGCCATCCACGACAGCTTCGAGGATCAGCTGCGGATCCTGCTCGACCCAGCCGGGCTGCGGATGCGAGACGGGCACCTCGCGCCGTGTCTCGGCGAGCACTCGCAGCTGAGTGTCGAACAGCGCCACCTTGACCGCGGTCGTACCCTCGTCGATCCCCAGCAGCAGCCCCTCGCTCACGATCGCGCCTCGCGTGCCAGGGCGCTGCGGTTCGCGGCGCGCTGCCACCATGGCTCGGGGGTAGGCATCGCGCGCGGGCGTGGGAAGGGCGTGCGGCGGCCCGGCGCGACGGCGCCCTCGCTCGCGAGCAGCTCGACGACGTGCTCGCCGATCGCGAGCGACGCCGACAGGCCCGTCGAGCGGATCGCAGCCACGTGCACGAGCCCAGGCAGCGTGCGCGAGAGCTCGATCACGTAGTTGGCATCGCGACCGGCGGGGCGCAGCCCCGCGTAGGAGGCGAGCTCGCTCGCGCGAGCGAGTGGGGGATACGCCTTCAGGGCGCGCGCCAGGATCAGCTCGCGTGCGTCCTGCTCGACCGACCGGTCGCGCTTGTCCTCGCGCTCGCGCGCGGTCGGGCCGGCGATGATCATGCCGTCGAGCGTCGGGAACACGAGCACGCCCTTGCCGAGCGGGGAGGGCACAGGCAGCAGTATCTGCCCGAGCGGCTGCGAGGGCGCGGGAGCGAACACCAGGAACTCACCCTTGCGCGGGTACACGCTAAACGGGCTCTCGCCGGCCAGGCGCGCGATCTCATCCGCGAACAGCCCGGCGCAGTTGACGAGCGCTCGCGCCCGCAGCGGCGGGCCGCCCGCACGCTCCACGACCAGACCGCCGTCGGGGTGGCGCGCGAGCGCGCTCACGCGCGCCCCGAGCGCCAAGCCCGCGCCGGCCGCGCGCGCCGCGCCAGCCAGTGCGTGCACGAAGGCGACGGGGTCGGTGATCGCCTCGCCGGGCACGCTCAGGGCGCCGCTCTCCTCGAGGCGTGCCTCGACGCCGTTCGCGCGAGCGTTCTCTGCCAGGCGCGCTACCGCGCGGCGCTCGTCGGCGTCGCGCGGCGTGAGCAGCGCCCCGCAACGCCACACCTCGACGCCGAGCTCGCGCTCGAGCTGCGCGCGCAGCACGTTCGCGCGCAGGATCAGACGCGTCTCGAGCTCCCCGGGCTCGGAGTCAAAGCCGGTGTGCAGAATGCCCGAGTTGGCGCCGCTCGCACCGCGCGCCAGCTCGTCCTCGGCCTCCAGCAGCACCGCGTTCACGCCGCGGCGGGCAAGCGCGTGAAGGACGGCGCAGCCAACGACGCCGCCGCCGATCACGCCAGCCTCGAGCGCGACGGCGTCGTGCGCCGGCGTGCTCACCGCGGGCTCATCCCTCCGGCTCGCGGTAGGCGCGTGAGACGGCGCGCCACAGCTCTTGGTGCAGCGCGACGTTGCGGGCGCGATCGCCGCGCACGTGCACGATCGCCGAGGCCCCGTCGGGCTCGAGCGCGCGCTCGAGCGCGCGGCGGAAATCGGTGATCGTGCCCACGGGCTCATGTGCGAGGCCGTAGAGCTCGGCGGCGCGGGCGAAGTCGAGGCACGTGGGCGTCGCGATGTGGCGCGTATAGATGTCCTCTTCCTGCGTGTCCTCCTCCTGCGCCGCTCGCGGCTCGGGCGTCGCGGACGGCTCTCGCCCTTCGCCCGCGAGCGCCATGCGCGCGCGAGCGAGAGGCAGGAAGTCGAAGATGCCGCCGCCATCGTTGTCCACGAGCACGATCGTGAGCTTCAGCTGCAGGCGCGTGGCCGCGAGCAGGCCGCCGATGTCGTGCGCGAGCGCCACATCGCCGATCAGCAAGACGACCGGGCCCTCGCCGTGCGCAGCCGCGCCGAAGGCCGAGGAGACCGTGCCGTCGATCCCGTTCGCGCCGCGGTTGCAGAGCACCCTCGGGGGCTCCTCGCGCACATCCCAGAACGTCTCGATCTCCCGCACGGGCATCGAGGAGGCGACGAACAGCGTCGCCTGCGCCGGCAGCAGCGCTCCCAGCTCGCGCGCGAGCGCCGGCTCTGAAAGCTGATCGCCGGCGAGCGTGTCGGCGATCGCAGCGCCCGCTCGTCGGTCGGCCTCGCGCCAGCCCTCGAGCCAGCCCTCGTGCGGCCCCCCACGCTCGTCGGATCCCTTCTCGAGCTCCTCGCCGAGCGCCTCCAGGAACGTCGCCGGCTCGAGCGCGAGCGAGTGCGAGAGCACCGATGCCGGGTCCTGCCAGGCGCCCTCCGGGTCGAGTGCGATCTGCGGCACGTGATCGTGGCCCGCGAGCCAGCTGCGAAGCGGCTTTGACACCGGTAGGTCGCCCACGCGCAGCACGACGTCGGGCTGCCTGTCCGCAGCAAAGGCATCGTCGCGCAGCAGCGCGTCGTAGTGGGCAATCGCCGCCGGGCCCCTGCGCGCTCCCGAGAGCGGGTCGGCCAGCAGCGGCCAGCCGGCGTCTGCCGCAAATGCGCTCACCGCCTGCGCCACGCCGCTCCCGCGCTCATCGCGTCCAGCGATCACGACGCCGCGACGGGCTCTTCCGATCAGCTCGCGTACGCGCTCGAGCTCCCCGTGGGCATGTCGGTAGGCCGGCGCTCGCGGGGCACGCACGGCGTACGGCTCCCCGCGCGGGCGCCCGGTCTCATCGAGCGGCGGCTCGCCATCTTCGACCAACGGCTCGCGCAAGGGGAAGTTGAGGTGGACGGCGCCCGGTCTGCCCTCGAGCGCCGTCCAGTAGGCACGGCACGCGAGCGTGCGCATCCAGCGCAGCGAAGGCGCGCTCGCCTCGTGCACGGCGACCTCGAAGAACCACTTCGCCGCCCCACCGAACAGCTTCAGCTGGTCGATCGCCTGGCCGGC
The DNA here is from genome assembly GCA_963722435.1 of uncultured Solirubrobacteraceae bacterium. Classification (GTDB taxonomy): domain Bacteria; phylum Actinomycetota; class Thermoleophilia; order Solirubrobacterales; family Solirubrobacteraceae; genus Palsa-744. Next base: position 736,267 of record CAVRKZ010000001.1, on the reverse strand, counting down.
GCCGTTCTCGCGCAGCTCCGCCGGGCGGTCGGCCGTCAGCAGCAGGAGCGGGACGCGCGCCTCGTGCGCCTCGAGCGCCGCCGGCAGCAGCTCGGCCGCCGCCGTGCCCGAAGTGCACGCCACCGCCACCGGCAGGCCCGATGCCTTCGCGAGGCCCAGCGCGAAGAAGCCCGCGCAGCGCTCGTCGACGTGCGAGAAGCAGCTCACGCGCGGCTCGCGCGCGAGCGAGATCACGAGCGGCGCGCAGCGCGAGCCCGGTGAGGTGCACGCGCCGCGCATGCCGCAGTTCGCGAGCTCCTGCACGAACGCGCGCAGCAGCGAGTACATGTCGTTGGTGGGGGTCATACGATCGTCACGTGCCCGAGAGCGTCGTCCTGCTGCACGGCTTCGCCGGCACGCACCGCGCATGGGACGGTGTGATCGGCGGGCTCGATCGCGAACGCTACCGGCCGCTGGCACTCGATCTGCCCGGGCACGGCTCCGCGGCGGGCGCGCCTCGCCCGATCACCTTCACCGGATGCGTCGAGCACGTGCTCGCCCACAGCCCCGAGCGCTTCACCCTGTGCGGCTACTCGCTCGGGGGGCGCATCGCTCTGCACGTCGCGCTCGCCGCCCCCGAGCGCGTGGGGCGCGTGGTGCTCATCTCCTGCAGCGCCGGCATCGAGGACGACGCTGAGCGCGTCGCCCGCCGGCGCTCCGACGAGACGCTCGCGCACGAGCTCGAGACGGGCCCCTTCGAGGAGTTCATCGAGCGCTGGCGCACGCAGCCGCTGTTCGCCGGCGAGCCGGAGCACGCGTCCGCGCTCGCGCGCGCCGACCATCTCCGCAACGACCCGCACGCGCTCGCCGCCGTGCTACGCGGGATCGGTGTGGGGGAGATGGCGCCGCTTTGGGGACGGCTGGGGGAGCTTTCGATGCCAGTTCAGGTGGTGGTCGGGGAGCGCGACGAGAAGTACCGAGGGTTGGGGCTGCGGATGCTGAAGTTGCTCGCACACGGTGATCTGATCAGTCCTGCCGGCGGTCACGGTCTGCTGCTCGAGAACCCGCAAGGGGTCGCGACAGTGATCGAAGAAGGACGCGAGGTCCTGGGGAAGATCACGCTGGTGCGGCGCTAAAGCGCCTCGACCCCCAGCCCCGGCTCGCTCGGCAGCGTGATCTCGCCATGGCGCGCCGGCATCGGGTTCTCCAGACCCGCGAACAGCTCGAGCGTCGCCAGCCCGCAGTGGGGCATCGGGCCGCGCGAGGCGAGCGCTGCTGCCGCGTGCAACGCCGCCGCCACCCCCAGCGGCCCGTCGAGCGTCGAGGCGAGGTAGACCTCGGCGCCGCTGGCACGCACGAGCGCGGCGCACGCGAGCAGAGCAGAGATGCCGCCACAGCGCGAGATCTTCAGACATACCGCATCAGCCACGCCCGAGCTCAGCGCGCCGTGCTCGGCGGCCGTCTCGTCGATCGAGACGCGCACCGCGACGCGTTCGCGCACCGCGCGCATCGCCTCCAGGCCGTGCGCCGGCTCCTCCACCAGCTCGAGCCCCGCGGGCGAGAGGCTTTTGATCGCGCTCACCGCCTGCTCGACATCCCACGCTCCGTTCGCGTCCAGGCGCAGCGCGACGTGCGGCCCCGCCGCCGCACGCACCGCCGCCACGCGCCCCGCGTCGTCGCCCACGCCCACCTTCACCTTCACGCAGCCGTAGCCCGCCTGCACCGCCGCGGCCGTCTGCCTCGCCGCCTCGGCACGGTCGCTCGCCGTGAGCGTCGCATTCACCGGCACGCTCGTGCCCGGCGCCTCGCACAGCAGCGCCGCGACCGGCTTTCCCGCGCGCCGGCCGGCGCGGTCCCAGAGGGCCATGTCAATCGCCGCAAGCGCCGCCGGCAGGGCGTCGGCCTCGCGGCACGCATCGAGCGCCTGCGCGCCGCTCGTGCAGGCGCCGAGCCGTGCCAGCACCGGCACGTAGCGCTCGAGCGCCTGCGCCACGCGCTGCACGCTCACGCCGTCGTACGGCTCGAGCGGCGCCGCCTCGCCGTAGCCCGTGGGCCCGTCGCCGTCGCTCAGCGACACCAACACCAGCTTGCGCTCGTCGAGCTCGCCGTAGGAGCTCCGAAGCGGCTGCACCAGCTTCAGTGTGCGCCGCGCGAGCTCGAGCTTCATGGGCTGATCCCGCCGCTCGCGAGGATGCCCGCCGAGAAGAGCACGCAGAAGGCGAGCTGCAGCATCCCAGTGCGTGCGAGCGCGCCGTTCAGCGCCGGGCCGTCGCTGCGGGTCGCGATCACGCGCGCGAGCTTGACGGCGAGCGGTGCCGTCGCCCACGGCAACAGCAGCCATGCGCTCATCGACCCCAGCGCCCACGGCAGCGGCGCCGTCACGTAGGCGAGCGCCAGCATCGCCGCGTACATGCGCCGCGTGCGCGCCCTCCCGAGGCGCACGGCCAGCGTGCGCTTGCCCGCGCGACGGTCGGTGTCGAGGTCGCGCAGGTTGTTGACCACCAGGATCGCGCTCGCCAACAGCCCCACGGCGACCGCGCACACGAACGGCTGCCACGGCAGCCGCTGCACCTGCACGAAGTACGAGCCCGCCACGGCGACCACGCCGAAGAACAGGAACACGAACAGCTCGCCGAGCCCCTCGTAGCCGTACGGGCGGGGGCCGCCCGTGTAGAGGATGCCCGCGAGGATCGACGCTGCTCCCACCGCCAACAGCTCCGGCCCGGCGACCGCGACGAGGTAGGCGCCGCAGGCCACCGCCAGGGCGAACGTGGCGTAGGTCGCCAGCAGCACCTGTCGCGGTGGGACGAGCCCACCCGCCGTCACCCGCACGGGTCCCAGGCGATCCTCGGTGTCGGCGCCACGCCGCGCGTCCGAGTAGTCGTTTGACAGGTTTGTGCCCACCTGGATGAACACGGCTCCCAGCAGCGCCGCCACGAACGCGAGCGGGCGGAAGTGGCCGGCGCCGAGCGCGAGCGAGCTGCCGACCAGCACGGGCGCCACCGCCGCTGGCAGCGTGCGCAGCCGCGCGGCCATCACCCAGATGCGCAGCGCGCTCACGTTGCGCCGGCGCTAGGCGCGCTTGGGGAAGCGCGCGAAGTCGGGCTTGCGCTTCTCCCGGTAGGCGTCGCGCCCCTCCTGCGCCTCCTCGCTGCCGTAGAAGAGCAGGTTGGCGTCGTGCGCCAGCTGCTGGATCCCCGAGAGGCCGTCCTCGGCGGCGTTGAAGCTCGCCTTCAGCAGGCGCAGCGCGAAGGGCGAGAGCGCGAGCATCTCCCGGCACCACGCGACCGTCTCCTCCTCCAGGCGCTCCAGCGGCACGACCGTGTTCACGAGTCCCATCTCGAGCGCTTCCTGGGCCGAGTACTGCCGGCACAAAAACCAGATCTCCTTGGCCTTCTTGGGCCCCACGAGGTGCGCGAGCAGGCCGGCGCCGAAGCCCCCGTCGAAGGAGCCCACGCGCGGGCCGACCTGGCCGAAGCGGGCGTTGTCGGCCGCGATCGTCAGATCGCACACCAGGTGCAGGACGTGCCCGCCGCCGATCGCATAGCCGGCGACCATCGCCACGACCGGCTTGGGCAGGCGGCGGATCTGGATGTGCAGGTCGGTCACGTGGAAGCGCCCCACGCCCGCCCTGCCCGCCGCGTCGTCGTTCAGATAGCCCGAGTCGCCGCGCACGCGCTGATCGCCGCCCGAGCAGAACGCCTCGGGGCCCTCGCCCGTGAGGATCACCACGCCGATCTCGGGGTCCTCGCGCGCATCCTCGAGCGCCCTGGAGATCTCGATGACCGTGCGCGGGCGAAACGCGTTGCGAACCTCCGGACGCGCGATCGTGATCTTCGCGATGCCCGCCTCCGGCGCTGCCGACTTCTCGTAGCGGATGTCCGCCAGCTCGCCATCTGCGCCCGCCGCGACCGCTAGCCAGCTCGTGCTCACCGCGCGAAGGCTAGCTGTAGCTAGCCTGTGGCTCATGGCGGTCGAGGCTTGGCTCGCGCGAGCGGCCGCGGCGCACCCGCAGCGCGCAGCCCTCGAGACACCTGGGGAGAGCTGGTCCTACGCGCGGCTGTACGGCGGCGCTCGCTTCGGCGCGCAGGAGCTCGCCGAGCGCGGCGCCGGCCCCGGTGCGCGCGTGGCGATCGCGCTGCCAGCCGGCGCCCACTTCGCCCAAGCCCTGCACGCCTGCCTGCTGCTCGGCGCCGTCGCCGTCCCCATCGACCTGCGCCTGAGCGCCGCAGAGCGCGCGCTCGTCAGCGCCGGCGCCGCCGTGCAGGTGAGCGAGCCCCTCGGCGAGGGCCGCCTGAGGGCGAGCGCGCATGAGGGCGAGCGCCACGAGCTGGGAGCCCCAGCCGTGGTGATCCACACGTCCGGCACGACCAGCGCGCCGCGCGCCGTGGAGCTCACATATGGGAACCTGCTGTGGAGCGCGCTCGGCTCCGCCGTCGCGCTCGGCGCCGAAGCGCGCGAGCGCTGGCTTTGCGCGCTGCCGCTCGCGCACGTCGGCGGCCTTTCGATTCTCGTGCGCTCCGCGATCTACGGGACGACCGCCGTCGTGCACGAGCGCTTCGAGAGCGACCGCGTCGTGCACGCACTGGATAGCGGTGAGGTCACGCTCGTAAGCCTTGTCGCCACCACGCTCGCGCGCCTGCTCGACGCCGGGCTCAGTCACCCTCCCGCGCTGCGCTGCGCGCTTACCGGTGGCGGCCCCGTCCCCGCAGGGCTGCTCGCGCAGGCCCGCGCCGCCGGTGTTCCGGTGAGCCTCACGTACGGGCTCACAGAGGCCTCCTCGCAGGTCACCACCACGCCCGCCGCGCTCGCCGGCGAGCAGCCGCGCGGGCCTCTCCGCGCGGGGCCGCCGCTCTTCTGCACCCGCGTCCAGATCGCGCCCGACGGCGAGATCCTCGTGCGCGGGCCCACCGTGGCGCCAGCGGCGCCCGGCGTCGACGGCTGGCTTCACACGGGCGATCTGGGGGCGCTGGACGAGCGTGGGCAGCTGCTCGTGAGCGGGCGCAAGGCCGACACGATCGTCAGCGGCGGCGAGAACGTCGCGCCGGCCGAGGTCGAGGCCGTGCTCGAGGCGCACCCGAGGGTGCAGGAGGCCGCCGTCGTCGGTCGCGCCGACTCCCGCTGGGGCGAGTCCGTCACCGCGATCGTCGTCGCGCGCGCACGCGAAGAGCTCGACGTCGATGAGCTGCGCGCGCACTGCGCCCGCTCGCTGGCCCCCTACAAGGTGCCCAAGCGCTTCGTCCTCGCCGTGCAGCCGCTGCCACGCACGCGCTCGGGAAAGCTCCTGCGCCGCGAGCTGCGCTGAGGCCGGTATGAGCTTCGACGCCAACGCATACCGGCAGGCGAGCTTCGAAGGCTGGGAAGAGGCGGCCGCCGGCTGGCGTCGGCGTGAGCCGACGATGCGCGACTTCACCGGGCCCGTCTCGCATTGGCTGGTCGAGGCGATCTCCCCGCAGCCGGGCGAGCGCGTGCTCGAGCTCGCCGCCGGGCTCGGCGAACCGGGCCTGCTCGCCGCCGAGCTCGTCGCGCCGGGAGGCGGCGTGATCATCTCCGACCAGGCCGAGGCGATGCTCGAGGGCGCTCGTGCGCGCGCGCTCGAGCTCGGGCTCGAGAACGTCGAGTTCCGCGCGCTCAACGCCGAATCGCTCGACGTTCCACTCGCCAGCATCGACGCCGTTCTCTGCCGCTGGGGCTACATGCTGATGGCCGATCCCCCGGCCGCCCTCACGGAGGCGCGCCGCGTGCTGTGCCCCGACGGGCGCCTCGCGCTCGCCGTGTGGGACACGGTCGACACCAACCCCTGGGCGCAGCTGCCGACCCTGGAGCTGATCGAGCGGGGCATCGCGCCGGCGCCACAGGCCGGCGACGGGTGGGCCCCCGGGATGTTCTCGCTGGCCGACCGCTCGCGCCTGGGCACCGTAGTGGCGGACGCGGGCTTTGCGTCGGTGCGCGTGGACGCCCTGGACCTGCGCGTGCGCCACCCCGACTTCACCTCGCTGTGGGAGACCACGCTCGACCTCTCGCGTCCCTTTCACGACGCCGTGCTCTCACGCGAGGCTTCGGAGATCGCCGAGATTAGAGCGTCCCTGGCTGAGCGCTTCGCCGCCTACAGGAGCGCCGAGGGCGCGCTCGAGATCCCCGGCCGCACGCTCGTCGCTTGCGCGAGCGCGTGATCGGGGAGGAGTCGGGCCGCGCCGGGGGGCGCCCGAGGCGGGGCAGGCGGGGCAGGGCCGGCGCCCTGAGATAGCCTGCCGCAGATGATCTACGACGACGAAGCAGACCTCGGCAGGCTCGACGGCAAGACGGTCGCTGTAATCGGCTACGGCTCCCAGGGCCACGCGCACGCGCTCAACCTGAAGGACTCGGGCGTGAGTGTCGTGGTCGGGCTGCGCGAGGACTCGGCCTCTGCTCCCAAGGCGCGCGAGCAGGGCCTCGAGGTGCTGCCCGTCGTCGAGGCCGCAAGTCGCGGCGATCTGGTGATGATCCTGCTTCCCGACGAGCTCCACAGGCAGGTGTGGGAGGCCGAGATCCGCGACGGCATAGCGGAGGGCAACATGGTGCTGTTCGGCCACGGCTTCTCGATCCACTACAAGGAGGTGACGCCACCGCCGGGTGTGGACGTCGCGATGGTCGCCCCCAAGGGCCCCGGTCACCTCGTGCGCCGCCAGTTCACCGAAGGCAGCGGCGTGCCCGGCCTCGTGGCCGTCGAGCAGGATGCGACCGGCAACGCCCGCGCGCTCGCGCTCGCCTACGCGAAGGGCATCGGCTGCACGCGCGGGGGGGTGATCGAGACGAGCTTCAAGGACGAGACCGAGACGGACCTGTTCGGCGAGCAGGCCGTCCTCTGCGGTGGCGCCTCCGAGCTCGTCCAGGCCGGCTTCGAAACGCTCGTCGACGCCGGCTATGACCCGGAGATGGCCTACTTCGAGTGCCTGCACGAGCTCAAGCTGATCGCCGACCTGATGTACGAGAAGGGCCTCGCGGGGATGCGCTACTCGATCTCCAACACCGCCGAGTACGGTGACTACACGCGCGGCAAACGCGTCATCACCGAGGACACGCGCGCGCACATGCGCGAGATCCTCGCCGAGATCCAGTCGGGGGACTTCGCGCGCGAGTGGATCGCCGAGAACCGCGCCGGCCAGGAGAGCTTCAAGCGCATGCGCGCCGAACAGGCCGACAGCCAGGTCGAGCATGTCGGCGCCGAGTTGCGCTCGCACATGGACTGGATCAAGCCCTCCTTCTGAGAGGCGGGCTGCCACGGTGCTCGCATACCTCGGGTGGCATCGACCAGCGGAGAGCGTCGACGCCGGCGCCTATGAGCAGGCACTCGAGCGCTTCCACCGCTCGCTCGCGCACCGTCCTCCGTCCGGCTTTCGCGGCTCGATGGCGTTTCGCGCGCGCGAGCTGCCGTGGCTCACCCCCGGGGTGGCGGGCTATGAGGACTGGTATCTGCTCGACGACTGGACGGCCCTCGGCGTGCTCGAAGAGGCGGCCGTCTCGCGCGGGCACACGAGCGCACACGAGCAGGTGGCCGCACGCGCTCAGGTCGCGAGCGGGGCGGTGTACCGCCTGCTCGAGGGTCACGCGCCGCTCGCCCAGGCGCGCGTCGCCGTGTGGGTCGAACGGGAGCGCGGGCACGCCGACCCCTCGCTGTCGGCGCTGCTCGGTGACGGCATGGAGCCCGACGCGGGCTGCCTGTGGCGGCGCTGCCTGGGCCTCGGCGCGGCGCCGGAGTTCTGCCTGCTGGCGCGCGAGCCGAGCGCGGGTGTCTCCACGCAGCGGCTGCCGCCCGGATGGACGGCGAGCGCGCTCGCGCGCGAGGCGGTGTGGCATGAGTGAGGAGCGCGAGCTGCTCTCGCATGGCTGACGAGCGCGAGGTGCTGTGGCGGGGCGAGCTCGCAGGTGGCGAGTTCAAGCGTCAGGAGAGCCGCTTTCGCGGGTGGGTCGGGGGCGGCGTCCCCACCGAGCCCGCGACCGGCAACGAGCGCGCCGAGGCGGGCGCTGAAGACGAGCGGCGAGCGCCCCAGCGTGGGCGCTACCACCTGTATGTCTCGCTCGCGTGCCCTTGGTGTCACCGCACCGCGATCGTGCGCGAGCTGGCGGGCCTCGCCGAGGCGATCCCAGTTCACTACCTCGCACCCTTCCGTGACGAGCGTGGCTGGGCCTTCACGGGCGAGCGCTTCGAGGACGGGCCCGGCGGCGAGTACGGCGACCCCCTCAACGGCTGGCGCTACATGAGCGAGGCCTACGAGGCGAGCGACCCGGACTTCGAGGGCCGTATCACGGTTCCCGTGCTGTGGGACGCCGAGCAGGCGCGCATCGTCAACAACGAGTCGAGCGACATCCTGCGCATGATGGGCCGCGGCGACTCCCTCGGCGGTCTCGGCCACGGCGGCGAGCTCGAGCTCTACCCGCCCGCCGTGCGCGCGGAGATGGGCGCCGTCAACGAGCGCATCTACGAGACGGTCAACAACGGTGTCTACAGGGCCGGCTTCGCGCGTACGCAGGAGGCCTACGAGCGCGCGTTCGACGAGCTGTTCGAGAGCTTCGAATGGCTCGAGGAGATGCTAGGAGAGCGCCGCTACCTGCTCGGCGAGCGTGCGACCGAGTCGGACTGGCGTCTGTTCCCGACGCTCGTGCGCTTCGACGAGGTCTACAACGTCCACTTCCGCTGCAACCGTCGGCGCTTGGTCGACTACTCCAACCTGTGGGCATATGCGCGCGAGCTCTACCAGTGGCCTGGCGTCGCGCAGACGGTCGCAATGGCCCAGATCAAGCGCCACTACTACACCACGCACGACGAGCTGAATCCCAAGCGCATCATCCCCGTCGGCCCGGGCTATGACTGGGACGAGCCGCACCGACGGGGCGAGCGCGCGCCACGGCGCTAGAGCGCTGAGCGAGCCCGCCGGCGCCTGGCCGCGAGGGCGCAGGGTTCGCTACACTCGCGTTCGTCGTCGCGACTGGCGCTCGGGTGGAGCTCACCACCGGGAAGCGACGACGAGCAGCTTGCCGCGCGCCTGGGCAACCTCACGGTAAAGACCACCCTGCGAGCTCACAGCGAGCGAGGAGGCCCGACATGACGACGAGCTCTCTGACAGACCAAGCGGCGCCGAGCATTCCCGATGCGCTGAAGCCGGCCGACGGCCGCTTCGGCTGCGGCCCGTCGAAGGTGCGCCCGCAGGCGCTCGTGCGCCTGGCCGGCGAGGGGGCGGCCGTGATGGGGACCTCGCACCGCCAGCGCCCGGTGAGGGCGCTCGTGAACGAGGTCCGTGCGGGCCTGAGCGAGCTCTTCGGCGCACCTGATGGCTACGAGGTCGCGCTCGGCAACGGCGGCACGACCGCCTTCTGGGACGCGGCAGCGTGCGGGCTCGTGCGCGAGCGCACCGCGCACCTGAGCTTCGGGGAGTTCTCGCAGAAGTTCGCCGCCGTTACCGACGGCGCGCCGTTTCTCGCCGACTCGCTGATCGTGCGCGCCGAGCCGGGCGACGCGCCCGAGCTCGCGCAGCTCGAGGCTGCGGCCGCCGAGGGCGGCGCGGACGCGCTCGCGTGGGCGCACAACGAGACCTCCACCGGTGTCATGACCGCCGTCGAGCGCCTCGGCGAGGGAGCGCTCGTGCTGATCGACGCTACCTCCGGAGCCGGAGGCCTGCCAGTCGACCTGCGCGCGGTGGACGCCTACTACTTCGCCCCGCAGAAGTGCTTCGGCGCCGACGGTGGCCTGTGGCTTGCGATGCTGAGCCCAGCCGCCCAGGAGCGCATCGAGGAGCTGCACGCCTGCGGGCGCTGGATCCCAGAGTTTCTCTCGCTGCACACCGCGCTCGAGAACTCGCGCAAAGACCAGACCTACAACACGCCCGCGGTGGGCACCCTGTTCCTGCTCGCCGACCAGCTGCGCTGGATGCTCGAGCACGGCGGCCTGGAGTGGTGCGTGGCACGCACGCGCGCATCCTCGGAGCACCTCTACGCCTGGGCCGAGCGTACGAGCTACACGACGCCCTTCGTGGCCGACGCGGCCAAGCGCTCGCTGGTCGTGGGCACGGTCGACTTCGACGAGCAGATCGACGCGGCGGCAGTCGCCGCGACGCTGCGCGCGAACGGCATCGTCGATGTCGAGCCGTACCGCAAGCTGGGGCGAAACCAGCTGCGCATCGGCATGTTCCCGGCGATCGAGACGGCCGACGTGCAGGCGCTGACCGCCTGCATCGACTGGGTCGTCGAGAGGCTTGGCGCATGAGCGCCGTCGAGTCGGGGCTGCCCGCAGCACACGCCCGTGCGAACGGCGCGCGCCCGCGCGTGCTCGTGAAGGAGAAGATCGGCGACTCCGGCGTGGCGCTCCTGCGCGAGCACTTCGAGGTCGACCTCGGCGTCGAGTGGGACGAGCAGGAGCTCGAGGAGCGCATCGGCGAGTACGAGGGGATCGTGATCCGCTCGGCGACGAAGATGACCTCCGAGCTGATCGAGCGCGCCGTGCGCCTGCAGGTGATCGGCCGCGCCGGCGTCGGCGTTGACAACGTCGACGTGCCCGCCGCGACCAAGCGGGGGATCGTCGTCGCCAACGCGCCGGAGTCCAACGTCGTGACCGCGGCGGAGCACACGATGGCGCTGCTGCTGGCGCTCGCGCGCAACGTGCCACAGGCCTACGCGTCGCTGATCGCCGGCAAATGGGAGCGCTCGAAGTACTCCGGCGTGGAGCTCTACGAGAAGACGCTCGGCATCATCGGCTTCGGGCGCATCGGCCAGCTCGTCGCGCAGCGCGCGCGCGGCTTCGGCATGCGCGTGCTCGCCTTCGACCCGTACGTGAGCTCGGAGCGCTACCGCGAGCTCGCCGTCGAGAAGGCGGCGAGCGCCGAGGAGGTCTACGCGAACGCTGACTTTCTCACCGTGCATCTGCCCAAGACGCCCGAGACCGAAGGCTTCATCGGCGCGGAGGCCTTCGCGGAGATGCGCGACGGCGTGCGCGTGTTGAACGTCGCGCGCGGCGGGCTCGTAGACGACGCCGCGCTCAAGGACGCGCTCGACTCGGGCAAGGTCGCAGGCGCGGCTCTCGACGTGTTCGCCAGCGAGCCGATGACCGAGCACCCGCTGTTCGGCTATCCCAACGTGGTCGTGACGCCGCACCTGGGGGCCTCGACCGCCGAGGCGACCGATCGCGCCGGCTTCCAGAGCGCCGAGCAGGTCGTCGCCGCGCTCACCGGCGGGGTCGTCTCGAGCGCGGTGAACATCCCCGCGATCGGCGCAGAGGACATGGAGACGCTGGGGCCCTTCCTGCCGCTGGCCACACAGCTCGGACGCCTGGCCATGGAGCTCGCCGAGGGCAGCTCGGTCGAGCGCATCGAGGCTGCGTTTCTTGGTCGCATCGCCGACTTCGACACACGCCTGCTCGGGCTCGCCGTGATCGTCGGGGCCTTGCAGGGCCGCACGGAGGAGCAGGTCAATCTCGTCAACGCCCCGTCCATGGCCCAGCAACGTGGCATCGTCTTCGAGGAGAAGTCCGTAACCGAGGCCGAGGACTTCCACGAGCTGATCCGCGTCTCCGTCGTCGCGGGCTCCCAGCGCGTGACCGTCGCGGGAACCGGCATCGGCCCCAACCGCGTTCCCCACCTGGTCGAGGTGCAGGGTCGGCGCCTGACGATCGAGCTAGCGCCCTTCGTCACCGTGTTCCGCTATCAGGACCTGCCCGGCATGATCGGCCGCGTCGGCACGATCTTCGGCGCGCACGGCATCAACATCTCCTCGGCCGCAGTGGGGCACGGCTCCGAGTCACCCTCCGCGAATGCGCCCGGGGGCGCCGCCGGTGGCCAGCGCCTCGCCGCGATGGTCGTCACCACCGATGCAGCGGTGCCCGCAGTGGTGGTCGAGGAGATCGTCGCCTCCGAGGGCTTCGAGCAGGGCTGGTCGGTCGAGCTCGACTGAGCGCGCGAGCGCGCGAGCGCGCCGCGCCGCCACGCCCGCGTGCCCGGCGCGAAAGCTTGCCCGCGGTGTTGCACGGATGCTAAGCTCGCACCACATGTCGTCGCAGCTCTCGCCTCTCTCACTCCTGCTCCTCCCCCTTCGGGGGGAATAGCGCGTGGCGGCCGCGTAGCCGCATACCAGCAGCGAGGAAGAGCAAGCACAGGCGAGAAAGAGAAGGAGCACAGCGACATGTCTGACAGCAGCGCAAGCCAGCAGGAGCGGCGGCCCGAGCAGCGCGTGAGGATCTTCGACACGACGCTGCGCGACGGCGAGCAATCGCCTGGAATCTCGCTCAACAAGCAGGAAAAGCTCGAGATTGCCCACCAGCTCGCGCGCCTCGGCGTGGATGTGATCGAGGCCGGCTTCCCGATCACATCTCCAGGCGACTTCGAGTCGGTGCAGGCGATCGCGAGGGAGGTGGAAGGGCCGGTTATCTGCGGCCTCGCGCGCACCTCCAAGCAGGACATCGAGGCGGCGTGGCATGCGGTCAGGGACTCCGAGCGCCCACGCATTCACACTTTCATCGCGACCAGCGACATTCACATCGAGCGCAAGCTCCAGACCACGCGCGAGGACGTCAAGGGACAGGTGCGCGCGGCCGTCGCGCAGGCGCGCGAGTACACAGAGGACGTCGAGTTCTCACCCGAGGACGGCTCGCGCTCGGACGTCCAGTACATGGCCGAGGTGATCCAGATTGCGCTGGAGGAGGGCGCCAGCACGATCAACGTGCCCGACACCGTCGGCTACACGATGCCGCGCGAGTACGCGGCGATGTTCACGGAGCTCTACCGGCTGGTGCCGGGCCTGCGCGACGTGGTCGTGTCAGTGCACTGCCACGACGATCTAGGGCTGGCGGTCGCCAACTCGCTGGCGGGCCTGGAAGCGGGCTGCCGCCAGGTGGAGTGTGCGATCAACGGCATCGGCGAGCGTGCCGGCAACGCCTCGCTCGAGGAGATCGTGATGCTGCTGCGCACGCGCGCGCCGAGCCTGGGCCTGTGGACTGGTGCGCTCACGACCGAGATCGCACGCACGAGCCGACTCGTCTCGCGTCTAACCGGCTATCAAGTGCAGCCGAACAAGGCGATCGTTGGGCGCAACGCGTTCGCGCACGAGGCGGGCATCCACCAGGACGGCGTGCTCAAGGAGCGCACCACCTACGAGATCATGGACGCCACCACCGTCGGCCTGCGCAGCAACTCGATCGTGCTGGGCAAGCACTCCGGTCGCCACGCGCTGAGCAAAGCGCTGCAGGAGATGGGCTTCGAGCTCGACGGCCAGGCGCTGAACACGGCGTTCAAGCGCTTCAAGGAGATCGCCGACCGTAAGAAGCAGGTGACGGCGATGGATCTGGAGGCGCTGGTCACGGACGAGCTACGCGAGGAGGTCGCGGGTTACGTGCTCGAGTCCTTCGAGGTGGAGGCATCCTCGCAGCGCCCGCCGCACGCGCGCGTCACCGTCACGCTCCCCGAGGGTCGCTCGGCGAGCGGCACGTTCACCGGCGACGGGCCGATCGACGCGGTCTTTCAGGCGATCAACGTGGCCACCGGCGCCGCGCCGACGCTCAGCGACTTCACGATCGGCGCGGTCACAGAGGGCCAGGACGCATTGGGAGAGGTCTCCGTCGTGCTCGAGATCGGCGGCTTCACTGGTGCCGGCCAGGGTGTCTCGACGGACATCATCGATGCGGCCGCACGCGCCTATGTGCGCGCGCTGTCGGTCGCCGTGGCGCGCTCGCAGGCCGATCAGCGCAGCGGGCTGCCGGAAGTCGCGCCCGGCTGAGCATGAGCTAGGCGACGGCCGGATACATCTCGGCAGGGCAAACGGCGAAGGAGGAGCGATGACGGAGCGCAGACCCGTGAAGACAGTGCATCACCTGGGCAGGGCGCTGCACCCGAGCCCGCGGATGCTCAAAGAGGCGATGGGCGAGGTCGACGGCTTCAACGCGAAGTTCGCCGTGCTCATCACGCAGCTCGTGGGCACGATGTGGTGCGCCTATCTGTTCGGCGTGATCGCGTTGCTCGGACTCGGCCCGGCGCTCAAGCCCGGCGGCGAGGGGATCATCGCGTGGATCGCCCAGACGTTCCTGCAGCTCGTGCTGCTGTCGGTGATCATGGTCGGGCAGAACGTGCAGAGCCTCGCTGCGGATGCGCGCTCTGAACACACGTTCAACGACGCCGAGACGATCCTCGACCGGCTCGATGTGCACACGCAGGGCGGCATCCAAACGGTCCTCGAACGGCTAGACGCGCTCGCGCCGGCGAGCGCCGCTACGCGCGCGGCGGGCGCGGGTGCACCGGCGCCGAAGGACAGCTAGGCGACTCTCTTCGGGCGTCCGTGATAACGTACGTGCGTATGTCAGCTCACGACCAGCTCGAGCCGGCCGTGATCGGCGCGCGCGTGAAGGCCCTGCGCGAGAGCGCGGGTCTGTCGTTGCGCGATCTGGCCGAGCGCAGCGGCGTGAGCGCACCGATGCTCTCGCAGGTGGAGCGCGGTGAGACGAGCCCCACGCTGACGGTCGCCGCGCGCATCGCCAAGGGGCTCGAGCTGCGCCTGTCGCAGTTCTTGCGCTTGGACGAGGACGGCACCGTGATGGTCGTGCGAGCGCGCGAGCGCCGTCGCGGGGGCAACCGCCGGCGCGGGCACAGCTTCGAGGTCCTCACGTCCGCCCAGCCGGGCCAGCGCGCCGAGCTCTCACGTCACACGCTCGCGCCGGGCGGCGCGACGGGCGCGTCGGATGACCCGCCTATGCACGAGCCCGGCAGCCGCGAGTCGGCGCTCGTCGAGCGCGGCGCGCTCGTGCTCGTCTGCGACGGGCAGCCCTACCGGCTTGACGCGGGCGACTGCGTAACCTTCGACGCCGACCTTCCCCACCACTTCGAGAACGCCACCGACGGCGAGGCCGCGTTCCTCGCTGTCGTCGCCGCGGGGTTGAGGCGCAGCTGATGAAGACGCTGTTCGAGAAGATCTGGAGCGCCCACGAGGTGGCCGGCGGCCTCCTGTACATCGACCTGCATCTCGTGCACGAGGTCACCAGCCCGCAGGCCTTCGATGGGCTGCGCCTGGCCGGGCGCACGGTGCGCCGGCCCGACCGCACGCTGGCGACGGCCGACCACAACACGCCCACCGACGGGACCCCCGTCGCGACGCAGATCAAGGACGTGCTCTCCCGCGAGCAGGTGGAAACGCTCGAGCGCAACTGCCACGAGTTCGGCGTGCCCGTGTACTCGCTCGGGTCCGAGCGCCAGGGGATCGTGCACGTGATCGGCCCCGAGCTCGGCGTCACCCAGCCGGGTATGACGATCGTGTGCGGCGACTCGCACACCTCCACCCACGGCGCCTTCGGCGCGCTCGCCTTCGGCATCGGCACGAGCGAGGTCGAGCACGTGCTCGCCACGCAGTGCATGGTGCAGAGCAAACCGCGCTCGATGCGCATCCTCTACGAGGGCGAGCTCGGCTTCGGCGTGACCGCCAAGGACCTGATCCTGGGGACGCTCGGACGGCTGGGCGTCGGCGGCATGACCGGTCACGCCGTCGAGTACGCGGGCAGCGCGATCGAGGCGCTCTCGATGGAGGGACGCATGACCGTCTGCAACATGACCATCGAGGGCGGCGGGCGCGCCGGCATGATCGCCCCCGACGAGACCACCTTCGCGTGGTTCCAGCGCGCCGCCGAGGCCGGATGGGAGAGCGGACGTCCGGGCACGCCCAAGGGCGCAGAGCTCGACGCCGCGATCGATAGCTGGCGCGAGCTGCGAAGCGACGAGGGCGCGAGCTTCGACTCGCACGTCGAGATCGACGCCTCGGCGATCTCCCCGCAGGTGACCTGGGGGACGAACCCGGGGATGGTGCGAGCGGTCACCGACGCGGTGCCCGCGCCCGAGGAGTTCGACAGCCCCGCCGAGCGCGAGGCGGCCGAGCGGGCCCTTCACTACATGGGCCTGGAGCCGGGAACGCCGATCGAGCAGATCGCCGTCGATCGCGTGTTCATCGGCTCGTGCACCAACTCGCGAATCGGCGATCTGCGCGCTGCCGCCGAGGTCATCGCCGGGCGCAAGGTCGCTGCGAGCGTCAACGCGATGGTCGTGCCCGGCTCCCAACAGGTGAAGGCGCAGGCCGAGGCCGAGGGGCTCGACCGCGTGTTCCGTGACGCCGGCTTCGACTGGCGCGTGGCCGGCTGCTCGATGTGCCTGGGCATGAACCCCGACATCCTTCAGCCGGGCGAGCGTTGCGCCTCGACCTCCAACCGCAACTTCGAGGGCCGCCAGGGGCGCGGCGGGCGCACGCACCTGGTGTCCCCGCAGATGGCCGCCGCGGCCGCCATCGAGGGGCACTTCGTCGATATCCGCGAGTGGTCGTGAGCGACGTGCTCGGCAGCCCGCCCGCGCCCGCGTCGAGCGCCAGCCAGGGCGCCTCACCCGCCTCCGATCCCGCGCCCGAGCACGCCCCGGGGGCGCACTGGCAGCGCGAGGAGCTCGCCGCGAGCTTCGCCGAGCGCCGGCGCATCCTGATCCCGCTGCTAGAGCTCCAGGAGGACGTGATCGGGCGGCTGTTCGCGAGGCACGGGCATCCGGTCGAGCGCTTCCTCGACCTCGGCTGCGGCGCGGGCGCGATGAGCGAGCTGCTGCTGCGCGCGCTGCCTCGCGCGCAGGGCGTGCTCGTGGACTTCTCCGAGCCGATGCTCGCGCGCGCCGCCGTCGAGCTCGCGCGCCACAGCGGTCGCTGGCAGGCCCTCACGGGCGATCTCAACGACCCCGCGTGGCGTGCGGCGCTACCTTCCTGCCGCTACGACGCGGCCGTGTCCGGCCTCGCGATCCACCACCTGCCGGGCGCTCGCAAGCGCGAGCTGTTCGCCGAGGTGCTCGAGCTGCTCGAGCCCGGGGGCATGTTCGTGAACATGGACTACGTCTCGATCGAGGGGCCGCTACGCGGAGTCTTCGACGAGCAGATGCTCGCCAACGCCGTGCGCGCCGAGCGCCAGGCTGGCGGCACGCACGCCGAGCACGAGCTGGACCTCGACGACGGCGATGACCGCCCGGACAGCGTCGAAGATCAGCTGCGCTGGCTGCGCGAGGCGGGCTTCGAGCAGGTGGAAGCTCACTTCAAGTGGGCCGAGGCCGCGATCTTCGGCGGCGTGCGCCCGGGCGGACGGCTCGCTGAGGAGACGAGGGAGACACCGTGGACCCAATAGAGACGATCTCCGGAGCAGTCAGCCACCTCGACAGGGCCGACGTGGACACCGACCAGATCATGCCCAAGCAGTTTCTCAAGCGCGTCGAGCGCACGGGCTTCGGGCAGTTCCTCTTCTACGACTGGGCCCAGGAGCCCGGCTGGGATCTGCCGGCAAATCCGATCCTCGTGGCAGGCGAGAACTTCGGCTGTGGCTCCTCGCGCGAGCACGCCCCGTGGGGCCTGCAGGACTATGGCTTCCAGGCGATCCTCGCGCCGAGCTTCGCCGACATCTTCTACTCCAACTGCACGAAGATCGGACTGCTGCCGGTGGTGCTCGACGAGGATCACTGCCGTGCGCTGGCCGCGGCGGGCGAGGGTCAGGTCGACCTGCGCGCGCAGGAGGTGCGCTACCGCAGCACGTCGAACCCTGCAGGCGAGCCGGTGTCGGTGCGCTTCGAGATCGACCCGGAGATCCGCCGGCGCCTGCTCGAGGGCCTCGATGACATCGCGCTCACGCTCCAGCAGGGCGCCGCGATCGACGACTACGAGGCAGAGCGCGAGCGCAGCGGACCCGTGACGACCGCACTCTGAGGCGCGCGGCGCTATAGCGTTCGCGCCTCATGGCACATCGCATAGTCACCCTGCCCGGCGATGGGATCGGCCCCGAGATCATGGCGCCGACGCTCGAGCTGCTGGGCGGGCTGGATGACTTCGAGTTCGAGGAGCATCTCTTCGGCGGCGCCTCGATCGACGCCCACGGGGTGGCGCTGACCGACGAGGTGCTTGAGGCGTGCCAGCGTGCCGACGCCGTGCTGCTGGCGGCCGTCGGGGGGCCGAAGTGGGACACGACGGACGCGCACGCGCCGCGCCCGGAGCAGGGGCTGCTCGGCCTGCGCAAGGGGCTCGGACTGTACGCGAACCTGCGCCCGGTCAAGCCGCTGCCTGCGCTCTATGACGCCTCGCCACTGCGGCGCGAGCGCATCGAGGGGACCGACCTGCTGGTCGTGCGCGAGCTCACCGGCGGCATCTACTTCGGCGAGAAGACCCGCAGCGAGGACGCGGCCTCGGACGTGTGCGCATACACGCGCGAGGAGATCGAGCGCATCGCACGCGTCGCCTTCGGCGCGGCCAACCGCAGATCGCCCAGCCCGAAGGTCACGAGCGTGGACAAGGCCAACGTCCTCGAGACCTCGCGGCTGTGGCGGGAGGTCGTCTCCGCGGTGCACGCGCGCGAGTTCGCGCACGTCGAGCTGGAGCACGTGCTCGTGGACAACGCCGCCATGCAGCTCGTCTCTTCCCCGAGCCGCTTCGACGTGATCCTCACCGAGAACATGTTCGGCGACATCCTCTCCGACGAGGCCGCCATGCTCACCGGCTCGATCGGCATGCTGCCGAGCGCGTCTGTAGGAGGTTATGAGGGCTCGCCGGGTGGCTCGCCGGGGGGTTCGCACGCGCCCGACAGCGGCCGGGGCGCTCCCGGCCTGTTCGAGCCCGTGCACGGCTCGGCGCCGGACATCGCCGGGCAGGGGATCGCCAATCCGCTCGCCATGTTCCTTTCGGCGGCGATGATGCTCGGGCACGGGCTTGGCTTGGAAGAGGCGGCCGCGGCTGTAGAATCGGGCGTTGAAGGTGCGCTCGCTGGGGGCCTGCGCACGCCCGACCTGGGTGGTACGGCGGGCACTGCACAGGCGACCCGGGCGGTGCTCGAGGCCATCGATTAGGAGCTGAATGAACGTGGAGCCGACCGACCTCATCTGGATGAACGGACGGTTTGTCGCCTGGGAGGACGCCAAAGTCCACGTACTGACGCACGGCCTGCACTACGGCACGGGCGTGTTCGACAGCATGCGCTGCTACGAGACCGAGCTCGGCCCGGCGGTGTTCCGCAACGCCGAGCACCTCGAGCGCCTGCACCGCTCGGCCGACCTGTACTACATGCCGCTGCCCTACTCCGTCGAGGAGCTGCGCGCGGCCACGCTCGAGCTAGTGGCTCGCAACGGGCTGCGCTCCTGCTACATCCGCCCGCTCGCCAACCGCGGCTACGGCCAGATGGGCTTGAACCCGTTGGAGGCGCCCGTGGACGTGACGATCGCCTGCTGGGAGTGGGGGGCCTACCTCGGTGAGGAGGGCATGCGCGACGGCGTGCGCGCGATGGTCTCCTCGTGGCGGCGCATCAGCCCCGACTCGCTGATCCCCCACGCGAAGGCCAGCGGCCAGTACCTCAACAACGTGCTCGCGAAGGTCGAGTCGGTGAAGGCCGGCTACGAGGAGTCGATCCTGCTCGACGACCACGGCCACGTCTCGGAGGGCACGGGCGAGAACGTGTACATCGTGCGCGACGGCGAGATCATCACGCCCGGTCACAACAACTCGATCCTCGACGGCATCACACGCCGCTCGATCATCCAAATCGCGCAGGACCTCGGCTACCCGGTGATCGAGCGCAACATCGCGCGCGCCGAGGTCTACCTCGCGGACGAGGTCTTCATGTCGGGGACCGCCGCCGAGCTCGTGCCGGTGCGCGAGGTCGACAACCACTCGATCGGCACGGGCCGCCCGGGGGAGATCACGCGCGTGCTGCAGAAGGAGTTCGACGACGCCGTGCACGGACGCTCGCAGCGCTACCGAGAGTGGCTCGACGTCGTGCACCCGCGCGACCTCGAGACGCCCGCGGGCGATGCGTCCGCGCCGGCGCGAATTACCGGGGCGACCGGCTAGGGGCGCGTGCGCCGCGGCCGGTCGCTCCCCGTCGCCTCGCACACCCCTGAAAGCTGAAAAGGACCCCATGAGCACCACCTCAAAACGCATCGAGCTGTACGACGCGAGCCTGCGCGACGGCATGGGCGGCGGCGGCATGAGCCTCACGGCCGAGGAGAAGGTGCGCGTCGTGCACGCGCTCGACGCCCTCGGCGTGCACATGATCGAGGCCGGCTTCCCCGCGTCGAACCCCAAGGAGCGCGAGCTATTCGAGCTGCTCGCCGGCGAGCGCCTCGAGGTCGCGGAGGTCGTCGCCTTCGGCATGACGCGCCGGCGCGATCTCGCCGCCGAGGACGACGAGGGGCTGCGCGTGCTCGCCGAGTCCTTCGCTCCCGCCTGCACGCTCGTGGGCAAGGCGTCGGTGCTGCACGTGGAGAAGGTCGTGCGCGTCTCGCGCGAGGAGAACCTCGCGATGATCGCCGACTCGATCGCCTTTCTCGTGGGCGCCGGCAAGCGCGTGCTGCTCGACGCCGAGCACTTCTTCGACGGCTTCACGCTGGACTCGGCATACGCGTTGGCGTGCCTGCGCGTGGCCGCCGACGCGGGCGCCGAGCGCCTCGTCCTGTGCGACACCAACGGCGGCTCGCTGCCGCCCTTCATCAGGACCGCCTTCGCGGTCGTCGCGGAAGCCCTGCCGGGCGTGGCCCTTGGCATTCACACCCACGATGACTCCGGCTGCGCGGTCGCCAACGCGCTCGCCGGCGTGGAAGGCGGCGCGACGCAGGTGCAGGGGACCGTCAACGGCATCGGCGAGCGCACGGGCAACGCCAACCTGATCACGTTGATCGCCGACCTGCAGCTGAAGATGGGCGTGCCGGTGCTCTCGGCGGAGCGCCTCGCGCGCCTGACCGAGACGGCGCACTTCGTCGACGAGCTCCTCAACCGCACGCCCGACCCCGCGCAGCCGTACGTGGGCAAGCACGCCTTCGCGCACAAGGCTGGCCTGCATGCGGCCGGCGTGCAGGCGGACGCGCAGACCTTCGAGCACATCGACCCGGCGCTCGTGGGCAACAGCCGCGACGTGCTCATCTCCGAGCTCTCCGGCAAGGGCACCATCCTCGAGAAGATCAAGGAGGCTGGGATCGACCCACAGCCGGCGGTCGCATCCGACGAGGCGCTCGCACAGCGCGTGGTCGAGCGCGTCAAGGAGCTCGAGCACGAGGGCTTCCAGTTCGAGGCTGCCGACGGCTCCTTCGAGCTCTTGCTGCGCAAGGAGGCCGGCTCCTACGAGCCGCTCTTCCAGCTCGAGTCCTGGCGCGTGATCGTGGAGAAGCACGCCGACGGACGCGCCACCACGGAGGCCACGATCAAGATCTGGCTCGGCGGCGAGCGCTACGTGCGCACGGCCGAGGGCAACGGCCCGGTGAACGCGCTCGACCGCGCGCTGCGCGAGGTGATCGGTGAGATCCACCCGCACCTCAAGAACATCGAGCTCGTCAACTTCAAGGTCCGCATCCTGGACGAGGCCAAGGGCACGGGCGCGGTCACGCGCGTGCTCATCGACGCCTCCGACGGGCATGACGTGTGGGGCTCGATCGGGGTCGCCGAGAACCTGATAGCCGCCTCCTGGGACGCGCTGGTGGACTCGCTCGAGTACGGCATGCAGGGCACGCGACGGCTCGCCGGCGAGTCTGCGCTCGGCCCGAGCGGGGTCTAGTGACGATCCCGCTCGCGCGGCCCGTGCTGGGGGAGGCGGAGGAGCAGGCGGTGCTGGAGGTGCTGCGCTCGGGACAGCTATCGCTGGGCCCGCGCCTGGAGGAGTTCGAGCACGACTTCGCCGAGACCATCGGCGCTCCGCTGGCGAGCGCCGTCTCGAGCGGAACGGCAGGCCTGCACCTGGCCCTGCGCGCTTGCGGGGTGAGCGACGGCGAGGAGGTCGTCACGAGCCCGTTCTCGTTCGTCGCCTCGGCCAACGTGGTCATCTACGAGCGCGCGCGTCCGGTGTTCGCCGATATCGACCCGGTCACGCTCAACCTCGATCCGGCGGCGGCCGAGGCCGCGATCACGCCGCGCACACGTGCGCTGCTGCCCGTGCACATCTTCGGCTACCCGGCTGACATGGAGGCCTTCGAGGCCCTGGCTGCGCGCGAGGGCCTGGCGATCGTCGAGGATGCCTGCGAGGCGCTGGGCGCTCAGCACGACGACTTCAAGGAGGTCGGCTCGCGCGGCAACCCGGCCGTGTTCGGGTTCTACGCAAACAAGCAGCTGACGACCGCAGAGGGGGGCATGGTGACGCTGGCGGATCCGGCGCTGAAGGAGCGAATCGACTCCGAGCGCAACCAGGGCCGCGCGCCCGACATGGGCTGGCTCGATCACGACCGGCTCGGCTTCAACTACCGGCTGAACGAGCTCTCGTGCGCGCTGGGGATCGTGCAGCTGAAGCGCCTCGGCGAAACCTTGCCGGCACGCGCACGCGTGGCGCAGAGCTACCGCGAGGCGCTCGCAGGCATCGAGGAGCTGGAGCTGCCGTGCCCGGACGGAGCACGCATCAGGCGCGGATGGTTCGTGTTCGTCGTGCAGCTGCCGCGCGGGATCGACCGCGTCGAGACCGTGCGCACGCTGGCGCAGAGCGGCATCCAGAGCAAGCCGTACCTGCCGGCGATCCACCTGATGAGCTTCTATCGGGAGCGCTTCGGGCACCGTCCGGGCGAGTTCCCGGTCTGCGAGGACGTGGCCGAGCGCTCGCTCGCGCTGCCGTTCTTCCCGACCATGACCGAGGACGAGGTCGAGCGCGTGGCCTCGGCTGTGCGGGCGGCGCTCGGGCAGTAGCGAGCGCGGGTGCCGGAGCGGCGCAGCCGAAACGCTCGCACGGCCGGCCAGGCCCCGGCCTCGCGGGCGCAGCGGCGAGCGCGGCGGCGACCGTAGACTGAGCCACCCGTGTCGCGGCTACAGGATCCACAGGACCCGGACTTTCAGCGCATGAACGCGTCGATCGCGTTCGACAGGCGCCTGTGGCCGCAGGACATCGCGCAGTCGTGCGCGCACGTGCGCATGCTGGCCGAGCGGGCGATCATCGGCGCGAAGGACCGCGACGCGCTCCTGTCGGGGCTCGAGCAGGTCGCAGGAGAGCTGCAGGAGGGCAGCTTTCCCTTCGCGCCCGAGGCGGAGGACATCCACATGGCGATCGAGCAGCGCCTGCGCGAGCTCGCAGGGCCGGTCGCGGGCAGGCTGCATACTGCACGCTCTCGCAACGACCAGGTGGCGACGGACCTCGTGATGTACACGCGCGAGCGCGCCGTGCAGGCGCAGGTGCAGCTCGGCTCACTGATGGCGGTGCTGCTGGAGCGCGCGCAGGAGCACCTCGACTGGACGATGCCCGGCTACACGCACCTGCAGCGCGCGCAGCCGGTGTACCTGTCCCACCACCTGCTCGCGTACTTCTGGATGGCACAACGCGACCGCGAGCGCTTCGCCTTCGCCGAGCGCGCGTGCCGGTCGCTGCCGCTCGGTGCGGGCGCGCTCGCGGGCGTGAACTTCGACACAGACCGGCGCCTGCTCGCTCGCGAGCTGGGCTTCTCGGAGGTGGCGGCGAACTCGATCGACGCGGTCAGCTCTCGCGACTTCGTGCTCGACTACCTGGCGGCGGCGGCGACGTGCGCGAGCCACCTCTCACGCCTGGGCGCGGAGCTCGTGCTGTGGTCGAGCGCGGAGTTCGGCTTCTGCGAGCTGCCCGACGCGTGGAGCTCGACCTCGTCGATCATGCCGCAGAAGAAGAACCCGGACGCCGCGGAGCTCCTGCGTGCAAAGGCGCCTCGCGTCGTCGGGCACCTGGCTGCCTTCCACGGCGTGCTGCACGCGCTGGCGCTCACGTACAACAAGGACCTGCAGGAGGACAAGGAGCATCTCTTCGACACGGTCGACACGCTCGAGCTCTCACTCGCGGCGGCCACGGGGATGCTCGCGGGCGTGCGCTTCGAACGCGAGCGGATGCGCGCGGCGGCGGCCGACGAGCTGATCGCGGCGACGGACATAGCCGACCTCTTGGTGCGCCTGGGCATGCCCTTCCGCGAGGCCCACGGCGTGGTCGCGGGGCTCGTGCGCAGCGCAATGGAGGACGGCAGACAGCTCTCGAGCTTGAGCGCGCAGGAGCTGAGCGCGCACAGCGAGACGCTGGGCGCCCACCACGAGGAGTACCTGCAGGTGCTCGCGCGGGAGTCGTGGATCGAGTCCAAGCTCTCCGAGGGAGGCACGTCGCTGGCGCGCGTGCGCGAGCAGCTCGCCCTCGCCCGAGCGGTGCTCGATGCTGGCGCTGGTGGTGGCGATGCTGGCGCTGGCGGCTGACTTCTACGAGCGCCCCGTCGTGGAGGTGGCGCGCGCGCTGATCGGCTGCACGGTCGAGCACGCCGGCGCGCGCGGCGTGATCGTGGAGACCGAGGCCTACCACGAGAGCGAGCCGGCCTGCCACGCGTTCGCCGGGCTGACAGCGCGCACGAGCACGCTGTTTGGGGCACCGGGGCACGCGTACGTGTATCGCTCCTATGGCGTGCACGCGCTCTTGAACGCCGTGTGCGAGCCGGAGGGCGTGGGCGCGGGGGTGCTGATCCGCGCGCTGCACCCCCTGGCGGGCCTCGAGGGGATGCACGCACGTCGCGCACGTCACGCGCGTGCTCGCCGGCAGGCGCGAGCACGGGCAGGCGTCCTAGGGGCGGCGGAGTTGGGAGCGCGGGCAGCGGGGGCCACGGTGCGGGCGCGCGGAAGGCCGCGAAGGCTCGGTGAGCGCGATCTGTGCTCCGGGCCGGGCAAGCTCACGCAGGCGCTCGGCATCTCGCTGGCCGAGAACGGCTCCAGCCTCACGACGGGTCCCGTGCGCGTGCTCTCGCGCATGGACGGATGGCTCGACCCGGCGCTGGTGGAGAGCACGCGCGTGGGGATCACGAGGGCGGTCGAGCTGCGCTGGCGCTTCTCGGTGGCCGGCAGCCCGTACGTCTCGCGTCCGCGCCCGCACGCGCAGGCGGACGCGGGCGCGCTTCACTAGCCGCCGGGGCTGACGCCACCGGTGGGCGCCGAGGAGGAGGGCGCGCTGGGTGAGGGCGAGGAGGGAGTGCTCGAGGGGGCGGGTGTGGGCGCTGCGGCCTGCGGGGCTTCGTGTGCGGGCACGGCCGTCGTTGGGGCACTGGCGTGTTCACTGGGCGCCCCGCCCTGCGCGCCTTGCCCCTGGCCGGCGGCGGGCGCACTTCCGGTGGCGCCGGTGGTGCCGGCGCCCTTGCCTGCATGCGCCGAGCTGGGGCTCGAGGCGCCTGCGCCGGCGCCGCTCGCGCCGGTGGCGGCTTCCGAGAGGCTCGGACCGGTGGCGCCGCTCTTGCCCGTCGCGGCCCGAGCGGCCGCCGCGGCTTCGGCGTGTTCGAGTTCGATGGTGAGCGCGGAGGTCTGGAAGTCGTGCCAGATGAGCGCGGGGAAGGTGCCGCCGAGGACGGGGCCGCCGTCGAAGTCGGTGGTCATGGGGATGAGCTTGTTGGGGTAGCCGACCCAGACGGCGACGGTGAACTTGGAGTCCCAGCCGACGAACCACGCGTCGCCGTAGTTGGAGGTGGTGCCGGTCTTGCCGGCGGCGAACTGTCCGAGCGCGGCGGCCTTGCCGGTGCCGTACTGGACGACGGTTTCGAGCATCGAGGTCTCGGTGGAGGCGATTTCGGGAGGCAGCACGCGCGTGGCCATGACGCGGTTGCGTTCACTGTGCGAGCCATCGGGCAGCGGCTGTTCGGGAGCGACGACTTCCTGGATGCCGACGGGAGCGTTGGCTTCGGCGAGCGTGCCGCTGATGCGCTTGCCGGTCTCGGCGATCGTCTCGTAGGCGTGCGCCATGTCCAGGGGGGTGACGCCGACGGTGAGCCCGCCGATGGTCATCGAGGGGTTGGTGGAGATGGGGGTGGTGATGCCCATCCTGTGGGCGAGGCGGGCAATCCGCCCGGTGCCCACGCGCAGGCCCACTTCGGCATAGATCGAGTTGTCGGAGTAGGCGGTGGCGCCGGTGAGCGTGTTCTCGCCCGTGTAGTTGCCTTCATCGTTGTGCACGACGAACTTTTCCCTGCCGCCGCTGTTGGGGACGATGAACACCTTTTCCTTCGACGGCCACTCGGAGTAGGGCGAGATTCCGTCCTCTAGCGCGGCGGCGAGATCGAAGGCCTTGAACGAGGAGCCCGGCTGGCGCTCTCCCTCGGTGGCGATGTTGAACGGGCTTTCGTCGTAGTCTCGCCCGCCGACCATCGCGCGCACCTCGCCAGTGGAGTTTTCGATCGCGACGAGCGCGGCGGTCGGCCCGCCGGTGTAGGCGAGGTAGTTTTCGACCGCCTGTTCGGCGGCTCGCTGGAGTTCGAGGTTGAGCGTGGTGGTGATCTTCAGGCCACCGTAGAAGGCGCGCTGGCCGTAGCGTTCGATCACCTGCTGCTGTACCCAGCTGGTGAAGTAACCGGCGTCGACGCCTTCGACGGTGGGCTCCTGCGGCGCCTGGATCTCCGTCGCGGTGGGCAGCGGCTGGCTGGCGCTTTCTCGATATAGGTACCCGTCGAGGTATCCCTGTTCGTGCATTAGGCGCAGCACGACGTCGCGGCGATCGCGTGCGGCCGTGGGGTGGACTGTGGGGTCGTATTCGGTGGGCGACTGGATTATCCCGGCGAGCAGCGCCGCCTCCCACGGGCGCAGCTGTTCGACGCACAGCTGGTGGCCGGGTGTACCGCAGCCGAGGTGATCGGGTTCCTGGCCGAAGTAGGTCTGCGCGGCCGCCTCGATTCCGTATGCGCCGTTGCCGAAGTAGATCGTGTTGAGGTAGGCGGTGATGATCTTTTCCTTCGTCCACTTGTGCGAGAGCTGGTAGGCGAGGGCCGCCTCGCGCATCTTCTCGAAGATGGTGCGGTGCGACTGGGCCTGCAGGGCGTTCTTGATGAACTGCTGCTCGATCGTGGAGGCGCCCTGCTCGACGCCGTGGTGGGTGAGGTCATCGACGAAGGCGCGCGCGATTCCGCGCAGGTCGATGCCGCTGTTGGTCTCGAAGCGCTTGTCCTCGACGGAGATGACCGCCTGCTTGGCGATCAGGGGAATCTCTCCGGGGGTGACGATCACGCGGTTCTGCTGACTGAGCACGCCGATCGGGTGCCCGAGGTCGTCGTAGAGGGTCGAGCTGCGCTCGTCCTTGTAGAGCGAGAAGCGCGTCAGCGAGGGCAAGTCGGAGGCGACGGCGACGAACATGCCGAAGACGAAGGAGATCAGCCCGAGCACGAGCACGGCGAGCACGATCGCGAGCAGGCGCAGGCGCTTGAGCCTGGTCCTGCGCGCGGCCTCGCCCGCGCCCGGGGCGTGGTCGTGCAGGGTGCCGGGCTGGTGCTCGGCGAGTGCTATGTCGCGGCCCTGGGCATCGCTTGTGGCTGATCGCGGCTGCCGTGCGAGCTCCCCGGACCCGGAGGGCGGGGACGCGGCAGTCCGATGACGTGTCATCGTGCCGGGCGCTCGTGGGCATGGCACGGAGGGCCCGTCGAGGGGCGAGAGTCTAGCATTGGCGCCCATGGCGAACGCCGGCGACGCGGCCGATCCCGCCCTGCAGGCTCGGCTCGGCGCCGACGCCGGTGCGGGGGACAACGTAGGGCGCGAAGGTGCGTCCGGCACGGCGGCCGAGGCAGACGCAGTCGCAGCACAGGCGCGCGAGCTGGAGGCAGGCGCAGTCGCGGCACAGGCGCGCCAGCTGGAAGCAGGCGCGATCGACAGCCTGCCGGAGGGTGCTCTGGCACACAAGCTGGAGCAGGCGCGCGCCGAGAAACGCCCGCTACGGGTGAAGCTCGGGATCGACCCGACGGCGCCGGACATCCACCTCGGGCACGCGGTCGTGCTGGTGAAGCTGCGCGAGTTCCAGGACGCGGGGCACATGGTGGTGCTGATCGTGGGCGACTACACGGCGCGCGTGGGGGATCCGTCGGGGCGCTCGACGCTGCGACCGATGCTCTCGCCGGAGGAGATCGAGGCCAACGCGGCGACCTTCCAGCAGCAGGCGCTGAAGATCCTCGACGGCGACGCGCGGCGCCTGGAGGTGCGTCGCAACGGCGAATGGCTCGAGATGGCGACGCTCGAGCTCCTGCGCCTGCTGCGCACGACGACGGTCGCGCAGCTGCTCGAGCGCGAAGACTTCGCGCGCCGGTGGGCCGCCGGCGAGCCGATCTCGCTGCTCGAGCTGCTGTACCCGCTGCTGCAGGGGTATGACTCTGTGGCCGTACGCGCGGACGTCGAGCTCGGTGGCACCGACCAGAAGTTCAACCTGCTGTTGGGGCGCGATATCCAGCGCGCGTACGGGCAGCCAGAGCAGGCGATCTTGACGATGCCGATCCTCGTGGGCCTGGACGGGCGCCTGAAGATGTCCAAGTCGCTGGGCAACCAGATCGGCGTGACGGACGCGCCGGAGGAGATGTACGGCAAGACGATGGCGATCCCGGATGAGGCGCTACGCGAGTACTACCTGCTGCTGCGTCGTCGCGAGCCGGCGCTCGGCTCTGGCCCGGGGGAGCTGTCCGCGCGCGACGCCAAGCGGGCGCTCGCGCGCGAGCTCGTCGCGTGGCTTCACTCGCCAGAGGACGCCGAGCGCGCGGAAGGCCACTTCGACCGCGTGTTCGTCGAGCGCGGCGTACCCGACGAGCTCGAGGACGCGGCTGTGGAGTGCGTGGCCGGCCAGGTGCACCTGCCGGCGCTGATCGCGCGCGAGTTTGCGATCTCGCGCTCGGAGGCGCGCAGGCTGATCGACCAGGGCGGCGTGACACTCGGGGATGTCGCGCTGGCCGCTGGCGAGCACGACGTGCCGTGCGAGCGCGCCGATGGGCTCGTCCTGAAGGTGGGCCGCCGGCGCTTTCGCCGCCTGCGCGTGCGCTAGCCTTCCCGGCGCAGGCCAAAATCGGCTGTGCGACGCGGCTCGCGGTGCGCCTTGACCGGCGCCCACGTGGCGCGCGGAGCGTGCGGCGGCCGGTTCGAGCGTGAGCGAGCTGGCTAGTTCGGCGCCCCCGGGGGCTTGCCGTGCGCGCTATACTCGCTGGTCGGCCTGTAACCGCCCCAGGGCGCCGGGTCGGATCGGTCTCCTCTCCAGAAGGAACCACTTTCGGTGAGGCGCGGCGGTCTTTGAAAACTCAACAGCATGCGCATCTGCGATCGCAATCGCGATCGCGGTGTGCGTCCAGGTTCGACCCGTCGGTGGGAGCGCTCTGCGCGCCCGGCGACGGAAAAGAGTCAAGTAGGGAAGTACCCCGTCATGGTTCGAGGATCAGGTGTATCGATCCCCGACCCGCTTTCGCATCGTCCGGCCATCGGCCGTGGCGAGGTGGGAGCACCCATGACAGCTTTTCGTGAAGTTCTTCACGGAGAGTTTGATCCTGGCTCAGGACGAACGCTGGCGGCGTGCTTAACACATGCAAGTGGAGCGACGAACCAGGGCTTGCCCTGGGGCAAAGCCGCGAACGGGTGAGTAACACGTGGGTCACCTGCCTCGATGACCGGGACAACCCGAGGAAACTCGGGCTAATACCGGATGTGCCCGCAAGGGGAAAGGAAGCTTCGGCCTCCGCATCGAGATGGGCCCGCGGCCCATTAGCTTGTTGGTGAGGTAAAGGCTCACCAAGGCTTCGATGGGTAGCTGGTCTGAGAGGACGATCAGCCACACTGGGACTGAGACACGGCCCAGACTCCTACGGGAGGCAGCAGTGGGGAATCTTGCGCAATGCGCGAAAGCGTGACGCAGCAACGCCGCGTGGGGGAAGAAGGCTTTCGGGTTGTAAACCCCTTTCAGTTGGGACGAAGCTTCGCCGGTTAATAGCCGGCTGGAGTGACGGTACCTTCACAAGAAGCACCGGCTAACTACGTGCCAGCAGCCGCGGTAATACGTAGGGTGCAAGCGTTGTCCGGAATTATTGGGCGTAAAGAGCGTGTAGGCGGCCTCGTTAGTCCGCTGTGAAAGTCCAGGGCTCAACCCTGGAATGCCGGTGGATACTGCGGGGCTAGAGTCCGGAAGGGGCGAGTGGAATTCCTGGTGTAGCGGTGAAATGCGCAGATATCAGGAGGAACACCAATGGCGAAGGCAGCTCGCTGGGACGTGACTGACGCTGAGACGCGAAAGCGTGGGGAGCAAACAGGATTAGATACCCTGGTAGTCCACGCTGTAAACGATGGCAACTAGATGTGGGGGGTGTCGACTCCCCCCGTGTCGAAGCTAACGCATTAAGTTGCCCGCCTGGGGAGTACGGCCGCAAGGCTAAAACTCAAAGGAATTGACGGGGGCCCGCACAAGCAGCGGAGCATGTGGTTTAATTCGACGCGACGCGAAGAACCTTACCTGGGCTTGACATGTGAGTGACCGGCGTGGAAACACGTCTTCCCTTCGGGGCACTTTCACAGGTGGTGCATGGCTGTCGTCAGCTCGTGTCGTGAGATGTTGGGTTAAGTCCCGCAACGAGCGCAACCCCCGTCGCATGTTGCCAGCATTCAGTTGGGGACTCATGCGAGACTGCCGGTGACAAACCGGAGGAAGGTGGGGATGACGTCAAGTCCTCATGCCCCTTATGTTCAGGGCTACACACGTGCTACATTGGCGTATACAGAGGGTTGCGATACCGCGAGGTGGAGCGAATCCCTTAAAAGTACGTCTCGGTTCGGATTGCAGGCTGAAATTCGCCTGCATGAAGGCGGAGTTGCTAGTAATCGCGGATCAGCACTGCCGCGGTGAATACGTTCCCGGGCCTTGTACACACCGCCCGTCACACCACGGGAGTGAGCAACACCCGAAGCCGGTGGCCTAACCCGCAAGGGAGGGAGCCGTCGAAGGTGGGGCTCGTGACTGGGGTGAAGTCGTAACAAGGTAGCCGTAGCGGAAGCTGCGGCTGGATCACCTCCTTTCTAGGGAGCACCTAGCGGTGCCCCGGTCGAGGATTCGTCAAGCGACGAGTCCGCGCGGCCGCGAGCGTCCTCGAGACGTGGCGGTGTCTGAGCAGACCGGGCCTAGCACGTCGACCGAACCTGGCTGGGTGTCCGTGCGGTCATCTGACCGTCCTACTTCGCGCCGGGTGGCAGCGCGGGCGCAACAACCCCCAGCATGCTGTTGAGTTTTGAGAGACCGGCGCCGCCGGTGCTGACGTGCTGGAAGCTCGCGCGAGCGAGTCTCCGAAGCGTCGGGCCTGTCGGCGTTTACGCCTCTCTACGGTCCTTGAAAACTGCACAGAAGCCACATCAGCCGCCATCGATAAGCGGCGGCTGAACAAACGGGTATCACCGGGTCCGGTGTGCACGTGCCAGGAGCTCGGCGACGGGCCCCGGGCGCGAGGCCGATCGGACCTGATCACCGTCAAGATAGTAAGGGCACATGGTGGATGCCTTGGCACCAAGAGTCGATGAAGGGCGTGAACGGCTGCGATAAGCCACGGTTAGGCGCTGAATAGCCTTTGACCCGTGGATGCCCGAATGGGGAAACCCAGCGCTGGTAATGCGGCGTTATCCCCGGTTGAACACATAGACCGGCGGAAGACAAGCGGGGGAAGTGAAACATCTCAGTACCCCGAGGAAAGTAAATCAACCGAGACTCCCTGAGTAGTGGCGAGCGAAAGGGGATCAGCCCAAACCTGGCAGATGTAAGCGGACACGCGTTGTCTGTCGGGGGTTGTAGGGCGCCTGTTCCGAGCCGTGTCCGGTTCGGCGGGAGTTACAAAATCATGTGGTAGTCGAAGCGTGTGGAACCGCGCACCAAAGAGGGCAACCGTCCCGTAGACGAAACTGCATGATCTTCCGTCAGGCGTTCCTGAGTAAGTCCGCTCCCGTGAAACGCGGACTGAACCTGGGGGGACCACCCTCCAAGGCTAAGTACTCCTTGGTGACCGATAGCGGACAAGTACCGTGAGGGAAAGGTGAAAAGTACCCCGGAAGGGGAGTGAAATAGTACCTGAAACCGCGTGCCTACAAGCGGTGGGAGTCCCTTCGTGGGATGACCGCGTGCTTTTTGCATAACGAGCCGGCGAGTTACTCGTCTGCGGCAAGGTTAAGCGATGAGCGGAGCCGTAGCGAAAGCGAGTCCTAATAGGGCGACATAGTCGTAGGCGGTAGACCCGAAACTGGGCGAGCTACCCATGGGCAGGCTGAAGCGGGGGTAAGACCTCGTGGAGGGCCGAACCGACCTAGGTTGAAAACTGGGCGGATGACCTGTGGGTCGGAGTGAAAGGCTAATCAAGCTCAGTGATATCTGGTTCTCTCCGAAATATATTTAGGTATAGCCTCGGATAAATTGCGTGTTGGCCGTAGAGCACTGTTTGGATTAGGGGCCCTACCAGGTTACCGACTTCAGGCAAACTCCGAAGACCAATCACGTGTACTCCGGGAGTCAGTTGCTGGGGGATAAACTTCAGCGTCAAAAGGGAAACAGCCCAGACCGCCAGCTAAGGTCCCCAAGTACTAGCTAAGTGGGAAACGATGTTCGAGTGCATAGACAACCAGGAGGTTGGCTTAGAGGCAGCCACCCTTGAAAGAGTGCGTAACAGCTCACTGGTCAAGTGTTCGAGCGCGGACAATGTAACGGGGCTCAAGCTAGTCACCGAAGCTGCGGGTGCGTGAGACCTTCGGGTCGATCGCGCGGTAGGAGAGCGTTCCTACGCCAGTAAAGCGGCGGCGTAAGCCAGCCGTGGAGGCGTGGGAAGTGAGAATGCCGGCATTAGTAACGAAAGAGGGGTGAGAATCCCCTCCACCGATTGCCCAAGGATTCCTGAGTAAAGTTCGTCTGCTCAGGGTTAGTCGGGACCTAAGGCGAGGCCGAAAGGCGTAGTCGATGGCCAACAGGTTGATATTCCTGTACCACGTCGCTTCCGTTTGACCGATGGGGAGACGAGGAAGGCTAAGGGAACCCAGGCGATGGTAGACCTGGGGTAAGCATGTAGGGGTGGCCCTAGTCAAATGCGGGGCCGCATAACCTGAGGTGCGATGCCAGCTGGC
Organism: uncultured Solirubrobacteraceae bacterium; assembly: GCA_963722435.1. GTDB lineage: Bacteria > Actinomycetota > Thermoleophilia > Solirubrobacterales > Solirubrobacteraceae > Palsa-744. The sequence goes on along the minus strand of CAVRKZ010000001.1, from coordinate 703,474 downwards.
GTTAAGCCGGCGAGTCCCTGACGCCATACCTCCGAGAAAATCCTCTAGGGAGGACGCGCGTGCCCGTACCAAAACCGACACAGGTGGGCAAGTAGAGAATACTAAGGTGATCGAGATAACCCTCGTTAAGGAACTCGGCAAAATCGCCCCGTAACTTCGGGATAAGGGGCGCCCCAGTAGGGTGAAGCTCTTCGCGAGTGGAGCCCGAGAGGGCCGCAGTGAATTGGCTGAAGCGACTGTTTACCAAAAACACAGGTCTCTGCTAAGTCGAAAGACGACGTATAGGGGCTGACGCCTGCCCGGTGCCGGAAGGTTACGTGGAGTTGTTAGGGCTTGACCCGAAGCAGCGAAGCTAAGCCCCGGTAAACGGCGGCCGTAACTATCAGTTGACCGAGGTAGTTGTAAAACTTGGCTATATGCTGGAACATCCGAGTATCCCGCGCTACGAGTACCGTCCCAAGTGGGCGCTACCGTGACAATGTGTCGGGTGCGGACAATCAGCAGGAAAGGCCATTCATCGAGGCGATAGATGCCTCGCTCGGTAGCTTCTTGTCAGGATTCGCGTTGGGAGAGGGGAGCTTCATGATTGTCTGCCGCAAACGCGGTGACTATCGACGGAGCTTCAAGCTCTCGGCAGCCTTCAATGTTTCGCAGCACGATCGCACACCCCTGGAGCTCTTTCGGGAGACCCTGGCGTGCGGCTCGTCGCGGCGTGCAGGCAACGCCGGATGGTATTGGGAGGTCAATCGGCTTCCCGACCTGGCCGGCCGCGTTGTGCCCTTCTTCGATCGGTTTCCGATCGTGGGCCAGAAGGCTGAGGACTATCGGCTGTGGAGGAGCGCTGTAGAGCTACTCCGTCGAGCAGATGGTCTGAGCGACCGTGACTAGCACCAGGTTCTTGCTCTCCGGGAACGGATGAACCGTGGTGGGAAGCGACGCTACCGGATGGATGGAATCCTCAGAGACTATACGCCGAGCCCGACGGCCTAGAGCGGCCGCGGGATGAGATAGTCCGCTCTCATGGGCGACCATGAGAGTCGGCCAGAAATGTGCCGACCGCCTGGACACGTGCTGTCCGGGTCGTAACAGAAGGAACGGTCCTAAGGTTCCGTATATTCGGTGCCCCCTGGCGCAGTGATGCGTCAGGTGCAGTTGGCTATATGCTGGAACGTCCGAGTATCCGGCGCTACTTGCCCCAACGTGGGGCAGTGAAAATGCGCCCGGTGCGGATAATCAGCAGGAAACCCGCGAGTGCGGGGATCCTCAGAGACTGTACGCCAACCGCCTCGTCAGAGGTGAAGAGACAGTCCGTTCTCGACGGCGACGTCGAGAGGCCGGCAGAAATGGCCGGCCCGCTGGCTCAGGTGGAGCCAGTCTAAACCAGAACGTGCACTTGAGGAGTCTGGTTAGTAACAGCTAGAGCGAAATTCCTTGTCGGGTAAGTTCCGACCTGCACGAATGGCGTAACGACTTCAGCGCTGTCTCAACGAGGAGCTCGGTGAAATTGCAGTCTCGGTGAAGATGCCGAGTACCCGCGGCTAGACGGAAAGACCCCGTGAACCTTTACTACAACCTGGTATTGGAGTTCGGTGCATTTCGCTCAGGATAGGTGGGAGGCTTTGAAGCGCCGGTTGCGGCTGGCGTGGAGCCAACCTTGAGATACCACCCTTGGTGTATTGGATTTCTAACAGCGTTCCGTGAATCCGGGCGCTGGACAGTTCCAGGCGGGTAGTTTGACTGGGGCGGTCGCCTCCCAAAATGTAACGGAGGCGCACAAAGGTTCCCTCATCACGGTTGGAAATCGTGTGTAGAGCGTAAAGGTAGTAAGGGAGCTTGACTGCGAGACTGACAAGTCGAGCAGGTGCGAAAGCAGGTCTTAGTGATCCGGCGGTAGCAAGTGGAAGTGCCGTCGCTCAACGGATAAAAGGTACTCCGGGGATAACAGGCTTATCGGGCCCAAGAGTCCACATCGACGGCCCGGTTTGGCACCTCGATGTCGGCTCGTCGCATCCTGGGGGTGGAGTTGCTCCCAAGGGTTGGGCTGTTCGCCCATTAAAGCGGTACGCGAGCTGGGTTCAGAACGTCGTGAGACAGTTCGGTCCCTATCTGCCGTGGGCGTTGGAGAGTTGAGAGGATTTGTCCCTAGTACGAGAGGACCGGGATGAACGCACCTCTGGTGTATCTGTTGTCCTGCCAAGGGCATAGCAGGCTAGCTACGTGTGGATCGGATAACCGCTGAAAGCATCTAAGCGGGAAGCCGGCCTCAAGATGAGCTCTCCCATCCCCTAGAGGGAGTAAGACCCCTGGTAGACCACCAGGTTGATAGGCCGGATCTGGAAGCGCGGTGACGTGCGAAGGAGACCGGTACTAATGGGTCGAGGGCTTGACGGATTTTTTGTGATGCTCGTGTGGCGCTGTGCAGTTTTGAGGGACCGTAGAGGGCGGTCTTTCACGGTTTTCCGGTGGCTTTGGCGAGGGGGAAACACCTCTTCCCATTCCGAACAGAGCCGTTAAGCCCCTCAGCGCCGATGGTACTTGGCTCGCAAGGGCCTGGGAGAGTAGGACGCCGCCGGTTTTTTGTGATAGCGCGAGCCGCCCCAGGGCGGCTCGCGTTCTATCGTGAGCGGAGAACCCCGAGCAGAAAGGCGGCGAGAATGAGCACAACGGTCGAGGGCAGGGCGGAGGAGCTGTTGAGGGCGAAGAACTTCTGCACGGTGTCAACGCTGCGCGCCGACGGCTCGGTGCACGCCGCTCCCGTGTGGGTGGACGTGCAGGACGGCAAGCCGGTGCTCAATACGGCTGAGGGACGCGCGTGGCCGCGTAACCTCGAGCGCGATCCGCGTGTCACGCTAACCGTGGCGAACATGGAGAACCCCTACGAATACGTCGAGGTGCGCGGGCGCGTCGCCGAGCGCACGAGTGACGGCGCGGACGAGCACATCGACAGCCTCGCGAAGAAGTATCTGGGCCAGGACGAGTATCCCTTCCGCCAGCCCGGAGAACAGCGCGTGATCGTCCGCATCGAGCCGGACACGGTCAACGTAAAAGGGGGCTGAGCCCTGGGCCGCAGCTTCTGCGCCGCTGCGCGTGCCGTGCCTCAGCGCGCCTGGTGCGGGATCGCCCGCTGGTACGCGCGCGCGCTCCCGATAGCGACCGACCCGCCGCGCACCTGCTCACGGCGCACCTGGATGCGCGAGCAGAGCGTCCCTCCACGCTCCACGGGTGAGAGGCAGTGCTGGCGGGCCGGCGCTGGGGCTCCCGGCCGGCGCGCGGTGCGCCGGCGGCGCAGCGGCGCGCGGTGTGCGTGCGCCGCCGAGGTGTGCCCGTCCTCGTCGACCTCCCAGCCGACGGAACCGTCGTCCTCGAGCAGGAGGAACGAGCGCACCAGGCGCAGAGCGCCGAGGGCGCCCTGCGCAAGCGTTGTGGGGGAGCGGGAGAAGGGTGGGGAGAACATGTGTTCGCAAGGTACGCCCGTCTCCGGACGGATCGCGCACGAACGCGTGTACGTATCGCCTGGTGACCCCGCAAACGGCGTGGCAAAGCCAAATACGGTGTTGGGACGTGCAACGGCGATTGCAGGATCGCCTCGCGTGAGTCCCTCCATGGGCGCCCAGCGGCACGCCCGGCGGCGCGCCCAGCGCCCGCGGCGCTCGGCGTCGGCGAGAGGCCGGACGCGAGAGCCCGTGGCGCATTCGGCGGGGCCATGGGAATCGGGCTGGCAGTGTGCGTGCAGGGCCGGAGCGCGTGGCCGCGAACTTGAGTAAAGATGGCTGTTAGGCTTGACAAGCGCCTCACCGACGGCCCCGCACGGGTCGGCGCCCGGCGTCGAAAGCTCATGCAGAAGTTCGTCATCGAAGGCGGCGTGCCGCTCTCGGGCACGATGGTGCCGGCGGGGAACAAGAACGGCGCCCTGGCAATCCTCGCGGCGTGCATCCTGACCGAGGAGGAGGTGCTCCTCAGCAACGTGCCGCGCATCCGCGACGTGGAGGCGATGGTGGAGATCATCGCGGCGATGGGCGTGAGCGTGAGCTGGCGCGGGCTGAACGAGATCTCAGTGCACGCGGCCGACATCGAGGAGCCGGACATCGATGCAGAGCTCGCAGAGTCGATCAGGGCCTCCTTCCTGCTCGCCGGGCCGCTGCTCGCGCGCCTGGGTCGCGCGGTCATGCCGCCGCCCGGCGGAGACGTGATCGGGCGACGGCGCCTGGATCCACATCTGGACGCGTTCCGTGCGATGGGTGCGCTGACCGAATGCGACCGCGCGATCGTGCTCGAAGCGCCACGTGGACTGCGCCCTACGGACGTGTTCATGGACGAGCCCTCGGTGATGGCGACGGAGAACGCGCTGATGGCGGCCGCGCTCACGCCCGGCGCGACGGTGATCGGCAACGCCGCCTGCGAGCCGCACGTGCAGGACCTCGCGCGCATGCTCGTGAAGATGGGCGCCGACATCCAGGGCATCGGCTCGAACCTGATCACGGTCAACGGCGCCGAGCGCCTGCACGGCTGCGAACACGCGGTCGCACCCGACCACATCGAGATCGGCAGCTTCATGGCGCTCGCCGGCGTGACGGGCGGCGAGCTGCGAATCAAGGACACGGTGCCCGAGGACCTGCGCATGATCAGGCTGGTCTTCGAACGGGTGGGCCTGCGCTCGGAGCTGCACGGCAACGACGTCGTCGTCCCCGGTAGCCAGAAGCTCGTCGTGCAGGCGGACGTGGGCGATTACAAGAGCAAGATCCAGGACGGCCCCTGGCCGGCCTTCCCGGCCGACCTGACGTCGATAGCCGTCGCCCTCGCCACGCAGGCGGAGGGCTCGATCCTGATACACGAGTGGATGTTCGAGAACAGGCTTATCTTCACGGACAAGCTGATCGTGATGGGCGCGGACATCGTCATGTGCGACCCGCACCGGGCGATCGTCACGGGCCCGAGGAGACTGCGCGGCGAGCGCGTCGAGTCGCCCGACATCCGAGCTGGAATGGCGATGCTGCTGGCCGCCCTGTGCGCCGAGGGCCGCAGCGAGATCGGCAACATCCGCCAGATAGACCGTGGCTATGAGCGCATCGACGAGCGCCTGCGCGAGCTCGGCGCCCGCATCGAGCGCGTGGCCACGGAGCCCGTGCACGCATAATCTCGGGTCTGGAATGATCCACCCGATCCCGAGCGGCACGCGCGACGTGCTTCCCGAAGAGATGCGCGAGGTGCGCGCGATCACGGACACGCTGCGCGGCGTCTTCGACAGGCACGGCTACGGCGAGGTGTACACGCCGGCGCTCGAGTACGAGGCCGTGCTGGCGCGCGCGGACATGGACGACGCTGGGCCGGCCTACCGGCTGTTCGACGAGTCGGGCGACGTGCTAGTGCTGCGCTCGGACATGACCGTGCCGATCGCGCGCGTGGTCGCGACACGCTACGCCGGCAGCGAGCCGCCCCTGCGCTTCTGCTATCTGGCCCACTGCTACCGCGCCGTGCGCGCCCAGCGCGGGCACGCGCGCGAGCTGCTGCAGGCGGGAGTCGAGCTGATCGGCTCGCCCGCCCCGCAGGGCACCGCCGAGACGCTCACCGTGCTCTGCGACGCGCTCGAGGCGACAGGGCTCAAGGGCTTCAGCATCGGGCTCGGCGACGCCTCCCTGTATCCGGCGCTGATGGCCAGCGTGGGCGTGCCCGAGCAGGCGCGACCGGGACTGCTCGAGGCGCTCGCGCTGCGCGACTTCGTCGGGCTGGGGGAGATGCTGAGCGCGGCCGCGATCTCCGGCGAGGCGGCGGAGCTCCTGCTCGACGTGCCACGGCGCCGCGGTGGCCCCGAGATCCTCACAGACGTCCCCGGCGAGGCCGAGGCGGCCGTCACGGGCCTGCGGGAGGTACACGAGCTGCTAGACGACGCCGTGGCCGAGCGCGTGATCTTCGACCTCGGCCTGGTGCGCAACATCGGCTACTACACGGGAGCCGTCTTCGACGTCTACGACCCCGCCCTCGGTGAGCCGATCGGTGGGGGAGGACGTTATGACGAGCTGCTCGCGCGCTTCGGGCGCCGGCTGCCCGCTGTGGGCTTCGCGCTGGGCGTCGAACGCCTGCACATCGCGCTCGCCGGCGAGGAGCGGGGGACCGGGGCGCTGCTCGCGCAGGCCGGGGCATCGGCGGGTAGCGGTCCGCGGGCGGACGCCTCGAGCGCGCCAGCAGCGCAGGCGCCGGCGGCAGGCCAGGGGGGCTCGTGAGCGCGCTCGAGGGCCTCACGATCGCCGTGCCGCGGGGCGCGCTCTTCGGGGGCACGGTCGAGCTGCTCGCGAGCCTCGGATTGGAGACGGGTGAGCTGCGCGCAAACGAGCGCAAGCTCCTGTTCGAGGATGTGGGCGTGATCACGATGCGCCCCTCCGACGTGCCCACGTACGTCGAGGCGGGAGCGGCCGACCTGGGCGTGACCGGCAAGGACGTGCTGCTCGAGCAGGTCGCGCAGCGGCGCGGGGAAAGCGGGCGTGAGGTCTACGAGCTGTTCGACCTCGGCTACGGACGCTGCACGATGGTGCTCGCCAGCAAGCAGGGGCCCGATCCCGCGCTCGCGGCGCTGCGCCGGCTGGGCGTCATGCGCGTCGCCACCAAGTATCCGCGCATCGCCGCCCGCTACCTGGAGGAGACGGGCAGGCAGGCGGAGATCGTGGAGGTCAAAGGCTCGGTCGAGCTCGCGCCGCTGGCGGGCATCGTCGAGGCGATCATCGACCTGACGGCCACGGGAACGACGCTGCGCGAGAACAACCTCGTGGTGCGCGAGGAGATCGTCTCGTGCACGGCCAGGCTGATCGCCAACCGCGTCGCGCACAAGCTCAAGGCGGCGCGCATCGATGCGCTGCTCGCAAGCCTGCGCGAGCGCGCACCGGCCCTCGAGGCGAGCATCAAGGGCGCGCGCTCCGACGCCGGGCCGAGCGCCTGATCGATGCCTGCGAGCCCCGCAGCCGGGAGCGAGCAAACGCGGTGCGCCTCGAGCGCCTGAGCGAGCAGGACGTCGAGCGCCTCGGCGGAGCCGCCGGCGCCGCCGCGCACGTGCGCGCGCTCGTGCCAGACGGGGCCTCGGTCGAGGGCGAGGTCCGCGAGATCCTCGCACGCGTACGCGCCGGCGGCGATGCTGCGGTGCTCGAGCTCACGCGCGGCTTCGACACGCAAGGCGCCGCGCCGCGCTCGCTGCTCGTCGGCCCCGAGGAGCTCGACGAGGCGATCAAGCGCCTCCCGCTCGAGCTGATCGCCGGCCTGCAGGTGGCGATCGTGAACGTCGCCCTCGTGGCCGACTCGGCCATCGGGCGCGAGGTGCCCGTGCAGCTGCCGCAGGGGCAGCAGGTCGTGCTGCGCGAGGTGCCGGTGAGCTCGGCCGCCGTGTACGTCCCCGGCGGGCGCGCCGCCTACCCCAGCACGGTCGTGATGGGCGTCGTCACGGCGCGCTCGGCGGGAGTGCTCGACGTGGCCGTATGTGCGCCGCCGGGCTCCGACGGGGAGATCGACGCCACGATCCTCGGCACGTGCCGCCTGTGTGGAGTCGAGCGCGTCTACCGCATGGGTGGCGCGCAGGCGATCGCGGCGCTCGCATATGGCACCGAGACGGTCGAGCGCGTGGACGTGGTCGTCGGCCCGGGCAACCTGTACGTGCAGGAGGCCAAGCACCAGCTCTCGACGCTCGTGGGCATCGACGGCTTCGCCGGTCCCAGCGACCTCCTGGTCGCGCTCGGCGCCGAGGTGGGCGAGCGCGAGCTGGAGCTCGCGGCGCTCGACATGCTCGCGCAGGGCGAGCACGGCGACGGCAGCCTAGTGGTGGCGAGCGTGCTCTCGGCGCAGGCCTGCGAGCGCCTCGCGGGCCTGCTCGAGGCGCTCGTGCTCGAGCGCCCGACGGTCGCCGAGGCGGCCTTCGCGATCGTGCACCTGAAAGCCCCACAGCAGGCGCTCGAGCTCGCCAACGCCCTCGCCCCTGAGCACCTGCAGCTGATCGGCGCCGAGATGGAGGCGCTCGCGCCCCACGTGCGCTGCGCCGGCTGCCTGTTCGTGGGGACCGAGAGCGCGACCGCCTTCGGCGACTACGTGGCGGGCTCCAACCACGTGCTCCCCACGGGCGGCGCGGCGCGCTTCGCCTCGACGCTCTCACCGCGCCACTTCCGGCGCACCATGTCCGAAGTGCGGATCGGCGCGGGCGCCGGGCAGCTAGCGGCCGCCGCAGCGCCGATCGCGCGCGCGGAGGGCTTTGACGTGCACGCCGAGTCGATGCTCGCACGCGTGCCCGAGGCGCGCGTGCGCGAGAATCAAGAGGGATGAGCACACAGAGCCCGCAGAGCACCCCCGGCGAGGACCCGCCGGCGAGCGGCGCGTCGCGCACGGCGACGATCGAGCGCGAGACCGCCGAGACCTCCGTGCGCCTGGCGCTGACGCTCGACGGCACCGGCGCGGGCGAGCGCCACACCGCAATCGGCTTCCTCGACCACATGCTCGACCTGCTCGCGCGCCACGGGCGCCTGGATCTCGACGTGGCCGTCAGCGGCGACTTGCAGACGGGCGCCCACCACACGGCCGAGGACACGGCGATCGTGCTCGGCCAGGCGCTCGACCGCGCGCTCGGCGAGCGCGTCGGCGTGGGGCGCTACGGCGCGGCCGTCGTGCCGATGGACGAGGCGCGCGCGAGCTGCGCGCTCGACCTCTCGGGACGCCCCTTCGTGCTCTTCGAAGCACAGCTGCCGCCAGGCAGGACGGGCGGCTTCGAGCACGAGCTCACCGAGGAGTTCTTCCGCGCGCTCGCCAACGCCGCCAAGCTCACGCTGCACCTGCGCATCGAAGCGGGCTCCAACGCCCACCACATGATCGAGGCCGCCTTCAAGGCCTTCGCGCGCGCCCTGCGCGAGGCGGTGGCCGTCGATCCGACGGAGACCGGTGTACCGAGCACGAAGGGAACGCTCACCGCATGAGCCCGCTGCTGGAGGAGCCCGTCGAGATAGCGGTCATCGACTACGGCATGGGCAACCGCCGCTCGGTCGAGAAGGCGCTCGAGCACGTCGGCGTGCGCGCGCTCGTAAGCAGCGATATCGAGCGCCTGCGCGCAGCCGCGGGACTGATCCTCCCCGGCGTCGGCGCGTTCCCGCGCGCGATGTCTCGCATTCGCGAGCTCGGCCTCGATGAGCTGGTGCGCGAGCGCCTCCAGGAAGGCACGCCCGTGCTGGGCGTGTGCCTGGGCATGCAGCTCGCCTTCGAGCGCTCGAGCGAGCTCGGCGGGGCAGAGGGTCTCGGCATCGTCGCGGGCGAGGTGCGCTCACTGGACGCCGGCGCCCTGAAGCTGCCGCACATCGGCTGGAACGAGGTCACCTTCCTGGGCTCCGACGCGCCCCTGCTGGCGGGACTGCCCGCCCGCTGCGCCTTCTATCACGTGCACTCCTTCGCACCCATCCCCGCGCGCTCGCAGGACATCCTCGGGACCGCCGAGTACGGCGCGCCGTTCGTCGCCGCCGTGCAGCGGGGCTCCTTCTACGGCGTGCAGTTTCACCCCGAGAAGTCCTCCACGGCCGGCCTGCTCCTGCTCGAGAACTTCAGCCGCATCTGCCTGGCGGCCGCGCAGGCCGACGGCCTGCGCTCGCTCGCCACGTGAGCTACCCGCGCCGCGCACACGGCGAGCGCGGGAGGGGGCCGCGCCCGTGAGGCTCTATCCGGCGGTGGACATCCTCGGCGGCAGCGCCGTGCGGCTCGTCAGGGGCGACTTCGAGCAGAAGAAGGTCTACGACCAGGATCCGCTCGCGGCGGCTCGCGCGTGGGTCGATGCGGGAGCCGAATACCTGCACGTCGTCGACCTCGATGGCGCACGCGTGGGAGAGCCCGTGAACCTCGCGCACCTGGAGCGCATCGTGCGCGAGGTGGCGGTGCCGGTGCAGTACGGCGGCGGCCTGCGCTCGCCCGCTGATGTCGCGCTCGCGCTGCGCGCGGGCGCCGCGCGCGTGATCCTCGGCACGATCGCCTTCAGCGACACCGCCGTCCTCGAGCAGGCGCTGGCGGCGCACGGTCCCCAAGAGGTGCTCGTGGCGGTCGACGTGCGCGAAGGCTGCGTCGCCACGCACGGGTGGGCCAAGCGCACCACGATGCAGGCACGTGATGCCTTCGCGAAGCTGCGCGAGCGGGGCGCCCGCCATTTCGTGTTCACGAACATCGACCACGACGGCATGCTCGACGGCGCCAACCGCGAGGAGGTCGCCTGGGTCTGCCGCGCGGCGGGCGAGGGCAGCGTGATCATCTCCGGCGGCATAGCCAGCCGCGAGGACCTACAGGCGCTCGCGCGTCTGCGCTCCGAGCAAGCGCTCGAGGGCCTCGACGGGGTGATCGTGGGCACGGCGCTCTACGAGGGGCGCCTCACGGTCGCCGAGGCCAAGAGCGCACTGGCGGGATAGGACCATCTACGCTGGGCGCGTGCACTTCAAGCGCGTCATCCCATGCCTGGACGTGGACTGCGGGCGCGTCGTCAAGGGGGTCGAATTTCTCGACATCCAGGACGCCGGGGACCCCGTGGAGCTCGCCGCGCACTACGAGCGCGCGGGCGCGGACGAGCTGGTGTTCCTCGACATCACGGCCACGCACGAGCGCCGTGAGACGATCGCCAAGCTCGCGCGAGCGACCGCCGATGACGTGTTCGTGCCGTTCACGATCGGCGGCGGCATCCGCTCGGTCGAGGACGCACAGGCGGTGCTCGACGCTGGCGCGGACAAGGTGTCCGTCAACTCCGCCGCGCTCGCCCGCCCGCAGCTCGTGAACGAGCTGGCGGAGGTGTTCGGCGCGCAGTGCGTGGTGCTGGCGATCGATGCGAAGCAGTGCGCGCCCGGTCGCTGGGATGCCTACGTGGCCGGCGGACGCACGGCGAGCGGGCGCGACGTTCTCGAGTGGGCGCGCGAGGCGGTCGAGCGCGGCGCCGGCGAGATCCTCTTGACGAGCATGGACCGCGACGGCACGAACGACGGCTACGACCTCGCGCTCACACGCGCCGTCGCCGAGCAGGTCACGGTGCCCGTGATCGCCTCGGGGGGCGCCGGTGAGCTCGATCATCTGGTACAGGCGCTCGAGGCGGGCGCCGACGCGGTGCTGTGCGCGTCGATCTTCCACTACGGCCGCCACACGGTCGCCGAGGCCAAGGCGCACCTGGCGGCGGCGGGCATAGCCGTGCGCCCGCCAGCGGCAGCTGCCTCGGCGCGCGAGGCGTGAGACGCCATGGCGGGGCCGCGTGGGGAGGACGTGCTCGGGGCGCTCGCCGAGCGCCCCGGCGGCCGTGAGCTGCTGGAGCTGAGCGAGCACGGCGGGGAGGTCTCGCTCGTGGGCGGCGCCGTGCGCGATCTCCTGCTGGTGCGCACGCCGCGCGAGCTCGACGTCGTCGTCGCCGCTGACGCTCAGAGCTTCGCCGCCGAGCTCGCATCGCGCCTCGGCGCGAGCGTGACCGCCAACGAGCGCTTCGCAACGGCGCTCGTGCAGTGGCAGGACGGGCGCATCGACGTAGCCATGAGACGCGCAGAGAGCTACTCCGCGCCCGGCGCCCTGCCGGAGGTCCGACCAGGCAGCCTCGAGGAGGATCTCGCGCGCAGGGACTTCACGGTCAACGCGATCGCCGTAGCGCTCGCGGGTCCGGACCGCGGTGAGCTGCGAGCGCCCGCGCATGCCCTCGCGGATCTCCAAGCGCGCCAGCTGCGTGTGCTTCACGAGCAGAGCTTTCTCGATGACCCGACGCGCCTGCTGCGCCTCGCCCGCTACGCGACGCGCCTTGGCTTCGCGCCCGAGCCGCGTACGTCGCAGCTGGCCGCGCAGGCGCTCGCGGCGGGCGCCCTCGCGGGCGTCTCTCGCGCGCGTGTGGGAGCGGAGTTGAGGCTCGCGCTCGGCGAGCCCGACGCCCCCGCCACGCTCGCCGCGCTCGCGGATGCGGGTCTGCTGGGCGAGCTGCATCCGCGCCTCGCCTTCGACGGCGCGCTCGCGTTCGCCGCGCTCGAGCTGCTCGCCTACTCGCCGCCACCCCCGCCGCCGACGACGACGGGCGAAGGCGAGCGGGGAGCGGCCGTGTTGCTGGCCGTGCTCGCGGCCTCGCTCGCGCCCGAGCCGGAGGCCTACGCGCTGCTCAGCGAGCTCGAGTTCCCGGCCCAGCAGCGCGACCGTGCGCTGCGTGCGGCGAGCGCTCGCGAGGCGATGGCGGAGCGACTCGCGCTCGCCCGCTCACGCTCGGAGATCCACGGGGCGGTCGCTGGAGCGGACGCCGTGGCCGTCGCGCTGGCGGGCGCCTGGGGCGCCCGAGCGGGCGGCTCCCTCAGCCGTGCGCGGGCGGGGGCGAGGGAGTGGCTCGAGGAGCTCGGCGGCGTGGGGCTCCTCATAAGCGGCGAGGACCTGCTGGCGGCGGGCGTTCCGCAGGGACCCGAGATCCGCCTGCGCCTGCAGGCGGCGCTTGCGCGAAAGCTCGACGGCGAGCTCGACTCCGAAGGCCGTGAGGCCGAGCTTCAGGCGGCGCTCGAGGCACAGCCGTGAGCGCCCCGGCGAGCAGCGCCCTGCCGCTCACGTGGGAGCTGCCGGGAGGCGGACGCGCGTGTTTCACGGTGCGTGCCGATGGCAACCTCTCGAGCGTCGGCGGTGACGGCGCCGAGCACGCCAAGGAGGCCCGCGAGCGCCTGCGCGGTCGCCTTGGCCTCGAGCGGCTGGTGCGCGGCTACCAGGAGCACGGCACGGTCGTGCGGCGCGTGCGCGTGCCGCAGGCGCCGGCGTGCGCTCATGCAGACGGACAGGCGACGGCCCTTCCCGGCGTCGGCGTGATGGTGCTCGCGGCCGACTGCCTGCCCGTCGCGCTCGGCTGCGAGGGTGCCGTAGCGATGATCCACGCCGGCTGGCGTGGCCTTGGCGCGGGTGTGCTCGAGCAGGGAGTGTTCGCGCTACGCGAGCTCGCGCAGGCAGGCGAGCGCCCGCTCGTCGCGATCGTCGGCCCCGGCGCGGGGGCCTGCTGCTATGAGGTCGGTAGCGAGGTCCACGGCGCCTTCGACGGTGCGCACGCGCACGGGCGACGCATCGACCTGCGCGCGATCGCCCACGAGCGACTCCTGCAGGCAGGCGCGGATCTGGTGCACGACGTGAACGCGTGCACGATCTGCGACGCGCGCTTCTTCTCGCACCGGCGCGAAGGCGCGCGGGCGGGGCGTCAGGCGGGAGTGGCGTGGTTGAGCTGATCGAAGGCCTGCGCTCGGAGACAGTGCGCGCGAACCTCGAGCGTCTGCAGGCAGACATAGCGAGCGCCGCCGAGCGCGCCGCGAGCAGACGCTCGGGCAGGGGAGCGGTCGAGGTCCTCGCGGCGACCAAGTACATCGCGAGTGCGGACATGCCAGCACTCGCGCGCGCGGGCGTGCGGCTGGTCGGGGAGAACCGCGCGCAGGAGCTCCAAGCGAAGCTCGCCGCCTGCGGTGAGCTCTTCACGTGGGACTTCATCGGTCAGCTTCAGTCACGGCGCGTGCGCGCGATCGTGCCGCACGTGCGCCTGATCCACTCGCTCGCCTCCGACTCCGCCCTGCAGGCGCTCACGCGCCACCGCGAGCTCGCGCGGCCGGGCCTGCGCGTGCTGCTGGAGGTCAACGTCGCCGGCGATGCGGGCAAGGCGGGGCTCGCGCCACAGGAGATCGGGCGCTACATCGCCGAGTGCCCGGTGCCCGTCGCTGGGCTGATGACGATGCCGCCGCTCGCGCTCGAGCCCGAGCAGAGCCGTCCGTGGTTCGCCGCACTGCGCGCGCTCGCCGACGAGCACTCCCTCGAGCACCTCTCGATGGGCACATCTCAGGACTGTCTCGTCGCGGTCGAGGAGGGCGCCACGATCGTGCGGATAGGCACGCGTCTCTACCGCTGAGGCCGCGTCGTGGCGCTCCTCGGCGCCCGCGATCGTGCTTGCGGGGTGTGCAAAGCACTAGCATCTGCAGGGAAACCCGCCCGCGGGACGAACACGCAGGGAGACCGATGTCCTTCCGCGACTCATGGCACAGCGCGCTCGTGTACTTCGGCCTGGCCAAGGAGTACCACGACGACTACACCGAAGAGCTCGCGCCCGAGAGTGAGATCGAGGACCGCTACCGCGAGCGCCCGAACGTGCGCCGCCTACGCCGCCGGCGCGACGAGTACGACGACATCTTCGCCGACGGGGAGGCCGAAGGCGCCGGGCGCGCCGGGCGTGGTCGCGGTGGCGCCGTCTTGAAGCCCGTCGCGGTACGCGGCAACGGTGACGTGCAGGTGCACCTGGTGGTGCCGAAGTCGTTCAACGACGCGCAGCAGATCGCCGACAAGTTCAAGGACTCGATTCCCGTGATCCTCAACCTGCAAGGCGCGGAAACCGACCTTTCAAAGCGCCTCATCGACTTCGCCTCGGGGTTGACGTATGCGCTCGACGGCGGCATGCAGCGGATCGCCGACAAGGTCTTCATGCTCACGCCGCGCAACGTGGAGATCTCCGCCGAGGAGCGCGCGAGGCTGATCGAGAAGGGTTTCTTCAACCAGGCCTGAGCCCCACGGCGCGCTCGCGCTCCCGGCGCGCAAGTCGATCCTTATTAGTCTGATCTCCGATGCAGATAGGCCTGATCGGTTGCGGGAACATGGCGCGGGCGCTGGCACGCGGCTGGGGGCGCCCCGTGCTGTGCGCGGACCCGCTCGCCGAGCGTGCACAGGCGCTCGCACGGGAGCTAGGCGGCGAGGCGCTCGCCGGCAACGCCGAGGTGGCAGAGCGCGCCGACGTGCTCGTCCTCTGCCACAAGCCGGCACAGCTCGCCGCGGTGGCCGCCGAGATCGGTCCGGGGAGCTCGCCGATCGCCTCGATCCTCGCCGTGACCCCCCTGAGCGCCGTGCGCGCGGTCTACCCCGGAAGGGCCGTCTACCGCTTCCTGCCCTCGCTTCCCGTCGAAGTGCGCCAGGGTGCGATCGTGCAGGCGGCCGCTCCCGGGCTGCTCGATGACGAGGCCGCCGCGGGGGCGGGCGCAGAGGGCGATGCAGCCGTCGTGGCGCTGTTCGAGGAGCTCGGCACGCTCGTGGTGCTCGATGACGCGCTCGTCGACGTGGCCATGGGGCTGATGTCGTGTGCGCCCGCATACGTGGCGCTCGTGGCCGAGGCGCAGATCGATGCGGGCGTGCGCCGCGGCATCCCCGCCGCGCAGGGCGCCGAGCTCGTCGTGCAGACGCTCGCGGGGACCGCCGAGCTGCTGCGCCAGCGCGGCTACGACACGATGGCCGTGCGCCGGGAGGTCTCCTCGCCAGGCGGGCTGACGGCGCGGGGAGTCGCCGCGCTCGAGCGCGCGGGCCTGCGCAGGGCCTTCAGCGACGCGCTCGACGCCGTGCTCGAGCCGGGGCCAGGCGAGGGCAGATGATCCTCGCCACCGCGCGTACGGAAGTCGCCAACTACTTATCAGCGGTGATCGAGGTGTACGTGATCGTGATCTTCCTGTACATCGTCGTACAGCTGCTGTTCGCCGCCGGGATTCGACCGCCCTACTCACGCACCAGCGATCGCGTGCTCGGTTTCCTGCGCGACGTGGTCGAGCCCTTCCTACGCATCTTCCGGCGCTGGGCGCCGCGCATCGGCGGTCTCGACCTCAGCCCGATGCTCGCGATCCTCAGTCTCTACATCTTCAACGCCGTTGTCGTCCAGGGGCTCATCCACGGCTGATTCCGAGGTGCGTTCGCTGCAGATGCCCGGCGGCCGGCTCGCGGACGGCGGCGACGAGCGCGCGCGGCCGGCCCGCCGTCGCAGCGCCGGTGCGTGCGTGCGCGCCCTCGTCGTGCTCGCGTGCGTGATCGTGGTAGATCAGCTGAGCAAGCACGCCGTCGAGCACTCGATCGTGCCGGGAGAAGAACGCAAGGTGCTGCCCGGCCTGCAGCTCGTCGACACGCACAACGAGGGCGTCGCGTTCGGCTTCTTCCCCGGCAACCACCTCCTCATCACGCTGCTCGTCGCCGCCGCCCTGCTCGCCCTGCTCGTGTACTTCGCGTTGCACCTGACGCGACCGCTGATCTGGCTGCCGACGGGCATGATCGCCGGTGGCGCGCTCGGCAACCTGCTCGATCGCCTTCGCCACGGCTCGGTCACGGACTTCATCAAGCTGCCGCTCGGCTGGCCGCCGTTCAACCTCGCCGACACTTCGATCACGCTCGGCGTGCTCATCCTGTTCGTGCTGCTCGACCGCACCCGCCAAGCCCAGCCCCGCGAGCACGAGCCCTGGCAAGCGCGCTCGTGAGCGCCGGCTCCGAGGCGCCGGCCTTCACGATCCTCTTCGAGGACGAGCACCT
This sequence comes from uncultured Solirubrobacteraceae bacterium, assembly GCA_963722435.1. Lineage (GTDB taxonomy): Bacteria > Actinomycetota > Thermoleophilia > Solirubrobacterales > Solirubrobacteraceae > Palsa-744. The sequence continues at coordinate 687,193 of CAVRKZ010000001.1, read as the reverse complement.
GCTCGTCGTGGACAAGGGCGCCGGCGTCGTCGTACACCCCGCGCGCGGGCACAGCGAGGGCACGCTCGCGCAACTGCTCGCGCCGCTGCTCGGTGGCGAGCGCGGGGCCGAGGAGCAGCGCACGGGCATCGTGCACCGTCTCGACCGCGACACCTCGGGGCTGATGGTGCTCGCGCGCAGCGACGAGGCTCACCGGCGCCTGCAGCGAGCGCTCGCGCAGCGCAAGATCGAGCGCACGTACCTCGCGCTCGTGGAGGGGCGCCCACCGGCCCGCTCGGGAACGATCGAGGCGCCCGTGGGGCGAGATCCCCGCGTGCGCACGCGCATGGCCGTCGGCGGCGCCGGCGCGCGCGAGGCACGCACGCACTTCACGCTCGAGCGCGCCTACGCACGGACGACCCTGCTGCGCCTGCGCCTCGAGACAGGGCGCACGCATCAGATCCGCGTGCACCTGCAGGCGATCGGACATCCCGTGTGCGGTGATCCCGAGTACGGCACCCCAGGGCTGCTCGGGCTCGAGCGCCAGTTCCTGCACGCCTGCCGGCTCGCACTCGCGCACCCCCTCACAGGCGAGGAGATCGATGTCAGCTCGCCGCTGCCGGACGATCTGCAAGCCGCACTCGCTCGCGCAGAGCGGATATCCTGAGCGGCTAACAGGAATCTCGACCCGCGTAGACGGGACGGCGGCCCTGCCCGAGCAGACGCGCTCTGGAGAGCGCAAGGCCTCGGGTCCGCCCCTCGCACGCGGCAGTGACATAGGCATCACAACAAAGGGAGTGGTCCGTGGCTGACGTAAGCATCGCGGAGCTGCTGGAGGCCGGCGTTCACTTCGGCCATCAGACGCGCCGCTGGAATCCCAAGATGCGCCGCTTCATCTTCGGCGAGCGCGGCGGCATCTACATCATCGATCTGCTGAAGACCTCCGTGCTGCTCGCGCAGGCGCAGGAGTTCGCCGGCACGCTCGCGCACCGCGGCGGCACCGTTTTGTTCGTCGGCACCAAGAAGCAGGCGCGCGACACGATCAAGGAGGTCGCAGAGGGCGCCGGCATGCCGTACGTCAACCACCGCTGGCTGGGCGGCCTGTTGACGAACTTCCAGACGATCAACCAGCGCATTCGCCGCCTGCACGACCTCGAACGCTACGAGACCGAGGGCCAGCTCGAGCTGCTTCCCACGCGCGAGCGTATGGCCGCGCAGGCGGATCTCATCAAGCTGCGCGCGAACCTCGGCGGCGTCAAGGACATGCAGCGCGTCCCCGATGCGATGTTCGTGATCGACCTGAAAACCGAGGCGATCGCCGTCAAAGAGGCGCAGCGCCTGCGCATCCCCATCATCGGCCTCGTCGACACCAACTGCGATCCCGACGGCATCGAGTTCGTGGTCCCCGGCAACGACGACGCGATCCGCTCGTGCGCGCTCGTGACCCAGGCCATCGGCCAAGTGGTCTCCGACGGCCATTCCGTGTTCCGCGCCCAGGAGGAGCGCGCCCGCCAGGAAGCAGAAGAGCGTGCCCGCCTCGAGGCCGAAGCGCGCGCACGGCGCGAAGCCAAGGAGCAGGCCGCACGCGAGGCCGCCGAGCAGGCCGCGCGCGAGGCCGCCGAGAAGGCAGAGGCAGCCCGCGCGAGCGCGGCCCAGGCTCCGGCAGCCGAGCCCGCCGCAGCCGCGCCTGCGACCCCCGTGGCCGAGGCCGCGCCGGTGCCTCAGACCGCGCCGGCACCCGAGGCCGCGCCGGTGCGCGAGGTCGCGCCGACGCCCCAGGCCGAGCCCGTGCAGGAGGCCGCGGTCGAGGAGCCCAAGGCGAGCGAGCCAGAGGCACCACCGGAGCCCGAGCCAGAGGCTCCACAGGCACCCGAGGCAGAGGCGGCAGCGGAGCCCGAGGCTCCACAGGCACCCGAGGCAGAGCCCGCAAAAGAGCCCGAGGCAGAGGCCGAGGCGCAAGCGGAACCCGACACCGAGCCGGAGCCCCAGGCGGAGGCCGTAACCGACGAGACCCCCGAGAGCCCGCCTGCTGCGCAGGTGGAGGAGCCCCCTGCAGCCGCGGCGGAGGAGCCGGCGGCGTCGGAGGAGGCCCCGAAGGATGGCGCGGAGGGCTCGTCGAAACGACGCAAACCGAGGAAAGCGAAGGCGAGCGCATCGTGAGCACGGTGGAGATCGCAGCGAAGGACGTGAAGGCCCTGCGCGACCGCACGGGCGCAGGGATGATGGACTGCAAGAAGGCGCTCACGGAGGCGCAGGGTGAGGTCGAGAAGGCGATCGAGATCCTGCGCGTTAGGCAGGGCAAGAAGATCCAGGACCTCGGCGAGCGCGCGGCCACGGAGGGCACGGTCCAGTCCTACGTGCACGCAGGCTCGAAGGTGGGCGTGCTGATCGAGGTCGACTGCAACACGGACTTCGTCGCAAAGAACGATGACTTCGTCGGCTTCGCGCGCGAGGTCGCGATGCAGATCGCGGCCACGCCGACGGTCAAATACGTCAGCCGCGAGGACGTGCCTGCCGAGCTGAGCGAGGCGGAGGCGCGCGTGTACGAGCAGGAAGCGGCGGACAAGCCGGAGAACGTGCGCGAGAAAATCGTCTCGGGCAAGCTGGACGCGTGGCTGGCGACCGTGGTGCTGCTCGAGCAGGAGATGCACAATCCGAAGTTCGACGGCAAGACCGTGCAGCAGCTGCGCGACGAGCTGACGGCGACGACGGGTGAGAACGTCGTGATCCGGCGCTTCGCCCGCTTCGCGATCGGTCAGTAAGCGCTCCCGGATAGGCTGCGCGCCGTGACTCCCGCGTTCCGGCGAATTCTGTTGAAGCTCTCCGGCGAGGCCCTGATGGGCGAGCTCGAATTTGGGACGGATCCGGTGCGCGTAGCAGCCGTCGCGCGCCAGGTTACGGCCGTGCGCGACGCGGGCGTCGAGGTGGCGATCGTCGTGGGGGCGGGCAACATCTACCGCGGCATGCAGGGCGCAGCCGCGGGCATGGACCGCGCGACGGCCGACTACATGGGCATGCTCGCGACCGTGCTGAACGCGCTGCCGCTCCAGGACGCCCTCGAGAAGGCGGGAACGGACACGCGCGTGCAGTCCGCCTTGGGGGTCTCCGAGGTGGCTGAGCCGTACATCCGCAGGCGCGCCATGCGCCACCTGGAGAAGGGCCGCGTGGTGATCTTCGCGGCCGGCACGGGGAACCCGTTCTTCACCACGGACACGGCCGCCGCGCTGCGCGCCGCGGAGATCCACGCGGAGATCATCCTGATGGCCAAGAACGGCGTCGAGGGCGTTTACAGCGCCGACCCGGCGCTCGATCCGAGCGCCGAGTTCATCCCCGAGATCACGCACATGGAGGCGCTCGAGCGCCGGCTGCGCGTGATGGACTCGACTGCGCTTGCGCTGTGCATGGAGAACGGCATGCCGCTGAACGTCTTCAACATGGACGACGAGAGCTCGCTCGCGCGGATAATCTCCGGCGAGCGCGTGGGAACCCTCGTCAGGACAGTCGCATCCGAGCAAGATGGCCGCTGAAAACGTGATCGACGAACTGCTCGAGGGCGCGGGTGAGCGGATGGGCAAATCGGTCGAATCGACCGTGCACGAGTTCTCCACCGTGCGTACGGGCCGCGCGAGCCCGTCGCTGCTGGAGCGTGTCGTGGTCGACTACTACGGCGCCATGACGCCGCTGTCCCAGCTCTCCACGATCTCCGTGCCGGAAGCGCGCCTATTGAGCGTGCAGCCCTACGACAAGTCCTCGATCAAGGCGATCGAGAAGGCGATCAACGAGTCGGACGTCGGCCTGACGCCGTCCAACGACGGCAACGTGGTGCGCCTGGTGGTGCCCGAGCTCACCGAAGAGCGCCGGCGCGAGCTCGTGAAGGTGGTGCGCAACCTGGCCGAGGAGGGGCGTGTGGCCGTGCGCAACGTGCGCCGCGACACGATGCAGCACCTGCGCGAGCTGAAGGCCGAGGGCAAAGCGTCCTCGGATGACGAGCACCGTGCCGAGGTCGAGCTGCAGAAGCTGACCGATGCGCGCATCACCGAGCTCGACGGCATGCTGAAGGGCAAGGAAGAGGAAATCCTCGCGGTGTGATGCCCGCCGCCGGGGAAGCCGCGGCGGTGGCGCGCTACGTGGCGATCATCACCGACGGCAACGGACGCTGGGCGCGCGCTCGTGGCGTGCCCGTGAACGACGGCCACGACGCCGGCGCGGACACCGTCAAGGCACGCCTGCGCGACGCCGTCGACCTGAACATCGAGGAGCTGACCGTGTACTCGTTCTCGACCGAGAACTGGTCGCGCCCGCCCGAGGAGGTGCATGGGCTGATGGACATGTTCTCCAGGCGCATCGCCGGCGAGACGCCCGAGCTGCACGAAGAAGGCGTGCGCATGCGCTTCATCGGCCGGCGCGAGGGCGTGGACGAGCGCCTGGCCGAGCAGATGAGCTGGGCGGAAGAGCTCACGCACGCGAACAGCCGCATCACGCTGTTCGTGGCCTTCAACTACGGCGGGCGCGCCGAGATCATCGACGCCGCGAGGCGCTTCTCGGGCGACACCGAGGAGGCGTTCCGAGCGTGCCTGTACGCGCCCGAGATGCACGACCCCGACCTGATCATCCGCACGAGTGGCGAGCGGCGCCTGTCGAACTACCTGCTGTGGCAGTCGGCCTACTCGGAGCTCGTCTTCCGCGACGAGCTGTGGCCGGACTTCACGCGCGAGGCGCTCGAACAGTCGCTCGAGGAGTACGCCGAGCGCCGGCGGCGCTTCGGCGGGCGATGAGAGGCCGCTGATGGCGGCGAGCCGGCGCGGGGGACGGGGCGGCTCACGCAGGCGCGGCGAGCGCAGTACGCAGGGCTCCGGGCTCGGGGCGCGCGTGCTCGCTGCGATCCCGATGATCGCGCTTGCGCTGTTCTTGATCATCGAGGGCGGGCTCGTGTTCGCGCTCGGCCTGCTCGTGTTCGGCTGGATCTGCATGCACGAGCTGTTCGCGATGTACGAGCGAGCGCGCCCAGCTCGCCTCGCGGGGTTCATCGCGCTCGCCGGCCTGCTCTTGGCGGCGCTCTACGGGGATCAGTTCCAGGTGCTGCTCGTGACCGTGGCGGCGCTGCCGTTGGCGTTCGCGCTGACGATGCTCTCGCCGCGCGCGAGCGTCGGCGGCCTCGCGCTGACGCTGCTCGCGATCTACTGGATCGGCTTCGCGCTCGCCCACGCCGTGCTCTTGCGCGGGCTTCCGCACGGGCTGGGGATCGTGATCGACGTGTGTGTCGGGACCTTCCTCGGCGACACCGGTGCCTACATCGGCGGGCGCGCCTTCGGACGCCGGCCGCTCGCGCCGAGCCTGTCACCGAACAAGACCGTCGAGGGCCTCGTGACGGGGATGGCGTGCGCGATCGGCGGTGTGTGGCTCGCGGGTCGCTATCAGGAATGGCTGCCCGGCACGCACGCGCTGGTGCTCGGCCTCGGTGTCGCGCTCGCGGCACCCGTCGGCGACCTGTTCGAGTCCTTCGTCAAGCGCGGCGCCGGCGCCAAGGACTCGGGCGCTCTATTCGGCCCCCACGGCGGCGTGCTCGACCGCCTCGACGCGCTCCTGTTCACGTTGGTCGCGAGCTACTACGTGTGGGCGGCGTACGTGCACTGAGGGCGCTCTCTGGCTTTGGGAGCGGTAAAACGGCCGCAGGTGCTCGCATCCGGGAAGCAGTCGAGCCGAGGGATTGACCTCGGAGCAGCTGTATGGGAGACTGGCCCGCGCGTCGCTTGGGCGCGGCGCGAGGGCATGAGTGGCACTGGGCGCGAGGTGCGTCCCGGACAACGGCTCGGATGCCGCTTACGCAGACCCGAGAGGGGAAGGGGGCAGGGCGGCATGAAGCGCGTCAGGATTGTGGGGCTCTGCTTAGCCGTCGCTTTCACGTCAAGCGCGGCGGTTACGTCGACTGGCTGGGCGGCGACCTACGCGGCACACGTCGTAGGCGGTGAATATGTGGCGCTCGGGGATTCATTTTCCTCCGGCGAGGGTGCCCCCCCATACGAAGGACTGCCAAATGAACCAGAAGAAAATGGCTGCCACAGATCGCCCAAGTCTTGGCCGCCGCTCGTAGCGGCAGCCTTGCCCTCGAACCCATTTAAATTCGACGCCTGCAGCGGCGCGTTGATCCAGGCCTTCTACACAGTAACAACGTACAAACGCTACATTGGAAGGCAAAACGCGGAAGGCAAGTTATACGAATCTGAATGGAAAGAACCGGAACAGTTCGTATGGCTTGCGCCGTCGGAACTGATCAATCCCGAAGTCAAGCTCGTCACCTTCAGCATCGGCGGAAACAACGTCGGATTCGGTGAAATTATCGAAAAATGCGTCTCGAGGAATCAGTTTTACGAAAAAGAAAAAAGCAAGGACGAATGGAAAGCACTCAACACTAAATGCGACACAGAAGGAACTGCAACAGTCACGGCTGGGATCGCATTTATAGAGGGCGCAAAAGGGCTCACGTATATCCTTGATCGGGCTCACCAGCAGGCGCCAAACGCGTGGATTCGGGTGCTTCTTTACCCCACGATCATGAGCGATACCACCTTCAAGGGATCAACGGGTGAAGACGTCTGTCAACTGGGAAGCACAGTCCGCGTCTACGTCAGTAAAGACGAGATCAAATACTTCGACAAGTGGCAAAAGTCACTGAACAAGGCGATTGAGACGATCGTCAAGACGTTTGGGAAGCCGCTCAACAAGAAGGAAGCGCATAGCGTCGAGCTCGTGATGGCCGAAAAATCCTTCGCTAACGCCAATCTCTGCTCGGCGTCAAATACGTTCGTGAATCCGATCACGCTGCTTCAGCTCGTCCCCCCGATCCCATATCCGGAAAGTGCTCATCCAACCGCAGCGGGCTACAAAGTGCTGGCCGAAGCTACCCTGAAGACGCTGGAAGAATAAGGCCGCGCGCAAGCAGCGCCGCCGCCCTCAGAAGGGGCCTCGCTCGATCCATGTTTGAACGCGGATCGCCGGGGTAGTGCTGAAGCGCATTAGGGATTCCCGTCCCTGCTGCGGTGAGTCCGGGTCCCAGTGACCCCCTTCAGATAGCGGTCAACTCTCTCGTCAGGAGCGTCCATGGAGCGTCAGCACGCGCGTGCCCGGCGCCTGCACCAGCAGGCGGCAACCTCGACCGGCCGGAGGGTGAGGCGCCCGCGGCGTGTGATCGTAGCCCTGGGGCTCGCCGTGGCGGGCGCGCTGCTCACGGCGGCGCCGGCGAGCGCGTCGGTCGCGATGTGCAACGTGCCGATCACGATGAGCGACGGGGTCGTGCTGCGTGCGAACGTCTACCTGCCATCGACCAGCGGTCGCTTTCCCACTCTCCTCACCGTGACCGGCTACAACAAGGACGCCGCCAATCCGACGGGCCAGGAATGCTCGTCGGCCTCGCAGGCGCTTGCCGGCGACGAACCGGACTACACGGAAAAGGGCTTTGCGGTGATGGTCGTCGATGACCGCGGCACGGGGGCAAGTGGCGGCAAGTGGGAATCGTGGGGGGCTCGCACCCAGCAGGACTACAAGGAAATCCTCAACTGGATCCAGGAACAGCCTTGGTCTGACTCGAGCGTCGCCACGACCGGTGAGTCCTACATGGGCATCACCTCGTTGTTCATCGCCGAGGCCGATGCGGCCCGCGTCGCCGAAGGCAGGCCGCGAGCGGTCAAGGCCGTGTGGGCGGACATCCCGATGGCCGACGCCTACCGCGACGTGACCTTCCAGGGCGGTTCGGTCAACGCAGGCTTCATCCCGCTGTGGCTCGGCCTGGTGTCAGGGCTCTCCGCGCTGCCGCCGTCGTCGACCAGTCAGGACCCCGAGGAAGCCGCGTCGATCTATATCGAACACCTGCTCGGTAACGCCGAATTCAGCGTCACGCACGTGCTCGAAGCGACGCTCGGTGAGGAAGGCGCCTACGACGGGCCCTTCTACACACTGCGCTCGCCGGTCGTGCGCGCCGATGAAATCAAGGTCCCCGTGGTGATCAGCGGTGGCTGGTGGGACCTCTTCCAGCGCGGCGAGCCGCTGCTGTGGGAATCGCTCACGAACTCACCCGATCGCGTGCTGTTCATGTCGCCGCACTACCACATCACCGAAGGCCCCGCCTATGAAGACCCGAACGTCAAGGAAGAGTGGTTCGAGCATTGGCTGAAGGGCGCGCGCAACGGGGTGCAGAAGACGCCTAAGATCAACCTGTACCCGATCGGTGGCGAACACTGGGAACACTTCACGCGCTTCCCGCTGCCGAAAACGAAATACGAGCGCCTGTACCTCAACGGCGAATCCTCGGGCTCGGCGCCGCTGTCCGTGCACGACGGCTCGCTCGCCTCCTCGCCTCCCGCCGGCGAAAGCGCCGACACCGCGCCCCTGCTGCCCGCATCGAGCCCCTGCTCGCGGATGACCGCTCAGTGGACCGCCGGCGCCGCGGCGCTCCCGTTCTGCGAAACCAACAACGAGACCTACGAGGCGACGTCGCTGACCTACACGACGGCGCCGCTGCAGGCGCCCATGCAGATAACCGGGCTGATCACGGCCGACCTGTGGGCCAAGCTCAGCACGACCGACGCGACGCTCGTGGCGGTGCTCAGCGAAGTCGAACCTTCGGGTGCCTCCGATCAGATCACGGCGGGCTTCCTGATGGCAAGCCAGCGCGCGGTCGAACCGAGCCTCTCGACCTACGGTCCCAAAGGCCTGATGATCCGGCCGTGGCACCCCTTCACGAAAGAAAGCCAGAAGGCGGTCACGCCCGAAGAAGCCACTGAATACAAGATCGAGATCTATCCCACGGACGCGATCCTCAAGCCGGGCAACCGGCTGCGCCTGACGATCGGGACGGCCAACACCTTCACCTCGCTGCCCCCGGCGCCCACGCTCGGGAGCGAGGCGGGTGGGACGATCACGGTCCTGCACGGCGGCTCGCACGACTCCAACGTGCTGCTGCCGATGGCACCGTAGGGCTGAAAGCGGGCTGAGGGCAGGCCGCCTTCGGCCACTCCACTTCAGGAGCATTGCGTGGGACCCCGTAGGGCCCCACGCACTGCTGTCGATCTCGTGACGCGGCCCGTCAGGCGACCGCGTTCGCCTCTACCGGTTCTTCATTTTCCTCCGTCGAGCTGAGGGTCAACCCCATCTGTTCGAAGCTCCCGCTTCTGTTGAGTCTGTATTCGAGATCTTCGTTTGGCAGCGGGCTCTCGACTATCTTTACGAGCTTCTGCTTGCCTTTGGACTGCGTCGAGGTCAGCATCGCCGACATCGACATCGAGTTCGCCTTCGTCGCGAAGAGCCACCAGCCCGTGATGCACATTTCGGGTTCCGCGTTAGGCGCGCCGTAGATGGGGGCTTTCCACTTGAACCACATGAATTCTTGTTCTTCTGCACAAGTCAGGGCAAGTTTGCCCTTGGCCTGCGTCGCGCCCGTCGCCGACTCTCCCACGCCGAGTTCACATTCGGTTGGTTCCGTCACTATTTCGCCTTCTGCCCTGCCTTCCGAGGAGGCCGGGACCCTGAGATGTTCGGACGTGTGCCCTTCTTCGAAGTCGCACCCTTTGAACGTGAAAACGACGGGTTTCTCGAGTTTTGGCGTCGCGTATTCCCCTGCCTCTTCCTCGTTCATGCATGAGATTTTCTTGCCGTCTACGGTTTCGAACAGCACCTTGCCCTTGCTCGTGGCTTTGAATTTGGTCTTTTCGACCCCGGGGAACCATTCGTACTTCCCCTTTTCTTCTGGACTAGCCTTGGTGCACACGCTGTTGGAGTACTGGCCGTGGTAGACGGTTTTGCTGCCCATCTGTTCGCCGGGGACCTTCTCGCATCGCCCGAATTCCGGCGGGTTCCTGATCGTCGCTAGCGTCGTGAACGTTTCATCTGCGCCGTTGCTCCTGCCGCCTTCGTTGGTCGCCGAGATACGGAAGTGGTAGGTCGTGTTTCGGGCGAGGCCTTCCAGTGCGGCCGAGACTTGCACCGGGGTGGTGCCCGACCCGGGCGAGGAGGAGCACGACACGCTCGAGCCATAGGAGGCCGTGGTGCCGTATTCGAACTTGCATTCGCTGACTTCCTCGCCGTTGGGGTTCACCGTCGCCTTCAGCGTCGCGCTGTTCTGCGTCACTTCCATGGCTTCCGTCGTCTTCACGGTGGTGCCGCCTTCCACAAGGATTTCGTACTTGGTGAAGTTCTCGCTCTCATCTTTGAAGAGGGTCGAGCTTTCGAACCTGTAGGTCCCAGACTGTTCGAACTTGCACCTGCCTTCCCAATCGGTCTGCGGCGAGGCGGGGCTCACGGGCACGCCGGAGGAGCAAGTCGGCGCGGCTCCCATCCACGCGATGTTCACGCTGGTGTCGGTGTTGTCGGAGAACATGACTTCGCCGCCGGCGGCGATCGTGACGCTTCTCGCGGGTGCCGGTTTCGGCCCCGAGCCGGAGGCCGCCCAGCACGGCCAGCCGTTCTCGATGCAGTTTCCGTTGACTTCGAGCTTCGCTTCGGACGCAGCGACAGCGAGGGCGGGCAGCATGGCCATCGCCGCCCCCGCCAGCGCAGCGAGGCCGACAAGCAAAAGCGCACGCGATCTCATCGTGAACCCACCTTTCGTGTCTTGGATCTCCTCCAGGGCAACGGATGTCCCCCATGGCGACGACTGGGCACCACGCGTGGCGCGGCGGCATCCCGGCTCGTCATCCCCCAGAGACTCCCGCGCGCAAGGATCATTCCCGCTGCCCTTGCGCCCACCTCTACGCTTGCCCAGCATGCGCAGCCCGCGTCGATCACCAACCCCTGTGTCCACTCCTAAGCGCCTCCTGATCCTCGGCTCCACGGGCTCGATCGGCACGCAGGCGCTCGACGTGTGCGCGCACAGCTCCGAGCTCGAGCTCGTGGGGCTCTCCGCGGAGCACTCGTGGGAGGCCCTCGTGGAGCAGGCGCGCGCGCATGGCGTGAGCCGCATAGCGCTCGTCGATAGGGACGCCGCGGCGCGTGCTGGTGAGGCGTGGACCGGTGGCGAGGTGCTCTCCGGGCCGGAGGGGCTCGTGCGGCTCGTCGTCGAGTCGGAAGCCGAGCTCGTATTGAACGCGCTCGTCGGCTCTGCGGGACTCGGCCCGACCGTCGCCGCGCTCGGCGAGGGGATCGATCTCGCGCTCGCCAACAAGGAGTCGCTGGTCGTTGGCGGCGAGCTCGTGACGGCGCTCGCCGAGGCCACGGGGGCGCGGATCGTGCCCGTGGACTCCGAGCACACGGCCCTTCACCAGCTGCTCGCCGGGCAGCCCCCGGGCGTGGCCGAGCGGCTGATCATCACCGCGAGCGGTGGCCCCTTCCGCGGGCGCACACGCGAGCAGCTCGAGGAGGTGTCGGTTGCTGAGGCGCTCGCGCACCCGACGTGGGCGATGGGGGGGAAGATCACGATCGACTCGGCCACGCTCATGAACAAGGGGCTCGAGCTGATGGAGGCGCATCACCTGTTCGCGATCCCCTACGAGCGCATCGACGTGCTCGTGCATCCGCAGTCGCTCGTCCACGGCCTCATCCAGCTGGCCGACGGGGCGATGCTCGCGCACCTCGGCCCGCCGGACATGCGCGTGGCGATCTCCTACGCGCTGCATGGCGGCGAAAGCGCCCCGCTCCCGGTGAAGCCGTTGGACTTGTCTGCCGTCGGCGAGCTTACGTTCGCGGCCGTCGACGAGCACAGCTTCCCCTGTCTGCGACTCGCCCGCGAAGCGGCCCTGGCCGGCGGCACGGCCCCGTGCGTTCTGAACGCGGCCAACGAGATCGCCGTACATGCCTTTCTGGAGGGCCGCCTGGGCTTCCTCGAGATCCCGGAGGTGATCGAGCGCACGCTGAACGAGCTGGGCGGCGAGCCCGTGCACTCCTTCGAGTCGCTGTATGAGGCCGACCGCGCCGCCCGCGCCCGCGCCGGCGAGGCGCTCGCGGAGCTTCACTGAGGGCCGGTGGAGGCGCACCGGGCGCCGGCAGAGCGCCCGTGCGGCCACGGACGCTTCTCTGAGCCTACCGGCGGGAACCTCGTGAGCGCCTGCCAGACTGGGAGCCTGTGAGCTGGGTTCTGACGCTCCTCGGCATCGTGGCGCTGATCGTGCTCCACGAGCTCGGTCACTTCACCGCCGCCAAGGCGGTCGGCATGCGCGTGGAGCGCTTCTCGCTGTTCTTCCCGCCGACGCTCTTTCGCGTGCGCTGGGGGGAGACGGAGTACGCGATCGGGGCGCTGCCCTTCGGTGGCTACGTGAAGATCGCGGGCATGAACCCCGAGGAGCTCAAAGGGCTCCAACCGTCGATGGCGGTGACGAGCGTCCTTCCGGGCGCTGGCGCGGTTGCGGCAATGGAGGCCGACGCAGAGCAGACGGCGGCGCTCGTGGCGGATCCCGAGCTGACCAGGCGCGCGTACTACAACCAGGCGCCGTGGAAGCGCATCGTCGTGATCCTCGCCGGCCCCGCCGTGAACCTGATCATCGCCTTCGCGCTCTTCTGGGTGATGCTCGCCGGCGGCAACCTCGCTGGAGTCGGGACGCTGGAAGCGCTCAACCCGTCGATCCAGACGCGCGTGGCCACGACGGCCGTGGGCGGCGTCATCGAGCACTCGGCCGCCGAGGGCGTCCTGCACCCCGGCGACCGCATCCTCGCCGTCGATGGCCATCCGGCGACCGTCACCTCGACCGTGCAGCTGATCGGCGCTCACCGCTGTGCCGGCACGCCCACGAACGGCTGCGCTGCGGCCACGCCCGTGAGGCTGACCGTCCGCCGCGGCGATCGCACGCTCACGCTGTCGGTGCGCCCGCGCTACAGCCGGGCACAGGGACGCATGCTCGTCGGCTTCTACTTCGGCGTGGCCGCCAAGCACTTGGGCGTGCTCGCCGCCGCCGGCACCTCGGTAGACGAGATGTGGAGCACGACGACGAGCACGCTGACGAACCTCGTGCATGCGTTCACGAGCGAAAAGGTCCGCAAGCAGCTGCACAGCATTGTCGGTATCACCGAAATCGCCCATGAAACGGTCCTCGCAGGCGCTGGCTACGCGCTCGTGTTCCTCGGCTTCATCTCGCTCGTGCTGGCGATTATCAACCTGTTCCCCTTCCTGCCCCTCGACGGCGGGCACATCCTCTGGTCGCTCGCCGAGAAGGTCCGCGGCCGGCGTATCTCGCTCGCCGCCATGTACCGCTACAGCTCGATCGGCATCATCCTGCTGCTGTTTCTGGTCATCAACGGCGTCGGCAACGACATCAGCCGACTGACGCACTAGCGGGGAGGGAGTTTTATGGAGGGGCCTTACGGCCCCGGGGGATGGACGCACACCCAGCTCTTGACGAGCGGCCCGATGCGCTCGACGCGCGCTGGGCCGAACAGGGCCTCGAGCTCGGCGCGCGTGAGCAGCGAGACCTCGTCGGGGTCATCGCCGCTCGCGCCGAGACGCCAGTAGGCCCGGCGCGGGCGCGGCGGCAGCCAGTGCGCTCCCGGCAGCAGCGAGTGGGGCTCGATCGGGAAGGAGCGCGCGGGCGTCTGCACGAACCAGCCGCGCGCCACGCGGCGGAGCTCGGCCGCGAACGCCGCGCGGCGCGCCGGCGGCACATGCTCGATCACGCTCGAGCAGTACGCGAGGTCGAACTCGCCGTCTGTGAACGGCAGCCCCGAGGCCGCATCCGCGCGCACGAACGCACCGGGGTAGCCGGGACGCTCCTCGATGTCCACGCCCGTGATGTCCAGCTCGGGCTCGCCCGGCGGGGACGATGCCGGGGAGGGCGTCAGCGCTCGCAGTCCGAGTGCGCCGCAGCCGACGTCCAGGACGCGTGCGCCGGGAGGCAGGGCGGGGAAGAAGCGTGCGTGACGGCGCCGGCGGGCACGATCGGCGAGCGGTCCGGCGATGCGGGCCAGGGGGCCGCGGGCGGTGGCGTAGACATTGGACATGGGGGAGTACTCGCGAGTGCTGCGAGTCTCGCACCACGAGCGACGACGGCGGACGTCGAGCGCTCGACGCTAACGTTGCTGGCCGATGTTCGACCACGTCGCGATGCGGGCGAGCGAGCGCGATCCGTCCGAGCGCTTCTACCGCACGGTCCTCGAGCGCCTCTCGATCGAGCCCGATGAATCAGACGAGACGATGACGAGATGGGACGAGCTGCGCCTACTCGCAGCCGATGACACACACCCGGTCACGCGCGAGCTGCACATCGCCTTCGTAGCCCCATCGCGCCGCCACGTCGAGGAGTTCTGGCGTGCTGGGATCGACGCCGGCTACGAGGACGACGGAGCGCCGGGCGAGCGCCCGCAGTACACGCCGAGCTACTTCGGCGCGTTCCTGCGCGACCCGGACGCCAACAGCGTCGAGGCGGTCCACCACGCCGACACCAGGCGCGGCGGGCACATCGACCACCTGTGGATCGGCGTGGGCGAGCTGGCCGCCTCGGAGGCCTTCTACACGGCGATCTCCCGCCACACGGGCCTGCGCACAGGCCGGCGCTGGGATGCCGGCAGGCAATATCGCGGCGCTTGGGCGACCTTCTCCATCGTCGCCGACGGCCGAGCGCCGACGCGGGGCCTGCAGCTCGGCTTCCCCGCACCCGACCGCCAGGCGGTGCGCGACTTTCACGAGGCGGCGCTCGCAGCGGGCGCCCGCAGTGCCGGCACGCCCACCGAACGCGGGTCGTGCTACGCGGCTTGCGTTCTGGACCCCGACGGCGCCCGCCTGGTGAGCGTTTACCGCGGCCGGAGCGCCACGCCCGCCAACTAGAATCACGGGCGATGGCCTCGAAGCGTCAGATCCACGTCGGCTCGGTCCTCGTAGGCGGCGGCGCGCCGGTGGCGGTGCAGACGATGACGAAGACCGAGACCGCCAACGTCGCGGCGACGATGGCGCAGATCCGCACCGTCGCCGAGGCCGGCGCGGACATCGTGCGCGTGGCCGTCCCGCGCGAGCAGGACGCGGAGGCGCTCAAGAGCATTGTCGCCGACTCGCCGATCCCCGTGATCGCCGACATCCACTTCAACCACACGCTCGCGCTGAAGGCGATCGAAGCCGGGGCCCACTGCGTGCGCTTGAACCCAGGCAACATCGGTGGTCCCGAGAAGGTCGCCGAGGTGATCGCCCTGGCCAAGCAGCGCGGCACGCCGCTGCGCGTCGGCGTCAACTCCGGCTCGCTGCCCAAGCACCTGCGCCAGCTCGAGTACGAGGCCCCGGTCGAGGCGCTCGTCACGGCCGCGATCGAGACCGTGCAGCTGATGGAGCGCCTGGACTTCGAGAACTTCAAGGTCTCCATGAAGTCCACCTCGGTGCCCAACACGATCGCCTCCAACCGCCTGCTCGCCCAGAAGATCCCCTACCCGCTGCACCTCGGCGTCACCGAGGCCGGCACCAAGTTCTCGGGCTCGCTGAAGTCGGCAGTCGGCCTCGGCACGCTGCTCGCCGACGGTATCGGCGACACGATCAGGATCTCGCTGTCCACCTTTCACGCCGAGGAGGAGGTCAAGGTCGCCTGGGAGATCCTCAAGGCGCTCAAGCTGCGCGAGCGCGGCCCCGACCTGATCGCCTGCCCGACATGCGGGCGCCTGCAGTTCGACATGGACACCGTCGTCGCCGAGGTCGAGCGGCGCCTGGAAGCCTATGAGGACCCGATCGAGGTTTCAGTGCTCGGGTGCGCCGTCAACGGCATCGGCGAGGCGCGCCACGCGGACTTCGGCATCACCGGCGCCAAAGACATGGGCATGATCTACTCCAAGGGCGAGCCGCTCAAGAAGGTCCCCACCGAGCGGCTCGTCGATGAGCTGTTCAAGGAGATCGACCTCTACTACGCCGCCGGCAAGAAGGTCCAGCGCGACGAGACCGCCGCCGCGGAGGCGCGTGAGTGGCTGGCCGAGAACGAGGACGCAACGGCGATGACGCCCGAGCGCATCGCCGCCCTGGAAGCCGCCGCGGCCCAGGACGACGCCGGCGCGGCCGCCGTGCTCGAGTCGATGCTCGCGAGCGAAACCGGCGAGATCGACGCCGTCGTGCTCGACGAGGCCGTCTCACCGGTAGCGGGCCGTCGCTTCAGCCGCGGCTAGGTAGGCCGCGGCGCAGCGCGCTCCGCGCGCGGAGCCCTCTTAGAAACCTCTAGCTCGCGGCGAAGCGCTCGGCGACCTTCGGCCAGTTGACCACGTTCCACCACGCGTCGATGTAGTCCGGGCGGCGGTTCTGGTACTTCAGGTAGTAGGCGTGCTCCCACACGTCCACGCCGAGAAGCGGCGTCTGCCCGGAGGAGATGGGGTTGTCCTGGTTGGCGCTGCCCACGACCGCGAGGCGCCCGCCATCGCTCACGAGCCAAGACCAGCCGGAGCCGAACTGGTTGACGCCGGTCGCCTTGAGCTTGGCCTGGAAGTCCGAGAAGGAGCCGAACGCCGAGGCGATCGCGCTCGCCAGCTCACCGTCGGGCTCACCGCCGGCGCCCGGGCTCATGTTCTCCCAGAACATCGTGTGGTTGTAGTGCCCGCCGCCATTGTTTTTGACCGCGCCGCGCTTGTCCTCGGGCACCTGCGAGAGGTCGCGCAGGATCTCCTCGATCGGGGTGTCCGCCAGCGACGTGCCCTCCAGCGCCCCGTTGACTTTGTCGACGTAGGCCTGATGGTGCTTGTCGTGGTGGAATTCCATCGTCGCCTTGTCGACGTGCGGCTCCAGCGCGTCGTAGGCGTAGGGGAGCGGGGGGACGGAGTAGGCCATTTACGAGCTCCTTGTCGGTGTGCTTGGAGATCTGTCGATGGGCGCTGTTCTAGCAGGGGAGCGGCGATCGCGCTCTTCGCCGCCTCCAGGTTGCGCCTACCAGTTGGTATGGCTAGACTGGCTGCTTCAGTCGCGGCGTGGCCGCAGGGGCGGAGCCGCAGGAGAAAGGGGAGAGGGATGGATCGCAGATCAACATCTGTTCGGGCCTTTGGGGTCGGGCGCTACACGCGCTTGCTCAGCCTCGCGAGCCTGATGGCGCTCGTCGTGCTCGGCTTCACCGCCAGCCCGTCGCTGGCCATGAAAAAAGAAAAAACGAACTGGCTGTGTAGGCCGGGCAAGGTCAACGAAGAAATCAAATACACCGGAAAAGACGTAAAAGAAGGCGGGCCCTTCAACGAAGGTGTAGCGCCGGAAGACCCATGCGAATATGCGCGCGAAACGACCGTGCTCGAACAGGGCGGCGGCACCTCCGTAGTGGACAAACCGGCATCAAAAAAAGAAAAGAAAAAGCCGGTCGACTGCTTCTACGTCTACCCGACCGTCAGCGAACAGGCTGGGCCTAACGCGACCACGAACATCGAAGAAGCAGAGCGCGTGATCGCGATCGACCAGGCCTCGCGCTTCTCGCAGGTCTGCAACGTGTACGCGCCGATGTACAAGCAGCTGACGCTGTCGGCGATCAAAGGGGCGCCGAGCAAAACCGCCCCGATCATCGCGTACGAAAGCGTCGCGGCTGCGTTCAAGGAATACATCACCAAGTTCAACAAGCCAAACAAAGAAGGTAAGCGCCGCCCGTTCGTGTTCATCGGACACTCGCAGGGCTCGTTCTTGCTCAAGGCGCTGATCCCGATGGAAGTCGAAACGCACCCCGAATACCTCGGGGACATGGTCTCGGCGCTGCTCATGGGCGGCCAGGTGTTCGTGCCAGAAGGCCAGCGCGTCGGCGGCACGTTCAAGAAAGTTCCGACGTGCGAGCAGGTCGACGAAACGGGCTGCGTGATCGCCTACTCGACGTTCCTGAAAGAACCGCCTGAAGACTCGCTCTTCGGGCGCAAAACCAGCGCGCTGGAAGAAGGCTCGCACGCCGGCGAAGAAGTCGCGTGCGTGAACCCGACGATCAGCCGCCAGGACGGGGCCGAAGGGCTGCTGGAACCGTACGCCTCGACGGTGCCCTTCCCAGGCGAACTCGGCGAGGCGACGCCGCTGCCGGAAGTCAGCACGGCATGGGCCACGACGCCTGATCTGTACTCCGCCCAGTGCCACAAAGAAAACGGCGCGAGCTGGCTGCAGGTCAATACCGTCGGGACGAACCCAGAAAAAGCCCCGCCGGTCGAAGAACGGATCGGTCCCGAATGGGGGCTGCACCTCTACGACATCAACATCGCGCTCGGCAACCTCGTGCACACGGTGGCCATCCAGACGGCCCAGTACGAATACGAACACTAGGACCGCCGCTCCCTCCCCGGGGCGTAGGCGCTAGACCCCAAGACGCCGCCAACGACCCGACCAGCCAGCACGGTGGTCGGGTCGGGCGGTGGCGTGTGCGCGTGCTCCGCGTGACGGCCTCGGCCCAGGCTCAGACCAGCCCTTCGAGCGCTTCGAGGCTCGCGGCGGCTTGATCGTGGTGCGGTATACGCTCCCGCGGCGGCTCAGCCACGCCGCCGTATCGACTTGACCCGCCTCAGCGAATACCTCCTGCCGACCGAGAAGCAGCCCCCCGCCGACGCGGAGGCGCTCTCGCACAAGCTGATGGTGCGCGCCGGGCTCGTGCGCCAGATGGGCGCGGGCATGTGGACGTGGCTGCCGGCCGGCTGGCGCGTGCACCAGCGCGTCGTGCAGATCATCCGCGAGGAGATGGACGCGATCGGCGCCCAGGAGATGCTGATGCCCGTGCTGCAGCCCGCCGAGCTGTGGCGGCGCACCGGGCGCATCGACATCGAGGAGCTCTTCAAGCTGCACGACCGCAAGGGCTCGGAGCTCGTGCTCGCGATGACCCACGAGGAGGCCGTGACCTTCCACATCGCCCAGATCGTGCGCTCCTACCGCGACCTGCCGCTGATCGTCTACCACTTCCAGGTCAAGGAGCGCGACGAGCCGCGCCCGCGTGCCGGCGTGCTGCGCACGCGCGAGTTCATGATGAAGGACTCCTACAGCTTCGACCGCGACCCCGCGGGGCTCGATCACAGCTACGAGCTGCACATCGGCGCCTACGACCGCATCATGGCGCGCACCGGCCTGCGCTTCTACCGCGTCGAGGGCGACGTCGGCATGATGGGCGGGACGGGCGCGCACGAGTACATGGCCCCGTGCGCCGCCGGCGAGGACGAGGTCGTGCTGGGCGACTCCGGTTACGCCGCCAACGCCGAGGTCGTGCGTGCGCAGCTCGGCAAAGAGGCCCTCGATGACGGCGACGTGGTCGCCGGCGAGTCGATCCACCTGGAGAAGGCGATCGAGATCGGCAACATCTTCAAGCTCGGCACGCGCTACTCGGAGCCCCTCGGCGCGCGCTACCTGGATGAGAGCGGCAACGAGCTGCCCGTGTGGATGGCCTCCTACGGAATCGGCCCGGCGCGTATCGTCGCCGCCGCCGTCGAGCAGTTCGCCGACGAGCACGGCATCTCCTGGCCGCGCGCGCTCGCGCCCTTCGCCGTGCACCTCGTCGCGCTCGGGCGTGCCGAGACCCCCGAGCGCGAGGCCGCCGACCGCGTGTATGAGACGCTCACCGCCAGCGGCGTCGAGGTCCTCTATGACGAGCGCGACGCCGGCCCCGGGGAGAAGTTCGCGGACGCGGAGCTGCTCGGCTGCCCGCTGCGCCTGACCGTCGGCCGGCGCTCGCTGGAGTCTGATGAGATCGAGGTGCAGGTGCGTCGCGGGCGCGAGGAGGCAGCCCCGCTGCCCCTGGGCGCGGACGCCGCTGCGCTGCTGGCGGCGCTCGAGGAGCGCAGCGCCAGTCTGCCCTAGCCGTGATGGACCTGGCGCGCCTCTTCGGGCTCGACCGCTCAGGCCCGCCGCCGCGCGAGACGCGGGCCGGTCAGCCGCTGCGCCCATGGACGATCCCCAACGCGATCGGCTTCGCGCGCCTCGCGATGCTCCCCGCCTTCCTCGTCGTCGCCCTGGAGAGCGATGGCGGCGTCGGCGTGGCGCCCGCGCTGCTGTTCGCGCTGATCGGCTGGGGAGACTACGCAGACGGCATCGCCGCGCGCGTGAGCGGCCAGTACAGCCGCCTGGGGGCGCTCATGGACCCCGTCACCGACCGCCTGCTCGTGATCTGCGGCGTGGCCGTCACGTGGCGCTTTGAGCTCTTGCCGCGCTGGGCGCTCGCGTTGCTGGCCGCGCGCGAGCTCTCGATGATCGCGCTCGCACGCTACGGGCTTGCGCGCGGCGTGCCGCTGCAGATCAACTGGCCGGGGCGCCTCGCCGTCGCGCCCGTGATGGGCGCGATGTTCTTCGCCATGACCGGCCTGCACGCCCTCGCCGAAGTGCTCCTGTACGTGGGGCTCGCGCTCGCGCTGAGCGCGAGCGTGCTGTACGCGCGCACCGGCGCGCGCCAGCTGCGAGCCTCAAGCTCAGGCTGACCTTCTGGGCTATACTCGACCCACGCGTCGGCGCTCGGCTGGCGCTCGCGCGTGGCGGCCCACAGGCCGGCGGCGTGTCCAGCGAGAAGGAGAGAAGCCAGAATGGATGAGACGTTTCCCGATCTCGCCGCAATGACCGACGTCGAGCTCAAAGACGTCATCCGCCAGCTCACCGAGGAAGAGACCGAGGTCTCCTACAAGCGGCGCATCCTCCACGGCAAGATCGACATCCTGCGCGCCGAGCTCGTCAACCGGCTGCGCCACAAGCACGAGGATGGCGAGATCGCGATCACGGGCGAGGACGTGCAGCGCCTCACCGACATCCTCGCCGGGCGCTCGTCGACCGACGCCCAAGAGTAGGCGGCGGCGCGATGGCGCGACACTGCAGTGAGTGCGGCTTCGCCAACGACGAGGGCGCCAACTACTGCCAGCGCTGCGGCGCCGCGCTCGCGCGCGGCGAGAGCGCGGGCGCCGGCGCGGAGGGCGAGTCGATCACCGCCACCTACCGCATCGACGACAGCGGCGAGCTCGTCCCAGTCGAGATCGGCGATGTCACCGCGCGCGGGCCCGCGCTCGTGATCCGCGCCGGCGGCGGTCGCGTGGGGGAGAGCTTTACGCTCGACGGCGAGCGCATGGGCATCGGCCGGCGCCCCGAATGCGAGGTCTTCCTCGACGACATCACCGTCTCGCGCGACCACGCGCTGCTGATCAACCGCGGCGAGCAGTGGTACCTGGATGACTGCGGCTCACTCAACGGCACCTACGTGAACCGCTCGCGCATCGACTCGCACCGCCTCGAGGATGCCGATGAGGTGCAGATCGGCAAGTTCAAGCTGACCTTCCACGCGCGCTGATGGCGACCCAGGCCACCCCCAAGGACCCCTTCCCCGACGAGAGCCTCGAGCTCGACCTGGTCCTACCCGAGAGCGACGAGCACAGCGAGCTCGCCAAGCGACGCAAGGCGCTGACGATCGGCGCCGTCTGCAAGGCGCTCGCGCAGGAGTTCCCCGACATCTCGATCTCCAAGATCCGCTACCTGGAGGACCAGAAGTTGCTCGCGCCGCGGCGCACGCCGGGCGGCTACCGCCTGTACACGCAGGGCGACGTGGCGCGCCTGCGCACGATCCTGCGCATGCAGCGCGACGAGTTCCTGCCGCTGCGTGTGATCCGCCAGGAGCTCGCCGCCGGGCGCTCGCAGGAGGCCCCGCCAACGCCCGGCCGCCTCGGGCGCGAGGGCGTGCGCGCGTGGCGCCCGAGCGTCAGCGTGCGCGAGGCCACGGGAGCCCTGTACTCGATCGACGACGTGCTCGAGGAGACCAAGGCCGACGCGAAGCTCGTGCGCGAGCTCGAAGAGTACGGCGTCGTCAAGGGCGAGATGCGCGGGGGCGTGCGCTACTTCGACGAGACCGAGAGAGAGATAATCGCCGCCGTCGCAGAGCTCGCCCGCTATGGCGTCGGGGGGCGCAACCTGCGCGTGTTCCGCTCCTCCGCCGACCGCGAGGCCAACCTGCTCCAGCAGATCCTCGCCCCGGCCTTGCGCTCGCGCAATCCCGAGCGGCGCAAGGAGGCCGTCGAGGCGCTCGAGAACCTCGCCGCCGTCGCCACCCACCTCAAGCACCTGCTGCTGATTCGCGATCTGCGCAAGATCGTGCGCTGATGCGCGACGCGGACCTGCGCGCCCTGATCCGCGAGATACCCGACTTCCCCCGGCAGGGCGTCAACTTCAAGGACATCACGCCGCTGATGGCCGACGCGGGCGCGCTCGCCTACGCCGTGCACGCGCTCGCCGAGTACGCGCGCTCGCTCCAGGTCGAGTGCGTCGTCGCCGCCGAGGCGCGCGGCTTCCTGTTGGGACCCGCCCTAGCGCTCGAGCTCGGTGCCGGCTTCGCGCTGGCGCGAAAGCCCGGCAAGCTCCCCTATGAGACGGTCAGCGCCGAGTACGAGCTCGAGTACGGAGAGGGCGTGCTCGAGCTGCACACCGACGCCGTCGCCGCGGGCCGGCGTGTGCTCGTCCACGATGACCTGCTCGCGACGGGCGGCACTGCGCAGACGCTCTGCCGGCTCGTCGAAGAGCTGGGTGGAGAGGTCGTCGGGTGTGGCTTTCTGATCGAGCTCGCCTACCTCGAAGGCCGCCGCCGGCTCGCCGGGCACGAGGTCCACGCGCTGCTCACCTACGAGGCCTAGCCACGCCGTCGAACTAAGCTTCGCGGTCGTGCCCACCGCCCGCGCGAGCCGCACGATCGCCGCACCCCTGCAGGAGCTGTGGGAGCTCGTGCGAGATCCCCATCACCTGCCCCGCTGGTGGCCGCGCGTGACGCGCGTCGAGGGCGTCGAGGATGGCGCCTTCACGGAGGTGATGGTCACGAAGAAGGGCAAAGTCGTGCGCGCTGACTTCAACATCGCCGCCGTCGACGAGGCGGCGCACACGCTCACGTGGGCGCAGCGGATCGAGGGCACGCCCTTCGCCAACGTGCTGCGCTCGGCCGAGACCGAGCTGCGCCTGGCGCCGGCGCCGGCGCGCGGCTCCGCGCAGGCGGGCAGAGATGCCCCGAGCGCCTTTGGCGAGTCCGACGCGGCGCCCGTGGAGGCGAGCGCCACGGAGGTCACGATCGAGATGCGCCAGCAGATGGGCTCGCGCGCGCCGCGCGCCGCCTTCATGGGCTTTCTCCCGCGTCTTGGCTCCTGGCTCGTGCGCCGTGCGGCCAAGGCGACGATCGAGCAGGCGCTCGACGGACTCGAGCGGATCAGTGGCTAGCGACGGCGGCGCGAGCGGCGAGGGCTGGCCTGCGCCCGCGATGCGCTGGTGGGGCTGGGGCGATCCCGCCCACCCGCCGGCGCTGCCCGCGCACGCGCTCGAGTTCCTGCGAAAGAGCGTCGGGCTCGCGGCCCAGGCGCGCCCCCCCGTGGCGCTCGGGCAGGTGCACATCCCTCGCTCACGCCTGAGCGAGGCGGCTCGCGCCGGCCTCGTTCAGGTCGTCGGTGGCGAGCACGTGCGCGACTCCCACGGCGAGCGTGTCATGCACGCGGCGGGCAAGGGCTACCCGGACCTCGTGCGCATGCGCGCGGGGAACCCGACGGGGCCCCCGATGCGGTGCTCTATCCCGCCCGCCACGAGGAGCTGCGCGCGCTACTCGAGCTGTGCGCGAAGAGCTCGCTCGCCGTCGTGCCCTTCGGTGGCGGCACGAGCGTCGTCGGCGGCGTCGCGCCGCTGCGCGGCGAGCACGCGGGCGTGATCGCGCTCGATACCAGCCGCATGGCCGGCGTGCTCGAGCTCGATGCGCAGTCGGCGACCGTGACCGTCGGGGCGGGCACGCGCGCGCACGCGCTCGAGCGCCACCTGGCGGCGCGCGGCTTGACGCTCGGGCACTTCCCGCAGTCCTACGAGTACGTCTCACTCGGCGGTTGCGCGGCCACGCGCTCAGCCGGGCAGGCCTCGAGCGGCTACGGGGCGATCGAGAAGATGGTGCTGGGAGTGCGCCTGGCCGCACCGGCGCTCGAGCTCTCACTGCCGGCCATGCCAGCGAGCGCCGCCGGCCCCTCGCTGCGCCAGCTCGTCGTCGGCTCGGAGGGGGCGCTCGGGGTGATCAGCGAGCTCGCTCTGCGCGTGCGCCCGGCCCCGCGCGAGCGCCACTATGAGGGGCTCTTCTTCGAGGACTTCGCAGCCGGCGTGCAGGCGCTGCGCACGCTCGCGCGCGAGCACGCGCTACCGGAGGTGGCGCGCCTCTCAGACGAGCACGAGACACGCGTCTCGCTCGCGCTCGCCGGCACTGGCGGGCTGAAGGGCCGCCTGGGACGCGCCTATCTGGGGCTGCGCGGATACGGCGGTGGCTGCCTTGCGATCTTCGGCTTCGAGGGCGCCGGCGAGGAGCTCGCGTCAAGGCGCCGGCGCGCGCTCGCGCTCGCGCGCGCGGGCGGGGGGCTCGCCGTCGGGCGCTCTCCCGGCGAGGCGTGGCTGCGCGGGCGCTTCGAGGCCCCCTACCTGCGCGACGAGCTGCTCACCCACGGCGTCATGGTGGAGACGCTCGAGACCGCCGTGCAGTGGTCGGGGCTGCTCGCCCTGCACCGCACGGTCGCCGCCGCGATCGCACAGGCGCTCGAGCGCGCCGGCACGCCTGGCCTAGTGATGTGCCACGCCTCGCACGTGTACGAGAGCGGCGCCTCGCTCTACTTCACGCTGATCGCACGCCAGCGCGAGGGCGATGAGATCGGCCAGTGGCGCGCGGTCAAGCGTGCGGCCAGCGACGCGATCATGGCCGCCGGCGGCACGATCACACACCACCACGGGGTCGGCCGCGACCACGTTCCCTGGATCGAGCGCGAGGTAGGCGAGGGCGGGCTCGCGGCGCTCGCGGCGCTGAAGGCGCGCCTTGACCCCGCCGGGATCATGAACCCCGGCAAGCTGCTCGCGCCGTCCTCAGCAATAGAGCCAGATTTGGCTTAGATACAGGGATTCCGGCATAGGCCAGAGACGGCGATCCTCGCCAATCTAGGGCGAAGCCGAACCCACGGCGAGCATCACCCTGACGTGAGGGCGGCCGCGCGCAACGCCTCGTCCATCGTCAGGTACTCGCGGCCTCGCACGATCCTGCCGTCGCGGATCGTCTCCAGGATCGGTACGCGCATCTCGGTTCGCAGGCCGCTCGCCTTCGCGGTCCCGGTTATATGCGTCACGGCGATGACGCAGCCGGGACCCGCGTCGATGATCTCCTCAAAGGTGGCCCTCAGGTCCGGGAACAGCTCGAACCAGTTCTCGTACACGGGCTGTAGATCCCCGTTGAGAGCCTGAGAGACGCGCGGCTGCTCAGTGCAGGCTGAATGTGCCTTTCAGGACGACCGGGCCCGGGTGCGTGGGTCGCGCGGCCGTCTCGCGGGTCAAGAGGATCTGGTGATAGGCCCCCGCGTTGGCTGGCAGCGCGGAGATGCCGCCGAGCGTGTGGCTTGCGCTCACGTCCGAGCTCTTGGTCAGCGCCAGGAAGCTCGTGGGTGAGTTGTAGAGCCAGATCGCGTAGTAGAAGCCGGTGGCCGCGGGGATGTTGCGGGCTTCGATCAGGAATGCCGTCTTCGAGCCCTCCGAGACGATGTCGACGACGCCGACGCTCGTGCTGCTCGATTCGGGCGAGGTGAGCGGGATCTCGTTGTCGAGCTTTGGCGTCGTGGCCGCCGTGGCTTTGGCCTTGCTCGCGATGGCCGGGTGCTTCGCGTGCGAGCCTCCGCTCCCTGTGAGCAGCACGACCGCGACGATCACGGCCGCGGCGAGCACCACCAACAGGAGTGCGCCGCCGCGCCTCGAGCTCCGCTGCCAGGGGGGACGCGCGCTCGCCTTGCCCGCGGCGGGCGAAGGCGGGATCTGCGGCAGGCCCGCGGGTGCGAGTGAGGCAAGCTCGCGGGCAAGCTCGCGTGCCCACGCGTTGGCAGGGGCGCTGTCGCGCAGGTAGGCGCGCGTACGCTCGCTCTCCTCATCGTCGGCCTGGCCTTCGAGCAGGTAGTCGCCGATCGCCAGGCGGCTCTCGCCCGCGAGCCCCTGAGCAGCGCGTGGCGCGAGCGCGTCGAGCGCCGCGTGCGCGCGGTCGCGCACGGCGCGCTCGTCGATCGCCAGCAGCGCTGAGACCTTGGCGTAGCTCTTGTGCTGGCGAAGGAGCAGCGACAGGGCCGCGCGCTGGTCTGGGGGTAGCTCGTCCAATCGGCTCATGATCTGTGTTGTGGAGCGCTCGCCTTGCGGCCGGCGCGGTGCGGTCACGGCGGGCCGCCGGCCTGCCAGGAAGGGGCTTTAGGCTATCGTGGCGCCGGCATGCGCATGGCCGACGCGGAGCAGATCATGCGCGAGCCGCGCGGATATGACCGCTTGCTGGGCGTGCAGTTGCTCGCCCTCTCCGACAGCGAGGCGCGCGCGCAGATCGCCGTTCGCGATGAGCTCAGGCAGGGCATGGGACTAGTTCACGGTGGCGTCTACGCCTCGATCGCCGAGTCGATCACCTCGATCGCCACGGCGCTCGCCGTAGGCGAGCGGGGCGAGCAGGCTGTGGGGCTCTCAAACAACACGAGCTTCCTGCGACCGATCACCGAGGGCGTCATACAGGCGCACGCGAGCTGCGTCCATCGCGGGCGCACGACGTGGGTGTGGGATGTGCGCTTCAGCGACGACGCCGATCGCACGTGCGCGCTCACGCGCATGACGATCGCCGTGCGCCCGCGCCGCGCGTGAGCCTCAGGGCACGGGCGCGAGCGGGCGCGGTAGCTGCGCGGGCAGCGGCCGTTCGCCAAAGCCGGTGTTCGCCAGCGCCGCCGGCAGCTGCGCTTGGGGCTCGCCGACGGCGTTGATCGGGACGGCCGTGCGCGCGGCCGCGAGGGCGGTGGCGGCGTTCGTGCCGTAGATGCTGAGCACGACGGGCCCGGTGGCGATCACGATCGTCCTGCCGCCCTCGGCGATCAGCGCCTCGTGCCCCCTGATGCGTTCGCGGCGCGTGCCCGTCGGCCCTCCCGGAAGGAAGCTGTTATCAGGCGAGGTGACGATCCGCAGGCGCGGCACGCACACGCCCTCACCCCCCTGCAGGCAGCCGCCGTAGTTGAGCACGTAGGCGTCGCTCGGGTCGTGCACGACTTCGCTCGCCGCCAGCCCGTCGAAGCTCCCACCCAGCCAGTAGACGGGGAACGGAGCCAGGACGGCGTACTCGAGCAGGTTGTGGGGGATCGGGCCCTCTTTGAGCGTGCCCGCGCAGGAGCTCAGCGCGCTCGCGCACGCGATCGCCGCGCACGCTCCCGAGAGCGATCGCTGCAGCCTGCAGCGCCGTCGAGCGCGCGACACGGGCTAGCCGCGGTAGCCGTTGGTGATGGGCATGCGCCGGTCACGGCCGAACGCGCGCGAGCTGATCTTGACCCCCGGCGGCGCCTGGCGGCGCTTGTACTCGGCGAGGTCGACCAGGCGGACCGTGCGCCGCACCTCCTGCTCGGGCAGGCCCCCTGCGACCAGCTGCTCGGCGCTGCGGTCGAGCTCGACGTAGCCCTCGAGGATGCGGTCGAGCAGCTCATACGGAGGCAGCGAGTCCTCGTCGCGCTGGTCGGGGCGCAGCTCGGCAGAGGGCGCGCGCTCGAGGATCGAGTCGGGGATCGGGCGCGCCACGGAGGTGCCGGCGCCCTGATCGAGCGTACGCGCGGCGCCGACGCCGGCGTCGGAGTTGCGCCACATGCACAGGCGATAGACGAGCGTCTTGGGAACGTCCTTGATCAGCGCGAAGCCGCCCGCGAGGTCGCCATAGAGGGTCGTGTAGCCGACTGACATCTCCGACTTGTTGCCGGTCGCGAGCACGAGCCAGCCGAACTTGTTGGAGAGCGCCATCAACAGGTTGCCGCGGATGCGCGCCTGCAGGTTCTCCTCGGCGAGGTCTTGCGCATGGGCGCTGAAGTCGCCCGCGAGCGCCTGCTCGTAGGCGCGCATCACCTCGCCGATCGCGAGCTCGTGCGTGCGCACGCCGAGCGTGGCGGCGAGCGCACGCGCGTCGTTCTGGGTCTCGGGCGAGGAGTAGGGGGAGGGCATGATCGCGACGCTCACGTGCTCGGCGCCGAGCGCGTCGCTGGCAAGGCAGGCGACGAGCGCCGAGTCGATGCCGCCCGACAGGCCGAGCACGACATGCTGAAAGCCGTTCTTGCGCACGTAGTCGCGCAGGCCGAGCATCAACGCGCCGTAGACCTCGGCCTCGATCGGCTCGAGTGGCTGCGCGAGCGTGGGGGCGGGAGCGGCTCGCTGATCGCGCGCGCTCGCGGGCGCCGCGAGCCTGGGAAGCACGCGCGCGCTTCGCTGCGCACGCCGCGCGGCCGGGCGCTGGCTGGGGTCGCGCAGGCGCGCCGCGGCGGCGGCGGCGAGATCGAGGTCGCACACCAACAGCTCCTCGCGAAACTGCGAGGCGCGCGCGAGCGTACGCCCCGTGTGGTCGAGAACGCACGAGTGGCCGTCGAAGACGAGCTCGTCCTGCCCGCCGACGAGCGCGCAGAAGGCCACGCAGGCGAGGTTCTCGCGGGCGCGCTGGGCGAACATGCGCTCGCGCTCGATGCCCTTACCGGCGTGATAGGGGGAGGCCGAGATGTTGAGGATCAAGGACGCGCCCGCGAGCGCCTCCTCGCTCGCCGGCGGGCCGGGCTCCCACATGTCCTCGCACACGGTGAGCCCGACACGCTCGCCACCGATGTCGATCACGCAGCCGTCCTGACCGGACTGAAAGTAGCGCTGCTCGTCAAAGACGCCGTAGTTGGGCAGATAGACCTTGCGATAGATCGCGTGCAGCTGACCTTCGGCGAGGATGGCGGCGGCGTTGTAGACGTCCTCGGCGCGCTCGGGGAAGCCGACCAGCGCGACCACCCCGTCGGCCAGGCGCGCGAGCTTCTCGATCGCGGCGGCGGCATCGGCGAGGAAATGCTCCTTCAGCAACAGGTCCTCGGGCGGGTAGCCGGTGAGCGCGAGCTCGGGAAAGAGGACGATCTCGGCTCCGGCCTCGCGCGCGGCGACGATGGCGCTGCCGATGCGCTCGCAGTTGCCCTCTATGTCGCCGACCGTGACGTTCAGCTGGCAGAGAGCGAGGCGCACTATTGCCCGGGATCTCGCTCCGACACCGGCGCCGCGCGCTTCGTGAAGATCAGCATCTGCTGCGAGCGCGGATGCCCCCATTCGCCGCGGTGCTCGCACACGAGATCGGAGCCCTCGCACAGCCACGCGAAGAGCGCCGGGTCGTAGTAGTAGGGGTCACGGTCGAGGTAGACGTCGATGCGGTAGTCGGCCATGATCGTCAGCGGCTCGACGCGCAAACGCGGGCCGGGGCTCGCGAAGAAGGTGGCGTAGAAGCGCCCGCCGGGTCGAAGGACGGGGCCGACGCGAGCGAGGCAGCGCACGATCGAGTTGAAGCTGAGGTGCGTGAAGACCGACTGGGCGAGCGCGAAGTCGAAGCTCTGGTTGAGATCCGCGACCGTGAAGTCGCTGCGCACGACGAGCGTCGGGCGCCTGTCGGCGATGCCCTCGCGCTCGAGCTTCTTCTCGCCTGCGGCGAGCGCCCTGGCGTTGCGGTCGATGCCGAAATAGTGCCCCGGCTGCAGGTAGTTGATGAAGTGCCAGCCGCCACGGAGCATCCCGCAGCCGACGTCGAGCATGTAGTGCTCAGGCGTGAGCCCCTCGCTCACGAGGAAGTCGAACTGGTGGCGGCCGATCGCCTGCCAGTTGACGTCGCTCGGCAGCGCCGGGCGCAGCCCGATCTTGCGCGCCAGGGGCAGCGCACCCGTCCTGCGGGCGACTCTACGTATGCGATCTCGTGCGCTCATCTGTTGGCCGCCGGGCGCGGGGCCGCTGACCTTAGCATCCGCCATTTCGGCGGCCTTCAGAGCACGGGCACGGGACGCGTCCGAGCTAAAGCAGCCGGCGCTCGCGTGCCGATGCAACAAACGTGCGACGGCCACGCTCGATCATCCCCAGCCACGGCGTGTTGACGATCCTGCTGACGACGCTCGCCGCTAGCGAGATCGCCTACCGCGTACTGCTGCGCGCTGCCGTGCGACGGGCGCTCGGCCTGCCGAGCTAGCCACGGACGGGACTTAGGACTACTTGGCTGCGGTGCGTGCCGAGCTGCTGCGCGGCTTTGGCGCAGCACGCCCCGAGCGGTGGTTGGCGCGCGGGCCGAGGCCGGCGGCGCGCGTGAGCGAGGAGAGCGCCCACTGCAGGTCCTGGGTGAGTCGTTCGAGGTCGGGCAGCGCGTCGTAGTCGCCGAGCAGGCCGAAGCCCAGGTGCCCGTCATAGCTCATGACCGCGATCCCCAGCGCCTGGCGCTGGGCGAGCGGCACCACCGGGTAGAGCACGCGCAGGCGCCGCCCGAGTAGATACAGCGGGAATTGCGGGCCGGGCACGTTCGTGACGACGAGGTTGAAGAACGGCTGGCGCGCCTGCAGGCGGGCCGCCTGGCTGAGGATCGTCGGCGGCGCAAAGCCGGCGAGGTTCGTGAGCACCTGCGCTCCGACGGCCTGGCCGCCCTTCTTCAGGTTGTCCATCGCCGTGGCGATCTCGCGCAGACACTCGGCGGCGTTTTGCGTGCCGATCGGCAGCGGCGCCCACATCGCGGCGACCTGATTGCCGAGCGCGCCCCGCTGCTCCTTCGTGCGTACGGACACGGGCACCATCGCCTTCAGCACGACGCCGTCGGTGATGTAGTTCCTGCGGCGCAGGAAGCGCCCGAGCGCGAGCGTGACCGAGGCGAGCACGACGTCGTTTAGGGTTCCGCCGAGCGAGTCCTTGATCGCTTTGAAGCGCTCCAGTTCGGTGTCCAGGAACGTGTAGCGCCGGTGGGGGCCGATGTCGACGTTGAAGGGGCTCGGCGGCGCCGGTGCGCTGAGACCGGCGAACGTCGTCGCACCCACGCTCGCAAGGCCGTGGCGAACCTGCGTCGCCGCGCGCCTTGGCGTCCGGAACAGACGGCGTGCTCCGCGCACCATCTCCCCGGGGACGGTGGAGCGCTCGATCAGCGCCTCGCCGAGCAGCTTCGCGGCGCCGGGCAGTGGCTTGGCGCTCCAGTCGGGGATCGGGCCGCTCGGCGTAGGGTCGGCTGCCGTGTCGAACAGCACCGTCGTGATGTCCACGCCGGAGATTCCGTCGACGAGCGCGTGGTGGGTCTTGGCGATCAGCGCGAAGCGCCCGCCCGACATGCTCTGTACGAGCCAGATCTCCCACAGCGGCTTGGAGCGGTCCAGGCGCTGGGAGAAGAGGCGGCCCGCCAGGCGCTTCAACGCCGCGTCGTCTGCCGGCTTCGGCAGCGCCGTGTGGCGCAGGTGGTAGTAGGGGTTGAAGTGAGGGTCGTCGGTCCACACCGGCCGGCCCTGGTCGAAGGGGACGTAGGCCAGCCGCTGGCGGTAGCGCGGAACCAAGTGCAGGCGCCCGAGCACGTGGTCGACGAGCTCCTGCAGCGTTGGCGCGGCACCCTCGAAGACCATCACCGAGGCGACGTGCATATGTGAGCTGGAGTGATCCTCCAGGTGCAGGAACGTCGAGTCGAGCGCCGTGAGGCGATCTGGGTTGGTCATCGCCCAACGATTGTCGCGGTTGGACGGCTGCACGTCAACGCCTGGAGAGGGTTGGGGCGTTCGGCCATCTATTCACCGCTCACCGCACGCTTTCCCGAGCCGTGCAGAAGGGCGACGAAGCCACACGTGTCGCAGACGAACGGCCGCACGTCGAGTCCGGCGACTACGGCCAGGGGTGCGGGGGTCCACCCGTCTTTGCGGCAGTTGGGGCAGCGACCCTCCATTGGCGCGCCCTGCGGCAGCGCGGCGCCAGCGACCTCGTTGTCCTGCACCTCTCTAACCTACTGGCGCAGGACTTCACGTCCTGGCCGCGCTGAGGAGAGCGCGAGCGCCCCCGAGGACTCCTTCGGCCAACCCACCACAAAAGGATCGACTAGGCGATGAACCGCACGTATGTGATCGGTGTAGGCATGACGAAGTTCGACAAGCCGGGCACAAAGGAGGGCGACTATCCGCAGTGGGCCCGCGAGGCCGGCGAGAGGGCGCTCGCCGACGCAGGCGTCCCCTACGAGGCGATCGAGCAGGCGTACGCGGGCTACGTCTACGGCGACTCCACCTACGGCCAGCGCGCGGTGTACGAGCTCGGGCTGACGGGGATCCCCGTCGTCAACGTCAACAACAACTGCTCGACGGGATCCTCGGCGCTGTTCCTCGCGCGCCAGGCCGTCAAGGGCGGCCTGGTCGACTGTGCGCTCGCGATCGGCTTCGAGAAGATGGAGATGGGCTCGCTCGGCATGAAGTACACCGACCGCACGCCGGCGATGGACAAGCACCTCGCGCGCATGATCCAGATCCGCGAGCCCGAGGCATCGCCGATGGCGCCGCAGATGTTCGGCAACGCGGGCCGCGACCACATGGAGAAATACGGCTCAAAGCCCGAGCACTACGCGTGGATCGGCTGGAAGAACCACAGGCACTCGGTCAACAACCCCTACGCGCAGTTCCAGACCGAGTACTCGCTGCAGGAGATCTCCGACGCGCGCATGATCCACGAGCCGCTGACCAAGCTGCAGTGCTCGCCGACCTCAGACGGCGCCGGCGCGGCGATCGTCGCGAGCGAGCGCTTCGTCGACGAGCACGGCCTGTGGGATCAGGCGATCGAGATCGCCGGCCAGGCGATGGTCACCGACCTCTCGAGCACCTTCGACGCCGACGCCGACTGCATCACGATCGTCGGATACGACATGAGCAAGAAGGCTGCCGAGCTCGCCTACGAGGAAGCGCAGGTCGGCCCCGCCGACGTGCAGGTGATCGAGCTGCACGACTGCTTCAGCGCGAACGAGCTGATCACCTACGAGGCCCTCGGACTGGCTGCCGAGGGCGAGGGCCACAAGCTCGTAGAGGCCGAAGCGACCACATACGGGGGCTCCGGCCCGGTCGTCAACCCCAGCGGTGGGCTCATCTCCAAGGGCCACCCGCTCGGCGCCACCGGGCTCGCACAGTGCTCGGAGCTGACCTGGCAGCTGCGAGGGACGGCCGACGCAAGGCAGGTCGATGACGTGAAAGTGGCTCTACAGCACAACATCGGACTCGGCGGCGCAGCCGTCGTGAGCATCTACCGCAGGGCTGTGTAAGCGCCGGGCGCGCTAAGCGAGGCTGTTCGGGTCGTGCAGGCGCACGAACCCACAGTTGGTGCAGGTAAGGGCGCGCACGGCCGCTGCGCGCCCCATCGAGACGCTCCCGTCCTCGATGGGGGCGAGAGCAAAGTGCATCGGCGAGATGCCCCACTGTTCGTTGTCACACACGGGACACTGCGGGTTCGCGCCTACCTGGTTGAGGCGGGCGCCGAGATCCTCGTTCGAGGGCATCGACGTATCCTCTCAGACGCAGCTAGTGGCGTTCGGGGTTCCCTGACTCGCGAATGATGCGGCTGCAACTTCAGCGTGCGCTGTGCGCCTCGAGGGTCGAACTCGCTCTAGCTTCAGCGTTACTCCGCTGGGATCCGTCGCATCGCCTACGCTAGGAGGGCCATGCAAGAGAAGCCGAAGGACCAGCAGCAGACTGAGCAGAGGCCCAAGGAGCCGACCGTATCGCTGTCACAGCGTCGTGACTTCTTCAACAACCTCAGGAAGGCCTCCAAGCCGCAAGCGCCGGCAAGGCCACCAGCGCAGTCCGGTATGCGCGGCAAGGGCAACAGACGACCGCCGCCGCACCACAACACCCGCAGCAAGTAGCTCACGGCTGAACGACCACTACGCGCGGCAGCGTGGAGGTGGGATACCTCTTACGGCTGCGAACCGACTGACGTACCACCGTCGTGGCCACATAGAGGGCCGCATCGGCCCCGGCGGGCGCCGGAACCGTGACAGTGAAGGTGCCGTTACGACGGGGCTTTACGCGCTTGACGATCGCTGTCGATGAGCACGACGTGCGGCGCTTGATGAGGATGGCGGCGACCGGCTGGGCGAGCGGTCGGATCACCTGGCCGCTGATCATGACCTTCCCGGCACTGCTGCTGATCGACTGAACGAGCATTCGACGCGTCAGCTTCAGATAGGCGGAGTGCAGCGTTCCGATGCTCGCCCGATAGCGCGCCTTGTTCGTCAGACGCACGCTCCGTGCGGGTAGGGCTGCGGTGCTCCCGAAAAAGCCGTCGGATCGGACGACCGCGGTGGCTACCCTCTTGTGGGTCGCCAGCAGCGTGATGGTCACGGTGTGCCCCGCGAGCCTCGTTTCGGCCGCGCCCAGCAGCTCGACGCGCTTGCCGCGCTGGAGCACATCGATCAACGTAATCTCGTGCTGAGTGCATTGGAGCGCGAGCCGGCTTGCGGCGACCCTGAAGGCGAGCGCGCCATTCAGCCCGCTGGCAAAGGCAAGTGGCAGGCCAGCGCTGCTTTCGGCTCCAACGGTGGTCGCCTTTTCTTCGCCGCCGGCGCCTGCTCCGTTTCCACTGCCGCCTGCTGGAGCTTTCCCACCGCCGGCATTGAGCGTCGCGCAAGCGTCTCCGCCCGCGGTTGCTTCGCCGAGGACAGACACGGTGCCCCCGACTTCGAGGACGAGCGCCTGGCGTGTGTCTCCGCTGAGCTCGTTCGTAGCGATGTGCACTCCGGCGATCGTCTCGTCGATCGACTGGCTTCCGATCACGCTGACGGGCGTGCCGGCCACGGTGAGGCCATCGACGCTCGAAGAGCCGGACGCCACGTTCGTCCCACCGACGCAGCTCTCAACCTGTTTGACGGAGACGTGCCCGACGCTGATCCCCGGTGAGCCGGAAAAGGCAGCCGAGTCGTCACTGGCGCTTGCTGAGAACGTCCCCGCGGCTGCTTCGGTGGCGGCGCGAGGATCGGTGACGCTCGTCCCGCCCTGAGATGCGACGCCGACGAGTTCGTGGCTTTCAGAGGTACACGGAGTCGCCGCAGGATTGGCGACCACCGGTTCGAAAGCGCTCAGCTCGGAGCCCGACGAATGTGCCGCGCTCGCGCGACAGGAGCTGTCCGCCGCTTGTGCAGGGGCCGGGGCTGCTGCCCACAGGAGGACCGCCGCTAGCGTCGCACAGCGCCAGCTCCTAGTGCCAGTTTTGCTCATGCCGCGTTTCTACCCGAGGCTCTGCCGCTAGCCGCAGCCCTGGACGGATGGTCGGCGCTCCCTGACCGCTCCGCTCTTTAGCACGACTGGGAGCTTTCGTCGGTGGCCTCGAGCAACTACCCGCGTCGAGGCTGGGCTCGTCCCCGTGTCACGCCAAGGGCTGGCAGGGCCTCCAGGACGCCAAGCCGCAAAGCTCGCAAACAGCGAAGTCCGCGGCCGATCGGCCCGGTCGCGTCAAATATGCTCGCTCTATAAGTAGGTACGCGAGTGGGGGTAGGGAGGCCTGGAGAGGAGGGGCAGTCAATGCCCCGGATCATCATCACCAGTGGAGCCGGCGTGGGGAGCGACGGCTTCGGGCGGCCGTGCATGCTCGACGAGTTGGTCAGCACGGGCTACCTCAACGACAACTACGCATCGCTACGACTACTCGAACGCATCTGCTGGGCGGTCGAAGACGCGGAGCAGCAGGAACGCGACGACGCAGTGCCGACGGAGGATGACGCGCATCATCTAGCCGACGAGATGCAAGCACCGCGATCGCACCAGCGTTGGCCCGCCCGAGCCCAGGGCGCTAGAGCTAGCGGCGCGGAATCCGAAGCTCCGGGAATTGACAACAACCGATAGCTCTGCCCAGGGCTGGCGGGACCGCGATCCCACGCTACGAGGGGGCTTTGGCGAAACTCCCCTGTCGGCTCGCCATAGCGCGAGCCCGTCGCCCGGCATTAGGCGGGATACTCCCGCCATGTCCGAGGAGAACGTGGAGCGAGTGCGTGAAGGCTACGAGTTCGTTGATCGAGAGCGCGCACCGCGTTTCGATCTGCTCCATCCCGACATCCTGTGGCACACCCGTGCGGATCTGCCGGACACCGCCACGTACCGGGGACACGATGGTGCCGCGACGCTCATGGCCGAGTGGTTTGGGGCGTTTGACGACCTACGTGTGGACGTCGAGGAGTTGATCGACGCGGGAGACCGTGTGGTCGTGGTGTTGCGGCTGCACGGGCGCGCGAGGGGCAGCGTCGGCGAAGTGGACATGTCCGAGACACACGTCTTGACGATGCGCGACGGTCAGGTGACCGAGGTCCACGAGTACCCGACCAAGGCCGAGGCCCTCAAAGTCGTGGGGCTGGAGGAGTAGGCGATGTCACGTTTCGCCAAGCCCTCCTAGGTCCTCTTCGCTGTCTGCGGCCTGGCCGGGGTCGTCCTCGCCCTTCTGGGCATCCATGTGTGGGAGATCGTCCGAGCACTCGAAGGCACGTCCTCTACACAAGCCTCCTTCGTCGTGGCCTCAGGCTTGGCGACTCTG
Source organism: uncultured Solirubrobacteraceae bacterium (assembly GCA_963722435.1). Classification (GTDB taxonomy): domain Bacteria; phylum Actinomycetota; class Thermoleophilia; order Solirubrobacterales; family Solirubrobacteraceae; genus Palsa-744. The sequence continues at coordinate 651,063 of CAVRKZ010000001.1, read as the reverse complement.
TTTGGGGAGGTCGGGAGCGTGGCGACGTTGACGCTGATCGCCTATCTCCTGGCGCCCAAAGCGGGCTATCGCCGGTGACGATGGCTGAGACCGAGGCGAGGCGACGCGGCGAGCGCGTCGAGCCTCAACAGACGACGCCAGCGGGGCAGCGCATCCCGCTCGCCGAAAAACCCCGCATTTTGCGGCCGTTCGGACGTTTGATCCCGCATTTTGCGCTAAACCACATACAGCAGCGACCGGGTGCTTTGAGCCGCCGCTGCCGCCCAACCGCCCAACAGTTGGCAAGATGCCAGACCAGTGGAGTGACAGGAGCCCGGCACAGTCCGGGCTCCGGGCGTTCATAGCGTCGGCCACGCTCGAGGGAGAACGCCACGCGGCTGTATCGTTGACGCGCCGAGCAAAAGAAGGGACGGACCAATGTTCTCCTGGCTCGCGAAGGCGATGCTGGAACGCAACTTGGCGCGGTTGCGCGAGGGCGACTCCCGCTCGGTCTTGAAGATGGACGCCAAGGACATCCGGTTCCGCTTCCCGGGCGACAGCTCATGGGCGACGGAGATCGACAACCGCGACGACCACGGGCGCTGGCTGCAGCGCCTTGTGGACACGGGCCTCAAGCTCGACGCCGACGAGATCATCGCGCAGGGGCCGCCCTGGAACATGACGCTCTGTGTGCGCGGCACCAGCCACCTCGACACCGAGGACGGCCGGGTCTACGAAAACCGCTACGTCATGTGGGGTCACATCGCCTGGGGCCTGCTCCGGGAGTACGAGGTCTATGAGGACACGCAGGCCACCAAGGCGCTCGACGAGTACCTATCGCAGCGCGAGAGTATTTCGATCGCCCCCTAGGAGGGTTTGGCGAAACGATCGGCGAAACTCGCTCGCGTATCTCAAGCGCTACCGCAGCACAGCTTGTCGTTCTTCGCCCTCCTGCCGCCAACTAAGAATGTCACCATTCAGCTTGAGCGACGTGATTCCGGGACCGTCGATGTAGGGTTGCTGGCCTGAGTCAGCCAAGAGTCGTTCGCCCGACTTATCTATCGCTCGAACTTCGTAGCTCTCCGTCGGCGGTGTGGCGTAGCGAGCGAAATCGACAGCTATCCATGCGACCGAGCCATCAGATTTGACCACAATCTTTTCCACTGGGTTTTGGGATTCGTGGATATGCGCGAAACGACCAGTTACGAGACTCTGCACCAGAACCCGCGACCCCACGAAGTCCGGTTCATACTTTGACCAATGCGATTCTAGGTAGGCGACCGTATCACCAGCAAGGGTGAAGTCGCTAAGCGATGCGTCTACCTCAAGGCTTTCAGGTTCGTCTTCCCATAGCTTGAATGAGCGTCTGTGACCCGCGACACACCCGCGAGTCTGCCGCTCGGCATAGTGCACCTGCATGAGTCGGCCGTCTTCTGTCCAGGCTTCGTCTCGCTCTACGCGGATCGTGTAGATCGCTGCCTTCGCATCAGCGACGATCAGCGTGCCATGCCGCGGAACACACGCGGCACCACGCTGACGAGCATCGGCAGGGGCGCAGACACCCAGTAGCAGCCAGATCGACAATAGCCCTGCTACGACCAACCGTCGCCTCATCAGACCTATAGCATCGGCCGGCGAGGGGAGTTGCGTGAGGCAAGGCTGCCCGACTTTCGCCAAACCCTCCTAGGAGGGATTGACGAAACGGCTAGCGAAAGCCGCGGCGCGTTCGCTGTCGGATGGTAGAGGCCACGACGGCGACGGCGACGGCGATAAGAACCCCGCCGACGACGTATTTGCTCTCAATCAGAGCAGCGAGTCCCGGGAATACCAGCAGGTATCCGAGGCCCGAGAGCACCCGCAACGTTTCGCGCCCGCGGCTCACAAGCGGGATTATTGCTGGCTAAGCAGCGAGCGGACCTCCCCCGACCACTCAGGAGCGGATGACGACGCGCACCGGAGCGCGTGACTACTTCGAGGGCGATTTGACACCAGAGAACGCTACGTCGAGTTCTGTTGCATGGAGTTCCGCCCGGCCCATCTTGATCTCGACGCCATCGAGCGTGGGAACCTGCCGACGCCGCTTCAGCTTCGACGCCATGAACTACCCTTGGAGGGCCATGCCAGACGACGAGAAGGACCAGCAGACGGAGCAGACGCCCAAGGGTCTAACCGTACCCGTGCCGAAGCGTGATGAGTTCTTCGGCAACCTCAAGAAGGCGGCACAGCCTGCGCCGCCCGAGCGAGACTCCGCACCGGCCGCTGACGAGTAGCCCGTCGGCTATTCGTTTTCGTAGCGGTGGGCGAGTGTGTCCGTTTCGTTTTCTTCCTGTAGACGCTGAGCGTGCCGCTGAGACGACGCCCTGGTGGTCTTCCCACCGCAACCGGCAACCCCTAGCGGGATGGCAAGAAGTACGAGGGCGACAAGCAGGCGGCCCCTCATGGGATCGCTCGCTGCAGCAGCGTCGTGAACATCGCCTGCCGGTCATACCGGTGGTTGTAGCGCCATGTGAACTCGTTGAGGTAGCCCTGCAGCCACTTGCGGGACACCTTCCGGTAGGTGCCTCGGATCGATGGCTTGAGATGCCCAAAGAACCCGTCGATCGTGTTCGTGTGGGCCGACCCGACGACGTACTCGCCGGTCGAGTGTCGGACTCGACTATGCGAGGCGAAGTGCGCTCCGAGCTGGTTGTACGCAGGCCACTCGTCCGTGTACACGATCGACGTAGGCTCAACCCACTCGATGACCTGCTGCTGGATGTGCGGTCCGCGCCGCGAAGGCACGACGGTTGCCTTGATCCGTCCCCCTCGCCCTACGGCAGCGAAGACGGTCGCTCTACTACGTTCGCGGAGTTTCTGCGCCTTCGAGCGCGCCTCTGGATCGGTGCGCATCGTGTATTTCTGGCGTGGGCGTCCGTCCACGGAGGTCTCGTCAATCTCGACGTAGCCCGTGAGCGGGCGCTTGTCCTCGGTCATCAGCTTGTTGCGGATCAGGTTGAACATCCGCCACGCGGTCTTGTAGGTCACGCCAAGCTCGCGCTCAAGCTGCTTGGCGGACACTCCGCAGCGAGTGCTCGTCATCAGGTGGATCGCGAAAAACCAGAGCTGGAGCGAAGTCGAAGACTTGTGGAAGATCGTCCCGGCCAGCGGGTGCAGGTGGTGTCCGCAGGAGTCGCAGTCCCACGCGGGCCGTTCAGTGACCTTGTGGTGCTTGCGGATGCGTTCGCAGTCCACGCAGTAGGCGTGCGAGCCGTCGTCGGAGTAGCGGTTGCGCCACAGCCACTCAAGGCAGGCGGCGTCGTCGGGGAACTCGCGCATGACCTCCATGAGCGAGTACGAGGACTCCGAGTAGGCCGCGCGGACGGCTTCGTTGCGATTAACGGGGGGCATTACCGCTCTCTCGTCTCGTCGTGGAAAAGGCGTCCCAGGCGCGGCGAGATGCGCGTGGTACGCGCATCCATCCATCGACCGAAGCGTGGCGAGACAGTTGCCCACCGCTGGGCGGCGGCGAACAGAAACACGGCGAGCGCGACGGCGGCGAGCGCGGCGGCGAGGACGATTTGCAGGGCCATGCGAAGCATCCTCCCACAGAATCTACCCCCTGTCAAGGGATATGTGTGACCCATATCACATATGTGTAGAAGAAGTATGTATAATGTGGGCATGATTCGATTTCGATTCGCGTCGGCCGTGCTGCTCGTGATCGTCCTCGCCGTCCTGGCAGGGCTCGGCGTCGCTACTTCGTGGCTCGCGCCAGCGGCTGTTGGCGGTACGGTCGCGCTGATGCTTGGCCTGCGGCAGAAGGCGCGCCGCAATGCCTGAGAAAACCCCACACACCCGCGACAATCCGACTCGCCAGAAGTCCTCGGAATCGGACTTCTCGCTGATGGAGTTCATGCGCCGCTACCCGGACGACGCAGCCTGCCTCGACCGCCTATGGCGCGAGGGCTTCTCGGAGGACGGCTCGCACGCGGTCTGCCCGAAGTGCGAGCGCACGCGCAAGTTCCACCGCACCAAGACGCGGGCCGCCTACACCTGCGACTCCTGCGGGCTGCACGTGCATCCGATGAAGGGCACGATCTTCGAGGGTTCGCCGGTCTCGCTGCAGCTTTGGTTCTACGTCATGTATGTCATGGCGAGCACTCGATGTGGGGTCTCGGCCAAGCAGATGGAGCGCGAGATCGGGGTGACGTACAAGACGGCTCACCGCGTGATGAAGAAGATCCGCACGGAGCTGATGACCGACGAGGACGCTGAGCCGCTGTCGGGCGACGTGGAGGTTGACGAGACTTCTTGGGGCGGCAAGCCTCGGGGTCGCAAGCTCACCCGCCAGGAGGTCGCGGCGTTCCGTGAGGCGAAGCCGACGGTGCTCGGGATGGTCGAGCGCGGTGGGCGCGTCCGTGCCCGCGTGATCGCCTCACGGCGCGGCGCTCCGCTTAGTAGAGCCGTGCTGGCGAATGTCAACCCGGACTCGATCATCTTCACTGACGATTGGGCCGCCTACAAGCCGCTGCGGCGTTCCTACATCGACCACCGGATCATCAACCACTCGGCTGGCCTGTACGTGGACGGCTCGACGCACACGAATACGATCGAGGGGTTCTTTGGCAACCTCAAGACGGGGATGCGCGGCACCTACAAGAAGGTGTCTCCGCGACACCTACAGGCCTACCTTGACGAGTACTCGTGGCGGCACAACGCGAAACGCGAGGGCGGCGCGCTGTTTGAGCAGCTAGTCGTCCGCGCTGCTCGTAGTTGACGCCGTCGTGCTCGTCTCGGGCGCTTTCGGTGCTAGCAGATAGGCGATCAACGCCAGGCTAGCGAGAGTTCCAACCTCCCACATCAGACTGTCGACGTACCCGATGATCGATTCTTCATGCAGGTATTTCGGCCCTTCCTTGATTCTCGCGAGGTGGCCGATCTGCCAGACGTGAATGCCCACAACCGCGAGCACGGCACCCGCGAGACCGCACACGACGAAGTAGGCGAGCGTGCCGACCGGCCCCTCTGCAAGGGGCGGCAGCCATGTCGTCGCTGCCCACATGCCCGCGATGAAACAGGCCACCGCGACGATCGCAAATACCGCCATGGCGGCAGACGATAAGGGACAGGCCGCTTATTGCTTCTTGTCGTGCACGGCCCGCCGGACCAGCTTCTCGAAGTCGTCCTCCTTCGGGACCGGAATCTCGATTGGCTCGCCTTCCTTCGGCTGCGTGAGCTGCGTCTTGGCCGTAGGCTGCGGCTCTTGCTCGGTCATACGGACAGCGTAGCGGCAGGCGATGGCGACATCTGACGGCCCGTACAAGGCCGACATCGATGAGGCCCACCGCGCGATCGGTCGCTATTTCGTCGCCTTCTCACGGCTGGTGGCTCACATGCGCGGACTCATGAGCCAGCGGCTTGTTATCGCGAGCGGGGACAAGATAGAGCTGGCCGAGCTTGCATTCGGCGTGATGGCCCAACAGATCGCCGATTCCTTCTTCGCCATGTGTCGATATGACGGCAATCTCTCGGAGCCCGAGAGAGGCATCTGCGAGCTACTGTGCCGCGCCGTCGATGACGAGATCGAGTGGCGGAACAGGTTCGCGCACGGGGACTGGTGGATCAGCCAACGCTACGGCGACCCCACAAAGCCTGAGCTGATTCGCGTGAAGCCAAAGAAGCGCAAGGGAATGCCCGCCGAGCTGACACACCATCCACCGAAAGAGATGGACGAACGATCCGACGCGCTATGGACGCTGATCGAAGATGTGGTCGAGTTCGGGGTGCTCGCGCTCGGTTTGCGCACGATCTCCCGCGTCAAAGAACACAAACTCAGATCGACCCGGCCGCGCGCGTATCGCGTCGAAGACGTCTTTACGTACACGCCACGGCGCGAGAGCGGCAAGAACCCCCAGAAAGCGAAGTTTGAGCGCAACGGGCCGAAGGCCAGCGAGGTCATCCGGCCGAAGTCCGAAGAGTTCTAGACTTCGCGCCCCGCCTCGCGCGCTGTGATCTCCGCGTATTCCTGCGCCTCGGCCTCGGTGTACAGATCGCGTTCGGCTTCTTTCCGCGCCTCGCGCTCATCCTCGGGCTCGTCGTCATCTGCGGTTGGCGATTTCGCCGGGGTTTGGAAACCACGGGCGATACCAAGGGAGCATCTAGCGCACCCCTGGCAGCACCCCCACACGCCCACAGGTAGCACCAAGCCCGCGGAGCAAAGCTCCGGTGCGCCGTCCTGTCAGGGGCGCTAGATGATACCTACCTGTAGTACACATGTGTGACCCATATCACACATATGTCCGGAAAGTATGTATAATGTAGTCCATGACTGAGAAAGCCCCCAGAGATCGCAACAACCCCGTCCGTCGGCGCTCATCCGAATCGGACTACTCGATGATGGAGTTCATGCGGATGTTCCCCGACGACGCCGCGTGTCTAGACCAGCTCTGGCGGGACCGCTTCGCCCCCGACGGCCACCACGCGCGCTGCCCGCGCTGCGAGCGTGAGCGCAAGTTCCACCGGACCAAGACCAGGGCGTCCTACACGTGCGACACGTGCGGGCTGCACATCCACCCGCAGAAGGGCACGATCTTTGAGCGCTCGTCTACGTCCCTGCACCTGTGGTTCTACGCCATGTATCTCATGGCTAGCACTCGCTGCGGTATCTCCGCGAAGCAGATGGAGCGCGAGATCGGCGTCACGTACAAGCAGGCGCACAAGATGATGAAGCTCATCCGCACGCTCATGGGCGACGACGGCGAGCCGCTATCGGGCGACGTTGAGGTCGATGAGACTTCCTGGGGCGGCAAGCCGCGCGGTCGCAAGCTCAACCGCCAGGAGGTCGCGGCGTTCCGTGAGGCCAAGCCGACGGTGCGCGGAATGGTCGAGCGTGGAGGGCTCGTCCGTGCGCGCGTGATCGCCTCACGTCGTGGTGCTCCGCTTAGTAGAGCCGTGCTCGCGAACGTCAACCCGGACTCGATCATCTTCACGGACGATTGGGCCGCCTACAAGCCGCTGCGCCGCTCCTACATCGACCACCGGATTATCAACCACTCGGCTGGCCTGTACGTCGATGGCTCGACTCACACGAACACGATCGAGGGCTTCTTCGGGAACCTCAAGACCGGGATGCGCGGCACTTACAAGAAGGTGTCCCCGCGCTACCTACAGGCCTACCTGGACGAGTACGCCTGGCGGCACAACGCGAAACGCGAGCAGGGCGCGCTGTTTGAGCAGCTACTCGACCGCGCCGCCGAAGGGAAGCGTCCCGAGGCCTAGTGTGCGTGGCGCTGTGGATCGTCGCCCAGGGGGGACACGGCAGCGACGGCTACCTCGTGGAAGAACACCCGGTGTTGATCGTCGCCGGAGTGATCGTCCTGCTGGTGATCGTTTGGTGGTACCTGCGCACCCGCCGCTAGGCGGCTAGTCCTTCGGGGGCGGAGTGCTCTCTGCGCGCCCTAGCAGCCGGTCGAACGTGTCCCGCGTCGGCACGGGAATCTCGATCGGCTCGTAAGGCTTGCCCGTCGTTGGGTCGACGCCTTTGGGCTGCGTCTGCTGAGTAGGCTGGCCGTCGGTGTCGTCCACAGATTCAGAGCGTAGCGGCCGTATCTGCGTCTTCTGCGGCGACGGGATCGGGGACGGTGATCCGCCGGAGCACGTGTTTCCCAAATGGCTGTCGAAGTTCAGGCCAAAGGGGGCCGTCTTCATGCACATTCCGGGAGCTTCAATCCGAGGGAGCGCCGGTCCCCAGATGCCCGAGTTCCGCTCTAAGAACCTTGAACTCACCGCCGATACGGTCTGCGCGACCTGCAACCACGGCTGGATGAGCGACCTAGAGAACGAAGGAGCGCCCATCCTCACTCCGATGATCGAAGGCAGGCCTCAGGGCTTCGATATCGAGCGCCAAGTGCTCGTGAGCACATGGGTCGCAAAGACTGCGCTGACCTTCGACCAAGCCATGCCGCTTGATAGGCGCAGCATGCCGCTCGAATACTGCCGTTGGCTGTATGAGCACCGATTACCTCCGCCCGGCGCCCGAGTATGCCTAGCACATTACGACGGGACCGACTACGACGGGGCCAGCGAGGAGTTCGTACGCGGCGTGTATCACGCCCTATACGACGACCTAGCCCCTGATCTCGTAGCCACCGGCCCCCCACAGGCGCACCGTACGACCATCCGGATAGGCCAGCTCGTATTGGAGTTCACCGTCACGAAGGACCCCGAACCCGTCCTGAAAGTCCGAGGCGGTGACCTCGCCGACATGCTCGTCAGCGTCTGGCCCGCGATCAACGTCGCCAGTTGGCCCCCCCGACTCCGCTTCAACAACGCCTCGCTCGCGTCCTTCACGAACCCCGAGGTCCCGCCCACCTAGCGGCAGATCGGTCGCCTTGCCATGGTCATCTGAGGATACATACTTTGTGGACACATGTGTGACCCATGTCACATATGTACCCTCTCTGTATAAGATCCCGTAGACTGGCCCTCCGTGACAGGGCGGCGTCGGCGTACAGGAAGGTGCTCGGGCGGCTATTGCGGGCGAGTGAGCCGGTCGGCGTCGGTGAACCCGTCGAGCGTGGTGGCGTCGAAGCTAACGGGGGGAGGCCACGCCGTCCGGTCGGTAGCGGGCCAGATCGTGACGACCATCGGGCGAATGTCTCGCTCGAAGACGGCAAAGCGGGGCCGGGTGTCTCGGGTCGCCATGAACTCCATGACGAGATGTTTGACCCGGATGATGGTTCGGTTCGCGTCCGGTGGTCCAGGGTCGTCCAGGTCATCGGGGACCCCGAGATACATGGCGTCGTGGACCATTTCGACGAGTAGTTCGTGCGCTCCCTCGTAGCGGCCTAGGCGCACAGTCACGCCGGGGGGCGCCACCCGGTCCCCACGGTGCTCGTAGAGCCAGTGATAGAGCCACGGCGGCTGGAAGCGGCTCTCTGGCCTCAGGCTTTGGTCCCAGGTAAGGGCCGTCTTCGTGACCCAAGCGGCGAGCTGCGCCTGCTGCTGGACGCTGAGGCCCGTCGTCTTGCCTTCGATCATCGGCGTCAGCAGCGGCGAGCCCTGGGCCTCCAGGTCGCTCATCCAGCCTTGGTTGCACGCCTCGCAGACCGTGTCGACAGTCAGGTCGAACTTCTTTGAGTTGTAGGCCGGGGCGTCCGAGGGGCGCCCGTAGTCGATATCCCCGCGCAGCTCGGTACCGCTGATGTGCCGTAGCGTCTGGCCCTTCAGCCGGAACTTCGACATCCATTTAGGGACGACGTGCTCGGGAGGCGCGTCGTTCGATATCTCCTGATCGCAGAAGGCGCATACCCGCGCGGTAGCCTTAGAGGCGATGGCGGATCACGGGCCGCAGCCTACCCAGCCCACGCAGCCCAAAGGCCGCGACAAGGGCGGCAAGCCGTACGAGCCGATCGAGATCCCCGTGCCAACGGAGGGCGACGTGATGGATCTGTTCGAGAAGGTCGCGCACGCGCCCGCCGAGGCCGGCGAAAAGACTCCCGACGGCCTACGCGGGGCCTAGCTGTTCCCAGTATGCGCTTTCGTAGGCGTCAGCGCTGGCGTGCCCCCGTGTGGTTCCGTTTTGGTGCACCTCTAGTTTTGCTGGGCATCTCCTTGCTCAACAAGTACGCGGGCCTCGGCCTTGGGTTCGCGCCTTTCGCCGTGGCCGTGGCTGTGTGGTTCATCGTGGGCATCTGGATGTGGACCAGCCGCCCAGCTGAACCAGGCGAGTTTCGCTAGCCGCTTCGCGCTCCCGCTGCTGCGTGCGCTCCTAGGTTCCCGCGGCGCTCTGTAGAAGCTGGTCGAACATCGCCTGCGGTTCAAGGCGCGCATTCCTGCGCCATGTGAACTCGTTGAGGTAGCCCTGTAGCCAGCGGTGCGACACGCGCCGGTAGGTGCCCTTGATCGACGGCTTGAGGTGCCCGAAGAACCCCTCGACGGTGTTCGTGTGTGTTGAGCCTTCGACGTACATCCCTGTCGAGTGATTGATCCGACTATGGGCGATGTAGTGCCGTCCCAGCCCGTTGTACGCCGGCCAGTCGTCCGTGATGATGATGGACTCGGGATCGACCCACTCGATGACCTGCTTCTTGAGCTGCGGCCCGTGACGCGACGGCAGGACGGTGGCCTTGATGCGTCCGCCACGCTCGACGGCGGCGAACACCGTCGCTCTACTACGTTCGCGGAGTTTCGCGGCCTCTGAGCGCCGGGAAGGTCCGATCGAGATGTTCGGGTGCCTGCCCTGCGGCTTGCGGGGCTTGCCGTCGACGGATGCCTCATCGACCTCCACGTCGCCCGAGAGCGTGCCGCCGAGGTCGGCCATGGCGACGTTGCGGATGCGGTTGAAGATGCGCCAGGCGCACTTGTAGGTGACGCCAAGCTCGCGCTCAAGCTGCTTGGCTGATACTCCGCAACGAGTGCTAGCCATGAGGTACATCGCGTAGAACCAGAGGTGCAGCGAGGTCGCGGAGCCCTCGAAAATCGTGCCGGCGGTCGGCTGGACGTGAAGCCCGCAGGTCGTGCAGGTCCACGACTGGCGGCGCTGAGCGGTCTTGTAGCGCTTGAACGAGCGGACCTCTTTGCACTTGCGGCAGTAGGCGTGCTCGCCATCCTCTGAGCAGCGGGTGCGCCAGAGCCAGTTGAGGCATGCTTCGTCGTCGGGGAAGCGCCGCATGAACTCCATGAGGGAGTGCGAGGACTCTGAGGACTTGGCGCGGACGGGGTTATTTCGATCGACCTTGGGCATGCCCCCAATGTACCAGCTTCTCTACACGGAGGGTATATGTGTGACCCATATCACACATATCCCTTGACAGTAGGTAGGTTTTCGTGTAGGCTTGCCCCACGATGCCTCCCGTTGATCGAAACAACCCGATCCGCTCGAACTTCTGCGAATCGCAGTACTCGCTCATGGAGTTCATGCGGACCTACCCAGACGACGCCGCCTGCATGGACTTCCTGTGGCGCAACCGCTACGCACCCGACGGCTCGCACGCCGAGTGCCCGAAGTGCCAGCGCGAGCGCAAGTTCCACCGCGTAGCCTCGCGCCCGTCGTACTCCTGCGACACCTGCGGCCACCACATCCATCCCACGGCCGGGACCATCTTCCACAAGTCCTCGACCTCGCTGCACCTTTGGTTCTTCGCGATGTACGTGATGACTAGCACTCGCTGCGGAGTGTCCGCCAAGCAGCTTGAGCGCGAGCTTGGCGTGACCTACAAGACCGCGTGGCGGATGTTCAACAAGATCCGCAACCAGCTAATGGCAGACGACGCAGGGATGCTCTCCGGTGACGTTGAGATCGACGAGGCCTCCGTTGATGGTCGCCCGCGCAAGGCGCAGGGCACGCACCCCTACATCGCCGTCGGACCATCTCGGCGCTCAGAGGCCGCGAAACTCCGCGAACGTAGTAGAGCGACCGTCTTCGCTGCCGTCGAGCGCGGAGGACGGATCAAGGCAACCGTGCTGCCCTCTCGCCACGGGCCGCACCTCAAGAAACAGGTCATCGAGTGGGTCGAGCCGACCTCCATCGTCATCACCGACGAGTGGCCCGCATACAACGGCCTCGGACGGCACTACATCGCCCATAGTCGGATCAATCACTCGACAGGGATGTACGTCGAAGGCTCAACGCACACGAACACCGTCGAGGGCTTCTTCGGGCACCTCAAGCCGTCGATCAAGGGCACCTACCGCAAGGTGTCCCACCGCTGGCTACAGGGCTACCTCAACGAGTTCGTCTGGCGCAGGAACGCCCGCCTGGAGCCGCAGGCGATGTTCGAGCAGCTACTGCTCCGAGCTGCCGTCGTCACCAGCACCTGAGCGACGCTCCGGCGCGACCAGCTTGCGCAGGTCGCGCTCCACGTCCTCGCGCATCGGAACGGGTATCTCAACCCCCTTCGGCGTCGTCTGCGTAGGGTTCGGCTCGTGCTCGTCAGTCATCTAAGACGAGGGTAGGGCATGCGCCCGAAGTCTAAGCGGCGCAGGCAGCTCCCCGCGCTTGACGGCGTCGAGATCAAGATGGCGCGGGCGGAACTCCATGCAACAGAACTCGACGTAGCGTTCTCTCGTGTTTTCCCAGGTGGCATTTGCCCAACCACCGTGAAAATCCACGACGAGGGACGCCGGCATGTCTACCGGGCCAACCATCCGCCCGAGCCCGATCCCGTCTGGGGAGCCATCGCCGGCGACGCGATCCACAACCTCCGCACCGCCCTCGACCATCTCGCCCACCAGCTCGTGCTGCTCTCCGGCAACACCCCGAACAACAGGACGGCGTTCCCGATCCTCAACCGGCCGCCCCGTAAGTGGTGGGGGCGGCGCCAGCTCCCCACCATCGAAGGAGGCACAACCGAAGTAATCCGGGAACGTCTCGACTCGATACAGCCTTACCACCGCAGGCACACGCACGACCTCGACGCCCTCCGAGACCTCGACAACATCGACAAGCACCGTGTCATCGTCGCCGTGTCCGCCCTCAGTCGCGGGCACGGCCAGACCTACGACCCCGAGAATCCGCCGCCCGAGTCGAAGACGATCTGGACGCGCAAGCCGCTCAAACACAACGAGGTAGTCGGCATCCTCATCTACGAGACTCCGCAGCCGCAAGCCGACCCAAACCTGTACTTCCATGCGCAGCCAAGCTTCGGCCTCGGACAACCCCTCGCCAAAGAAAGCATCCGCACCGCCATCAGGCTCAGCCTGCGCGAACGGGTGCAGGAGGCGATCAACCTGTTCAAGCCGCTGTTCCCGGCATAGCGGCCCGAGCACGCAGCCTCAGCGCCCCATCACCGCCCACACATCCCCGAGGTAGCCAAAGCCCGCAGTTTGCGGCCCTCCTTGTGAGATACCTACGGTCATGGGATATGTGTGACCCATATCACACATATAGCGTTGCGACGCCCGCTATTGTCCGAACGGACGTTCGACCGCCGAGTCGTTTCCGCCGGACGGAAACGAGCGGGGGACCCACTGCTGGTGCGTGAGTAGCGCGCCGGATGGGGCGAATCGGCCGCTGCTGCGGCCGTAACGCTCGGCCTTCACGTGCCGTTGCGCGTGCAGGGCCGTTCGTGAGCCCGACAGCTAACCCCGTAGGCGCAAACAAGGAGGTTTGCGAATCCCTATCTACGTTCCACCTGCGTCGCTGTCCGCTGCGCCTTTGACGCCCACTGGGCTGCAAGCGTCGGTCGGTTCGAGCGAAGGCGCTCCCACTGCCACACGGCCGCTCCACACGCAGCTCGAGGTGCGCGCACGCACGCTGAACGTGCTCGCGGGCGAGAGCGCGAGCGTGACGGGCATCCTGCTCGAGGACGGTCGCGCTGCAAGCGCCGGGCTGCCCGTCGAGCTCGAGGGGCTCGGTAGCCGTGGCTGGCAGGTGCTGGCGCGAGCGCGCACGGCGGCGGGCGGGCGCTTTCACCTCAGCTACGAGCCGCGCGCGACGATCAGCGAGCGAGCGCGCGTGAGCTTCGCCGGCGACAGCACGGCTTCGCGCTCGCGTAGGTCGCTGGGGCGCCTGAACGTCTACCGCGAGGTCGTGGCATCGTGGTATGGCGGCGGCGGGTCACTGGCGTGCGGAGGGGAGCTGACGAGCGAGACGATGGGCGTCGCCAGCAGGACGCTGCCGTGCGGCATGCTCGTGACACTGCGCTACGGCGGGCACACGGTACGCGTGCCGGTCGTCGATCGCGGGCCCTACGTGGAAGGGCGCGAACTCGATCTCACGGAAGCGACCAAGGAGGCGCTCGGGTTCGGCGGCGTGGGGACGGTGTGGAGCACGGCCTGAGCGCTCTCCAGACATGAGCTTTGCACACGTATGTGCAGGATGGGCGTAGCCGTGCAGGGGTTGGATTTCGGCCCGGCACTTCCTTGAATCTTCGCGATGGCCGTTGCGGTAAGGACATCGCGTGCAAGCGTGTGGCTGGAAGGCCTCGGCGAGTGGAGCTGGCCGGGAAGCGGCGGCGCGGGCGCCGTGGAGATCATGCCGCCGCCGTGGGTGCCGGCCTCGCCACCTCGGCGCGGCCCGGTCGTCCTCGGCCCCGAAGCTGCCGGCCCGAGCGTCGCTCGCCGGCGACGGCGCACGCGCCTGCGCCGGGTCATCCTCGGCACGCTGCTCGGGGCGATCGCGGCCGTTAGCATCGACCTCGCCCACAGCGGCCAGCTCACACTCGCCGGCCTCACGAGCCTGCGCGGCGCGGGCGGCGGTGAACAGCCCTCGACGGCCATCCGCCTGGCGACCGCGGCCGCTTCGCTGCCGGCGCTTGAAGTCATCGAGCGGGACCAGGCGGGCAGCTGGATCGACCGCGCCAACTATCCCTCGACGGCGCTGGGACGCGCAGGCTCGTTCCTCGCGTACCTGCCGGCCGGCTACGGCGCCTCGACGGCGCGCTACCCGGTCGTGTACATGCTTCCCGGCGATGACCAGGCGGACACGGCGTTCGTAAGGATCGGGCTGCAGGAACGACTCGACCGGCTGATCGCGGCCCACGCGATCCCGCCGCTGATCGCCGTTGCGATCCAGGGTGGCCCCGGGGCGAACCTGTGGCGCAACAGCGCCGCCGGGCACTATGAAACGTATGTGCTCGAAGTGCAGGAACTCGTCGACCGCATGCTGCCGACGCTCGCCGCGCGTGACGCGCGCGCGATCGTCGGCGACTCGATGGGCGGCTACGGCGCGATGCACATCGCGCTCGCCAACCCGTACCGCTTCGGCGTGAGCGAGAGCTGGCTGGGCTTCTTCAACGGCCTCGAAGGCCAGCTGCACGCCGACCGGCCGGTGATCAAACGCCTGGGACTGCACGCGTTCGTGTACGGCGGCGAAGAGGACCACGTCGCAAACCCCGAAGAGGACCTGCCCTTCGCGCAGGCGCTGCGGGCCGACGGCGCACAGGCGCACAGCGCGGTGTACCCCGGCGAACACAGTCTCACGACGGTCGAAGCACACCTCGCCGACATGCTCGTCTACGCCGGGCGCGCCCTGCAAACGCGCTAGCGCACGGCCGTCAGCAGGCGCTCGACTTACTGGCCGCCTGGCCAGTACTATTGCGGAGCGGCCTGCGAAACGACGACTTGGAGCGCACAGATGGCAACGGTGGGTAGCGACCTCGAGAACGTGCTCGTCGGCGAGCGCGAGCTCTGGCAGGACGGCCCGCCGCACGAGCTGTTCAAGCGCATGCGCCACGAGTGCCCCGTGCACTGGTCGGAGCGCATAACCGACTATCCCGAGGAGGCCGGCTACTGGTCGGTGACCACGGCCGACGATATCTACGCCGTCAGCCGTGACTGGCAGACCTTCTCCTCAGAACGCGGCGGCATCACGGCGGCCTCCGTGGTGTTCCCGCTGGAGCTCACGCAGGCGATGTTCATCGGCATGGACCCGCCCAAGCACGACCGCTTGAAGGCGCTCTTCCAGGCCGGCTTCACGCCCAAGCGGATCGCGACGCACGAGCCGGCGATCCGGGCGATCGTCAGGCGCGTGCTCGACCGTCTCGAGGGCCGTGAGGAGTGCGATCTCGTCAACGAGCTCGCCCAGCCGGTCGTCTCGCGCGTGATCGGCAGCTTCATGGGCATCCCCGAGGAGGACGATGAGGCGTGGGCGCGGCTGATGAACTCGACGCTCGGGGCCGGCGACGAGGACTTGAGCCCCGAAGGGGTGCAGGCCGTGCGCGAAAAGGCCATCCCGGAGATCTTCGATCGTTGCCGGCGGTTGATCGCCGAGCGTCGTGAGCGCCCCACGGATGATCTGACGAGCGTGCTGGTGCACTCGGAGGTCGATGGGCAGCGCTTGGAGGAGCACGAGATCGTGATGGGCTTCTTCCTGTTGGTGGCCGCGGGCAACGACTCCACCAAGGCGACGTACTGCAGTGGCATGCGTGCGCTGATGGAAGACCGCGAGCAGATGCAGCTGCTGCTCGATGACCCCTCGCTCATCCCCGACGCGGTCGAGGAGTCGCTGCGCATGTTCCCGGCCTTCGCTCACTTCCGGCGTACGGCCACGCGAGACACCGAGCTCCACGGACAGCAGATCCGTGAGGGCGAGAAGGTGGTGATGTGGTACGTCTCCTCCAACCGCGACGAGTCTCGCTATGAGGACCCCGATCGCTTCGATGTGCGCCGCAGGTGCGAGCACCAGGCTTTCGGTGCCGGCGGGCGGCACTTCTGTCTCGGCACCGCGCTCGCGCGCCTGGAGCTGAAGGTGATGCTCGAGGAGACCCTGCGCCGCTACCCCCAGATCGAGCTCGCGGGCACGCCGAGCTTCGTGGAATCACCCTTCGTCAACCAGCTCAAGCTGCTCCCCGTCCGGCTCGCGGCCTGAGAGGGCCGCGGGCCGGACGGCCCTCAGTGCGCCGGTCGGGCGAAGCCGCTCGCGCCGGCGCGACGGCGTCCTCGAGAGCGCCGAGCGGCGCCGGCTGCCGCTTTGGGCGCCTATGCTCGGTGGGGTGTGCGGGCGCTACACGAACACGGCCGGCCCGGAAGAGCTGAACGACCGCTTCAAGGTCCCGATCACGAGCGCGATGGGCACGCGCCGCTACAACATCGCGCCCACCGAGGAGGTGCTAGCGATCATCGCCCCCAAGGCGGAGCCGCAGGCGCGCCTGCTGCGCTGGGGCCTCGTGCCGCCGTGGGCGAAGGACTTGAAAGGCGCTGGCAGGATGATCAACGCGCGTATGGAGACGGTCGCGCGCACGCCGGCCTACCGCAGCCTCATCCCTCGGGCCTCGCGGCGCGCGCTGCAGATCGCAGACGGCTACTTCGAGTGGCTGAAGCCCGAGAAACGCGGCCGATCGGTCGGCCAGCGCCAGCCCTTCTTCTTCCAGGTCGACGGAGGTGTGCCATTTGCGTTTGCCGCCGTGTGGACGCCGGCGCGGATCGACGGCGAATGGCTGGCGAGCGTGTCGCTGCTCACGTGCGACGCCGCACCCAATCGCACGGCGGCGGCGATCCATGACCGCATGCCGGTGATCCTCGCCGAGGAGGAGACCCAGCGGGCGTGGCTTGATCCGCGCTTGGGCGCGGAGGACGCGCTCGCGCTCTGCGGTGCGCTGCCGGCGCAGCGCCTCAGCGCACGCCCGGCGAACCCGGCTGTCAACAAGGCCGGGGACCCCGACGCCGAGGGCCCCGAGCTGCTGCTCGCGCCGCGCGCGCGCACGAGCGGCTGAGC
The DNA here is from genome assembly GCA_963722435.1 of uncultured Solirubrobacteraceae bacterium. GTDB lineage: Bacteria > Actinomycetota > Thermoleophilia > Solirubrobacterales > Solirubrobacteraceae > Palsa-744. Next base: position 633,950 of record CAVRKZ010000001.1, on the reverse strand, counting down.
GCGCACGACTCGCCGCACGCGCCTCAGGCCGTCAGCCAGCGCTGCGGGTTCTCGGTGAAGATCGTCTGGAAGCTGCGATCGTCGAGCGCGCCCTGCTCGCGCAGCGCGGGGACGACCTCGTCGAAGACGAGCGTCATCGACCAGTTGCGCACGGCGCCGCTCGCTTCGATGCTCTCGACTGCCTCGGGCGGGTACCAGTCGATCGTCGCGCAGTAGTCCTGGGAGATCATCAGGCGCTCGGCGTGGCCGCGGCGCAGGAGCTCGGCGGCGGTGGCTATGCGCTTGTCGATCGGCAGGAACATCTCGAGGCCGTAGCGGTCGAGGCCGACGTAGACGCCCTGCTCGAGCAGCGACTCGATGTAGGCGACATCGTCGGTGTCGCCGCAGTGCGCGATCTGCACGCGCGAGAGGTCAACGCCCTCCTCCCTGAAGATCTCCACCTGGCGCGGGCCGGTCGCCACGGCGGGCATCGAGTGGGCCATGATCGACGCGCCCGTCTGCACGCTCGCGCGCGCGACGGCGCGGTGGATCTTCTCGACGTTCTCGGTCACGCCGGGCGCGTCGGCGGCGCACTTCAGGAAGGCTGCCTTGATGTCGGTCCCCTGAATGCCCTGCTCGATGTCGGCGACGAAGTGCTCGGCCATCGCGTCCACGTCGCGGTTGGCGAAGTAGTGGGGGAGATAGTCGTAGCTGTAGATCCCCGTGCAGGCGACGATGCGCAGGCCGCTCTGCTCGGCTGTGCGGCGCATGAAGTGAACGTCGCGCCCGCCGAACATCGCCGTGGGGTCGACGATCGTCTGCACACCGCGCTCCTTTGCGCCGGCGAGCGCCTCGAGCGCCGCATCGAGCTCTGCCTGCTCGTCGTAGCGGCTCGGCCACTGCGCGGCGACGGCCTCATCACGGAAGCGCACGTGCTCGTGCACGAGCGTGAGCCCGAGCTCCTGCGCCTCGACGGCTCCCTGGACGGTCTCTACTCTCGGCATCCGCTCACTCCTGGGTGTTGACTATTTTTATTAGAGGGGGATCGACGCGCGCGAGGCACGGGTCGTCGCACCGGCGCGGGCACCCGTGCGCCCTTCAGCGCAGCGGCTTGCCCCAACTGGTCTGCTCGCGCAGCTGCCCCTTGAGGACCTTGCCGCCGGGGTTTCGCGGCAGTGGCTCGGCGCGCACGGCGATGTACTGGGGCACCTTGAAGTCCGCGAGGCTCGCGCGGGAGTGCGCGATGATCGCCTCGACGTCGAGGCGCTGACCGGGCGCCGCGACGATCACAGCGCCGACCTTCTCGCCCATCATCTCGTCGGGCACCGCCACGACGGCCGCCTCGCCTACGCCGGGGGCGCCGGCGAGCGCGTTCTCGACCTCGATCGAGTACACGTTCTCGCCGCCGCGGTTGATCATGTCCTTGCTGCGATCGACGATGTACAAAAGGCCGTCGTCGTCCACACGCGCGATGTCCCCCGTGTGCAGCCAGCCGTGGGCGAAGGTCTCGGCGCTCGCCTCGGGCTTGTTCCAGTAGCCGCGCACGACGTTCGGGCCGCGCACGAGCAGTTCACCGGCGCCGGTGTGTGGGTCGATCTCCTCGAGTGCGAGGTCGACGACGGGCATCGCGAAGCCGACCGAGTCGGGGTGCTCCTCGACCTCCTCGTGCGGCAGGAACGACGTCAGCGAGGAGGTCTCCGTGAGGCCGAAGCCGTTGCCCAGGCGCGCCTGCGGGAAGACCTGCTTCAGGCGCGCGACGAGGCTCTCGGCGATCGGCGCGCCGCCGTAGGAGACCCAGCGCACGTTCGAGACGTCGAGCTCGCCGAAGCGCGGGTGGTTCACGAGCGCGTGATAGATGGCGGGCACGGCGACGAGTTGGTTTACGCCGTGCTCGTCGACGGCCTCGAGGAGGCCGTCGAAGTCGAGCGGACCGGAGAGGATCTCGATCCTGGAGCCGAGCTCGATCGCCGGGATCAGCTGGCTGTTGCAGCCGGTGACGTGGAACATCGGCACGGACACGAGCGTGGAGATCGACGGCCCTTCGGAGCGCTCCACGGACATGCAGCGAAAGATGTTCTCGCTGTTGGTGAGGAAGTTCCCGTGCGTGGTCATGGCGCCCTTGGGAAAGCCGGTCGTGCCACTCGTGTAGAAGATCGCCGCGAGATCCTCGTGCTCGAGCGTCTCGCCTTCGACGCCTTCGCCGTCGGGCAGCTGCGCGCCGGGCGCGAACGTGTAGATGGCCTGCGAGTCGGAGACGACGTAGGCGACCTCCTCCTCGGTGAAGCGCGTGTTCACGGGCACCACCACCGCGCCCAGGAGCTGCGCGCCGAAGAACGCGAGCGCCCACTCGATCCCGTTGCCCAACCGGATCGCAACGCGCTCGCCGCGCGCGACGCCCGCGCCGCGCAGACCACCGGCGACCCGCGCTGCGCGCTGCCACAGCTCGCCGTAGGTGATCGAGGAGCCGCCGACCTCCACGAGCGCGCTCGCGCCCGCGTCGCGCTCGACGCTCGCGTGCAGCATCTCGACGAGCGAGCGCGGCCTGTCGCTGTAGCGCGCGACGCCGTCCGCGCCTCGGTGCACCCCCGTCTCATCGAAGGGGTTGCGTCCTCGCGGGAGCGGCTCGATCACGTGGGTTTGCGCACGCTCGATGCCCGCAGCCTAGCGCCCCGGGCGCTCCCCGCCCGCCCGAACGCGGTGGTCGGGGAGCTGACATACGGCGCGCCCGCAAAGGACTATCGTGCGCCTTGACTTACGACCTCGGGAGGCTCTTCATGCCGGACAAGCTGACGCTGAATGTCTGTCACATCGACGACGGCGGTCCGTCGCCGCACGCCTGCCGGCGCGCCCAGCGAGCGCTACGGGAGGCCGGGCACGACTTCGAGAAGGTGATCTACGACAAGGGACGCCCGTTCGGTCTGTTCACCAAGGGCCGCCGGCCCGAGCTCAAGCAGATGAGCGGGCAGGAGATGCTGCCGGTGCTGCAGCTGCCCGACGGCTCCACGGTCAACGGCGGCTCGAACATCGTCGCGTGGGCCAAGGCCAATGCGCCGGTGTCGCTCGCCGAGCACAGCGCGTAGCGGCGCTCGCGGCGAGTCAGGCGGTCGCCGAGGCGGACACGCGCTCGGCGAGGATCTCCGCGAGGCGCGCGCGGTGGCGGGCGGCGCCGCCCAGCAGGGCGCAGTCGAGCTGCGCGCGCTTGTACAGCCAGTGAACGTCGGCCTCCCACGTGAAGCCGATGCCCCCGTGCGCCTGGATCGCGCTCGCCGTGACCTCCCGGCCGGCGTCGGAGGCGGCCGCCTTGGCCATCGCGGCGGCTTCTGGGAGGCGCTCGGGGTCGGAGTCGGCACTCCAGGCGGCGAAGGCCGTCGCAGAGCGCGCCTTCTCGGTGTCGAGCAGCATCTGCGCGCAGCGGTGTGAGACGGCCTGGTAGGCGCCGACGGGAACGCCGAACTGCTTGCGCTCCTTGACGTAGGCGACGGTCATCTCGAGCGCACGCGAGGCGACGCCCACGAGCTCGGAGCTCACTGCCACGAGCGCGTGGCCGAGGCCGGGGCAGCCGTCCTCGAGACGTTCGCCGGCCGCCTCGGAGGCGCTCACGCGCGCGGCCGAGCGCGTCGGGTCGATCGCCGCCACGGGGCTGACGTCGGCCTGCGCCGCGCTCAGCAGCCGCCCCGAGCCGTCGTCTTCGACGAGCACGATCACCGCCGCCTCGCCGGCGCCGATCACGAGCTCCGCCGTGCCGTCAACCGCGCCCGCGAGCGCGCCGACGATCTCGCCGCTCGCGAGCCCCGGCAGCCAGCGCTCGCGTTGCTCGCCGCTGCCGGCGTGCTCGATCACGCACGCCGCCATCGCGCTCGGGAGGAAGGGCACGGGCGCGACGGCGCGGCCGAGCTCCTCGCACAGGATCGACAGCTCGATCGTGCCGAGGCCCTGGCCGCCGTACTCCTCGGCGATCGCGATGCCCGGCCAGCCGAGCTCGCAGAGCTCACGCCAGAGGCTCTCGTCGGTGCGCCGCGCCTCGGCGTGCTCGCGCACGCGCTCGGGCCTGGCGCGATCGGCGAGCAGATCGCGCGCCGTGCGCTGGATCTCGCGCTGGTCCTCCGTGAGCCCGAAGTCCATGGCCTACGCCGCGACCTTCAGCCGTGGCAGGCCGAGCACGCGCTCGGCGACGATGTTCTTGAGCACCTCCGTCGTCCCCCCCTCGATCGTGTTGCCGCGCGCACGCATCAGCTCATAGCTCCAGCTCGTGCCGCTCGTGAGCGCCTGCGGGCCGATCACGTCGGCCGCGAGCTGCGTCACGCGCTGGTTGGTCTCCGACCACAGCCACTTCACCAGCGAGCCCTCCGGGCCGGGCTGGCCGTAGCGCTCGGCGTCCGTGAGCCCCTTCCACGCGAGCAGGCGGATGGACTCACAGCGCACGTGCGCGTCGGCGATCGCATCTGCGTACAGAGCGTTCTCCAGCAGGCCCTTCTCGCCTGCGACGGCGATCACGTCATCGAGCAGCTGGCGCAGGCGGATCTGCAGCGCGAAGCCGAGCCCGGCGCGCTCGTTCATGAGCGTCGTCAGCGCGACCTTCCAGCCGTTGCCTTCGCCGCCCACGACGTTGGCGTCGGGGATGCGCGCCTCCTCGAGGAAGAGCTCGTTGAACTCGGCCTCCCCGGTGATCTGGCGCAGCGGGCGCACCTGCACGGCGTCCTGCTCCATGTCCATGAGGAAGTACGTGAGGCCCTTGTGCTTGGCCGCCTCCGTGTCCGTGCGCGCGACCAGCATGCACCACTTCGAGTACTGCGCGCCGCTCGTCCACACCTTCTGGCCGGTAACGATCCACTCATCGCCCTGCTTGACCGCCCTCGTCTTCAGCGACGCGAGGTCCGAGCCGGCGTCGGGCTCGGAGAAGCCCTGGCACCAGATCTCCTCGCCCGAGAGGACCGGTGGCAGGTAGCGCTCCTTCTGCTCGGGCGTGCCCCACACCATCAGCGTCGGGCCCCCGAGCAGGATGCCCAGCGTGTTGGCGGCCGTCGGCGTGCGCGCGCGGCCCAGCTCTTCGAAGTAGATCGCCGACTCGCTCTGCGAGGCGCCGCGCCCGCCGTACTCGGTCGGCCACGCCGGCGCCGCCCAGCCCGCGTCGTACAGACGCCGCTGCCAGTCACGCCGCCACTCGAAGTGGGCGTCCTCGCCGGCGTCCGCCGACGGGCGCTGCGCCGGCTGGTTCTCCGCGAGCCACGTGCGCAGCTCGTCGCGGAAGGCGGTCTCCTGCTCGCTGAAGGTCAGGTCCATCTGGCGCTCGAGTCTGAGCCTACTGCACCGCGGGCCGCGTCTGCCGCGCCGCGCTCACGCTTCGCTCGCGCGCGGCGCATAGCGGTGGTGGAGCATCAGCGCGTTGCCGTCGACGTCGGCGAAGAACGCCATGTGGCAGACGCCCGTGTCGATCGTCTCGCCGTTGAAGCTCACACCGCGGGCCTCGAGCGCCGCGCGCGCCTGCGCGACGTCATCGACGTGCAGCGCGATCGCGTTCGCGTTGGCCTGGTGGGGCATCCCGTACTCGCTCGCGTTGAAGATGCTCAAGGTCACGTTGCCGGTCTCGAACTCGGCGTAGTGGCGGTCGGGTTTGTAGGCCGAGCGACGCAGGCCGAGCCGCTCGCCGTAGAAGGCGACCGCTGCCTCGAGGTCGCGCGTGGGCATGCCCACGAAATCCACGTCACCGATCACCAGCTCAGACACAGCCATGGCCTTGCTCCTCACGCTCGAACGGACGTGCGCTCGATGCTATCGGCAGCGCGCACGGCACTCGCCCGCCGCGCGCGGCGCTAGATTCGCTGGAGTGTCACGCGCCGAGCATGCGCTCCGGGTCGCGCACCTCGATGCCGACGCCTTCTATGTCTCGATCGAGCTGCGCCGCCGTCCCGAGCTGCGCGGGCAGCCGGTGATCGTCGCCGGCGCCGGCCCGCGCGCGGTCGTCACCACGGCCAGCTACGAGGCGCGCCGCTACGGCGTCGGCTCGGCGATGCCCGCTGTGCGCGCGCGGCGCCTGTGCCCGCAGGCGGTCGTGCTCGCGCCCGACTTCGCCACCTACCGCGAGGCCTCCCGCGAGGTGATGGCGATCGTGCGCGCGCACGTCGAGCAGGTCGAGGTGGTGGGCCTCGATGAGGCATACCTGGACCTCGAGGGGCTGTTCACGCCGCGCGCGGCGATGCGCAGGCTCGTCGCGGAGATCAAGAGCAGCACCGACCTCACGTGCTCGGTGGGCATCGGCCCGAACAGGCTGGTCGCGAAGGTCGCCTCCGACGCGGAGAAGCCGGGCGGGTTCGTCGTGCTCGACCGTGAGCAGGCGTGCGCGCGCTTCGCGACCGCGCCTCCCGCGCTCGTGCCGGGCATCGGGCCGAAGACGGCCGCGCGCCTCGCTGCCCTCGGCCTGAGCACGCTCGGAGAGCTCGCGCGCGCGCCCGAGGAGCTGCTCGTGGAGCGCTTCGGGCAGAACCTCGGGCGCGAGCTGCGCCGACGCGCGCGCTTCGAGGGAGACGCCCGCGTGGGCGCGCCGCACAAGGTCGTCTCGGAGTCGCGCGAGCGGACCTTCGATGTAGACATCAGCGAGCGCGAGCAGCTCGAGGCGGCGCTCGCGCGCATGGCGGGCGAGCTCTGTGAGAGCCTCGCCGCGCACGCGCGCCGCGGGCGCACGATCGCGATCAAGGTGCGCCTCGATGACTGGACGACGGTCACGCGCGCACGCACGCTGCCCGCGCCGACATGCGATGCCGGGCTCGTGCGCGAAGTGGCCCTGGCGCTGCTGCGCGAGTACGACCCCGCGCGCCCCGTGCGCCTGCTAGGCGTGCGCGTGGCAGGTCTGTCAGCACAGCAGGCGGCCCACGCCGATGGCGAGCGCGCGGGCGCAACGTGGGCCGCTAGGAGCCAGCTCGCGCTGCCGCTATAGGCGCGAGCGCCTGCGCGGGCGTAGGCTGCCTCACTGTGACCCTGATCGACGTCGGCGAGATCCAGCTCGACTACGAGCGCAGTGGCTCGGGCGAGCCGCTCTTGATGATCATGGGCATGAGCGGCACGGCACTCAGCTGGGGCGAGGCCTTCCTCGAGCAGCTGCGCCGGGATTTCGAGCTGATCGTCTACGACCACCGCGGCGTCGGCGCGAGCAGTCGCCTCGCGGGCCCGCTCACGATCACCCAGATGGCCGCCGACGCCGTCGGCCTCCTGCGCGCGCTCGAGCTCGACTCGACCCACGTGCTCGGCATCTCGATGGGCGGCATGATCGCCCAGGAGCTCGCCCTCACAGAGCCCGAGCGCGTGCGCAGCCTCTCGCTCGGCTGCACCTACTGCGGCGGGCCGCGCAGCGAACGCGGCGGGGGCGAGCCGCTACGCCGGCTGATCGAGGCGATGGCCACGGGTGATCGCGAGGGTGCGCTGCGCGCCTCGTGGGAGCTCAACGTGTCGCCCACATTCGCGCGCGAGGAGGAGCAGTGGCAGGCCTTTCGCACGCGTGCGCTACGCCGTCCGGTGGCCGTCTCTGTGATCGGCATGCAGGCGGGCGCGATCGCAGCCCACGACACCTCCGCGCGTCTGCCCGGCCTGCGGGCGCCCACGCTCGTGATCCACGGCAGCGCCGATCACTTACTGCCCGTGGCCAACGCGCGCGTGATCGCCGAGCTGATCCCGGGCGCTCGCCTGGAGATCCTCGAGGGCGCCGGGCACCTGTTCTTCATCGAAGTGCCCGAGCGCGCCGCCGCGCTCGTCAGTGAGCACGCCGCCGTGCATGCCTGAAGCGCGGCCGCTGCGCGTAAGCGCCGAGGGCGGGGTCGCGCTGTACGGCGAAGAGAACGGAGCGGGAGCGCCGGTCATCCTCCTTCACGGTCTCACGGCCACACGCCGCTACGTCGTGATGGGCTCGCGCTCGCTCGAGCGCTCCGGGCATCGGGTGATCGCCTATGACGCGCGCGGCCACGGCGGCTCGAGCCCTGCTCCCGAGCGCGACTACGGCTATGCCCGCCTCGCGGGCGACCTGGGCGCCGTGATGGACGCGCTAGAGGTGCCGCGCGCGGTCCTCGCCGGCGTCTCGATGGGCGCGCACACGGTCGTGCGCTTCGCGCTCGAGCACCCCGAGCGCGCGGCGGCGCTCGTGCTGATCACGCCCGCCTTCGACCCCGCGAGCGCGCGCGGCGAGGCCGACGGCGCCAACTGGGAGGCGCTCGCGCGTGCGCTGCGCGAGCGCGGCATCGAGGGCTTCGTGAGCGCCTACGACCTCGACGGGTTGCCGCAGCGCATGCGCGAGGGCGCCGCGACCGTGCTGCGACAGCGCATGGGCGCGCACGAGCATCTCGACGCGGTCGCCGACGCGCTCGAAGTCGTCCCCCGCTCGCGACCCTTCACGTCACTCGCCCAGCTGGAGCAGATCGCCGTGCCGAGCACCGTGATCGCGAGCCGCGACGAGGCCGACCCGCTGCACCCGCTCATGCTCGCCGAGCGCTACGCGCACAGCATCCCCGCCGCCCAGCTGCTGGTCGAGGCGGAGGGCCATTCGCCGCTCGCCTGGCAGGGGGGGCGCGTCTCGCACGCGATCGCCGAGGTGGCCGCGCAGGCCTGCCTCGCCCGAGCACGGCATACGTGATAGCGTACGCGCGTATGCCAGTACGCGAGTGGGACGGGAGCACCTACGATCGCATCTCAGCGACCATGGAGGCGCTCGGTCTGGAGGTGCTCGAGCGACTCGAGCTTCACGGCGATGAGTCGGTGCTCGACGCCGGCTGCGGATCGGGCCGTGTGACGGAGGCGCTGCTCGAGCGCCTTCCGCGCGGTCGCGTGATCGGTGTGGACGAGTCGCCCTCGATGATCGAAGCGGCGCGACGACGTCTCGGCGACAGGGCCGAGCTGCACGTGGGCGACCTGCTCGAGCTCGAGCTCGAGCAGCCGCTCGACGCGATCCTCTCGACGGCGACCTTCCACTGGATCGCCGATCACGACCGTCTGTTCAGAGCGCCTGCGCGCTGCGCTGCGCGACGGCGGCAGGCTCGTCGCGCAGTGCGGGGGAGAGGGCAACATCGACATCCTCCGCGGCCGTGCCTCCGAGGTCCTCTCCCGCGAACCCTACGCTCAGCACTTCCTCGACTGGCGAGCACCGTGGAACTACGCCGCGCCCGAGCCGACGCGCGCAAGGCTGCTCGACGCGGGCTTCTCGGCGGCCGAGTGCTGGCTCACGCCGGCCCCCCGCCAGCCCTCCGAGCCGCGCGAGTTCCTCTCGACGATCGTGCTCGGCCCGCACGTGCAGCAGCTCCCGGCCGAGCTGCGCGAGCAGTTCATGGACGACGTGCTCGCGCTGCTCGGCGAGCCCGTGACCGTCGACTACGTGCGCTTGAACATCGACGCGATCGCCTAGGCCGTTGGGGAGAGCCCGAGGTCGGCGAGCGCCGGCCCGTGCCCGTCTCCAGAGGCGCTCGTGAGCGCCGCGTAGCGCCCGGCCATCTGGACGAGTTCCGCGTGTCTGCCGCGCTCGACGATCCGCCCCTTGTCGAGCACGAGGATCTGATCGGCGTCGCTGATCGTCGAGAGGCGGTGCGCGATCGCGATCGTCGTGCGCCCGCGCGAGAGCTCGTCGAGCGCCTGCTGGACCGCGCGCTCGGTCTCGGTGTCCAGCGCGGAGGTCGCCTCGTCGAGGATCAGCACCGGCGGGTTGCGCAGGATCGTGCGCGCGATCGCGATGCGCTGCTTCTCCCCGCCGGAGAAGCGATAGCCACGCTCGCCCACGGGCGTGTCGTAGCCCTCCGGCAGCGAGGAGATCAGCTCGTCGATCTGGGCGGCCCGGGCCGCTTCCTGGATCTCCTGATCGCTGGCCTGCGGACACGCGAAGCGCAGGTTCTCGCGGATCGAGGCGTGGAACAGGTAGGTCTCCTGCGAGACCAGGCCGACAGTCGCCGCCAGCGACTCGAGCGTCATATCGCGGATGTCCACCCCGTCGATCATCACCGCGCCGCGCTGGGGCTCGTACAGGCGTGCAACCAGATACGCGAGCGTGGTCTTGCCCGAGCCGGTCTCGCCGACCAGCGCCGTGCGCGTGCTCGCGGGGACCTCGGCGTTGATCTCCTGCAGCGTCCACGGCGCGTCGGAGTCATAGCGGAACCACACGTCCTGCAACTGCACGTCGCCGCGGACGTCTGTGAGTTGGCGGGCGCCTGGGCGCTGCACTATGTCGACCGGCAGATCGAGGTACTCGAAGATGCGCGCGAACAGCGCGAGCGAGGTCTGCACTTCGACGCCCACCGAGAGAAGTTGCTGCATCGGGAAGAGCAGACGAGTCTGCAGCGTCGTGAACGCAACCACCGTCCCGATCGAGAGAAGGGCATCGCCATGGGCGATCGTGTAGCCCGCGAACCAGTACACGGCGGCGGGCATGATCGCGAAGGCCATCTGCACGGTCGACATGCGCCAGCGTCCCGCCATGCGCGCCTGCACCTCGAGATCGGCCAGTTCGCGCGACTCCGAGGAGAAGCGCTGCACGAGCTCGCCCGAGCGGCCCATCGTTTTGCCGAGCAGGATCCCCGACACCGACAGCGACTCCTCCACAAGCGTGGACATGTCCGCCAGGCGGCTCTGGCGCACAGCTTGGATCCGCCTGCGCTCGTTGCCGACCCGGCGCGTGAGCCATACGAAGAACGGCAGCAGGAAGAGCGAGAACACCGTCAGCTGCCAGCTGAGCGCGAACATCGCGGCGACCGTCGCGAGAACCGTCGCGACCGTCGAGACTGTCGATGTCGCGGTGCTGGTGACCACGTCGTCGATGCCCCCGATGTCATAGGCGATCCGTGCCTGCACCTCGCCCGATCGGGTGCGCGTGAAGAACGCCAGCGACATCCGCTGCAGGTGTTCGTAGACGGCCGCGCGGAGGTCGTGCATCACGCGCTGGCCTACTTGGTTTGAGATCCACGTCTGCGCCACGTTGATCACCGCGTTGATGACGGCCAGAGCGACCATTCCCGCCACCAGCCACGTGAGCAGAGTGAGCTCGTGTTTGAGGATCCCCTTGTCGACCGCTTCGCGCAGCAGGAACGGCGAGGCGACGCTCAGGATCGAGCCGACCACGATCAGGCTCAGCAACAGGCCCAGGCGCACGCGATAGGGGTGAAAGAGCCTGCCGATGCGCCGCAGCGAGACCGGTTTGTCCGGGATCTCCTCGGGGCGCAACTCCGCTCGCCGGCGCCCTCTGCCCTCGCCGGGGCCATGTCCCTGGGCGAAGGGCTGGGCGCTCACGCGGTGACTCTAGCGCCCCCCTGCGTGCCGCTTGGGGCTCTCTGGCGCCGCGGCGCGCTCGCCACGGCCCCCGCGCCGAGGCGGCCTGCTCTCAGGCGTCGCGGTAGCGCGAGGCCCACGGGTCAAGGCGCGGCAGCGGCAGCGTGTCGCTCGCAGCGGCACCGACGAGCTCACTGCCGAGAGCGCCTTGGTTGGCCTGGTCGATCGTCGATTCGGACATCTCGCCCATGGCCGCCTGCATGCCACTGAGGAACGCCTTCAGCAGCGCGCTTTCGATCGCCAGCAGGTCGCGGTCACCGAAGTCCAGCGAGACGCGCTGGCGCAGCTCCTCCTCGAGCGGGCCGATCGCCTCCGTGGCCAGGTCCGCGACCGCCCGCGACGCCTCGCCCGCGCCCATCGCCCCGCTCATAGCCTCATTCTCGCCAGCCATTCGCTCTCTCGCGGGCCATCATCGCACGAAAGGCCCGGCGCGGCCGCGCACGCTCTAGGCTCCTAGCGATGCCACGAAGAGGAGCCGCATGAGCGGGACGGCGAGTCCGTATGCGGGCGGCCTCGGCCTGCAGGCCAGCGAGGTAAGGGTGCTCGGCTGCCTGCTCGAGAAGCAGCGTACGACGCCCGATGCCTATCCGCTGTCGCTGAACGCCCTGCGCCTCGCCTGCAACCAGTCCACCAACCGTGACCCGGTCGTCGAATACGACGACGCGGTCATTCGCGACGCGCTGCACCGCCTCGAGCGCCGCGGGTATGCGCGCCTGGCGAGCGGTGCGGGCAGCCGCGCGCCCAAGTACCGCCACCTGCTCGCCGAGGCCCTGCCGATGGGCTCCTCCGAGCAGGCGATCATGTGCACGCTGATGCTGCGCGGAGCGCAGACGCCAGGTGAGCTCAAGCAGCGCAGCGAGCGCATGCACCAGTTCGCCGAGCTCGCCGCCGTTCTCCAGACGCTCACCGGCCTGATCGAAAGCGGGCTCGTCGAACGCCTCGCGCGCCGGCCCGGCCACAAGGAGGAGCGCTACGCGCAGACGCTCGAGGGACGCGAGGAGCACGCGGACGACTCGGCGCCGGCACCCCACGCAGAGCGCGCCCCCGGCCTGGCTGCGGACGGCGGCGTAGAGCTCCGGCAGGGCGTAGGCGCCGACGCGCTCGAGCCAGAGCGCCCATCCCGGCGCGTAGCAGAGGGCGCCGCGGACGCCAGCGCCCTCGGACAGGCACTCGGGCAGCTCAGCGAGCGCCTCTCGCGACTCGAGCGCGAGGTCTCACTGCTGCGCCAAGCGCTCAGCGAGCGCGAGCAGGAGCTCGCCCGATGAGCGAGCTCGCCACCGTGCTCGCGAGCGCGGGCGACACGGCCACGGGCGTTGGCATCCCGATCGCCCTCGCCGCCGGGCTCGTGTCCTTCCTCTCGCCGTGCGTCCTGCCGTTGGTGCCGGGCTATCTCTCCACGGTCATCGGCGCGAGCCCCACCGAGCTGCGCGAGGGCGAGCTCGGGCTGCGGCGCGTGCTCGTGCCGAGCCTGCTCTTCATCGCGAGCTTCTCGGCCATCTTCATCCTGCTCGGCCTGAGCGCGACGGTGATCGGATCGGCGCTCAACGCCGACAAACCGACGCTCGAGCGCATCGGAGGCGCGCTGATCGTGGCGATGGGCGTGGTCTTCCTGGCCACGCCGTTCGTGCGTGTCCTCAATCGCGAGTGGCATCCGGACTCGCTCCTGCGCCTCGCCGGTCGCGGAGGGCCCGTGCTGGCGGGCGCCGCGTTCGCGATCGCGTGGACTCCCTGCACGAGCATCACCCTCGGTGCGATCCTCACACAGGCCGCCGTCTCGAGCTCGGCGGCCCACGGAGCGCTGCTGCTCGCCTTCTACTCGGCCGGCCTCGCGATCCCGTTCCTAGCGATCGCGCTCGCCTTCGAGCGCATGACCAACGCGCTCACCCTCGTCAAGCGCCACTTCCCCGTGATCATCGCGCTCGGCGGCGTCGTCATGATCGCGCTCGGCGTGCTCATCCTCACCGGCGAGTTCACCGTGCTGAACGCCAAGGCGAACACGCTCATGCAGGGAACGGGGCTGAACCTCTCGAGCATCTAGCCTGGCGCTGCTCGCTGGCGACTCGCGCGCGAATTCTGGCTCGGCTCGCTGGGCTTGACCGCAGGCGTCCCTTCTGCGAAGCTCGCACGCGCACCGGCTCGTGCGGGGGAAACCGTAGCGGCTGGGGCGGACGCATACGCGTCCTGAGTGAGGGCTCGGGCGCCGTTGGCGCAGATCCACGGATGGGGGAGAGGAGCAAGGAGATGAGGCGCATCACGATCACGGGGCTGAGCGTTCTCGCCGCCCTCGCCGTCGGCGCGACGGGCGCGTCCTCGGCGCTCGCAGCCGAATACGGCCGTTGTGCGAAGGCGGAAAAGGAAACCGTCGAATGGAAAGAAGGGCCTGCAGGTAAAGAAAAAACGAAGAAAAAGGCCGTCTACACGGGTGCCTACGTCAACAAGGGCTGCACCAAAGAAGCCCCAGCGTCAGGGCCGACGCGCGAAAAAGGCTCGAACCCCGGGCCTGAAGGCAAGTACGAATGGCTCTCCGGCGCCGTGCAGGCCGGCTTCAGCGTCTCCAGCAAGCAGACGACTCTCACCGGTAAAGCTGGCGCGATCGCATGCAAGAAGAGCGTGAGCACCGGCACGATCACCACGTCCGACACCGCCACCGAGCAGATCACCTTCGAGGAGTGCTCGGAGGGGGGCGCGCCGTGCACGACCGTGCGCGAAGACGAATCGGGGGAATGGGTCGAAACGGGCACTGAAGATGACATCAAGACCTACTACCTAGACGCGATGCTCGTCGATCACGGCACGGCCCTGGAGCAGCTGAACGAAGCCGGTGAACCCGAACAGCTCGTCGAACCTGCTGAAGGCGAAGTGTGGACGCTCGTCGAACCCGGCTCTGAAGGCCCGTACGAGGCCGCCTACAGCTGCAAAGGCGTGGGCGTTTTCTGGACCAGCGGCGTCGTAGCCGGCGTCACCAGCCCGACCGACGAGATGGAGAAGAAGCTCACCACCGTGTTCGAAGGCGGCAAGGGCGTACAGGATCTCTTCACCGAAGCGCAGCTGAGCGGAGACATGCATGAAGGCGCGATACCGATCGGCCGTGGCATCCAGAAGAGCACCGACTCCCAGGAGGGCGAAGAAAAGCTCGAGCTCAGACGCAACGCGTAGCGTCGCTCGTCTGCGTTGAGAGAAACGCGATCGGCGGCGCGAGAGAGCGCCGGGCACGCGTGCTCAGCGCGCTCAGCCCGCGCTGCCGGCCGTGTGAGCCTCCTCGCGCGCGCCGCGCGCCGCCAGGAAGCGTGCTTCCCAGGCTTCCTGGTTGCGCTTGGCATCGAGCACGAACGGCGAGTAGCCGATCGCCTTGACGATCAGCTTGTTGATCGTCGACTCGGGCGCGGGCAGGGGGCGGAGCACGTCCACGAACAGCACCACGCGCGTCTCGTCGGTGTCGTTCCACACCTCGTGGTTGAAGGTGTCATCGAAGACCAAGCTCTTGCCCTCCTCCCAGTGGCGGACGTCCTCGCCCACGCGGATGCGACACGACGCGGCGTCCTGCGGCACGATCAGGCCGAGGTGATAGCGCAGCACGCCCTTGTAGGGACCACGGTGGTCGAGGATGTGCTTGCGGGGCGAGAGGATCGAGATCATCGCAGTGGTCATGCCGGGGATGCGGCGCATGAGCGCGGCCGTGCGCGGGCACATCTCGACGCCGAGCTTGGCCTCGAAGCCGTATCCGTAGAGGAAGAACGTCTTCCAGCGGTCATCGTCGGTGATCTCGATCTGGTCCTTGGAGATCTCCTGGAAGTTGGGCAGCGCCGCCTGGTGCTCGAGCAGCCGCTCGACCTCCTCGCGGATCACCTCCCAGTTGCGCTCTACCTCCTCCACCCACGGGAAGCGCTCGAGCGGGAAGAAGGTGGCGTCGCCGACCAGCGAGCGCCGGCCGATGAAGCGCTCGATCGGCGCCAGGATCCGTTCGCCGAGCGCAATCGACAGCTCGACCGTACGCTGCCAAAGAGAGCTGGACATCGTGCGCGACCCCCAAGTTGGCCTGCGATCCGCGGAGCTCTCGAGAGCCCCGTTGGCGCAGGGTAGCTGACCCGCAGGCGGGAGGCCGCGCGAGGGCGATCGCGCGCGCTCTCCCGTCCACCAGGCAATCCCGAGCGCCCTCGAGCGCCCGTTTGGCGCCCGTTTAGCGCCCGCGCGGGCGGGTATTTGCGTTCACGCGCGCAGGCTCTCCCAGCTTGCACGCCATCTTCGAAGCGTCCCGCAGGCCGTGAGTCGCGCGGGCCGGCCGGCTATCGGAAAGGAAGGGACATGATCCGTCCTGCCACGCGTTTGGTTGCCCTCGCGATCGCGATGCTCGCGAGCGGCGCACTAGGGGCACAGTCCGCGTCCGCCTTCACGCCCGCGGGCGCGACCCCCCTGCGCACCGAAGGCTCGACTGACCTCGGCGCGGTCACGCAGACACGCTCGATCGTGCTCGCGTTGACCCCCACCGACCTCGCGGGGCTGCGCTCCTTTGACGGCGAAGCCGGCCACGCGCCGCTCAGCCCGCAGCAGTTCGCACAGAGGTTCGCTCCCAGCTCCGCCGAGGTGGCCGCCGTGCAGGCGTGGGCCACCGCCCAGGGCCTGACGGTCGGGGGCGTCTCGCCCGACCACCTGCTCGTGCGGATCTCCGGGACCACCAGCGCGCTCGGCGCCGCGCTCGGCGTGGCGTTCGAGCGCTACCGCGCGAGCGACGGCTCGACGTACGTCTCGAGCACCGGCACGGCGGCGCTGCCGAGCTCGCTCGAGGGCGTTGTCAGCGCAATCGTCGGGCTCTCAGACCTCGCGCGCACGCACACCGAAGTGGTGCACTCCTCGACCACCAGCATCCCCGCAGTGGACTACCCCACCAGCTACGGTCCCCAGGAATTCTGGTCGCTGTATGGCGCCCCGTCGTCGCAAACGGGCTCGGGGCAGCAGGTCTCGGTGATCGCCGCCGGCGACCTCGCCCAGCCGCAGAAGGACCTGGCCACGTTCGAGAGCCACTTCGGACTGCCCACCGTCACCTGGAACCAGATCGACGTGGGCAAGGCCTCCACGGAAACCGAAGGCGATGACGAGTGGGACCTCGACACGCAGTACTCGACCGGGTTCGCGCCGGGCGTCTCGCAGGTGAACGTCTATGACGGCTCCTCGCTCGAAGACGCCGCGATCCTTGAAACGATCGACCGCTGGGTCACCGACGACGCCACTGCGCAGGCCAGCTTCTCGGCGGGCGAGTGCGAGCTGCTCGCCGATGCGGCCGGCTTCCAGGAATCGCTCGACACGGTGCTCGCCGAGGCCGCCGCGCAGGGCCAGACGCTGTTCGCCGCCAGCGGCGACACCGGCTCGCAGTGCCCGGCGCTGGTGGGCGAGAACGGCGTGCCGCTCGGCGTGCCCGGCGTCAACTACCCGGCCTCGAGCCCGTACGCGATCGGGACCGGCGGCACGACCGTGCTCGCGCCGGGCGAGGAAATCGGCTGGTACGCCGGCGGTGGCGGCTCCAGCGTGATCGAGGAAGCGCCCGCCTGGCAGCAGAACGCCCGCGGCAGCTTCCTCGGCGTCAGGCGCGGCGTGCCTGATGTCAGCCTCGACGCGGACCCGGAGAGCGGCTACGAGGTGATCATCGACGGCACCGAAGAAGTCATCGGCGGCACGAGCGCCGACGCTCCGTCGTGGCAGGGGATCTGGGCGCGCGCCCAGGCTGCCCACGGCGGGACGCTTGGCTTCGCCGGGCCCGTGATCTACGAGACCGAGCCCGCGAGCGCCTTCAACGACATCACGATCGGCGACAACAGCCTGTATCCGTGCACGCCCGGCTGGGACTATGTGACCGGTCGCGGTACGCCCGAGATCGCCGCCTTCATCGACGGAGCGTAGGCGAGCATCACGCTCCGTCGATGCGAAAGCGCCCGGAGTCGATGCCCGGCCCCGGGCGCTTGACGCTGATCACTTCCGACGATCTGTTCAGGCCTTCGCGAGGCGCGTCGCGGGGCCGCGCGCCGCTACTCTCAGGCGGCCTCGCGCAGCGCCGCGAGCTCGGGTGACTCGGCGAGCTTTTTCAGCGCGCGCTGCTCGAGCTGTGAGGCGCGCTCGGCCGAGAAGCCGAGGCGCTTGCCGATCGCGGTGAGCGTCTGGGGCTCCTCGCGCCCGGTGCCGAAGCGCAGCGTCAGCACCTTGCGCTCGGTTTCCGGAAGCTGGGAGATCGCCTGGTGGACGATCCGCTCGCGCTCGTGCTCCCAGGCCGTCTCCTCCGGCACCTCGGCGTCGGAGGGGAGCAGGTCGCCGAGCGCAGTGTCGCCGTCCTCGCCGATCTGCTGGTCGAGGCTGACGAGCGCGGCGCGCTGGTGGCGAACCTCTTCAACCTGGTCGAGCGGTAGCCCGCTCTCGCGCGAGAGCTCCTCGAGCGTGGGCTCACGCCCGAGGCGAACCGACAGCTCGCGCTCGACGCGCCCGACCTTGCGGGAGCGCTGCGCGACGTGCACGGGCAGGCGGATCGTGCGCCCGGAGTTCTCGAGACCGCGCTGGATCGCTTGGCGGATCCACAGCGTCGCGTAGGTCGAGAAGCGAAAGCCCTTGCGCCAGTCGAACTTCTCGCTCGCGCGAATCAGCCCGAGCATGCCCTCCTGCACGAGGTCGCCGAGCGGCAGGCCCTGGTTCTGGTAGCGGCGCGCGTTCGAGGCGACCAGGCGTAGGTTGGAGTTGACGAGCAGTTCCTTGGCGTGCAGGTCGCCGCGCTCGATGCGCTGGGCCAGTTCGATCTCCTGGGCAGGCGTGAGCAGGGGGTAGCGGCGCGAGTGCGCGAGCAGCTGATCGACCGACTCCGGGATGAACGTGTCCGAGGAGGCGATGTCGAGGCGCTCGATCGGGCTGTCGAGGCGCCCGGCGCCCGTACCGGCGGTCTCCGCCTCGGCGCTTGCGCGATCGCCGTCGAGGCGCTCGAGCTCGCCCTCGGCAGCCTCGCCGTCGACGTCGACGATCAACTCGTCGCTGGCGGGCTCGAGCGTGAGAGTGGTGTCTTTGCGGGAATCTGACATGTGCGTCCTTCTAATCCGATGCTTGGAGTCGGAATTATACGCCGCGATAGTTGCGTTGTCAACCATCCTTGCGTAAGATCGTCGTATACTGCTGTGCTCGGGTTTTGTGTCTCACAGTCCGTTCGACGCCTCTGGGGTCGTTACCTTCCCGTGGCTGCGATAAGCATGCCCGCGCGGGTGGTTCATAAAACCCGCGCACGGGGAGAAAGATGCGTTTGAGCGCCACTCGTAAGGGCTCTTAGGGCCCTATCGGAGGCGCGGGGCGCCAGAGCGAGCGCCCGCCGATAAGCTCGGCGCATGGACATCGATCTCTCCGGCAAGGTGATCGCCGTGACCGGCGCCTCCTCGGGCATCGGCGAGGCCACCGCGCTGGCGTGCGCGCGCGCGGGAGCGGCCGTCTCGCTGGCGGCGCGGCGCAGCGACCGCATCGAGGCGCTCGCCCAGAGGATCGAGGCACAGGGCACGCGCGCACTCGCGCTCGCCGCGGACGTGGGCGATGAGGCCCAGGCGCGCGCCTTCATCGAGCGCACCCACGCCGAGCTCGGCCGCCTGGACGTGCTCGTCAACAACGCCGGCGTGATGCTGCTTGGGCCGATCGAGGGCGCGCCCACGGAGGAGTGGCGGCGGATGATTCACGCGAACGTGTTCGGCGTGCTCTACTGCACCCACGCGGCGCTGGGTCTGATGCGCGAGCAGGGGGGCGGGCACATCGTCAACGTCAGCTCGGTCGCCGGGCGCATCGCGCGCGCGGGCTCGGGTGTCTACAACCTGACGAAGTTCGGCGTCGGCGCCTTCTCGGAGTCCCTGCGCCAGGAGGGCGTGGCGATCGGCGTGCGCGTGACGCTGATCGAGCCGGGCGCCGTCGCCACCGAGCTCGCCGGCCACAACCGCCCCGAGGTGCTGGAGCAGATGGCAAAGCGCTTCGCCGGCGTGAGACCGCTCGCCTCCGAGGACATCGCGACGGCGATCCTGTACGCGATCGCACAGCCCGAGAACGTGAGCGTCAACGAGGTGCTGATCCGCCCGCGCGGCCAGAGCGGCTGAGCGGCCTGCTCAGTGCCACTCGGTGTTGCGCCAGTTGTCCGTGGGCGACTCGGGCGCGAGCCACGGCGGCAGGGCGAGCTCGAGCCGCTGACTGAGGGCGTACAGGTAGGGCTCGTACAGCGAGCGCATGCGCGTCAGGCGCTCGGCCACCGTCTCGGCCGACGTCTGCAGGTCGACGCCCGCCTCGCGCAGCTGCGCCATCAGCTCCAGCAGGCCTGCCGACGGGAGGCGATCCTCGGGGGGCTCCTGCGCCGCCACGTGGTAGCTGTAGCTGAGATCGACCACGGCGTGGCGGGCGATCGCGAAGGTAAAGCGCGCCGGATCGACCGTCTCGCGGGGGGCGGCGGCGATCATGAACGCGCACGCGTCGAGCACGGTGCAGACCGCCGCGAGCCAGTTCTGGTTGAGGTGCTGGGAGCGGAAGTAGCCGAGCACGGGATAGGCCAGATGCGTCTCCATCAGCTCTGCCACCCACTGCTCCCAGCTGCCGAGGTAGCGCCCGAGCGCCGTCCAGCCGTGGTGGCTGGCCGAGCGCAGCAGCAGTCGCCCGGCGCTCGGCGGTGAGCCGGCGCGCGCGTCAAGCTGCGAGACCGTCGCCTCGCGGCGCGAGAACGCCTGGTACAGCGAGGGCAGGTATCCGATCACGATCGCGATCACGGCCAAGCCGCTGCCGGCGTCTACGACCTGGACGATGCGCGCGAAGCTGCCGTGCGCGGCGAGGCCCGCGGTGCCGCTGCTCGCCATCGTGGCGGCGCTGAAGTACAGGTCCTGGCCGAAGTCGAGCGCGCGACCGGCCCCGAGGTGCGAGCCGCCCGCCCACTGCAGGCACGCGTAGCCGAGCATCATCGCGGCGCTCCAGAGCGCGAGGTTGACGACCACGCCGAAGGGGCCGTAGAGGCCCAGCAGCGTATCGCCGGCTTGGGTGGGCAGGGCGGCGGCCAGCCGGCGCCAGGGGCGCCATCCGACGGCGAACGCCGAGCGCACTATGCGGGGGTCGCGCCTAACGCGGCGGGGCAGCAGGAACGTGAGGAAGATCTCGAGCAGCATCAGCACCACGAGTGCGCCGCCCAGCACCCCCACGAGCACGTGCATCAGCGGGCGTGCGGCGCGATCGCCAGTAGCTGCTCGCTGCCGGCGTGATCGACCTGGAGGGTTGTGTGCTCGAGCGCGAAGCGCTCCCGCAAGAGCGCCTCGAGTTCGCGCCGCAGCGCGTGACAGTCGCGCTCAGCGCCCACGAGCACGTGTGCGGAGAGCGCCGGGAAGCCGCTCGTGACCTCCCACACGTGCAGATCGTGCACCTCCACCACACCCGGCTGGGAGGCGAGCGCGCGGCCGATCTCCTCGGGATCGAGCCCCTCGGGGGCGGCCTCGAGGAAGACGCGCGAGGAGTCGCGCACGAGCGCGAGGCCCGAGCGTGCCATCAGCGCGGCGATCATGATCGACGCGATCGCGTCGGCGCGCTCGAAGCCGCTGAGCAGGATGACGCCGGCCGCCACGGCGGTGCCGAGGAAGGCGTAGAGGTCGGTGAGGATGTGCTGGAAGCTGCCCTGCATGTTGAGGCTGCGCCGCTCGGATGAGGCCAGCAGCCACACGGCGAGCGCGTTGACGGCGATGCCGAGCAGCGCCACCGCCAGCATCAGGGCGCCACGGACGTGCGGGGGAGAAGAGGTGCCGAGCGGCCTCGTAGGCGATCAGCGTCGCGAGCACCAGCAGCGTCACGCCGTTGGCGAGCGCGGAGAGGATCTCGACGCGGCGCAGGCCGAACGTCAACGCTCCCCTGGGGGGTCGCTGCGCGAGCGCGAGCGCGAGCAGCGACAGGGCGATCGCCACGGCGTCGGTGAGCATGTGCGCAGCGTCGGAGAGCAGCGCGAGCGAGTGCGAGATCACCGCCGCCGCCAGCTCGCAGGCCATGAACGCGAGGATCAAGCCGAGCACGCCGGCGAGCTTTCGCCGGTCAGCGCCGGGGGCTAGCGCCTGCGCGTGCACACCATGCGCGTGCCCACTGTGCGCACCAGCGGGCGCCTGGCCGCGGCGATTGGCCCCTTGCGAGTGCGCCATGGCCCCACCATAGGACCCGGCCTGCGGCATACGCTCTAACGATGTCGCCGGTGGGGGAGCGTCCCCTGTTCACGCGTCGCGCCGCCACGCTGGCCTCGCTCGCCCTCGCGGCCGTGCTCGTGGC
This sequence comes from uncultured Solirubrobacteraceae bacterium, assembly GCA_963722435.1. GTDB lineage: Bacteria > Actinomycetota > Thermoleophilia > Solirubrobacterales > Solirubrobacteraceae > Palsa-744. The sequence continues at coordinate 612,410 of CAVRKZ010000001.1, read as the reverse complement.
CTTGAAGCTCGGCGTGGGCCTCACGGTCGGAAGCCTCGGGCTCGTCTCCAGCGGCATCGAGTCGAGCGGCGACGTGCTGGCGGCGGGGTTGACGTTCTTCGCGGTGCGGCTCGGTGCGCGGCCCGCGGACGCGGAGCACCCCTACGGCCATCGCCGCGCGGAGAACCTGGGGGCGCTGGGGGAGGCCACGATCCTGCTGATCGGCGGCGTGCTCGTGAGCGCCGATGCGGTTAGCCGCCTGTCCGGGACGGGCGCGATCGCTAGCGTGCGCTGGTACGAGCTCGCGGTGCCCGCGCTGGCGCTCGTCTTGGAAGCGGCCCGCATGTGCGTCTCGCTGCTCGTCGCGCGTAGCCAGCAGAGCCCGACGCTGCGCTCCAACTCAGCCCACTTCCTCGCCGACATGGCGGTCTCGCTGACTGTGCTCGCGGGGCTGCTCGGCGTGCGCGCGGGCTTTCACGACGGTGACTCGCTCGCCGCCCTGGTGGTGGCGGCGATCATCTTCATCACGGCGATGCGGCTGATAGGGGAGAACGCAAACGTGCTGATGGACCGCACGCCAGCCCAGGCGCAACGAGCCGCCGAGCGCTCGATCGCGGCGCTCGGTGCAGACATCGAGCTCGAGCGCCTGCGCCTGCGCGAGTCGGCTGGGCGCTACTTCGCCGACGTCGTCGTGAGCGTGCCCGCAGGCCAGGCCCTGGTCGAGGGCCACCACGCGGCGGATCTCGTCGAGGGCGCGCTCGAGCGCACGCTTCCTGGCAGCGACGTGGTCGTTCATGTCGAGCCCCGCCGGCGCGGGCTCGACCTGCGCGAGCGCGTGCTCGCAATCGCGCTCGCCGAGCCGCTGGTCAAGGAGGCACACGACATCGCGATCTTCGAGCGCCCCGGCGGCGCGAGCGTCTCGCTGCACCTGAAGTTTCCGGCCGAGCTCGACCTACGCGCCGCGCACGACACGGCCGAGCGCGTCGAGCAGGCGATCCGGGCGCGCCCCGACGTGGCCGACGTGCAGACGCATCTGGAGCCGCTCGAGCGCCCGCTGAGCGCGCAGTCCCAGCCGCGCGACGCCCAGGCGCAGATGAGCGAGGCGATCGAGCAGCTCGTGCGCGAGTGCACGGGGCACGCGCCGCGAAGCCTCAGGCTGATGCACACCGAGGCGGGCCACGTGCTGTTCCTGACGCTCGCCGTGGGGCCGGGCGAAACGCTCAGCGAGGCCCACCGGCTGGCGGGCGAGCTCGAGGACAGGCTGCACAAGCGCATCGACGGGCTCGCCGAGGTGATCGTCCACACCGAGCCGTGACGTCCAGACGAGTGGCTAGCATGCGCGCATGCATTCGCAAGTCCCTGTCCGGAGACAGCGCCATGCGCCCGTTCTCGCCCGCACCGGCGCGGGCGCGCTTGCGGCGCTCGCGTGTGCCGCGCTGCTCGGCGCGTGTGGCTCTTCCAACTCCTCCTCCAGCTCCACCACGCGGCCCGGGAAACCCAACCTCAACATCGCCCGCGTGGAGCGCTCGATCGAACAGAGCATCCGCACCGAGCGCAAACTCGCCTCGACGGTCACCTGCCCGCAGTTCGTGACCCAGGAACCGGGCGTGACATTCGAATGCGTGGCCACGACGGCGAGCCCGAAGAAGAAGGGCACCCTGGTAAAGACGCCTTTCGTCGTGACCGTCGAGAACAAATCCGGCTTCGTCTCCTACACCGGCAAGTAAGCTCGCTGGGAGGCGCTCAGCGAGCGTCGCCGCGCGCCGACCACGCCGCGAGCAGCCCGCGCGGCCCTAGCACGGCTCGAAGCTCGGCTGGCAGCATGCCGGCCAGCGACCCGGCGACGAGGAAGACGACGCCTGCGAGCGCGGCGGCGAGCAGGCCGGGGAGCGCGGTGATGAGCAGCGGCACGCACGCGAGAGCAGCCGCGGCCGCGACGCGTGCGAGGAAGCCAGCGGAGACCATCACGTTGCCGGCGCAGGCGCGCAGGCGCCAGTAGATGAGGCTCGCGAGCAGGGCGTCTCCGAGCACGCTCGCGACGGCGCCGCCCTGCGCGCCGAAGCGCGGTACGAGCAGCGCGGCGAACAGCGCCACGCCGGCCAGTGCGAGCGAGTTGGTGAGGATCAGCTCGCGCTGTCGCCCGAGCGCGATCAGCGACGCGGTCCAGATCTGATAGAGCGCGATGAACAACAGCGCGCCCACCTGGATGCGCAGCACGGCGCCTGCACCGCGGAAGCTCGCGCCGCCGATGATCGCCATGACCGGCTCTGCGGCCCGTGCAGCCACCAGCACGACGAGCACGCCGGCGATCACGGCCCCCTCGCCGAGGCCTCGAATCGCGTAGCGCAAGCGCTCGCGGTCCTCGCGGGCCGCAGCGGCGAGCAGCGGCAGGGCGACGCCGGCGACGAGGATGGGGATGTTGACGATCGTTTCCATCGCCCGCAGCGAGCCGCCGAAGTAGCCGGTCTGGTGGGCGCTCGAGATGAGTGACATCAGCACGATGACGAGGCGGAAGTACAGCTGTCCGAGCACGATCGCGGTGGCCACGGGCAGCGCCTGCGTCAGCAGGGCCCGCTGCTCTGCGCGTTCGAAGCGCGGCGCGATGAAGGCGCCCGAGCCCGCGAGCCGCGGGATCAGGGCGATCACAGCGAGGCCGACGGCGATCTGCACGGCGAAAAACGGCGTCAGGTGCGCACCGAGGGCGACGAGCAGCGCGACACCAACGAGCGTCACTGCCTGCCGAAAGAAGTCCACGAACGCCCACCCGGCGTTTCGAAGCTCGATCGTCAGGCGCACGAGCAGGGCGTTGGCCAGCGACATGATGCACATGCCGCCACCTGCCAGCGCTGTGCCGGCGACCATGCGCGCGGGGTAGCCGGCGAGCGCGGCGAAGGCGACGATGACGAGCAGCGCGAGGGGCGCGATCGCGATGCGCTGTCCGAGCACGTTTGCTATCAGCTCCCGGCGCGCCGCGCCCTCGCGCAGGGCGAGCTCGGGGGTGGCGCTCACGTTGAGGCCGTTTTCGGCGACCGCGCCGGCGATCGCGACCAGCGACATGACGGTGACGTAGCGGCCCGATTCGGCCACGCCGAGGTGGCGCAGCAGCAGCGTCGCGGTCGCGAGGCCGACGACGATCCCGGCGAGGTTCCCCGCGATCCGCAGCGCGCTGCCGCGAATGACCTTGCCGCCGGCCTCCGGGGAACGCAGGAGATCCTCGCGCGCGCTGCTCATGGCCACCGCAGTAGCGCTCGCGTCGCTCGCGCCATGCTCAGCCGGCAGTCACTATCTCGATCCAATCGAGCGGACGTCCGCACAGTGTCGCCGCGTCGGCCGGCGGAACGCTGAGCATTTCGCTCGTTGGGCTCTGCATCGGCTCGAGCGCGATCGCGCTGAGCGACGTGAGTTCGTTCTCGATGCTCCCGGGTGTCAGGTCGAGCGTGCGGGTAGGTGAGCGCGAAGGTGTGCACGCCCGGCGAGAGGAAGATGTTGACGATGTGGACGTAGCCGGCGACGGCGTAGAGCTCGTCCTTGACGCGCCCGACGCTGTGCCCGTCGACGCTCACCTCAAAGCCACGTCCGAAGCTGCCGCCGAGCCACAGTTCGTAGCGCTGGCCGCTGGCCACGGCGATGTGGCTGACGGCGGTCCCGGGCGTCGTGGCCGTCAGCGTGTGTTCGGGAGCGTCGTAGATCCACCTGCCCGGCCACAGCGTCTGATCGCCGCGCGCGACGATCGGCCGCGGGCGCTGGTAGGCGAGCAGCGTGGCGTGATCGGAGGACGCCTCGCGGCCGAGTTCCTTGACCTGCGAGCAGGCGGGCACGGCGACCGGGTCGATCGAGCACGGGAAGCGTGTAGGTCCGTTCTGAGCCACGCCGCAATAGGGAAGCGTGTTGGATTCCCCCAGCGGGATGTGTGCGAGCACGCGCGTGGAGGGGTGCGCGGGACGCTGCCAGAGCTCGTAGTAGCTGCCCTGCCAGACGAGCTGGAAGCTCGACGGGGGGCGGCTTTCCACAGGTGAGCGTTCGATCACGAGCGAGCGGTACGGTTCGAGCGTCGAGAGCGGGAAGGAGTCGAGGTCGGCCGCCGCGCTCTTGGTCAGGATGATCCCGTCGTGCAGCGCGAGATCGGGGATGCGGTACTCGGCCGGCTCGACCGGCGCACCGGCTCGCAGGAAGTGCCGGTCGGCGTAGACTTCGTACTGGTTCACGAACGTCGGGCCCTTGCCCGCGACGAGCTGGCCGATGTGCTGGAGCTCGGTCAGGCGCGCACGTGGGGCGAGCGTCACATCGGTATACGCGAGCACGTTCGACCACACCACGCCGCCGGCGAGCACGAGCAGGGCGAGCGCGGAGAGGACGCGTCCGGCGGCCCGCCTGCGCGCCGCGCCCCACCAGCTCGCGGCGCCTACGAGCGCCGCCGCGAGCAGCGCCGGCGAGGAGATCGCGAGCGCCTTGCCACCCACCCACGGGGTGCTGCCTGCGAGGTAGAGCACGCCGCACCCGACGAGCGCGACCACCGTGTACACGACGAGCCCGGGCTGGTGTGCACGTACGCTCACCCACAGCCCGCCGGCGGCGAGCACGAGCACGAGTGCGACCAGCAGCGCGGTGGGCAGCGCGGGCGCCGTGAGGCGGAAGTCGCGCACCGGCCAGATGCCGGCGAGCTGAAAGACACTCAGTGGGTGAAAGAGGTTCCCGAGCCTCGTCGCGAGCGTCTGCCCGCTCGAGAACAGCCCTGCGAAGAGCCCGCCTTTGTTCGACAGGAACGCCCCGACGACCACCCACACCGGCACGACGAAGGCCGCGCTCAGCGCCACGAGGGAGGCCAGCGGCTTGGCGAGCTCGCGGCGGCGCTCCCCGGCGCCACTGTGGCGCAGCCAGGCGCCGAGCACGATCACGATCGCCGGGAGCACCCAGCCCGCAGCGCCGGGACCGAGCGTCTGGATCAGGGCACCGGTGGCTAGTGCGAGCGGCAGGAGCTCGCGCCAGCGCTGCGGACGGCGCAGCATGGCCTCGCCTGCGAGCGCAGCCCCCAGTGCGAGCAGGAAGGCGGCGGTGAGCTCCTTGATCCCGCCCCACAGGCTGTAGCCGTACAGGAGCGCCGACTGCGCGGCGATGAAGACGACGAGCGCCCGCAGGCGCGCCGCGGCGATTAGGGGGCGCGTGAGCGCGTACAGGCAGGCCGCGAGGGCCGCGGCGCAGCACGCCAGGTAGGGCTGAAAGACCCACGCGATGTCGATGCCGGTGAGCGCACGCGCTACGCCGGGCAAATGAACGCTCCCAGCGGGTAGCTCGCGCCCACGTCGCCGGTGAAGACGAGCCTGTAGGTCGAGGGGGCTTCGCCGCTGACCGAGCGCGCGTGCGACATCACGTGGTCGACCACGTTGAACCAGGTCGCGGTGTCGTCGAGCTTGAGAAAGCCGGTGAAGGTCGCCTGCCCCGAGAGCAGCACGGGCGCGCCGTAGACGAGTAGGACGGCGAGCGCCGCCAGCACGGGCCAGCGCGCCAGGCGTCGCCGCGGCCACGCCAGCACGAGACCGACCACGGCCCCGATCGCGACGAGCGTCGCGGCTGCCGGCGCCGTCGCCCGAAAGGCGGTGATGGTCCCTGCGAGCACGAGCGCCGCCGCGAGCCCGGCAGGGGCTAGGAGCGCTCCATCGAGCTCGACTCCGGCGGCACGCTCGACGAGCGCGCCCCAGCCCACGCCGATCGCGCAGAGCACCAGGGGGAACAGCCCCCAAGTCAGCAGTAGCTCCATCACCTAGCGCAGGGCCCTGCGCACGAGGGCCATGTAGGGAACGCAGAAGAGGTTGGCGAAGGCCGTCGCCGTGCGCGGGAGCAGGGCCGAGTCCAGGCGGTCGTCGAAGAAGCGCATGAGCTCGGCATCCGAGCAGCGCCGCGAGGCGGCAACGGCTCGTCGCTCGCTCATCAGCCGCCCGCCCAGTCCCAGCAGCGATGCATAGGCGCGGAGCTTCGCCCCTAGCCACCGCCCGCGCGCGGCCACGACGAGCAGCCCCATCTCCGTGGCGAGCAAGAGCGGCGCGAGCAACAGGAGCGTTCGCAGCTGGTAGTTGGCGAGGACGCTGAAGAGGCGGTTGCGCTCGAGCAGGAACCACTTCGACTCTCGCGCATCGAACTCGTAGCTGTGCTCGATGACAGCCTCGGGACAGTAGAGGACGCCCATGCCCGCGATCCTGGCTCGCCAGCTCAGGTTGACATCGTCGTAGTAGAGGAAGAACTCCTCCACGAACCCGCCGAGCGCAAGGAAGGCATCGCGACGCGCCAGAAAGCACGCTCCGGAGACGACGATGACCTCGCGTGGGGTGCCGTACTCGCGAGGCTGTCCGTGGCCGCCGGAGGGGGAGATGCCGGTGGGGTGCAGCGGGTTCGCGCCCGCGTTGCGCGTGCGGCCGTCATCGAGCAGGATCTGAGCGCCGGCGATCGCCGCATGCGCGTCCGAGTCGAGCGCAGCGGCAAGCTGCTCGAGGCAGTCCTCGTGTGCCGTCGCATCGGGGTTCATGCAAGCCAGGTACTCGCCACGTGCTTGACGCGCGGCGCGATTGAGCGCGATGTAGCCGAGGTTTGCGCCGCACTCCACGGGGCTGACGCTCGCGGGGTAGCCGCGCACGAGCTCGCTCACGCGCCCTGGCTCGCCGTTACCCATGACCAAGATCTCCTCCGGAGCGCGCGTCTGGGCCAGCAGGCTGTCGAGCGCGTCGCGAACCACGGATGGCTCCTCGTCGTAGGTGACGATCACGGCCGTGATGCGCGCCATCGCAGTCGGAGCGGCCTCTTCGTTCAACGCCCGGGTTCGCCGGGGCTGTCGCTCTGGTCGGCTTCCTGGTCTTCGACCTGGCGTTGAAGGAGGGCGAGCCGTTGCGCGAGGATCGTGTTCTGGTCGCTCAGGCGCGAGACGGTGGTCGAGAAGTTCACGAGCATCAGGAGCACGAAGAGCAAGGTCACGAGGAAGAGGGCCGAGGGCGGGTAGTCGATGCCAACAGCGTGCGAGAGCGTCGTGAGCAGTCCCTTCCAGATCCCGAGCACGAGCACTGTCGCGCCGGCCAGGAGCCACACGAGCGCGTAGCGCTCGAGCAGGCGCTTGCGGCGGACGAGCTCGAAGATCACGGCGCAGATGAGGACCGCCAATCCGACCACCTCGAGGCGTTGGGTCGTTGCGCTGGCGAGGTGGGTTGCGGCGATGCTCATGACGGGCCGCGCTTGATGATCGCTGGCTGTGAGTCGGGCTCGCCGCGGGGGCGTGCCCGAAAGAGCGTCACGAATATAGCGAGCAGCACCTTGACCATGTAGTACGCGGGCTGCGCCGAGGAGATGCTCGAGGTGCCCGAGGTGCGAGGCCGCATTCGCACGGGCACCTCGCGGCTGCGAAGACGGTGGGCGTGCATCAGCAGGATCGCCTCAACCTCGGGGTAGTCCTGCGGATAGTCGCGGGCGAACAGCTCGATGCCGCGCCGGTCGATCATGCGGAATCCCGAGGTGGGATCGGTCACGCGCTGGCCGGTGATCGCTGAGACGACGCGCGCGAAGACCCCGATCCCGGCACGGCGCGAGGCCGAAGAGCGATCGCCGCCGCCTTGCGGGTCCAGGAAGCGCGACCCGGTGACCATGTTGCAGCTCGCGTCTGCCTGCAGGTGCTCGAGCAGCTCGTGGATGTAGTGCGGATCGTGCTGGCCGTCGCCGTCGACTTGGACGGCGATGTCATAGCCGCGCTCGAGGGCATAGATGTAGCCGCTCTGCATGGCGCCCCCGATGCCCACGTTGAAGGGCATGCGCACGACTGCCGCGCCAGCGCTGGCCGCCTGGGCGGCCGTGTGGTCGCTTGATCCGTCGTCGATGACCACCACGTCGAAGTCCGGGGCATGGGCATGGATCTGCGCGACCGTCTCGGCGACGACCTCGGACTCGTTGTACGCCGGAACGATCGCAATGAAGCGTTGCACCGAGCCGATCCTGCCAAAAAGCGAGGACGTGCAACCGTCAGAGCAGGCCCGAGGCATCCCGGATGCCGTCGGCGGCGGCGACTCGACGTCGTTGCCGGGAAGACATCCCACGGTCCCGCCAGCACCGATCTCGCAGTCTCCAAATTAGGGGTGTCAAATAAGCAGAGCTGTGGTACGATCCCGAATTCCTGGCCTCGCGGGCCAGAGCGTTTGGCGCTCGTAGTGGGGAACCCGCTGGCCAGTCCCACAGGACCAAAACCAAGGAGGGGGACCAGTGCGTCGGCACATCGGGACCATGCAGGTCATACGTAGGACTACGTCGCGCGCAGCGTCGCACGGCAGCTCGAGGCGAGTCCTCGGCGGAACGATGTCAGCGCTACTGCGACGGATGACGGGGCGCATAAGCCTCCTCTCCGGGGTACTGGCGCTCGTAGTGTTCTTCGGCAGCGCCGAGGCGGCGTCTGCCTGGATTTTGACGAAAGTTTCTCCGGAAAGCGTTTGCCCTGGGGAAACCATCACCTTCACCGGGGAACACTTCGGTGCCAAAGGCGGGACAACGACGATCAACTGGGATGACCCAGCCGCCCAGCAGCTGAGCGGCTCTGCCCTCGGTGAGGAAGTAATCACCAAAGGGACCGTCACAGTGGCCGAAACAACGGCCACCGGCATCGCGCCGGTCTTCCTCGAGGTGCAGGGCATGGGTACCGGCACCGTCGCGATCGGCGGCAGCGCGACCAAAACCCTGACCTACAGGACCAACATTGAATGCCTTAAAGGCCTCAATGGCGCCACTGGCGCGACCGGAGCCACCGGCAAAGAAGGCGCCACCGGTAAAGAAGGCCCTGCCGGTAAAGAAGGCTCGAAAGGCGTAACCGGAGCAACCGGACCAACCGGAGCAACCGGACCAACCGGACCCAAAGGCGAAACCGGGGCCAAAGGCGAAACCGGGGCCAAAGGCGAAACCGGGGCCAAAGGCGAAACCGGAGCCAAAGGCGAAACCGGAGCCAAAGGCGAAACCGGAGCCAAAGGCGAAACCGGAGCCAAAGGCGAAACCGGAGCCAAAGGCGAAACCGGAGCTGCCGGCAAAGAAGGCCCCCAGGGCGTGAAAGGCGAAACCGGGACCAAAGGCGAAACCGGAGCCAAAGGCGAAACCGGTGCTAAAGGCGAAACCGGAGCCAAAGGCGAAACCGGAGCTGCCGGCAAAGAAGGCCCCCAGGGCGTGAAAGGCGAAACCGGGACCAAAGGCGAAACGGGAGCCACCGGAGCAACCGGAGCCGAAGGCAAAGCCGGAACCAATGGAACCAACGGAACCAACGGAACCAATGGCGAAAACGGCAAAGAAGGCGCCGCGGGTGCCACCGGAGCAACCGGACCCGAAGGCAAAGCCGGAACTAATGGAACCAACGGAACCAACGGAACCAACGGCGAAAACGGCAAAGAAGGCGCCGCGGGTGCCACCGGAGCAACCGGACCCGAAGGCAAAGCCGGAACTAATGGAACCAACGGGACCAACGGGACCAACGGCGAAAACGGCGCCACCGGAGCCACAGGCGCAACAGGCGCCAGCGGAACCAATGGGACGAACGGAACCAATGGAACCAACGGGACCAACGGGACCAACGGCGAAAACGGCGCCACCGGAGCCACAGGCGCAACAGGCGCCAGCGGAACCAATGGGACGAACGGAACCAACGGGACCAACGGCGAAAACGGCGCCACCGGAGCCACAGGCGCAACAGGCGCCAGCGGAACCAATGGGACGAACGGAACCAACGGGGCCAACGGCGAAAACGGCGCGACCGGAGCCACGGGCGCGACCGGCGCTGAAGGTAAAGAAGGTAAAGAAGGCGCAGCCGGCGTGACCGGAGCGACGGGGGCGCAGGGCGCAACCGGAGCCACGGGGTCCGAAGGTAAAGAAGGTGCGGCTGGGAGCAGCGGCACCAACGGCACCAACGGGACCAACGGAACCAATGGCGAAAACGGTGCTACGGGCGCAACCGGAGCTACCGGCGTCACGGGCGCAACCGGAGCCGAAGGTAAACAGGGGCCGGCTGGAGCCACTGGCGCGACGGGCCCCGAAGGATCCGCAGGGAAAGAAGGCAAAGAAGGCAAAGAAGGCAAAGGGTTCAGCGTAGGGACCTACACGACGAGGACCGAACGGGCGGTCGGCACCAAATTCGAACCGTCCGCTACGGAACCGACTGAGGTCATCCTCGAAGTGAAATTGAAAAAAGAAAAAGAAACCACCATCGACGTTGAAGTTGGTGGCGGACCTGGCGCCGAAATCATCGACGTCATCAAAGCCAACGTTCCGAAAGAAGGTGCCGTTTACACCTTCATCGTCCCGGCAGGGAAAAAATGGGGCGTGGCGGCGAACGCGGAAATCGAAACACTGGAGTCGCTCTACCTGCCGCTCGGGTAGCTGGAGCGTCGAGAGCTCGGCGCGGCGCCAACGGAGGCGCTGCGCCGACGCTCACTCAGTCGACAAAGCATGAGTTGCACGGTGATGGCCCCATATGGGGCCATCACCTTTTTCGTGCCCAGCAACGGCCGTGGGCGTAGCGACTCGCGACGTGGAGAGGACGCCGGGAGGATGTACGCCGCTAACATCGCCCCCATGCTGCAGGAGGATCGCAACTACAAGGCGTTCGTCGGGCCGGCGCGCCAGTACGACCTCAGGGGCGCGATGCAGTTCTCGATGCTCTGTGCGATGGGCTTACGGGAGGACCATCGTCTGCTCGACATCGGCTGCGGCTCCTTGCGGGGCGGGCGTCTGCTCATCAGCTACCTCGCAGCCGGCGGCTACACGGGCCTCGAGCCCAACCGCTGGCTGGTGGAAGAGGGAATCGACAGGCATCTCGGACGCGACGCGCTCGCGCTGAAGGAGCCCACATTCCTCTACAACGAGACCTTTGACGTATCCGATCTCGAGCCGTTCGACTTCGTGGTCGCGCAGTCGATCGCCTCGCATACCGGGCCCGAGATGACGCAGGCGCTAATCGGTGCGGCACGCCAAGCGCTGGCGCCGTCGGGCCTAGCGATGATCGATTTCGTGCACCACCACCGCGACGGGATCATGGTCGACCGCGATCGCGGTGTCCCCTGCGAGGAGGGCTGGATCTATCCCGACTGCGTCGGTTACCGCCCTGGCACGATCGCGCGCTGGCTGAAGGAGGCCGGTTTGCATGGCGTCCCGCTGGCCTGGTATCACCCGCGGCAGACCTGGTGGGTGATGGCGCACGAGGGCACGCCGCTGCCACCGCGCCAGCTGCGCCGGCAGGCGCGGGGGGCGATCCTGCCATGGCCGGAGAGCTGGAGTCCGCGCAGGCGGCTGCGCAACCGCCTTCTAAAGGCAGTGAGACGCAACCGGGCACGGCTCCGTCGCTGACGAGCCGGCGCTGTGCTCGGATGTTATGCCGGGCTTTCGCTATCCGGATGCCCTGGGGTGGCGCGCGGGCACGCTGGCCCTCTCTGAGATCCGTCTAACAGAATGGCTGCAGGGCTGAGCGGGTCAGGCCCGACTGGCGAATTGCCAGCCGCGGCGCGCAGTGGACCTTGACCGCTTGGGGAATGTGAGCGCTCTCGCAGGCGAATAGCCAGGATCGAGGGCCGCATGCCATGCACCGGCGATACCGACGGGTTGCCCTGGCGTGTATGCGGGCCGCACAGCAGTCAAGTCGTCTGTAGTGGTGTAACGCCCTCTCGTCGGTGACGCTCATGGCTCAGGCGGCGTTGAGCTTGACGACCTCCTCTCCCTTTCCCTCGTGGATGTCGGGGTCCTGGGCTTTCACAGCGTCGAGTAGGGCCATGCTCTCGGCGGAGAGGTAGCGTCGGCAGACGAGCCACTCGTCGTTCTGCTCGATCAAGAGGGCGCCGGCGAGACGGATCGCTGAGGCGTCGTTGGGGAAGATGCCGACGACATCAGAGCGTCTGCCGATCTCGCGGTTGACGCGCTCGAGCGGATTCGTGCTCCTGAGCTTCGGCCAGTGCTCGCTCGGGAACGCGTAGAAGGCGAGCAGGTCGGCCTCTGCCTCTTCCAAGAGCCGGCAGACCTTCGGGACGGTCGGCTCAAGACGCTCGATCACCTGCCCAACGCGCTCTGAGGCTTGCTCGCCGTCCTCGGCCTGGAAGAGCTCCCGCAAGGCGGCGGAGACTAGGCCGCGCTGTGAGGGCCGGCAGTGTTGGTGCATGTTGCGGACGAAGTGCACGGTGCAGCGCTGCCAGGGGCACGCGAGGACGCGCTCGATCGCGTGCTTGAGACCTTCATGCTGGTCAGAGACACAAAGACGGACTCCCTGCAGCCCACGGGCTCTCAGGGAGCGCAGGAACTCGACCCAGAAGGCCTCTGACTCGACCTCGCCGAGATCGAGTCCGATCACCTCGCGGATGCCGGAGTCATGCACGGCATAGGCGATCACGAGCGCCTTCGAGCGCACGTGCGCCCCGGAGCGGACCTTCAAGTGCTTGGCGTCAAGCCACAGATACGGATAGCTGCCTTCAAGCGGGCGCTCCCTGAAGATCTGCACCTGCTCGTCGAGGGCCCTGCAGAGCGCAGAGACGCGGTCCTTGGTCATCCCGGCGATCCCCAGCTGCTCGACCAAGCGATCGACCTTCCTGGTCGATACGCCGTTGACATAGGCCTCGAGCACGACCGCGACGATCGCCTGCTCACTTCGCCGCCGCGGTTCAAGAAAGCTCGGGAAGTAGGCCGGGCCCTGGCGCTTGCGGGGGATCAACAGCTCGATCTCCCCGACCCGCGTCTCCCAGGGCCTTGGGCGGTAGCCGTTTCGGTGGGTGAGGCGCTCTGGGCTCACCTCTCCGCGCTCTGCGCCGACCTCGAACGAGATCTCCGCCTCCATCAGCTCGCGGGCGACCAATGCGACCGCCTCGCGCACGAAGTCGCCGTGCTCGCCCGCCATCACCTTGGCAACGACATCGGCAGTGGTCATCCTGTGGCCTTCGGCCATCGTGGTGCTCCCTTCTCATCGATTCTTGGTGGAACCGACGAGTGTGGACGCCGCGGTGGCCGGAACCTTCTCCGGCCTACACGCCGCTCGCTACACCACTTCTACCGACGTGACCCGCACAGCAGCGCCTCGGAGCAGATCAGGGCAGCGGACGGCAAGAGCGGTCGCCCGCACGCCGGCGGTGGGCGCGCTTACACGCAGCCCGCTTCCCTTAGACGCAGCCCGCTTCGTCCGCCGCCAGGTGAAGCTCGACCGGTGCGAGCGAGTTCGGATTGCTTCGACTTGAGTCCGACGGTCAGGACAACGGACGCTACGGTCCTTCCCCGGCGAGAGCGTGGACCCTCGCCGGGCGCCGGCAGGCGTCGCTAACTTTCGAACCCAGCGTACGGACAGTCGCTCTTCATCATTTCGAGCTTTCGAACCCAGCGTACGGACAGTCGGTCTTCATGATTTCGGCGATCTTCCTGTAGCCGGTCTTCGTGGGACTGGGATCGGGTCCGTTTTTGTGTTTGCGACTCGACTTTTCGTTTTCCATGTTCGTCCATTCTCTGAGCCGTGTCGCTTCAGCCCCTTCGTCGGCGGGGTGCCCATAGCCCGGGTTGAATTCCGGCTGCAGGTTCGCAATGCAGACGTTGGGCTCGCTTTCGAGAGCAGTCTTCTCCGCCGCATTGAGCTCCGCGGTCAATTCGTTGGAGCCCGGCACTTCTGCGCTTTTCGTGCGATGCCCATACGGGTCAAACGCCTCTACGAAGGTGATCGGGCCCGTGTAGTCGACGTACTCATCGGACGGGGGAAATACCGTGGCGGCGTTGCGCAGGGCGTAGACCGTGTCGGCGACGTTCGCCTTGACGGTCTGGATGAACGCCGAAGAGTGGGCCGACAGGCATTCCGCGACTTCGTCAGGCTGGTTTTCCTCGCACGATTCAATGAGGTGTTGCTCATCGGAGGACCCGACGTCCAGTGTCAGCATGGCGACATGGGCGTGCGTCGATTCGTCGTGGATTTCTCGGAGCCCTTCTTCCAGCTGCGGAATTCAACGTGCGGTGCATCGTGGTAGAGGTTGAGGTGCAGCGGACCGCCGTTACCGGAGGCGTTTTCGCGCGTTTCCTTCCACAGTTCCTTTTCCTGCAGCCATTCGGTCTCATACGCACACGGAGCTTCCGTGGTGGCAGGTTCCGGAAGCGACTCCATGGCTTCACCGACGGGCCCATTGCCGATTAGCGAAGCGCTCGTCTCGCGCGGACAGCCAAAGTCTCGCAGGCTGGCGTTTGAGAACAAGGCGCGCGCGGGGTTCGATTCGGGCAGTTCGTGGGCCTCTTCGTTGAGGGGGCGCAGGTAATAGTTGACATACCCGTGTTGGAACCCTATAGCGATCTCGGGTTCGGCTTCGTGCGTTTTCCTGTTTTCGTGCACGCGAAGCCTGTTGTAGCTTTCCTGCGAGTAGCCGAACGCGAGCGAGTCGCCGAGGGCGACATAGATCCTTTTTGGTGGCTTCCTTGCGCTTGCAGTCGGTGCGCCGTGCGCCGCGAGCACGAGCGCAGACGCCATGCAGAGGCCGATCAAACGACCACGCGAGCGAAAAGCGGTTGACAACCCCTTGATGGCGTCCATCTCTCCCCATTCCTCCTTACGAGCGGACCCGCAAGAGCCGGCATGCCACCGGCTCAGGCCTAGTCTATGAAGTTCCCCCTGGAAGCTTCCAGGCCAGCGACCCTCCAGCTCCGCTGAAGCGCCGCCCGCCAGCATATCCAACGCGAGGTCTTGCTGTCAAGCCGAGCCCAACCCCGGGCCTCGGCGATCGCCGCGACGCTTCGAGCGCCGCTCGAGCCTCGCAGGAACGCCGAGGGGCCGAGCAAGCTCGGCCCCTCGACCACATCTCGTGCTCCCCTAGCTCACGCTTCGGGGCAATCCTTGGCCATGAGCCGGGCGATCGTGTGGTAGCCCTTCATGGTCGGATGGATGTCCGGCCCATCCGCTTTGCCGTTGCTCACGTTCCTGTTCGCCATGTTGGTCCAGGATTTGAGCAGGTGAGCTTCGTGCTTACGCTCGGGGGCCGTCGATTCGCCTGGGTCTGCCGGGTTATACGACGGGTTGAACGCTTCCTGCATGTTCGCGATGCAGAAGCCGCCTTCTTTGATTTCTTCTTTGAAGGTGCTCGCCTCGAACGAGGTCAGGGCTCCCGCCAGCACGTTCGATTCGGGCAGCTCTTCGCGTCCCTGCGGTGCGCATGTTTCGTGTTTTTCTGCGCAGCCTGTCGGATACTCTTCTTCGCCTTCCTTGAACACGACCCCATAGGGGTCATACGTCGCCACCAGGATGATGCGGCCCGTGTAGTCGAGCCAGCCCCCGGGCTCGAATTCTTCGCCGTGACGAATCAGGTAGACCATGTCGGCGATGTTCGTCGTGATCGTCCCGATCAGCGCCGGAACGCGTTTTTTCAGGCACGAGAGCGTGGATTCTTCCGAGTGCTCGCATTCGTCGACGAGGTGGAGCTCGTCGTTGGCGCCGATGTCGAGCGAGATCGTCTTGACCGGCTTTTCGGCTTCTGCGTCCTTGAAGATTCGTTTCATAGCGTCTTCGAGCTGCGATTCTTCGTAGTACGGTTCGTGTAGCGGCCCGCCCAGCCCTGGTTCGTGCAGCGCTCCCCAGGCTTCCTGGTAGGCGCACGGCGCTTCGGTCGTGGCGGGGTGAGGGAAGCCTTCGAGGATCGTCCCAGCGAGTTTGTTGCCGATCAGCGATGCAGTCGTCTCGCCCGGACAGCCGAGGTCTTCGAAGTTCACGGGTTTCCCGTGGTTTTTGCCTTCGATGACAATCGCCTTGTCGATCCTTTTGAAGTAGTAGTTGGCGTAGCCGGCGTGGAACTTGCTCGCTTCGTCGCCGCCCGGCTCGTTTTCGTTGTAGAGCTGCTCGGAGTAGCCAAACGCGAGCGAGTCGCCCAGGGCGATATAGCTCGAGTACTTCTTGTTTTCTTTTTCTTTGTGCGGTCTTTCCGCGCTTGCCCCCTGCGCGAGCGTTCCTCCGATCGCGAGAGCGAGCGCGAGACAGCCCACGAGTAAGCGACTGCGTGAACGGAGCGCACCTGCAAAGCCCTTCATGGCCTGCATCTCACATCCTCCTCTACGAGCAGAGCCAGCCCCACAGCGTAAACGCGCCCGGTGCAGCCCCTCTATTAGTTGTCCCCTCTTGACGGCCCCCGGCGCCACGGCTAAGCGCAGCGGCAGCCGAGACCCGAACGGAGCTTAGCCAACCCACCGGGCCGCTGTCAAGCTGGCGCGAGGCGCCGACATGGGCCGCGACCCGCGCGAGCGAGCGCTGCCGCTCGGGGCCCCGAAGGCGCTCGCAGCGCGAGTGATGCCCGGGGAGGACGCGCCCGCAGCGTTATTAATGAGCCGATGGCAGACCGCGTGGGCACAGGGGCGCGAACGGACGAAAACCCCTACTCCCGCCAGGCGGGCGGCTCTGACCGCTACAAGTGGATCGCCCTGTCGAACACCACGCTGGGCGTGCTGCTCGCCACGCTCGACGCCTCGATCACGCTGATCGCGATGCCGGACATCTTCCGCGGCATCCATCTCGACCCGCTGGCGCCCGCCAACAGCTTCTACCTGCTGTGGATGATCCTCGGCTTCCTCGTCGTCTCGAGCGTGCTGATCGTGAGCCTCGGACGCCTGGGGGACATGTACGGGCGCGTACGCATGTACAACCTCGGCTTCGTCATCTACACGCTCGCGTCGTTGGCGCTCACCTTCGATTGGATGAGCGGGCGCGCCGGCGCGAGCTACCTGATCGCCTTCCGCGTCGTACAGGGGATCGGCGCCGCCTTCCTGCTCGCGAACGCCGCCGCGATCATCACCGACGCCTTTCCCGCCAACCAGCGCGGGATGGCCCTCGGCATCAACAACATCGTCGGCGTGAGCGGCATGTTCGTGGGGCTCGTGCTCGGCGGCGTGCTCGCGCCGATCGACTGGCGCCTCGTGTTCCTGATCTCCGTGCCCGTCGGCCTCTTCGGCACCGTCTGGGCCTACATGAAGCTCGAGGAGCGAAGCCAGCCCCACCGTGCCCCCGTCGACTGGGCCGGCAACATCACCTTCGCGCTGGGGCTGATCCTGGTGATGGTCTCCGTCACCTACGGGATCCGCCCCTACGGCGCCAGCGCGACCGGCTGGGGAAGCCCCAGGGTGATCGCGCTGCTCGCCGGCGGCCTGGCATGCCTCGCGGCCTTCGCAGCGATCGAGGCCAGGGTCGCCAACCCGATGTTCCGCCTGCCGCTCTTTCGCATCCGCGCCTTCACGTTCGGCACGCTCTCTACGTTCCTGTCTGCCGTCGCGCGCGGCGGGCTGATGTTCATGCTGATCATCTGGCTGCAGGGGATCTGGCTGCCCGAGCACGGCGTCAACTTCACCGAGACGCCGCTGCGCGCGGGTATCTACATGCTGCCACTGACCTTCGGCATGCTGCTCGCGGGGCCCACCTCGGGCTTTCTCTCGGACCGCTTCGGCGCGCGTCCCTTCGCCACCGGCGGCATGCTTGGCGCGGCGCTCTCCTTCGTGCTCCTCAGCCGGCTGCCGGTCGACTTCTCCTATGTTCCGTTCGCGCTCGTGCTCGCGCTCGCCGGCGCCGCCATGGGCATGTTCGCCTCGCCCAACCGCGCGGCGGTGATGAACAGCCTGCCGCCCGGCGACCGCGGCGCGGGCGGCGGCATGAACCAGACCTTCCAGAACTCCGCGCAGGTGCTCTCGATCGGCGTGTTCTTCACGCTCATGATCCTCGGGCTCGCCTCGAGCCTCCCGCAGACGCTGAGGAGCGGGCTCGCGCGCCACGGCGTCGCCGCGGGCACCGCCGCGAGCGCCGCGCACACGCCGCCCGTCTCGGTCCTGTTCGCCGCCTTCCTCGGCTACAACCCCGTCGAACGCCTCGTCGGCCCGCACGCGCTCGCCTCGCTCTCGGCCGCCAACCGCACGCTGCTCACGGGGCGATCCTTCTTCCCGCAGCTAATCTCCGCGCCGTTTCGCAGCGGCCTGCACGAGGCCTTCCTGTTCGCCACCGTCTCCTGCCTCATCGCCGCCGGCGCCTCGCTCTTGCGCGGGGGCAGGTACGCCCACGGCGACCCGGCACAGCCTGCGGGCGCGGTCAGCCTCCCCTTAACACAAAATGTGGCGATCGAGGCCAACGGCGCCACCTCCTCGCCCGGCGCCCAGATCAGACGGGAGCAGCATGCGCGACCTGCAGCGCCCTGATGAGATCGCTTAGCACATCAAGCAACAGAAAGGAGCCGACATGAAGATCGGGAGATTGCTGCTGCGCCTCGCCGTTGGCGGGTTCTTCTTCGGACACGGAACACAGAAGCTCTTCGGCTGGTTCGAAGGCGCCGGCCTCGAGGCCACCGCCGAGGGCTTCGAGAAGCTCGGCCTGCGCCCCGGTCGTACGCACGCGCTGGCGGCCGGGACGGCCGAGGCCGGCGGCGGTGCGCTGCTCGCCGTCGGCCTCGCGACGCCGCTTGCCGCCTCCGCGCTCACCGCGACCATGATCACGGCGATCGAGACCGTGCATGCCAAGAACGGCCCATGGGCCTCCAAAGGGGGCTATGAGTACAACGTCGTGCTGATCGCCGCCGTGCTCGCGCTCGTCGAGGTCGGGCCCGGGAGCCACTCACTCGACGCCGTTCGTGGACACGAACGCTCGGGCTCGGGATGGGCGCTCGCCGCGCTCGCAGCGGGAGCGATCGGGGCGCTCGGTGGCCGGCTCATGCGAGCCGAGGCTCCGCCCGCGCCGGCCGCGCCCGCCGACGACGGGCACATCGTCGAAGGGGAGCTGCAGGGCACCTAGCAGCCGCCCACGCGCCCGGCGAAGCGAGTACAGTTCCCGGCGATGGCGAAGCTCTCATCGCTTGCCCTTGCGCTGAGCGCGCTCGCGCTGGCCGGCTGTGGCAGCTCATCGAGCCCCAGCACCAGTACGAGCACGAGCACAGCCACCAGCACCTCGGCCGCCGTGAGCTCAACGACGAGCAAGGCCGCGGCGCCCAGCTCGACCCCCGCCACGGGGACCCTCTCGCTCGCCGCGAACCCCGAAGGGGAACTCAAATACGACAAGAGCTCGCTGACCGCCAACGCCGGCAAGGTCTCGATCGCCTTCACCAACATGTCGCCGCTGGAACACAACATGACGATCGAATCCTCATCCCATCAGATCCTCGGCGCGACACCCACCTTCAAGGGTGGGAGCAAGCTCCTCACGCTGGAGTTGAAACCGGGGACCTACAAGTTCTTCTGCTCCGTTCCCGGCCACCGCATGGCCGGAATGGAAGGGACGCTCACGGTCAAGTAGGGCCCGCCCTGAAGAGCGCCGCTCAGGGGCCTCACGCCCGGCGCCAGGGCGCTCAGCGCACCCACACGATGTCGCCGATCGCGAGCGCGCCGAAGACCCAGCGCGCTGCTTCGATCGGCAGCTCCACGCAGCCATTGGACTGGGGGAAGCCATACGCTTCGCGCGGATATCCGTGCACAGCGTCGCCGCCGTTGAAGTAGTTGACCCACGGCACGTCGGGCACGTCGTATTTCGTCCCATCGGGATCTTCGCCGGCCATCGTCGTGGAGACATAGCGCGCGTAGATCGGGAAGATCCCGGTCTGCGTTTCCGCCCCTGGGACGCCGGTGTTGACGAGCGTCGTCAACAGCAACTGCTGCCCGCGGTGCAGGTAGAGCGTCTCCGGCTCCTGCTCTGAGACGGTCGCCCACGTGTACGGCTGCCGATCGCGCCTGTAGGTGCGCAGATCTGAGAGCAGCGCGAGCCACACGGCGCGATTCGTCTGCCCGCTCACCGCCAGCCCGTTGTCGGCCTGGAATACCTCGAGTGCCCCGCGCGTCGTCGCATCGAGCTGGCCGGGGGCGAGCGGCGGCGCCGAGGAGGGATCGGGTACGAGCGTGCCCGCCGGCGGCCCGAACAGGAGCAGCGCCGCTTCGCGGCCGCTCAGCCGTCCCGAGCGGATGTGCAGCGCGTGGCGCGGGTGAAAGCTCGCGCCCAGGTAGCCCAGGCGCGAGAGCGCGAGCTGGAGGCCCGTCAGCGGCGGGCACGCGACCTGCAGCGTGAGCGTGCGCCTGTGCGCGAGCTCGGCGTGCCCCGTGGAGTCCGTTTGCGCCCACATGATCAGCTGATAGCTCGAGCACGGGGCAAGGCTCGCGGCCGGCGTGAAGACCTCGAGATCGCCCGCGACATGCCAGGCGCCGGCCACGGCCGGTACCAGCGTCGGTGTGGGCGAGGTGGGGGAGACGGGTGCCGAGAGCGCTACCTCAAGCGACGTCGCGCCATCGCTGATCGTGCGCGCCGGCAGCCCGGTCACGCGCGTCGGTGGGAGCGGCGCAGTCGCTGGCGCGCTCGTTGGCGCGGGCGTTTCGGCGGCCGCGAACGGCACTAGCGAGCCGATCGGCCCGGTGCCGGCCGGAAGCACGAGGATCCCCGCGAAGAGGCTCGCCGCGGTGGCGAGCGCTGCAGCCAGACGCGCCTTCACAGCACAGAACTTAGCCGCAGCGCCGCCCTCCTCCCGCCGTCGAGCGTGCAGCTATCGCCACACCGACTGTGCGCGCGCGAGCACGTGCATCGTGAGCGCGACGAGCAACCCGATCGCGCAGGCCACGGCGAGCGCCGCGGCGATCGAGACGTGCAGCACGAGCAGCCCACCGCTCAGCGCTCCCAGCAGCATCGCTGCGACCGCGACCGCCCGGCGACCGAACTTCGAGCCGGACCCCCCGACGGCGCCCGCTTCGGAGACGAGGCCCGTGAGCGTCCGCGTGAGCACGGTCGTCGTCAACTCGGGCACCGCGAGGCGCTGCGCGGCGGCGTTCTGCACTCCCATCGCGAGCGCCATCGGCACCACGAGCGCGTAGCGCGTGACGCCGGATGGGGGTTCGTTTGCCAGGAGCGAGATCAGAAGGGCGATCACCAGCAGCACGAACTGGGTCGCGCCGGCGGCGCGCAGCACGTGTCCGCGATGCTCACCCGCGTGTGCTCCGATCGCACCGCCGCTCAGCGCACCCACGAGGAAGGCGGCGAGGGCCACCAGCGACGTGCTCGCCGAGAGCCCGCTCGCGCCCGCCAGCGCGAAGCCAATGAAGACCACGTTTCCAGTCATGTTCGCGACGAAGACGTGCCCCAGGCGCAGATAGCTCGTCGCGTCGACCACACCCGTGAGGAAGGTCAGCGCGATCAGCGCCGGTACGAGCGGGCCGTGGCGATCACCCGGCGCCGGCCACAGCGTGCGGGCGGCTTCTCGCAGGGCGCTCACGCGCGCGCCTGAAGGCTGGCAGCGCTCACGCACCGACCCTATCGCCGCCGCACGCCGTGAAGGCGGCGCCTGCGGATAGCCTTCGCGCCCCTATGCACCCGGGGCAGCCGAGCGATGGGCGCCGTGCTCGCGTGAGTGCTTCAGCGCATGCGCGCGAACGCCCGGGCTTGCTCGAGCCGAGCGCGCGATGAGCGCGGGCGAAATCGCCGCGATCGCGCTCGCGGGGCTCGCCGCAGGGGCGATCAACACGCTCGTGGGCAGCGGTACGCTGATCACCTTCCCGGTGCTCCTGGCGTTCGGCTACGCGCCCGTCACGGCCAACGTCTCGAACACGATCGGCCTCGTCCCGGGATCGCTTTCCGGAGCGATCGGCTACCGACGCGAGCTCGCCGGCCAGCGCGCCCGCGCAGTGCGCTTCGGCGCGGTTTCGGTCGCCGGCGGGGCGACCGGCGCCGTGCTGCTGCTGGTGCTGCCCGCGTCCGCCTTCAAAGCGATCGTGCCAGCGTTCATCGGGCTCGCCCTCGTGCTCGTCGTGTTGCAGCCTCGCATCGCGCGAGCGCTCGTGCGGCGCGAGCTGAACTTGGAGCACGGCGCACTCCTGCTGCCGCTGGCGATCTATCTCGCGGGTGTCTACGGCGGCTACTTCGGGGCGGCCCAGGGAATCCTCCTGCTGGGGATCCTGGGGGCGACGCTCGCGCAGGACCTGCAGCGCACGAACGCGCTGAAGAACGTCCTCGCCGGCCTCGTCAACGGCGTGGCGGGCCTCTACTTCGCGCTCGCCGCGCACGTGCAGTGGGGGCCCGCGGCGATCATCGCGTGCGCGTCGATCCTCGGAGCGCAGCTCGCTGCCCGCTACGGGCGGCGCCTGCCCCAGGGCGCGCTGCGGGCACTGATCGTAACCGTGGGCATCTTCGCAATCGTGCACCTGTTGCTCGAATGAGCGGGCGCTCGCCGCTCGCGTGCGGCCCCGCTCAGTGCAGCTGGTCCAGGAACGTGTAGATGACCATCAGGCTGACGAGCACGACGAACACCCGCAGCGCCCACAGACCCGCGATCGCGCGTGCGCTGAGCGGCGCTCGCGGCACAGGCCGGGAGGTTTCGACCACGAACTGATCGCGCTCGAGGTGCATGATCAGCTCGTCCTCGTTGCGCTCCTGGGCCTGCAGCTCCTGCTCGGAGATGGCCGAGCTGGCCTGCGTGGCGCTCGCGATGGGAGTCTCGGCGCTCATGAGCCGATCACGTGCGTCACCTGCAGGAAGGAGTCGATTCCGTAGGCGGCCCCGCAGACCCCGACGAACGCGATCACCGAGATCCCGATCGCGTTGGTCGCGCGCCTGTTGACCCAGGGGCCCATCAGCCCCTTGTCGTTGGCGAGCATGACCATCAACACCAGGCTGACGGGGAGCAGCACGGTCGCGAGCACGTTCGCGTTCAGAGCGATCGAGAGCAGCGGCGCGCCGGGAATCAAGATCACGAGCGCGGCGAGCAGCGCCACACCGATGTTCGCGGCGTAGAAGAGGGCTGCGCCCCGCGGCGAGCTATTGAAGGAGTGCGAGACGCCCACGCATTCGCCGGCGGCGTACGCGGTGCTCGCGGAGATCGTGAGGATGGCTACCGCGCCGGCCTCGACGAGCCCGAGCGCGAACACGGTGCCGGCGCCGGCGCCGGCGACGTGCTTGAGCGCCTCCGGGAATCCGGCGCCGGCGAATCCCTGTATGCCCGACCCGTTGTGGGTGAGCAGCGCCGCTCCGGCGACGAGTGCCCCGACGCCGAACACCGCGGCCAGGACCGCGCCCAGGGCCGTGTCATAGCGCCCGTGGGGAACGTCGGTCGGCGTCATGCCCTTGTCGGCGGATGCGCTCTGCTGGAAGAAGATCATCCACGGGGTGACCGTCGCGCCGATCGTGGAGGCGAGCAGCAGCAGCAGGGTGTTGAAGCCGCCCCCGGGGAAGGGCGTGAAGTCGAAGGAGCTCGCCAGCGCGCCGATGTGGGGCCTGACCAGGATCGCGGCCACCAGGAACAGGCCGTTGAAGAGCGCCAGGCCGAGCACGATCCGCTCCCAGCGCCAGTAGCGCCCGCCACTGAGGGTGAACACGACGAGCGCGAGTCCGAGCACCACGGCGACGGCAGAGCCGAGGTGGAAGTAGGCGAGCCCGACGCGGATCGCGACGAACTCGGCGACGAGCGTAACGAGGTTCGTGAGCGTGAGGTCGCCCGCGCCGAACCAGCCCCACACGCGTCCGTAGCGTTGCAGGACGAGCTCGCCGTAGCCGCGGTGCGTGACGGCGCCAACGCGCATGCACATCTCCTGACAGACGTATGCCATCGCGAACAGGATCGGGATGAATGGCACGAAGAAGCCCAGCCCGTACTGCGCGCCGTCGGAGGCATAGGCGATCATGCTCGGCCCGTCGTTCTCGCCGAGCATGGCGAGGATCCCCGGCCCGACGAGCAGCCACATCAGATGCCAGCGCCTGCGATGCCGGCGCGCGTGGTGCACGCGCGAGCGATCATCCGAGCGCGCGCTGTCCTCGTCTGTAAGCACGGGCCGGCCGAGGAGGGGAGGAGCGGTGGCTTCGGTGGTGCTCATCCAGCCCCGTCCTGCGCGGGGGCCGCCGCGATCGCGCTCGAGCGCTCGACCTCGACGCGCATGGCGCCGGCGAGCAGACCGCCGATCGCGTGCTCGCGCTCGCCGAAGCACACGAACAGGGGGCCACCGAAGGGCTGGCGCGCACGGACTGTGAAGCGGTCTCCAGGCGAGATGCCGCGGTCGGCCAGGTAGCGCAGCATCTCCGGATCGGAGTCCGAGACGCGCACGAACAGGCCCTCGTCCCCCGGCAGCAGGCTCTCGAGACGGTCGGTCGCCCGCTCCTCCAGCTCCAGATCAGCGCTCGGGATCGGGTCTCCGTGGGGGTCGACGGTCGGGTGTCCTAGCTTCGCGGCGATCAGCGCCTCGAGGTCCTCCGAAAGGACGTGCTCGAGCACCTCCGCCTCGGCGTGCACGCGATCCCACGGCATCCCGAGCGCGTCCGCCAGGTAGCGCTCGAGCAGGCGGTGGTGGCGAATCACCTCGAGCGCGATCAAGCGGCCGTCCACAGTCAAGCGCACGCCGCGGTAGGGGATGTGCACGATCAGGCCGAGCTCGTCGAGCTTCTTGAGCATCGCCGAGACCGAGCCCGGGGTGATTGCGAGGCGCTCCGCGAGCGCGGTCGTCGAGACGGCCTCGTCGGCGCGCGATTCGAGCGTAAAGATCGCCTTGGAGTAGTCCTCGATGGCCGGCGTGCGCATGAGTTCCTTGGTCGCCATGAATTCAGGTTATGCCACGCCAAATATTACGTCAAGGCATGTGCCCATCTATTCATCGGGCGCGACCAGCGAGCGCTTTAGCGCGGTGCCTCAGCTGATGCACTAGAACCAGGGTGGTGCGCAGTCGCGCGATGATCCTCGCCTCACTGCTGCTGGCGGCGTTCGCGATCAACCTCGACACGACGATCGTCAACGTGGCGCTGCCGACGCTCGTGCGCGAGCTGCACGCCGACAACACGCAGCTGCAGTGGATCGTCGACGCCTACAACCTCGTGTTCGCGGCCCTGCTGCTGGCGTCGGGCAGCCTGTCCGATCGCCTCGGGCGCAAGGGCGTGCTGCTCGCCGGGCTGGGCGTGCTCGCGCTCGCGAGCGTCGCCGGCGGCCTCACCGAAAGCCCCGGGGAACTGATCGTCGCCCGCTGCTTCATGGGGCTGGGGGCCACATTGATCTTCCCCGCAACGCTGTCGCTGATCTCGAACGTCTTCACCGCGCGCGCGGAGCGTGCACGGGCGATCGGCCTGTGGGGCGCCACAGCCGGCGCCGCGGTCGCGCTCGGGCCGATCGTGGGGGGCTGGCTGCTCGAGCAGTTCTCCTGGAGCAGCATCTTCTTCGCGATGGCGCCCGTCGCGCTCGTCGCCGGCGCCCTGGTCGCCGTCAGCGTTCCCACCTCCCGCGATGAGCAGGCCTCGCGCACCGACGTGCCCGGAGTGGCGTTGTCGACTGCCGCGATGGGGCTGCTGATCTACACGATCATCGAGGCCCCCGACGTGGGCTGGGGCGGGGCGCGCAGCGTCGGCTCCTTCGCGCTTGCGGCGGGCCTGCTGGTGGCCTTCATCGCGTGGGAGCGGCGCGCAAGCGCGCCGATGCTCGACATCAAGCTGTTTCGCAACCCGCGCTTCACGGCCGCGAGCGGCTCCGTGACGGTGGCGTTCTTCTCGCTGTTCGGATTCATCTTCCTGATGACCCAGTACTTCCAGTTCATCAAGCGCTACGGGCCCCTCTCCACGGGCGTCCACCTGCTGCCCGTGGCGAGCGCCGTGGGCATCACATCGATCCTCGGGACTCGCCTTGCCCTACGCTTCGGCACGAAGTTGGTCGTCGGCGTGGGCCTCGTGTGCGTGGCGTCCTTCTACGTGTGGGTCGCGGCGATCATTACGAGCAGCACCCCGTACGCGATCATCGCCGCGCAGATGGTGCTCTACGGCGTCGGCATGGGCTTCACCAGCGCGCCGGCGACGGAGGCGATCATGGGCGTCGTGCCGAAGGCGAAGGCGGGCGTAGGATCGGCCGTCAACGACGCGACGCGGCTACTCGGCGGCACCCTCGGCGTCGCCGTGATCGGCAGCGTGTACGCCTCCGTATACGCCGGACGGCTGACAGCCACCCTCCCCGCACACCTGCCGGGCGCGCTCGCACGCGCGGCACACCAGTCGGTCGGTGCCGCCCTCACCGTCGCGGGCCGACTCGCGACGGCCGGGCGCCCGGGCCTCGCCGGCGCTGTCCAGAGCGCCAGCTCGCACGCCTTCATACACGGCCTCGCCGTTGGCTGCCTGGTGGCCGCCGGGGTGGCCGCTGCTGGCGCCGCGATGGCTGCGGTATTGCTGCCCGCACAGCCCGCGCCGCCCGCCGGCGGCGATGAGGCCCTGCAACAGCCTGCGCTCGAGGTGCAGCCGAGCCTGCGAGTGGGGGTTTGAAGCGCGCGCAGCGGGCAAGTTGCCGTGAGCTAAACCGGATCGAGGCTGAGAGCCGTCCTGTACGCGGCGACTGGCGCGGCGCGGCTCGCTGGCATGATCCTCCTGATGATCTTCGACGAACAGGGGCCTTGATGGCAGACATAGGAGACGACCCAAGAAAGACCAGCGCACAGCCCAACCCGCGCGCCAAGCTCATGCAGGAAGTGGCCGAGGAGATGGACGCGATCGAAACCGACTTCGGGGATCAGTACGAAATCGGCCGCGTGATCACGATCGTCGAGGTAATACAACCGAACGGCGAAGTCGGGCTACGAGTCCGGGCCGGACAGTATCCGTGGGTCGCGCTCGGGATGCTCCAGTTCGCGGCAAGGGTCGTAGAGGCGCAGATCGGGGGCTCGCAGGCCGATTAGGGTCTAGGACGCAATGCCACTACGGGGCCCCAGTTTCAATCTGAGCGCTGCTGGCTGTATCGCCGCAGGGCGATCACCGTCCAGATCGACTCCACGATCCCGAACGGCCAGGTGCCGGCCCAAAAGCCATACACGCTGGACAGGGCGCACCCCACTGCGAAGGCCAATATGAAGCGCCCCCCGCGGTGCTCCAAGGCATACATGAGCATCATGAACGTCAGCACCACGACACCGAAAGCGGTCAGCACGCCCTCCAGTCTGACGCCTCAATCGAGCACCGCCCGCGCGGACTTCGATGAGCTCTGCAAGACTGGCTCTGGATGGATGAGTGGGATCTCAAACGCCTCGCTTGGACACCGCATCACCCGGAGATCCTCTGCTCGACTGAGCAGGGACGCGCGATCGTGCTTGATCTTCCGGCCGACGAGATGCTACAAGATCACCAAGTTCACGAGGCGGCCTGGATCACCGTCATCGACGGTGAGGTGAGGATCACCAGCTACACCGGTCAGACGACCGATGCCGAGCCCGGGACGCTGGTGCAGTTCGCTCCTGGAGAGCGCCACGAGGTCAAAGCCCTCGCAGACTCACGCGTTCTGCTGCTGCTCACCCCGTGGCCCGGCTCCGGCCATCCAGGAGCGATGACCCTCGGGGAAAAGACCGACGTGCGGGACCGCGCTGCGGAGCGGGCCGGCTGAGCGACTGTGGTCTCCGAAGATGCCCGGCGGTGCCGATCAGCGTCGGCGTAACAGCCGACGATCAGCAGCTATCGCAGTAGCGACGGCATGCGTGATTGTGCTCGCGGTAGTGCACCTGTCGACCTTCGTCACCGTGGCGGTCGTCGTAATCGCGGCGCTCGGCGGACGTTTGCTTCTGAACCGCATCTACCAGCGCTGAGAGGGTCTCGCTGGCCGGCCGAGGCGAGCTGTGAGGTAAGCCAGCGCGCTAAGCGCTCGGGCGACTCCTCGGTGGCTTCGCCGTCCGTCGCCGCTGAACCCAAAGGGGTAGCCCTCGGCGAGCAGCCACGCGACCAGGACGACGCCGACCGCCACATGCACGACCCATGGTTGTCGCCGAGAAAAACCACCAGCGCCGGTCCGACGCACCGTCAAACGGACCCACTGCCCGCTGGCCGTTATCGTCTGCCGCCATGGTGGTGCTCGCGATTGTCGCCGTGACCTGCTTCA
Source organism: uncultured Solirubrobacteraceae bacterium (assembly GCA_963722435.1). Classification (GTDB taxonomy): domain Bacteria; phylum Actinomycetota; class Thermoleophilia; order Solirubrobacterales; family Solirubrobacteraceae; genus Palsa-744. Next base: position 584,634 of record CAVRKZ010000001.1, on the reverse strand, counting down.
TCGCGGGCATGTGGGCAGCAACGAGCTGGCTGCCTCCGCTTGCCGAGGGGGCGGTCGGGACGCTGGTTTACGTCGCGGTGTCCGGCCTGGCGGGCGCTGTCCTCGCGGTCATTGGAATCCATGTCTGGCAGATCGTCCACGCGGAACGCGCGTTTGGTTCTAGCCCCGAAATCGTCTCCACGCGGGTGGACTCTCTGCTCTGGGAATCCGGCACCCTCGCGGCGCTGGCACTGATCGCCTACATGCTCGCCCCGAAAGCGCCGCCGGCCGAGTCAAAGTAGCCCACTACCCTCCTACGCCTGATAATGCATGGACCGTGACGAGCGCTCACACAGGGCCGACCCGAGCCGCCCGTGCGCCCCGTCCGCTTATGGCTGCCGAGCGGAATTCGCTAATTGCCGTGTTGAAGTACGCCGACTTTGTGGGGCGGGACGCACTGCTGGAGCAGGTTGACGCGGCGCGCGTGGTCGGTGAGTGCGGCTGTGGTTGCGCGACGGTGGACCTCGCGGTTGATGACGCCCCACGGAGCGACGCCGCTGTTTATCCGATCCCCAACGAGGCGACTGTGTTGGACAGTGGCGGCCAGGCCATCGGCGGGGTGCTGGTGTTTGAGCGCGACGGGTATCTCGCCCAGCTAGAGGTCTACAGCTACGCCGAGGCTCCCATTAGCCCGTTCCCGCCCGTCGATCGCCTCTCGCTCACGTCGCTGCCTCGATGAGGGGCTCCGCGGCTCTTGTGACCCTCTCCTCTGCTCGATAATGCACATAGGGTCTGATGCCCATGGAGTTGTGTGCCGACGCAGGACACGGATCAGCGGCCGCCGTTGGCCGGGTACCTGAGGGCCCGGCGAGACTGGCTCAGGACTGGGAGCGGACGTAACGACAGCGTGGGCGTTGGCGCTGCTGGCCGGGGCGGTAGTGCGCTATGGCCTCGCTGTCGCGGCACTTGCCGTCGGGGCGTCGGTGGCTCTCGTGGCGGTGCTTGTGCCGCTGGGCTATCGGAAGTGGCGTCGCGAAATCGAGCAATAGCGAGGTTGTGCCGCCGGAGTCAGCGAGGGCACCGGACGCTCGCGATACGTATGCGGGTAGTGGGCTAGTTTCAGCCCACTACCCGTTAACTGGCGGTGTCTCAGGCCTTACACTCCGCCGGTGGAGAGGGCACGCGTTCGGATCAGGACCTGGGTATGGAAAGGAATCCTGACGCTGTTCGCCCTGGCCCTGTTGGCGCTAGAGACGCATGAGGCGATCGAACTCGCCAGAGGCGAAGTCCCGGCGCACCCGGCGGGGTTTTGGCCGGCGAACGCAGCGGCGCTCTTGCTCGGCCTATGGCTAGCGCGGCGGTGCTACCGATGGTGGCGGACCATGTTGGCCCGCACGCGCCTCGCCTCAAACTGAGACACCAGCAGAAGTGATGCACTACCAGTTAACGCCTGATAATGCATGTTATGTCAAGTAGTAGGGGAAACAGCGATGATCGTGCTCGGCGCGACCGTCAGCTTGAAACGCTCCAGCGATGAGCTCTCCTGCGCGTCCTGAAGGCCCGGCCGTGCCGCGCTGAGCACCTGCAGGCGCACGCTGGGCGCACCGCGCAACTCGACCGGCTCCGCCTTTGCGCTCTCGTTGTCGAGAATCACGAGCGGCTGACCCGTCGGCCCGACTACCTCGCTCGCCACGAGGTCGTGCACGCCGGAGAGCGTCCGTAGCGAGGAGCCGACAGGCAGCCACTGGTTGAGCGCCACGAGGGCGCTGTCGAGCGGGCGCTTGATGGCTTGCCCGTCGCTCACGACGAAGGGGTCGTAGGGATCCCCGCTGAAGTGAAAGCGCACCTCGTGAAAGCCGCTCTTCAGCGCGCTGAGGACGAAGCGCACACCCCAGACGGCCGCCGCGGGGCTGTCTGATACACCCGCCACACCACCACACGACACAGAGTTGGCCTCGGAGATGATCGCTGGCACGCCCGCGGCCTGGGCGTCGGCGGCGACCCATGCGAACCTATTCGGCTCGTCTGCGGCGTACTTCGTGAGCAGTCCGCCGATCGTGGCCGTTCGCGGCGTCACGCAGCTGGTGAGCGGGTAGGCGTGGACGCCCACGATGCCCAGGTGCAGCTGGGAGATCACGTGTGGCAGTTCGTGTTGCCAGTGGGCCGGCTGGGCCAGTTCGGGCCCGATCAAGCTCGCGCCGGCGGTCGACTGCTCGAGCGCTTCCGCCAGCTGCAGATAGAGCGCCACCTGGGCGGCTTCTTCGCCGGCCTGGGGCTTGTCGAGGGAGGCGTAGTTGGGCAGGCTGTAGAGATCCGGCTCGTTTCCGAGCGAGAACGCGAGACCGTTGGTCGCCGCCGACTGCGCGCCGGCGACGAGCTGAGAGGCCCAAGAGGGCTCACCCGTCTTCAGGTTGAGGCCAACCGTGAGCGGGTCCGGCGAAGTGCTCAAGAGGCAGTGCAGCTGGCCCCAGAAGCTCGCCGGCAGCTGGTAGAGCGTCGCTGCTTCCCAGGAGCCCGGCGAGCCGCTGAGAGCGCCGGCGGGGACGGTCATGTCCTGGCTGTCGCCCGCGAGGGCGAGGGGCGGTGAGCCCAGTTCCTGCAGCGCGGTGACGAGCTGCGGCGGCGGACAGGAGCCCGAGCCCATCGCGAGCGCCAGCGCGGGGTACTCGAACGAGAGCCCGACGGGCGGCATCGTCACCTGCACGCCCGTCGGGGGCACGGGCGCAGTCAGCGTGATTTGCGCCACCGGCGGCGGCCCATGGCGCTTCGCAGCGCGGCCGCCGGCGCCTGGGAGCCTCGGCGCGGCCGCACCGGCTGCGGCGGGGGCGAGCAGGCTCACGAGCGCGAGCAGCGCGGCGAGTGCGGCGAGCCGTTCTCCTCTGGCGAGCATGCGCGTGAACATACCAACGGGTCCTCCCCAGGCGAGCCGCTGGGGCGCGTTGCGACGCCCAACTGTCGCCGGGTCTAGCATCTGGACCCCGAAATCGAGAAATGGGGTGATCAAGCGATGACGCAGAAGCTATACACGGCACGAGCTCACGTGACCGGCGGGCGCATGGCGGGGCATGGCCACACGAGCGACGACGCGCTCGATGTCCAGCTGCGGATCCCGAGCGAGATGGGCGGCGAAGGCGGCGGTACCAATCCCGAGCAGCTCTTCGCGGTCGGCTACGCGGCGTGCTTCGAGGGCGCCCTTGGCGTGGTGGCGCGCCGCGCGAAGGCGGAGACCGGCGACGCGGCGATCGACTCCGAGGTCTCGCTCTCGCCGGACGGAAAAGGCGGCTTCCTGCTGTCGGTCGCCCTCAACGTCACGCTGCCTGAGATCTCCGACAGCGCACAGGCGGTCGAGCTCGTGCGCGCCGCGCACGAGGTCTGCCCGTACTCGAACGCCACGCGCGGCAACATCGAGGTCGTCCTCACGGCCAATGGCGCGCCGGTCGACTGAGCGCACAGGCTCGGCGCTCGCACCCTTGCCGGCGTCTCGGCTGGCGTTCGCTCACTGGAGCGCGTAGACGAGGCCCACCTGCGCCGAGAGCGTGCAGGTGTCCGCTGAGGCCTTCTTCGCGACCGGCTTGCGCTTTTTCTTCTTCTTCGCCTTCGGCGTGGCGAGCGGAGCCGTCGCCGCCTTCGGCGCGGCCGCGAAGGTCTCGCCTTCATTGCCGCCACCGAAATCGGGCTGTTCGCCCCGGTAGGCGACGTAGAGCGTGTAGCCTTCTTCGTCTTCGCCTTCCGAGCACGAGATCGAGCCACCGCGTTCGGCGATGCTCTGGACTGGCCCGAGCGTCCCCCCGCCTTGCCCGCGAGGAATTCGGCCTTGCTCTGCCCGTCGCTCATCGCGCTCGCCATGGCCTGGCGGTAGGCAGCGTCCGCTTCTTCGCGGTCGGCTTTTACATCGATCGGCGTGGTCGCGACGCCCTCTACGGTAACCGTGCGCAGACTAGTCGTCGTAGGCGCTTCGGCGGAGGCGACGCCGAGCATGTTCGCGACGGTCAGACCGGCTAGCACTGCGAGGGTCGCTGCGACTGCGCTCCTCATCGCAAGTCGATGCTAGCGCGGCTCTCGGCGAGTGCCCGCGCGCGCTCGAACACGGCGTCGATCATCGGCTCCGTGAGGCGCCTGGTGAAGGTGTTCTGCTGGCTCGGGTGGTAGCAGCCGAGCATCACGTAACGTCCCCTGTCGAGCTCGCCGGCGTGCGCGAAGCGCGGCCGCGGGCGTGGTATCGGCGCGGGCGCCTCGGCGAGTGCGCTCGTCAGGCGCAGCGCGGCATCCCATGCGAACGCGCCCAGGCACACGAGCACGCGAGCGTCTGAGAGCAGCGCGAGCTCGGTGACGCTCCAGGGCAGACAGCGTTCGCGCTCGGCCGGGGTCGGCCGGTTGGCCGGCGGAGCGCAGCGCACCGCCGCGCTGAGGAACGCTCCGCGCAGGCGCAGCCCATCCTCGCGCTCGCGCGACGTGGGCTGGTTGGCAAAGCCGGTCCGCCACAGCGCCGCGGTCAGAAAGTCGCCCGAGCGGTCGCCCGTGAACATCCGCCCTGTGCGATTGGCGCCGTGCGCGGCCGGCGCGAGGCCGAAGATCAGCACGCTCGCACGGGGGTCTCCGAAGCCCGGCAGCGGACGCCCCCAATATGTCTCAGACGCGAACGCCGCGCGCCGCTCGCGCGCCACCTGCTCGCGCCACTCCACCAGCCGCGGACAGCGCCGGCACCGGCTCACCTCGCGCGCGAGCTCCTCGAGCTCGCGCTCGCTCTCCTGCCCCCGCTCATCTGCGCCCAACCGCATGGGCCAGTAGTACCATCGCTGCAGATGCCACTGTGGTTGTGGATCCTCTTCTTCGCAGCGCTCGTGAAGATTCCCCTGGCCGGCCTGATGCTCTGGATCCCCTATCGCCACGACGAGGCGCTGCGGCCCGTCGAGTCCTCGGACTCCTCTGAAGAGGACGGCGGCTCCAAGGCGCTTCCCGGAGGCCCGCTGAACCCCCATCCGCGCGCACCGCATCCCTCCAAGCCGCGCCGCGGCCCACACGGCTCGCCCTCCCCCGGCACGCCCGCACGCGTACGCGCGCCCGCCCGGCGCTCCCGGCCCGCTCACGCGCGCCCGTTGCACGTCTCACGCTGAGCTCGCACTCGCCCAAGCGCCCGCGCCGCGCGCCCAGCGCCCTCAGCGGTTTCGCTTGCGCTGCCTGCGCGCTTCCTTTGCCTTGGCGCGGCGCCGACGCAGCGCGGCCTCGCTGTGGCGTGGCGTGGTCCCCTGGACGAGATCGCCGTCACTCGCTGGCGCGACGCGGCGCGCGTCGCGGACGATCACGAAGGCGATGCCGAGGAGCAGGACACCGCCGATCACGATCACCAAGGCCACGGTCGATCCCGATTTGCCGTTCGTTTCATCGCTCGAGCTCGTGGCTTTGACGGTTTTGGTCGTTTCGCTCGATTCCCCTGTGCCTTCGACCAGTTCTTTCTGAAAGTTGCTGCCTTCGAGGCTGGCCGCGAGCACGGCTGCGGGAGCACTCGCGCAGGCGAGCACGATCACGAGGACGAGCAGCGAGACGGCCCTGGCGCGCATGCGCAGCGGTCCGCTGGGGCGAAGGCTTGGCACGCCGCGAGCATACCGTCTGTGCGCGCGCACCCGCGCGCCTCGGCGCGGCACGCCGCCTGCCCGCGGCCCCCTCGTCGCGAGACCATAGAATGGCGCTGGATGGCCCCCAAACAACGCCAGGTGAGACTCGAGCAGCGCGGCTCCATGGAGGCGATCCAGGCGCTCGAGCAGCGCTCCGACGAGGAGCTCGAGGCCGAGACCAAATACAAGTCCGCGGCGCTCGCGATCCTCGGGGCGCGTGCGTCCGAGCGCTTCGACGCGGCCGCGGCACGGGGCTACTTCCAACGCGCGATTGCCGCGGCGCGCCCGCAGGAGCGGATGCAGATCAGGCGCATGGCGGACGCCTCGCTGGCCCTGGCCGAGCGGCGCGCGGGAGACCTCAAGCAGGCCGTCGAGCGCCTCGGCCAGACCCCGCCCACCGGTCGCCAGATGTTCGCGCTGCGCGCGATGGGGCTGCTCGTCCCACCCTCCTCGGCGGGGCTGATCGCGCGCATTCGCGGCGTCCTGCTGATCATCGTGCTCGTGCTCGCGCTGATCGCGCTCGGCCTTGGGATCGTGGAGCTCGTCTCGCTGCCCTTCGGCGGCCTGGGGCTCGCTCCGGGCGTGCTGTTGGGGCTGTTCGTGGCGATCGCGGGGGTCGCGATCATGACGGCCCTCGGCCGCCGCCGGCGCAACCGCGCGCGCGCCGAGCGCGCGGCTTGACGCGCGCGAGAGCCCATGCGCGCCAGAGCCCCTAGGCTTGCGCCGTGCCAGCGCCCGTCTGCCTGATCGTCAACCCGGCGGCCGGAGGAGGGCGGGCGGCCCGTATCGCACCGGTCGCCGAGCGCGAGCTGCGCGCGCACGGCCTCGAGCTGCGCCGGACGGACACGCGTGACCTCGCCCACGCGCGCGAGCTCGCGACCGAGGCGGCCGCAGGCGGGGAGACCGTGGTGGCGCTCGGCGGCGACGGCCTGATCGGCGCGCTCGCCGATGCGCTGAGGGGCGCTCCGGGGACGGTCCTCGGCATCATTCCGGGAGGGCGTGGCAACGACCTCGCGCGCGTGCTCGGGATCGAGGACGAGGCGAGCGCGGCGGCGGCGATCGTGGCCGCTGGCCACACGAGGAGCGTGGACCTCGGGCTCGTGGCCAGCGCAAGCGCAGCAGAAGAGCAGCCGAACGAGCAGCCCCCGGGCATCGCCTATGTGGGGATCGCCTCGGCGGGCTTCGACAGCGACGCCAATCGCATCGCCAACGAGGCGCCGGCGTGGCTGGGGCGCCTGGTGTACTTGTACGGGGCCTTCCGGGCCCTGCTCGCGTGGCGTGCGGCGCGCTTCGAGCTCGAGCTCGACCCGCCGGGCGAGCGCCACAGCCTGGTGGGCTTCTCGGTCGGCGCGGCCAACTCGAAGGCCTACGGGGGCGGCATGCTTGCAGCGCCCGGTGCGCTGCTCGACGACGGGTTGCTCGACGTGGTCGTCGTGGAGGGCACGAGCAAGCTCGCCTTCCTCACGAAGATCCTGCCGAAGGTGTTCTCGGGCGCGCACGTGCGCGAGCCGGGCGTCCACGTGTTCCGCGCACGCGAGGTCCTGCTCGAATCGGACCGCCCGTTCACGATGTACGCGGATGGTGACCCGATCGGGGAGCTACCCGTGAGGGTGCGCGCGCTCCCCGGCGCCGTGACGATGCTCACGCCCGCCGCCGACGGCGCAGCGTTCGCGGAGAGCTGATGGGCGCGCCCGGCACGGGCAAGCTCGCGCTCGCTCGCGGCGTCGGCGTGCTCTCGCGCCTGCGCGGCGGCGGCGCGACGAGTGCCCCCGGCAGGGTGCTGATGTGGCTCGCACCGGACGCGATCGGCGAGCTCGGCGCGCGTCTGGAGCGCGGCAGCGTGCTGCTCTCGGCAACCAACGGCAAGACGACGACGGCGAGCATGTCGGCATCGATCCTCGAGCGCGCTGGGATCGCGCTGATCCACAACCACGCGGGCGCGAACATGGCTGGCGGGGTCGCCACGACACTGCTCGCGGCGGCGCGCCGGGGCGGGGCGATCGACGGCGATCTAGGCCTGTTCGAGGTCGACGAGCTGTGGCTCGAGCAGCTGGCCGCCGCGCTTGGGCCGCGGGCGATCATGCTCGGCAACCTGTTCCGCGACCAGCTCGACCGCTACGGCGAGCTCGAGACGATCGCCGAGTGCTGGCGGCGCACGCTCGAGGAGCATCCCAGCACTCGTGCGGTGCTCAACGCAGACGACCCGCTCGTCGCCGACCTCGGACGCGCGCAGCCGGAGGCGTTGTACTTCGGCGTCGAGGACGACGCGCTCGCGCTCCCCGGGCTGGCGCACGCGGCCGACGCCAAGCACTGCCGGCGCTGCGGCGCCCCGTACGTCTTCGACGCGGTCTACCTGGGCCATCTCGGCCACTACCACTGCGCGAGCTGCGGGCAGACGCGACCCGCGCCAAGCGTGATCGCGAGCGAGGTGCGCCTGGAGGGTGTGCAAGCGGCGCGCTTCCGTCTGCACACGCCAGCCGGCGAGGCGGAGGTCTCGCTCGCGCTGCCCGGCCTCTACAACGTCTACAACGCACTCGCCGCCGCCGCGCTCGCAACCGCACTGGAGGTGCCGCTCGAGGCGATCGCGGCCGGCCTGCGCGAGACGCGCGCGGCCTTCGGAAGATCGGAGCTCATACGGATCTCGCTCGCGGGCCCACACGCACACGCGCCTCTCGGCGCCGGCGCCGCGCACGCGCCCACACGCGCGCTTCGCATCCTGCTCGTGAAGAACCCCGCGGGCGCGAACGAGGTGCTGCGCACGCTCGCGCTCGAGCCGGGCGAGCACGACCTGCTGGCGGTACTGAACGACCAGATAGCGGACGGGCGCGACGTCTCCTGGATCTGGGACGCCGACTTCGAGCTGCTCGCGGGGCGCGTACGGCGGGCGACGTGCAGCGGCACGCGCGCCGCTGACATGGCCGCACGCCTGAAGTATGCGGGCGTGGAGCCCTCCCGCATCGTCATCGAAGAGCAGCTCGCACGGGCCCTGCAGAGCGCGGCCGCAGAGGGTCCGCCGCCAACTTCGGCGGGCGAGCAGGCACCGCTCTTTGCACTGCCCACCTACACGGCGATGCTCGCGCTGCGCGAGCTGCTGGTGGCGCGCGGGGAGGCGAGCAGCGCGTGGACGTGAGCGAGCACCGCCGAGAGGCCTCGCGCGCCGGGCGCGGGCGACCGGGGCGGGCATCCACCGCGCCGGCAGGCCCGAGTGAGGCGGTCGTGTGGCATGAGCTCGAGTGCGGCTCCTACTGCGCCGACATGGAGCTGTGGCGAGAGCTCGCCCGCGCGGGCGACGGACCCGTGCTGGAGATCGGAGCGGGCGTCGGCCGTGTTGCGCTCGAGCTCGCTCGCGACGCTCACCGCGTGACCGCCCTCGAGCGCGACGGGGCGCTGCTCGAGGTGCTGCGTGCACGCGCCAGGCGTCTGGGCCTCGAGGGGCTCGAGACGCTTCGAGCGGATGCGCGCGCCTTCACGCCGGCGCCTGGCGCCTTCGCGCTGTGCATCGTGCCGATGCAGACGCTGCAGCTGCTCGGTGGAGCCCAGGGCCGGCGCGCCTTCTTGACGCGCGCGCGCACGTCCCTGCGCTCGGGCGGTCTGCTGGCGTGCGCGATCGTCACCGACGTGCAGCCATTCGGCTACGGCCCGCGCCCGCGCGGCGCCGAGCCGGAGATCGCGCGCGTGGGAGACCTCACGTACGTGAGCCGCGCCGTGCGCGTGCGCGTCACGGCGCGCGCGGTGCGGATCGAGCGCGAGCGCCGAGTGCTGGCGGGCGGGGCCTCTGTCGGTCTCGTGCGCAGCCTGCGCACCGGCGCGCCGTGGCCGCCGTGGGCAGAAGGGAGCGAGCGCGCAGTCGAGCACGACGTGGTCGAGCTCGCACGCGTCGAGGTCGAGCAGCTGCAGCGTGAGGGCGAGCGGGCGGGCCTCGTCGCGGCGGGCACGCGGGCGATAGCGCCGAGCGGACGCTACACGGGGAGCGTCGTGGTGATGTTCGGTGCCTAAGGGCGAGCTGCGCGTGTGCGCGCTCTATCCGGACCTCATGAACATCTACGCCGACCGGGGCAACCTGATCGTGCTCGAGCGCCGCTGCGCGTGGCGGGGGATCGGCTTTGAGCTGTCCTCGAGCGGCCTCGGCGAGACCCTCGACGGAGAGGCCCACGACCTCTACTACATCGGCGGCGGACAGGACCGCGACCAGCTCCTGTGCGCGGCCGACCTGATCGAGAGCAAGAGCGCCGGCCTGCACGCCGCGGCCACGCGCGGCGCGCTCGTGCTCGGCGTGTGTGGCGGCTACCAGCTGCTGGGACGCTCCTACCGCATCGGCGAGCAGCAGATCCCCGGCGTGGGTTTGCTGGACGTAGAGACGGTGCGCGAGGATGGCCCGCGCCTGGTCGGCAACGTGGCGATCGAGGTGCAGCTGGAGGATTTGAACGGAGCCGCCCCGGAGGGCGGCGGGGCTGTGCTTGCGGGCTTCGAGAACCACGGGGGCCGTAGCGCCTTGGGCGCATCTCAGCAACCGCTCGGGCGCGTCCTCGAGGGCCACGGCAACGACGGGCGCAGCGGCTTCGAGGGCGCGCGCACGGGGCACACGATCGGCACCTACCTGCATGGGCCGCTGCTCCCCAAGAACGTGTGGTTCGCCGACTGGCTGATCGCGCGGGCGCTCGGCCTCTGCGCCGGTGAGCTCGCGCCGCTCGAGGATGAGATCGAGCGCGAGACCCACCTCAGTGCCCGGCGGGCGGCGGGCGTGTGAGCCGCTGAAAGAGCCGGGGCGCCCGCAAAGTCGGCGTTCGGTGGCCCGCCGCGTCGGCGTCGGCGCGTACGATCGCGGTCGTGGAGCTCTCCGAGTACCAGCGGCGCTCGCGCGCCACCGCGGCATACCCGCGCGAGGCGTGGCTCGCCTACCCGGCGCTCGGCCTCGCCGGGGAGGCCGGCGAGGTGGCCGAGCACGCCAAGAAGGCGATCCGCGACGACGGCGGGGAGATCGACGAGGAGCGCCGCGCGGCGATGGCCAAGGAGCTCGGAGACGTGCTCTGGTATGTGGCGCAGCTGGCCAGCGAGCTCGAGCTCGACCTCGATCACATCGCCGAGGTAAACCTCGAGAAGCTCCTCTCGCGCCAGCGCCGCGGCGTGCTTTCGGGCAGCGGCGACGAGCGCTAGCCGCAGCGCTGCGGACGCTCGGCCCAGCCTGCGCCCTCGCCTCAGCTGATCTGCTCGCGCTCAGCTGATCGCTTTGATCTCGACCGCTTCTTCGCCGCTGATGGCCTCGCTCGCGCTGAGCGAGGTGGGTTCTCCGCCGGTAAGGCTAAGAGTGTCCTGCAGCCCGTCTTCGAGGCGTTCCGGCGACTGCGTGCCATGGGCGCCCGCGGTGAACGTCAAGGTGAAGGTGCTCGACATCTTGTCCACCTTCCTCACGCTGCCGATCACGCTGCCTGTGAGCGAGGCGAGCTGCCCTTCGCATTCGAACGTGGCCAGCGGCTCCTGCGAGTAGGGGTTAAGAACCCATGCCACCGTCGGCTTGGTTCCCGCGTCGATCATGCCCAGTTGGGCTTCGAGGACTTCGCCTTTGATTTCACCCGGGTTCGCGCCGACGCTCTGGCAGGGCGTCGACCCGAGCGCATCGAACTCGCAGCCCGTCAGCGTCAGCGCCACGGAGGCCGTGTGCGCGCCGGTGTATTCGCCGGCGAGCGAGCCCGTGCACACGAGCTTCGCTCCCTTCGCGAATTCGAACGTCACCGTCCCGGCGCTCGCGCTGAAGTGGCTCTTGGCCGGCGGCGAGGCGAGCCATTCGTATCTGCCGCTGTCCGCGCCGGAGCTCTGCGTGGTGCAGCTCGAGTTCTTGTAGGCACCCGTCTTGTGGGCGAGCTTCACGCACCTGCCGAGCTCCGGCAGCACGCTCGTGTCCAGGCTCTGCGGCTGGCCGTAGCTCGTGCCGCTCGCGTTGCTCGCGACCGCTCGGAAGTAGTAGGTGGCACCTGCTGACAGGCCGGTCACCGACGCGGACACTGCGACGGCGCTGGCGCCGGCGGCGGGCAGTGTCGAGCACGCCACGCTCGCGCCATAGGACAGTGTCGTGCCGTATTCGAAGCGGCACGCGCTGAGCGCTTCGCTATCGGGGTTCACGCTCGCGTTGAGCGTCGCCGCGCTCGTGCCGACAGCGGACGCTTCGTCGGTCGTGACGGTGGGCGCGCCCACGTAGGTGAAGCTGGCGTCGGCGCTTTCCGGACTGGTGCCTTCGGGCGTGCTCACGCTCACATCGACGCTGCCGGCGCCAGGCGGTGAGAGGGCCGTGATTTCATCGGGGCCCACGACCTGCGCTTCGCTGGCTTGCGAGCCGCTGAAGTCGACCGCGGTGGCGCCGGTGAAGCCTGCGCCGATGATGCTCACGGATGTTCCCCCGCTCGCGGGGCCCGTGTCCGGCGCGAGGTTCGTGATCACGGGGCCGGGCGAGGAGGGGAAGCTCACCAGATCGCTGTTCCCGGCTGCCATCGCGGTCACGTCTCCGCTGAGGTAGGGGCCTTTCGGGCACGGCGCCTGCGCATATGCCAGACACACGCCCACCGGGGTTTCACTGTTGGTGCTCGCATCGTCACCGAGGCTGTCCAAGCCGCCGGCGCCCCAGCTCACGAGCTCACCGCTGTGCAGGCGCACGAGCGGATTCAAGCCCGCGGCGGAGGAGGCGATCGCGCTTACTTCCTTGAGGTGGGTGACGGCAACCGGGACGCGGCTGCAGGGGATTTTTTCGCTCGCTCCCGATTCGGGGGCCACCTTGCACGTGCTCGGGCCTCCGGGCGTGCTGTCTGCGAGCTGGCCGTACTGGTTGGCGCCCCAAGTGTCGACGGTGCCGTTGTTCAGCAGCGCGAAGCTGTCGGAATTACCGCCCGCGATCGCGACGGCCCCGCTGAGGTCCTTCGAGCAGGGGTGCTTAGCGTCACCGACCGCGCAGACCGCCGTCGGCTCGCTGCTGTCGCTCTTGCTCGCGTCGCCGAGTTCGCCCACCGTGTTTTCGCCCCACGCCATCACGCCGCCGTCTTCGAGCAGCGCGAGGCCGTCGGCCCAGCCGGCCGCGATCGCGCTCACGTGGCTCAACCCGTCGATGGGTACGGGGACCCTGCTGCAGCCCGTTTCTTCTTTGTCGCAATTTTCGGGACCGGTGGTGGTGCCGTCGCCGAGCTGGCCGGCGTAGTTCTGACCCCACGCGACGACCGTTCCGTTCTTCAGCAGAGCCATGCTGAAGAGCACGCCGGCGGCGATCGCCTTGACTTCTTTGAGGTAGTTTTCGGGCTTGCACGGCGCTTCGATGGTCACGCACACGGGCACCGGCACGCGCGTGTCTTCGGTGTCGGCACCGACGGCCCCGCCTGAGTTGAAGCCCCAGCCCACGACCGTGCCGTTCTTCAACAACGCGAGGCTCTGCACGCCGCCCGCGGCGACCGCCGAGGCTTCTTCGAGATACGGCCCGTGCGGGCATTCGCCGACGACGCCCACCGCGCACACGCCGATCGGGACGGTTTGCTTGCCGATCGTGCCGGCACCAACGGTGTTGAAGGAGTTTTCACCCCAACCCATCACCCTCCCGTCCGCCAGTACCGCGAGGCTCGCACTGATGCCCGTGGCGAGCGCCGAGGATTCGGGCAGATCGGTCACTTCCACGGGCACCGCGCTGTCGGCGGTGCCGCCGTCGCCGAGCATCCCGTCGTTGCTGCCCCAGGCGAGCACCGGCCCGAGCTTTTCATAGCTGAAGCGGTCTGCGAGGCTGGTCGCGCTCACGCCCGCCGGACCGCCGACCGTCACGTCTACCGGCCCGGTGCCCTCCGGAGAGACCGCGCTGATCGTGCTTTCCGATTCGACCGTGAAGCTTTCGGCTTCGCTCGAGCCGAACTTCACCGTGCTCACACCGATGAAGTCCGTGCCTGTGATCGTCACCGTCGTACCGCCGCCATCCGGGCCGGTATCGGGCGTGACGCTGCTCACGCTCGGCGCGCCGGTCGTAAACGCGACATCCTGCCCATAGCTTGTCCCCGCGCTGCTGCTCGCGACAAGCCGATAGTGATAGGCCGTTTCCGGGGCGAGGGCCGTGATGGTCTGGCTCACCTCCTGCCCGGTGGTGCCGAGCGACCCTTCGGGCACCGGCACGCTCGTGCCATACGAGCTCGTGGTCCCATATTCGAAGTGATAGGTGCTCGCCAGACCGTTCGGCGCCACCACGCCATTCAACGTGGCACCGGTCGCGCTCACCGCGCTCGCGGGCCTGCTCGCGGCGATCGGCGGCGCCGCCCGGGTGAGAGTCAGGGGCCCGTCGGGCGTGCCGGTGCCGGTAGGCCCGTCATAGCCCACCTCGGCATGACAGAAGTACGCATCTTCTTGGGGCGGCGTGCAGTGACCGTTGCTCCCCTTGGCGACGTCGAACAGCGCTTCGGGGTCGTTGTAGAACGCGTCGGCGCCGGCGAGCGAGCGGGCGTATTCGGTCGCGTGCGCCTCGATGCCCGCGACGAGCGGGGTGCTCACGCTCGTACCGCAGATATCTACCCATTCATGGATGTTGTAGACCGAGACGGGCGTTTCACATGCCGCATCGGCCGCCACATCGTCGGTCATCCGCCCCGCGCACCCGGGATCGGTCTGCCATGCAGGCTTTGGGAACCTGCTGCAGCCGCTGCCGCCATCGACCCACGCTTCCTCGGACCAGCCGCGCGCATTTTCGGCCCTGCGCAGGGCCGTCCCACCGACCGCCACAACTTCGGGCAGCGACGCAGGATATTCCGGGGAGTGTGCACCCAAGCCAACGTTGTCGTATGCATTGTCGCCTCCAGCCGCTGTGATCAACACACCCGGATGATCGAAGTCCCTGGCCTCTTCTTCGCACAGGTGTACTCCGCAGGTCTGTTCCGGGCTGCCCCAGCTGTTGGAGATCTCCGTCGCGCCGAGCTTGGCGGCCGTGTCGACGGCTTCGGCCAAATTGTTGCGTTCGTCGGAACTGGCCTCCACCAGGAGGATGTGGCATTCCGGGCACGCCGCCGAGACCATCTCGATGTCCAGCGCGCTCTCGGTCTCCCAACCTTCGTTCGCGGCCGGATAATCGTCTTCCTTGCCGCTCTGGTTGACCTTGCGGAAGCAGCCGTCGGCTGTCGTGCACGGCGACAGGCCATAGCGTTCGCGGTAGGTGGCGAGATCTGCTTCGGCTTCCGGATAGCCGTAGGCGTCGACCAGCGCGACGGTCTCCCCCGAGCCCCCGGTCGTGGGGATCTTGTATGCAGATTGAAGGTTCTGCGGGTCATAGCCACCAGCTTCCCCATTGCCTTCGAGCGGCCGGCCTTCGAGTGCCCCGCCCGCCGGCAACGCAAAGCGCGCCAGCCCCCCACCCTTCACCCTGCGGGCCTTGATCGCACGCGCCGGCGGGTCGATGATCGCATCGCACGCGCCTTCCGGGCACGCCCAGTAGGGGCTCGTGCTGGAGCGCGTCAGCGCGATCCCCGGGACGGCCTTGCGGACTCGCCTACGGGCGCCGGCGCCGATCGCGCTCGCGGTGGCAGATGCGGTGGCGGATGTGAGCCGGGGGCCCCACCGACTAAGGGGACTCGACAGCGCGTCTGAGCTCAGCGCCATGCCTTCGCCAGCGCGGTAGGCGCCGGCCGCAGGAGCCGGCGAGGACGAGCCTAATGCGAGCAGCGCGAGCCCGAGCACCAGTCCACATGCGCGGCGCACCTGCGACGCAGTCCCCAGACGCCTCATCGAGCCCAACCTCTCCCTCACCCTCGTCGCGATCCCGACGACCCGACGCCAAAAGAGGCGCCCGGGCGCCCCGCCTGCCAACTGTACGCCCTGCCCCTCGACACGTCAACGAAAGGGCTCGCGTGAACGGGCGCCTATGAGCGGCCTAGGAGACGACTTCGAAGCGCGAGAAGCGCTCGGCGAGGCCCGCGGGAACGAGTGCGCGTACGCGCACTCCCTCGGCGGTATCCTCGCGCCGGAGCTCGCCTGCCAGCTCGTGAAGCTCGGCGAGGCTGCCGCCGTCGGCGTAGGGAACGAGCAGCTCGAGCGCGCGCAGCGTGTGCGCGAGCTCCGCTTCCAGGCGCGCGCACAGCTGCTCGAGGCCCTCGCCCGTGGATGCGCTCACCGCCACCGCGTCGGTGTGGCGGAAGCGCAGCTCCTCGCGCGCGTCCACGTCGAGCAGGTCGACCTTGTTGATGACGAGCACGCGCGGGCGCTCGCCGACGCCGATCTCCTCGAGCGTCTGCTCGACGGCGCGCTGCATCACCTCCTGCTGAGCTGGCGCCGCGGAGGCGTCGAGCACGTGCACGAGCAGCTCCGCGCGGCGCGTCTCCTCGAGCGTCGCCGCGAAGGCATCGACGAGCTGGTGGGGCAGCTTGCTGATGAAGCCGACGGTGTCGGTCACGAGGGTGGGCCTCCCGCCGAGGCGCAGCGTGCGGGTGGTCGGGTCGAGCGTGTGAAAGAGGCGGTCGCGCACGTTCACATCGGCCCCCGTGAGGGCGTTCAGGAGCGTCGACTTGCCCGCGTTGGTGTAGCCGACGATCGCGATCGTGGGCAGCGCCGCGCGCTCGCGCTCGGCGCGCTGCACCGTGCGCGTGCCCTTGACGTGCTCCAAGCGCCGGCGCAGCGTGGCGATGCGATTGCGCGCGAGGCGGCGGTCGGTCTCGATCTGCGTCTCCCCCGGACCCCTCGTGCCGATGCCGCCGCCGAGGCGCTCGAGGTGGCTCCACAGGCCGCGCATGCGGGCGAGGTTGTACTCGAGCTGGGCGAGCTCGACCTGCAGCTTGCCCTCGGCGCTGCCGGCGTGCGAGGCGAAGATGTCGAGGATCACGGTCGTGCGGTCGACCACGGGCAGGCCGAGCGCCTGCTCGAGGTTGCGCTCCTGGCGGGCTGTCAGCTCGTCGTCGCAGGCGATCAGGTTGGCGTCACACGCGCTCGCCGCGGCCTTTGCCTCGGCCACCTTGCCTGGACCGAGGTAGGTGTTCGGGTGCGGGCGCTCGCGACGCTGTACGAGCTCTCCGACGACGCCCACGCCGGCCGTGCGTAGCAGCTCGGCGAGCTCTGAGAGCTCATCGCCGTCTGGCATCGCGCCGATGCACAGCGCGCGCTGGCGCGCGCGCTGTGAGCCGTTCTCCCATCCCTGCGCGGGGGCCTCTGAGCCGCTCCTGCGACCGTTGACGGCGAGATCCATCCACCTCCAGTCTAGGAAGCTCAGGCTGCGAGCGTTCCCAATCTGTGAACGGCCTCGAGCAGGCGATCGTCGGGGGTCGTCAGCGAGATGCGAAACCAGCCCTCGCCGGCCGGTCCGTAGACGGAGCCCGGCGTCAGCACCACAGCGGTGCGCTCGAGCACGTGCTCACAGTAGGCCTCTGAGCTCTCGAAGCCCGCGGGCACGGGCGCCCACACGTAGATCGTCCCGTGCGGCGGGCTTACGTGCACGCCGATCTTCTGCAGCGCCTCGCACACCTGATCGCGCCGGCGCCGGTAGAGCTCGTTCATCGAGGCGACCTCGGCGTCGGCGTCCGGCGAGAGTGCCGCGACGGCGGCGAGCTGCACCGCCTCGAACATGCCCGAGTCGATGTTCGTCTTCAGCCGCCAGTAGGTGTTGAGCGCCTGCGCGTTGCCGAGCACGGCAGCACAGCGCCAGCCGGTCATGTTGTAGCCCTTGGACAGCGAGAAGACCTCCAAGCCGACCTCCTTGCCCCCGGGCGTCGCCAGGAACGAGGGAGCGCGGTAGCCGTCGAAGACGATCTCCGAGTAGGCGTTGTCGTGCACCACGAGAATCTCGTGCTCGCGCGCGAACTCCACCACGCGCGCGAAAAAGCCCTCGGGCGCGATCGCGCCGGTGGGGTTGTTGGGGTAGTTGAGGAACATCAGCTTGGCCCGGCGCGCGACGTCGGTGTCAATCGCGTCGAGGTCGGGCACGAAGCCGCGCTCGGGCAGGAGCGCCATCAGCACGGGCTCGCCGCCGGCGAGCCACGGGCCGGCGGTGTAGACGGGGTAGCCGGGGTCGGCGGCGAGCGCGTAGTCGCCCGGGTCCAGGAAGGCGAGGTTGAGGTTGAAGATCGCCTCCTTGGCGCCGAGCGCGGGCATCACCTCGCTTTCGGGGTCGAGCACGACGTCGAAGCGCCGCTCGTAGTAGTCGCGCACCGCTCCCCTGAAATCGTCGCGCCCGCGGTTGGTGGGATAGCGGTGAGTCTCGGCCTCGCTGACGGCCTCCTGCATCGCCTGCACGATCAGCGGCGAGGTGGGGCGATCGGGATCGCCGATCCCGAGGCTGATCACGTCGAGGCCCTCGGCGCGCTTGCTCGCGATCTTGCGCTCGAGCTGTGCGAATGCGTACGGCGGGATGCGCTCCAGGCGCTTACTCGGTCTCATGCAGCTCCTTCTCGAAGTCCTCGCTCAGGCGCCCGGCGAACACCGGGCGCGCCCACCCTGTCAGCGTGACACGCAGATCGTGCGCCAGCTCGACTTCCAGCTCGCCGCCGTCGAGCAGCACGTGTACCCCGACGGGCTCACGTTGGCTAGGTGCCTCGGCGACGCCCGCGTCCCCGGCGACTGCGCCGGCGGAGCCTGGATCGGGCGCGGAGCCGGCCGCCTCGCGCGGGGCTGTGTCGTGGACGTAGGCCACGGCCGCGCCGCTCGCTCCGGTGCCGGATGCGAGGGTCTCCCCCACGCCCCGCTCGAAGATGCGCACGCGGATGCGCGGACGCGGGCGCGGCTCGAGCTCGGCGTACCAGGAGACGTTCGTGCGGTTGGGGAACTGGGGGTTGGCTTCGATCGGGGGGCCGAGCCTCAAGAGGTCGAGCGCCTCGAGCTCGGCGAGCGTGCCCACGTGGATCGCGCACTGCGGGTTGCCGATGCTGATGTGGCGAAAGCGCCACTCGCGACCGCCGGCGCTGAGCGTCCCGCGCCCGTCGGGGCCGCCGCCGGGAAAGTCCTTGGAGGCCAGGCGCGCGCGGCCCATGTCGACGGAGCAGGTGTGCGGCCCGGTGATCCGCGGGCGGATCTCGCCGGCGGGGGTGCTGATCACGAACTCGTCCGCGTCGGTCCAGCCGCGCCGGCGCAGGTACATGATCGCCTCGCGCGCGCCGTTGCCCGAGAGCTCCGCCTCGGAGCCGTCGGGGTTGAAGATGCGCAGGTGCGCCACGTGCGCCGGATCCTCGGCGGGCGAGAGCAAGAGGACGCCGTCAGAGCCCACGCCCATGTGCGCCTCACAGAGCTTGCGTACGCGCGCCGGGGTGAGGGTAAACGGCAGCTCGCGCTCCTCGAGGATCACGTAGTCGTTGCCGAGCGCCTGCCACTTCTCGAAGGAGATCGAGCCCACAGGCGCCGCAGTCTAGGTCAGTCCTCGAGCGCTTCGGTCCTCGAGCGCGTCAGTCCTCGAGCGCGAGGATCTCGCGCGCGAGCGCGCCGGGCTCGCGGCCGGTGACGTCGATCGCGTGTACGCCTGCGAGCTTGCGCATCCACGTGAGCTGGCGCTTGGCGTAGTTGCGGGTTCGACGCTTCATCGCGGGCACGTCGCCGGCGAGCAGCTCGGCGAAGCCGAGCGCCTTGCGCGCGGTCGGCGAGGCGCCTGCCGCGTGGGCGCGCATCACCTCCTCGCGCGCACCGGCCGCGAGCATCGCATCCACGCGCGCGTCGATCGCCGCGTATAGCGCCTCGCGCCGCATCGTCAGGCCGGCGAGCAGCGTCGGCCGGCGTCGCTCCTGACTCCACAGCTGCGAGGGCCCCTCGCGCGGCGCGAGCGCCCCGAGCTCGTGGAGCTCGAGCGCGCGCAGCACGCGCTGGCGGTCGTGCGGGTCGATCTCGGCGGCGGCCCACGGGGCGAGCTCGCCGAGGCGGGCGTGCAGGGCTGATGGGCCGTCGCGTTCGAGCTGCTCCGTGAGGCGTGCGCGCACGCGCTCGGGCGCGGGCGGGCGCAGGCTGAGCTCGGTGAGCGCTGCCCGCACGTAAAGGCCCGTGCCCCCCACGACGATGGGGCGCTCGCCGGCCGCCAGCGAGGCGTCGATCTCGGCGTGCGCGAGCTTGGCGTAGCGCCCGACGCTGAAGCTCTCGCTGAGCGCCAGGAAGGAGACCAGGCGGTGCTCGAGCTCGGTGCGCTCGCGCGCGCTCGCGACGCCAGTGAGCGTCTCCAGGCCGGCATAGACCTGGAGCGCGTCTGCCGAGATCGCCACCGGGCGCTCGCCGCGCGCGCGCAGCTCGCGCGCGAGCGCGAGCGCCACCGCGGTCTTGCCCACGCCGGTCGGTCCGAAGAGCGCGATGATGCGCATGCCGATAGGCTCACAGCTCGTGCAGATCGCGGGCTCCTCGGTACTGCTCACCGGTGCGACAGGTGGCATCGGTCAGGCGATCGCGCGTGCGCTTGGCGGGCGCGGGGCAAAGCTGATCATCACGGGCAGGCGCGTCGAGGTGCTCGAGCCGCTCGCCGCCGAGGTGGGCGCGCGCACCATCGGCGCCGATCTCAGCGACCGTGGCGAGCTCACGCGCCTGCTCGACGAGGCCGGGCCCGTGGACGTCCTGATCGCGAACGCCGCACTGCCCGCCACTGGGCAGCTCGAGTCATTCTCGCTCGAGGAGATCGACCGCGCGCTGGATGTGAACCTGCGCGCGCCGATCATGCTCGCACGCAGCCTGCTGCCGGGGATGCTCGAGCGCGGCCGCGGGCACCTGCTGTTCGTCTCCTCGCTCGCGGGCAAGGCGACGACACCGCGCAGCGCGCTCTACAACGCCTCCAAGTACGGCCTGCGCGGGCTGGCGTCTGGACTGCGTGCCGATCTGCGTGGAAGCGGCGTGGGCGTCTCGGCGGTGTTCCCGGGCTTCATTCGCGACGCAGGGATGTTCGCGGATGCCGGCGTGAGCCTGCCCACGGGAGTCGGCACGCGCTCGCCCGAGGACGTCGCTCGCGCGGTCGTGGCCGCGATCGAGCGCAACCGCGGCGAGGTCGACGTAGCGCCGCTTCCGCTGCGCGTGGGGGCGATGTTCGCTGGTCTCGCGCCCGAGCTCGCGGCCAGCGTGTCACGGCGCATGGGTGCCGATGCGATCTCCAAGGGGCTCGCGGCAGGCCAAAGCGGCAAACGCTGAAGGCGCGAGCGCCTCGGCGGGCGCTTAGAAGAGGCTCTCCTGGCAGTCATCCTGGCGCCGGCGCTCCTCGAGCGCCTGCTGGCTCTCAGCGGCCAGCTCGTGGCCGGTCCGCAGCGGGGGGCCGGTGCGAAACGGGCGTGAGCGCCCGCCCTTGCGAACGAGGCCTGCGAGTCGCTTGCGCTCCTCGCTCGGCGCGTAGGCGCTGCGGCGGTAGAGCTCCTCGTAGCGCGGCACGAGGTCCGGGCGCTGGCTTTGCAGCCACTGCATGAACACCTCGCGCACGCCGCGGCGCAGGTGCAGCGCGATCCCGCTGACGCTCGTCGCACCTGCCTCGGCGGCGAGCTCGAGCAGCGGCTCGAGCTGGCGTGGGGCATCGTTGATGCCGGGCATCAGCGGCGCGATCAGGATCCCCGTGGGGATTCCGGCACGGTTGAGCTCGGCGACGGCCTCGAGGCGCGCGCGCGGGCTGGGAGTGTGCGGCTCGGTCGCACGCCAGGCCTTCTCGTCGAGCGTGGGGATCGACAGCGACGCGCTGAAGCTCGTCCGTTCGGCTATCTGCAGCATAAGCGGCAGATCGCGCAGCAAAAGCGGTGACTTAGTCAGCACCGAGCACGGGTTGGCGGCGTCGCGCAGCGCCTCCCAGATTCCCTCCATCAGCCGGTAGCGGCTCTCGACCCACTGGTAGGGGTCGGTGTTCGTGCCGAGCGCGACGTGCTCGCGCTTCCACGATGCTCGCGCGAGCTCGACGCGCAGCACCTCGGGCGCGTTCACCTTCACCACGATCTCACGCTCGAAGTCGCGCCCGGCGTCGAAGCCGAGGTACTCGTGGGTGGGACGGGCGAAGCAGTTGTGGCTGACCACGCCGTCTGCGATGAAGTCGCCTGTGCCCGTGGTGATGTCGTAGAGGCGCATCCTCTCCCCGAGGGCGCGAATCGCGGTCACGCCGAGGTTGGCGCTCTCCTCGAGTAGCTCCCCCACCGTCGGACACGACCTGCCAGGGCCGAGCAGTCTGCTGTTCACGGTCAGGCCTGCGCGCTGCGAGCGCTCAGCTCCGACCACGTACCGCCAGCCGCCGCCCGTGAGGAAGCGGTGGTCCTCGCTCGCGATGAGCTCGCTGCCGTCCTCGAGCGTCAGCGCCCACGCAGGCTTGACACTCGACCACTTGTCGAGCACCTGCGTGCGCGTGAAGCGCCTGTAGCGGCCCACGCGTGCCGTGCCATAGATAGCATCGCCCACGCGGACCTCTGCGAGGCGCTTGGTGCGCCCGTCGGCCATCAGGATGCGCGTGTCAGGGCCTAGGCAGTACGAGCACGCATGGCTGCAGCCTCGATACGGGTTGATCGTCCAGCGAAACGGCATGCGCGAGCGCTCGGGAACGCGGTTGAGCACCGACTTGGCATGTACCTCGTAGAAGCGCATGTCGAGCGCCTCGGGAGCGTCGAAACGGCGCACGGCTGCGGGGTCGCGGTAGCCCGGCAGGCGCCGCTGCTCAGCGCCGTCGAGGGTCAGGTTGCTCCAGCGCACGAACATATGTTCGCATAGCGCCCGGCGGCAACGCAGCCACGTGACGCGAGGGTCTTATAAGGTCTTTAGACCACACCTTTAGCCTGTGGTTCTGGTCATCGGGGGTCTAGTGACTGGCCCCCCTAGTCGCTGGATAAGCAAGGTCGCGTGCCCCGATGACCGCCTCTATCTCGCTGGGCCTTCTCCAGCGTGCGCCACCCTCGTCATGACCGGGCGAGCTTCGGCGCGTAGGTCGCTGCGCCGCAGTGACCGTTCAGCCGCCGGCGCGGGCGAGCAGGCGCTCCTCGCCGGCGAGCGTCTGGCTGGTGGCCGCGAGTATTTCGACCTCGGTCAGCTCGCCCGCTCGTGCGAGCCCGCTGAAGTTGACCACCTTGTTGTGGCGCGTACGTCCACGCAGGCGCTCGCCGTCGGTGCGCGAGGGGCCCTCGACGAGCACCTCGAGGCGGCGTCCGAGGAAGCGCTGAGCGCGTTCGCGCGCACGGCGCTGGACGACGTCCACGAGACGCTGCATGCGCTCGACCTTCACCGGGTGAGGCACCGCACCGGCGCTCATGCTCGCCGCCTCGGTGCCCCGCCTTGCCGAGAAGATGAACGTGAAGGCACCGTCGTAGCCGACCTGCTCGACGACCTCGAGCGTCTCGTTGAAGTCCTCCTCGCGCTCGCCGGGAAAGCCCACGATGATGTCTGTCGTGAGCGCCGCGTCCGGCAGGTGCTCGCGGATCATCGCCACGCGGTCGAGGTAGCGAGCGCGGTCGTAGGTGCGCCGCATCGCCTTCAGCACGCGGCTCGAGCCCGACTGCAGCGGCAGGTGGATGTGCTCGCATACGCTCGCGAGCTCCGCGTGCGCACGGATCACGTCCTCGCGCATGTCCTTGGGGTGGGGGCTCGTGTAACGGATGCGCTCGATGCCCTCGACAGCGTCGAGCAGGGCGAGCAGCTGCGCGAAGCTCGTGCGCTCGCTCAGGTCGCGACCGTAGGAGTTGACGTTCTGCCCGAGCAGCGTGATCTCGCGCACGCCCTCCGCGGCCATCGTCTCGACCTCCGCCACGAGCTCCCACGGAGGACGACTGACCTCGCGACCGCGTGTGGAGGGCACGATGCAGTAGGAGCACGCGCAGTTGCAGCCGACGCTGATCTGCACCCAGCCCTGAAATGGGCGCTCGCGCCGCGCCGGCAGATGCCCGGTGAAGCCTTCGAACTCGAAATACCCCTGGGCGCTCAGCGAGTCGCTCGTGAGGAACTCGGCGAGCTTGTGCACCTGCCCGGGCCCGAAAGCCACATCGACGAAGGGAAAGCGCTCGAAGACCTCCTCCTTGACCGACTGCGCCCAGCAGCCGCCGACGCCGACGACGCGCTCCGGGCGTTCGCGCTTGAGACGCTTTGCCTCACCCAGGTGGGCGATCAAGCGGCTGTCCGCGGACTCGCGGATAGAGCACGTGTTGAAGAGGATCAGGTCGGCCTCGCCACGCTCGCCGGCCTGCACATAGCCGAGCGACTCGAGCATCCCCTTCATCCGCTCGGAGTCGTGCTCGTTCATCTGACAGCCGAACGTCGTGAGGTGATACCGCAATTGTGTATTCATCGTTCTGGGGATCGAAGGTGAAGCGTACTCGCGGCGCATAAGGCTCAGATCGGCCGCACAACGTGGTCGTAGTCGGGGTGGCGTTCGAGGATCACGTCGCCGCCGCCAACCTCGGGCACTCGCTCGCCGGTCTTACGCTCCCACCAGCCGGCGAAGCCGAGCGGGCCGCGGTGACAGTCGACGGGGTTGGCCTCGAAGCAGCAGAGCGCGAGAGGCCGCCCGTCTGCGTCGGCGGCGAGCTCGTCGAGCAGCGCCCGGATTCGCGGGAGCCCGAGCACGTGCAGTCCGCGCCGGTACGCGCGACCGAAGCGCTCCATGTCCGTGATCGAGAACGTCCACGGCGCGGGAGCCAGCTCGGCGATGTAGGGGAACTGCTCGGCCTCACTCCAGAAACGCGGCGCCGAGCGACTGATCCTGACCGGCTGCACCGGCAGCGGGCCCGCGGTGCTGACCTCGGCTAGCGCTCGCCAGCTCGCGGTGTAGAGCCTCACGCCGCCTGCTCTTGGTCGAGCCAGTGATAGACCAGCGACCGCTCGACCCCGGCCGCATCGGCCACGCGGCTCAGCGGCACGTCTGCATCAAGCGCGGCGGCGACCGCCGCCTTCACGTCGTCCGTCGCCTTGCGTGCTGCCCGCTTGGCCTCCGCGAGTCGGCGTCCTGCGTCGGCGACTCGGTGTAGGTGCTGCTGCTGGTCAGTGTTGAGAATCACTACATAAAGTGTAGCACATTAGACGATTAGATGCACTCGGCTCATCGGGGTCAGGGTCAGGCGCCTGACTGTCGTCCTTGCCTGCCGATCGGGCTCGGGCGGCTCAAGGTCGATCGCCTCTATCCGGCCAGAATCCATCGATGGAGTTTTGGCCGGATCGCCCTCGTCACCCCCAACCGGTTGATGGTGCGCCTGGCGCTCGCCGAGCTCGAGGAAAGCGACCCCCGGGCGCCCGGGGGTGAGTCCGACAGTCGGACGTCCGACCCTTCTGCGGTCATCACACTAGATCCCCAACCGGTTGGGGGTGAGGAAGATGCGCCGTCCGGCGGAGTTCTGTGATGGTCACAGAAGTCCCTGCGCAGGCACCGCCCCCCACTCCCAGCGCCGGGTGTTGTGATCTGGATGTCACAGAACTCCCGACGTCGGGAGCGGCAGCGCTATAGCCAGCGCGCCGAGGCCGCGCGCAGAATGCGCTGCTCCAGCTCGGACTCCATGACGTGAACGGCACTCCGTAACTCGCCTATGCGCTCGGCGTCCTCGTCGGCGTCGAGCTGCGCGATGATCGCTTCGTAGTTCTCACACACGGCGCTGAGTTCGCTTGCGCACATGCGCTCCGCGACCTCGGGGTCGATTCCGTTGGTTGCCATGTAGTGAACTCTGATCGGCTGCACTCACACGTCAAGGTGAGTTCACTGTCACAGCTCACTCCACCCGTCCGAGCGGTTCGAGGACACCGGCTCGGGGCGTACTGCCCCCCTTGAAGGGAAGGCAGTACGGCGTCCGATCGGACTGAGGTATCCGTGTTCGGTTGCCCGCAAGGTCAAAAGCGCCCAGGTCTGCTTTTACCGCTCGACTCGTCTCCGAGTCTCCCTTGCGTCTGCCCCGAGCTCGAAAGCTCCGCAGGACGGTCACTTGGTCTGGGGGTCTGGCGTTGTGCTCACGGTACCCCACCAGCAGCGGGGCTTCACCTCACGGTCTGGGCTTCCTGATCAGCCCGTCGGCGCAGCTATGAGAGAGACGGGAGCCACGAGCACATCTCTGGCTCCACGCCTGCACTCGCGCCAAGACCTGTCAAGGTGAAATCCAGCAGCCGCGTCAGTCGATTGCTGGCGGGGTCAACCCCGAAGCACGTAGCACTTGTGCCGCGCAGCATTGCAGGCGGACACGATGGAACCGCCCCACGAAAGACCAAACGCCGCCCTCGAAAGGACGGCGTAGGGTCACAAGTTGCCACGTGCTTGAGAGCCGTGAGCAGGCCCGGCGGTGTGCGCACCGGACCTTGACGAAGTGCGATCAGGAACGCACCACGCACCGAGAGGCTAGCGAGCCCCGCGGTCGGCTCTGGCCGATCGACGCCGGACAATGGGCGTCGTGGCAACCGCTGCCGCCGACCGCAGGACACCGCCCGAGCTGCTCGCCGAGATGCTCCGCGAAGATCGGGCCGCCGGATTCTCCTTTGCGGAGGTCTTCGAGGAAGACGTCGAGTGCGCGGCACGCTCCGCGAGCGACCGGAATAGCTGGCGCGAAGCGCTGCTCGCCACGCGCCGTGCGTGGCACGAGAACTGGGACAACGCGCCGCGACCCCGCTCGGGCGCGCTCACCCGCGATCTCGCAGACGACGCGCGCGACGACTCGCCGAGGTCGGTGCTGCTCGGCTAGGAAGGGCGAGCGCAACGACTAGCGAAACTCACGCCGGCTGGGGGCTCCTTCGCCTAACCACAGCCATGTGTTGATCGCGAGGCCTCCCACTACGACCACGACAAGCGGGACTACGCCCACCGAGGTGAACTTGTATAGACAGAAGGCGACTGCCCACAGCGTGAGCGAGAGCCGGCCAAACGCCCTCCTGAGCTGTGAGGCCCTGCGCCGTGGGGTCCTGCGCCGTGGGCGGAAGATCGAAGCCCAACGCATCTCACGAAGATAGCGCGGCGCTACGCCGCGAGCGGCCCGCCCGCCTACCAGGTGGGTCTTGCGAATCGGCTAGCGAAACTAGCCCCGGCGGACCCACTGGGCGAGGAAGAACCAACCGATCGTCGACGGGACAGCCACGGCGAGCACTACGACCCACCCTTCGGCGCCGAGCATGACGGTAGCCACTGTCGCCGCGAACACGACGAGCCCGACGAAGTAGAAGGTGCGAGGTGGCCGCCTTGGCTTGCTGTTCACGCGGTGCAGACTACGCCGCGAGCGGCACGCGCCGCTCGGCTAGTACGTGTTTCCGCCCGCCGGCCCGGTGCGGATTCGCGGTGTGACGCACGCACCGTCGGAGCTAAAGAGAGCGTGCATCCCTGATTTCGCTCCTACCAGGTGTCGCTGGGCCAGCTTGATAAGGGCGGACCGGTTGTGTTCGGTGAGTCGGCGTGCCCGCTGCACAAAGGGATCGTCGCCACCGATCTTCGTCAGCTTGACGAGGAGCGCAACGAGCACCGGCAGGCTTTCCCTCGCAGTCTGCGGGAGCTCGGTGGGGAGGACGGTGGGACCGGGATCGATGTGGCGGATGATGACAGCGAGTTCGTGCTCGGCTTCAGCGCAGGCCGTCATCGCCTGCGCTTGAGCAGTGGGCGAGCGCGCCGGCTGCGCAGCAGCGTGCGTCGTCGCCGCGCTATGAGTGCTCCCACAGCCAGCGAGCACTAGACACGCTCCGATCGCCCCTGTCGCCGTTATGCGCCACATGCTGTGCTCGAGTTTATGCGGCCCCGCTGCGGTCTTCTACGGCCACTGCACGGCACAGCCGCCTACACGCAGCCCCGACGCCAGCACTGACGCACAGGCTCCTAGCTGGTGTAGTGGGAAGGGTCGCGCGCTCGGCCTCTATGCGCCGGCTACACGACGCACACGACAACACGAGCCCATTTTCAGAAAAACCGACAATTTCGCGATTTCGTTCGGGGGGTGACGGGGGGGTGTACGTGAACGTCATCCGTCGGGGGGTGGGTGCCGTAGCGCCTCGTACGCCTCAACTGCGTTGATCTGTCGTGCGTCTCGACGTTTGTGCTGCGCCATGCCTTGTCCAACGCCGCTCGCTCCCAACTTCAACTACACGGCACGTAGGCACCTCGCACGTGCCGCGCTGCACGCGATCACAGTCACCGCCTAGCCATGGGCAGGTCCTCTGGAATGCCCGAGTGCCGCGAAGGGGGTCTCCAACGCGTTGCTTAAGGAACCGTGAACGGCTAGCGTCTGCTGCGTGACACCGCGTGCTCCCCGACAACGCGCGATACCTGCACCCGAGCGACGCTTAGAGCTAGGTCCGCGCTGGTCTCGGCGTTGGTTCATCGCCGTTGCGATGGCGATGCTGGTGGGCGTTTTCGTGATCGTTTTGATCGTCAAGTGGGCACCGAGCGTCCTAGCCCCATCCCGCGGCGCTCATAGTCGCGAACAGGCGGTCGAAAGAGGTGGCGTTCGGACTGCTCTCCTAGCGATCGGTGCGGGCGCCATCGCAATTTGGGGGACAGTGTACGCTGTCAAAGGCTTCACCCTCAATCGCCAAGGGCAGATCGCCGATCGGTTTACGCGCGCCGTCGGTCAGTTGGGCAGCGATCAGGTCGCTGTCCGCGTCGGCGCAATCTATGAGCTTGAGCGGATTGCGTGCGAGTCGGTCGTTGATACAGCGCCGATCGTGGAGATCCTAACCCGCTACCTGCGCGATCAGGCGAGGCCAAAGGGCCTCCACGCGATGGTCCGGCTTCGCCGAGCGCCCCCCCTCCGCGCCTCCGCCGCACTCCGGCGTCGCGGAATGAAACATCTCCGCGCCGCACTCCGGCTTCGCCGAGTGCAACGCCTCCGCGCCGCACTCCGGCTTCGCGGAGCGCAACGCCTCCGCGCCTCCGCCGCACTCCGGCGTCGCGGAGCGCCGCATTTGGCAGTTGACCTACAGGCGGCACTTTCGGCTATAGCGGCGCTTTCGTGTCTGGTGCGGCGTGAGGGTCAGCGCGACGAACCAGCGCTACGCCTGGACTTCGGCGGCGTCGCCCTGCCGCATGGCAACTGCCAGGGAGCTCAGGTACCGTTCGCCAACTTTTCGGAAGCGGACCTTCGCGTGGTCGATTTCTCGAACAGCGATCTGCGACGCGCCCTCTTCTACGGAGCCACGCTGCGCTGGGCGATCATCGTACGCGCCAAACTACAGAAAGCGTCGCTGTACGGCGCGGACCTGTCACACGCGAACCTTGTAGAAGCAGAGCTAGAAGCCGCCAACCTCACCGAGGCAAACCTCGATGGGGCACACCTGATGGGCGCAAATCTCAAACGGGTCTGCTGGCGCGGCATGAGCGTGCGGGGAGCTTGGTATGACAAGTTAACCGGCTGGCCGAAAGACTTTGATCCGATAGAGGAAGGTGCGCTTATGATAGACGGGCGACTCCCGCATCCCGCATCGTGGCCAAAACGGGCTGAGAACCTGGATCGGACGGCTTCGTCGGGCTGATCCGCACTCGATCGGATCGAAGCCGGCTAAATCAGTGCGGCAGCCCGAGAGGGCGCCCGGTCGCGTCTGGGCGCCTAACCGACTTTGCCTGGCAGCGTCGGTGGGGCTGCAGAGCTGAGCGATGCCAATATGAGCGGCGTTGACGCGCCGACATTGAGTGCCAGGAAGGGATTGAGGTCGACACCCGACTTGACGTAGAGCACCGCGAGGCCCCCGCCAGCGCCGATCATCAACAGCGTCGGGAGCCACCAGTTCCACCGTTTGAGCCACTCGGGCAACCGCGGCTCATGGCGACGCCGATACACGGCTAGAAACTCGGGCAGCGCACCGCCACCAAGACCATACGCGAGCGCCCCCACCTCGCTGAGCCCATGCATGTGGCGAGCTTGTCTAACTGACCGACTTCTCGACCGATGTCCGCGCGAGCGCGAGTTTCTCGCGCGCGGTCACAGGCTGGGTTCGTAGCGCGTAAAGACGGCCGCCATTCGGACCCGGAACCGCCGAGACCCGCACCAGGTCGCTCTCGTCGAGCACTTCTTGCACGACGTCTTCGGGGAGGTCTAGAGCCTCGCTGACGCCCTGGACGGTCCGGAAGTCGAACCTGTCGTCATCCAGGGCTTCGATGATCCGTCGGGCAGTTGGGTCGGCCGGGAGCGTCGCGCCCTGCTTCGTTAGGAGCATTCGCTTCCCCATTTCTTGCGGTATCGACGGTGGGGGTTCATGGCTTGAGTCTAGGAATGCGTACGTTTGTCGCGCAATGCGTAGTTTGTCACGCAATGCCTACGTTTGCGCAACCTACCCGACCCCCTCCAGAGTCGTCAACCAGCGTACGGTGGTCCGCCGCCCAATCTCCGAGAGACTGCGCCGCGAGCTAAGCGCCTCGCGCTTCGGTCGGCGTGTAGCCGGACTGCGTGTCCGCGTCCGCTCCTGCGGCCATAGCGATCGCGTCGCGCAGTGCCAGCACCTGGTCGAGCAGCCGCGCGCGTTCCACGATGCGTGCTCGCGCGGGTCGTGGGACAAGCTGACGGCTGCGCCGCTGCGCTTCACGAACAACCGCCCGCGTGCCGTCTGCACATCGCCGACGGGCCCGCCCGCCGAGCCCGGTCGCAGCGCCGTGTCGAGCAAGGCGATCAGCTCGCGTGCCTGGTCGACGTGCAGCGTCTCGCGGGTCGCGAATCCACCCGACCCGTCGGCGAGCGTCACGCGGTCGCCTGCGCGGCGAACGACGACGGGCCCTTGCTGGAGCTGTACCGAGGTCGCCATCGTCAGCTCTCGAGAGTCGCGGCCATCGCGGCCTCGCCCTCTGCGTCGCGCTGCTCTTTCCGCTGACGACGCGCCTCTGCACGCTCTGCCTGACCCTCAGGCGTCGCGGCGTGCCGAGTGAACGCCTGACGCTCGGCGATTTCGTTCTCGACATCCGCCCGGTCGCGAAGGCGCGCATCCCCGCGAGCTCTCGTCGGCGCCGGATGCACGTCGGGCTCCTTCTCCGGCTCGGGCAGACCCAGCTCAGCGAACAGCGCGATCACGTCGCCCACCTGCACCCAGCCCCGCTTTCCGTGCTGGCCGCTTTGGAATTCAAGGCCGTTGACCTGCACCATCCGCAACCCAATCGTGTCGACGCCAGGCTGCTCGCCGCCGACAACCAGCCGCCTGACCGCGTACGCAGCGAAGCGCTGTGCGTGGAGCTTCCCGAGCGCGTCGACCGCCTCGCTCCACTCGACGTCCAGCGCCGTCACATCGGCCTCGACGCTCTCGGCCCACTCGTCGCCGTGCTCGTCGAGCGCGGTCTAGAGCGCCTGGAAAGCGCTCTGCTCGGTGAGCGTCGCGACCTTCAGCTCGTGCGCCAGGTCGCGGATGCGCTGTTCGTGCTTCGCCGTGTGTGAGCGAGTCTTGGGCTCAGGCTTGCCGGCAGCACGCGCCTCGGCGGCGACCTCTGCGTCTCGCCATTCACTCGCGGGAAGCTCCTGCTCCGCCTGCGTGTGAGATTTCCCAGCCTCGTCAAGCGTCGCCTTCGCCCCATCCCACGCGGCGGCAGCCTCGCGAATCTGCTGCTGGGCGATCTCGACGTACGGCGGGAGCTGCGGCTTCCCCAGTTTTCGCTCCAAGATGATGCGTCGCATGCTCAGACCTCCCGGTCGTTAGAGATTGGCGGTCATCGTGTGCGAGGTTTCGCGCTCGCGTCGTTCTTCGCGAGACCGGCGGATCGCCTGCCCCATGAGCGCACCCGCGGTCGGTTCCGGCCTCATGCCGGCTGGCGGCTTCACGGTGCCACGCCCACGCACGCCACCGTCCGAGCTGGTCGGAGCGAACGTCCCGTCGTCGTTGCGGGGTCGCTCGCCAGCCGGCGGCTCGCCCAACCGCGCGGCTCGTGCCTCGTCGCGGAGTTTGTCGACGCAGAACTCGGCGAAGCCGATCTCGGCGGGATCGCCTCGGCGCTGCGCGCCTTCGAGGTCGTTCAGAGCACCGCTCAAGCGCTCCCGTAGTGCCGGGTCTACCGGCGACGGCTCGCCTTCGGTGCTGGCGAACGTGCCGACCGTGCCAGCCTTGCTGCGGAAGGCAGCCGAGAACGCCGAGTTCATCGCCTGCGACCGCTGCTTAGCCTCAGCGCTGGGAGTCGCGAAGAAGTCGTGCGCCACGCAACGATTCTCCCTCGACCCTCGGACCGCTTCGCCGAGGTAGATCGGTAGGGCTCGGCTCGCGAAGGGTGAGAGCGCCCGCTGAGCGCTCTGTGGCGGCGGGCTCCGACCGTCTGATGCGAACTGCCGTCAGCGCAGGACGGTCGAGAAGGGTCCAGAAGAGCGTGCTGCCCGCAAGCCTCCGGTCGCAGGTAGGATCGCGGCCGATGGAGATCCAGGAGTTCGCTCCGCACATGCTGCTTACGCAGCTCGTCTTCAAGACTCAGACGCCAGCGATCATCGACCAGCGCGGCGCCCTCATGGCGATGTGCCGGGAGGAGTTCGACGCTGGCGAGGCCAACAGCGAGCTCGCCGCGGTCGAAGCGTTCAGCGAGGACAAACGCGAGCAATACCGGATCGGTACCGCCCAGGTCGTGGCGTCTTACGAGAACTTCGACGAGCTCGATGTCGCAGGCGAGAAGCTCAGCCGGTTCGCTGAGGTCGCGCTCGACCGGCTCGGTCGTCCGACCGTCGGTCTGGTACGGGTGCGCACGTTCGACTTGGCGGCCACAGCCTCCTTCGAGGATCTCCGCAACGCGCTCGCGGCGACCTTCGGAGCACCGAGGGCCGAGTTGGCAGAGGTCGTGGGTCAGCCGCTGAGCGACGCAGGGTGGGTGTTCGAGTTCGCCGACGGGCAGCCGAATGTCACGCTGCGGTTCGGACCGATGAAGGCCAGTCAAGTCAAAGCCTTCGTCCGCGACGGCCGAGACAGCCAGTACCCGGCCGAGTTCCTCTTCCTCGACATCGACTTCGCGCACCCCGAGGTGGACCTAGCCTGCGATCAGGCGATCGAGCGGCTGAAGCACAGTATCGCGAGCAACCGCAAGGTCGTCCGGCGTGTGACAGACTGGCTCACGGAGAAGCTGGCGTAATGACTCAATCCACGTTGCTAGAGCACAAGACCACACTCGACGAAGGGGGCACGTTTACGGTCCTCGGCGAGGCCAGCCAGACACGGCTTGAGCTGGGCGATCTGTCCGGCATCGCGGTCCAACCAGCCATGGAGCCGCCAGCCACGCCGACGCCGGAAGAGACGCCCCGGCGCTTTAGTTCTCCCTCTGTCGGCCCGATGTACCTGCTGAGCCTGAATCGGCTGGAAGCGACCAACTCCGCGACGGTGCAGTTCTCCTCTCGCAGCCATGATGCCCGGCCCTACAGTCCTCTCAGCGTCTCCCTCGAGGCGTTGAGCCGGGCCGCGTCGAGCCCCGACGCGGGCGCCTGGTTGGAAGCCGCCGCAACGCTCAAGCGGGACGCCGTACGGCTGCGGAACTCGAGCACCTATGGCCGGCACGCAGCCGTGCTGTTGACGCTCGCGGACGCTCTGACGTTCACGCGACCTTCCGACCCGACGCTCCGGCCAGGGGCCTCCGCGGTCCTACAGCGAGGTCTCGCAGTGCTCACCGATCCGTTCGTCAGTACGGAGGCCGAGAGGGATCTGATGAGAGAGCTCCTGTCGCGCGGGTGGAACGTCGCACCGGCGTCCGAAGGCCTGCCGCCTGCACTCTGACGGCACACACTCTCGCTACTACCTCGACACAAGCGCACAGATCGAGCGGCGCTGTGGTCCCGACTCCACCCGCTCCGCGTTGAAGACGCTACTCCAGGAGGGTGGACATGCCACGTCGACGCAGGTTCTGCGCGAGTGGAACTCGATCACCCTCGGCGCCTGTTCCAAGCTGCTCAACGTTCTCCAGCACGCCACGAGCCGGAAGGACGTCCAGGCCAAGATGGCAGCGGGTAGCTTTGGTGGGGACGTCAAGCGGAACTGGATGATCACCGAGTGGCTGATGGGGGAAGACACCGACCTACGGGCGGTCGAGCTGCGCGCTCGACGGTTCCTTCGAGTCGATGCTGACGTGGCGTTCCACGAGGGGATCGACACCGTCCGCGACGGCACCAAGTGC
This sequence comes from uncultured Solirubrobacteraceae bacterium, assembly GCA_963722435.1. GTDB lineage: Bacteria > Actinomycetota > Thermoleophilia > Solirubrobacterales > Solirubrobacteraceae > Palsa-744. Next base: position 551,154 of record CAVRKZ010000001.1, on the reverse strand, counting down.
CAGGTCGCCCGGCGAGAGTCAACCCACGACTTGGTGAGCGACAAGTGGGACCACAACAAACGTTGCCTGAAGACCGAGAACATCTGCGCTCAGCACGCCTTCTTTGACGAGCAACTCGATCGCGCGAAAGCGGCGGCCCAAGCACTCGAGACGTCTTCCCGCAAAGCGGACAAGGAGATGGGCAAGTCGGCGTCGGGCATCCTGAAGCGGATGCCGACAAGCGACAGTAAGGGGAAGGCCTGCTGGGGCGCCCGCGGCTTGGGCGGAGACATCTTGATCGCCCTCGAGTGCGCCGCCGACGAGACTCTAGTCGCCACAGACGCAAGCTTCGACCTAATTTGCCCCGCGATCGACATCGAGCACCGGGGTCCGGGTTAGAGGCAGAGCCACCGCAGACGATGCAATGCCGATCGCTCATCGCGCGAACGGCACCGCCCGCCAGGTAATGTGCCACGCCGCGTCCTCCGATTGCAAGCAGCGCTCGCAGAGGACGATCGCCGAGTCCCTGCCGTCGGTGACGCTCTCCACGCTCACGCGGAGCATCGACGCCATGGACCCACAGCACTCGCAACTCACCGCCGACTCCTGCACCGGCCGGGCGACGCTGCCCAGCGGATGACCGCCGACTGTGGGGTTTGCAGCGGCGATCTCGTCGAACTCGATCGGGCGAGCCCGCTCTACGTGGCCGCGCCGCGTGCTAACGCTCCGCGCCTTTCGGCAACGATACGTGCGGCCTCGCGGTCGAGGATCGCCTGAGTAGCCGCTCTCGCGGCTGGTGACGGTGCTGATGAAGTTGTCGGTTGTGGTGCTGCGGTGTGGCGCTTAGGTATGTGCGGAGTCGTTGGCATCCATGAGGTGGCGCGCCTTGCCAACGGCTCGGGTGAATCAGAAGATCATCTGGCCTCGATCTCGATGCGCTCTGCACCGCGCCCTGGGTGAACCACCGCGCGGGCGATGGTCGCCTTGATGAGATCGCGCCGGCCCTCGGGGCTCAGCTCGTCCCAATCGCCCACGGTGACGGCGACCGACAGCGACTCGTCGGCCTGGAGGGCTTCGTCATAACGCTCCTTCGCCTGGTCGCGAGCGTCGCGGAGTCTGTCGAGCGTTTCGACCGCCTTCGGCTCACCGATGTGGTCGGCGAAGGCATCGAGCACGCCTTCGTAGCGCTTCTGAGCCAGCTCGAACGCGGCCTTTGCCTCCCCCACGCCACTCGCACTTGACGCCTTGCCGGTGAGGCCGGCCAGGGCGTTCTTCACCCACGCGACGATCGTGTCCTCGGCCACCTGCGCGGAGATCGCCATGTGCTGACTGCAGCCGATGTTCGTGCTGCCGCAGCGGTAGACGGGCACTCCACGATGGGGCTGGCGGACACCAGCCGACATGCGCGCACCACAGGAGCCGCAGCGCAGAACGCCGAGGCGCGCAAGCAGGAAGTCCGACTTCGGCTTCGGCCCGCGTGGGACTCTCAGCTTCTGGACTCGCTCGAACAGCTCGCGGTCGATGATCGGCTCGCACGCACGCTGGTTCACGAGCTTGCCGAAGTGGAGCTGGCCGAGATAGATGCGGTTCGCGAGCATCACCTGGACGCCTCGGCTCGAGCGTTCGTCGCCGTTGGCGATGAGCATCGCCCGAATGTCCGTGATCGAGGCGCCCTCGAGCCGCATTGCGAACGCCCGCTGAGCAATCGGGACGGTCTGAGGGTCAGGGACGTAGGTGCCGTCCTCCTGGCGTCGGTAGCCGAGCGGCACGCGCGACCAGGGTGGAGCGCCACGGGCGACACACCGCTCCTGCACGTCGGCGAGGGTCTCCTTCGTTTTGACGCGGTGGTATTCGGCCACGGCACCGAGCATTGTCCCGGTCAGGCGCTGACTGGCGTTACCGTTGCTGACTCGGCCGATGTCGATCGCCAGCACCTCGCCGCCAGCCGCCTCCACGCGCTCGATGACCTCGCGCTGGGTGCTGAGGAGCGGAACAGCCGATCGAAGTAGGCGGCGGCAACGACGTCCGCCTTGCCGGCCTCTATTGCCTGCGACGGCCTTGTTCAGCCCGATACGATCGGCGAGAGCGTTGCCACCGCTGACGTCCATCTCCTCGTGGATCGCTACCAGCCTCATGCCGTCGCGCGCACAGGCGTCTTCGATGCGCTTGCGCTGATCGTCTGGCGATATGAACCGCTCGCCCTCCCGACCCCCTACGCGACTGACGCGGACGATGCCGATAGCCCGCTTCTCAGAGACAGCCATATGCACAGAAATGGTAGCAAGTAGTCAGGTGGTAGCGCTTCATGGCGACAAGGGTATCCCTGAGGGTCTTTCGGACGCGGCATCCATGCCGCGTCCTCAAGCTTTATGTCGTCCAGCGGGCCGTGGACCTGTGCCCCGAAAGGGTGCTAGGCCGCTACGACAGCCGGTTCGCTCGCGATCGGCGGCGGCGCATCCTTGGCGCGCTCCCGCGGGAGCGCGGGTGCCTGTCCCTCCGAGGATGCCTGTGCGCCAGTTTGGGAGATCGTCGTGACGAGGTCCTTGCCGATCCCCAGCGCCGCGTAGATCTTCTCTTCGATCTCCCTGGCGAGCGCCGGGTTCTCGTCGAGGTGGGCCTTGGCGTTGCCGCGACCCTGGCCGAGGCGGTCGTTGCCGTAGGAGAAGAACGAGCCCGACTTCGAGACGATGTTGTGCTCCAGGCCCAGGTCGATCAGGCAGCCGGAGGTCGAGATGCCCTTGCCGAACTCGATGTCGAACTCGGCCTGGCGGAAGGGCGCCGCAACCTTGTTCTTGACGACCTTCACCCGCACGCGGTTGCCGACCGCCTCGGTGCCGTCCTTGAGCGTCTCGATGCGCCGGATGTCCAGGCGCTGGGAGGCGTAGAACTTCAGCGCGCGCCCCCCCGGCTGGGTCTCGGGCGAGCCGAACATGACGCCGACCTTTTCGCGGATCTGGTTGGTGAGCACGCACAGCGTCTGCGTGCGATTCAGGTTGCCGGCGAGCTTGCGCATCGCCTGGGACATCATGCGCGCCTGCGCCCCCACCGTCTGGTCGCCCATCTGGCCCTCGAGCTCGACCTTCGGCGTGAGCGCCGCCACCGAGTCGATCGCGACCACGTCCACGGCGCCCGAGCGCACGAGCATGTCGGCGATCTCCAGCGCCTGCTCGCCGTAGTCGGGCTGGGAGACGAGCAGCTCGTCGATGTCGACGCCGATCTCCTTCGCGTACAGGGGGTCCATGGCGTGCTCGGCGTCGATGAACGCGCACACGCCGCCGAGCTTCTGCGCCTCGGCGAGCACGTGGTAGATCAGCGTCGTCTTGCCGGAGGACTCCGGGCCGAAGATCTCCACGATGCGCCCGCGCGGCACGCCGCCGATCCCGAGCGCGAGGTCGAGTGACAGCGCGCCCGTGGGAATCGCGTCGCAGCGCACCTGGGCGCCCTCGTCCCCCATGCGCATGACCGTGCCCTTGCCGAACTCCCGCTCGATCTGCGTGAGCGCGCCCTGCAGGGCGGCGTCGCGCGCCTTGGCGGCCTTCTCCTGGTCGGTGACGGACATGGTCTTGCTCCTCCAGTTCGAGATGGAGGCCACAAGCTAGAGCGCCCCGCGGACGGAACAGCTGTTCGCTCGCAGGCGCCCGCCGCCTGAGTGCGCACCCCCTGTGCCACGCGTCCGAGCCTTTCGTCCAGGCCCGCGCCACGCGCTCGCGCTGGCTGGCGCCCCGAACGATGCACGGGCCAGCCAGCCCCCGCTCTCCACCCCAAAGCATTCCCGCCTTGAGACCGCCCCGCACCCCGACCCCCGCGATCAGCGAGCGTTGTCGAGCCCTGCTGCGAGCGCCGCTGCTCGCGCTCGCGCTGAGCGCGCTCGCCGTCGCGCTGCTGGTACCCGCGCGCACGCTCGCTCAGGCGCACCGTGGCACGTGCGCGTCGGCGAAGAGCGCCCAGGCCGCCCACGCCGCGCGAGCGTGCACGCGGGCGCTGCGCACGGCCAATCCCAGCAGGCGGCCAAGCGCCGCGCAAAGCACGCACGCGCCAAGTCGCGCCCGAAGGCACGCGCCGGTCACGCGGAGCACGCCCGCACGACCCCAGCACGCTGTGAAGACGCCAGCTTGCCCGTGCGCGCCGCCGACGGCGCGTTCTCCTGTGAGGAGGGCTCGGAACCGGAATGCGAAGACGGCGCCACACCCACGCTCTCGAGCACCGGCGCGAGCCTCGTGTGCATGTCCTCGCCCGATCCGCAAGCGGGCTATGGCGAAGCCGAATGCACACAGGAAGGCGAAGCGGAAGGCGCCTGCTCCGCCGCGCCGAGCTGCGCGGCGCAGGCGAGCGAAGGCAGCGGCTGTGAAGGCGAAGACGCGAGCGAAGGCGAAGACGAAGGCGAACGCGAAGGCTGAAGGGCGCGCGAAGCTGAGGAGCGCGTGCAGGGCGAAGGGCGCCTCGCCCAGCGTGCGCGCAGCGGCGGTGGGCTCTCAGTGCAGCGCCAGCTGGCAGCTGGCGAGCGCCTCGTAGCTTGCTCCCTCGGCTGCCAGCCAGGAGCGAAAGAGCACGAGCGCGTCGGGCGCGAAGCTGAGGCGCGGCGTCGCGGGCAGGGGGCGCTCGCCGGTGGCGTTGGCGGCGCTCGAGGCGGCCGACCGGCTGCGTGCGCGCGCTCCACGTCGCACGCGCGCGACGGTCACGTGGGGGGTGAAGCGCCGCCGCTCGGGCAGCCAGCCGCTCACGCTGGCGAGCTCGGCGCTGAGTCGCTCGTGCACGGCGGCGAGCTGGCCGCCGTGATCGTGGACCTCGACCGCGAGCGCATGGGGGCGCCGGCGGGGCAGCCACAGCGGCGCGCCGAGGGAGAGCTCGCAGGCGTGCTCGCCACAGCTCACGAGCGCGCGTGCGAAGGCGTCGATCTCCGCCACCGGACGGCTACCCAGGAAGCACAGCGTCAGATGCAGCGAATCCGCCTCGAGGATGCGCAGCGCCCCTCGCGAGCCCCCGCCCGCGCGCAGCGTCGCGGACACGCTGCGCGCCCACACGGCGAGCTGCTCGCGCACGCGCGGCGGCAGCTCGACGGCCACGAACAACCTCGCTGTGGCAGCGCGAGACATCGCCAGGGGCGATCCTAGCCGGGTGCGCTGAGCGCCCGGCGCACGAGGTGCATCGCCACCGTCGTCGCCCGGTCGCGCACGTCGGCTCGCGCGCCGGGCAGGTTGACCGAACGCGTCAGCTCGCGTGCCTCGGCACCCGCTGCGCCGGCGAGCTCACGCTCACCCACACGAGGCCGACGGGCTTCTCCTCGCTTCCCCGCCCGGGCCCGCGACCCCGGTGACGCCCACGCCGACGTCGGCCTCGAGGCGCTCGCGCGCCGCCGTCCGCGAGCGCGCGCGCGACCTCCGCCGAGACAGCGCCGTGGCCGACGATCAGCTCCGCCTCGAGGCCCGCGAGCGCCACCTTCGCCGTCGTTCGAGTACGCCACGATCGCACCGTTGAAGTAGGTGGAGGCCCCGGCGGCGCTCCGTCAGGCGCGCCGCGAGCAGGCCGCCCGTGCACGACTCGGCGGTGGCGATCGTGCGCGCCGGGCGCGATCCGTCGCCAGCCAGCAGCGAGGCCACCTGCTCGTCGACCGTGCTGCCGTCGTGCGAGAACAGCGTGTCGGCGTGGCGGCGGCGCACGAGCGCCACGAACGCCTCGTAGACGCTCCTGCTCATCGGGCTCGTAGCGCGTGACGACCTCGACCTCCCCGCGTTTCAGGCAGGTCGTGATCTCCAGGCGCGCGAGCTCCACGCCCTCCTGCTCGGCCACGCGCAGGGTCTGGGCGATCTCCGACTCGGGGATGCCGAACAGGCGCAGCGTGCCGCTGCCGGTAGCTGCGCGCGCCGGCGAGCGCGGCTCGCAACGCGGGCGTCTGCGACCGCCGGCCCACATCGGCTGCAGCTCGCGCGGCGGACCGGGGAGCACGACGACCGTCGGCCCCGGCGCGGGCTGGGCGCCGCGCTCCCCGCCCCGGGCGCTGGCGGCGTCCGGCGACGGCGCGACCACGAGCCCCGGGGCGGTGCCGACGGGCTCGAGCACGGTCGCGCCGCGCGGGATCGTCGCCTGTTTGCGGTTGCCCGCCCGCACCGCCTCGAGGTCGAGGTTGGGAAAGCGCGTGGCCAGCCGCGCGCACGATCTCGGCGATGCGCCCCTCGAGCGCCTCGTCGAGCACCATCTCGCGACCCTGGAAGCCGCCGACGACCTCGGCCGTCAGGTCGTCCGCCGTCGGCCCCAGCCCGCCGCTGGTCACGACGATGTCGATGCCCTGCCCCGCCATGAACGCGAGCGCCGCACGCATGTCCTCGGGGCGGTCGCCGACGATCGTGGTGTGCGCGAGCTCGACCCCCAGCTCGTGCAGGCGTTCGGCCAGCCACGGCCCGTTGCGGTCGCGGACCCTGCCCGTCAGCACCTCGGTGCCCGTGACCACGATCCCCGCGCGCGGAGCCGCGGGCGGGGCGCTCACGTGCACGTCGGCAGCTGTCCGGGCGCCAGCGTTTGGCGTCCGGTGGCCTTCGTGATCGAGTAGCCGATCGCTTGGGCGGAGGGAGCGACGGTTCGCGAGATGCCGTCGACGAGCATCGTCACGGCGCTGTTGCCGAGCGTGATCTCAAAGCGCCGCGCATGGTAGGTGGGTGTGGCTTCCCCGGGCTGCAGATCCACGCCCGGGATCAGCTTGCGCCCGCCGTCGCCGATCAGGCACACGTACACCACGGCGCTCGGCCGCAGCGAAAGCGCCACGAGCTGTACGCCGGCGCGCGCCGGCGTGCGCGGCGCCGACGCGAGGGCGCGTGCCCGCGCACGCGGGGCGCGTGGGTGCGCTTGCGCGTGCTGCTCGCGGGCGGCGAGGAGAGCCGCCGCCGCCGACGGTCAGCAGCACCACGAGCACACGATCACGAGACCGATCGCGCTCACCGCGATCACGTAGCCGCGCGAGGGGCCGTCGCCGAGGCCGACCGCATGCGCCCGCGATGGCCCTGCGGGCTCGGAACGATCGGCTCGAGCTGGCCCTCGCTCGGGCGCTCGTGGTGCAGCCGGTACTCCTCCACCAGCGCCTTCGCGTCGAGCCCGAGCGCCTGCGCGTAGGTGCGCAGGAAGCTCTTCACGAACGTCGGGCCGGGCAGCAGGCCCCACTCTTCGTTCTCGAGCGCGCGCAGGTACTTGGCGCGGATCTTCGTCTTTGCCTCGATCTCGGACACGTCGATGCGCGCGCGCATCCGCGCCTCGCGCAGCGTTGCCCCGATCTCTGGCATGACGCCGAAAAGGCTAGTCGCTCACGGGGGCGGTGGCGGACTCCCCGAGCGCGGCCAGCACGCGCGGCAGCTCGGCCTCGGTGATCAGCACCTGGCGTGGCTTTGAGCCTTCATAGCCCGCGATCACGCCGCGGCGCTCGAGCATGTCGATCATGCGACCCGCACGCGTGTAGCCGAGGCGCAGGCGCCGCTGCAACATCGATGTCGAGGCCGTCTGCATCTCCGCCACGAGGATGATCGCGTCCTTGAGCAGCGCGTCCTCGTCGGGGTCGAACTCGTCGCCGCCGGCGCCCTCCTCCCCGACCTCTGGCTCGACCTTCTCGAGCAGCTCCTCGCGCAGCTCGGGCTCGCCCTGGCGACGCCAGCCATCGGTCAGCTTCGCGATCTGGGCCTCGTCTATGTAGGCGCCCTGGATGCGCTGAAGGCGCGAGCTGCCGACGGGGCTGAAGAGCATGTCACCCGCTCCGAGCAGCGACTCGGCGCCGTTCTGGTCGAGGATCACGCGCGAGTCGGTCTGCGAGGAGACCGCGAAGGCGATACGCGAGGGGACGTTGGCCTTGATCATGCCCGTGATCACGTCCACGCGTGGGCTCTGCGTAGCGAGCACCAGGTGGATGCCCACCGCCCGGGCCTTCTGCGCGAGGCGGATGATCGAGTCCTCGACGTCGGCCGGCGCGACCATCATCAAGTCGGCGAGCTCGTCGATCACGCAGAGTATGTAAGGGAGCGGGGCTTCGCCCCGCTTGGAGCGGGCGGCGTTCAGCTCCGGCAGCGCGCGCGTGCGCGCGAGCGACATGATCCCATAGCGCTGCTCCATCTCCTTGACGAGGTTCTGCAGGGCGTTGGCGGCCATGCGCGGGCTCGTGATGACCGGGGTCAGCAGGTGCGGGATCGACTCGTAGTGATTGAGCTCGACCTGCTTGGGGTCGACGAGCACGAGGCGCACGTCGTGCGGGCTGGCCCGCAGCAGGATGCTGGCGAGCATCGCGTTGACGGCGCCCGACTTGCCGGCGCCGGTCGTGCCCGCAACCAGCAGGTGCGGCATCTTCGCCAGATCGGCGCCGATCGACTTGCCGGCGACGTCCTTGCCGAGCCACACGGTCAGCGGCGACCAGTCGCGCGGAGGCTCCTGGAAGACGTCGCCGAGCCTGACGATGCGCCGGTGCGCGTTGGGCACCTCCACGCCGACGGCCTGCTTGCCGGGGATCGGGGCGAGGATGCGGATGTCGGTCGCCGCCAGCGCGTAGGCGAGGTCGTCCTTCAGCTGCGCGACCTTGGCGACCTTCGTCCCCGGTGCGAGGCGCAGCTCGTAGCGCGTGATGTGCGGGCCCGCCACGGTGCCGATCACACGCGCCTGCACGCCGAAGTGCCCAAGCGACTCGACCAGGTTGGAGGCTATGCGCCCCTGCCCGGCAGTGTCTGGGCGCGTCTGCTCGCTGCTCGAACGCGTCAGCAGCCTGCCGGCGTCGGGCAGCTCCCAACGGAAGTCGGGGCGCTCGGTGAGCGACTCCCTGAAGCGTCCCTGGGGCGTGAGCTCGGCATCCTCCGCGGCGATCGTGCCTCGCGGCGGCGGCGGTTCGGGCTCGCGCGGCTCGCCACCGGCGCGCTCGGGCTCATCCGAGCGGCGCGCCTGCGCTGCACGCTCGCCCTCGAGCCGACCAGACGCGTCCGCGTCCAGGGGCTCTTCGGCGTCCTCCCCCTCGCGCCACTCGACCGATGGTGCCTCGACGTGCGTGGCGCGCACGACCAGCGCGCGCGGGTCGGGCTCGGGCGGGGTGAACCTCGAGGCCTCGAGCGCCGCCGCACTGGGCGCGGCATCGGCGCTGCGGTCCCCGCGGGCATGCCATCGGCGCTTTTCGCGCTGGGCGCGCATCACGCGCGTGGAGTCGCGCACACCGTTGCCGGTCGCGCGGATCACGCTCGCGATCGAGGCGCCCGTGAGCAGGATCACGCCCGCCAGCGCCAGGAAGACCACGAGGATGTCAACGCCGACGTTCTCGACGAGACGCCGCGCGAGCGCATAGAGCGCCTGCCCCACGACGCCGCCGTGCCCCTGCAGGTAGGCGCTGCCCCAGGCGCGCGCGCTCGTCGGCGAGAGCCCGCGCTCGCGCGTTGAGAGGCCGAACATGCCGGCGGCGAGGGCGAGCGTCACGGCCCCGAACAGGCACAGCGCGCCGGCGCGCAGCGGACGCAGCGCCGGCAGCACCGCGCGCGCGAGCAGCACGCCGCCGGCGAGCACGAGCGCGACGGGCGTGAGCACGCGTGCGCGCCCCAGCGTCCAGCCGAGCGCGAGCGCGAGCGCGTGGCCGAGGCCGCCGCCGCGCCTGCCCGAGGCGCCCACGCCGTAGAGCACGTATCCCATGAACACCCCGAGCGCGATCGTCGCGAGGCCGAGCACGTCACGTTGGCGCTGGTCGAGCTGGGGCAGTCGCGGGCGCACGCCTGCCGGCAGCGTGGCGAGGCCTGCGAGCAGTCCGCGACGGTGCGCGGGGCGCGAGCGGACACGCCGGCTCCTAGCGCGAGCTCGCCCGCGCGAGCTCTTACGGGTTACACCCATCGCGCGCAACTTCGACGCGCGTGCGCCAGACCCTGCCTTAGCATCGCTTTACGGGTCCCCTATACATAAAGACAAGGCAATGAACGATTTCCCACGCTCGCCACGTGTCCTCGTGGTAGAGGACGACGAAGACATCGCACAGGCGCTCCAGCGCTCGCTACGCATGGAGGGTTACGAGGTGCGCATCGCCCCCGACGGAGAGGCCGCCCTGGAACAGGGACGCGCCTTCGCTCCCGACCTGGTCATACTCGACCTCGGCCTGCCGAAGCTGGATGGTGTGGATGTCGCGCGTGCGCTGCGCGACGATGACGACGTGCCGATCTTGATCCTGACCGCGCGCGACGCGGTGGAGGCGCGCGTGGAGGGTCTGGACGCGGGCGCCGACGACTACCTCGTCAAGCCCTTCGAGCGCCAGGAGCTGCTCGCGCGCCTGCGTGCGCTGCTGCGTAGGCGTCCCCCGCGTGGCTCGGCGCCGCTGCGCGTCGGCGATCTGTCATTGAACGCCGATACCCACGAGGTCGTGCGCGGAGAGCGCGAGATCGATCTCACCCAGCGCGAGTTCGAGCTGCTCGAATACCTGATGCGCAACGAGCGGATTGTCATCTCCCGCCAGCGCCTGCTCGACGAGGTGTGGGGCTATGACCCCTTCTCGACGACCAACACGATCGAGGTCTTCGTCTCCAACCTGCGCCGCAAGCTCGAGGCTGGCGGCGAGCCCCGGCTGCTGCACACAATCAGGGGAGCCGGCTACGTTCTCCGCGCTTAGAGCGCTCGCGCTACGCTCGCCCGCGCCGCTGCGGCGCGCCGGCGAACGCGTGTCCGCGAGCTTCGACAGCCTGCCGATTCGCTTGCGCCTGGCGGGTGTCTCGGCGCTCCTGACGTTCGTGATCCTGTGCCTTTTCGCCGCCACGATCGGCTCGCTGACCGTGCAGCGCATCCGCGCCGACTTCAACCGCGAGGTGCTCGATACCGCCGAACAGCTGCCCTCGCAGCTGCACATCACCTATCCGCCGCTGGAAATCAAAACGCCGCTCAGCGAGTTCACCGAGGATCGCGCCGTGCTGAGGATCCTCACGATCGGTGGTGCGCTCGTGGAACAGGCGCCCCACGACGCTCCGGCGCTCGGACCGCCGCCACTGCTGCTGACCGTACGCGCCGCCCCGTATGCGATCAAGGGCTACAGGGTGGTCAGCCGCCCTGTAGCAGTCACGAACGCCGCCGGCGAACAGCGCGGTGTGCTGTGGGTGCAGTATGGGCGCCCGCTCGCGCCCACCGAGGCGACCGTCCACCGCGTCGAGCTGCTGCTCGTGCTCGGGGTGCTGGCCGGGAGCGTGTTCGCGCTGTTCGCGGGCATGGCGATCGCCCGGCGCGCGATGGCGCCGATCGCCGCCCTCACGACGGCAGCGGCCGAGATCGCGCGCACGCGCGACCCCTCCGGTCACGTTCCCCAGCCGCAGGCCGAAGACGAGGTCGCCGAGCTCGCGCGCACGCTCGAGGGGATGCTGCGCGAGCTGGACGCGGCTCGCAGCGAGACCGAGTCGACGCTCGCCCGCCAGCGCCAGTTCGTGGCCGACGCCTCGCACGAGCTGCGCACGCCGCTGACGAGCGTGCTCGCGAACCTCGAGCTGCTGGCGGAATCGCTGCGCGGCGACCAAGGCGAGGCTGCCCGCTCGGCCTTGCGCTCCTCGCAGCGCATGCGCCGCCTCGTCGGGGACCTACTCCTGCTCGCGCGCACCGACGCCGCGCGCGTGGTCTCGCACGAGCCCTGCGATCTCGCGCAGATCGTGATCGAGGCCGCCGGCGAGCTCGGCCCCGTGAGCGCGAGCCACGAGATCTCGCTGGACGTCCAGCCGGCGCAGCTCAACGGCGCGCGCGACGAGCTTCATCGCCTGACGATCAACCTGCTCGAGAACGCACTGCGCCACACGCCGGCAGGCACGGCGATCCGCGTGCATACGGGCACGAGCGCCGACGGGATGGCCGAGCTGGCCGTCGAAGACGCCGGGCCGGGCGTCCCCGCCGAGCTCGCACCGACGCTGTTCGAGCGCTTCGTCCGCGGCGCGGGCGACCGCGGCGGCTCCTTCGGGCTGGGCCTGGCGATCGTCCAGGCCGTAGCCGTCTCGCACGGCGGCACCGTCACGCTCGAGCCCTCACGCATCGGCCGCGGCCCGAGCGCCCCGGGCGCGCGCTTCCTGGTCAGGTTTCCGGGCCTCTCAGACCTCGACCACGACGGGCAGGACCATCGGCCGGCGCTTGAGGCGGTCGTAGACTAGCCGCGCGAGATCGTCGTGCAGGGTCTGCGCCAGCAGGTCCACCTCGCGGATTTCCTCGCCGGCGGCGCGCCGCAGCGACTGCTCGACGGTGAGGCGTATCTCTTCCACGAGCTCGTCGGCCTGGTCGAGGAAGGGCACGCCGCGGAAGATCACCTCGGGCTCGGCGACCGAGTGCCCGTCCTGCTCGGCGATCGTGACGACGACGATGAAGATCCCGTCGGCCGAGAGCATGCGCCGATCGCGCAGCGCCGCGTCCGCCAGCTCGCCGATCTCGACGCCGTCGACGAAGATCATGCCCGCCTGCTCGCGTGCGCCGAAGCGCGCGCCGCGCTCGTCGAGTTCCAGCGGCAGGCCGTTTTCGCCCTGGAAGATGTCGCGTGGGTGGATGCCGACGGCCTCGGCCAGCTGGGCGTGCATGCGTAGGCGCTTGAAGTCGCCGTGAAAGGGCATCACGTAGCGCGGCTTGACGAGGTTGAGCATCAGCTTGATCTCCTCGGCGTAGCCGTGGCCGGAGGCGTGCACGGGCGCCTCGCGTGGCGTCACCACCTCGCATCCGATGTGGTAGAGGCGATCGATCGTCTCGTTCACGGCGCGCTCATTGCCGGGCACCGGCGTGGCGGAGAAGACGACCGTGTCACCGCGCTTGAGCTCCACCTGCGGATGATCGCGGTGAGCCATCCTGCGCAGCGCGGAGAGCGGCTCGCCCTGCGAGCCGGTGGAGACGATCACGATCCGCTCATCCGGGAAGTCTTCGATCTCCCGGGGGCCCACGAGCATCCCGTCGGGTATCTCGATGTGCCCGAGCGTGCGCCCGATGCCGACGTTCTTGCGCATCGAGCGCCCCACCAGCGCGACCTTTCGTTCGAGCGCGTAGGCGGCGTCGACTACCTGCTGCACGCGGTGGATGTTGGAGGCGAAGCTCGTCACCACGATGCGTCCGTCGCAGCGCGCGAACAGCTCCTCTAGCTGGGGGCCGACGACCGACTCCGACGGGGAGAAGCCCGCGCGGTCCACGTTCGTGGAGTCGCCGCACAGCAGCAGCACGCCCTCGCGCCCCAGCTCGGCCAGGCGTGAGACGTCCGCGGGCGGGCCGTCGACGGGCGTCTGGTCGAACTTGTAGTCGCCGGTGATCAGCACGGTCCCGAGCTCGGTGCCGAGCGCGACCGCGCTCGCGTCGGGAATCGAGTGGGTCATGTGCACGAGCTCCAGTGTGAAGGGGCCGAGCTCGATCGTCTCGCCGGTGTCGAGCTCCTCCAGGCGCACGTCGCGCAGCTTGTGCTCCTCGAGCTTTGAGCGGGCCATCGCGACGGTCAGGGCGCCGCCGTAGACGGGCGGAAGGCCATCGCCGCCGAGGCCGTTGGCGGCGAGCTCCCGCAGCACCCACGGCAGCGCACCGAGGTGGTCCTCGTGTCCGTGCGTGACGACGATCGCCTCGATCTCCCCCGCACGCTCGCGCAGGTAGGAGAAGTCGGGCAGGACCAGGTCGATCCCGACCATCTCCGGCGTGGGGAAGCGCAGGCCGACGTCGACCACGACGATGCGACCGTCGTACTCGACGACGGTCATGTTCTTGCCTATCTCGCCGAGCCCGCCCAGGGGCAGGACACGCAGGGCGCTCACGCGGGCGCGCCGGTGAGCAGCCCGTGGTGTTCGAGCATCGCGCGCACCACCTCGGTCTCCTCGTCGGTTGCTTCGACCAGCGGCAGGCGCAGTCCGCCCACGTCGTGGCCCAGGAGGTTGAGCGCGGCCTTCGTGCACGTGGGGTTGGAGGTGAGGAAGAGCGTGCGGTAGACATCCTGCAGCGAGGCGTCGATCTCGGCGCGATGCTCGGGCTCCTCGATCATGCGGTGCAGCTCGCTGCCGACGATGTGGCTGGCGACCGAGATCACGCCGGCGCCGCCCATATCGAGCGTGCGCGCGAACGTGGCGTCGTCGCCGGCGTACAGCGCCAGCCCGTCGATCGGGAACAGCTCCTGCGCGTTGGCCTGCTTGACGCCGACGATGCCATCGATCCGTGCGAGCTCGCCGAGCAGCTCGGGGCCGATGTTGGTGCCCGTGCGGGAAGGGATGTTGTAGAGCAGGATCGGCTTGTCGGTGGCGGCCGCGACCGCTTCGTAGTGGCGCCTCAGGCCGAGCGGGCTCGGGCGGTTGTAGTAGGGCGTCACCGACAGCGTGGCGTCGACGCCGAGCTCGCTCGCGCGTTCGGTCAGCGCGACTGCGTGGCGGGTGTCGTTGGTGCCCGTGCCCGCGATGACCGTCGTGCCCGCCGGTCGCTCGGCGACGGCCAGCGCGATCAGGCCAAGCTGCTCGTCGTCGCTCAGCGTGGAGGCCTCGCCGGTGGTCCCCGCGACGACGAAGCCTTCGGAACCGTTCTCGGCGAGGTGGCGCATCAGCGCCACGAAGGACTCCTCGTTGACCCTGCCCTGCGCATCGAAGGGCGTGACGATCGCTGTCAAGAGGACCCCGAGCTCGCCTGCCTGTCCTCCCGGCGGGAGGGTGCCCTTGAGGGTGCTCATCGCCGCTCAGTATCTCACGCTGATTGCCATGCGCGCCAGTCGCGCGACTCTCCGCTCAACGGGCAAAAGCGAGGGCCCCGGCCTCAAAAGAGCAGCTGCTCGAGCCCCACCGTGGGCGAGCGCTCGAGGCTGCCGACGCGACGCACGGCCAGCAGCACCCCCGGCATGAACGCCTCGCGGCCACTGGTGTCGTGACGGATGGAGAGCGTCTGGGCGAGATCGCCGAGGATCACTTCCTGGTGGGCGACGAGCCCGGGCAGGCGCACCGAGTGGATCGGCGGCGGCGGCGAGCCGCTCGCCTCGGCCATCAGCTGCGCTGTGCGCGCGGCCGTGCCGCTGGGCGCGTCGAGCTTGCGGTCGTGGTGGAGCTCGATGATCTCCGCCGCCTGCATGTGGCGCGCCGCCTCGGCGGCGAAGCGCATCATCAGCACCGCCCCGATCGCGAAGTTGGGGGCGATCAAGACGTTCGCCCGGCCCGCGTGCTCGCGTGCCGCGTCCTCGAGCGCTACCGCGTCGAAGCTGCTCGTGCCGACGACGACGTGCACACCCGCGCGCAGGCACTGCAGGGCGTTCTCGAGCGCGACGTCAGGCTGCGTGAAGTCGACCACGACGTCGGCCTGCGGGAGGACCTGCTCGAGCGTCGTGTCGAGCAGCGGGTCGGCGCGTCCCGTGAGCTCCATGTCCTCGGCGCTCGAGACAGCCTCGCACACGCCTAGCCCCATGCGTCCCGCCGCGCCGGCGACAGCCACCCTGATCAGCGCTGCCCCCTCCCGTTCGCAGCGCCCACGCCCTGCTCGGGCTCCGCGGCGCTCTGCAGCTCGGACAGGCCGAGCGGCTCGATCGCCGCGAGAAAGTCATTGGCTGAGGGCCCCACGCCAGCCGCCGAGAGCCGCTCGGGCGCGAACAGCTGCGCGGCCAGCGCGCGTACGTCCTCCAGCTCGACGGCGTCGATGCGTTCGATCATCTCGTTGATCGACAGTATCGGCAGGCCGCTCAGCAGCGAGGCCCCGAGCCGGCTCATGCGCGCGCCGGTCGACTCCATCCCCAGGACCACGCGGCCCTTGAGGTTCTCGCGCGAGCGGATCAGCTCCTGCTCGCTCGCGGGATCTTCGACGCAGCGCTCGAGCTCGGAGGCGATCACGGCGAGCGCCTCCCCCACGTTCTCCGGGCGCGTGCCCACGTACAGTCCGACTTCGCCGGTTTGGGCGTAGAGGTTCGAGAAGGTGAAGACGGCATAGGCCAGCCCGCGGCGCTCGCGCACCTCCTGGAACAGACGCGAGGAGGAGGTGCCGCCGAGCACTCCCTCCAGCACGCGTAGGGCGAAGCGGCGCTCGTCGCTGCGCGCGATTCCCGGCCCCCCCAGGCACACGTGGTATTGCTCGGTGTCTTTCTCGACGAAGCACGCGCGCCGGGCGAGGTGCGGGGCGAGCGCCGCCGCGTTGCCGTTCTCAGCCCGTTGAGATTCGCCGGCGCTCAGCGGCAGCGGCGCCGACGCGGCCATCCGTACGAGCGCGTCGTGCTCGACCGAGCCGGCGGCGGCGAACACGATCGCCTCGGGGCGATAGCGCTCCAGGTGAAAGGAGGCGAGCTGCTCGCGCGTCATCGCGCGCACGACCTCGGCGGTGCCGATCACCGCGCGTCCGAGCGGATGCGCACCGAAGACGGCGCGCCCGAGCGCATCGAAGGCGCGATCCTGGGGATCGTCTTCGTACATCGCGATCTCCTCGAGCACGACCTCGCGCTCGGCCTCGAGCTCATCCAGGCGCGGGCGCCAGATCATTTCGCGCACGACGTCAAAGGCACGCTCGAGGTGGCGGTCGAGCACGCGCGTATACAGCGAGGTCGTCTCCTTGTCGGTGCCCGCGTTGATCTCCGCGCCCATGGCGTCGAAGATCTCGTCGATCTCGCGCGAGCCGTAGCGCTCGGTGCCGCGGAAGAGCATGTGCTCGAGCAAGTGCGAGGTCCCCGCCTGCTCCTCGTGCTCATCGGCGGAGCCGGTGGCGATCCACACTCCCAGCGCCACCGAGCGCACGCCCGGGACTCGTTCGCTGACCACGCGCGCCCCGGACTCGAGCGTGCTGATGCGATGCTCGGCGCTCACGCGCGGCTGTTCACTGGCATCTGTCAGTCGCGATCGCGCCCGTGGCGCGGGCGCCCCGAGCCGCGCTCGCCCTCGCGGCTACGTCCGCGGTCGCGCCCGTTGCTCGAGGACCTGCCGCCTTCGCGCGGAGGGCGCCCGCCGCCGCCGCCCCCGGTGCTGACGCCGGCGAGCTCCTCGACGCTCTTGCCAGCGATGTCAGGGTCGGCTGCGAGACGCAGCCCGATGCGCCCGCGCTCGCGGTCCACCTCGACCACGCGCACGTTGACCTCGTCGCCCTTGTTGAGCACGTCCTCGACGCTGTCGACGCGCTGCCCGGGCGAGACGTTGGAGATGTGCAGCAGCCCGTCTGTGCCCTTGGCGAGCTCGATGAAGGCGCCGAAGGTCGTCGTCTTGACGACCTTGCCGAGGTACTCGTCGCCGACCTCGACCTCCTTCATCATCATCCGCACACGCTCCACGAGCGCGTCGCCGAGCTCGCCGTTGGCCGAGTAGACCAGCACTTGGCCGTCGTCGTTGACGTCGATCTGCGATTCGAATTCATCCGAGAGCCCCCTGATGGTTTCGCCGCCCTTGCCGATCAGCAGCCCGATCTGCGAGGGGTCGATCTGGATCGTCTGGATGCGAGGAGCGAACTGGGAGAGCTGCTCGCGCGGGGTCCTGATCACCTCGGCCATCTTGCCGAGGATGAAAGTGCGAGCCTCTTTGGCCTGTGCGAGCGCGTCGCGGAGGATGTCGAAGGTCACGCCGGTGATCTTGATGTCCATCTGCAGTGCCGTGATCCCGCGCTCGGTGCCAGCGACCTTGAAGTCCATGTCGCCGAGGTGATCCTCGACGCCGGCTATGTCCGTGAGGACGATGTAGTCATCGCCCTCCTTGATCAGGCCCATCGCGATCCCGGCCACCGGGCGCTTGATCGGCACGCCGGCATCCATCAGCGACAGCGAGGAGCCGCAGACGGAGGCCATCGAGGATGAGCCGTTGGACTCGAGGATGTCCGAGACCACGCGGATCGAGTATGGGAAGTCCTCGATCGAGGGCACCATCGGCGCCAGCGCGCGCTCGGCGAGCGCGCCGTGGCCGATGTCGCGGCGCTT
This sequence comes from uncultured Solirubrobacteraceae bacterium, assembly GCA_963722435.1. GTDB lineage: Bacteria > Actinomycetota > Thermoleophilia > Solirubrobacterales > Solirubrobacteraceae > Palsa-744. Next base: position 533,366 of record CAVRKZ010000001.1, on the reverse strand, counting down.
GACGCCGCCCATGCGGCCGGCCTCCCCGACCGAGAAGGGCGGGAAGTTGTAGTGGTGCCAGTAGTACTTTTTGGTCTCCAGACCTAGTGTGTCGATGCGCATCTCCTCCTTGAGGGTGCCCATCGCCACGACGCTGAGCGCCTGGGTCTGTCCGCGCGTGAACAGCGCCGAACCGTGCGTACGCGGGGTCACGCCGACTTCGATCGTGATGTCGCGGATCTCGTTCTCGGCGCGCCCGTCGGGGCGCTTCTTGTGAACGGCGATGCGCTCGCGGATGATCGACTTCTCGAGCGCCTCGAACGCGAGCTGAACAGCCGCCCGGCGCTCCTTGGCGTGCGCGAGTTCGCTCTCGGACGCCCCGGCGGGGGCCTGGGGCGCGTGCTGCTCGAGGACCGCCTCCTCGAGGGCCTTGGTGGCATCCTGGCGCTCGAGCTTGTCCTCGACCTGGGTGGCCTCGTCGAGCGCGGCTCCGTGGGAGGCGCGAACCGCCTCGAGCACGGCAGGGTCGACCGCGATCGGCTCGAAGACTTTCTTCTCCTTGCCGACTTTGGCGGCCAGGTCGCGCTGCAGCGCGCACAGCTTCTTGATTGCCGCGTGCGCGATGTCGAGCGCATCGAGGATCTCTGCCTCCGGGATCTCGTTGGCCCCCGCCTCGACCATCAGGATGGCCTCCTCGGTGCCCGCGACGATCAGGTCGAGGTCTGAGCCGCCCTCGGCGTCCTCGGAGAGGAGGCCCTCCTCGCTGGGGTTGACGACGAAGTTGCCGTCGACCTTGCCGATCCGCACCGCACCGACGGGCGTCGGCAGGGGGATATCGGAGATCATCAGCGCGGCGGACGCCCCGTTCATCGCGAGGATGTCGTAAGGGTGGACGTGGTCGATCGACAGGGGAATCGCGACCAGCTGCGTGTCGTAGCGCCAGTCCTTGGGGAACAGCGGCCGGATCGGGCGGTCGATCATGCGTGCGGTGAGCGTGCCCTTCTCGCCGGGGCGGCCCTCGCGCTTGAAGAACGAGCCGGGGATTTTCCCGGCGGCATACATGCGCTCCTCGACGTCCACCGTCAGCGGGAGGAAATCGACGTCGCGCAGCGAGCCGGCGACGGCGGTCGCAAGAACCATCGTGTCGCCCTGGCGGACGACGACTGCGCCGGAGGCCTGCTTGGCCATGCGGCCGGTCTCAAACGAGATCTCGCTACCCTCGATCTCCACGGAGACCCGGGTAATGGCATCACTACTCATGTTCACTGCCTTCCTGTCCCGCCGGTTTTCCCTCGGCGGTCCGTTTCATTTTCTCTTTCCTGAACGAGAGGCAGCTTAGCGCGGTCGGCCGGCGGGTCCCCCGGCGCGGGCCACGGCGAGGCCCTCGCGCAGCAGCTCGACGCCCGGCAGCTCGCCCGGCGAGTCGGCCTGGAAGCTCCAGCGCACGACGCCGTCGGCTCCCGTGATCACGAGCGCCCGCTGCGGGAAGCCCCCGGGATGCAGCACGCCGAAGGCGGCACAGGCGGCGCCCTTGGGCTCGAAGTCCGAGAGCTGCTCGCTGCCCACGCCGAGCTTCTCCCTGAATGCGCCCTGGGCCCAGCTTGAGTCGCAGGAGACCCCGTAGAGGGCGTCTCCGCGCGCCTCGAGCTCCTCGCGCAGCGGCTCGTACAGCTGCAGCTGGTCGGTACACACGGGGCTGAACGCGAACGGATAGAAAACCAGAACCGAATACCGCCCGAGCAGGTCTTCTCTGGTGAACGTCCCGCCGTCAGCGCGCGTGAGGCTGAAGTCCGGGGCTGGCGTGCCGGCGGCGATCAGCACGGCGTGCGCGAGCTGCTGAACTGAGCGGGCGGTGCGGTGCGGGTGCCGTCGCGCGACCACAGCGCCCGCAGCTGATCGGCGATCAACCGCGCGAACGGCGCGTCGACGAGATGGTGGTCGCGTTCGGTCGGGCGCACAAAGCGCGCGTCAACGAGGCCGCTAGCCGGGTCGGTGTGCCCGCTAGTCACATCGACGAACGTCGCGCCCGCGCGCTCGCAGCGCTCGCGCAGCTCGGCGTTGTAGCGCAGGGTCAGCTGCGTTCGCTCGCGTTGGCTCGCTGTGACGGTGGCGCGCTGCCGTGCCACGAGCCCATCCGTCGTCGGGTAGTCGCGGATCGTCGGCAGCGGCGCGCTCACCACGATGACCTCCGCGAAGCCCCGGCTACGCACGTCGGCGATGAAGCGCTCGTAGTTCTCGAGCGTCTGCTCGAGCTGCTGCTCCACGCTCAGCCCGTGGCGCTCGGCGCGCCGCCAGATCACGAAGCCGCAGTCCACCTCGCCAAGCATCAGAAGGATGCGCTGCCACGGCTTCGCGCGATCGAGGCGCGCCGTGAATATCTCGCGCGAGCGGGTCTTGCTGGCGGGGTTGAGGATGCCCGAGGCGGTGGCGCCGAGGACCGATCGGACACGGAACCACGCGCCGGGAACGCGCACGTGAGACATGACCATGGCGTGGCTGTCGCCGAGGCAGAGGACGTGCTCGCGCCGCATCGCCCACGACACCACGCGGCGGTCGAACAGAAAGGCGGCCATCGCATCGGGCAGCGCGAGCACCCGCTTCACAGGCTCGCTCCGTAGCGCGCGGCGCGCGGTTCGTCTCACTCGACGCATGCCGCAATTGAACCACTGGGCGTGCTCCGGGCCCCTTCCGGCCAGAGCCGCAGCGCCTTGCGCATACCCGCGCAGCTCCTACTCGGTGAAGCTGGGACCGTCGGCCCGCCCCAGGCGGAAGCTCGGCGCCGGCGTCCCCGGCGCCAGCACGCTCACTTGCGCAGGCCGAGCTCTTTGATCAGCGCGCGGTAGCCCTCGAGGTCGTGGCGCTGCAGGTAGTCGAGGAAGCGCCGGCGGCGCCCTACGAGCATCAGCAGGCCGCGCCGCGAGTGGTGGTCTTTGCTCTGCGCGCGCAGGTGCTCGGTCAGGTGGTTGATGCGCTCGGTCAAGAGCGCGATCTGGACCTTGGTGTTGCCGGTGTCGCGCTCGCTGGCGCCGAACTTGCCGGCCAGCTCGCGCTTGCGCTCTGATGTGATCGCAGACATCGGCGGCCACCGTAGCAGACGCCAGCCGCGCCCCCTGCTAGGCAGACTCGAGCGCCGCAACGATCTCGCGCGTGGCGAGCACGTCGCGGCGCATCTGCTCGACCAGGGCCGCCGGGTCCTCGAAGCGGCGCTCGCCGCGCAGGCGCTCGAGAAAGCGCAGGCGCAGCTCGCGCCCGTACAGGTCGCCCTCGAAGTCGAGCAGGTAGGCCTCGATCAGCTCGACCCTGCCGGTGTCGAAGGTGGGTCGCACGCCGATGCTCACGGCAGCTGGCAGGCTGTCGAGGCCGTCGGCGGTGGCGGTGCACGCGTAGACACCGTGCCCGGGGCACGCGAGCGCCTCGACGGGCCGGATGTTGGCGGTTGGGAAGCCGAGCTCGCGCCCGCGCTCGTCGCCGTGCACGACGCTGCCGCAGAGCTCGAACTCGGCGCCCAGCAGGCGGTTGGCCTCGGCGATCTCGCCCGCGAGCACGAGACCGCGAATGTGGCTCGAGGAGACGATCTCCCCGTCGATCTCGAGCAGCGCGTGCACGACGGTCTTGAAGCGCCCATCGGCTGCGAGCAGCGCCGTATCGCCCTGCGCGCGGTGGCCGAAGCGGAAGTTCTCCCCCACGGCGACCTCGCGCGCGTTCAGCGCCCCCACGAGCACGTCGTCGATGAACTCCTGCGCCGAGCGGCTCGCGAAGTCCGCGTCGAAGGGGATCACGATCAGCTCTTCGACACCCAGCGAGGCGACCAGCTCGGCCTTGCGCGCGAGCGTCGTGAGCAGCTTCGGCGTGTGCTGGGGGGCGACGACCGAGACCGGGTGCGGCTCGAACGTGAGCACGCTGTCGGCTCCCGAGATGACCTCACGATGGCCGAGGTGCACGCCGTCGAAGGTGCCCACCGCGACACGGCGCGCGCTCGCGTGCTCGAGCTCGGGCAGGCGCGTGACCTTCACGGCCGACACCCTATTGGCGCCCTTCGCCGGCGGTCCAGTGGGCGGCTATATCGAGCGCGCGCTCGAGGCCTATCAGTGGCGGCTCAGGCCACTCCTGTGAGCTCGCGGCCGTCGTCGTGCGCGCCGGGGGCATCACCGCATCGCGCACATCGAAGGGCCCGATCGCGGTGCGCCTGAGCTCGAGGCAGTAAGCGTCGCCGAGGTCGGCGATCAGCGATCGCACGTAGGTGCCCGAGCCGCACTCGATCTCGAAGGCCGCGCGCGGCAGCGCGCCAGCGTCGGCGCCCGTCCCGGCGGGCGCGCGCCAGAGCTGCTCGAAGCGGTACACGCTGACGATGCGCTCGGGCGTCTGGAAGCTCTCGCCGCGGCGGGCACGCTCGTAGGCGCGTCTGCCGCCGACCTTGACCGCTGAGTGAAGCGGCGGACGCTGGCGCAGCTCACCGGTGGCAAGCACCGGTGGGTCCGCCGGCACGCGGTCGGTGCGCGTGATCTGCCCCTCGGGGTCGCCGGTGCTCGAGCGCGCGCCGAGCAGGGCGATCGTCACGTAGCGCTTGCGCAGGGCCATGAACGTGCGCTGCGCCTTCGTGGCGCGGCCGATGAGCACGATCAACAGGCCCGTCGCGAACGGGTCGAGCGTGCCGGCGTGGCCCGTGCGCACACCCCCGAGCGAGCGTCGCACGGCCGCGACGACGCCGTGGGAGCTCACGCCCGCGGGCTTGTCGATCAGCAGGATGCCGTCCAACGTCCGAGCCCCGAGCGGCGAGGTGGGCGCTCGCCGCGCCTCAGGCGAGCGTGGCGGCAGCGTTCCCGTTGGTCGAGGGGTGCAGCTGCGCGGCGATCGCCTCGCGTAGGAAGTCGATCAGCTCGGGCGGCTCGAGCGTGGTCGAGAAGCCGGCCGCGCGACGGTGGCCGCCGCCACCCTGGGCGCGTGCGATCACCGACACGTCGACGTCGTCATCGGTCGCGCGCAGGGACACTTTGCGCTGGCCCTTGCGCTCGCCGCTGGTCATCTCGCGCACGAGCGCCGCGACCTTCGTGCCCTGCAGCGCGCGCAGCAGGTCGATGATGCCCTCCGAGTAGCTCTCCTCGGCCTCGGCGCGGTCGAAGTCGGCGGCGCTCAGCGTCGCCAGCGCGAGCTCGCCGGAATCGAAGCGCTGCAGCTGTGCCAGCGCGAGGGACAGGAGCGCGAGCTTGCCGGGCGGGAGGTTCTCGTACAGCCGCCGGTAGGCCAGCGCGACATCCACCCCCGCGTCGATCAGCTCGGCGGCCATCAGGTGTGCGCGCGCGGTCGTGTTCTCATACATGAAGCGCCCCGTGTCAGTGACGAGCGCTACGTACAGCGCATCGGCGATCTCCCTCGTCGGGCGCACCTCGAGGTCATGCATCAGCTCCCACACGATCTCCGCCGTGCACGAAGCCTCCGGGACGACGTGGTTGACGGTGCCAAAGAGCGTGTTGTCGTGGTGGTGGTCGATGTTCAGCAGGTGCGCGCCGTCGCGAAGCACGCTCGCGGAGTTACGGTCGATGTTGCCGCAGTCCAAGAACACGACCGTGCGCTCGGCGATGTCCGCGGGCGGCTCGCGGATCAGACCATCGAGCTCGAAGAAGCGGTACTCGCGCGGCAGCGGCAGCTCGGCCGGCGAGATGAACATGACCGAGTCCTTGCCCAGCGCCGTGAGCAGCGCCTGCGTGGCCACGAGCGAGCCGAGCGCGTCGCCGTCGGGGTTCTCGTGCGTGGCGAGCACGAAGCGCTCGTCCTCGCGTAGCCGCCTGAGCACCTGCTCGTGCGTGCCCCGCACGCTCGTGGGCACGTTCACCGGCGCTCCACCTGCTCCAGCAGCCGCTCCACGCGCATCGCGCGGTCGGTCGTCTCGTCGTAGATGAACTCGAGCATGGGCGTGCGCTTGAGGCGCAGCTCGCCGGCCACGCGCGCCTGCAGAAAGCCGTGGGCGCTTCGCAGTCCCGCCAGCGTGGCCTCGCGCTCCTCCGCGAGCGATGGCCCGCCACCGGGCCCCAACACGCTCACGTACACGCGCGCGTGACGCAGGTCGGGGCTGGTTCTGACGTCCCGTAACAGTTGTAAATCCCACTCGCGGATCCTTGAGCTCCCCCGCAACGGCGTCACCGATCACCTGCCGGATCGCCTCATCCACGCGTCGCATCCTTGCCGTGCTCATGCTACCCGTCCAATTCCGCGCCCGAGCCCCGGCACCTTCCCGTCTGGGCGCTCCGTGTGTCGATCGCCGATATCCCCACGCGTTGGGTATAGCGCGCGGCCGCCGTGTGCGTGCGGCGCCTCGCCTAAGACGTCGTGCGTTCAGGTGCGTTCGGGTGCGCTCGGCGGGCGCTCAGACGGACAGCTCGCGCTCGAGCAGGCGCGTCTCGTAGGTCTCGAGCACGTCGCCCTCGCGCAGGTCCTGGAAGTTCGTGAGCACGATGCCGCACTCGAAGCCGGCGGCGACCTCGCGAACGTCCTCGCTGAAGCGCCGCAGGCTGTCGATCGTGGTGTCGTAGATGACGGTGCCCTCGCGCACGACGCGCACGCGCGCTCCCCGCGTGACCTTGCCGTCGGTGACGAACGAGCCGGCGATCGTGCCGATGCGCGAGGCGCGAAAGAGCTGGCGCACCTCGGCCTGCCCTAGCGGCGTCTCCACCTTGGCCGGCTCGAGCATGCCCTGCATCGCTGCGCGCAGCTCCTCGATTGCACGGTAGATGACCGCGTAGGAGCGGATCTCCACGCCCTCGCGCTCGGCGATCTGGCGGGCGTCGCCGACGGGACGCACGTTGAAGGCGAGGATCACGCCGTCGGAGGCGGCCGCGAGCATCACGTCGGACTCGTTGATGCCGCCGACGCCGCGGTGGATTATGTTGACTTTGACCTCCTGCTGGGGCAGCTTTGCGATCTCGTCCTCGAGCGCCTCGAGCGAGCCGGCGACGTCGGCCTTCACGACCAGACCGAGCTCCTTCACCGTCCCCTCCTGCGCCAGCTTGAAGACGTCCTCGAGCGAGACCTTGCGCCCCGAGCGCCGTGCGAGCGCCTCGGTCTTCAGGCGGTTGGCGCGCTCGCCCGCGAGCTGGCGCGCACGCCGCTCGTTCTCGACCGCGCGCACGAGCTCACCGGCCTCGGGAACCCCGTCGAAGCCGAGCACCTCGACCGGCTGGCCCGGGAGCGCACGCTTGAGCTTGACGCCGGTGAAGTCGTGCATCGCGCGTACGCGCCCGAAGTGCGCGCCCGCGACGAGCGCGTCGCCGACCCGCAGCGTCCCGCGCTGCATCAGGATCGTCACCACGGGACCGCGGCCGGGGTCGAGCTTGGACTCGATCACCGTGCCGGAGGCGTGCGCGTCGCGGTTGGCCTTCAGCTCCTCGAGATCGGTCACCACCTGGATCGTGTCGAGCAGGCTCTCGAGGCCCTCGTGCGTCTTGGCGCTGACGTCCACGAACTCGGTCTCCCCACCCCACTCGGCCGGCTGCAGGCCGTGCTGTGTCATCTCCGTACGCACGCGCTCGGGCTGCGCGCCCTCCTTGTCGATCTTGTTGACGGCGACGATGATCGGCACGTCGGCCGCCCGCGCGTGGTCGATCGCCTCCTCTGTCTGCGGCTTGACGCCGTCGTCGGCGGCGACCACGATCACCGCCAGATCGGTCACGCGCGCGCCGCGCGCGCGCATCGCCGTGAAGGCCTCGTGGCCCGGCGTATCGAGGAAGGTGATCTCCTTGCCCGCGTGGTGCACCTGGTAGGCGCCGATGTGCTGGGTGATCCCACCGGCCTCACCGGCGACGACCTCGGTCTCGCGAATGGCATCGAGCAGCGAGGTCTTGCCGTGATCGACGTGGCCCATGATCGTCACCACGGGCGGGCGTTCGATCAGGTCCTCCTCGGCGTCCTGGAAGACCGGCTCGACCTCGACGTCATCAGAGGCGTGCACGATCTCGATCTGCTTGTCGAACTCGTCGGCGAGCACCTGGATGGCGTCGTCGGAGAGCGTCTGCGTGAGCGTCGCCATCTCTCCGAGCGACATCAGCTTCTTGATCACCTCCGGCACCGCGACACCGAGGTACTCGGCGACGTCCTTGACGGTCGAGCCGGAGTTCACGCGGATCAGGTCGGTCGCCTCCATCGCGGCCGTGTCGATCGGCGCGATCGTTTCGTCGTAGGTGCCGCGTCGGCGCCGCCCACGGCGCGGGCGCCGCTGCGGCTGGTTGGACGGGCCGCCCTGCTGGCGGCGCGAGGCCTGCGAGTCGATCACCACGCGCCTGCGGCCTCCAGGCCCGATGTCCCCGGGCGTGCGCTCGCCCGTGCGCGAATCGCGCGTCGGGCGCACCCGCTCGCCGCCGCCGCCGCCCGCGCCGGGGGCCCGTGGCGGCACCTGTGCCGGTGCGCTTGCGATCGTCGCAGCGGCGGTGCCTGCGCCAGCTGCCCCCGAGCCTTGCGTGGACGCCGGTGCGGGCGCCACGGCGGAGGGCGCCGGCGCTCCGGCACCCTGCGCGCCCGCTGGCGAGCGTGAGGCGCTCGCACCCGCGCTCGCGGAATCCCCGGCAGGCGGCTTTGCGGCGCGCGCGCCGGAGCTCGTGGAGGCGCCGCCGGCAGACGTCTTCGCGGCCGGCGGCACCGTCTTGGCGCCGGCGACGGGCGCGCCGTTGGAGCTCGCCGGCGAGCCACCGGCTGCGTCGGCAAGCACCCTGAGTGCGGCGTCCTCCTCGACGCTCGATGCGGCCGCCTTGGCCTCGACGCCGGCAGCCTTCAGCTTCTCGAGCAGCTCCTTGCTCGAGAGGCCGTGCTCCTTGGCGATCTCGTGAACGCGCTTCTTGCTCATGGGCTCCCCGATTCTACGAGCTCAGGCGCCAGCGACACCGCCGCGCGAAGCGTGCGCGGGATCGCCCCGCGACGCGTTGCACGGCGCAGGCACGCCCGGTCGACGGCGGCTCGTGCCGGCGCCTGCGTTTCGCGACAGACGTAGGCGCCGCGCCCGGGCATCGTGCCGCTGTGGTCGAGCACGGCGATCCTGCGCTCGCCCTCGCGCCCGCCCGCGAGGGCGATCCGCAGCAGCTCGCTCTTCGGCACCACCCGCCCGCAGCCAACGCAGCGCCGCAACGGCACGTGCGCCGTTATGTCGCCTGCTCCTCGGCCGCCGTGTGCGTCGCCTGCTCGACCAGCGGAGGCTCGCCCGACGGCGCCTCGGCGAGCAGCGACTCGCCGGTCGGCGACTCGGAGGTGTCCTCCCCGCGAGCCTCGCTGGGCTCGTCCTCGAGCGCCAGCGAACTCACGCCGTTGTCCTCGCCTGCTGCGTCTACCTCGGCGACCTCATCGGCGAGGTCGCCGACGTTGTCGCTCGCGATGTGCGCGAGCGCCTGGTGGCTTTCGAGCCCGCAGTAGCGCGAGTTCGGGAGCGCCGCGTTGGGGCAGCGCCTGCCATTGGAGAGGATCGCGGCGCAGCGTCCGGTGACCTCCTCCTCCTCATAGCCGTGCTCGGCCTCCTCGGCGGCGAACTCGGTCTCGGAGCGGATGTCCACGCGCCAGCCCGTGAGGCGTGCGGCGAGGCGCGCATTCTGACCCTCGCGCCCGATCGCGAGCGAGAGCTGGTCGTCGGGCACGATCACGGTCGCCTGCTTGGCGTCGTCGTCCACGAGCACCTCACGCACGCGCGCGGGCGACAGCGCCTTGGCGACGAAGCGCGCGGGCTCCTCGTTGAAGGGGATGATGTCGATCTTCTCGCCGCGCAGCTCGGAGACGACCATGCGCACGCGCGAGCCACGTGGCCCCACGCACGCGCCCACGGGGTCGACGCCGTCGGTGTGCGAGATGACCGCGATCTTCGAGCGGTAGCCCGGCTCGCGCGCGACGTTCGCGATCTCGACGAGCCCGTCGGCGATCTCCGGCACCTCCAGCTCGAACAGCTTCTTGATCAGCTCCGGGTCGCGCCGCGAGACGATGATCGCCGGACCCTTGGTGGCCGGCGAGACCTCCTTGATCACGGCCTTGATGCGCTGCGAGTGGTCGTAGCGCTCGCCCTCCACCTGCTCGGACTTGGGCAGCAACGCCTCGACGCGTTCGCGCAGCTGCACGAGCGTGTAGCGCGAGTCCGACTGCTGCACGATCCCGGTGATCAGCTCGCCGACGCGGTCGCGGTACTCCTCGTACATCATGTCGCGCTCGGCCTCGCGGATGCGCTGCAGGATCACCTGCTTGGCGGTCTGCGCGGCGATCCGCCCGAAGTCATCTGGCGTGACGTCGCGCTCGTCGATCTGATCGCGGTATTCGGCGAACTTCTTGGGATCGATTTCCGGTTCCTCGGGTTCGCGCATCTCGCCGGTCTCGGGGTCGATCGTCGTTTCCTCGTCGATCGTCTCGACGATCAGGTGCGCCTCCAGGCGTTCGGGGATGATCAGTTCGATGACGCGAAAGTCGGCCGTCTCGCGGTCGATTTCCACGCGCGCGTACTTGGCCGAGCCGGGCTGCTTCTTGTAGGCCGAGAGCAGCGCGTCCTCGAGCGCCACCATCAGCTTCTCGGGCTCGATTCCCTTCTCGCGCGCAAGCGCGTGCATCGCCTCGAGTATTTCGCGGGACATGGCTGCCTACTCCTCGATCAGGTTCGAACGGCGGATCTCCGCATAGGGGATCGCGATGATGCCCCCGTTGGCGGCAAGCGTGACCTCCTCCTCGGAGGCGCCCACCAGCTCCCCGGTGAAGCTCTGCACGCTCTTGGCCGGCGGTGCGCCCTGGCAGCCGTCGTGCCCCCCCACCGGCCGCGCGTGGCGCAGGCGCACGCGCGCGCGCCGCCCGACGAAGCGCCGGAAGTGCGCGGGCTTGGTCAGCGGGCGCTCGCGCCCCGGAGAGGAGACCTCGAGCGAGTAGCGCTCGCGCATGTCGTTGAGCGCGAGCGTCACCCGCTCGCACATCGCCAGGGTGACGCCGTCGGGATGGTCGATGAACACGCGCAGACACCGTCCGCCGGAGATCTCGGCCAAGAGCACCTCGATATCGGGCTCGCGCTCGGCCAAACGACCTTCTATCTCTGTCTGCAGCGTGGTCACGAAACTGCCTCCTTACGCAAAAAAAGCGGGCTCCCGCCCACTCTCGATACTGCTGCCGGCGCCCTTCGCGCGGGCACGAAAGCTGTCGTGCGAGGATAGCACCGGGCCACCGGCGCGCTGCCGGCCTTAGGTACGCTCGGCGTCACGACGAGCGCGGTCGCGGTAGACGCGGTAGTCCGCCCGCTCGGGAGCCATCGAGCACGCGAGCGCGAGCGGCTTGCAGGCCTCGCGATGGCGCCCGAGCAGCTGCATCGAGCGCCCCAGGCAGAACTGCGCATAGTGGTTGGTGGGCGTGCGCGAGGCGACCGCGTCGAACTCGACCGCGGCGCCGTCGTAGCGGCGCGCGTGAAACAGCGCCCGACCGAGCGCCTCACGGATCGAGGCCTTGTCGGGCTCCAGGTCGCGAGCCTTGCTGAGCGGCACGATCGCGGCCTGGTGATCGCCATGATGCAAGAGCTCACAGCCGCGCTGGTAGAGGTCGTACACGCTCTCCATCCGCCCAAGCTTAACTGCTCTCGCGCAGCGCCTCGACGGTGTCGAGGATCGCCTCTGCGACGTGCGCCTTGCTCGCTCGCGGCACATGGCGCTCGGCCGACCCGGCATCAGCGGCCCGCTCGCCCGCACGCGCCGCGGGGCTCGCGCTGATGATCGTGACCTCGTTCTGCTCGACGTCGAAGCCGACGTCCGCGCGTGAGATGTCGTTGACGACGATCGCGTCGAGAGCCTTCTCACGCAGCTTCGCGCGCGCGAAGCTCGTCCCTGCTCTCCATGCTCGGCGGCGAAGCCGACGAGCGTCTGTCCCTCGCGCCGGCGAGCGCTCAAGCCCGCGAGGATGTCCGCGGAGGGCTCGAGCACGAGCTCGAGGCGCTCGCGCTGGGACTTCTTGAGCTTGCCGTTGGCGGGCGCGGCCGGCGTGTAGTCGGCGACCGCCGCCGCCATCAGCAGGACGTCGCAGCTGCCGAACTCCTGCTCGCAGGCGTCCTTCAGCTCGGCCGCTGTGACGACGTCCCGGCGCACCACGCCGGGGGGCGTCGCCAGGGCGACGTTGGCGGCCAGTAGCGTCACGTGCGCGCCGCGCTGGCGCGCGGCGCTCGCGAGCGCGAGCCCCATGCGCCCGGAGGAGCTGTTGCCGACGAAGCGCACGCTGTCGATCGGCTCGCGCGTCCCCCCCGCGCTGATGAGCACTCGTAGGCCCGTGAGGCCGCCGCCGGCGCCCTGCGCGCCCACACCCTCACTGCTGCAGTGCAGCTCGGGCGCGTCGGCACCGCTGGAGCCGCGCTCGCGCGCATCGCCCACGTCGAGCATCTGCTCGCAGGCCGCCAGTAGGCGTACGGGGTCGGGCAGGCGCCCGATGCCCTGCTCGCCCTTGGAGGCCAGACGTCCCACCTCGGGCTCGAGCACGATCACGCCGCGCGCGCGCAGCGTCCGCAGGTTGGCCTGAGTGGCTGGATGCTCGTACATGTGGTTGTTCATCGCCGGCGCGAGCAAGAGCGGGCAGTCGGCCGCGAGCGCGCAGCTCGTGAGCAGGTTGTCTGCGAGGCCGGCCGCGAGCTTGGCGATCGTGTTCGCCGACGCCGGCGCGATCACGTAGAGCTCGGCGTTGGCGACGAGCTCGAGGTGGCCGATCGGGTCATGACGCGGGGGCTCCTGGCCGGGAAAGGCCCCGCGCGTGGGGTCGCGCTCGAACTCGCTCGTCAATACGGGCGCGCCGCTCAGCGCCTCGAAGGACGCCGCCCCCACGAAGCGCTGGCTTGCGGGAGTCTGCACGACGCGCACGGCGTGCCCGCCAGCGGTCGCGAGGCGCACGAGCTCGAGCGCCTTGTATGCGGCGATACCACCGCTCACGCCCACGAGAATGCGCGACATCACTTAGGTTTTAGGGCGCCAGGCGAAGCTCGCAAGCCCTGGCCCCGGGCTTGCGCTCACTGCCGCACACGGCGCGCAGCCAGCCGCTAGCGGTAGTGGTACTTCATCTTGCCCGCCGCTACCTCCTCGAGGGCTATCGTGAGATAGTTTTTCGAGACCGTCTCGACCATCGGCGGCGGGAACTCGTCGAAGGTCCCCTCGCCCAGGTTGTGGTAGTAGCTGTTGATCTGGCGCGCGCGCTTAGCGGCGACGATCACGCCGGCGTAGTTGGAGTCGACCTGCTCGAGCAGGCGGTCGATTCGGGGGGAGATCACAGCGGTTTCTACCTTTCCTCGTGGACCTCGTAGTGTAGTGCGCGCCACCCCCGGCTCCCGGCCCTGCCAGCGGCGTACAGCACAGCGGCCTCGTGCGCGCTCCGCTCAGCCCGGCTGCACGCGCACGATCGCGGTGAGCTCCTCTAGCGCCTGCTCGAGGTCGTCGTTGACGACCACGTGGGCGAACTCGGGCTGCGCGGTCAGCTCCTGCTCGGCGACGCGCAGGCGGCGCTCCACCTCTTCGGGATCGTCGGTGCCGCGCGCGAGCAGGCGCCCGCGCAGGGCCTCGAGGGAGGGCGGCGCGATGAACACCTGCACCGCCTCGGGCAGCGCGGCGCGCACCTGGCGCGCCCCCTGCACCTCGATCTCGAGCACTACCGGCACCCCGGCCTGCAGACGCCGCTCGAGCTCCGAGCGCAGCGTGCCGTAGCGGCGCCCCGCGTAGTCGGCGTGCTCGACGAACTCGCCGGCGCGCACGCGCCGCTCGAACTCCTCGGGGCTGAGGAAGTGGTAGTGGACGCCATCGCGCTCGCCCGGCCGCGGCGGGCGCGTGGTCGCCGAGACGGACAGCTCGAGCTCGCCGATCCGCTGCATCAGCCCGCGGATGAGCGTCCCCTTGCCGACCCCCGAAGGCCCCGTTATGACGAACACGCGCGCCACCGCGCCACCCTAACCGGGCCGTCCGTCAGTGGTGCAGCAGCGAGATCAGCTCCGAGCGCTGGCGCTCTGAGAGCCCGCCGATCGTCTTGCTCGGCGCGATGCGGCAGTGGGCGAGGATCTTGTTGACCTTCACGCGCCCGTACTTGGGGACTGCGAGCAGCATGTCGAAGACCTTGGCCGTCTCCACGTACTCGGGCGGCTCCAGCAGCAGCGAGTGGACCGAGCGCCGTCCGGACTTCAGGTCGCGCTTGAGCTGCGCGCGCTGCGTGCGAATCTGGTTGGCCCGGGCGAGCGCGTCCATGCGCTGATTTAGGGATCGCTCGGGAGCGGTGGACGTGCTTGCGGTCGTCGTCCCGGTCCCCGGAGCCATGGGCGGCGAGTTTACACATCGGGGAGCGGTGATCAAGCCTAAGATCGCCAATTCGCCTCGATCTCACCCTGAGGTTGAGGCACGTCGAGGCTCCTGGACGGTGCAAACGAGCGTTTGCAGGGCTTTTTTACGTCCCCCATAGGTTCTGGGTTTCGCCGCAGCACGGGGATCGCTGCGGCGCGCGAGCGCACGAGGCAGCCGGCGCTCAGATCAGGCGGGGGCGCGTTCGCGCTGGAGCTCCTGCAGGCACAGGACTTGGGGCTCGCCGTCGCGGCGGGCCCGCGCGATCGCGCGGGCTGCCGAGACGCCGGCTGCGAGGGTCGTCAGGCAGGGGATGCCGTGCGCGACTGCCGCGCGCCGGATCTCGCGCCCGTCGCTGCGCGCGCCCGTGCCCGTGGGGGTGTTGACGACCATGTCCACGTCGCCGCGCTCGATCCAATCGACCACGTGCGGCGAGCCCTCGCCGATCTTGTTCAAGCGCGTGACCGGCACGCCCATGCGCGCGATCGTCTCGGCCGTGCCGCGCGTGGCGAGGATGCGAAAGCCGTTGTCGTGAAGCGTCTGCGCGACCGCGATCACGCCATCCTTGTCCGAGTCGGTCACGGTGATGAAGGCCGTGCCGTGGGTGGGCAGCGGCACGCCGGCGGCGGCCTGAGCCTTCGCGAAGGCCGTCGGGAAATCGCGCGCGATCCCCATCACCTCGCCAGTCGAGCGCATCTCCGGGCCGAGCAGCGCGTCCGCGCCCTCGAAACGGTCGAACGGGAGCACCGCCTCCTTGACCGAGATGTGCGAACCGAAGCCGAGGCCCTGGCGCTCGCGTGGCAGCTCGAGCTCGGCGATGCGCTCGCCGAGCATGATCCGGCAGGCGAGCTTCGCGAGCGGCAGGCCGACGGCCTTGGAGACGAACGGCACCGTGCGCGAGGCGCGCGGGTTGGCCTCGAGCACGTAAAGCTCGCCCGCGTAGACGGCGTACTGCACGTTGAGCAAGCCGACCACGCCGATCGCCAGCGCGATCTCGCGCGTGGCCGCGCGCACCTGCTCGAGCATGTCCTCGCCGAGCGAGTGCGGCGGCAGCACGCAGGCGCTGTCGCCCGAGTGCACGCCGGCCTCCTCGACGTGCTGCATGATGCCGCCGATCCACACCTCGGCGCCGTCGCAGAGAGCATCCACATCGACCTCCGTGGCGTTCTCGAGGAAGCGGTCCAGGTAGATCGAGGGCGCCCCCTCGGCGCCTTTGCGCGCGCCGTGGCGCTGCGCCTCGGCCTGTCCGGAGCCGAGCTCGCGGCGTAGGTAGTCGGCGAGCTCGTCGTGAGCGTAGACGATCTCCATCGCGCGCCCGCCGAGCACGTAGGAGGGGCGCACGATCAGCGGGAAGCCGACGAGGTCTGCGCACTTCAACGCCTCGCGCAGTGAGCCGGCCGTCGCGTAGGCGGGCGCCTTGTAGCCGAGCTCGGCCAGCAGCGCGCCGAAGCGCGAGCGATCCTCCGCGAGGTCGATCGCCTCGACGCTCGTGCCGAGCAGCGGCACCCCCGCCTCGGCCAGGCCGGCGGCGAGCTTCAGCGGCGTCTGCCCGCCGAACTGCACGATCACGCCCTTCAGGGCGCACTCGCCGTTGCCGGCGGCGAGCGGCGCGCTCTCGAGCTCGATCACCGCGAGCACGTCCTCGAGCGTGAGCGGCTCGAAGTACAGGCGGTCGGAGGTGTCGTAGTCGGTGGAGACGGTCTCCGGGTTGCAGTTGATCATCACCGCGTCGCGCCCTGAGGCCCGCACGGTCATGGCGGCGTGTACGCAGCAGTAGTCGAACTCGATGCCCTGGCCGATGCGGTTGGGGCCCGAGCCGAGGATCACGACGGCCTCACGCGCGCCGCCCGAGGCGCTAGTGCCGTGACGCACGAGCTCGTGGCGAGCGCCCTCGCCGCCCGCGCCGCGGCGCGGGCGCTCCCAGCCGGAGTAGTAGTAGGGGGTGCGCGCGGGGAACTCGGCGGCGCACGTGTCGACGGAGCGGAACGTGCGCTCGCCGGCGAACGGCGCCTCGCCGTCGCGGGCCAGCTCGTGTAGCTCGGACAGGAACCACGGGTCGATGAGGGTGCGCTCATGCACCTCCGCCACGCTCCGGCCGCGCGCGAGCAGCTCGAGGATCGTCTCGAAGCGATCGGCCTGCGGCCGCTCGAGCGTCGCGAGCAGCGCCTGCTCGTCGAGCTCGCCCAGCGAGGGCGGCTTGTCGAGCTCGCGTGAGCGCAGCGCCTTCGCGAACGCCTGCTGGAAGGTCCGCCCGATCGCCATCACCTCGCCCACGGACTTCATGTGCGTGGAGAGCGTGCGCTCGCTGCCGGGGAACTTCTCGAAGGCAAAGCGCGGCCACTTGACGACCACGTAGTCGATCGTCGGCTCAAAGCACGCCGGCGTCACGCCCGTGATGTCGTTGTCGATCTCGTCCAGGCGGTAGCCGACGGCCAGGCGCGCGGCGATCTTCGCGATCGGGAAGCCCGTGGCCTTGGAGGCGAGCGCGGAGGAGCGCGACACGCGCGGGTTCATCTCGATCACGAGGATCTCCTCGCTGAGCGGGTTGACGGCGAACTGCACGTTCGAGCCCCCCGTCTCCACGCCGACCGCGCGGATCACCGCGATCGCCTGGTCGCGCACGCGCTGGTAGAGCCGGTCGGTGAGCGTCTGTTGCGGTGCCACCGTGACCGAGTCGCCCGTGTGCACGCCCATCGGGTCGACGTTCTCGATCGAGCACACGATCACGACGTTGTCAGCGCAGTCGCGCATCACCTCGAGCTCGAACTCGCCCCAGCCGAGCACCGACTCGTCGAGCAGCACCTGGCCGATCGGCGATACCTCGAGGCCGTGCGCGACGATCCGCTCGAACTCCTCCTCACTGCGCGCGATGCCGCCGCCGCGACCGCCGAGCGTGTAGGCGGGGCGAACGATGCACGGCAGCCCAAGCTCGGGGAGCGCCGCGCGCGCCTCGCGCAGGCCGCGCGCCACGTCGAGCGCGCCATGCGCCTCATCGCGGCCGCTTGCGATCGCGCTGCGCGGCATGGTCAGGCCCGCCTGCGCCATCGTCTCGCGGAAGCGCTCGCGGTCCTCTGCGCACGCGATCGCCTCGTAGTTGGCGCCGATCAGCTCGACGCCGAAGCGCTCGAGCGTGCCGTCATCGTGCAGCGCCTTTGAGAGGTTCAACGCCGTCTGGCCGCCGAGCGTGCCGAGCAGCGCGTCCGGGCGTTCGCGCTCGATCACCTGCGCGACGGGCCCCGGGAGCAGCGGCTCGATGTAGGTGGCGTCGGCGAACTCCGGGTCGGTCATGATCGTCGCCGGGTTGGAGTTGACGAGCACGACCTCGTAGCCCTCCTCGCGCAGCACCTTGCACGCCTGCACACCCGAGTAGTCGAACTCCGCGGCCTGCCCGATCACGATCGGCCCCGAGCCGAGGATCAGGACCTTGTGGATGTCCTCACGCCGCGGCAATTCGCTCCAGGAAGCGGTCGAACAGGTACAGGCTGTCGTGCGGCCCCGGCCCTGCCTCGGGGTGGTACTGGACGGTGCCGCCGGGGACGTCGAGCAGCTCGAGGCCCTCGACCGTGCGGTCGTAGAGGTTCACGTGCGAGAGCGCCGCGGCGCCGTAGTCGGTCTCCCAGCGCACGGGCTCGTCGCTGTCGATCGTGCGTGCGCCGCCGGGACCGAGCGCGGCGAAGCCGTGGTTCTGCGAGGTGATCTCCACGCGTCCGCTCTGCAGGTCGCGCACGGGGTGGTTGGCGCCGTGGTGGCCGAAGGGGAGCTTGAAGGTATCCAGGCCGACCGCGCGGCAGAGCAGCTGGTGACCGAGGCAGATCCCCCACACGGGCTTCACGCCGACGAGCGCGCGGACCGTCTCGACGATGTAGGAGAGCGCCGCCGGATCGCCTGGGCCGTTGGAGAGGAACACCGCATCGGGGTCCTCGGCGAGTAGCTCCTGAGCGCTGCTCGTGCACGGGTGCAGGCTCACGCGCGCACCGCGCGCGAGCAGCTCGCTCACCATCGAGGCCTTGATGCCCGTGTCGATCACCGCGATCCGCGGCCCCTCCCCCGCTCCGTGGCGGCTCACGGCTGCCGGCGTCACGAGCTGGGCGAGGTCCTGGCCAGCCATCGGCGGCTCGGCGTCGATCAGCTCGCGCGCGCTGGATTCGGGCAGCTCGGCTTCGAAGACGCCGCCGCGCATCGCCCCCGCCTCGCGGATGTGACGCACGAGCGCGCGCGTGTCCACGCCGCTTATCGCCTGCACACCGCAGTCGCTCAACCAGTCCAGCCACCCGCGCTCGGCCGTAGGTGCGTCCTCGCGGTTGCACGCCTGGCGCATGATCGCCGCGCGCGCCCAGGCGCGCTCGGACTCCATCGCCTGCGAGCTCGCGCCGTAGTTGCCGATGTGCGGATAGGTGTAGACGATCAGCTGGCCCGCGAACGAGGGATCGCTGAGCGACTCTTGGTAGCCGGACATGCCCGTCGTGAAGACGATCTCACCGACCGCGTTGCCCTCGGCGCCACACGCCTCGCCCTCGAAGCGCGCGCCGTCCTCCAGCAGCACGTATGCGCCACGCTCGCCCATCTCAGATGATCAGGCGCTGCACGGCCTTGAACTCGGGCGTGCCGGCGCGCTCGAGCAGCTCGAACAGGGCCGCCTCGACGCTCGTGACGACCGCGCCCGCGCGTTGCATGCGCTCGAGGCCGCGCTCGTAGTCGAGCGGGTGGCGCGAGCCGACCGCGTCGGCGGGCACGTGCACCTCGAGACCGCGCTCGAGCAGATCGTGCACCGTCTGGCTGACGCACACGTGCGTCTCGATCCCGCACACGAGCGCCTGCTGGGCGCCCCCCAGGTCGAAGCCCTCGGCGCGCGCCGCGGAGAACACGGTCTTCTCGATGCGCGGCTCGCCCTGCAGGCCGAGCTCGGGCGCCGAGTGCCCGAGGCCTTTCGGATACTGCTCGCTCACGAGCACACGCAGCTCGAGTATGCGCGCGGCCTCTAACAGCTTTGCGCAGGCGCCCGCTACCTGCGAGAAGGAGTCGTACGGGCGAAAGCCCTCTTGCACGTCTACGACGAGCAGCGCCATGCGCTCGCGTGCGAGCAGGCTCACGGGGCCTCCACGAGGATGCTCGTCACTGGCAACCTCACCGCTGCGCCTCCACCGCCGCCAGCTCGCGCTGGCGGTGCGCGAGCGCGCCGGCAGCAAGCGTCAGCAGCACACGTCCGCGCAGGCTGCGGCCGGCAAAGCAGCAGTTCTCCGAGCGGCTCTCCCAGCCCGTCTCGCCGGCGAGCCATTGCACCTCGAGATCGACGAGCGTGACGTTGGCGAGCTCGCCGACGGCGATGCTCGGGGTGGGCAGTCCGAACAGCGCTGCCCCGGCGCTCATGCGCTCGACGAGCAGCGAGAGGGCGAACACCCCGGGCGCCACGAGGCCGGTGTGCAGGGCCGCGAAGGCAGTCTCGAGCCCCGTGGTCCCCATCGGCGCCTGCTCGAAGGGCACCTCCTTCTCCTCCCGCGCGTGCGGCGCGTGGTCTGTGGCCACGCAGTCGAGCGTTCCGGCGCGCAGCCCCTCGATCAGGGCCAGCCGGTCGGCCTCGCTGGGCAGCGGCGGATACATCTTCATGCTCGTGTCCAGCTCGCGCACGTCGTCTTCGCTCAGCAGCAGATGGTGCGGGCAGACCTCGGCGCTGACGCGAAAGCCGTGTGCCTTGCCAGCGGCGAGCGCCTCCACGGAGGCGGCACAGGAGATGTGCTGGAAGTGCACGCGCGCATCCTCATAGCCGGCCAGGGCGACGTCGCGCGCGACCATCGTCGACTCGGCCACGTTGGGGATGCCGCCGACGCCGAGCGCTGCGCTCACGGGGCCCTCGTTCATGGCGCCGCCGCGCGAGAGCGTCGGGTCCTCCTCGTGCAGGCTCAGCACGCCGCCGCACAGCCGCTGGTACTGCAGCGCCTTGCGCAGCACGCCTGCGCTGCGCACGGGGCGCCCGTCGTCGGTGAAGCCGAGCGCGCCCTGCTCGCGCAGCTCGGCCATCTCCGTGAGCTGCTCGCCTTCAAGGCCACGCGTGATCGCGGGCAGGAAGCCGACGGGCACGCACGCCTCGCGGGCCGCCGCATCTCGCAGCGAGCGCAGCAGCGGCGCGGAGTCGAGCACGGGCTCGGTGTTGGGCATCGCGATCACGCCCGCGAAGCCGCCCGCGGCCGCAGCGCGCGTGCCCGTGCGCAAATCCTCCTTGTGCTCCTGGCCAGGCGTGCGCAGATGCACGTGCGGGTCAAAGAACGCGGGCAGCAGGTAAAGGCGCCCACCGCCGTCGATCAGCTCGCACGCGCCGGCGCCGCCCTCACCGGCTCCAGGCGCGTCGCTGTCGCCTGCGGAGGCCTCGCGAGCCAGGCTGCCCGGCTCGGCGAGCTGCGCGATCCGCCCCGCGCGCACGTGCACGTCGTGGCGGGCGTCGATGCCGGCGCGCGGGTCGAGCACGTGGACGTCGCGCAGCAGCAGCTCGGCGGGCGGCCCGTGCCCGCCGACGAGCGGCTCGACGGCGCTCACGCGCGCCCGCTCCCGGCCAAGCTCGTCGGGGCGCTCACGCGTGCTGCGCCCCCACCATCGCTGGAGCTGGCGCGAGTGCGGGCTGCTCCGCGGCGGCGTCCCTGGCAGGCGCGAGCAGCTCATACAGGACGGCCATGCGGACGACCACGCCGGCTTCGACCTGTGCGGTGATGACCGCCTGGGGAGACTCGACGAGCTCGCCGGAGAGCTCCACGCCACGGTTGACGGGCCCTGGGTGCATGAGGATCTGACGCGGGCCGAGCCTTCTCGAGTTGATCTGGTACCAGCTCGCGTACTCGCGCATGGAGGGAACCCACGCCTCGCTCATGCGCTCGTGCTGCATGCGCAGCGCGTATACGACGTCGGCGCTTTCGAGCTCGTCGAGCGTGTAGCGGACCTCGCAGCCGAGGCGCTCGATGCCGCGCGGGATCAGCGTCGGCGGCCCGGCGACGGTGACGGAGGCGCCCATGCGCTGGAAGGCGAGCACGTTCGAGCGCGCGACACGCGAGTGCGCGACGTCGCCGACGATCCAGATGCTCGCGCCGTCGATCGCGCCCATGCGCTGGCGGAGCGTGTACACGTCGAGGAGAGCTTGCGTGGGGTGCTCGTGCTTGCCGTCGCCGGCGTTGACGATCGCCGCGTCGCACCACTGTGAGACGAGCGCCGAGGCCCCCGCCCAGGGCGTGCGCAGCACGATCGCGTCGGGCTTGTGGGCGCTGAGCGTGAGCACGGTGTCCTTCAGCGACTCGCCCTTCTCGACGCTCGAGCCGCTGGCGGCGAAGTTCACGACGTCCGCCGAGAGGCGCTTGGCGGCCAGCTCAAATGAGCTGCGCGTGCGTGTGGAGGCCTCATAGAAGAGGTTCAGGACCATGCGCCCGCGCAGCGCGGGCACCTTCTTGATGTCGCGGTCTGATACCTTGGCGAAGCGCTCGGCCTGGCTGACTATGCGCTCGATGTCCGCGCGGGACAGATGCTCAATCGAGATTAGGTGCCTCACCGTTTCACCTCCGCGCTCATGCGCCGCTCGCCACGGCCGCCGGCAAGGCGAGCGCCACCTCGTCGACACCATCGAGCTCGCGCACGCGCACGTGCACGTGCTCGGCGCGCGAGGTAGGCAGGTTCTTGCCGACGTAGTCCGGGCGGATCGGCAGCTCGCGGTGACCGCGGTCGACCAGCACGGCCAGCTGCACCCGCTGGGGGCGCCCGTAGGCGAACAGCGCCTCGATCGCCGCTCGCGCGGTGCGTCCCGTGTAGAGCACGTCGTCGACGATCACGATCGTCAGGCCGCTCACATCGAAGTCGATGTGCGAGGCGTGCAGCACGGGGGCGTCCGGGCGCGTGCCCACGTCGTCGCGATAGAAGCCGATATCCAGATCACCAAGCGGCACCTCGGCGCCGAGCAGCTGCTCGAGCAGAGCATGCACACGACGGGCGATGAACGCGCCGCGGCGATGAATGCCCACGAGGGCCGGTGGCGGCGGTGCCGGATTGCGCTCTAGGATCTCGTGGGCGATGCGTGTGAGCGCGCGCCCTACGTCATCCTCGTGGAGGACCACCTTCTCGTCTGCTGCCATCCATTCCTTCCTGGCCTCGCGGGACCGGGTTAAGGATCAGCGCCAATGTATCAGGGGAGCGTGACGCGCTCGGCCTGCTCGCCCGCCGTGCGGGCCGCCCCGGCACCGGCCTGCTGGCGCTCGCGCGCCTGGCGCTCGGACCAGCGCTCGAGCTGAGCTCCGCCACGCTCGGGGAAGGGCACGTCGATCGTGTCGAAGTCGCGCACGACCTCGGTGGCGGCGAAGACCGCTTGCGCCTCCTCGCGCACCTCGGCGCCGGCGTAGCGGCTCGAGAGGTGCGTGAGCGCGAGCAGTCGTACCTTGGCGTCGCGCGCGAGCTCAGCCGCCTGGCGCGCGGTGCTGTGAAGCGTCTGGGAAGCGCGCTCGGCCTCCTCGTGAAGGAAGGTCGCCTCGTGCACGAGCACGTCCGCCTCGATGCGCGGCGATCGCGAGCGCCTCGCACGGCACGCTGTCGCCGGAGATCACGAGCTTTCGCCCCTCGCGCGATGCTCCCATCACCTGATCGGGGCTGACGTCGCCGACGGCCTCGCCGCGCTGCAGGCGACCGAAGTCGGGCCCGGGCGTGACGCCCAGCTGCTCGGCCAGGTGGGGATTGAATTCGCCTGGACGTGGGCTCCTCGACGAGCGCGTAGCCATAGGCGGGACTCGCCTTTGTGGCGCACGGGGATCGCCGCCACCACGTATCCGTCATAGGCGACCGCCTCGGTGGGTTCGAGCTCGGTCACGCTCAGCTCATATGGCAGGCGACCGTACACGCTGACGCGCATCGCCTCCATCAGCGCGCCCAGGCCAGGCGGTCCGTACACGCTCAAGGGCTCGCTGCGCTCGCGCAGAGCGAACGACTTGAGCATGCCCGGCAGCCCCAGCCAGTGATCTGCGTGGAAGTGGGTGACGAAGACCGCGTCGAGATCGAGCAGGCCGACCGAGCGCAGCAACTGGCGCTGAGTGCCTTCGCCGCAGTCGAAGAGCAGCCGATCGCCGCCGCGGCGCACGAGGATCGCCGGCAGCCCGCGCCGCGCGCTCGGCACCGAGCCCGCGGTGCCGGCGAAGAAAACGGACATGTCCATGGCGCAACGGTAGCGCCGGTGCTCGCCTAAACTCGGGGATTCCGCGCCCGTAGCTCAGTGGATAGAGCGCTCGCCTCCGGAGCGAGAGGTCGGCCGTTCGAATCGGCCCGGGCGCACTGAGGTTTCAGCGTTCTCGACGGGCCCGTGGTCGCCGTTAGTGTCCATGACTATCCGCGCTCGTTGCTTCGGTTGTGTCGCGCGAGCGTCTCGGCGACCCGGTCTACGGCTTTCTTCAGCGACCCCTTCGCCTGGTCGCCGCGTCCCTCGTTCTTCAGGCGTTGATCTCCGGTCACGGCACCGGCGGCCTCCTTCACGCGTCCCTTCGCTTGATCGATGTTCTTGTCGGTCACGGTCCCTCCTGGTTTGGGTTGTTGCGGGGCACGCCGCTGAGCGGCCGCCACGATCAGTGGGCCGACGGGCAGATCGATGACGGCTGGGGCGACGGCCCACCCTGCGGCGCAGCTCGCAGGGGAGTCACGACGACGCTAGAGGCGCCGTTCTTCGTAAGGTCCGCCGACTACACGCCGTCGAGCGGTGGCCATATAGAACAGCGACAGCACGACACCGACGATGCCGGCGATGATGAGGATCAGGCCGATCGTTGGCCGCGATACGCCCGACACATGAAATGTCAGGCCGTAGCGGATGATCGCGCCGACGGCGATGAGGAAGATCGATGTGCCGATCGACATACCTAGATCCTCCCGCCTCTGCGATACCCGAATCCGCCGCCCGTGAGGAAGACCACGAGGGCTACCACCAGCAACAGCCAAAGCAACGGGCTTAGGCCGATGCCGCCAGCGACGGCTGCGATGACTAGGACAATCAAGAGCAACTCCAAGAGCCCCATAGGACCCTCCTTTCCGTTGGATGCTCCTCCTCAGCAAACCGTGAGAGGAGAGAAAGAGCGTTCTTTCTATCACAGAGAGAGCGTTCTTTCTAGTGCTACCGTTCCAAGGCATGCTTGAAACCCACCGCCAACTGGCCGAGACGGGGGTCAGCGCCCGCGAGCGGATTCTCGATGCCGCCTACGAACTGTTCTCGCGACGCGGCATCCAAGCGGTCGGGGTCAACGAGGTGATTGAGCGCGCCGGTGTCGCGACCGCGACGCTCTACCGGCACTTCCACTCAAAGGACGAGCTGGTGCTCGCGTTCCTCGACCTCCGCGAACAGCGCTGGACCAAAGACCTCATTGAAGCCGGGGCCATTCGTCGAGGCTCGAACCCCGAGGAGCGACTCCTCGCCATATTCGATGTACTCGACGAGTGGTTCCATCGCGACGACTTCGAGGCGGGTTCGTTCATCAAGGTACTGCTCGAACTCGGCCCTACGCATCCCGCAGGCGGCGCCAGCGTTCGGCATCTCGAGCAGATCCGCGCGATGGTACGCCGCTTAGCCGAGGAAGCCGGCCTGCGCGACACCGATTCGTTCGCCCACTCTTGGCACATCCTCATGGAGGGCTCGATCGTCGTAGCAGTTGAGGGCGATGTGCAAGCCGCGCGGCGCGGCAAGGCGATGGCACGGCTTCTCATCGATCAGTACCGGTAGCGCTTCCGCGCTCAAGTGGAATGATTCCCCGGAGTGGATGACCGACGCAAGCGCCGTATGGCGCAGAACGAGGCCCTGGCACGGCGCATAAACGACAGGATCGAGTATCAGCGTCCACGCAACGGAGAGTCCGCCGACACCTTCATATGCGAGTGCGTCCGCGTGGATTGCGGTGGGGTGCTGGACCTCTCGATCGGGGAGTACGCACGCGTGCGATCCCATCCGCGCCGGTTCGTTGTGCTCCCAGGGCACGAGGAAGCGGCCGTCGAGTCGACCGTCGAGGTCTACCCCGGTTATGTCGTGGTCGAAAAGCGCGGCGAGGCGGGACGGATCGCGGAAACCGAGGCGGGCGGCTAGCCACAGCTCGCACTAGCGGCATGCGAGAGTCCAGGGCTGGTGGAGTCGGGCACCCACCGCCGCTCAGGACGGACGGCCCAGGGCGTGTCGGACCCTAAATGACACGCCTGCTAGCTGCGAGACCGCTAACCATCATCGATCGAGAAATGAGACGGAGCCAGCCCCCGCGACCCGGCACGGTCGCCACAATCGTTTGGGCCACTGTCTTCGCTCAGTAGCCCAAACGGCTCCAAATCGGCCCGTATCCGCACGTATCAGCCGTCGCCCGGCGACGGCGCATCCGGCTTGCCAAAGCCATTTCTGCGCCTCTTTCGCTTCCTCCTTTTCGTTCCTCCGGAGCGAGAGGTCGCAAGTTCGAATCTTGCCGGGCGCGCTTCAGAAGGGTCACGTCGGTAGAAGTGGTGTAACGAGCGGCGTGTAGGCCGGAGAAGGTTCCGGCCACCGCGGCGTCCAGACTCGTCGGTTCCACCAAGAATCGATGAGAAGGAGACACCACGATGGCCGAAGGCCAAAGGATGACTACTGCCGATGTCGTCGCCAAGGTGATGGCGGGCGAGCACGGCGATTTCGTGCGCGAGGCGGTCGCACTGGTCGCCCACGAGCTGATGGAGGCGGAGATCTCGCGAGAGATCGGCGCCGAGCACGGCGAGGTCAGCCCAGAGCGCGTCACGCACCGCAACGGCTACCGCCCCCGGCCCTGGGAGACGCGGGTCGGGGAGATCGAGCTGCTGATCCCCCGAAAGCGCCAGGGCCCGGCGTACTTCCCGAGCTTCCTTGAACCGCGACGGCGCATCAGAGCAGGCGATCGTCGCCGTCGTGCTCGAGGCGTATGTCAACGGCGTCTCCACCCGGAAGGTCGATCGCCTGGTCGAGCAGCTGGGGATCGCCGGCATGACCAAGGACCGCGTCTCTGCGCTGTGCCGGGCCCTCGACGAGCAGGTGCGCTCTTCAGGGAGCGCCCGCTGGAAGGCAGCTATCCGTATCTGTGGCTGGACGCCAAGCACGTGAAGGTCCGCTCCGGGGCGCACGTGCGCTCCAAGGCGCTCGTGATCGCCTATGCAGTGCACGAGTCGGGCATCCGCGAGGTGATCGGCCTCGATCTCGGCGAGGTCGAGTCAGAGGCCTTCTGGGTCGAGTTCCTGCGCTCGCTGAGAGCCCGCGGGCTGCAGGGCGTTCGCCTCGCGAGTCTCCGACCAGCACGAAGGGCTCAAGCACGCGATCGAGCGCGTGCTGGCGTGCCCCTGGCAGCGCTGCACCGTGCACTTCGTCCGCAACATGCACCAACACTGCCGGCCCTCACAGCGCGGCCTCGTCTCCGCGGCCCTGCGGGAGCTCTTCCAGGCCGAGGGCGGTGAGCAAGCCTCGAGCGCGTTGGCCAGGTGATCGAGCGTCTCGAGCCCACCGTCCCGAAGGTCTGCCGGCTCTTGGAAGACGCAGAGGAGGACCTGCTCGCCTTCTACGCCTTCCCGAGCGAGCACTGGCCGAAGCTCAGAAGCACGAATCCCCTCGAGCGCGTCAACCGCGAGATCGGCAGACGCACTGATGTCGTCGGCATCTTCCCCAACGATGCTTCGGTGATCCGCCTCGCCGGCGCGCTCTTGATCGAGCAGAACGACGAGTGGCTCGTCTGCCGACGCTACCTCTCCGTCGAGAGCATGGCCCTACTCGACGCTGTGAAAGCCCAGGACCCCGACATCCACGAGGGAAAGGGAGAGGAGGTCGTCAAGCTCAACGCCGCCTGAGCCATGAGCGTCACCGACGAGAGGGCGTTACACCACTACAGACGACTTGACTTCAGAAGTCCCTGCAAATGAGCTGGTTTGCTCAAACGGCTCAGGAGTGGGATCGGGCGGGTTGGGGCTCAGTGGCCCAAACCCCTCGTTTTGTGACCGCGCCGTACCGTCGGAGACGGCTCTGAGGCCTCAACATCCGCCTCTAGACCCGACCCGCGCCGCTCTCTTCGACCCTTGGTGAACTCGATCCGTCCAGCTGCTTCATCCGCTCTCTCGCCGCGCTGAGGTGTGTGACATATCGCTCGACTGCCGTTTGCACGGATGGCTCCGCCGCGTGGTCGGGAAGCGCGCGCAGCAGGTTCAGCCGGCTCTGTGCCACCCACGCCGAGAGGTCGGGCTCGTCCAACCACCGCTCGGCCGTTATCCATGTGCAGCTGATCATGCGCGGCCAGTCCTCGATGCTGCTGGGGTAGGGGTTGGGTGGGCAAAGCCGGTTCTTGTCCGCGTCGTCGTCCCGGTGGGCCTCGATGAAGCCGACGAGGGCTGCGTTGAAACACGGCGAGAGCTGCCGCACCTGCTGGAGCACGATCCGACCGGGCTGGAAGATCGGCGTGGCGGGGGCGTTGTTCAGGCCGAGGGCCGTGCAGTCAACGTGCAGGACATCGGGGCCGGTCTTGGTCTCCCCGCGCTCGAGCACGATCCGGTCGGCCTCGATCCGCCGCACTCGGCCGAGCCTGACGACGTCTTCGATCTGTCGCAGGGCCGCGAGCTCGTGGGCGCTGAGCATCGTGCCGCGGTACATCGTTGCCGGCCACGCCGGGTCGATGCGCACGAGTCGCCCCGAGGCCTCGAGCCGCTCGAAGAGCTCGTCGATGTTC
Organism: uncultured Solirubrobacteraceae bacterium; assembly: GCA_963722435.1. Lineage (GTDB taxonomy): Bacteria > Actinomycetota > Thermoleophilia > Solirubrobacterales > Solirubrobacteraceae > Palsa-744. Next base: position 505,423 of record CAVRKZ010000001.1, on the reverse strand, counting down.
GCTGCATGGGCGCCGGCCTCGGCGTCGAGAGAGATCCCCTCCATGATCGCGCCGACCTGCTCGAGTGGCTGAAAGTGCTTGCGGTCATAAAACCACGCGTCGCGGGGTCGGATCCAACGAATCCGATCCGGCTGCACGTCGTTGTCCAGAAGCCAAATGCACGCGTCGGCGGCCGTCTTGCCGGACCCGAGGACAGCGTAGGTGCAGTCCGATTGCGCAGCTGACGGTAGGTCGTTGATGGGGACGAGTCGAACGCCCGGTGCCACCTGAAACGGGGCGGCGTGGGTCGCCGGGATCGACGCCTCCAGATATCGAGCATCAACGACCTTGCGACGTACAGCGACATCGTGAACCTCTCCGGTGCTCAGGTTCCTGACCCGCTCAGCCGTCACTCCCCGCCCAGGTACTGGTGGCCGGTGAGCACGCGGCCGCGGCCTGTCTTCGCGAGCCGCTCGGCCGCCTCGGCGAAGTACTCGAGGACCTCATCGCCCGTCGCGCGCTCGTAGTACCCGGCGTTCTCCCCGACCTGGTCGACGCGGTCCTCGCCGAGCGCCAGCGAATTCACGCCGTAATAGCGCGGAAGGGATATGTAGGCGAACGAACGGATACGCATCCGCCCAGTGACCGCCCGGGGCCTCTCGACGGTCGATCACCGTCACGTCAACGTCCGCCTCGGCCACCAGCGCGTCGGCGAAGGCAAGGCCGCTCGCACCCGCCCCTACAACCAGATAATCGGTACTGACGAGCATGTTCTCCCCTCTGGTTGTGGGCTAGAGAGCCGTCGTGGTTGAGCCAGGAAGACGATAGCCGAGGGTCGGGTAAGCGAGCGAGCCCCCACACCTCAACCGCAGCGTCCTCGCGGTCGATCGTCAGCTCTTCGCGGCCTGTCCCGCGGATCGACGTCGGGTGAGCTAGCCTCAGGAGCGCCACCGTGAGCGAGTCCTCCAGATCAGCGTCGGCCGTGGAGCTCGTCTTGGCCGATGTCGATGGAACTCTCGTCACGCCCGCGAAGGAGCTCACGGACCGGACCATCGCCTCCGTGCGCCGGCTCAAGGGGGCGGGGATCAGATTTGCGATCACGAGTGGGCGTCCTCCCAGAGGCATGGCGATGCTTGTCGAGCCGCTCGAGCTGGCGCTCCCCATCGCTGCGTTCAATGGCGGACTATTCGTTCGTCCAGACATGTCGGTGATCGAGCAGCGGGCGATCCCAGTGGAGTTCGTCGCACCCACCGTGCACCTGATGAGCGCCCACCATCTCGATGTCTGGCTGTACCGCGGCGCCGACTGGCTCGTGAGGAACACGCAAGCACCGCATGTCGCCCAAGAGTCGGCGACGGTCCGCTTCCCTCCGATCCGCGTCGAGAGCTTCGACGGGATGACCGAGGACATAGTCAAGATCGTCGGAGTGAGCGACGAGCTCGCACGTGTGGCCACGGCCGAGGCCGCCGCGCGCTCTGAGCTTGGTGATCACGTCTCGGCTGCGCGTTCACAGCCCTATTACCTCGACGTGACCCACCCCGAGGCAAACAAGGGCAACGTCGCGGGCTACTTCTCGCGTGAATATGACGTTCCAGCCGAGCGGATCGCGACGATTGGCGACATGCCCAACGACGTCCTGATGTTCGCTCATTCGGGGCTGAGCATCGCAATGGGCAACGCGAGCCCGGAGGTACAGCGGGCCGCGCGCCGGGTGACAGCGTCCAATGCCGAGGAGGGGTTTGCGCTAGCAATGGAACGGTTCGTGCTCGGCGAGAGCTGAAGGCGCTCGTTGACTTTAAAGGCGCCAGCCAGTGAGTGACGGTCGGGGGGCGGCTAGGGTCGGTCATGGCGGTGATGTCCTGGAGGCGCTGCTCGTCGCGGAGGCTGACGCGTTCGTGCTGGCGGAGGTGTTCCTCCCAGGAGCCGACGACGAACTGCTCGAGGACGCGCCCCGGGTCGGCCGCGTCGCGCCACACACGCCAGCTGATCGCCCCTGTGCGGCGTCGCGCGCGCCGTCCTTTGTGGAGCGCCTCCACGAGCTCTTGCTCACGTCCTGGTGTGGGCCAGTACTCGATCGTCACCTGCACCGGCCCCTCCGTCTCGCTCGTGCCCACCAGGTGCGGTTCGGGCAAGTCGCCTGCGGGCAACAGGTCGTGAGCTGAGATCGACCTGAAGGGCACGAGCAAGCCGGCCAGCGCGACGAGCGCGAGCCCGACCGCGGCGACGAGCAGCGCCGTGTGCAGCCCTGCGTTCTGTGCGATGACCCCGAACGCGGCGCTCCCGAGCGCACCGCCGCCCTGGAAAACAACCAGGTAGTAGGACATGCCGCGCGCCTTGGCCCAGCCGGGCAGCGTCGTCTGATACAGCGAGTTCAGCGTCGAGAGCACGAGGATCCACGCGAAGCCGCCGAGCACCAGCGCCAGAGCGGCGAGCGCGCTGACGCGCACGTACGCGAGAGCCACCGTCACAGCGGCGAAGACGAGCGTGCCGGCTGTCATGAGAGCGCTCGCCGTCATGCGCGCGCGCAGGCGCGGCAGGGCCGCGGCGCCGGCGACCGCACCGATGCCTACGCCGCCGAGCAGGAGCCCGTAGCCGCCCGAGCCGAGATGCAGCCGCGTGTGCGCCACCACAGGCAGCAGCGCCCAGATCGAGCTCGCGAACAACATGAACAGCCCGGCTCGCAGCAGGATCACGCGCAGCACGGGGCTCCCCGCGACATAGCGCGCCCCGGCGCGTATCGCCTCGCCGACGTGCTCGGGTGCGGCGGCGCTCGTGGCGCGCGTGCCGCCGCGCCAGCGCGCGAGCGCGCCGATCACCGGCACGAAGCTCGCCGCGTTGACGAAGAACAGCGCAGCCGCGCTGGTGGCCGAGTAAAGCGCACCACCGAGGGCGGGGCCCACCGCTCGGCTGAGGTTCTGGTTGACCGCCCCCAGCGCGATCGCCTGTGTGCGATCCTGCGGCTCGACGAGTTCCGGCTGCAGCGTCTGCCACGTCGGCGAGGTCAGCGTCTGTCCCACGCCGACCGCAAAGACCAGCGCGAGCAGCACCCACGGCGTGACGAGCCCCGCGAGCGCCAGCACGGCCAGCGCCACGGCCGCGAGCAGCATGAACGACTGCGACGCGATGAGCAGCCGGCGGCGATCGATGAGATCACCGACGGCACCCGCGGGCACGGCGAGCAGCACGACCGGAAGGCCCGCCGCCGTCTGGATCAACGCCACCAGCGTCGCTGACGTCGTCAGCGTCAGCATCAGCTCCTGCGCCCCGACCGTCTGCATCCAACCGCCGACGTTGCTCACGAACTGCGCAGAGGCCATCCGCGCGAAATCGCGCGAGCGAAACGGCGCCCACGGTGACGAGCTAGCCTTCGCTCTCGCCTCCTCCCGCGGCTTGCCCTCCTCGCGAGACGCCTCCATCGCGACGCATCATCGTCGATAATCGGGGAAGCGACTGTTCAGATGTCAGATGAGCCCGTCCGCAAGTGCGAGCGCCGACGCGGAGGCCGCACTGGAGCGCTCGAGAGAAATTCCGAGCGCGTGGCGGACGTCTGGATCGAGTCGCTCGGGCACGTCTCGGTCGATGATCGCGAGCGCCGCCTCGTCGGAGAGCGGATCGCGGTAGGGGCGCCGCGCTGTCAGGGCCTCATAGATGTCGGCGACGGCGAGCACCCGCATCGGCAGGTCCAGCGCGTCTGCCCCGAGCGACCGAGGGTAACCACTACCGTCGAGCTTCTCGTGGTGGTTGGCGGCGAGGTCCGCCAGCTCTGAGAAGCAGGGAGCGCGCTCGAGGATGCGCAGTGTGTAAACGGGGTGTGTCTGAATCGCGCAGAACTCCTCATCGGTTAGCTTGCCTGGCTTGTCGAGGATCTGGTTGGAGATGGCGAGCTTGCCGATGTCATGCAACAGCGCGGCACGCCGCAGTACTCGTCGTTCGTCCGCGTCGAAGCTGAGAGATGCCGCGATTCCGTCCGCGATCTCCGCTACACGCTGCGAGTGACGGGCGGTGAACGGCGACTTGGCGTCAATGACCCTCGCGAAAGCCTCGGCGATGCGGTCGAGACGGTGCTCGTCGCCGGCCAGCGCAAGGTGCGGCGGCTCCCACTGTGTGACATCGGGCGCCTCGAGCGCGGCCCAGAACTCCCGCTCGTCGCAGAAGTTCAGGAACGCGTCCACGAGTGTGGGGTCGAACCAGCGGCCGCAGCGGCGTTTGGCCATCGCACGGGCGGCCTTAACGCCACCGCTGGCATGGAACACCTCGACCGTCTGCGCCATGCAGAGGATGCGCGCGGCGAGCGGGATCTCCTCGCCGCGCAGGCCATCCGGCATGCCACGCCCATCCCAGTGCTCGTCAAGGCTGCGGATCGCCGCGGCGGTTTGCTCGGAGAGGAAGAGCATGCGCGCAATCTCTGCTCCGCGGTCGCACCGAGCCTCCATGAACTGGCGGGTTACGTCGCCTTCGTCGCGGATACCGCGCAGCACCTGCACGCGCCGCCGAAGCCCGGCCCCCGGTGCGACCGTCCGCAGCGACCAGAGCAACGCCGCGCGTCGATTCGACCAGTCGACAAGCTTCGACATCGCCTTGGCCGTGCGGTCGTCGGCCGCGAACAGTGCGGCCATGCGGTTTGCGTTGGCCGAGCAGCCTGCGTCCTTGAGCAGCAGCGCGTAGAACAGGTCGGAGCGATCGGCGGCAGGCAGATCGAGCCCCTCGGCCAGGCGCATGCCGATCAGACATGACCTGACTGCGTGGCCCGGCGGCTGGCCCTCGGCGATGTCCAGCGCGTAGGAGAGCGCACCGATGACGCCGGACAGCTCTATCCGCTCCATCACGCAAGGATCGGCCGAGTGCGCCGGAGACTTGAGGCGTTGAACGGGTGCTCCACCACGGTGATCGGTGCGCCGGGGTGGCAAGCGATGGCGGGGACGACGCGCTTCCCGAAGCGAAGACGATCTCGAGCCGGGCAGATCACGCGTGCAAGGCGTGGGCGACACGTACGACCACGATGATCACATAGGCCAAGCCCAGCAGGTGGCGGAACCAGTTGACACCATGCACGAGCTCCTCGTAGGCCCAGATTGTCATCGCCAGGTACGACACGGATGCGGAGTATGTGTGCGCACTGCCGTCCACGAACCTGCCCGCCTCACCCGCGAGGAAGGCGACGATGAGCGGCAGGTTCGGGAACTGCACGATCGGGAAGCGTCGCGGGAAGCTGATCTGGGTGAGCCGCTTGAACGACAGCCACACGCTCAAGAGGCTCGGCATCGTCCATAGCCTCAGCCGCGCGGAGCCCGCAACGACGCGATGCAGACTCGCCGGGCTCGCCGACGGAGTCTGCCGCGCGCGGGCTCGGTGACACTGGCGATTAGTAACCGTAGCCGGGTGATTCTGTGGCCGCCGGTGCGGGTATGCTGGGCATGCTGGTCATGCTGGTCACGGCGCTGCCTGTCGGCGAGACCACGTACCACAGCGCTCCGAACTCCGTCAGGCCCTGTCCGTTGGTTTCGCCCGAGCTTTTGTCTCCAACGTAGTAGTAGAGGGGGTGGCCGTAGTAGGTCACCTGGCGCTTGCCGTCGGACTGGATCGTGCCGACGTGTGCGGCACTCACCCCGGCTCCGGCTCGTGGCTTGCCAGCAGAGGTGAATGCGGGCCAGACCGCGAAACCCGCGCGTGAGAGGGTGCTGCGGTTCGGCTTGTCGGCACGGAAGAGGTAGAGCGTGCGGCCATTGGCGCCGACGAGCGTGTTGCCGAGCGAGGTGTGCTTGACGCCCAAGACGCTCTCGGCATTACTCGCCATCGCCGTGAGGTTGCTCGCGTTCCCGCCGCTCACGGCGATGACGAGGACGACCACGCCGGCAACGACGACGGCGAGGCTTGAGCTTATGAGTCGCTTGTGTTTCACGGGGGTTGCTCCTTGGAGTCGCGGTTTGAGTCGCACACGCCTCTGCGTGATCGGCGCCGCGACCGTTTGTGGCTGTCAGAACAGAAGACGCCGACTCTTGACAAACCTTCCCGGATCTACGACATGGCGTAGTGCGTAGCAGGCCTGCCCACTGGGCCGCCGCCACGATGGCGCTCCTCAGCTGTCCACCTCCCGTGAGCCTCCGGATTACGGGAAGTTTCTCGCGGTGGAGCTGTCCTTGGACAAGGGTGGCCTACCGGCCCGTCATCCACCACACCACTACGAGGGGAGATTCCCATGAGGGTCCCAATACGGTCCGCCCTCCCGCCAACCCGCCGCGCGACGAGCTATCCGGCTGGCGGCCGGACGGGGGTCGGAGAGAAGCTCTACGAGATCACGATCCCGAACCTCTCGATCGAGAACGACTTTGCACTGGTCCGCCAGCGATTGCTTGCTGACTTCGCCAGCGTGCTCGAGGTGTTCGCGATGAGCATGCCGGGCACCGTACTGATCGTCTACCGCGGCGAGGATGAGGTCGACGCCTGGTGCGACGCGCTCAGCGACGCCGTCACCGCCAGGCATCCAATGTGACACGCTCCGTTCTTGCACAAGGCAGCGCAGGGCAAGCGTCTCACTGTGCCGGGGCGTTGCGCTACTCCCACGCCCTACGCCGCCGCCACGCCCTATCGAGTCCACCAGCAGGGATCTACGACGCCGTATCGTAGCCCGGGAAGGTTCTCACCTGAGGCGCGTCTCTGTGACTTGTAAGCGCATTTGCGAAATGCCACAAGCCGCAGCTCGATCGCCGCGAACCACGGACCTTGGGGCTGCAAGACAGAAGGGAACCCCATGACTCGCCGAATCACCCGCATCCTCGTAGTGCCCGTGCTCGGCGGGCTGCTGGCCCCCACGAAGCTCCCCGGGACCAGAGCAGCTCTCGCGAGACCGCGCAGCGCCAAGGACCGACGTCGGGTCGGCGAGCGGCCCGTCCACGACTCCAACGGCACCAATGCCAAGCGCGATCATGGGCGACCCCGCGCACTGTTCAGCATCGGCGCGGTCGGCGTCGCCCTCATCGTGGCCGGTTGCGGTTCGGCAAGTGGCAGCTCAACCGGCGGCAGCTCGACCGGCTCCGCGACCGTCGGCTACCACCAGGCCCCCGCTAAGCCAGCGAGCACCGCTACCACGCCAGCTGCTGCGCCGGTGAAGGCTCCGGCGACCCCTAAGCCGACGACCACGCCCGCGGCCCCAGCAGCCGTGGCGACTACGCCGGCACCGACTACCACGTCGACGGCGCCGGCGAGCGCTCCGGCCGTCGCGACGGCGCCGGCACCGGCCACCACACCCAAGGCTCCGGCGCCAGCGGCCACAAAACCCGAACCTGGAATTCCTCAGAACAATGGCGGTGACGGAGACTCCGACAACAACGGAGGCCCGAGCGACGGCGACGGCGACATATAGCGGCGCGATCCCGACCCCACCGCGAGCAAAACGTGAGGTTGACGGCTATGTCGAGCACGAGCGCGATGGCGAGTCTGCGCGTCGAGGAGTCGGCGACGGCGCGCCCGGCGCGCAGGCTGCTCGGGAGGGCACCTGGCGGGCTGGTGCTCGTATGCGTACTGGTCGTCGCCGTGGTCGTGCTGCCCGTGGGAGTGACGATCGCGCAGGCACTTGACGGTGGGATCTCGGCCGCGATCAGGGCGATCAACGCCAGCTCAGCGCGAACGCTGCTTTTTCACTCTGTTCTGGTCGCCGCCGTCGCCGCTCCGCTCGCCGGAGTTCTCGGGGTCACAGCCGCATGGTTCATCGAGCGCACGCACCTGCCCGCACGGCGGATGTGGACCCTGCTGGCCGTGGCGCCGCTGACGATACCGCTGTTCGTGACGAGCTATGCGTGGGCAACGCTGGGTACGCTCCTGCAGGGCTTCCTCGGAGCAGCAGGGATCATCGCCGTCTCCTACTCGCCGATCGTCTTCCTGCTGGCCGCGGTTGCACTGCGCGGCATGGACCCGGCGCTCGAGGAGAGCGCGCGCTCCCTCGGACTGAGCGCAAGACAAACGTTCTTCCGCGTGATCCTGCCCCAGTTGCGACCGGCGCTGCTCGGGGGCATGCTGCTGGTGGTACTCGACACGCTCGTCGAGTTCGACGCCTTTGTCGCGCTGAAGTACCAGACGTTCACAGTCCACATCTACGCCCAGTACGAGCTCAGCTTCAGCGCCTCCGGCGCGGCCGCCCTCTCGCTCTTCTCGATCGTGTTGTGCGTTGTGCTGCTGTTCGCCGAGTCACGACTGCGCGGTGGCGCCAACTACACGCGAGTGAGTCAGGGTGTCCGACGGCCGCCCGCACGCTATCGGCTGGGACGCGCAACGCCGCTCGTGCTTGCCGGTTTCGCACTCATGGCAACGATCGGCGTCGGCGTTCCTCTCGGCACGCTGGTGTACTGGTTCACAGAGAGCAGCCATGCCGCCTTGGCGGGCGCCTCGGCAAACGTGCGCTATCTCGATCCCGCGGCGCTCACGTCGGTGGCTCTAGGGGTGGCCTCGGCGCTCGTCGCGCTCGCGTTCGCGCTCCCGGTCGCGTTTCTCGTAGTCCGTCACAAAGGGCGGCTGTCAACGTTCCTCGAGCGGGCCACCTATCTCTCGTTCGCGCTTCCGGACCTCGTCGCGGCGATCGCACTGGCGTACGCCGCCAGCCACTACGCGCCGCGCCTGTACGGCGGCATCGTATTGCTGGTGCTCGCCGAGGCGATGTTGTTCGTGCCGTTCGCGATCGTCGCGCTGCGCGCGACTCTCGGCCAGATCGAGCCGGCGCTCGAAGACTCCGCTCGCTCGCTCGGTCTCGGGCCGTTGCGCGCCTTCGCGCGCGTGACGATGCCACTCGCGCGGCCCGGGCTCGCCGCGGCCGGAGTGCTCGTGTTCGCCTTCGTCCTCGGTGACCTGGGTACCGCTCAGGTGCTACTTCCCCCAGGCCTGTACACGCTGGGAACCGAGTTTCAGGCGAATGCCGCTACGGTCGCCTTCGCAGCGGCCGCGCCGTTCGCGGCTGCGCTCGTCGTGCTGTCGATGCTGGCGACCTACGTGCTGATGACGCGCTTCGGCAGGGTTCGAGCCCTCGGGGACGGCTGAGCGTGGCCGAGCTGCTCTGTGTCGGTCTGGCCAAGTCCTACCACGGCCGCGCCGTCCTGCGCGACGTCGACCTGACGGTCCCCGCGGGGAGCTTGACGGCCATCCTGGGGGCCTCCGGGAGCGGCAAGACGACGCTGCTGCGCTTGATCATGGGCTTCATCGAGGCCGACGCGGGGACGATCACGATCGGCGGGGAGACGGTGGCAGAGGCCGAGTGCGTGCACCTGGTCTCCGACAAGCGGGCGATCGGCTACGTCGCACAGGAAGGCGCCCTGTTCCCACACCTCACGGCCGGGGAGAACGTCGGCTTCGGTCTGCGCCGCTCCGAGCGCAGGAACGGAGCGCGCACCGCCGAAGTGCTCGAGCTCGTCGGGCTCGACGAAAGCTACGCCGCGCGACCATCACACGAGCTCTCAGGCGGCGAGCAGCGGCGCGTCGCCCTTGCCCGAGCGCTCGCTCCACGACCCCGGATCGTCCTGTTTGACGAGCCGTTCTCCGGCCTCGACGCGGCGCTGCGGGCGGAGACGCGCGAGGCGGTGTTGCACGCCCTGCGCGCGGAGGGCACGACGGCCCTGCTCGTCACCCACGATCAGGCCGAGGCGCTGTCGATGGGCAGCGAGGTGGCGGTGCTGCGAGACGGGCGCCTCGCGCAGCGCGCCACGCCGACCGCGCTCTACCGCACGCCCGTCGACGCGGATGTGGCGCTATTCGTCGGTGAGGCCGTCCTCTCGGCGGGTCACGCCAGCTCCGGGGTCGTGCGCTGCGCCCTCGGCCAGCTCGCCATCGCCAACCCGGGTCTGGAGGGTCCCGTCGAGGTCATGATCCGCCCCGAGCAGATCCACCTGGCGGCGCGCGCCAGCACCAACGGCGCGAATGGCCACGGCCTGACGGCCACGGTGGTCGACCACGCCTACTACGGGCCGGACACGGTCGTGCGGCTGTCGTTGGGCGGCTCCCCGGAGCAGATCGTCAAGGCGAGGACGTTCGACCAGCGCGTTCCCGGTGTCGGCGAGCTCGTCGAGCTCTCCGTCCTCGGGCCAGTGGTCGTCTTCTCGCCACAAGCGCGACAGACCGGCCGCCTCCGCCTCGCCGAGGGCCCCGGTGTACCCACGCGCGATCTGAGAGCGAGGGAGACGTGAACGGACGCCAACCACAAGATCGACCCTCCCGGGCACCCCGAGATCGTCTCGCTGACAGGCGGATCGCGCAAACCGGCGCCCGTCGTGCTCGCCGCGGGCTCGCATTGAGCGCGCTGCTCGTGCTGGTGATCGTCCTCGCCGTAGCGACCCACGGCAGCGCTACAGGCGGGCGCTCGATCCTCCTTTACAACGGCCAGCATCCGCAGGTCACCAACGAACTGGTGGCGGCGTTCGAAAAGCAGACCCGGATCCACGTCAGCGTGCGCACGAACGACGGCATCGTGCTCGCCGACCAGCTTCTTCAGGAGGGCAGCGCCTCGCCCGCCGACGTGTACCTCACAGAGAACACCCCCGAGCTCGTGACGCTCGACCAGCACCACCTGCTCGCCAAGCTCGACCCCTCGACGCTCGCTCAGGTTCCGGCGCACGACAGTGCGTCCACCGGAGACTGGGTGGGTATCGCCCGGCGGATCAGCGCGCTGGCGTACGACCCCGCGCTCGTGTCCTCCGCGCAGCTGCCGAAGTCGCTGCTCGAACTGGGGCAGCCCGCGTGGAAGGGCAGGGTCGCCGTGGCGCCCACCGACTCCGACTTCCCGCCGCTCGTGGGCGCGATCATCGCGACCTACGGCAGGCAGGCAGCCGTGAGCTGGCTCGCCGGTCTCAAGCGCAACGCCCAGCTCTATCAGACCGACGAGTCCGTGGTCGCCGCGGTCAACCGCGGCGACGTGGCGGTCGGTGTGATCAACCACTACTACTGGTTTCGCCTGCGCCAGGAACTCGGGGCGAGTGCGATTCACAGTGCGCTCTACTTCTTCCCCGACCACAACGTCGGCTCCCTCGAGAACATCTCCGGAGCGGCGGTGCTCGCGACGAGCAAGCATCCCCAGGAGGCTCAGGAGTTCGTCAGCTTCCTTGCGAGCCCGAGCGCTCAGGAGATCCTGGCCCACGGCTTCGACTACGAATACCCGACCAGGCCCGGCGTCACGCCGAACCCGCAACTGCCCGCGCTCGCGACGATCGCACCGGCGATCCTGAACCCGAACACGCTCGGCAACGATCAGCAGGCAGCCCGTCTGATAGAAGAATCCGGGCTTGCCTAGGCTACGGGAGAGTCTCCACCCTTACTCCCGAGTCGGCCGCGAGCCTGTCGAGCGAGGCTGACGCGCTCGCAGCGGCAGGCTCGCCCCGCAGAAACCGCCACACCGACAGCGGCGCCATCACCGTCAGCACGACCGCGCTCGATGCGCACCACTCACAGATGGCGTGAATCGAGTACAGCTCGCGATAGGTGAGGTAGGCGCTGAACGCGAAGCCTACGAGCGTCAGCGCCATCGTCGCGCAGCGGCTGGTCTCGTGTTCTGGGCCGATCAGCAGGCCCAGGATCGACACGTATCCGAGCAGGCCGATCAGTGCCACGGGTACGCCTGCGAGCTCGGAGTACACGGACGTCTGCACCTTCTCACAGCTCCCGCCGGCGGTGCACACCGGCTTGATGCCGGCATAGTGCACGTAGGTCAGGTAACCCGCGATGCCGAGGCCGGCCATCGTGAGTGTCGTCAACGTGGTCCGGAGGCTTCGGGAACTCATCGTGATTCAGCCCTGGTAGTAGTGACTAGCTTTTGACCAGCTTCTCGATTGCTTCGTCGAACGAGCCCGGTTCGGTGAACGAGCTCGGTTCGAGCTGGCTCTCCGCCCCGCCCGACCTTCCGATCAGGAATGCGGGCGTGCCGTCCAAGCCGCGGCTGTTTGCCGCCTGCGCATCGCTTGAGACCTGGTCAGCCAGCGCGAGGTCGTCGCGGTCGCCGGCCCATGCGGCGAGGTTCAGCCCAGGCACCTGTTTTGCGATCCCCTGGATGAAGCCTTCGGTCACATAGCCCGTGTCCTCTTCCTGCTGCTCGTGGTAGAAGGTCTCCACGAAGTTCCACATCTTGTTCTGCTCACCAGCTGCGAGCGCGGCGACCTGCTGGGCCTTGAACACTTCCGGTTCGCGTGTCGCCGTCTCCAACGAGCGGTATTCGACCCTCAGCTCGCCCGTGCGTACCCACTTCTGGATGATCTGCGGCAGCGCTCCCAGCGTGAACGCTCTGCACACGGGGCACTCGAGATCGCCGAAGTACTGAAGCGTGACCGGCGCCGTCGATTGGCCAAGGGCGTTCCCGGCTTGCGGGATGCCCGCGAGGAGCGCCGTCACCTGGCCGCTGACCTTCCTTGCTTCGCCGCTTTCGGGCGCTATCTTGCCGACGCCACGACCACCTGCGGTACTGAGCAGGACGACGCCGATCCCCGCTACGACCACCGCCAAGATGACCCCGAGCAGCGTCAGCCTCGTTCGCCTCATAGCACTCGCGGCCTGTGCTTGCTCGAGTGCCCTACGCCGCGTGCGCGCCGCCTCCCGGCGCTGCTTGCGCGTCAGGTCCTCCTGATCGTGGCCGGTGTTGACTGTGCTCATGGGCGAGACCTTTCGCGCGGGATTGTCATCAGTCCCTCATACTACACTATATAGTACGTAGTGTGTAGTAGACACGCCCCTCGACGGGAGGCTGCGTGCCAGGGAGTGTGCGACGGGCGCTGCCAGCGGACTGCGGGGCGCTCCCTACGCAGCCTCTAGGCGGCTGAGTCATCCCCCGTCATCCCTCCGTCCCGCCAGCACCGGAGCCCGCCGGTCTTTCGCACTCCACACCTCCCCAGGGAGTCGAGCGCGTCCAGCCATGCGTCGACGTCCTCAGAGCCGCACGAGAGCACCAACAGCGTCGCGGGCGCAGTCGTCGCGATGACCTCCACGATGTCGGGAAACTCAGCCAGCAGACGCATACGCGCAGTTGTGAAGTCCCGCTTGACCACGAGTCCGGGGATGGTGATCGTGCAGAGCTTCTGCATGCCTGTCACCTCAGACCGTGCTCGGCGTCACGCCCGAACCGGCGGGGGTGGCGCGTTGTATGCCTCGCAGCATCCGCTGAAGACGCGGTGGTGGACGGGGTAGAGCAGATACCAGTAGGCGAGCCCGACGTATCCGAGCGGGTCAAAGACGGTCGTCTGACGAACCACGCTGAATCCTGCCCGGCGGGATCGACCTCGAACTGCAGCCACAGCCGTCCCGGGATCTTCATCTCCGCCGCCAAGCGCAGCAGATGGCCGGACTCCAAGCGCTCGACGCGCCAGAAGTCGACTGTGTCGCCGATTCGCAGCTCGAGCGGATCGCGGCGCCCGCGGCGCAACCCGACGCCGCCGCGAAGCGTGTCGAGCACGCCCCGCACCCGCCAGAACCAGTTGGCGGCATACCAACCGGTGCTCCCGCCGATGCGCTGGATCGGCGCGAACGCCTCCTCGGGCTTGCGGTCCACGCGCACGACCCGTGAGGCGACCGAGCCGACGGCCGAACGTCTGCCCGCCCCAGCGCAGTGGCGCGCTCTGCTCGCAGCGCGTCCGACCAGTCGTCTCGGCGAACTCGCTGGTCCTCGTTGACGAGCGCCCGCTCGATCGCCGCCGAAAGGCCTCGCCTGAGACCGCGTGAACGGCCGCACCCGCGACCGCGACTCGTCACGATCGTCTCGTTGCGAAGGCTCTCGACCATCGCCCCGCGACGCGCCCGTACACGGGTGTCAGCAGTCCGAGCAGCAGGCGTGATGCTCGTGGCGTGACCAGCGGCATCCGGATCACGCGGCGGTGCAAGCCGCGCTGGCGGGCGTACTCGCGCATCACCTCGGCGTAGGTGACCTGATCGGCGCCGCCGATCTCATAGACCGCGTCGACCGGGTGCTCGAGTTCGATCGCCTCGAGCAGGCAGTCGACGACATCTTCGATCGCGATCGGCTGGGCGAGCGTCTCGACCCATCGCGGCGCGACGATCACCGGCAGGTGCTCGACCAGTGCTCGCACGGTCTCAAAGGACGCGCTGCCCGATCCGATCACGATCGATGCCCGCAGCTCGACCGTTGGCACGCCATGGTCTCGCAGCAGCCGACCCGACCTCGTGGCGACTGGCGAGATGGGGCGAAAGGTCGTCGTCGGCTCCGAGGCCGCCCAGATAGACGATCTGCGCGACCCCGGCGGCTCTCGCCGCCTCGGCGAAGTTGATCGCGGCACGGCGGTCGAGATCCTCGAAGTCTCCGTCGCCACCCATCGAATGGACGAGGTAGTAGGCCGTGTGAACGCCTTCGAAGGCGCCATCGAGCGAGGCGCGATCGAGGACGTCGCCCGCGAAGACCTCCGTCTGCGGCGCGACTCGATCCCGCAGCAGCGTCCGCCCGGCGCGTCAGGCAGCGCAGCGGTCTGCCCGAGGCCTGCGATCGCTGCAGCAGCCGGCCGCCGACGTAGCCGGATGCGCCGGTGAGGAGGATCGTTCGTCTGAGGCGGGCTGACATCCATAGCAGTCTACTACGTCAAGTAGTAGACGTCAAGCGCCGCTACGTCCACGAGCCGAGCCGGCGTCACCTCTAAAGGGACTGCGCAGGGCACACGGCTGGTGCTACTTCTCTGTGGGCGCCGACGGTCCGCGGCGCGCGCCGCGCGCGGGCGTAGGCCAGGCCCGGTAAGGCCCGCGGCCGCGGGAATCATCGCCAGCACCGCGATGCAGGGCTGGCTTGAGAGGAAACGGCGGAGCCAGCGTCGCCGAACCGGCAGCCACGTGGGCCGCCAGCATCGCAACGGCGATCAACAGCGACAGTAGCGCCGCGGTGGCGAGACGCAGAGCGCGACGGGGAACCGCCACTGAGTGCGCTCTCCGAGCAGGTGGTCGACCCGCTCGGAATCGACCCCGAGGGCATCCGCGTCGCTTGCCTGCGAGAAGCTGAGCATCGCGCTTGCGAGTGCTGAGCGGATCCCCGCCGCTCGCGTGCACGGCTGTCTCGTCGGCGCTGATCTCCGCGAGCGCGTGCTGGCGCTCCACCAGACGACGCAGGGGGGTATGAAGAACAGCCCGGCCGCGAGCACTCGGCCGCACGCGAGGCGCAGCGGGTCATGGCGGCTGGCGTGGTGGCGCTCGTGTGCGAGCACGGCGTCGAGCGCCGGCTCCGTCCAGCAGCTCGAGCGTGCCGGTCGAGAAGTACACGCGCGGGTGCAACAGACCAGCGCAGAATGCCTGCGGGCGGTCGTCGTTGATACACCGACGCTCCGTGGAGCGGCATCGGCGAGCGAGCTTGAAGGGCCCGCCTGAAGCTACGGTCGGCGAGGAGCTCGCGCGCGAGGCCCCATGCTGCCGCTCCCAGCCATCAACAGGCCGAGTCCGGCGAGCACCGTCACTACGATGGCGCCGGCGTTCGCCGCCGGATAGCTGAGCCGCTGGCCGAAGACCGAGACCACGTGGGAGGCGGAACCCGAGGCTGACCCGCCATGACTCGAACAGCCGCGTGATCACGAACAGCGCCGAGGCCAAGCCAAGAACCCCGAGCAGCATGCTGACGCGAAACATGCGGCCGGCTGCAATCGTTGCTGGTCCTTCGCCGCGGGCACCACTGAAGCCTCGGCCGTGCCCGGCTCGATCCCGTCCCCGGCACGACGGGGAGCGAGCCTGTCACGCGACGCTCGAGTCATCATCTCCCTGGGAAAATCCTAGACGAATGGGCTCCTCGGCGACGCTCAGCGCCGGACGTTGAGCGCAGGGACCAGCCCGTGGCCGCGGATCGCCCCTGAGCCGGCGCCCGGTCACCATCGTCCCGCCTTCGCTCCAGCGAACGCGCCGGGCTGTCCGCGATGCCCCCTGATGACCACTTTCCTCGATTCGTAAGCCTGCCAAAGCACGCAGTCATCGCTCGATCCCGTCGCCCGGCTCGGGCCCGGCGCAACCGTCCATGCAACACGCCGCGCCAGGCGGCCTCGGGGGTGCAGCGCGGGCGTGCCCGTGGGATGCCGGGCGCCGTGGATCGAGGTACTTCGCGAACATCTCGACTAGCCGATTGTACTACATAGGCATCGTAGTCACGATCCGCTGCAGCTTCGCGGCACCAGCGCCGTCACGCTGGTCGTCGCACTCTCTTGCTACACTTCGTCGTAGATGGGCCACGGAAGAAGGAAAGAGTTCCCGAGCGAGCCGGCCGCCGCCGCCGCTTGCACGAACTCGAGGCCGAGGTGATGGAGGAGCTCTGGTCCCATGGGCGAGGCGAGGTGCGCACGGTCATGGACGCGCTCAACAAGCGCGCAGGCAAAGACCGCGCCTACACGACCTACATGACGATCATGGCGCGCCTGCACAAGAAGGGCGTGCTCGATCGACGCCGCGAGGGCAAGACCGACTTCTACGCGCCGAAGCTCGACCGCGACGAGTTCATGGCCTCGCGCGCAGCGCGCAGAGGTCGAAGGTCTCGTCGCTGAGTACGGCGACGTGGCGCTCAGCCACTTCGCCCGGCAGGTTGCGAGCCTCGATCCGGCGCGCCGACGCGCGCTGCAGCGCCTAGCCCGCAAATCCTGAAGCGCCACCGGGCCAGTGAGAGCTTAAGCAGGGATCCGCTCGAAGCGCACTGCGTTCTCGAAGTGCGGCGCCCACGGCTGCGCGGAGCTCGTCCAGATCTCGACCGTCGGCTCGATCCACGATGTATCGTCGAGCGCCCCTGCCTTGAGGAAGGCCAAGCCGGGCATCGACTCGATCGTGCTGTAGATCGGCGACCCGCAGGCCGAGCAGAAGCACCGCTCCGTCGTGCTCTCGTAACCCTCGCTGGCCGTCTTGAACGAGGCGAGCGTGCCGCCCTCGAGTGTGAGCGTCTCGCTCGCCACCCCTATGACCACCGAGAACGCAGTCGCGGTCTGGCGCTGGCAGTTCGCGCAGTAGCACGCTCCCTGCCACACGGGCTCTGCGTCGACGCTGAAGGTGACGCCGCCGCACAGGCAGCGACCGGTGAGGGGTCTCGGTGGGTCAGCCACTCACTCGAGACCCTACACGACCAGTCGGGCTGCGTCGGGCTGCGAGTAGGATCGCCAAGGCGTGTCTGTGCCGGTCCTGTGGCAGTACAACTTCTCGAACTTCAACGAAAAGGCTCGCTGGGCGCTCGACTTCAAAGGCGTCCCGCACGTCCGCCGATCACTGCTTCCGGGAGGCCCCCGCGCGATGGCCTTCTCGCTGCGTGGAACGCTGCCGGTGCTCGACCTCGAGGGCGAGCGGATCAACGACTCGACCGCGATCATCGCGGCGCTCGAGCAGCGTTTTCGCGATCCAGCGCTCTACCCGGAGGATCCCGACGATCGCGCCGCTGCGCTCGAGCTCGAGGACTTCTTCGACGAGCACGCCGGGCATGAGCTCCGCCGCGCCGGCTTCTACGAGTGGCAGTCCAACCCCAGATTCGTGAGTGCCCTGCTCACGACAGGGCGCGGCCGGGGGACTCGTGCGGCGGTGCAGATGGTGCTTCCCGGCGCGATGGCATACGCGCGCCGGCGCTACCGGATCTACCCCGCCGACGTCGAGCAGGCGCGCGTCAAGCTCGCTACCGCGCTCGAGCGCATCGTTGCCGAGCTCAACCCCAGCGGCTACCTAGTCGGCTCGCGCTTCAGCGTCGCCGACCTGACCGCGGCGGCGCTGCTCTTCCCACTCGCCTGGCCGGCAGAGCTTCAGTACGAGCTGCCAACGCCGCCCCCGTGGGGCGCCTTGCAGGCGCTCGCCGAGCATCCGGCCGTCGCATGGATCCGTGAGATCTACCGTAACCACCGTGGTCGCTCCTCGGAGCTCGGAGCCTGAGGCGCGCCACGACCGCGAGCCGGCGCGCTGCACGAGCCGCAAGGCCCGGAAAGCACGCTGCGAGCCGGGCGCACATCGGCTAGCTTGGGAAATCGGTGTCGAGGGCTCCCGAGACGACTGCCACACCGACCACTAGCGTCCCGGTGGCCGCGCGCGCGCTGACGCGCCGATACGGCGAAGGCGAGACGGTGGTGGAAGCACTCCGCGGTGTCGATCTGGACGTGCACGCGCGTGACCTGGTCGCCGTCATGGGCCCGTCGGGCTCGGGCAAGTCCACGCTCATGCACCTTCTTGCGGGCCTCGACCGCCCGACGTCGGGGACGGTGACGATCGCGGGCACCGACCTCGCCTCGCTCGACGACACCGAGCTGACGCTGCTGCGGCGCAAGCACATCGGCTTCGTCTTCCAGTTCTTCAACCTGCTACCCATGCTCGACGCCGAAGAGAACGTCGTGCTGCCGCTGTCGATCGCCGGCGAGAGCCCCGATCGCGAGTGGGTCGATGAGCTTCTCACCGGCGTCGGCCTCGCGCGCCGGCGCCGCCACCGCCCGTCGGAGCTCTCCGGCGGCGAGCAGCAGCGGGTCGCGATCGCGCGCTCGCTGGTCACGCGCCCGACGATCCTGCTGGCCGACGAGCCGACCGGCAACCTCGACTCGAAGACCGGCGGCGAGATCCTCGAGCTGATGCGCGGCTCGGTCGACGCATACGGGCAGACGATCGTGATGGTCACCCACGACCCGCGCGCCGCCTCGATCGCCGACCGCATCCTGATCATCGCCGACGGCCTGATCGTCAAGGAGCTCACCAGCGCCACGGCCGCCGACGTGATCAAGGTCATGGGCGAGCTCTCGACGTGATCAAAGTCGCCCTCAAAGGGCTGGCCGCGCGCAAGCTGCGCGCGGCGCTGACCGCGCTCGCGATCGTGCTGGGCGTGGCCATGATCAGCGGCACCTTCATCCTGACCGACACGATCAAAGCGGCGTTCGGGACCGTCTTCACCGTCGTCTACAAGCACACCGACGTCGTCATCTCGGGCAAGAGCGCCATCAACGAAGGCGGCAGCGAAGGCGGCGAACGCGAACAGGGGGGCGTGCCGTCCTTCTCGGAATCGCTGCTGGCCAAGGTCCAGGGGCTGCCGGGCGTGGCCGAAGCGCGCGGAGGCGTGGAAGCGCGGGCGCAGCTCGTCGGGCGCAACGGCAAGGTGATCGCCACCGGCGGCGCCCCCAGCCTCGCATACAGCGTGCACCCGCGCGGCAGCCAGTATCTGAACCCGCTCACGCTCGTGTCCGGCGCCTGGCCGTCAGGGCCCGGCGAAGTGGCGATCGACGCCAACACCGCCGAACGCGACCACTACAAGGTTGGTGAGACGATCGGCGTGATCGCGCGCAGCTCCGAGCAGCACCTGCGCATCTCCGGCATCGCCAAGATCGGCGGGGTCTCCTCGCTGGGGGGCGCCACGATGGCGATCTTCGACTTCCCCGTGGCGCAGAAGCTGTTCGGCAAGCAGGGCGAGCTCGACCGCATCACGATCGCGGCCAAGCCCGGCTACAGCTCGCAGCGGCTGGTGAGCGAGATCCGCCCGCTGCTGCCGGCGAGCGCCCAGGTGCGAACCGGCGAAGCGCAGGCCAAGCAGTCGACCAAAGAAACCAACGGCTTTCTGAAAATCATCCAGGACTTCCTGCTCGCCTTCGGCGGTGTCGCGCTGTTCGTGGGCGCCTTCGTGATCGCCAACACGCTGTCGATCACCATCGCCCAGCGCACACGCGAGCTGGCCACGCTGCGCACGCTCGGGGCGACACGCAGGCAGGTGCTGCGCTCGGTCATGCTGGAAGCGTTGCTGGTCGGACTGCTGGCGTCGGTCGTCGGACTGTTCCTCGGCCTCGGTCTGGCCAAGGGCCTGAACTCGCTGTTCAAGTCCTTCGGCATCGACCTGCCGCAGGCCGCCACCGTGTTCGCCACGCGCACGATCATCGTGTCGATGCTGGCGGGCGTGCTGATCACGCTGATCGCAGCCCTGCGGCCCGCGATCCGCGCCACGCGCGTGCAGCCGATCGCCGCCGTCCGTGAGGGCGCAATCCTGCCGCCCGGCCGCTTCGCCCGCTTCGGCCCCTACGCCGCACTGGCCACGACCGCCGGAGCGCTCACGCTGATGCTGGTCGGCCTGTTCGTCGGCTCGCTGTCGACGGCGCAGCGACTGCTGGCGATCGGGATCGGCACCGCGTGCCTGTTCGTCGGTGTGGCCATGCTGGCCAAGGTGCTCGTGCCGCCGCTGGCCTCGGCGCTGGGCTGGCCGGCCACGAAGATCGGCGGCACGGCCGGCAAGCTCGCGCGTGGCAACGCTACGCGCAACCCCGCCCGCACCGCCTCGACGGCATCGGCCCTGATGATCGGCCTCGCGCTCGTGACGCTCGTGGCCGTACTGGCTGCCGGGCTGAAGACGACCTTCCAGAACTCGATCAACCAGCTCTTCCACGCCGACTACGCGCTGACGGCCACGAACAACTTCTCGCCGATCTCGACGGCGTCGGCCGAAGCGATCCGCAAGGTGCCGGGCGTCGAGGTCGTCTCCGGCGTCAGGGCCGGCTCTGGCCGCGCCTTCAACGGCAAGATCAACGTCAGCGGCGTGTCCGGCGACATCAGCAAGGTGATCGACGTCAAGTGGGCGGCCGGATCGCCGGCCGTACCGGCGCAGCTCGGCGAAGACGGCGCGTTCGTCGACAAGGAATACGCCAAGGAACTGCACCTGCACATCGGTTCGCCGATCGCCGTGGAGACGCCCAGCGGCAAGGTCATGCACCTGGTCCTGCGCGGCATCTATGCACGGCCCAAAGGCGGGGCCCCGTTCGGCGACGTGACGATCTCGACGGCCCGCTTCGACGCCGAATACCAGAGCCCCCAGAGCGTCTATACGTTCGTCAACATGGCCGGCGGCACCACGGCGGCCAACACGCGCGCGCTGGAGAGCGCGCTCGCAGGCTTCCCCGACGCCAAGATCCAGACCGAGAGCCAGTTCAAGGAAAACCAGGAGAAGGGCATCGACACGCTGCTGAACCTCCTCTATGTGCTGCTGTCGCTGTCGATCATCGTGAGCCTCTTCGGGATCGTCAACACGCTCGTCTTGACGGTGTTCGAGCGCACGCGCGAGCTGGGCATGCTGCGGGCGGTCGGGATGACGCGCCGCCAGCTGCGGCGCATGATCCGACACGAGAGCGTGATTACGGCCCTGATCGGCGCGGCCCTCGGCATCCCCGTGGGGGTGGTGCTGGCGCTGATGGTCGGCCAGGCGATCGAATACCCGGCGTTCACGATTCCCGTCGGCACGCTCGTGGTGTTCGTGCTCGCCGCGATCATCGCCGGCCTGCTCGCCGCGATCGCCCCCGCGCGCCGCGCTGCGCGCCTCAATGTCCTGCAGGCGTTGCAGTACGAGTAGCGGAGCCCGCGAGCCCGCGAGCTCCCACCGTGAGACGATGGCCCTGCTGTCGGGGGCCATCGTGCTAGTGATCTGGCGATGAGCGCACAGCACGAGCCTCCCAGCGCCACGAGCGCCGAGCGCGCAGCGTCCTTCGCGCGCGTCGCCGAGGAGTACGAGCGCGGGCGCCCCGGCTATCCGCCCGCGGCGATCGAGTGGCTGCTCGGCCCCGCCCCGTTGGAGGTGCTCGATCTCGGCGCCGGGACGGGCAAGCTGACCGCCGCCCTGCTGCGCGCAGGCCACCGCGTGGTCGCCGTCGAGCCGCTGGGCGAGATGCGCGCGATCCTCGCTGCGCGGGCACCCGAGGCGCGCGTGCTCGCGGGCGCGGCCGAGGCCCTGCCCCTCGCCGACGCGAGCGTCGACGCCGTCACCGTGGGCGCCGCCTTCCACTGGTTCGACCAGCCCGCGGCGCTTGAACAGATCGCCCGCGTGTTGCGTGCCCCCGGCGTGCTCGGGCTGCTCGCCAACGGCTTTGACACCTCGCTCGCTTGGGTCGCACGCGTGCGTGAGATCCTCGGCCCGCCGGCCTTCGAAAGGCCGGGACACTGGCCCTCGCTGGAGGTGCTCGAGCGCGATTTTCATGAGGTCGAAGACTGCGTGTTCGAGCACGAGCAGGAGATCGACGCCGCCCGCCTGCGCGATCTGGCGTGCTCGCGAAGCAGCGTTGCGACAATGCAGCGCGAGGCCCGACAGGCGCTGCTCGCGCGTCTCGACGGGCTCTGGCGCCAGGAGCCGGAGCTCCGAGACCGTGTAGCGGTCTCGATGCCGTGGCATGCGCGCGTGCGCCGCTGCCGGCTGATGCGCTGAAATGGCCTGCGCGCGCTCAGGCGCCGCGGCGCTCACACCAAGCCCGGCGACCCAGTCACGATGATCCTCCCTGACCTCAGCTTCATTCCGAGCCCCGAATCAAACGGCTTCCACGTGGGGCCGTTCTTCGTCCACGCCTACGGGCTGGCCTACGTGTTCGCCGTGCTCGCCGCGATCACCCTCACCGTGCGCCGCTGGGAGGCTCAGGGCGGCGAGCGCCAGCTCGTCTCCGACGTCGCGCTGTGGGCCTTCCCCGCGGGCGTCATCGGCGGGCGTCTTTACTTCCTGGCGACGAGCTGGAACGAAGTGCCGCCACATTGGTGGGGGCCGTTCGCGATCTGGAAGGGCGGACTGGGGATCTGGGGCGGGATCGCCCTCGGCACCGTCGTCGGCATCTGGGTGCTTCGCCGCCACCACGCCAACGTGGCGCAGTTCCTCGACGCCGCGGCACCTGGGCTGCTCGTCGCGCAGGCGATCGGGCGTATCGGCAACTACTTCAACCAGGAGCTCTTCGGCCTGCCGAGCAAACTGCCGTGGGCGCTTGAAATCTCGCCGGCGCACCGCCCCGCCGCCTACGCGCAGTATGCGACCTTCCAGCCGACCTTCCTGTACGAGCTGATCTGGAACCTGCTGCTCGCCGCCGCGCTCGTTCAGCTCGGGCGTCGCCGCCGCATCAGAGCCCCCGGCCTGTTCGCCCTGTACGTCGCCGGCTACTCCTTCGCGCGTATCGGCGAGGAGCTCCTTCGCATCGACCCTGCCCACCACATCCTGGGGCTGCGGCTGAACTTCTTCGTTGCGAGCCTGCTGTGCATAGCCGGACTCGCGTGGTTCGTGCGCACGCAGCGCGCCAGGGAGGGCGTCCCCGAAGACACCGAGGCGATCGACGCGGAGCGCGCGGCCGACGCCGACGCGCAGCCCGCGCGTTGAAAGCCGCTCAACCTGCAGCTCGCAGAGCTCGGGGCAGTCGGACAGGCCAGCGCCCGGGCTCGGGGGCGACGCCTGGCGACGCCCCCGCCCCGATCACATCATTCCGGTGCGTGCCCCGTGAATTCGATGACCTGCTGGAAGGTCGAGCGGTTGGTCCAGGGCATCTTCGGCTGACATTTCGCCGGTTTTGCTTTTTCCTCTTCTTTCGTCTCACACGGCGGGATGTGAGCTTCATCGCCGACGAATTCGATCTGCACTTTGGCCGCTTTCCATTTGTTCAGGTTGGCGCCCTGTTCGTGTTCGAGTTCTTCCGCGGCTCCTTCGATCGCCGACCACAGCGCCGCGCGGCACGCCGACAGGCTGCCGCCGCAGTAGGGCTCGTCGCTGAAGGGCTGGGCGACGCTGTCACCGAGCACCGTGCGCATCGCCTTGTAGACGTAGCCGTACCAGCCGCTCCCGTAGGAGGAGCCACCCGAGTTCTCGCCGTTGTCGGGCCCCATGATCGACGCGAACTGCGGTAGCAGTTCCCCGAGCACCGGGGCGAGCACGGCTTCGCCGATCGGCGTCCAAGCCGCGTCGAGGATCGCCGCGGCGGCCTTGGTCGGGCCTTCCTTGCCGTAGCGACTGGCCCCCGATTTGACCCACGCCTTGATCTTCTTGACCGCGTCCTTGGCCAGCGTGCTCGGTTCGGGGCCGGGCGTGTCGAGCACTTCTTCGATCGACGGCCACACCATCACCGCGCGCAGATCCTGCGTCGCTGCCCTGTTCATGATCGAGACGTCGCTCGCCTCGGTCATGCCGGTCGTGAAGCCTTTGAACAGCTGTACGCGGTGAATCGGGCCGTAGGCCCAGTTGTCGGAGGCTGCACCCCATTCCGGCGCCGGCTTGTTGTTCCAGTTGGTGAAGAACCCGCTCGCCGGGTCGACCGCGTGGGGGTGCTGTTCGAGGGTTAGGAATCCCTGCCAGTTGTATTCACCGTTGCCGAGCGTCGGCAAGCTCGGGTTGGTGCCCGCCGCCAGCACGGGCAGGCGACCGGTCGAGAAGTAAGCGATGTTTTCATCGTCGAGGTAGGCCATGTTGAACGTCGTTTCCAGTTCGTTGACCGCTTCGAAGAACTCCTGCGGGTTGTGCACCGAGTCGGAGTCCAGCTTGCTGAAGGCCACCTCGCCCAGCGGCTCGCGACCGCGTGTGGTGCGATCTTCGGAGATCGCGTACGGTTCGCCGTGCACCAAGACGGTGCCCGTCACCGGGCCGTAGAGCGTTTCTTTGAAGTAGACCTCGTGCGCGGGTTCGCTGTTGCCTTCTCCAATTTCGCCCGCGTCGAAGGTGTGCATCTGGATGCATTCACCGTTGTATTCGTAGTATTCGCTTTCCCGCGTCACCGGTTCGTCGTCAGGCGAGCAGAGCTTGGAGACGAACTGCTGCACGTTCTCGTTGTCCGCGCTCGTCAGGCTCCACGCGAAGTCGCGCCCGCGGCCGATGAACACGTAGGGCTCGATCGGCGTGCCGACCCCGTCGGCGTCGATGCCGGGACCGTGCAGGTCCATCTGTTGGACGATCTCGGGGTAGTAGTAGCCGAGCTGGGGGCCCATCACCGCCATCGGGTGACCGTCGGCGGCGTCGGCCGCGCCCGCTACTAGGAAGTTCGAGATTTTGCGCCGCGAAGCCTTGAGCGCGCTCGCCGCTTTGATCGCGTCTTTGCTCTCGCTCCCCGGTTCCACGAGCACCGCGCCCGGGGTTGGCCCGGACGGTTCCTGGTCGTAGGGGAAGGCTTCACTGGCCGTGGTCGGCGCTTCGGGGTCGTTGACCTCCCGCAGGTCGTGGAAGACCTGCTTGCCCGCTTCTTCGCCGAACTTGGCCTCGAGCCGCGAGAGGAATTCGGAGTCCTGGACTTCCGCACCGCCGCCGTTGCCGAAGATCGAGCCGATGAAGGCGAAGCCGGCGATCACGTCGTCGACCGTAAAGTCGGGTTTGAGGCCGTTGCGGTGCGTCTTTGCCGCATAGCCGTTCACCCCTTCGACGAAGTTTTCGAGGTCTTCGAGCACCTGTTTGCCTTCGGCGCCCTTTTCTTCGAGCAGCACGTGCTGCTGCGCGCTGACGAAGCTGAGCGCTTCGGCGCTCGGCGTGAACGAGCGACCCTTCAGCAGCAGTTCGAAGGCGTTGAACCCGGGCACGCCCAGGGCGGCCACGTACGCCGGCCCGATCCCCTCAAGCAGCAGCGCGCCGCGCTGCTCGGCGGCGACCCAACCGGACCCATACATCACGTCGCCGCGCGTCGCTCCAGTGATGTGCGGGACGTCGTGCTTGTCGAAGACGATCTGAAGGCCCGAGCCGCGTGGGGTTGCTTCTTCGGTCCGCAGCACGTTCGCGGGTTCGACGCCGAACTTCTCCGAGAGAAAGTCTTTTTCGATGTCCTGCTGCGTGACGTTGCCCTTCTTCGGGGTGAGTTTCTCGTAGAGCTTCTCCTGGTCGCTCGCGTACTTGTTCGCGGGGGGAAGGGGTTCGCCTTCGGCCCCCGGGGCGAGGATGTCGAAGGCGCCGCCGGAGAAGTCTTCGAACGCCAAGGCCTGCGCGGCGAACAGCGCCAGGAGCAGGATGCAGCCAACGAGGGCGCCGAGCGCAAGGCGAATGTGGCGCCGCTCTCCACGCACCCGAAACGTCCGTGTCCCAGCATCCCCGTGCCGCCGCATATCCCGCCTCCCTTGTGTTGGGCGCGCCCCCCGCGCCCGACGATGATCCGCACCCTCGCGGGGATCCTATCACCGCCCTTCGAGACCGTGCCGCGTGCGAGCCCCCCCCCCCCGCGCAAGGCCCGCGCGTGAGGGGGTTGGCGCGGCGCCTCAGCCGCGGCGCTGCAACTCGCGCAGGAAGTAGGCGATCGCGCGGTTCAGCAGCTCCGCGCGCTCCCACTGCAGGAAATGCCCGGCGCGCTGGATCACGAACGGCCCGATCAGCTCCGTGAAGGCGACCTCGCACATACGCGGGAACTCTCTCCAGATCACATGGTCGTCGGCCCCGTAGAGCGCGAGCGTGGGCACGCCGCTGACCTCGAAGAAGCGCGGCGGCTCGGACAGCGCTCTGGTCCCGAGCGCGCTCTCGTAGTTGCCCCAGCCCGCACGCAGGCGCTCGGCGTCGGCGAACGGCTCGGTCATGAAGTCGACCTGCTCGCTCGAGAACGCCCCCGGAGTGGCCCAGAAGCGGTGGCCGTAGAACTCGGCGACGTAGCGCCGCCGCCGCTCAGGGCTGTCGAGCTCGCGGGCGAGCGCGTCGGCTTCGCGACCCTGGCGCACGAAGTAGTCGCCCGCCATGCGCATCTCCGGCGGCGCGGTCGGTATGCCGGCGGCGGCGTACGCCTCGCCCAGGAGCGGCAGCACGCTGTTGAAGAGCACCTGGCGCTCGACGAAGCCGGCAAAGCGCAGCGACAGGTCCTGGATCACGCCGCCGCCGAGGTCACCACCGGCAGCAGCGCAACGATCGTGGCCGAGCGTGTCGTGAACGAGCGCGTGCATGTCGCGCGCGTGCGCCGCGAGGTCGTAGCAGCCGTCGGGTGCTAGCCCCGAGTCGCCGAAGCCGCGCAGGTCCGGGACGATCACCTCGAAGCCCGCCTGCGCGAGCGGCTCGATGTTGCGCCACCAGATGCGCCTGCTCTCGGGCCAGCCGTGAAGCAGCAGCAGCGGATATCCGCCCCGTCCCTCGTGCACGTAGGCGATGTCCACGCCCGCGCGCACCTCCGCGTGCTCGAGCGCGAAGGCCTCGCCGCGAAGCGCGTCTGTGTGGTGCGGGCTAGGACTGGAGATAGCGCAGCGCGACGCGCCCGAGGACGATCACGTCGCCGTGGCGCAGCTCGACGCGCTCGACGCGCGCGCCGTTGACGAACGTGCCGTTTGCGCTGCGGTCGTCGAGTATGCGCACGCCGCTGGCGTGCGGGACGATCAGCGCGTGGCGACGCGACACCGACGCGTCGTCGAGGCGCAGCCCCGCGGCCAAGCCGCGCCCGACGTGCAGGACATCCTCGCGCAGCGGGATCAGCAGCGTCTCCAGGGCACCCTCTATTTCGATGTAGCGCCCCGGCTCGGGCGCCCCGGCGGGTGCGACCGCCAGCGCCTGATGGCGCACGCGCTCGTCCAGACAGGCGATCGGGTCGAAGCGCTCGGTGATCGCCCCGACCTCCGGCCGCGCGGGACCCGCGTCGTTGGAGCGCGTGAGGATCGATCCGGTCATGCTCGAAGCAAACTCGATGCTACTCACGCCAAGCTCAAGTGACGTGAAGAAATAGCGAAGTCGCCCGTGCTAGCCGGCGCCAAGGGGATTCGTGGGGCCGCCGCCGCGCTCCGCCTTGCGCCGCGCCATGCGCTTGGAGCTGTACCAGCCCCAGCCCCCGACAGCGACCACGGGCACCACGTACATCATCGATATGTACCAGTGATAGATGCACGCGAGCGGCGCCATCGCGCCAAAATCTAGCATGCCCTCACCACGCCTCGTCGGAGGAGCCCTCGGCGTCGCCGAGGCGCCCGCGCCCGGCGCTCTCGGCCGGCGCTCGCGCGCGCCGGCGACGCACGAACAGCACGAACAGGAGGCCGCCGAGGACGATCGCGATGCCGAGGATGATCACCGCAAGGGGCGCCTTGGAGTTCTCGGGCGTCCAGAACAGCTGCCCTTCGATCGTGCCCCTCTCGGTGCCAACGCTGATCGGCACGCGCCAGTCGAAGATCAGCGCGCGCGTGTGCTTGTTCTTGACCGACGCGGGCGGGATCGGCGACATCCAGTGGATGCGGTGGTCGTGCCATTCGAACTGGCTCGTGCGGTCGATCACTTCCCAGCGCGCGGGCGCGCTCGCGCTCGCGCTCGCGGGTACTGAGACCTGCGCGTAGAAGTTCGTGTTGAGGTAGGTGGCCGGCGCGCTCGCGTTCTGCTCGGCGGTGCCGTTGGCGAGGACGCGCGCGTACGGTTCGCCTTCGTATCCGTAGATCGTGACGGTCTTGCCGGTGTTGTTGCGCAACAGCAGCCGGTCGGCGAACTCGAGCACTTCCACGCTCAGGCCCGGCACGCGCGGTGTGATGCGCGTGATGATCGAGCGGTACTCGTAGCTCGAGCCCTGGTCGTTGATCGGGTTGCCGCTCTCCTGGTCGTTGACGCGGGAGCCAGGAGCGCCGGCAGCGGGCGCCGCGGCGCCTGTGAGCGCCGGCAGCGCCGTGAGCAGGCAGGCGATGGCGAAAACGAAGACGCGTCGGGCTGCCGACGGGCGCGATCTCATGCCCGCGCAACCGTAGCGCAGGCTCCTTCGCTCACGTCCCAACCGCCGAGAGCAGCCACAGGCCGAAGCTCGTGAAGGCGACCATCACGGCGAGCATCCAATACTGGCTGCGGACGGCCTCTTCGGGGTCGCGGTAGAGCACGAGCGCGCGATCATGCGCGAGCGCGAGGCCGCCGACGTGGCCGCTCAAGAGCGCGGCGACCTGCACGTACCAGATGGCCGCGTAGGAGATCACGTGGTAGTCGATCTGGAAGTTGCTCGTGCCGAGCAGGTTGGCGCCGGTGCCGAGTGGGTCGGAGGCGAGGTAGACCATCGCCTGGCTCTGCCACAGGAGCAGCGAGAAGTAGTGCGCGAGCACGTAGGCGAAGGCGATCGGCACGAGCGTGTGCACGAACGTCCGCCTCAGCGTGACCGTGTCGTAGCGCTTGCTCACGTGGTGCACGCCGAAGATGCCGAGGCGGTAGACGCCGATGATCACGAGGATGCAGAAGATGAGCCCCACCGAGTAGGCGAGCTCCTGCGCGGGCGTGGGGTTGAAGCCGAGGTCCGCGAACAGGCTCTGCAGGCTCGGCTCGTTCTGGCGCCAGATGGCGCCGTTGCTGAAGCCATCGAAGGTGGTCGTGCCGATCTGTACGCAGATCAGCGCGACCGTGCCCGTGCGCAGCTTCAGGTCGGTGACGCCGCTCAGCGGGCGCCTGAGGTAGAGCGCGCCGTCCTCGCCGCGCACGAACGCCGACAGGCGCGCCAGCAGCCCGAAGTAGACGCCGAAGCCGTCGGCCTGGCTGCTCCACTCCTCGATGCCGAAGAGCGCCATGCCGGCGAGCATCACGATGAAGTAGCCGAGCGAGAGCGCCGCGAGCGTGGCGGGATGGTCTTTTTCGACGTAGATCAGCTCGAGCCACGCAAAGCCGACGATCGTCGCGATCGACGGCCACACGCCTAGCCAGGCGGGATAGGAGAGACGGGCGGGCACGGAGCGCCCGCGGCGCAGGGCGCGAGCGAGCGCGGCGAGGGCGCGCGCGCAACTGCGCCACGGGCTCAGCACGCGGAAGACGTCGCCGAAGAGGACGCTTGCAACGGGCGTGCCGACCCAGAAGATCACGTAGATGAACGTCACCGAGAAGTTCGCCTGCGTCACCTGCGCGCCCTCGAAGCCGCTGTAGAGCACGAGCGCGAACAGCGCCACACCGATCACGCCCGCCAGCCATTCGAGCGCTCGCGGAGGCACGAGGAGCCTGCGCAGGTGGGGGCTCTGCAGCTGTGGGCGCGTCCACATGGTCGAGAGCAGGACGAAGGAGATCACGAGCACGATCGCCGCGGCCCAGCTGAAAAGCCACACCGGGATCGGCAGATCGGCTCGCCCCACGATGCCGTGCGCCTGTGCGCTCGCGGGCACCGCCAGGGCCAGCGCGCCCACGCCGCCCAACAGCGAACCGAGCAGGCGGCGGCGCGGGACTCTCATGCGCGAGAGAGTCTAGGAAGCACCGTTTCCGCGGGCGCCGAGCGGCGCGCTCGCGTACCCTGCCTGTGCATGCTGAGCACGCCGATCGCGACCTCGACGAGCGTCTCCGCAGCCTTCCAGCTGGGGCCGCTGGCGATTCTCGGCCTGCTCTACGCGCGCCGCGCGCGCACGCTCGCCGAGCAGGACCGCCCGGTGCCTGGATGGCGCCAGGCTTCCTTCTACAGCGGCTTCGTCGTGATCGGCGCCGCGCTGACCTCATTGGGGGCGGCGAGCCAGGATCTGCTGTGGGTGCACATGGTCGAGCACCTGCTGCTGGGGGACATCGCCGCGCTCTTGATCGTGCTCGGCCTCACCGGCCCGATGCTCGCGCCGGTGCTGCGCATCCGCGCCTTCGACCGCCTGCGCGCGCTCTCATACCCGGCCGTGGCGTTCCCGCTGTGGGTGATCGACCTCTACGGCTGGCACGACCCGACGCTCTATCAGGCCGCGCTACGCCACTCTGGCATCCACGCGCTCGAGCATGCCTGCTTCCTCGGCTTCGGGATCAACATGTGGATGTGCCTGTTCGGGCCACTGCCCACGCCGAGCTGGTTCGGCAACCTCGGAAAGCTGATCTACATCGTCGGCGTGCGCCTAGCCGGCACGGTGCTCGGCAACATCTTCCTGTGGTCGGGAACGATCTTCTATCCCTACTACCTCAAAGGCGAGGCGCACTTTCACATCTCGCCACTGGCCGACCAGAGCATCGCGGGGGCGGTGATGATGATCGAGGAGTCGCTGCTCACGCTGGGGCTGTTCTGCTGGCTGTTCCTGCGCGCCGCGCGCGAGGGCGAGGAACGCCAGGCGCTGCTCGACTACGCCCGAGCGCGCGGGCTGGCGCTGAGCGACGAACGCGCCGCGCGCGCTGTGGCCGCGGGGCGCGGCGCCGAGTTGCGCGAGCGCCTCGAGGCGCTCCCCGGCGAGGCCGAGATCATCTGAGCGGGCCCGCGAGGAGTGGGCGTCCGCGGCAGAGCGAGAGCTAGCGCCCGCCCGCGACGGCGGGCAGGATCGTCAGCTCGGCGCCGTCGCTGACGGGCGTCGCGAGACCGTCGAGGAAGCGGATGTCTTCGCCTGCGACGTACACGTTCACGAAGCGTCGCAGCGAGCCGTCCTCATCGGCGATCCGCACGCGCAGCTCGCCGTGGCGCTCGAACAGCCCCTCGAGCACATCGCGCACGGTGGCGCCGTCGATCCGCGCCTCCGCCTCCCCGTCGGCAGCGGCGCGCAGCTGCGTGGGGATCTTCACGAGCACGCTCATCACACGTGCGCGCCCTCGGCGACGAGGGCGTTGAAGTCAGCCAGCGTGGGCTCGATCTCGCACGTCTGGAAGGAGCCGCGCACTGCGTCCAGCGTCTTCAGGCCCTCGCCGGTGATCACGAGCACGACGCGCTCGTCCGCCTCGATCTCGCCGCGCTCGGCGAGCTTTGCCAGCACCGCCGTCGTGACGCCGCCGGCGGTCTCGGTGAAGATCCCCGTGGTCTCAGCCAGCAGCCGGATCCCGGCGCGGATCTCATCGTCGCTGACGGCGTCCACGGAGCCGCCGCTCGCGCGCGCGAGCTCGAGCGCGTAGGGCCCGTCGGCGGGGTCGCCGATCGCCAGCGACTTGGCGATCGTCTCGGGCTTGACCGGCCGGCACACCTCGTGGCCCTGGGCGAACGCGCTCGCTACCGGCGCGCAGCCCTGCGCCTGTGCGCCGTTCATGCGCGGCAGCTCACCCGTCAGGAGGCCGAGCTGCGTCCATTCGCTGAAGCCGGCCGCGATCTTCGTGAACAGCGAGCCCGAAGCGATCGGCACGACACAGCGGTCGGGCAGCTCCCAGCCCAGCTGCTCGGCGATCTCGAACGCGAGCGTCTTCGAGCCCTCGGCGTAGTAGGGGCGCAGGTTGATGTTCACGAACGCCCAGTCGCGCTCGGCGCACAGCTCGGTGCACAGGCGGTTGACGTCGTCGTAGCTGCCCTTGACGCCCACGAGCGTGGTGCCGTAGACCCCGGTCGCGAGCACCTTCTGCTCCTCGAGATCGGACGGGATGAAGACGTAGGAGTCGAGGCCGAGGGCCGCGCCGTGCGCGGCCACGGAGTTCGCCAGGTTGCCCGTGGAGGCGCAGGCGATCGTCTCAAAGCCGAGCTCGCGGGCGCGCGCGACCGCGACCGAGACGACGCGGTCCTTGAACGAGTGCGTTGGGTTGGCGGCGTCGTTCTTGACCCACACCTCGCCCAGTCCCAGGCGCGCGGCGAGGCGGTCGGCGCGGATCAGCGGCGTGCAGCCCGCGGGCAGCCCGACGCGTGAGGTCAGCCGCGCGGAGGGACCTGGCGGCCCGCCCGCGAGCGGCAGGAAGTCGGCGTAGCGCCAGATGTTCTGTGGCCCGCCCTGGATGCGCCGGCGCAGCTCAGCGAGGTCGCCGCTCAGGCGACTGTGATCGTAGGCCGCCTCAAGCGGCCCAAAGCAGCGCTCGCACACGTACAGCGCCTCGAGCGGGTACTCCGCGTGACACTCCTTGCATTGCAGATGACTGACAGCCATTGGGGCTCCTTCACTAGTCTTCGCCGTGTCACCGGTGTGGCGAAGAGCACGGAGCCCGCCACACATCTCTCTGGAATTGGCACCTTCCCGCTGTGACGTGACGGTGGTTGCCGGGGTTTCGTAGGGCCAGTCCCTCCACCCCTCTGGATGTGTCCAGCTATGTCTGGCGAGCAGTCTAGCAACACGCGCACCCGCGACGCTCTCTGCGTACCCGCGACGCTCTCGGCGCACCGCCACGCGAGCGCCAGCGGCCGCCCGCACACGCGCCGAGTGCACGGTAACGCTGGCGTGCGGGTGGTGTAGCCGTCTTTGGTGAGCACCTCCACAAGCGCGGTCGACGACCGCGCGCGCGCCGCCGGCGCGCCCTTCCGCTTTGCCCAGCGCGCAGCGCGCCGGCGCATGCTGATCGTCGTCAACCCGTACGCGACGGCCGTCACAGCGCGCCTGCGCGAGCTCGTCGTGCACGCGCTCGAGCGGCGCTTCGAGGTCGACGCCGTCGACACGCGTGCGCCCGGGCACGCGACCGAGCTCTGCCGCGAGGCGGCCCGGGACGGCTACGACGTGATCCTCGCCTTCGGCGGCGATGGCACGGTCAACGAAGCCGCCAACGGGCTACTCGGCTCGCCCACGCCGCTGTGCTGCCTGCCGGGCGGCTCCGCGAACGTGTTCGCCAAGCTCCTCGGGATCCCCGGCGATGTCATCGACGCGACCGAGCACGTGCTTGCGCTCGCCGATGACTGGCGCCCACGGCGCGTGGACCTGGGCGTCGTCAACGGTCGCTGCTTTACGTTCGCCTCGGGCCTCGGGCTCGACGCGAGCGTCGTCGAGCGCGTCGATGCGAACCCGCGCATGAAGGCGCGCCTTGGCCCCTACTTCTTCGCCTGGGTCGCCATCACGACGTTCCTTCGCCGCTACCTGCTCACACCACCCCGTCTGCTCGTCGAAGCGGCGAGCGCCGCGGCGAAGGACGCGCACGGCGCCAGCACGAGCGCCGCCGCCAGCCCGCGCGCAGGCGCGCTCGAAGGCGTCACGGCGATCATCCAGAACGGCGCGTCCTTCACCTACTTCAACGACCGCCCGATCGAGATCGCCGATGGCGGCGCGCTTGACTCGGGCGCGCTCGCCGGCGGCGTGCTCCATCGCGCGACGCCGATGGTGATGCCCTCGATCGCCTTTCGCGCGCTCTCCTCACGCGCGCGTGTGAGCGGCCACCGCCAGGTGACCGCTCTCGAGCCCACGACGAGCGCGCTGACCGTGCGCAGCGCCGACGGGCGCCCGCTGCCGCTACAGGTCGACGGCGACTACCTCGGCGAGGTCACCGAGGCGCGCTACTCGATCCTGCCCGAAGCGCTCGACGTCGTGGCGTAGCGCTCAGTCGCTCGCGCCGGGGGTGACGCGGTATGCGTCGAAGACGGCGTCGACGTTGCGCAGGCGTGTGATCGCGCCGCGCAGCGCGTGCGTGTCGGCGACCTCGATCACGAACCGGTTCTTGACCATCGGACCCATCGACAGGCAGCGCGCTTCGAGGATGTTGGCGCCGGACTCCGAGAAGGCGCGCGAGAGGTCCTCTAGCAGGCGATGGCGGTCCCACGCGTCGATCTGGATCTCCACGACGAAGCCCGTCGACTGGTCGCCCTCCCAGTAGACGTGCGTGAAGCGCTCGGGGCTTTTGCGCAGCGTCGTCGCGTTGGGGCAGTCCTGGCGGTGGATCGTGATGCCACGACCGAGCGAGATGTAGCCGAGGATCTCATCGCCCGGCACCGGCCGACAGCACTTGGCCAGCCGCAGCATCACGTCCGCGACGCCTTCGACCCTGATCCCGTACTGCTCCGAGGACTTCGTCGGGCGCCGACGCGGACGCCCCACGCGCAGGATGTCGGCGGCGCCCTCCTCCCCATCCGCGGGCTCGCCCTGCTTGAGGCGCTGCATCACCTTGCCGACGACGAGCTTGGGCGAGATCTTGGCGGCGCCGAGGGCGATGTAGAAGTCGTCGGCCTTGCGGTAGCCGACCTCGCGGATGACGTCCGCCAGCAGCGCCGAGCCGGTGATCTTCTGCGCGGGCAGGCCCTGTTTGCGCAGCTGCTCCTGCAGCAGCTCACGCCCGGTGTGCTCGGTGTCCTGGCGCGTCTCGGCCTTGAACCAGGCCTTGATCTTGTTGCGTGCGCGCGTCGTCTTGACCATCGCCAGCCAGTCGCGCGAGGGGCCGCGCTCGCGCTTGGCGGTGAGGATCTCGACGATGTCGCCCGAGCGCAGCTCGTAGTGCAGCGGCACGATTTTGCCGTTCACGCGTGCGCCCACGCAGCGGTGGCCGATCTCTGTGTGGACCTCATAGGCGAAGTCGAGCGGCGTGGCGCCGGCGGACAGGGACTTGACTTCGCCCTTGGGCGTGAAGACGTAGACCTCCTCCTCGAGCAGGCCCGTACGCAGCGTCTCCATGAACTCGCCTGGGTCCGACAGCTCGTTCTGCCAGTCGAGCATCGAGCGCAGCCACTTGAGCTTGGCGTCCTCGCCGGCGCCCGGCCAGCGCACCGAGCGTCGCTCGCCCTCGTCGGCGCCCGCCGGCTGCTTGTAGACCCAGTGAGCGGCCACGCCGAACTCGGCCATCTCGTGCATCTGGTGGGTGCGGATCTGGATCTCCAAGGGCCGCCCCTCGGGGCCGATGACGGTCGTGTGCAGCGACTGGTACATGTTGAACTTGGGCATCGCGACGAAGTCCTTGAAGCGGCCCGGCAGGGGCTTCCACAGCGAGTGGATCACGCCGACCGCGCCGTAGCAGTCCTTGACCGAGTCCACGATCACGCGCATCGCCGTGAGGTCGTAGATCTCGTTGAACTCGCGACCCTTCTTGGTCATCTTCGAGTAGATCGAATAGAAGTGCTTGGCGCGCCCGGCGATCTGGGCCTCGATGGCGACGTCGGCGAGCTCCCCGTGGAGGTATTCGCCCGCCTCGCTCACGTAGCGCTCGCGCTCCTCGCGCTGTTGCGCGACGAGGCCCTTGATCTCCTGGTACTTGCGCGGGTGCAGCGTGGCGAAGGCGAGATCCTCGAGCTCCCACTTGATCGCGTGGATACCGAGGCGATGCGCGAGCGGCGCGTAGATCTCGAGCGTCTCGCGAGCCTTCTCGAGCTGCTTCTGTTTGGGCATCGCCTCGATCGTGCGCATGTTGTGCAGGCGATCGGCGAGCTTGATCAGGATGACCCGCACGTCGGTGGCCATCGCGACCATCATCTTGCGGTAGTTGTTGGCCTGCGCCTCGTCGCGCGACTGGAAGGTGATGCCCGTCAGCTTCGTCACACCGTCGACGACGCCCGCGATCTCCTCGCCGAAGCGCTCGCGCACCTCCTCGATCGAGGCCGAGGTGTCCTCGACGGTGTCGTGCAGGAGCGCCGCGCACAGGGTCTCTGTGTCCAGGCGCATGCTCGCGCAGATGCGCGCGACGCCGACAGGGTGCACGATGAACTCCTCGCCGGACTTGCGCCGCTGGTCGGCGTGGTGCTCGCAGGCGAACACGAACGCGTCCTGCACGCGCGCGCGATCGATCTCGACCCCGGCGTCCTCGGCGTGCTCTGAGACGATCGCGAACAGGTCCTTCAAGAGGCGCCGCTCGGAGGCGCTGAGCGCGAGGCCGGGTGTGGCGGGTCCGGTAGGCACGGCGAGTGCAGCGGGTGTAGCTAGCTCAGCCGGCGCGGCGGGCTCAGCGGGCGCCTGCTCTGGTGCGACGCTCGTCAGCTGCGAGCCGTTGGGTTCATCGACGACGGCCATGCTCTAAGGGTAGGGGACGCCCGCGGCGGATTGAAGGCAGCGCTCGCGGCGCTCAAAACAGCGCAAGCTCCTGTGCGCCCACCTTTGGGCGGGCACGCTCGCCGCGCCCTCCTACGATCCGTGGCGCATCCGCATCCTGCGCTCGCGCATCCGCCTGGGGCGCCGCGGCGGCGAGCGGCGCGAGCGCCCCGGCGGTGGGCGTCTCGGCGAGGTCCGAGCGCTCGAGCTGGGCGCGGCGGAGCACGAGGCGCGGCTCGCATACGCCGTTCCATTCGTTGACCTCGAGCGTGAACGTGGCCCCGAGCACGCCCTCCCCCTCCCCCTCGCCCGGGAGCGCTCCTGCGTGGGAGAGCACAGGGCGCCCGCCGCTGCCGAACGCGACGGCGCGCGCGCGCACCCCGCCGGCCTCGACGGTGAAGCGGGCGTGGCGCCCTTCTCCCATCGGCCGCACGTCAGTAAAGCGCGCGCCCTTCACCATCAGCGAGACGCGCGGGTTGGCATTGCCGTAGGGGGCCATCGCCTGCAGCTCCTCGGCCAGCTCCATGCCGAGCTCCTCGCCCGCGATCAGCGCGTCGACGCGCTCGACCTCGACCAGCTCGCCGCCCGCCATCGCGTGCGCGGCGTGGGCGCACAGTGCCTCGGCGAAGGCTTCAACGCTCTCGCGCGCGAGCTCCATGCCGGCCGCCGCACGGTGCCCGCCGTAGCGCACTAGGTGCTCCGAGCATGCGCTCAGGCCCTGCAGCAGATCGAAGCCCTCGACGCTGCGCCCCGAACCGCGAGCGCTCTCGCCCTCGAGCGCGAGCAGCACGACCGGGCGCCCGCTCTCCTCTACCAAGCGCGAGGCCACGATCCCGATCACGCCGGGGTGCCAGCGCTCGTGCGCGAGCACGTACGCAGGGCGCTCTCCGAGCTCGCGCATCTGCGCCTGCGCCTCGCCGCGGATGCGCTGCTCGATCTCTCGCCGCTCGTGGTTGGCCGCGTCGAGCTCGCGCGCGATCTGCTGGGCGCGCGCCGCGTCCTCGGTGAGGATCAGCTCGAGCCCCGCGTCCGCCCGGTACAGGCGCCCAGCGGCGTTCAGCCGGGGCGCCAGCGCGAAGGCCACCGTGCGCTCGTCGACGCGGGGCGCCTCGACGCCCCCGAGGGCCATCAGCGCGCGCAGGCCCGGCTTGGCCGTCCCCGCGAGAGCGCGCAGGCCGCGACGCGCCAGCGTGCGGTTCTCGCCCCGCAGCGGCACGACGTCGGCGATCGTCGCGAGCGCCACCAGCTCGAGGTCCTGCTCGAGGCCTTCACGTGCGCGCGCCCCCCGCGCACGCTCGGCCGCACGCTCGCCGCCCCCTCCCCGCGCGGCGCCCTCGAGCAGTGCCTGCGCGAGCTTGTGCGCGACCGCCGTGGCACACAGCTCGCGGCAGGGGTAGCCGCACACGAGCGGATGCACGATCGGCGCGTGCGGCAGCACTCCGTCGGCGCGCGGCGCATGGTGATCGCTGACCACCACATCGAGGCCCATGGCGCGCGCCGCCGCGACCTCCTCGACTGCCGTGATCGCGCAGTCCGCCGTGATCAGGAGGCGCGTGCCCGCGCTCGCGAGGCGCCCTACGGTCGCCGCGTTCAGCCCATAGCCGTCCTTCGCGCGGTCGGGCAGGTAGAAGCCGACGTCGGCCTCGAGCGCGCGCAGGACACGCACGAGCACGGCCGTCGAGCAGATGCCGTCGACGTCATAGTCACCGTGGACGGTGATGCGCGTCCCCTCGCGGACGTGCCGGAGGATCGTCGCGAGCGCGTCCCCGATGCCGGCGAAGGCCTGCGGCGGATGCTCCTCGGAGCCCTCCAGGAAGGCGTGCGCGTCGGCGGGCTCGGCCATTCCCCGGCGCACGAGCACCTGCGCGAGCGCCCGGCTGACGCCGAGCTCCTGGCGCAGGCGGCCAAGCGCCGCCGGCGGGCAGGGGCTGATCTCAAAACGACAGGCGCGCACGCAGCGAGAGTACGTGCGAGCTGAGACGGAAAGCTCGCGTGCTCGCGAGCGTCCTCGCCGGCGGCGCTCTCGCGAGGCGCGCGCTCGCCGCGAGCGTTGGCGCGCGAGCGCGGCCGGGAGCTACAGCTTGAGCACGCCGGGGCTGTCCCCGTGGAGCGCGCGGTCTCGGCGTTCCCTGCGCATGCCCTCCAAATATATGAGGGCCATCCCGATCAGCGAGCCGGGCACCGCATACAGCACGATGCCTATGTCGGTCGCCTTCTTGCCGGGGATGCGAAGCGCGGACACGCGCACGCCGTAGATGATCAGGCCGAGCACGATCGAGCCTGCGATCGAGCCGAGCAGGGCGCCGACGATGCCGCCCCAGAAGCGGTCGGGCAGCCAGATCGTGAAGTGCCAGATCGCAAGGCCCATGATCACCCAGCCGAGCAGGCCCATCAGCGGCTCCCCCGTTCCCGACGGCATGAGCGGCGCGTGATCATCGCGACCTCCCGTGGCGACGGTTGCGTGGGCGACGAGACTTCTGGCGCGCCTTCGGCTGTTCCTTGAGCACGAGGTCCTCGGGTGTCAGGTCGGCGGCCGGGTCGCGCTCGGGCGTGACGGAGGCCGCCGGCGGTGGCTCGGCGGGCGGCGCAGCGGTCGCACCGCCCTCGGCCACGCGCCCGCGCCGGGCGCCGCGTCCGGCGGGCGCCCCGCTGGGAGCCGCGTCGACGTCGAGGTCCGCGACGAGCTCGTGGAACTCCTCGCGCGAGAGCTGCTGCCCGGGCTGCTCCGGGGCGATCAGGCTGCCACGGCGCGTGCGCCTGCGCGCGGGGGTCGGCTCGACGTCCTCGAGGGCGCCGCCGGTCGTCGTCGCATATGCCGGCACGGCGCCGAGTTCGCGCCCGATGCGGGCCCTGCGCGCACGGTAGCCGGGCTCGCGTTCCTTCCAGTGCATCAGCACCGGCGAGGCGATGAAGATCGAGGAGTATGCGCCCGAGGCGATCCCGACCATCAGCGCGAAGGCGAAGTTCTTCAGCGTTTCCCCGCCGAAGAGCAGCAGCGAGAGCACCGGCAGCAACGTGCAGAAGCTCGTCGCCAGCGAGCGCGTGAGCACCTCGGACATCGAGCGGTTGAGCACCTGCGAGAAGGCGGCGCGCGGCATGCGTGGGACGTTCTCGCGCACGCGGTCGAAGACGATGATCGTGTCGTATAACGAGTAGCCGAGGATCGTCAGCAGCGCGGCCACCGTGGCCGTCGTGACTTCGCGGCCGGTGAGCGCGTAGACGCCCGCGGTGATCAGCAGGTCGTGCATCAGCGCTATCAGCACGGGGACCGCGTACTTCCACTCGAAGCGCAGCGCGATATAGGCGGAGATCACGAGCAGCGAGGCGATGATCGCGATCACGGCGCTGTTGGCCACGGTTTTGCCGAAGGTCGGTCCGATCGAGGTCGCGGAGAAGTCCCTGATGCCGGGCTTGCCGTGCGTCGTGAACTTCGTCGAGAGCGCTGCTTCGACGTTCTTGACCTTGTTCGGGCTGAGCGTCTTGGTCGAGATCTGATAGCCGCTGCCGCCGACGCTTTCGTTCTTGAACTTCTGCACCTGCGCGTTCGAATAGCCGGCCGCCGCGACGACTTTCGCGACTTCGCTCTCTGACACCCCGGGCCTCGTGATCGCCGTCTGTATGCGAGTTCCCGAGGTGAAGTCGATGCCGAAGTTGAGCCCCCTGCCGCCGATCGCCAGCGCGCCGATCAGAAGGATCGTGCCGGACATCGAGAAGAACCACCTGGAGGCGCCCATGAAGTCGAACCTCCAGCCCTGCCCGCGCCGGCGCGGCGCAGAGCGGCCGGGTGGGCGACCAGGCGCGTGTTGCTCATCGTGCCGAGCGCCGCCTGGGTGGCGAGCACGGCGGTGAACAGCGACACCAGCACGCCGATGCCGAGCATGAACGCGAAGCCCTTGACTTCGGCGGTGGCGAGCGCGAACAGGATGAAGGCGGTCATGAAGGTGACGACGTTGGCGTCGACGATCGCCGCGAAGCCGTGTTTGTAGCCCGTGGCGATCCCGGAGATCACCGATCTGCCGCCACGGATCTCCTCCTTGACGCGCTCGAAGATCACGATGTTGGCGTCCGCGCACACACCGATCGTGAGGATCAGCCCGGCGATCCCCGGCAGCGTCAGCGTCACGGGGATGAGCTTGACCAGCGCGAAGAAGTAGACGCCGTAGATCGATCAGGCCGCCGATCGCGATCATGCCGAGCACGCGATAGAAGAGCAGCAGGAACAGGCACACCACGAGGAAGCCGGCGAGGCCGGCCTCGACCCCCTGTTTGAGCGCCTGTTTTGCCGAGCGTCGCAGAGACCTGCGATTTGGAGATCA
Organism: uncultured Solirubrobacteraceae bacterium; assembly: GCA_963722435.1. Taxonomy (GTDB): domain Bacteria; phylum Actinomycetota; class Thermoleophilia; order Solirubrobacterales; family Solirubrobacteraceae; genus Palsa-744. The sequence continues at coordinate 465,044 of CAVRKZ010000001.1, read as the reverse complement.
GCAGCAGCTTCACCGGCAGCGCGCCGGACTGCAGCTCGTTGGCGAGGTTCTGCGCCGAGGTGATCGTGAAGCCGCCGGAGATCTCCGAGCCGGTGGACGCGTCGATCCCTTCCGGGTACTGGGTGAAGTCGATCGAGGGCACGGTGATCAGCTGGCCGTCGAGCACGACCGCGAAGTGCTGCAGGGCGTCTTCCTTGGAGACGCCGGGGAGTTGCGCTTCCTGGCCGCGATGGGCGATTTCCTTGGTGACTTTTTCGAACACCGTCTTGCCGTGCGAGGTGAAGCCGAAGGTCACGTCCGGCTGGCCGTTGCCGCCGGAGCCTTCGTCGAAGCTCTGCGTCGGGCTGGTGATGTCCGAGCCGGTCAGCACGGGGTCGTCGTTGAGCACGTACCAGCTGTTGGGGGTGGCGTTGGTGACCTTGCCGGAGTTGGTTTCCGTGGCGTGCGCCTCGACGACCACCGTCCCGGGGTTGACGCGCACCGCTTCGAGCTTCGCGCCGGGCTTGAGCTTGGCGCGATCGAGGTCGGATTCGAGGTTGGTCTTCGGTTTCTTCGGGCCCGCGCACGACTTCTTCGTGCTTGGTGTCGAGCAGATACCAGCTGCCGTAGATGCAGTCTTCGACCTGGGCGGGGGTGCAGCCGGGCTGCCAGGGGGTGGTCGCTGTCCTTGGGCGCAGGATCGCTGGGCGTTTGGCGGCGCGCAGCACCGCCTTGTACTCGGGCAGCCCGGAGATGATCCCGCCGGGACCCTCGGCGGTCGCCGTCGCCGGTCACGCGTTCCTTCAGTCGGCGTCGGGTTCGCCGTTGGGGCCGATCACGTTGGGCTCCCAGTCGTAGAAGTACAGCTGCGCGGTCTTGCCGACCTCTTCCTGGGCGCGCGTGACGTTGGTCACGTCGGGCAGCGTCGACGTCGATTTCGGTCGCCACCCGAGCGCTGGATTTCCGGCTGCGCGACACCGAGCTGGTCGACGCGCTTGCGCATGATGTCGATCGCGCGTTCGAGCGATTCCGGGTCCACTTTCGACTGCGGCAGTCGGCCTCGCCTGGTAGACGAGCTGCACGCCGCCCTTCAGTTCCAGCCCCAGACGCGTCTTCTTGGTCGAGATCAGCAGCGCGGAGAGCGCGATCAGGCGCTGCGACCACGCAGCAGGATGAAGGCGTTGCGGCGGCGGTCGGTCATCGTCTGTGGAGCCTACTTGTCGGGTGTCAGCACGAGCAACAGCCCACCGTCGTCGTCATAGGCGGGGAACATGTCCGCCTTTGCGCTGGCGGCGACGTCGCGTTCGCCGCTGACGCTCACGGGCACCTCGAGCGCGCGCACGCCCCACTCCAGCACCGTCGCGACGGGATCGTCGCCGTTGGCGAAGCTCAGGCCGAGCACCTGCTCGACGCGCTGGCCGATCACCTCTTCCTCCTCCAGGCCCGTGAAGGCGAAGGAGTTCTTGCCGCAGCCCACCACGCGCCCCTCGCCGTCGCACACGAAGAAGGCGGCGTCGGGCGCCGGGTAGTAGTCGTCGAGCAGTTCGAACAGGAACGCGAAGCCGCACTTCTCGCAGCCCTTGCGCTGGCGCGTGAAGCCGAGGTTGCGATCGAGCTCGGTGGTGCGGTGTCCGCAGTTCGGGCAGATGAATGGATGGGCCATGGTCCACACAGAGTACGCAAGCGACCAATGAAGGCGACGGGCGAGCCGCTCCTGCCAGGCGCCCCTGCCGGAGCAGCGTCGCGGGGCGCCGCTCGCGACGCTGGCCTTGACAGCGCCGTCCTCTCAGAACAGCGAGCGCGCCCGCGGCTGCGCAGGCGTGCGCGGGCACCGGCAGCCCAAGGTGCTCGTAGGCCGCGGGCGTCGCCGCGCGCCCGCGCGGCGTGCGCTTGATCAGGCCCTGCTGCAGCAGGTACGGCTCGTACACGTCCTCGATCGTGTCCTGCTCCTCGCCGACGGCGACCGCGAGCGTCGAGAGGCCCGACCGGCCCGCCGTCGAACTTCGCGCAGATCGCGCTGCAGGATCTCGCGGTCGAGGCGGTCCAGCCCGCGCTCGTCGACCTCGAGCAGCTCGCAGCGCCGCCTGCGCGGCCTCGCGCGCTCACGACGCCCTCCATGCGCACCTGCGGCGAAGTCGCGCACGCGCTTGAGCAGGCGGTTGGCGACGCGCGGCGTGCCACGGCTGCGCGCCGCGATCGCGCTCGCGCCGCCCTCCTCGAGCTCGATCTCGAGGATGCCGGCCGAGCGGCGCACGATCGCTCGCGAGCTCGCTCGGCCGAGTAGGGCTCCAGGCGCGCCTGGATGCCGAAGCGGTCGCGCAGCGGCGTCGTCAGCAGCCCCGTGCGCGTGGTCGCGCCGACGAGCGTGAACGGCGGCAGCTCGAGCGTCACGACGCGCGCGCCAGCGCCCTGGCCGACCGTTATCGGCAGGCGGCGGTCCTCCATCGCCGGGTAGAACGTCTCCTCGAGCGTGCGCGGCAGGCGGTGGATCTCATCGACGAAGAACACGCTGCGCGGCTCGAGCGCGGTCAGAAACGCGGCGATGTCGCCCTTGCGCTCGAGCGCCGGGCCGGCGGTCTGCACGAACGGCACCTCGAGCTCGGCCGCGACGATCTGCGCGAGCGAGGTCTTGCCGAGGCCCGGCGGCCCCGCGAGCAGCAGGTGGTCGAGCGCGTCGCCGCGCGCGCTGCACGCCTCGATCGCCACGGCGAGCTGCTCGCGCAGGGTCTGCTGGCCGACGAACTCCGCCAGCCGCCGCGGGCGCAGCGAGCGGTCGAGCTCGTCCTCGGCGACGCAGGTAGGGCGTCTGGATGCGGCCGGCCGTCTCGCCTGTGCCCTCAGCGGTGCTCATCGCGGCCGCGCAGCGCGCAGCGCCTGCGCGATCAGCTCCTCGGCGCTGCTCCCCCTCGGCGTCCGCGAGCAGCTCCTCGGCCTCGCCGGGCGCGTAGCCGAGCTCGAGCAGGCCGTCGCGCGCGAGCGCGCGCGGCTCGTCGGGCCTGCGCGGCGGCGCGCGAGGATCGCGGCCGCGACGCGGCGGGCGCGAGGCGGGCGCCCGTCGAGCACGCCGACCTTCTCGCGCAGCTCGACGATGATCCGCTCGGCGGTGCGCTTGCCGATGCCCGGGCACCGCCTGAAAGCGCGCGGCGTCGCCGGCCGCGAGCGCGCCGACCAGCTCGCTCGGCGGCACCCGCCGAGAGCACCGCGAGCGCGACCTTCGGCCCGACCGCCTGCACCGACAGCAGCATCAGGAACAGCTCGCGCTCCTCCTCGGAGTGAAAGCCGTACAGCGTGAGCGCGTCGTCGCGCACGATCAGGTGCGTGTGCAGCGCCGACGTGCTCGCCCGACCGCGGGAACGTGCGCGCAGCGTCTGCGCCGAGACCGCCGCGCGGTAGCCGACGCCGCCGCACAGGATCACGACGTGATCGGCGCGGCGCACGGCCACCTCGCCGCGCAGCAGCGCGATCATCGCGGGGCTCCCGCGCCGGCCAGCGCGAGCGCGCGCCAGCGGCGCGCGGTTGGCGTGGCAGAGCGCGACCGCCAGCGCGTCGGCGGCGTGGTCGGGGCGCGGCTGCTCGGTGAGGCCCGAGCAGCGCCCTGCACCATGCGCGCCACCTGGTCCTTGCTCGGCGCGCCCGCTGCCGCACACGGCGCCCTTGACCTGCTGCGGGGTGTAGCCGGCGCAGGGAACGCCGCGCTGGCCGGCCGCGAGCAGCATCACGCCCGCGCGCCTGCCCGACGGCGAACGCGGTGCGCACGTTCTGGCCGAAGTACAGCTCCTCGAGCGCGAGCGCGTCGGGCTCGTGCTCTGGCCAGCAGCGCGTCGACGCGCCGCATGGATCTCGGCCAGGCGCAGCTCCTGCGCGAGCTCGGCGCGTGGTCTCGATCACGCCGCCGTCGAGCGCCACCAGGCGCCCGCCGCGCGCGGGCGACGACGCCGTAGCCGGTGCTGGCGAGGCCGGGGTCGATGCCGAGCACGATCACGGCCTGTGATTCTGCGCCCGCCACCGGACGCCTGCCTGCCTGCCTGTGCCCCGACGGGGTGTGCCCTCAGGGCGCCTACGCCCGCGAGGGTGCCGTAGGCTCGCGAGCGGCATGAGCGAGCCGATCGACTTCGCCGCCGAGGGCCTGCTCGACGGCCTCGAGGGCGAGCGCGCGCGCGAGCGCCTGGCGCTGCTCGAGCAGCTCGCCGCCGAAGGCGTGCCGCTGGCGGAACTGCGCCGCACGAGCGCCGAGCGGCACGGTCATCTTCCTGCCCGCCGACCGCGTGATCGTGGGCCGCGAGCGCTACACGGTCGCGGAGGTGGCCGAGCTGAGCGGCGTCGAGGAGGAGTTCCTGCTCGCGGCCCGCCGCGCGATGGGCCTGCCCGTTCCCGAGCCCGACGAAGCCGGCCTACACCGACGCCGAGCTCGAGTCGGCGCGCAAGCGGACGCTCCTGGCGCGCCAGGCCGGCATCTCCGACGAGGAGATCCTCGAGCTCCTGCGCGTGCTCGGCCGCGGGCTCTCGCAGGCGGCCGAGAGCCTGCGCGCGCTGCCGCTGCAGCTCGTGCTCGAGCCGGGCATCAGCGAGCGCGAGCTCGCGCAGCGCTACGGCGAGGCGGCCGCGCAGCTCTACCCGCTGGTCGACCCGCTGATCAGCAACCTGCTCGCCCTGCACCTGCGCCACGCCACCCAGAGCGAGGTGATCAGCGCGCTCGAGCGCAGCGGCGGGCGGCCTGCCGGGCTCGCGCGAGGTCGACGTCTGCTTCGCCGACCTCGTCGGCTTCACGCGCCTCGGCGAGGAAGTCCCGCCCGGACGAGCTCGGCCGCCTGGCGGTGCGCCTGGAAACGCTCGCGGCCGACGTCGTCGAGCCGCCGGTGCGGCTCGTCAAGACGATCGGCGACGCGGCGATGCTCGCCTCGCCGCGAGCCCGAGCCGCTGCTGGACGCGGCGCTCGCGCTGTCGACGCCGCCGACGCCGAGGGCGAGGAGTTCCCGCAGCTGCGCGCCGGCGCGGCGCTCGGCCTGGCGCTGCCGCGGGCCGGCGACTGGTTCGGGCGCCCCGTCAACCTCGCCAGCCGCATCACCTCGGTCGCGCGCCCGGGCAGCCTGCTGGTCGAGCGCGAGCTGCGCGAGTCGCCGTCGAGGGTCCCTACCGCTGGTCCTTCGCGGGCGAGCGGCGCCTGCGCGGGATCCGCGAGCCCGTGCGCCTGTTCCGCGCGCGCCGTGGATGCAGGCGAGCTCACCCAGCGCCTCGGCGAACGGCGGGGCGTCGGCTAGCGCCGCTGTGCGATGCCCGCGTGGAGCCTCGCGGGCGCGGGGGCGCCGCTCCGCCACGGCGCATGCCCGGCCTCCCACAGGTCGTTGAGCGCGACGGCGTCCTTGTAGGTGTCCATGCACTCCCAGAAGCCCTCGTGGCGGTGCGCGCGCAGCTCGCCGCCCGCGGCCAGCCGCTCGAGCGGCTCGCGCTCGAGCACGCTGTCGGGCTCGCAGGTGCTCGAGGAGGCCCGCTGCGAAGCAGAAGAAGCCGCCGTTGATCCAGTGCTCGGAGCTGGGCTTCTCGCGAAAGCCCGTCACGCGAGCCGTCGCCGTCGAGCTCGGTCACGCCGAACTGCAGCTGCGGGCGCACGACGGTCATGCTCGCGAGCGCGCCGTGGGCGCGGTGGAAGGCCAGCAGCGCGTCGAGGTCGATGTCGGCGAGCCCGTCCGCGTAGGTCGCGCAGAAGGTCTCCACGCCCGCGAGGCGCGCCTCGAGCAGCTTGATGCGCCCGCCGGTCGGTGTCTCGAGGCCCGTGCCGACGCACTCGACGCTCACGCCCGCCGGCCACGCGTGCGCGGCGACGAAGCGCTCGATCAGCTCGCCGCGGTAGCCGGTCGCGAGCAGGAAGCGCCGAAAGCCCTGGGCGGCGTAGAGCTCGATCACGTGCCAGACGATCGGCATGCCGCCGATCTCCACCAGCGGCTTGGGGATCGCGCTGCGTGTGCTCCTGCAGACGCGTGCCGCGCCCGCCGCACAGGATCACGACGGGCGGGCGCGCCGTGGCCCTGGGGAGCTGCGTGCGCTGTATCCGCTCGAGAGCGCGGGCGCTTAGCCGGCGACACGTTCGAGCACGTCGGCCGAGACGTCGAAGTTTGCGTGCACGGCGCTCGACGTCGTCGCTGTCTTCGAGCGCCTCGATCAGGCGCATCAGCGTGCCCGCCTGATGCTCGTCGATCGGCACGAGGCTCGAGGGCCGGTAGGCCATCTCGGCGCTCTCCATCTCCACGCCCGCCTCCTCGAGCGCCTTGCGCACGCGCGCGAAGTCGGCCGGCTCGGTGATCACCTCGAAGACGCCCTCGTCGGTCGTGATGTCCTCGGCGCCGGCCTCGACGGCGACCATCAGATCGTCTTCGGAGTAGCGCGCGGCGTCGATCACGATCGTGCCCTTCTTGTCGAACAGGTAGGCCACCGAGCCGGGCTCGCCGAGGCTGCCGCCGTTCTTGGAGAAGGCGTGCCTGACGTCGGCGCTGGTGCGGTTGCGGTTGTCGGTCAGCGCCTCGATGAGCAGCGCCACGCCGCCGGGGCCGTAGCCCTCATAGAGCACGCTCTCGATCGCGTCGGCCTCGCCGCCCTCGCCCGTGCCCTTGGCGATCGCGCGCTCGATGTTGTCCTTCGGCATCGAGGCCTCCTTGGCCTTGCGGATCGCGTTCTCGAGCGCGGCGTTGGCGTCGGGGTCGCCGCCGCCGTCGCGCGCCGCCACGGTGATCGCGCGCGAGAGCTTGGAGAACTGTGCGCCCCTGCGCGAGTCCACGACCGCCTTCTTGTGCTTGATGCTCGCCCACTTGGAGTGCCCGGACATGCCCGCAAGTCTACGAGCCGCCCGCAGCGCAGGCGGACACCCCGTTGGGGCGCACGGCGCAGGCAGGCAGGCGCAGGCAGGCAGGCGCAGGCAGGCAGGCGCCGGCACGGCAGCGCCGCTGCGTTCGCGCGGACGCGCATAGGATGCCCGCCGGCCATGGTGCAAGCCCCCTCTCCAGAGATCTTCAAGGCCTACGACATCCGCGGCCTGTACGGCGAGCAGATCGATGGCGAGCTCGCCGCAGCGGATCGGCCGCGCGTTCGCGCGCGTGCTCGCGAGCTCGCGGGCAAGCCGGTCGGCGAGCTGCGCGTGGGGCTCGGGCGCGACATGCGCCTGAGCGCACCGGCGCTCTCGGCGCGCTACCGCGAGGGCCTGCTCGAAGAGGGCGCGCACGTGATCGACGCCGGGCAGGTGGGCAGCGAGATGCTCTACTTCCTGGTCGGCTCGCGCGAGCTCGACGGCGGGCTGATGTGTACCGCCTCGCACAACCCCAAGGCCTACACGGGCGCCAAGCTGGTGCGCGAGGGAGCGCTCGCGCTGTCCGGCGACAGCGGCATCCAGGACGTCCGTCGCGCGGTCGAAGATGAGATGGCGCCCGGCGCAGGAGCGCCGGCGCCGCGGGCTGCGGGCGGCTCCCGCGCGGCACGCTCGAGGAGGTCGATATCCGTCGAGAGTTCCAGCGCGCCGCCCTCGGCTTCATCGACGCCGACGCGATCCGCTCCGCCCCGCGCGCACTGAAGGTCGTGCTCGACGGCGGCAACGGGATGGCCGGCCCGATGGTCGGGCCGCTGCTCGAGGGCCTCGGGCTCGAGCTGATCGAGACCTACTGGACGCCCGACGGGGACTTTCCCGACCACGAGCCAAACCCGCTGCTGGAGGAGAACCGGCGCTTCATCATCGAGCAGGTGCGCGGCAGCGGCGCGGACCTCGGCATCGCCTGGGACGGCGACGCCGACCGCTGCTTCTTCATCGACGACACGGGCGTCTTCGTCGACGGCGACTTCCTCACGGCGCTGCTCGCGCAGTCGCTCCTGCGCACGCATCCGGGCGAGGCGATCCTGTACGACGTGCGCGCCTCGCGCGCGGTGCCGACACGGTCGCGCGTGCTGGCGGGCGCGCCGTACGTCAACCGCGTCGGCCACGCGTTCTTCAAGGCGCGCATGCGCGAGGAGGGCTCGCTGTTCGGCGGCGAGGTCTCCGGCCACTACTACTTCCGCGACTTCTACTGCGCAGACTCGGGCACGATGCCCGCGCTGCTCGTGCTCGAGCTCCTCTGTCGCGAGCGCGCGCGCATGTCCGAGCTGCTCGCGCCCTACCGCGAGCGCTACTTCATCTCCGGGCGAGATCAACTCGCGAGGTCTCAGACCAACAGGCGAAGATGGAGGAGATCGCCGCGCACTACGGCGACGCGCGCCAGGATCGCCTGGACGGCATCTCGATCGACTACGAGGACTGGCACTTCAACGTGCGCCCCTCCAACACCGAGCCGCTGCTGCGCCTGTGCCTTGAGTCGCTCGTCTCGCACGAGGACATGGAGCGCCGCCGCGACGAGGTGCTCGCGCTGATCCGCTCGTGAGCGCCGCGGACGCACCCGCGCACGACGAGCTCGAGGAGCGCTCGCGGGCGGCCTTCGCGCGCGCGGGCGAGCAGGGCGTGCATCGGCTGGCGATCCCGACGCCGTTCATGGTCGGGCGCGTGAACGCGTACCTGATCGAGGACTCGCCGCTCACGCTCGTCGACTCGGGGCCCAACTCGGCGAAGGCGCTCGACGAGCTCGAGCAGCAGCTCGCGCGCGCTCGGACACGCAGTCGAGGATCTCGAGCTGCTCGTGATCACCCACCAGCACATCGACCACTTCGGCCTCGCGGCGATCCTCGCGCGCCGCTCCGGCGCGGAGGTGGCGGCGCTCGATCGGCTCGCCCCGATCCTCGCGGGCTACGGCCAGCAGGCCGAGAGCGAAGACCTGTTCGCGGAGCGACTGATGCTGCGCCACGGCATCCCGCCGGAAGTCGTCACCGTGCTGCGCAGCGTCTCCGCGAGCTTTCGCGCGTGGGGCTCGGCGGTCGAGGTCACCCGGCCCCTCAGCGACGGCGGCGAGCTCGCGCTGCGCGACCGCACGCTGCGCGTGCTGCACCGGCCCGGGCACAGCCCCTCGGACACCGTCTTCCTCGACGACAATCACCGCTCGGCGGGCCCTCGATCCTGCTCGCCGCCGATCACCTGATCGCGCACATCTCCTCCAACCCGCTGCTCGCCAGGCCGCTGGACGCCGAAGGTGAGTACGGCGGGCCTCGCCCGCAGGCGCTGTTGACATACATGGACTCGCTGCAGCAGACGCGCGCGATGGAGCTCGACCTCGTGCTGCCCGGGCATGGGCGCGCGATCACCGACCACGTCGCGCTGATCGACGAGCGCATGCGCATGCACGCGCGTCGCGCCGAGAAGATCGCCGGCCTGATCGCCGTGCAGCCGCGCACCGCGCACGAGATCGCACAGGAGCTGTGGGGCAACGTGGCCGTCACGCAGGCCTACCTCACGCTCTCAGAGGTGCTCGGCCACGTCGACCTGCTGCTGCGCGACGGCCGCGTGCTCGAACAGGAGGACGCCGAGGGCGTCGTGCGCTTCTGCGCGGCGTGAGCACCTGCCTACCGACACCCGTGGTGTGTGCACCCATCACTCGCGGCACCCGGCTATCGCGGCGGAGTACGCCGGGGGCCCGAGATCTCCGCCAGGTGCTCGACGTTCGCGCGGTCGCCCTCCTCGAGGCTCGGCTGAGCGTCGAACCACGCGTCGAGGATCTCGACGAGCTCGGCCTCTGAAGTCGAGCGCAAGCTGAGCGCGAGCACGTTCGCGTCATTCCAGCGGCGCGCACCTGCCGCGGTCGCGGCGTCCGCGCACAGCGCACAGCGCACGCCGTCGACCTTGTTCGCGGCGATCGACGCGCCCGTACCCGTCCAGCAGCAGACGATCCCCTGGTCCGCTCGGGCCTCGCGACGTCGCGAGCGGCCCGCTCGGACGCCCACGCCCAGGCGTCTGGCTCGTGCTCGGCCAGAGCCCCGTGCCCGATCACCTCGTGGCCGCGCCGCTCGAGCTCTGCGACCAACGTTCGTGCGATGCCCGTCAACTCGTCGGCGGACACTGAGATACGCATGCGCTGAGTATCGCGGAGCAGCGCCGCTCCGCCCGGGCGCTCCGCGCCCGTGCTTGGGCCTAACTCGCTGCGGATGCGCGCACGCGCTCGAGGAACATCCGATGCAGGCGATCGTCGTCCGTCAGCTCGGCGTGGAATGCAACGACGAGCAGCTCCCCCTGGCGCGCCGCGACGGCACGGCCGTCCAGCTCGGCGAGGATCTCCACGTCGGGCCCGTGCTCGGCGATCCAGGGAGCGCGTATGAAGATCCCTCGGATCGCAGGCCCGTCGAGCTCGGGCAGCTCGACGTCGGCCTCGAAGCTCCTGATCTGGCGTCCGAACGCGTTGCGCTCCGCCCGTATGTCCATGACGGCGAGGTGCTCGCGGTCGAGCATGATCAGCCCCGCGCACGAGCCGAGCACGGGCGTGCCGCGCGCCGCGAGCGCGCGCAGTGGCTCCGCGAGCGCCTCGCGCGCGATCCCGCGCGTCATCGTCGTCGACTCGCCGCCAGGGATGATCAGAGCGTCGAGGTCCTCGAGCTCGGCGGGGACGCGCACCTCACGTGTGCGCGCGCCCACTCGCGCGAGCATCCGCTCGTGCGCCTCGAAGCCACCCTGCAGGGCAAGCACGCCGACCAGCGGCGCCATCGGCCGTCCTGCTACCAACCGCGCTGGGCCAGGAGCTGCTCGTCCTCGAGCTTCGAGCTCTCGAGGCTCACCATCGCGGTGCCGAGGCCGCGTGAGGCCTCCGCTACGCGCTCGGCGTCCTGCCAGTGGGTGGTCGCCTCGACGATCGCCCGCGCGCGCGTGGGCGGGTCCGCGGACTTGAAGATGCCCGACCCCACGAACACGCCTTCGGCCCCGAGGGCCATCATCAGCGCGGCATCCGCCGGCGTGGCGATGCCGCCGGCGCAGAACAGCACGACCGGCAGGCGCCCATCGCGTGCCACCGAGCGGACGATCTCGAGCGGTGAGGCGAGCTCCTTGGCGGCCGTCGCGAGCTCGTCCTCGCCGAGCGTCGCCAGGCGACGGATTTCGCCCACGATCTGGCGCATGTGGCGCACGGCCTCGACGATGTCGCCCGTGCCCGCCTCGCCCTTGGAGCGGATCATTGCCGCGCCCTCGCCGATCCGCCGCAGCGCCTCGCCGAGGTTCGTCGCGCCGCACACGAATGGCACCTTGAAGGCCCACTTGTCGATGTGGTTGGCCTCGTCCGCCGGCGTCAGGACCTCCGACTCGTCCACGTAGTCGACATCCAGCGCCTCCAGCACGCGCGCCTCCATGAAGTGCCCGATACGCGCCTTGGCCATCACGGGGATGCTCACCGCCTCCTGGATGCCAGCGATCATCTCCGGGTCGGACATGCGCGCAACGCCGCCGTCGCGGCGGATGTCCGCGGGCACGCGCTCGAGCGCCATCACCGCGGCCGCCCCCGCGTCCTCGGCGAGCTTGGCCTGCTCGGGCGTCACCACGTCCATGATCACGCCGCCCTTGAGCATCTCGGCCAGGCCCGCCTTGACGCGGAATGTCGCCTCGTCGCGCATGCAGTTCATTTTGACAGCCGCGCTGGCGTCGGCGCGGGAGCGCGCGGCGCAGGACCCCCGCTAGACGACATTCGCCTTCCGGGCACGGCGCCCCATCAGCGCCCGCGGGAGCTTCGCGAGGTTCACGAGCGACGGGCGCCAGCGCCGCCGGCGCGCGTGCGGGCACCCGGCCTCCTCGCGCCGCGACGCTGCAAACAGCGCCGCGTGCCTGATGGCGTTTCGCCGCAACTCGGCCTCGCGTTGGCGCGCGAGCTCTGCATCCAGGCCGTCTCTCGCCATTGCATTACCTCAATTTCGTTCAACTGTGGCCCAATCAGGGGTTGGTAAGCACTCTAGCCCTACACGAGGAAATTGCAATGTGGGTCAATTTGCGATTGAATGGCAGCAATGGTCACCTCGCTTACAGAGCGCCTGCAAGCAGTGGACCGCGGCGCCAAGCTGTCGCTCACGCGCCAGCTCGCCGGCGTGTTCGCCGCCGCGATTGCCAGCGGAGAGCTCGAGCCGGGCGCGAAGCTGCCGACGACGCGCGCGCTGGCGCAGATCGCCGGGATCAACCAGCTGACGGCCGGTCGCTGCTATCGACGCCTGCAGGAGCAGGGTCTCGTCGTCTCCGCCGTTGGCCGTGGCACGTTCGTGCGCGCCGCCGCCAGGAGCGTCTCGGATGCGGCCGACCTGTCCTGGCAGACCTACGCGCTCGCGCCGCCGCGTGGTGGCTACGCGGGACGAGTTCTTAGCGAGGCTGTAGAACATTCGGAAAGCTCGAGCCTGATCGCGCTGTCGCTGGGCTACCCCGCGAGCGAGCAGATCCCCCTCGCCGAGCTGACACGCGCCGTGCGAAAGACGCTCGATCGCGATGGGATCGCGGCCTTTGAGTACTGCCCGATCGAGGGGACCGACGAGCTGCGCGAGCAACTCGCCCGCCTCGGCCAAGCACGCGGGCTGGACGATGACGCGGACAGCCTGCTGATCACGACCGGGGCGCGCCAGGGTCTCACGCTGGCAGCCCGCGCGATCCTGCGAGCGGGAGATGTGGCGGCGTGCGAGTCCCCCACGTTCATGGGCATGATCGAGGCGCTGCGCGCGACGGGGGCCAACGTGATGCCTGTAGAGGTCGACGAGCAGGGCTTCAACGTCGACGCCCTCGAGCAGCTTCTGCGCGGACACGAGGTCCGGCTCGTGGCCCTGCAGCCGCGCGGGCACAACCCGACAGGCCGCGACCTCACTCCCGAGCGTCGGGCGCGCCTGCTCGAGCTGGCGGCGCGACACGGCTTCTTCGTGCTCGAGGACGCCGTCTACGCCGACTTGCGCTACGAGGGCCCCGACCACGGTCCGCTGAGGGCTCAGGACCCGACGCACGTGGTCTACGTCGACTCGCTCTCAAAGACCATCGGCCCCGGCTTGCGCGCCGGCTGGATCGCAGCGAGCGGCCCCGTGCTCGACCGCATGATCGCCGAGAAGCGCGACGACGACGCGCACAGCGCGACGCTGCCGCAGCTGGTGGCCGCCAGGTTCCTTGCCGACGGCGACTACCACTCCCAGATCGCCCGCTCGTGCGAGCTCTGTCGCACGCGCCGCGACACGCTGCTCGAGGCGCTGCGCAGCGAGCTTGCGGGGATCGCGAGCTTCCCAGCTCCGAGCGCTGGCGGGCACGTATGGGTCACGCTCGATGAGGCGCGAGACGATGAGGAGCTCTACCGCGCAGCGCTCGCGGGCGGCGTCAGCTACGTCCCCGGTCCCGCGATGCTCGTGGGAGCGCCGCGGGCGACCCACCTGCGCCTCTCCTTCACGGCAGTCGACCCGCAGGGCCTACGCGAGGGGGTCCGGCGGCTCGCGCGGACGATCCGCGCACAACCGCGCGCGACACGCCAGCGACACACGTTTCCGATCGGCTGATCGCATCCCAGTCGAGCGAGCGATCCCTCGCGACGGCGAAAGCCGGCGGGGAGGAGCGCCAGCGCCCGCCCCGCTCAGGTCAGCTCGCGCAGGAACACCATCCGGGACTCCCCCGACGTCGAATAGCCGGCGACCTCGCTCGCGGCGAAGCCGAGTGAGCGGTGAAAGGCGATCGAGCCGGCGTTGAGCAAGAGCACCGTCCGCCATCGCGTAAGCCAATCGAACCCGCGCCGCGGCCCTGCGTTCGTCTTTCCTATGCGAAGCGAAGCGATCGTCCACGGCGGCGAGAGCCGCCGGGGACGACTCGCGAAGCGCTCACTTCAGCCGGAACGCCTTGATGCGATCGTCGTAGGAGGCGGTGTCCTGCGCGTAGACGCCGTATGCGAGCGCTTGGATCACGCTCAACAGCGCCGTGTGCGAGCGCACGTAGGCGGGGCTGTTGGAGGAGTAGTAGAGCTTGATGCGCGCGAGCTTTGCGACCTCCGAGAGCGTCGCGTCGGTGATCGCCGCCGTGTTCGCCTGGCGATGGCGCGCGAGCTTCATCGCGCGCACCACGAGCGGGTGCGGTCGCCCGGCGGACAGGCCGATCACGAGCGTCGCTTCGTCGATGCGCCCGAGGCGGCTGAGCGCCTCCTGGGAGGGGCTTGCGACGACGTCCACACGCAGGTCGAGCAGCATCAGCAGGTGGCGTAGGTAGCTCGCGAAGAAGGCCATCTGGTCGGTGCCCGCCACGAGCACCTTTTCGGCGGCGACGATCGCCGCGATCAGCGCCTCGACGGAGTTACGCGAGACCTTGCGCGCGGTCTCCTCGACGTTCAGATGGTCGGCGGCCAGCGCGGTCTCGAACTCGTTCTGGTCGAGCGAGAACAGCGGCGCCGATGACGACGGTGGCCCGGTCTTGGCGGCCTTCGCGTGCACGCGGCGGTATTCCTCGCGCGCGGCTGCCTGCAGCTCGGGAAAGCCCTCGAAGCCGAGCGCCTGCGAGAAGCGCACGACCGTCGAGCTCGAGGTGTTCGCTCGGCGCGCCAGCTCCTCGGCCGTCTGGAAGGCCGCCTCGTCGAGGTGGTCGACGATGTACTGGGCAACGTCCTTCTGCGAGCGCGAGCACTGGTCAAAGCGCGCCTGGATGTACTTCGACAAGCTCTGGTGCTCGCTCGTCCCGTTCGCCGGCGGGTGCTCGGCCGTCTTCGTTGCGACGCGCTTCATCGGCGCTTGTGTTCGACGTGCTCGGCTCGCACTCCTTCCCCGGGGTGCGGATAGGGTCTGCGCAGCGATGCGGCGCAGCCTCTTCGATGACCTCCACGAAGACTTCCGCGCGAGCTTCCGCACGTTCCTCGAACGCGAGGTGATTGGCGAGGAGGGCCGCTACGGAGAGTGGGAACGCGCCGGCATCATGCCGCACGAGCTCTTCGCGCTCGCCGGGCGCGGCGGCTTTCTGGCGATGGCCGTGCCCGAGCAGTACGGAGGCGCCGGCGCGCAGGACTTCCGCTTGAACCTCGTGATCGGCGAAGAGGCCCAGCGCGCGGCCGTCGGCAGCTTCGGCCTGGGGATCACGCTGCACAACGACATCTGCCTGCCCTACTTCCTGCGCTACTGCACCGAGGAGCAGCGCCGGCGCTGGCTGCCGGGGATCGTCACCGGCGAGCTGATCACGGCGCTTGCCATGACCGAGCCGGGGATGGGCTCGGACCTCGCCGCGATGGCGACGAGCGCGCGGCGCGAGGACGGCCACTACCTCGTCAACGGGACCAAGACGTTCATCACCAACGGCATCAACTCCGACCTCGTGATCGTCGCCGTCAAGACCGACCCCTCGGAGCGCCATCGCGGCATCAGCCTGCTCGTGCTCGAGCGCGGCATGGAGGGCTTCGAGCGCGGGCGCAACCTCGAGAAGGTGGGCCAGCACGCCCAGGACACCGCCGAGCTGTCCTTCAGCGACGTGCGCGTGCCCGTCGAGAACCTGCTCGGGCAGGAGGGCGAGGGGTTTCGCTACCTCGTCTCGAACCTGCCCCAGGAGCGCCTGTCGATCGCGGCCTCCGCGGTGGCGGCCGCGGAAGCGGCGCTCGAGTGGACGCTCGCCTACGTGCGCGAGCGCCACGCCTTCGGCCAGTCGATCGGCTCCTTTCAGTCCACCCGCTTCACGCTCGCCGAGCTCCACGGCGAAGCCCTCATCGCGCGCGTGTTCGTGGACCGCTGCACGCAGGCGCTCGACGCCGGCGAGCTCACGCCAGATGATGCGGCGAGCGCCAAGTGGTGGTGCACGGACTTGCAGGGACGGGTCGTGGACCGCTGCCTGCAGCTCTTCGGCGGGTACGGCTACATGCTCGAGTACCCGATCGCGCGCGCCTTCGCGGACGCCCGCGTGACGCGCATCTACGGCGGCGCCAACGAGATCATGAAGGAGATCGTCGGGCGCAGCCTCGGGCTGTAGCGGCCAGCCGGACCGCGAGCAGCGGCGTACGATCCGCTTGATGGCAGGCCCCGCGCTCTACCTCTTCGCCAGCGGCACGCTCGCGCTCGCGGGAACCGAGGTGCCGGTTCCCTACTACCTGATCCGCCACCCGCAGGGCGATGTCCTGGTCGACGGAGGCAACCCGCTGGTCGTCGCCAGCGACCCGCGCGCGCACTGGGGCCAGCTCGCGGACCTCTTCGAGGTGCACATGGACGCCGAGCAGCACTGCCTTGCCGAGCTGGGCACGCTCGGGATCGCGCCGCAGTCCGTCGGCCGCGTCGTACAGACCCACCTGCACATCGACCACACGGGCGCACTCGGCCACTTTCCCGGTGCGGAGGTCGTCGTGCACGCGGCCGAGCTCGACGGCGCGCGCACGGCCGATCCACCGGCGGCCCAGGGCTACGTTCGCGCAGACTACGAGCAGCCGGGGCTCGACTGGCACTCCTTCGCCGGCGATCTCGATCTGTTCGGCGACGGCACCGTGCGCCTGCTAGAGACTCCCGGGCACTCCGCGGGCCACGTGGCCCTGCTGCTCGAGCTCGAGCAGACCGGCCCCGTGCTGATCACGGCCGACGCGGTCGACAACCGCGCGCAGTGGGAAGGCGAGCAGGATCCGCGCGCCTTTCACTCGACCGAGCTCGCCGCGGGCTCACGCGAGCGACTGCGCGAGCTCGCGCGCGAGCTCGATCCGCTGCTCATCTTCGGGCACGACCCCGAGAACTTCTCGCAGCTGAAGCACGCGCCCGACTGCTACCGCTGAGAAATACCCCTCCCCACCCTTGGCCAGCTGTGGGCGAACCACACGATCGAGCCGGCGGTGATCGCGATCAGAGCGCTCATCAGGACGACAATCGCGCGCCCCTGGTCTTGCTCGCCCAGAATCGCACCTGCCGTGCCTTGCGAGAGCACAGATGCCCTCGCGCCAGCCGACAGGACCGACCCGAGCGATCCTGCCGAGCCGATCGAGAAGGCCGAGCCAAATGACCCGACCGAGCCGATCGACAGCGCCGAGCCGACCGAGCCGATCGACAGAAAGGAGCCCTTCGAGCCAACCGACAAAAACGACGTCTCCGACCAGAGCGATCGCCCCTCCACGGCCCTAGCGTACATCGAGGACAGCGCCTGCCCCACTGCGTCGGCGTCAACGCGGGACGGGCGCCGACTTACCGGCCGCCGCCACACCCAGCTCCCTGGCGAGCTCCACGAAGTACTCCAGGGAGCGCGGGTTCGCCAGCGACTCGACGCTCGCAGCCTGCGCCGGCGGCGTGCCCATCAGGATGCGCTTGACCGGCACCTCGAGCACCTTGCCCGAGAGCGTGCGCGGGACCTCTTCGACCTGGCGGATCTCGTTGGGCACGTGGCGCGGCGAGCAGTCCTCGCGGATGCGGCGCTTGATCGCAGCGGCCAGCTCCTCGTCCAGGCTCACGCCCTCGCGGAGCACCACGAACATGATCATCCAAAGCTCCCCCTGGAGGCGCTGCGCGCCCGCGGCGAGCGCATCGGAGGCCTCGCCCCCCTCGCCCCCGCCTCCGTTGCCCGGCGGGCGCGTGACGTCGACGACGAGCGCGTCGAGCACCTCCGGCACGGCGGCGGCTGCGCGGTAGATCTCACTCGTGCCCATGCGCACGCCCTGACGGTTGATGGTCGAGTCCGAGCGACCGTAGATGACGGCGCCGCCGCGCTTGGTGATGCGGATCCAGTCGCCGTGGCGCCACACGCCGGGATACATCGAGAAGTAGCTCTCGCGCAGCCGCGAGCCATCCTCGTCGCCCCACAGGAACAGGGGCATCGAGGGCATCGGCTCGGTGATCACGAGCTCGCCGACCTCGTCCTCGAGGCTGCGACCCCGCTCGTCCCACGCCTCGACCGCGCAGCCGAGCGCGCGGCACTGCAGTTCGCCCTCGTATACCGGCAGCAGCGGGCAGCCGGCGACGAACGCAGTGCACACGTCCGTGCCGCCGCTGGTCGAGAACAGCCACGCGTCGCGCTTGACGTGCCCGTAGACCCAGCGGAAGCTCTCCGGCGAGAGCGGCGATCCCGTCGCACCGATCGCGCGCAGCGCGCTCAGGTCGTGGTCGCGGCCCGGCTCGAGGCCCGCCTTCTCGCAGCTCGCGAGCAGGCCCGGGCTGACGCCCATGCACGTGACTCCCGTGCGCTCGGCGAGCGCCCACAGGGCATCCAAGTCGGGGTAGGCAGGGCTGCCGTCATACAGCACGATCGCCGCTTCGCTGATCAGGCAGCCGGCGAGGAAGTTCCACATCATCCATCCGGTCGTCGTAAACCAGAACATGCGGTCACCGCGGCGCAGGTCCAGGTGCATGCGCTTCTTCAGCTGCTCGAGCAGGATGCCGCCGTGCCCATGCACGATCGCCTTCGGCAGCCCGGTCGTCCCCGACGAGTACAGGACCCACAGCGGATGTTCGAATGGCACTTGCTCGAAGTACAGCTCCGAGCCCTCGCCGCGGGCCATCAGCTCGGCCCACGTAAGCACCCTGAAGGGCACAGGCGAGCTGCGCACACCCGTCCCGCCGCCGAAGGCGGCCTCCTCAACGTCCTCGCCGAGGTAGCGGAGCGTCACCACGTGCTCCACGGTTCCTAGCTCATCGAGGATCCGCCGGACGACCTCCGTGCGCTCGAAGTCCTTGCCGCCGTGGCGGTAGCCGTCCACCGCCAACAGGACCTTCGGCTCGATCTGCGCGAAGCGGTCGATCACGCTGCGCGCTCCGAACTCCGGCGCGGCGCTCGACCAGATCGCGCCGATGCTCGCGACGGCCAGCAGCGCGATCAGCGTCTCGGGGATATTCGGCATGTACGCCACCACGCGGTCGCCGCGCCTCACGCCCAGGGCCCGCAGTCCGCCCGCGACGGCCGCGACCTGCGCCTGCAGCTCCGCCCACGTGAGCTCGTGCAGCGCGCGCGCGTCGGTGAGCGGGCGCAGCTCCGAGCAGTGCAAGATCGCCGGCTCGCTCGAGCGTGCGCCGAGCCCGCCGGAGGGTCCAAGCAGCAGGTTCTCGGCGTAGTTGAGCTCCGCTCCCTCGAACCAGCGCGCGCCCGGCATCTCGCGCGAGCTGAGCACGCGCTCATACGGCTGCGACGCGCGCACGCCGCAGAACTCCCACACGCACGCCCAGAAGTCCTCGAGCTGATCGACCGACCAGCGCCACAGCTCCTCATAGCCGGCGAACGCGCGCCCACGCCGCTCGCCCGCCCACCGCATGAAGCCCGCCATCTCGACCTCCTGCAGCGCAGTCGGCGAGGGCTGCCACATGGGCTCCTGCGCAGGCGCGCCATCCATGCGGCTATTCTCGCGGTTTGTGAGCCTGCCGGGGTTGCGCGAGGAGTTTCCCGTGCTGGGAACCGCGGCATATCTGAACGCGGGGACCGACGGCCCCCTGCCCGCGCGCGCGGTCCGCGCGGCCGAGAGCGAGCTCCGGCGCGAGCTCGAGCGGGGGCGCGCACAGGAGCACTTCGAGCGCCGCCGTGAGCTCGGCGAGCAGCTCCGCAGCGCCTACGCGCAGGCGCTCGGGGCCGATGCCGCCGACGTCGCGCTCACCACCTCCACGACCGAGGGCATCGCGCAGGTGGTCGGCGGGCTGCCGCTGGCAGGCGACGATGAGATCGTGACGAGCGACGAGGAGCATCCGGGGCTGCTCGGCGCGCTCGTCGGCCGCGCGCGAGCTGCGCGGCGTGCAAGTGCGCCAGGTTCCGCTCGCCGAGGTCGCCGACGCGGTCGGCCCGCGCACACGCCTCGTGGCCTGCTCGCACGTAGGTTGGATGAGCGGCTCGGTCGCGCCGGCGGAGCTCGCCCAGCTCGACGTCCCCGTGCTGCTCGACGGCGCCCAGGGCGTCGGCGCGATCGGCGTGGACGTGCACGCGCTCGGCTGCGACGCGTACGCGGGCGCCGGGCAGAAGTGGCTGTGCGGCCCCGACGGCACCGGGATGCTGTGGGTCAGCCCGACGCTGCGCGCAGCGCCTCGACGTCACCAGGCGGGGCTATGCAAACCTGGCCGAGCCCAACGACGGCCTCGACGCGCACCCCCATGAGGACGCGCGCTGCTTCGACACGCTCTCGCAGAGCGCCGAGACGCTCGCCTGCGCGCTCGCCGCGGTCGGCGTGCTGCAGTCGGCCGGCTGGGAGGCCGTGCACGAGCACGCGTGCGCGCTCGCAGCGCGCCTGGCGCAGATGCTCTGCGAGCTCGGACGCGAGCCCGCGCCGCGCGCGGCCACCACGCTCGTCTCCTTCCCCAGCCCCGACCCGCCCGGCGAGCGCGCGATGCTCGCCGAGCACGACGTGATCGTGCGCAACATCCCCGGGCGGCCCTGGCTGCGGGCATCGGTCGGCGCCTGGAACGACGAGCACGACCTCGAGCGTCTCGCTGCAGACCCTCGGCGCATGAGCGCCGCCACGACGCGCCCGCTCTCGCACGACCCCGGCGCGGGGGGCGCCCGGCCCACGACGCGGGGCGGCGCCCTCACGCGCGCACGCGTGCCTGCCCTACGCGGGACTTCCCGCGGTGCTCGCGCTGGCCGGCGTTCTCAACCTGCACCGGCTCTCCCAGAACGGCTACGCGAACGTCTTCTACTCGGCCGGCGTGCAGTCGATGCTGCGCTCGCTGCACAACTTCCTCTTCGTCTCCTTCGACCCCGGCGGACTGTCACGATCGACAAGCCGCCGCTGGCGCTGTGGGTGCAGGCCGCGAGCGCGAAGCTGTTCGGCTTCTCGCCGCTAAGCCTGCTGCTGCCCGAGGCGATCGCCGGCGTGCTGGCCGTCGCGCTGCTGTACGTGCTGCTCGCGCAGGCGCCTCGGCCTGCTCGCCGCGCTCGCCGGCTCGCTCGCGCTCGCCGTGTTCCCCTCGTTCGTCGCCGTCTCGCGCGACAACGGCGTCGACCCGCTGCTGCTGCTGCTGATGACGCTGCGCCGGCGCGCCGCGCTGCGCGCCTGCGACGAGCGGCCGCTGGCGCACGCTCATCGGCTGCGCGGTGCTCGTCGGGCTGGCGTTCAACACCAAGACGCTCGCCGCCTACCTGGTCGTCCCGGGGATCGCGCTCGCCTACCTCGTGTGCGCGCCCGGGTCGCTGCGCCGGCGCACGGCGCAGCTGCTCGGCGCGGGGGTCGTGATGCTCGCCGTGTCGTTCGCCTGGATCGCCCTCGTCGAAGCCACGCCCGCCTCCAAGCGCCCCTACGTCGGCAGCTCGAGCGACAACACCGAGCTCGGCCTGACCTTCGACTACAACGGCCTCGGCCGCGTCGAAGGCCAGGAAGGCGGCCCCAAGGTGATCGTGCACCCCGGCGGCTTCGTCCGGTCGCCACGAGCGCGCACTCCGACACCCCGCTGCGCGCCGCGCGCACGCACGGCGTCTGGCGCGCGACCCCGGCCGACGCCACCGCGAAGGCGCCAAAGCCGGAGCCGGCCGGCGCGCCGATCGCGGCCCAACGGGCAGCGAACAGAAGCCGATCCCTTCGGCGGGCCCCCCGGACCGCTGCGCCTGTTCGGCGTGGGCCTCGGCGATCAGGGCGGCTGGATGCTCCCGTTCGCGCTCTTCGGCCTGCTCGGCTGCTCGCGCTGCTGGCGCTCGAGCGCCCCGCGCTCGCTCGGGCGCGAGGCCAAGAGAGCGCCAGCCAGCGCCGCGAGCGGCTCTCGACGTGGTTTGCCAGCACCCGGCGCGATCCGCGCCGGCGCTGATCGTGCTCGGCGGCTGGTTCCTCGTCGAGGCGGCCGTGCTGAGCCTCTCCAAGGGGATCGTCCACCCCTACTACGTCTCGGCGCTCGCGCCCGGCACCGCCGCGATGGCCGGCGCCGGCGCCGTCGCGTTCGTCGAGCTCGCGCGGTCGCATCGGCGCGCGGCTCGGCTTCGCGCTGCTCGCGTGCGCGCTCGCCGCCACGGTCTCGCCCAGATCGTGCTGCTGCACCGCGAGCACTACATGGTGTGGTTCATGCCGGTGCTCGCCGGCGGCGCCGCCGTCGCGGTCTGCGCGCTGCTGCTCGCCGGCGCCGGCCGCGCCGGCGGTGGCGCTCGCGCTCTCGCTCGTGCTGCTCACGCGCCGACCGCCTACGCGACCACCACCTGGCTCGCGCCCGTCGAGGGCACGTTCCCCGCGGCCGGACCCAAAGCATGCCGCCGGCGCCGGGCGGCTACGGCGTCGACGCGCGCGACCTCGCGATCAACCGCGCGCTGCGTCGACTACGTCCGCGCCCACAATCCCGGCACGCGCTGGGCGCTGCTTGACCGTCGCCTCGACGACCGCCTCGCCGTTCATCCTGCTGGGGCTCGACGCCGGCGCGCTCGGCGGCTACAGCGGCACCGACCCGGCGGTCGACGGGCGCCGAGCTCGCGCGGCTAGTCGCTCGCGGCGAAGCGCGCTACGTGATGCTCGGCGGCGAGTACTCGCTGCGCGGCGGCAACGCCGCCACCAGAGCCGTGCTGCGCGCCTGCGCGAGCTGCCAGCGTGGGACTGGCACAGCCCCGTCGCGTACCCCGACGGGCTCGTGCTGTTCGACTGCGCCGGCGACGCGCGCAGCTCGCGGCGAGCTGAGCCGCTCGCGCGCAGCCGTGCGCGCAGCCAGCTTGCTCCTCCTCAGTCCGCCACCGACAGCTCGCGCCCGAACGCGCGCGCGAACAGCTCGCGCTCGCGCCCGGCCGCCCAGCGCGGGCACCGCCGACTCGCCGTCGGCGACCAGGCGCAGCTCGACCGCGCCATTGCGCAGCGCGAGGCTCGTCCCGCGCACCAGCTGGTCGCGCGAGCGCTCGAGGTCCTCGGCCAGGCGCAGCAGCACCGCGCAGCGGTCCAGGCGCTCCGCGTCGCCGGGACCGAACAGCGCCGACAGCGGTCCCGGCGTCGGGCATGCCCTTGCGGTGATAGCGGGCGGCCTGCGCGATGATCGCGACCTCGACCGGCGCGAAGCCCGGGAGCGCCGCCGTTGAGGATCAGGTAGCGCGAGTGCTTGTGGTGGTCGTCGTAGTCGATCGACATGCCGATGTCGTGGAGCATGCACGCCGCCCACAGCAGCTCGCGCTCGCGCGGGTCGCCCTCGTGCAGGCCCAGTCGCGCGAGCTCGTCGAACATTCCAAGCGCCAGCGCCGCCACGTGCTCGGTGTGCGCGACATCGACGCTGTACTGCGCGGCCATGTTCAGCACGCTCGCGCGCCGCACGTCATCGAACAGCGGCGGCTCCTGCGCGGCCAGCAGGCGCTCGAAGAAGACCCCCTCGCGCAGGCCCGCCTCGGTCACCTCCAGGGCCGTCGAAGCCGCCGACGTGCAGAACCGCCTGGACGACGAGCGCCCCCGCCAGGATCAGGTCCGCGCGCGCGGGCTTGATGCCCGGCACGCTCGCGCGCTCGGTGGCGGGCAGCGCCGCCAGCCGCTCCATCAGCTCGTCGAGCGCCTCGCGCTCGACCATCATCCCCTGCACGCCGTTGGAGGGCAGCCCCGCCGCGCGCTGCGCCGCCGCGGCGAGGTTGCGCACCGTGCCGCCGAGCCCGACCAGCCGCCCGGGCTCGCCGGGCTCCGCCATCGCGCCTCAGCCACGCCGCCTGGGCGAGCTCGGCCGCGACGTGCTCGCGCAGCTCCTCCAGCTGCCTGCGCTTGGCCGGGCCGTTCACCGGCAGGAAGCGCTCGCTCATGCGCACCGTGCCGAGCCGCCAGGATCCCGAGCTCGCCGAGCGAGCCGCTCCGTGCACGCGCACGAGCTGCAGCGAGCCGCCACCGAGGTCGAGCACGCAGCCGTCGCACGAGCGTCGTCGAGTTGACCGCCGCGAGGTACGCGTAGCGCGCCTCCCGCTCGCGGCTCAGCACGCGGATCGGCAACCCGAGGCGGGCTCGCGCGCGCGGCGAGGAACTCCTCGGCGTTCTCCGCATCGCGGATCGCGCTCGTGGCCACCGCGTCGACCGCCGCCGCATCGAGCCCGCTCGCGCGGCAGAAGTGCGCGAACACGTCCGAGCGTCGCGAGCGCCCGGCCCATCGGCGCCTCGCCGAGCTTGCCGCTGGCTACCAGGCCCTCGCCGATGCGCACCGGCTCGTAGATCTCATCGGTGCGCCTCCACCAGCCCGCGCCCGCCATGAATACGACCAGACGAAAGGAGTTCGAGCCGAGGTCGATGACCGCCAGCCGCTCACCTGGCTGCATCGGCTGAGCGTATTCCCCCTGTCGGATCTCGCAGCCCGCGAGCATCGCGCGCGAGCGGGTGTGCGCGGGACGCCTTCAACGCGAGATGCCAGGCGTTCTCAGACGCCCGTCGTGCCGAGCACCTTCAGCCGCGGCGATCGCCTCCTCGGCACTGGCGGTGCGCTCGTCGATGATCGCCAAGCCGATGCTCGCCGACGCTCGCAACAGCTGATCGCCGACATCGACGCTGTACGCGTCGATCACACGCGCGAGCGAGCCGGCGACGACCTCGAGACCCTCCTCGTCGATGTGCGGCGCCAGCAACGCGAAGCGCTCCTCGCCCAGGCGCCCGAGCAAGTCCGTCTCGCGCACCCTGCGAAGGAGCGCGCGTGAAAGCCCTTCGAGCGCCTCGTCGCGCAGGCGCTCGGGGGATTGGGCGATCCGTCGCCGCACACGTCGACGTCGATGACGATCAAGCCGGCCATCTCGCCGTAGCGACGTGAGCGCGCGATCTGCAGGCGCAGCTCGTGCGCGAACAGCCTGCCGTTGCGCAGGCCCGTGAGCTGGTCGTGGTCGGAGAGGCCACGCACCTCCTCCTCCATGCGCCTGCGCTCGGAGATGTCTCGCAGCTGCGTCACGTAGTGAAGCGGCGCGCCGTCGCGCCCGCGCACCAGCGACATCGAGACGATCGCCGTGACGGTCTCTCCGGCAGCGTCGAAGTAGCGCTTGTGCACCCCGAACGCCGGGATCTCGCGCGCGAGCAGGCGACGGCGCTGTTCACGGTCGTTGGCCGCGTCCTCCGGATGCACGATTCCCTCGAAGCGCTTGCCGAGCAGCTCATCACCGGTGTAGCCCGTGATGTCACAGAGGTCCCGATTGACGAGCAGCCAGCGACCTTCCATGTCGAGCAGGCCGGTACCCACGACCCGCGCACCTGGGTGATCGTGCGCGTCCGGGTCATCCTCGCGCGAGCCTGTGCGCAGCAGCTCCCAACGGCGACGCGCCGTGGCGTCGAGCATCAGCGCAACCCCCGCCCCCGCCGCCTCAGCGCCCAGCCCGTCAGCGCGGCCCTTCTGCTCGGAGGCCTCGTGCAGGGGACCGATGTCGAGCGTCAGGCAGTGTCCGCGCGCGGCGGTCCAGATCTCGCGCGAGCGCGTCTGTCCCAGCAGCGCCGAGCGCGCGAGCGGCTCGACCGTCTGCCACACCTCCCTCGCCAGCAGCTCTCCGAGCGGCGCACCGCGCCGGCAGCTCTCGCGATACCGCAGGCGCTCGAGCACCGGCCCACCGGCGTCCACCAAGCGCAGCTCGCCGTCGAATACGAACACCACGGCGTCGCGCAGCTCCCGCAGCGCGTCCTCGCCGGCCGCCTCGCCGCCCGCGAACGCTCCCTCGATACTCGATTGCGGTGCGTGTGACACCGACACACGACGTTCATCGGCCGTCCCCGCCCGTGACATGAAGGCCGAGCACGCATCTGCGCCGCCCGCATCTGCGCGGCCCGCATGGCTTCTATGGCGCTCACGCCGCCGGGCGCGTGGCGCCCGACCCGTCGACTACGCATATTGCGGCATTTCGCAGCAGTCGGCTGGCCAACCAGCCATACATCCGTCCGTCGCTCTGGCTAAGCTCCATGAGCCGTATCTCTCGTCCATCCCTCGAGGGGGCCGTACCATCCCGGTGCGGCCCCTTTTTTGGCGCCTGCTCCCGCGCGCCGCCCCCGGCGCCGCTCGAGCTGGCGCTAGATTGCCGCTCGGTGGGAACGTGAGCGGGCCCCCCGTGTACCTGCACCATTCGGCGTGCCTCGAGCACGACCCGCGCGTGCACATGCCCGCACATCCCGACACCCCCGAGCGCCTGCAGGCGATCGAGCGAGAGCTCGCCGCCGCCGACTGGCTGGGGTGGGAGCGGCGCGAGGCGCCCGCGGCCGACGAGCGCCTGCTCGAGCTCGTCCACACAGCGGGCCTGGTCGAGTCGATCAGGGACATGTGCGCGGCGGGCGGCGGGGCGATCGATCCCGATACCTGCGTCGGCGAGCCCTCCTTTCGCGCGGCCCTGCATGCCGCGGGCGGCGCCTGCGCGATGACCTCCGCGCTCCTCGCCGGCGAGGCGCGTGTGGGCTTCTGCGGAGTACGCCCGTCCGGCCATCACGCGGAAGGCGCTCGCGCGATGGGCTTCTGCCTCTTCAACAACGTCGCGATCGCCGCCGAGCTGGCGATCCGCGAGCTGGGGGCGCGACGGGTGCTGATCCTCGACTGGGACGTCCACCACGGCAACGGCACCGCCGAGATCTTTCGCCACCGCGCCGACGTGCTGTTCGTGAGCATTCACGAGGCCGGCATCTATCCGGGAAGCGGCGCGCTACGCGATGTCGGAAGCGGCCCCGGCGAGGGCTACACGATCAACCTGCCCGTCCCCGCCGGCTCCGAGGAGGAGCTCTGGCTCTCGCTGCTCGAGCACGTCGTGCTCCCCGTCGCCCTGGCCTTCGCGCCCGATCTGCTGCTCGTGTCCGCGGGCTTCGACGCCCACTACGCCGACCCGCTCGCGAACTGCCGCCTAAAGACCGAGTCCTTCGCGGAGTTGGCCCGCCACGCGCGCTCGCTCGCGCAGCGCCTCGGCGCTCCCCTCGGGGCGGTCCTCGAGGGCGGCTACGAACCGGCGGCGCTGGCACAGTGCGTGAAGGCCACGCTCGCGGCGCTCGCCAGCGAGGAGCCTCCCGGCGCGGGTTCGGCGGATGCCTCGTTGAGCGCCGGCGCCGCCGCCCAGGTGGGGCGATACTGGCCGCTCTGAGCCATCCGTACAGCCGCTCCGCACCGGGCGCGCGATCGCGCTCGCTCAGCGGCCGCTCTGGCGGGTGGCGCCTGCGCGCTCGTGCGTGAGCAGAGCGGCGAGTTGCTCGTCACTGGGCGCAGAGAAGCTCTCATACCAGAGGCCCACAGCCCACATCTCCTCGGCGGCTTGCAGGCACACGCACTCGTCGAGCTCTTCGCGCAGGGCCTCCAGCCCGCTCGCCGCCGCCACGGGCACCGCGAGGATCACGCGCGCCGCGCCGCGGTCGCGAAGGGAGCGAGACGCCGCGAGCGCCGAGCACCCGGTGGCGAGGCCGTCGTCGACCAAGATCGCGCTCGCACCCTCGAGCGAGACTCGCGGGCGCTGAGCGCGATAGTGACGCACTTGGTCCTCCAGCTGTCCCTCGACGCCTGCGATCAGCACGTCGAGCTGTGCGCGCGAGAGCCCGAGCGCGCGGGCGCTGTGCGGGTGGAGGACGCGCATGGCGCCCTCGGCGACGGCGCCCACGGCGAACTCGGGGTTCTGCGGCGCGCCCACCTTGCGCGCGAGCGCGACGTCGAGCGGCGCGCGAAGCGCGCGTGCGATCTCCGCCGCCACAACGAGGCCTCCGCGCGGGATCCCCAGCACGACAGCGTGCTCGCCTGCGAAGCGCTCGAGGCGCTCGGATAGCCGGCGGCCAGCGTCCTGGCGGTCTGTGAAGCGGCTCGCGGCGGGAACCGCTGCTCGCACGCGCCCGCTACGCGGCCTCGTCGAGCGCCTGCAGCTCTTCGCGCAGCGCGAGTTCGCCGAGCGCCCGTTCCTCGATCGCGCGCACGCGCTCGGGCGTCATCTGCAGGCGGCGTGCGATCGCCGTGCACGTCTCCGGGCGCATGTCGCCCTCGAGGCCGTATCGGAGCCGGATCACCGTGCGATCGGGCTCGGCGAGCTCAGCCACGGTGCGGTGAACCGCCTCGCGGCCGAGACCGAGGATCACCTCCTCGCCGACCTGGGGGCTCCCGTCGGCGACGAGCTCCCCGAGCGAGGTCTCGCCATCCTCGCCCACCGGACGGTCGAGGCTGGTGATCACCCTCGCGGCGGTGAGCAGCTCGTGGAGCTCCTGCAGCGACACCCCGGCCGCGTCGGCGATCTCGAGCTCAGAGGGCTCCCGTCCCAGCATCGCCACGAGCTCCCTCTGCATCGCAGTGATCCTGCGCTCACGCTGGGCGATCGCGACCGGCAGCCGGATCGGGCGCCCGTGGTCGGCGAGGCCCCGCTGGATCGCCTGGCGGATCCACAGCGTGGCATAGGTCGAGAAGCGAAAGCCCTTGCGCCAGTCGAACTTCTCCGCCGCGCGGATCAGCCCGAGCATGCCCTCCTGCACCAGGTCCAGGAGCGTCAGCTCGCCGGCGCTCTGGTAGCGCTTGGCGATCGAGACGACCAGCCTCAGGTTGTGCGTGATGAGCTTTTCCTTCGCGCGCAGGTCACCCCGTTCGATCCGCTTGGCGAGCTCGAGCTCTTCGGCGGGCCGCAAAAGCGGGTAGCGCGCCGCCTCCTGCAGGAACTGGCTCATCGCGTCGAGCACGTGCTGGCCCAGATCGGCGCCCGCGAGGCCCGGCGTGGGCTCGCGCTTGGCGGTCACCTCGCGCACTTCGATCCCCGCGTCCTGCAGGCGCTCGCGCACGGTGTCGAGCTCCTCGTCATCGAGCTCGCGAGCGCGCGCCAGCGACTCGATGTCGGACTCGAGCACGTGACCCTGCTGGGCGCCCGCCTCGATCAGCGCGTCGAGCTCCTCGTTGATCTGCACATCGATCGTCATATCAGGCCATCCCCGAGGATCGCGCCCGCGTCGACCGGTAGCGGACACGCGCTGCGGGCGCGTGGCGCAGGCGGCAGAAGGCGTGGCTGTGTGGTGGGCGCGGACGCATTGGCAGAGGGGGTGCTGCTGGGGCCTGGCCGAGGGGGTTCGCAGGAGCTGCCGCACGGGTGCACTCCCGCAGACAACCTTGCCCTCCGCACAGGCCGAGCATGGAAATCTATCGCTGCGCGGCCTGCGATGGCGCTACGCCGCCCGCGCGGGCAGCTGCTGCGTGATGCAGTGGATGCCCCCGCCCCCCAGCAGGATCTCTCGCGCTGGCACGCCGACGACCTCGCGGCCTGGAAAGCATGCGCCCAGAATCTCAGCCGCCTGCTCGTCGAAACGCTCGTCGAGCAGGGGAAAGACGACGCGCGTGTTGGCGATGTAGAAGTTCACGTAAGAGCCCGCGAGGCGCTCGCCGGCGCGCCGGGGCGCCGTGCCCGCGTGCGCATTCACCCCCGCCGCCTCCTGCTGTGAGCGCGTCAGCGGTCCCGGAGCGGGCAGCCGGATCACCTCCAGCGATCGACCGCGCGCATCGCGCACCCCGCCCAGGCGCTCGAGCGCGGCTTGCGAAATCGCATGTTGAGGGTCCGAGCGCTCATCCGTCCAGGTGAGCAGCACGACCCCTGGGCGCGCGAAGCAAGCGAGGTTGTCCACGTGCCCGTCGGTCTCGTCCGCGTAGACGCCGCGCTCGAGCCACAGCACGCACTCGATGCCGAGATACTCGCGCAGCGCGTTCTCGATCTGCTCGCGTGTGAGGGTGGGGTTGCGGTTGCGGTTGAGCAGGCACTCCTCGGTCACCATCACAGTGCCCTCTCCGTCCGCGTGGATCGCGCCCCCCTCTAGCACGAGCGGCGCGCGGTAGCGCTCGGCGCTCTCGATCTCCAGCACCTTGCGCGCGACGCGCGCGTCGCGCTCCCACGGCGCATACAGGCCACCCTCGAGCCCGCCCCACGCGTTGAAGTGCCAGTCCACGCCGCGCCTGCCGCCGCGCTCGTCGATCACGAACGTCGGCCCCGTGTCGCGCATCCATGCGTCGTCGCTCGAGATCTCGACCACGCGCACGCCCGGCGAGAGCAGCGAGCGGCAGCGCTCGAAGTGCGCGTCGGAGACGGCCATGCTCACGGGCTCGCAGGCGCTGATTGCCTCCGCCACGGCAGCGTAGGCCTCCTGCGCGGGAGCCGCGTCCAGTCGCCAGTTGTCGGGGCGCTCCGGCCAGGCCATCCAGCAGCCCGCGTGCGGCTCGAACTCGCCGGGCATGCGATAGCCATCCGCCTTCGGCGTGGAGTCGATCGTCGCGCTCACCGACCGAGCATCGCACGACCCCTACCCTGCGCAATGGGTGAGCGACATCGAGCTGATCACGGCTGGCCCTCCCAAGCCTTCACCTGCGCGGACGCGCGCGCCGCGGCGCCCGCCGTTTCGGATCGCGGCCGTTCAGCAGCGCTGGCACGAGGACCCCGCCGAGCACGCACAGGCGCTCGCCGCCGGCATCCGGCTCGCTGCCCGCGAGGGCGCGCAGCTCGTGTGCCTGCAGGAGCTCACGCTCACGCGCTACTTCGCCCTCGATCCGCGCGGGCCGGGCGCGCAGACGCCCGAGCCGGAGGCCCTTCCCGGCGGTCGGACCCACCGCTTCGCCGCGCAGATGGCGGGCGAGACGGGCGTGCCGGTGCACGCCTCCCTGTATGAGCGCGCCGAGGGCGAGGATGGCCGCGGCTACAACACCGCGATCCTCGTGGCAGCTGACGGTGACCTGCTCGCGCGCACGCGCAAGCTCCATATCCCAGCGACGGCCGGCTACCGCGAGGACCTCTACTTCCGGCCCGGCCCAGCAGAGGGCGAGCCCTTCCCGCTGACATCGCTCGACGGCGCGCGCCTGGGGCTGCCCACGTGCTGGGACCAGTGGTTCGGAGAGCTCGCGCGGGCATACAGCCTGCGGGGCGCCGAGGTACTCGTGTTCGCAAGCGCAATCGGCTCGGAGCCCGACCATCCGGACTTCGACACCGAGCCGCTGTGGGAGCAGGCGATGCTCGGTAACGCGATCGCCAACGGCCTGTTCATGGTGGCGGTCAACCGCTTCGGGGAGGAGCCGCCGCTGCGCTTCTACGGCTCCTCGTTCATCTGTGACCCCTACGGGCGAAAGCTCGTGCAGGCGCCCCGCGATCGCGCGGCCGTGCTGCTCGCCGACCTCGACCTCGACCAGCGCGAGGACTGGCTCGAGCTGTTCCCGCTGCTCGCCACGCGCCGCCCCGACGCCTACGCCCGCTTGCTATCGGGACCATCGGAGGACCCTGCGCAGGACGCCGCGCGGGCGCCGCATGCGCGCTGAGGCTCGCTCCCACTCGCGCGGATAGGCTCTCGGCCGTGGCGCGCATCGGCCTGCTCACGGGCGGCGGCGACTGTCCCGGCCTGAATGCGGTGATCAGAGCGGCCGTCCGCAGCGGCGTTCCCGACGGACACAGCTTCCTCGGCTTTCGCTATGGCTGGGCGGGGGTGCTCGCAGCGGACGCGCTCGAGCTGACGATCGAGCGCACCGCCGGGATCCTGCCGCGCGGGGGCACGATCCTGGGCACCTCGCGGACCAACCCCTTCGCCGAGGGCCAAGGCGGCTTTGAGGCGGTGCAGGCGACGCTCGAGCGCCTGGGGGTCGACGCGCTGATCGCGATCGGCGGTGAGGACACGCTCGGCGTCGCGCTGCGCCTGCACGAGCGCGGCCTCAACGTCCTCGGCGTGCCGAAGACGATCGACAACGACCTCGGCGGCACCGACGTCACCTTCGGCTTTCAGACGGCCGTGCAGATCGTCACCGACGCGATCGACCGGCTCCACACGACCGCCGAGTCGCACAACCGCGTGATGGTCGTCGAGGTGATGGGCCGCCACGCCGGCTGGATCGCCACGCACGCCGGCATCGCCGGCGGCGCCGACGCGATCCTCGTGCCCGAGCGCCCGTTCGACATCGAGGAGGTGTGCGCCCACCTGCGACGCCGCCACGAACGCGGCCGCGACTTCTCGATCGTGGTCGTGGCCGAGGGAGCCACGCCACGCGAGGGCACACTGCCGGAGGTCACCTTCGAGACCGCGACGCGCGCGGCTCCCACGGACGCCTTTGGCCATGCGCGCCTGGGCGGCATCGGCGTCACGCTGGAGAGGGAGATCGAGTCGCGCACGGGCTTCCAGACGCGCGTGACGATCCTCGGTCACGTGCAGCGCGGCGGCACGCCCGTCGCGTATGACCGCGTGCTCGCCACACGTCTCGGCGTGGCGGCGCTGCGCGCCGCCGCCGCCGCTCGCTTTGGCTGCATGGTCGCCCTGCACGGCAACGAGATCGTCGAGGTCTCACTCGCCGACGCGCTCGCCGAGCCGCGGCTGCTCGACCCTCAGCTCTACGAGACCGCCGAGCTCTTCTTCGGCTGAGCCGCCGCCCATCGGCCTTACGCCAGCGCCAGCCGAGCCGCTGACACGCCGCCGGGCGCAGTAGGCTTCGCGCCAGTGCGGCGAGCTTCGCGTCTAGGTCACGCACTCGTGCCGGCGGCGCTGTTTGCGCTCACGCCGCCCGCCATCCTGGCGCTCGGCTCCCCCGCGGCGGCGGGCGCGCCGGCGGGCACTAGGGCGGCGCGGGCCACGAACGCGGCGACGCCGTCGGTCAAGTGCCCCCTGGCGCCCGCGCCGGGGATTCCGCCGGGCGAAGCGTGGGCGTTCACGCAGACGGGCGCTCCGAGCTCGCCGCACCCCGGGCTCGCCTCCTCCTACACGCACGGGCGGGGAAGCTGGCGGGGCGGGCACGGGAGCGGCACGATCTGCATGCAGGACAGCCTCACCGGTCAAGCTCAGCGCACGCTCGTGCTCGGAGTCTCCGGCGCAAGCGAGCTGTCAGCGGGCATCACCCGCATTGGGCACGTCGGCGCGCAGCTCGTGCTCGGCTTCGCCGTAAGCGCCAGCGACGACGCGGCTTGCCCGACAGGGACGCGTGGGACGGCCACGCTGTTCGCGAGCTACTACGAAGGCCACTACGACATCGCCAGCTTCCACTTCGACGGCGCCTGCGCCTCCTACGCGTACACATTTCGCGGCCCCTCGCTGCACGTGGCGATCGCGCGCGACGGTCACCAGCTCTAGCGCAAGGCACCCACGCCCCCGACCCCTCGAAGACGCCTTGGAAAGGACCCTATGCCCGCCGAGAAGACGCCCGACCCGAGCAAGCTCCTCGACCTGAGCGGCAAGGTCGCGCTCGTGACGGGCGCCGGGCAGGGAGTGGGCGCGGCGATCGCGCGATACCTCGCGGCAAACGGCGCCGCGGTGGCCGTCAACGACTACGTGGCAGCGCGCGCAGCGCAGCTCGCGAGCGAGATCAGCGCCGAGGGCGGACGGGCGATCGGCGTCCAGGGCGACGTCACGGACTTCGCCGCGGTGAACGAGCTCGTCGGCGCAGTCGCAGAGGAGCTCGGGCCGGTCACGGTGCTCGTCAACAACGCGGGCAACGCCGGCGCGAGCCCCTCCGGGGTCGCACGCGGGAGCTTCTGGGAGAGTGATCCCACCGAGTGGGAGCCGTTCCTGCGTGTGAACCTATACGGCCCGTTGCACTGCTGCCGCGCCGTGATCCCGGGCATGATCGGTGCCGGACACGGGCGGCTGATCACGATCATCAGCGACGCGGGACGCATGGGCGAGCCGCGTCTGGAGGCATACAGCGCGGCCAAGGCGGGCGCCGCGGGGCTGATGCGCGCCCTGGCGCGGAGCCTCGGTCGCTACCGCATCACGGCCAACTCGGTGGCGATCGCGTACACGTCCACCCCGACGACCGCCTCGACGCTCGCCGACGAGGAGTTCAGGCGCAGGATGCTCTCCAACTACATCATCAGACGCGTAGGCGAGCCCACGGACGCGGCGGGGCTCGTCACGTTCCTCGCATCGGATGCCTCCGCGTGGATAACAGCCCAGACCTATCCGGTGAACGGCGGCTTCAGCGTGAGCCTGTAGGGCGAGGAGCCTGTCGGGGGCGATGTGCGCCCTCTAAGATCTCTCGCCATGAGCGAGCTACCGTCCGTTTGCATCATCGGCGCGGGCGTCAGCGGCTTGACGGCGTGCAAGGCGCTCACGGACTTCGAAGTCCCGTACACGTGCTTCGAGGCCTCCGACGAGGTTGGCGGCAACTGGTACTTCGCCAACCCCAACGGCCTCTCCTCGGCCTACCGCTCGCTGCACATCGACATCTCCAAGCCGTCGATCTCCTTTCGCGACTTCCCGATGGGCGGCCACTACCCGGACTATCCCCATCACTCGCACATCTTCGAGTGGCTGTGCGACTACGCCAACGCGTTCGCGCTGCGCGAGCGCATCCGCTTCAACTCGCGCGTACGCCACGCCCGCCGTGGGCCCGAGGGCGGCTGGCGCGTGGTGTTGGAGGACGGCAGCGAGGAGCGCTTCGACGCGCTGCTCGTCTGCAACGGTCACCACTGGAGCCCACGCTACCCGGACTTCCCGGGCAGCTTCGACGGGCCGCAGATCCACTCCCACGACTACATCGACCCGAGCACACCGCTTGACCTCTACGGCAAGCGCGTGCTCGTCGTGGGCATCGGCAACAGCGCCGTTGACATCGTCTCCGAGCTCGCGCGCAAGACCGTCTCGGACACGGTCTTCCTGTCGACCCGGTCGGGCGCTTACGTAGTGCCCAAGTACCTGTTCGGCAAACCGATCGACCAGGTCGTCAAGCAGAACCCGCGCCTGCCTTCAGGGCCCCAGCGCCAGCTCGGGCGCCTGCTCCAGCGCGTCATCAACGGTCGCATGGAGGACTTCGGTCTGCCGACCCCCAACCACAGGTTCCTGGACGCGCACCCGACGGTCTCGAGCGAGTTGCTAGGGCGCCTGGGGTCAGGTGATGCGGTCGCCAAGGGCGACGTCGCGGAGCTGCTGGGCGAGGGCGCGCGCTTCGCCGACGGCAGCGTCGAGGCGCTCGACGCGATCATCTACGCGACCGGCTACAACATCAACTTTCCGTTCCTCGATCCCAATCTCGTGTCGGCGCCGGAGAACGTGCTGCCGCTCTACAAGCGCATGCTGAAGCCAGGTATCGACGACCTCGCGTTCATCGGCCTCGGCCAGGCGATCCCGACAATCTTCCCCTTCGCAGAGCTGCAGTCGAAGGTCGCCGCGCGCTGGCTGAGCGGCGACTGGGCGCCGCCGGCGAGCGAGGAGATGGAGCTCGAGATCCGCCGCGACGAAGCGTTTCACACGAGTCACTTCGTAGAGAAGCCGCGCCACACGATGCAGCTCGACTGGTACGCGTTCGAGCACGAGCTCAAGACCCGCTCGATTCCCGCGGGCCAGGCGCGCGCACGCGCCGGCGCGCCCACGGGGCGCTCGCTGGCCGGGCGCGCCGCGATGCTCGAGGACACCGAGCCCGCGGTCGCGTGAAGTCGATCGAGTTCACGAGCGGCGGCGTCACGTGCAGGGGCCTGCACGCCCCGGGCGAGGGCGAGCAGTTCGCGAGCGAGCGGGGCCGGCCGTGCGTCGTGCTCGGCCACGGCTTCAGCGGCACGCTCGACTCGGGGCTCGTTCCCTTCCAGGAGCGCTTCGCCGCGGCCGGCCTCGACGCGCTCGCATTCGACTACCGACACTTCGGCACGAGCGACGGAGAGCCCCGCCAGCTGCTCTCGGCGCCGCGCCAGCTCGAGGACTTCGCGGCGGCGGTCGCGTTCGCCCGCTCGCTGGACGGCGTGGACCCCGAGGGCATCGTGCTGTGGGGCTACTCCTACGCGGGCGGCCACGTAGTCGCCGCGGCTGTCGCAGACGCCCGCGTCGCAGCGGTGATCGCATTGACGCCCGCGATGGACGGCGCCGCGGCGCTCGCGAACCTCGTTCGCTATGCGGGCCCGGGACAGCTCGCGCGGCTGACGGTGCTCGGCATCCGCGACCTGCTGGCTGGGCTGCGGGGACGCCCACCGGTGACAGTTCCCGTAGTCGGGCCTCCCGGGACGCTGGCGATCATGAGCACCGCCGACGCCGAGCCGGGCTTTCGCGCGATCGCGGGACCCACTTGGCGCAACGAGGTGGCCGCGAGGATCGCCCTGAGCGCGGGCAGCTACCGCCCCGGCCGCGCGAGCGAGCGCGTGCCTTGCCCGATGCTCGTGCAGATCGCCGATCGCGACACGGTCGCGCCGGCCCAGGCCGCTCAGGACGCGGCCTTCCGCGCGGCTGGCCGCGCCGAGGTGCGCACGTACCCGGTCGGGCACTTCGACGTCTGCTCCGGGGCTCCGTTCGAGCGGGCGGTGGCCGACCAGCTGCACTTCCTGCGACGCCACCTCGGCTCTCACGCCGGCGAGCGTCCCCTCGCACAGACGGCGTAGCGGCGCTCCGTGCGCCGGCGCGGGCGGATTGCCATATGCTGCCGTACCCGGGTTTGGAGACCGCACGCGAGGCGCTCGGGGGAGCAGATGCGAAGGCTGCTGGGAGTGATTGTCATATGCGTCACAGCTCCGCTGGCGGCGCTCTTGTTGGGCGCCGCGGGGGCACGAGCGAGTGGCACGAGCGAAGTGACGACGGCCGCCTACGGCAACCTGCGCGATGACTGGGACTCGAATGAGCCCGAACTGAGCCCCTCGACCTTGCGCTCGGGCGACTTCGGCGAGCTCTTCTCGACGAAGCTGACGGGCTCGGTATACGCGCAGCCGCTCGTGTACAAGGGCATGGTGATCGCGACCACGGAGCGCGCGAACGCGTACGCCATCAACGCCCGCAGCGGCGCGATCGAGTGGAGCCGCTCCTTCGGCAAAGCCTTCAAATCCTCGACGATCCGCTGCTCGGACCTCACGCCCAACCTCGGCTCGACCTCGACGCCGGTGATCGAACCGGCGAGCGAAACGCTGTACATGACGACACGCCTGGAGGAAGGCAAAGGCGTTGCCGGGGAGCACTGGTACCTGCAGGCCGTCTCGGCATCGACCGGCGAAGAGCGGCCGGGCTTTCCGGTGAAGATCGACGGGACCCCGAGCAACACGCCGGGGGTGCCGTTCAACGAAAGCTACCAGCAGCAGCGCCCCGGCCTGCTGCTGTTGAACGGGGTCACCTACATCGCCTTCGCCTCCGACTGCGACATCACCCCCTACCGCGGCGTCGTCGTGGGCGTGAACGCGACGAGCGGCGCGATCACGAGCATGTGGAGCGACGAGTCCGGAGTGGGCACGGGCGAAGACTCCCAGGCGGGCATCTGGCAGAGCGGTGGCGGCCTCGTCTCGAATATGCCCGGGCGCATCATCCTCACGAGCGGCAACGGGGTCTCGCCGACGCCAGCGCGATCGAACGAACCGCCGGACACGCTGTCGGAGTCGGTGATCGCGCTGACCGTCGGCCCAAGCGGCGAACTCACGCCCAGCCAGTTCTTCGCGCCGAGCAACGCGCCAACGCTCGACCAGAACGATGAAGACCTGGGCTCCGGCGGCCCGATCGCCCTGCCGACGGAATACTTCGGCACCAAAGCCATTCCCCAGCTCGTGGTCCAGGTCGGCAAGGACGGGCGCATCTTCCTGGTCAACGCGGAAGACATGGGCGGCTACCGCCAGGGACCCGGCGAATCGGACGCCGTGCTTCAGACCCTCGGACCGATCCAGGGCGTGTGGGGACATCCCGCAGCCTACGGCGGCCAGGGCGGCTGGGTGTACGTGCTCGGCAGCGCCGGCGGCGGGAACCTGCTCGCCCTCAGCTATGGGCTCAACGGCGAAGGCCTGCCGGCGCTCAGCCCCGTGGCGAGCAGCGTGGAAACGTTCGGTTACACGTCGGGCTCGCCGCTCGTGACGAGCGACGGGACGACCGCGGGCAGCGCGGTCGTCTGGGTGGTCTACGAGAACGGCCCCAACGGCGGGCGCGGCCAGCTGCGGGCGTACGCGGCGAGCCCCAACGGAGAAACGCTGCCGCTGCTGTGGTCGCACTCGATCGGCACGGCCTCGAAGTTCGCCGTGCCCACGGCGGCCGAAGGCCGCGTCTATGTGGGCACGCGCAGCGGGCGTCTGGAGGCGTTCGGTCCCACCGGCGAAGCGCCGATGCAGGCGGCGCCCCTCGAACTCGGCTCGGTCCCGGTCGGGACGAGTAGCACGACGACGCTGTCGGTCTCGACCACGAAGGCGCTCACGCTCACGGGGCCGGTGACCGCGGGCGGCGAACAGACGGCTACGCAGGGCGCCTCCGCGTCCTCGCCGACGAGCTCGGGTACGAGCACCGTGAAGGCAGCCGCGGCGAAGAGCGCGCATCCCCTGACCGCGGGACCGACCATAATCCCGCCCTCGGGCAACGTGCCGCTCGCGGACGGCGTGCTGACGGTGGCGCAGCCGGCGGTGGGCACGGCGATCGCTGCCGGTGGCAGCTTGCACCTGCGAGTGACCTTCAGGCCGCGCAGCGCCGGACCGGTCGTGGGGACGCTGCTCATCCACACCAGCGCAGGGGAGCGCGCCGTCACCGTCTCGGGCTACGGCAGCGCGCGCGGCCTGCTGCTCTCCTCTGCGCCGCTCGCCTTCCGCACGATCGCGACGGGCGGCGGCGGCAAGACGTTGACTCTCACGTTCAGCAACTCGTGGGAACGTCCTGAGACGCTCACCGGCGTGCGGCTCCCGCGCGGTCCCTTCGAGGTGAGGGGGCTCCCGTCGCTCGGGAGCGTGCTCGCGCCACGTCACTCCGTGACCGTGTCCGTCTTCTTCAACCCACGGACGCGGGGCGCCTTCACGTCAGTCCTGGCGCTGGATCTAGACGGCCGCGCGATCGAGGTCCCCGTCACCGGCGCGGCCGTCACCGGCGACGCCCGTCTTTCCGTGAGCGCAGAGCACATCGACGCTGGCGCGGTCGCGCTGGGGCACTCGAGGAGGCTCACGTTCGCGATCCGCAACACCGGCACGGTGCCACTGACAATCAGCCGTGCGATCGCGCCGCTGGGCGCGTTCTCGGCGACCTCGCCACTACCGGAGGGCATCTCGCTCGAACCGCGAACGGAAATTCACATCGCCGTGACCTTCCGGCCGACCTCGCTCGGACCGGCCCACGGCGAATACAGGTTCAACAGCAACGCCGGCAACGGCTACGTGACCGTGACCTTCAGCGGGCGTGGCACGTGAGCACTGGCCTCCGACGCGGCACATGAGCAGGGCGCGCGAGCAGCTCGAATACCGCCTCATGAGGACGCTCAGCGCGCTGCCGGCGGCGCTCCAGGTGCGTCTCTCGGGCAGGCCCCCCGTACGCGTCGACGGCGACACGCTCGCCCCCGAGACGCAGCTCACGCTGAGGTTGCTCGAACGCCGTCGCCGGCGCGCGCCGGGGGAGCTGACGCCTGAGCAGGCCCGCGCCCTGCGCCGGCGCATGGCTGCCGTCTATGCCGGCAGA
Organism: uncultured Solirubrobacteraceae bacterium; assembly: GCA_963722435.1. Taxonomy (GTDB): domain Bacteria; phylum Actinomycetota; class Thermoleophilia; order Solirubrobacterales; family Solirubrobacteraceae; genus Palsa-744. The sequence continues at coordinate 426,135 of CAVRKZ010000001.1, read as the reverse complement.
CCGGAGCCGGTGGGGGCCGTGAGCGACCTCGTGATCGACGCCGGCGTCCCGCTGCGCGCGCGCCATTACGTCCCCCCGGGGCCCGACGCATCGGGCTCCCTGCTCGTGTACCTGCACGGTGGCGGCTTCACCTACGGCGACCTCGACACGCACGACAGGGTCTGTCGCCTGCTCTGTCGCCACGCCGGCACGCACGTGCTGGCAGTCGACTACCGCTTGGCGCCCGAGCACCCGTTCCCCGCGGCCGTCGAAGATGCTCGCGACGCCCTTTCGTGGGCGCTCGCCAACGCGGGCACGCTGGGCGCCGACGCGCGCGCGGTCGGTGTCGGCGGAGACAGCGCGGGGGGCAACCTCGCGGCGGTGGCCGCGCAGCTGATCAGGGACGGCGGCGGGCCCGCGCCGGTGCTCCAGCTGCTCATCTATCCCGCCACGGACTTCACGCGTAGGCGTCGATCACGCGAACTGTTCGGAGAGGGCTTCCTGCTCTCGAACACCGAGATGGACTGGTTCGAGGACAACTACCTGGGAGTCGCGCGCGAGCACGCGGATGACCCGCGCGCCTCTCCCCTGCTCGCCCCCGATCTCTCAAGTCTGCCGTCGGCGATCGTCGCCACGGCCGCTTTCGACCCCCTGCGAGACGAGGGCGAGGCGTATGCGCAGGCCCTACGCGTCGCGGGAACACCGACGGTCCTGCGGAGGTTTCCCGGCTTCATCCACGCGTTCGTGAGCGCCGCCGGCGTCAGCCGCTCCTGCCGCGAGGCAGTGATCGAGCTCGCGGGCGCGACACGGGCGCTGTTCGCCACGGTCGCTGGCGATGCGGCTCGGGCGCGCCACAGGCCGCTCGCGGGCCCCCGCGAGTAGGCCGAGGCGGTGGGCGGCCGGGCGGCCGGTTTAGGTCTTGAGGCGGACGGCTGGTCCCGGGATGCTGGTCAGGCCTCGCGAGGAGCGCCCAGCTCGGCGATGGCCGTCAGTCGTCTCTGCGCTGGCTGCCGAGCGAGAAGGCGCCGAGGGAGGCTCCACCGTCGACGGCGATCGCCTGGCCGTTGATCTGAGCCGTCTGCTCGCTCGCGAGGAAGGCGACGGCGGCGGCGATCTCCGCGGGCTCGATCATGCGCCCGCTCGGGAGCGCGCTTAGGGCACGCTCCTTGACCTCCTCGGGCATCGCCAGCACCTGCTCGGTGGCCACGAGCCCAGGAAGGATCGCGTTGACGGTGATCCCGAGCGCGGCGTTCTCAGCTGCGAGCGTGCGCACCATGCCGAGCTGCCCGGACTTGGAGGCTGCGTATGCGACCTGGCCGGGCAGCCCGGCGAGGGCGGCGACGCTCGAGATCGCGACGATGCGCCCGAAGCGACGCTCGCGCATGCCTGCGAGACAGGCCTGGATCGTGCGGAACGAGCCGGTGAGGTTCACGTCGATGTCGGCCTGCCACTGCGCCGCGCTCATGCGGTGGGCCGGGGCGATCGTGCGCGTGAGGCCGGCGTTGGCGATGCACACGTCGATCTCGCCGAGCGACGGGAAGGGATCGTGCGCGACGTCCAGGGAGATGTCACAGCCACCGGCCACGTCGAGCGTAGTCACCTCAAGCCCGTCGGCGCGCAGGCGCTCGGCGATCGCCGCACCGATGCCACGCGCGGCACCCGTGACGAGCGCCTTGCGCGGCTCGGTCACAATTGGCCTCTGGCAATCATCGAAGGAGGGAACGATGACAGACCGCTGGTTCTCGCAGGAGGAGCTCGCCGAGCTCTCGCGTCCGACGATGGACCGCGCGATCGAGGCGCTCGACGGCGGCGAAACGGAGCGCGCGAGAGAGCTTTGCGCGGAGATGAAGCACGAGTGGCAGATGCTGCACGACCTGATGGCCTCGGGCGTGCTCGACCTCGTCTCCTTCATCCAGCAGCGCCTGGGCGAGGATGGCGTGGCGCAAGCGTGGAGCGAGAGCATGAACAGGGGCTGGCGGCGCCACCACGACGCGATCGTGAGCCTCGAGCGCCGCGAGCTGGTGCCGCTGTTGGCTGCGACCTGGCGAGCGCACTCCTGCTCGGGCGTGGGCCCCAATCCGGGCAGCTTCACGATCACGGAGGACGAGGAGAAGGTCACCTTCGCGATGAACCCGTGCGGCTCCGGGCAGCGGCTGGTGCAAAACGGCGCCTACGAGGGCCTTCCCGACGGTGGCAGAACGCGCGGGGCTCACGACTGGTCGTTCGGTCGCAGCAACTTCCCCCTGTACTGCACGCACTGCAGCTTCATGAACGAGTCCCTGCCGATCCAGTGGTCGGGCTACCCCCTGTATCCGTGCGAGCCACCGGACGACTACGCCAAGGACCCGTGCGTGTGGCACTGGTACAAGGACCCGCAGAAGATCCCCGAGCGCCACTGGCAGCGCTACGGCGCGGTCAAGCCCGAGCGCCCCGAGAGCGCTCTCAGCGGCTGACGCTCTCGCCGGGCGGCGGTTGCGGCGCGATCACGTTCGCGGGCTTGGGCTTGTCCTCGGCGGGCGCCTGGCTGTAGTCGCCGAAGGGTCCATCGCGCCGCCTCACCGCCGCGCCAACGCCGTCGCGCTCGGCGAGCTCGATGAAGGCGCTCGCGTCGGGGGTGTTGCGCATCAGCCCGTCGAGCACGGGGCCAAGCAGCTGCGTCGAGGCCAGGCCCATGTTCTCGTAGGCCTGGTTGACGATCAACTTCATGGCGGCAAGCTGCGAGGCGGGAATGGCGGCGAGCTCGCGAGCGCGCCCCGCGACCTCCTGCTCGAGCTGCTCGAACGGAACGGCGGCGTTGATGAGGCCGATCTCCGCTGCTTGCACGCCGGAGAGCGATCTGCCTGTGAGGGCGTACTCCTTCGCCTTCGTCAGGCCAAGCCGGTAGAGCCACATGCCGGTCAGGTAGCAGCCCCACATGCGCGAGTAGGGAGTTCCGATGCGCGCATCGGAACTCGCGATCACGAGATCGGCGCAGAGGGCGAGGTCGCTGCCCCCGCCTACGCACCACCCATGCACCTGCGCGATAACGGGCTTGGGGGCACGCCACAGGCTCATGAAGCGCGGCACCGAGCCGAGGCTGGGCGAGGCGGCGACGGCGAAGTCCTTTCCGGGGTCCCAGCGTCCGTCGGTGGTCAGCTGCTCGTCCCAGTGGTGGAAGCCCTCACCGAAGTCAAAGCCCGCGCAGAACGCCCTGCCGGCGCCGCGCAGAACGATCACCTTCACCCGCGGATCGGCGCTCGCGCTGTGGACCGCCGCCTCGAGCTCCTGCGGCATCGGCGGCACGATCGTGTTGAGTCGCTCGGGCCGGTTCAGCGTGATCGTCGCCACGGCGTCCGCCGTGTCGTACAGCAGCGTCTCGAAGGACATGCTCGCTCCCAGGTTCAGCCGATGGCGTTCAGTGTGCGCCGCACGCGACTTCGCGCGGCGGCTCCCTCGGCCAGCGATGCTACCCGTCGGCCACAGTAGCTTGTCGCTCGTGAGTCGCGCATGGCTTCTCGCGAAGCGCTCGGTGGTCTCCTTCTACGACGACCAGGGCACTCACCACGCGGCAGCGCTCACGTACTACGCGCTGATGTCGCTGTTCCCGACGCTGCTCCTTGGCGTGTCGCTGCTGGGCCTGCTGGGAGAGTATCCGAGCACCTACAACACGATCGTCGCCGACCTGCGCGGCGTCGTGCCCGCCGACACGTTGGCGCCGCTCAACGACGCGCTGCGGGCGGCACTGAAGAGCAAGGGGACTGCGACGATCGCGCTGATCGCCGCTCTCGTGACGGCGCTGTACGGGGCGACCGGCTATTTCGAGGCTGTGCGGCGGGCGCTCAACGTCGTCGTCGAGGCGTCGGGTCGTCGCAGCTTCGTGCGCAGGAAGCTGATCGACATCGCGTCGACGCTCGTGCTGCTGGCACTGTTGCTCGCCACGCTCGTGCTCGTGTTCGCCGGCGGCGGCGTCGCCGATGAAGTGCTCGGATCGACCGCCGCGCTGGTGTGGCGGATCGCACGCTGGCCGGGCGCGCTTGCGAGCGCGCTGCTCGTGTTCTCGTTCATCTACTCGGTCACACCGAACGTCGAGCCGCGGGCGTACCGCCTGATCACCCCGGGCGCCGTCGTGGGCGTGCTCATGTGGCTCGCCGCCTCCGCCGCGTTCTCTACCTATCTGGCCAACTTCAAGAGCTTCAACGTGACCTACGGCTCGTTTGCGGCGGCGATCATCCTGCTCGTGTGGCTGTGGCTCACCAACGTCGCGTTGATCATCGGCGCGGAGGTGAACACGACGATCGCACGAGCGACGCAGATCACGTCGACAGCGGGCGCGAAGGACGCTGTCGGGGTGCCGGAGAGCCAATGACGCAGAGGAGATTCCGTGACACACATCGATGATCTCGCAGCGGAGGCGCGATACGCGCGCGAGCGCTACCAGCTCTACAAGGCGAAGGCCTACGGACCGCGGCCGACCAGCGCGGCGCGCCTGCGCGAGCTCCAACTGGCCTTCGAGAGGGCCGACGAGCGCCTGCGCGCGGCCGAGGCCGAGGAGCGGGAGTGAGCGACGCGCAAGTCAGCCGGACGCAGTGCGCTCACGAGCGCGCTGGCGCGCGGGGCGCTGCTCGAGCCGCGCCAGGTAGTCGCGCAGGTTCACGGGGAGCTCGTCCGCGAAGCCGATGCGCTCGGTGAACGCGAGCGCGCTCCCAACGAGCACATCGGCGACGGTGAAGTGCCCGCCGACGAGGTAGTCGCTGCCGTCGAGGGCGCTGGACACCGCGCCCGCGGCTTCGTCAAAGCGCGCCCGCGCAGCGACAGCGCGGTCGGGGTCGCGCTGGGAGTGCATGGCGGTTTCGATCAGCGGGGGCTCGAGCTCGGCTGGGACGAAGATCATCCACTGATAGAGCAGCGCCCGCGCGTGGGTTCCCGCCGGCGGCGCCAGGCCGGCATCGGGGTACAGGTCGGCGAGATGCAGGCAGATCGCCGCCGACTCGAATACGAACCCATCCCGGTCCTCGAGCACGGGCACGCGCCCGAGGGGATGGCGGGCACGGTGCTGCTCGCCCTTGCTCTCCTCACGGGTCATCATCGTGACCTCGTATGGCTCGCCGAGCTCCTCGAGCACCCATGCGACGCGAAGCGGCCGGCCCGCGTGCTCTCGATGATAAACGCGCATCATCCGCGGCACGATAGTGGCCCGTGTCGGCTCGTGCCGATTGACGCGCGCCGTCTAGGGGTCGGTCGTTCAGCTGCTGCTGAACCGCGCCGCCTCTTCTGAGCCGCCAGTGACATCGCCGGCACTGTAGGAGTGAGCGCCGACGCCTGCGAGCTCGCCGCCGTCGACGATCAGATACTCATCGCGGATCGGGCGACCATCAAACCAGCATTCCAGGATCTCGCGGGTTCCCGCGGCGTAGCGTGCCTGCGCCGAGAGGCTCGTCCCTGACGTGTGCGGCGTCATGCCGTGGTGGGACATTGTGCGCCACGGGTGATCCTTTGGTGGCGGCTGTGGAAACCATACGTCGCCGGCGTAGCCCGCGAGCTGACCGCTCTCGAGCGCTCGTGCGACGGCGTCGCGGTCACAGATCTTGCCGCGCGCGGTGTTGATCAGGTAGGCGCCGCGCTTCATCGTGGCCAGCAGCTGTTCGTTGAAGAGGTTCTCCGTCTCCGGATGCAGTGGCGCGTTGATCGTCACCACGTCACAGACGCTGACTAGCGAGCCGGCAGTCTCGTGAAAGGTTGCACCGAGCTCCTGCTCGACATCCTTGGGGAGACGGTGGCGGTCGGTGTAGTGCAGCCCGACGTCAAATGGCTTCAGACGACGCAGCACGGCACTACCAATGCGCCCGGCGGCGACAGTCCCGACCTGCATGCCCTCGAGGTCGTACTCGCGTGCGGCGCAGTCGGCGATGTTCCAGCCTCCGTCGATCACCACCTTGTACGAGGGGATGTAATTGCGCACGAGCCCCAGGATCATCATCACCACGTGCTCGGCGACGCTGATGCTGTTGCAGTAGGTGACCTCGGCCACCGTGATGCCCCGGTCGATCGCAGCCTGCAGATCGACGTGGTCTGAGCCGATGCCTGCCGTCAGTGCCAGCTTCAGCTCGGGCGCCTTGGCGATCCGCTCGGCGGTCAGATACGCCGGCCAGAAAGGCTGTGAGATCACGATCTCGGCGCCCGGAAGCTCGCGCTCGAAGACCGAGTCTCCTCCGTCCTTGTCCGAGGTCACGACGAGCTCGTGGCCGCGCCCCTCGACGAACCTCCGCAGCCCCAGCTCCCCCGACACGCTGCCGAGCAGCTCTCCTGGGGTGAAGTCGATCGCCTCAGGTGTCGGCGCGAGCTGGCCGTCGGGGTAGCGCTCGATCTTGGGGATCTCGTCGCGGGCGTAGGCCGGCGGATACCCGCTGACCGGGTCGTCGTACAGCACAGCAAGGATCTTTGCCATCTCCGTTGCCCTCCTTTAGTCGCCCGTGCGCCATCGAGACATCTCAGTGGCCTGCTCAGCGACGCCACTGTACAGCTGCTTCGCCGCGCGCGCATGTGGCGATACCTACGTCATGTGAGCCTATGGCCGGACGCGACGAGCCACGACCGGTACTCGGTGCATACTGCAAGGATGACTTCCGGCAACCTGGACCTAGCGCGCTCGATCCACGCGGCATGGGAACGCAGCCACTTCAGCGGGACCGGCTCCGCGGGCCCGACGTGGGACGCTGTGCCGCGATGCTGACAAAGATCAGGCGTTGGCACAAGCACAGGTGGGGTGAGTGGGAGCGCGCCTGGGGTAAAGGCAGCGCCAAAGCTTACGTCCTAGAGCGCAAGTGTCTTGTCTGCGGAAAGGTCGAGACAAAAGTCATACGATGACGCAGACGCCTGCGGAGCCCTCGCGATCCCGCGGCTCGTCATCCTCGCCCTCCGCTGACCCTCGAGGAGCCGTTCCGCGTTGCGAGGACGTAGACTTTCGCGTCGAGAGAAAAGAGAGCAACGGTGGGCAGTATGCAGCGGCGTCGCAAGGAAAAGTTGGCGAGGTGCGACTTCCGCCTGGCCAGCTCAACAGCTGCACGAGTTCGGTCGCTGTTCGGACTGACGTTGGCGTTGGTGGCTGCGGCTAGCTTCGGGCCTCTTTCGTCGGCGGCAAGCGCGTCCCCTCAGATGTCGCTTTCCTCCTCACTGTCGTCCGGCGCGTTCCTGGCTGAACCAGCGATCGTGACGGCGGGCATGTCCTTCGCGGGCTCCGAATACTTCGGCTCTCCTGCTCCCCTGACAAGCCTCACACTCGCCCTGCCGGCTGGCACGGCGGAGACGTCGACGAGCCTTGCAACGTGCAGCGAACAAACGCTCCGCGAGAAGGGCCCAATCGGCTGCCCCACGGGCTCCCAGGCCGGGCCTATCACCGAAGCCCTTGTGTTTGTGAGTTTCGGTGGCGAACGCGTGGAAGAGCACGTCGAAGTGCTTGCCTTCGTCGGTCCCACTAACACTATGATCATCTACCTAGACGGACACACTCCGGTTTCGGTTGAAATCTATGCGTCGGGTGTCTGGGAAACACGAGCAGCGCCACTCGGGCCGACTCTTCACATCAAACTGCCGGAGGTCAGCAGCGTTCCTGGCGCTCCTTACGCGAGCTTCAACAAGCTAACGATCGCGTTGGGTGCGTCACGGGCCCCGAGCCTCCTCACGGTGCCCGTCGAATGCCCTACGGGTAAGTTCAACTGGGCAAGCGAAGGCGTCTTTGCGGAAAGCGGCGAAGAAGGGCAACCTCTACGGGCCGAAGCACGAGCGGAAACGAGCTGCCCTCCTGAATCGCCAGCGAAGCTCGAAGAAGCCGCCAAAAAGAAGACTGAAGAAGAAGCGGCGCAAGAGCGAGTGGAAGAAGCCATCCGGTCGGCGCTCGGGAAGGCCTTGGTTCCTTCCGGCAAGTCAACGAGGCTCAGGGCGCTGCTCAAGGCTGATGGCCTGCGCTTGTCCTTCACGTCGTCAGACCCGGGAAGCCTCGTGATCTCGTGGTATGACGTTCCGAAGGGCGCTCATCTCTCTTCCAAGCCCAAACCCATCCTCGTCGCAACCGGCACTACGACATTCGCGACGGCGGGCATCAAGAAGCTCCTGATCGAGCTCACCAAAGCAGGCAGGCGACTGCTCACGGCCGCGAAGAAGATCAAGCTCACAGCGAAGGGCACTTTTACCCCCAACGGCAAAGCGGCACTCGTGGTGCTGAGAAGCTTCACCCTGAGGTGATTGAATACGAGGCTGGCGAGAAACAAGCCATCGAGCACGCCGCTGTCGAATGGCTTCACGCCGACACGCCGGGTGCGAGACTGGCCGCCGCCGGGCACTGACTCCTAGCCTGGAGCATTCTGCAACAGACGGTCCACCGCTTCTGTGCACCTCATTCCGACGCGGACTCCGCATTTATGCGCGCGGACATTCGTAAACGAGATAAGTCCATCGTGGTACGTGCTCAGAGGGTCGCCGATTCGCGCCGACTCCGTTCCAACGGTAGCCGCGGGTATGGAAGCGTCATCGAGCAGTGACAGTCCAGCGATCCCTGAGTCGTCCAGGCCACGCCCCGCGTCATTGCAGATGAGAGCCTTCGGCTGTATACGCAATGTATAAAATGCCATCGTCTTGCCTCCGTGCGAGGCCACGCAAAACACGTCGTCCGGGTGAGTTCCCTGGACTCGCGACGTCGACCAGACGGCAATTGCGCGACCAAAATCAGTGATGATCTTGTGCTGATCCTCGTCGACGAGGCCGTCGCACTTCCGAAAGCGCCCTTCAGGGGCCTGCAGCATCTTCCGCGCTGCCATCAGTCCACTTTCGCCCGCGACCACGCCGAGAGTCCTTGCAAGTTCATTTACTGCCCCGACCTGGCCACTCAGAAGCGAACGGCCATCCCCAAGCCGGGCCGTCATCGTTGCGATAGCAGCGGCTGGAGCACCCATGGACTCTGCTAGCGACAATCCCCCGACACCCGCTCGATCCAGGCCTGGGCCCGCTTCATGAGCTAGCCAGCCACGAGCCCCTGCTCGAAGCGGCACTATGCCAGTTGGGACACCGGCGAATGACGCACCGAGAACAACATCCGCTCGCCAATCCCCTTGCTCGAAGAAAGTCAGCGAATCCGCAACGACGATTCGACCGGCTGGCGTCTCCTCGACCACAGTTGGATGCAGTACATCAACAGAATCTCCCGCTCTCATTTGGCTCCTGTATCTAGGATCTCATGCGGTGCGCACTATTCAAGCTTGTTTGCATTCGGACGTCCTAGCCAGCCGTTCGGCGGCAGCGCGGGCCTCCTCGATGTCGGTGTAGTTCCTCGCGCGCGCGATCCGTCCGTCTCTCCAGCTCGAAACAAAGCTGAAGCGGATTTCGACAAAGCTGCTGCCTCCCCGTGGCTTGCCGCGCATGGCGACCACGCCGAACGTCACGCCGCCACCCAGATCGATGAACTCCTCGCTGTCGAACTCGGCGGCATCGAACGATGCGGTGAGGCCTTCCCAAAGCTTGCGTATCGAGCCCCGCCCTATGACGGAGTCCCCCTCGACGACGGCGAACCCGCCCGCGGCCAAGTGGTAGACCGCATCTGGTGCCCAGATGGACACTGCGGCATCGATGTCGCCGCGATTGAAAGCTTCTAGCGCCCGGCGAAAAGCCTCCTCCAGGTCGGGCGTCGTGGACTCGTCCGGCATTCCACGGAGTATCGCGCTCTAACGTCCCACCGTGACAGAACATCATTGCGCCCACAGAGTCACATTGGCGGGAGCCTACGAGGAACAGCACTCCGTCGTGAGAGAGCGCATCCCGCTCGCTTGACGAGCCGTGGACGAGCGCTTTCGGGGCCAACGCGAGCGTCTTGCCCGTACGAGCCTTCGTGACCGCTGCGGACGAATCTGGAGCGTGTCGACAGAGCGTGGGCACACGCCCGCTACGCCGCGCAAAGCAGTCGTGATCAGGTCGTGCGCGGCTATGTCTGCACGCCACCCAGCCATCCACGTGTTGCCACTTTCGTTGCCACCCCGGCGAAGTTGAAGGGTCAGCACCCTCCGGGCAAAGCGAAAGGCCCCGGGTTTCTGGGGCCTTTCGTGATGGGCCCGCCTGGACTCGAACCAGGGACCTACCGATTATGAGTCGGCAGCTCTAACCAACTGAGCTACGGGCCCGCTGCGCCCCGTCGGCATAGCCGCTCGACGCGCCAGGCAGACGCTACCAGCGAGATCTGCCATGCTCCCGCCCGGCGCCCAGGCTCGCCGAGCGCCATGCAAGCAATCGAGCAGACGGAGGACGGGCAGATGAAGGGACGGGGAAGATGCCGGTAGAGCGCGCGGCGATCGTTACGGGGGCGTCCAGCGGCATCGGGCTGGCCATAGCCCGCATGCTGGGCGAGGAGGGATACGCGATGACGGTTGCGGCGCGACGCCCCGAGAAGCTCGAGAGCGCAGCCAAGGGGCTCGCGGACGGCGGCGCCGAGGTGCAGGCGATCGCCGCCAACGTCGCTCAGGAGGATGAGGTCAAGCGAGTCGTCGACGCCCACCGCGAGCGCTATGGGCGCCTCGACGTGCTCGTCAACAACGCCGGCGTAGGCGTCGGGGCGCCGGTCGGCGAGATCGACACCAAGCGGCTGGACATGCAGCTGGACATCAACCTGCGCTCGATCATCCTCTTCTACCGCGAATCGATAGCGCTGCTGCGCGAGGCGGCCGCCGAGCATAAGAAGGCGCTCGTCGTCAACACGTCCTCGATCGCCGGCAAGCGGGGCAGCGGGTGGCTGTCGGTATACGCGGCCACCAAGCACGGCGTGGTCGGCTGGACCGAGGCGATGAACAACGAACTCGCCAGCGAGGGCATCAAGTCGACCGCCCTATGTCCAGCCTTCGTCGACACGCCCATGACCGACTTCGTCAAGGGACAGGTCCCCGCCGAGGAGATGATCCGTCCCGAGGACATCGCCGAGTCCGTGCGTTTCCTGCTCAAGGTCTCCCCGGCGTGCGTCGTGCCGGAGATCATGTTCGTGCGCCCGGGTGACGCGCTTTAGCGACGCTTCGGGGGCGCGCGTTTGCGCGCCCCGGGGCAGCCCGGCGGCGAGCTCTCGCTCGAGGGCTCAGGCCACCAAGGATGGAGCTCGCGAGCGTGTTCTGCGTAGGCGCCGCGCGATGATGTTGCCCTTCGGGTCCGCCGCGTCGGGCAGACGCCTTCGCGCGCGACGTCTGTCACTGACGAGGAGTGCACGGTGTTCGGCGATCGCGATGTCGAGCGCAAGCCGATCGGCGCTCACGAGGCTCGCCTCGAGCTGCCCGACGAGCATGCGCCGCTCGCGCTCGCTCGCAGCACGCGGGTTGCTCTGCGCACGCGTGAAGCGGTCCCACGAGCGCGCGAAGGCGAGAAAGTCGGTGCGCGCGCCCGCGCGGTGCGCTGCCAACATCGGGCAGACGCCGCCTTTCCCGTCGACGTAGGCGCCGGCGATGATCCGCTCGCTCGCACGTACACCCGCGAGCATCGCCTCTCGCGTGGCCACCGGCAGGCAGTCGATCGCCGTGCGCAGGCGCTCGACGGGGCTGCTCGTGGGACGGCGGTGGCGCTTTCGCATAGGCTGTGCGCCGCCCTGGCTATCCAGCCAGTGGGGTGCGGCGCGGGCCCAGCGTAAGTCACACGTTTGTCGTCCGCAACGATTTCCCTCCTCCTGAAAGGAAACTTGCGCATGAAGCTCGGCGTGCACATCGGCTATTGGGGCTTCGGCCTGAGCTCGAGCGATCAGCTCGAGATCGTGCAGGAGGCGGAGCGGCTGGGATACGACTCCGTGTGGGCGGCCGAGGCATATGGCTCGGACACGGCAACCGTGCTCGGATGGCTCGCCGGGCAGACGAGCACGATCCGGCTCGGCTCGGGCATATTCCAGATGCCGGGGCGCTCACCCGCGATGACGGCGATGACGGCCGCGACCATCGATCAGCTCTCGAACGGGCGCATGCTCCTCGGTATCGGATCCTCCGGCCCGCAGGTCGCCGAGGGCTGGCACGGACAGCGCTTCGCCAGACAGCTCCAGCGCACGCGCGAGTACGTCGCCGTCGTGCGCATGGCGCTCGCGCGAGAGCGCGTCGAGTTTCATGGAGAGACACTCGAGCTGCCGCTCCCCGACGGTCCCGGCAAGGCGCTGAAGCTCACGATCACGCCGGTACAAGAGCGCATCCCCATTTACTTGGCGGCGATCGGCCCGAAGAACACGGCGCTCGCGGGTGAGATCGCCGACGGCTGGATACCGACCCTGTTCAGCCCCGAGCACGTCTCCGAGCTGCGCCCGTTGCTCGAGGAGGGCGCGCAACGGTCGGGCAAATCACTCGAGGACTTCGACATCGCGCCAACCGTCAACGTGTTCGTCACCGATGACCTTGAGGCCGCGCGCAACGCCATGCGCCCCTTCATCGCGCTGTACGTCGGCGGCATGGGCTCGCGTAAGCAGAACTTCTACAACCAGGTCGTGCAGCGCTACGGCTTCACGGACGCCGCGAAGACGATTCAAGATCTCTACCTGGAAGGAAAGCGGGAGGAGGCGATGGCAGCGATTCCCGATGAGCTGATCGACACTGTCTCCCTGTGTGGACCCAAGGAGCGCGTGCGCGAGCGCCTCGCCGTCTACCGCGATGCCGGTGTGGGCACCCTGGGGGTCACGCCGACGGCGTTTACGCTCACCGAGCGCCTCGAGCAGCTGCGCCTGATCGCCGAGCTCGCCGCCTGAGCCGCATGCGCGTGCTGCTCGGCGCGTTCGGCGATCCCGGCCACGCGTTCCCGATGATCGCGCTCGGGCGCGCGCTCTCCAGCCGCGGGCACGACGTCACGCTGCAAACGTGGCGACGCTGGGAGCAGGATGTGCGCGAGGAGGGCCTGGGATTCGCGCCAGCGCCCGAGTACCAGGTCTTTCCCTCCGGTCCCGAGCCGCTCGACTTCTACGAGGCCGTCGTGCACGCTACGCGCGACACGCTGCCCCTGCTGCGCGAGCTCGAGCCTGACGTCGTCGTCGCCGACATCCTCACGCTCGCGCCCGCCCTCGCTGCCGAGATCCACGGAGCCCCCCGAGCGACGCTGATCCCGCACGTGCACCCACAGGGGCCGCCACACTTTCCCGTGTACTCGCTGGGAGCGCGCCTGGCGCGTACCGACGCCGGGCGCGCGCTCTGGCGCCGCACCCAGAGCGTCGTCGACCGGGGCCTCGAGCGCGGGCGTGTGGAGCTCAACCGCACACGCGCGCGCCTCGGCCTCGATCCACTCGAGTACGTGCACGGAGGCATCAGCCGCGAACTGGCCCTGGTCGCCACCTTTCCACAGCTCGAGTACCCCCGAGAGCCCGGCGAGTGGAGCGAGAACGCGCACGTAGTCGGCCCGCTCATGTGGGAGCCGCCCGCGCGCGAGGTGCAGCTGCCCGGGGGCGCCGCGGAGGAGAGCGAGGGTGAGCGCCCGCTCGTGCTCGTCGCCCCGTCAACTGCGCACGACGAGCGCCACGCGCTGCTTCGCGCCGCCCTGCGCGGCCTCGCCGGCGCACCCGTGCGCGTGCTCGCCACCTACAACCGCCGCCTGCCGCCCTCGCCTCTGCGTGTACCCGATAACGCCCGCGTCGTCGACTGGGTCTCCTACTCGCGCACCATGCCCCAATGCCGCGTTGTCGTCTGCCATGCCGGCCACGGCACGCTCGTGCGTGCGCTCTCGAGCGGCTGTGCCGTTGTCGCCTGCCCCGCCGTGGGCGACATGAACGAGAACGCAGCGCGCCTGGATTGGGCGGGAGCCGGCGTGCGCGTGCCGCGAAGGTTCCTCACGCCGCGTGTGCTGCGGCTCGCCGTCGAGCGGGCACTGCAGGACCAGCGCATCCACGCGCGCGCTGCCCACTTCGCGCATTGGTTCGGCGAGCACGACCCGGGGGCACGCGCCGCGCAGCTCGTCGAGCGCCTGGCCTCTGAGCGAGATCAACCACCCGAAACGGCCGCCGATGTGCAGGCTCGCGAGTGGGCTCGCTAGGCCAACTCGATGGTGATCGGAACTCCGGGGGTGGGACTCGAACCCACAACCTCTCGATTAACAGTCGAGCGCATCTGCCAAGTTGAGCTACCCCGGATCGAGCTACCCCGGACATTATTGGGGCCCGGTCGGATCATTGTAGGACAGCCTTATCTGGGCGGGCAGCGTCACAATGCCAGCCTCGACCTCGGCGTGGCAGTTCGCACACAGAAGCACGCACCTTCGCGCCTCCGTGCGGGCCTCGCGGAGCGAGCGCGTCACGCCGCGGTGACTTAACGCGAAGCGCTTTTCGCTCGGAACGACGTGGTGAAACTCAAGCGCAGCCACGCACCGGTCATATCCGCAAAGCCGGCACGCTCCCCCGGCCTCCTCGACAAGCAGCCTCTTTACCTTTCGCCGTCGCCGACTGACGGCTTCAGCCCGGCACCGGCCGCACCTGTAGCCGCCCGAGCGGCGCCTGACGTGCTTCACGGCGCCGTGCCTGGCACATTCGAGAACGAGCTCACAACGTCCTTCCGATGAGGCGATGCGGCGTTCTGCCCATCTCGTCGCGAGCCCAAACTCCCGCAGCCAGTGCCTGATCGTGGTCTTGCTGCGCCCAAGCTTCGTGGCGATCTCCGCCGTCGAAAGACCTGCAGCTACCAGCGGCGCGAGATCCTCCGCCTCGAGAGGTCTTCGCGACGTGACGCGCCTGATTGACGGCACGGAGCCCGTATTTGCGTACCCAGTAGCTGACCGTAGCTTCGTGCAGCCCCACCCGCCTGCCGATCGCTGCGAGCGAGAGGCCTTCGGCGAGATAGCGCTCGAGCGTAGGACGATCCACGCAATGGATTTTCCTCGCCGCTTGGGACGGTACTCGAACGCGCGTTCGTGTTGGCTGGGCTGCCGTGCGGGAGGACGCGTTCGCCGAGCACGGGCGCTCGCCGGCCAACGTGCCAAGCCGGCTGCACTCACGTCTGCCTGTCGCTGCTCGCCTCCAACACGCGGTCGTTGGCGATGTCGAATTGACGCTTGACCTCCACGCGCCGGCCGGCCAGCTCGCTGACGTCGCCGCTCTCCTGGGCACGCGCCCGCTGGATCTGGCGATTGACGTAGGCCAGCTCAAGCTGTAGACGCTGCACCTCCAGCATCGCGGGGTGGGCTGGCTCTCGGCTGGCCTCCACGACAAGCTCGGCGAGCACTCGAGTGAGGTCGGGATCGCCTTCCTCGTCGACCATCGGCGCGCGGAGGTTCCCCGCGCGCAGGTGGTTGGCCGCGCGGCGAGTGAGCTCGCTGGAGAAGTGCTCGTCCACGTCCACCGCCCCGAGCGCCGCTGCCCCCTCCTCGGGCGAGGCGATGCACAGCGCGAGGAACGCTCGCTCCGCCTGCTCCCGGCGAGACAGCGGCCGTTGCTGTGGCGGCGGCCGGCGAGCGTCCCCACTCCCGCTCTCCGGCCGGGGGCGCTGTCCGCCGACCCGCGCTTGGGCTTGTCGCTGAGGCGGCGCCTTCAACAACCTCTCGGCGAGACTCGCGGGGAGATCGAGCCTGTCCGCAACGAGCTGAATGAGCTCCATCTGCATCGTTCCGGGCTTGAGCTCCGCGAATACCGGAGCCAGATCTTCGACCATCCGTTCGCGCCCCTCGGAGCTGCCGCGATCGCCTGTCGCCAGCACCCGATCGACGCGGAAGCGCACGAACGACACCGAATCGCGTACCGCTGCTTCGAACGCCCCCACGCCCTCGCGCTGGATCAGTTCGGCGGGGTCGGCGCCAGCAGGCAGTGCGGCGACGCGGAGCTTCAGGTTGCGTTTGTTAGCCACGCTGAAGGCGCGCAACATCGCCTCCTGTCCCGCGCTGTCAGCGTCCAACGCCAGCAGCACCGTCTGCGCCATCCGCCCCAGCTCGCCCACCTGGTCAGCCGTCAGCGCCGTGCCCATCAGGCCCACCGCGTTGCGCATGCCCGCCTGATGCAAGGCGATCGTGTCCGTGTAGCCCTCGCACACGATCACCTCACCCGCCCGCGTCGCCTGCGCGCGCGCCAGATCCGCGCCATACAGGTGGCGACCCTTGTGGTAGACGTCGTTGTCAGAGGTGTTCAGGTACTTCGGGCGCTGCTCCTCGCGCATCGCCCGCGCTCCGAAGCCCAGCACCCTGCCGCGAACGTCCGCCAAGGGGAACATGATCCGGGAGCGGAAACGGTCATATGGGCGCCCGTTCTCCTTCGAGCGCTGCGCGAGGCCCGTCGCGTACAGCTCCTGCTCGCTGAAGGCGCCCCTGCGCGATGCCGTGAGGACGCGATCCCACGCGCTCGGTGCATACCCGACGCGAAAGGCGCGCAGAGTCTCCTCCTCGAAGCCCCTCGCCAGCAGGTACTCGCGCGCGCGCCGCGCCTCGCTCGACTCCCACAGGTAGCGCTCGTAGTAGGCCGCCGTGCGATTCAGCAGCTCAAGCAGGCGCTCTCTCTGCCTGCGCTTCTCGGCCTCCCGTGGATCCTCCGCCTCGCGCTCCAGCTCCACGCCGTGCCGTTCGGCCAACAGCTCCAGCGCACCCTTGAAGTCCACGCCCTCGCTTTCCTGCACGAACGTGAACACGTCCCCCGCCGCCTGGCAGCCGAAGCAGTAATACACCTTCTGCACCGGGTCGATGCCGAACGACGGCGTGCGCTCGTCGTGAAACGGACACAGCCCCTCATAGCGCGCCGGGCCCGCTCGCCGAAGCTCCGTGCGCGCCGATACCAGCTCCACGAAGTCGACGGCATCGCGCACGCGCTCCCTCGAATCCTTCGTGTACAGCGCCACCCCCGGCACGCTAGCGCGCGAACGCCTGCGGCACCTGCAGCGCCGTATAGCGCCTGATGCAGTACCGGTCCGTCATCCCCGCCAGGTAGTCCGTCACACGCTCTGCCAGCTCCTGCTCCCCCTCGCGCGGGACGCTGGACGGCGCCGCCGACGCCTTCGCCGGCAGCGCCTGCGGGTTCTCCACGTAGTGCTCGAACAGCCTGCGCACGACCGCCGCGATCTTTGCGTGCTCCTCGCGCACCGCCGGGCCGAGGTACACGCGCTCGAACATGAACGCCCGCAGCTCGTCCATCGCCGGGCCCGCCTCGGGGCCCTGCACGATCTCCGAAGCCCGCGACGAGTGCTCGACCATGTCGTGCACGAGCGCGTCGATCCGCGCCGAGCCCGTCTCGCCCAGGACCGCGATCGGCTCTCGCGGAAGCTCCTCCTCGCACAGCAGCCCCGCGCGCACCGCGTCATCGATGTCGTGGTTGATGTACGCCACGCGATCGATCACCCGCACGATCCGGCCCTCCAGCGTTCGTGGCTCGGGGGTGCGGCTCGAGTGGCGCACGATTCCCTCGCGCACCTGCGCGGTCAGGTTCAGCCCAGCGCCGTCTCGCTCGAGATGCTCGACGATCCGCAGCGAGTGCTCGAAGTGGCGAAAGTCGCGCCCGAAGCGCTCTTTCAGGCATGCGTCCAGCACCTCCTCGCCGATGTGGCCGAACGGCGGGTGGCCGAGGTCGTGGCCGAGGCCGATCGCCTCAACCAGATCCTCGTTCAAGCGCAGCGCCCGCGCCACCGTGCGCGAGATGCTCGTCACCTCCAACGTGTGCGTGAGGCGGGTGCGGTAGTGGTCGCCGCGCGGCGCCACGAACACCTGCGTCTTGTGCGTCAGGCGCCGGAACGCCTTGCAGTGCACGATCCGGTCGCGGTCGCGCTGAAACGGCGTCCGCAGCCCGCAATCCTCCTCCTCGCGAGCGCGCGAGGCCGGGTACGAGCGCGCCGCCAACGGCGAGAGCAGCTGCTCCTCGCGCTCGGCCACGCCAGCTGCGAAGCTCGACGCGACCGTCCCCTGGCCGGCGGCGGTGTTCATCACTCGATTGTGCCAGCGGCTGCGGCCGGCGCCGGTCCGCCGCATGCCCGACCTCGGCGCCGCCAGCCCTGCGCCAATCCGCGACGCGGACCGCTCAGCGCTCGCGGTGCCAGTCTGAGCGACCCGTGTACTTGCGGACCACGTGGCTCCACTTGCTCTGCTTGGCCGGATCCTCGTCGTAGACCGGCGCCGCTCCTCCCGGCTGAGGCAGGCTCTGGGCAGCCGCCGTGTCCAGGCGCAGGTCCACCCCGTGCTCGTGCAGCGACTCGACATCCGCCGCTTCCACGAAGCGCAGACCATGGCCGGGAGTTGAGATCACCAGGCCATGGAAGATGTCCTTCTCCGGTGCCGAGACCACGTGGTGCACGGTGCCGAGGACCTCGCCATCGCAAGCGAGCACCGGAACGCCCTTCTCCAGCACCTGATAGGCGATCGGAAAGCCCTCGTCCACGCCTCCCACGATAACGCCGCCGCCAGCCACCGGCGGCGCGCCGGCGCCGAACGCGCTCCCCACGGCTCACGCCGAGCGCGCCACCGCCGGCATCAAGCGCACGTGCGCGTGGTGCTCGAGCGTCACCGAGATCGCCCGCTCGACCTGGCCGAGCGCCGCGGCAGCCGCCTGTGGAGCCTCCGTCAGCGCGCGCCCAAGCGCCTCCGTCATGAAGCGATGGGCCTCCTCCCCCAGCCGGAAGGATCCCGCCTCGCACGCCGTGCACACGACCCCGCCGGCCGCCCCCGAGAAGCCAACCAGATGATCCGGCTCGCCGCAGTTCGCACACGCGCCCAACTGCGGTGCAAGGCCAGCCGCCACCAGGAGCTTGAGGCGAAACGCCAGCGCGCCCGCGCGCGCGCCCGTCAGCGCCGCCGCGCCCGACACTCCCCCCTGCTCCCCGTCGGCGCCCTGCTCGGCGCCCCCGCCAACTCCACGCGCACCCGATCGGGCGCGCTCGTCCAGCAGCGTGAGCTGGCGGCACAGGAGGTTGAACACGTTCGGGTGCGGCTCGGAGGTCTCGAACAGCCGCCCGACGGCGTCGCACGCGCGTGCCGCCCCATCCAGCGCGCCCGCGTCCGTGCGCAGGCGCGCATGCGCGTCGATCGTCTGCGCACCCGTCACCGTCAAGAGCTCACCGCGCCCTTCGTGCAGCTCCATGCGCACGTGGAAGAAAGGCTCCAGCCGGCCGCCGAAGCGGCTTCGCGAGCGGCGCACACCCTTCGCGATCGCCCCAACGCGGCCACGATGGGGCGTGTACACGTGCAGGATGCGATCCGCCTCGCCGTAGCGCATCGAGCGCAGCACCACCGCCTCCGTCTTGACCGCACGAGGAGCCATCTTCCACATGTTGCTCCATGCGCCCGACGCTCACCCGCCCCTATGCGCCCGGTTGCGCCGCGACGCCCGCGCTGGCGCCCGAACGCTCCACCCGCGCCAGCACACCCATCGCCCCCGCTATACTTTATGAAGTATGGTGCAAGTGACCGTCTACACCACGGAGCCCTGCTCGTTCTGTGCGCGCGTCAAGGGACTGCTCGACGCGCGCGGCGTCCACTTCAACGAGGTCAACCTCGCGAAGGACCCCGACGCCCGCGTCGAGCTCGTCCAGCGCACCGGCATGATGACCTTCCCCCAGGTCATCGTCGGCGAGCAGGTCCTCGGCGGCTTCACCGAGGTGCAGGCCGCGGTCGAGAGCGGCCGCCTGGACGAGCTTCTCGCCGCTTGAGCGTCTTCTCGCCGCCATCGGCGCTCGTCGCAGACCGCGTCCGCGGGCGCGGCTGGCAGCTCGCGCACACGTAAGTCCCCCGCCCCGCCACCACGATCTTCTCGATCGGCCCGCCACAGTTGCCGCACGGCTCCCCCTCTCGGCGATGCACGAGGAAGCGGTCCTGGAAGGAGCCGCGCACGCCATCCACGTGGCGAAAGTCATCGATGCTCGCCCCGCGCGCGTCGATTCCCGCGCTCAGCGCATCCCGCACGCCCTCGCGCACGCCCGCCCACTGCTTGCCAGTCAGGCGCCCGGCCGGCCGTCTCGGGTGAACGCCCGCGCGATACAGCGCCTCGTCCGCGTAGATGTTCCCCACTCCCGCAATCCTCCGCTGGTCGAGCAGGAACGCCTTCACCGGCGCCCTGCACCCGCGCGCAAGCTCCCGCAGGTGCTCCACCGTGAAGCCCGCGTCAAACGGCTCCACGCCGAGCCGCGCCGCGAAGAACGCGGCGAGCGCCTCGCTCCCCAGCAGCAGCTCACCCGTACCGAAGCGCCGCGGATCGTCCACCACCACGCGCACCTCGCCCCGCGCCCTTGCTCCGCGCGCGCCGCCCTTGCCCGCGAGTGCCCCCAGCCTCATGCGCACGCGCACGTGCGCCGGCTCCGGGTCCGGATCGACCAGCACCGCGCCCGTCATGCGCAAGTGCTGCCCCAGGTGCACTTCTCCCTCAAAGCTCCACACCAGGTACTTTCCGCGCCTGCCCAAGCGCTCCACGCGCCGCCCCTCCAGCGCCCGCACGAGCTCCGCCGGCGCCAGCGGACGCGACCAGCGCGCATCGAGCACCTCGAGGCGTCGCAGCCTGCGGCCCTCCACCAGCGGCGCCAGCTGGCCCCTGATCGTCTCCACCTCCGGCAGCTCAGGCATGACGCCCAGGTTAAGCGCAGCGGCGCGCGGGACAGCGCCTGGACCTATCGCGCCAGCGACGCGCGCGGGTGCGCGTTGAAGTACACGTCCTTCAACCGCTCGGCCGATAGGTGCGTGTACACCTGCGTCGTCGACAGGTCCGCATGGCCCAGCATCTCCTGTAGCGAGCGCAGGTCACACCCGCCCGCAAGCAGGTGCGTGGCGAAGCTGTGACGCAGCGTGTGAGGGCTCATCCGATCCGACAGCCCCGCGCGCCGGGCGTAGCCCTGCACGATCTTGTAGAGACCCTGTCGCGTCAGCACCGCCCCGCGGCTGTTCACGAACAGCCTCGTCTGTGCCCCGACCGCCGCCCCTCCGCGCAGCATCACCAGCCCCGGGCGCGCGCTGGCGCAGTACGCCTCCAGCGCCACCACCGCCTGGCGTCCGATCGGCACGATGCGCTCCTTCGAGCCCTTGCCGCGGGCGCACAGCAGCCCCTCCTCGAGGTCGATGTCCGCAAGCTCCAGCGCCACAGCCTCCGAGGCGCGCAGGCCGCATGCATACATCACCTCCAGCAGCGCACGGTCGCGCAGCTCCAGCGGGCCAACGCCCGACGGCAGCGACAGCAGCTGCGCGACCTCCTCGCGCGAGAGCACCCGCGGCAGGCGCTGCGGCTTGCGCGGCCCGCGCAGCTCCGCCGTCGGGTCGTACTCGATCGTGCCCTCGCGACGCAAGTGGCGGTAGAACGAGCGCAGGCACGCCAGCTTGCGCGCCAGCGTGCTCGCCGCCGCGCTGGCGCCGAGCTGCGACATGAACGCCGCGAGCTCACCGTGCGTGACCTCCGTCGCCACAATCTCGCGATCCTCGAGGAAGGCGCCGAACTGCAGCAAGTCTGAGCGGTAGGCCGCGAGCGTGTTGCGCGAGAGGCCCCGCTCGAGCTCCAGATAAGCCAGGAAGTCGGCGATCAACCCCTCCATGCTGGCACTCGTCGCTGGCCCCGCGGCAGCTTCCGGTGCCTCGAGGATCACACTCATGCCCCTCAGCTTCGGCGGGCGCGCAGGGGCTCCTGGGCAGTGCAAGGGGGCGTTCACTCCGCCACCGCACCGTCTGGGCGAGCCGCCGCTCAGGCGCGCCGGCGTGTGAGCCGCCGCCAGCCGCCGGGCGAGCCGCCGCTCAGCCGAGCCGCCGCGCGAGCCAGAGCAGGCCGATCAGCGTCTTTGCGTCGCGACACTCCTCGATCGCGCCGGCGAGCTCGGCGAGCGGCCAGGCGAGCACCTCGATGCGCTCCTGCTCGTCACTGTGCGCCTGCGCCTCGTAGAGCTCGCGAGCGTGGAAGAGATGCACGCGCTCGTCGGTGAAGCCAGCGCTCGTGTAGTACGTGACGATCGGCTCCCAGCTGTGTGCGCCCCGTCCGACCTCCTCCGCGAGCTCGCGCCGGGCAGCCTCGAGGGGCTGCTCGCCCTCGACGTCGAGACGGCCCGCGGGGATCTCGAGCAGCGCCGGCTCTGCGACCGCCTCGCGCGGCTGGCGGACGAGGAGCACGTGCTCGCGATCCTGCGCGACTATACCCACCGCGCCACGGTGGCGCACGATCTCGCGCGTGACCTCTTCCCCATCGGCGTGGCGGAAGCGCTCCATGCGCACATCCACGAGCCGCCCTGCGTAGACCGTCTCGCCACCTAGGGCCTCGAAGGTGGCTTCGCTCACTGCGCATCCCACGGCCAGGAGGCCGAGCGGCGCTTCGGCATCGCCATCGCCATCGCTGCGCCCGGCGCGCTCACCTGCCCTCCTCATCCGTCGACTCCGCGAGTAGCTCAGCCAGCACAGTGCCGCCGGCGAGCGCGGCGGCGAAGAACAGCGGATCGGTGCTCGCGCTCCGACCCATCGTCTCCGCGGGCAGCCCGCTCGCGACATACCCAGGCAGGTCGATCGCCGCGCGCCGCCAGTCGTGGCGCGCGATCCGCGCCGGACGGCTCGCGCCCGGGCGCTCGGCCTGCGCGAGCAGACCCGTGCGATCGCCGTCCCGCGAGCCCCGCGTGTCGGCGGCAGCGCCGAAGACCGCCTGCAGCCCCGCGCGCAGCTCGCGTCCCACAGGCGAGCGCACGCCTGCCGGCAGCGCCACCGTGACGGGCTCGAGCAGCAGGTCGAGGACGGTGAGCGAGTGGTGGGAGATGCCGCGGTGGCGCGTACGCTCGTCGGCCGAGGACATGCGCGCGATCAGCACGGTTTGGCAGCCCAGCGCGAGCGCCACGTGCGCAGAGTCGAGCGCGCGCATGCCCCCGTGCCCGAGCGCGGAGCTCGAGCCGACGATGCCCGGCCCCGGCCCGCATACCGCCGCATCCCAGCCGAGCGCGCGCACGCCGTGATGCAGCGCGCCAGCGGTGCTCACCGCCTCGGCCTCGCCGCCGTAGGCCATCCCCGCGGTCACGTGGCCCGCGAGCAGCCCGCGCTCACGCAACATGCGCACCGTGCGCGAATGCCCCCCGGGCAGCGCGCCGCCCTCGGTCTGCACGTAGCCGAGCTTCGCATCCGGCGCGGCGCGCGCAAACGCCCAGGCGACGCTCGCGAGCTGGCCGTGGAGGGCGAGCACCCCCACCGGGCGCTCCAGCGGCAGCTCGAGCGGCTCGTGCTCGGCTTGCACGACCGCGTGCTGGAGGCTCGTGTAGTTGAGCTTCATCACGCTCGCGCCCGGCGCTCCGTCACCTGCGAGCCCGCGCGTCACGTTCACGTGGACCACGTCGAAGCCCCCCGAGCCCAACCGCAACTCGAGCGCCTCGGTGTTCACGATCACCTCGTCACCCACCTGCGCGCGTCCCACGAGCCCAACATCCGCGATCGCTTCGCGCCGACTCGCGGCGCCCTCGCCTGCGAGCTCCACAACGAGCCGCTGCTCGCCGCAATCGCGTGAGGGCGCCCGCGAAGTCTCGCGCTCGGCGCTCTCGGGCGTGCTTCGTGTCTCAACGACCGTTGCGCGGCGCAGCTTCAACATGGGCGCCGCAAGCTACAGCGCGGCCGGCTCCGGCAAGCCAGCCGCCTGCTCGAGCAGGCACAGAGCGATGTCCAGCATCTGCTCGAGCGCGAGCGCGCTCACGCTCTCGCCAGGCTCGTGGTTTCGTTCCGTCCCGTTGGCGAGGTTCACCGTCTGAAAGCCCTGCGCGATCAGGGCGTTCGCATCGGAGGCGCCACCGCTCGAGATCCGCACCGGCTCGTGAGCGCACGCGCGCAGCGCGGCCTCGGCGACAGCCACCGCAGGGGCGTCGCCCGGCAGCTCATAGCCGGAGAACGTGCGCTCCACGCTCACGTCCACGTCGCAGTCGCAGTCGGGCAGATTGGCGGCCTCGTGCAGGCGCTCGAGGATCTCCGCAACGAGCTCCTCCGCGCGATCGTCGCTCATGGCGCGCGCCTCCATCTCGAGCGAGCAAGCTTCCGGCACCACGTTCACGGCCGTCCCGCCCGAGATCGTTCCCACATTGACAGTGCTCGCACCGTCCACTCGGCCGAGCCGCATCGCCGCCACAGCGCGCGCCGCCGCGAGGATCGCGCTGCGGCCCTGCTCGGGGCGGATGCCCGCATGTGCCGCCGCACCCCGGAAGCTCGCCTCGATGCGGTAGTGCGTGGGCGAGGCGGTCACCAGCTCGCCGATCGGAGAGGCATGGTCGAACACGTAGCCGAACTCACTGCGCAGCCGCGCCGCGTCAAACGCGCGCGAACCCGCGAGCGAGATCTCCTCGCCAACCGTGAACAGCAGCTCGAGGTCCACGGGAGCGCCCTCGCGACACACGTGCCGCGCGAGCGCCAGCAGCACGGCGATGGCCGCCTTGTTGTCCGCGCCGAGGATCCCCTGGCGCGCGTTCTCCCAGACCCCCTCGACGAGCACCGGCTCGACGGCGTCCTGCAGCGGCACGGTGTCCAGGTGCGCGCACAACAGCAGCGAGCGCCGCGGCGCAGGGCGATCGTGCGCCGGCGCAGCTCCCCCGGCCCCCGGCGAGCCGACGTCGGGGATGCGCGCGAGCAGGTTGCCACAGTCCGAGCCCACGCGCGGGCCTGCGTCGTCCTCGTGGACGGCGACCCCCAACGCCCGCAGCTCGGCCCTCACGCGCTCCGCGCACGCGCGCTCGCTGCCCGACGGGCTCTCGATCCGGCAGAGCTCCGCGAAGGTCCCGTTGAGGTACCGGCGCTCGAGCTCGCCGAACGCGGAGACGGGTGCCGGCAGGCTCACCGTAGACCGGCGCCGTGAACTCGCGGCCCCAAGAGCTCCGACCCGCTCTCGTGCGCGTCAGCGCCATCACCGACCTCGCCCCCCTCGAGCGGCTCACGCTCACCTTGGTGCGCGAGCGCCGCTTCGATGAACCCATGAAAGAGCGGCGAGGGACGCTCGGGACGCGACTTGAACTCGGGGTGGAACTGCGAGGCGATGAAGAAGGGGTGGCCGTCGAGCTCGATGATCTCGACGAGGCGCTCGTCAGGCGAGGTGCCGCTGATGCGCAGGCTCCCGCCGACAGCGTCCGCGCCGGCGTTCGTGAGTCGCTTGCGCAGCAGGTTGTTGACCTCGTAGCGGTGGCGGTGGCGCTCGTATATGACCGCCTCGCCGTACATCTGCAGCGCGCGTGAGCCGGCGTGCAGCTTGATCGGGTCGGCGCCCAAGCGCATCGTGCCGCCGAGATCGGCGACCTCCTTCTGCTCGGGCAGCAGGTCGATCACGGGGAAGGGGGTCTCGATGTCGAACTCCGTCGAGTTGGCGCCCTCCATGCCCGCCACGTGGCGGGCGAACTCGGCGACGGCCACCTGCATCCCAAGGCAGATCCCGAGATAGGGAATGAGCTGCTCGCGCGCGAGCTGCGCCGCGGTGATCTTGCCCTCGATCCCGCGCCCGCCGAAGCCCCCGGGGATGAGGATGCCATCGACGTCCCGCAGCGCTCGCAGGGCCTCGCCGTGCTCGCCGTCCTCGAGGCTCTCCGAGTCGATCCACTCGATCTGCACGCGCGCGTCCTGCAACGCGGCCGCGTGGCGCAGGGCCTCGGACACCGACAGGTAGGCGTCCGCGAGGCGCACGTACTTGCCGACGAGGGCGATCCTGACCGTGCGAGCGTCTGGAGAGCTCGCGGCGCGCGCGGCGCGCTCGATCGGCTCCTTCCAGCTCGCCAGCTCAGGCGGCGCCGCCTCGACGCCGAAGTGCTCGAGGATGAACCCATCAACCCCCTGCTCGCGGAAGGTCAGCGGGACCTCGTAGATGTTTGACACGTCGCACGCGGAGACGATCGCCTCCGCCGGCAAGCTGGCGAACAGCGCGATCTTCTTGCGGATCTCGCCTGAGAGCAGGCCCTCCGAGCGGCACATCAGCATGTCGGGAGCGATGCCGATGCGCCGCAGCTCGTTGACCGAGTGCTGCGTGGGCTTGGTCTTCAGCTCACCGGCGTGGCCGATGTAGGGGACGAGCGTGAGGTGGATGAACATGCAGCGTCGACGTCCCACGTCCACGGGGAACTGGCGGATCGCCTCGAGGAACGGCAGCGACTCGATGTCGCCCACGGTCCCGCCTATCTCGGTGATCACGAAGTCCGCGTCGCTGAGCTCCGCGATCAGCGCGATCCGCTGCTTGATCTCGTCGGTGATGTGCGGCACCACCTGCACGGTTCCCCCGAGGTAGTCGCCGCGGCGCTCGCGGCGGATGACCGTGTCATAGACGCCCCCCGCGGTGACGTTCGATGCGCTCGTCGTGTTCGCATCGGTGAAGCGCTCGTAGTGGCCGAGGTCGAGATCGGTCTCCGCCCCGTCCTCCGTCACGAACACCTCGCCGTGCTGGTAGGGAGACATGGTCCCCGGGTCGACGTTGATGTAGGGGTCGAACTTCTGCAGCGCGACCGTGAGCCCGCGCGAGACGAGCAGCCGGCCCAGCGAGGCGGCGGCGATGCCCTTGCCGAGCGAGGAGACCACACCGCCGGTCACGAAGATGAACCTGGTCTTGCCAGGCGCCTGCGCGTGGCGGTCGATGTGGTGCATGCTCATCCTGGGGCTCCCCGCCAGGGTAGCTGACGGGTTGGACGCGCTACGGTCGACCCCACGCGTCCAGCTGGCGCAGCACGGGAACGCGTTCGATCAGCGCCGAGATCGAGCGCAGCTCACCGTAGAGCGTGATCAGCGCCAGGAGCGCGAGCGCGATCAGCTGGCCTGTGCCGGACAGCGTAAGCACCAGCCACAGCCCCGCGAGCGCGCCCAGCAGGTTGGCGCCCGTGTCGCCGAGCATCACGCGCTCGCGCAGGTCATACGCGCCCGCGACCAGCGCCGGGGCGGCGAACAGGCCGAGCGAGCCTGCCGCTCTCGAGGCACCCGTCGAGAGCTCGCCGCGCACCACGGCCGCGCCGATCACGAGCCCAGCGCCCAGGAGCACGAAGGCCTTCGTCGCGCGCCCCGGGCGAAGGTCGAGCAGGTTGAACGCGTTGGTAGACAGCACGAGCACGCCCGTCGCGAGCAGCCAGCGGCCGTTCGAGAGCCCCACGTAGCTCGTCGCCAGGAGGGCCAGGCCCAGCGACCCGACTGCCTTCAAGGCACCCGTCGAGAGCTCGCCGCGCACCACGGCCGCGCCATGGCCGCGCCAGCCGCGCGGACTCGCGCGCCGGCCCTCGCCGAGGCCACCGCCGCGCTCGCTCGCATCCGCCCCGAGCGTGTCATCGATCAGGCCGAGCGCCAGCACGCCGAGGGCGTACAGGGCGATCACGCCCACGTCTGGATAGAGGATGCGGCTCGAGGCCAGCCGCTGCAACGCCAGCAAGGGGATCAGCGCGACCGGCGCCGCGGCGAGCGTGAGCACGCCGAAGGGAAAGGGAAGCGCGCGCCTGCGGTAGTTGCTGCGCGTGTGGCCGGACTGGGCGAGCGCGCGCAACAGTGCCGGTGCGAGCGCGACAGCGCTGAGCAGCGCGAGCACGAAGGGCAGGGCGCGCATGGCCGCACGCTAGCGACACTCGCGGACACGCGAGGGCCTCCCCGGGCGCACGCGCCGGGCCTCGCGCCGGCCCGCGTCGCTCGCGCGCGGATCGTCGCGCTCAGGGCTGCGCAGAGGCGCTCGTGGGGGTAGCGGCGGCGACCGAAGGCAGCAGCGAGTCGGCGGTCGACTTCACGCCGAAGCTCCCGCGATCGCCGGCCAACGCGTAGTCGAGCGCGGCCTGTCCGGCGAGCTGGTCGAGGTCGTCGACGCTCGAGATCCCCTTGCCCCTGTACCAGGAGATCTGCGAGGGGACGCTGTCCGTCAGCTCGACGCCAACCGCCGGCACGCCGACGGCACCGACGCCGCGCAGCAGGCCGGACTCGAGCGCGGCGGCTGCTTGAAGCTGCTGCGCGCTCATGCCCGCCGGCTCGGCGCGCGCCACGACCACCCCTTCCAGGCGCGTGAGCTGCCCGTCGAAGGCGCTCAGCAGGCTGGCCCGCACGCGGCTTATCAGCTCGTGGGCGACCACCTGTCCACCGCTCACCAGCTGGCGCCCGATCAGTTCACCGAAGCTTTCGAGCAGCCCAGTCGAGCCGGCGAGGCCCGCGTAGTGCGTGCCCGCGGCCTCTTGGGCGATGCCCGCGAGTTCGAGGGGCTCGCGAACGGCGATCACCGTGGTGACGCTTCCCCCCGCCTGCGCGACGGCGGCACGGGCCAGCGCGTTGATCTGATTGGAGGAGGCGCCGAGGAAGACGACGCCCACGGAGCGCCCGGCGAGCAGTTCGTGCACGGCGAGCGGGTAGAGGCCGTCGGCAAAGGCTTCCTCGCTGCCCAAGCGCGTCTGCAGTTGAGTCGCCTGGGTGCGCACCTGGCGGACTTCGGAGCTGAGGTTGTGGACGATCCCGCTTTTGGCCGAGGAGACGAAGCTCGAATCGCCGATGGCGACTCCGAGCAGTACGCCGAGCGCGAGCGCGAGCAGCACGGCCGCGAGGGATAGCGCGTGGTAGCGGTAGTCGAACATGGAGCTATGGGCAGTCGAACACGGAGCTGGACGCTGACAGGAGGCGGTCGCCTGCTGTCAGCCGGGGGGACCGGCCGCGAGCACGACGGCGACGGTCTGCAGCTTGATCCACAGCACTTCGATGACGTCGTGCAGGACGGGCGTCAGCCAGATGATCGTGATCATCGCGATCAGACCAGCGCAGATCACGAACAGCAGCGGCGCTGGACCGGGGCGCGGCTGATAGAGGCGGCTGACTCCCTTGGCGTCCACGAGGATCTCGCCGATGCGCAGCCGCGTGAGGAAGGTCGAGGACATGCCCCTCCGGTTGCGATCGAGGAACTCGAGCAGGTTGAACTGCGAGCCGACCGAGACGATCAGGCGAGCGCCCTTCTCGGCGGCGATCAGCATGGCGACGTCCTGGCTGGTGCCGGGGGCGGGCACGAGCTTGAACGACAGGCCGAGCCGTTCGAGGCGATGGCGCCCGGGCGCGCGCCCGTCGGGGTAGGAGTGGACCACGAGCTCGGCTCCGCAGCGCAGCGCAGCCTCACTCGCCGAATCCATGTCGCCCACGATCATGTCGGGCTTGAGGCCGGCCTCGAGCAGCGCGTCGGCGCCACCGTCGACGGCCACGAACCGCGGCCGCTTGTCGCGGATGAACGGGCGCAGCGCGCGCAGGTCCCGTTGATGGCCTACGCCACGCACGACCACCAGCGTCGGGCGGTCGCGAAAATCGGTCGCGAAGCGAGGCATCTGGATCCTGCCGGCGAGTAGCTCGCGCTCCTCGCGCATGTGCTCGATCGTGTTGTGCGCGAAGCGCTCGAGCGCCTCTCCGATCTCGCGCCGGCGCGCTTCGGTCTCTGCACATACGCGCTCGAGGTCGAGCACCTGCCCGCACGCGAGCGGCTGTCCCTTGCGCAGCACTTCGGCGAGCCGTGTGCCCGCATCGCGAGCGCTTGCCTGCGCGATAGGGCCGCCACCAGCGAGGAGCGCGGCGCTCTCACCGACGCCGCCATCCACGTCCGCCGCGAGCGTGATCGGCAGCGTGCGGATGACGATGGGATCCCCGTCGGAGACCTGCTCGAAGAGCGAGTCATCCGGCAGGTCGACGAGCACGATCCCCGCCTCCACCAGCAGCTGCGGTCCGAGGTTCGGATATGAGCCGCTCGAAGAGGCCCTGCAGTTGAGGACCGCGATAACTCCAGCTGCGATCAGCTCCTCGGCGGATACGCGGTCGATGTCCACGTGGTCGATCAGCGCGATGTCGCCTCGCACGAGGTGCCTGACGAGCAGCTTCGTGCGCCTGCCCGGGCGCACGGCGCCCGACACGCTCCATCTCGAGTCGGCGCCGTCGCTCGGCGGCACGACGAGCTCGCGCGTGAATCGCGTCGCGGCCACACTGCGAGAGTAACGACCGCCCCGCGCAAACGCGACCCGTCGCGGACGCGCGTGCGTTGATGCTAGATGGCGTGCGCTCAGGCGGCGCGGCGCAGATCGCGTGCGTGGCGTCGCGCTGCCGTGTCGCGCGAGTCGGCACCGAGCATGCGCACGAGCTCGCTGACGACCTCACCGTCCTCGAGCTGGAGCACGTGGGCCCGCGCCGGGTCCGCGGCGGCGTCCTTGACGATCGAGAAGTGACGCGCGCCGAGCGAGGCGATCTGCGGCAGGTGCGTTATGCACAGCACCTGACGGTGCTCGGCGAGCTCGCGCAGGCGTTCGCCGACCACGCGTGCCGTCTGACCGCCGATGCCGGCGTCGACCTCGTCGAAGACGAGCGTCGCGTCGTGCTGAGCGGCGGCGGCAACGCTCATGATCGCGAGCATGATGCGCGAGAGCTCGCCGCCCGAGGCGATCTCGCGCAGGGGCCCGGCGGGAACGCCCCGGTTGGTAGCGATCATGAACTCGACCGCGTCGCCGCCGCTCGGGCCGGGCTCGCGCTCGCTCAAGGCGACCTCGAAGCTCGCCTCCGCCATCGCGAGCGCGCGCAACTGCTCGCACACGGCGCTCGCGAAGCCGTGAGCGGCCGCTTCGCGCGCCCGCCGAACCTCGGCGACGGCGCGCTCGAGCTGTTCGAGCGCTTCGGCGTGCTGGACGGCCGTCTGCGCGAGCGCATCCTTGGCTCCGCTCAGCAGCTCGTGGCGCTCGCGGGCCTCGCCCGCGTACTCGAGCACGACTCGCACGCTGCCGCCGTGCTTGCGGGTGAGACGCTCGATCGCCGCCAGCCGCTCTTCGAGCGCGTCGAGCGAGACCTCGCCATCGAGCCCGGCGAGCGCGACGTCGAGATCGTCCACGCCGGCCCGCTCGCAGTAGTCGCGCAGCTCGCCTGCGAGCTCCTGCGACTCGATCGCGAGGCCGCGCATGCGCTCCGCGAGTCCGTCGAGAGAGCCGTCGACGCCGCCGAGCCCGTCCAGGCCTGCGGCGGCCGCCGCGATGAGCTCGCACGCGCCGCGAGCGTCGCCGCCCTCCCCTACGAGGGCCTCGGCGGCGCCGCCGGCAGCCGCGCGCAAGGCATCGACGCTACGCACGCGTTCGCGCGCCGCGAGCAGCCGCTCGTGCTCTCCCTCCTCGAGCGCGAGCGCGTCGATCTCGCCGAGCTCGTAGGCGAGCAGGTCGAGCTCGCGCTCACGCTGTGCGGAGAGGGCGCGTAGCTCCTGTGCGCGCGCTGCGAGCAGTCGCGTGCGCGCGAACGCCTCGGCGCAGGCACGCAGGCGCGTGTCGTGCTCACCCGCGCACAGGGAGTCGAGGATCTGCAGCTGCGCCGCGGCCAGCGTCAGCTTGCGGTGCTCGTGCTGCCCGTAGAACGCGAGCAGCGCGCCGCCGATGTCGCGCAGCTCGGCAACGCTCGCCGCGCGCCCGCCAAGGTAGGCGCGAGTGCGGCCGTCTGCGCCGACGCGGCGCGCGAGCGCGAGCTCCTCGGTGTCCGCGGCAAGCCGCTCTGGCAGCATCTCGCGCACTTGCTCGGGCAAGTCGAAGAGCCCCTCGACGTAGGCCTCGCCGGCCCCGGGACGGACGATCCCGGGCCGTGCGCGACCGCCGAGCAGCAGGTCGAGGGCGTGCGCCAGCACCGTCTTGCCAGCGCCGGTCTCGCCGGTGAGCACGTTCAGCCCAGGAGCGAGACGAAGCTCGGCTCGCTCGATAAGCAGGAGGTTCTCTACGCGGAGCTCTTGCAGCATCCGCCTGTGTGTACCAGCGCACGGGGACGGATCGCCGCCGGGTGGGGCGACCGCGCGGCGTCTCGCGCGTCCTCTCGCCGGTGGCCGTCCGGGGCGCGGCGGCAGCGACGGGACGCGCCTAGGCGGCCGCCGCTCGGGGCCAGCCCGTGCACGGCTTGCCGGATCTTGCTGGAAGGCGCATAATCGGGCGCGGGGATCAGGCGGAATGGTCGGGAACGGATACCCGGCGCGGCCGTACACTCGTCCGGATCAGGCATGGCTGCCAACGAATTCGATAGCGGCATTGAGCACTCGCCGCACGGCGAGAAGAGCCGAGCGATGGCGAGGGAGGTACACGAGCGCCTCGAGGAGGAGGTCGCGCGCGCCGAGCGCCATGGCAACGGCTTGAGCTGCCTGCTGATGGTCTTCGAGAACCTCGAGGAGATCAAGCGCGAGCACGGCGAGGAGCTTGCTGAGCAGGTGATCGAATACGTGGCGGAGGCGCTGCGCGCCGACCTGCGGCCCTTCGACCGGGTGTGCCGCGCCTCCGAGCGTGAGCTCGTGGTGATCACCCCGGGCGCCGATGGCACGGACGGCGAGATCGTGGCGCGCCGAGCGTTGGAGCGGATGCGGGCGATCAAGATCGAAGCGGGCGGATCGCGCCTGCCGCTACACGTATCGGTGGCGCTGGCAGCGTGGCGGATCGAGATGAGCGCGCAGGCGCTGATGGAACGGGCGCGCGCGGCGCTCGAGAGGTTGGACGGCGAGAACGGCGTGGCGGGTCGGGAGAGCGGGCAGACGCCGGTGAGTGAGGAGCCCGGCACCGGTGAGGAGAGCCACGCCGGTGAGGGGAGGCGAGCCGCTGGTGGGGAGGCGGCGTCCCAATCGCCAGCCTCGCCGGCAGCTGGCCGCAGGACTGCGCAATAAGCTGGAGCCGGTGCTCTCTGGCTCGGAGTTGTGGCTGCTGCGGCTGATGGCCGACCGTGGGTTGGCGCTGCTCGACGCGAGCGCGCTGCTCGTCGTGATCGAGGAGCGAGGCGAGCTGCGCGTGGCTGCCAGCAGCGGAACCGCTTCAGTGCGCTTGCGGATCACGCCGGTACAGGGCAGCGCGCTCGGCGCGCTCTACGCGCAGGGCAAACCCGTAGCCCTCGACCGTCCGCGCGGGCAGGAGGCGGCGTGGCTGCACGAACTCGGTCTGGAGGCGCGGGCGGTGTTGGTGGAGCCGCTGAGCCTGGAGCGCAGCGGAGGGCTCGTGATCGCGCTGCGCGAGCAGGGCAGCTTCCGCGAGGCCGATCGGCAGGCGCTGAGCGCGTTCGCGGCGAGCGTCTCGCAACGGCTGGCCGCGGAGCGCTCGGTGGAGATCGAACGCCTGCGCTACGGCATGGAGGCACGCGAGCGCGAGCGCACGCGCTGGGCGCGCGAGATCCATGACGAAAGCATCCAGGGCATCGGCGCACTGCGCCTGGCGCTCGCCAACGCACGCGACCGCGATGACGCTCTTGCGCTGAGCGCGGCCGTGGACACTGTGCTGGAGGGGCTCGACACGGAGATCGATGGTCTGCGACACCTGATCACCGAGCTGCGCCCGGCGGCCCTCGACGATCTGGGCCTGGCAGCGGCGCTAGAGGCGCTGGCGCGCCGCGCGCAGGCGATCGACGGCCTGGCGGTCAAGACCGAGATCGATCTGGGCGGCGGGACCGATGCGCACAACGGCGCCGCCGAGCAGGGCCGGCGGCGCCTCGATCCCGAGCTCGAGAGCACGATCTATCGCGTGATCCAGGAGGCGCTGACCAACGTCAGCCGCCATGCGCAGGCGGGCAGCGCCGTGATCCGCGTGATCGAAAGGGGTGGCGTGATCGAGGCCTCCGTGCGCGACGACGGGCACGGTCTGCCCGATGTGGCGAGCCTTGGCCCGCGCGGCGACGGCCTGGAGGGAGGTTTCGGCATGTCCGGCATGCGCGAGCGCGCAGAGCTCGTGGGCGGCGAGCTCGAGTTCGCCGGTGTAGCAGAGGGCGGCACGATCGTGCGCCTCACCGTGCCCTTGGCTGGGAGGCCCACCCCGCAGGCCAGCGGATCGCAGGCCTCCCTGGCCAAACCCTCCTAAGCTCGCGCGAGCTCCGCGGGGGCGCTACTCGTCTTCTGTGTCCGCGCCGTCCTGGTCGCCGGCCGCGTCGCCGCGCACCCACCCGGCGAGCTGTTTGCCGGCGGAGCTCACCGTCTCGCCGGCGTCGCGGAAGGCGTCGCGGATGCGTTCCGAGTAGAAGGCGACCGCGTCGCCTCCGTCCGCGCGGGCGTCGACGGGCTCGCCCCTGCGCGGGTACTCGCCCTTGCCGACGATGCGGTCGAACTCGCCCGAGCGCACCCACTCCATCAGCTCGTGGGTGCGCTTGACGGGCATTGGGTGGGTCACGCCGAGGTCGAGCATCAGCCTGGTCAGCCGCTCGAGTCCTCCTCCACCCTCTTTGTAGTCGAGTCCCTGGCGCATGAAGACGTCGAGGTCGAGCTCGTCTACCATCGCTCCGCCGGCGAGCGACATGAGCGTGCGGCACACCACAAGCGGGTCGCGCGTGACGATTGCGGCGGCCCGGTCGGCGCTCAGCTCGGTCGCGCGGCCCCACTCCATCAGCGCCGTTCGCACGGGAGCAAGCGGCAGCGGCAGTCGCGAGCTGCGGGTCATCAGTACGAGGATGGACAGCGCGGTGCGGTAGAGCTGGTGATCGGAGAGGATGTGCGCGGCCTCGTGCGCGAACACGGCGCGCCGCTGGGGAGGATCGAGCAGCCGCACGAGCTCGGACTGCACGACCACGATCGGCCGGCGCGAGCCAATCGCGAGGGCGTTGGGGAGCGGGAACTGCGTGAGATAGAGATCTGGCACCTCGTCCATGTCGAGCGTGGTGTAGGCGATCGCGTGCTCGCGCCAGACATCGCCAAGCTGCTCTTCGGAGAGGCGTATTGAGGAGCCGAGGTAGCTCTGGCGCAGGGCGCGTTCGTAGCCGAGCTCCATGAGCTTTCGCACGACCGTGTCGAGGTAGGGGATCGAGGCCAGCGCCGCCGTGGCTGCACGGTCGGCCGGATGCTGAAAGGCGCGAGGGGAGATCTCCTTGAGCCGGTAGCCCTCTGCGGGGAGGCTCGACTGCGAGGAGTCCATGCAGCCAGCGTACACCCGTGCGGGCGCACGGAGCGGAGGCTAGTCGGCGAGGCCCGTGCGCCGCACGTAGGCGGTGATCTCGGCGCGCGAGGAGAAGCCCAGCTTCTCGATGGCGCGCGCGCGATAGGTCTTCACCGTCCGCTCGGCGACGTTCAGCTGCTCGGCGATCTCGGGGTTGGTGTAGCCGTTGGCGATCAGCCTGACGACCTCGCGCTCACGCTCGCTGAGCACGACCCCCTCAGCTGCGCTTTCCGCCCCCGTGGCCATCAGCGCACCGAGGCGGGGGTGCAGGTAGTTCCCGCCCGCGACGGCGAGTCGGAACGCCTGCAGCAGCTCGGCGGGCTCGGCCTCCTTGAGCACGTAGCTTCGCGCGCCCGCCCTGAGCGCCTGACGCGCGTACTCGGGATCCTCGCGCATGGTGAGGATCGCGACCGCGAGCGTGGGGTGAGCGATGAAGCACGACGGCAGCGCACCGAGGCTCGAACCTCCGGGCATCGTGAGGTCGAGCGTCAGCAGGTCCGGCTTGCGATCGCGCACCTCGCGGATCATCGAGGGGATGTCCGCCGCCTCGGCCACGACATGAAACTCTCCGCCCTCCCGCTGCAGCACCGACCGGATGCCATCGCGCACTACGGAGTGGTCGTCGGCGATAATCACGCTGATCGGACGCGTGACCGGTGGCGCCGCGGTCTTCACGCTCTTGACGGTAGCGGGTGGAGAGGACTGACCCGGTCGAAAGCCGAGCCAGCGCGGCGGTTCTCCCACCCTCGCCGAGCACTCGACGCCGTCCCGGCGAGCCGCTAGCGTGGCGCAGGTGCCGTCGGCGCTCTCATTCCCGCGGCTGCGGCGGATCATTGCCGCGTACACGGTCAATCGGCTGGGCACATGGGTTGGGACCGTCGCTCTGTCTCTCGCCGTGTATGACCGCACGCACAGCGCCCTCGCCGTTGCCGTCACTCTAGTTGCTGCGCAAGTGCTCCCCGCCCTCGCCGTTCCTGCGCTCGTCGCGAGGGTGGAGGCATCCGTGCGCGGACACGAGCTCAGCAGCCTCTACTTCATCGAGGCCGTCGCGACCGCAGCCCTCGCGTTTCTGCTTTGGCACTTTTGGTTTCCAGGAGTGCTCATCCTGGTTGCCGTCGACGGGACCGCGGCGTTGGTCGCTAGCGCCCTTCTACGTACCGAGGCGGCTCGGGTGGGCCGAGAGAGCTTCGCTACTGGGGGGAGCGCCGATCATGCTCAGCGGAGCGACGGTGACGCCGAGTCGGGCGAGCAAGCGGCGAACGCAGCGATCAACGTCGCATTTTCCGCGACCTTTGTAGTCGGGCCCGCCATCGGCGGGCTCATCACCGCCGCAGCCGGTGCGTCGATCGCGCTGTTCGCCGACGCCGGCACGTTCCTGATCTGCGGTGGCCTGCTGCTGGACCTCCATCCCCACGTGGAGGAGGCGGTGGGCGAATCGGTACGCGCACGCCTGCAAGCGGCTTGGCGACACGTGCAGGCCGTTCCTGCGCTGCGCTCCCTCCTCATAACCCAAGCGGTAGCACTCGTGTTCTTCGAGTCAGCGGCGCCGATCGAGGTCGCATACGTAAAGACGACTCTGGGCGCCGGTGATCGTGGGTTCGGCCTGCTCGTAACGGCGTGGGGCTTCGGTGCCGTCCTGGGCGCGCTTCTGTTCGCGCGCTCCCCGCACCGGTGGCTGGGCGCCATGATCAGCGCGGGGACGCTGGCGGTGGGTCTCGCATACCTCGCGTTCGCCGCGGTGCCTTCGCTTGCGCCGGCATGCCTTGCTGCAGTGCTCGGAGGGATCGGTAACGGGGTCCAGTGGGCGCCGCTGGTGAGCGCGGTCCAACGGCTCACACCCCACCACCTCCAAGGTCGAGTCATGGGTGGCTTGGAATCCATTGGCGCGCTGTGCCCGGCAATCGGCCTGCTGCTAGGTGGAACGCTGGTAGCGGTCGGCTCCCCGCGTATCGCGTTCGTCGTTGTTGGCAGTGGAGCGGCGTTGGCGACGATTGCGTTCGCCCGTATTCCCCTCGGGACAGCCAGGCAAGGGCCGCAAGGCGATCACGAGAGCTCGCTCGACGCGGATGCTCGGGCGCAAGATCAGCCCCATATGGCCCCAGGCACGTCGATCTCCTAGGCCCGCCGGCCCCGCACCTTAAGTACTACATCAGGTCGGTCGATAGGCACCACAGGAACCATGCACCCGCGATTCCCTGCTCGACGGCGTATAGATGATGCCGCCGAGGGCGTTCCAGTCCTCGGGCATGAGGGGTTGCCCGGCGTTCTCGCCAAGCGAGTCCGCGACGCGGCATCGCTGGGGCTCAAGCAGACCGGATTCCGTGCGGCCCAAGCCGGGCTTCTCGCTGGCAGCATCACCGTAGGCGTGGAGATCTCGCGGGCAGACGAATGGCACCCCTTCCTGCTCGTGGCTTTGCTCTTCCTGCTCGCCCTGGGCGGGCACTGGCTCAGCGTGACGATTCGAATCGGAGTGCTCAGTGCGTCAATGGTGGCCTTGGTGCTTGCGATGAGTCTGCTCGGCCCCGATCCAGCGATGGCGTTCGGCATCAGCGCGATGGTGCTGACATCTGCGCTCAGGCGACTTCCGCCAGCCCAGTGGCTGACCAACCTCTCGACATTCGCCGTCGTTCCCCTGGCCGGGGGCCTGATGATCCGCTGGCTGGCAGGCGACGTCCACGACCCCAGCGACGCAGCCCTGACCCGAAGCGTCACGTTTGGGCTCATCGTGATGGCGATGTTCATCGCGACAGTGGTGCTGAACTTCGTGCTGGTGGCGCTCGAAGGCTATGTCGACGGAGGTCATTCGCTGCGCCGCCAAGCACGTGAGCTCTTCTTCCCCCTGCTGCCGGGGCAGCTCGCGACGGGGTGTCTTGCGACGATCCTGGCGGTCGCGTATACGAACGCTGGCGTGCCGGTCCTGGTCGCGTCCGTGGCGGCGCTGGTGATATTCCAGCACCTTACGGTCGCGCTGTTGCGTTCGGAGGACCGTGCCGACCAGCTCGAAGCGCGCACCATCCATCTGGTGTCCCTGCAGCTGGGGGTACTGAGAACGCTCGTGAGAGCGCTCGCGATGCGCGATGAGACGACCGGTCGCCACTCTGCTGCGGTTGCTCTCTACGCGCGGGAGCTGGCGAAGGAGATGGACGCGAGCGAGGAGGAACAGGAAACCGTCCACACGGCTGGATTGCTCCACGACATCGGTAAGTTCACGTGGCCTGACCGTGTGCTGCGCGCCGATGTCGTCAGTCCAGGGGATCAGGAGATCGTCAGGCGCCATCCCCAAGACGGCGCTGAGCTCGTAGGCGCGCTCGACGGCTATGGACCGGTTGCGGACGCGATCCTCTATCACCATGAGCGCGTCGACGGCAGTGGTTATCCGGCGGGCCTGATTGGACGCGAGATTCCGCTCAGCTCGCGGATGCTCGCCATTTGCTGTGTTTACGACACGATGACGAAGCGCAATAGCTACAGGGCGCCGATCAGCCCGAGGGAAGGCATGGCAGAGCTGCGTGTCGGCGCCGATCGCGGACAACTCGATCCAGAGCTCGTAGAGCGGTTCATCGCGATGCTCGACCGCGACGGGGCGCGGTTCGCGGAGCGAGACGAGGCCGACTTCGACACCGAGCTGGCGTTTGAGAGGCGAGTGCGAGAGATGGCACGCGGCGCCGGCCAGCACGTCTGATACTCGAAAGGCGCCCGCAGCTAGCTGCTCGCTGCGGGACGCCCCTCAGTCCACAAAGGTCATTTGTGACTCCTGTTACAAATCTAGCTTACTTCGCGTAATACTCGCTCATCGGGGTCTCCTTCTCCTGTGTATGGCGGTCATCCCCCGAGCTCCATCTCCTAGGACGACCCCATATAGCTTTTGAGTAGCTTTGCGTAGCCTAGCGCAAGACGGTACGGATTGTCCAGTTTGCGTACTTCGCTGCAGCAATGCGTGCAAATGAGCGGGTCCATCCCCCCTCTGAACGGCACGCACAGGGTCTGCAGAGCTTCGCGAGGCTCAAGTTCCCAGCCTTTGCGACCGAAAGATACGCATCCAACGACTCAGCGAGGCACTCATGTCCGTACCCATCTCCCCCCCACGAAACAGCGAACGACAGCTCGTCTTCACGAGCTCGCAGGCTGCGCGCTACCTAGGCGTCTCCCTGGCAACGGTCAGGCGTTGGACCGACGCGGGCCACGTCGCGTGCTATCGCACCCCTGGGGGCCAGCGTCGCTTCTCGCGCACGCAACTTGACGACTTCATCACCTCGATGCAGAGCAACGGCAGCGACCACGAGACAATCGTGATCCAGCGCGCGCCGCGGGTCGCCTGACCGGCGAGCCTCAACTGGCCAGGCGCCCGAACTTCTCCCGCAGTCGGCGGTAGAAGGACGACCCGGGCAGCTGGGCGATCGTTCCTACTTCGTGGACGAAGCGTGCGTGGAGCTCGCCGCCGGGCGCGATCTCCCCGGCGGGGCGACCGTCGAGCGCCACGTCTAGAGGCTCTCGCGAGCGGTTGAAGATCGTCAGCCGGTCGTCGGGGGCGACCACGAGGGCGCGCGCGGTCATCGAGTGGGGCGCGATGAAGGAGACGACGAATCCCTCGACGCCCCACGCCATCACGGGCCCGCCATTGGCGAGGTTGTAGCCGGTGGATCCCGCAGGCGTGGCGACGACGAGCCCGTCGCAGCGCACGCTTCCGGCCTCCTCGCCGTCGAGGGCGTAGGCGAGCTCCGCGACACGCTCGCCAATCTTGCGATGGATGGCGACGTCGTTGACGGCCATCCGGCGAGCTGCCTCTCCCCCCTCCTCGGCGTAGCCCGAGCGCCCGTCTGGGTCGAGAACGATCGCCGGCAGTCGCAGCAGCTCGAAGTCGCCGCTGAGCGCGCGGCGCACGCCGTCCTCGATGTCCTCGAGCTCGACCGTCGCGAGAAAGCCGATCTCGCCGAAGTTGATCGCGAACACCGGAACATTCGTGCTGGCGTAGCGCTGCAGCGCGCGCAGGATCGTGCCATCGCCGCCGAGCACCACGCACAGCTCGACGTCATCCGTCATGGGCGCATTCACGAGGACGCCCGGACCCGCCTCGAGAGGGTGCTTGCGTGTCTCCTCCTCGTCGAGGCGCAGGACGACGCCTGCATCGACCGCCCGCGCGGCAAGCAGCGCCAGCGCCTCGCCC
This sequence comes from uncultured Solirubrobacteraceae bacterium, assembly GCA_963722435.1. Classification (GTDB taxonomy): domain Bacteria; phylum Actinomycetota; class Thermoleophilia; order Solirubrobacterales; family Solirubrobacteraceae; genus Palsa-744. Next base: position 386,310 of record CAVRKZ010000001.1, on the reverse strand, counting down.
GTGTCGTCCGGTCGCCGGTGGGTGAGGACCGTCATCTCCCTCATCGCGGCACCCCCTCCTTGGCCGGCTCGACCGCGCGCGCCAGCTGCTCGAGCTCGCCCACCTCGCGCGAGCCGCCATCGGCGGCGTCGGTCAGCCAGATGAACGTCTCGCGGTTTCCCTTCGGCCCCGGCAGTCCGGAGGAGTGGTAGCCGAGCACCCCCGCTCCCAGCTCGATCCCCGCGGCCCCGACCGACACGAGCGCCTCGCGCCGGTCGGCCGCCTCGCGCACGACTCCCCCTTTGCCGACCCTTGCGCGCCCCAGCTCGAACTGCGGCTTGACCAGCGCCAGCACGTCGTACGGCCGGGCCAGGCATCCCAGGAGCGCGCCGAGAACCTTCGCGAGCGAAATGAACGACACGTCGACCGTCGCGAGATCCGGCGGCGTCTCCGGGCCACCGCGCCGCGCGGCCGGCGTGAGCAGCATCGCCGGCTTCAGCGAGCGAGCGTTCGTGCGCTCGATCACCATCACCCTGGGGTCGTTGCGCAGGCGATAGTCGAGCATGCCGTAGGCGACGTCGACGGCGATCACCTCGCGGGCGCCGCGCTGGAGCAGGCAGTCCGTGAAGCCACCCGTGGACGCTCCAACGTCGATCGCACGCCTACCTGCGACCTCCAGGCCGCAGGCGTCGAGCGCGTTCGCGAGCTTGATGCCCCCGCGCGAGACGAACGCGGGCCCAGCCGCCACCCTCACGCCCGCCTCGACGTCCACCAGCTCGCCCGGCTTGGCCGCTCGGCGCTCCCCCGAGCGCTCTCCCTCCACGTACACCTCCCCAGCCATCACCGACGCCGCAGCACGACTGCGGGAGGGGAAAAGGCCCCGCTCGGCCAAGAGGGCGTCGAGACGGCGCTTGGCCATCACGCCTCTGCTCTGTGATCGATCTCACACATAGATTCGCGAACTGGGGGCATCATCTTTAGTGATCGAGAGAGCGCAGCACCTCGACTCTCCTGAATCCCTCCTCCCTGAAACGGCCCGCTTTCCCCGGCGGGCCGTTTCCTTTAACGGCTCCCGCGACGGCTGACGGCGCCTCGCCTTCAGGCTCCCACGATCGCCGGGCCGGCTCCCAGCGAGTCCTGACCCCCCAGGACGACGCCCGCCGTTGCCTGCTCGCCCACGGCCGCGGCCACGCGCTCGGCGATCCGCTCGCCGGTGAAGCCGACCTGCTCGTGCAGCAGCGCCGGCTTGCCGTGGGTCACGTACTCGTCGGGGAGGCCCACTCGCATGATGCGCACGCCACCGCCCGCCCCGGCGCCGGCGTCGTTGAGCGTCTCCCACACGGCCGAGCCGAACCCACCCGCTAGCGCGCCCTCCTCGATCGTCACCAGCAGGTCGTGCTCGGCGGCGAGCTGCGCCATCAGGCCAGCGTCGATCGGCTTGGCGAAGCGGGCGTCCGCGACAGTCACCGCGAGTCCCTGCTCGGCCAGTCGCTCGGCCGCCTCGAGGGCCTTGCCGACCCCCGTGCCGTAGCCGATCAGCGCCACCCGCGGCGCCCCGGCAGCTGGCCGGGGGCCGTCATCGGCCTCGCGCAGGATCTCACCCCGTCCGATCGTGATCGCGCGCGGCTCGCTCGGCAGCGTCGCGCCCGTCCCCTCGCCGCGCGGGTAGCGCAGCGCGATCGGACCGTCGTCGTAGTCGAGCGCCGTGCGCAGCATGTTCACCAGCATCGCCTCATCGCGAGGGGCCATCAGGACGATGTTCGGCAGGCAGCGCAGGTAGGCGATGTCAAAGGCACCGTGGTGCGTGGGCCCGTCGTCCCCCACGAGCCCGGCGCGGTCCATCGCGAAGACGACGTTCAGCCTCTGCAGACAGACGTCGTGCACGATCTGGTCGTAGGCGCGCTGCAGGAACGTGGAGTAGATCGCCGCCACGGGCTTGACGCCCTCGAGCGCGAGCCCCGCGGCGAACAGGACCGCCTGCTGCTCTGCGATCCCCACGTCGAAGTAGCGGTCCGGCAGCGCCTTCTGCAGGATGCTCAAGCCGGTCCCCGAGTTCATCGCCGCGGTGATCCCCACCACGCGCTCGTCACGTTCGCATTCACGCAAGAGCGCCTCGCCGAACACCTGCGTGTACTGCGGCGGAGCTGGTGGCTCCGTGCCGCCCGCACCGGTGGGCGCCGGAGCTGGGCGCGTGGGTGAGCCATTGATGATCGACTTCGGCTTGGCGGCGTGCCAGCGCTCCATGCCCTCGAGGCCGCCCTCCTCGGCGGGCGCAAAGCCCTTGCCCTTCACGGTCGCTATGTGCACCACCACCGGGCGCTCGGCGGCGAGCGCCTCGCGCAGGGCCTCGCGCAGGGCGCGTAGGTCGTGCCCATCGATCACGCCCATGTAGGCCCAGTCGAGCTCCTCCCACCACAGCCCCGGAGCCCAGAAGGCCTTGATCGACTCCTTCAAGTGCGGCCCGAGCCGCTCAAAGGCAGCACCGATCCCGATCGGCAGCCGCGTAAGCCCGCCCTCGACCTCGGCGCGCGCGCGCCACAGCTTGGGGTTCAGCCGCACGCGGTTGAAGTAGCGTGAGAGCGCCCCCACGTTGGGCGCTATCGACATGCCGTTGTCGTTGAGCACGACCACGATCGGCGTCCCGAGGCCGCCGGCCTGGCCGATCGCCTCGAAGGCGACCCCGCCCGTCATGGCGCCGTCGCCGATCACCGCGACGACCCGCCCGTCGCCCTCGCCGCCGATCTGGCGCATGCCCTCCTTGATGCCGACCGCATAGCCGATCGAGGTCGAGGCGTGGCCCGCGCCCATGATGTCGTGGGGGGACTCCGCGCGCGAGCAGAAGGGCGCGAGCCCGCCGTACTGGCGGATCGTGCTCAGCTCCTCGCGCCGGCCGGTGAGGATCTTGTGCGGGTAGGCCTGGTGCCCGACATCCCAGAGGATCTTGTCGCGCGGGGATTCGAGCAGCGAGTGCAGCGCAACCGCGAGCTCGCACGTCCCGAGGTTGGCTCCGAAGTGGCCGCCGATCTCGCCCACCGTATCGATGATGTGCTCGCGAACCTCCTGCGCCAGCTGCGCCAGCTCCTGCTCGGAGAGCCCGCGCAGGTCCTCGGGACCGCCGATCGTCTCGAGCAGGCTCATGAGCTGCGCGTGTAGATGAAGTCAGCGATCCCCTCGAGCTCGCGCGTCGCGTCCTCGAGCGTGGATCGCCGGGCGACCTCGGCGAGTGCCGCGCGGGCGGTTTCGTGCGACTCGGCGGCAAGCTCGCGTGCACGCTCGATGCCGAACTCGCTCACGTATGTCCGCTTTCCGTGGCGCTCATCGCTTCCTCGGGGCTTTCCCAATGCATCGTCTGTGCCGGTCACGTCAAGTATGTCGTCAACGATTTGGAAGAGCACGCCCAGCTCCGCGGCGAAGCGGCGGAAGGGGACCGTCCGCTCTGCGTCCTCGATCCCCGACAACAGTAGTACGCACAACACCGAGGCGCCGATCAGGCGCCCCGTCTTCAGCTCGTGCAGGCGCCGCAGCATCGCGGGGCCACTCGATACGCCCTCCTTGACGTCCGCATACTGACCCCCCACCATCCCGTTGACGCCCGTCGCGGCGGCGAGCTCGGCGGCGGCCGCCAGCACGCGCTCGGGGGCGGCACGCTGGTTGGTGAGGAAGTGGCGAAACGCCTCTGCATAGAGGCCATCACCCGCGAGGATCGCCACGTCCTCGCCGAACTTCACGTGGCACGTGGGGGCGCCGCGGCGCAGCTCGTCGTCGTCCATCGCCGGCAAGTCGTCGTGTATCAGCGAGTAGGTGTGGATCAGCTCGATCGCGCCCGCCAGCGGCATCACCTCCCGCTGCTCCAAGCCCACCGTGCGCGCGGTCGCCAGCGTCAGCACCGGGCGGATGCGCTTTCCGCCCGCCAGCAGCGAGTAGCGCATCGCCTCCTCGAGGCCTTGCGTGAGCGGCTCCTCGGCGAAGCGCATCCCCGCGAGGTAGCGCTCGACCTCCTCGCGCAGGTGATCGGGGAAGCCAGCGCTCACAGCGTCCGACCACGGTCGCTCGGAGGGGGTGCGTGCGGGCGAGGAGAGCGAGCCGGCTTGGCGCTCACCTAGAGCAGCGTGTCCTGTCCCGGCGCCGGCGCGGAGACCTCTTCGCGGGTGAGCTGTTCGAGCTCAGCCGCCGCCTGGGTCGCCAGCGCAGCGCAATCCTCGACCATCGTCGCGGCCGCGTCCGGCGAGAGCTCGCCGGAGCGCAACTGCTCTCCCGCCCTCTCCAGGCGCGCGATCAGCTCGTCAAGTCGCTCGATGCTGCTCATTGGACGTGCGCATTCTCTCGCACCTCGCGCAGGACTGCTGCGAGCACGCCGTTTACGAAGCCCGGAGCATCCGAGCCGCAGAAGGTCTTGGCGCTTTCGACGGCCTCCTCGATCGCGCCCTCCGCCGGAATCGGCTGATCGCCGGGAACGGCCTCCGGATGGAGCATCTCGACCAGCGCCACGCGCATGATGCTGCGCTCGAGCGGCTGGATGCGCTCCACCGACCAGCCGTGGGCGTGGCGATCGATGATCTCGTCGAGCTCGGGTGCACGCTCGGCTGCCGCATGCGCCAGCGCGCGCACAAATGGAGACGCGTCACCCTCGAGCGTCTGCGCGAGCGCCCGTCCAGTGAGATCGTGCTGATAGAGGGCGATAACCGCGGTCCTGCGCTGCTTGGACCGACGCGACATTCAGGCGCGTGCGACGTACTCGCCGGTGCGCGTGTCGACCCTGACGCGCTGTCCTGGCTCGACGAACAGCGGCACTTGGATCGTCGCACCAGTCTCGAGCGTCGCCGGCTTCGTGCCGCCGCTGGAGACCGAGTCGCCGCGCATCCCGGGGTCCGTCTGGGCGACCTCGAGATCGACCGCGCTCTGCAGCTGCAAGCCCGCGGGCTGCTCGTCGATGAACAGAACCTCGACCTCGCTGCTCGGCGTGACCCAGCGCAGCGCCTCCGCCACGGAGCTCTCGGCGACCGCGATCTGCTCGTAGGACTCCGTGTCCATGAAGTGGGCATCGCCGCCATCCGCATACAGGAACTGCATCGTGCGCGACTCCGTGCGCACGGCGCGGAACTTCTCACCCGCGCGAAATGTTCGGTCGATCACGTTGCCGTCGGAGGCGCGACGCAGCTTCGTCCGCACGAAAGCCCCGCCCTTACCGGGCTTTACGTGCTGGAACTCGAGGATCTTGAAGACCGTCCCGTCAACCTCGATGTGGTTGCCGTTTTTGAATTGATTTGTGCCTAGCACGTATTCAGCTTACCCTTGTTTAGCGTGACCACTGCAGCCAAGAAGCCTAGCCGCATGGATCAGTATGTGCGGGTCAGCCGCGTTGCGGGCCGTTCGGGTGAGAGTTTCATCTCACCCGACCTGCAGCGCGAACAGGGCGCGGCGTGGGCGTCCTCGCGTGGGGTCGAGGTGGCGGTCGTCCATGAAGACCTCGACCAGTCGGGCGGCAAGCTGGAGCGTCCCGGCCTGGATGCGCTGATGGCGCGCATCAGAGCAGGCGAGACAGACGGCGTGATCGTCTCGAAACTCGATCGCCTGAGCCGTCTCGGTGTGGCGGACGCCCTGCGCTTGGTCGAGCAGATCACGGAGGCCGGTGGCTCGATCGCGGCGCTCGACCTCGGCCTCGATCCGACGACTCCGTTCGGCGAGTTCGGCATGACGATCATGCTTGCGCTGGCGCGCATGGAACGGCGACGCATGAGCGAGGCGTGGGAGCACGCCAAGACTCGGGCGCTCGATCGTGGCGCTCGGATGGGAGCGACGCCGTTCGGCTACACGCGCGACGACGACGGCTTGCTCGTCCCGCATCCGAAGTGGGCGCGTGTCGTGACACGAGCGTTCAAGCTCGCCGTCGACCAGGGCGTCGACGCGGCGCTCGCGTACCTTCGCAAGCAAGTCCCGGCGTATCCCTCGGATGGTCAGCCGGGCGTTCGTCGCAAGCGCAGCGCCGATCATCGAACCTGGAACGCCTTCACGGTGCGGCGGCTGTTGCGCAACCGCAGCTACCTGGGCGAGACGCGCTACGGCGATCGCCTTGTGCGGGACTCACACGCGGCCCTCGTAGATCGCGTCACGTTCGAGCGCGCGCACCCCGGCGATGAGAAGCCGCAGCGCCGCCCCGCCGCCGTGTTCCCGTTGAGCGGGTTCGCCACCTGCGCCAACTGCGGCGAGTTCTTGATCGGCGCACGAGCAGGCGGAAACCGAGGGCGCGGTCTGCGCACGTACCGCTGCCGCGCGTCGCTGGCGAGCTGGAAGGGCGAGCGCTGCGACTCGCCTACGAACGTCATGGCCGACCGCCTGGAGAGCTACGTCGTGGAACGACTCAAGCAGGCATACGAACAGACGGGCACGTCCGGGCTCGCAGCCAGCATCGCGGACACGGGGAGCACCTTCGAGGACGTTCAGGGCGAGCTGGAGGCGGCGGAGCGCGAGCTGGAGCGGTTCGCCGCCGACCCGACTGCAGCGGAGCTGCTTGGACAGGCCGCATGGACAGCGGCTCTGCGCACACGAACCGAACGCGCCGAAGCTGCGCGGGTCGAGTACCGCGAGCACGTTGACACGATGCGCGCGTCCGAGATCGTCATACCGCCAATCGAGCTACTTGACAGCCTCGCGCCTGACGAGCTGAGGACCGTCCTACGCAGCGTCTTTCAGAGCGTCTGCGTTAGCCGCGGTCGTGCGCGCGGCCGCGGCCCGATGGCTGAGCGCGTCGAGCTGGTCTTTCATGGCGAACCGTCGTCCGGGGTAGCGCCGCTCGAGGACGCCACATAGCGCGCGCTCCAATCGTTCGCGGGCCTCTTGTGGCATGGGCCGCGCCTCGGGGGTCGCTACGGCGAGACGAGGCTCGTAGCGGCCGGGGCGGCTCAATTTTCGTGCTGGGCTGGGTGGCCTCACACGGGTACTGACCCCCAAGGGCAGCAACCGGCCAACGAGTTTGACCGCACCGGTCGAGCTGGCCGCTCGCGCGGACAAGGAGGCGAAGCCGACGCCTCCGGTGCCAGTAGCCGCGGCCACCCGGGCGCAACCGCTCCCGACGCCGGCGTCGCCTCTATGCCCTGCGCGCCCTCTGTCTGCAATACGGGCGTGCACCTCGTTGCCCGTTCATCCCTCCGCAGGCGTTCTCAGCGCCACTCGTCGGGGGCTACGCCGGGTGCCCACTCCTTGGTCACTCCGCCGCCTGCCTGCTTGAGCCGTCGCCCGAACTCAACGACGTTGAGCTGGAAGTCCAACTCGTCACGGGGATCGCGGCCTCCGTCGTCGAGCATCTGACGCCAGTGCGCGAGCGCACACAGCGTCTCGACCTGTGATTCGTCGGTCCACCAACCCTGTTTGAGCCCTTTCAGCTCGTCGGGATACCGCCCACAGAGCGCGAGGATTGAGCCTCACATGAACTGTCGCCATTCACGATCGCCGCCGTAAGGCTCAAGCCACGGCGCCCGAGTGATCGTCAGCTCGTCCGCTGGTGCGCTTCCGTTCCCGCGCGCTGCGGCGGCGAGCTTCCCGAGTCCGTCGCGGACCATCTGGCCCGCGACACGCGCGACCGGCTGCCCGGACGCTGCCGCCAGCTCGTCCAAGCGTGCGGCTATGTCGTCGGAAAGCGTGATCTTGATTCGACTGCTCATTGCGGAACCTCCGAGTTTCGACATTGAGGGCCTTCTGGTGCCCCTTCTGCCGGTTACTGACCCCAAGTCCGCGAGACCGGCCAACGAATCGAGGCCCACTTCAGGGTCCGCTCGGACCCGTGCATCTAGTCTGTTCAGGAGACTTGGGGACCGCTCGGGATGGAGGAAGCCGGAGCGCGTGTGGGACTCGGCGGAGCGGTATCGTTGCTGGCGATGAGCGCAGAGCGCGAGTACGACGTCGTGATCGTGGCCGAGCCGGAAGGCGGCTACAGCGTGTTCGTGCCCGAGCTGCCGAGCGTCGCCACGCAGGGCGACACGATCGAGGAAGCGCGCGCCAACGCGCAAGAGGCGATCGAGGGGTATCTAGAAGTCATGCACGAGGATGGCCTTCCCATCCCCACCGTGCACCGCGACCGCGTAGCGGTCCACGCCGCGTGAGCCAGACCCCAGCCGTCACGGGCAAGCAGCTCGTCAAGGCTCTCGAAGGCCAAGGCTGGTACGTCAAGCGCATCCGCGGCAGCCATCACATATTGCGCCACCCGAGCATCCCCGATGCGATCCCTGTCCCCGTCCACGGCAATCAACCGATCAAGAAGGGCACGCTCGGCAACATCCTGCGCACCGCCGGCATCAGCCGCGAGGAGTTCAACCGGCTGCTTTGACAGGGCCAGGGACTCGCTATGTCCTCTCGCCTTCCTCGTCTTCCTCGGGGATCAACGCCGCCCTCCACGGGGGCGAGTTTCGCGCGATGATGCGCACCGTGGGAGACCGAGGAGCCTATAGCGGGGCGGCGGGCGCGGTAATCGGCGTTTGCTCTGCTCTCGCTGCCGTCTGGACATCACTCGCCGTTCGCCCGATTTGGCCGGCGCCCGTCTTGTGTGCTAGTGCACTCGTGGCGCTCTACTTCGTCTTTGCGCCGCTGCGCCGCTGGTGGCCGTTCCGAGATGCCCGCTCCGCCACGGAGATGCTTGATGAGCACATTCGGCGAGGCTACGAGCTACGAAGACACGTCATGCTTCTTGACCACATAGAGGCGGGCAAGCAGGTCTGGGTCTGGACGCTCAACACCGCTAATGCGCTACAAAGATTGTTCCCAGCAGCACTTGATGAGTTCTTCGCCGCCCACGGCGACCAGCAGCAGTTCTACGGGGTTCAACTCGCACAGGCAACACTCAACGCAAGAGTGGCCGTGCTCCAGACGGCTCGGGGATCGGCCTAGACTAGGAGGGCTTGGCGAAACGATTAGCGAAACTCTGCGAGGTCACGGATGAGGATCGCATACGCCGAAGCGCCCAGGTCCGCCACCTCGTCACTTGAAGTGGCCGCCGTCCACCTCGCAGTCCGCAATGACTTCAGCCGGTCTTCCTTCGCCCCCGCAGGGAAGCCCAGTTCGCGCCAGTTCCTTGGCCTCCTGCTTGATCGCCTGCGCAGGGTTCAAGTGCTTCTCGGCGTAGCACTCGTCGATGACTTCCTGCGACGTGTTTTCGTAGCAGGGGTGCCCGTTCCGAGCCTCCTTCGCTGCTTCCTTTGCGCCTTCGAGTTCCTCTGCCTTGGCATCGCACGCTTCGCGTTCTTCATCTTGGCTATTCAGCGAGTATTCGTGCGTACACGCGATCATCCCGTGCTTGGCGACTTCCCGCGGGTTCTGCGTTCCGCTGCCGCAGCCGGCGATGACCAGCGCTGCCATCAATACGACCGTAACCCGCAGCTTGCGCATCGCATACCGCTTCGCGCGCATCCACACACCCGCGACTCTACCCGAGTCGGACGGACCTACGCCACGAGCGCAGTCGCCCGCTCGGAAACGAGCCGGCAGGCGAGTTTCGCCAAGATCGTCAGGTCCACGTGCAGGCACACGCGCTCCAAGCGCCAGAGTCGCGGCCGTGAGCGCCACACCCAGCCGCGCGTCGTGGCGCCCGGCCTGGCTGTTAGACGACGGCACCGGCCTGGCCACCTTGGAGTCCGTCCGATCCGTCCTATACGTTCTAGACACGTTTCAGAACTGGTTAGTGCTGATCGCCACGGCTCGTCAGGGTAGCGAGCGCGGCGCCACCGACCCGCAAAGCCGATCAAGGCAGCCGAAAGGCCTGTCGATACCGACTCCATGGGGCAAGCTCCGCACGTCTATCGCAGGAAGCTCGCACGACCCGGGCTCGCCGCACTGATCATCACCTTCCTGCTCGCCTCGGGAGGCCTGTGGCTGTTGCACTCGCACGCGCGCCCCCACTATCCCCTCAGCGCCAACCGTGCGATCGCCGCCGCGCGCGCCGATGGCCAAGTGCGCGCGTTCCTCACGCACAATCGTGCGAGCAGCGTGCGCGTGATCCCGCTTGACTCGAAGCTCCAGCGCGTCACATTCTTCGCCGGCTCGCAGGTCGTCCTCGACGCCGCCGTCGGTCCGCGCGGCGAAGTCGAGGCGATCGAGCAGCACGTCGCAGGCGCGCCTGCCTCGGGCGCGGCGCTCGCCAACTCTCCCTGGCTCCTCGGCCTGCTCACCGCGATCTTCCTGCTCGCCACGATGGTCGTGCCGCTGCGGCGCCTGCGCAACCTCGACGCGCTGGTGCTAGCGAGCCTCACCGCGACGGCGCTGCTGATCGACCGCAGGCTCGTCGCCGCGAGCGTCCTCTGCGCCTCGCTCGGCCTCACCTACCTGCTGATCCGCTGCCTGCTGATCGGCTTCCGCGCCCCCCCGCGCGCGCGGCCTCTCCAGGCACGCCGCTGCTCGCGCGCCTGCTGGCCCACTCGGAGCCGCGCGCGCGCACGCGCATGCTGGCGCTCGCGGTGCTCGCCACGATGCTCGCCTTCACGATGGTCACGCTCACCTCGGGTGGCTACACGGACGTCGCCGTGGCCTCCCTACAGGGCGCCACCGACCTACTCCACGGCGTGCTGCCCTACGGGCACATCGGGCTGGCTCTGCACGGCGACACCTATCCGCTGCTCAACTACGTCCTGTACATCCCCGGGGCGCTGTGGACGCCTGCGACGAGCGTCTTCAGCAACTTCTCCGGGTCGCTCGCCATCGCCTGCGCCGCGAGCGTGCTCGCTGGGCTCGCCATCTACCGCACGCCCGTCGGCCCGCTGATCGCATCCGAGCCGGGCGAGCCCCCCGCCGATCGCCAGCTGCGCGCGGCGCTCGCCTGGTTCTCCTTCCCGCCCGTCCTGCTCGCCGCCTCCGGCGGCGCCAACGACCTGCTCGTGGCCGCCTGCCTCGCGTGGATGCTCGCGCTTCGCCCGCATGCGCGAGCCTCGATGTTGGCGCTCGCGATGGCCGTGTGGGTCAAGCTCGTGCCGCTCGCGCTGCTCGCCGTGTGGCTGCCAGCCACCCGCCGCCTCCTGCGCTCCTGTGCTCCGGCGCTCGCCCTCTGCGCTGCGATGATCGCGGTGCTGCTCGGCCTCGGCGGCCTCGGTGGGATCTCGGCGATGTTCTCTGCGATCGCCTTTCAGTTCGTGCGCGGCTCCTTCTTCGCACCCTGGTACACCTTCCACTTGCTCGTCCTGCAGCCGTTCGTGCAGGCCGGTGTGCTCGTTCTCGCCCTCGCCGTGCTCGCGCGCCTGATGGCCGAGCGCTCGATCCGCAACGATCCCGTTCGCATCAGCGCGCTCGCCGCCTCCCTGCTGCTGGCGCTGCAGCTGGCTGCCAACTACTGGACCTGGTCATACCTGCCGTGGGTCTTCCCCTTCCTTGCGGTGGCGCTCTTCATGCGCTCCGCCGCGCCAACCGGCGCCGCCCACGCCGACGGGGCAGGCGAGCCGATCACCCTGGCGCGCCGCCGCGTGCCTTTGAGGGCGAATGCGCTCGCTGTGAGGCGGGAGAGGGCGGTGAGCGCGCGCGGCCCCGTCGCCTCAAGCCAGCCGATGGGGACGCCGATGCCACCCCATGCGGCGAATCGCGCGTGAGAATGCAGTATGCGCGTTCCTGGCGGCCGCCGGCGCCGGCACGATGGCGTGGCTCGGGCTGTACGGCTTCACCTGGAACGACTACGAAGCCGAAGCCCAGCCCGCATTCGAAGCGCTGAGGAGCGGTCACGTCCTCGAGTTCCTGCGCCTGGCGCCCGCCTATGGCGGCTCCCTGGTCGAGCGGGCGCCGTTCGCGCTGCTGCCGGGACTGTGGGGCGGTGGAGCACTAGCGGTCTACCGCGCGGTCGCGGTGCCCTGTCTGCTCGCGACGGCGGCGCTCGGTGTCTGGCTGGTGTCGCGCATGCGCGCACAGGGCTGCTCGAGACTCGCGCGTGGGGTTGCCCTGGGGGTCTGCGTGGCCAATCCGATCACGCTGCGAGCGTTGGAACTGGGCCATCCCGAGGAGCTCCTCGGCGCCTGCCTATGCGTCGCCGCCGTCCTGCTCGCCGCTCGCTCCTCGAGCGCTCGCGACCATTCGCTGCTGGCGGGCGTGCTGCTGGGCCTGGCGATCGCCAACAAGGAGTGGGCACTGCTGGGCGCCGCTCCGGTGCTGCTTGCGCTTGCACCCGGCCGCAGGCTCAGGTGTCTGGCGAGCACGTGCGTCTCTTGCGCCGTGGTGCTCGCGCCGCTCGCGCTGGTCGGCTCGGGTGGCTTCGTGGCGAGCGCCCGCGCGGCCGCCGCCCCGGGGGCGGTGGCGCTCTTCAAGCCGTGGCAGCTGTGGTGGTTCTTCGGCCACTACAGCTCGCTCGCGCGCGGGCCGTCCGGCCTGCCCCAGCACGGCTATCGGCTCGGGCCGGCGTGGACGGGCGTCGTGAGCCACCCGCTGATCATCGCCACCGGCGCGGCGTTGGCCCTCGCGCTGTGGCTGCGAAGCCGCCGTCGCCCGCTGCCCGAGCAGCAGGCGTTACTGGCGCTGGCGCTCATCTTCCTGCTCAGATGCCTGCTCGACACCTGGGATGAAGCCTATTACCCGCTCCCGTTCGTGCTCGCGCTGCTCGCCTGGGAGATCGGCGCATACGCTCAGCGCCCGCCCGTGCTCGCGCTTGCCGCCAGCGCGCTCGTGTGGTTCAACTTCCTCTGGCTCGAGTCGCACGCCTCGGCGGATGTCCAGGCGGCCATCTTCTTGGCCTGGACCGTGCCGCTTGCCGGGTGGCTGAGCCTGCGGCTCTACCATGGCGAGAGGCGAGTGCCCGCCCCTTCTCGCGCGCGCCCGGGCCCGCCCCAGGCCTACGAGACGACCGTAAGCGCCTTGGGCAGGCTGGTCAAGACCTCCTGAGAGCCCTCGCCCAGGACCACCAGGTCCTCGATTCGGACGCCGAGGACGCCTGCCAAGTACACACCGGGCTCGACCGTCACGACGTTGCCGGCGCGCAGCGGCTCGACCCCGGCGGTGCGGGCCAGTCGCGGCCCCTCGTGGATCTCCATCCCGACGCCGTGACCGAGGCCGTGGCCGAAGTGCTCGCCCTGGCCAGCCTGCTCGATCACCGCGCGTGCGACGGCGTCCACGTCGCGACCGCTCGGACCGGCCTTGGCGGCCTCGACCCCCTGCTGCTGAGCGCGGAGCACCAGCTCGTAGATCTCCCGCGCCTGTGCCGAGATCCCCTCACCGGTGGCGTACGTGCGCGTGCAGTCAGAGCAGTAGCCCTCGTGCAGCGCCCCCCAGTCGATCGTCACGAGCACGTCCTTGCCGATTGGCTCGGCACGCGGCTCGGCATGTGGGAGCGCCGCGTGCGCACCGGCGGCCACGATCGAGGGGAAGCTCGGCGCCTGCGCGCCGAGGCGACGCATGCGCAGCTCGAGCTCGAGCGCCACCGCGCGCTCGGTGCGTCCAGCCAGTCCGTCCTCGAGGACGCTGCGCAGCGCCTCGTCGGCGAGCTCAGTGGCGGCGCGGATCCGTGTGATCTCCTCCGCGTCCTTGACTTCGCGCAGTCGCTCGACGGCGCGAGCGCAGCGAACGAGCTCCCAGCGCTCTCCGAGCAGCTCGATCAGCTTCCCGTGCTGCTTGACAGTTAGGGTGGCATCGTCGAAGCCGAGCCGGCCGGCTCCGCCGGCGAGCGCCCCCGCGAGCGCCTCGAACAGATCGCCTGGGACGATCTCGCGTTCGAACGCATCTGGAACCTGCTCGGCCGACTGCGTCGCGTAGCGGAAGTCGCTGAGGAAGCGATGCGGGCCGAGGCGATCGCTGGCCGAGTCGCCCACGACCAGCGCTAGGGCGCTGCTACCGGTAAAGCCCGTCAGGTAGCGCACGTTCACGAGCGAGTCGATCAGAAGCGCGTCGACCTCGAGTGCCTCCAGCGCGCTCGCCAGCCGCGCCACGCGCGCGCGCTCCACGCGCCCGTCCCGACCGGCGCTCACGCCGTGCCCGCCTCGAGCTTCTCTCGCAGCAGCTCGAGAGCCTCGCGGTAGCCGTCGGGGCCGCGCCCGGAGATCGTCGCGAAGCACAGCTCGCCGATCACCGAAACGCGCCGCCAGGGCTCACGACTCTGCACATCTGAGAGATGGACCTCGACCGCGGGGAGCGCAGCGATCTCGAGCGCGTCACGGATCGCCCAGGCGTAATGCGTCCAAGCGCCCGGGTTCAGCAGGATCCCGTCCGCCTGCCCGGCCAGCGCGTGCAGACGCTCTACCAGCTGGCCCTCGTGGTTGGTGTGGAAGAAGCGCGTGCTCATGCCGAGCTCGCGCGCGTCGCGTTCGATCCGCTGCTCGAGCTGCGCGAGCGTGAGCGTCCCGTAGAGCAGCGGATCGCGGCGCCCGAGCTGGTCCAGGTTGACCCCGTGCAGGACCTCGATGCGAGCGCCGCGAGCGCTCATCTCGCGAGCTCCGCGACGGCTGAGCGCACATCCTCGGATGCGACCTCGCAGCCGAACTCGACCTCTCCGGGCGCGCGCACGAGCACGAACGGGACGCTCGCGCCGACGCGCTTCTTGTCACGGGCGAGCGCCTCGAGCACCGCGTCCACGGCGGCGCCCTCGAGCCTCACGGGCAGCTCCTGCGCGAGCATCAGCTCGCGCACCTCCTCGCGCAACTGCCCCTGCCCGGAGAGCTCGAGCGCGGCGAGCAGCCCGAGCCCCACCGCTTCGCCGTGGCGATAGCGCGCATAGCCGGTCGCCGTCTCGATCGCGTGCCCGACCGTGTGTCCCAGGTTGAGCACCTGGCGGCGTCCAACGTCGCGCTCGTCGCCCGCGACGATCGTGAGCTTCGTGCGCACGCACGCGAGGATCATCTGCTCGTCGATGTCCTGCCCGAGCGAAACCGCGCGCCACAGCTCGCCGCCGGCGATCAACGCCGTCTTCAGCACCTCGACCCAGCCGGCCGCGAGCTCGGCGGCCGGCAGCGTCTCGAGCGTGTCGGGGTCCACGAGCACGCCCGCCGGCTGGTGGTAGGCGCCGACGTAGTTCTTGGCCTCGGGCAGATCGACGGCGGTCTTGCCGCCGTAGGCGGAGTCGACCTGGGCCACGAGCGTCGTCGGCACGTGCACGACGGCTATCCCACGCTGGTAGGTCGCCGCACAGAAGGCCGCGAGATCCCCGACCACGCCGCCGCCCAGCGCGATCACGTGGTCGGCGCGGGTGAGCCCCGCCGCGATCAGCGCGCGCCACACCAGCTCGGCGCTCGCGAGCGTCTTGTGCGACTCGCCCGGCGCGATCGCAAGCGCGCCCGCGAGCCCGCCCAGGCGCGCGCCGTAGAGCCCCATCACGGTCTCGTCGCTGACGCAGAACGCTCGCGAGCGTGCGCGCTCGAGCGGCCACACCGCCTCTAGCTGCTCGCCCTCGCGCTCCCCGAGCAGCCCCCGCCCGATCAACACCGGGTACTCGCCCGAGGCGGCGCTCGCCCACAACATGCGCGTCCCCTTCGGCGCGGCCGCGAGCGCGCGCAGGCCGGCTGCCGCCCGCGTGGCCCTGCCGATCGCCGGGTCGCTGATGATCGCGTCCGCGAGGCCCTCGTAAACGGCGCTGCGCGTGGCGTGCAGCGCGAAGAACTCGCCGCGGTCACGCGCCAGCGGCCGGTTGCCGTTGCCCACGCGCTCCCAGGCGACGGCGGGATCGATGTCGAGCAACACGATCAAGTGCCCCGCGAGCGCCCCGCGCACGCGCTCGGACAGCACGCTGCCGCCGCCCAGCGCGATCACCGTCTGCTCTGCGGCCGCGTCGAGCAGCTCGCACACCAGTTCCTCCTCGCTGGCGCGGAAGCGCTCCTCGCCGTGCAGCTCAAACTCAGTCGCAATCGAATGCCCGAACCGCTGTGCCAGCAGGGCATCGCTGTCGAGCGCCTCGGAGCCGAGCACGGCGGCGAGCTCACGGGCGGCCGTCGACTTGCCGGCGCCCATGAAGCCGATCAGGACGAATGCCATCCGATGCGCTTCGTGTACGCAGTCACGGCCTCGTGGACGTCGTCCATGTGGTCGCCGCCGAACTTGCGCCGGTAGGCATCTGCAAGCACCAGCGCGACCATCGCCTCCCCCACCACGCCCGCGGCGGGGACCGTGCAGGAGTCCGTGCGCTCGCGCAGCGCCTGCGCTGGGGCGTGCGTCTCGATGTCGACCGAGCGCAGCGGTCGCGTGAGCGTCGGCAGCGGCTTCATCGCCCCGCGGACGATCAGCGGCGAGCCCGTCGTCATGCCACCCTCGAGCCCGCCGGCGCGGTTGCTCTCGCGGTAGTAGCCGCGCTCCTCGGAGAAGAAGATCTCATCGTGCGCGTGGGAGCCGGGCACGCCGGCGATGGCGAAGGCGTCGCCGATGGAGGCGCCCTTGACGGCCTGGATCGAGCACAGCGCCATCGCCAGCCGCCCGTCCAGTCGCTCGGTCCAGGAGACGTGAGAGCCCAGGCCGGGCACGAGCCCGAACGCCTGCACCTCGAAGACGCCTCCGAGCGACTCGTTGGCCCTGCGCAGCTCGTCGATCTCACGCACCATCGCCTTCGAGGAGTCCTCATCCAGGCACCGCACCGGCGAGCTGTCCACGGCGTCGAAGTCCGCCGCCTTGAGCGCGCGCTGCGGTGCCGCGGCGTGGACGGAGGCGATCTGGATCACGTGTGAATGCACGCTCACACCGAGCGCGCGCAGGAACGCCTTGCACAGCCCGCCCCCCGCCACGCGCGCCGCCGTCTCGCGTGCGGATGCACGCTCGAGGATGTTGCGAACGTCCGTCTGCTTGTACTTCTGCGTACCCACCAAGTCGGCATGCCCAGGACGCGGCAGGTGCACCTCCGCAGCGTCGTCCTCGATCGGCCAGGGGCTCATCCGCTCTTCCCAGTTGGCGTAGTCGCGGTTCGCGACCTGCAGGGCAACCGGGCTGCCGAGCGTGTGACCGTGACGCACGCCGGCGGTGATCTCTGCGCTGTCGCGCTCGATCTTCATGCGCCCGCCGCGGCCGTGTCCGAGCTGACGACGGGACATATCGCGGTTGACGTCCTCGGGGGAGAGCTCGAGTCCCGCGGGGAGCCCCTCGAGAACGCAAGTGAGCCCGGGGCCGTGCGACTCGCCGGCGGTTGTCAGGCGGAGCTCCACTGCCGCGAAGCTTATTCGCGCGCGCTGGGCCCTCGGCGGCGAGCCGAGCCGCGCGATCCTGGCGCGCGCAGCGCCGGGTTCGCGCCGGGCCGGGCGCGCCCGCAGGGCGGTACGCTCAGCGCCGTGGGTGCCTGGCGTCGCTAACGGCCGCCCGCGCGGCGAGCAGCGCGCTCTTCGCGCCAGCAGCGGAGGCCTTGGCGGCCGTGATGTTCACGACCCGCACTTCGTAGGTCACGGGTTGACCCGAGGCCAAGATATATTCGAGTTGCTCGGACTGCCCGACGCCCAAGGCGAACCCTTCGCACTGGGAGGCGGAGGGAGTGCAGACCCCCTTGCCGCGCAGGATCGGTTCGCTGACGAGCGTGAAGGTCGCGCTCTTGCCAGCGGCACCCACCCCGTTGAAGACGATCAGCGGCTGCTTGGCCGAGGGCAGCGGCGCGTTCAGCGCGAGGTCCTCGAAGGGCGTCAGCTGTTCGCTGTCGCTCGCCCCGGCGGGGACTTCGCCGAAGAGCACCGCGACGTGGTAGGTCGTCTTGGGCTTTGCCGTCTTTGGGCTCGACGGGGTCGAGGTCGGGCTCGAGGAGCCGGAGCTCGGCGAGGAGCTGTTGGACGACGCAGGGGAGGACGGCGTTGAGCTCGACGAGCTGGAGGAGCTCGAGGAGCTCGAGGTCGTGGCCTTGGCGACCTTCGGTTCGGGAAGTGGCTTGAAGGGGTTGCGCGCCGGGCCGCTGTGCTGCTGGGAGGTCCCGGCAGTCGTCTCGGCGACCGCGCCCTCGCCGCTCACCTGGCTCAGCGTCAAACCGGTGGAGCTCACGGCGCCGCGACCCGGACCCGTCGCCGGCACGCTGGAGTTCGAGCCGCCGCCGAGCGCGGCGTACGCCACGGCGCCCACGAACACAACCGCGATCACCGCTGCCAACGGCAACAGGCGGCGGTCGAGCAGATCGGCCTTGACTGCATTCAGAAAGCCGGTCATGGGGCCACTTTCGCGATGGCGGGCGGGGGCGCGTCGCTGGCCGTCGAACTGCTCGAACCGCCAGGGGCAGGAGTCGAGGCGCTCGTCCCGGGGGTCACCGCCTGGCTGGCGGGCATGACGTACGCGGTAGCCGTGATCGAGCCTGTCAGCTTGCCGCTACTGACCGAGGCGGTCGAGGCGCTCGAGGCGGGGGTCAGCTTGACGGACTGAATGGTCAGCAGACGCCCGGCCACCTGCACGTCGTGCGCGCCCTCGAGCGTGGTCAGGTCGGCGAGCTGGCGGAGGAGGTGTTCGAGTTCGAAGAATCCGCCTTCGAAGACGAACGTGAAGGGCAGCTGCGTGAAGGCGGCACCCGGCGTGGCCGAGCTCGCGGCGGCGCTCCCAGCGGTCGAGCTGGAGTTGTCGGTGGTCGTGATCGAGGTGAGTTCGACACTCTTGCGGTCGGACGCCCGCGCAAGTTCGTACACCAACGAGGGCACTTCCGCGCTCGGCGGCACCGCTTTGCCGAGCCTGACGAGCGCCGCGTACGCCTTCGAATACTGCGCCTGGGCCGCGCGCGCGCTCGACGCGCTGCCTTCGGCGCTCATCAGCTGGCCCTGTGCGGCGACGAGCTGGCTGCTCAGTTTGCTCACCTGCTTGCGCTCGGGCGAGACGACGAGCGTCCACGCGGCTCCGAGCAGCACGAGCACGGCGATGGCCATCACAACGGCACGATCGCGGCCGGTCATCGCGTGCTCCCTGCCGAGGTCGTGCCGGCACCCTCGCTCGCAGTCGACGAGCTCGTCGCGTCGGCGAGCCTCGGCTTCGTCGCGGCCGCCGTCACCGCCGCTGCGCTCGGCAGCGCCTGGAAGATCACCTGGACGCTGTAGACCGGATCGTGCGACGGGCAGCCTCCCGTCGCCCCGGGCGTGTTGGCCGCCGCGGACGAGGTGGAGCTCATGAGCTGCACTTCGCTTACGCCGTCGATCAGACGCAGGCGTGCAAGCAGTCGCGCCACCGTCGGCTGGCTCGTGGCACAGCCACTGAGGGTAATCGTCGGCACGCTGCCAGGAGGGGTCGACGAGGACACCGATCCAGCTGCGCTCGGCGATCCAGCCGCGCCCGGAGCCGCGCTCGGAGCCGCGCTCGGGCTCGCTTTCACGACCTCTGCAGCCGCGCCGATCGTGCCGGTGAGCGAGGAGACGGACGTCCCCGACGGCAGCACGCGGCCCACTTCGTGGATCGCGTGGGCCCAGTCGAAGCGCGAGTCGAGCAGTGTTTCGACTGCCTGTACGCGCGTTTCCTGCTGCGAGACGAAGCCCGCGTACGGCGCCAGTGCGTTCGCCTGGCTTTCGGCCTGCTGCGCGCGCGCCGTGAGTGTCGCGATTTCGGCCTTGCGTGAGGAGATCTGGTGCGCGGCCTGGCCGTAGAGCAGCGCCGTGATCGCCAGTCCAGCGAGTACCCCGAGCACGGCGTAGGCGGCGCCCTCCGAGCGCCCGCCGCCAAGAGCACGACCGCTTCGCTGCTCGAGCGGGATGAGGTTGACGGCTCTCATTGGGAGACCTCCGCGACGGCGAGGCCCGTCGCGACCGCGAGCCGATGCAGCGGGGCTGCGTCGAGGAGCGTCTCGTCGAACACGCCGACCTCGCGGCTGCGCACATCGATGCCGAGCGCGCTCTGCAGCGCCTCGGCGAAGCCCGCGATGTCCTGCGCGGCGCCGCTCATGACGACGTGCGAGACCTCGCCACCGCCGTCCTGAGAGCGGTGAAAGTCGAGCGAGTTGCGCACCTCGCCGGCGATGTCGCGGATGCCGTTCTCGAGCACGCTTCGCACGTCCGTGTTCGCCTCGCCGCTTACGCGGACCGGTTCGGCCTCATCCACCGCTTCGGCCTGCGCGAGTTCCTCGTAGCTCATCGCACGTTCGCGCTCCTCTGCCTCCTCGACGCCCGTGACGGCGGGTGCCTCGCTGCCGGCCGCGGGAGCCTCAGGCTCGCCGGTCCAAGCAGCCTCCGGCTTGGGCTCCGCGAGGTTCGCTTGGCGCGCGGACTCCGCCTCGATCGCGGCCTCGGCGCCTGCCACCTCGGGCGCGGAGCCACGGAGGTCGACGCCGGCGAGCAACGCGCGCGCATCCGTCAGCGGGATGCTGCGTCGCTCAGCCAGCTCGCTGGCCATGTCCTCGAGGCCCCTGCCGACGACGCGCGTGAAGCGGCACACCGTACCCTCCGCGATCGCCAGGTTGGTGAGCCCGTCGACGTTCAAGTAAAGGATACGACCGGTCTGCTCGGGGTCGGGCCGATAGAGGGAGCGGATCAGCGCGAACGCTGAAAGGTCGACGCCCATCGGCGTGAGCCCTGCGTGGCGCACGCCCGCGAGCAGACGTTCGACCATGTCGCGCTGCGCAGCCACGAGCACCACACGCTGGCGCTGTCCGGAGGGGGTGTCGACGATCCCAAGCGCGTGGAAGTCGAGGACGGCGTTGTCAAGCGGCATCGGCACCTGGTCCTGGGCCTGGAACGCGACCGCGGCGGCTAGCTCCTTCGCGTCGGTGACGGGCGGCACCTCGAGCGTTCGCAGCACCGTGCGCTGGCTGGCGACGCCGACGCGCACGCGCTTGCTCATACCGCTGCGCGCGAACAGCTCGCGCAGCGCCTCGCCGAGCGCGACCTCGTCGAACACCTCGCCGTCACGCACCGAGTCGGCCGGCAACGCGACTGCTGCCGCACGCTCGATGGCTATCGATCCGTTGACGCGCGCCTTCACAGCCGCGACGAAGCCAGGCTGGATGTCCAGACCGACGAGGGTCTCACCCGAGCGGCGCCCGGGGATGGCAAGCTTGAGGGGAAGCGTGGGGATTCTGGAGGGGAGCCGCATCTAGGTGGGACGCTTCGGAGGACGGGCGTTCACCCGCATGGGGGGTATCGGCGTTACGCGACCAGCGCTTTAGTGCAGAAAGTGGTTGACGTAAAAATCGACGAGGGGATGGCCAACGAACACCGCGACGAGACCGCCGAGCGCGAGGAACGGCCCAAACGGGATCGCGATCTTGCGCCCCGCCTGGACTCCCGTGCGCGCCATCAAAACCGCACCGAGCCCGACCCCGGCGAGCAGTGCGATCAGCAGCGCGGGCGCGACGGCGGCGCCCAGGAACAGCCCCATCATTCCCGCTAGCTTGACGTCCCCCATGCCCATCCCACGGGGGTACGCAAGCGCCGCGAGCAACAGGAAGCCGCCGCCGGCGGCGGCGGCGATCAGCCGGTCGGGCTCGCCGGCTGGGTCGAGCGCGAGCCCGAGCACGAGCGCGAGCACCGCGCCAAGCGCGGTGATGCGGTTGGGGATGATGCGGTACTCGAAATCGATCAGCGCCGCCGGCACCACGACGAGGATGAGCCCAATGCTCAGCGCGATTGCCGCGGCCGAGCTGTGCGCGAGCACCGCGCCCACGCACAGCGCCGCGGTGAGCGCCTCAACGAGCGGATAGCGGGGTGAGATCGCGCAGCCGCAGCTGCGGCAGTGACCACGCAGGAGCAGCCACGAGAGGATCGGGATGTTGTCGTAGGGCTTGACCGGCGTGCCGCAGCGCGGGCAGTGCGACGCTGGTTTGACCACAGACTCGTGGCGCGGAAGCCGGTAGGCGACGACGTTGAGGAAGGAGCCGAAGACGGCGCCGAACACGCCCGCGAGGGCTGCGGCCTGCATGGGGTCTGATCGGCTGTGGCGCTTGCGGCCTTGAGCGCCCGGCCCGCATCGAGCGTGTCCTTCACCGTGGGCCCGCTCGCTGCGAGCGTGCGGCGAAAGCAAGAGAGGCGACCCGGGGGCCGCCTCTCCGTTGCTTCGAGGTCTCTTACTTCGAGTCTCGCTTTACTGTCGACTAGGCCGCTAGGCCCAGGCGAAGACTGCTACCAGGTAGAGGCCGGACAACCGTGGTCTCCTGCCTGGACTTCGACGCACGTGCGTGACACTTCGCCTGCTGCGTTCTTCGTGATCGTGAACGTGTCGGCGGTGTGAGCGGCCGTGACGGTGAGCGTGTAGCCTTTGCCTGTTTCTGTTTCCGCAGCCGACGAGACCCAGGCGCCACCTTTGGCTGACGCCGAGCTGATCGGGATGTTTGGTTCGTAGCTGTGGATTTCGGCGGGCGACACTTTCGTGTATTCACCGCTGTTGTCCGTGGCGATGGTCTCCGCAGTCGTCTCCGCGGAGACGGCCAGGGATTTCGCCGACGCGTCGTAGGCCTTGCTCTTCTGGCTCAGCAACGACGGGATGGCGATCGCGGCAAGAATGCCGATGATGAGGATGACAACCAGCAGTTCGATGAGCGTGAAGCCACTCTCGTCACTCGAGCGCTGGCGTAGGCGATACAACATGTTTGATCTCCTGAGATCGTGTTTGGCGCCAGTCCTCGGTTGTTCGCCTCAATCGGCGATGCGTCCCCCTGTGAGGGGCCGCCGGCGTTGCTACGCACCTGCTTCGGTGCTTGCCGTGTCACGTTGGCGCTGGCCCTATTTAGCCGCTGCATCGACGCTCGCTTAAGAAACCTTTACGCCTGCACGGTCGGTTGGACGCACGGGCACTGACGAGTGCCAGGCGGCGCAGCGAGCACGCACCTCAGACCACACGAGTGCGAGGAGGGCGCCCGCGCAAAGCGACACCCGAGAACGCGCGAGAGGCGGCCCCGGGGGCCGCCTCTCTGGCGCTGCGTCACTCTCGTGTGAGGACTCGATCGTTACGGCTAGAGCAGTGGCCCGGCCGAGTGATCGTCTCGTCCAGACCGCTAGGCCCAGGCGAAGAGTGCTACCAGGTAGAGGCCGGACAACCGTGGTCTCCTGCCTGGACTTCGACGCACGTGCGTGACACTTCGCCTGCTGCGTTCTTGGTGACTGTGAACGTGTCGCCCGTGTGGGCGGCCGTGACGGTGAGCGTGTAGCCTTTGCCTGTTTCTGCTTCCGAAGCCGACGAAACCCAGGCGCCGCCTTTGGCTTCGGTTTCGCTGATCGGAATGCTTTTTTCGTAGCTGTGGATTTCGGCGGGCGTCACTTTCGTGTATTCCCCGCTGCTGTCCGTGCCGATCGTCTCTGCAGTGGTCTCTGCGGAGGCGGCCAGGGATTTCGCGGATGCGTCGTAGGCCTTGCTCTTCTGGCTCAGCAACGACGGGATCGCGATCGCGGCGAGGATTCCGATGATGAGGATGACAACCAGCAGTTCGATGAGCGTGAAGCCACCCTCGTCATTCGAGCGCTCGCGTAGGCGATACAACATGTTTGATCTCCTGAGATCGTGATTCGCGCCAGGCCTCAGTGATCCGCCTCGATCGGCGATGCGGCTCCTGTGAGGGGCCGCCGGCTTTGCTACGCACCTGCTTGGGTGCCTGCCGGGGCACGTTGGCACTGGCCCTGTTAGCCGTCCCATCGGCACTCGCGCGGAGGGCCTTTACGGGCGCGCGGGCGCGCTTGGACGGACGGACAGGCGCTCAGGCGGTGGGTTTGGGCGACGCCTCAGGCGCGCCGGCGCCCCCGCCGTCGTGCGCCGACCAGCGTGCCTGCGCGTCGATGTCCGGCCTGCGCCGGGCGCTTCCCTCGCACCACGGGCAGCTGACCGTGCTGGGTGTCCCCCCGAGGTTCGAGATCACCTGGCCGCTGCCGTTGCACGCCATACACTCCCGCGGCTCATTGGAACCCGTCTGCAGATCCGCCTCGCCGCGCTCGCCCTGCTCGCCGCTGTCTCCGTCATCGCGTGCCACGAGCGGCTCACACTAGCGTTCCGCGCGTGAGCGAGTCGGTGGACACGAGCGAGCGCGGCGCGCGGCGGGCGGGCGAGTGGGCCGTGCTCGCGGCCGTGACGGCGGCTGCGGCGGTGCTTCGGCTCGTACACATCGGCCAGGTCCCGCCCGACCCCTTCTACGACGCGGCCGTGCGCAGCATGACGCTCTCGTGGCACAACTTCTTCTTCGGAGCCTTCGAGCCCGGGGGCAGCGTCTCGATCGACAAGCCGCCCGTCGATCTGTGGCTGCAGGTGATCAGCGTGAAGCTGCTCGGCTTCAGCTCCACCACGCTGAAGCTGCCGGAGACGCTTGCGGGGATCGCCTCGGTGCCACTCATGTACGCCGTCGTGCGCAAGATCTGGAGCGCACCGGCGGGGCTCGCGGCGGCCACCGCGATGGCGTTCCTGCCGATCGAGGTGATCACCGCGCGCAGCGACACGATGGACGCCGTCATGATGCTGCTGGCGTTGCTCGCGCTCGCGCTGGCCGTGCGCGCCGTCGAGACGGGGCGCTGGGCATGGCTGTACGCGGGCGCCGCAGCGCTCGGCGTGGCCTTCGACGTGAAGCTGCTGGAGTCGCTCGTCGCGCTGCCCGGCCTCGCCCTGTTCGCGTGCCTGGGGATGCCCGGTCCACGCGCCCGGCGAGCGCTGAAGCTGCTCGCGGCGGGTGCGATCTACGTGGTGGTGGCGCTGTCCTGGCTGACGGCGACGCTGCTATTTCCGGCCTCCGAACGTCCGTATGCGATCGGATCGACGAACGGCAGCGCCTGGAACGCCGCGTTCGTGTTCAACGGCAGCGAC
The DNA here is from genome assembly GCA_963722435.1 of uncultured Solirubrobacteraceae bacterium. Classification (GTDB taxonomy): domain Bacteria; phylum Actinomycetota; class Thermoleophilia; order Solirubrobacterales; family Solirubrobacteraceae; genus Palsa-744. The sequence goes on along the minus strand of CAVRKZ010000001.1, from coordinate 361,758 downwards.
CGTCTGGGCGGCAAATCGCCCGAACCAGGAGCCACCGTGTACGAACCCGGCCACCGCTATCCCGTCGCCACGCAGGAGGAGCGCGACCACATCCCGATCGTCCCCCCCTCCCCGACACGCCTGTTGACGACCGTGGGGCCGCTCTCCGGCGAGCGCCTTGGGCTCGAGGTGCTGATCGCGCTGCTGCTCGGGGTGCCCGCGCTCGCGTGTGGGCTGCGCGCTCGCCCCGCCGGTCGCTCACCTGCAGGCGCCGAGGACGCAGAGGTGCGCCGGCGACTGCGCCGAGCGGCGGCGGGGGGGCTCGGCGTGTGGCTGCTAACAGGCCTAGTCCTGTACAGCCACATGATCCGCTTGCATCCACGCTATGTCGAAGCGTTCACGCCGGCGGCGGCGGCGATGGTGGGCATCGGCCTGGCGTGGGCGGCGGCGCCGGCCGTCATCACGAGCGGGGCCGCCGAGCACGGGGCCCCGGCTGGCCGGGATCGCTCGCGCAGGCCCCCGGGGGGGCTCGAGCGTGCACGGCTCGCACTGCTCGTCGCGACGCTCGCGCTTGTCGTCTACTACGGCGAGCGCCTGCTGTATGGCTTTGCGCCCGCCTGGTGGCTGACGCTCGCCGGCGCGCTCGGCGCGATCGCCTGCGCGCTGCTCGCGCCCAGGGCCCGTCCGGGCGGCCGTGCGAGGGCGCTGCTGGCTCCCGGCGGGGTGATCGCGTTTGCGCTCGTCGCCGTGCTCGCGATCCCGCTGAAGGCGGACTCGACGGCGATCGCCGACCGCGTCAGCGACGCGGGCCTCGTGGGACAGCTGCCTGGCGCGCAGCAGCGTCCGCTGAGCCGCTATCTGCTCGCCCACCAGGACGGCGCCTACTACGAGGTCGCTGCCGAGTCCGCCACCGCTGTCGGTTCGTTGATCGTGCAGGATGCACAGCCGGTGCTGGTGCTGACGACCTACGATGCGCGCGTCTTTACGAGCATCGCCAAGCTCCAGCATCTGATCGCTCTCGGCAAGGTGCGCTACGCCTTTCTGAACACCTTCTGCACGCGTGAGGCCGCCTCGGTGAACCCGGCGTGCTCGGCGCCCGTGCGCTGGGTGCGCTCCCACGGGCGCGACATCTCCCTGCGGGCGGGGCTCCCGCAGGGCGGCCTGCTCTACCTGCTTCCTGGGGCGCGTCCGTGAGCGCCGACGTCGACGGGGGCACGCTCGAGGCGCTCACGGCCAGCGCGCGCGCCGGCGGGCGGCTTGCGCTCGACACGGAGTTCATGGGCGAGGGGCGCTACCGAACGCTGCTGTGCCTGGCGCAGATCGCCACGCCGCCACTCGGCGAAGAGCCGGGGCGCGTGCTCGTGGTCGACCCGCTGCAGGAGGATCTCGACGCCTCGGCGCTCGCTGACGTGCTCGCCGATCCGGCGATCCAGGTCGTCGTGCACGCGGGACGCCAGGACATCGCGCTCGTGCGCAGGCGCTTCGCGACGGAGGTCGCGAACGTGTTCGACACACAGGTGGCGGCCGGTTTCGCTGGTCTAGGCGCGCAGAGCTCCTACGACTCCCTGCTGAGCGAGGTGCTCGGCGTGCGCCTGGCCAAGAGCGCGAGCTTCACGCGCTGGGACACGCGCCCGCTCTCACGCGAGCAGTTGTCCTATGCGCGCGAGGACGTCGTGCACCTGCTGGAGCTGGCGGGCGAGCTCGAGCGGCGCCTGCGAGCGCTCGGACGCGAGCAGTGGGCGCGCGAGGAGTGCGAGCCGCTGGCGCGCTCCAGCGACGAGCGCGATGCGGATGCGATCTTCGAGCGCCTGCCGCGCGTGGGCACGCTCGGCGCCGGCGCCCGCCCGGTCGCGCGCCAGCTCGTGCGCTGGCGCGAGGGCGTGGCCGCGCGCCAGAACCGCCCCGTGCAGAGCGTGCTCACGGACATGGCGCTCGTGGAGCTCGCAAGGCGACGGCCTTCCACGCGCGCGGAGCTCGAGCGCATTCGCGGTGTCGCCGCGCTGGCGCGTGGGCGCCTCGGCGAGGAGGTCTTGGAGGCCGTGCGGCGCGGGCGCGCCGCACCGGCGGAGCCGCCCCCTCCCCGTGCGCAGCTCGCGGGCACGAGACCCGCGGACGCGCAGCTCGTCGCGCTGTGCGAGGCGCTCGTGCGCGCGCGCGCGGCAGATGCGGGGCTCGCCTACGAGCTGCTTGCCTCGCGAGCGGACCTGCAGGCGATCGTCGCGGCGCTCCGTACGGGAGCCGAGGCCGACGTGCGCACCCTGCGCGGCTGGCGAGGTGAGCTCGCCGGCACCGAGCTGCTCGAGCTGCTCGCGGGCAGACGCTCGCTGTCGGTGAGCGACGCCGGCATGGGCGCGCACGTGCAGATCAGCGATCAGCGTTGAGCTCTACAGGCGCTCGAACTCGCCACCAGCCTCGGCCGACACACGCTCGGCGCCCCCAGCTAAAGCGAAGGAGTTCGAGCTCGGGCCGACAGGCCTGAGATCGAATCTCCGAAGCGCCTATTCGATGTGGTTGTGATCAGGCCCTGGTAGCCGGTGTGGAGGCGTGTCGGGAGGTCCCATCGAGCCCATGAAATAGGGGTTTTGCCGAGGACGCCGTGACGGGCCGTGCGGGCTGGTCCGCCTACGTTCGATGACAAACCGATGACAGGCCGACCGCGATCGTGGGCTAGGCGGGCTCGGGCTGCTCGCGGTATGCGGCGATCGTGGCGATGAACGCAGCAGCGAAGATGAACGCGGGCAGTTAGCGTTGGGCAGCAGGTGCGTGCCACGATCGTAAGTAGAACGCTGTTTCTAGCCGCTGGGCTCTCGATGCTTGCCACGCTCGGTGGCTGTGGGTCCTCGACGCCGAAGCCTGACCCGGCAAGAGAGGCGCGGCTCGTCGCAGAAGTGAACGCGCTGTGCACCACCGTGGGCCGCGGACCGGCTTCCTCTCGAATGAGCGAGCGGGAAGCGGCGACACGTCGTATACAGCCGACGTTGAACGCTCTCTACGATGCCGCGGCGTATCTTCCGATCGGCAGGGCGCTCATCGAAGCGCATGCCAAGCGGCGAGCCCTAATGGCAGAGGAGCGCAAGCTCACCCGATCCGGCAGCTTCTCCGTGTCTCGGCCGATCCACTTCATCGAGCAGTTCTATCGGCTGCAGGTACAGATCTACGACGACGACAAAGCCCTCGGCCTCACGTCGTGCCTGGGGCGGCCGCCCAGACCACCGATCGAGGGGTAGGCAAGCCCACGTGCGGGCTGCCCTGTGCGTGTAGGTCCCTGAGGGCGGTGTGGCGATCAGGGCATGCGGCATTACTCTTGGCCCGTGGCGGCTACGGACGACTTCCTGACGATTCCTTATCGGGGCGGTCCGATCGACGGCGAGGCTCACCCCGTCCCTCGGGTCTGGGCCGAGGAGGGTCTCGAACAGCACAGACAACCTCGACGCGCTCGGGATCGACCCTGAGACGTGCGCGCTGGACAAGGGCTACGACAACAACCGGGTCTACGACGCCTGCTCCGATCGGGGGATCGTGCCCGTGATCCCGCTGCGGCAGACCCCCGACGTGAAGCGCGGCGAGGACGCGCCGCCCTCCTGCGAGCACGGCGAGTGGCAGTCCGCCGGAGCCGACTACAAACGGCAGGCAACGAAGTGGCGCTGCCCTACCGGGCGAGTGCCAGCCCGGCTCGCGGTGGATAAAGGCCGACCGCCTGCATCCCCTGATCCCTCGTGAGACGCTGCGCTGGCGTGGCCTCTACAAGCGAAGTGGAGCAGTCGAGCGGGAGTTCGGCAGGCTCAAGAACGAATGGGCGCTCGCGCCGCTCCGTGTCCGGCGGATTGAGCGGGTGCGGCTGCACGCCGACCTAACGATCCTCGCCAAGCTCTCCTGTGCCCTCGCTAGGGCGCAGATCGTTCGTCTCGCGGCGTAAGAGCTGGCCGCGTCGCCTACGCGAGACGAACGCCCCAATCAGCGCCACCCAGGCCAAAAACGTGACGACCCCGATGATCGTCGCCCACGGCTGCCAGTCTTCAGCGAGGGCTACCCCTGCCGGGATTGCAAGTATCCAAGGGATCGCGTCCGCGATCCGGCGCCACATATCCTCCGTTATACCCGGCAGCGAGTTTCGCTAGCCGTTTCGCTAGACCCTCCTAGTAGGCGATCTAGGCGACGCGAGGCCTGCCCTGCCGGTGCAAGCCCCGGAGCGCCGTGGCGCGGTCACGGCGTGCGGCCGAGAGCCTGATGTGTCCATCCGGGGCGATCGGGTGCCCTGCCGTCTTCAGCGCAGCACGCACCGGGCCGTTGCCTAGCGGCTCGATGATCAGCCTGCAGTGGTGCTCGCGGGCACGTGCAGCTAGGTCAGCTTCGAGGGCTGCGTCGTCCACACTGGGGAAGCTACCGAGGCCAGACGAGGCCAGATAGGATCAGCACCGATGGCCGGGGACGACACGTTCACGACCCAAGAAGACACCGACGAGCGCTTCGTCATGTTCCGTGGGGGTCAGCCCATAGCGGACCTCATCTGGGACCCGGACTTGGCCGCAAGCCTCGGCAAGCCCACGATCAGCGAGGGGAGCTGGGTACTGTGCCGCGAGGGATCGGATGACGTCGTGCTCACACGGCCGATCAATCGGCCCATAGGCAGGGATGAATTAGCCGTCGCGGAAGAACAGGCGAGGCGTCTACTAGGCGCGTGACGCCGGGCTGCCCCGGTCTTCGCCCGCGAGAACGGCTACAGCGGGGCTGTCGTGCTGTCTGCACCGGCGGTGCCGGTGATCGTCGGGCAATTCCCAGCCACTGGGCGGTATCGGCGTGGTATTGACCTGAGAGCACGCCTGTGCGAGAGTGCCCCTGCGCCGCTTGGGCGCGGCGCAACGCTAGGGCTGGCACGGGACGCCTGCTGCGTCCCGAACACGGGGGCTCGGACGCCGCTCAAGCACATCCCGCAAGGGGCAAGGGGGAAGCGAGATGAAACGCATCACTGTTATGGGGCTGAGCCTGTTCGCCGTCGTGGCGTTGAGCGCGTTGGCCGCCTCGTCGGCGTTCGCCGGCGAATATGGCCGTTGTATCAAGACCGTGTCGACGGTCACGTACAAAAAGGTAAAAGGCGAAGTAACTGTCGAAGCGACGAAAGAAAAAGTCCCGAACGGTTTGTACGAAAACAAAGAATGCACGAAACCAGAGGCGAAACTCATCGCCGAAAAATACAAAGAACCTGAAGAGCCGAAAGGGACCCCGATCCCGGCAGTGCCCGAAGGCAAATACGAATGGGTCCCGGGCCCCGGCCCGAAACCGAACGACACGGACAAAACCGGTAAAGCGACGCTGACCGGTGCTGCTGGTGTAATCGAATGCGCCAAGAGCACGAGCACAGGCACAATCACCGGCGTCAAAACCGACAAAGAGGCGGTTTTGTTCTCGAAATGCTCGACGAAAGGTGCGCCTTGCACCACGGTCCGCATCACGGGTCTGAACGAAAACGCCGAACCGATCTGGACCGAAACCACCGCGCCGGGCACGATCGAAACGTTCCCGCTGGACACGGAAGTCATCGACCACGGTGAATACTTCTACCAGCTGACCGCGGAAGGCGAATTCGAAAAGTTCGTCGAACCGGCCGAAGGCGAAGCGTGGACGCTGTCCACCTCGAGTGAGGTAGGCGAAGAAAACCCGTACAAAGGCCTCCAGGCCGTGTACGAATGCAAGGAAGTCGCTCGTATCTTCACCGCCGGCGCGCTTGCAGGCGTAACGCCGAACGTGAACAAAATGGAGACGAACCTCACGACCACCTTCGAAGAAGGCAAAGGTCTGCAGAACCTCTTCAGCGACGCTGAAGTGGGTGGCAAACCGCCGCTGATCCCGATCGGCCGCGGCATCGAGAAGACCTCTGGCAAAGCCAAAGGCGAAGAAAAAAATGAGATCAGGACCGAGAACGTCGGCCCCATCGACAGGGAAACCGGCTTCGAAGCGGTCCCGCCGCCCCCTCCTGCACCTAGCATCGAACAGGTCGAATTCACAGCGCCCGGCGGTGCGGGGTCGGGACCTATTCCGACTGTTGTCGATCACGCAACGAACGGAACAGGAGAAGCGTCCGTTGAACTCGGTGACGTTGGAGAAAAGAACAACGTCCAGTGGCAGAAGTCCGCAAAACCTGGCGACACAAAAAACTGGCCGGTCGGCTACGTAAAGAAGACGAAGCCGACCGTCAAGGCACGCTTCGCGATGGGTGCCGCTACCGAAGCATTCATCAAAAACAAGCTCGTCGGTAAGGCAAAGATAACAGGCGAAGCCACGATCGGCGGTGAACCGCTGAAATTCAAAACGGAACTAACTAAAGCGGAACTCGAAGCGAACGCAGGGTCTTTTACGACAAAAGCCGTTACCGCCGACACAGAACTTCCCAACAAGGTTCTGTATGAATCTGTGACGATCACCTGGAAGTGGGAAGTTGAAGAAGCGGCGACTCCTCCTGCCCCTCCTGTGGTTATCAAACAGCAAATTGGGCAAAGTACGCACAATTTCTATTTGACCGAAGCGGGCGCGCTTGTGAAAGGGCTGCCGATCTACCTAACACTACTTGATCTAGCTACGCAAGGCATCGAAGCGAAGCCGACCGAACCGGTCAAGGGAATATGGAGCCAGTTCGCGACGCTGCAGACCCACCTAAGATGGTACGAAATAGAACCTGGGACACTTCACCGCAATGGCAAGACCATGACCTATTGGGAGGACCACACCGCCTACGTTGGGAAATCACTGGAAGCAATCCTCAAAAAAGAACCGGGCACGTGCGCGAACGCGGGTGTCCCCGAACTGCTGAAAAGCGCTGAAGGGCAGTGTGGGGCGTGGGCGCTTGCGTTTGCGTATGCGCTCGAGTATGAGGGCATTTCCTCCCAAGAGCTGGAAGTGCTGCCTAACGTTGGACCGAAGTGTGGTGCGGCGGGTTCGGCATGCTCGATGCTAGTGAAGAACTGGGGCTTTGCAGCGGGCGGGGGCGCGTTGGGAGGAGAATTCCCGTATAAGGAATCAGAAGTAACGAAGGAAGCGGGCGTGGCGGCGCAGGGCGATATGAATCCGACTGCGGACTTCCTCAATCATTTCATCGAGGAAGCGCCGAAAGGGAGTGGTAAGCTATATGACCCTTCCTACGGGAACGCCTATGAAGGTGGCGAACCGCTGAAAGAATTTCAGGAAAAGAGCATCGCTGGCTTTTGCTTAGTCGAAGAAGCCAAAAAAGCAGTGAAGGGTGGATGTAAGATCGGGGCGACGCCGCCGGCTCTCGAAGTCGGGACGATAAACGGGTTCAAGGCTGAATAGTCGGGCAGCCGGGGGGTGCGAGTAAGACGGGCTTGAAGATGCGGTGACGTGCGGACGGGCGAGGTCCGCACGCCACCGTGACCGGCAGGCCAAGGAGGGCAGAACCCTGCCGGTGCCCGCGTCCACGCACGCGATCTTCCGCCCGGGTTGGAGCAGGAAGTTGTCACCACTCTTTTAGCCCCGCGCGGCGCCGCAGTTCTAGCTCGCGGACCTCTTCTTCGCCCCACGCCTGCAGGAAGCGTTCACGCGCGTGGGTGCGTAGGACTATGCGTTCGCGTGTTTGCGTCAGCAGTGCCTTGGCGTCGCGTAGGGGATCGCCGGTGCTAGCCCTGTGGGCGTAGCTGCGATCCGCGCGCGTCAGCGCTTGGCGCTCGCGTGCCTGTTTTACTAGGTCCACATGCCAACTACGTCCGTCTGCGCTAATGCTGGTAGCGAGTACGGGTGCGACACCGTCAGGTTCGGCGCTGCTACTGCAGTTAGGGCACGCAATGTGGATTTCACGTGACCCTCCGCATCTCGCACACGCGCTAGCTGCTGACCGCCCCGACGTCGTCCCGTCGGACTTCCAACCCGTAGGGATCGGCCAGCCTTCCTTCTTTGCACGCCCAATCAGGTATTTGCGCACCTTCGTAGCCGGCGCAGCCTACGAGGACGGCGACCTCGTTTTCTGCAACGAGTTGGGCGTCCCGATCTACCCGCAGGCGCTAACGGGCATGTTCAGGGCGAAGCGCAAAGACGCGGGCATCACCACGGGCACGCTGCACATCCTGCGGCACACCGCCGCCACGCTCGCGCTCACGGCAACACCGCCGGTGCCCCTGCACATCGTTGCAGGGCGTCTGGGCGATGACCCCACCACCCTGCTCAGCACCTATGCCCACCCGCTGCCACGGTCGGATGCGCAGGCTGCAGAAACGGTCGCCGCGATTCTCGATGACAAACCGATGACAAAGGCGGCTGCGTAGTCGCCAGAAACGGCGTCCTCGCGCCATTTCCGTCAGCGTGTCGCTATTCGATGTGGTTGTAAAGTTCGAACAGCGGCAGGTACATCGAGATGACGATGAAGCCGACGATGGCGCCGATCACCATGATCATGATCGGCTCGAGGATCGAGGTGAGCGCCTTGACCGACGATTCGACCTGTTCCTCATAGAACTCGGCGACGCGCGCGAGCATCTCGTCGAGCGCGCCGGTTTCCTCGCCGACGCCGACCATGTGCGTGACGATCGAGGGGAAGATCGGCATCTGCGCGAGCGGCGCGGCGATCGTGCCCCCTCGCTTGACCGATGCGATGACGGCGTCCATCGACTCCTCGACGACGATGTTGCCACCGGTGCGGCCGGTGATCTCGAGCGCCTGCAGAAGCGGCACCCCGGCGGAGGTGAGCGAGGCGAGCGTGCGCGACCAGCGGGCGACGGCGATCTGCTGGACGATCGTGCCGATCTTCATCGGTATGCGCAGGCGAAAGCGGTCCCACTGCTTGTGCCCCCACGAGGTTTTCTTCCACTTGATGAAGAGGAAGACCGTTGTGCCGGTGCCGAGGAACAGAGCCCACCAGTAACTGGTGACGATGGTCGAGAGCAATACGGAGACCTGGGTCATGGCGGGAAGTTTTCCGCCGAATTCCTTGAACACGTTCTCGAACACGGGCACGAGGAACGCGACCAGCGCCATCATCACGCCGACCGCGAACACGATCACCAGGCAGGGGTACATCATCGCGGATTTGATCTGTTTGCGCAGCGAGGCGTCCTTCTGCATCTGGTCGGCGACCCGAACGAGCGCGGACTCGAGCATGCCGCCCATCTCACCGGCCTGCGTCATCGCGACGAACAGTCCGTTGAAGACCTTCGGGTGACGCCCCAGCGCGTCGCTCAGCGACAGCCCCGCCTCGACGTCCTTGCGCACGGCGATGATCGTTTCCTTCAGGTATTTGTTGGTGGTCTGTTCCTCCAGCACGTAGAGGGCGCGCAGGATGCTCATGCCCGAGGAGATCATGGTCGAGAGCTGCCGCGAGAAGATCGACAGGTCGCTGGCCGCGACGCGCTTGGGGCCGATCGTGATCTCCCTCGAGGCGTGTTTGTCGGCGATGTCGAGGACGATCAGGCCGCGCGACTTGAGCTGGTCGGCGACGGCCTGCTTGCTGTCGGCTTCGACCTCCCCGTGCGCTTTGTTTCCGGTGGAGTCGATCGCGTTGAAGACGAAGCTGCGCATGACCGTTGGCCTACGCCGCCGCCAACGACGTCGCGCCGAGAAGCCGCCTCAGCTCCTCGGGCGCCCCGGAGCGCGCTTCGGCGAGCTTCTGGACGATGATGCCGCGGCGCACGAGACCAGCGAGCGAGGAGTCCATCGTCTGCATCCCCTGTGCTGAGCCGGTCTGCATGACCGAGTAGATCTGATGGGTCTTGCCCTCGCGGATGAGGTTGCGCACCGCGGGCGTCGGCACGAGCACCTCAACCGCCGCCACACGTCCGGAGCCGTCGGCGGTGGGCAGCAGCTGCTGGGTCATGACGCCCTGCAACGCGACCGAGAGCTGCACGCGGACCTGTCCCTGCTGGTGGGAGGGGAAGACATCGATCACGCGGTCGATCGTCTGCGCGGCGTCCTGTGTGTGCAGTGTGGCGAACACCAGGTGGCCGGTCTCCGCGGCGGTCAGCGCGGTCGAGATCGTGTCCAGGTCGCGCATCTCGCCGACGAGGATCACGTCGGGGTCCTGGCGCAGCGCGGCGCGCAGCGCGTCCGCGAAGCTCTGCGCGTCGGAGCCCAGCTCGCGCTGGTTGACGAGGCACTTCTTGTGCGCGTGCAGGAACTCGATCGGGTCCTCGATCGTCATGATGTGCTCCTCGCGGGTGGAGTTGATCTCGTCGATCATCGCCGCGAGCGAGGTCGACTTGCCCGAGCCGGTCGGGCCGGTGACGAGCACGATGCCGCGCGGCCTGCGCGTGAACTCGTGCACCGTCGCGGGGAGCCCGAGCTCGTCGATCGAGGTGAGGTTGAAGGGAATCAGGCGGAAGGCTGCGCCGAGCGCGCCGCGCTGGAAGTAGGCGTTGACGCGGAAGCGCGCGTGCCCGGGGATCGCATAGGCGAAGTCGAGCTGCCAGTCGGTCTCCAACCGCTGGCGCTGGTCGCCGGTGAGGATCGAGTAGACGATCTCTCGCGTGTCGGTGGATGAGAGCTTCGGGTACTCCTCGAGCGGTGTCAGTTTGCCCCGCACGCGAACCGTCGGGTGCGCACCGGAGCTGAGGTGCAGGTCAGATGCGCGACGGTGTACGACCTCCATCAGCAGGTCTGCGAAATCGATGTCCATGTGTCGGCGCATCGACCGTCGGCCGGCCTCGCGCACACAGCCCCGCGGGCCACTGGACGAACGTTCTAGTGCTGAGCCGTCTAGTTGGTGCCGACGACGCGTGCGATCTCGGCCATCGAGGTGCGCCCGAGCTTGACCTTCTCGAGCCCGTCCTCGCGCAGACGCGCCATGCCCTGCGTGACGGCGACGTCGCGGATCTTCTCGGCGGGGCTGCGCTCGAGCGCGAGCGCCTGGATCTCGGGCGTGACCTTCATCACCTCATACAGTCCCACGCGACCGCGGTAGCCGCTGCCGCCGCAGCGCCGGCAGCCGACGGGCTCGTAGGCCTCGAGCTCCACGCGCGCGCGATAGCCGTTCTGCTCGAGCACCTTCGGCGAGATGATCGTGCGCCGCTTGCAGCTCGCGCAGAGCATGCGCGCGAGGCGTTGGGCGACTACGCAGTCGAGCGCGGAGGCGACCAGGAACGGCTCGATCCCCATCTCGATCAGGCGCGTGATCGCTGACGGCGCGTCGTTGGTGTGCAGCGTGGAGAGCACGAGGTGCCCGGTGAGGGCGGACTCGATCGCGATCTGAGCGGTCTCGCGGTCGCGGATCTCGCCGACCATGATCACGTCGGGATCGGCGCGCACCATCGCGCGCAGGCCCGCCGCGAACGTGAGGCCCACCTTCGACGCGACCTGCACCTGCGTGAGCCCCTCCATTTCATACTCCACGGGGTCCTCGACGGTGATGATGTTCTTCTCGGGCGTGTTGAGCAGCTGCAGCGCCGCATACAGCGTCGTCGACTTTCCCGATCCGGTCGGGCCGGTGACGAGCACGGCGCCGTGGGTCTCGTGACAGGCGCTTTCGAAGCGCTCGCGCTCGACATCGGCCATGCCGAGCTTGTCGAGCTCGACGACCACCGAGGCCTTGTCGAGCACGCGCATGACGACGCCCTCGCCGAGCACGCTCGGCAGCGTGACCACGCGCAGATCGACATGGCGGCCATCGACCACGAGGCCGACACGGCCGTCCTGTGGCAGGCGCTTCTCGGCGATGTTCAGCTCCGACATGATCTTGATGCGCGAGATCACCCCGGCGGCCATCCGGCGCTGCACGGTCGTGACGTCCTGGAGCACACCGTCGATGCGAAAGCGCACACGCAGCTCGCGCCCGTCGGGGGCGAGATGGATGTCCGAGGCACCGCGCTCGACCGCTTGGGCGACGATCTGGTTGACGAGCTTGATGACGGGTGCGTCTTCGGAGGTCTCGCGCAGCGCGACGACCTCGCCGCCGTCCTCTTCGACCTCTTGGATGAGCGCGGCCTGCTCGACGACATCGTCGAGGCGATCCAGACGCCTGATCAGGGCGGCGATGTCATCGGGCGCGGCGACCGCAACGCGGATCTCATAGCCGGTCATGATCGCGATGTCGTCGACCGCGAGCACGTTCGAAGGGTCGGACATGGCGACCAGCAGCGTGCGCGCGTCGACGAAGGAGATGGGGACCGTCTGATAGCGCTTGGCGACCGTGGTACTCACGAGGTTGGCGGCCTTCATATCCACGCTGAAGACGTCGAGGTCGACGTGGTCGAGCCCGTAGCGCTCGGCCAGCGCGCGAGCCAGCGCGTCCGCTGTGAGCGTGCCGTGTTCGAGCAGCACCCGCTCGGGCGTCGTGCCCGAGACGCGCGAGCTCTCGATCGCCTCGTCGACCTGCTTGCGCAGGGCCAAGCCCATCTCGACGATGACGTCGGTCAGGAAGCGCTGCGAGGAGCCGCGGTGCACGGGGCTGGTGATGCCGGTGTAGCCCTCTGCGGAGGTGCTGGCGAGCGCTTCTTCGCCCAGCTCGGGGAGCTGCTCGTGATCGGCCAGCGACTGCTCGAGCGCGAACGCGTCCGCGTGCTCGGCGAGCTCGAAGTGCAACTCCTCGCCGGGCGCCTCGACGAGCTGTTCGGCAACGCCGCCGGTGGTGTCCTCGAAGGCCTGCTCTTGTGCGCCGGCGCGCTCAATCGCGATCAAACGGTCGATCTCCTCGGGTGAGCCGTCGATCCCGAAGATCGCGTGCAGGTCCGGGCCGGTCTGCTGGGGCAGGTCGCTCATGGTGCCCGCTTGGGGCGCGGGTTCTCGGGAGGCCGCCCGGGAGAGCGCCTAGTGGGCCGCAGCGCCGTTAGGACGGAGGGCCTTGCGCATGAGCTCACGGGGTGCCTGCCGGCCGGTCCACAGCTCGAAGCTGAGCGCCCCCTGGGCGAGCAGCACCTCCAGGCCGTCGACGGTGCGCGCGCCATGCGCCCTTGCAGCCGTGAGCAGGGGCGTGGGATCAGCGCGGTAGACGAGGTCGACGACATGGGCGTACTTACCGACTTGATCGAACGTCAATCCGAGTTGGTTGAGCACCTCATCGTCACTAGCCGAGCGTTCTAGTCCGGCGGGCCTCGGGAGCCCTACGGAGGTGCAGTTGACGAGCACGTCAGCCGGCTCGGGGGCCCCGATCGCTCGCGCGCCGAGCGCCTGCGCGAGCTGGCGCGCACGCTCGGGCGTGCGGTTCCACACCGATACCTCGCGCGCGCCGGCCGCGCGCAGCGCCCACACGGCCGCGCGCGCGCTGCCGCCCGCACCGAGCACGAGCGCGCTCATGCCGCGCGGCGATAACGCGAGCGCGTCGATCAGGCCGGGCGCGTCCGTGTTCTCTGCCTCGGTCTCGCCGTCGGGCGCGAACGTGAGCGTGTTGGCCGCGCCGATCGCTCGTGCGGTGGGCGAGGCGCTCGTCGCAAGGGCGAGCGCCGCCTGCTTGTGGGGGATCGTCACGTTGGCACCGCGGAAGCCCGCCTGGCCCAGCGCGCGCGTGGTCTGCGCGAATAGCGCCGGGGGAACGGGCAGGCGCTGATAGCGCCAGTCGTGCAAGGCGAGCGCGGCGAGCGCGGCGTTGTGCATCGCCGGCGAGCGGCTGTGAGCGACGGGCCAGCCGAGGACGCCGAGGCGGGCCATCACCTGCGCTCGCACGTCGGCGGCTTGCCGCCGTTGCGTTCCACCGCGGCCCGGTAGGCGGCGACGTCGGCTTCGAACTGCGCGAGCGTGTCCGAGAAGACCTGCTCGCCGCAGCCGTCGGCCCCTGCCACGTAGTACAGGTAGGGCACGTGCGCGGGGCGCGCGGCCGCTTCGATCGAGGCCAGCCCGGGGTTGGAGATCGGCGTGGGCGGTAGGCCACGATGCGTGCGCGTGTTGTACGGGGATTCGATGTGCAGCTGCGCCTCTGTCAGTTCGCCCGTGTAGGTGGGGATGTGATCTGCGAGCTCGACCGCGTAGTAGATGGTCGCGTCGATGCCCAGCGGCATGCCGGCGGCGAGGCGGTTGTAGATGACGGCGGCGATCTTCGCGCGATCGCTCGCCAGGACGGCCTCGCGCTCGACCATCGACGCGACGATCAGCAGCTGGTAGGGGGAGATGTGAAGCGCATGCGCGCTGGCGAGGAGCCGCGGGCCAACGCCTTCGTGGAAGGCGATCAGCTGCTCTTCGACGAGCCTGTTCGCGGAGTCTCCCCTGTACATGTCATAGGTCGCGGGAAACAGGAAGCCTTCGAGGTCGGGTGTGCCGGCGGGGGCTCCGTAGGTGACAGGGTCGAGCAGCGGCGAGCGCCGTGAGGCGAGTAGGTAGCTTCCCTTGAGCCCGTCAGCGGAGGCGATCTGGGCGATCTGCGCGCGTGTTTTGCCCTCGGTGATGAGGACCCTCACTTCTGGCGGTGGCGCGGCCGTCGGCACGCGCCGCGACCCGCGCGATCCGAGCACGGCGATCACCGCTGCGAGCCCTGCGACGAGCGCCACCAGCGTGAACAGGCGCGCGTGTGAGCGTGCTCTGCGGGGCGGGCGCGCACCGGGGGCCCCACGCGGGCGGGGAGGGGTGCGCGTGCGTGCCGGGTGGCGCTCGGGCGGTGGGTCACCAGGGGGCAAGCGCTGCCCAGCCTAGTGCGCGCGCGCAGCAAGCCAGCTCTCGAGCAAGTGGGCGGCGGCGCGCGAGTCCTCGCTGGCGCCCGTGCGGCGCGCACGCCCGGTGGCCTCGTGCAGGCGCTGGGCGATGCGGGTGGTGTAGCGCTCGTCGTGCAGCTCGACCTGAACGCCCGCGCCGAGGCGTTCGGCGAGCAGGGCGGCGAAGGCGCGCGCCTCACGTGTCTGCTCGCTGTCGCGGCCGTCGAGCGAGAGCGGCAGCCCGACGATCACCCGCTCGATGTGCCGATCGTCGACGAGCTTGCCCAGAGCGGCGAGCCCGCGGCGGGTGGCCGGTCGTGCGACGGGCTCGAGCGGCGTCACGATCGTGCCCGTGGGATCGCTGAGCGCGCAGCCGCAGCGGGCGCTTCCGTAGTCGAGCGCGAGCACGCGCACGGTCGCTCAGCCGGCGAGCGCCGTCTCGATCGCCGCGCGCCCGGCTTCGAGCGCCTCGCCGAGGCGCTCGGGCTCGCGACCTCCGGCCTGGGCCATCGTGTCACGCCCGCCGCCGCCGCCGCCGACGAGCGCCGCGGCAGCCTTGACGACGGCGCCGGCCTTGACGCCCCGCTCGACCAGCTCGGGGGCGACGCTTGCGACCAGGTGCACGCGCCCGTCGGCCACGCTGCCGAGCAGGATGGCGGCCCCGGGGAGGCGCCCCTTGAGCCTGTCGGCGAGCTCGAGCAGCGCCTTCGCGTCCTCCACGGGAACGCGCTCGGTGAGCACCGGCGCACCCGCGGCCTCGCGCGCGCGCGCGGCGAGTGCCTGCAGGTCCACATCGGCCGCACCCGGAGCGCCGAGCGCGCTGGCGGCGCCCCGCTTGAGCTCGCGCTCGAGGCGCTTTCGCTCCTGCGCGAGCGCGCGCACGGCCTGCGGCGCGTCCTCGGGACGCGCACGCAGCTCTGCGCTGAGCTCGAGCAACAGGCGATCGTGCGCGCGCAGCAGCTCGGTCGCCGCTGGGCCGCTGACGGCCTCGATGCGCCTGACGTTGGCCGAGCTCGAGGTCTCGCTGAGGATCCGAAAGGGGCCAATCTCGGCCGTTGTGCGCACGTGCGTGCCGCCGCACAACTCGCGCGAGTGCTCGCCTTCGCCGACCTGCACCATCCGCACGATCTCGCCGTACTTCTCGCCGAAGAGGGCCATCGCCCCCAGGCGCTTGGCCTCATCCAGCGTGGTCGTGATCGCCCGCACCGCCTCGTTACGCGCGATCCACTCGTTGACGCGATCCTCGACGTCGCTCACCTCCTCCGCGCTGAGCGCGTGGCCGTGCGTGAAGTCGAAGCGCAGCTTGTCCGGGCCCACGTAGGAGCCCGCCTGGCGCACGTGCGCGCCGATGCGCTCGCGCAGAGCAGCCTGCAGCAGGTGCGTGGCTGTGTGGTTGGCGGCGGTGGCGTGGCGGGCGCGGTGATCGACGCGCGCGAGCACCGCCTCGCCAGGCGCCACCGTGCCCTGCTCGAGGACGATCGCGAGCGCCTGGTCCTCGCCGAGGCGAAAGACGTCCTCGACGCGCGCGCGACACCCACCGTGCTGGCATTCGATCGTCCCCACGTCGGCCACCTGCCCGCCGCCGGGCGCGTAGAAGGGCGACTCGGCGAGCTTCACCAGCAGGCGCGCGCGAGCGCCGCTGCGCGGGCCGTCCCCGGTGTCCTCCGTGTGGCCCGTCTCTTCGACCGGACTCACCGCCACCACCGTCGTCGGCTGCAACTCGGTTTCGTATCCAGTGAAGCGCGTCGGCGGGCTCTCCTCAGAGGACAGCCCGGGGGTCGCGCTCGCTGTCAGGCCCAGAGTCGTTGTCGGCGCACCCGAGCGACCGCGGGCGCGCTGCTCCTCCATCAACTCCTCGAAGTCGCCCTCGATATCGAACCCCTCCGCTGCGAGTAGTTCGCTCGTCATCTCGTAGGGGAACCCGTGGGTGTCGTGGAGGGTGAACACGTCTGCTGCGGACACCGACGGGCGTCCGCTCGCGCGCGCCGCTTCGATGTGCTCTCGCAGGATGTCCAGTCCCTGGGCGAGCGTCCGCCCGAAGCTCTCCTCCTCGGCGGAGGACCACATATCGGTGACCTCTGCCTGTTCGTTGAGCTCGGGGTAGGCGCCGCCCATCACCTCGCGGACGCGCTCGGCGTAGCGGGCGAGGAAGCCCACCGGCAGCTCCAGCGCGAGGCCCTGCTGGATCGCGCGGCGCATGACGCGGCGCAGGACGTAGCCGCGATCCTCGTTGGAGGGAACCACCCCGTCGGCGGTGAGGAAGGTGATTGCGCGCGCGTGATCGGCGAGGATGCGCAGTGCGCGGTCGCCCTCGAAGTCAGCGCCGTAGCGGCGCCCTGAGAGCTGCTCGCCGAGCTCGATCAGCGGCTGGAACTGGTCGGTCTCGAACACGGACTGCTTGTCCTGGAGGATCGCGGCCATCCGGTTCAGGCCGAGGCCGGTGTCGATGTTCTTCGCGGGCAGCGGCTTGAGCACGGTGCCTGGCTCCTCAGCAGCGGGCTCCTGCTCGTACTGCATGAACACGAGGTTCCAGTACTCGAGGAAGCGCTCGTTATCGCCGCCTGGTAGATCGCCGGGCGCGCCGTGATGCTCGCCGCGGTCGAGATAGAGCTCAGAGCATGGACCGCAGGGGCCCGTGGGGCCGGCCTGCCAGAAGTTCTCCGAGCGCGGGCACCGCACGATGCGCTCGCGTGGGACGCCGACGGCGAGCCACTGCTCGATCGCCTCCTCGTCGGCCTCCAGGCCGAGCTGCTCGTCGCCTTCGAAGACGGTCACCCAGATGTCTCGAGCGTCGAAGCCGAAGACCTCGCGGGAGAGGCTCCAGGCGTACTCGATGGCCTCGCGCTTGAAGTAGTCCCCGAAGGAGAAGTTGCCGAGCATCTCAAAGAACGTGAGATGGCGGGCGGTGTTGCCGACGTTGTCGATGTCGACCGTGCGAAAGACCTTCTGGCAGCTCGTCAGGCGCGGCTGGGGTGGCGTCTGCTGGCCGAGGAAGTACGGCTTCAGAGGGTGCATGCCGGCGACGGTCAGGAGCGCTGAGGGATCGTGCGCCGAGGGTATGAGCGAGGCTGAGGGCACACGCCGGTGGCCGCGCTGCTCGAAGAACTCGAGGTAGCGCTCGCGGATCTCATCCGAGCTCATCACGCTCTCGATCTTAGGGGCGCCCGGCGGGCGCCCGGCGTGCGGGCAGCGCGTGCGCGCCCGGGCGCGCTACGCCGCGATGGTGGCGTGTCCGACGATCAGATCGCCGGCGTAGAGGCAGGCGAGCTGGCCGGGTGCGGTGCGCTCGGCCAGCTCGGCGAGCTCGATCGCCACACGCGCGTGACGACCGGCGCCGAGGCCGCTTGGCAGGCGACAGTCGAAGCGGCGCCCGTGCGCGCGCACGCGCACGCCGTCGACGCTCGCGCCGTCGCGGTGCAGGGTCGCCTGACTGACGCGCAGGCGCCGCGAGAGCAGGGCCTCGCGGGGACCGACGGTGACGGTGTTGGCGCGCGTGTCGGTGGCGAGCACGTACAGGGGCTCGGGCGCGGAGAGGCCGAGGCCGTGGCGCTGGCCGACCGTATAGGCGTGCGCGCCTGCGTGGGCGCCGAGCGTGCGCCCGGCGCGATCGACGATCGGCCCGGGCCGCGCGCCCAGCCCACCATGTCGCTCGAGGAAGCGCCCGTGACGGGTGCCAGCGAGGAAGCAGAGATCCTGGGAGTCCCGGCGACGGGCGACCGCGAGGCCTGCGCGCGCGGCCAGCTCACGGACCTCCTGCTTGCGCAGCTCGCCGAGCGGGAAGCGCAGTCGCGCGAGTGACTCGGGGGCGAGCGCGGCGAGCACGTAGCTCTGGTCCTTGCGCTCATCGGCGGCGGTGCGAAGGAGCGAGTGCTCGTGCGGATCGTCGGCCAGGCGCGCGTAGTGACCGGTCGCGAGCGTGTCGGAGCCCAGCCTGGTGGCGAGCTCGAGCATCGCGTCCAAGCGCACGCTGCCGTTGCAGCGCACGCATGGGTTGGGCGTGAGGCCGGCGGCGTGCTCCGCGAGCCACGCTTCGACGACGCCGGCGCGGAACTCGGCGCGCAGGTCGATCGAGAGGTGCGCCATGCCGAGCTCGTGGGCGAGCGCGCGGGCGCTGCGCAGCGCCTGCGCGGAACAGCAGCTCAGCTCGCCCGCGTTCTCGGGGTCAGACCAGAGCTCGAGCGTCACGCCCACGGCCTGGTGTCCTTCGTGCGCGAGCAGCAGCGCGGCGACGGCGCTGTCGACCCCGCCGCTCATGGCCACGAGCGTGCGCCGGGGGTCCACGGCGAGCGAAGCGGCGTCTCGCGCGGCGGCACCGAGCGCGCGATGAAGGGCGTCGGCGGCGAGCTCTGCGGCGTGTTGCTTTGACGCGCTGAGCCCGCCCAGCTCGGCTGCGATCTGCGGGGCGCCGATGCGCGCGGCCTCGAGCAGGGGCATCCCCCGCGCGAGCGCGACGGCGGCGCTGCCTGCGGCGAGGCAGGAGCCGCAGCCGCTCGCCTGGAAGCCAGCGTCGCGGATGCGCCCATGTGGGCTATCGCGCTCGAGCGAGAGGGAGACGCGGATGAGATCACCGCACGTCCCGCCACCGGCGGCGCCCGTGAACGCGTCCGGCGGCAGATGACCGCGGCCGAGGGGGTACTGGAGGTGGTTGCTGAGCTGCTCGGGCGTCGTGCCCACGCGAGCGAGTGTACGGCTCAGGCGCTGCGTACTTCCTGAATCGCCTGTTCGATCGCGTAGGAGTCGGTCACGCCGGTGATCGTGATCGCCTGCCCGTGCGGGTCGATGACGAGGATCGTCGGCGTCGAGTAGACCTGCAAGCCCCTGGTTATGGCGCCGTATGAGGTGACTTCGCCCGCGCGCGACTCGTGCACTGCTAGATGTTTCGCGGCGGCGCTGGCGCCGAGCCGCTGAACCTGTTCGTGCACGAGCTGATCGTCGAAGCCCGAGGGGTTCCAGAAGAGAATCACGGCGACCTCGCCGCTCTTGAGCTCGGCTTCGACGGCCCGCTGGCCGGCCGGCGTGCTCGTGCTGGATGAGCTGCTGGGGGCGTGAGGGCTCTTGAGCGCCGGGCGCGTGGAGGACGTGGTCGGGGTCACGCTCGTGCGCGGCGTCGGGCGCACGGTGCTCGTGCGCGAGCCCGCCTTCGTGCTCTTGCTCGTGCTCGAGGCTGCGCTCGTGCCAGCGCTGGCGCTGACGCCCTTGAGGCTCGAAGCGGAGGTGGACGGAGCCGAGGCGGCAGCTGTGGAGGGGGAGGCGGCAGCTCCGGGGCCCGAGGTCCCGACGGCTCCGGCTGGGCTTGCGGGTGCTTCTCCGGAGGCGCGGCTGGAGTCGCCCTGCAGCGCGTTCGCGTTGCCCTGGGAGATGGCGACCGCTTCGTGGGCCTTGGCGATGGCGCGCGTCAGCCCCTCGACGCCGGGGGCGGAGCCGTGGTAGATGGGGGTCGGGGCGGCGGCTTGGGCGGCCTCGCGCTGCGCGAGCGAGGCCGAGCTCGAGGGCGCAGGGGCGGAGCTCGAGTGCGTGACGGAGACCGCGGGAGCGCTGGGGGAGCTGGAAGTGCTGCTGGAGTGCCCCTGCAAGGCGAAGAGCCATATGCCCGCGAGCAGGAGGACAGCAAGGAGGGCAATTTGGAATGGGCGTGAGATCTGCGCCATCGCCCATGTTTTCGGCAGCGGCGGTCAAGAAGTTGAACGGCGATTCCTACCTTGGACTCTTCAGGCCCATTGCAGCTGGCTCAGAGCGCGTGATGAGAGCGCAGGACGGCGTGCACGATGGCGCTCACGGCGAGGGGCTCCTGGGCGCCGCCCTGCATGTCCTTCAAGAGCGATTGCTCGGCCCCGAGGATGGCTACGAAGCGCGCGCCGAGCGCGTCGGCGTTGCCGAGCTGCCCTTTGAGCGAGCGCCCGGCGAGATCCATCTGCGCGGCGAGGCCGGCCGAGCGGGCTTCGCTGAGCAGGGCGAAGGCGGGAGCGAGCAGCTGCTCACGCGGCCCGTCGAGTGCGATGAAGAGCTCTGGCGGAGAGGCCGCGGCGCCAGGACGCATACTGTTTGGCGCGACGCGCTCAGCGAGAGAGCTCTCGCCGGGAGAGCCCTCGCCAGCGAGCATGATGCGCTCGATTCCGGCCGCCCAACCGATGCCCGGCGTAGGCGCTCCGCCGAGCTGCTCGATCAGGCCGTCGTAGCGCCCGCCGCCAGCGACGCCGCTCTGGGCGCCGAGCGCGTCGGAGGTGAACTCGAAGACGGTGCGCGTGTAGTAGTCGAGCCCACGCACGAGCGTGGGGTCGAGCTCGTAGGAGACGCCGGCGACGTCGAGGAGCTCGCGCACGCACGCGAAGTGCTCGCTGTCCTCGCCGCTGAGATGCTCGGAGAGCAGCGGCGCGCGCTCCATCACGCGTCTGGTGCCGGGATGCTCGGAGTCGAAGGCACGCAGGGGGTTGAGCTCGATGCGGCCTCTGACCTCGTCGGAGAGCTCGGCGCTGTTGGCCTGCAGGTAGGCCTGCAGGCGCTCGCGGTAGGAGTGGCGAGCCTCGGGGCTACCGAGGCTGGAGAGGCGCAGGCGCAGGCCGCGCACGCCCGTGTGCGCGAGCAGGGTGGCGAGCAGGGAGACCGCCTCGGCGTCGAGGGCGGGGTCGTCTGATCCGATCGCCTCGACGCCGACCTGCCAGAACTGGCGGTAGCGCCCGGCCTGTGCGCGCTCGTGGCGGAAGAAGCAGGAGAGGTACCAGAGCTTCACGGGCTGGCGGCGCTTGTGCATGCCGTGCTCGAGGTAGGCGCGGCACACGGGCGCGGTGCCCTCGGGGCGCAAGGTGAGCGAGCGTCCCGCCTGGTCGTCGAAGGTGAACATCTCCTTGCGCACGATGTCGGTGGACTCGCCGACGCCGCGGGCGAACAGCTCGGTTGACTCGAAGACGGGTGTCTCGATGCGCTCGTAGCCGGCGGACTCGAGGATCGAGCGGGCGCGCGCCTCGAGCGCGCTGCGCTGGGCGGCCTGCTCGCCGAGTACGTCGAAGGTGCCGCGCGGGGCTTTGAGCTTGGGTGCGCTCAACTGGCGGGCGCGCCCGTGCGGGCGCCCGCGGGCTGCGGCAGGCGCTGGCGCACCTCGGCGAGGAAGGGGTTGGCGTCGCGCTCGCGCCCGAGCGTCGTCACGCCCATGTGGCCGGGATAGACCACGGTCTCCGCCGGATATGCCGTGAGCAGCCCCTCGATGGAGTGCTCGAGCGTCGCCCAGTCACCGCCGGGAAGGTCGACGCGCCCGACGGAGCCCTGGAAGAGCACGTCCCCTGAGAGCAGCGCGCCGGGGAGCGCGTAGGTCAGGTGCCCGGGGCTGTGACCGGGGGTGGACAGCACGTCGATGTCGAGGCCGGCGAGCGCCAGGCGCTCGCCTCCTGCGAGCGTGTGCTCGGGCGCGTAGCTCTCGAAGGGGCCGAATCCGGGCGGCACCCAGCTCATCAGGTCCTCGAGCAGGGGGCGCTCGAGCTCGGGGCAGTAGACGGGCGCGTGGGTAGCGCGGGCGAGCGGGGCGACGGCGCCGATGTGATCGAAGTGGCAGTGGGTGATGAGGATCGCCTCGATCTGCACGCCGAGCGCGTCGATCGCCTCGCGCAGGCGCTCGGGCTCATCGCCTGGGTCGACGAGCAGCGCGCGCGTCGCGTCGCTGCTCGCGCGCACGATGTAGGAGTTCTCCTGCACGGGCCCGACGGTGAAGGAGCGGACGTCGAGGGCGCTCATCGCGCGCCGCCTGTGCCGCCGCTTGCCTGGCGTGCTTTCTTGCGCTGGTTGCGCGAGTAGACGAACTTGTCGCTGTAGTAGCTGACGACGGTGTAGAAGCCGAGCACGATGGGGAAGGCCTCGATTGCCCCGTTGGAGTGCTTGCCGAGGATGACGATGAAGATGAGCAGCAGCACGGCTGCGGCGATCATCGCCTTCACAAATGCCGCCCGCCAGGTCGGCGGCCGGTCGCGCCTGTCCGCTGGGGCCTTGGGCGTGCGCGTGGCACGGGTCCCGTCGCCGCGCTTCTCCTGGGCGGTGGGCTTGCGGCCGGTGCGCCCGCGGGACTCGATGACGCCGGCGGCGTTACCCCTGTGCTTGGTCTGCCGCCTGCGCCTGGTCTGAGCCATCGTCACTGAGAGCCTAGTGCGTTCTCGATCACGTGGCGGGAGGGATCGAAGCCGGGCATGGGCAGCTCTTGCGGAAAGTCGGTGAGCGCGGCGGCGGGAGCGAGGCCGACGAGCTCGGCGCTCTCGACGCGCGCATGCGCGCGCACGGCCTGCACGACGTGTGCGAGCGAGAGCTCGAACGGTCGCTCGACGTTCATGGACACCTGCGCACGGCCATCGCCGAGGGTGACGCCGATCGCGCGCAGGCCCGCCAGCCCCTCCTCGCCACCCTCGCGCACGCGCGCGGCCACCGCACGCGCGTCCTCGAGGCTCGCGGGCGCCGCGAGCACGAGGTTGAAGGCGACGAGCGGCGCGCGCGCGGCGACGAGGGCGGCGCCGGCGCTCGCGTGCATCGCAGGCGGCCCGAAATCGGGCGCGAGCGGAGGGCTCTGGACCATCCGCGCGGCCAGGCCGGCGAGACCGCCGCGGCGCAGCTCGGCGCGGGTCCTCGCTGAGACGGCGTCGCCGCCGGAGAGCTCGCCGTAGAGAAACACGGGCAGGGCGAGCTCCTCGCCGAGCCGATCCGCGAGCACGAGCGCCTCGGCGCAGGCGGCGCCGCGGTCCTCGGTGCGCAGGTAGACGATCGGGGCGACGTCGAGGGCGCCCACGTGGGGATGCTGGCCGATCTCCTGCGGGGGACCGTGCGAGCGGCTCACGACGTCGATCAGCTCGACGGCCACGCGCGCCCCGCGCACGAGCGCCTCGGCGAGCTCGCCGGGCGCTCCGGCGAGCGTGTAGACGGTGCGGTGGTGGTCGCGGTCGGTATGGATGTCTAGTAGGCGGACGTCGCTGTGCCCCCCGCGCGGCTCGCCATTCCTGGTTTCGCCCGCGAACGCCGCTGCGATCCTGGCGACCAGCTCGCGGTCGCGCCCCTCGGAGACGTTGGGAACTGCCAGGAGCGTGGGCGGAGCCATCGCGGTGGGAGGCTAGCGGCGGTAGGCCGTCGCGCGTGGCGGCCCGAGGGGCCGTTGGGCAGGAGCCGGCGGCTACACTCCTGCCACTCCGGCCGGAGTAGCTCAGTCGGTTAGAGCAGCGGAATCATAATCCGCGTGTCGGGGGTTCGAGTCCCTCCTCCGGCATCCGCTCTGCGCTAACGCACGCTCCTAGTTTTGAGCAGGGGTCTCGACTATCCGATCGGTCCCTAGTTCACCGATGACTCAGAAGCCGGTCCCCCGTTCAACGGAGGGTTCTACGTTCTCCGTCCTGATCTCGTTCTTTTCTTCCCCCAAGTCCGCACCCAAGGCCTTCTCGGTGCCGCGACCGATCGGGATGAGCGGCGGTTCGCCATCGACTTCAGCGTCGCTGAAGAGGTTCTGCAGACCTTTGCCTTCTTCGAAGGCGGTCGTCAGGTTCGTTTCCATTTTGTTCACGTTCGTCGTTACGCCTGCAAGCGCGCCGGCGGTGAAGATACGCGCGACTTCCTTGCATTCGTACACGGCCTGGAGGCCTTTGTACGGGTTTTCTTCGCCTTCCTCACTCGACGTGAACAGCGTCCACGCTTCGCCTTCAGGCGGTTCGACGATCTTTTCGAGTTCGCCTTCCGGACCGAGCTGGTAGAAGAATTCACCGTGGTCGATGACTTCCGTGACCAGCGGGAACGTTTCGATCGTGCCGGGCGCAGTGGTTTCCGTCCACATCGGTTCGCCTTTTTCGTTCACGCCCGTAATGCGAACGGTGGTGCAAGGCGCACCTTTGGTCGAGCAGTTCGAGAACAGGACCTGCTCCTTGTCGGTTTTGATGCCGGTGATTTCGCCGGTGCCCGCGCTGCTCTTGCATTCGATCACGCCAGCGGCGCCTGTAAGCGTCGCGAGGCCGGTCTTGTCGGTGTATTTCGGTTTCTGACCGGCGCCTGGGTGCCATTCGTATTCGCCCGTGTCTCCCGCGCTCGCGTCCGTACAGCCACTGTTTGCGAATGCCCCCATTGCTGCGACATGTACGCATTGCCCGAACGCGCCACCCACTCCAGCCTCCCCCGGACCGCCCCCCATGATCATCATCCGTTCGCCTTTCAGCTTTAGTTCCATTTCCAGGCTGGATGGAAAAGCTTCTAAGGTCCATTCGAGATAGGTTTGCAACCAGAGCCGCCCGACGCCTCCGCCTTTTGTGCTTTCGTAAGCGGAAGGTTCCTGTCCGAATGCGGCGTTCACGGCGAACCTTTGCGTCGACTCGGGGACGGCGGCGTTGAAATTGCTATTTACGCCGAGCGCTGCGCCTTCGTATACAGAGACCTTTTTCGCGGTCACACCAGGGCCGCAGTCCGCTGTGTAGAATTTCTGCCCGGGTGCCGGCTGTAAAGCCGTCAATCCCGCCGTTGCGCCCTCGTTGTACTCCAAGATGCCTTCGAGCGGGAACGTGATGATTTCGCCGGGTTTAGCGGGGGCGGCAGACGTACACTTTTCGCCGCCTGGTTTTGTGCAGTGCTTGAACGTGATCGTCATGGTGCTTGTTTTTGGTCCGGTGATTTTGCCGTCCTTGATCTCGCTCTCTGTGCATGTAATGGTGGACACGACTTCGCCACCAGTCCATGCTGGTTTTCCCGCTTCCGGACGGTAGGCACGCAACCTGCTGACGCCGCCCTTTCCGTCGAATGTGACTTTCTTCCCCGCGTTCCATGCCCCGACTTCGTACCGCCCTTCAGGTCCAGGGTTTGGGCCTTTTGCCCGGATCGGACCCGGGTTTGGTAGGTCCGGCGACGTGCATTCCTTGGTCTCCCACGCGCCGGTGAACACCTCCTTTTTCATAGGTTTTCCGTCTTGTACCCAGTTGACGATTTCCTTGTTGGCCTCGTCGCATGTCTTGTATTCCGGCAGCGCCGCGGACGCGCTTGACGCTCCCATCGCGCCGCACACGAACATCGCGGTGAGGCACACCCCTGCAATGCCGACCCGCTCCATATCAGCCCCCTTCCCCCTTTCGGGGATCTGCTTAGTGGCTTCCGAGCCCCGAGTCAGGACGCCTAAGCGTCCCAGCCAGCCGTAGCAGCCGCGCCGAGCCGAGCGAATCCGACGGCGCACGGGCGAGCCTGCCACAACCTCATTGCCGCGTCAAGAGCAACCAACGGGCCTGAGACCGGCTGGCCAGCCAGTCAGACGCACGTGTCGAGGCCGAGGAGCCGTGGCCGCCGAAGGGCAGGAAGGGCCGATCCAGCTAGCGTCGCCTGGCGTTCGCTGGATGTGGCCAGAGCGATCTTGACGCGATCAGAGCCCGAGCTTCGCCCGAGCTAGGGCGCTGGCCGCACCGATGACAAGACTCTTGAGGGCGGGAACGCCGAGCTGCCTGACAAAGTCTGCAGCTCGTTTCAGTGCCATCGCGTCCTCCTCCGTTGAGTACTCAGCCAAGGCGTCTAGGGCCGCAGCGAAGGTGAGCGGTGAGACGAGCGACTCGAAGCGTGGCCATTGTCCGAGCACCTGCATCCCACGCCCAGTGATCTGGAGACCTGAGATATGGGCTCCTCCGCCGCTCTCGTAGCTAATGTCGTTGAACTCGACGTATCCAGCATCGTTGAGCTGCACGATCGTGTCATGAATTGCACCGTCGTCGAGTTCAAGGCCGAGAGTTTTCACAGCACTGGACTTCCCCCGCTTTCGAGGACACTTGAGCGCTTGGGTCGAAAGACCCGGGCAAGGAGGTTCAAGTGCCGAACTCGAAGCCGCCGTATCCACCGGAGTTCCGTCGTGAAGCGCTCGAGCTGCTGAAGCTGAGCGAGAAGCCGATCTCGCAGATCGCGAAGGACCTGGGTGTTTCTGAGCAGACGCTGTATGTCTGGCGTCGCCAGGCTGAGGTCGACCAGGGCAAGCGCGAGGGGCTCACAAGCGAGGAGCGCGAGGAGCTGCGCCGCCTGCGCAGGGAGAACCGCACGCTGCAGATGGAAAAGGAGATCCTGAAAAAAGCCGCGGTCTTCTTCGCCAAGGAAACCGACGGGCGCTGAGTGAGGTGTTTTCGTTCATCGCCGCGGAGAAGACCGGCTACCCAGTCGCCCTGATGTGCCGCGCCCTGGAGGTCAACCGCACGAGCTTCCACGACTGGGAGCGCCGAGCGCCCTCGGACAGGCAGCTCACCGACGCCTGGCTCTCCGAGAGGATCAAGGCGATCCATGAGGCTAAGCGCCGGGTCTATGGGGCGCCTCGGATCCACGCCGAGCTGCGCATGCAGTACGGCATCAAGGTCGGGCGAAAGCGCGTCGAGCGGCTGATGAGAAGCGCCGGGATCTCGGGCCTTGTGCCCAAGAAGCGCGGGCGGACCACGATCAGCGTGCCCGGCGTCAGAGTCGCCGATGACCTCGTCGAACGCCAGTTCCAGCCCGCCGCGCCGAACGTCCTGTGGCTCGCCGACATCACCTACCTGCGCAGCTGGGAAGGCTGGCTGTACCTCGCCGCGGTGCAGGACGCGTACTCCCGAAGGATCGTCGGCTGGTCGATTGCCGAGCATATGCGCTCAGAGCTCGTCACCGACGCCCTGAAGATGGCTGTGCATCGTCGCCGGCCGGACCCCGGTCTCGTGCACCACTCAGATCAAGGAAGCCAATACGTCTCACTCGGCTTCGGCCAGGCCGCGCGTGACGCCGGCATCGCGATCTCGATGGGCTCGCGCGGCGACGCCTACGACAACGCCGTCGCCGAGAGTTTCTTCGCGACGCTGAAGAAGGAGCTCGTCCACCGCCAATCGTGGCCAACCAGACGCGAACTCAGCTCCGCCGTGTTCGAGTTCATCGAGGCGTTCTACAACCGCGAGCGCCGACACTCCACCCTCGCCATGCACTCACCCGCCGAGTACGAGCAGCTCCTCTACGCTGTGAAAGGGCAGGACCCCGTCTCCGCCAGGAAAGTCAAGTCCAAAGGTGTCGTCTGAAGCGGGGGAAGTCCACACAGCCGCATCCACGCCGGCAGACCACAGACCAACGGCAACGTCGAGGCGCTACACAAGACGATCCTCGATGAGTGCTGGCGCCCCGCCTTCGCCCGCTACATCTACCCCCGCTACACAGGGCTAAAGAGAGAGCTCGACACCTACCTCAGCTTCTACAACAACGACCGCGTCCACCACGGACGCCTCACACACGGACAAATCCCCGCAGACATCGTCTACCGTGCCCGAAAGATGGAGCCCAGATGAGCCGCACCTGTCGGCACATCCCGGAGGCTACCCAGCCTAAGCGTCCCAGCCAGCCGTAGCAGTCGCGCCGAGCCGAGCGAATCCGGGATAGCCCGCTAGGTAGGCGCCTGGGGGAAGCTAGGAGGGTCTCACTCGTCGGGGGCGTCGTGGCCTTGGTCCTCGGCGCGCTCGTCTGCGCCGCGCTTCTGACGGCCGCGCATCGAGACGCTCACGATGAGCGCGAGCAGCACGACCGCTATGGCGACGACGATTACCACGACTCCTGTGCCTACGGCCAGCACCATCGTGGCTAAACATTACCGGGGCCTCCGGAGGTCGCGCGCACCGCGGTAGCCCAGCCGGTTCGGCAGGCACCGCCACACGCGCGGGAGGCGAGGTCTAGTCGAGCTCCGCGACAGGACTCAGCTGCTGTGGATGCGCGGCGTGTGGAGTCTCCTGAGCGTCAACCCTCGCGATCTGCACGTCAACCCTGCTGACGGTCACGTAGGCGACGAGAGCAACGAACACGATCAGCGCGAGGCCGCTGACGGTGCCGTCGCCCAGGCCGAGGCCGGTGATCGAGTGCGGCTTGCTGAACCAGTCGGCAAAGGAGGCGCCGATCGGCCGCGTCACGATGTAGGCGAACCAGAAGGCGACGATCGGGTTCAAGTGAAAGCGCCACCAGCCGACCGCCGGGATCGTGATGAGCGAGATGAACAGCAGCGCGGAGGGGAAGAAGCCGAGCTTCAGGGGTGTAGCCGTCAAGTCGCCCGCAGCGGTGCCGAGCGCGAACGTCGCCAGCACGGTCGCCCAGTAGAAGCCCTCGCGACGGCGCGTGGTGATGCTATGGATCGAGAGCGTGCCCTCGCTGCGATACCAGAAGAAGAAGATCGCGGCCATGATGAGCGCGAACAGCGGGGTGGTGACCGCGTATGGGACGCTCGCGCCATCGTGAATGCCGTCGGCCATCATCGTGCCGAAGATCGCGACCATCATCACCGCGAACCAGTACACGGGCGCCCGGTATTCGCGCTGGCGCAGCTGCAGCCAGATGGCGAACGCGAGCCCGAAGATGCCTATCGCCGCGGCGATCGGGACGCTCTTGTCGCCGAGGAAGTCCGACATCGCCTCGCCCATTCCCGTGGTCAGGAGCTTCAGGATCCAGAAGATCGCGGTGATCTCTGGGACCTTCGTCAGAGCGGCCACTCCGCGTGGATGTCGCTGGGCGATCGCCCTTGGCCCTGATGCGTGCATGGCGAGGTAGGGAACCACAGCTCCTTTTGGCGTCGATAAAGAAGCGTCTGGCCGCTCAGGTGCTGGGCGGCCCGTACGCAAACTCCCCCACGGGCATCTCAAACGCAGGCGCCGCGGCGGAGACGTAGGAGAGCTGCTCCGGGCCGGGGTTGTAGATGGCGTGCTCGGAGCCTGGCGGGATGAAGATGAGGGCGCCGGCCTCCACCACCTGCTCCTCGCCCGCCACGATCATTCGCCCGCTCCCGCGGATGATCACGTAGACCTGCTCGCTGTGGGGGTGGGAGTGCAGCGACTGCTGGCTCCCGGGCGCGGCCTGCACCCACGTCACCGCGAGATGCTGGGAGCCGAACTGTCCCGGCGCGAGCAGCAGTCGCGACACCTGGCCTTGGCCACGTCGGTTCTCGGGGCTCTCGTCGAGCTCCTGGGTGAACATCACGGCCTCACCTCCATTTTGATGAGATAAGTGGATGGGAGAGGGGAAAACGCAGGTCCTGCGCCGCCCCGATGATCTCACGAGCCAGTGGCTCGCGGACGCCCTCGGCACGGGCCCGATCGCCGAGTTCACGGTGGAGCCGATCGGCACGGGCCAGATGAGCGAGACCCGGCGGGTGCGGATCGCGTATGCCTCGAACTCGCAGGCCGGCCCTTCGTCGATCGTGATGAAGACGGCATCGGAGGATCAGAGCAGCCGCGCGACTGGCGTTGGCCTCGGCATCTACCAGCGGGAGGTGCTCTTCTACCACGAGCTCGCACAGCGCCTCGAAGGGCCGCTCGCGCACTGCCACCTGGCGGTCATCGACTCTGCAGAGGGCTGGTTCACGCTGCTGCTGGAGGACGTGGCGCCCGCGATGCAGGGGGACCAGATCGCAGGCTGCGCCGTCGAGCATGCACGGCTCGCGATCCGCGAGCTCGCGCGCGTGCACGCCCCGGTGTTCGCCGATCCCCACCTCGGGGCGACGCCGTGGCTGAACCAGGAGCAGCCGCTCGGCCAGGCACTGATGGCGCAGCTGCTGCCGGCCTTCATCGAGCGCCACGGCGAGCGCGTCACACCGGCGCACCGCGAGGTCTGCGAGCGCTTCGTGGCAAGCCTCGACGCGTGGGCGTCCGACCGCCGCCCGCCGCTCGGGCTCGTGCACGGGGACTACCGGCTCGACAACATGCTCTTCGGCGGCGAGCAGGGTGCGCGGGCGTTCGTGGCGGTCGACTGGCAGACGGTCGGCTGGGGGCCCGTGATGACCGACGCGGCGTACTTCATCGGCGGCTCGCTGACGCTCGAGGATCGGCGCGAGCACGAGCAGGCGCTCGTGCGCGAGTACTTCGAGGCGCTGGGGAGCCAGGGCGTGCGGGGCTTCAGCTGGGAGGAGTGCTGGGCCGGCTATCGGCGCCAGAGCTTCATGGGGATCCTCATGACGGTCGCCCCCGCGATGCTGGTGGAGCGCACCGAGCGCGGCGATGAGATGTTCCTCACGACGCTGGCGCGCTACGCCCAGCAGGTCCTCGACCTCGACGCCCTCGAGCTGTTGCCGCAGGCTGGGTCGGGGCGCCCTGCGGCGCTTCGCCCGGACCCTGCCGACGAGGCCCGCCATACACCTGGCGTGGAGGAGCTCTGGAACGAGAGCTGGTACTTCGACGCCATCTCCGACGACGCGCGCACGGGCGTCTACGTGCGCATCGGCCTGTACCCGAACCTCGGCGTGTGCTGGCTCACCGCGTACGTCTGCGGCCCGGCCCGCAAGCCCGTGGCGGTCATCGACTTCGCTGCGCCGCTGCCGGCCGACGGGGAGCTGACGGTCGATCGGGAGAGCTTGCACGCCGAGCACGTCTGCGTCGAGGCGCTCGAGCGCTTCCGCGTGCGCCTCGACGCCGTCGGCGAAGAGCACGACGATCAGGCTGCGCCCCTACGCGGCCAGTCGGGCGCTCCCGTCCCTGTCGCTCTCGACTTGGAGTGGCAGACGCTGGGCATCCCCTACGCCTACCGCGTGACCACGCGATATGAGATCCCCTGCCGTGTCAGCGGCAGCGTGCGCGTGGGAGAGGAGACCATCGAGCTGAGCGGCCGCGGCCAGCGCGACCACTCGTGGGGCCCGCGTGACTGGTGGTCGGCCGAGTGGGTTTGGTCTGCGGGCCACCTCGAGGACGGGACACGCTTGCACGGCGTCGAGTTCCGCCTCCCGGGTGCACCACCGATCGGCGTCGGCTACGCGCAGCCGCCCGACGGCGGCATCGTCGAGCTCGACCGCGTGGCCGCGACCGAGACCGTAGGCGCGGACGGGCTGATCACGGCCGCGCGCATCGTCTACGACGAGCTCTCACTCGAGATTCGCCCGCTCGCCTTCGCTCCCCTGCGCCTGGAGGCGCCCGACGGGCGCATCTCCGAGTTCCCCCGCGCCATGTGCGAGGTGCGCGCCGAGGACGGGCGCCGCGGCGTGGCGTGGGTCGAGTGGAATCGAAACGCCTCGCTCGGCTGAGGATCGGGGCTGCGCGCCGCCCTGCGCGCGCTCGGGCCACGCCCCTACGGGCCAGTTTCCGCCTTGATCCAGTCCTTCGCGACGACGTAGTTGGCGCCGTCGCGGATGCACGCGCCGCCGCCGGTGCCGTGACCGCAGCGCCAGCCACCCGGAAGGGTCCACGTTCTCTTGTATTCGGGCGCGTTTCGCCCGCCGTGTTCGACACCCTGACCGGACAGGAACGCCTTCATCGTCTTGGCGGCTTCGCTGCAGGGGACGCCGCCGCGGAGCACCTGCACCTTGTAGCTAACGCCGTGGACGCGGAAGGACCCGCACGAGCGTGCTGCCGGCGCTGAGGCCGGGAGCGCCGCGAGGCCGACCACAGCCGCCATGAGCGCCACGAACGTGAAGCGCATGCGCGTGACTGTAGGCGTGTGGGCCGATGGCGCGCGGGCGCCCGATTGCAGGCGCGCAGATCGCTAGGAGGAGGGCTCTCGGCCCTTCTCGCCTGGCCACGCGCCTGTCAGATCGCTGAAGGCGCGGCGCGAGCCGTGGTCGACGAGGCCGCGCACAGCGCGGAAGATGGCCCCCTCGAGCGCCAACGCGACGGCGAGCTTCGGCCAGCTCACGTCACGCTGCTGGGGGTCGGGCGGCTCGCGATCATCGATCGCCGACCACACGCCCTGAAAGAGCTTCCTGCCGATCAGGCCGGCGAGCACGCCGCTGAGGGCGCCTATGGGGATGAAGAGGAGCCTGCTCACGAGGCAAGCCTATTGCGCTCGCTGTCCGCGCGGCGCCCGCGCACAGCCGAGCACAGCAGCGGGCGCCTGCGCGGGCGCTCTTTTATCCGCAAGGTGCGGAATCGCCGTCGCGCGGCGCTTGAAATCGGCGCCGCCCGTGCTTAAGTTGACCCAGACGCGATTCCGAGCCGTCAAGAGCGAGGCCATTGAGGTGTGAGGCCGCGCCACCCAACCGGAAGGCTCTCGGGCCGGAAGGAGAAGGTTCCTCAAACGGCCGGGATCGCGTCGCTTTTGTATCTGCCGGAAGCGCAGATCGCCGAGCCCGGCGGTTGCAGTGCGCGAGTCTAGAAGCAGGGTTCGTAGCGCTTGCCGTTGAGCGCGCGATTGAAGCGCGCACCCATGATCCCAGCAGCTTCGTCGGCCGCGCAGAAGCGCTTCGTGTGAAGGCCGTACTCGGCGTTCAGGACGGGCTTGCCGGCGGCGAGATACGGCTCGAAGTCGGCGCATTCGTGGTAGCGATTGCATTCCTCGCTCACGGCGCCGTCGAAGTACGGCTGCAGTTCGACGGTCTGTTCTGAGTCGTTCTTCTGTAGCACGGCCATGCCGAGCGAGTGGACCTCTTCGGCGACCCACTCGTTGTAGGTCAGTTGATCCTGGGCCGTCAGCGGGAAGCCCGTGCGGTTGGCGTAGCCTTCCATGTTGTCCGGTTCGACAGCGTCGAAGCCCTTTTCCTGGCACATGCGAAAGCGTGCCGTCATGATCGGCTCGAGCACGCTCAGCTGGCGGATGTCGAGCCAGCGCTCGCCCGGCCATCCGTTCCGCCGCCCCAGCACGGAGGGCGGGAACTCGTGGTAGTCGGGCCGGAAGTCCTTGGCCGTGCCGACATCGATGTAGCAGATCACGCGCTTTCCCTGCGCGTGTAGCGCCGCGACCTCTTCGACCCCGTTTTCGAACCCGTCGATGTCGTAGACCGACGCGGGCTCGTTGTTGTTGATCGTGCCCGTGAGCTGCCAATACCACGTCGGTCGTGCGGGCAGCGTCCACCACGAGTCTTCGGCCTGCGCCGCGGGCGCGCTCGTCAGCAGCATTCCCCCCACCAGCGCCAGCGATCCCACCGCCGTGAGCGCGCTAAGCGAGCGCTTGCGCGAGGCACACGACGCAAGCTTTGCCGCTGCCTGCAGGAGTCCCCTCAACATCGCGCCTCAGATCCTAGGCGACCCGGAGCTCCTGGGCGACCCCCTTGGCGATTAGCCCGCGCGCCGCGCAGGCACGGCGTCGCGCTGAGCGCAAGCGCGGTGCGCGCGCTCTCCTTACGTGCGCCTTACGCTCGGGTTAGCGATCGTTCAAAGCGCCAGGCAAGGATGCTCGGCATGCTCGCGACCGCGACGGGGCCCTATCTGTTCTGGATCACGAGCCGTGCCGCGGGCACCGCGGCGCTGGTGCTGGCGAGCGCGACCGTGTCCGTGGGCGTGCTCTTCGGCGGGCGGCTCGTGCGCGGGCACCACAGGGAGCTGCGCGTCGCGCACGAGGCGCTCTCGCTGGCGACCCTTGCGGCGCTCGCCGTGCACGGGCTCGGCCTGCTCGGCGACAACTACTTGCATCCAAGCCTTGGCGACATCGCCGTGCCCTTCCTCGGTAGCTACGAGACGCTGTGGACGAGCATGGGGATCGTCGCCTTTTGGACGCTGCTCGTGCTCGGCCTCTCCTACTACGCGCGTGCGCGCATCGGCGTGCAGCGCTGGCGAAAGCTCCATCGCTTCGCAGCGCTCGCGTGGGCTTTGGGTCTCGCGCACGCCCTCGGTGAGGGCACGGACGCGGGCCAGGCGTGGTTCCTGGCGATGATCGCCCTAGCGGCGCTGCCGGCGCTCGCATTGGTGCTCACGCGGCTCGCCCGAGCGCGTGCTCCCGCGCCCGCGCCGGGACGCCCGGGCGCCGGCGCGGTGCACCAACAAGCGGTGGTAGCACGATGAGCGAAGAGCCACAAGCGCCAAGCGGACGCCCGCCCGCCGATCTCGCACGGGCGGCGAAGGCGCCGCCAGACTCTGCGGGCAGAGCCGCGGCGCGCAGGCGCGCCCGCATGCTGCAGGCGGCGATGCGCGTGCGCACGCGGCGCATACGCCTGTCCGTGGCGGCGGGTGCCTTGAGCGTGTTCGTCGCCGCCTTCGCGATCGTCTACGTGCAGCTCGCCTCTGGTCACGATCCAGCTCTCACGGCAGCCGCCAGGAGGCGCGCCGGCGCGGCCACGAGCGCCCTCTCATCTGCGACGAGCGCCTCGTCGTCGACCACGAGCGCCTCGGGCTCGGACAGCTCGGAATCCTCGCAGGGCAGCGAAGCAGCGACCGCAAGCTCGACGCAGGAAAGCACCAGCGGCGCGTCATCGGTGACCACGTCACAGTCGTGAGCGCGGGGCTCGAGGCGATCGAGGAGTTCGACTGCTTCGGCTCGCGCTGCCTCGCGCTCGTAACCGGTCGGGGGCGGGCGGGCTCCGCGCGGCAGGCGGCGCTGCTCGTCAAGCGCAGCCTGCTCGCCTGGCACGAGCGCTTCTCGCGTTTCCTGCCCGACAGCGAGCTTTGCCACCTGAACCGCGACAGCCGCACCACGGTGGCGGTCAGTCCGCTGATGGCGCGCTTCGCGCAGGCTGTCGCCAGCGCGGGCGCGCTGAGCGGTGGGCTCGTGGATGGGACGCTCGCGTGGGAGCTCGAGCGCGCCGGCTACGACCGTGAGCTGCCGCGTGCGCCCGACCTCGCGGCGGCGCTCGCGCTCGCGCCCCCGCGCACGCCCGCGGCAGCCGCGAGCGGGGGTGCTTGGCGCCATATTCGTGTCGATCGCGCCGCCGGCACGGTCACGCGGCCCGCCGGCGTCGGCCTCGACAGCGGCGGCCTCGCGAAGGGGCTCTTCGCAGACATCCTCGGCGCCACGCTCGCCACGCACGCTCGCTTCGCGGTGAACTGCGCCGGCGATCTCCTGCTTGGCGGCGCCGAGGGCGCCCCCAGATCGGTGAAGGTGGAAAGCCCCTTCGACGGGAGCACGCTGCATAGCTTCGAGCTCGTGCGCGGCGGCGTCGCCACGAGCGGCATCGGCAGACGCAGCTGGCTGGATCGCGCGGGCAGGCCCGCACACCATCTGCTCGATCCCTCGACCGGCCGGCCCGCCTTCACGGGCGTGGTCCAGGTGACGGCGCTGGCGCCAAGCGCGCTGGCCGCCGAGATCAAAGCGAAGGCCGCGCTGCTGAGCGGTCCGCGCTCGGCGCCCGCGTGGCTTGCGCACGGCGGCGTGATCGTCTTCGACGACGGCTCCCACGAAACCGTGCAGCCGCCCCCGCTCGTCTCGCTCGCCGACCTGCGGCGCCGCTTGGGACGCGAGAGCGCCGCTCGCTAGCCACCGCGGCGGGCCCGTCGGGGAGCTGCGGGCTGGCTCGCCGCGAATGGCTGAATGGCTCGCGGGCGAGTGCGGATGCGATACTCGGGCCGCATGCGCGCGCTCGTGCAGAGGGTCAGCGGGGCACGGGTGCGCGTGGAAGGTCGCGTCGTGGCCGAGATCGGGCCGGGGCTGCTGGTGTTGTTGGGGATCGCACGCGAGGACGACGAGAGCACGGCCGAGCGCCTGGCCGACAAGGTGCGGGCCCTGCGCGTGTTCGCGGACGCGGACGGTCACATGAACGAGCCGTTGGGCGAGCGCGAGATCCTGTGCGTGAGCCAGTTCACGCTCTATGGCGATGTCCGGCGCGGCAACCGTCCGAGCTTTGCCACAGCCGCCGCCTCCGAGCAGGCTGAGCCGCTGTACGAGTGCTTCTGCGCGCGGGCGCACGCGCGCCGCGGACAGTTCGGGGCGCACATGCAGGTCGAGCTCGTCAACGACGGGCCCGTGACGCTGCTGTTGGAGCTTTAGCCCTCGCGTCTCGCCGCCGAGCGCCCTCGCATCTCGCCGCCGACCTGATAGACCCCGGACGATGGACGCACCTCCCCGCGTGCGCGTGCGACCCCGGCTGCCCCGGCTCGGGCGCTGGGGGGTGCTACTGGCGATCCTGTTGAGCGCCGCCCTGGTCGTATTCGCGCTCTCGCAGCTGAACCTCCCGCGTGTCGGCCACGCCCTGATCACGGCCTCGCCGGGGTGGATCGTGCTCGCGCTCGCGCTGATGGCCCTCTCGCTGCTGATGCGCTCGGTCTCCTGGCATGAGACGCTGCGCGCGGCGCTGCCGCAGACGACGATCCGCAGGGGCGTAG
This sequence comes from uncultured Solirubrobacteraceae bacterium, assembly GCA_963722435.1. Taxonomy (GTDB): domain Bacteria; phylum Actinomycetota; class Thermoleophilia; order Solirubrobacterales; family Solirubrobacteraceae; genus Palsa-744. The sequence goes on along the minus strand of CAVRKZ010000001.1, from coordinate 325,328 downwards.
TAGTGCGGGCGACGATGATCGGCGTGATGGGCTCGGCGGTCTTCCCGGGCAGGCTCGGCGAGCCCGCCCGCGTGTTCGTGCTGGCGCGCCGCTTCGAGGGCCGCACGAGCCAGCTCGCACCGGTGATCGCGGGCACCGTCTTCTCGCAGACGCTCATCAACCTGCTCGCGCTCGGGATCCTCCTGGCGATCACGTTCACGAGCGTGCCCCTGCTGCACGGCCACGCGGCAGGCATCGTCGGCGCCCTGGTCGTGCCGCTGGCGCTGTGCCTGGTGGTGCTCGTCGGCCCGCGTCTGCTCGTGCGCGCGGCCGGTTCACGCTGGCGCCGCGTGGCGCTGGCGGCCGGGGCGATCACGCGTCTGCTGGCCCTGTCCAGGCGGGGCCTGCGCGTGTTCGCACGCCCGCGCCACGGCGTGCCGGCGGTCTTCTTCCAGCTGCTCGCGTGGACGCTGCAGTGGCTTGCCTGCTACTGCGTGCTGCTCGCGCTCGGGCTGAGCTCCCACGGCGGCCTCGCAGCGGCCGCCGCGATCCTGCTCGCCGTCAACCTCAGCGCCGTGCTGCCAGCCACCCCCTCCAACGTCGGCGTCTTCCAGGCCGCCTGTCTGGTGGTGCTCGCCGCCTACGGCGTCGGCGCGGGTCAGGGCCTCGCCTACGGGATCATCCTGCAGGCCGTGGAGGTCGTCACGGCGCTCTCACTCGGCGTGCCCGCGCTACTCAAGGAGGGTCTCTCCTGGCGCGAGATCCGCGCGTCCGCGCCCGTGCTCCCCGGCTCAGCCGGCGAGCGCGCGCAGTGACTGGCGCAGCGAGTGCGTCGTCTGCAGCACGGCCGTCGGCTCGTAGCCGCAGTGGGCCATGCAGTTTTCGCAGCGCGGGTCGCGCCCGCGCCCGTACTTGCTCCAGTCGGTCGTCTCGATCAGCTCTTTGTAGGTCTGCGTGTAGCCGTCGGACATCAAGTAGCAGGGGCGCTGCCAGCCGAACAGCGAGTAGCTCGGTATGCCCCACGCCGTGCAGTCGAATTCGGCCTTGCCCTCGAGGAAGTCGAGGAACAGCGGGCTGTGGTTCAGCCGCCACTTCCTGCGTCGCCCGCCGGCGAAGGCCTCGCTGAACAGCTCGCGTGTCTGTGAGACGCCGAGGAAGTGCTCCTGGTCGGGCGCTTTCTCGTATGCGTAGGCAGGTGAGATCATCATCTCGTCGACCTCCAACTCGTCGTTGAGGAAGTCGAGCACCTCGCGCACGGTCTTGGCGGAGTCGTGCGTGAAGAAGGTCGTGTTGGTGGTCACGCGAAAGCCCGCGGCCTTCGCCGCCCTGATCGCCGCGACGGCCTTGTCGAAGACGCCCTCGCGCTCGACCGAGGCATCGTGTCGCTCGCGCAGGCCATCCATGTGGATCGCCCACGCGAAGTAGGGGCTCGGCTTGAAGTCGGGGAGCTTCTTCTCGAGCAGCAGCGCGTTTGTGCACAGGTACACGAAGCGCTTGCGCTTGATCAGCTCAGCCGCGATCAGGTGGATCTCGGGGTGGATCAGGGGCTCGCCGCCGGCGATCGAGACCATCGGCGCGCCGCACTCCTCGACCGCGCCGATCGCCTGCTCGACCGGCATGCGCCTGCGCAGCACGTGCTCGGGGTGTTGGATCTTGCCGCAGCCGGAGCACGCGAGGTTGCATTGGAACAGCGGCTCGAGCTCCACGATCAGGGGGAACTTCTCGCGCCGCGCAAGTCGCTGGCGCAGCAGATACCAGCCCATGCGCGTGCTCTGTCTCATTCGGACGGCCACGTCGCTCTACCTTAGAGGCCCGGCAGCCAGCCGTGAAGGGCGCCCGCGACGCGACGCAGCCCGAGCGCGGCGCGCAGCGCGCCTGCCACGGCCTGCAGGCGCATCAGCTCGTGCTCGGGGCTGTCGAGCACCACCCGCACGACGCCGAACGGCCGCCCCTGCGTGGCGGCCGCGAGCCACACGGACTCCATGTCAACCGCGATCGCACCGCCGGCGTGCAGCTGCGCGCGGCGCTCGCCGAGCGCCAGGCGCGAAACGCACACGATCGATCCCATGCGCACCTTCATCCCGCGACCTGTGAGACGCTGCAACAGCTGGTGGCTGAGATCGCAGTCCACGCGCTCCTCGAGGTGACCCTCGTCGGCTGCCGCATAGACGTCTTCGGCGATGATCACTTCACCCGGGACCGAGCTCGCGTCAAGCCCTCCGCAGAAGCCGAGCACGAGCAGGGCGCTCCCGCGCGTGGCCGCCAGCTGGGTGGCGGCGGTCCGCGAGCGAGCCGGCCCCATGCCGGTCTTGCGCACGAGCGCGGAGGACCCTGCCGGGACCGCCGGCCGCGCGCGCGCCCTGAGCCTGCGCCCGGCTGAGGCGACGAGCGCCGCCTCGATCCGCATTGGCGCGGCGACCAGCAACTCGCTCATCTCACCAGCGCCTCGCTGGCCCGCCCACCCGCCGCGCCGTCCTGCACGCGGGCTTGGGCGAGGCGAGCGCCGGCGCGCGCGCCGGGCGCGATCCCGAGCGCGCTCAGCGCGCCCGCTGCCGCGGCGTGCCCGCTCAGCACGGCGCCCTCGAGCGTCGCGGGCCAGCCGCTCGCCGTCCACGCCCCCGCGAGCACGAGGCCCGGCACCGCCGTCGCGGGGGCCGGGCGAAGCGCCGCCACACCCGGGGCCGCGCGGAAGGTGGCGGCGTGCTCGCGCGTGGCCATGAAGAGCTCGACGCGCGCCTCACGCGCGCGCGGGAAGAGCTCGCGCAGCGCCGGCAGGTAGAGCTCGCGCAGGCGCTCATTGCTCATGCGCATCTCGCGCTCGGCGCCCGACAGCGAGACGGCCAGATACTGGGAGCCCTCCGGCGCTCCGGCAGCGCGCGTGCGGTCGAACACGTACTGCACCGGCGTTCCCACGCCGGCTGCGAATGGCTGCTCGCACACGCGCCGGTCATACAGCACGTGCAGATTCACGATCGGCGAGCTGCCCAACGCGTGCAGCGCGCGCGCCGGCGCGCCCAGCAGCGGCTCGAGCAGCGTCGCCGCGCGTGTGTGCGGGAGCGCCACCACGAGTGCGTCCGCGCTCAACTCCCACAGCTCCTCTCCCTCCTCGCCGCGCCCGCCGCGGCCTTGCACCTCGAGCACGCTAGCGCCCCGCTGCAGGCGCTCGGCACGCCACCCGAGCGCCACGCGCACACCCGCATCGCGCAGAGCTCCCACGGCGGGGTCGCCGATCGTCTGTGCGAGCGTGCCCTCGTGAAAGCCGATGTCGCCCGCGTCGCGCTCGCCCAGCAGACCCGTGCGAAAGACGAAGGCCGCAAGTGCGAGCGACGCCTCCGCGGCGGGAAGGTTCAGTGCCGGCAGCGCGATCAGGTCCCACAGCGCAGCCACCGCCCGCGGCCCCTGCCCGTGACGAGCGAGCCACGCTCCGAAGCTCGTCTGATCGAGCGTCGGCTGCTCGGCGCGCAGACGCATCAGGGCGAGCGTCGCGCGCACGGCACCGGCGCGCTCGGAGAGCGTCAGATGGGGATAGCGCGCGAGCGCCCCAGCGAGGTGCAGGGGGACCGGCAGCGAGCTTCGCCGCAGCGTCGCCGCCGGCGCGCCCGGCTTCAGCACGGGGATCGTCAAGCGCGGCTGCACGGATGTCAGGTGCGCGCTGCCCAGGCGCTCGAGCAGGGAGCGGTAGGCATGGCAGCAGCGCAGGAACACGTGCTGGCCGTTGTCCATGTGTAGGCCCTCGCGCTCGAAGCTGTAGGCGGCGCCGCCGAGGCGGCGCCTGACCTCGACCAGTGTGACCTCCGCGCCCGCCTCAGCGCAGTCGAGCGCCGCGGCGATGCCCGCAACGCCGCCGCCGAGGACCACGACGCGAGTGCCGCCGCTCACACGCCGGCCCCCAGCAGCCCGCGCGCGGCAACCCACGCCTTCTCGCGCGCTGGCAGCGACAGGCGCGTGCGCGCGGCCTCCTCGGGGGCGAGCTCGATGCGAGCGAGCAGGCGTCTGTAGATCCCCGCCATCGCCAGCACGCACGCTGCGCTGCGGCGATCGAGCAGCCGCGTGAGCCCAATTCCCCGCTCAAACCACGCCTCTGCGCGCTGACACTCGAAGCGCACGAGCGCATCCAGGCGCGTGTGTTGGCTCGCGAGCGCCCTCTCCGCAGAGATCGCCCCGCGCGTGCCCGCGCCGCTTCCCTCGAGCAGCTCGAGCAGCGCCTGTGCACGCGCGCCGGCGTCCTCATGCTCGCCGTCGATGACGCCGAAGCGGCGCAGGTCCTCGGCGGGCAGGTACACGCGCCCGCCGAGCGCGTCTTCACGCAGATCGCGAAGGATGTTCGTCAGCTGCAACGCCACCCCGAGCTCGTCGGCAAGCCGTTCGGCATGCTCGCGCTCGCTCGCAGCCGGCTCGCGCAGCGCGAAGATCGCCAGACACAGCCGTCCGATGCCGCCAGCCACGCGGCGGCAGTAGACGAGCAGCTCCTCGAAGGTCTCATAGCTCGTGCCCGTCACGTCCATGCGCACCCCCTCGATCAGCTCGCGCAGGGCGTCCTCGGGCAGTGGATAGCGTGCCCGCGCATCGGCGAGTGCCGCGAACACGGGATCGGCGCCGGCCTCACCGCCCCCGAGCGCGCGCGCTTGCGCGTCGAGCGCCTCGAGCTTGCGCTCGCGCGGCAGCGCTCCATCGCCAATGTCGTCGATGCGCCGCGCGAACGCATACACGGCGCAGAGCGCGCGCCTGCGCTCGCGCGCCAGCAGGCGGATGCCATAGAAGAAGTTCGCGGCCTGCGCGCGCGTGATCGCTTCGCACTGTCCGTAGGCCTCCTGCAGCGCCGGCGAGGAGCTCACGGCCGGGCGCCTGCGCTCGCACTCAGGACGCCGGCCAGCGCCAGCGCACGTCGCATGCGACCGGCGCGCGGAGCACCGGCGAGCACGTCGTAGTGCGCGCGCTCGATCGCATCAAGCGCGGCGAGGCCACCGGAGGCGAAGCCGGCGACGGCGAGCTTCGCGCGTCCGCGCAGCTCGCCGAGCAGCGGCATGCCACTCGCGAAGAGCCCGCGCGCCCGTGCGAGCTCGAACTCGAGCAGCGCTCGCAACGCGCTGCTCGCACGCGCGCCCGCGAGCTCCTGCTCCTCGCAGCCGAAGCGCCGCATGTCCTCCGCCGGCAGATACACGCGCCCGTGCGCGAAATCCTCGGCGACATCCTGACAGTGCTCGGTCAGCTGCAGGGCCGTGCAGATCGAGTCCGACAGGGCGACCCGCGCCGGCGTCGCCAGGCCGAGCACGCCCAGCACGAGCTCGCCGACGGGATCGGCCGACAGCGCGCAGTAAGAGCGCAGCTGCTCCCAGCTCTCATAACGGTTGACGCGCTGGTCGAGGCGGTTGGCCTCGATGAGGCGTGCGAACGGCGCGCGCTCGAGCCCGCACTCGCGCGCGGTCTCCCCCACGCGTGCGAGCAGCGGGTGCGCGGCCTCGCCAGCCAGCGCACGGTCGAGCTCGCGTTCGAGCCAATCGAGCGCATCCAGGCGCTCGCCGGCGAGCGAGTCGCCCAGTTCGTCGACGAGCCGCGCGTAGCCGTAGATGGCGAGCAGGTGCGAGCGCACGCGCCGTGGCAGCACGCGCGCGGCCACCGTGAAGTTCTCGCTGCCGGCGCGCGCCATTACCGCCGCGGGGGTGGGCGCGTCGATCGGCACCGCGGCTGCGGGGCTCACCCCCGCAACTCGTCCCCATCCCCGGCGGCGAGCGCGTCCCCGTCCACCGCCAGGCAGCGTCCCAGCGCCATGATCGGGAACGTGAGCCTGTAGAGGTGGTAGTTGATGTAGTAGTCGCCCGGAAAGCCAGTGCCCGTGTACTGCGGCTCCTCCCAGCCCCCGTCCTCGCGCTGGGTGCAGATGAGCCACGCGACGCCACGAGCGAGCGCCTGCGAGCGCTCGCCGGCGGCGTGCAGCGCGAGCAGCGCCCACGCGGTCTGTGAGGCGGTGCTCGGTCCGCGCCCGATCCATCTCGGATCATCGTATGAGCGCGCGTCCTCGCCCCAGCCTCCGTCTTCGTTTTGGTGGCGCTCGAGCCAGCTCACCGCGCGCCGGATGCAAGCGTGCGAGGGCACGAGGCCCGCGGCGATCAGCGCCGGCACGACCGCGCCGGTGCCGTACACGTGGTTGATGCCCCAGCGCCCGAACCACGAACCGTCGGCCTCCTGGCGCTCGAGCAGCCAGCGCGCGCCCTCGCGCGCCGCATCCGTGTCGCTGAGACCGAGCGCTGCGAGCATCTCCAGCGTGTGCGCCGTCACGTCCGCGCTCGGCTCGTCGATCACCTCGCCGAAGTCGAGGAAGGGAAGCTCGCGCACGAGCGCACGCGTGTTGTCGGCGTCGAATGCGCCCCAGCCGCCGTCTGAGCTCTGCATCCCCAGTACCCACGCAAGGCCGCGCCCGACGGCGCCATCGATGGGCGCGCGCAGGGAGCTCACGCGCCCGAGGCGCAGCAGCGCGAGCACCACCTTGGCGGTGTCATCGACATCGGGGTAGTTGACGTTCGCGAACTCGAAGGCCCAGCCGCCGGCCGCAAGCCGCGGGCGCTTGACCGCCCAGTCGCCGCGCACGCCGACCTCCTCGTCAAGCAGCCAGCGCGCCGCCGCCCGCAGCGCCGGATGCTCCTCGGAGAGACCCGCGTCGTTGAGCGCCACGAGCGCGAGGGCCGTATCCCATATGGGCGACTGGCACGCTTCCAGGCGCCGGCTGCGCCCCGCGGGGGCGCCGACGCCGCACGCGTCGTCCTCGTCCTCGACCATGAAGCGCTCGAGCCCTTCGAGGCCGCGCTGCATCACCGGGTGCTCGAGTGGATAGCCAGCGAGCTTGAGCGCGATCAGCGAGTACACCCACGGCGGCTGAATCCCGCCCCACGATCCGTCGGCCTCCTGGCGACGCACGATCCAGCGCTCGGCTCGCGCGAGCGCCAGCCGTCGAAGCGGGCCGATCGGGCGGCGCTCATACAGGCGCAGCGCCCGGTCCAGCCACGCCAGCCAGGCGCCGCGCCGCGAGCGTGCGCGCGACGGGACCGTGCCCGCGGGTGCCGTCGTGGCGTGGAGCTCGCTCAGTCCGAAGGGCAGCGCATGCGCGGGGCGGTGGGCTTTGACGATCGACAGGGCGACGATCGTCTGGCGCGCCCAGCAGGCGAAGTCGTACACGTTGAGGGGGACCCAGGAGGGCAGCAGAATCACCTCCGTGGGCAGCGCTGGGACCTGCTCCCACGACCACAGCCCGAAGAGCGCGAGCCACAGATGCGTGAACACCCTCGCCCCCGCCAGCCCGCCCGCGTCGCGGATGAACTCGGCGGCCGCGCGCATGTGCTCGGCCTCTGGGGCGTCGCCCGCGAGCCGCAGCGCCCAGTAGGCCTCGATCGTCGTCGAGAGCTCTCCGGGACCGCCGTGGAAGTTCGCCCACGTTCCATCCGCGCGCTGCTGGGAGCGGATCCAGGCGGCCGTTCGCTGCGTCTCATCGGCGCGACGGATGCCGAGGAACTCGCGCAGCAACATGTCCTCGGCGTCCATCGTGACGTTCGTCTGCAGCTCACCGCGCCACCAGCCGGCATCGTGCTGCAGCGAGAGCAGACGCTCGCAGGCCCTCGCCATCGCCGCGCGTGCGTCGCTGTGAACCTCCGCTGTCAGCTCAGGCATGCCGGAAACCTAAATCTTTTGCTCGCGCAGCGACACTCGGGCGCGCCCGCTGCAAGAGCGCGCCGAGTCCCACGAAGCTCGCGCGCCACGCCTGCACTCGCGAGCCGGGCACGAGTACCTCGGGCGGCGCATCGGCTGTGATCACGTGACGGCGCAGCGCCGCCTCGCTCACGAGGCGCGGGACCCCGGAGACAAAGCGGTAGGCGAACAGGCCGTCGACGTCGAGGCGCGCGAGCAGACGGAAGCCCGGCGCGGGCGGCCGGGCGGCCGATGCGCGCAGGGGCGCGTAGCCCGTCTCGTCGATCTCGCGCACGCGCACCGCGGCGCCACGGCGCAGCTCGTGCAGGCCGGGCAGGTAGTACTCGAGCGGCGCGGAGCCCAGCTCGACGGTCGTAAGGACACGTTCGGCGGGCGCGTGTCTCAGCGCCTTGGCCAGATCGCGCCAGTTGCCACGCTGTAGGCGCGGGCTCAGATCCACGTCGATCGTGATCGCGAGGAACGCCAGCGCGATCGTGGCCGCGGCGGCGAGGCCGGCGAGCGGCGCCCCGCGCGTGCCCGGCGCGGGCCATACGCTCACGGCGGCGATCACGGCCGTGAGCGGGATCATCGCCGCGACCAGGTTGCGCGGCGCCAGGTAGTCCGCGCCGAAGGCGATCAGCACGATCGGGATCAAGACCCCGCAGGCGCAGATCACCAGCGCGAGCTTCACGCGCTGCAGCGACTGCGCCGCACGCGCGCGGCTGGCGCCGTCCTGTCTGGTGCGCGGCGCGCTCATGCGCCACAGCCCCAACCCCAGCCCCGTGAGGATCGGCAGCGCCACGAGCAGCTCGATGCCGTGGCCGAGCGGCGCCCCGGAGTAGCCCGTCAGGTAGTACTGCGGGATCGCCGCGAGGCGTTCGCCGAGCGGCCAGCGTCCGATCCACTGCGTGCCGTGGCCACCCTGAGCGGAGATCAGCGGCAGCAGGGCGGCGCCTGCGAGCGCCAGCAAGCCGCCGGCGAGCAGCCCGGCACGCCTGCTCCGCTCACGCCACGCCAGCCACACGACCATCGGAATCAACAGGAACACGGCGAAGTAGTGGCTGAGCAGCGCGAGCACCCCGCTCACCGTGAACGCCACGACGTCCCTCGAGCGCCGGCCGGCGCGCGCGTCGGTGCGCTCCTCGGCGCGCATGAGGCGCAGGAAGCAGAGGATCGCGAGCGCAGCTGTGAGCACGAACAGTGCGTAGGCGCGCGCCTCCTGCGAGTACCACACGAACAGTGGGTTGACCGCCACCAACAGGGCGCACGCGATCGCGGCCCAGCGACCGGTCAGCTCGCGCCCGATCGCCCAGGCGACGGGCACGGTTGCGATCCCGGCGATCGCCGATGGCGCCCGCAGCGCGATCTCGCCGGTGCCGAAAAGGCGCGTGTCGGCCCATGCGATCACGTACCACAGCGGCGGCGTGTTCTCCGAGTGCACCACCGCGCGCAGCGTCGAGACGAGGCTCGGATGCAGCACGTGGACCGCTGTGAAGGCCTCGTCGTACCAGAAGCTCTGCAAATCGAGCGTCGAGAGGCGCAGCGCCGCCGCGAGCGCGGTCACGAGCACGAGCGGCCACCAGCCGGGCAGCCGTGCGCGCCCGGACGCCCTCCCTGCGCTGGGCGCTCGCCTCGCTCACCTGCCCGGGCACGCTCATCCCGGGCATCGGCCCCGGCCGGCCGCGCCGAAGCAGCCGTAGCGCTGCGCGGGGATGTCGGGCGCATATGGCGCTAGATACCAGCCGCCGTGAACGCTTCGCGCGCCATCACGGACGGGGCCCCAGATCGCCAGGCACACCTGCGTGCGAGCGTCCGGCGGACCAGGCCTCGTGTTCCCGCACAGGACCTCGCGTCCACTCGAGAGTCCGAGCGTCTGCTGGTCGATCTCGATGTTGTGGTAGTCGTGATGGGTGTACTCGCGCCACGTGCGCAGGTCGGCCACGAGCCGGTGGTTGATGCGCGTCTCGCGCGCGAGGTCGTTGACCGTGGCGATCGCAAGCAGCACGCCGACCGCCACCAGCAGGGTGCTCTCGATGACGCGCGTCGAGGCCCGCTCGAGCGCACCGGAGGGCTGCTGCGCGCGCGGGCGAAGCGCTGGCGGCAGCCACGCCCAGCGCCCGTCGGCGGCGGAGGCAGAGGGCTCGCTCATCGCACCGGCACCAGCAGCGGTGAGATCTGATGCACCACGAACAGCGCCTGCACGGCGAGCGTTGCGAGCAGCAGGCGCCGGTCGCGTGTGACGACGGCGAGCGGCAGCGGCCACAGGATGTACCAGGCGAGCAGCCACGTGCTCGTCACCGAGATCGCCAGCAGCGCCCACCCCGAGGCGGCGACCCAGTCGTATCCGCGCCACGTTCGCCACAGCAGGTGCACGAGGATCACGACGAGCGCCGCCTTCAGCAGGTCGTGGTCGACCGGGAACACCCCGGCCTTGCCGAAAAGGTGCGCGATCTCCGTCGCGAAGCTGTCGCTGGAGACGAACGCCGCATCGCGGTTCAGCGCGGCAACCACGTCGATCCCGTGAATGCCGAAGGCGGCGAATCCGGCGAGCGCGCCCAGCGCGAGCGCGCCGAGCGCGCCGATGACCGGCGCGCGCCGCCGGCGCGCGATGATCATGAACGGCAGCAGCACCGCGACGGTCGCCTTCACGAGCGCACCCGCAACCACCGACGCGGCTGCCGCCGCTTCGCGGCGAGTGCCTGGGACCTCGACGATCGTCAGCGCGACGGCCGCCATCATCGCGAGCATCATCAGCAGGTCGTTGTGCGCGCCGCCGAGGCCGTAGATCACGTACAGGGGATTGGCGCCGACGGCGACCATGCCCCACAGCGGGTCGATGCCGCGCGCGCGAGCGCAGCGCCACGTGAGCGCGAGTGTGCCCGCGCTGGCGAGCAGGGCCTCGGCCTTCATCGCCCACAGCGCCCCGACCACGCCCAGCGGGGCCAGCGGGTAGGAGAGCAGTGTGTACACGGGCCCGTATGCGGTCGCCACGTGTATCCAGTCGGTGCCGACGTACTTGAACACGGGGTCGTGCGCGATCGCCACGGGCCCATTCAGGTAGGGGTTCAGCCCGTGCTCGACGCCCATGCGCGCATATGCGATGTAGCTGAAGACGTCGGTGGAGATCAGGATCGGTCCGGCGAACACCAAAAGCTGGGGCAACGCCACGAGCGCGATCGCCGCCCGCGTGAGCGCGAGAGCTCTGCGCATGCCCGCGCTCGCGACGCTCGCGCTGCCAGCGCACCGCGAGCCACACGAGGCCCGCGTAGGCGCCGCTCCAGACGAGCAGCGCGATCAGGAAGACGCGGTAGCCCAGCCGCTCGCCCAGCCCCTGAAGCCAGCCTGCGATCTGTGGTGAGAGCGGGACCAGCGGCGAGCGCCCGAGCGGCCGCGTCGAGCACGATCTCGGCAGCGGCCGCGCACAGCACGAGCGCGAGCAGCGCGGCCAGCATCGGCGCCCACCGCTCTGAGCGCACGCCGATCATGCGACGCTCGCTCTGGGCGGCGACGCTCACGAAGCGGCGGAGGCCCTCTGGCTTACAGCGCTGTCCATACGGTCTTGGTCTCCAGGTAGGCGTCGAGGCCGTCGTGGCCGTGCTCGCGGCCGATGCCCGATGCCTTGAAGCCGCCAAACGGAGCCGAGGGGTCGACCAGGCCCCACGTGTTGACGTAGATCATGCCGGCGCGCAGCATCGCAGCAAGCTTGTGCGCGCTTGACAGGTCGCGTGTCCATACTCCCGCGGCGAGCCCGTACTCGCCCGCGTTCGCTCGCTCGGCGACCTCCTCGAGCGTGTCATAGGGGGAGGCTACGAGCACCGGTCCGAAGATCTCCTCGCGCGATATGCGCAGCTCGTCGGAGGTCGTGCTGAAGAGGGTCGGCTCGACGAAGTAGCCGCCGCTGTCGCCCAGCGCCGCCTCACCGCCGGTCACGAGCTCCGCCCCCTGCTCGCGGCCGGAGTCGATGTAGCCGAGCACGCGTTCGCGCTGCTCGGCGGAGACGAGCGGGCCGAGCTGCGTGTCCGTCTCGAGGCCCGGTCCGAGCTTCGCCGCCTTCGCCGCTTGTGCGAGCCCGCTCATCACCTCGTCGAAGCGCTGCGCGGGCACGAACAGGCGCGAGCCCGCGTTGCACGCCTGACCGGAGTTGAAGTAGATCGCCTGGAAGGAGCCCTTGATCGCCGCCTCGAGGTCGGCGTCGGGGAGGATGATGTTGGGCGACTTGCCGCCGAGCTCGAGCGTCACGCGCTTGAGCGCCTTGCCGGCCTTGGCGCCGATCTCGCGCCCGACGGCGGTCGAGCCGGTGAAGGCGATCTTGTCGATGCCCGGGGCATCCACCAGCGCCGCGCCGCTGCTGCCGTCACCGGTGAGCACGTTGATGACGCCCGGCGGAAAGCCGACCTCGAGCGCCAGCTCACCGAGACGCAGCGCGCTCAAGGGAGTCTGCTCGGCCGGCTTGAGCACGACGGTGCAGCCCGCCGCGAGGGCCGGCCCGAGCTTCCAGGCCGCCATCAGCAGGGGAAAGTTCCAGGGGATGATCTGGGCGCACACGCCGACGGGCTCGCGGCGGGTGTAGCAGTGCATGTTGGGAGCGCCAACCGGCAGCACGCCGCCCTCGATCTTGCTCGGCCAGCCCGCGAAGTAGCGGATGTGCCCGACCGCGCCCGCCACGTCGACGTGCTGCGCGAGCACCACCGGCTTGCCGTTGTCGAGCGACTCGATCTGTGCGATCTGGAGCGCGTGATCTTCGATCGCATGGGCGAGCGCGTGCATCAGGCGCTCGCGCCCGGCCGCCGGCATCGAGGCCCACGGTCCATCTGTGAGCGCGCTGCGCGCGGCGGCGACCGCGCGCGCGACGTCCTCGGCTCCCGCGAGAGGCACCTGTGCGATCTCCAGGCCACTCGCGGGATCGAGCGTCGCGAACGTGCGCCCGTCGGCCGCCTCGAGGCGCTCGTCGCCGATCAGCAGGCGGTGCGGCTGGGAGATGAACTCACGCGCGGGTGCATCGAGCGCGTCGGGGAGGGTCTCTGCGGAGATAGTGGTCATCGCGGGAGCGTACCTCGCGCGCTGCACACTGTGCCCCAGGACCCTCCACGACGTATGCTGCGCCGATGGCCGAGCCCTCCAAGGCGGTGCTCATCACCGGCTGCTCCTCGGGGATCGGCCATGCTTGCGCGCTGCGCCTCGCGCGCTCGTCCTGGAGCGTGTACGCGACCGCGCGCCGGGCCGACTCGCTGTCCGAGCTGGCGGCCGCGGGGTGCCGCACGCTCGCCCTGGACGTGACAGAGGAGGACTCGATGCGCGCGGCCGTGGAGACGGTCGAGCGCGAGGCCGGCGCCGTCGGCGTGCTCGTCAACAACGCCGGCTACAGCCAGAGCGGAGCGCTCGAGACCGTGCCGCTGGATGCGCTGCGACGCCAGTTCGAGACGAACGTCTTCGGGCTCGTGCGCCTGACACAGCTCGTGCTGCCGAGGATGCGCGCGCAGCGCTGGGGTCGCATCGTGAACGTCGGCTCGATGGGCGGGCTGCTCACGTTGCCCGGCGGGGGCTCCTATCACGCGACCAAGCACGCGCTCGAGGCGATCTCCGACGCGCTGCGCTTCGAGCTGCACGGCTTCGGCATCGACGTGGTCCTGCTGGAGCCGGGACTGATCACGACGGAGTTCGCTCGCGCCGCCACCGCGAGCATGGCGAGCATCGGGCTTCCTGACAGCGACGGTGCGCCCGCCGGCGGCGACGGTGCGAGCGTCGGCACTGCGGAGGACCCCTACGAGCGTTTCAACGCGAGCGTTGCGGCCGCTACAGAGGAGGCCTACCGAGGGCCGATGCGCATGCTCGGAGCGGGGCCCGAGCGCGTGGCCAAGGTACTCGAGCGCGCGCTCCGGCGCCGCCACCCGCCCGCGCGTATCACGATCACGCCTTCCGCCAAGCTGATGATCACGATGCGACGTCTGCTCAGCGACCGCGCCTGGGACGCGGCGATGCGACGGCAGTTCCCGCAACCGCGCTAGCGGCTTCGCGCCTTCACGCCGCCAGCATCAGCTCAGGCTGCGGACGACCGATGGCGAAACCCTGGGCGTAGTCGACGCCGCACTCGCGCAGCACTCGGATGGTCGCCTCGTCGCCCACGAACTCGGCGATCGTCTTTGCGCCCATTCCGCGCACGAGCCCCGCAAGCGCGCTCACGAGCAGGCGGTCGGTCTTGCAGGCGGGCAGCTGGCTGATGAACTGCCCGTCTATCTTCAGGTGGCTGAAGGGCAGGTGGCGCAGGTACTGGAACGAGCCGAAGCCGGCGCCGAAGTCATCCAGTGCTAGCCCGCAGCCGAGCGTGAGCACGCCGGCGCAGAAGCGCGTGGCGGCGGCCATGTCGGAGATGACGGCGGTCTCGGTGACCTCGACCACCAAACGCGCTGGCTCGACGGCGTGCCACTGCAGGCAGCTCTCGATGTGGGCCAACATCGTCTGGTCGATGACCGACAGCGCCGATACGTTGACCGCGATCCGTGCTCGTCCGGCGTCGCGCTCGAGCGCGAGCCGCGCGGCAACCCGCTCCACGACCATGCGGTCGATCGCGCCGACGAGCCCGTAGCGCTCGGCCGCCGGCAGGAAGTGCCCTGGCGCGACGAGCGCCCCGTCCGGTTCATCGGCCAGACGCAGCAGCGCCTCGTGGTGGCAGACGCGCCGATCGTCCAGCGAGACGATCGGCTGGAAGTGAAGCGCGAAGTTCCGCGCGCCATCGCCCGGCGCAGCCGCGCGAGCCAAGGGCGCCGGTGCAGCCCCGCCGTCGAGCACAGCCCGGTGCTGAGCATGCACCCCACGGGCAGCCGTGCGCCGCGGTCGGGCCCGTCGAGCCGCAGGAGCAGGCGCGCGCTTGCATCGGGCGCGGTCGAGGTGAGCATCCCGAGTCGTTCGACGGCCTCGCGGTCTCCCCTGCGAGACCCACCGCCCTCAGCGACGCGAGCGTGGCGCGTAGGGGCGGCGCGCGCGATCGGAGATCACCAGCAAGAGCGCCACGAGCACGAAGTTCATGACCACCGAGGAGCCACCGTAGGCGACGAACGGGAGCGTCACGCCCGTCAGCGGGATCACGCGCGTGACACCCCCCACGATCACGAACACCTGCATGGCGATCACGAACGAGAGGCCAGTCGCGAGCAGCTTGGAGAAGGAGTCGCGCGCGAGCACGGCCGTCTTCAGCCCGCGCGCGACCAGCATCAGGTAGACCCCCAGCAGGGCAGCCCCGCCGAGCAGGCCGAGCTCGTTGACGATTACCGCATAGATCATGTCGCTTTCGGGCACCGGCAGGATCGATGGACCGTGCGCTCCCAGGCGCAGCAGCGACCGGTCGAAGCCCGTGCCGAGCAGCCCGCCGTCGGCCTGCGCGAACAGCGACTGCGCGAGCTGATAGCTGCCGCCTTCGGTTTTTTCGTACAGCGAGCGCTCGAAGGGGTGTTCCCAGGCGAGCACGCGGGCGTGCACGTGGCTCACGTGCCCCGAGAGATACCAGGCGCCGAGCGCGAACAGGAGCAGGCCGATCAAAGGAAAGGACAGGCGCCCGGTGGCGACGTACAGGAGCGCGAGGAAGGCGCCGTAGAACATCAGCGAGGTGCCCAGCTCGCGCGTGAGCAGGAGCGTCGCCATGGCCGCGCCCCAGACGATCAGCATCGGCCCGAACTGCTTCATCGGCGGGATCGTCACGCCGAGAACGCGCCTGCCGGCGGTGACGAGGATCTGGCGGTTATCGCGCAGATAGCTGGCCAGGAAGATCACGATCGCGACCTTCGCGAGCTCGGAGGGCTGGAAGGAGATGCCGCCCACGTGGACGTCGAGGTAGGCGCCGTTGACCTGCTCGCCGATCCCCGGCAAGCGCGGGAGCACGGTCATGCCGATGCCGACCGCCGCGATCGTGTAGCGATAGCGCTCGAGCACGCCCACGCCCCGCCGGCGCAGCGCGAGGATGGTGACGGCGAAGAGCCCGAGGCCGAGCACCATCCACTGCGCCTGCTGGCGCGCGAGCGTCGGTTCGATCCGATAGATCATCACGATTCCGAAGCTTGCGAGCACGGCGACCAAGGGGAAGAGGTACGGGTCGGCGTCCGGCAGCGCGAAGCGAATCACCGCGTGGGCGGCCACGCACAGCACGAGGAAGATGGCGCCGTAGGCGAGCGACGCGCCCGAGACGTGGTTGAGGGTCAGGTTCGTCGAGGCGCCTGGGGAACTGCCCTGCGTCTGGATGAAGATCGCCGTAAAGCCGCCCGTCACGAGCAGCGCCGAGGGGATCAACCCCAGCAGCTCCCTGTTGCGCGCGCTGAGCAGCGACCTCAAGGCAGCCTGGCGGCGTCGCTCAGCGGGCGGCGGACGCGAGGACGGGTGCGGGCACGGACCGAGCGTAGCCGCACGGCCGGCAGTGCGCCGCGAGGGCGCCGGCCCCGCGCTCGGCGCAGGCGCCCGTAGCGATCACCGCGAGGCGCCGCGGCAATCAACGCGAGGCAGCGGCGGCCTGATCGAGCGCTGCGTTGACGAGGCCGTCGGCGTCGGCGTTCTGAGCCCGCGGGACCGTGCGGATGCTCCAGCGCTGGAAGCCCCGCAGCGCTTGCATCGCCTCGAGGTACAGCGGTCGCATGGAGGCGTGCCTGACCTTGTACAGACCCTGCAGCTGCTTTGCCACCAGCTCGGAGTCTCCGACCACCTCGACCTCGCTCGCGCCCAGCTGGCGGGCACGAGCGAGACCGAGCAGCAGCGCGCGGTACTCGGCGACGTTGTTCGTCGCCGACCCCAGCAGCTCGGCCTGCTCGTCGAGGATCTCGCCGTCGGGCGAGCTGATCACGCACGCTGCAGCCGCCGGACCGGGATTGCCACGGGCGCCGCCGTCGACGTGCACGATCAGCTTCATCGCCGCCGGCGCGAGCGGCTAAGAGGCGCTGGCGAGGGGGAGCAGGTCCCCCGGGACGCGCGCGCGACGGCGGTCACGCTGCACGCGGCGCTGGCGCGCGGCGGCCGAGGTGCCCGCCGAGGGCGCGTAGCGCGCGCGGCGATCGAACCTGCGCCGGTCCAGGATCACGGTCACGTTCTCATCGCCACCGTAGTGCTCGACGAGCGTCGGGTAGAGCTCGTCGGCGAGCGGTCTGGGAACTACGCAGTAGATCATCGCCCACCCGATGTTACTGCGCGCCCGCGAATACGCAAGCGTGCACAGCGATCGTGCGCGCGTACGCTCACACGTGCTCCGCGACTGGCGCCTCGCGAGCGCCGACGCGGTCGAGCTCGAGCTCCCCGGAGCTTCTCACACGGGCATTTGCGCGCCGCTCCTCGCGCGGCAGCTCGGCCAGCTCGCGGCCCTGTACGAGCACATGCACCTCTGCGGCGGCTTCGCTCAGGTCGACCTCGTAGCGATACCAGCAGAGCTCCCAGAAGATCACGATCCGCACGACGCTAGCGAGATGCTCGGCCGAGCGAACGCTCACCAGCGGCGCTCCCAGCGAGCGGATCAGCCCCGCGACGCGACGCGGATAGACGCTCGCGTTGAACACGTGCACGGCCTCATGTGCGTAGGAGCGAGGCTCCTCGCCACCGGCGTCCCGATCGCTCGCGCTGCCCACGAACGCCTGCCTGTGCCCTTCAGGGTGCTCGTGACCCTCGCGCCTGCCACCCAGCTCCTCGGCGCGCGCCTCGGTTCGCGGCTCTGCGGTATCGCTCGATGGCGCGCGCAGCGGCTCGGGCTCGCGCGCCTGCATGGCAGCGATCGCGGCAGCGTCACCCACCTCGCCGACCTCGCCCACCTCGCCCGGCGCGCGCGTTGCCTGGCGCACCCTGAACGGCGCAGGCAGGCGCGCGAACATGCTGCGCGCGCGCCGCGGCCGCGCGGCTGGCAGCGCCAGCGCCAGGCTCTCGCTCTCGCGCAGCCAGCCCGCGTGTGTGGCGCGCGGCGCGCACAGCTCGCACACGATCCGCCGCTCTCCGTCGGCGAGGAAAACGTCAGGCTGCTCGCCCCGCAGCAGCCGCCGCGTGCACACGTCGCAGGCCACATCGGGCTGGGAGGTCACGATCGTGCGTGCGCTCATGCCTCCGGGAGCCTAGCCGGCGGGAGGGCGCCGGTGCGTTACGCGTGTACTGCCGCGCGCTCCTCGCCGGCCTGCTCGACCACCTTCTGAGCGAGGTGCCCGGGGACCTCCTCGTAGCGCAGGAACTCGAGCGTGTAGTCACCTTGGCCCTGCGTGATAGAGCGCAGGTCGGGGGCGTAGGCGAGCATCTCCGCCATCGGCACCTCGGCTTTGATCTCGGTCATGGCGCCCACCCCCTCCATCCCCTGCGGGCGGCCGCGGCGGCTGTTCAGATCGCCGATGACGTCACCGACGTGCTCCTCGGGCACCGACAGGGTCACCAGCATGATCGGCTCGAGCAGCACCGGCCCGGCCTGCTCGAGCGCCTGTTTCATGGCCTGCGCGCCCGCGAGCTTGAAGGCGATCTCGGAGGAGTCGACCGAGTGGTACTGCCCGTCGAACAGTCGCACGCGCACGCCCTTGACGGGGAAGCCCGCGAGCACGCCGGACTCCATCGCCTCGCGCACCCCCTTCTCGACGGCGGGGATGAAGGAGCTCGGGATCACGCCGCCCTTGATCTGGTTGACGAACTCGAAGTCGGTGTCGCTGTCGGCGTCGCCCAGCGGCTCGATCTCGATGTGGCAGTCGCCGAACTGCCCGCGCCCGCCTGACTGCTTCTTGTGGCGCCCGTGCGCCGTGGCGCTCGCCCGAATCGTCTCCTGGTAGGGGACGCGCGGCGGCTTCAGCGTCACTTCCACGCCGAAGCGCGAGCGCAGGCGATCGACGATCACTTCCACGTGCACCTGCGAGAGCCCGGCCACGATCTGCTCGCCCGTCTGCTGGTCGCGATGCAGGTCGATCGTCGGGTCCTCCTCCTGCAGGCGCCGCAGCGAGGAGAGCACCTTCTCCTCGTCGCCCCTGCTCTTGGGCTCCACAGCGAAGGCCATCACCGGCGACGGCAGCTTCGTGCGCGGCATGTCGATCGGCTCATCGCGCTCGGCGAGCCAGTCGCCCGCGCGCGTCTCCTTGAGCTTGGCCACGGCGCCGATGTCGCCGGGACCGAACTCCTGGACGTGCTCCACGTCCTTGCCGGCGAAGGTGACGAGCTGGCCGATGCGCTCCTTGACGTGGGCGCGGGTGTTGAGCAGGTGGCTGTCGGCCCTCAGCACGCCCTGGTAGACGCGCAGCAGGTTGATGCGCCCGGCGAAGGGATCGGCGCGCGTCTTGAACACGTACGCGTACAGGGGCTCCTGGTCGCTGGCCGTGAGCGCGGTCTCGCCCACCTGTAGGGCGCCGTGCTTGACCGGTGAGGGGAGGTCCTCGACGATCGCGTCCAGCAGTCTGGTGGTACCGAGGTTGCGCGTGGCGACGCCGCACACGACCGGGAAGATCTTGCCGTGGTTGGTGCCCTCCTTGAGCGCATCGACGATCTCGCCGTGCGATATCTCGTCGCCCTCGAGGTAGCGCTCCATGAGCGTGTCGGAGACTTCGCAGACCTCGTCCATGAGCTTCTCGCGGTACTCCTGGGCGGCGGCGGCCATCTCCTCGGGGATCGCGATCTCGCTCCAGGCCGAGCGCTCCGCGGAGTCCTGGCGGAAGGCCTTCATGTCGACGAGGTCGATCACGCCCTGCACGTCCTGCTCCACGCCCACGGGGATCTCTGTGGCGACTACATGCTGGCCGAACGAGCGCTTGAGCGCCTCGAGCGTGCGGAAGAAGTCTGCGCGCTCGCGGTCGAGCATGTTGACGAACAGCATGCGCGCGATGTCGAGCTCGGCGGCGCGCGTCCACAGCCGGCTGGTCGTCACCTCGACACCCATCACGGCGTTGACCACGAACACGGCAGCCTCGCACACGCGCAGCGCGCCGAGCGCGTCGGCGACGAAGCTCGGCTCGCCCGGGGTGTCGAGCAGGTTGATCTTTCGCTCCTGCCACTGCAGTGAGCTGAGCGTCGTGGAGATCGACATCTGGCGCGCCTGCTCGTCAGCGTCGGCGTCGGAAACCGTGCTGTGATCCGGCACCGACCCCAGGCGCTGGATCGCTGCGGCCTCGAACAGGAGCGCCTCGTGCAGCGAGGTCTTCCCCGACCCTCGGTGTCCGACGAGGGCCACGTTGCGAATACGATCCGCTGGGGGGTGCATTGGTCTCTCCTTCCTCGGGGTGCAGGCACCATAGCGCCGCGTCCGCGCGGGCGCTAGTGCTGTTAGGCACGCATTTGGAGGACTAAGCTTGAGCCCTACCGGTGCGCGAGCCGCTGACAAAGATCCTGCGCTGTCCCAACTGCGCGGGCGAGGACGTGCTGCGCCTGACGGCCGGCCGGCACGACGAGCGCGAGGTGCGCGAGGGTTCGCTGGCCTGCTCGCGCTGCGGCCAGCGCTTCGAGATTGTCGACGGAATCGTCGATCTGCTGCATCATCCTCCCGAGTTCGTGCGCCGCGAGCGTGCCGGTCTGGAGCGCTTCGCGGCCGTGATGCGAGCGGATGGCTGGGACCGACAGCGCATCCTCGCATTGCCCGACATCGAGTTGCCCTACTGGCAGGGACAGAGCCGCGCTATCGACGCGCTGCTGGCGCGCGGGCTGCTGCGGCCGGGAGAACGCCTGCTCGACGTCGGCTCGAACACGTGCTGGGCCAGCAATCTGTTCGCCGAACGCGGGCTGGAGGTGATTGCCCTGGACATCTCGAGGACGGAGCTGCAGGGCCTGCGCACCGCCGACTGGTTTCTCGCCCGGGGGGAGGTCTTCTTCGAGCGTCTGCTGTCGGTGATGTTCGCCCCCGCGCTGGCCACGGAGAGCATCGACCACGTGTTCTGTTGCGAGGTGCTGCACCACAACGACCGTGCGCATTTGCGACGCACGTTTCACGAGCTCCACCGCGTGCTGCGCCGGGGCGGTTGCCTGTTCGTGGTCAACGAGCCGATGCGCTTCCCACTACGGCTCAAGCGCGATCACGGGCGCGAGGTGGCGCAGTTCGCGGGCAACGAGCATGTGTACTTTCTGCACGAGTACCTGCTGGCGGCGCGGAGCGCCGGCTTCGAGGTCACGATTCCCAGCTTCGGGCAGATCGCGCGCGTGCCGCGCCAGCGCTCCGAGTTGCGGGCGCTCGCACGGCAGGTGTGGCGTCATCTCGTTCGCGGCGACATGCCGCTGACGATGGACTGCCGCAAGCCGGCATGAGCGGGCACGTACCTGGCGAAGGTCAGGTCAGTCGTCGAAGGACTCCTCCTGCATACGCGAGCGCAACCGCAGCACGGCCTTGGTGTGCATCTGCGAGACACGCGACTCGGTCACGCCCAGCACCTCGCCGATCTCGCGCAGGGTCAGGTTCTCGTAGTAGTAGAGCGCGATCACGAGCTTCTCGCGCTCGGGCAGCTTGGCGATCGAATCGGCGATCCTGTCCTTCAGGTCGCCCACGTCCAAAGCGCGCGCGGGGTCGGGTGCGCCAGGGTCCTCGATCGTGTCCATCAGCGAGACCTGATCGCCGCTCGAGTCCGACACGCTCCACAGCTCGTCGAGCGCGACGATCGAGGAGTGGGAGATGGCCAGCAGCGACTCGTTGAGCTCGTCGACGGTGATGCCGAGCTCGCCGGCGAGCTCCTTGTCGGTGGGGGCCCGCTGCAGCGTGTGCTCGAGCTTCGCGTTCGCGCGCTCCACCTCGCGGGCGCGCGCACGCACGCTGCGGGGGACCCAGTCGAGCGAGCGCAGCTCGTCGATGATCGCCCCCTTGATGCGCATGATCGCGTAGGTCTCGAACTTGATGTCGCGGGACAGGTCAAAGCGCTCGATGGCCGAGATCAGGCCCACCAATCCATAGGAGATGAGGTCTGCCTCCTCCACGTGCGGCGGCAGGCCGGCGGCCGTGCGCCCGGCCACGTACTTGACCAGCGGCGAGTAGGCGACCACCAGGCGCTCACGCACGCGCTCGTCGCCGTCGGCCTTATAGCGCCGCCAAAGTTCACGCAGCTCGATCGGTTTGACGTTCGTCTCCACGGTCAACCTCCGCCCTCGTCATGCGCGAGGGTGACTGCGCGCGTAGGCGCTCCTCAGCTTGGCGGACTCTACCCGAGTATAAATCTGGGTGCTCGATACCGAGACGTGGCCGAGCAGCTCTTGGATGCTGCGCAGATCCGCGCCCCCGTCGAGCAGGTGCGTAGCGAAGCTGTGGCGCAGCGCGTGCGGCGTCGCGCCCTCGGCCACGCCCGCGCGGCGGGTCCACGCGCGCAGCCGCCGGCGCAGGTCGCCGGTGCCGAGCGCGCGACCGCTCTTGCTCAGGAACATCGCGTCGCTCACCCGCGTGGGGGCTTCGAGCGCGGGCCGCGCTAGCTCCAGATAGCGGCGCAGCGCCGCCATTGCCGGCTCGCCGACGGGCACGAAGCGGGTCTTTCGCCCCTTGCCCTCGACGCGCAGCTGCTCGCCGTCGTGATCGACATCTGCGAGGCGCAGCGAGACGAGCTCCTCTGCGCGCAGGCCGCAAGCGTACGCGAGCTCGAAGATCGCGCGGTCGCGAAGCTCGAGCGGCCGGCCGCCGGGCGCGGCGGGGATCGCGTCGAGCAGCCGCCCCGCCTCACGCGCGCTCAGCACGCGCGGCAGCTGCGAGGCGCGCCGCGGCGTTGTGACGAGCTCGGCCGCGTTGTGCGCGATCAGCCCGTGCTCGCGCTGGCTCGAGAGCAGCGCGCGCACGGCGGCGAGCTTGCGCGCGGAGCTGCTCGGCGCCAGACCACCTTCTGAGAGCCGTGCGACGTACCTGCGCACCGCCCGCGCGTCGAGCTGCGCCGGGGCGATGCCGCGCTGGCTCGCCCAGCGTGCAAACTGAGTGGCGTCCAGCACGTACGCGCGAGTTGTGCGCGGCGCCGCATCGCGCCGCGCCAGGTCCTCCTCGAGCAGAGCCAGCGCGCGCGCCCACGGCTCGCCCACCGCAAGCTCTCCCCCGCCCTGGGCGTCGTCTGCCATCTGCTTGCCTACTTCGCCGCGTGCCGGCGACGGCCTTCCTGTGCGCGCGGCTGCAGGGGCTGCGATGCCGCTGGCGGCTAGCCCGGTGGGCTCCTCGCGCGCAGACCTCTAGGCGGACGCGCCGGCGCGAGTACATTGGGGTCAGTGAGCGCGCCCACTCGAGCTCTCGCGCATACGCGCATCGCCGCCGCCGAGACGCCCTACGGGCCGGTGGGGCGCTCGGCCTGGCTGGACGTCGACTGGCGCGCGCACCAGCGCTGGCTCGAGATCGACGGCCGAGCGGTGAACGTGATCGACCTCGGCCCGCTGGCGGCAGGCGCCGAGGCGAGCGCGGCGCAGCCGCTGGTGTTCGTGCACGGTCTGTCCGGCTGCTGGGCCAACTGGCTCGAGCAGCTCGCCGTGCTGGCAGAGGAGCGGCGGGTGATCGCTATGGACCTGCCCGGCTTCGGCTACTCGCCGATGCCCGCCGCGCAGATCTCGATCTCGGGCTACGCACGCCTGCTCGACAGCCTGCTCGGCGAGCTCGCGATCGACGCGGGAGCGCTCGTGGGCAACTCGATGGGCGGCTTCATCGCGGCCGAGCTCGCGATCGCCTGCCCCCAGCGCGTCGAGCGCCTCGTGCTGGTGTCCGCGGCCGGCATCTCGACCAGCGGGCACCCGGGCACCACGCGCGCCCTCCCGGCGCTGCGCAGGGCGCAGACCGCGCTCGCCGCAAGTGGCGCCTGGGTCGCGTCGAAGTCCGAGACGGTCGCGCGGCGCGCGCGTCTTCGCCAGGCGCTATTGAGTCTCGTCGTGCGCCACCCGAGCCGCCTGCCGGCGGCGCTCGCCGCCGAGCAGCTCCGTGGCGCGGGCAAGCCCGGCTTCATGCAGGCGCTGCAGGCGGTGCTCGACTACGACGTGCGCGAGCGCCTACCCGAGATCGCCTGCCCAACGCTGATCGTGTGGGGCGACCGAGACCGGCTGATAAGCGTTCGCGACGCCGACGTCTTCGGCGAGCTGATCGAAGACTCGCGCGTGGTCATCTTCGAGGACACCGGGCACGTGGCGATGCTCGAGCGCCCCGCCGCATTCAACGGGCTGCTGCGCGAGTTCCTGGCGCAGTAGCGGCGCTCAGCGCGCGATCGCGCCCTCGGCGGCGCTGCCGACGAGCTTCGCGTACTTGCCGATGGCGACATCGGCGCCGGTGCTGGCGCGCGGCGGCTGGCGGTAGGCGCGCAGGCGCTCGACGATCTCGGCGTCGGAGAGCGCCACATCGAGGCGGCGTGTATCGGCGTCGATCGTCAGCTCATCGCCGTCGCGCAGGGCCGCGATCGGGCCACCGCGCACGGCCTCGGGCGCGATGTGCGCGGCCATGAAGCCATGCGTGGCGCCCGAGAAGCGCCCGTCGGTGATCAGCGCGACCTCCTCGCCGAGCCCCTCGCCCACGAGCGCCGCGGTGACGGCGAGCATCTCGCGCATGCCGGGGCCGCCGGCGGGGCCCTCGCCGCGGATCACCACGACGTCGCCCGACTTGATCTCGTGCGCGAGCACTGCGGCCATCGCGGCCTCCTCGCCGTCGAACACGCGAGCCGGTCCGACGTGCCGACGGCGCTCGTGCCCGGCCAGCTTGACCACGCAGCCGTCGGGTGCGACGTTGCCACGCAGGATCCCGAAGCCGCCGGTGGGTTTGATCGGGTCGGCGAGCGCGCGCACCACGCGCTGGCCGGCGCTCTCGCGCGCCTCCGCAGCGTGCTCACCGATCGTCTTGCCGGTCACGGTGAGCGCGTTGGAGTTGAGGATCCTGGCCTCCTGCAGGCGCGCGAGCACCAGCGGCACGCCACCCGCCTCATAGAGCTCGGTCGCGACGTACTGGCCGCCGGGCTGCAGGTCGCACAGAAGCGGCGTGCGCTCGGAGATCACCTCGAACTCATCGAGCTCGAGCGCGACGCCCATTTCGCGCGCGACGGCGAGCAGGTGCAGCACGCCGTTGGTCGAGCCGCCGCTCGTCGCCACGGCCGCGATCGCGTTCTCGAGCGCGGGCTTGGTGATCACGTCGCTCGGTCGCCGCCCGGCGCGCAACACGTCCATGACGAGCTCGCCGCACTCCCTGGCGACGGCGAGCTTCAGGCCATCCTCTGCGGGCACCATCGCGGAGCCCGCCGGAGAGATGCCGAGCGCCTCGAAGGCCATCGCCATCGTGTTGGCCGTGAACTGCCCTCCGCAGGCGCCGGCGCCGGGTGAGGCTACCTCCTCGAGCTCGTGCAGCTCCCGCTCTGTGATCTTGCCGGAGGCGTACTCGCCGACCGCCTCGAAGACCTGCTGGATGGTCACCTCGGCGCCCTTGTAGCGCCCGGGCTTGATCGAGCCGCCGTAGAGCATCAGACCGGGGATGTCCAGCCGCGCGAGCGCCATCACGGACCCCGGGATGGTCTTGTCGCAGCCGCTGATCGTGACCAGCGCGTCGAACTGGTGCGCCGCGGCGACCAGCTCGATCGAGTCGGCGATCAGCTCGCGCGAGACCAGCGAGGCGCGCATGCCGGGCGTCCCCATCGTGATCCCATCGGAGATGGCGATCGTGTTCAGCTCCATCGGTGTGCCGCCGGCGGCGCGGACGCCCTCCTTGACCTTCGCCGCGAGCACGCGGTTGTTGAAGTTGCACGGCATCGTCTCGATCCACGAGTGTGCGACGCCGACGATCGGCTTTTCCAGATCCTCGGCCGAGTAGCCGATGCCGTGCAGGTACGCGCGCGCCGCCGCGCGCTCGGGCCCCTCGGTGAGGGTGCGGCTGCGGTGCTTTACGTCGAAGGCGCCGGTCGTGCTCACGCGGCGCGCACACTACCGCGCGAGCGCGAGAGCGACCCACTCACGGACGCCTCGTGCGTGTGCTCCCAGCGCTCGAGGCGCGCGAGGTCTCGCCGCACTCGATCGGGGTCGACCTGGCGCCCGGGCAGGTGCATGTTCGCCTCGCCAACCAGCCGGCGCTCGTCGCCCGTCAGCGCCATCCACTTGGCGAGCACGTCGTCGGAGTCGGGCAGTCGCGCGCTGCCGAACGGCCTGGTGTGGTCGGGAAAGGCCACGCAGTACTCGTTGAGCAGCTCGCCACTCTCGGGCACGTAGGCGACGATCGGCTTGTGGGGGTAGATCAGATAGGCGTAGGGGGTCTGCTCGTCGAAGACGGGACGCACGAGTGTGAAGGCGCCGTCGCCCGGGCGCCCCCACACCCGCAGGAAGCCGAGGTCGCGATACATCGCCCAGTCGTGCTCGCTCACGCACGATCGCAGCAGGGCGCGGGCACGCTGCTCAGCGCGACGCTCGCGACCCGGGTCATAGCCGACGGGAGCGTTGGCAGCGCGCCGCACCAGCCACGCGCTGCGAGCGCGTGCGAGCGCGCGCACGAGCGTCGGGCGGACGAGCTCCCACACGAGCACGACGAGCACGATGCCCGCGGTGCCAAGCGCGAGCGGCACGACGCCCTACAGCGCCGCCGCCGACGCTCCGCCGGCGGCGCGAGGAAAGAAGATCACGCGCTCGGCATCGCGCGGCACTTCGGCGAAGCTCGTGACCAGCTCCGCCTCGCGGCGCCCTCCAGGCTCCTGCGTCGGCACCGCTGCCCACATGCCCGCATCCAGCTCGCGCCGGAATGCCTCGATCAGCTCACGCTCCTGCTCCGGCACCGCGACGTCGCCCTTGGCGAGCACGATCTCGCCATGACCGGGCTTCATGCGCAGCAGTCTCATGCGCCTGAATTATGACAAACACGTGGGCCTTCGGGCCCACTAGGAGGAGCCCAGGCTCCTCACGTCGAGCACGTCCACAGGGCCTGCCCCGCGGCCGACGTCGCGCAGGGCGCGCGCGACGGCCTCGCCGGCCAGCCGGCGCGCGATCCTGGCCGCCTCGAGCGGCTCGCGCCCCAGCGCGAGCTGCGCCGCGAGCACTGCCGAATGCGTGCACCCGGAGCCGTGAGCGGCGCCGTCAGGATGGCGCTCACCGGCGATCGCCACAGGCGTGCCGGGCTCGCGCGAGTCCAGGAACACGTCGACAGCGTGCGTGCGATGCCCGCCCGTCACCACGACGGCGCGCGGGCCGAGCGCGAGCACCGCGTGGGCGAGCGCCTCGGCCTCGGCCTGCTCGTCGAGCTGGCGCTCGCGCTCGGCCTCTTGGGACCCGCGCCCGGCGGGCGCCTCCCCACCCCGCGCGCCGGCGGCGCCCGCAGCGGCGAGCACGCGCGCCTCGGGCAGGTTCGGCGTTAGCACGCTCGCACGCGGCAGTATCTCCTCGAGGAGAGCCTCCTGGGCCTCCGCATCGAGCAGCCGCGCGCCCGACTCGGCGACCATCACCGGGTCGACCACCACGGGCGTGCCCTCGGGCAGCTCATCGAGCGCCGCGGCGACGGTCCTCACCATCTCGCTGCTCCCGAGCATGCCGACCTTGACGGCCCTCACGTCCATGTCCGCGAGCACCGCGCGCACCTGCGCGAGCACGATCGCCGCGGGCAGCATCTCGACCGCCTCGACCGCGCGCGTGTTCTGGGCGGTCACGGCCGTGATCGCGCACACGCCGTGCGTGCCACAGCGCGCGAACGCCTTCAGGTCAGCCTGGATCCCGGCGCCCGCGCCCGAGTCAGAGCCAGCGATCGTGAGAACGACAGTGCTCACGCCACCGCGCGTCTGCGATCCCGAGGCGCGCCCGTGCCGTCGCTGGCAGCTGCCCGCGCCGGCGTGAAACTTCGATCCCAACCGTATTCTTCATTATTATGATAATATGAGTGCACAATGCCTCTGCTCGACAGTTGCGAGTGCCGGCCAGCACGGCCAACGGCGCTCCCGGGCCCCTTGCGCAGGCGAGTGTTTCCCGCCCTCAGCATCCGCTCAACGATATTCCACGTTTCGCGAATGCCACTTCGGGGAAAGCGATGGGTTCGGCCCGAGGAGAGGCGGGCTTGCCCCGAGGAGAGAAGTAGTCACGCCCCAGAGGAGCCGTACGCGCTCCAGCGCTCCCAGCGCCGCCGCGCTCGCCATCGATCCTGAGAACCCCGTCCACAGGAGACTCGCGCATGCCCAGAATCATCGTCACCACAGACGCAGTATCCGCCGAGCTGACCGACGATACGCCCGTGCTGCTCGATGAGCATGTGCACTCCGTGCACCTGAGCACGAGCCACGCCGCCGCGCAGCTGGTCGAGCGCCTCGCGTGGGCGGTCAGAGACGCGGAGAGCGCGGAGTTCGCGCTGCCGGTCGAAGAGGCGCAGGGCCCGCAGAACACGCAGGGCCCGCAGAACACGCAGGACACGGTGCGCACGCAGGCCACGAAGCCTGCGGCGCCCGAGCGGCCCTCGGTGCGTTTGCGCGGCGATCGACCGCAGGCCAGCAGGCGCTCTCGCGCTCGCGCTCGCGCCGTGGTGCGGGCCTAGCGGCACCGTGCCCATCGCGGTGTGAGCGCGCGCCGGCCGCGCCGAGACGAATCGGACACGCCCGCGAGGGCAAATTGACACATTGCGAGACGCCCCTGACACAGCTGGCGCTCTAGCGTCGGTTGGGTGTCCGGAGAGCGAGCGAGCGAACGCAGCCTCTCCACCCCCCGCGGCGAAGCTCGCCGTGGGGAGCGCCGCGCCCTCGGGCGTCGCGGCGAGGAGCTCGCGCAGGCGCACCTCGCGCGCCTGGGCTTCTCGATCATCGCGCGCAACGCGCGCACGCGCCAGGGCGAGATCGACGTGATCGCGTTCAAGGACGCCGCGCTCGTGTTCGTGGAGGTCAAGACGCGCACCTCGAGCGCGCCCTCGCAGCGCCAGCGCCCCGAGCAGGAGCCGCTGGCGTCGCTTCGCCCGCGCCAACAAGCGCGCCTGCGCCGGCTCGCGCTGGCGTGGCTGACACAGCAGCGAGACCCACGAGTGCGTGCGCACACGATCCGCTTCGACGCCATCGGCGTGGTCTTGGATCGCCGCGGGCGGCTGCTGCGCCTAGAGCACCTCGAAGGGGCCTGGTAGCGGCCGCTGGCCGCGGCGCCTACAGCGCGAGCTGCTGGTAGGCGGGGGTATGCGCGAGCGTGGGCACTCTCTCACGAAGCGTCGAGCGTCCCGCTGAACGAACGTTCCCCTTAGATGCGTGGGCCTCGAGAGCAGATGCTCCCGAGGCCCAAGCCTTCTACTTCACAGGGTTGCCTTCAGAATGCTGTCGGTTGCGGAGCCTTGATCGTGAAGGCCGGTTCTTCGGTGTTGAACGGGGATTCTTCCTCGTCGGCCTCAAAGTAGGACTTGCCCGGTTTGCAGGACTCGGCGCCGATCGCGATAACGAACGCGTTGCCGTCGTTGTCGGTCTTCAGCGCTTCATCGCCGCCCGGCACGAGTTCCGTGCCACCTGCGAGTTCTTTGCCGACGCCGATCGCATCGACGGGTACGGGCAGGTCGTCGATCTCGTCCGTCGTGAAGTTCGGACGCAGCCAGATGACTTTCTCTGCGGGCTCCCCGAACGCAGGGACTTCGCAGCGCGAGAAGAGCTCCGGTGCGGCAACTCGCACTTTCGCCTCAGTCGAGCTGGACTCAACCTGGATCAAAGTCGCGACCGAGCTCGACTCTTCATCCTCGACCTGTTCCTTGGGCATCACCCACACGCCTTCCCACGTCGGTTTGGCCGGTTCGACAGCGAACCCAGCAGCAAACGATTCGACCGTCGTGTTGCCTTTGCCCGGTTCCGTATGACCCGAGATCACCGTGCCACCAACGGCACAGTTCGGACCAGCCACGAGCCCGACGTTGACGTTGCCATCGCCGTCGAGTTCGACGTCGATCGAGCCGCCCACCGACGCAGTCGGCTCGCCCACGCTGAAATCGTTCGGGTCCACCCAGACGATCCCGTGGAATTCGTCCAGACCGCCGAGCCCCAGGCAGCGGCTCTCGAGCTGCGCGTCGCTGATTTCGACAGTCGTGCCGCCCGGGAAAACAGCCGGGTTGCACTCCACCGTCACGATGTCGCCGACGCTGCCGACGTTCCCGAACTCACCCTCGCGCACAAGTCCAGGCAGAGTAAAGATCTTGCAGTTCGCAGCTTCTGCTTTTTCGCTCGACGGCACCACGGTTCCGTGCGCCGAGGCAGAACCAGCCATCAGCAGCAGGCTGCTGATGAGCACAAGCGTGCCCGCCCATAGGTTACGTCGCTCCATGACTTTCCTCCAGTTGATTGCGCTCGCCACCCGGCACGCCGGGTCAGCCTCCCACAGGACGCCTAAGCCCCCACATGCCCACTGAAATACTACGCCTTGCGCAGCTGCGTCGCTAATCCGCAATGAGGGAGGAGACGCGCACTTCGAGCACGCCCTCGCAGCTGCGCCTAGAGCACCTCGAAGGGGCCTGGTAGGGGCCGCTGGCCGCGGCGCCTACAGCGCGAGCTGCTGGTAGGCGAGCGACTGGAAGGACATCCTGTGCAGTGGCGAGACGCCCTGGCGGAGGATCGCTTCGCGGTGGGATGGCGTCGAGTAGCCGACATGCTCGGCAAAGCTCCATCCCGGATGGCGCGCGTCGGCCAGGCGCATGAACCGGTCGCGCGAGACCTTGGCGACGATCGACGCGGCCGCGATCGCCGCGCTCGTCGCATCGCCGTCGACGATCGCGCGCTGTGGATGCTCGAACTCCGCGACCGCGAAGCCGTCGAGCAGGCACATCACATCCCCATCGACTCCCGAGGTGACCGCGCGCATGGCGTCACGCAGCGCGGCGAGGTTCGTCTTGTGCAGGCCACGCGCGTCGATCCCGCGCACGCACCGCGATACGACCACGACGCGGGCGGCGCTGCGCATGACCAGCGGATAGAGCTCCTCCCGCGCCTCTGCACAGTGCTGCTTGGAGTCGTTCAAGGCCGCCAACGCGCGCAGCTCGCGCGTGGTCAGCGTGTCATAGTCGAATAGCACGCCGGCGGCCACCAGGGGGCCCGCCAGGCATCCTCGTCCCGCCTCGTCAGCGCCGGCGACGAGCCGAAAGCCCAGCCGCCGGTCGAACCCGAACAGGCGCCTGCCACTGCCGGCCCGGCGTGCGCGCCGCCGCGCACGCGCCGTTGGGCGCGAGCTGCCCGAGCGCGTCGCCGTGGCGCCAGAGGATGCCGATGCGCTCGCCGCGGCGCCAGAGGATGGCGATGCGCTCGTCGGCGCGCTAGAGGATGCCGATGCGGTCGGGAGGCCAGTAGGTGGCGATTGCCTGTCCGATGATCCATCCCCTGGGGACGGGCCCCCAGTACCTGCTGTCGTCGGATTCCCCACGATTGTCGCCCATCATGAACCAGTGTCCGGCCGGAATCTTGATCGGCGTGAGGAAGTTGCACTCGGGGCTCGCGCCGCATTCGCGGATGTAGGAGTCCTTCTCACGCACGAACGTGCTCGTGCCCTTGGCCTTGCGATAGACATGCCCTTCGCGCACGTAGATTTCGTCTCCCGGGCCTGCGACCACGCGCTTGATGAAGTTGACGCTCGACTCGCGCGGCACGGGTTCCGAGCACGCGGCGCCCCCCGCCTTCACCACGTGCTCGACCGGACCGCACTCCTCCTGCTCGGCGCCTTCGGGCGGGTGAAAGACGGCGATCTCACCGACGTGTGGTCCGCCGAAGTCCATGCCGATGCGGTTCACGAGGACACGCTGGCCGACCGCCAGGGTCGGCTCCATCGAGCCACTGGGGATGCGATAGGGCTTGATGATCCACTCCTGGATCCCGAGCGCGAGACCGAGCGCGACGATGATGATCACGACCAGCTCCACGATCGTGCCGAGCGTCGATTTGGGTTGCTTGGCGGCGTCCTTGGTGGCCGGCGCACCAGCCCTGGAAGAGTTCGCGCGCAGGCGCTGAGCTCGTGTCTTGGATGGCGCCTTCACGCCGGCTCGTCGCCGGCGCCGGCGTCGTCCTCGCCTGTCCCAGCAAGGGGGTCCGCGCCGGCACTGGCGGAGGGCCCGCCGCTGTGCTCGCCTGGGTCCCCGCCGGACGCCTCCGCGTCCGCCACTCCAGCGGGCTCCTCCTCATGCTCGGGCGCGTCGGCCACCTCAGCGGGCTCCCCCTCCTGCTCGGCCACGTCCGCCGCTGCGGCGGGCTCGGCGTCCTGCTCGGGCTGCTCGTTCGCCGGCGCCGTCGGAGCCTCCTGCAGGCCGTCCTGCTCGGCCACGCCCCCGTCGACGCCCTGAGCCTCCTGCGCCTCCTGCGCCGGGACCTCGTGCTCGAGCCCATCGGCGCCAGCGTCCTCGACCAGGCCGGGCTCGATGGCGGCCTCCGGTCCCGAGTAGCGGCGCTCGCGAACGCGCGCGCGCTTTCCGACGCGGCCACGCAGGTAGTAGAGCTTCGCGCGCCGGACCTCGCCGCGTGCGGCCAGCTCGACGCGTTCGATCTTCGGCGAGTGCACCGGGAACGTGCGCTCGACGCCGATGCCGAAGGACTGCTTGCGCACGGTGAACGTCTCGCGCGCGCCGTGTCCCTGACGCTTGATGACGACACCCTCGAAGACCTGGACGCGCGTGCGTGCGCCCTCGATCACCTGGAAGTGGACCTTCACGCGGTCCCCCGGCGCGAAGCTGGGCACGCGGCGCAACTGCGCGCGCTCGATGGTTGCGATAACGCTGCTCATAACTGTGAAGAGGGGGCTCGCGCCACTGGCCGCTGGCGACCATGAGGGGAGTGCTGCGGCGCGAGCAGCAATGGTAGCGAACGCCGGCTGCACGAACTCCGGTACGCGCCGGACGCTAGGCCTCGTTTCCTCCCGTCAGCAACGCGCCCCGTTCACGGCTGCGCTCGCGCCGCCAGCGCGCGATCTGCTCGTGATGGCCGGACAGCAGAACCTCCGGCACGCGCCAGCCGCGGTACTCGGCGGGGCGCGTGTAGTGGGGGTACTCGGGCTCGCCCTGCAGCGCCGCGGTGAAGGACTCCTCGCTCGCGGAGCGCTCATCTCCTAGCGCCCCTGGCAGCTTTCGCAGCACGGCATCGCAGAGCACCATCGCGGCCAGCTCGCCGCCGCTGAGCACGTAGCGGCCGATCGAGACGACATCGCTCGCGAAGTGCTCGAGGATGCGCTCGTCGAAGCCCTCGTAGCGGCCGCACAGCAGCGTCAGCTCGTGCTCGCGGGCGAGCTCCTCGACGAGCTGCTCGTCGAGCTGGCGCCCGCCCGGCGCGAGCGCGATGACCCGCCGCTGGCGGCGCAGGCAAACCGGGTCGAGGCCGTAGCGCGCCTCGAGCGCGCCGTCGAGGACGTCCACGCGCAGCACCATTCCGGCACCGCCGCCGAAGGGCGTGTCATCGACCTGACCGCCGCTCAGCGGCGTGTGCTCGCGCGGGTTCACGAACTCCAGGCGCGAGCCACTGGCGAGCACGTTGCGCACGTGGCGCTGGGTGGCAAACCAGGCGAACCACTCCGGGAAGAGCGTGAAGACGTCGATGTTCACGCCCCACCTCCGCTGCTGCGGCGGCCTCGCCGCGCAGAGGGCGAGGGCGCGTCGGGCGCTCGCGCCTGCCTGTCCAGACCCAGGAACTCGATGTCCACCTCGATCACACGCGACTGCGGCGAGATGCTGCGGATCGCGTCTTTGACCAACGGCACGAGCAGCGCATCGTGACCGTCCGCCGAGAGCACCTCGAGCGCCTCGCACGAGGGCAGCCCGACGAGGCGGCTGACCGTGCCCAGCGTCTCAGCGCCATCCTTCACCGTGCAGCCCTCGAGTTCATGGGCCCACCACTCGTCCTCGCCGAGGACGGGCGCGTGCTGGCGCTCGACGGTCAGCTGGAGTCCGCGCAGCGCTTCGGCGGCGCTGCGCTCCTCGACGCCCTCCAAGCGCACGATCGGACGCTGCTCGGTCCCGGCGCGGCGCACGATCACGGCCTTACGCCCGGCGAGCGTGACCTCGCCGCCGAGCGCCAGCATGCTGCTCAACGGCTCCAGCACGTAGAAGCTCCCGTCGAGCCCGTGCGCCCGGCCCACCCGCCCGGCGGGCAGGGTGCCCGCGCCCGGCGCGCGCTCGTCCAGGCGATCTCCTCCGCCGATGCCAGACGGCCGTGCTTGCGCGGCGCGCTCTCGCCGTGTCAATCGACGATGTCGACGAGCACGTGGCTGCCCTCGCCAGCGGCTGCCGCTTTCACGACCGTGCGCAGGGCGTGCGCGGTCCGTCCGCCGCGCCCGATCACCCGGCCGTAGTCATCGGCCGCGACGCACAGCTCGAGCACGATCGTGCCGTCGTCCTCTTCGAACTGCTCGACCTCGACCGCCTCGGGATCCTCGACGAGGCCTTCGGCGAGGTACTCCAGCAGTTGCCTAGGCTTCTCGCTGGCCATCTCGGGCGGAGGCCCTCCTCTAGGCGGTGGGACTATCGATTCCCTGGATACGCAGCAGCTTGCGCACCGCGTCCGAGGGCTGCGCGCCACGTGCGAGCCAACTGCGGGCACGATCCTCGTCGATGACGAGGCTCGAGGGATCGGTCTGGGCGTTGTAGTGGCCGATCGTCTCGATCACGCGCCCATCTCGCGGCGAGCGCTGGTCTGCCACCACCACCCGCCATATCGGGTCCTTCTTGCCGCCCACTCGCGTGAGCCTGAGCCTAACTGCCACGTGTTCCTCTCGTCGAGCTGTAGCGCATTGCCGCACGTCGGTCCCGTGCAGCAAAGCTGCCTGGCGAAGAGCTTAGAGGGTGCGTCCCGAGGAGGCCGCTCTCCCCGCTGGCCGGAGGCACCTCGAAGCCGCTCCCGATCACCGCGCGCCGCGCATGAGCGCGCCGATATCGGGCATCTTGCCGCGACCGACCTGGCGCATCACCTTGCGCATCTGGCCGAACTGCTTGACCAGACGGTTGACCTGTTGGACGTTGGTGCCAGAGCCGCGCGCGATGCGCAGTCGCCGCGAGCCCTTGATCAGCTCCGGGCGGCGCCGCTCTTCGGGGGTCATCGAGAGGATGATCGCCTGGATACGGTCGAGCTCGCGTTCGTCGAGCTTCATGCTCTGCAGCTGATGGCCGGCGAAGCCCGGGATCATGCCGAGCAGGCCCGTCAGCGGGCCCATCTTGCGCACCATTCGCAGTTGCTCGAGGAAATCGTCCAGCCCGAACTCGTTGCGACGCAACTTGCGCTCGAGCGCCAGCGCCTGCTCCTCGTCTAGCTCGCGCTCGGCCTTCTCGACCAGGCTCAGCACGTCGCCCATTCCGAGGATTCGCTGGGCCATGCGATCGGGGTGGAAGCGCTCGAACTGATCGAGCTTCTCGCCGGTCGAGGCGAACATGATCGGCCGGCCGGTGACGGCCTTCACCGACAGCGCAGCGCCGCCGCGGGCGTCGCCGTCGAGCTTGCTCATGAGCACGCCGTCGAAGTTGACCGCCTCCGCGAAGCTGCTGGCAACGTTGACCGCGTCCTGACCGGTCATCGCGTCGAGCACGAGCAGCACATCGTGCGGTTTGACGGCCTCGCGGATCCTCACGAGCTCGGCCATCAGGGCCTCGTCCACGTGCAGGCGTCCACTCGTGTCGACGATCAGCACGTCCTTGCCATCCGCACGCGCGCGCTCGAGCGCCCACGCCGCGATCTCAACGGGATCGAGCTCGGTCCCCCGCTCGTAGACCTTGGCGCCCGCCTGCGCACCGACCTTGACGAGCTGCTCGACGGCCGCCGGACGGTACACGTCGCAGGCCGCGAGCGCGACCGCCGAGCCGTGCTCGACGCGCAGGTGGCGCGCGAGCTTGGCCGCCGCGGTGGTCTTGCCCGAGCCCTGCAGCCCCGCCAGCAGGATCACCGTTGGCGGCCGCGGGGAGAAGCTGAGCCCCCCGGTCGCGCCGCCCATCAGCGCCGTGAGCTCGTCGGCGACGATCTTCACCACCTGCTGACCGGGATTCAGGCCGCCGATCACGTCGGCTCCGAGGCATCTCTGCTTGAGCTCGGAGGTGAACTGACGCACGACCTTGAAGTTGACGTCCGCCTCCAGGAGCGCGAGGCGGATCTCGCGCATCGCCGCCTCGATGTCCTGCTCGCTCAGCGTGCCCCGCTGGCGCACCTTGGCGAGCGTCGCCTGCAGCTTTTCGCCGAGTGACTCGAACATCGCCGGCTGATTCTCGCAGCCCCGGCGCCGCTCTCGGGGCGGGGTAGTGGCTCAGCGCCCACTACCCGGGGCGGTGCCCTCCCGTCAGGCGGGTGGATCGACTGCCGGCGGCGAGGAGTTCGCGCCCGCGGGGTCCGCTGCCGGGCCGCCGGCCTGGAGGCGTCCCTTGAGGGCCTCGCCGATCCCGCCGAATGCCTCGGCGAACTCGGACGGCACCACGAACACCTTGTTGGCGTCGCCTTCGGCGAGCTGCGGCAGCATCTGCAGGTATTCGTAGCTCAAGAGCGCGCGGTCGGGCTTTCCCTCGTGGATCGCCGAGAACACCGTGTCGATCGCCTTGGCTTCCCCTTCCGCGCGCAGGATCGCCGACTGGCGCGCGCCCTCGGCGTCGAGCACGGCGGCCTGCTGGGCGCCCTCGGCGTTGAGCACAGCCGCCTGCTTGGCGCCCTCGGCGGTGAGGATCTGCGCCTGCTTTTCGCCTTCCGCCGTGAGGATCGCCGCGCGGCGGTCGCGCTCGGCGCGCATCTGCTTCTCCATCGCCGTCCTGATGTCCGGCGGCGGGTCGACGGACTTGATCTCGACGCGGTTGATCCTGATCCCCCATTTGCCCGTCGCCTCGTCGAGCACGGTGCGCAGTTCGGCGTTGACGTTCTCACGCGCCGTGAGGGTCGCCTCGAGCGTCAGCCCGCCGATCACGTTTCGTAGCGTCGTGACCGTGAGCTGCTCGATCGCCTGCAGCGGATTGGCGATTTCATACGTCGCCGAACGCGGGTCGGTGATCGTGAAATACAGCACCGTCTCGATCCCCACGACGACGTTGTCGTCAGTTATCACCGACTGCGGCGCGAAGTTGACGACCTGCTCGCGCAGGTCGACGAGCGGGCGCACGCGTTCGATGAACGGGGTGACGAGCGTGAGACCCGGCTCGAGCGTGCGGCTGTAGCGGCCAAGGCGCTCGACCACTCCTGCGCGCGCCTGGGGGATGACCCGGATCGTGCGCGCGGCCACGAACAGCACGAAAACGACGAGCACGACGATGACGATCAGGGCGACCATTGCGGGTTTCTCTTACAGCCTAGCCTCGCGCGACGCCGATGCGGGCGTCAGTGCATCACTAGCGCCGTCGCGCCCCTGATCTCGACGACCTCGACGCGCTCGCCCACGTCGATCACCTCCGCTTCGTCGTAGCTGCGCGCCGTCCACACCTCGCCGTTGTCGATCTTCACGCAGCCGATGCCCTCATCGTTGGCGATCCGCTCGAGCACCATC
Organism: uncultured Solirubrobacteraceae bacterium; assembly: GCA_963722435.1. Classification (GTDB taxonomy): domain Bacteria; phylum Actinomycetota; class Thermoleophilia; order Solirubrobacterales; family Solirubrobacteraceae; genus Palsa-744. The sequence goes on along the minus strand of CAVRKZ010000001.1, from coordinate 288,410 downwards.
GCGCGGTGGCCGACGAGCGCCGCCGCGCCCGTGCGGATCGCGGGCGGAAGGCGCCTGTGGCGCCGCGCGACAGGGCGCAGCACGCCGAACACGATCAACGAGGCGAGCGCGAACACGACGAGCGCTAAAGGCGTGCCGACGCCGAGCAGGCTCACGAGCGCAGCGAGCCCCGCGCCGATCGCGAAAGGGAGCAGGTAGAGCGCGCCCGTGTGCAGCTCGCCCACACCGAGCAAGCACGCGCCAACGAGCCAAATTATCCAATCCATTACATCCAGGTTACTCCAGCGCGATCAGGGCACGCGCAAATTCACCCGCATCGAACGGGCGCAGATCCTCGACGGACTCGCCAGTGCCGATCAGCTTCACCGGCAGCTCGAGCTCGCGCGCGATCGCGAGCGCGATGCCCCCACGCGCCGTGCCATCGAGCTTCGTCAGCACCACGCCGCTGACCTCCGCTGCCTGCGCGAACATGCGCGCCTGGCGCAGGCCGTTCTGCCCCGTGGTCGCGTCTATCGTCAGCAGTGTCTCGTGGGGGGCGCCCTCGAGCTGGCGCGCGATCACGCGTCGCACCTTCGCCAGCTCCCCCATCAGATCGTCCTGCGTGTGCAGCCGCCCCGCAGTGTCCACGATCACCACATCGAGCCCCTCCGCACGCGCGCGCGATATCGCGTCGAAGGCGACCGCGCCTGGGTCCGCCCCGGCCGGGCCGGTGACGATCTCAGCGTGCGCGCGAGATGCCCAGCCCTCGAGCTGCTCGACCGCTGCGGCCCTGAAGGTATCGGCAGCGGCCAGCAGCACGCTGCGCCCGAGCTGCTCGCGCAGGTGCCAGGCGAGCTTGCCGATCGTCGTCGTCTTGCCCGTGCCGTTGACCCCAACCGCCAGGATCACCGTCGGCCGGGCACGGATGTCGATGCGCGCGTCTCCCACCGCAGCGGTCGCGGCCAGCAGCGCGATCAAGCGCTCGCTCAACGCCTGCCCGCCCTCGAGCTCGCCTGCCGAGGCCTCGCGCTCGAGCGTCTCCACGACCGACGCCGTAGTCGCGGCACCCACGTCGGCCATGATCAAGGCCTCCTCGAGGCGTTCCCACGTGTGCTCGTCGAGCGTCCCGAAGAGCGTCGCCTGGATCTCTGAGCCGAGCGCCTGGCGGGTCTTCGCCATGCTCGCGCGCAGGCGGCCGAAGAGCCCACGACGCTCGCTGCGCGCGCCGGGGCCGCCCGGCTCGGACTCCGTACCCTCCCGCGCGGCTACCGAGCCGCTCGCGCCCGTGATGAAAAGCTCGTTCCACTCGCGCGCCACGGGGCGCGCGAGAATAGCAGCGCCCCGTGCGCCAGCGCCCCGTGCGCCAGAGCGCCCGTGCGAGCTCGCTCAGGCGACCTCGGCGACCGGCTCGGCCGACTCGGCGTGCCCCGGCCCGCCGCGCGTGATGCGCTCGCGAGCGCGCTCGTCGGCCGGCAGGCGCCGAGAGAGCACCTTCGAGACGCCGTCCTGACCCATCGAGACGCCGTACAGGTAGTCCGCCGCCTCCATCGTGCGCTTCTGGTGGGTGATCACGATGAACTGCGCACGGTCGCCGTAGCGACGCAGCAGCGCCAGGAAACGCTCGAGGTTGAGCTCGTCGAGCGCCGCCTCGACCTCGTCGAGGATGTAGAACGGGCACGGGCGCGCGAGGAACACGGCGAACAGGAAGGCGAGCGCGGTCATCGACTTCTCGCCACCGGAGAGCAGCGACAGCCGTTTGGTGGCCTTGCCCGCAGGCGTGATCTCGATCTCGACCCCCGGCAGCTGCTCCTCGTGGGCGCCCGCCTGCTCGGCCTCGCTCTCGGCCTCCGCCGCCGCCTCGAGCGCCTCCGCGCCCGCTGCCGGGCCGTCATCCGGGTGCGGCTGACCTCCGAGCAGGCGCCTGGGGGCAGTCTCCTCCTTGACCAGTCGCAGGCGACCGCGCCCGCCGGGGAACAGCTCGCCGGCGAGCTCCTCGAAGCCTCGCGCGGCTGCCGCGAACGTCTGCTCGAAGGTCTCCTGAATTTGGCGGTCGGTCTCGCGGATGACCGCGCGCAGCTCGCGAAGCGCCGTCTCCAGGTCGTCGCGCTGGCCCTCGAGCTCCTCCACGTGCGCACGCGCCTGCGCGTACTCCTCCTGTGCGAGCGGGTTGACCGGGCCGAGCTGCTCGCGCCTGCGGCCGAGCCGCTCGACGCGCACGCGCAGCGACTGCGCCTCCTCCTCGCCCAGCGGCTCGTGCCTCGCCGGGGCCTGCTCGTGCGGGCCGCTCGGCTCTGGCGCCTCACTTGCGTCGGGGGGCCCGCTCGTGTCGGGCGCCTGGAGCGACCCGCGCGCCGGTCCGAGCCCCAGCTGCGCTGCCAGCTCGGTGTACTCCCGCTCGACCTCAGCTAGTTGATCGCGCAGGCGCTGAGCGGCGAGCGCCGTCTGCGTGACGATCTCGCCACACGCGCGCAGCTGCGTCTGGATCTCGGCCTCTTCGGCGGCGCACGTGCGCAGCGCGTGCGCCATCTGCTCGCCCTCGCTGCGATCGCTCGCGAGGCTCGCCTCAAGCTCACCGACGCGCCCCGTGACGGCCGCGGCCAGCGCCTCGATCACGCTTGCCAGACGCTGCGCGCGCGGTACGCACGCGCCATCCGCGTCGCGGCGGCGGCGCAGGCGCTCCAGGCGCTCCTGCAGCTCGGCACGCTCGCGCTCGCGTCGCTCGCGCTGGCGGCGCTCAGCCGCGAGCTCGCCTTCGAGCTCGGCCTGCCTGACGGCCCGCTCGCCCTGGGCGGGCGCGGCTCGCCGCTGCTCGATCAGCCACTCGCTGCGCCGCCGCGCCTCGCTCAGCTCGGCGTGCTGGCGCTCGGCGCCGCGCACGGCCGCCTCCGCCTGCAGGCGCGCCTGCTCGGCCGCGTCGAGCTCCCCGAGCGCGCCCTCGGAGCTCGCGCGCGCCTCTTGCTCGGCCGCTGCGGCACGCTCTAGCGCGGCCAGCAGTCGGTCGCGTTCGTTGCGCCGCGCGAGCACGCGCTCGCTGCCGCCCTCGCTGAGCTGACGTACCTCACCCCAGGCCGCGAACCACACGCGACCCCCGCGCGTCACGGCGATGCCACTGAACTCCCGTGGCAGCTCCTCGAGGCGCTCGACCACCCAAGCGCCATCAAGCAGGCGGGCGGCCAGCTCGAGCGCCGAGGGCGGCCCGCTGAGCAGCTCGAGCAGCTTGCGTGCGCCGGCGACAGGCGCGCTGCCGACGCCTTCGTGCTCGCTGCCCTCAGCGCGCGTGGGGGCCTTGGCCAGCAGCGCCGAGCCCCCGTCGGGCCCGACCCCGTCAAGCAGCGCCTCGGCGCTCGCCACGTCATTCACCAGCGCCGCATCCAGTCGACCTCCGAGCGCGGCTGCCAGCGCGAGCTCGTAGCCGTCCTGCACACGCAGCTCGTCACTGAGGGACTTCGGCGCGCCCTCCGGATCGGCTCCCACGCGCGTGTGCGCGCGCAGGAACTGGTTTGCCGCCGCGAGCTCTGCGCCGATGCGCTCTGACTCGCGCCGTGCGTGCTGGGTCGCTCTCTCCGCCCTCGTCACCTCGGCGCGCGCGCGCTCGGCGCGCACGTCGGCGTCCTCACGAGCCTCCCGCATCTCGGTCAGCTCGCGCTCGGACTGGCCCACGAGCGCGATCTGGCGCTCGTGCTCGGCGCGCAGATCTGTGAGCTCCCGCTCGATCTCCTGCTCGTGCGTCGCGTGCATCTGGGCGAGCTCGGCCTCGAGCGTGGCGATGCGCTCGAGGCCCGTTGGCAGGGCGCCCTGTGCGTCGTCGGGCGCGCCCTCCGGCGGGGCCTCCTGCGACGCCCGCGCGTGCAGCTCACGCTCGGCGGCTCGCAGGCGAGCCAGCAGGGCCTGCTCGCTCGAGCGGGCCTGCTCCGCGCGCAGCGACATGCGCTCGTGCGCCGAGCGCGTCCGGTAGAGCAGGCTCGCGAGCGCCTCGTGGCGCTCTGCACGACCTGCGAGCGCGCGCTCTGCAGCGCCGCGACGCTCGACCACCTCGGCGAGCCTTTGCTCGAGCGCCGTGCGCGCATCGCGGGCCTGGGCGGCGCGCTCCTCGGCACCCGCGAGCTCGACGCCGGATGCGCGCACGGCCTCGCGCACGAGCTCGAGGCGCGCCTGCATGATCTGGCGTTGCAGGCGCTCGTGCAGCTCGGCTGCTTCGGCCTGGCGCTTGAGCGGGCGCAGCCGGCTGCGCGCCTCCCGCTCGACGTCGAGCGCGCGGTCGAGGTTCTCCTGCGTGCGCTCGAGCTTCAGCTGCGCGCGCCTGCGGCGCTTTCGATGCTTGCCCAACCCGGCCGCCTCCTCGATCAGCAGTCGCCGCTCGCGCGGCCTCGAGGTCACGATCGCCTCCACGCGCCCCTGCGATACGACCGAGTGGTTCTCCTTGCCCAGACCCGTGTCGGAGAGCACCTCGAGCACGTCCGTCAGCCGGCAGCGCGCGCCGTTCAAGCGATAGCCCCCTTCGCCGTTGCGGTCCAGCCGCCGCACGATCGAGATCTCGCTCAGCGGCATCTCGACGCTGCCGTCGGAGTTGTCGAGCACGATCTCCACCTTGGCGTGGCTACGCGGCTGCACGCCGCGCCCGCCGCCGAAGATCACATCCTGCATCGACTGCCCGCGGACCGCGAGCGGCGACTGCTCGCCGAGCACCCACAGCACGGCGTCCGTGACGTTGGACTTGCCCGAGCCGTTGGGCCCTACGACGACGCTCACGCCGGCACCGAACTCCAGGCGCGTGCGATCGGGGAACGACTTGAAGCCGTTCAGCGTGAGCGACTTCAGCCGCACAGCGTGCTCGCCCATCGCGCGCCCACCAACGGCCTCACTCGCCGGCCAGCTTCTCGACGGCGACGCGCGCAGCCTGCTGCTCGGCGTGCTTCTTGCTCCTGCCGCTGCCGCTGCCGACGGCCTGTCCGTCGACGCACGCGCTCACGGTATAGGTGCGCTCGTGCGGGGGCCCCTGCTCGCTGGTCACCTCGTAGCTCACGCGTGCCCCACGCCTCGCCAACAGCTCCTGCAGCGTCGACTTGAAGTCGACCGGATGCTCCAGGGCACCCTCGATCTCCGGAGTGAAGGACTCGACGACAGCTTGCGCCGTGCGCTCGTAGCCGGCGTGCAGGTAGCACGCGCCGATCACCGCCTCCACGACCGACGCGAGCACGCGCTCGGTCTCCACCAGGGCCGCGACGCTCTCGCCCAGGCCCGCGGGCGCCGCCGCGCGCAGGCGGGCCGGCAGGCCGAGGCGCTCGGCGACCGCCCGGCAGGAGACCCCGGAGACGGCCTGCGCGCGGATCTTCGTGAGCCTGCCCGCACCGTAGAGATCGGCTTCCAGAAGCGGATACAGGTAGGCCGTGACGGCGAGCGCGAGCACGCTGTCGCCGAGGAACGCCAGCCGCGTGTAGGAGCCGCTCGGGCGATCGCTCCAGGAGGCGTGCGTGAAGACCTGGCGCTCGAGCTCCTCGGGAAGCTCGTCCAGGAGCTCGCCCAGCGCCATCATCCCTCCGCATTGGCGATCCCGCTGGAGCTGTTTGCGAGCACGAAATCCACGGCTGCTCCGACGGTCAGGATCTGCGCCGCCTGCTCGTCTGACATGTGCACGCCGTAGGTGTCCTCGAGCTCCTGCACGAGCGTGTAAAGATCGAGGGAGTCCGCCTCCAAGTCCTCCTTGAAGCGGGTCGCCTCGCGGATCGCCTCGGGGTCGACGTCGAGCTCGTCGGCGAGGTGGCTGCGGATCAGGTTGAGGACTTGCTCGCGGGTCATCGCACCTGCGGCAGGCTAGCGTCGGGCGCGGACACGGGCGAGCGCCGCAGGGCTCCCGCCTGCGCGAGCGCGAGGTGCGTCTGGCCGACGATGTCCTCGCGCGCGCCGCGCTGCGCACGCAGGATCGCCTGAGCGAAGCCGACGCGCGTGAAGCGGCCGTGGGGCACGACGGCGAGGCGACGCAGGCCGAGCAGGTACGCGCCGCCGCTGGCCTCCGGATCTATCTCGCTGCGAAAGCCACCGAGCGCGCTGCGCAGCAGCAGCCCGCCGAGCTTCGCGCGCGTCGAGGAGTTCGCCGCGTCGCGGATCGCGCGCAGCATCGTCTGCGAGACGCCCTCCATCAGCTTCAAGGCGACGTTGCCGGTGAAGCCGTCCGTCACCACCACGTCCGCCGCGCCCGAGACGACGTCACCGCCCTCGACGTTGCCAACGAACTCGAACGCGTCGAGCCCCGTGAGGGCGCGTTCGCGCAGCTCCGCATGCACCTCGAGGACCAGCGCGCTGCCGCGCGCTGCCTCCTCGCCGTTCGAGAGCAGCGCGACCCTTGGGTGCTCCACACCCAGGACGCTGCGCGCGAGCGCGGCGCCCATGAACGCGAACTGCACGAGGTGCTCCGAACGTGCCTGCGCGCTCGCGCCGACGTCCAGCAGCGTCACGGGTGACTGTGGCACCGGCAGCGGGATCGCGAGCGCCGGGCGGTAGATGCCCGCCGCGCGCTTGATGTTGAAGGTCCCCGCCGCCAGCGCCGCGCCAGTGGCGCCCGCGCACACGAGCGCCTGCGCGCGGCCGTCGGCGACGGCCCTCGCAGCCTGCACGACGGAGGCCTCGGGTGTCTTGCGCACCGCCATCACCGGATCCTCTGCCTTGGCGACCGAGATGGGCGCGTCGACGAGCTCGACGCCCGCCGGCGCCTCGCCGAGCGCATCGGCGGGACCGAACAGCAGCACGCGCGCGCCCTGCGCGGCGGCCAGGGCCGCCCCGGCGGCCACCTCCGCGGGACCGAGGTCAGCGCCGTTGCAGTCGACCGCTATCACCGGCGAGTCGAGCGTGCCGACGCGCGCGCCGGCACGGGCGGCCTCCTGCACCAGCGTCACCGTCCGCTAGTCGTGCTCGTGATCGTGCTCGTGGTCGTGCTGGAGGGGAGCCAGCACCTCGCGACCGGCGTACGTGCCGCACACGGGGCAGACGCGATGTGGACGGCGCGGGCTGTGACAGCGCGGGCATGCGTTGATCGCAGGCACGCCGATCTTGTGCTGCGCGCGACGCTTGGCCGTACGACTGTGCGACTGCTTTTTCTTGGGCACCGCCATGGCGTCAGAGGCTACCAGCCCAATGAGCGCGCTAGCCGATTTCCAGGTCGCGCAGCTTTGCCCAGCGTGGGTCGGGCGCCCGCTCGTGATGGTGCTCGGGGCCCGCCTCGTTGAGGTCGGCGGCGCAGATCGGGCACAGGCCTGCGCAGTCCTCGCGACAGAGGATCTGGGCCGGCAGCGCGAGCGCGAAGGCATCGTGCGCCCAGCCCGCGAGGTCGAGTGTCTGCGCGTGCACGTAGGGGCTGTCGAGCTCCTCTGCGCCGTTGGGAACGTCGACCTCACGCGCCTCGACCTCGACGCGCGGGCTGGCGCCGCTCAGGCAGCGCATGCACGGACCCGCCGCCAGGGCGCTGAAGCGCAGACGCAGCGCAAAGCCGCCGCCGTTCATGCGCGAGACGCTCAACTCCACGGGGATGCAATCGGCGTGATCGGCGGCCCGCGCGCGATAGTGCTCGCTGCCGAGCAGCAGCGGCTCGACCGCGGTCTGCAATGTGAGCCTGCGCCCCTCGCCGGGGCTCAGCCGCAGGCTCGCGAGGTCGAGCTCCCGGGTCTCGACAGCCATGCTCGGAGGCTAGCGCCAGCGCGCGCCCCCCGCGCCCGAAGGCCCGCCCGCGTGCGCCGCCGGGCGTCAGCTCGCGCGCTCGCGCAGCTCTCGCTTGAGCACCTTGCCGGTCGCGTTGCGCGGCAGCTGCTCGACGAACACGACGTCGCGCGGCACCTTGTAGCGCGCCAGGTTCTGCTTGACGTAGGCCTGCACGGCATCGGCGTCGAGGGCGCTGCCGTTGTGCGCCACCACGAAGGCCTGCAGCCGCTGGCCGAACTCGCGGTCCTCGACCCCCACGACCGCGACCTCCTCGATGTCCGCGTGGTCGGCTAGAAGGTCCTCGACCTCGCGCGGGAACACGTTCTCGCCGCCGCTGACGATCATTTCATCGTCGCGCCCGTCCACGAACAGCCTCCCCGCGGCGTCGAAGTGGCCCACGTCGCCAGTGCTCATGAAGCCCTCGATGACCTCCTTACCGCCGCCGTCGGTGTAGCCGTCGAACACCATTTTGTTGGCCACGAAGATGCGCCCGCTCGCGCCCGCGGGAGCCTCGCGCCCCTGCGCATCGAACAACTTCACGACCGTCCCGATCGGCGCGCGCCCAGCCGTGCCAGGCGCTGCGCGCAGGTCCGCGGGAGTCGCAATCGTGGCCCACGCGACCTCAGTCGAGCCGTACAGGTTGTAGAGGACCTCGCCGAACGTGTCCATCGCGCGGATGGCCAGCTCGCCGGGGAGCGCCGAGCCGCTGAGCGCGATCACGCGCAGGCAGCTGACGTCGTAGCGGGCGATCGTCTCGGCTGGCAGCTCGAGGATCCGCTGGAGCATCACGGGCACGAGCACGAGCGCGCTCGCAGCATGCTGGGAGACGGCCCGCAGCGTGTCCTCGGGATCGAACTTGCGCCGCAGCACGAGCGTCGAGGTGAGGGGCAGCGAGAGCACGAAGTGCGCGAAGCCCCACGAGTGGAACATCGGCGCGGCGATCATCGTCGTCCCGTGCGCCTTCAGCGGGATCTTCGAGAACAGGGCCGCCGCCGGCTCGACCGAGTCGCTCTGCTTGCGCGCGGCGCCCTTCGGCGTCCCCGTGGTCCCCGACGTCAGGATCACCACGCGGCCTTTCTGCTCCGGCGGCTCCAGATCTGCATCGCTGCCACGCGCGATCAGCTGCTCGAGCGTGACCACGCCATTGGGCGAGGGGGCAGCGGAGGCGCCTGCGCTTGCGCCGTCCGACTCGCTCCACGCGATCACCCTCAGCCGCCCCGCCGCGCCCTCGGCGACGAGACTCTCGAACTCCTCGTCGTAGATCACCCCAACGGGGTCTTCGCGCCGCAGGACGTCGGCGATCTGGGGCCCCGCGAATGCGGTGTTCAGGTACAGCGCGGCGGCGCCGAGCTTGGAGCATGCCACGGTCGCCTCGATGAAGCCGCGGTGGTTGCGGCACATGATCGCGACGCCCGCGCCTTCCACGATGCCCGCGCTTCGAAGCTCGTGCGCGAGCGCGTTCGTGCGCAGGTGCATCTGGCGAAAGCTCACAACCCCACGCTCGTCGATCACGGCCGCGCGGTCGGGATGGCGCGCTGAAGCGCTCGCGTATGAGCCCGCGGGACTCGGCCCCCAGTGGCGCAACGACGCCAACGAGTACGCGAGCAAGTCGGGGCGCAGCGGGTCGAACATGCCCGTGCCGAGCAGCGCCCGCACGACCTGCAGCTTGAGCCTGGCGGTACGTGCGGCAGATTGAGCGTTCACGCTAGGACCCTAGCGAGCGCCAACGCCGCGACCGGTGCGCATCGGCGTCCGTTAGCTGACTTCAGCTGGCTCGTCCTTGCCCTGCAGGCGCTCGCGCCCGCGTTGGACGGCCGAGAGGATCTTGTCCAGGTTCACCTCGAGCGTGTTGAGGATCTCGTCGGCGTAGTCCTTGGCGCCGAGCCTGATCTCACGCTCGCGTGTGCGCGCATCCTCGACGATGTCCTCGGCCGCGCGCTCGGCCTGCTTGGTGACCTCCTCCTGACCCACCAGCCGCTCCTGGCGCTCGCGCGCCTCCTTGATGATGCGCTCGGCCTCCTTCTTGGCCTCGGCGAGCATCTCCTGACGCTCCTTGACGATCCAGCGCGCCTGCTTGATCTCCTCGGGGATCGTCGCGCGCATCTGGTCGAGGATGTCGTAGATCTCCTCCTTGTCGACCCTCACGGAGTCGCTCAGCGGGATCGTTTTGGCGTTGTGCACCAAGTCGTCGAGCTTGTCTATCAGTACGAGTACGTCCATCGCTATCGCTTACCTCCGCGGGGCATCCGGCCCGACGTTCCAATGATCAGAGGCGGACACCGTCTCACATCTTGCCGCGAGCAGGCGCCCACGCCCTCCCGATATGCCAGCGCGAGATCACGTCGGACACCCCATTCGTTAGCGTCTGAGCTCTTCCTGCAAGCGTCGTGCAACCTCGTGCGGGACGAGATCGTCGATCCTGCCGCCGAAGATCGCGAGCTCCTTGACACCGCTCGAGGAGAGGAAGCTGTACTGCGGCGAGGCCATCAGGTAGACCGACTCGATCCCCGGGTCCTGGCGGCGGTTGAGCTGGTTCATCTCGAGCTCGTACTCGAAGTCGGAGATCGCGCGCAGGCCCTTGACGATCGCGATCGCGCCGACGCTGCGCGCGAAGTCTACGAGCAGGGTCGAGAACGGCTCGACGCGAACGCCCTCGACTCCCGCGAGCGCGTTGCGCACGAAGGCGACGCGCTCGTCGATCTCGAACAGCGAGCCGCTCTTGCGCACTGAGCGGTTGACGACGGCGACCACGACCTCGTCGTAGAGGTTCGCCGCGCGGCGGATCACGTCGAGGTGCCCGTTGGTGATCGGGTCATACGAGCCGGGACACACGGCGATCGTTCTTCTCTGTGGGCTCATTGTTGGCGATGGATTGTGATCGATGTGTCCCCGTAGCGTCTGCGCCGATCGAGCGCGAGGGCGAGCTCGAGCGGCGCCCTCCGATCGCTCTCGACGACGACGCGCGCGCCCGGGTCCAGCAGCGACGGCAGGATCGCCGTCAGCTCTTGGCCCCACCGGTCGGCCGTCGGGGTCCGCGGCGACGGAGGTTCTGGTCGCGCCCGCCCGTAGGGGGGGTCGATGAAGACGAGATCGTATGTCTCTTGCGCAGCCCTTGCGTCGCGCAGGGCCACGAGGACGTCCGCGCGACGTACCTCCCCGACCTCCGCCGTGAGGCCGAGCGCCGCGAGGTTGGCGCTCAACACGCTCGCCGCGGCCGCTTCGCGCTCGACGAACACCGCCCTGCGCGCGCCTCTCGAGAGCGCCTCGATGCCGAGCGCCCCCGTGCCTGCGAAGAGGTCGAGCACGCGTGCCCCGTCAACGATGTCGAGCATCGAGAAGACCGCCTCGCGTACGCGGTCGGATGTCGGCCTGGTGCTCCTGCCGCGGGGGGCCTCGATGCGCCTGCCGCCAAGCCGCCCAGCGATCACGCGCATGGCGCAACGGTAGCGCCGGCGCCTCGGATCGCGCCTCGAGTGCTGCTCGCGCGGGGCCCCTTTGCGCCGCCTCCGCTAGGCGGGGATCGGGCAGCGGGCTTGCTCGCCACCGCGACGCTCGAGGAGCTCGCCCAGCAGCGCGTGCTCGGGGCTGCGCAGCTCGGGGTCGCTCGCGAGGATCGCCTCGGCGCGCGCCCGCGCGCGCTCCAGCAGTGGCGCATCTTCGGGCAGGCGCGCGACGCGGAGATGGCCGACGCCCGACTGGCGCGTGCCCACGAGCTCGCCTTCCTTGCGCATCGCCAGATCGATCTCCGCTAGGCGAAAGCCGTCTGCGTGGCGCACGAGCGCCGCCAGGCGGCCCGAGCCGGCCTCGCGCGAGGATGCCAGCAGAAAGCAGCGCGCCCGATGCTCGCCGCGGCCCACCCGTCCGCGCAGCTGATGCAGCTGTGAGATGCCGAAGCGCTCCGCGTTCTCGATCATCATCACGCTCGCGTTGGCAACGTCGATGCCGACCTCCACGACCGTCGTGGCGACGAGAACCTGCGCGCGGCCAGAGGCGAACGCGTCCATCGCGCGCTGCTTCGCGCGCGCCGGCATGCCGCCGTGCAGCAGCGCCAGCTCGTGGCCGGCGAGCTCGCCGCCGGCGAGTCGGCGCAGCTCCGCGCGCGCCGCCTTCAGCCCGGGCTCGGGCGCCACGGCCGCCGGCCCGGCGTCGTCGCGGCTGTCCACCACCGGGCCCACGGGAGCCTCCGCCTCCTCCACCAACGGGCAGATGACGTATGCCTGGCGCCCCGCCGCGAGCTCCTCGCGCAGCTCGGTATACGCCTGCGCGCGCTCGCCCTCGCCGCACACCAGGCGCGTCACGATCGCTTGGCGTCCGCGCGGGAGCTCGCGCAGCGTGCTCGCGTCCAAGTCGCCGTAGCGTGCCAGCGCCAGCGTGCGCGGGATCGGCGTGGCCGTCATGTGCAGCGTGTGCGGCACGGGCACGGGGGCGCCCGAGCGCGCAGCCGCGGCTCCGTCCCCCGCCGGCGCTTCCAGCGCGGCGCGCTGGCGCACGCCGAAGCGATGCTGCTCGTCGATCACCGCGAGCGCCAGTGCCGCGAAGCTGACCTCCGGCTCGATCAGCGCGTGCGTGCCGACGACCAGTGACAGCTCGCCGTTTGCGAGCTTCCCGAGAATGTCCGCACGGCGGCGCGCAGGCGTCGATCCCGTGAGCAGCGCCGCGCTCACATGCTCGGCGCCCAGCAGGCTCTGGATCGTCGCGAAATGCTGTTCGGCGAGCGTCTCCGTCGGCGCCATCATGGCCGCCTGGAAGCCGTGGCCGACGGCCTGCAGCATCGCGTACAGCGCAACCACCGTCTTGCCGCTGCCGACCTCGCCCATCAGCAGGCGCTGCATCGGCGCAGCGCGTTCGAGGTCGGCTGCGATCTCCTCGATCGCCCGCCGCTGGTCGCCAGTGAGCGCGAACGGGAGCCCCTGCGCGAGCCAGCGCCCGCCCAGCGCAGCGCGGTCTCCGAGCGCCGCCGCGCCCGTGCGCGCGCGGCGAGCGGCACGCCGGCGCAGGAACGTCAGCTGTGCGAGCAGCAGCTCCTCGAAGGCCAGCCGCCGCCGTCCCTGCTCGAGATCGTCCGTGCGTCGCGGAAAGTGCATCGCCGCAAGCGCGCCCGCCCGTTCCGGCAGGCTCTCGGCAACGCGTGTGGCGGCCGCGAGCGGCTCGGTCACGTCCTCGAGCGCGTCCCTGGCGGCGCGCACGAGCGTGAGGATCTCCGTCGAGCTGACGCCATCCGCAGCCGGGTAGTGCGCGACCGCCTCGCCCTCGGCCGCGCTCGGCACGAGCTCCCCCGTGAGCGAGCCGCCGGGAGCGTGATGGGCGACGGTGAAGCCGCCGCGCCCGTCGGCCTTGCCGTGCAGCAGCAGGCGCGTGCCGAGCGGATAGCGCTCGACCAGCCACGGCTGGTTGAAGAAGGTCGCGCGCATCGAGCCGCTGGCGTCGAACACGCGTGCCTCCACGAGCGCCCGCATGCCCCGGCGGCGTACCGCACGCGCGGCGATCGAGCGGACCTCCACGGCCACCGTCGCCTGCTCGCCGGCCCGTAGCGCGGCGACCGTACGCGCCTCGCGGCGATCGCCCGGCAGGTGCTCGAGCAGATCGCCAACCGTGCGCAGGCCCAGCGCGCGCAGGCCCGCCGCCGTGCGCCGCGCCGTCGCCGGCAGCTCCGCCTGCAGACGCGAGGGCCGCGGCCAGCGCACGGGTGCTCCGAGCAGCTCGCCGCGCTCCAGCGCGCGCGCCGATGCGAAGGCGCACGGCTCGCGCCCGCCACGCGAGGGCATCGGCGTCCGCGAGCTCACACCGTCCGGCTCGCTCGCATGCGCTTGTGTGGGCGCCGACATGCGAGATGATGATGATCGGCGCCGCGGTCGTAAGCAGCGGCCGGCGCCGGCGCGCCTACTCGGCCGCGAGCAGCCACCAGTAGGCGGGCTGGCCTCCCTGACGGAGCTCGAGCTCGACGCCGCCGTTGACCATCGTCTCGATCTCCGCGAGCGCCAGGGGGGCGTCCCGGCCGCCGAGCACGCTGATCAGCTCTGGCGCTCCGCCGCCGTTGACGGTCCCGGCGAGGGCGTGCAGCACAGCCGCGAGCGTCTCGCGTGGCTCACCCCAAGCGAGCACCTCGTCTCCTACGAAGCCCACGGCCTCCCCGCGCCTGAAGCGCCCGTTGGCATCGTCGCGCGCCGCCGGCGCCACGGCTCCCGTGCGGATGCGCGAGAGCGCCTCCACGAGCGCCTGCGCGTTCTCCTCGAGCGAGCGCTCCGGCGCGAACGCCACCGCCGCCAGCAGGCCGGCCTGCTGGCTTGCGGTGGCAGCGACGTGTACCTGCTTCTCCGAGAGCCGCGCGGCGTGCTCGGCCGCCATCACCACGTTCGCGCTGTTGGCCAGCAGCACCACCTCCTCCGCGGGCGCGTCGTGAATCGCCGCCAGTAGGTCGTAGGTCGACGGGTTGAGCGTGGGTCCGCCGTCAACCGTGCGCACGCCGAGCTCTTCGAAGAGCCGTCGCAGGCCCTCGCCGCTGACGACCGCCACGGCCGCGCAGCGCGCCTGCGCCCTCCCCGCCGCGCCGCCGGTGTCCCGCGCACTGGCAACGAGGCGCCCATCGCGCTCGGCGACCTGCACGCGCATGTCCGCGACGTCCAGGTGGGAGACCTCGCCGGCACCGGCGAAGACCTCCGTCGCGAGCTCCGGCTCGTCGGTGTGCAGGTGCACCTTCAGCGTGCTCTCGTCGCCGACCACGAGCACGGAGTCGCCGAGCGCTTCGAGCGCGCCGATGAAGCGCGCGCCGTGCAGGGCGCTGCCGGTGACGGCGAAGTTGGTGCAGAAGCGGTAGGTGCCCGAGCTGTGCTGGGGATGGGTGATACGCGCCGGCGCGTGGTGGTCGAGCGGGGGCGGATCCTCGCCGCGCAGGGCCGCCACGACGCCGGCGAAGATGATCGTCAGCCCGTAGCCGCCAGCGTCCACCACGCCCGCCTCGCGCAGCGCGGCGAGCAGCTCAGGACTGCGCTTGACCGACTCCTGCCCCGCCTGCACTGCGCGTTCGAGCGCGGCCGCGATCGCGCTGTCCTGCTCGTGCTCGTCGGTCGTCGGACCGAAGCGCGGGCTCTCGGGCCCGTGGGCCAGGTCCGCCGCGACCTTGTGGGCCATCTCGCGCGCGACCGTCAGGATCGTGCCCTCGGCGGGCGCCCGCACCGAGGAGTAGGCACGATCTGCAGCGTTCGCGAGCGCAGCACCGATCAGCGGCGCGTCGATCAGCTGCCCCGGCCGCGAGATGAGCTCCTCGGCCGCGCCGCGGATCAGCTGGGAGAGGATCACGCCGGAGTTGCCGCGCGCGCCCAGCAGCGCCGCGCGGGCGACCGACTGCACGATCTCCTCGCGCCCGATCTCATCGATCGTGCGGTCCTCGAATTCGCGTTGCAGGCGATCGAGCTCTGCCAGCACCGCGCGCAGCGTGAGCGCCATGTTGTCGCCCGTGTCGCCGTCGGCGACGGGGAAGACGTTGAGGTCGTTGACCTCCTCGCGTCGGGATTCCAGGTGCGCGAGCGCGCCCGCGACGGCAGCGCGGAAGCGGACCAGGTTGGTGTCGCTCACGCCGAGGAGGTCTATCACCTTCGCCCGCGACCCTCCGGGCGATCGTGGTTAGAGCGCCTTGGTTACCTTGCCGGCTTTGAGGCAGCGCGTGCACACATACACGCGCCTTGGGGCAGCGCCGACGAGGATCTTCACCTTCTGCAGGTTCGGGTCGAAGCGGCGCTTCGTTGCGACCATCGAGTGGCTGCGGCTCTGCCCGAAGGACGGGCCCTTGCCGCAGCTGTGACACACCTTCGCCATCTGCGGCAGTCTAGCGATCGCCGACAGGCCGATCGCCCAGGCGCGCACGCAGGGCGGCCATCGTGATCGCCGCTTCGGCCGCGTGACGCCCCTGGTCGCGCTTGGCGCCCCCGGCCCGCGCGAGCGCCTGCTCGAGCGTCTCGCAGGTGAGCACGCCGAAGGCGCACGGCACCCCGGTCTCAAGCTGCACGCGCATCACCCCGGCGGCCGCCTGCGTGCACACGTGCTCGTAGTGGTCGGTCTCCCCGCGGATCACCGCGCCCAGGCAGGCGACCGCCGCGAAGCGCCCGCTGCGCGCCGCGTAGCTCGCGGCCAGGGGGAGCTCGAAGGCGCCGGGGACCTCGAAGACCTCGACGCTTTCGTGACCGTGCTCGGCGAAGACCGCGCGGGCGCCCGCGAGCAGGCGTTCGGCGAGCTCCTCGTAGAAGCGCGCGAGCGCGATCGCGAACGTCACCGCTTGCGCCGCTCCGCGCTGCGCTCACCGTGCAGGAGCACCTCGTCGAGGTTCAACCCCTGGTGGTGCAGCGTGTGGCCCATGCGCTCGGCCTTCGTGCGCAGGTAGGCCTCGTTGTGCTCGTTGGGCGCGTGCTCGATCGGAATCTGCGCGCTAACCGACAGCCCGTAGCCCTCGAGGCCCCTGATCTTCTTGGGGTTGTTGGTGAGGATGCGGATCGAGCTGAGCCCGAGGTCGACCAGGATCTGCGCGCCGATCCCGTAGTCGCGCAGATCGGCCGGCAGGCCGAGGCGCTCGTTGGCCTCGACCGTGTCGAAGCCGTCCTCCTGCAGGCGGTACGCGCGCAGCTTGTTCAACAGCCCGATCCCGCGGCCCTCTTGGGATAGGTAGAGCAGCACGCCGAGCCCCTCGCGATCGATCATCGTCAGCGCCGACTCGAGCTGCTCGCCGCAGTCGCAGCGCAGCGAGTGAAAGACATCGCCCGTCAGGCACTCCGAGTGCACGCGCACGAGCACGTCGGCCTGCCCGCTGACCTCTCCCTTGACGAGCGCGACGTGGTGCTTGTCATCGACGAGCGAGCGGTATCCCACCGCATCGAACTCGCCGAATGTCGTCGGCAGGCGCGTCGCCACCACCCTCTCGACGAGCTTGTCGTGGCGGCGGCGGTAGGCGATCAGATCCGCCACGGTGACCATCAGCAGGCCGTGGCGCGCGCAGTAGTCGACGAGTTCGGGAACGCGGGCCATCGTGCCGTCGTCGTTCATCACCTCACAGATAACGCCCGCCGGGTTCAGGCCGGCGAGGCGCACGAGGTCGACCGCGGCCTCGGTCTGCCCGGCGCGCTCGAGCACGCCGCCGCTGCGGCTCTTGAGCGGGAACACGTGCCCGGGCTGGACGAGGTCCGAAGGACGGCTCGCGGGATCGATCGCGACCTGGATCGTGTGCGCGCGATCGTGCGCGGAGATGCCCGTGGTAACCCCGTCGCGTGCCTCCACGGAGACCGTGAAGGGGGTCTCGAACGGCGACTCGTTCTTCGCCGCCATCAGATCGAGACCTAGCTCGTCGCAGCGCTCGGGCGTCAGCGAGAGGCAGATCAGCCCGCGGCCCTCCTTGGCCATGAAGTTGATCGCCTCGGGCGTCGCGAACTGCGCGGCGAGCGTCAGGTCGCCCTCGTTCTCGCGGTCCTCGTCGTCGCACACCACGACCATCTTGCCCTCGCGGATGTCCTCGATCGCCCGCTCGATCGTCGCGAACGGCGTCAGCGCTCGCGTGCCGCTCACGAGCGTGCTCCAAGCAGCCGCTCGACGTGCTTGGCGAGGACGTCGACCTCGATGTTCACGATCGCGCCCTCCCCGAGCTCTGAGAGGGTTGTGCGCTGCAGCGTCTCGGGAATCAGCGACACGGCAAAGGCATCATCGCGCAGCTCGCTCACCGTCAGGCTGACGCCGTCGATGGCAACCGAGCCCTTCTCCACCAGGTAACGCGCGATGCGCGCCTCGGTCTCGATCTCGAGCACCCGCGCGAAGCCCTCCTCGCGCACGCGGCGCACTGTGCCGGTGGCATCGACGTGGCCCTGCACGACGTGCCCGCCGAGACGGTCCTCGGCCCGCAGGGCGAGCTCGAGGTTCACGCGCGCGCCGGTCCGCAGCTCGCCCAAGGAGGAGCGGCGCAGGGTCTCGAGCATCGCCTGCGCGCGGAACTCGTGCGCGCGCACCTGCGTCGCGGTCAAGCAGACGCCGTTGACGGCGACCGACGCGCCCTCGCTGAGCTGCGCGGCGAGCGCGCTGTCGATCTCGAGCGTCGCACCCGCCGCGTCGCTCTCGATCCCCGCCACGCTGCCCACGTCTGCGATCAGCCCCGTGAACATGGCAGGAAGGCCAGCCTCGCCGACGTGCGGGCGCAGCTGCCCACCGGACACCTCACCACTCGCGCAGGCGCGCGCAGATCAAGAGGTCGCCGCCCACGGACTCGCACTCGAAGCTGAGCGCGCTCACCGCCTCGGAGATGCGCTCGACGCCTTCGCCCTCGAGCGGGTCACGCGCCGCGCTGCCGCCGAGCAACAGCGGCGCCAGGAACAGACGCAGTTCATCGATCTCGCCGGCGTCGAGGAAGGCGCCTGCGAGATGCGGGCCACCCTCGAGCAGAACCGAGGCGACCCCCATCGCGCCGAGCTGGTCGAGCCCCGAGCGCACGCGCGCGGGCTCGTTCTCGCCGGTCGCCACGAGCACCTGCACGCCGGCGGCTTCGAGCGCGTCGGTGTCGGCGCGGGCCGCCGCGCGCGAGACCACGATCGTGAGCGGGAACTCGGCGGCGGCGCCGACCAGCTGCGAGCTCGGGGGCAGGCGCGCGAGCGAATCGAACACCACCCGCCGCGGCTGCGCCCCCGGCTCGGCGGGCAGCCCGTCGGGCCTCGCCGTCAGCTGCGGGTCGTCGGCGAGCGCCGTGCCGATCCCCACCACCACCGCGTCCACGGACGCGCGCCAGCGGTGGGCCAGCTCGCGGCTCAGCTCGCCGCTGATCCACTTCGAGTCGCCGCTGCGAGTCGCCACCTTGCCGTCGAGCGTCATCGCCGACTTGAACAGCACCCACGGCCGCCCCACGCGCGCGTGCTTGCGGAATGCCTGGTTGAGCAGGCGCGCGCCGGCCGCCAACGCGCCCTCGGCCAGCACCACTTCGACGCCCTCGTCGCGCAGGATCCCCAGGCCGCGCCCGGAGGCCTTCTCCGTGGGGTCATCCGAGGCGACCACGACCCGCCGGATGCCGGACTGCAGGATCGCGTCGGTGCACGGGGGCGTCTTGCCCTCGTGGCAGCAGGGCTCGAGCGAGACGTACAGCGTCGCGCCGGCGAGATCGGCCAGCCCGCATGCCTCGATCGCGTTGACCTCCGCATGCGCACCGCCATATTCGCGGTGCCAACCCTCACCGAGAACCTCATCGTCACGCGCGATCACCGCGCCGACCACGGGGTTGGGCTTGACGGAGCCGCCGCCGTTTCGGGCGAGCACGATCGCGCGCGCGAGGTGCAGCTCGTCGGTAGCCGTGCAGGTGGGCATCTAAGGCTGAGGATAAACCTCGCCGGGCCGCAAGCGTAGGGGCGCGAGGCTAGCTGCGCGAGCAGCGCCCTCCGTGCAGGCGGTAGATCGTCATCTGCGGGCCGGGCCGCGCGTAGGCCAGCGGGTAGTAGTCGAAGCTCCAGTCGAAGTTGAACGCGACCGGCCCCTGCCCGCGCGCGTACGGGGAGGAGCGGAAGACCACCTGCCCCGCGCGCGCCAGGGCGCGGTAGTAGGCGATCGCCCGAGGCACCGCGCGCGGGTCCGCGAACGCCCGCCCGGACTCGGTTGAGCCGCTGATCACCCAGCAGAAGCCTTCGCGCTCGTAGAAGCCGATCAGGGCGGGGGCCAGCGTGGTCACGTAGTTCTCGAGGCCGACTTCGCGGATGTACGCGGGCGCGAGCGTGCCGTTGGGCCTGACGCGCTCGAACAGCGCCGGGTACAGGCGCCAGCGGTAGGGATTGCGCGTCGTCGTGCTGTGAGGCCTGACTTCGCGCGCCCATTCCTCGGGCTCGACCGGCTCGGCGACGATGCCCGCCCCCGCGGGGACGTGCTCGAGCATCCACGCGCGCGTTACGTTTCGGGTGTCGGCGCGCGCGAGCACGATGCCGGAGTGGACGCTGTAGATGAGCCCCTGCGCCAGCGCCACCGCCACGAGCACGACCGTGAGGCCCGGCGCTACACGCGCGGCCCGCGTGCCGCGCCGCTCGAGCGCGTGCCTGCCCCAGGCCGCCAGCTGCAGGATGAAGAGCGAGGCCAGCAGGCAGACGATCGGGAAGATCGGCATCAGCCAGCGCCCGAAGTAGCGCCCCTCGCTGCCGATGACGGCCATGAACAGCACGACTGCTGGGACCAGCAGCCAGCCCAGCGCGCGCTCGCGGCGCCACACGAGCACGGCCCCGCCGAGCGCAGCCAGCGAGGGAACCCATCCGAGCCCCCACGTGAACGACCACAGGTAGTAGGCGAGGCCGCCGTCCTTCGGCGCCCCGAGCTTGCCCTGCGCTTCGCCGGCGAGACTCGACTGGTGCGCGAGTTCGGCGTGGAAGCTGGGGTAGTCGAGCAGCGCGTAGGGGTTCGCGAGGAGGAACGCGGCGAGCGCACAGACGCCACCGAGCAACAGGCCAGCGAGCACGCCCCGGCGCGCGCTCGCGCTCGCGCCTGCGAAGCGCACGGCGAACGCCGCGAGCAGCGGCACGAGCACGATCCCCGCGGTGTACTTGCTGGCGGCCGCGAGGCCGAGCCCGATGCCCGCGAGCGCGTAGTCACGGCGCCGCCCGCCGCGCAGGATCCCCGCGCTGCCCAGCAGCGAGAGCGTCGCCGGGGCGAGCGTGGGGGCGTCGTTGAGGGCGAGGTGGGCGTAGAAGACGGGCAGGAACGCGACCGCCTCGATTGCCGCCGCTAGCAGCGCGACGGCGCGGCCCCACAGGCGCGCGCCGGCGAGATACAAGAGCCACAGCGCGAGCGTCCCCAGCAGCGCCGCCGCGACGCGCGCGAGCGTGTACACGGCCTGCGGGCGCAGCGCGAACGCGCGCTCGGCGCCGCTCGCGCCGCCGTAGGCGACGGCGAACAGCACGTGCAGCACGTACGTGAACGCCGGCGGGTTGGCGAAGTAGTGCGGGTTCAGCGTGCCCTGGGCGAACATCGCGATCGCGCGGGGCACGAAGTGGTCGGCCTCGTCCACGTTGTACGCGTAGGGCAGGCCCTGGCGCACCCCCCACAGGCGCAGCGCGAGCCCACCGGCGAGCACGAGCGCGAGCCCCGCCCACGCCCACCGTCTGCCCGTCCGGCGCGCCTCGCCGCCCTCGCCGCCGAGCTTCCCTCCGCTGGCGCGCGCGCGAGCGCCTGAGCCGCTGCGGCCCAGCGAGCTCTCAGCAGTTGCCATACACCGCGTAGAAGCGAGAGGTGTAGATGCGCGTGAAGCCATTCAGGGGGATCTGGTCGCTCGGCTGGTCGCCGACGTCCACGATCGCGTCCACGAACACGGCGCTTCCGAGCGGGTACACGGCGAGGCTGCCGGCGCGGATGCGCCGCTCCAGCGCGGGGTCGCCGCGTTCGGCGTCGTCACGGGCCTGGCTGCGCGCGAGGATGTCGCGCTGGCTGGACCGGTTGAGGATCCAGCGGGCGTCGGGCACGAGCTTGTTGTCGGGCAGCGACACGAGCGGGCAGCGGCGCAGCTCAGCGGCGACCGCGGGGGCGTGCAGCGCGACCGCGAGTTCCTTGTGAAAGTCCTCGTGCTCGGCGAGCGTCGTACGCAGCCCCGATAGGCTCACCGTGTTGGCCGCCGCGAGCGCGCCGTAGACGACCAGCAGGAGCGCCCCTGCAATCCACACCCGGCGCAGCAGCGAGCCCGGCTCGAGCATCGCCCAGCCGCCGAGCGTGACCGCGCAGAAGGGCAGCAGCGCCGTGGCGGCGCCGAGCATGTAGCGATCGACGACCGAGGCGCCGACGGCTCCCTCGGCAATGAAGACGCCCAGCAGCAGCAAGAAGGTCGCGAGTGGAATGCGCGCGCGCCGCGGCGCCATCACGAGCGCGAGCGCGATCCCAACGAGCCCACCGAGCAGGACCGGCAGCTTGTCGATGCGCACGCCGTAGGACCACACCGAGCCGAGCACGCTGCCGAAGCCCTGTGTGCGTTCGAGTTCGGCCGCTAAGCCCGCCGTGGAGTTGAGCGAGAACAGCGGGTTGCCCGTCACGATCGCATCCACAGCGATCCAAACGACGGGCGCGAGCACGGCCAGCGCGAGCTGGCGCGCGCGCGTACCGTTATCGGCGCGCCACGCGCACCACAGCCAGTAGGCGCCGCTCAGCACCCAGGCGTCGGGGCGCAACAGGCCGGCCGCGGCCAGCAGCGCGAACACCGGCCAGCCTCGGCGCGGCCGTTCGACCTCGAGCACCACTGCCCACAGCACGAGCGCCACGTAGGAGATGTCCAGGTACCCCTGCGCGGCCAGGTTCTCGACGAAGAAGCGGCTCAGCAGCAGGAGCGCGGCGAGCAGCCCCACGACCGGCCCGAAGCACAGCCGCCCGAGCCTGTACATGCCCGCGACCGCCGCCACGAAGGAGGCGATCGAGCCGAGCACCATCAGGCGCGCGCCGCCCTGGCCGAAGAGCGAGCACAGCGCACCGAAGGCGATCGCCAGGGGGTGCTCTGTTGGGCCCCGGTAGACGCTGAAGTCCGGCAGCTGCAGGTGCAGCAGATCGCGACCCCACAGCAGCGCGTAGAAGGAGTCGTAGGTGGGATACGTGGGGAACGCGAAGTAGCCGATCAGCGCGGCGATGCACATCGTCGCGAGGGCAAGGCGCGCGCACGTCCGGGAGGAGGGAAGCCGCAGCCTCGCCGGGCCTCTCGGAGCCGGCGAGCGCCGGGTGAGCGTCGCGCTTTGCATCTAGCGTTGGCCGTGCAACCTTCGTTCCTGACTGGAGCCGAGCGCCGCCCGCGCCGCTTGGCGCCAAGACCGTGACCGCGCTTTGGGATACTGGGTGGGCAAGTCTAGGCAATAGGACGGCGATGAAGCTCATCATCCAGATTCCCTGCTTCAACGAGGCCGAGCAGCTGCCGCAGACGCTCGCAGACCTGCCACGCGCGGTGGCCGGCTTCGACGTCGTCGAGTGGCTCGTGGTCGACGACGGCTCGACCGACGAGACGGTCGCGGTCGCGCGCGCCCACGGCGTCGATCACCTCGTGCGCCTGACCAACAACAAGGGTCTCGCCGCGGGCTTTCAGGCCGGCATCGACACCGCGCTGAAGCTCGGCGCGGACGTGATCGTGAACACGGACGCCGACAACCAGTACTACGGCCCCGATGTCGCACGGCTCGTGCGCCCGATCCTCGAAGGCCGCGCGGACATGGTCGTGGGCGACCGCGAGGTCAGTGGCATCGAGCACTTCTCACCGCTGAAGAAGCTGCTGCAGCGGCTCGGCTCGTGGGTGGTTCGCCAGGCCTCCTCGACGAACGTCCCCGACACCACCTCGGGCTTTCGCGCCTACAACCGGGAGGCGGCGATCCAGATGATGGTGGTCTCCAAGTTCACGTACACGCTCGAGACGATCATCCAGGCGGGCAAGCTGCTGGTGGCCGTCGACCACGTGCCCGTGCGCACGAACCCGAAGACGCGCGAGTCGCGCCTGTTCCCGTCCGTCGGCGCCTACGTGCGTCGCAACGCGGTCTCGATCTTCCGCATCTACGCGCAGTACGAGCCGCTGCGCGTGTTCTGGAGCCTGTCCCTGCTGATCGGCGTGGCGGCGATCGGGGTGTGGATCCGCTTCGTCGTCGCCTACGCGGAAGGAAACGGCAAGGGTCACGTGCAGTCGTTGATCCTGGGCGCCGTGCTGTTCATCGCCGCCGTCGTCCTGTGGGCGCTGGGGGTGATCGGCGACCTGCTCGCGGCCCAGCGCGTGATGACCCAGCGCACCTTCGAGCGCGTGCGGCGCATCGAGCTCGAGCTGGGGGTGGCGCCCTCCCACTACGAGCCCAGCGCGGGCAGCTCGCTGAGCGCCGAGGAGACCGAGCACCGCGGCGCGGCGGTCGGGCTTTGACGGCTCCCGCCAGCGGGCTGACGGTCTCCGAACAGGGCATCGTCACCGGTAATACCTATGACAAGTACGGCTCGGGCAACCCGCTCGTGCGCCGGATGATGACCGCCTTCGAGCGCCAGCTGGACGAGCTGCTCGATCGTGCGGCGCCGGCCTCGCTGCTGGACGTGGGCTGCGGCGAGGGCGTGCTCGTGCATCGCTGGGCCGAGCGTCTGAGCGCCAGCCGCCTGGTCGGGGTCGACCTGCGCGAGGTCTCGATCCAGGCCGGCTGGGCAGAGCGCCAGGCGCCGAACCTCGAATACCGCGTGCTCGAAGACGGCGAGCTGCCGTTCGCCAGTGATGAATTCGAGCTGGCGAGCGCGATCGAGGTGCTCGAGCACGTGCCCGACCCGGAGCACACACTCAGCGAGATGGCGCGCTGCGCCACTGACCACCTGCTCGTTTCGGTCCCGCGCGAGCCGTTGTGGCGGGCCCTGAACCTCGCGCGCGGCGCGTACTGGCCGGCGCTCGGCAACACGCCGGGACACCTCAACCACTGGTCGCGGCGCACCTTCGTGCGCCTGCTCTCGCGCCACGGCGAGGTGCTCTCGGTGCGCTCGCCGTTTCCCTGGACGATGGTGCTTGTCCGCCTCTAGCGCCGGCCCGAGCGCCAGCGGCTCCGGCCCGCGCTCCTACGGCTCGGGGGCCCGCATCCTCTCGCTGGGGATCGCCTGCACGGGCCTTCTGACGTTCGCGTACTTCTCGATCGCCAGCCACGTCCTGGGCGAAGAATCGGCGAAGCTGCTCGACCTCTTGTGGTCGGTGATGTTCGTGATCATCTCGGTGATCTACCGTCCGATCGAACAGCTGCTCTCGCGCACGATCGCGCAGCGGCGCGCGCTCGGGCGCCAGGCGCACACGTTGCGCGTGCCAATGCTCATCCAGGGGAGCTTCGCGCTCGCCTTCCTCCTGGTCGCGCTGTCGCTGCACGGCGAGCTCGTCGACCACGTCTTCCAGCACCAGCACGCGCTCTACGACGTGCTCGTCGTGGGCACGCTGGCCTACGCCGCGAGCTACTTCGCGCGCGGCTGGCTCGCCGGCCACCAGCGCTTCGGCCTGTTCGGCGGGCTCGTGCTGATGGAGTCGAGCTCGCGCGTCTGCTTTGCGATCGCCGTGGCGCTCGGCCTTGCCAGTGGGCAGACGACGGTGGCGCTCGGCATCGCGGCCGCGCCGTTGGTCTCGCTGGTGGTCGTCCCGGCCGCGTTCGCCCGGCGCCGCGGCGAGCACGCCCTGCAGGGGGCGCCGATCACCGTCGACGAGGCCGACGCGGCGCTCGCCGGCCCGGGCACGGAGGGGGTGCAGGAGACGGCCGCCCACGATGACCTCTCCCTGCGTCGCGGCGGCGGCTTCGCAGTGTGGGTCTCGAGCATCATGCTCTCCGAGCAGACGCTGCTCAACGCGGCCGTGCTGACCGTCGATGCGACCGCTCGCAGCGGTGTGCTCGCGGGGATCGTCTTCAACGTGTTGCTGATCGCGCGCGCGCCGCTGCAGCTCTTCCAGGCGATCCAGACCTCGCTGCTACCGCACCTGACGGGCCTCGAGACGACCGCCGGGCACGACGCCTTCGCGCGCGCCATCCGCGTGACGGTGCTCGCGATCGCGGCCTTCGCGGCGTTGGTGGCGCTCGGCCTGCTCGCGCTCGGCCCGTTCGTCATGCGCCACGTGTTCTTCGGGCAGGTCTACAGCTACTCGCGCCTCGGCCTCGCGCTGATCGGGGTGGGCATGGGCCTGCACTTGACCTCCGGCGCGCTCAACCAGGCGGCGCTCGCGCGCGACCGCGCCCGTGCGGCTGCGATCTGCTGGCTGGTCGCCGCGGTCGCCTTCGTGGCGTGGATGCTCGTGCCGGTCGTCGGCGATGAGCTGCTGCGCACAGAGACCGGCTACGCGGGCGCCACTGCCGCGCTGGCGCTGATGCTCGCGGCGCTATACCGGCGCGGCCCTGGCGTAGCCGCGCCGCGCGCTCAGGCGGCGTCGACGGAGGAGGCGATCGCGCGGTAGGCCTCGGCCGGCTCGGCGGCCGAGAAGATCGCCGAGCCTGCCACGAACACGTTCGCGCCCGCCTCGCGGCACGACGGCGCGCTCAGCGCGTCGAGGCCGCCGTCGACCTCCACCGCGACCCCCGCGCCCACGATCGCGCGCACGCGCGGCAGCTTCTCGAGCGAGTGCGCGATGAACGGCTGCCCGCCCCAGCCGGGGTTCACGGTCATGCACAGCGCGAGATCGATCGCGTCGACGAGCTCGGCGAGCGCGCCGGCGGGCGTGCCCGGGTTGATCGCCAGGCCCACGCCGGCTCCGCGGCCACGGATCAGCTCGGCGGCGTAGGCCAGGTGCGGCGTAGCCTCCGCGTGGATCGTGAGCGAATCGGCGCCCGCACGCACGAACTCCTCGGCCTGGCGCTCGGGACGCTCGATCATGAGGTGCGCCTCGAGCATGCCCCCGGCCTCGTGTACGGCGTCGGCGATCGCGCTCACGATCAGCGGCCCGACGGTGATGGGCGGCACGAAGTGGCCATCCATGACGTCGACGTGGATGACCCGCGCACCCGCCTGCAGCACCTCCTCCACCTGGGCGCGCAGCCGTCCGAAGTCCGCCGAGAGGATCGACGGCGCCACGCGCACCTCGCGCAGGAGCCCGCGCGCGAGCTCGCTCACCCAGCCCGCCCGCACCGAGCCGGCGTCATACGGCCTGCAGCATCGAGTCGCCGCAGTGGTTGCACTTGAGGATCGCCGTCGAGGACATGCGCACGATCGTGGAGTGCTCACCGCAGTTCGGACACACCGAGGAGAGCTCGAAGCGGTGCAGGCAGTAGACGCAGCGGTAGCGCCCGGGCAGGTTCGTGGGCCGCAGCCACGGCTCGCCGCAGTTTGGGCACTGCGGCCCGAGGTCTACCGCGGCCCTGGCGGGCGTCTGGCGCTCGCCCTCCACGCTCACCGCCGGCGCAGGCGCGCGATGAAGAAGCCGGCTGTGCGGTCGCGGTGGGGGAGCGTCTGCAAGGGAGCGCTCGCGCCCTGCTCGCCGGCGCCCTCGGGCGAGAACTCGGGGTGCGATTCCAAAAAGGCCGCGATCACGTGCTCATTCTCGGGTGGCGAGATCGTGCAGGTAGAGTAGACAAGCACGCCACCCGGACGAACGGCGTGGGCCCCGGCGGCGAGGATCTCGCTCTGCGCGCGCGCGAGCTGCGCGACCGCCTCGGGCGTGATGCGCCAGCGCAGGTCAGCGCGCGCCTGCAGCGTTCCGAGGCCCGAGCACGGCGGATCGACGAGCACGCCGTCGAAGCGCTGCGCGCCTGCGGGCGCCCAACGCTCGGCGTCTGCGACCTCGACGCGCACGTTGCCCGCGCGCAGGCGCCGCGCCGTGCGCACGAGGCCCTCTGCGCGTCGGGGGTTGCGCTCGATCGCGAGCACTTCCCCCTGGCCCTCCATGAGCGCGGCCAGATGCGTCGTCTTGCCGCCGGGCGCCGCACACAGGTCGAGCAGACGGTCGCCCGGACTGGGCGTAAGCGTGCGGGCCGCGAGCATCGCCGCGCGCGACTGCGCGTGAAAGGCGCCCTCGCGCCACAGCGGCGAGGAGTGCGTGTCGAAGGCCTCCTCGAGGACCACGGCCTCCGGGATCGCCGCGTCGAAGTGGCTCTGCACGGGCAGCGCGGCCGCGAGCGCGGGCGCGTCGGTGACGAGCGTGTTGGCGCGCAGCGCGACCTCGAGCGGCTCGTTGTCGGCCGCCATCAGCGCGCACGCCTGCTCGGGACCGAGCGTCTGGAACCACAGCTGTGCGATCCACTCGGGGTGTGAGTGCATGACGGCCGCGTGGGAGGGGTCCTCGTCGCTGAGCGTCGCGAGCAGCGCTTGCGCGCCCTCGCGGCCGGCGCGACGCAAG
This sequence comes from uncultured Solirubrobacteraceae bacterium, assembly GCA_963722435.1. GTDB lineage: Bacteria > Actinomycetota > Thermoleophilia > Solirubrobacterales > Solirubrobacteraceae > Palsa-744. Next base: position 260,980 of record CAVRKZ010000001.1, on the reverse strand, counting down.
ACCGCGTTGACGAGCCCGTGGCCGGCGCGCACGTGCGCCTTCGCGAGCTCCACGGCATCGGCGACGACCGCGTAGTCGGGCGCGCCGCTCCCGTACAGGAGCTCATACAGGCCCAGCCTCAGCGCCGCGCGAATCGGTGCGTCGAGCGCCGCCGGTGAGCGCTCGGCGAGCTGTGCGATCAGGTGATCGAGCGTGCCCGCGCGCTGCACGGCGCCGTATGTGAGGCGCATCGCCAGAGCGCGGTCGCGCCCGTCCAGGCTGCGCGCCTCCGCGGCGAAGGCGCGGTCCGCGTAGGCGCCCTGCTCGAAGACGCGGCGAAGGACCGTGTAGGCGCAGCTCCTCGCCGCCGCCACCTCGTGGCTCGAGGGACGCGCGGGGGACGCGCGCTTGGGATCGGGACCTGGAATGCCTGCCATGATCGACTACCCGCTGCGGCTGAGCGCGCTGGGGGCGAGCGTCTCGGCGATGTCCGCCGCCAGGCGCGGGGCGTCGTGCTCGGCGAGCGCGGCGGTCGTGATACGCACGCCAGCCCCAGCGCCGGGGAGGCGATAGGGCGCACCCGGCGCGAGCGCCCAGCCGCGCTGCATGAGCGCCGTCACGCTCGCCGTCTCCTCGTGGACTGGCACCCACACGTTCAAACCGGAGGCCCCGTGCGCCGGAACGCCCTCGCGCGCCAGGCACTCCAGCAGGCGCTCGCGCCGCTGCGCATAGACGGCTGCGGCGCGCTCGACGAGCGCCGCCACGTCGGGGTCGCTCCAGAGGCTGAGCACGAGCGCCTGCAGGATGTGGCTGACCCAGCCGGGCCCGCGCTGCTGGAGGCCCTGCACGCGTGCGATCGTCGCGCCGTCGCCGGCGAGGATGGCGAGTCTTAGGTCCGGGCCGAGGGCCTTGGCCACCGAGCGCGCGGCGGCCCAGCGCTCGCGTCCAGGCACGAGCGAGTGCAGGGGCGCGCCCGCGAGGAGCCCGAGGTGATCGTCCTCGACCACGAGCGCCCCAGGAAAATCGTCGAGCACCGTGCGCAGCGCCTCCGCCCGCTTCCCATCGAGGGCCGCCCCGAGCGGGTTCTGCCCACGCGGGGTGATCACCGCGGCGGCCGCGCCTCGCGCGAGCGCGCTGCGCAGGTCGCCGGGCAGCATGCCCCTGTCGTCCACGGACACCGGCTCGAGCACGAGACCGCGGGCGCGCAGGAGGTCGTACAGCGCCGCGTAGCCTGGATTCTCGACGGCGACGCGGTCACCCGGGCGCAGATGAAGCGCGAGCACGCGCTCGATCGCATCCATGCTGCCGCTGAGCACGCACAGGTGCTCGGCGGCGATCCCGTCGGCGCGTAGGCGCTCACGCGCGAGCTCGAGGAGGGCCGCGATCGCCGGCGCCTCGCCGTAGAGGCGCTGCGGAGCAGCGCAGCGCCGGAGCGCCCGCCGCAGGTCCGGTAGCAACGCCGGGTCTGGGTTGCCCTGCGAGAGGTCGCGTGCACCAGGCGCGACCGGCACGGGCACTCGCGCCACCCCGGCCGGCGCACCGGGACCGATGCGGGTAGCCCGCCGGGGCTCGCTCACGACGAGGCCACGGCGGCGCAGCTCGGCGAGCGCCGAGGCCACCGTCACCGGGCTCAGGCCGACCTCGGCAGCCAGTCGCCGCACCGAAGGCAGTCGCTCCCCCGGCGCGAGCGTCCCGTCCGCCACGCCGCGCTCGATCTCCGCCGCGAGCTGTGCCGCGCTCGCCGCCTTTATCCGATACTGTTTCATATCAATATATTATCTGTACTATTACAGATGTCCGCGACGAGGCCGTAGCCCGTGCAAGGACAAGCGCCAGCGCACAGATCGCAAGCCGAGAGCGCCTCGGGGCCCACCTCGGAGCGGGTGCGCCTGCGCCGTCGGCGTGAACGCGGCAGCCACGAGCGCGCGGTGATCGACGCGATCCTCGACGAGGCGCTGATCGCCCACCTGGGCATCGTCGACGCGAGCGGACAGCCGTTCGTGACGCCGACGCTGCACGCGCGCGCCGGCGACGTCGTCTACTGCCACGGCTCGAGCGCGAGCCGCACACTGCGGGCGCTCGCCGCCGGGGCGCCCGCGTGCCTGACCGTGTCGCTGATCGACGGGCTCGTGCTCGCGCGCGCGGCGATGCACCACTCGGCCAACTACCGCTCGGTGATGCTGCTCGGCCAGGCCCGGCTCGTGAGCGCCCGCGAGGAGAAGCTCGCGGCGCTGCGCGCCGTCGTGGAGCACATCGTGCCGGGGCGCTGGGCCGACGTGCGCGCCCCCCGCGAGAGCGAGCTGCGCGCGACCGCCGTGCTCGCGCTCCCGATCGATGAGGCCTCGGCGAAGATCCGCGCCGGCGGGCCTCGCGACGACGAGGAGGACTATGCGCTGGCGGCGTGGGCGGGCGTGATTCCGCTCAGCATGCGTGCGGGCGCGCCGGAAGCGGACGAGCGCCTGCGGGCGGGGATCGGGGTGCCGTCCTATGCGAGCGGCTACCGGCGTGGCGCGAGTGCCGACGGGGGCGCGGCGCCGGGCGCTGCTGCCTAGGGCAGGCCGCGCCCGCGCAGGTAGGCGCCCGCGTCCATCGCGCGCCCGCCCGCTGGCTTTACCACGAGCAGCTCGAGCACGCCAGGGGAGCAGCCGAGCAGCAGGCGCCCATCGCGCGCGTAGGGCCCTGTGAGTGCGGCCTCGGCAGCAGGCTCTGCTGCCGATGGCGCGAGGGCGGCGCGCTCGACGCCGAGCATGCTGGCATCGGCCAGCTGCACGCGCGCGCCGACGTGCGGATGCAGGGCGCGCACGACGCGCTCGAGCTCTACGGCAGGCCTTGCGGGGTCGAGCAGGCGATCGTCGGGGCTCAGCTTCTCCGCATAGGTGACCCCCTCGTCCGACTGCTCGAGAAACGGCGGGCGCTCGTCGAGCGCGCGCACGATCAGCTCGCCGCCGATCTGCGCCAGGCGCGCGGCGAGCGCGCCATAGCTGTCGTCGGGGTGGATCGCCTCGGCGCCAGAGAGGCACACGGGACCACTGTCCAGGCCGGCGGTGAGGCGCATGATCGAGACGCCGGTGCGCGCGTCGCCCGCCATGATCGCGCGCTCGACCGGCGCCGCGCCGCGCCAGCGCGGCAGCAGCGAGGGATGCACGTTGAGCAGCTCGTGCTCTGATAGCAGCGGCTCCTTGATGAGCGCGCCGAACGCGCACACGACCACCGTGCCGGCGCCCGCGAGCGCATCGGAGATCAGCGCGCGTGTGTCTGGCTCGTTGACATTCGGCGGCTGCGCGAGCTCGATCTCGAGCGCCCTCGCCGCCACGGCCACCGGCGGCGCCGTGAGGCGCCGGCCGCGGCCACTCGGGCGATCTGGGCGCGTGATCACCAGGCGCGGGCGGTGGGCGTCGCTGCCCGCCAGGCGCGTGAGCACGGCGGCAGCGAACTGCGAGGTGCCGATGAAGGCGGTCGTCAAGGCCCCCCCGGCGCAGGGCCCCTAGGCGACTTCGGCGCCGGCGTGTGCCTCGAGCATCGCCTCGCGCATCGCTCGCATCGCCTGCTTGCGCGCCTCGCGCGAGATGCGGTCGAGGATCAACTTGCCGTCCAGGTGATCGAGCTCGTGCTGGATCACGCGCGCGGTCAACCCCTCAGCCTCGATCAGGAGCTCCTCGCCGGTCTCGTCCTGCGCGTGCACGCGCACGCGCGCATGCCGCTCGACCTCGGCGTGGACGCCGGGGAGGCTCAGGCATCCCTCCTCGGCGCTCTCCAGCTCTTCGCTCTTCCACTCGATCAGCGGGTTGACGAGCACACCCAGCGGATCCTCGGAGAAGGCTTTGTAGACGAGCACGCGATGCAGCACACCCAGCTGCGTGGCCGCGAGGCCCACGCCGAGCGCGTCGTGCATCAGCTCGCCCATCTGCGCGATCTCGCTGCGCAGGCGCTCGTCGAAGCGCTCCACCGGCAGGGCGCTCGCGCGCAGCACGGGATCGCCGAACTTGCGCACGTGCCGCAGCGCCGCATCGCGGCGGGCGCGCGTCTCGGGGTCGAGCTCCGCCGGCTCCGGCGCATCCTGCTCGCGCTCGACCTCCACGTCCTCGGCCTCCGACACGGGGGTCGGCAGCTCGAGCGAGTCGTCCTCGCCATCGTCGCGCTGCGCCTGCGTGCTCGTGCTGTCCTCTGCCGCCATCGGCACGCTGAGTCTAGGCGGCCGCGCCGATAAAACCGGCGCTACGTGGCGCGCGCCGACGCGTCCAGCCGGCGCGGCGGAGCGCCGTGCGCCGCTACAGTCGGAGGGGGATCATGCTCGGCACGGGGCGCATCAATCCGCTCGCTTCAGTGTGCGCGGCGCTCGCGCTCGCGTTGCTCGCGACAGCGCCGGCGGCGCTCGCCGGCGGCTGGATCTCGCCGCTGCCACGCTCGAGCTACACCGTCCGCGCCGTCTGCGCGAGGCCCAAGCCAGGGCAGGCGCACTGCATGGCCCTGCAGCTCGTGCCCGTCACCGCGCAGGCACGCGCGCACACACACCCGATCGGCATGATGCGCCCGGCCGCGGCGGGGCCGGCGACGGGTGCGAACGCCGATAGCTGCCCCAACAATCCAGTCACTGAAGGCTGCTTCGGCCTGCGCCCGCAGAACCTCCACAGCGCCTACGACCTGCCCACCGAAGCGCTCGGCCCGCAGACGATCGCGCTCGTCGACGCCTACAACGACCCCGTGGCGGCCGAAGATCTCGCTGCCTACTCCACGGAATTCGGCTTGCCCGAATGCACGACCGCCAACGGCTGCTTCAGTCAGGTCAACGAGCACGGGGAAAGCGGCAAGCCGCCGTTCCCCAGCAGCGAGATGGAACTGGGAGAAGCGCTCACGCGCGGGGGGCCGCGCCGCAAGGAAGAGGCCGAACTGGCCGCCGGCTGGGACGTGGAGATCTCTCTGGACATAGAGACCGTGCACGCGGTCTGCCAGAGCTGCAACATCGTGCTCGTCGAGGCCGAAAACTCGCAGTCGCCGCCCCTCGAAACCGCCGAGGACACCGCTGCAAGGCTCGCCGACGAGGTCTCGAACTCGTGGGGGGGATCCGAATGCGCCGGCTTCGAGGACTGCGCGCCTGACAGTGCGGCCTTCGATCACCCCGGGGTGGTCCTGGCCGCAGCCGCCGGCGACGAAGGCTACCTCGGCTGGCTCGAAGGCGGAGGGCTCGGCTATGCGGGCTACCCCGCGAGCTCCCCACATGTCGTCGCCGTCGGCGGCACCCGCCTCGGCGAACTTGGCGTGCACGGCGAATGGACGGGCGAGAGCGTTTGGAACGACGGTGGAGAGACCGACGGTCAGCTGGAAGGCCATGGCGCGACGGGCGGCGGATGCAGCGTTCAGTTCGAGGCTCCGCCGTGGCAGCAGGCCGTCTCCGACTGGGCTGACGTGGGCTGCGAAGAGCGCCGCGCCGTCTCAGACGTCTCCGCCGACGCTGACCCCTACAGCGGGCTCGCCGTGTACGACTCGGGGGTCGGCTCCGAATCCGAATGCGAAGACGCCCCCCACTGGTGCACGATCGGCGGCACGAGCCTCGCCACACCGCTGATCTCAGCCACCTTCGCGCTCGCGGGCGGCGCCGGCGGCGTCGAATACCCGGCCAAGACGGTGTATGAAAACGTCGCCGCCTCCCCCACGCTCTTGCACGACGCGAGCGAAGGCTCCAACGGCGAATGCCTGGAGCCGTTCGACGAAGAACTCCCCGGCACCTCGGGATGCACCACCGCCGAAGAGGCCACGAGCTGCGACTCGCATGCGATCTGCCTCGCACGCACCGGCTACGACGGGCCCACCGGCCTCGGCACACCCGACGGCATCGGCGCCTTCACGGCGAGCCCGCAAAAACCGGGTGCCCGCACCGGTGGCACATCAGGGCTCGGCTCGGAAACGGCCACGCTCGTGGGCAGCGCCGAACCCGACGGCAAGGCGATCAAAACGTGTCTGTTCGAATACGGCACGACGGTCGCGTACGGCTCGAGCGTCCCTTGCAGCTCGATGCCCGCCGACACGCGCGGTGCCCCCCCGGTCGAAGCGCACCTGAGCGACCTGCTGCCGAACAGCACCTACTACTACCGCCTCGTCGTAACCACCGAAAAGGGCGAAGGCAAGGGCGAACGCGAGAGCTTCCAGACGTTCGCGCAAGCCGCGCCGGGGGAAGAAAACGGGTCGAGCGAAACGGGGCACAGTGAAGAGACGGGCACGGTCGTCGCGGGCGCCAAGACGCCTGCGGCCGTCGGCAAGAGCCCGCCCGTCCCCGACGCGCGCCTCGCGAGCGCCTCGCTGACGGTGAGCCGCACCGGCACGGTGATCGTACGCGTGAGCTGTCCGGCGGCGGCCGTCCGCTGCTCGGGGACGGTGAGCCTGCGAACGCTCGAGGAGATCGCGCTCGGCGCGCACAGCGCCGCGCGCACGACCAACAAGCCCGACGCGGCCGCGATCCTCACGCTCGCCAGCGCCACGTTCAAGATCGCCGGCGGCGCCAGCGCGAGCGTCAAGCTCCACCTTTCAAACGTTGCCCGCGCGCTGCTCGCGCACGCGCGCGAGCACACCCTGCGCGTGCGCGCGCTCGTCGTCGCGCGCGACCCAGCGGGCGCGACGCACACGACGCAGACGACCGTGACGATCCGCGCCAGCGCCTCCTCGCCGCGATAGGGCTTGAGCCGGGCGGCCGGCGTCAGGTGGTGAAGGTTTCGATCACGACCTCCAACACGAGGTGGCCGTTGCCGGCGCGCAGCAGCTCGCGCGCGAGCACGTTCAGCTTCAGCCTCGCGGTGAGCTGATGCCCGCCCGAGAGCGACAGGAGCGCGCTGGGTGCGAGCGCGCTCCTCGCCCGCGCGCTCGTGCCGCCCGTGCGCGGCGTCTGCCCGTCCGTCAGCGTTACGCGCCCGCGGCAAGCGCCCTGCCCGGCGCACTCGAGCCCGACGAGCGCGACCCCCGCGTGCGTCACCACGATCTGCGTGCTCGTGAGCACGAGCTTCGAGCGCGGCTCCAGCGGCGCCTTCTTGGGCGATCTGTTCGCGCGCCTGGGCTTGGTGGAGCGCCTCTTGCGCTTCGGGTGCTTGGTCTTCGACGCGCGCCTGGGTAGCGCGGGCGCCTTGGTGCTCCGGGGGGCGGTCGTGGCCGGGGTCGTCGTGACGGGCACGGGCGCGCCGGGGGCGGCGCTCGAGCCCGTTCGCGGCCTCATCGCGGCGTCGATGCCCTGCGTGAGCCCTGGCGCGCTGACGGAGACCGCTTCGGCTTCCGCTTCGAAGGCGCGATCGTTGAAGAACGCGACCGCGAAGCCGGGGACCTCGAAGGCGACCTTGTAGGCGCCGCTCGGGAGCCCGCGGATCGTGTAGTTGCCGCCGGCGCCGATCAACGCGCAGCCCACCGTTTCGACGCCACCGGGCGCACCGGTGGGCCTGAGCGCGCAGACCTCCCCTTTCGTGACCGGCGCGCCGCCCGCCGCTTCCGTCACGGTGCCGGCGATCTCAGCGCCTGGCGCGAGCTCGGCGTCGATCCCCGCCGTCGTCGCCTCTGCGCTAACCGAGACCGCTTCGGCTTCTGAGGGCAGGACCTTGCCGTCGTAGAACTGGCGCGCGTAGTCCAGGGCGCCTTCCGGCGGTGAGCTGAACTGGACCGTGTAGCTGCCGGAGCGCAGTTCGGGGACCGAGTAGCTGCCGTCCGCCCCGCTCTTAGCGCAGCCGAAGGCGTGTTCTTCTGCTTCTTCGCTTTCGCTTTCGAATTCGAACTCCGTCGAGGTCACGCACACGCTGATGCCTTCGATCGCTAGGTGCGAGGACGCGTCGGTGACCGATCCGGAGATGGTGCCGTAGGCCGCGGCGCGAGCGCTCGACGCGTACGCGAGGGATAACAGCCAGCAGAGCGCACACGCCAGCGCGAGCCCACGCCCGCGCCCGCCGAACAGCATCGCGGGATCCACCACGATCCAGTTATCGACTCGATCCGCCCGATTCGTGAGCGACTACTACGCGCTCGAGCTACGGGCGCGCGGGCCATGGGCACAGTCGGCGCGTGGGGCCCGACCGCCCCGGGCGCCCGCGTCAGGGCTTGTGCTTGGGCTTCGGCGCGCGCAGCGTCAAGAGCGCATGCGCGGTGTGGGTGCCACCCTGCGCGTCGTGGGCTGTGATCGTCGCCTGCACCTCGACTGTGTGCAGCCGCGCGATCAACGCGCGAGCCTCGGCCGAGAGGTGGAGCTTCACGGTGCCCTTGTGGCCGCCCGCAACCGCGAACGGACCCGAGGCGAGCGTCACGATCTTGGCCTTGCTCTTTGCGGCGCCGGCGCCCGCCGCGGCGATCACGGCGTGCAGCGTGCGCAGGGTGATGGCTCCCGTGCATGTGCTCACGCCCGTCGGACAGGTGACCGTGATACTCAACCAGCCAGACGCGCTCAGCCGCAGCGAGCTCCCCGCGATGGTCGCGTCGGGAGAGGCTTCTTTGAACCCGATGACGGCGTTTTTCGCCGCTTCTTCTCGTTCTTTGGCTTCTTTGGCTTCCTTAGCTTCCTTAGCTTCCTTAGCTTCTTTGGCTTCTTTGGCTTCTTTGGCTTCTTTCTCTTCTTTGGCTTCTTGGGCTTCTTGCTTCTCTCTGGCTTCCTGGGCTTTTCTGGCCTCTTCTTCGCGTTCGACTTCGGCCGCTTCCACGACGCCGGTGACCGTCTTCTCGGCGCCGCCGCGGTTGTAGGTGATTCGCATCGATTCGGGCCCTTCGCAGCCGTCTTCGTATTCGATCGGGATTTCTTCGCCTTCAGCGGCATCCGCGAACGTGCCCGAGAGCGAACCGCTGGTCTCGACTAGGGTGAACGTCTCACCGCGTTTAACCGTCGGGCAGGTGCCTTTTTCAGGGCGCACGATGAGCATTTCCATTTCGGCGTCTTCGAGGTTGACCGGACCCGTGGCGGTGAGCTGCGAGTAGTCGACGCCGCCGACCGCTCCGCTAGAGCTCGCCTCGAAGAACACCACGCTTTCTTCGATGTTCGCGCTGGCCGCCTCCAGACGACCGGCTGGGTCGACCGGGCCGCCGACCTGGACATATGCATCATCGGCGCTGAGGGCGCCGACCGCGCCGTCGCCGATGAAGTACAGGTCGTCCACGTCGACCGCTTCTTTGTCCACCGAGTTCAGCTCGCCGTCGAAGAGAACCGCAAGGCCGTTGTCGAACGGCGCGATTGCCTGGTTCGCTCCCTCGAGCGTGACCGGCCCGACCTCGGTGTCGTTTTCGAGGATCAGCCCCGAGCCGTGGCTCTGATCGACAGTAAGCGAGCTACCTTTCCCGCTGACGTTGCCGAGAAGCGCGATGCCGTTTTCGTCGAATTCGCCGGCGCTGTGTCCTTCCACGTGCCACGTCTGCGATTCCAGGAGGTCCAGCGGCATCAAGATTAGATCGCCTGCTTCGCCTGTGTCTTCGGGTTTCGCTTGCAGTCCGCCTTTGAGCTTCAGCTGTTCTCCGGCGAGGACGTAGTCGTCCCCGTCATCGAGATCGAGCGATTTGGCGGTGAGCCCCGCGAGATTGTTTTCGCTGATGTAGCAGGGATGAAGTTCTTCTTCGGTGGTGCAAGCCGCGCTCGTAAGGTGCGGGAACGCGAGCGTTTCTATGCTCTCCGAGGTTGTTGGGGCGGTCCCGCCTTCCCAGTTGGCGGTGGCCGACCAGTTAGCGGTGCTGGTGGACTCCCCGGCCCACGTGAACGAAGGCGGCGTCGCGGCCGCGGGGGCCGCGTGCGTGATCGCGAAGGCGAGCGCGGCAAGCAGGGCAAGCACACACACTCGCAGCGCGCTTCGACGCGACACCTTTGGCTCTACGACTGACCCGTCCATGGTCTCCCTCTCGGCCCCCGAATGACGTCCGTGAGCGGGCAAAATACCATGATCGGGCAGCTGCGACGAGCGCTGGCAAAGGCCGCCCGGCGCTCGGGCGCTCGCCGGAGGCCCGCTCAGAGGCTTACTGCGGATCGACGTCGACGGAGAAGCTCACCCCCGCGTGCTCGCGCGCGGCGGCGAGAGAGCGCACGGCCGCGTCGACCGCCTGCACGGCGCCACGGCGCTCGTCGGCCTTGATCATCACGAGCGAGCGCTCGCGCCCGCGCAGGCGAAAGAGCGCCGCGGGGCCCAGCACGTCGCGCTGCTCGCGCGCCTGCCCCCCCTCCGCCAGCAGCTCGCGCACTGCGAGCGCGGCGGCGCGCGCGGCGGGTGCGTCGGTCGCGGCGCAGACGACGCGAATCAGGTGCGCGAACGGCGGATAGCCGAGCGCGCGCCGACGTTCGAGCTCACCGGCGATGAAGCCGGCGCTGTCGTGGCGCGCAGCATGGAGGATCGATCGCGCCTCGGGCGCGATCGTCTGCACGAGCACACGCCCCTCGCGCCCGCGCCCGGCACGCCCGGCCAGCTGAGCGATCAGCGCGAACGTGCGCTCCTCGGCGCGGAAGTCGGGAAAGCGCAGCGTCGCGTCGGCGTCCAGCACGACGCCGAGGCCGACGTCGGGGAAGTCGTGGCCCTTGGCGACCATCTGCGTGCCGATCAGCGCGCCGCAGTCGGCGCGCTCGAAGCGCCGCAGCAGCGTGGCGACGCCCTGCTGCACGTCGGCGTCCAGGCGGAAGATCGGAAAGCTCCCGTCGTCGAGCACGCGCGCGAGCTCGTGCTGCAGGCGCTCGGTTCCGGTGCCGTGGCGCGCGACCGACGTCGAGGAGCACTGGCTGCAGCGCGTCGGGACCTGCTCGCGGTGGCCGCAGTGGTGGCAGGCCAGATATCCGCCGGCGCGGTGCAGCACGAGCGCCACGTCACACTCGGGGCACCCCCACACGCGCCCGCACGAGCGGCAGGAGAGGAAGTTCGACCAGCCGCGGCGGTTGAGCAGCACGATCGCCTTGCCACGCGCGGCGCGCACCTCCGCGAGCGCCTCCGCGGTGCGCGGGTGCAGCCCATCGCACTGCTCGCGCATGTCGAGGACCTCGACCGCCGGCAGCGCCCGTCCGTCGACGCGCGAGGGCATCACGCTGACCGGCAGCCTGGCGACGCTCTCCGGGCGCGGCGTGGCGCTGCCTGCCAGCAGCACGGCGGAGCAGCGCCGGGCCCGCTCGGCGGCCACGTCGCGAGCGTCATAGCGGGGATCGCCTTCGTGCTTGTAGGAGCCGTCGTGCTCCTCATCGACGATGATCAGGCCGAGATCCTCGATCGGGGCGAACACCGCCGAGCGGGGCCCCACGCACACGCGCGCCTCGCCCTCGCGCAGCCGCCGCCACTCCCAGTAGCGCTGGAGCGCCGTCAGGCGCGAGTGCAGCACGGCGACCGTCTCGCCGAAGCGTTCTACGAAGCGCCCGGCGATCTGCGGCGTGAGCGCGATCTCGGGGACGAGCACGATCGCGCCACGCCCCTCTTTCAGCGCCGACGCGGCTGCCTGCAGGTAGACCTCGGTCTTGCCCGAGCCCGTGACGCCGTGCAGGAGCCGCTGCTCGTGGCGGCGCGCCTCGAGCGCGGCCGCCACGGGCGCAAGCGCGGCGCGCTGCTCGCGGGTGAGCGTGGGCGTGCGCGGCCCGCGCGCGCCCACCGGCTCGTGCTGTGGTCGCGCGACCGTCCGGCGCGCACGTCCGCTGAGGCGGGCGGCGGCCTGTGCGGGCAGCACGAGCGTGAGCGCGCGTGCGAGCGTCGAGCAGTACTCGGCGGCGATCCATTCGGCGAGCTCGACGAGCTCGCGCGTGACGCCCAGCTCGAGCGCGCGCTCGGGGGCGAGCAGCCGCTCGTCGGCGACCTCGCTGCTTTCGGCGAGCCCGACGACGACCCCGAGCAGCCTGCGCCCGGCGAACGGCACCACCAGCATGGAGCCGACGTGCACACCGGCCCGCAGGCTCTCGGGCAGCCTGTAGTCGAAGGGCCCACGCAGGGCGCGGGTACTCGTGAGCGGCTCTACCTGGGCGATCGAGGGCACCCCCAAGGACCCTAGAGAGCGCCCCGGTCAGAGACGGCGCCCCGCTCTGGACACTAGGACAGGCCCGCGGCGGCGCGCAGCGCGTCCGCCTTGTCCGTCCTCTCCCATGTGAAGTCGTGGTCTTCGCGCCCGAAGTGCCCGTAGGCGGCCGTCTTCTGGTAGATCGGCCGATGCAGTTTGAGCTCCTCGCGAAAGGCGCCGGGGCGCAGGTCGAAGTGCTCGTCCACGAGGCGCGCGATCTGCGCGCGGCCAATCTTCTCGGTGCCGAACGTCTCCACCATCACCGAGACGGGGTGGGCCACGCCGATCGCGTAGGCGACCTGGACCTCGGCGCGTTCGGCGAGGCCAGCCGCGACGAGGTTCTTGGCGACCCAGCGCACCGCATACGCCGCCGAGCGGTCGACCTTCGAGGGGTCCTTGCCCGAGAAGGCGCCGCCGCCGTGGCGTGCCATACCGCCGTAGGTGTCGACGATGATCTTGCGGCCCGTCAGCCCGCAGTCGCCCATCGGCCCCCCGATCACGAAGCGCCCGGTGGGGTTGACGAGGAAGTTACGCGCCAGCTGCCTCTCGTCGTAGAGCTCCGGCGGCAGCACCGGGCGCAGCACGTGCTCGAGCAGATCGGGCTTGATCAGCGTCTCCACGTCGATGCCGTCGGCGTGCTGGGTGGAGATGAGGACCTTTTCGATCGCCACCGGTCGCCCGTCGCGGTAGCGGACGGTGACCTGGGTCTTGCCGTCGGGGCGCAGGTAGGGCACGACCTCGGCCTTGCGCACCTCCGAGAGGCGCTTGGCGAGCTTGTGGGCGAGCGAGATCGGCAGCGGCATCAGCTCGTCGGTCTCGTTGCTGGCGTAGCCGAACATCATCCCCTGGTCACCCGCGCCGGCAACGTCCAGCTCGTCCTCGTCGGCCGGGTCGTGGCGCGTCTCATACGCAGCGTCGACTCCCTGTGCGATGTCGGGCGACTGCTTGTCGATCGCGTTGATCACCGCGCACGTGTTGCAGTCGAAGCCGTAGCTCGCGTCGTCATAGCCGATGCGCCGCACGGTCTCGCGCGCGACGGCCTGGATGTCGACGTAGGTATCCGTGGAGATCTCACCCGAGACGACCACGAGGCCCGTGTTGACGAGGGTCTCGCAGGCCACGCGCCCGTAGGGGTCATCGCGCAGCACAGCGTCGAGGACGCCGTCGGAGATCTGGTCGGCGATCTTGTCGGGATGGCCCTCCGTGACCGACTCGGAGGTGAACAGGAACTCGCTGTCAGAAGGCTCACTCATGTGTTTTGCGTTCAGCTCCACGTTGTCCGGGGGACGGTTCTAGGCGCTCGCGCCGTTGGCAAAGCCGCAGAAGTCTACGCGGCGCGTGCGCGTCCCCGCTGCCCGCGCTCGACGAAGTCGATGATCAGCGGCACTCCGTCCATCCCGTAGCGCTTGCGCAGGCGGTTCTCGAGGAAGTACGCGTACTCGCGGGTAACACGGGCACGCGAATTGACCTGGATCGCAAAGCGCGGCGGGCGCTCATCTATCTGGGTCATGTAGATCAGCTTCAGTCGGTGCCCGCCGCCGCTTCGGCGGGTGCCCACGGGCGGCTGTCGCGCCTGCAGGGCCTCCGCGAGGAAGCGGTTCAGCTCGGGCGTCGGAATGCGCGAGCGCGCGCGGTCGGCGAGCGTGATCGCCTCGCTCAAAAGGCGCGAGACGTGGCGACCGCTCTTGGCGCTCGCGGTCAGCACGCGCGGGCGCAGGCGCAGCTTTTCGGCCACGCGCGCACGTTCGTGCTTGAGGTCGAGCCCCACGCGCACCTCGCGGGTGCCCTCGCGGCCCGTAAGGGCGCCGGCGCCTGCGACTTCTGGGTCGCCGTCGGCGTCGGGCGTGGCCTGGAGGTCCCACTTGTTGAGCACAAGCGCGGTCGCGCAGCCGGTCTTCATCGCCAGCTCGGCGATGCGCAGGTCCTGGGCGGTGACGCCGTCGCTTGAGTCGCACACGACCAGGGCGACGTCCGCGCGCTCGGCTGCGCGGCGCGAGCGCAGAGCCGTGTAGTACTCGACCGAGTCGGCCACCTTCGCCTGGCGGCGGATGCCGGCCGTGTCGATCAGGGTCAGCCTGCGCTCGCCCACGAGCAGCGGCGTGTCGATCGCATCGCGCGTCGTGCCTGCCTGCTCGGAGACGATCACGCGCTGCTCACCCAGGAAGCGGTTGACGAGCGAGGACTTGCCGACGTTCGGCCGGCCGATCACGGCCAGGCGCACGCTGTCGGCCTCGGGCTCGAGATCGCCGCCTGGAAGCAGCTCGACGATGCGGTCGAGCAGGTCCCCCGAGCCGAGGCCCTGGGCCGCGGACACGGGCAGCGGATCGCCGAGGCCCAGGCGGTGGAAATCGGCGGCGAGCGGCATGTCCGTGGCGCTGTCGCACTTGTTGGCGGCCACGATCGCCGCCACCGACGAGCGGCGCAGCAGCTCGGCGAGCTCTTCATCGCCGGGGCGCAGCCCAGCGCGAGCGTCGACCACGAGCACGGCAACCTGCGCATCGGCGAGGCCCGCGCGCGCCTGCTCGCGAATCGAGCCCGCTAGCGGGTCCTCGTCGTGGAAGTCGATTCCACCGGTGTCGATCAGCTTGAAGGTGCGCCCGTTCCACTCGCAGTCGATCTCGTTGCGATCGCGCGTGATGCCGGGACGCTCGTGCACGACCGCCTCGCGTGTCCCGCTCAGGCGGTTGATCAGCGAGGACTTACCGACGTTCGGGTAACCGAGGACCGCAACCTTCATGGGGCCAGTATGACCTGGCGCAGCGGCTGCTCCCCGAGCGCGAGCAAGGGCGCCTCGCCTAGGCGAGGCTCATCGGCTGAGGGCTACTTCCTCAACGATGCGTCGCACGGCCTCCTCGACGCTGAGCGTGGTCGTGTCGAGCGTCACGGCCCCCGGTGCGAGCTTTAGCGGGCTGTGCTCGCGCGCGCTGTCGCGCTGGTCGCGGATCGTCTGCTCGGCGAGCACCGTCGAAGGCTCGGCGCCGAGCTCGGCGGCGCGCCTGCGCGCCCGCTCGTGAGCGTCGGCTGTGAGGAAGATCTTGACGGCGGCCTCGGGCGCGACGACGGTGCCGATATCGCGGCCCTCGGCCACCCAATCGCCTGCCGCGAGGAGCGCCCGCTGTTTGGCTACGAGCTCCTCGCGCACTTCGAGGTCCGCGGCAAGGGCCGACGCCGCCTCGGAGACCTCCGGCGCGCGAATCGCCTGGCTGACGTCACGCCCGTCGAGCAGCACGCCTGCGGGCTCGCTGGCGAGCCTGGGTGCGGGGCCGATCGAGACGGCTCGTGCGAGCTCGCCGAGTGCGCCGGGGCGCGCGGGCAGCGTCCCTCCACCGCGCTCGAGGGCTGCGAGCGCGACGCAGCGATACATCGCCCCCGTGTCCAGGTAGGCGAAGCCGAGCGCGTCGGCGAGGGCGCGCGCGACGCTCGACTTGCCCGCGCCGGCGGGGCCGTCGATCGCGATCACCATGAGGGCTGGCGTGCTCCGCTCATCCCGCGCCCAGCTCTCGCAGGTGATCGACGAAGCCCGGATAGGAGACTGCCGCGGCCTCCATGCCGAGCACCTCGACGCCCTCGCGCGAGGCCAGGCCGGCGACGGCGCCCATCATCGCCAGGCGGTGATCGCCTTGGGCGTCGATGCGCCCGCCGCGCAGCTCGCCGCGACCGCGCACCGCGAAGCCGTCGGCGGTCGCCTCGATGTCGGCGCCGAGGCCCCGCAGCCCCTCGACGACGGTGCTGATGCGATCGGTCTCCTTCAGGCGCAGCTCCTGCGCACCGCGCACGACCGTCTCGCCCTCGGCGAAGCAGCCGAGCAGCGCCACCAGGGGCAGCTCGTCGATCGCATGCGGCACCTCTTCATGCTCGACGACGGTGCCCTCGAGCGCGCCGTGGGCGACATCCAGGTCGCTCATCGGCTCCTGCGCGTCGAGCTCGCCGGCGTCCTGCTCGAGGTCCCCGACGACGATGCCGCGCATGCGCCGCACGATGCGCAAGAACCCCGTACGCGTCCAGTTCACGCCCACGTCGCGGATCAGCAGGCGCGAGCCTGGCACGAGCACGCCGGCGGCGATCAGGAAGGCCGCGGAGCTCGCGTCGCCGGGCACGTGCACGCGCTCGAGCAGCAGCTCATCGGCGCCCGCGACGGTCACGCGCATGCCGTTGCGGTGGATCGCGGCGCCGGCGCGCAGAAGCATCCGCTCGGTGTGGTCGCGACTGCGTCCGGGCTCGCCCACCGTGGTCGCACCGTCGGCCAGGAGCCCCGCCAGCAGCACGCAGGACTTCACCTGCGCGCTCGCCACTCCCAGCTCGTAGGAGATCGCGCGCAGGCGCGTGCCACTGATGCGCAGCGGCGCCAGGCGCCCCTCGCGCGCGTCCAGCTCGCCGCCCATCTGGCGCAGCGGCTCGACGATGCGATCGACCGGGCGCCGGCGGATCGACGCGTCGCCGTCGAGCGTGAAGGTCAGGCCCTCCTGCGCCGCGAGCCATCCCGGCAAGAGCCGCAGCAGAGTGCCGGAGTTGCCGACGTCGATCGTCTCGGCAGGCTCGCTGGTGCCGCGCAGCCCGGTCCCCCGCACGAGCACGTCCTCGCCGTGCACCTCGACGAGCGCCCCCAGGGCACGCACCGCCGCGAGCGTGGCGTTGGTGTCGGCGGCTTGCAGGTAGCGCTCGATCTGCACGGGCTCCGAGGCCATCGCCGCGAGCAGCGCGGCGCGATGGGAGATCGACTTGTCCGGCGGCGCCTGCAGCTGCCCGGACAGCCCCCCCGCGGGCTCGAAGCGCATGTTCATGCGTGGCTCCTCATGCGCGCGCGACCGGAAAGCCGAGCGCGAGGATCAGCTCGCAGGCGCGCTCGGCCGGCTGCTCGCCGGCGACCCACAGCGCGACGACTCCCTGACGGTTGTCCTGCGAGGGCGAGAGCACGAGGTCGAGGATGTTCACCCCGGCCTTCCCTAGCGCGAGCGCGATCTCGGCGATCACGCCCGGACGGTTGGGGAGGAAGGCACGCAGCTCGAGCACGGGCTCGCCGCCGGGATGGCCGGCCAGCCCGGCTCCCACGAGCACGTCGTGCTCGGCGCGGGCCCGCTCATTCCATGCGCGAATCGCGCTCGTGTCGGCGGCGGCGAGCCACGCGCGCACCTGCGCCAGACGCCCCTCGAGCTCCTCGACCGCGCCCGTGAGGGCATCGCGGTTGGACATGTAGATGTCGGTCCAGATCTCGCTGTTGGCGCCGGCGACGCGCGTAGCGTCGCGAAAGCTCGGGCCGACGGCTGGCAGACGCACGGGCTGGCTGACGCCCGTCCGAGCGCCGGCCGAGAGCCCGGGCGCGGAGCCCTCGATGCCGCGCGTCTGCGTATCTGGAGCTTCCAGCACGCCGGCTGCCTGGGCGACGAGCAAGTTCGCGAGCACGTGCGGCAGGTGCGAGACGCACGCCATGAGACGGTCGTGCGTCTCCGGGTCGATCGCCTCCGGACGCGCGCCGAGGCTGCCGAGCAGGCGGTGCAGGCGCTCGTAGAGGACCCCGGCCGTGCTCGCTTTGGCGGGCGTCAGATACCAGGTTGCGCCGTCGAAGAGGTCGGCGCGCGCGTGCTGGACGCCCGCCGTCTCGGCACCGGCGAGCGGATGCCCGCCGATGAAGCGCTCGTCGCGGGCGGCGTCGGCGAGCGCGCGCTTGGTCGAGCCGACGTCGCTCACGACGCAGTTGCGAGGGGCGCTCGCCAGCGCCAGCGCGACCGTCTGCGCGAGCGCACCAACTGGCGCAGCCGCGAACACGACATCGGCGCCCGCGACAGCGCCGGCCACGTCGGGCGCGTGCACGTCGATCGCGCCGAGCTCGAGCGCCTTGGCGCGCACCCCCTCCTGCGGGTCATAGCCGTGTACCTCGGCGCCTGCGCGGGCGCGCGCGGCCAGGCCGATCGATCCTCCGATCAGCCCCACGCCGAGGATCGCGACCCTCAACGAGCGTGCCCCGCGGCGCGCGCCATCAGACCGCGCTGAGCGCCCTGCCCGCGAGCGCCGCCACTGCCTCCACCGCGGTCACGTACTCCGCGAAGCTATCCGCGCGGAGCGCCTGCGGACCGTCGCAGACGGCCTCCTCGGGATTGGGATGGGTCTCGACGATGATGCCATCTGCCCCCGCCGCGGCGGCCGCCAACGACATCGGCAGGACCAACTCCCGCCGGCCGGCCGCGTGGCTGGGATCGACGATCACGGGCAGGTGGGAGAGCTCCTTCAGGATGGGCACAGCCATCAAATCGAGTGTCACGCGGCGGTGGTCGGTGTCGAACGTGCGAATCCCCCGCTCGCACAGCATCACGTTCGGGTTGCCTTCCTTGAGGATGTACTCGGCCGCCATCAGCAGCTCGTCGAGCGGCGCCGAGAGCCCTCGCTTGAGCAGCGCCGGACGGCCCGAGCGGCCGATCTCGGCCAGCAGCGGGTAGTTCTGCATGTTGCGGGCGCCGATCTGAATGACATCGGCGACCTGCAGAACGAGATCGAGGTCACGGATGTCCATCAGCTCGGTGACGATCGGCAGCCCCGTCTCGGCCTTCGCCTCGGCAAGGAGTTTCAATCCCTCCTGCCCCAGCCCTTGGAAGGCGTAGGGGGACGTGCGGGGCTTGTACGCGCCACCGCGGAACAGGGTGGCGCCCGCATCGCGCACGATGCGAGCGGTCTGCAAGGTCTGCTCGCGCGACTCGACGGTGCACGGCCCGGCGATCAGGGCGAAGTTATCGCCACCGATCTTGCGACCGTCGATCTCCAGTACGGTGCGCTCGCCGTGGGTTATCTGCGCGGACGCGAGCTTGTAGGGCTTGAGGATCGGCACGACGCGGTCGACACCGGGCTGTCCCTCGAGGCCGAGGCCTTCGACGCTGACGTCCTGCTCGACGTCTCCGATCGCGCCGATCACGGTGACGCGCGCGCCCGAGCTGCGGTGCGCGCGCGCGCCCGCTCGCTCGATCTTGCTAACGACCGCCTCGACCTCCTCCTCGGTTGCGGTCTCCTTCATCACAATCATCATCGAGTCATCCTTTCAATACGCCTGAGCATGTTAGAGGCGCTACAGAGCCACCTCTCGTTCGGTCGTGAGGAGGACGTCCAGACGCCCACGTCAGTGGCGCTCGGCACCCGCTCAGGGGGCCCGGTGCGGCTGCTGGCGCCCGCTCACGTACGGGCGCAGGCCGGAGCGCCTAAATAAATCGCCAGGCGCGATATGCGTACCCTGAAGGGCACAGGCACGAGGACTGCCACGCGGCGTGGGCGCTAGCTGCTTGGGATGCGTATGTGTGAGCCGACGCGGACATGGCTGTCTGTAGCTGTTTGTAGCACACGGGCGCGGGCTCGTCCAGTGCCGGCAGAGGGCGTTCAGGTCTCGTTCAGGACTTCTGTGAGCGCGTCGAGGAAGCGCGCGTTCTCCTGCGGCAGGCCGTAGGTCACGCGCAAGGCTGGCGTCGGGCTGCCGAGCGCGCTGCCTGCCCGCACGAGCACGCCGCGCTCGCGCAGGGCGCGCATCATGAGCTGCTCATCGCGCTGCTCGCCGAGCTGCACCCAGCAGAAGTTGGCCTGCGAGTCGGCCACCCCCAGCTCGAGCGCGCGCAGGCGCTCGGCTACGGAGATGCGCTCGGCGACCGTGCGCGTGACGCGTTCGATCACCTCGTCCTGGTGGGCCAGCGCCTCGACGGCGGCGGCCTGAGCGAGGGCGTTGCAGAAGAACGGCTGGCGCACCTGGTCGAGCGCTCGCGGCAGCTCGTCCGAGCCGCACAGCGCGAAGCCGACGCGCAGCCCGCACAGTCCGTGCACCTTCGAGAAGGTGCGCAGCAGGATCAGGTTGGGGTGGTGGGCGAGCAGCTCGATCGAGGCGTCGGGGTCCTCGAGCACGTTGAACTCGCAGTAGGCCTCGTCGACGATCGCGCAGGCGTGGCTTGGGAGCTCCGCGAGGAAGGCGGCGATATCGGCGAGCGGCAGCGCCGTGCTCGTGGGGTTGTTCGGGTTGCACACGAGCACGAGTCGCGTCGCGACGGTCACCTCGCGCAGCATCGCCTCGAGGTCGTGGCGCTCCTGGCCGTCGAGCGCGACCGTCACCGCGCGCGCCCCGGAGGCGGCGGCGAGGTGCGGGTAGACGGAGAACGACGGCCACGCATACACGAGCTCGGCGCCGGGCTCGAGCAGCGCCTCCCCGGCCGCCAGCAGGATGTCGCATGAGCCGTTGCCGATCGCGATGTGCGAGGCCGGCACCTCGTAGCGCTCGCTGAGGCGGCGGCGCAGCTTGGAGTTGGAGGGGTCGGGATAGCGGTTGAGCGTCTCGAGTGCGTGCGCGATCGCATCGCGCACCTCGGGCAGGGGCGGGAACGGCGACTCGTTGCTGGCGAGCCGCACGAGCTGCTCCTCCTGCGCGTAGCCGCCGGCGACCGGGTAGACGGGCAGGCGCCTGACGCGCTCGGCGAACTCGATCGGCATGCGCCTATTGTGCCGCGTCTAGGTCGGCTCGAAGCGCGCGCGCCTCGCCCAGGTAGACGTGCGTCGGCTCGTGCGTCGCATCGGCGTGGTAGTGGATCAGCACCCTTATCACCCGCTGCATGGAGCCCGGCACGGGGATCTCCCGCGCGCACAGCAGCGGCACCTTCTCGAAGCCGATCGCGCGCGCGGCCTTGGCCGGGAACTCGGCGTCGAGGTCGTCGGTGACGGTGAATATGCAGCTGACGAGATCCGCAGGTGAGAGCTCGTTGCGAGACATGACCTCGCCGATCAGCTCGCTCGTGCGCTCCAGTATCTCGTCGGCGTCGTTGCGATCGACGCTGGTGGCGCCGCGCAGGGCGAATAGACGCATGGCGCGCGATTGTGCCAGAGCGCTCAGCTCCGCGTGAGCGCGCGCAGGCCCTCGAGCTCGACCGCGCGCAGGCGCCGGTGGGCGCCGCTCGCAAGGGCTCCGAGTGCCAGCGGGCCAAAGCGCGTGCGCGTCAGCTCGAGCACGGGGTGCCCGACCGCCTCGCACATCCGCCGCACCTGGCGGTTGCGCCCCTCGTGGATCGTCAGCTCGATCACGTTCTCGCGCACCGCGCCGAGCCGGCGCGCGCGCGCGGGCGCCGTCGGCCCGTCCTCGAGCTGCACGCCGCTGCGAAGCAGGCGCAGCGCCTGCTCGGACACCGGCGCGCCGGCGAGCCGCGCGCGGTAGGTCTTGGGCACCTGGAAGCGGGGATGGGTGAGGCGGTGGGCGAGCTCGCCGTCGTTCATCAACAGGATCAGCCCGGCGGTGTCGATGTCGAGGCGCCCGACGGGATACAGGCGCAGCCCCTGCGCGGGCACGAGCTCGACGACACTCGGGCGCCCGTGCGTGTCGCGCGCCGTGGAGACGACGCCGAGGGGCTTGTTGAGCGCGTAGGCCACGCGCGGCTCGGGGCCGGACAGCGGCCGGCCGTCGAGGGCCACGCCGCTCGTCTCGTCGACATCGCGCGCCGGATCGGTGACCGTCTGCCCGCCGACGCTCACGCGCCCGGCCGCCACCAGGGCCTCGGCCGAGCGCCTGGAGGCGACGCCTGCGTGGGCGAGGTACTTGGCCAGGCGCATCCGCTGCCACCATAGGCTCCGTGGACCTCGAGCTTTTACAGCAGACGCTCGCCGCGCACGGTGAGCCGCGCTTTCGTGCGCGGCAGGTGTGGGGGTGGGCGGCGAAGGGCGCGAGCGCCTACGAGCAGATGACCGACCTGCCGGCCACGCTGCGTGAGCTGCTCGCGCGCGAGCTGCCCTTCTCGACGCTCGAGCTGCGCGCCGAGCGCCGCGCGCGCGACGGCACCCTGAAGGCGCTCTTTGCGACAGCCGACGGGCTGGCGCTCGAGGCGGTGCTGATGCGCTACCGCAGCGGGCGGCGCTCGGTCTGCCTGTCCTCGCAGTCGGGATGCCCGCTCACGTGCACGTTCTGCGCCACCGGGCAGATGCGTTTCGCCCGCAACTTGTCGAGCTCGGAGATCGTCGATCAGGCGCTTTACTTCAGGCGCGTCGAGCCGCTCGACCACTGTGTGTTCATGGGCATGGGCGAGCCGATGCTCAACATCGAGAACGTGCTCGCGGCCTGCGAGCGCCTGCCGGAGGTCGGCATCACCCCCCGGCGCACGACCATCTCGACCGTCGGCTGGATCCCGGGAATCGAACGCCTCGCGCAGTGCGAGCTGCCGCTGCGCCTTGCGATCTCGCTGCACGCCGCCGACGAAGCGCTGCGCTCGCAGCTGATGCCCGTGAACGAGCGCTATCCGCTGCGCGAGGTGATCGACGCGTGCCGCGCCTTCTACGAGCGAAAGCGCCGGCGCATCTTCATCGAGTACGTGATGCTCGCCGGCGCCAACGACCGCTACGAGCAGGCGCTCGCGCTGGCGCGCTTGCTCGCACCGGCGCGCGAGGGCGCCTCCTCGATCTTCAAGGTCAACCTGATCCCCTACAACCCCACCGCCGCTGGGGCCTTCGAGGGCTCCAGTCGCGAGTCGATCGCGGCCTTCCGCGCGGCGCTCGAGTCGCATGGCATCCCCGCCACCGTGCGCCTTACGCGCGGGCGCGACATCGAGGCCGCGTGCGGGCAGCTGGCGGCCACGGCCGCCTGAGCCGCACCGGAAGACCGCCTCCTACGGCGCAGCGCAGCGCCGTCCTAGCCGCAGCGCAGCGCAGCGCCGTCCTAGCCGCCGGCCCGCGCCTCCCCCGCCCGCAGCAGCCGCTCGCGCAGCTCCGCCTGCTCTTCGGGCGTCGGGTCCCAGCGTGCGATGTCGGGGAGCTCCTCGAGGCCGCCCATGCCGAACAGCTTCAAGAACTGCGTCGTCGTGCGATAGAGGACGGCGCCGAACTGCGAGTGGCCGGCCTCCTCGATCAGCCCGCGGTCGAGCAGCGTGGCTGTGGCCGAGTCGGCGCTCACGCCGCGGATGCGCGTGATCTCCGGGCGCGAGACCGGTTGCAGGTAGGCGACGATCGCGAGCGTCTCGGCCTGCGCGGGGCTGAGCGAGGCCGCGCGCGGCCGGCTGAACAGGCGCCTTGCCGCCTGCTCGCTCGCGGGATCGCTGGCGAACGTCCAGCCGCCGCCGAGCTCGCGCAGTCGTATTCCGCGCCGCCCTGGCGCGTACTCCTCTGCGAGCAGCGCGAGCGCGGCACGCACGGCGCCCTCGCCGGCCTCGCTCGCGTCCGCGAGCTCGGCCTCGCTGAGCGGGTCGGTGGAGAGGAACAGCAGCGCCTCGACCGTGCGCGCGAGCACGGGCGCGCCCACGTCCACACCCACGCCCACGTCCTCGTGCGCGCTCAGCTCGCCATCGGGCACGCTGCTCTCATCCGACCACGCCGCGCTCACGGGGCGGCTCCTGCGGCCGCTCGGATGGAGATCTCGCCGAAGGCCTGCCTCTGCTCCCAGTCGAGCTCACCGCCTTTGTAGAGCTCGAGCATCGCAAAGACGGTCACGGCCACGGTCATGCGGTCGGCGCCCGCCACGGCCTCCTCGAAGCTGAAGCTGGCGCGGGCGCGCAGCAGCGCGCGCAGGTGGGCGAGACGCTCGGCGACGCTCACGCGATTGCTGGCGATGTGGCGCACGCTGATCGTGGGGGGCATCGCGAGCATGCGGGCGAGCGCCTTGCCGAGCAGCTGGGGGTCGTGCGCTCCGGCGCTGGCGTGGACGATCGCGCGGCGCAGCGCCGCGGGGGGCGGCGCCGTGCGAAAGCGAACGCCGTGCTCGGCGTCGAGGAGCTCGTGCAGGTGCGCGGCGGCGGTGCGGTAGCGCTTGGCCTCGAGCATGCGCGCGAGCAGCTCCTCGGCCGCCTCCTGGGGCTCGATGTCCAGGAGCTCCTCCTCATCGCCGCCGAGCAGCATGCGTGACTTGAGCTCGAGCAGCGCGGCCACGAGCACGATGAACTCGGTCGCCGCGTCGAGGTCGAGCTCGCCGCGCTGCTCGAGGTGGTCGAGGTAGGCGAGCACGACATCGGCGAGAGCGAGCTCGAGCAGGTCGACCTCTTCGCGCAGCACGAGCGCGAGCAGCAGGTCGAAGGGCCCGCTGAAGACGTCCAGGTCGAGCTCGAGGGCCGCGAGGCTCATGTGTCCACGCTACCCGCCACCCCCGACGCGCTATCGCGTCGTGAAGCGCCCGCGCCGGGCGGGGCGCCCACGCCCATGTGCGCGCGCACGTCGGCGAGCGTCTGAGCGGCGATCGCCTGCGCGCTGCGCGCCCCCTCGGCGAGGATCGACTCGAGCGCCGCCTCGTCGGCGCGCAGGCGCTCGTAGCCCTCGCGCACCGGGGCCAGGTAGTCGATCACGGCGGCCGCGACGGCGCTCTTGAGCTCCCCGTAGCGAGCCTGCGCGAGCTCGGCTTCGATCTGCGCCGCCTCGACGCCGCGCACGGCGGCGAGGATCTCGATCAGGTTGCTCACGCCGGGCTTCTCGGCGCCACGGCGAACCTCGCTGCCCGAGTCGGTGACGGCGCTCTTGAGCTTCTTCTCGATCGCCTGTGGCTCGTCGAGCACATACACGGTCCCGAGCTCGCTGGCGCCGCTCGTGGACATCTTGGCGGCGGGGTCCTGCAGGTCCATGATCCGCGCGCCGACCTCGGGGATGCGGTGCTCGGGCACCACCAGCACATCGTGGCCGTCGCCGAAGCGGGCGTTGAAGCGCCGCGCGACGTCGCGCATCAGCTCGAGGTGCTCGCGCTGGTCCTCGCCCACGGGCACCTCCTCGGCGCGGTAGGCGAGCACGTCGGCCGCCTGCAGCACCGGGTAGAGCAGGAGCCCGGCCGAGACGAGCTCGCGCTGGGCCAGCGACTTGTCGCGGAACTGGTGCATGCGCTGCAGCCTGCCGAGCTCGCTCACCGAGCACAGAAGCCACGTCAGCTCCGTGTGCTCGGCCACGTCGCTCTGGCGAAAGAGGATGCAACGGTTCGGGTCGAGGCCCGCGGCGAGCAGGATCGCCGTCGTGTCATATAGGCGCTCGCGCAGCTCGCCGGGGTCGTAGGCGACGGTGGTCGCGTGCAGGTCGACGATGCAGAAGATGCCCTCGCCGCGCTCCTGGCTGGAGACGTACTGGGCGATCGCGCCGATGTAGTTGCCGAGGTGCTTGCG
This sequence comes from uncultured Solirubrobacteraceae bacterium, assembly GCA_963722435.1. GTDB lineage: Bacteria > Actinomycetota > Thermoleophilia > Solirubrobacterales > Solirubrobacteraceae > Palsa-744. The sequence continues at coordinate 235,988 of CAVRKZ010000001.1, read as the reverse complement.
CCCTGTCGGCTGGATGCCCGAGAAGATCCTCATCGACGCTCAGATCCCGCGATCATGCCGCCAGCAACCTGGCGCCGTCGCCGCGAGCTGTCGGTGAGCCAGGGCGCATCCCAGCCCGTGTCGGCTTGGTTGACGTTGGTCCCGGGCGCGACGATCTCGTCGATGCGGTCGAGCACTTCCGCGCTCAGCGTCCGCTCGAGCGCGGGCAGCTGGCCTTCGAGCTGCTCCATCGTGCGCGGGCCGATGATCGCCGCGGTCACGGCGGGGTGGTTGACGACGAAGGCGATCGCCATCTCGACCAGCGTCATCCCGGCCTCCCGCGCGAGCTCGTCGAGGGCTTGGGCCGCCTCGAGCTTCGCCTGGTTGCCGGGGATCGACATGTCATAGCGCGAGGGGATCATCTGCGCGCGCCTGCTCTGCGCCGGCGAGTCGCCGTCCTTGCGATAGCGACCCGAGAGCCACCCTCCCGCGAGCGGGCTCCAGGGGATCACGCCCATTCCGTACCGCTCGCACACGGGCAGCACGTCTGTCTCGACGCGCCGGATCAGCATCGAGTAGGGAGGCTGCTCGCACACGAAGCGCTCGCGCCCGCGCCTGTGCGCCGCCCACTGCGCCTCGACGATCTGATGGGCCGGGAACGTCGAGCTGCCGATGTAGCGGACCTTGCCGGCGTGCACGAGGTCGCTGAGGGCGGCGAGCGTCTCGTCGATGTCGGTGTCGGGCTCCGGGCGGTGGATCTGGTAGAGGTCGACCCAGTCGGTCTTCAGCCGCCGCAGGCTGTTCTCGAGCTCTTTGACGATCCAGCGGCGCGAGTTGCCGTACTGGTTGGGATCGGCATCGTCCATCCTGCCGTGCACCTTCGTCGCGAGCACGACCGCGTCGCGGCGGCCGCCGGCGAGCGCCTTGCCGACGATCTCCTCGGACTCCCCTCGCGAGTACACGTCGGCGGTGTCGATGAAGTTGATGCCAGCGTCGAGCGCGCGGTGGATGATGCGCACCGAGTCCTCGTGGTCGGCGTTGCCCCACGCGCCGAACATCATCGCACCGAGGCACAGCGGGCTCACGCTGACGCCCGTGCACCCGAGTTTGCGGTACTCGGTCGCCATCTAATCCACGCCCTCCCGCCATGGGCGCGCAGGGCAAGCTGGGCAAGAACGCAGGGAGCGTGGCGTGCTACGTACGCGAGCGACCGAGGACGCAGATCCAGCGCCGTCATGCGCGCTCATGGCAGCGCCTCGCGGATCACGGGGCGCTTGGCGGCAGCCACCTCGTCGAGGCGGCGCACGGGCGTGCTGTAGGGAGCCTCGCGCGCGATCTGCGGGTCCTCGCGGGCCTCCTCGAGGATCGCCGCGATCGCGTCGGCGAACGCGTCGAGCGTCTCCCTGGTCTCGGTCTCGGTCGGCTCGAGCATCAGCGCCTCCTCCACGAGCAGGGGGAAGTAGACGGTCGGAGGGTGAAAGCCGAAGTCGAGCAGGCGCTTGGCCAGATCGAGCGTCTTGATCTGCAGCTCGCGCTTCATCGGCGCGCCCGAGAGGACGAACTCGTGCATGCACAGCTCGCCGTAGGCGAGCGGCAGATACTCGCCGACGCCGCGCTCCTTCAGCCGCGCGAGCAGGTAGTTGGCGTTTAGGACCGCCACTTCGGAGGCCTCCTTGAGGCCGTCGCCGCCGAGCGAGCAGATGTAGGCGTAGGAGCGCACGAAGCAGCCGTAGTTGCCGTGAAAGCCGCGCAGGCGCCCGATCGACTTCGGCCGCTCGTAGTCGAGCTCGAACCGCGGCGCGCGCGCGCTCGCATCGCCCTCGCTTCCAGCCCGCGCCCCGCTCGGGCCTGTCTCGTGGCGGATCACCACGGGCACGGGCAGGTAAGGCGCGATGCGCTCTGAGACGGCGATCGGCCCCGCGCCGGGACCACCGCCGCCGTGGGGCTGGGTGAAGGACTTGTGGAGGTTGAAGTGGACGATGTCGAAGCCCATGTCGCCGGGGCGCGAGAGGCCCATGACGGCGTTCAGGTTGGCGCCGTCGTAGTACAGCGTCGCCCCCACCCCGTGCACGATCTGCGCGATCTCCGCGGTGTTCTGGTCGAACAGGCCGAGCGTGTTGGGGTTGGTGAGCATCAGGCAGGCGACGTCCGCGTCCGCCTTCGCACGGAGGTCATCGAGCTCGATGCCGCCATCGGCGTTGGTGGCGAGCTTGACGACCTCCAAGCCCGCCATCGTGACGGTCGCGGGGTTCGTGCCGTGGGCGGTGTCCGGCGTGAGCACCTTGTGGCGGGCCTCGCCGCGGTCCTCGTGGTAGGCGCGCGTCAAGAGCACGCCGGCGAGCTCCCCGTGCGAGCCGGCGGAAGGCTGCAGGCAGACGTGCGGCAGGCCGGAGATCTCAGAGAGCGCGCACTGCAGCCTCCACATCAGCTCGAGCGCTCCCTGCGCGCGCTCGGAGTCCTGCAGCGGATGCAGGCGCGCGTGCCCGGGGAGCGCGGCGACGCGCTCGTGTAGGCGCGGGTTGTGCTTCATCGTGCAGGAGCCCAGCGGGTAGAAGCCCGAGTCGAGGTCGAAGTTGCGCTTGGAGAGCGTCACGTAGTGGCGCACTATCTCCGGCTCTGAGACCTCGGGCAGGCAGGGCGCGCGCCGGCGGCGAAAGCGCTCGGGCAGCAGCTCGCCGGCGTCCACCGTGGGCACTTCAGGCTGCGGGCAGACGAACGCGCGGCGCCCCGGCGCGCCCTTCTGGAAGATCGTGCGCGCGTCGAGGCGGCCCGGCTCGACCGTGCTCACAGCGCCACCGCCCTCATACCGCCACCGCCGCCTCGCGCTCGGCCTCGACGGCCGCGCCGAGGACCTCCACGAGGCGGTCGATGTCGGCGCGCGTGCGCCGCTCTGTGATCGCCACGAGCAGCACTCCGCGATCCTCATCGCGCTTGCTGAGCGCGTGCACGTCCACGCCCGGGTTGATCCCCTCGAGTGCACACCTGCGCCTGACGGCCGCCACGTCGGCGTCCAGACGCAGCGCGAACTCGCGGATCACGGGCTGCTCGTGCAGCTTCTCGACGCCCGCGAGCGCGGCCAGCTGCTCGCGGGCGTAGTGCGTACGCGCGAGCAGCAGCTCGCCGAGCTCGACGATCCCGCGCCGACCGAGCCAGCTCAGGTAGACGACCGCGGCGAGCGCGTTGAGCGCCTGCGCGGTGCAGATGTTGGAGGTGGCCTTCTCGCGGCGGATGTGCTGCTCGCGCGTCTGCAGCGTCAGCACGAAGCCGCGCCGGCCCTCCACGTCCACGGTCTCGCCGGCGATCCGTCCGGGCATGCGCCGCAGGTACTCCTCGCGCGCGGCGAACAGTCCGAATGAGGGGCCGCCGAAGTCCAGGCGATTGCCCAGCGACTGGCCCTCGCCAACGGCCACGTCGACGTCGCATTCGCCCGGCGAGGCGAGCACGCCGAGGGTGATCGGGTCGACGTGCGCGACGAGGACGGGCGGCGCCTGCCCGTCCGCGGTGGGCGCCTTCGCGGCGGCGGTCAGGGCGGCGGCGTCCTCGACGGCGCCGTAGAAGTTCGGCTGCGCGAAGATCGCCGCGCTGACGCGGGCGTCGATCGCCTGCTCCCACGCGTGCGCGTCGGTCACGCCCTCGCGCAAGGGCACCTCGTGCACTTCCATGCCGAAGCCGTGGGCGTGCGTGCGCAGGGTCTCGATTGCGTGCGGGTGAAGGCCGGCGCTCACGAGCAGGCGCCGGCGGCCGTTGTGGAGCTTGGCCATGTATGCGGCGGCCGCGATCGCGGAGGGCCCCTCGTACATGGAGGCATTGGAGACGGGCAGGCCGGTGAGCTCGCAGATCGCGGTCTGGTACTCGAACATCGCCTGCAGCGTGCCCTGGGAGACCTCCGGCTGGTAGGGGGTATAGGGGGTGAGGTACTCGGAGCGCTCGGTGAGCATGTCCACGAGCGCTGGCACGTAGTGGTCGTAGACGCCGGCGCCGAGGAAGCTCAGCTCGTGCTCGACGCTCGCGTTGCGATCGGCCAGCTCGCGCAGGTGCTCGAAGACCTCCTGCTCGCCCATCCCGTCGGGCAGCTCGAGGGCGCTGCCGAGTCGCACCGCCGCGGGGATCTGGCGCTCGAGGAGCTCCTGCGTGGAGCCCACGCCGATGCTCGCGAGCATCACCTCGAGGTCCTCGGGAGTGATGGCGGTGTAGCGACTCAACTGGCGAGTGGCCCCAGGCGCATTCAGCCGGCGAGTGTGGCGATGTAGGAGCTGGCGTCGAGCAGGCCCTCGCGCTCGAGCGGGTCGGACAGGCGCACGCGCACGAGCCAACCCTCGCCGTAGGGGTCCTCGTTGATCAGCCCCGGGTTCTCGGCCACGGCCTGGTTGACCTCGACGACCTCCCCCGACAGCGGCGCGACGACGTCTGAGACGGCCTTCACCGACTCGACCTCCGTGTAGGGCTCGTCCTTGCGCAGCTGCGTGCCAGGGGCGGGCGGCTCGAAGAAGACGACCTCGCCGAGCGCGTCCTGGGCGTACCAGGTGATGCCAAAGGTCGCCTGCGCAGCGTCATCCTCGCCGATGCGCGCCCAATCGTGCTCGGGGTGGTAGAGCAGCTCCGGCGGATAGCTCGCCTGGCTCAATTGAGTGATTCCTTTCTGTAGAGCGGCTTCTCGTGGACGACGGCGCGGCGCATCTTGCCACGAACGTCTATCTCCAGCGGGGCGCCCACCTGGGCCATCTGCGCGGGCACGTAGGCCATGCCGATGCCGCTGTGCAGGCACGGCGAGAGCGTGCCGCTGGTGACCTCGCCGCCCCCGCTGACGGCGTTGCCGGCGCGCGCGATCCCCGGCCCGTCGATCACGAATGCGGCCAGCCGCTGTGCCGGGCCCTCCGCGCGCGCCGCCGCGACCGCCTGTGAGCCGATGAAGCCCGTCTGCTCGCGACAGCACCAGCCCAGCCCCGCCTCGATCGGACCGCGCTCGACGGTCAGCTCGTTGCCGTAGAGGTGAAGGCACGCCTCCAGGCGCAGCGTGTCACGCGCGCCGAGGCCCGCCGGCGTGGCGCCGCGGCGCACGATCTCATCCCACAGCGCGGGCGCCTCCTCGGGTGCGCACAGGATCTCAACGCCGTCCTCGCCGGTGTAGCCGGTGCCGCACACGAGCGCCTGCGCCCCCGCGAGCTGGCACTGTGCGGCCGTCTTGCGCGGCGGCAGCGGCGTGGTGGAGATCGCCTGCACGATCTCGCGCGCGAGCGGCCCCTGCACGGCGAGCATCGCCCACTCGTCGATGCGGTCGTCCACGTGCGCGTCCACGTGCGCGTCCGCGTGCCCCCGCCACCACGCGAGATCCTGCGTGTGGTTGGCGGCGTTCGTGACCGTCAGGTAGCGCTCGCCGTCGAGCCGGTAGGTGAAGAGGTCGTCGAGCACACCTCCGTCCTCGCGGCAGAGCAGGCTGTACTGCGCCCCGCCCGGCGCGATCCGCTCGACGTCGTTTGTGAGCAGGCGCTGCAGCAGGGCACACGCCCCCGGCCCGCTCGTCTCGATCTGCCCCATGTGTGAGACGTCGAAGATCCCGCACGTCGTGCGCACCGCCATGTGCTCGGCGATCACCCCTTCGTAGGCCACCGGCATCTCCCAGCCGGCGAACTCGACGAGCTTGGCGCCAGCGGCGAGGTGGCGGTCGAATAGGGGGGTGCGGCGCAGCAGCGCAGACGCGCTCACGGACATCAGCCCAGGCTAGCCGTCGCGGCGCGGGGAGCCCTAACGCCAGCTGTGCGCGGCGGCTAGCGCAGGAACGGCGGCACGTCGATGTCCTCGTCGGAGATCTCGAGCGTCGAGCGTTGGCGCTCGGAGATGCGAGGGTTCCGGTCGGGGCGCGCCGTGCGGGCGTTTCGGCGCGTGCCGGGGCGGTGGTCGAAGCCGGTGCCGATGACGGTCACGCGCACGTCCTCGGTCATGCTCTCGTCGATCACCGCGCCGAAGATGATGTTGGCGTTGGAGTCGGCCTCGTGCTGGATGATCTCCGCCGCGTCGTTGACCTCGAAGAGGCCGAGATCGCGCCCGCCGGTGATGTTGAGCAGGATCCCCGTGGCGCCGTCAACGGACTCTTCCAGAAGCGGCGAGGAGATCGCCGCGCGCGCGGCGTCGGCGCAGCGCGTCTCGCCGCTGCCGGTACCGATGCCCATCAGCGCCGAGCCCGCGTCCTCCATGATCGTGCGCACGTCGGCGAAGTCGAGGTTGATCAGGCCGGGGATCGTGATCAGGTCGGTGATGCCCTGCACGCCCTGGCGCAGCACGTTGTCGGCCTCGCGGAATGCGTCGAGCATCGAGGTGCGCCGCTCGACGACCGCGAGCAGCTTCTCGTTGGGTATCACGATCAGCGTGTCGACGACCTCGCGCAGGCGTTCGATGCCCTCAATCGCCTGACGTCCGCGCTGGGAGCCCTCGAAGTCGAACGGACGCGTGACCACTCCGACCGTCAGTGCGCCGATCTCGTTCTTGGCGATCTCTGCGATCACGGGCGCCGCGCCCGTGCCCGTGCCGCCACCCTCGCCGGCGGTGACGAACACCATGTCCGCGCCCTTCAGCGCCTCCTTGATGTCGTCGCGCGACTCCGAGGCGGCTGCCAGGCCGACGTCAGGGTCGGCGCCGGCGCCGAGGCCTTTGGTGGACTCGTGGCCGATGTTCAGCTTGACGTCCGCGTCGCACATGGCGAGCGCCTGCGCGTCGGTGTTGGCGGCGATGAACTCGACACCGCGCAGGCCCGCGTCGACCATACGGCTGACCGCGTTGGTGCCGCCCCCGCCAACCCCCACGACCTTTATCACCGCCAAATAGCTGCCGCTGCTCTCCATGATCGCTCCGTCCGAAGTCTTCACTAGAAATATAGGGTTCGCAGCATACTGGTCGGCGAACCGCCGAGTTGCCCACGTTATGCAGGGAACTTCGCCCTGTCAACGCCGCCCTGCACTCTCGCAAGCAACGTTGCAATATGCTAACTCTCGACCTCTACTCAAGAGATCGGCGCGGGGAAAACCTTCAAGCTGAGGTTGAGGTCGAGGTTGCTTTAGGGAGTATCGCTTCCTTCGGGCGCCGTCGTCCCCCCGCCCTGCGCGCCGGCCTGTGGCGGCGAGGCTTCGTCCGTCCCAGTCGCTTCCGCGCCACCCGTCGTCGTGGCCGACCCCTGCCCCTGCGCGGAGCCGCCCGCACCGGCGCTCGCGCCCGTGTCGGGCGTGCTGCCAGTGCTCGTGCCGGTGGGCGCGCCCGTCGCGCTCGCCGCCGGCAGCCCGGCGGCGATGGCTGCGACGGTGCCTTCTTCCGTGCTCTGGGGACTCGCGCTCGCGCTCGCCACGGATTCGGGGACGGCCCCCGGCGGAAAGCCGGCGGCCGGATGTGATGGCAGGCGCACGTCGACGTAGGAGGCACCCGCGGAGCTCGGGTCGGCGAGCACGCGCGCGAGCGACAGCCACTTCGCGTGCGCGCTTTGGTCGTTGCCGAAGTACACGGTCAAGCCGCCGTGCATCGTCACCGTGATGCCCATCGCACCGGTGAACACCTGCTGCGCGTGCACGGCGAGCTGCCAGGGCGCCGCACCCAGCACGGCCAGCTCTTCCAGCAGGCCGCTCGCGCTCACGCGCCGGCCGACCGCCGGGACGGCCGCGCCGCTCACGCTCGGCAGCGCTCCCGAGAGCAGCGCGCCGCCCAGGGCCACGCCGTCGGCTGCGAGGGCCGTACGAGCGGCGCCCGTGGTGAGCGCCGCGACGGGAAGCTGCTCGACCACGTCGATGCGTAATCCATGCGGGAAGCTCGCGCTCGCGCGCAGCTCGCGAACGATATGCAGCGGCGCCACGGCCGCGCGCAGGGCTCCCACGTTGAGGTCGAGCGTGCTCATGCCACGCGCGGCGCGCGTCAGGGCGTCATCGACAGCCTGCGCGTCGGGACCGTGAACACCGACGATCTCCACGTGGCGCACGGCCGCCAGCGGAGAGTGACGCAGCCACACCCAGCCGCCGCCGAGCAGCCCCAGCGCGACGAGCGCGGCGATCACCGTGCGACGCAGGCGCCGCCCGTGCCATGCGCGGCGCGCCAGCGTGCCCGTGAAGGCGAGCGGCCGCACGGACGCTGCCGCGGCGGCTGCGCTGCTGCCGGGCCGCCGGCGTGCGCGCGAGCGCCCGGCGAGCCCTGCCGGAGCCGAGGCCGTGAGCGAACGAGCCATCTTGAAGGGTGTTCGACCCCAACACGAGAACCCCTACAGCCCTAGTGGCGGCGGGTGTCGCGAAACGAGATCCCCACCGTCCGCTCACGGCGAGAGCATGTGTGGGTGAGGCCTCTGCTCGCCGTCGACTGGCCGACGATCGCCTCGCTGGCGACCGCCGGTGGCACGTTGGTGCTCGCGCTTGCGACGTTCTCCTCGGTGCGCTTCGGGCAGCGCTCGACACGGATCGCCGAGCGTTCGACCGCGCTCGCCGAGCGCGCGCTGCTGCTCGGGCTGCGGCCAGTGCTCGCGCCCTCGCGCGTGACCGATCCGCCCGAGCTGGTCCGCTTCAGCGAGGGCCGGATGGTGAGCGTCGAGGGCGGCCTCGCGGCGGTCGAGCGCGAGGGCGAGAACTACTACTTCGTGATCGGACTTCGCAACGTCGGCAACGGGCTCGCGGTCCTTCAGGCCTGGCGCCTGTTGGCGCGACGCCCGGACATCGACACCCCGCACGCCGCGCCGGAGGAGCACCGCCAGCAGACGCGCGACCTGTACGTGCCCGCCGGCGACACAGGCTTCTGGCAGGGTGCCGTGCGCGAGGCCGACGACCCCTTCCGGGATCGGCTTCACGAGGCGTTCGAGGCCAACGGGATCCTGACCGTCGATCTGCTCTACGGCGATCACGAGGGTGGCCAGCTGACGATCACCCGCTTCATCCTCACGCGCGAGCAGGACGGCCACTGGCACCCCGGCGTCGTGCGCCACTGGCCGCTCGAAGCCATCAACCCACGCGAGCGCTAGCGTCGGGGGAGCGAGCCGCTACCAGGGAAAGCGCACGTCGCCGAGCGTCTGCACCTCGGGCTCGAGCGTCACGCCGAAGCGCTCGAGCACGCGCCGGCGACCCTCGGCCATCACGGCGAGCACGTCGGCGGTGCTCGCCGTGCCCGTGTTCTCGATGAAGTTCGCGTGCTTCTCGGCGAAGCGCGCGCCCCCGATCTGCAGGCCATTGCAGCCTGCCTGCGAGAGCAACTGCCCGGCGCTGGGAGAGCCGGTGCGCGCATCGCCGGGGTTCTTGAACGTGGAGCCGAACGTCCGTATCCCCTGCGGCTGGGCCTCGTGGCGGCGGCGGCGCATCTCCGCCAGGGCCGCCTTCACCTGGTCGGTGGGCGCCGGCGCGAGCGCCAGTGAGGCACGCGTGACGATCTCGCCCGGAGAGATGTTGGAGCGCCTGTAGCCGAGCCCGAGCGCGGCCGGCTCGCGGCGCTCGATGCCCTCGGCGCTCGCGAGGAGCACCCACTCGAGCACGCGCCCGAGCTGACCGCCGTAGGCGTTTGCGTTCATGCGCACGGCGCCGCCGACGGTCCCCGGGATGTTCACGCCGAACTCGATCCCGGAGAGGCCCGCGCGCGCCGCGCGCGCGGCCAGCGCCGGCAGGCGCGCGCCGCCACCGGCGACGATGCGCTGCCCATCGAGCTCGATCGAGGCGAGCTCGCGCTCGAGCTTCACGACGAGGCCGGCGACCCCCGCGTCGGCGATCAACAGGTTGGAGCCCGAGCCGAGCACGTTGACCGCGAGCGACTCCCGGAGCGCCCACGCGAGCAGGCCCGTCAGCTCCTGCTCGCTGCCGGCGCGCGCGAACCACTCGGCCGCCCCACCCGTCTTCACGGTTGTGAGCCGCGCGAGCGCAAAGCGCGCCCGCACGCCCGGCGGCGCGCCGGGGGCGCCGCTCACGGCCGCACCAGCGCTGCGGCCAGGCTGTCGACGTCGCCCGCGCCCATCACCACGCACACATCTCCCGCTCCCAGCATGCCGCGCAGCACGTGCTCGGCCTCCTCGAGCGCCGGCAGCCAGAACACCGGGCGCCCGCCCGCCGCGTCCGCAGCGGCTTCGGCGATCGCCAGCCCGCTCACGCCGGGGTGCTCCTCGGCGCGCTCGCGCGCCGCGTAGATGTCCAGCACGACCACCGCATCGCCCTGCGCGAGCGCCCTGCCAAAGGCCTCCGCGAGCATCTTCGTGCGCGAGTACAGGTGCGGCTGGAAGACGGCCACGAGCCGCTCGTGGGGAAGCGTGCGCGCCCCCGCGAGCGTCGCCGCGATCTCCGTCGGATGGTGCGCGTAGTCCTCATACACCTGCCCGCCGCCGACGCTCGTGCCGAGGAGCTGAAAGCGTCGCGCGGCGCCTGGAAACTGCGCCAGCGCGCCGATCGCGCTCTCGACCTCGGCCCCGCTCAGCCGTGCCGCCTCGAGCGCGGCGACGGCATCGAGCGCGTTGTGCGTGCCGGGCAGCGCCAGGCGCACCTCGTGCCCGCGCCAAGCGAAGCTCGAGCCCCCCTGCGTGAGGATCGGGTCGTGCACGTCGAAGGCGACGAGCTCCGCGCCGGCGCCGCGGGCGAGCTCGAGCAGCTCGGGGCGCTCCCACACGATCACCGCGCGCCGCGCGCGCGAGAGAAACGCCGCGAAGGCCTCGCGCAGCTCTGAGAGCGATGGGAACGTCGCGTGGTGATCGAGCTCGACGTTCATGAGCACGGCGAGCTCGACGTCCAGCGCGAGCATCGAGCGATCGGACTCGTCCGCCTCGACCACCAGCCACTCCCCCGACCCCCAGTGCGCGTTCGCGAGCGAGCCGCCGATCGCCGCGCCGATCAGCCAGCCCGGGTCGAGCCCCGCCGCGCGCAGCGCGTGTGTGAGCATCGACGCCGTCGTCGTCTTGCCATGGGTGCCGGCGACCGCGATCGTGCGCCGCATCGCCGTCAGCTCGCCCAGCAACTCGGCACGCGAGCGCTCCGGGACGCCGCGCTCGCGTGCGGCACGCCGCTCCGGGTCCTCGTCGCTGACAGCCGAGGAGTACACGAGCTCCAGGCCCTCGCCGCCTGGCAGGTTGTCCGGGTCATGGCCCACATGCGCCCGCAGCACCCCGTCTGCCGCGAGCGCGCGCAGATAGGGCCCGTCGGTGGCGTCCGAGCCGCTGACCTCGGCGCCGAGGGCGGCCGCCGCTCGCGCGTAGCCGCTCATGCCGGAACCACCGACGCCAACGAAGTGGATCCGCCGGCCGCGCCACGGCTGCTCGATGGCGCTCACCGGGCGGCGGCCTCCAACAGCTCGCACGCGATATCGCGCGCCGCGTGTGGGCGCGCGAGGCCCAGCGCGGCCGCGCCCATCGCCGCGAGACGCTCGCGGTCGCCCAGCAGCTCCTCGACCTGCTCGCGCAGGCGCGCTGCGCTCAGCTCGCGATCGGGGATCGTCAGCGCGGCTCCCGCATCGCTCATCCAGCGCGCGTTCGCGCCCTGGTGGTCGGCTGCGGCGTGCGGGTAGGGGACGAGGATCGCGGGACGCCCGTGGGCGGCTATCTCGAAAACCGAGCCCCCGGCGCGCGCGACGACGAGGTCTGCGGCTGCGAGCGCGGCCGCGAACGCGTCGAGCTCGAGGTACGCGCGCAGGTCATAGCCGGGGCGCAGCTCGCGCGCGCGCAGCTCCTGGAAGTCGCGCTCTCCGGAGATGTGCAGCACGCGAAATTGCGCCGTCGCGAAGGCCTCGATCGCCGCCACGTTGATCGAGCGCGCGCCCAGCGAGCCGCCGAAGACGAGCACGCAGGGCTCCTCGGCCGCCACGCCGAAGCGCTCGCGCGCACCCGCCCGGTCGCCGGCGGGCTCGAGTACCGGGCGCCCCGTGACGCGGTAGCGCGCTCCCTCGCGGCCGCGCAGCGCGAACGCCAGGCACACGCGTCGCGCGAACGGCGCGAGCATCCGGTTGGTGAGCCCGAGGTGGGCGTCGGCCTCGCTCAGCACCAGCGGGATGCGCATGCTGGCGGCGGCCGCGCCGACGGGGCCGGCCACGTAGCCGCCCGCGCCCAGGACGGCGTCGGGATCCAGCGTGGAGAGCAGCTTGCGCGCGCGCGGCAGCGCCGCGGCAGCGAGCGCGAGCGCACGCAGCGCGCGCAGGGGGTTAGAGCGGTGCAGGCCCTCGAGCGAGAGCGTGTGCAGCTCGAAGCCGGCCGCGGGCACGAGCTGTGCCTCCGCGCGTCCCGCCCCCAGGAAGATGACCTCGGCGCCCTCAGCCCGCAGCGCGCGCGCCACGGCGAGCGCCGGCACCACGTGCCCTGCCGTTCCCCCCGCCGCGATCACGATCGTGCCCGAGCGCGCCATCACCGTCCCATCGTCGCGCCTCGCGCGCGAGCGCGTCGCCGGCCCGCGCGGACGCGATGCGTGCCGGGCGCGCCTGCGCGGGCGCGCTGGCGCGTACGCGGCGCACCGGTCGCAGCGCACGCACGTGGCCGGTCGCGCCGGCCGCGACGTTGAGCAGCAGGCCCATCGCCGCGAGCGTCACGATCATGCTGCTCGAGCCATAGGAGACGAGCGGCAGCGGCACGCCCGTGAGCGGCGCGAGGCCGAGCACCGCAAAGGCGTTCAAGAGCGCCTGCGAGACGATCAGCGTCGTCACGCCGACAGCTATCAGCGCGCTGTAGAGGGTGCGCGCCGCTCTCGCCGCGCGCAGGCCCGCGTAGGCGATCAACCCGTACAGGAACAACAGCGCGAACACGCCGAGGACGCCCAGCTCCTCGCCGATGACCGCGAGGATGAAGTCCGTCTGCGCCTCCGGCAAGTAGAAGATCTTCTGCACCGACTGCCCAGGGCCGACGCCGAAGAGCCCTCCCGAGCCGATCGCGATCTGCCCCTGCACCGCCTGAAAGCCGCTCGAGGAGGCGTGCGCCCAAGGGTCGATAAAAGACGTCAGCCGCGTGCGCGCGTACGGGAGCACGAGCGCGTACACGACCACCAGGGCCAGCGCCCCGCCCGTGATCAGGGCGAGCTTGCGCGGCGCCATCCCCGCGGCGATCAGCATCGCGCCGACGGTGAACGCGATCACCATCGTCGTCCCGAGGTCCGGCTGTGTGAAGACGAGCAGACACGCCGCGGCCACGACGGTGAGCAGCGGTTTGAACAGCTCGCGCATGTCGTGCACGCAGTGCGGGCGCCGCGCCAGCAGCGTCGCCGCGTACAGCACGAGCGCCAGCTTCATCAGCTCCGCGGGCTCGAACTGCAGCGCGCTCGGACCGATCCAGCGGCGCGCGCCGTTGACGCTCACGCCCACATGGGGGATGTGCACTGCGAGCACCGCCACGAAGGAGACGATCAGCAGCGGAGGCGTGACGCGCTCGATTTTCGCCAGCCCGTCGCGCGCGAGCACGTGCATCAGGATCAGCCCGACCGCGCCGTAGGCGACGAACTTGACCAGGTAGCCGTCGCGCAGTCCGCCGCCCTGCAGCAGCGTCGTCGCCGAGGAGGCGCTGTAGACCATCACCGCACCGAAGGCGAGCAGGCACATCGTCGCGGTCACGAGGATGCGGTGCTCGAGCGAGCGCTCGCCGGTCGCGCTCGCGGACGCGCTGCGGGCGCGGCGCTCCCGGCCCGCCTTGGCCGCTCCTGCTCGCGCTGGCGACATCACCGCTCACTTCGACGCGGCCCCCGGGAAGCCTCCAAGCGCTCCCATGCGCCCCTTCGGAGCCCTCACCGGCGACGCGCCTCGCGCCCGGCGCGAGCCGTCTGCTCACAGGCCGCGGCTCTGGCGGTAGATCGTGAAGCCGATCGCGCCGCAGATCGCGGCCACGATCCAGAAGCGCAGGATGATCTTCGTCTCCGACCATCCCTGCAGCTCGAAGTGATGGTGGATCGGCGCCATCAGGAACACGCGCTTGCGCGTCATCTGGAAGGAGATCACCTGGATCGCGACCGATAGGGCCTCGATCACGAAGATGCCACCGAGCAGGATCAGCAGCACCTCCGTCTTGGTCATCACCGCGAGCCCGGCGATCGCGCCGCCCAGCCCCAGCGCGCCGGTATCGCCCATGAAGATGGTCGCCGGAAAGGCGTTGAACCAGAGAAAGCCCACGCACGCCCCCACCAGGCAGCCGGCGAGCATCCCCAGGTCGAACTCGCCGGCGATGAACGTGATGCCGACATACGCCAGCAGCACGATCGCCGCGCACCCGGCGGCCAAGCCGTCGAGGCCGTCCGTCAGGTTGACCGCGCTGGTCGTGCCGGCCACGACCAGGTAGATCAGCAGCGGGTAGAACGGCCCCAGGTCGATGTGGTAGTCGACGAAGCGCAGCTCGAGCGTGGGTGCGAGATGGGCCTCGTGGGTGGCGACGAACCACAGGCCCAGCGAGATCGCGATCGTGACGATCAGCTTGGTGCGCGCACGCAGCCCCAGCGAGCGGCGCTTGACCAGCTTGGTGTAGTCGTCGGCAAAGCCCAACAGCGCGCACGCGATGGCCGCGCCGAGAACCCCCACCGAGCGCCATTCGTAGTCGGTCAAGATCAGGTACGCGACCGTAACCGCGAGGAAGATGATGATCCCTCCCATCGTCGGCGTGCCCGCCTTCTGGTGGTGGCCCTCCGGCCCATCCTCGCGGATGTGCTGGCCGAACTCGCGCTTGCGCAGGAACTCGATGAAGCGGGGGCTGAGAAAGAGGCAGATCAGCAGCGCCGCCGTGCCGCCGAAGAGGATGCGGCCCATTCAGCGCCGTCCCGAGCCGGCGCCCGCGGCGCATGGCCTGCGAGCCTCCCGCTCGTGCGCAGCTCCGGGCCGCTCGCGCAGGCGTTGCGCAACGTGCTCGAGGCCGACGCCGCGCGAGCCCTTCAGCAACACCGTGTCGCCCTCGCGCAGCAGCCCTTCTAGCGCCGTGGCGGCCGCGCTCGCGTCCGCCACGGGGTGGCTCTCGCCGGCGAACGAGGCGGCGATCTCGCCCGCCAGGGGGCCGACCGCGATCAGCACATCAACGCCATGCGCCGCCGCGTAGGGGCCGATCTCGCGGTGCAGGCGTGGGCCCTCGCCGCCCAGCTCGAGCATGTCTCCGAGCACCGCCACGCTGCGCGCCGGAGCGTGCGCGGCCAGCTCGTCGATCGCCGCCCTCATCGACATTGGGTTGGCGTTGTAGCAGTCGTCGATCAGCGTGACGCCGCCGGCGAGCCGCTCGCGCTGGCCGCGCATCGCCGAGAAGCGCACATCCAGGCGGCCGCCGGGCGTGTACCCGAGCGCCCGCGCCGCCGCCACGGCGGCGAGCAGGTTGCGCAGGTTGTGCGCCTGCGCGAACGACGGCCACAGCGCGATGCGCTGCTCGCCATGCGCGATCAGCACCGAGCCATCGGCGCGGCGCTCGAGCATGCGCACATCGCCGCCCTCGCCGAACGTGATCGTGTGCAGCGCGGAGCGCAGGTGGGGCTCGAGCAGCGGCTCTGCGGCCGGCAGGATCGCGCTCGCGCCGGGCGCGAGGCCCGCGATCAGCTCCGCCTTGGCGGCGGCGATCGCCTCGAGCGAGCCGAGCAGCCCTAGGTGCGCAGGGCCAACGTTCACGATCACGCCCACATCGGGCTCGGCGATCGCGGTCAGCTCGGCTATCTGTCCGGCGCCGCGCATCGCGAGCTCCAACACGATCGCCTGCGCCTCCACGGGAGCGCCGAGGAGCGCCAGCGGCAGGCCGATCTCGGTGTTGAGGTTCGCCGGGCTCGCGGCCACGCGCACGTGCGCGGCTAGCAGCGCCGCCAGGATGTCCTTCGTGGAGGTCTTGCCGGTCGAGCCCGTGATCGCCACGAGCTTCGTGCCGCGCTCGCGTAGCTCGCGCCGCCACGCGAGCGCGAGCGCGTGCAGCGCCGCGAGCGGCTGCTCGTGGACGAGCACCCTGCCGCCGCACGCGAGCGCAGCCGCCGCGTGCTCGGGGCGCACGAGCACACCCCACGCACCGGCCGTGAGCGCTCGTGCGGCATGCCTGCCGCCATCCTCGCGCTCGCCGCGCAAGCCGACGAACAGCTCGCCCGGCGCGAGCGTGCGCGTGTCCACGCCGACGCCCGAGGGCCCGGGCCCAGCCGCCGACGATCCTGCCGGCGCGGCCGCCGAGACCACGCGCGCGCCGGCGAGCGCGGCCACGCGAACTGTGTCCCACTGCCTCATCGCGTCGGCGCTCCGGCGCCGTGCGCAGCCGGCGCTAGCGCCGCCGGGGCGCGCTCGCCGAGCACCTGCCTGGCCACCGCCACGTCGTCGAAGGGCACCTTGCGCCCACCTGCGAACTCCTGTCCCTGCTCGTGGCCCTTGCCGGCTATCACCACCGCGTCGCCGGCGCGCGCGCACGCGATCGCCTCGGCGATCGCGCTCGTGCGGTCGCCGATCGTGCGCACGCGCGCACCCTCCCCCACCCCGCTCATGATCTCCTCGATGATCCGCTCGGGGTCCTCCGAGCGCGGGTTATCCGATGTGACGATCACGAGATCCGCGAGGCGCGCGGCGATCTCGCCCATGCGCGGGCGCTTGCCGCGGTCGCGGTCGCCGCCCGCCCCGAACACGCACACGACGCGCCCCTCGCGCTCGCCCGCGCCGCGCACCAGCTCGCGCGCAGCGGCCAACACGTTCTCGAGCGAGTCCGGCGTGTGGGCGTAATCGACGAGCACGGCAAAGTCCTGGCCCCCGTGCACCGGCTCGAAGCGGCCGGGAACCCGCACGCCTCGCTCGAGCGCCGCCACGAGCACGTCGAGCTCACCGCCGAGGCCGTGCACCGCGGCGAGCGCCCCAAGCGCGTTGGCGACGTTGAAGCGCCCGGGCATCGGCAGCGTGAGGACGCGCTCACCGGCCGGCGTGCTGAGCGTGAACGTGCATCCTGCGAGATCACAGTGCAGCTCGCTCGCGCGGTATTCCGCCTCCCGCAGCACGGCAAACGTACGCGCGCCCTCGAGCTCGCCCGCGAGGCGCCGGCCGTACTCATCGTCGACGTTGACCACGCTGAGCGCCACCGGCGGCTCGAACAGGCGGCGCTTGGCCAGGAAGTAGTCCTCCATGCTCGCGTGGAAGTCGAGGTGATCGCGCGTGAGGTTTGTGAACACGGCCGCCGCAAACGGGATCGCATCGGCGCGTCCGAGCTCGAGCGCGTGCGAGGAGACCTCCATCGCGCACGCGCGATCGCCGCCGTCGAGCATCGCGCGCAGGTCCGCCTGCAGGTCGATCGCCTCTGGCGTAGTGCGCACGACCCCGCGCTCGCGCCCGGCGATCACCGACTTGACGGTGCCGAGCAGCCCGCACTGCTCGCCCGCGGCCGCCAGCAGCTCGCGCACCAGGTAGGCGGTCGTCGTCTTGCCGTTGGTGCCAGTGACCCCCACGACGCGCAGGTCGCGGGCGGGTTCGCCGAAGAAGCGCGCCGCCGCCGGGGCCATCGCCGCGCGCACAGAGGGCACTCGCACTTCGGGCACCCCCAGTCCCAGCGCCCGCTCGACCACCAGCGCCGTCGCGCCCGCGCTCACCGCCTGCGCCGCGAACTCGTGTCCGTCGTGCTTGAAGCCGGACACGCAAAAGAACAGCGTCCCCGGACGAACCTCGCGACTGTCGTAGGCCAGGGCGGTGATCTCGACCGCAGCGACATCCCCGACCGCCTCGGCGATCAACCGGTCCAGTCGCATGTGCTGATGCTAGCCGAGCCCGAGGAGGGCTCTGCGCCTGCGCCGCGAGCGCGGCCGGCACCCCGCAGCTCCTCTGTGCGACGAGGTCCTATTCGGGCGCGATCCCCAGATAGGGCAGCGCGAAGCTCATGATCTGCGCGAACGCCGGGGCGGCGACCGTGCCGCCGTAGATCGACCCGGCGCCCGGTTCATCGACGACCACTGCGCACAACAGCTTCGGATTTCCGGCCGGCGCAAAGCCGATGAAGGAAGCTACGTATTTGCTCTGCGAGTATTCGCCCGTTTCCGGATCCACCTTGTTGGCGGTGCCGGTCTTGCCCGCGAGCTTGTAGCCGGGGATCGAGACCTCGCTGGCTGTGCCTTCTGGCCCCAGCACGCCTTCGAGCATCGAGCGCAGCGACGCCGCCGTCGCGGCCGAGAGCACGCGCCGCCCGCGCGGCGCGGGCAGCGTGCGCCCGCCGACGCTCTGCACGATATGCGGAGGGCGCAAGATCCCGCCGTTGGCGATCGCCGAGTAGGCGGTGGCCATCTGCATCGGCGTCACGAGCTCGCCCTGCCCGATCGGCAGATTGCCCATGGAGGAGCCCGAGTACTGCTGCAGCGCGAGCGCGACGCCCGGCTCCTCCCCCGGGAGATCGACCCCGGTGGGCGAGCCGAAGCCGAAGCGGTGAACCCATTCGTTGAAGCGTTCCGCACCCTCCAGCTCGCCGATCTTGATCGCGCCGACGTTGCTCGATCGAGCGAGGATCTGTGCGGTCGTGAGCGTTTCTTCGGGATGTTCGGTGTCGTCGTGGATCACCCGTTCGGCGACCTGGATCTGATCGGGGATGTTGAAGCCCGTCCCGGGGGTGATGAGCCCGGATTCGAGCGCGCCGGAGACCGCGACCACCTTGAAGGTGGAGCCCGGTTCGTAGTCCAGGCCGACCGCGCGATCCTCGAGGTCTTCGGCCGGTGCGTCGCCGGCATCGTTGGCATTCACCTGCGGCCAGTTGGCGAGCGCGAAAATCGCGCCGCTGCGGGGATCCATCACGATCGCTGTGGCGTCCTTGGGGGCAAACACGCGAGCGACCGCGCCGAGCACATCTTCCGTGCGCTTCTGGATGTTCGCGTCGAGCGTCAGCGAGATCGAGGTGCCGGGCACCTCGTGGCGCGTTTCACTGATCGAGACCGGCTGGCCGCGCGCGTCGCTGACCACGCGCAGCTCACCCGCGTGCCCGCTCAGCACGGAGTTGCTCGAGTACTCGAGCCCGGCCAGCCCGTCGCCTTCGACCCCCACCACGCCCAGCACCTGCGCCGCGAGCGTCCCGCGCGGGTACACGCGGCGCATGACCGGCACGCCGCTGACGCCGGGGAGCTTCAGCGCGAGCACCGCGCGCGCTGCATGTTCGGGTAGCTCGCGTGCGAGGTACACGAAGCCGCTGCGCTGCGAGAGCTCCTCGAGGACGGTCGCCTGTGGCTGGGAGAGCAGCGGCGCAAGCCGCTGCGCTGCTTCGAGCGGATCGCGCACGAGATAGGGATCGGCGGAGATCTGCTGCGCGGGTTCGGAGACCGCCAGCTCGACGCCGTTGCGGTCGGTGATCGTCCCTCGCGGAGCGCTCACGGTTTCGTAGCTCAGCTGCTCGCTGCTCGCCGCCCTGCGCAGGCTCCCGCCGCGCATGATGCCGAGATACACGGTGCGCCCGGCGGCGATCACGAGCAGCACGACGAACAGCCCGAAGATCCCACCCGCGCGGCGCTGGACGACCGCCACTGCTAGCCCTGGCCGCTCGCCTGACTCGCATCAGCACCCCCGCCGCCACCCACCTGCGGCGCGGGCGCTTCCCCTTCGACGGCGCCGCCTGGGGCCGCGGAGGCGCCCGCTGGCGAGGCCTGCCCTTCCGGGGCGCTCGCCGGGGAGGCTTCCCCGCTCGCGGGCGAGCCCGCCTGTGCTTCCTGGGACTGGCCGCCCGTAGCCGCTTCAGCCGGGCTCGCGACGCCTGCGCTCCCGCTTGCGCCGGCGCCTTCTGCAGCGCTCGTGGAGGCGCCCGCTGCGGATGCGGACGCGGATTCGGAGGAGGCCTCCTGGGAGGCGGTCGCCGCGCCGTGGGCGCGGGCGCTCAGCGCCGCGGCCGCGCGCGCGATGTCCGCGCGCGGGTCGGAGCTGAGAAAGCGCAGCGCGCTGATCGGCACGAGCTGCATCCCCACGTGGGCCGCCAGGGATTCCACGCGTTCGCCGGATGTCAATTCTGAGCCTTCGATGCTGAGGGCGGCGTTCGTGTGCTGCAGCTGTCCCTCGCGCACGAGCGAGCGGCCGATGCTCGCGTTCAGCTGCAAGATCAACAGCTGCAGGAGCACGATGCCGATCAGCGCGAAGGCGATCAGCGCGATCCATATACGCCCGCGGATCAAGCGGTCGAGGGCACGCCGGCGGGCGAGCCGCTCGACGAGCGCGCCGACGCCGATGAGCAGGCCCGGCTGCGCCTGCACTGCGCGCGGCGCGCGCGCTCCGGAGCGCGCCGGTCCCGATAGGCGCCTTGGCGCTGCGACGCTCGCGCGCGAGCGCCGATGAGAGTGCGCGCCGCCGCCGCGCGGGAGCGGCGAGGTGGCGGCGGCCGCAGGCGGGCTCACGAGCCCTCGCCGCCTTCGTCTGCGAGCTTTCTGGCTGCGCGCAGACGCGCAGAGCCCGCGCGCGGATTGTGCGCGAGCTCCTGCTCGCCGGGGGTGATCGACCGGCGCGTGAGCAGCGCCGCCTCGGCGCTGCGCCCGCATGCGCAGATCGGAAGATCGGGCGGGCAGACGCAGCCCCGGGCGCGCTCGGCGAGGAAGCGCTTGACGCGCCGGTCCTCCAGCGAGTGGAAGGCGATGCATCCGAGCACACCGCCCTCGCGCAGGAGGCTCCACGCGAGCGGCAAGGCACGATCGAGCTGCCCGAGCTCGTCGTTGACCGCGATTCGCAGCGCCTGGAAGGAGCGCTTGGCGGGGTGCCCTCCGGCGAAGCGCGCCGGCGCCGGGAGCGCCGAGCTGATCGCCTCGACCAGCTCCTGGGTCGTGCCGATCGGGCCGCGCTCGCGACGGCTGACGATCGCGCGCGCGATCGCGCCTGCGTGGCGCTCCTCGCCGAAGTCGCGCAGCACCTGCGCGAGCCGGCGCTGGTCCCACTCGGCGACGATCTCGCGCGCGCTCAGCTGCTGCGCTGGATCCATGCGCATGTCGAGCGGTGCCTCATAGGAGTAGGAGAACCCGCGCTCGCGCGCGTCCACCTGCATCGAGGACATGCCGAGATCGAAGTAGACGATGTCAGCGCGCACCCCCTCGCGCGCGAGCAGCGCGAGGGCCTCCGCGTAGCCCGAGCGGATGAAGCGCACAGAGCAGCTCGTCTCGGCGGCGAGCTCGGCGAAGCGCTCCTCGGCAAGCGGATCACGATCGATCGCCACGAGCGTCCCAGAGGCGCCCAGGCGGCCTGCCAGCAGGCGTGCGTGGCCGCCGCCCCCGAACGTGCAGTCGACGGCCAGCTGGCCGGGCTGCGGATCGAGCACTGCCAGGAGCTCGCTCGCCAGCACGGGGGTGTGAGAGAGCTCCCTTTTGCCCGCGTCGTTACGCGCCTGTGGAGCGCCGGCGCTCGAGCGCCGCCT
This sequence comes from uncultured Solirubrobacteraceae bacterium, assembly GCA_963722435.1. Classification (GTDB taxonomy): domain Bacteria; phylum Actinomycetota; class Thermoleophilia; order Solirubrobacterales; family Solirubrobacteraceae; genus Palsa-744. The sequence goes on along the minus strand of CAVRKZ010000001.1, from coordinate 214,786 downwards.
GGGTGGGCGCGCGGAGCCCGATGAGCCACCCCGGCGTGCGAGCAGCTCGCTCGCCTGGGCCCCCGCACGGGGTGTGCCCTCACGCCTGCGTGAGCGCGCGGGAGCGGCGCCCTCGCAGCCGCTCGCCGGCTCGGCGACCGTCAGCTCACGCAGCATGCCCGACACGCGCCGTCACCTCCGCGACGCCGCTGAGCAGCGCCGATCGATGCTCGTTCCAATGCCCGCGCGCCCACAGCTCGAGACGCTCGCCGGCGCCTACCACCACGACGTCCTTGACGAGCGTCGCGTGCTCGCCGAGGAAGCCCGGGATCATGATCCTTCCCGCGGCATCGAGCTCGGCGTCGTGGGAGCTGCCGTAGAAGAAGCGCTCGAGCTCGCTCAGCTCCGGCGAGAGCGCCGGCAGGTCGGCGAGCGCGCGGCGGGTGTACTGCTCGTACTCCTGCGGGCGCCACACGCCCACGCACGGCTGCAGATCAACAGGCATCGCCAGCACCACGCCGTCGGCCAGCGCGGCGCGGTAGCGCGCCGGCACCGTGAGGCGGTTCTTCGCGTCGAGCGTGTGATCGAAGGTGCCGCGAAAGGGGACCAAGGGTCCGAGCTCCAAAGCTCGCTTGTAGGAATCGAGCCGAGGTGGAGGAGTGGGAGGAGCCCCTCCACCCCGGCTCGTTGTGGCGAACATACCCCACTATCTCCCACAATGCAACCCCAATTTCACATCTTCTCCCACCTAGCCCTCCCGTGCTCCCTCGGACGGCGCAAATGCCCCAGTTACGCGGGCTTTGCGCAGCAGCTCGTGTTGCGCCGGCAAACGCCGTCCCCCTGCAAAGGCGCATGCATCCACGCCGCACGACAGCGCGCTTGCAGTCGGGCGGCGGCGCTACGATCGCCGGGCGCCGCGCTCCCGCGCCGCGGAAAGGAGCTCGCCTTGCCGCCCCTGCCGTCCCCTCGCACCGCCTTCCGCCGCCAAGCGAGCGCGCTGGCGAGCGTGGCGGGCGCCGCGATCCTCGCCGTGTTCGGGCTCGCGGGCTGCGCCTCGAGCGCTCCCAAGGGGACCTTGGCCGATCCGGCCGGCGCCGTTCCGGCGGGGGCGGTCCTGTACGTGGGCGCGAACGTGCGCCCGCAGGGCCTGCTCAAGAGCCGTGCGCTCGCCACGGGCCGAGCGCTCACACACCAGGCGGATCCGTACACGCGCCTGCTTGCAATCCTGCAGACGCCCGGCAGCGCACCGCTGAGCTTCTCCAGTGACGTGGCGCCGTGGCTCGGTCCCAACGCCGGCGTGTTCCTGAGCTCCTCGCACGGCGCCGGCGCGCTCGGGACACTGCTCGAGCACGGCCTGCTGGGAAGCTCGGGCGCGAGCACGTTCCCGTTCTCGCGCGCCGGCGCCCAAGGGGCGATCGTGCTCGACACCAGCAACCCCTCCCGAGCGCAGACGTTCCTGCAAGCGCAGGCTGCCCGCGCGGGCGCGCGCCGCACGAGCTTCGAAGGCGTCTCATATGAGGCCAGCAGTGAAGGCGTGGCATTCATGCTGCTGCACAAGCTCGTCGTGATCGGCAGCGAAGCGGCTGTCCAGAGCGTCATCCAAACGATTCACGGCGGGGATGGGCTGGCGAGCTCGAGCGCCTACGCGAAGCTCCTCGCCGCCGGGCCCGCGAGCGTGCTCGCGCACGTGTACGTGAGCGCACACGCCGCCGCCGCGGCCGACACGCACGAAGCGCTGGGCTCGCTCGAGGGCCTGCTCGCGGGCATAAAAGCGGCGAACGTCTCGCTGGTTCCCCGAGCGAGCTCGCTCTCGCTGGACGTCGATACGGCGGCCGCATCCCCCGGCGCCCGCGGCGATGGGCTGCTCGCGTATGACCCGCAGGCCGCCCAGGCGCTCGATGAACTGCCGGGCGAATCCTGGCTCGCCGTCGGCCTAGGGCACCTCGGCACGCAGATCGGCGGCGACGCGCACGCGATTCAGGCCCTCGCCTCGCTGCTCGCCGGCGCCGGCGCGTCCTCGGCGGGGCTCAGCCTCGGCTCGCTCGTGCAGGCGATGCTCGCGCCGCTTCAGGTGCTCGGCGCCGACACGCGCCAGGCGCGCAGCGCGTTCGCCAGCTGGATGGGGTCCGCGGGCATCTTCGCGAGCGGCGCGAGCCTGCTCGAACTGAAGGGCGCGATCGTCGTCTCCTCCACTAACCCGGCGCGCTCGCGCACGGCCGTCGGCGCCCTTGCCGAAGCGCTGCGCCGGGGCGGCGCGAGTGTCTCGACGGCGTCGATTCCCGGCACGGAAGCCGCGGTCGACGTCGGCATCACAGGTCTGCCGGTGAAGCTCGCGATCGCCGACGGCCGCGCCGGCAACGGACAGAGCAAGTTCGTAATCGGCCTCGGTGAAGCGTCGGTGCCGGCGGCGCTGACGCCGTCCAGCACGATGTCCGCGGCGAGCGCGCGCATAGCCGCGGCAGCCAGCCTCGGCGAAGGCATCGAACCGAGCGTGATCGTCAACATCCCGGCCCTGCTCAGCCTGCTCGAAGGGGTCGGCCTGCTCGAACAGCAGCCCGTGGCGCAGCTGCTGCCCTACCTGCGCTCGACCACCACGATCGCGGCCGGCGCCCGCCAGCTCGGCGCCGGCGCCCAGCGCTTTCGCGTGGTGCTAGGCCTACAGGGATAGCGGCGGCTAGATCCTCTAGGCGGGCGCAGCGATCACGGCCCGCCCGCTTCGAATGAGCGGTAGAACACGAGGCGCCCCTTGAGCACACGGTCGACGGCATAGCGCGAGAGCGTGCTTTCGCCGTCCGCTTCGATCGAGTAGCGCCCGAGCACCGAGCGGCGATCGCGCGTCGTGAAGACGCGGTCGATTACCGTCTGACGATCATCGCCGCGCGGCCCGGAGGCGCTGACCGCGTTCAGCACGAGCGTCATCGCCTCGTACCCGTACAGCGCGTACGGCCCGCCCTGGGCGCCGAAGACGCTGCGGTAGCGGTCCAGGACCTGCTGGGCGGAGCCCGGGTACAGCGTGTCTGGGAGCATCGGCGTGGCGATGTAGGTGTTCGCCGCCGCAGCGCCGACCCGCGCGGCGAACGCTTCCGGGTCGATCGAGCTCGAGGCGAGCAGGTCCAGCTGCGGGGCGGCTTCGTAGAGCTCTCGCCAAAGCGCGGCCGTGCCAGCCCCTTCGGTCCCCGCGAGGAAGACCGCCTGCGCTCCACTGGCGAGGATCTTGTGGACCTCGCCGGAGAAGGCAGCCCCCGCGCTCGTCGAGATGCTGTCGTGTGCGAGCACCGTTATGCCCTGCTTTTCCGCGTCCGTGATCGTCAGTTCTGCAAGCGGCACCTCGAACGCGTCCTGGTCGTCGAGCACGTACACCCGCTGCACTCCCAGGGACCTCATGAGCGCGGCCTGCACGCGCGCCTGCACGATGTCGCTCGGCTGCAGGCGCACGAAGGTGCGTTTGCCGCTCGGGTAGAAACGTTCCGGCTCGTCCTGGCCGGCGTCGAGCGAGGAGGTGAGCCCGACGTAGGGGCTCGAGGGGCTTATCTGCAGGATGCCCGCGGCGTTCATGAACGGCAGCGAGATCGCCGTGGCCGCCGAGTCGAGGTCGCCCAGGTAGGCGATCGTGCTCGGGTCCTGTGCGGCGAGCTTGGCGTTCGTGGCCGTGAGGCCCGGGTTCCATTCGCCGCTGGAGGGGTTGGCGTCGTCCAGCGACGAGTAGTCGATCTTGAACGGCCCCGCGCGGCCGCCGGCAGCCAGCAGCGCGAGCTTCTCCCCATCGACGATCTGTTCGGAGGCCCCTGCAGATGGCCCCTGCAGGGGCAGGCTCGAGTACACGGTCAGCTGGCCGCCGGTCGCTTCGGCGACGTCCGACACGGACACGCCACCGCAGCCCGCGAGCCCCAGCGAGATGGCGACGAGAGCGGGCAGGCCGAGCCAGCGCGCCAGCACGGCGCGCTACGTGCGACGACCGGGCAGGTAGCCCGAGAGGATCCTCACGCAGGCGCCAGCCAGGATGATCACTGCGGCAAGCAGGAACGCATCCCAGCCCTTGACCCCTAGCGCCCACAGCACGATCCACACCACGAGGCCGGCGGTGATGGTCAGCACGAAGCCCATGGCGCGCGCATCCTATCGAGCAGTTCTGCGATCAGTCGCCGCCAGCGCGGACGCGAAGGCGCCCACGAGCGCCTCCACGGCGTCCGCCGGGTCCTGTGCCTCGGCCGCCGCACGCACCAGCCGCGTGCCCACGATCACGCCGTCGGCCCCTGCCTGGGCGCCAGCCTGTGCCTGCTCCGGCGTGCTGATGCCAAAGCCGATCGCAACCGGCACCGAGGTGCACGCCCGCGCCCGCGCGAGGATCTCCACGAGCTCCCCGGCCAGCGCGCTGCGCTCGCCCGTTGTGCCGACGACGGAGACGGTGTAGAGAAACCCCCGCGCGCGCGCGCCGATCGCCGCGAGGCGCTCCGGCGGCGTCGTGGGCGCGACCAGCGGGATCAGCGCGACGCCCTGCGCATCGCACGCCGCGAGCACCTCAGCCGCCTCGCCCTGCGGCAGGTCCGGCACGATCAGCCCACAGATCCCCGCGCGCGCGAGCCGGGAGACGAACGCCTCGGCCCCCGGGGCGAAGACCATGTTCGCGTAGCACATCAGCGCCACTGGCACGCTCTGCGAGACGCCCCGTGCGACCTCGAGCACCCCCGCGAGGTTGGCCCCTGCGGCGAGCGCCCGCGTGCCGGCGGCGTGGATGACCGGGCCGTCGGCCAGTGGATCGGAATAGGGCATCCCCAGCTCGATCAGATCGGCGCCCGCGCGCACACACGAGCGCGCGATCTCGAGCGAGACCGCGAGCGTGGGAAAGCCGCCCATCACGTACGGCATCAGCGCCGCCCGCTCGCCCGTCCTGGCGAACGCGCCCGCGATCCGCTCGATCCCCGAGCCCGTCATCCCCGCGGTGCTCACGCTGCGCGACCGTCGCCGAGCACCTCGGCGAGGTCCTTGTCACCCCTACCGGACAGGCACACGAGGTCCAGCTCGCCCTCCTGCTGTGCCAGCACCCACGCCAGCGCATGAGCCGTCTCGAGCGCCGGGATGATGCCCTCCAGGCGCGCGAGCTCGCGGAAGGCCGCGAGCGCCTCGGCGTCTGTCACGGCGACATAGCGTGCACGCCCGCTGTCCCTGAGAAAGGCGTGCTGCGGACCCGTGCCCGGATAGTCCAAGCCGGCCGAGATCGAGTGCGCCTGCACGATCTGTCCCTCCTCGTCCTGCATGACCGCCGAGCGAGAGCCGTGCAGGATGCCCGCGCGCCCACCGACCGTGAGCGGCGCTCCGTGTCGCCCCGACTCGATCCCCTCGCCGCCGGCCTCGACGCCGACCAACTCGACTTGCTCGTCGGGAATGAATGCGGCGAAGGTTCCGATTGCGTTGGAGCCGCCGCCGACGCACGCGACCACGCGAGCCGGCAGGCAACCCTCGCGCTCGAGCAGCTGCGCGCGTGCCTCCTCGCCGATCACGCGCTGGAGGTCGCGCACGAGCGCCGGGTAGGGCGCCGGGCCGACTGCCGAGCCGATCACGTAGTGGGTGCTTCGCACGTTGGTGACCCAGTCGCGGATCGCGGCCGAGGTCGCCTCCTTGAGCGTCCTCGCACCCGCATCCACGGGCTCGACGCGGGCGCCCAAGAGCTGCATTCGCTGCACGTTCGGGCGCTGCCTGCGCGTGTCCTCCACGCCCATGTACACGACGCACTCCATATCCATGAGCGCGCACACGGTGGCCGTCGCGACACCGTGCTGGCCCGCGCCGGTCTCCGCGATGATCCGCCGCTTGCCCATGCGCCGCGCCAGCAGCACCTGCCCGAGCGCGTTGTTGAGCTTGTGCGAGCCCGTGTGGTTGAGGTCCTCGCGCTTGAGGTACACGGACCGTCCCACGCGCTCGGACAGCCGTCGCGCGCGGTAAAGCGGCGTCGGTCGCCCGCCGAAGTCGCGCAGCAGCCCGTCCAGCTCGGCCCTGTAGGCGCCATCCGTCCGCGCCTGCAGCCACGCCTGCTCGAGCTCCGCCAGGGCCGGCATCAGCGTCTCGGGCACGAACTGCCCGCCGTAGGGGCCGAAGCGGTGCTCCACCGCGCTCCGCGGCGGCTGCTCCGGCGCGTCGATCTCATCGAGGCGGCTCACGCCGGCTGGCCGACCTCGGCCGGATCTGCGCACGCGTCGGCGACTGCCGTGAAGAACGCGCGCAGCTTGCCGGCGTCCTTGTGACCCGGCGCCGACTCGGTGGCGCTCGCGCTGTCCACTGCGTAGGGATCTGCCAGCGCGATCGCCTCACCGACGTTCTGCGCGTTCAAGCCACCGCTGAGTATCAGCGGCACGTGCGAGCTGCGAGTGGAGATCAGCTGCCAGTCGAAGGTCTCGCCGGTGCCCCCACGAAGGCCGCGAGCGCCCGCCCGGCTGGCGCGAGCATCGAGCAGGTGAAACGCCACGTGGTAGCGGTCGAGGTCCCTGATGTCTCCGCCATCGGAGACCTGTACCGCCTTGATCACACGCGCGCCGGTCCTGCGCGCAGCCTCCGCGCAGAACGCCGGCCCCTCGTCACCGTGCAGCTGCAGCAGGCTCAGCGAGAGCTGGTCGGCGTCGCTCACGATCTGCTCCAACGGGGCGTTCACGTATACGCCACACAGCTCCACGCGGCGCTGCATGTGCGCCGCTAGCTCGCGCGCCTGCGCACGTGCGCATGTGCGCGGCGAGCCCTCGTAGAAGATCAGCCCAAGCGCCCACGCGCCGAGCTCGACGGCGAGCTCCGCGTCGGCCAGGTTGGTGATGCCGCAGATCTTCACCCGTGGCGGCGTCCTCATCGCTTCAACGGTAGCGGGCGGGCCGCGGCCGGCTCCTCGACCGGCTGACCGTGCGCCAGCCGAGCCGCGACTACGCTCTCAGCCTTCGGGGGTGTTCGGGTTTTCCACGGAGTTGGGGCGCTGTCCGAGCGTGGCATGCACCGTCATCTTCTTGTAGTGCCCTTCACCCGTCGCGCGCCACAGTTCGATCGTGATCGCCTCGCCCGGCTTCTTTTCCTCGATGTCGTCGGCGAGCGCTTCCGAGCTCGTCACCTTTTTGCCGTCGATGCCGACGATGATGTCGCCGCCGACGGAGACCGGGCCCTCTTCGGTGGTCGTGTTGATCGAGCCACCGCGGATGTCCGCCTTTGCGGCGCCCGTACCGGGCTCGACGCTCTGCACCAGTGCTCCATATTTCACCGGCAGGTTGAGCGCCGAGAGCGTGCCGTCGACCGTCAGCGAGGTCAGACCGAGGTAGGCGCCCCGCACGGTCCCGCCTTTCTCGAGCTGCGCAATCTCCGACTTGGCGGTGTTGATCGGGATCGAGAAGCCGATGCCGACGCTGCCATCGCCGCTGCCTCCGGTCTCGATCTGCGAGTTGATCCCGATCACTTCACCATTGACGTTCAGCAGCGGGCCGCCGGAGTTGCCGGGATTGATCGGTGCGTCGGTCTGTAGCACGTTGGTGATCGTGAACCCGTTGGGAGCGGTGATCTGCCGCTGCAGCGCCGAGATCACCCCGGTCGTGAGCGTGCGTTCGAGGTCGAACGGGTTGCCGATCGCATACACGGGGTCGCCGACCTCGACGGCGCTCGAGTTGCCGAGCTTCAGCGGGTGCAGCGTGAGGCCATCGGGGGACACATGCAGGATCGCGAGGTCGTCAGAGGGGTCCTTGCCCACGACCTGCGCTTCGACGGACTGTCCTTTTTCGAAGCTGACCGTGACCTTGATGGCATTCTCGATCACGTGGTAGTTCGTCAGGATCGTGCCGTTGCCGTCGATCACGATCCCCGAGCCGGTGGCGGTCCCCTGGCGCTGCTGTTCTTCGCCGAAGACGTTGAACGGCGATTCGGACTTCTGCACGATCGTCGAGGTCACGAACGCGACCCCCGGCGCGTCGCGGACGTAGGCTTCGTGCGGACTCATGCCGAAGCTGCGCTGCGAGGCGTTCGACGGAGCCGGCGCAGCGGCCGCCTCGACGGTCGTGACGACCGTCTTCTTGGTGGCGCTGAGGTCGCCCACGGCGGCCAGCACCGCGATGACGACACCGCCCCCGAGCAGGGCGGAGAGAAATGGGATCACGAGCAGACGTTTCACGGTCTAATGAGGATGAACGGCGGCGATGAACGGAAACTAAAGCGCTGCCACATCTCTCTAAAGCCTCTCAGCCGCTGCCCTCGAGGGCCCGGGGGGAGCCTGTGCGAGCAGCGCCCTGAGCGCGGCCGAGGTGTCGGGCGCGCGCATCAGCGCCTCGCCCACCAGCACCGCGCTCACGCCGCGCTCGGCGAGCCGGCGCACCTGCCCGGCGTCACGGATGCCGGACTCCGAGACGACGAGGGGACCACGTGGGATCTCTTCGAGCAGGCTCTCGGTGCGCGAGATCTCGACGCTGAAATCCCGTAGGTCACGGTTGTTGATCCCGATAATCGTGGCCCCCAGCTCGAGCGCCGCGTGCAGCTCACGCCGATCGTGCACCTCCACGAGGGCGTCGAGCTTGAGCTCCTCGGCGCGCGCCTGCAGGTCGGCGAGCTCGCGCGTCCGCAGCGCCGCGACGATCAGCAGCACCGCGTCGGCGCCAGCGAGGAGCGCCTCGTGCAGCTGGTAGGGATCGACGACGAAGTCCTTGCGCAGGAGCGCCAGCGAGCAGGCCGCGCGCGCAGCGCGCAGGTCATCGAGCGAGCCGCCGAAGTTCGAACCCTCGGTGAGGATCGATACCGCGACCGCGCCGCCGCGCTCGTAGGCGCCGACGACCTCCTCGAGGACCGGGTCCTGGCCGAGCGTCCCGGCAGAGGGCGAGCGTCGCTTGAACTCGGCGATCACGCCGATCCCCTCTCCGCTCAGCGCCGCCCGCAGCACCCCCGCGCGCCTGTCCATGGCGCGCTCGTCGAGCAGCGAGTCCTCGATCGGGCGCTCTCGCTTGCGGTCCGCGAGCGCGTCGCGCGTTTCCGCGAGGATGCGATCGAGCACCGTCGTCGGCTGCGCGTTCACGCCGTCTCCGCAGCCGGGGCGTGGCACTGACTTGCCAGCAGGTAGCGCTCGAGCGCATCCGCCGCACGTCCGTCGGCGATCGCCGCGCGCGCCGCCTCGACGCCCTCGGCAATCGACTCCGCGCGCCCCGCCGCGTAGATCGCGGCGCCGGCGTTTATCAGCGCGAGCTCCTCGCCGGCCGGCGCGCCGCCGGCGTTCACGCTCTCTCCGGGCGCGCCCGCAGCGGCGCCCTTCTGCCCTGCGCCGTCCTCGCTGCGCAGGATCGCGCGCGTGACGGCCGCGTTCTGCGCGGGCGTCCCGCCGGCGAGGACCGGCGCGTAGGACGGGGGGCCGGATGCGACGCCGGCGTCGCCCGGAGCGAGCACGTAGTAGCTGATCTCCTCGCCGTTTACCTCCGCGACCCGCGTGGGGGCGCTCGCCGAGACCTCGTCCAAGCCGTCCTCGCCCGCGACCACGAGCGCACGGTCGACACCGAGGATCGCGAGCGCTTCGGCGATCCTCTCCAGGAAGGCCACGTCGAAGACGCCGATCAGCTGGCGCCGCGCGCCCGCCGGATTGGTGAGCGGACCGAGCAAGTTGAAGATCGTACGCACCGCGAGCTCACGCCTGACGGGGACGACGAAGCGCGTGGCCTGGTGGTGAGCGGGAGCGAACATGAAGCCGAAGCCCGCCTCCTCCACGCACGCCGCCACCGCCGCGGGTGCGAGATCGATGCGAGCACCAAGCGCCTCGAGCAGATCCGCCGAGCCCGAGCGGCTCGTGGCGGAGCGATTGCCGTGCTTGGCGACGGCACAGCCAGCGCCGGCGGCGATCAACGCGGCCGTCGTCGAGACGTTGAAGCTGCTCACGCCGCCGCCGGTTCCCGCGGTGTCCAGCAGATCGGTACGCTCGATCGGCACGTGGGCCGCGAGCGCGCGCATCGTGCGGGCGAGGCCGACGAGCTCTTCGACCGTCTCGCCCTTCGTGCGCAAGGCGATCAGGAATGCGGCGATCTGCGTCTCGGACACGTCTCCCTGCATGATCTGCTCGAGCACCTCCGCGGTCTCCTCGGCGCTCAGGTCACGCCGCGCGCACAGCGCGTCGATCGCAGCGGTCAGGACTGGGTTGGGCATGGCGCTGGCCCTTTGAGGAAGTTGGCGAGCAGCTCGTGGCCCTGCTCGGTGAGGATCGACTCGGGATGGAACTGGACGCCCTCCACTGGAAGCTCGCGGTGGCGCAGGCCCATCAGCACGCCGTCGCCGCGCGCGGACTCCTCCAGGCAGGCCGGCAGCTCGGCGTCGACCACCAGCGAGTGGTAGCGCCCAACCGTCAGCGGCGAGGAGATCCCCGCGAAGATCGTGCGCCCGTCGTGCTCGATGCGCGTCGCCTTGCCGTGGACCGGGGTGTGCAGCCGCCAGCGCCCGCCGAACGCCTGCGCGATCGCCTGGTGGCCAAGGCAGACGCCGAGCGTGGGCACGCCCGACTCGGGCATCCGCCGCACGAGCTCGAGCGTGATGCCGGCCTGCTCGGGCGTGCACGGCCCGGGCGAGACCACGCAACGCTCGTAGCCCCGCTCGAGCAGCTGGGTCACGGACGCCTGGTCGTTGCGCACGGTGCTCACGTCCGCGTCCAGCTCGCCGAGGTACTGGACGAGGTTGTAGGTAAAGGAGTCGTAGTTGTCGAGAACCAGGACCCTCATGCGCGGGCCGCCATGCGTCACGCCCACTCGGCCTGTTCACAGGCGAGCTCGATCGCCCGCAAGGGCGCACGTGACTTGGCTAGTGACTCCTCGTACTCGTAGTCCGGGCGCGCGTCGGCGACCGTGCCACCGCCGGCCTGCACGTGGGCGACGCCGTCCTTGAGGACCACCGTGCGAATGTGGATCGCCGTGTCGAGGTCGCCCGCGTAGCTGAGATAGCCGACGGCGCCGCCGTAGCCGCCGCGCTTGACGGGCTCGAGCTCATCGATGATCTGCATCGCCCTCACCTTCGGCGCCCCCGAGAGCGTCCCCGCGGGCAGCACCGAGCGCAGCGCATCCATCGCGCCGACGTCCTCCCGCAGTGTCCCCGAGACGGAGGAGACGATGTGCATCACGTGGCTATATGACTCGATCTCCATCAGCTCGTCCACCTTCACGCTGCCGTACTCGCACACGCGACCCAAGTCGTTGCGGCCGAGGTCGACGAGCATCACGTGCTCGGCGCGCTCCTTCTCGTCGGCGAGCAGCTCCGCTTCGATGCGCCGGTCCTCCTCGGCGCTCTCCCCCTCGCGCGCGTCCCCGCGATCGGCTTGGTGCTCACGCGGCGCCCGCTGACGGTCAACAGCGGCTCGGGGCTCGCGCCCGCGACCTGGAAGTCGCCGAAGTCGAGGAAGTACATGTACGGGCTCGGGTTGACCGCACGCAGGCCGCGGTAGATCGAGAACGCCTCGACGGGCACGGCCGCCGAGAAGCGCTGCGAGGGCACGACCTGAAATGCGTCGCCGGCGTGGATGTACTCGACGATGCGCGCGACGATCGCTTCGAAGCGCTCGCGCGGCATGTTCGAGTGAAACTGCGGGATCTCGCGAGGCGATGCAGCCCGCGCTGCGCGCGGCACAGGCCCCGCAAGCGCTGCTTGCGCTTCGGTGATGATCGCCGCAGCACCAGCGTAGGCCTTCCCGACGTCTGGCTGCGCGCGCAGATCGGCGTTCGCGAGGATCGTGACCGTGTGCTTGAGATGGTCGAACACGACCAGGGCGTCAGTCAGCATCAGCGCCATGTCGGGCACCCCCAACGGATCGGGGCCCGGGTTCCCCAGCGGCTCGACGGAGCGCACGAGGTCATAGCCAAACACACCGACCGCGCCGCCCGTGAAGGGCGGCGCATCGGTCATCGGCGCCTGCTCCACCTGTCCCATCCGTGCGGCCGCGATTGCGTAGGGATCGCCGCCGTCCGCGAGCGACCAGCGCAGGACCTCGCGCGGCTGGAAGCCGATGAACGACCAGCGCCCGACTCTCTGGCCCTGCTCTGCGGACTCCAACAGGAACGTCGGATCCAGCGGGTCGAGCGCCCGTAGCTTCAAGAACGCCGATACCGGCGTCTCGCAGTCCTCCACGAACGTGACGCTCAACGGGATCAGGTTGTAGGAGCCGGCGAGCGCCTGTGCTTCCTCGAGGGACGGCTTGATCGCCGCCGTCGCGGCGCCCGCATCCGCGCTAGGAGCGACGGCCATCGAGAACCCGCTCGGCGTCTTTGAGCGCACGACCGCGGCTGCGCAAGAGCACGAGCAGGTGGTAGAGGACGTCGGCTGCCTCTTCGTCGACGCGCTCGTCACGCTCTTCGCGCGCAGCGCGCACCACCTCCTCCGCCTCCTCCATCACCTTGCGGGCGATCTCTGGCGGGTCCGCGAGCAGAGCGGCGGTATATGAGCCGGTGGGCCGCGCGGTCGCGCGTTCGCCGATCGTGCGCTCGAGCGCCGGCAGCGTCTCGCACGGCGCCGCCGGCGAGAGCTGACCGCGGTGAAAGCACGTGCGCTCGCCCGTGTGGCAGGCCGGCCCAGCGGGCTCGACGAGCGCGAGCAGCGCATCGCCGTCACAGTCCAGGCGTAGCGCGCGCACGGTCTGGGTGTTGCCGCTGGTGGCTCCCTTGTGCCACTGCTCAGCGCGCGAGCGGCTCCACAGGTGAAGCTCGCCCGTCTCGCGCGTGCGTGCCAGCGCCTGCTCGTTCATGTAGGCGAGCGTCAGCACCTCGCCCGTGCTCCAATCCTGCACTACACACGGGACGAGCCCGTCGCGGTCGTATTCGACCTGCTCGCCGATCGAGTCGCCCTGCTCTTGCGCGGTTTCTGCCCCCGGATTGCTCACCCGCACGATTGTAGGTCGCGCCGCCGCTGCCCGGCTTGAGCGAGACTGGCGCGATGCCATCCCTGCTCGAGCGCCAGCTGCTCCTCGTCACGGGCAAGGGAGGAGTGGGCAAGACGACGATCGCCGTGGCGCTCGCGCGGCTCGGCGCGCGCAGCGGCCGGCGTACGGTCGTGGTCGAGGTCGGCGAGCAGAGCCGTGTGGCCGAGCTGTTCGGCCACACGGCCGCCCTGGGGGTGGAGCGGCGCTTGGATGAGCGGCTGTGGAGCATCACGATCGACCCTGACCGGGCGCTGCTCGAATGGCTGCAGGCTCTTGGTGGTCGTATCTCCGGGCGCCTGCTCGGCTCCAGCGCCACCTTCCAGTACTTCGCCGCAGCCGCACCCGGGGCGAAAGAGCTCGTCACGCTGGTCAGGATCTGGCGCCTCGTGGAGGGGGCGAAGGCGGGGCGCCCCCGCCACGGCGCATACGAGCTCGTCGTGCTCGATGCCCCAGCGACCGGTCACGCGCTCGGCCTGCTCGGCTCTGCGCGGACGTTTCAAGCGATCGCCCGAGCCGGGCCGGTGGAGACGCAGACGCGCCAGGTGCGTGAGCTGCTCGAGAGCCCCTCGCGCACGGCCTACGTAGGCGTCGCGCAGGCCACAGAGATGGCGATCACAGAGGCGCTCGAGCTCGAGCAGGGCCTGCGCGCGCGCGTCGGCCAGGGCCTCGAGACGCTCGTCGTCAACGCGCTCATGCCGCTGCGCTTCACAAGCGCAGAGCTCGAGCGCATCGAGTCATTGGACGCGCGCGACGGCGCGATCGCCTCGGCCGTGGCAGCGGCGCGCACGGTGCACGAACGCGCGCGCTTCCAGCACAACCAGCTCGCGCGCCTGCGCCGGCGCGAGTTCGAGGTCATCGGCGTTCCCTTCCTGTGGGACGCGCGAATTGACCTGGCGGCCGTGGACACGATCGCCGCCCGGCTCGAGCGTCGTATGTGAGGAGCCTCAGTCGATGCCGAGGCGGTCGAGCATCGCCTCATCGCTGCGCCAATCGCGACGCGTGCGCACCGACAGATCGAGATGCACGCGCCGATCGAGCGCTCGCTGCAGTTCGCGGCGAGCGGCCGTCCCGATCGCCTTGATCATGCGCCCGCCGGCCCCGATCACGATGCCCTTCTGGGACTCGCTCTCGACCCAGATCAGCGCGCGAACGCGCACGAGTCCCCCGGGCGCATCCTCAACTTCCTCCACCACCACCTCGGCGGCGTGCGGGAGCTCCTGGAAGGTTCGCCGGATCACGGCCTCGCGGATCAGCTCTGCCAGCAGCACCTCCTGAGGCTGATCCGTGCGCGCGCCCGCAGCGAACAGCAGCGGCCCTTGCGGCATCAGCGCCACCAGGTGCTCGAGCAGCTCGGGCACGCCCGCCCCCGTGCGCGCGGAGATCGGGAAGACCTCCGCGCCGGTGTCCAGCTCGGCCGCGGCGGCGAGCACCTCCACGAGCGCGCCCCGGGAGAGGCGGTCGGCCTTGTTGACGGCGATCGTCACGGGGGCGCGAGCCCCGGCGAGGGTCCGGGCGATGAAGCGATCCCCGGGGCCAACGCCCTGCTCGCCGTTGAGCACCAGCAGCGTCGCATCGGCTCCGCCGAGCTCCTGGTTCACGCGCCTGGCCATGCGCGCGGTGAGTGGATCGCGCGGGCGCTGGACGCCCGGGAGGTCGACGAACACGACCTGACAGTCGCCGCGCTCATACACGCCTCGGACCGCACGCCGTGTGGTCTGCGGACGATCGGAGACGATCGCCAGCTTGTGGCCGAGCACGGCGTTCAACAGCGTCGACTTGCCGACGTTCGGCCGGCCCACCAGCGCGACGAAGCCGCCGCGGCTCACTCGCGCGTCGCCGCGAGCAGCTGCTCCTGCAGCGCGAGCATCTCGCCGTCGTCGCGCTCGTGGTCCATGCCGAGAAGGTGCAGCATCCCGTGCACGATCGCCTCGCGCACGTCGTGCGTGTGCTGCGGGCAGATGACGATGTCGCCAAGCTCGCGCGGCGGCGGCGCCTGGCCGCGAGCTTCACCGCGCGCGCCGGGCCCCGGGGCGCCGGTGAGGGCGCCCCCGATGCCGTCGAGGGGGAACGAGAGCACGTCGGTGGGGCCCTGCTCGCCGCGGTGGCGCAGGTTCAGCTCGGCGATGCGCGGGGCCCCGACGAACTCGATCGCAAGATGCCCCGAGTCGAGGCCCCTGCTCGCCGCCGCCCGTGCACAGAGGCCTCGGATCTCCCGCGGTGGCGGCGCCTCGGGGGCGAGGTCCGCGCCGAAGACCTCGACGTCGATCATGCTCGAGCTAGGCGCTGCGAACCTTCGCGCGGCCGCTGGATGCGGGGGCCTCGCGGTGGGAGTGCTCAGCGTAGGCCTCGACGATGCGCTGCACGAGCTTGTGACGCACGACGTCCTCGCCGCCGAAGCGCACGAACGCGATCCCCTCGACCTCGTCGAGCACCTCGCCGACGGCGATCAGGCCAGATTGCTGCTCGCGCGGCAGATCGACCTGGGTGATATCGCCCGTGACGACCATCCTCGAGCCGAAGCCGAGGCGGGTGAGGAACATCTTCATCTGCTCGGGCGTCGTGTTCTGCGCCTCGTCGAGGATCACGAAGGAGTCGTTGAGCGTGCGCCCACGCATGAACGCCAGTGGCGCGATCTCGATTACCCCGCGCTCGATGTGCTGGGAGACCTTCTCCGGGTCGAGCATGTCGTGTAGCGCGTCGAAGAGGGGACGGAGGTAGGGGTCGACCTTGGCCATCAGATCGCCCGGCAGGAAGCCGAGGCGCTCGCCCGCCTCGACGGCGGGGCGGGTGAGGATGATGCGGTTGACCTCGTGGCGTGAGAGGGCAGCGGCGGCGAGCGCGACCGCCAGGAAGGTCTTGCCGGTCCCCGCTGGGCCGACCGCGAAGGTGATCGTGTTGTCGCGGATCGAGTCGACGTAGCGCTTCTGGTTGATCGTCTTGGGCGCTACGCGTAGCGAGCGGTGGCGCCAGACGACGTCCTCTAGCACCCGCGCGGGCGATTCGTGCGCGTCGAGCGCGCCGGTGACGGCGGTGATCGTGCCGGGGCCGATCTGGTGGCCGGCCGCGATCAGCTCGGCGAGCTCGCGCACGACGCGCTCGCCGACGCGCGTGTCGCCCTCCTCGCCGTCGAATGTGAGCAGGTTGCCGCGCAGGAACACCTTGCACTCGAGATGCGCCTGCAGCGCGCGCAAGACCGCGTCCTGGCTGCCGGCCAGCTCTGTCGCGACTTCGTTTGAGAGCTCGATCTGCGTCCTCATCCCGCCAGCGCCGCCCGCACGAGCCCGGACACGCGCTTGCCGTCGGCGCGCCCGTCGACCGCCGCCATGGCGGTCTTCATGGCGAGGCCCATTTCGCTCGCGGATACCGCACCGCTGTCGCGGACCGCCTGCTCGACGATCTTCTGAAGCTCATCGTCGGTGAGCTCCGCCGGGAGGTAGCCGCCGATCAGCTGCGCCTCGGACTCCTCTGCGCGCACGAGATCGTCACGGCCGCCCTCGCGGTAGGCGCTCGCGGCCTCGAGCCTGCGCTTGCGCTCTCGCCGCAGCACCGCCAGCTCATCCGTCGAGCCCTCCTTGGCGGCCTTCTGCAGCTCGGAGAGCACGAGGCGCAGCGCGCTCACCCGTTCGCGCTCGCCAGCGCGCATCGCCCCCTGCAAATCAGCCTTTATCTGCTCGACTATCGCCATCCGCGTTTTAGGATACGCCCGTCTGGCGCTCTCATCGCCAGCTCACTCCTCTCCCAGCGGCGTGGGGCTGCCGAGCCGTCCCGGCGCCGAGGTGTCGCGGCCGAAGGCGAGCGCCACGTTCCAGTCCACGAGCAGCCGCAGACGGCGTCCGAGCCCGGGCATCAGCGCCAGGTGGTAGGTGCGCGCGATCAGCCATGCGGGCAGGCCGCGCCAGCGAATGCCGAGCGTGATCGCGACGGCCTGGCTGCGTCCCAGCTCGGCGACGACGCCTTTGCTGCGATAGCGGAAGGGGCGAGCCTCGCCGCCGGCCAGGCTGGAGGCGAGATTGCGCGCGAGGAGCCGAGCCTGGCGAATCGCATGCTGCGCCGTCGGCGGGCAGGGGTGGCCCGGCCGGGCGGCGTCGGGGACTGCGGCGCAGTCGCCGATCGCCCACACGGTGGCGTCGGCGGCGCCAGTGCCGGCCGTGCGCGCAGCGCTCGTGTCCACGCGCATGGTCGCGTCCACGACGATCCTGCCCTCCCCGTCGAGTGGCACGCCCAGGCTGGCGATGGCGGGGCTCGGCTTGACCCCCGCCGTCCACACGAGCGTACGTGTCGCGATCGCCCCGCCGTCTGAGAGCCGCGCCTCGCGCGCGCTCAGCTCGAGCAGGCTCGTGGAGGTGCGCAGCTCGATGCCGCGGCCGCGGAGCTCTCGTTCGGCGAACGCGGAGAGGCTCGGCGGGACCTCCGGCATGATCCGCTCCTTCGCCTCGACGAGCACCCAGCGCATCCCCTGCGCCGCACAACGGGGGTAGAGCTCGATCGCCTGCGCGGCGAAGTCCTGCAGCTCGGCGAGCCCCTCGACGCCGGCATAGCCGGCGCCAACGAACACGAAGCCGAGATACTCCGCACGCCGCGCGCCGTCCTCGATGGACTCGGCGATGTCCATGCAGTTGAGCACCTGGTTGCGCAGTCCTGTGGCGTCGGATAGGGACTTGAAGCCGACGGCGTGCTCGCCCAGGCCGGGGATCGGAAGCGTGCGCGAGACCGATCCGAGTGCGATCACGAGCTGGTCGTAAGCGAGCTCGACCCGTTCTCCGTCGAGCAGGCGCACGGCGAGCGTCGCCCGCGCGGGGTCGGCGCCCTCGACGCGCCCGACCATCAGCTCGGTGTGCCGCAGCTCGCTGCGCAGGGGAACAACGACGTGGCGCGGATCGAGCGTCGCCCCGGCGGCGCCCGGCAGCAGTGGCGTGTAGAGCATGAAGTTGGCGTCGTTGATGAGCGTCACGCGCGCGCTGCCCGCGGGCAGGAGGCGCTCGAGCGCTCGCGCGGCGTAGAAGCCGCCGAAGCCCCCTCCGGCGATAACCACCTGCCTGGCCACGCCCAGAGAATAGGGTGCACGGCAGTGAACGATTCGCTGTACGCGAGCGCGCTCGCGCCCTTTCAGGAGGAGGCCGAGCGCCTTCGCCCTGCACATGTGGAAGTGATCGACGCCCACACCCACCTGGGGCTCGACGAGGACGGTCGCTCGCTGACGCTCGAGCAGTTGCTCGCACAGCTCGACCGGGCGGGCGCACGCCGTGCGTGCGTGTTCCCGTTGCACGATCCCGAGCGCCGGCCCGCCTACAGCGTTCCCAACGACCGCGTGCTCGCGTGGGCGGCACAGAGCGAGGGCCGGCTCGCGCCCTTTTGCCGGCTCGATCCCGCGGAAGGACCGGTGGCGGAGGCGGAACGGTGCCTTGCCGCGGGCGCGCGCGGCATCAAGCTGCATCCCCGCGCGCAGGACTTCGTCTTCGACGGCAAGGAGCTGGACGAGGTGTTCGCGCTCGCGGAATCCTCGCGCGTGCCGATCCTCATCCACGCCGGGCGTGGCCTGCCGCCACTCGCCGAGGGCCTCATCGAGCTCGCCCTTCGCCACCCCGGCGCCGCGCTGATCCTCGCGCACGGCGCGATCTGCGACCAGGGCATCCTGACGACGGGGCTCGCTTCCCACCCGGCGGTGCTGTACGACATCTCCTGCTTCTTCCCCCTCGATGTGGTCCAGCTGTTCGCGCGCGTGCCCCCCGAGCGCATCGTGTTCGCCTCCGATCCCCCGTATGGCATGCCGGCGACCACCCTCTACATGGCGCTGCGCGTGGCCCATCAGGCGGGACTCGAGGAGGACGGCACGCGCGCTGTCCTCGGCGGCACCACCGCAGCCCTGCTCGACGGCCATGATCTACCGCCCGTGAGCACGCCGCGGCGCGGGCCGCTGATCGCACTCTCGGGTCGCCTCGCGCGTGTGTACGGCTATGCCAGCCTGGTCGGACCCGCTCTCTTCTCGGGAGCGCGAGAGCAGGCCCAGGGGATGCTCGAGATGGCGATCGCGGCGTGCCGCGACCCCGAACCGGAGGGCACCGCCGAGGCGCTCGAGACGATCGGCCGCGCGCTCTCAGCGGCCAAGACGCTGCTCGACAGCGAGGATGGAATCCGCCCGGCGATCGACCTCGTGTACCGCTCGATCGTCCGCGCCGCGACCGAGGTGAGCGACGCTCGCGCTTAGGCGCACGTGAGCCACAGCGCGGCCCACTCGCCGCGCTCGCGCCGCTCACGCTCGCGCAGGCCAAGCGTACGCGCGAACGCGCCGGCGAGCTCGTCGGCCTCGCCCACGAGCAGGCCGGCCGCGAGCAGATGGCGGGGGGCGGCGGGAAGCCGCTCTGCGAGATCGAGAAGGAGCGGACGCAGCAGGTTCGCGAGCACCACAACGGGGGCGGGCCAGGGCGGCGGCTGCGTACGCAGGTCGAGATGGAGCACATCGACGGTGGCGCCGTTCGCGGCCGCGTTCTCGCGCGCTGCGAGCACGCTCTCGCGCTCGTTGTCCAGGGCGATCACGGGCGCGAAGGCGAGCCGGTGAGCGGCGATTGCGAGCACGCCCGAGCCGGTGCCGAGGTCGAGCAGAGCTCCGCGCCTGGGATCGCAACCAGCGAGCTCGAGCAACAGCTCGAGGCAGAGCCTCGTGCTCGCGTGCGCGCCGGTCCCAAACGCCTGCCCGGGGTCGATCACGATCTCCTGCACCGGCCCCTCGGCGAGCTCTTCGGCGGCCGGCTCCCACGGCGGACGCACACGCAGCGAGGGAACCGTGAGCGCGCCGGCCCCGCGCGGCGGCGGCGCGCTGATCACGACGGGCTTGTGAAAGTGCCTCCAGCGCTCGCCCCAGTCGTCGGCCACCTCGCTGGTGGAGACGTCGATCAGCGTCTCGCCGGCTGCGGCGCGCAGGTCGGGCAGGCTCGGCAACTCACCCGGAGCGCCGTACACGGCGTACTCGACAGTGCCCGCCGCGGGGCTGCCCGGCTCACCCTGCACCTCCTCGACCCCCGCTGGGGAGAGCTCGAGCAGCTCGGCAAGGACGAGCTCGGCCTGCTCTGCGGGGACGCGAACGGCGAGCCTGATCACGCCGCCTGGTTGCCCAGCGCGCGGCGCAGCTTCGCGAACATCGACTCCTGCGAGCGCAGGTTCTCGGCACTGAGGCTGTCGTTCAGTCGCTCCATCAGCTCGCGTTGCTCCAACGTGAGACGGCGCGGCACGACGACGTTGACGACCACGCGCAAGTCGCCGCGACGAGAGCGCCTGAGCGCCGGCATGCCGGCGCCGTGCAGTGTCAGTACCTCTCCGGGCTGCGTGCCGGCGGGCAGCTCGAGCGAGGCGCGCCCTTCGAGCGTGGGGACATCGAGGCTGCCGCCGAGTGCGGCCAGCGGGGCTGGCACGTCGAGCGCCGTGATCAGGTCGTCGCCGTCGCGCACGAAGCGCTCGTCCTCGCGTACCTGCACGACGACGTAGAGGTCGCCGGCGGGAGTGCGCGCATCGCCGACGTGCCCGCGGCCGGCGAGACGGATGCGCTGACCGTCGGCGATGCCGGCTGGCACCTCGACGTCGAGCGTGCGCTTGACCGCAAGACGTCCGCGCCCGCGACACTGCTGGCATGGCTTTTGGGGCACGCGTCCCTCGCCCTGACACTCCTCGCAGACGGTCGTGCGCACCATCTGCCCGAGCGGCGTGCGCGTGACGGACTGGAGCTGCCCGGCGCCGCCGCAGCGCTGGCAGGTGACGATCGGCGTGCCCGGTTCGGCGCCGTTGCCGTGACAGCGCTCGCAGCGCTCGATCGCGTCGAAGGCCACCTGCTCGGTGGTGCCCTCGGCGGCCTCCGCGAGGTCGATCTCGATCGCGATCGCCGCGTCGGCGCCCTGGACGGGGCCGGCGCGACCGGCGGCGACTCCTCCGAAGAACGCGTTGAACAGGTCGCTGATCGAACCGAAGCCCTCGAAGTTCGGCGAGTAGCCCCCAGAGCGCAGCCCCTCGTGCCCGTAGCGGTCATAGGTCGCGCGGCGCTCCTCGTCGCAGAGGATCTCGTAGGCCTCGGCTGCCTCCTTGAACTTCTCCTCGGCTTGCGGGTCGTGCGCGTTGACGTCGGGGTGCAGCTCGCGGGCTAGGGCCCGGAACGACTTCTTGACCTGCTGCGTGGAGGCGTCTTGTGTGACGCCGAGCACCTCGTATGGGTCGCGGGGCATGCCTTGGGCGTCAGTTCGTCGCGTAGGCGTCTTCGACGAAGCGCGAGAGCTGCTGGGCGGCCTCGCGCACGGTCGCGATCGCGCCCGCGTAGTCCATGCGCACGGGCCCGATCAACGAAACCGTGCCGAGCTTGCGTTGGGCCATCCCGTAGCCCGTCGCGACGAGCGCCAGCGAGTGCATCGCCGGCAGCTCGTTCTCGTGCCCGATGCGCACGTACACGCCCGGCGCCGCGAGCGCGGCGCGCAGCACGCGCAACAGCGCGACGCGCCGCTCGAGCAGCTCGACCAGCTCGTTCACGTGGCTGGCGTCCTCGATCTGCGCGGTCTCGAACAGCCGCGCGGTCCCCTCCACGAACAGGGCATCCTCGTCGTGGGAGACGAGCTCGCCGAAGGCGGGGGCGAAGCGCTCGAGGAACGCGAGCTCGGTCACTGTGAGGCTGGGATCGGCCAGGCGCTGCTGGATCATGCGAGCACCGAGACCCATCCCCACGAGACGCTCGTTCAGATACTCGCCCGCCCAAGCCACGAGGCCCGGATCGACGGCGCGCTCGAAGGCTGCAAAGGTCTTCGTCACGCTCCCCGCCGAGGTGATGATCACCACCAGCACCACGTCAGGCTGGAGCGCGAGAACCTCGACGTGGCGAATGCTCGCGCCGTTGATGGAGGGCGCGGAGACGACCGCGAGCAGGTTGGTCATCTGGGAGAGCGTCTCGGTCGTCGTGCGCATCACCTCGTCGAGCTCGCGACGAATCAGCGACAGCTCGAGCGGCCGGCGCGGGAGCGCCGGCGCGTGCTTGGAGCTGAGCAGGCGGTCGACCACATAGCGCTGCCCCGCATCCGTGGGGACGCGTCCTGCCGACACGTGGGGGTGCGCGAGCAGCCCGTGCTCCTCGAGCTGCGCGAGCTCGTTGCGCACGGTAGAGGGGCCACAGTCGAACTCGGGGTCAGCGGCGATCGTGCGCGAGCCGACAGGCTGCCCTGTACGCAGGTAGCCGTCGACGACCTTCCAGAGAATGTGCTCCTGGCGCGGGCTCAGCATGAAGCTGATTGTAGGCCCGGCCGCGGGCGCCCGATCGGGCCTCGCCGCTAGAGCTCGAGCTCGGCCTGCGCGTTGCGGATGATCTGCTTGCCCGCCTGCTCGGCGACCGTGTCGATCACCGCGAGAGCGTCCGAGCGCTCGCGGACCGTGCCGCTGATGAGGACCTCCTGCTCGGGCAGGCCCATGCCGCGAAACTGCACTGACAGGCGCTTCAGGTGCTCTGGTCCACCGGCTGCCTCGGTCTGCGCACGCGCCACCTGCGCCATCGTCCACAGCCCGTGCAGGATCCGCCCGGGCAGGCCCACCGCGCGCGCAAACTCCTCGTCGATGTGGATCGGGTTGAAGTCACCAGACGCGCCTGCGTAGCGCACCGTGAGGTACTTGTCGGGCGTGACCCGCAGCTCCGGGATCTGCCCGCCCTCGCTCAGCTCCACGAGCGCCTCACACCCCCCGCACGATGTTCGTCCACGTGCCCCGACATACCTGTTCGCCGTGCTGGTTCGTGGAGATCGACTCGAACACGTAGTAGCCGCGACCGTCCGCTTCGCTGATGTCCTTCACGCTCGCGGTCGTCGTGACCTCGTCGCCCGCCACGACCAGCGGCCCCCACACGAACTCCTGAGCACCGTGGACCATCATCGCGAAGTTGAGCTCGATATCAGGATCGAAGATCGGCGGGCCGACCGCTGGGGCGCTGTAGACGACGGTGAACATCGGCGGTGCGATCACATCGGCGTAGCCGGCAGCGCGGGCGGCCGCCACATCCAGGTGGAGCGGGTTCGTCTCGCCCACCGCGCGCGCGTACTCGCGCACCTTCTCCCTGCCTACCGCATACACGACGGGCTCGTACTGCTTGCCGATCGCTTGTGTGTTGACTGGCATCGTGGGCTCCTGCTGATCGACGCGGCGCTGCCCTGCGGCCAGCCGGCTCGCCGACCGTCGCGGGCCGCGCAGTTTATGCCTCGGGCGGCGCCGGTGCGGGGCGCCAACCCGTCCCTTAAATACAAATAGCGGCCCTGGCACCAGCGGCGGAGGCGCGCCAGAGGGGCACGTCCGCCGCTGGTGTCCGCGGCCGGCAGGGCTGCGGAGCAAGCGCCGCTCGGCGAGGGCTCAGAAGGCGAGGTCCTCCTCCTCCCCCGCCCCTACGCCCACGAGCTCGGCCTCTGCGAGGCCCTCATGCCCGAGCTCTGCCCCCTGCGCGCCATCTGCATCGGATCCGTCGAGCCGCTCGCGCTCACCCGGCCCGTCGAGGAACTGCACCGTGTCGGCGATCACGCTGACTGACTGGCGTCGCTCCTGATCGGCCGTCTCCCACTCGCGCCAGTCGAGGCGCCCGTCGACGCCGATCCGGCTGCCGCGACGCATGTACCGACTCACGCTTTCGCCCGGCGCGCCGTACACGCTCACGTCGAAGTAGTTCGGCCGCTCGGCGAGCGCGCCGTCGGCATCCCTGCGGGCGGAGTTGCACGCGATACGCAGGGCGCAGACGCTGCGGCCGGAGGGAAGGGCGCGCAGCTCGGGGTCACGGGTTAGACGTCCCACCAGTACGACGCGGTTGATGCTGAACATGTTCGCTCTCCATTTGCTCGAGTTGACCCCCCACGGCCAAGCTAGCCCCGACTTGGGACGGTACTCACGGGCATCGAGAGCTCGCGCGTGTACTGCGCGAGCAGCGCCGTGAGCGGGACGAGCGCGATCCGCTCCACGGCCTGGGCGTCGGCAATCGCACGCGCCAGCGGACGCTCGACGGGGCCGTCTGCCAGATACAGGCAGCCGGCGATGTCACGGCAGCGCGCCCAGCCACGGCAGATCGCGAGCAGTCGACGCGGCGCCTTGACCGTGAGCTCCACCTCGACGGCGACAGGCAGGCGCTCGTGTGGGCCCTCGGGCCAGAGCACGAGATCGGGGCGGTGCAGCAGCGGAGCACCGTCGCCGGCGCCGATCACAGCGCTCGCGAAGGGCCTGCCGGAGGCGCGCTCCTGGCGGCGTAGCTCCCGCTCGCCCATCACGCGATGATCCGGATAGGCGCGCTCGAGCGCCACGGCCACTGCAGCGCATTTTGCGGCGTGGGCGGCGCTAGCTGCGCTCAGGCGCGCCGGTTCGAGCCCCCGGAGCCCGCTCGCGCTCACGCCGGCGCGGGTGAGCATGTACAGCGCGGGGACGTCCGCGAGCGGGCGGCTCCGCGTCAATAGACCGGCGCGCTCTGCCGTCAGGAGGCGCGCGCGGGCAGCCCCCTGCGTGAGCTCGGCGCGCGCGGCGAGCGCCTCGGCGGTGATCACGCCCAGCCCGGCCGCCCAGCGCAAGAGCTCGAGCTGCGCGACCGAGCGCGGCTTGCTTTTGGTGTGCATGGCTCCTCCTCTGCATGGTGGATGTGGATGTGTGTCTGTCTGTCGTGGGTGCCTGTGTGCTCGCGCTGGCGCCTCAGCCGCCTCGTTGGGGCGAGAACATGCGCGCGACGCGGGCGCTCCTCGGCTCGCCCAACACGAGCACGGCACCCCAGCCACGGCCGAGGCCCATCACGCACTGCCCGTCGAGCACCGGCTCGGAGGTGCGCACACGCGTGCTTCTGCCGTCGCTGTGGCGCGTGACCTTCCACGCCCCGTGGCTGCCCGCCACGCTCGCGATCAGCTCGGCCGAGCTGGGCACGACCTGGCGGTGGGCAATCAGGACGGAGAGGTTGCCGAGAACCTGCTCCAGCATCCGCTCCCGCCCGGGCAGGCGCAGGTCCGATAGCTCCTGTGTCCCCAGTAGGAGGCTCAGTCCGGCGGAGCGCGCGCGACCGAACAGCCGGACCACGTGCTCGGCGGCGATCGCCGAGAACTCGTCGATCGCGACGAGCGTCGGAACGGGCGTGGCCTGCAGCGAGGAGACGGTCGTCTGCAGGTCCTGGACGATCGCGGCACCGAGCATCTGGCTGACCAACGGGCGGCTGTCGGACTGCAGGCTGAAGTAGACGACCGCACGGCTTCGCACGGCGCTCAACAGGTCGAAGCCGCCGCCCCGCTCGGCGCTTGGATCGAGCCAACGCCCGACGTCGGACTCGGCGAGGATCGCCAGGCGGTCGCGCACGCCCGTGAGCTCGCGCCGCTGACGCGGTGAGAGCGCATCGAGGTAGGCGAAGGTCGCTTGCGCCTGCGCCTCTCCCAGGCGCCGAGCGAGCCTCTCCAGGCCCTCGGGATCGAGTTGCTCGACGATCGCGCCGAGGCTGATCTCGGTGCCCGTCTGACGTAGTGCGCGTACCGCGTAGCCGAGATAGCGCTGCGCCTGGCGCAGGTAGTGGGGCTCCGTGAAGCGCTCGCCCGCGAGCACCTTGTCGGCGATCTCGCTGGCGCCGCCGCGGGCGTAGGGGTTATAGACGCGATCGCCGTCGGGCGTCCACTCGAGGAACGGCCTGCCTGCCGCGAGCGCCGCACGACGAAGCTGCCTGCGCAGCTCACCGTCGCCCTTGGGGTCCAGCACGACCGCGCCCATGTGGCGCTCGATGGCACGCACTGCGATCCAGCTCTGAGTAACCGTCTTGCCCGAGCCGGTGGCGCCGACGACGAGCGTGTGCGTCCCGCCTGTCCCGGCGAAGGGCACACATACCGCCCGGCCCTTCTCGTCGAGGCCGAGCTGCAACTCGCCTGAGGTCGAGCTCGAGCCCGGCAACCGCTGGCCGATGCGCTCGCGAGCATGTGATGCGAGGCGGCCGGCGAGCGTCCAGAGCAGCGCCGTGGGGCGGCTGCGAGCGCCGGCAAGCCGCGCCAGATCGGCTCCAGCGTCGAGGTCTTCGCGGTGCCAGCGCCGTCCGCGAGCGCCCGCGACAAACGCGCACACCGCGAGCGTGAGAGCCCAGCCCGCCAGGAGATCCTGGGCCAGCACGACGACCGCGCCGGCCACGGCGGCCCAGCTCCAGTGCAGCTGCCTGGTGCGCAAGAGCCGTGCCGCAAGCAGCCCTAGCGCAATGCCGATGAGGCAGCGAGCTCCCAGCGTGAGCAGGTGCTGAATCGCCTCCTCGGCGATCGCCTGCGGCGGGCGGGTCCCTTCAGTGGAGGTGTACGAGGACATAGGGCACTCCCTTCCGGCCCGGCCGATAGGCCAGGCGCGATCGGACCGGCGCAGAGCCGGTCGTCTGTGTGATGGTCAAATTGGGCGTCGCGGTGGCGCGGCGCGCGGTGGTGCGTGCGGGCGTCGCTAGCGCAGGCGCGAGTGGCGCCGTGCGCGCCGGGCGAGCTTCAGATCAACCGGTAGCCGACGCCCCAGACGCTGATGACCCATGGCTGCCCGCCGGCGGCGGTGAGCTTGCGCCGAAGCCTGCTCGCGTGTGTATCGACGGTGCGCGTCGACCCCACCGCTCGATATCGCCACACGCTGCCGAGGAGCTCGCGCTTGGTGAACACACGACGAGGGTCACGCGCGAGCTGCTCGAGTAGCGCGAACTCCATCGGTCGCAATGCAAGATCTGCGCCGTGGAGCGTGGCGGCATGCGCGAGCGTGTCGATCGCAAGCGAGCGCACCTCAAGGCGCCGCTCGTACCGACCCGAGGCTCGCGAGCGGCCGAGGAGGGCACGTACGCGCGCACGCAGCTCGAGGTAGGAGCACGCGCGGGAGAGATAGTCATCTGCGCCTGCTTCGAACGCGCGCAGCATCTCGATCTCCGCAGTGCCGGCGCCGATCAGGATCGATGGCACGCTCCTGTGCCACGAAGCCGCCTCGCTGTCACGATCGCGAATCTCGCAAAGAAGCTCGAGCGCTGCCCGCGGTGAGCGCCCGGCGCACAGCAGCACAAGTGCTGGAGCGTCGGTGCGGGCGAGCACGCGTGCATGCTCTGCGGTGCCCGCGAGCGAGACCTCGAAGCCGTCCGCTGCCAGTTGCTCGGCGAGCGCGCTCCGATCGCGCGCGCGATCGAAGTGGACGAGGAGAATCGCTCCGGGCGAGTCGACTGCCATCACATCTCGACCTCACGCGGGCTGAGGCCCAATCCGTCGCGGGCGATCAGGGCGAGCACGTCACTGTGAATCCATGGCGTGGGCCTGCTGTGACCGCCCTCCGGCAAGATGCCCAGCCGCCGCGCCAGCCAGCTCGTCTCGCCCGACTCGTTACCCCTGCGATCGTGCTTGACCCGTCCGCAGCGGATGGCGATCTCGCTCATGCTGAGCTCGCCCCGGCCGACGAGCTCGGCCACGGCTTCCCGCAGCCTCCGGTTGAGCACGATGGGGCTTGCGTGA
Organism: uncultured Solirubrobacteraceae bacterium; assembly: GCA_963722435.1. Taxonomy (GTDB): domain Bacteria; phylum Actinomycetota; class Thermoleophilia; order Solirubrobacterales; family Solirubrobacteraceae; genus Palsa-744. The sequence goes on along the minus strand of CAVRKZ010000001.1, from coordinate 187,474 downwards.
ACGCGTACGAGCTCGGAGCGCAAAGTCGCAACGGAGACAGCTCCGCTGCGCTCCTGCGCGGCGATCACCCCGGCCGTGTGTGCGCACACGGGCTCATAGCTCTCGAGCGCCGCGATCACCTCACGGAGGCTCACCGGCTCGCCGGGAGCGCACTGCCCCGGGCTGCGCCGGCACCAGCGCAGCTCACCGATCGACATCTCGCTCGGCAGACGCTCGAGCGAGTAGACGCTTCCCGAGCGGTCTGCCAGAGGCGCGTGGCTCGCTGCCTGAGCCGCGCCGGCGTCGCGCTCGAGTTGATCGGTGAACGGCACAGCGTGCGCATCCTCGGGGGTGAGAGCGCGGCAGCGACAGCCAGCGGCGGCGGACGGCACGTAGTACTCGCATACCAGCAGCGCGTTCTCAGATGGCTCGTCGAGAGCGAGGTGCGCGACCAGGCGAAGGTCGCCGCGGCCGACCACCAGACGATCGATCACCAGGGTGCTCTCGGCTGCCCCCCTTCGCGCGATCACCTCTCGCGCACGACCCTCGGGGTCGGTGTAGCGCGCGAGGATTCGCTGCTTGCGTCCTGCTCGCCTGCGGGGCGTGCACGCGCGGCCACGCGTGTGTACGTTGCTCGCGTGGGCGGACTTCGGGCGTGATCCGCTGGGGGTGGTCGTGGACGCGGACGTCGTCGTCATCGGGTTCCTCCTGCCTGGTGCTTGTCGCGTCGTCGGCTCCGACGAGCGCTCTTTCGGGCGGCCTTGTAGGAGCGCGACAGGCAGGCGTCAAGAGCTCGTCCACGCAGGAGTCGCCCGCGGCCGGCGAGCCGAGAACCCCTACGGGTTCTCGGGAGATCGACTCCGGAGCTCCACGTCAGTCAAAGCTGGCGCGAGCGGGCACATCGAGAGTGGACAGAGGGCGCGCTGGCCAGGGGAGCCCCGGAGCGGACGGGAAGGCACGCCGAGGCGAGCCACGCGCGAGTGCCATCAATGTTGCTCTCGTCCGCTCGGTCGCCCGCCGAAGCGAGCTATGGATTTCGGCTGGCGCCGACTGGCTCGGGTAGAGAAAAGAGGAACTGCGAGCGTAGCCGACACCCGTGGCTCAACGCACGCGCACCCGCGCCCTGGCGGCGGATCACATGCAGTCACCTCTCCAGCGACGCGCCGTCGGCCCTTTTCGACGAGGATCTGGCACCAGCGGCGCTGCAGTCACGGCGGCTCGTGGCCTCAAGGTCGACTGCGCGTTATGCCGTCCTAGATCACGGGGCGACGTCAGCACGACGCCAGGTAGCGGCTGACCAGGCGCAGGCGACTGCGCATGCGGCTACGCGCCAACTGACGAGGCGCCGCTGGTGCTCAGCAGAGCGGCGGCAACGCTCGCATCAGCGGGGGCGCGTCAAGCCAGCCGAAGCTCGAGGACTTCAGGCCGCGGTGCAAAGAGGCGGCGGGTCACAAGGAATGCACTTGGTAGGACGGCTTTCAAACCCACCAAACGCATCTGTAAAGACGGTTTTGGATGCCTATCCAGATGGACTTTCCCGAAGACCTCAGGCAAAGATTGTGCCGGCGCGCACAAAGCGACTCGGCAACGGGGTGGTCCAGAGGGCCCTCGTCAAGGCGTTGATAGCGGCGGGTCGTCCGATGGGTGTCGGTGAGGCACATATGGCGGTCGAAGCTCTGCTCGGCCATAGCGTCTCCCGGGATTCGGTCAATAGCTGCCTCTCGACCGGCGCCCGTGTTTTGCCGCCCAGCTTCCAGCGCGTCGGGCCGGGTCGGTACCAGCTGTGCGCCCTCTGAGGGTCGTCACCAATACGAGGCCGGCGCTGCCGCTCGTCGGCGAAAGCAGGCAGGATCCACGATCGCGCCGCAACACACTCGGATCTCGTCCTTTGCGGAACTGGGCACAGGCTGCTCAGACGCTCCCTTGGTTCCGGAAAGCGAGACCGTCCCCCACGCCCAAGGAGGCGCGGAGCGCCGGGCTTCCCCTAGCTTGATCGCCGGTGTGGGGTTGTGTCCGGTGGAGTTCCTCGCCCGAACCGCAAAGGTCTAGCGGGCCGTGCTTGAGGTATCTCTAGACCTTGGGTGAGCCGCATCGGCTGAAGACCACCTTGGCATTCTTGTGGTGCTTTCCTTTCTTCCCTCGATCTACACGGCGCTCGGGCTTCTTCTCGCGCTGTCTGTGCGCTCGGCCTGCCTCCATGGCGGTGTGTTGTGGCTCCACTGACCGTTGCGTGCGTGCGTGGGATCCGGCGCAGTCGTAGCCGAGTACCACTTGCAGACAAGGAGACGGCGCGCCGCCGGTTGAACAGTCCGACTCGGCGGACCTCGGTAACGCCGCGGAACGCGCTTCATGCTCGTGTGACCGAGGTATTGACAAAAACAGGGACGTCTGAGAGAGTACCTTCGGCGCTGCTTGTGTGTGGCGCGAGTGCTACGGCTGGCGTGGGGACGCTTGCAGCGGTTTCCAAAACGGGGCTTGGATGCCACTCAGATGACTCGCCGGGAAACCGGAGAAGGGGGGAGGAACATGAAACGCACGCCGATGATCTGGCTGTGCCTCGTCACTATCTTCACGATGGGTGCGATCGCCGCGGGCAGCGCCACGGCGGCACTGCCTGAATTCAAAGTATGCGCAAAGGCGGTCCCGAAGAATACAGGCCAATGGAATAACAAGCTGTGCAATGAACTCAATCCGGGACATGTAGGCAAGTGGGAACTATTCGAATGGAAAGCCGCCAAAAAATTTACTTTCAAAGGCAAGGATATAGCGGTTTTCAAGGCAAGCGTTGTCAATCCACTGGTGACACCCGCTGAAAACAGAGGCACAGTGGAATGCCAGAAAGAAAAGGTGACCGGCGAAGTTATTGGGCCTAAAGAAGAGAAGTGGCGTACCACGTGGACCAAGTGCGCTGTCGGTGCCAGTGTGTGCACTACCCCGGGTGCCAAAAACGGTGAAATCAAGTCTCAAGAACTAGAAGGCACTTTGCTGTACTTGGATGCCGCGAAAACAAAAGTAGGGGAGCTCATCAAAGCAAAAGCGGGTACACTTGTTGCCCAATATGTATGTGCCGGGCTCGCGACTCTCGAACCGTTCACCCCGCTCGGGGGGCTTCTAGTGGAACGCACGGGCGATATCAACGTGATCAGCAAAGTATTCTGGCTCACTGCAGCTTCTGGCCCGCTGAACATGCAGCTTCCAATGTACGAAGAAGAAAAGGGAACCGAAGCGCAAGGCAAAGAAGCTTGGATATGGCTGGCATGCGTGAACGAAACGCAAAGAACAACGGGTAAAACCCGGGCGGAATCCGAAGTAGCCTGCACTGTCGCACTGGGCGCTCCGCTGATGCCGGTTAACACGATGTGGGTCCTTGTTAACCAGCCAGGGTTCTTCGGGTCGCTTCCTATGACTCAAGTCAGCGAAACAGAAAGCAAGGGGGAAGCTTTGATGGTTGAAGCGTGAAATGTTACTCCGGGCGTTTTTGCCCGGGGGATTTACGCGCTTAATGAATGAGTTAGGATGGTGGCCTGTGCGGTCGCGCATGGGCCACCAACCGAGCGGCGCTCGGGTCACGTCGGTAGAAGTGGTGTAACGAGCGGCGTGTAGGCCGGAGAAGGTTCCGGCCACCGCGGCGTCCACACTCGTCGGTTCCACCAAGAATCGATGAGAAGGGAGCACCACGATGGCCGAAGGCCACAGGATGACCACTGCCGATGTCGTTGCCAAGGTGATGGCGGGCGAGCACGGCGACTTCGTGCGCGAGGCGGTCGCATTGGTCGCCCGCGAGCTGATGGAGGCGGAGATCTCGTTCGAGGTCGGCGCAGAGCGCGGAGAGGTGAGCCCAGAGCGCCTCACCCACCGAAACGGCTACCGCCCAAGGCCCTGGGAGACGCGGGTCGGGGAGATCGAGCTGTTGATCCCCCGCAAGCGCTAGGGCCCGGCCTACTTCCCGAGCTTTCTTGAACCGCGGCGGCGAAGTGAGCAGGCGATCGTCGCGGTCGTGCTCGAGGCCTATGTCAACGGCGTATCGACCAGGAAGGTCGATCGCTTGGTCGAGCAGCTGGGGATCGCCGGGATGACCAAGGACCGCGTCTCTGCGCTCTGCAGGGCCCTCGACGAGCAGGTGCAGATCTTCAGGGAGCGCCCGCTTGAAGGCAGCTATCCGTATCTGTGGCTTGACGCCAAGCACTTGAAGGTCCGCTCCGGGGCGCACGTGCGCTCGAAGGCGCTCGTGATCGCCTATGCCGTGCATGACTCCGGCATCCGCGAGGTGATCGGACTCGATCTCGGCGAGGTCGAGTCAGAGGCCTTCTGGGTCGAGTTCCTGCGCTCCCTGAGAGCCCGTGGGCTGCAGGGAGTCCGTCTTTGTGTCTCTGACCAGCATGAAGGTCTCAAGCACGCGATCGAGCGCGTCCTCGCGTGCCCCTGGCAGCGCTGCACCGTGCACTTCGTCCGCAACATGCACCAACACTGCCGGCCCTCACAGCGCGGCCTAGTCTCCGCCGCCTTGCGGGAGCTCTTCCAGGCCGAGGACGGCGAGCAAGCCTCAGAGCGCGTTGGGCAGGTGATCGAGCGTCTTGAGCCGACCGTCCCGAAGGTCTGCCGGCTCTTGGAAGAGGCAGAGGCCGACCTGCTCGCCTTCTACGCGTTCCCGAGCGAGCACTGGCCGAAGCTCAGGAGCACGAATCCGCTCGAGCGCGTCAACCGCGAGATCGGCAGACGCTCTGATGTCGTCGGCATCTTCCCCAACGACGCCTCAGCGATCCGTCTCGCCGGCGCCCTCTTGATCGAGCAGAACGACGAGTGGCTCGTCTGCCGACGCTACCTCTCCGCCGAGAGCATGGCCCTACTCGACGCTGTGAAAGCCCAGGACCCCGACATCCACGAGGGAAAGGGAGAGGAGGTCGTCAAGCTCAACGCCGCCTGAGCCATGAGCGTCACCGACGAGAGGGCGTTACACCACTACAGACGACTTGACTGGCGCTCGTGCTTTCAGAGTTGAGCGGGTGCCTGGGTAGGACGTTCCTTGACGCTCGGGAAGGACGAGATCCGACGGTCTTTCGCGAGTGCCGGCTCACTGTCGCATCCGGGGCGAAGCAGTGGGCGAGTGCGCTCGGTCCAGCTGCCTTCGGGCCACCTGAGGAACGCTCCGAGCCGCACTCAGCCCTGCCGCACCGTCGCGAGCGTGGTTTGAGTTAGACGACTTCCCTCGGTGAGGAATGCGGATGAGAGGACTCGAACCTCCACCGGGTTGCCCCGACACGGACCTGGACCGTGCCCACTGGCTCCAGATGTGTCCGTCGGCGTCCAGATCGTCCATTTTGTCGCGTTTCGCGGACGCATCGGACGCATCGTACGATACGTCTGTTGCCAAAGTGTTGCCACGGCCGAGCATCCTGGCCGGGGCTCGCCGAGGTGTGAGATTGCGCATCGTCCAAGCCCTCCAGCAACGCATCCTCCGTGAGCTCCAGACACCCCAGAAGTCGATTGCCTCCGGACAGCTGGAATAGCCACCGAATCACCGAGTGTGGGGGTCGGCGGCGCATTGCGCCGAGTCCAATCCCAAGGCGCTATTGGTCCCGACCCGTGGCTACTGCTCGTGTGCGCGCGCTCGCGTCTGCTCTTGACATCGGTTCACCGCGGCGTTAGCGTCAGCCCTCGCATCGGCATGGAGGCCACCGGGACCGTGTCTAGCGAGCGTTCGATGAACGGGCGGTACTACGCACGGCCGACCACCTGATAGCGAACGGGGGTAGTCATGCGTTGGGTCACGCTGCTAGCCGTAGCTCTGTTTGCTGCGCTCGCTTTTACTCCGGCACGCGTCGCACGCGCGGCCACAGGCCCAACAACGTGCGAAGTGGGGCTTGGAGGTTACAACTTTTCGGAAACGCAGCGCTTCTGCGAAAAAACCATTACTTCAGGCGTCGCCATATCGAACAAGCTAGGCACAGTCGGCTCGTGCACCGCTGGGCCGCTGCTCTTTCAGGGCCACAAGACGTATCTGCTCACCGCCGGCCACTGCATCACGACAAACGGCGAAAAGTGGTACTCGTGGAACTTGAAGAATCCTGCAGAACAGCTGGAAATAGGGCCCGCTATGCAGCCGGTCAACGGTATGGCCGGAGGCCCGGGTGGCTGTCCAGCGGCAGGTTGCCCAGGCGACTACGGCGAGATCGAAGTTTTGTCCAAGCCAGACAAAGCCACGAACTGGGCTGAACCCGACGCCGTCGACCCAATATATGCCGGGATGGTTGAGTGGAAAGGCCTGGCCGAGGCATCGAAGCCGGTTAAATCGGTTCAGGTTGAAGGGAAAGAAGCCTCAAAGATCAAACAGGAAGAGTGCCTCGAGGGCTTTACTGAAATCGGAGGCGAAAAATGCGAGGAGCTGGTTCGCAAGCTCGGCCAGACGGTGACCTACAAAGCGGGGAAGCCGGAAGAAGTTACCGTTGGTGGACTTGTCGAAGCCGTCTCGCTAAGAGAAGCCAAAGCGGGCTCGAGCGGTGCCCCGTGGTTCCTCGTAAAAAATCCCGACGGGACGTCTGCGACGAAGCTTCTCATTGAGGGCACCGAGAGCGGCGGCCCTGAAGGTAAAGCGATCGACTACTATGAGCCTATCGGTACCATCCTCGCAGCTTACCCGGGCCAGGAGCTTCTTACGAAAGAGAATGAAAACAGAGACCAAGGCAAGTGCAAGAAGGACAAAAAGGTCAACCAACAGTACACCGGTGAATTTCTCGATACGAGCTGCACGAACGAGGGGCCGGAAGACGAAGGCCCTTACGAATGGAACTCCTCTGAAAACGTGAACTACACGGGCAAAATCGCCACTGTCAGCCTGCAAGGGCCGGATGGTGCGGTTACGTGCAAGAAGGGGACCAGCAGTGGGGCGGTCAACGTGAGCGTCGACACCGACGTGAGCATGTTTACTTTCACGGCCTGCACGTTTGCGGGAGCGTCGTGCACGAGCGAAGGCAAGGCCTCAGGAACGATAACGTGGGGCACGGCGGACACGTACCTCCTCTATGGCAGCGAAGCGGGACCGGGCGGAGGCGCGCCCAACGATGGCGAAGCGTGGAACGAGATGGGGCTTCATGGGTCGGAAAGCGAACCCTATGAAGCGAAATTTGACTGCGGGACGCTCGCTGATTTTCGGATCAGCGGGACGCTCGCCTGTCCCATGGCGCCCATCGGTAAGATGAGCGCTCAGGGTACTATCACATGCAAGACGGGAAGCGGGGAACAGGAACTCAAGGTCGAATCGCAGTCCTGCGTGTGCTCTGGATGTGGCCTGTGGGACGCCGCCGGTGCGATGACCGCGACGTTTACGGACGCGCTTAAATACACAGCGGCGGTGGAGGTGAAAGCCTTCAACTGAGTCAACCAGAGAATTCGGCACCCGGCGCCGGTGCGTAGGGGAGGAAACGCCGCTATCCGCGACGGCCTGCATGGTGGGTCGTGTCAGCGCTCGCTGTCGCCGACAGCAACAGCGTAGCCAGCGCCGCGGCGGTGCACATCCCGCGCGAGATCAGCACTGCTACGCGGTGATCTGGCTCAGCTCGTGCTGACATCCACCACCCGGCTCACGCCGCTGCCGAACGGGAACCCTGCTTGGCCGCCGGGAACTTCCGCGCGGAACGGGAAGCGCCCAACGCCGCCCTCGAACTGATAGACCACGCGAAAGCGACCGTGCGCGTTCGTTCGCGGGGTCCTGAACGGCTCCCAGCGCCCACGGTAATGCACCAGCAGATCGACGATCACGCCCTGCGACGGGATCGGTCCCTCGATTGTCCCCGACAACACGATCGTCCCTTCCGAGCCAGTATGAGTCGGGCCGACGCTCAGCCGCACGCCCGCACCGACGGTCTCCCGGACATCCGCGATGGCCGCGTAGCTCGCGTCGCCAGAGAACGCGCGGTAGGCGACCTCGATCAACCGCGACGGCCCCGCCGGGACGTGCACAGTGAACGTGCCGTCAGAGCCGGTCGTCGTCTCGGCCACGAGCTTGGCTGCGCCGGTCCCGACGACCTGCTGCAGGACGTCCAAGCTCGCGTTGGCGATCGGCGCACCCTGCCCGTCGAGCAGGCGTCCCGCGATCACGACAGCTCGATCAGCGTAGGTGCGTGTGATCGCGGGCGCCAAACCAAGCCGCAGCTCGGCTTGCTCGCTCGCGCCTGCTCCGTTCGGGCTGCCACCGCCCGTCACAGACGAGCCGTTGCCGCCCGTGCCCGGGCTCGCGCCAAGCGAACCGCTCACCGCGTTCTGCACTGTCGCGCCGGCTCCCGGCTTCGCGGGATCGCCTGCGCGCGGGCTCGCGCCCGCTCGCCGCGAGGGTTCGCCACGAGCCGTCAGATCGCCGCGCCGGCGACCGGCGACGGCGCGGCCCTACCTTCAACGGCCGGCTACCGACGCCGGCTTCGCCGGCTGTAACCGAGCATCCCTGCGGTCGGCTCTCCACCGACCCCGGCGTCGTGCGAGCCGGCCGGCAGCCTTGTCGGGCTGCTCGCTGGCCGCTCGCTGACGCTCACCGGCTCCCGCGGCCGGCGCACACCGCCAAGCCCGGACACACCGCCAAGCCCGTTGCTCCTATGTCAAGCGGACCTCGCAATTTGCGGAGCTTCGCCAAAGTCCCGGGTCGGCGCGCGGACGGGTGACCGAGACGTATTAGCTGGCTGAGTCGTCAAGAAGCTGCTTTGCCGAGTTCGCAGCGTGAGAGGCATGCGAGATGGTGTTTCGTTCTCTTCTTTGCTGCGTCGGCATGAAGGCGATCCAGAAAACGACGAGTCCCCAGAACAACACAGCTTGGCCCGTAGAACCGTTGACCGTCTCCGCGACTGCCAGTGCGAGCGTCAGCGCCGGCCAGATCCACAGCGTCCACCTGTAGCGTCGATCACGATCGTGCCCGCGATGAACCACATCGGCGTACTCGATCACTGCTGGCGCAAGGCGCGGGTCCTCGACGGGCTCCCCCTTCAACACACTGCGCGCTACCGCTCTGCGATCTCGCGAGCTCAGCTTCTTCGCAGCCTTCCAGCGGCTCCAAATCCAGATCGACATCGCGGCGCCAAACAGGACCCCAAAGGTCAATGCCGCGAGCAGCGCCTTCTCCAAGGCGCCCGACGAGGCAAGTTGAAACAAACCGAATAGCAACCCGGCAGGCGTTCCGATGATCAACGCGGTCCACAGCCGCCCGTAACGCCAAATCTGCTCCCTGCGCATGTCACCATCTTGCCGCAAACGTCGGCGCCCGGCAAGCCTGCCGCTGCGACCGACAGGGAGCACCCGGCACACCGGAGCATCGCTGCCGGCCGCTGCACGCTGGTGACTCCTATGTCAAGCAGGGCACGGAAATTACGGCATTGACGGGGATCGCTGGGCGGGCTGTCGCTGTCGCTGGCGGTTGCATGAGCAGACGGTGAAAGCGTCGTGCGAGCTGCCGCTTGAGGCACCGCAGGGCCTCCATGCGGCTCTTGCCCTCCGCTTCCTTTCGTTCCAGGTAGGCCTTGGTAGCGGGGTCCCAGCGGCCACGGGTGATCGCGATGACGTGCAGCGCACGGTTGATGCGCCGGTTACCACCGCGGTGAAGACGATACCGGTCGGTCTTGCCTGATGAGGCGGGGATTGGTGCGATGCCGGCCATCCTGGCGAAGTGTGCATCGCTCGGGAACCGCTCTGCGCCTGCGGTCTGACCGATCAGGATCGCGGCGGTGATCGTGCTGCAGCCGAGCTCGGCAAGCAGCTGGGGTCGATGGGCGGCGATGAGAGCGTGCAATTCGCGCTTGAGCTGGCGGCTGTGGCGGGATAGCTCGCCGATCGCTTTGACTTGCTCTTTGGCGATCCTGACCCGCGCGCAGGGCTCCATCTTGCGCAGACGCCGCGCGATGCGCTCGAGCTGGCCGGGGAAGTCCATCTTGCGCGGTGGGATACTGGCCTCCAGCCTGGGGTCGAGGATCACGAGATTCCAGCGCAGCCGGTTGGTGAGGCGGTTGATCTCCGCGACCTGGTCTTCGCGGTGATCGCACAGCAACCGGATCTCCATCGCGTGCTCGTCCAGATGCGCGCTCGGAAACTTCTCGACGCCGTCCTTCAGCACTGCCCGAGCGATTGCCCGCGCGTCGATCTGGTCGGACTTGCCGGCCTGACGCTCGCCACGGCGGGACTGCCCCATCAGCCGCGGGGCGACCCTCACGACCCGCTCTCCGCTGGTCACGAGCACCCGCTCGAGGTGATGGGAGACGTGCCGGCAGTCCTCGATCGCCCAGACCACATCGGGGTCGATGGCGTGCGCCCAACACAGCGCTTTGCGGTGCCCGTCATCGTCTGCGGCGATCTCGCGTTCACCGCGCACCTCGCCGGTGCCGGCGTCGACGGCGGCGAGGGCGTGTGTGCTCTTGTGGGTATCCGCTCCGATCACGATCATTCAGCGTGTCCTTTCAACCGGGGTTCGTTTGACTGGACCGCCGGCGGACAGTTCTGAGTGGGGGCGGTTGCCACGCTCCTATCAAGTCACGCCGGTGATCCCGGACGGCGGTGGGCGACACAACGGGCTCGGTCAGGCATCTCGCCGACAAACAGACCAAGAGTCAGCCCACCGCCGGCCCGGACCTAACCCGGCGGCTCGGACGCCACCACAGAACCCCCAAGGCACGGCTCTCAGCTTGCTGAGAGCGACCGCAACCTGAGCGCTTCGCTCGACGCCCACCAACCGGCGCCGAGCAGCTTCGCACTCAAAACAGACTAGATGCACCGCTGTGCGAGCGCTGTGTCCGTGCTGTGCAAATTCGTTGGCCGGTCTGGGGCAGTTGGGGTCTGTACCCGTTGTGATGACCGCAGCCAGCATCGGCGCCGCCAAGGGCGGCGGGTACGCGCGCTACCTGGAGTCAAAGACCGTCGAGCCAGAGCGCGGCGACTACTACCTCTCCCCGACCGGGGAGCCCACCCAGGCACCCGGCCAGTGGCTCGCCTCGCCCGACACGCTCGCGCGCCTCGGCATCGAGGGCTCCACCGTCGAAGGCCGCGACTTCATCTCGCTGATGGAAGGGAAACACCCCCGGACAGGACGGTGGCTGCGACAGGCCGGCTCCAACGGTGCCAGGGGCGGCGGGATCGACCTGACCTTCAGCGCCCCCAAGAGCGTGTCCGCTGTGTGGGCGCTCGCCGACGAGTCCCAGCGCCGCGAGATCGAAGCCGCACACGCCGCGGCGGTCAGCGAGACGATCGCGCACCTGACCGACACCGTACCGACCATACGCCGGCGCTCCCACGGGCAGGTGTTCGAGGAGCCGGCGCGGGACGTCGTGGCCGCCGAGTACCGGCACACCACCGCCCGCGGCGTCCTCGAGACAGACGCGCCCGACCCGCAGCTGCATAGCCATGTGGTCATCACGAGCGCTGTCCGCGATGACGGGAAGATCGTCGCTGTCGCCTCACGGCAGATCTTCCGCTCGGCGCGCGAGCTTGGCGCCTACTACCGCTCCTCGCTCGCGCACCAACTCCAGCAGCGGGGGTACGCGATCGAGCGGGGCACCGGCAAACACGGCCGCTACTTCGAGATAGCCGGCGTACCGCGCAGCCTGCTGGACGCGTTCTCCTCCCGCAGTCGCGAGGTCGCTCGGGCCGCCGAGCGCTTCCGCGCGAAGTGGGGCCGCGCCCCCGAGCGCGGCGAGCTGCGCCAGCTCAAGCTGGAGAACCGCAAAGCCAAGGTGATCATCACCCGCGCCGACCTACAGCAAGCCTGGAACGACACCGCCGCGCGCTACGGCTACCCCGGTGAGCGGCCCGGCCGGCTGCTCGGCGCCACCGTCGAGCTCACGCCGGAGGGTCCGCTTGAGGATCGTGTCGAGCAGCGCCTGACCGAGCGTGCCGCGACCTTCGAGCCAGGCGAGTTCCGGGCGGTCCTTTTGGAGCAGTCCGTCGGCGAGCTCTCACCCGGCGACGCGCTCGACCGCTCACGGGCGATGATCGCCGAACGCCGTGTCCTGCCCCTGGAGGGCGGCCTGATGACGACGCTCGCCGTGCGTGCGCGCGAGCAGGCAATCGAGCGCTCCTTCACCGCGCTCGCCGGCGACGGCGGCCGCGACGTTGGCGTCCAGGCTCGCGCGCACGCGAGCGACCAGATCGCCGAGCGGATCAGCGGACGCCTCAGCGCCGAGCAGGCACACGCGCTGCAGGTCATCACCGGCCCCGAGCGGGCCGCGATCCTCGTCGGAGCGGCCGGCACCGGCAAGGGCGTCGTCATCGACGCCGCCGCCAGAGCCGAGCAGCACGTCGGCAACCGGACGCTGGGGATCGCGGTGTCCGGGTCCACCGCGCAGCGCCTCGGCCAGGACAGCCCCGCGCTCGCCGGACGCACCCTGACCCTCGACGCGCTCGTCTCGCGCATCGAGCGCGGCCACCTCGCCGTCGACCAGAACACGACGATCTACTTCGACGAGGCGGGCATGGCCGACACCGACCGCCTCAGCCGGCTCACCGAAGTCGTAGAGCAAACCGGGTCAAAGCTCGTGGCGATCGGCGACGCCGCGCAGCTGCCCTCGATCGGCGCCGGAGGCATGTTCGCCCGGCTCGGCGGGCTCCCCCCCAGCGCCGAACTCTCGAACATCTGCCGCACCCTCGACCGCGACGAACAACGCGCCTGGGCGGACCTGCGCGCGGGCCGTTCAGACCGCGCGATGGCGCACTACCACGCGCGCGGGCAACTGCATATGGCCGACACCCGCGACGAGGCCGTCGAGCACGCCGCACAGAACTGGGCCACGCTCACCGAGACCCACGACCCGAGCGAGGTCGCGCTGATCTCCGACGCCTCAAACCAGGAGATCGGCCGGCTCAACGCCCGCGCCCAGCACTTCCGTGCAGAGCGCGGCGAACTCGGCGATCTCGAAGTCCCGGTGCCCGGCGTCCACTACGGCATCCGCCAGGGCGACCGTGTGGCGCTGATCGACCAGCACCGCGAGCGCGGCGTCGAGCGGATCGAGAACGGCAGCCGCGGCGAAGTCCTCGACATCACCCCGGCCGGCGAGGTACAGATCGAGTTCGACGTGACCGGCCGCCGGCGAATCATCACCGGCGATGACCTCGCCCGCGTGCGCCTCGGCTACGCCCAGCACATCCATCGCGCCCAAGGCGCGACCGTCACACGCACCTTGGTTGTCACCGGCGGCTGGCAGACCAGCAAGGAGCCCGCCTACGTCGAGGCGTCCCGCGCCCGCCAGGGAACCGACTGGTTCGTCTCGCGCGAGGATCTCGGCGTCGAAGGACACGACACCGACCGCATCCAGCGGCTCGTCGAGAACATGCGCCGCAGCCACGCCCAAACACCGTCGCTCGCGCACCCCGAGCTGCCCGACCGCGACTGGGGCACCAACTTCCACCGGCCGCTCGCGCCCAGCCGCACCAGCCGCATACCGGGGATCGTCCGTGCGATCAACCGGATCGTCAACCCACCAGCACAGGAACGAACACGATGAGCCAACGAGTCCAAGTCGTCCTATCCGACCCCGCAGCAGCCCAGCTCCGCGAGCTGGCCGCGGGCGCCGACACACCACACTCGACGCTCGCCGCACAGTTCGTCGGAAACGAAATCGCACGCGCCATCAAGAACGGCCACGTTCGTCCGCTGCGCACAGCCCCCGCGCTCGCCGACGCCAACAGCGGCGAGCGACCGCCCTGGCTCGAGCCCTACGGCGGCGACCCCGAATGGCGCCAGCAAATGTGGGGCGCCATCGTCGCCCTGCGCGGCCGCTACCCCGAACAGCTCGAAGCGCTCAAAGACAAATGGTGGACCGACGAATCAACCGTCGAGACACTCGGCGCACTCACCGTCTGGCGAGCAGAACTCGACGAAACACGCCAAGACCCCCGCGCCGAGCTCGCGTTCCAAACCCAACTCAACGACTACTCCCAACACCTACGCCAAAAGGGCGGCGGCGTCACCAAGGCATGGAAACCCGGCGCAACCCCGCCAGAGTGGGCCGCGAAGTAGCGGTTCGGTCAAGCCACCGTTCCTCGAATCTACTCTGCTCGAAGTTCAGAGTCGCCATGTTCTCGGAAACGCCCGAGCGGCGCTCTCAGCCGGCGAACGTCGCTCATTCGCCGGTACCGAGCGTCATCGTAGTCGTCGTCTGGGTGGATGTCTTAGGAGGCTTTTCCACCGCTTTTGTGCAAACCACCTCGATCCCGCTGAGGTCTATGTTATTGCCTTGGCGCAGGCTCACGCTCAACGCTGGGGCATCGTACGAAAAGTTCGGACCTTGCACCTTGACTCCTGAACGGCGCAGGCAGCGCGCGAACCGGTGCGTCCACCTTCGTATCGGCTGCGCCGTAGTGACGTCGCCGGCAACGCTTCGCACAACGATCGCACGCGTATCGCATGCCGCGACTGCGCGTTCGATGCGCTGCTTGCTGATAGTCCGGGGCAACGCTTCACCACCCGCCAGCAGGACTTCGGTGAGTGACTCACTCGGAAGCGATACACCCTGATCGCCCATGCACATCCGGAACGGCTCGGTGTGGTGACGCCTACTGGCAGTCGGAACACCGCCTATCGCGTGGGTGTTCCCTTTGCTTGCCCCACACGCCGACAGAGCACCCATCGTCCCGATGAGACACACGGAACGCGTCAACCGTGTCACAATACGAAGTCCCTCGGATGCCAGCGCGCGGCCAACATGGCCCGACGGCGTGGACAGCGAAAACGCAGGGCCGATACGCGACTATTCGCGGCTCGCTAGTCGCTCGCTCACTACAGCCCAGCCGCGGCGCGAAGCCGCGCGTCCGCGCTCGTGGTGGCGCCGCAGATCATCTGGCTGGAGAGGACCGGCTCCTGTGCCAGCACATCTGAGGTCGTGGTCGTAGCGATCGATCCCGTCTCGCCAGATCTTTAGGACCATGGCCCATCGTCGCCGCCCATCTCCTCCCGCGCCGTGCGGGCATCAGCGAGGACCATACGAACGCTCTCGCTCTCGTCGTCCTGAAAACGCTCCAATAGGTCGGTGAGCGTGCACACCGCCTCCCTCTTGCGACCCAATTTCCCGAGCGCGAGCGCCTTGCCGTACAACGCCGAGGCGATACCCTCGCACGCATGCGGGTCTTCGACGTTCAAGAAATGCGCTGCAGCGTCGTCGAACATCGTCAATGCCTCCTCGCCATAGCGCGTGAGCATGTCGTCGAACACCGCGTCCCCGTCTCGACCAAGATGCTCTAGCACCCTGACCTTGTTCAGCAGGGCAAGCGTCACCTGCCTTCGCAGTGCCGGCTCAGCTGCACCCTCGAAGCGTCGAATAACCTCGTCAAGTGGCTCGATCGCCTCCTCATACCGCCCCTCGCCAAGCAGCGCCATGCCCTTCGTCCCGAGTGCGTCTGCAAGAACGCTTCGCTCGTGCGGGTCGGCCTGGTCGCCACTACCCCGGAGCAGAGCATCGGACACCACGATGGCCTCGACGGCCTGTCCGGTCGCCGCCAGAATTTCTGCCCTCTGTGTTAGCGCATGCTTGACCAGTTCCCGCATCGCAGGCGATGCCTCATCGCCGTAACGTTCTGCAACTTCACCGAAGAGAGCTGCGGATTGCTCGACGTCTCCGCGCCTTCTCAATGCGAGCGCCTTGAGCCCAATGAGTTGTCCAATAGCTTGATGCGACTCTGCTCGATCCGTATTCCCAAATCGGGCGACGGCGTCATCTACCATCGTTATGACCTCCTGGTGCCGCCCAAGCCGCCCGAGAGCGAGTCCCTTGCTGAGCAGACTACGGATGCCCTGCACCGCTAGCTCTGGCTCGTTCGCCGAGTCCAAGCGACCAACAAGCTCATCGACTGCGCTGATCGTCTCCTCCTCGCAGCCGTCGTCAAGCAACGCGCAAGCCTTCGATGCAAGCGCCGCACCAACCTTCAGCCGCATGCCGGGCTCACGCCGGGCGCCGTAGCGGCGAACCACCTCATCATAGGATGCGATCGCCTCCCGTGTGTGATGGAGTTTACTCTGAACGCTCGCTCGCCTGGTGAGCGCATCAGCGACGGTCTTCCACGCCTCGTTATCGTCCTCATCACCGAGCCGGGACACAACCCCGTCATATACCTCAATGGCGCGCTCATACTCACCGAGGTCTTCGAGCAAGCCGGCCTTCTTCAGCCATGCTCGCGCCACGCCCTTGCGGATTGAACGCGTATCCGCCTGACCGCAGTGAGCAACGAGCTCCTCCAGTACCGCGATCGCCTCGTGGACCTGATCCCCGCCCGCCAAAGCATTGGCCTTAATACTCATAGCACTGACCCAAAGATCAGGTCGATCAGGTGATTGCCGCTCAATAAGCGCGAGCGACTCGTCAGCTTCAATGGCAGCTTGCTCGAATCGACCCGCATCACATAGCGCTTGTGCGCGAATCACTGTCACGCGAATGGCGACTTCAGCAGTGACAGTCTCAGATCCACTTAGCCATGCACCCAACCTCTCATATGCAGCGTCGGCCTCGCTCGACCTACCAAGGCGAACAAACACGGACGCCCTCTTCGACAGCGCTCTGCCCACCAGCCTGCGAACCTCACGGTCGTCGGTACTACCCAACTGTTCGTCGACCCGCTCGTAGCACTTCAATGCGTCGCCGTAGCGCTCCAAGCGAACCAGGGCATCACCTTCGTCGATCAGCGCCGCCGCGACGCCTGTCTCACAGCGAGTCCCGTCCTCCGCGTTCATGCTCCTAGCGCATCTCCTACACGCGAACGACTGGACGCAACTCCACTCACGCGGGGCACTCCCGATCGTGTTCGCATTGACAGCATCCCGGAGCGGCTGAGTAGTCCGCTCTACAGCAGTTCCGCAAGGATGTCCTCCACAATCTCCTCGCCAGCGCTCTCTCCCGCAGTTCTCTCTGCGTAGTCGATCTCCTGTGAAGCGTTGCGCTCAAGATAACTCTCAAACTTCTCATCTCCGCCGCACTTGAAGGCCGCAATGGCAGCAAACGTACAAGCCAGTTTGAGCGTCTTTCCCCCTACATGATAGATCCATGTCGTGGCTCTTGCACATGGGCCTTCCAATCCGGCTTTGCAAAGCGGCACTGTGAGACCTAGCGACCCTCCGGCTTCACCGTTCGTCACTTCCCCCAATGGCTGGTAGAGAACTGCGGGTTCGACGCGTGCTTCGGTGTGGCCTTCCTTGGCGCCCTGGTGATAGCTGACCCATTCCCACCCGCCTTCTTCTTCGTATTCTTCCCATTCTCCGCCCCATTCTTCTGTCGTGGCCGATGGGCCGTACATCTGTTGTAGCCAGGCTTGCTGTTCACGGACGAACCGTTCAGCTTCTTCTTGTGCTGCACGTTCGGCCGCGGCGCGTGCGGCGGCGTTTTCGGCTGCCTGCTGTGCGACGGCTTCTGCGGAGCTCTCGCCCGCCCACGCGATGAGCGCGGCCGAGGGGCCGCCGATCTTGTATTCGCTGGATGCGCCGCTGGGGTCGGTTTCGTTGAGCGGGTCGCCGAACGTGTATGCGTATGCGTTGGGCGAGCCGCTAGGGATAGGGTCGGGTTGCAGGAAGCGCCCGACCTGGGGTACGTAGGCGCGTGCGCCCATCGTCGTCACCCCGGAGGACAGTTCGGTCGGTAGCTCGATCGCACCGAGCCATGAGTATTTCGGCGGGGCTTCGGTCGCGGGCACGCCGTATTCGCTGGGTTCGTTGACCGTCGCTTCCACGCCGGTGGCTTCTGTCGAGTCTTTGACGGTGGCGATGATGTCGCCCTGCAGGTTGGCCAGCTGCAGCACGGGGGTCGCGCCGTTGTATTGGATCGCTGCGAGCTGGCCGGCGATGCCGGGAATGTTGCGTGTCCATTCTCCGGAGGTGTTGGTCGTCCACGCAGGCGCGTCGCCCGGCCCCGCGAAGTGGGAGATGACGTCTGAGGTTTTGAGCTTGCCGGTGTCGATCGTTTCGCGGATGCGTCCGTCCGGGTCGAGCCCATAGCCGACCGTCTCTTCCGGCTGGGATTTGGTTTCGTGCTGGGTCATGCTCTGCAACTGGTTGTCGGCGTAGTAGCTGCTCGTCAGTTCCGAGCCGCCCGCGTCTGAGGGAGGCAGCACCGTGATGTCCCCGAACGGGTTATAGGCTACACCGCCGATCAGCCGGTTGGCTTCGTCGTAGGCGTGGGTTTCGACGATCTCGCCCTTCTTGCCAGCCTTGCACTTCTTCGCGGCTTTCTTGGCGAACTGGGTCGTGAGTTCGGTGCGGTTGCCGTCGGCGTCGTAGGTGTAACGCCGGACCGTACAGGGCTTGCCGGTGGGGGTGCTCTGCGATTCGACGAGCCTGCCCGCACCGTCATACGCGTAGGTCTCCTTGGAAAGGCTGCTTGTCTGGGTCATCCAGCGCCCTTCGATCGACGGCACGACGCTGTCGGTGTACCAGCTGCAGTCGCTGGCGCACCCGCTCGTCTTCACGTATTCGAGCCCGACCGCTTCGCCGACGGGGCTGTAGGCGTATTTCGCGGTCAGGCCGTTGGGGTAGCCCTCCGTAAGCATTTGCCCTTCGAGGTTGTAGGTCGCGGTGAAGGTGCCGGCGGCGGAGTCTTCGAGCTTTGCGAGATACCCCGTCGTCGGGTCGTAGTCATAGGTCTGGGTGCCCTTGCCGTCGTTTGCGGTTTCGGGGCGCCCGTCGATGTCGTACTTGTAGGTCGCGGTGTTTCCGTCGGCGTCGGTGTAGGAGGTGAGCTGTCCGAGCGTGTTGTACTCGCTAGTGATCGTCCTCGTCGTCCCTTCGCTGGTCGTGCTCTGGGATTCGAGCGCCCCGGTCCGTTCGTTGTAGTGGTCGGTGACGGTGGGCATCGCCGCGCCGACGCTGGAGCTGACGCTGCTTGTTTCGAGACGGCCGGCGGGATCGTAGTGCTCGGTCTCCGTGCGCGTGACCATTTCAGTGTGGTTTCCGGCCTTCGTTTCGACCGTTTCTTCTATCTGTTCGGGCTCATCCCAGATGTTGTAGGTCAATTTCTTCACCGGCAGTCCCGGGAGACCGGCGGTTTCGGGCTGCTTCGCGGGTCGAACCACGCACGGTAGACCAGCCCATTCCGGATGGAATCCACAGCCCGGCGCCCCAGCCGCTTGGGCGTTGTAGTAGACGGTTTCGGTTGCGTGCGGGGACTTTTCGCCGGGGTTGGCCGGTTCGCGTTCTTCGATGACTTTCCCGGTTTCTTCTTCGTAGAGCATCGTGCGCTTGAGGTTCAGGCCCCCGGCATCGGCGGTGACCGCGGTCGGCTTGCGAAGCTTCCAGCCGAGCCCTTCGTAGGAGGTCTTGGTAGTGCGTGTTTCCGTCGCTTCGCTCGAGCCATCGACCTCTGCGCCAACGGTCTGCTTGGTGATCTGCGCGTAGGGGCCGCCTTCCGTGGGAGCTTCTTCGTTGTAGCTATAGGTGGTCAGCTTGCTGGCTGAGGCCTCTTTGCCGTCCGCTAGCATCACGGTGTGCGCCGGGCCGGTCGTGTCCAGGAGCTCGGTGCCTTCTTCGTTGTAGGCGCTTTGGCTCACGTGCCCTTCTGGGCTGACGGTCCTGACGACGTCGTTCTGGGCGTTGTATTGGATCGTGCTGATCGCGCCGCCGGGCGTGGCCGTGTTGACCGTGCGGTCTTTTGAGTCCAGGTAGGAGATGCTCGCGCGCTTGTAGTCGCTTGCGGGCCAGCCCATCGGCTCATCGGGAGGGAAGATCGCCGTCCCTTCCTTGGCTTCATGGGATAGAGGATGTTCGCCTGCTTGTGTGTATGGCGCGCCCGGGCCACTGACGGGCACTTCGTAGTCGATCGTCGATACGGCGTCGCCTTCGCTTGCGGGCGGCGTCGTGGCTGCGAGGCGAGGTTCGCTCGGTCGTTCGGCGGCGTGCCACCACTTCACGCGGCTGTCGGCGCTATCGACTACGTAGAGGTCGCCCTCGGGGTCGAACGCGATCCCGATCGGCCGGTTCAGGCGTTCGGGCTCTGCTTCTTCCTCGGCTTTGCGTTCCTTCTTCTGCTTGCTTTTTTCCTTCGGTTTTTCGGCGATCTTTTCGACGGGCTGGCCGAGTTCGAGCATCGGTTCGCCGGTGGCGGTGAACTCCTCGAGCCGGTCGTTGCCGGTGTCGGCCACCCACACGTGGCCCCATGGGTCGACCGCGATCCCCTCGGGTTCCTTGAGCTGGCCGAGCTTCGAGCCAGGTTCGCCGAACTGGCCAACGTACTCGGGACCCTGGTGCGGCACCTCGCAACAGTTTCCTGGGTTGAAGTACTCGACGCGATCGTTGCCGGAGTCCAGCACGTACACATCTCCGTTGGACGAGCTGACTGCTGCGTCCGCGGGGTCCTTGAATTGGTCGGAGCCAGCTCCTGCGAACGGTTCGCTGCAGTTGGATTCAAACGAGCCGGGGACACATTCGACGCGGTCCTTCGTGTCGTTGACGACGAACGCCGTCTTGGCTTCTTCGGCGGCGGCAGCACCGGCTAGACCGGGAAGGTCGGTCTCTTCACCTTCTGGATGGGGCGTCTCGCCGCCGTGCGCCTCGGTGCTGTACCTGAGGATGCGGTGATTGCCGGAGTCGACGATCCAGAGTTCGTCCCAGGAGTCGTTCGCGGCAGCGATGCCCGTTGGCTGCTCGAACTCTTCGAGGTGCGACCCGGCCTTTCCGAGCTGGCCGGTGTAGTCGCCGTACTGCCCGAACTCCTCGACGCGATTGTTGCCGGTGTCGGTGACATACAGGTGTGAATCGGAGTAGGCGGCATACGAGGGCGAGGAGAGCTCCCCGTCCTTCTTGCCGGGCGACCCGAAGTCACCGCCATAGACGCGCGGGAATTCGTAGGCGGGCACGAACGGGACGGGCGCGCTCACGGTGCTTTCGGTGGTCGTGGAGCCGCCGGTGTTGGTCGCCGTGACGAGCACAGCCAGCTTGTGGCCTTCGTCGCCGGGGCGCGGGATGTAGCTCTGGTCGGTGGCACCGAGTATCGGCGCGCATTCGCTGCCGGCGCTGGTGCAGCGCTCCCACTGATAGCTGTAGGCGAGCGGTTCGTTGCTCCAGCTACCGTGCGACACGCTCACCGCGCTGCCGACCGCGGGCGGCGCGCTGGAGAGCGCAGGGGCTTCTTTCTGTACGGGTGCGGGATGCTGCGCGAGCGGGGTCGATGCGGGCGGGCGCGTCACGGACAGCAGTCGTCCGCTCGTCGGGTCCCCTTCGCTTGTGCCGTAGTGAAGCAGCCATGGCTGCTGGCCCGGTGGGGTCACAGACGTGATGTGCCCTTCTTCGTCATAGCCGTAGATGGTCTTCAGCGCAGGGGTGATCCGCGGGTCCCACTCCGCGCGCAACCGTCCCTTCCTGTCGTAGGCGTACTGCGCGACAGCGGTCGTCTGCGGGCCTTTCGTGGCCGGGTTATACACCGCAAAGCTGACCGTCATTAGCCGGCCTGAGTATTCGCCCCATTCGCCGGGGCCTTCGCCGATCGGGCCCCCGTCTTCTGCTTTGGTGCCTGTTGCGTAGGTGAAGAGCAGGGCCCGGCAGCCCGGTGTATCACCCGGCGGCCCGCACGAGGTTTTGGGGGGTGGCGGGGCCAGCGCGAGCGTCGGCTCGGTGATGCCGTTGACGGTCTGGAACTCGTAGCTCGCGGTACCTGTATGCCCAGGTTCCTCGCGCGATGAGGGCGTTAGCACCGTTCCGGAGCCGCCTTCGGGCACCGTGAACGTGGTGACATCCCCGTGCTCGTCGCTCAGCGTGAACTCGCTCGGGCTTTCTTCCTTGAGCGTGATGTCCGCGTCGCCGCGCGGGGGCTGGAACCGGGACCCTTCCCTGTTGAAGATCGCGTGCCCGCCGTTTGAGGCGGTCAGGATCACGCTACCCGTCGGAAGCTTCGTGAGCTCTTGGTCCCCGCCGAAGCTCAACCCCTGCCACTGGGGCCCAAACGGGCTTTCCGTTCCACCCGTGACCAATCTGGAGTCATAGCTGCGTTCGACCGTGAGGTTCATGCCCGGGCTCGCGACATCCACGTCGTTCGCGGTCATCGTCAGGGCCCCGGAGGCGAGATTCACCGAGCCTGGACCGACGGGTCTTTTTTCTGAGCTGACGAACGTGATCGTCGTTTCTACGGTGGCGGCATTACCCGCGCGATCGACCGCTTCCAGCAGCACCTGGTGTCTGCCGGCAGCATATTCTTCGCCGTTGATTTCCCATTCGCCGGTCGCGGTGCACGCGCCGTGCGGGGTCGAGCACGAGCCGTTAGGCTGCCCGACTTCCTTGCCATCGATCTTGAGGCTGATCGCTGCGACTCCCGAGCTCGGCGTGCTCCCAGACCCGTCCGTCGCGTGGACCTGCAAGTGGTCGCGTCCAAACCCCACTTCGTTGTTCGAGGGCAGACCCACCAAGCCAACGTCATATGGCGGCGCAAAGTCCACTTTCACCGCCGCGGTCGCGGTGCTCTTCAGCCCAACCACGTCTTCGACCGTGCCCACGATCGTATCTTCGCCTTCGGGCAGGCCACCCAGCCGGACCGATTCCGGTTCACCGCCGCATTTCGCTTCGCGACACTCGAGGGTTTGCACCACACCGGAGCGCGAGTGGTACACGCGTTCTTCACCCCAGCCAGGCGCATCCGGCGAGCTCCAAGACTCCCGCAACACACCCACTCCCGGGTCGAACGCGTTGAGAGCGGCCGCCTTCGGCCATTCGCGGTAGCCCCAGCTCGCAGAGGGTGCCGCTTCCTGCACGATCCCCAGCGTGGCGCTAGAGAGGATGCTGCGACCTACGAAGTAGTTCTCCGGCCCCTGATCCCACTTTTCCCTCGCGTTCTGCTTGAAGACCGCTTCGCTTTCATCGTTCGAGCTCGTCACACTCCCCGGGGCACAGCCCCCGGAGCTGCACACCGTGGCGCTCGCGCCGTAGTCCCCGATCCACTGCTGCTGCGCTTCGAGGGTCGCGGGGTTCGTGTGGACGTTCAAGATGCCGAGGAGATTTTCAAACCGGCGGGGATTTTCTTCTCCCGGTTCACCGTAGGAGAATGAACTCGACGCCGTCAGCGAATAGATCTTGGACTCCCCCTGCGTGCGATAGTAGAACTCGGCGTGCTGCCCGGCTTCGGCGGTGTGCTGGATTTCGTCGTATACGCCGCTAGGGACATACTTTTTTTCCTGGGAGGAGTATTCTTCGTAGTCGTCGGCAGTAAACACCGACGGAGTTTCGGTGTAGAAGCCCCAGTTGGTGCCGAGCAGGATTCCGCCCTTACCGTTGACGTTTTCTTCCACGGTCGGGTCGACAGCCAGCGGATAGCGGTAGTTATCGCCGCGGTGGGGGACGCTCAGACGCAGCACCTCGCCAGCGACCGATACCGCCACAGGCACCGGTCTGCCTTCGGCGTCCACGGCACTCGGCGCGGAGATCCTCGCGAGAACCGTGCCGCCGTCGAGCACGCGCGCTCCCGCAAGGCCAGGCTCCGGCGCAAGACGCGCTCCCGCCGGCAAGCCCACCCGGAAGTAGAGCTGCTGTGGGCTTTCGGGCGAGCGCAGCACCGAGTCGAGCTCAAAGCCAGTCGTCGTCGCCTTGACGAGCGAGTCAGTGTCCGTCTGCGTGTTCGCGAAGAAGATCGCGGCGCCCGCCACCGTGCCTTCTGAGCCGGCCACCGGTGACCCCTGGGCGTCGATCGGCGTGAGCGACACGCCACTGTCAGCCAGCGCGACGCCGGTCTCGAGGCGCCGCGGGATCCGGACCGCAGCTAGCGGCGTCCTCGGCGCGAACCCGGAGCCGAGGTCGGTCAAGCCAAGATCGATCGGGACCCAGCGATGGTCTGGCTCCTGCAGCGCCATCGGCAAGCTCGAGACGATCAGGCCGTGCTTGCCGCCCGGAAGCGCGACCTGCGCGGCGTTATCGGCGACCCAGCCCACGATCCTCTGCCCCGCGGGCAGCCGCGGCAGACCGCCGTCCGGTTCGCCGACGATCCGCGACAACGACCGCGCCGCGACCCCCAGCGCCTGTGCGGCAGTCATGTCACGGTATGCGGTAAGCGACGCTTCACGCGCGGCTATCGCCGGCGGGCTGTCCCATCGCGCTTCCTCGACCGCGCGTTCCTGTTCGCCGGCCAGAAACGGCACAACAAGCGAGCCCTCCAGAGGACTGGACTGCCAGACACCACCCAGCCGAGACGCCTGCGCGGTCGCTACCAACGTAAGCGAAGCAACAATCAAGGCCAGGAGCGACGACAGAAGTCCTCGCTGCACATGCTTCATCTTTACGTTCCCACCTCTTCGGGCCCGGGCGCCGCAGCAAGGCGGGCGCCCGGACCCACGAGGGAGGACCATGTGCGTGATCGCTGACGCGGCGACCGGCTCGCCCAAGAGGGATACGGCGGACGAGCGCTTCCATCTGCCCTGGGCTCCCCGAGTCTCGTTACCCCCAACCACGCGTGCGGAGCCTCTTGCGGCGCGGCGATGGTGTCAATACCTGCAGTGCAGGTATTCGTGTTGGAACAGCGCACAAGACGGCGATCACGTAAACCATGGCGCACAGGCGGAAATGAACGCGTTGGCCATGATCGAGGGAGACAATGGCGCAATCGCCGCCGGTACATTCGCCCGTGCTGGCGCTCGCGACGAATACCTGCAGTGCAGGTATTCGTCGCTTGCCGGGCCGGTCGTGCGAGGGCGTGAGGGTGTAGAGTCGGCGTGCGGACGTGCAGCTTCGTCAGGGCGCCCGTTAGACGGTAGGAGGGGGTTTGATGTCGGGAAAGCATGCGTTGTTGGGGTTGTTGCTGACGGGCCCGGCGTATCCGTATGAGCTGGGCGATCGCGTCGAGCGCTTGCTGGGTCCAGCGTGGGCGGTGAACTCGGGGAGCCTCTACCGGACGGTCTCCGCGCTGGAGCGCGAGGGGCTGATCGAGCCGGTGGCCGATGCGCGGCGGGCGGACCGGCACGTCTTCTCGATCACTGACGCCGGGGTCGAGGAGTTCGAGCGCTGGCTGGATGACACACAGTCTGTGGTCCGTCTGGCGCGCCGGCCGCTGCTCTTGAAGCTGACGCTCGGGGGGCGCTCACGCCTCGAGCAGGCGCTCGTCGAGCTCGACGTGTATGAGCGTGGATGCACCGCGCAGCTACGCGAGCTCTTGGGGAGAATCGAGGCGATCCCAAAGGCCACGGGACTGCCGCGTGCCGACCATTCGCTGTTGCGGGTCAACCTGTCAGCGGATGTGTGCCAGCTTGAAGGCGAGCTCGAGTGGGTGGGCCAGGCGCGGGAGCGGGTCTCCTGGCTCGCCGAGCACGACGCGCTCTGGCCACGGGTGATAGGCCGCGCCGGCGAGCCAGGCGCAGACGAGGGGCGCTGAGAGCGATGAGGAGCGAGGCTGAGAGAAGGGGTCATGTGGTTGCGCGGGAGGGGGGCGCCAAGTACCCTGGCCCGGTGCTGGGCCTCGAGGGGATTTCGAAGCGCTATGTGCGCGGCGGCCGCGAGCTTTCGGTCCTCGACGGTGTCTCGCTGGAGCTCTCCCGCGGAGAGATCACGGGGGTCTTTGGCGCGAGCCGCTCGGGCAAGACGACGCTCTTGCGGATCGCATGCGGCCTCGAGCGCCCGGACGCCGGCAGCGTGCTCGTCGGCGGGGAGAGGCTGGATCGGCTTTCGCGCGCCGAGCACTTGGAGCTGTTGCGCCGGCGGGTTGGGTGCGTGTGGGGCGCCGAGTTCTGGCCCGTGGGCCTCAGCGTGCTCGAGCAGGTGGCGCTGCCGCTGCTTTTGGACGGGTGTGAGCGACGACGTGCGCTGCGCCGCGCACGCGAGCTGATGGAGCTCTTCGGCGCCGGGAGGTGCGAGCACGTGGGCTTGCGCGAGGTCTCCGACGGGGAGCGCCAGCGCCTCGCGCTCGCACGGGCGCTCGTGAGCGACCCGGTGCTGTTATTGGCGGACTCGGCTCTCGCGAATCTGTCCTTGCTCGAACAGGAGCAGATCATGCTGCGGTTGGTTTCGCTCGCACGCGAGCGTGGGCTGGCGGTGCTCGTGACCGACACGGGCGCCGGCGCAGTGGTGGGCGCGGACTCGATCTTCTACCTGCGTGGCGGGCAGCTGATCGGCGCGGACCCGGGTCACAGGCTTGGCGAGGTGATCGAGTTGCCCTCGGCGCGGGAGCATGCTTGAGCTCGAGCGGGTCTCGAAGTTCTTTCGAGCGGGTGCAGAGCAGATACGGGCGGTCGACGGGCTGACGCTCACTGTCGAGCCGGGCGAGCTCGTGGGGATCCTCGGCCCGAGCGCCTCCGGCAAGACGACGCTGCTGATGCTGGCTGCCGGGATGCTGCGTCCCGACGCGGGCGCGGTGCGCTTTGAAGGACGCGACCTCGCGGCAGCGGACAAGCGCGAGCTGCTGCGCTACCGGCGCGCGTCGTTGGGGTTCGTGCGCCAGCGCTTCGAGCTCGTGGCCGGGATGAGCGCGGCGGAGAACGTCGCCCTGCCGCTTTTGCTGCGCGGCATCGCAAACCGCGAGGCGCGCGCTCGCGCGCTCGGGGCACTGGATGACGTGGGGCTCTGCAAGCGCGCGGCGAGCATGCCCGAGCAGCTCTCGGGGGGTGAGCAGCAGCGCGTTGCGCTCGCGCGCGCGCTCGTAGGGATGCCAAAGCTCGTGCTCGCGGATGAGCCGACGGGGAACCTCGACAGCGCGACCGGTCAGGCTGTCGTCGAGCGCCTGAGCGAACTCGCGCGCGAGCGTCGCACTGCGGTCGTGCTCGTCACGCACGACGCGCGCCTTGCGCGCTTCGTCGACCGCCAGGTTCTGCTGCGCGACGGGCGAATCGATGAGCAGCAGAGTGGAGACTGAGAGCGATGGCGACGCTTCGGATGCTGGTGTTGATCTACCGACGCAACGTGCGCGTTCAGCCGCTGCGCGAGCTGTTCGCGGTTCTGGGGGTGGCCGCGGGGGTGGCGATGCTGTTCGCGGTCGAGATCTCGAGCGCCAGTATCACCGAAGGCTTCGAACAGACCGCGCACGGCGTCGCCGGCCGCGCAACGATCGAAGTCGCCGCGCGCGGACCGACAGGTTTCGCGGAAGCGCCGCTCTACCGCGAGGTAATCGACACGCCCGGCGTCGTGCGGGCAGCGCCGCTGCTCCAGCAGGACGTCGCGCTCGTGGGCCCGGCGGGGAGTCGCAGCGCGACGCTGGTGGGGGCAGATAAACGCCTGGTGCGCCTGGGTGGCAGGCTCGTCGTCGCCTTCTGGCAGCTCGCAAAGTCAGACAGGCAGGGCGCGCTGCTTGTAAGCGACGAGGTAGCGCACGCGCTTGGCGCGCATGCGGGCCAGCTGGTAAAGGTCGAGCTGAACGGCGTCGCACTGCAGCTGTTTCTCGCGGCTCCCGTGCCGAGCTCTCGACTCGGCTCTTCGGCGAGCACGCAGATCGCGGCGATGCCGCTCGCGCTCGTCCAGCAGCTCGCCCAACTGCCGGGGCGCGCAACGCGCATCCTCGTGCAGCCCTCACGAGGGCATACGCGCGCGGTGGAAGCGGCGTTGCGCGCGCGCCTCGGTCAGCAGGTGAACGTGCGCGCGGTCAGCGCCGAACCGCGGATGCTCGCACAGGCGGCTCGACCGCAGAGCGAGATCGCGGCGCTGTTCGGCGTGATCAGCCTGCTCGTCGGCGCCGTGCTCGCGTTCAACGCCCTGCTGCTGGCGAGCGGCGAGCGTCAGGTGATGGTCGCGCACCTCAACCGCTTCGGCGCGCGCGACCGGCTGATCGTAGCTTCGCTCGTCTTCGATGCGCTCGTGATCGGGCTCGCCGGCTGCGCGATCGGGCTCGTCGCTGGTGACCTGCTCTCGCTCTTGGCCTACCGCTCGCTGCCGGGGTATCTGAGCGCGGCGTTCCCGCTCAGCGAGCAGCGGGTGATCGCGCCCGCGACGGTGGCGATCGCGATTGGTGCGGGCATGCTCGCGGCACTTGCGGCGGCGGCCTTTCCCGCCGTTCGGGTGCTGCGCGAAAGCGGTGTCTTGGCCCCGGCCTCCGGCGGTGTTCAGGAGCTCGCGCGCTCCCGGCGCGCGAGGCTCTGGATGCTCCGAGGGGGCGTGCTGATCGCCGCCGTCTCTGTGGTGGTCACGCTCATCTGGCAGGCGGCGACCGTGGGCGGGGTCGTCGGGGCGCTCGCGGGGCTCATGCTGTGTGCGCCGGCTGGGGTCGCGCAGCTCTTGGGGTGGGGGCGCTCTGTCTCGCAGCGCGTAAGCGACCCGGCGGCGCGGCTCGCGGCGGCGGAGCTCGTGAGCGAACCGACGCGTTCGCTCGCTCTCGCCGTGACGGGCATGCTCGCGCTGTTCGTGATCGTGAGCGTCGGCGGGGCGGTCGCGAACATCGAAACGGCGGTGAGCCGGGGCGCCGCCGGGGTGGTTGGCGACGCGTCGCTGTGGATCAACCCGGCGGCGGGGAGCGATGTCTACAGCACCGAGTCGTTTCGCGCGAGCGGACTGCAGCGCACGCTCGAAGGGCTTCCCGGCGTGAAGCGAGTGCTGCCCTATCGCGAGTCCTTCCTCGACTGGAACGGCGAGCGAGTGTGGGTGATCGCGGTGCCGCCGGCGGCGGGTACCCCGGTCGTCGAAAGCCAGCTCATCGACGGCGGCAGACAGAGCGCCGATGCGCGCCTGCGCGAGCGCGGCTGGACCGTCGTAAGCCAGAGCCTGGCAGCGCGCGAACACGTGCGCATCGGCAGCTCATTCTCACTGCCCACGCCCGCGGGGCCCGTGAGCCTCCGTCTCGCGGCGACCGTCTCGAACTACGGCTGGCTCGAGGGCTCGGTGCTGCTCAGCGAAGCCGACTACCTCGCCTACTGGCAGACGAGCAGCGCCAGCGCGCTCGGGGTCGTGCTCGCGCCACAGACGAACCTCGCGCGCGCCCAGGAGCTGATCCGCGCCTCCCTGCCGCGCGACGCCGCGCTCGTCGTCGAAAGCGCAAAAGAACGCCAAGAGCTGATCAGCTCGGTGCTCGCGAGCACGCTCTCACGTCTTCGCGGGATCGCCACCGTCGTGCTGCTCGCGGCGCTCGCGTCGGTGCTCGCGATGATGATCGCGGCCGTGTGGGCGCGCCGCGAGCGGATCGACGGGCTGATCGCGATGGGCACGAGCACCTGGCAGCTCGTGCGAATGATCGCCTACGAAACGGGGACGGTCACGATCGCCGGCTGCCTCGTCGGGCTCGCGAGCGGCGTCTTTGCGCAGGCGCTGATCGACCGCTGGCTGCGCGCCAGTACGGGCTCACCGGTACGCTTCAGCGCGGCCTGGGAGGCTGGCGTTGAGACGCTCTTGATCGCGTGTGCGATCGTGGCGTTGGCCGCGGCGGTCACGGTGGCGCGGACCGCTCGCCTACCCCCGCGAGCCGCCTTCTCGAGCGAATGAGCGCGGACACAGACAACACCCTCGCAGGAGCGCAGAGCTCCGAGGCCCTGCCTCGCGAGAGCACCTTCGCGGCCGGGCGAAAGCTCCTTCAGCCGCCGCTGCGAGCGCACGTCTACCGGCTATACCACGTGCTTCATACGCTCGACGACCTCGTCGACGCGGACCGGCCGCAGGCTCCCGAGCGCATAGATGCGCTCGAGCGCTGGGCGCGCGGCGGGCACTCCGACAGCCCGGAGACGACTGTGCTCGAAGAACTCTCTCGCCAGAGCGGGCTCACGCGTGCGCCGCTGCTTGACTTCTGCGCCGGCATGCGCCACGACATCGCGCGCGCGCCGATCCAAAACGAGGCGGAGCTCGAAGACTACTGCCAGCGCGTGGGCGGCGCCGTGGGGGTGATGCTCGCGCAGATCCTCGGCACAAGGAGGCCTGAGGCACAGACGCTGATGGCGACGCTCGGGCGCGCGGCGCAGCGCACGAACATCCTGCGCGACATCGACGAGGACCAAGGGCAGAGTCGGCGCTACATCTCGCGCGCCACGATCGAACGCTTCGGCGAGCCGACCCCGGGTGCGCGCGTGGAGCTGTTGCGCGAGCAGATCGCCCGCGCCGACGCGCTCTTCGAGGAGGGCCTAAAGGCGATCCCGCTGCTGCGCTCGGGGCAGCGATGGACCGCGCTCTCGGCGGCGCTCTACCGCGAGATCCTGCGCCAGATCGAGCGCGAGGGGTACGGTAGAAGAGCAGGACGCGCGCACCTGCCGCGCTGGCGCCGACGCCTGATCGTCACCCGCTACGAGCTGCCGATCACGGGTGGGCTTGCGATTCGCGCCATCACGGGCGCATGAAGCTCGCCTAGATCGGGTGCCAGAGCCCCCCGGTCTGTTCTTCGCCTGATTCGCAGTCAGGCTGGGTGGGCCACCACGACGGGTTGCTCATCGTGCCTTCCACGCACGGCTCATGGGGGGACAGCAGCAGGTCTTCGCCTTTGTTCACCGACACCGATTCGAGACCCGATTCGAACGTTCCGAGGCCCGCGAGGGTCGTCAACAGCACGTCTTCGGGCTGCCCTTCAAGGCTCTTGTAGTCCTGGAAACCTTCGCCGTTGACCGCGAAGGTCATCGTCATCGTCTTCGTGAGTGTGTCAATCGGCGTCAATTCCCCGACGACCGATCCTTCGACCGTCACATCGTGGCCTTCGCACGCAAAGGACGCAAGCACGCTGCCGGATTCCGCTTTCAGATCCAGCCCGCCGCGGCCGCCCGGCAGCAGGCCGATCACCCCGGCGAGCTTCGCTGTTTCGATCTTTCCCCGCTTGAGCATCGGCGACTGGCACTTGACGGCACCCGTAGCGCAGCCCGAGAGCTCGATCACGACATCGGACACGCTGCTCGCCGAGCTCAAAGCCCCCGAGAGCTTGGAGGAGGTGCACGTCACCTCGCGTTCGAGAGCCGGCATTCGCAGCTCGACCATCGCGCCTTTGCCTTTGAACGGCTTGCCTTTGCCAACGCCTTCGCGCAGTTCAAAGCCACCCTTGCCGCCTTCGCGCACGCAACCCTTCTCGAGCGCTGCGCCCTTGAGCTTCGCGCATTCGAAAAACGCCGGCAGCGCCTCAGAGACACCCGCCGAAGCGAGCACCGACAGCCCCGCAGCAGCGAGAACACACGCACAGACAGCCCAGCGGCACCTCATCCCAAGCGGCTCCTTTCAACGCAGAGCACGAGGCTCCTTTCATCACAGAGCACGAGGACCCGGCGTCCGAGCCGACCACACAGCCTCCCTGCAACGCCCCCAGGCTCCCCCGACGACCGCAGAACATTACCAGGCTGCACGGCAGTGGGGGCAGTTGCCTCACCGGCCGCCAATACGTGCACCTAGCCGTCTGAGCGTCGTAGCGGTAGGCGCTTTGCCCGTCGGGGATTCAAACCGAGAGCCTTGGCTAGCTCGCGCGGCCCGACATCGAAAGCGCTCAGCTGCTTGAGCAGCGGTTTCATCTCTTCGCGGAGCGGCTCCATCGCTTCCTCGTGCCGCCGTCTCTCAGCTTTCATGCGCTTGTCCACCACTTGGATGTCTCGCAGCAACTGCTCCCTGCGGTCGTCGTCCTCCGGCATCTGCGCTGGAGGGTATCCCGCAGTGGCTCTGGACATGACCCGAATGGTCTCTGGAGCATGGTCCCGCAGTCAAGTCGTCTGTAGTGGTGTAACGCCCTCTGGACTTCCCCCGCTTTCGAGGACACTTGAGCGCTTGGGTCGAAAGACCCGGGCAAGGAGGTTCAAGTGCCGAACTCGAAGCCGCCGTATCCACCGGAGTTCCGTCGTGAAGCGCTCGAGCTGCTGAAGCTGAGCGAGAAGCCGATCTCGCAGATCGCGAAGGACCTGGGTGTTTCTGAGCAGACGCTGTATGTCTGGCGTCGCCAGGCTGAGGTCGACCAGGGCAAGCGCGAGGGGCTCACAAGCGAGGAGCGCGAGGAGCTGCGCCGCCTGCGCAGGGAGAACCGCACGCTGCAGATGGAAAAGGAGATCCTGAAAAAAGCCGCGGTCTTCTTCGCCAAGGAAACCGACGGGCGCTGAGTGAGGTGTTTTCGTTCATCGCCGCGGAGAAGACCGGCTACCCAGTCGCCCTGATGTGCCGCGCCCTGGAGGTCAACCGCACGAGCTTCCACGACTGGGAGCGCCGAGCGCCCTCGGACAGGCAGCTCACCGACGCCTGGCTCTCCGAGAGGATCAAGGCGATCCATGAGGCTAAGCGCCGGGTCTATGGGGCGCCTCGGATCCACGCCGAGCTGCGCATGCAGTACGGCATCAAGGTCGGGCGAAAGCGCGTCGAGCGGCTGATGAGAAGCGCCGGGATCTCGGGCCTTGTGCCCAAGAAGCGCGGGCGGACCACGATCAGCGTGCCCGGCGTCAGAGTCGCCGATGACCTCGTCGAACGCCAGTTCCAGCCCGCCGCGCCGAACGTCCTGTGGCTCGCCGACATCACCTACCTGCGCAGCTGGGAAGGCTGGCTGTACCTCGCCGCGGTGCAGGACGCGTACTCCCGAAGGATCGTCGGCTGGTCGATTGCCGAGCATATGCGCTCAGAGCTCGTCACCGACGCCCTGAAGATGGCTGTGCATCGTCGCCGGCCGGACCCCGGTCTCGTGCACCACTCAGATCAAGGAAGCCAATACGTCTCACTCGGCTTCGGCCAGGCCGCGCGTGACGCCGGCATCGCGATCTCGATGGGCTCGCGCGGCGACGCCTACGACAACGCCGTCGCCGAGAGTTTCTTCGCGACGCTGAAGAAGGAGCTCGTCCACCGCCAATCGTGGCCAACCAGACGCGAACTCAGCTCCGCCGTGTTCGAGTTCATCGAGGCGTTCTACAACCGCGAGCGCCGACACTCCACCCTCGCCATGCACTCACCCGCCGAGTACGAGCAGCTCCTCTACGCTGTGAAAGGGCAGGACCCCGTCTCCGCCAGGAAAGTCAAGTCCAAAGGTGTCGTCTGAAGCGGGGGAAGTCCACCCTCGGCCGCCAACGAGCGCGAGACCGCTGCCCGCCACCAGCGATCCTGGAGCGGCTGATTTTCCGCGGCT
This sequence comes from uncultured Solirubrobacteraceae bacterium, assembly GCA_963722435.1. GTDB lineage: Bacteria > Actinomycetota > Thermoleophilia > Solirubrobacterales > Solirubrobacteraceae > Palsa-744. The sequence goes on along the minus strand of CAVRKZ010000001.1, from coordinate 154,628 downwards.
GCCAGTTGATGCCCGCTGCCGCAACGAGGCGTTGCTCGGCGTACGCCTGGCGCACATCTCGACGGGAAAACGCGAGAAAGGTCTTCTATTCGGATGCAACGGGGTGCAACCTATGCGCCTCCCGATCGGTGTAGCCAAGCGCTGTCCGGAACAGCGGCTGCGAGCCAGGGCTACTCGTCGTCATCCGGTGGCATCCCGCCGAGCGTCTCCTCCGCCACGTCTGTGCCGCGGGCATCCCGCTTTGCCAGCTCACCAGCGTAGTCGTAGTTGCCGCCTACTGCGGCCAGCCAGACCTTCGCCTTGCTCGGCAAGCTAGAGGGGGCAATTCGTTGGCCGCCTAGCCTGCCTTGGGGTCAGTATCCATATGGACGGCGACCATCCCAACCTGATCCAGCTCCTCAAGCCCGCAGAGGTGGCCGCACAACTCGGCGTCTCCCGAACGTGGCTCTACGACGTTGCCAAGGAAGGGCGCATCCCGTCGATTCGCATTGGCGGAGACGAGGGACCGCTCCGCTTCGTCCCCGAAGACCTCCGACGCTGGATCGACGATGCCCGTGCCGAGTGGACTCCCGGCCCTCCAGCTAGACGTTCCGCTCGTCCGGCTTCCCTTGACCGCCTCGACCTGCCCGACCGGGGAGGACGTAGCCACGTCCATACTCGCGCTCGCGGGTAGGCGGTCGCTCCATCATCGCCCTACCCACGATCATCCGCTGCTCGCGCGATCGCTTCTTCGGTAGCGATAGCACCGGCAGCCAACACGTGCCGCTCAAGATGGCCGTAGTAGCGCTCGGTCGTGCCGATATCGGCGTGGCCGAGCTGGCGCTGCACGTACATCAGTGAGTTGCCGCCCGCAAGCCATGACGCTGCCGCCGTGTGCCGCAAGGAATGGAGTGGCATGTCCCGCAGCCCAGCGTCCTCAAGTGCGATCTTGTGCCAGTCACGCGAGACCGTGTTGCGGTCAAACGGCTGTGGCTCGCCGGCGCTCGCCCATCGTCCACGATCTGCTTTTCGTTCACGGACTGGCATGACGAAGAGCGGCGCATCCTTCCGATCCCCGCTCGTCATCTCGCCGCGCCGCGCAAGGTGATCCATGAGCGTGCGGCTGAGCCCAGGTCCGATCTCGACACTGCGGAACTTGTCGCCCTTTGTGGAGCCGCTTGTCGTCTTGCGCGTGCGTGCCTTCTTGTGCGAGCGGTAGACGACCATGAACCCGCCAGTCTCCTCAAGCTCAAGGTCGGTGATCTGCAGCGCGATCGCCTCGGAGATTCGCAGGCCCGCGCGCACGAGCACCTCGGCGAGCGGACGGTAGACCTCGATGCACGCATCGAGGTAGCGGGGAATCTCGTGCAGCCGCAGATAGTCGTGCTCGATGTGCGCAGGCGGCAGACGCTCGATACCGAGAGCCGGATTCGCAGCAATAACGCGGTCCTTGACAGCGGCATTGAGACAGACGACCAACGTGCCGAGCGTGTTGTTGATCGTCTTGGCAGCGATCTCCCCAGCTTCGACCTTCTCGGCCTGCTCGTCTATCCAAGTCCGCACTTGCTCGACGCCGAGCTTGTCGAGACGGATGTCTCTAAACGCCGGGACAAGACGCTTGCGGCCATCGACCTCGTAGGCCCTCCATGCGTTCGGCTCCAGGTAAGGCTTCCTGTGTCGAAGCCATTCGTCCCACCAGCTGGCGAAGGTCCGCTTCGTGTGCCGCACCTCGCCGCGGTCGATCTGCTCAACGAATCGCCTGCAAGCCTCTCGCGCCGCGCGGGGACTCGTGAAGCCCCGCTTGCTGGTCTGTTTGCCGTCGCTCCGCCGCGCCACGAATCGCCAGCGCGTGCCCTGCGCGGTGTGATAGGGATAGACGTTGCCCTGCGATCCGTGGACCGCCGTGTCTGCTCTGCGCTCGGTTGGACGAACCTCGCCGAGCGCTTCGTCAAACGCCAGCGCGGCCGCCTCCCCCTTGAAGCGTTTGGCGCGCTTGCGCCCCGACCCATCAAGCCAACGGACCTCCCAGCCACGCCGATCAAATCGCACGCTCATCGCGCAGCCTCTCCCCAGTACGTCCGTTGGCAACAGAAAGGGACGTAAGACGGGACGGATTTGCCAAATGACAACAATACGTCCATTGCCCAAGTCTACCACCACGCTGCGGCGGCAGCTGCAGATCTATCATATTTGCAGGGCTTTCGCTGCTATGCGGATGAGAGGACTCGAACCTCCACCGGGTTGCCCCGACACGGACCTGAACCGTGCGCGTCTACCAATTCCGCCACATCCGCCCAGCTGGACATACCGCTACCGGGATTCGAACCCGGGTTTCCGCCATGAGAGGGCGGCGTCCTAGTCCCCTGGACGATAGCGGCGCAAAATTGCAGCCCGGAGGCTAGCAGAGGTCCCTCCAATCGAGCCCCCGAGGATGCCCGCCGTACGGGTCACGCAGGACCTCACGGGTCGGAGCAGAGCCAACGTGCTTCGCTTCTTGTTGTGGCGAGTGCTGGGACTGCTCGCGCTCGCCGTAGGCTTTGCTCTGCTCGTGTGGTTGCTGCACGGCGGTGCGGGCCGGGAGCTGCGCGACGGGGGCATCGGCGGATCGCCCTCCGCCACGCTCTCCGCAGCGTTCGCGTCGCTCACGCACGCGCTCTCGAGCCCCCGCGTGCCGTCCTGGACGGCTTCGCTGCCCCGGCTCGGGGCGCCACTCGCCGCGCTCGTGGCGGCGCTCGCGCTCACGCGCCTGCGTGCGCGGCGCCGGCGCCACTATGTGCGCCTGCGCATAGAGGCCTACCGCGCCGACCATGCCGAGATCACGGCCCTCACGAGCGTCTTCTCGGTCCTCCACAAGCGGCTGCTGCGGCGCTGGTGGCGTCGGCTGCTGAACGGCCAGCCGTCGGTGTCGCTCGAGACCCACTACAGCGGCGATGGCCCCCAGGCGGCGTGGATGGCGTTGAGCTGCCCGAGCGGCGACGAGCGGATCGTGGAAGCCGCCCTGCAGTCGGCGTATCCGAACTGTCGCCTGCGCGCGCTTGACGCGCTCGTCGGCGCCCCCCCGGCGGTGCTGCGTCTGAAGAAGCACGCGACCTTCATCAAGCGCCTGAAGGCGCTCGAAGCCTTCGAGCGGAGACTCGAGGCGCCGATGGACCGGGTGCTGACGGTGATGGGGGCCTGTGGCGAGCCAGCCTTCGTGCAGATCGCGATCACGCCCGCGCCGGCCCTGTACGAGACCCTTGCCAAGCACCTATACAAGCGCCACGAGGCGCACCTGTCGCGCGCTCGCCGCGAGCACCTGCTGATGCGCGACCGCTCGATGGTCGAGGACGCGGAGCTCCGCGGCGGCCTCGACGTCCAGCACCAGCCGCTCTTCTTCGCCGACATCCGCGTGATCGCCCCTCGGCGCGCGACGTGCGAGCGAATCGCATCGGAGTTGCGCTCGGAGGGAGCCGAGAACCGCCTCGTGGAGCGCGGCACGACGCTGCGCCACGGCCTGCTCGGGCTGTACACGAAGCGCGTTCAGCGCGGCGAGGGCAACCCGTTGCCGTCGTTTCGCAGAAACGTGCTCGCCCCGAGCGAGCTCGCCGCCATCTGGCAGCTGCCGTCACTCGACTATCTCACCGTCCCCTTCGCCCGCTCGGGCGTTCCGCTGGCCCCGGCCTCCCCGGCGATCATGCGACCGGCGCTCGGAGGCGGGACACTGCGTGACTCCTTCGGGCCGGTCTCCATCCACGTTCAGCTGCGCCGCCAGAACACCGCCGTTCCCGGCACGGTCGAGCAGGGCAAGTCGAGTTTCCTCGTCGCCACCGTCAAGGAGGACCTACGTCGTGAGCGCTGCGCGATCATCGTCCTCGATCCAAAGGGCGATGCGGCGAACGCTGCGATCAGCGCCGTTCCCCCCGAGCGGACGTGCACGCTGCTCGATCTCGCCCAGCCGACGTGCGGGTTCAACCCGCTGGCCGTGGACGCACCAGCCGATGTGATCGCCGACTACGTCGTGGCAGCGCTGAAGAGCCTCTTTACCGACGCGGACATACGCGCCTCCTCGGATCGCTATCTGCGCAACGCGATCATCGCCGTACTCGCATTCGACCGCAGCTGCACGCTGTGGGATGCCGCCCGGCTGCTCTCCGTCGGCGAGGAGGGGTACGCGTATCGCACGCGAGTCGCCTCGCGCGTGCGTGAACTGCCGGAGTTCAAGGAGATCGCCCAGTTCTTCACGGCGGAGCTCTCGGCGCAGCTCGCCGATGCCCGCTCCACGACGACAGCAAAGCTCGACGCACCAGTGAACAAGCTCGCGCGGCTGCTCAACTCGCCTTCGATCAAGCGCGTCCTGCTCAACGACTCGCTGCGTGTTGATTTCGATCGCGTGATCGCCGATGCCGAGATCCTGGTCGTGAAGGGCGCGCTTGGCGCGATGGGCGCCGGCAACACCTCCACGCTCATGCAGCTGCTGGTAGGGATGCTCGACGCGGCGCTCGCGCGCCAGCAGGATCTCATCCCCGCAGAGGAGCGGGTCGCCGTTGCACTGAAGGTGGATGAGGCTCCCCTCGTCATCAATCGCGGCTTCGCCGAAACGATGGCGCTCAAGCGCTCGGCAGGACTCGAGACCGTGGCGTGCTGGCAGACCGACGCGCAGTGGGTCGAACGCGAGGTGCGCGATCAGCTGGATGCCCTGTTCGCCCATCGCGTGTACTTCGCCACCGCCTCCGCACGCGACGCCCGCGAGGCCACGCGGCTGACGATGGCGGAGTTCTCCGACACCGTCCGACCGGGCACTGAGCGGCTGTCGAGCCTCGGGCGCCCCGACGTGCGGCTGCACCTGCCAAAGCACCACGCACTCGCGAGCTGGGTGACGCCCGAGGGCCGCCAACCTGCGTTCGTAGCCCAGACGATCCGCCTGACCGTCGATCCTGAACGCATCGCGCTGCATCTCAAGCGCCAGCGCCAGCGCGGTGGCGTGCATCTGAGTGACCTGCGCCAGCCCCATTGGGAGCGCAATGGCAGCCCCACCATCGAGGCGCCCGCCCGTCGGGAGGCTGCGACGGCGCCGCCGCGCCAGGAGGCTGTGACGCCGCCCGCCCGCCCGCAGCCGGCTCCTGCGCGCGCCCGCAAGGCCCCGGCGAGCTATCGGGAGCTCGTCGAGCTCGACAAAGCGCACAGCGTGCGTTGGGCGAGCGCACCGGCGTCTCCGCGCGGCCTGCGCGCCGACGACACCGACCTGGAGATGCTCGCCCTGCTGGCAGCCATGGGACATCTTTTGAGCACACAGCTACACCGCCACTTCAACGCTGGGCGAGCCATGACGACGACCCAGCGTCGTCTCAAGCGCCTCTCCGACGCGGGGCTCGTGGAACGCTTCCAGTTCCATCGCCGCGACGGCGGCGCGACGCCCATGTGCTGCGTGATCGCACCCGCCGGCGAACGTCTGCTGGAGGCGCACGATCTTCTTCACAAGCCCGCTCGGGAGGCGGCGACGGCACGGGCCTGCGCGGGAGCGCGCGCCGTCGGGACACAAGCGCTCGGCCAGGCCAGGCACGACGTGCACGTAGCCGGCTGGGCGCTTGCCCTGCATGCGGCGCTCCCCGTAGCGAACGTCCTCGTGCGCGGGTCGGCGCAAGCGGCGCTCTCACCTCCACGCCGCACCGGCCACGGCCGCGGCGCCAGCCACAGCGAGGGCGACGGCGCAGGCGAGGGCGTGCTCTCGCTGTCAGACCTGCGACTGCCTGGCGGGCGCACGCCGCATGGCTTCGTCAGGCTCGACGGCGAAGGACACGAGCTCGAGCTCGAGCGCTTCGAGACGATCCGCCCGGACGCGCTCGTCGCAGTCGAGGTACCCGGTCAGACGCCGGGCGTGATTGATGTGCTGGTCGAGCTCGAGGACCGCATGGGCACGCCGGCTGCGACTCGCAAGTTGATGCGCTATGACCACTTCCTCGCGGGGTGGTCGACGCACACGCGCCGCTACGGAGCGCGGCTCGAAGCGCGCGCTCTTGTCGTCTTCGTGTGCCGGGACCGCGCACGTGCGCGCTCTTGCGCGCTGAGCGCCGACGGCGTTCTGAGCGCGTGCCGCGCCTATCCGGGTGAGTACCCGCTCGACTGGGAATATCCGGGCCGGCGAGGGCTCGTGTTCGCCGCCGAGCGAGACGTCCACGAGGGCCTCCTGCACTCGTACGGGGTCCCGCCCGTCCCACCCGGCGTCCGCATCGATAGCGCCCACGGCGACCAGCGTGCGGGCGCCGCAAGCACCGAGGCGCGCGAGCTGCCTCTGCGCGGCGAGCTCGAAGGCCCAGCGCCGACGAGCAGCTCGTGAAGCGCGCTCGCTAGCAGGGCTGCGTTGACGAGAGCGGAGCGCGCTGTGGCCGGAGCGCGTCGGCGCCCGCGGCCACAGCCGTCCTATCTCGAGTGCCTGTGCTCAGCGCCCGTCGATGCGCCTCTGGCGTCGCTGCACGGCGACGATCGAAATGCCGCCGAGAATCAACAGCACGCCGAAGCCGACCTCCCAGCGCAGATCGAAGCCGGTGAATGGAAGCGTGCTGGCTTTCGCTTCCGTGGTGGCCGTACTCACAGCTGGGCTCGTAGCCGCAGCCGCCGTGGACGGCGCCACGCCGGTGGCCGGTGTTTTCGTGGTGGTCGTCGTCTTCGGTTTCTGTTCGTATCCAGAAGTGGGTTCGCTCGCCGCGAGTGCCGCGCCCGGCACCAAAGCGAGCGCGAGCACCACCAGTGCGAGCGCTGAAAGCCCGCGCAACACGGCCGATCGTTTGCTCACCCGCGCTGCGCCTGCAATCAGCGGCCTGCTCGAGGCCACGACATCGGTCCTACTCATGCAAACCTCCGATTGATGGTCGTATGGACGACGGCGCCCTTCCGAAGGGCTCTCTCCGTCGCGTTTTGCTCATCTCTCTCAAGCGTCATCAGTGCCTTGGCCGCCGACGCGAGCTGACCGCGCCTTCGACCGGCCTTAGGTCTATCAGTTATACCGGTCGCCACACTTGCCAAACGGGCTCTTTCCGACTTCTCGCGGGCAAGCATCATCCCGGGACGCGCACGCGACCCTCGAGGCTCCCGTCCGCCAAGTGCCTGCGCAGCACCTTCTTGTCGAACTTGCCGACGCTCGTCTTGGGAATCTCCGCGACGAACGCGAACTCGTCGGGCAGCCACCACTTGGCGACTTTCTCGCGCAGGTGCTCCACGAGCTCGGCGGGGCCCACTTTCGCGTTCTCACGCAGCACCACGCAGCACAGTGGGCGCTCGGCCCAGCGCTCGTCCGGCTTCGCGATCACGGCCGCCTCGAGTACGTCCGGATGGGACATCAGCTCGTTCTCGAGCTCGACCGAGGAGATCCACTCGCCACCAGACTTGATTACGTCCTTGGAGCGATCGGTGATCTTCACGGTGCCGCGCCCATCCACGGAGGCGATATCGCCCGTGCGCAGCCAACCGGTCGCGAACTTCTCGTCTTCTGAGCTATCCGCGAAGTAGCGCGACGCGACCCATGGACCGCGCACTTCGATCTCCCCCGTCGAGCTGCCGTCCCACGCGACCTCCTTGCCGTCATCGCCGGCGAGTCGCAGCTCGACCCACGGCAGCGCACGCCCCTGCGCCGCTCGCTCGTCCCAGTAGGCGTCGTCGTGCTCGCGCTCGCGCGGGCGCGAATAGGTCGCGACGGGGCTCGTCTCGGTCATGCCCCATGCCTGAAAGATGCGCACGTCGTGGCGCTCCTCGAACTGCTTCATCAGCTGGCGCGGGACCGCCGAGCCGCCGCACGCCGCGTTTGACAGCGAGGAGAGATCGAGCTCGGGGTGCTCCTCGGCGTAGCTGAGCAGTCCCTGAAAGATCGTCGGCACGCAACCCATGAGCGTCGGGCGCTCGCGCGTGATCAGGTCCGCCAGCGGCGCGGGCTGGAGGTGGCGGTCGGGCAGGATCAAATCGGCGCCGGCGAGCGCCGCCCCGTAGGGCAACCCCCAGGCATTCACGTGGAACATCGGCACGACGGCGAGGATGCGGTCCGAGCGCGAGAGGGCCGTGCCGTCGGTTGCGAGCGTGACCGTCGAATGCAGGCTGATCGAGCGGTGCGAATAGAGCACGCCCTTGGGGTTGCCGGTGGTACCGCTCGTGTAGCAGAGCGAGGCGGCCTGGCGCTCGTCGAGCTCGGGATACTCGTAGGGCTCCTCGCCGTCGGCGCCCGCCTGCGCGAGCAACTGCTCGTAGTCGACGGCGCCGGGCAGGCTGCGCCCGTTGGAGCCCTCCCCGGCGCCATCGCCATCGCTCATGATCACGTAGCGCTCCACCGTCTTGAACGTCGGCGCGAGTTTCGCGAGCGCCGACACGAGCGAGTCATCGACGAAGATCACCCTGTCCTCGGCGTGGTTGACGATGTAGCTCAGCTGCTCCTCGAACAGGCGGATGTTCAGGGTGTGCAGCACCGCCCCGATGCAGGGCACGGCGAAGTACAGCTCGTAGTGGCGCTGGTTGTTCCAGGCGAACGTCGCCACACGATCGCCCTGTTTGATCCCCATCTGCTGCAGCGCCCGCGCCAGCAGGTCCACACGCCGCGAGACCTCAGCGTGGCTCGCGCGCCGCACGGAGGAGCCGTCAGCGCCGAGCGTCACGACCTCTGCGCCGTGGTTGTAGCTCTGAAGCCTGCGTCGCAGGTGGTTCAGCGTGAGCGGGAAGTCATCCTGCATCAGCCCCGTCAGCATCGCCTCATCCTCTCCGTGCCTCCTGCCGTCGCGTTCGCGTTTGCAGCGCATCGTAGATCCCCCGGGTTCGCTGCGCTACGTCTTCCCAGTCGAAGCGCAGCACGTGCTCGGAGGCCTGCGTGACCAGCCGATCGCACAGAGCCTCGTCGACGAGCAGTCGACCGATCATCACGCCCAAGTGCTCGGCGTCGCCTCCGTTGAAGCGAAGCCCCACGCGCTCACCCCCCGGAACGACCTCGCGCAGGCCGCCGGTGTCGGCGACGATGCAGGGGCAGCCGGAGGCCATGGCCTCGAGCGCGACCAGCCCGAAGGGCTCGTAGATAGACGGAACGACACACAGATCGGCGATGCGGTACAGGCGGTGGAGCAAATCGTCGCCGATCCAGCCAAGGAACGTCCCGTGCTGGGAGAGGCCCAACCGCGCCGCCTGCTCCCTGAGCGCGCCCTCGTGCGTTCCGCTGCCCGCGACGAGGAAGCGCACGTTGCCGATCCGCTCGATCACGTCGGGCAGGGCATCGAGCGCGAGCTGGAAGCCCTTCTCGTACACCAGCCTGCCAACGAGCAGCACGAGCTTCTCGTGCGGGCGCGCGAACTCGGCGCGCAGGCTCTCCAGGTCGCCGGTCGCGCGCAATTCGCTCGGGTCCACGCCGTTGGGGATGACCGTCACGCGGCCCTCGTCGATGTCGAAGATGTCGGCGACGTGCCCGCGCATGTAGTAGGAGCACACGATCACCCTGTCCGCGCGCCGGGCCATCCAGCGCTCGACGGCGTGGATGTGCGACTGCGGCGCGTTCTGCACCCACCCCTGATGGCGGCCGTGCTCGGTCGCGTGAATCGTCGTGACGTACGGGACGTCAAGCTTGTCGGCGAGCGCAGCCGCGGCGTGCCCCACGAGCCAGTCATGCCCGTGCACGAGGTCGTAAGACTGCTCCTGCGCGAGCGCTTCGCCCACCGCCAGCATGTCCCGGTTCATCTGCTCGACCCACGCGACGAAGCGCTCGAGCTCGCGCGGCCAACCCGGCTCGGGGACGCGGTGGACTCGGACCCCGCCGGCATCCCGCCCGTGCGTTCCCTCCTCGGGCCGTGCCCCCAGAGCGTCCTCGGGCCCTGCGCGCACGCCACGCGTGAGTACCGCGACCTCGACGCCCTGGCGGACGAGCGACTCGGCGAGCTTGTGCACGTGGCGCGCCAGGCCGCCCTCGACGACCGGCGGGTACTCCCATGAGAGGATCAGCACGCGGCTGCTCACGGGCAGACCCTATCTCGCGCACTGCTTGGGGGACCGTGCCCGTGCCAGTGCTGCGAGCGGCGAGCGGCGAGCGGAAGAGCAGCCATCTAGGCTCCCGGCAGTGCGCTGGCTGGTGGACGGCATGAACGTGATCGGCACCCGACCGGATGCATGGTGGAGGGACCGTCATGCAGCGATGGTCAAGCTTGTCGGCCTGCTCGAGCGATGGGCAGCGAGCAGCGGAGCGGATGTGACGGTGGTCTTCGAGCAGCCCCCCTCTCCTCCGATTCGCTCCTCGGTGGTCACCGTCGCCTACGCTCCCCGGCCACGGCGCGATTCCGCCGACGACGAGATAGTGCGCATGCTCAACGCCGACATCGAGCCAGCATCCGTCCGCGTGGTCACCTCGGACCTCTGGCTGTCCGATCGCGTGCACGCCGCCGGGGCGACGGTGGAGCCCGCCGCGCGGTTTCGCGCGCTGATCGAAGACGCGTGATGGTCCCTCGTACGCGCTATGCGCAAGGCGAGGGGGCGATGATCGCCTACCAGATCAGCGGTGAGGGACCGCTCGACCTGCTCTTCCTGCCGGGGTGGATCTCGCAGGTCGAGCAGCTCTGGGAGCTGCCTGCGCTGCGTCGTTTTCTCGAGCGCTTGGCGCGCTTCGCGCGCCTGATCATCTTCGACCGCCGCGGCACCGGTCTCTCCGATCGTCTCGCCGGCCCGCACTCGCTCGAGCAGGAAGTCGCCGACGCACTTGCCGTGCTCGACGCCGCCGGCAGCGAACGCGCCGCGCTTTTCACCTATCTGCTTGGCGGTCTAGTCGGGGTGCTGCTGGCGGCTGATCATCCCGAGCGCGTGGGGGCGCTGATCATGTACGCGTCGGTCGCGCGGACCGCGTGGGCGCCCGACTACGAGTGGGCGCTGACGGCCGAGCAGCGCGATTTGCTGGTGGAGCGCAACGTCCTCTCCTGGGGTGAGCTCGACAACGAAGGCCTGCGCTTGCTCGCACCATCGATAGACGATGATCCCGCCCTGGCTGGCTGGCTTGCGCGCATGCAGCGCCTCGCCGCGAGCCCCGGCGAGGCGCGCACGCTGCTGCAGGCCGCGAGCGATCTCGACGTGCGCGCGGCGCTCCCACGTGTACGCGTACCGACGCTCGTCATGCACCGCCGCGAGGAAGGCGGCTGGGACGTGCGCCACTCGCGCTTCCTCGCCGAGCACATCCCCGGTGCGCGCTACGTCGAGCTCGAGGGAATCGACTCGTTCCCCTTCCTCGGTGACAGCGACGCGATCCTCGAGGAGGTCGAGCAGTTCCTCACCGGCCAACGTGGCGCGGTCGCGCCCGGGCGCGCTCTGCTGACGGTCATGTTCACCGACATCGTCGATGCGACCGCGCGCGCGGCCAGGCTCGGCGATGGCCGCTGGCGTGACCTGCTCGCGGGCCACGACGCGAGCGTGCGCGGCGAGCTCGCTCGCTTCGGCGGGCGCGAGGTCAAGACCGTGGGCGACGGCTTCCTCGCGACCTTCGACGCACCTCCCTCGCGGGCGCTGCGCTGCGCGTTGGCGATCACCGCCGCCGCCCGCGAGCTGGGCATCGAGCTGCACATCGGCATGCACACGGGAGAGTGCGAGCTGATCGGCGAGGATGTGGGCGGCATGGCCGTCCACATCGCCTCGCGCATCTGCGCCCTCGCCACCGCCGGCGAGGTCCTGGTGTCTGGAACCGTCTACGGGACGGTCGTCGGCGGCCCGTTCAAGTTCACCGACCGCGGCCTGCACGAGCTCAAGGGCGTGCCGGGGAACTGGCCGGTGTTCGTGCTGGCGGGCTGAGCCTCGAGCCTAGAACGATGAAGGCGGCGCCACGGGGTGCGTCTGTTGGGGGCGCCCCTTGCGCGACAGCGCGCGCGATAGGAGCCTCGCGACGCCGGGCGCGCGGCGGGCGAGGCGCAGGGCGACGCGGTCGCTCTTCGTGAGCAACACCGCATTGGGGGCGAGCGGGTCGCCCGCTTCCTTTGCAGCCAGCGTCGGTTCACCGTCGGTACTCGCCCCAGCGACCGCGAGCAGTCCCCATTGCCCTGGCACGCCCTTGAGCTCGTGGGTGCCGCGGTCTGCGAACTCGATGCCCGAGCCGACGACGAGGTCGCGCACCGCGCTGGATACGAGCACCTCGCCAGGCGCCGCCCGCGCGCCGACGCGCGCGCCGATGTGTACAGCCATGCCGCCAATGTCCGTGCCCATCACCTCGCACTCACCGGTATGCACGCCGGCGCGCACATCTACGCCGAGCGAGCGGACGTCCTCGCAGATCGCACATGCACAGCGGATCGCCCGTGCAGGACCGTCGAAGGTCGCCAGGAAGCCGTCGCCGATCTGATCAACCTCGTGCCCGCCGAAGGCCGCCAGCTGACGACGCACGAGCGCGTTGTGGCGCTCGAGCAGCGCCCGCCAACGGTCGTCGCCGAGTGCTGCGGCGCGCTCGGTCGAGCCGACAATGTCGGTGAACAGCACGGTCGCAAGCACGCGGTCGGGCGCAGCAGCATGCCGGGCGCCAGTGAGGAACTGCTCGACCTCGTCCAACACGGCATAGCTGTCGCCGACCCAAGGCATGTGATCATTCCCCGCCAGCTCGACGAAGCGCGCGCCGGGCACGTGCTCGGCGAGGTAGCGCCCGAACTCGACCGGAATCAGGTCGTCGGTGCGATGCAGGACGAGGGTCGGCACGCCGATCACGGGCAGGACATGGGTGACGTCGATCTCGAGGTTGAATTGCACCAGCGCGCGGACCATCGTCGGGCTTGCCGCCGCGCGCTCGAACACGCCGAGCATCCTCTGCGCATTCGCATCACCGTCGAGACTGGGCATGTACTGCGCGAGCGCCTTGCCTTCACCCCAGTAGTTTTCGAACGCGTCGCTGAAGCGCGCAAACGCCTCCTCCCACTCCTCGTGCAGCTCCGGAAAGTGGCCGGGAGCCGGCAGCAAGGTTGCGAACGACCCGAAGGTGATCAGCGCCGTCGTGCGCTCGGGGTAGGTCGCGGCGAACAGCAGACTCATCGGGCCACCCTCGGAGAGCCCGAACAGGGCGGCCTGCTGCGAGCCGCACGCGTCGAGCACTGCGCGGACGTCCTCCATTCGCTCCTCCAGCGTGACAGCGCCGGAGGCTGGGTCGGACAGGCCGGTGCCGCGCTTGTCAAACAAAATCAAGCGCGAGAACGAGGCCAGGCGGCGAAAGAAGGCGGCGGTCTCGGGTGCCGCCCAGTAGAGGTCCAGGTGCGAGACGAAGGCCGGTATGAACAAGAGGTCCAGCGGCCCGTCGCCGACGATCTGGTAGGCGATGTTCACATCGCCGTTGCGCGCGTAACTCGTCTTGGGCTGGATCATGTTCGCCGGGCCTCCATCGTCTCGTGACTCAGGAGCCCATAGGACACCCTGGCTACAGACGCACGCCGCGCCTCTGCCTTCGTGGTTCAGGCAAGTGCGCCTGGAACCTCTTCCTTCAGCCCACCGCGAATCTGCTCGCGCAACTCTGGTGTGTCCTCGTGCTTATGCGCGGTGACGGCGTGAATCGCGGCCGCCTCCACGAGATGCTCCTCGGTGCCTGACATCGCCAGATCACAGTTGTTCTCGCTGGGCATCTCTCGGCAGTCGATGTACTTGCGAGACATGTGCGCTCCTCTCCAGTGTTGTTGTAACTGAATTCGGAAGATGTCCGTGTGCATCGGTCGGCCAAGTACTCGGACCACAACCGACAGCCTGTTAGGTTTGGAGCCTACCAAACATCCCGCAACGGGCGGCCTACGCTGTGGGGTCGATGCTCAGCCTGGTAGTCAAGTACGACGGGAGAGGAACTTATGGAGAGCGACAAGCCGTTCGGAGATGCACTCCGTAGCCTGATGGACGAACGGGACTTGAGCTACCGCGGCCTCGCGGAGGCCACGCGCCAGCTGGACGGCAGAGGCATGACCCATGCCCACATCAACATGCTCGCCAACGGGCACGACAAGCCCTCCATGCGCGCGATGGATCTGATCGCACGAGCGTGCGAGGTCCAGCCAACCTACTTCGCCGACTATCGGCTAGCTGCAGCCATGCGCGCGCTCGACCCGGCCAAGGTTGGCCTCCAGCAGGCGCTCGAGAACCTCAACGCCCGACTCGGCGCGCACCGAACCTCCGGTGCCACAGGACGCCTACGGCAAGGGCCGCGAGCAAGACCTCGTCCCAGCGGCTAGCAATCGGATCCCACGGGCTGATCGCAATGCCAAACAGCACGATCCACACGAGCCAGGCCATCTGCACGCCCCGGCGCGTGACCTCCGGATAGCGCCAGATCATTTGATTGAGGCGCCCGGCGAAGAAACCGAGCTCCTGCTCCTCACCCAGGAGCCTCGCCGCGGCTGAGAGCGCCCCGAGTGCCACCACGAACGCCAGGTAGCCGAAGGGTCGTATGCACACACGACAGAGGGCGCACAAGCCACGAACCGTCGTCCTGGCGGCGCCAGCCTTCTTCACGGTCTCCTCTCTTGGTCGGCAAGCTCTGTTTGAGTGATCGCTAGCCTACCCTCAGCTGCACGTCAAGCTGTATCGACTCCCGCCTCGCGCTGTCTGGCGGTCGCGCCTAGGATGTCGAGTCAATGCTCGTGTGAGACGACTGCTCTGAGGAGACTCCATGCCTGGACCGGTGTTGTTCTGCTACGACGGATCGGAGGGGTCGCGAGCAGCGATGGCCGCGGCAGCAGAGCTCGTCGCCCATCCGGCGCCCGCGGTCGTGCTGACGATCTGGCAGCCCGCGGCGGTGCTGCTTGCGCGGGCCGGGGGCTTTGGCGGGGGCTACTTGAGCGACGAGGACCGGGTCGACGAGGAGCAGGCACAGTTGGCCCGTAAGGCTGCTGAGGAGGGGGTAGAACGTGCGCGTGACCACGGCTATGACGCCAGCTCTCGTGTGGAGGAGGCGACGGAAGGCGCGGGGCGCAGGATTATCGAGGTCGCGGACGAGCTCGACGCGCGGCTGATCGTGTGCGGTCGGCGCGGACTCGGCGCGGTCGCCTCGGCGCTGCTCGGCAGCGTCTCGCACGTGGTGCTCGCCCACGCCGGTCGCGCTGTTCTGATCGCACCGGAGCGCTGAGGAGGGTCCATGACCGCACTGAAACGAGAGGCCACGATCAGATGGCTGGGTCATCCTCCGGACGGCGCGCCGCGACTGACCGTGGGAAGCCATGCGATAGCGCCGTTGTTGTCGCTCAACGTGGATCCTAAGGCGACGGATCCGCTGGCGACATTGCCAGGCGAGCTGCTAGCCGGGGCGATTGGCAGCGTCTTTACCTGGTTTGTCGCCGAGCAACTCGTCAAGGAAGGAACCCAGGCTCGCGAGCTCGTCAGCTTCGTGACGCTGACACTCTCAGGTGAGGCCGTGGACGGCACGGACGCCGCGCTGAGCGGGATCACCTGCCGCATGTCGGGACGCGTCGCGGGCGTCGAGGAGACACATCTGGAGGCGGTGGCGCGAGCGGCGATGACCGAGTGCATAGAGAGGCTGGGCATGCGCACCGAGGGCATCGGTGTCACGGTCGAGGCTTCGCTCGAGGGGAGTTAGTCAAAGGCCCGCCGCGCCGTAGGCGCGTCGCAGGCCGCATGAGGCCACTCAGGCAATCGGGGCGGCCGGATTCGAACCGGCGATCTCACGGCCCCAAACCGTGCGCGATACCAGGCTTCGCCACGCCCCGAAGCGCGGATATCGAGTCTACCCCCACTCCATGCGGATCCGGTCCATCCATGCCTGCAGGCGCGCGCGTAGCAGGGTGTCCTGCATTCGCATCTGCAAGACGCCGTATTGCGAGCGCCAGATACGCCCCGTCAGCTGGTTGCTGTTCGACTTGCCCTGCAGTTTGATCGCACTAGGAGGGTTTGGCGAAACGATTGGCGAAACTCCGGCTCACGGTGCATCAGCGCGGGGAAACGCCGCCTCACCGAGCTTCGCGAGGTAGTAGTGGATGGCGCGGTTGGCGACCTCGTACATCACGCCCTCCATCTCATCGCGACTCCACTCCGGCTCTTGGAAGAAGAAGCTCCCTCGGTTGAACACGCCGCCCTCGCCGAGGTTGACCACGCATATCTCGTTCAGCGGCCCGAACATAGCCATCGTGATGACTCGGTCCAGGATGCTGCTGTCGTCCGCAAAGTCGCAGCCATAGCCGAAGCAGACGAAGGGCACGATGCCCTCCATCATCATCGCCGTTCGGAAGCCGATCACGTTCTTGCCGAGTCGCTCGATCGCGTTGCCCTTGGCCTGTTTGGGTTTGCCTTCCTTGGCACGGGCATCGTTTGTGCCCTGGTTCTTGACCTCGACGATCAGGATGACGTGCTTGCCGCCGTCGTGGTCCACGATCGAGAGGACGCCGCCGTCGGGCTTCATAGATGTGTCCTTCCGCACGGGCGCGAATCCCACGTCCGGGAAGTCGGCCTCCAGAGAGCGGACGATGTCCGCGAGCATCCACGCTTTGTCGTGGTGCAGCGGGAGGCCGAAGTCCTCTTGGATTCGCGCCACGACAGCGGTCAGGGCGTGGCCCATCTCGGTCTCCTGTTTCTTGGACGTCAGGTTGATGACCGTGCCCGCGCGCTGCAAGCGTAGGTCTGCCTTTCTCGCCATTCAGGCCTTCTCGATCAGGTAGACGTGCTCCGTTACCTGGGTGCTCCTGCCTGGGGTGCTTCGGCCGGCAAAGTTTCGGCAGCCCCGGAACGTCGCGTAGGACTGCCGCTGCTCGGTCACGGTGCCGACCCCGTTGAGCACGTCGCGCAGTTCGGGCGGCGAGATGTAGCCGTCGTCGTTGAACGACAGGATCACGAAGCGCGCATCGACCGCGCCAATCAGTTCGGCAAGTCTGGGGAGGGCCTTGCTACGGACGTTGTAGTCGGAGCGCTGCCAGGAGGTTGGTATCCCGGAGACTCGGCTGGTCTCGCGCGGCTCCTCGTAGCCGAACAGCAGGTTGAGCATGAAGTAGTTCGAGCCGTAGGGGTGCTGGTTGTAGGGCGGGTCGAAGTAGGCCACGTCAAAGTCGCCCACTTCACGGACAAGGATATTTGCGTCCATCTGATGCACGGCATAGGCGCACTCGAACCGGCTCAGAATCGGCGGCGCGAGGGCGATCTGCCCAGTGATGCGCGAGAGCGCATCGGCGCCGCTGCCGCCGAACTTGCCGACGCCCGTAGCTCGGTCCTTGTAGAAGCCCTTGAATACGCCTGCCGTGTTGGCGTGGATCGACGCCTCCGAGAGGAGCGGCCCCATCAGCAGCGTCCGGACGTCCGGCGGCTCCTCCTCCATGAGCTGCCGGTAGGCGTCAAGGCGACAGGCGTTCTCGGGCGTGTAGAAGACGCGATCGTCAGGCTCGATGGCGGCGGCGGCACGCGGTGCATAGAGCCGCCGGATGAATCCCGGTGGTCCTGATCCGGCGTCCACGGCTCGGTTGAGCGCGTCTGCGGCAGCCGCGACTGCTTCCATCGGCGCCGCCTCGCGGTTAGTCAGGTAGCACTCGCTAATCGCCCGCGCGTACTCCTCAATGTCGTTGACGACCAGCTCGCTCGCGTACTGCTTGAACATCCGCGATACGACACCCGAGCCCGAGAATGCGTCCAGCATCCGGAGCTTGTCGAGCCCTGCGCGTCGTCGTACGTCCTCGACCGCGCCCCTGATCAGCCCAAGCAGGGCGCGCTTGTTGCCGATGTAGGTCACGAGCTGGTCCGTGAGGTAGGTTGGGTCCTCCTCCAGCAGCCCGAGCGGCAGTTCGGGTGCCGCCAACAGCGGTTCGGCGCTCACCGGGCAGCAGCTTATGCGCCGCTTCGGCTGCTTTTACGCCGCGAGCGCAACGGCCCGCTCAGCGGCGAGCCTGCAGGCGAGTTTCGCCAATACGGTCAGGTCTACGTGGAGCCTGACACGCTCCAACCGGCGCACACGAATCGGAGCCATCGCCCATTCGTTCTTGAGCCTTCCGAACTCCCGCTCGACCGCGCCACGGCTGCGGTAGAGCTTCGCGCTGCGCTCTGACTCGCGCGGGATCAGCGGGTGCAGGCGCGACGCCTTGACCCACACGGACGCGGGCTTGCACTTGTCCGTGGGGCAGCGCCACTTCGTCGCCTTGCGCTTGAAGTCCGCTCCCGCGAACGTCCAGACGCCGTGGCGGCAGCATGGGGGCTTGTGGACGCCGCGCTTCACGGCGGGAGTGTCGCGGAGCGGCGTGACGGGGAGGACGCCTCGGTCCATGCAGCCGTGGTGGATCGGTTCGGTGTCGTAGCCGCCGTCCATGATCGCGTGCTTGACGTTGAAGCCGCGCTCGCCTACAGCGTCGAGCAGGGGCAGAGCAAGGGTCTGCTCGCTGGCGCCTGCGCTCTCGGTTCTCCATGCAAGGGGTAGCTCGGTCGCTACATCCACCGCTGCGTGGATCTTGTAGCCGTAGTAGCCGCCACCCTTGCGTGTGCTCACGGCGGAGCGGTGGCCCCATGATGCGTCGGGGTCGCTGTATTCGTCGAGCTGGCGTTCCGGCCCGTTCTTGCTCTTGAAGCGCTGCCCATTCGCGTATGCGGGCAGGTCGCTGCCGTCGATTGCCACGTCCTTGCCCATCTCGGGCAGCCGCTCGCGTAGCGAGGCGAGCACCGCGTCGAGGCAGTCCGCGAGCACGTCTGAGTGCTCACGGAGCTTCGTGGCGAAGCGGTAGCACGCCCACTGGCTCGGAGCAGCGCCGATCACGGCCTGTAGCGCCGGGTGCTCAGCCACAAGCCGCGCGACCCGGCTCCACGTTGGGAGGGCATAGAGGCTCTTGGCGAGCGCCATCCCGACCATCGCCCGCGCTCCGTATCCGGGACGGCCGGTCCAGTGCAGTCCGTCTATGGCCTCGATCAGCGCCCGTATCTCGGGCGAGTCGAGAACCTGCTCAAGCTGCTCCACCGCCGTGCGCGGTGGTACCGTCCTTGTGTCCACGGAGCCAAACCCTTCGTGGTCCAGACCCCCGGTCGTTAGCGCGACGCGGGGGTCGTTTATCTGTGTTCGAGAATGGCAACTCTACAGGTAGCATCGGACGGAAAAACCTAGAAAACACGGGCGATTCTGCAAGTTCGGAGCCTGCACTTGAGTCGCGCGGTATCCTTCAGGAACGAGCCGGGGCCGACCTTTCGGCCGACCCCGGGGTGCTGCAGTTGGGCGTAGCTGGGCGCGACCCGGCTACGCCCCCTCTGGGGCCGCAACAGCGCTCGACTGGCGCGCGCTTGCCCCATTCTCAGTCGGCCCGGCGTCCGTACCGTTGTGGGCCGGAAGTGTGTATTGGCCGTCTGCGATCTTCAGCAGGGTACCCTCGCGCGCCAGCCGCTGGACCGTGGAGTAGATGGTGCCGCCCTTTGGGGCTTTGCCACCCTGCGCAGCCATCGTGTCGCGGATGTAGGCCGGGCCGACAGGCTCGGCGCTCGCACCGACGATCTTCAAGATGCGCTCACGGGTGCTCCCCGCCTTGGCGCGGCGCCCCGTGCCGAAGCGTTGAGCCTTCGAGGCTCGCTGCTGAAGGGCGATGGCAGCCTCAACCTGCTCAAGCTCGACGCCCACGCGAGCGTGCTCTGTCCGCAGGCTCTCGCGCAGGCTCTCAAGCTCAGCGGATGAGCGTTCAGAGAGCAACTTCACGACGAGCGACTGCACGCCACGCACCATAGCACACGCCCTTGCAAACGCGAGAGTGTGTTGCGAGGGGTCGTGCTAGGGCTATGCGAGGGATGGGGTAAGAACGGGGCGATCTTGGGGTGGGTGGTCAGAGGGCTGTTCTAGAATCCCCGCCGTGATGGGCCGTCCGAGTTTCGCCAAACTCTCCTAGCCTCGGTGCCGAGAGACTTGCCCCAAAAAGCGCGCGACTGCTCTGGCTCCTGGTCGGCGTGATAGTGCAGCCAGAATTCGGGTCTCCTCTCACTGAGACTACGAAGCCAGCGCACAGCCAGTCCCATCACGGCTACATCCGAGTTGCATATGGCTGCGGTGTTGCGATTTCGCTTATACCCCTCCGCCACGTACAGGCATACGAAGTCGCGAAACGTCGGATCAGCCGACAGCCGCTCGTATTCATCCCACCCCTGCCGGTAGGCCGCCTCGCGCAGGAGACGGTACTTGCGCTGCATCGCGCGATTGCCGTTGCGGCGCGCCTTCTCCGGCCATCCGCCACCTGGCCCGGACCCCGGGATCGGAAGATCACGCACCCAGTAGTAGATCGTGCTGCGCGGCAGCGCCATCCGTAGGGCCAGCTCGTCGATCGTGAGGCCACGCTCAATCCGCAATGAGCGCGCCTTCTCGCGGATGTAGCCCGCGTGCGCCATGGCAGCCCATGTTCACGAGGCCTTGGGATGGAACGGCGCGTCTGATCGCTCCCCAGCGCGTGAAGCTCCCGCTCGCGCGCGCGGCCCGCGTGGGACAGCTGCTGCTAGCCTCGGCGACCCCCATGGCCGATGTGCAACCACTGCGCGCGCTCCACTACGACCCGGCCGTGGTGGGCCCGCTGGCAGACGTCGTGGCGCCGCCATATGACGTGATCGACGCGAGCCAGCGCGCCGAGCTGCTGAGTCGCTCGCCGTTCAACGTGGTCGCAGTTGACATGCCGCGAGCCGAGCCGGGTGAGGGCGACCCATATGAGGCGGCCGGCGAGCTGTTCGAGCGCTGGCAGCACCAGGGCGCGCTCGTGCGCGACGCGCTGCCGGCGCTGTGGGCGCACACGCAGGAGTACACCGGTCCCGACGGGCGCTGGCGCACGCGCCAGGGGTTCTTCTGCCGTGTGCGCATCGAGGACTACGGGCCGGGGCGCGTGCGCCCCCACGAGCGCACCCACCCGGGCCCCAAGGAGGATCGGCTGCGCCTGACGCGAGCGACGCGCGCGAACGTCTCGCCGATCTTCTCGCTGTACTCCGACCCCGAGCGTGCGGGCTGGGCGGCTCTCGCACCGGCGCTCGCGGAGCCTCCGTGGGCCGAGATTCACGACGGCGACGGGACGGTCCACCGACTGTGGCGTGTCGTGGACCAGGTGGCGATCGCAGCCGTTCAGGAGGCCGCGCGCGGCTCGGAGCTGCTGATCGCCGACGGCCATCACCGCTACGAGACGATGCACGCGTACGCGCAGGAGCTCGGCGGCGAGGGCGATCACCGCTACATCCTCATGTGCCTCGTGGCGCTCGAGGACCCGGGTCTCACCGTGTTCCCCACCCACCGCCTGGTCGGCCCCCTCGATAGCGAGCGCCGCGCGGCCCTCGAGCAGGCGCTCGAGCGCGACTTCGAGATCGTCGAGGTGGCGCTCGAGCAGATCGCGCCGCCCCCCGGTGGAGGACCGCTGCAGCTCGGCTTCTTCGCTCGCGACGACGGACGTCCCCTGCGGCTTACGCTGAAAGACCAGGCGATCGCAGACGCCGCGCTCCCGGGGTTCTCAGACGCCTACCGTCAGCTCGACACGGGCGTGCTGGAGACACTGCTGCTCAAGAACGCGCTCGGCTACAGCGATGACGACATCGCCCACTTCAACGGCATGTTCTACGCGCGCGACACCGCGGAGGCTCTCGCGATGGTCCAGTCAGGGCAATATGACGCCGCGTTCCTGATGCGCCCCACACCCGTCGAGCAGGTCCGCGCAGTGGCCGCGGCCGGCGAGAATATGCCTCCCAAGTCGACGTACTTCTATCCGAAGCTGCTCACCGGCCTGCTCTTCAACCCGCTTGGCGAGCAGGGCGAGCAGTAACATGGGTCGAGATAGGGACGCAATCGATTCGAGGGGATCGATATGGCACAGACGCCAGGGCTCACAAGGATGAAGGCCTCGGCGCGGCGCGACGGCGCCGCGTTCAGGCACACGGTACGAGTTCGCGATCACCAGCTGGTGGTGGACGAGCCGCTGGACGCAGGCGGCGACGACGCGGGCCCCGACCCACAGGAGCTGCTGGCCGTTAGCCTTGCGTCGTGCACGGCGATCACGATGGAGATGTACGCTGCGCGCAAGGGCTGGGACGTTGGCTCCGTAGAGGTCGATGCCGAGTACAGCCCCGCGGAGCGCGGCTGCCCAACCAAGTTCCAGCTGATCCTGCGATTCCCGGAGGACCTGCCGGACGAGCAGGTCGAGCGGCTGCGCGTGATCGCCGCCAAGTGCCCCGTCCATCGCGCGCTGGACGGCGAGGTGATGTTCCAGGAGCGCATTGAGCGCGTTCACCTGGCCGCCTGAGCTCCCCGCGGGCGCTCCCACGACAGCCCGCCCGCAGGCGGGCGAGCAGATTCCGGCGGCGGTGCTCGTGCCGCTCTTCCGCGCCGGCGAGGAGGACGGGCCGCGCGTCGTGCTCACCAGGCGCCGCTCCGACCTGCGCCGCCACGCCGGCGAGATCGCCTTCCCGGGCGGCCGACGCGACGCCGGCGATGCGGACCTCGCGGCCACGGCGTTGCGCGAGGCCGAAGAGGAGATCGGACTGCCGCGCGCACAGGTGAGGTTGATCGGCGAGCTGCCGGCCACTTCCACGTTGGCGACGCGCTACGTGATCCACCCGTTCGTCGGCGAGGTCCCCGCAGGCGTTGCCTGGCAGCTCTCGGCGATGGAGGTGGAGGCGGTGCTCGAGCTGACGCTCACAGAGGTGCGCGCGGGCGCCCAGAAGGTTCCTATCGAACGACGCGGGATCACTTTCGAAACCGATGCATTCGTCGTCGGTGAGCACGTCATCTGGGGCGCCACGGCGCGCATCCTCGCGCATCTCTTCGAGCGTCTCACTCCAGCCGATGCCGAAGGCCAGCTGTCCTTGACCAGCGCGCCCTGAGCCCTCCTTTCCGGCCCGCGCCCGGGGCCGGCTCCGCCGCGTAGAGATCCCATGTCAAGCGACCGCGAGAACAGCCCCGCGCGGCGATAGCCGGCAGGGACTGTTCGCACGGGCGCGCCCCAGTTAGCTCGTCGGTTGGGGCACGATGCGGATGTACGGCCGGGGCTCCTCCCAGCCGTCCGGGTAGGCCTCCTTGGCCTGCTCGTTGGAGACGGAGCCCGCGATGATGACCTTCTCGCCCGGGTGCCAGTTGACGGGCGTGGCGACCTTGTGCTTGGCAGTGAGCTGCAGCGAGTCGATCACCCGCAGCACCTCGTCGAAGTTGCGCCCCGTCGTCATCGGGTAGACGAGGATCAGCTTGACCCTCTTGTCGGGGCCGATCACGAACACGTTGCGAACCGTCTGGTTATCGGCTGGCGTGCGCTCGGAGGGATCCCCGGAGGTCTCGGCGGGCAGCATCCCGTATAGCTTGGAGACGTTGAAGTCGCTGTCGCTGATGATCGGGTAGTTCGGGGCCGCGCCCTGCGTCTCCTCGATGTCGCTCGCCCACTGCGCGTGCTTGTCGAGCGGATCGACAGACAGGCCGATTATCTTCACGCCGCGCCTATCGAACTCGGGCTTGGCTTTCGCCATGTAGCCGAGCTCGGTGGTGCATACGGGCGTGAAGTCCTTGGGGTGCGAGAAGAGGACCGCCCACGAGTCGCCGATCCAGTCGTGGAACTTGATCGGACCCTCAGTGGTCTCGGCCTCGAAGTCGGGTGCTACGTCGCCTAGCTGCAGCGCCATCGCTTACTTCCTTTCTCGACGTCCTTGCCGTCGCGAGCCGTGAAGAGAGTCCCGGTGAGCCGGCTGCCGGATGCGCTTGGCGAATCCGGATCGGCTTTGTGGGAATTACTTTCAGGATAGCGGGCGGGACGCGAGCAACCGAAGCTCGTTCGCGACCTCGCGGTCGAGCTCTTGGCCGAGCTCCTGCCCGAACTCGTGCCCGAACTCGTGCCCGAGCGCGTGGCGGGGCCACATGCCCCCGAGCGCGACAGCGCAGGCGCCGATCAGCGCGAGCCACGCACCCTCGCGTAACGAGGGTCCGATGAGACCGTCCCAGGCGGGCGGATCGACCATGCGAAAGAGCGTGCACACGCCGGCGACGGCCCCGACCAGCACGAGCGCTCCGCCGGCGCCGCCGGCGATCTCACTACGCACGCGCGTGAGCGGCACGAGCACGTCAAGGAGCGCAAGCGCGGCAACCACGAGCAGAACCACAGTGAGCTGGGGCAGCCCCCGCCAGGCATCTACCTCGCCGAGGCGCGACGCGGCTATGCCCTGGACGACACTATGCGCGCGCGGCGCCGCCTCGTACCATGGCATGAACACGGAGGCGCTGAGGAGCATCGCTCCGAGCGCCGCCACGCACATGCCGTATCGGGAGCGTGCGCTTGCCATCTCAGCCCTGCATCGGCTCCCGCCGGCGCGTACTTAACGTCGGCGGGCGTGTTGGAAGGGCGTCGGGCTCGGCCCAGTAGCGAGTCGGTCAGGCCACGCCCGGCAGCGCTCCGCCCCGTAGCGAGTCCATCAGGCCACGCCCAGCAGCGAGTCGATCGCGGCTCGCGCCTGCGCGAGCCACACGTCTGTCTCGCTCGGCTCGGCGCTCAGCGAGAGGCTGGGAATGGCGTTGTGCTCGGTCAGCGCACCTACGACGCGCTCGCCGGCGCTGAGCAGATCGGCGAGCGTGCGGCTCCCGCGCGCCTCGTAGAGGAATCCGCGCACGGTCGTGTCGATGGCCTGCGTGAGAAACAGCTCGAGCCTGCTCGTATGCAGCGCGCGCAGCGTCTGCTCGTCGCCCGTACAGGAGCCGAGCAGCCAGCAGGCGATGGTGACCCCGTCGAGCGCTCCGCGAAGGGTCGCGAGGCGCGCGGGCGTGCCGATCCAGCACTCGGCGCCGGTGGCTTCGATCGCTGCTCGCCCTTCCTCGGTGCGCGTGGTGATGCGAAGGGCGTGCCCATCGCCCACGAGCGCCGCGGCGAGGCGACGGCCGCGGCAACCTCCCGCGAGGATCAGGACGCGCGCCACGGCGGCGCATTCTAGGGAGCCTCGCCTAGCATCCGCTGCCGATCGTGGCGGAGTGCCCCGCTCTGCGCCAGTTTTTGCGCCAGTCGTGCACAGACGCCTTCCTCCTGCGCGCGTCAGCGCTCGGCGCGAGTGCTCTTTGGCGATCCTTAGGTCTCTTTCAAGCTGCCCGAAGGGACCCCGGCCATCGTGGCACTCATACCCGGAGGCGTCCCGGACCACGGCAAGGAACAACGATGACGCAGAAGCGACTCAAACAGCTCGCAATCGGTGGCGCGGTCCTGGCCGCGCTCGCCCTCGGCAGTTCGGCCAGCGCTAGAGCCGCCACGGAAAGCAGCGGCTCATCCTCGACAGTGGCCACACTGCAGGCAGGCAGCGGCGGAGGGCTGCCCGTCCTCAGCCCTACCCGCACGCCAGCCCACAAAACGCCGAGACAACGATCACCGCACATGACGCGGCCACAGCCAGCGCTGCCCCACTCACGGGCGGCGGCGGCTCGGTGGGCGCAATGCATCACGTGCGTGACAGTTGGATTCATGACCTATACCTCACGGATCACCAGCAGTACGTAAGACACCACCAGCGTCTAGCCGTTCTGCCCGGGGAGGTTTCCGAAAACGCGGCTGATGGGTGACTGGTCGCCTGAACGAACGGCCCCCCCTTTAGATGCTTGGGGCCCCGGAAGCTCTGCTCCCGGGGCCAGGCGTTCCTCTACTTCACAGGCTTCAGAATGGAGGAGTCGGTTCCGGTGCCTTGATCGTGAAGCTCGGTTCTTCGGTGTTGAACGGGGATTCTTCCTCGTCAGCCTCGAAGTAGGACTTGCCCGGTTTGCAGGACTCGGCGCCGATCGCGATAACGAACACGTTGCCGTCGTTGTTGGTCTTCAGCGCTTCGTTGTTGGCGGGTTCGAGTGCAGTACCGCCCACGAGTTCTTTCCCCACGCCGATCGCGCCGCCCCCCTTGGTCCAGGACGGACGCAACCACAACACTTTGGAATCCGGCCACCCGTCGAAAGTGGTCGGGACTTCGCAGCGCGAGAAGAGCCCCGGTGCGGCAACCCGCACTTTCGCCTCAGTCGAGCCCTCCTCGACCTGGGTCTGGACCAGCACCTTCTGGGCCTCGCGTGGACCCGTGGCCTCGTTCGCCTCGCTTATGATCGCGGCCGCTGCCTACTCCGCGCAAATTCACACACCCTAGGTAGTTGTCCTTGACTTTCTCCACGGCCTTCTGGCGGCGTGGAGCAGCGGGACGCCAAGACCGCCGCTATCGTCGCGTGCGACGCGATCAAAGCCTACCTAGGCTTGGCCGTGGCGCTGACTCCGTCTATGACCGCGAGAACGGCTACAGCGGGGCTGTGGTGCTGTCTGCGCGGGCGGTGGAGGTCATCAGCGGGAGTCGCACAGTCTCCATCGACGGGGTTGACTCGTGAGGCCCTTTCTGCGAGTGTGCCCTCGCGCCGGTTGGGGGGCGCGACTGCTACGGCTGGCACGGGGCGCGTGCTGCGTCCCGAACACGGGGCTCGGACGCCGCTCAAGCAGACCCCGAAAAGGGGAAGGGGGTAGTAAGCGATGAAACGTATTGGCACCGTCGGGTTGTGCGTTGCAACGATCGCTGCGCTCGGCGCGGTGTTCGCGCAGGGCGCGCAAGCGCTGTATTCGTATGGGGTTTGTGGGCATGCAGGCCGAGTACTAGTGGGGAGGCGATTGCACTGGACCGGGTTGTTCAGTGAAAATAAATGCGCGACGGTTAATCCTTTCCACGAAGGTGCGTGGGAATGGTATCCTGGCGTTCCGCCTATTCCCGGCTACACGTCGAAAAGTAAAGCGGTCATCATCACACCGCCCGCAGGGGAACAGATCGAATGCCGTAAAAGTACAGACGTGGGCGTGATCACATCGGCCGTCAGTGACTCGGATAAGATCGAATTCGAAAACTGCGCGCTGGTGAACAACAAGAGGGTCAAATGCGTAATAACAACGGAACAAATGCTGACCTATCTGTACCAACCGTTATCAGAAGTACCCGAATATCGGTGGAACGGTGTGAACGTTGAAGGACCGTTCGCCGTTTTCGTGCCTGGTGGGCAGGTTTGGACTCTTTACACGAACATCAACTATCCCGCGAGTGAAGCACTTTTTGGTATCGTATGTGCCAACGGGGAAGCATATGGTGTATACGGTGCTGATTGGGGGAGGATGGCTGCACCGGTAGGCGTGGAGTCGAAATATTCGCTCGAATTCGGGCCAGGAAAGACTATAGGCGACGTGTTCTTCTTCAAGAACAACAATCGAGCAGAACCGCTGGGGTTCGGTGCGATGGAAATGACTCAGGAGATCAAATCGAAAGCAGACCTCGGACAGTAGTACCCTGATCGGGTCGAATGATGCAGCGTGCCGGGCGGCACAAGGAGGGAACTGCCGCCCCGGCACGCCTGCAGTGGGACGTGGAACGCACACGCCCTGCGCACGGCCCTACGCGGCCGTGCTGGTTTCCGCGCGTGTGGCGGCGGAAAATCGTCACCATTCTTTCAACCCCGCTTTGCGCCTCAGGTCGAGTTTCCGGACCTCCCATTCACCCCACTGCTGTAAACGGCGTTTACGGTCGGCTTCCGCCGTGGCTGCCGTGGCGTGGCAGCAGGACAGCCGTTCTGCGGTCCGCAAACGGCTCATGCAGGCCCCGACGCCTATCACGCTGAGGACGGCCGCAGACGCATGGCTGACGGGCGCTAGGGACGGCGTGATCAGGACACGTGGCGGCGGCGCCTACAAGCCCGCCACGATCCGCTGGACGCCGACAGCGCTAAGAGCGAAGCGGGCCTGGAAACGCGCGGGCCTGGACCCCATCGGCCTGCACGAGTGCCGCCACACGTTCGCCTCGCTTATGATCGCTGCCGGGGTCAACGCGAAGGCCCTCAGCACCTACATGGGCCACGCGACGATAGGGATCACGTTGGATCGGTACGGACAGTCGGAGCAGATTCCGCATGGTTGAGCCAAACTCCCCGACCCAGGGGGACGTGGTGACGATGGAGAAGATCGTCGCGCTGTGCAAGCGGCGCGGCTTCGTGTTCCCTTCGTCGGAGATATACGGAGGGGTGGGCTCGACCTACGACTACGGCCACTACGGCGTGCTGTTGAAGAACAACGTCAAGAACGAGTGGTGGCGCGCGATGCTGCAGGAGCGCGACGACATCGTCGCGATCGACTCGGCGATCCTCCAGCACGCGAAGGTGTGGGAGGCCTCGGGTCACCTAGCGGGCTTCACCGACCCCCTCGTGGACTGCCGCACTTGCAAGCAGCGCTTTCGCGCCGACCATCTCGGCGAGCTGCCATGCGGGCGCAAACCGTCGCGCCATCCCGGCGAGAGCGAGGAGTGCTCTCTCACGGAGGCGCGCGATTTCAACCTCATGTTCGAGACGACGATCGGGCCCGTGAAGGAGTCGGGCGCGACCGCCTACCTGCGTCCGGAGACCGCTCAGGGGATCTTCATCAACTTCAAGAACGTACTGCAGTTCTCGCGCAAGAAACCGCCATTTGGGATTGCCCAGGTCGGCAAGTCATTCCGCAACGAGATCACCCCGGGAAACTTCATCTTCAGGACGCGGGAGTTCGAGCAGATGGAGATGGAGTACTTCGTGCCCCCCGGGCAGGCGGGGGAGTTCTTCGAGCACTGGCTTGGTGAGCGCGAGCGCTGGTATGTCGAGCTCGGCATCCGCCCCGACCACCTGCGCCTACGCGCGCATGAGCAGGACGAGCTATCCCACTACTCGTCGGGCACGAGCGACGTGGAGTACCTGTTCCCCATCGGCTGGTCAGAGCTCGAGGGGATCGCCAACCGCGGCGACTTCGATTTGAGGCAGCACGCCGAGCACTCGGGGGAGAAGCTCGAGTACTTCGACCAGGCGAGCGGCGAGCGCTACGTGCCGCACGTGATCGAGCCGGCCGCGGGCGCCGACCGCACGACGCTGGCGTTCCTGGTGGACGCCTACGACGAAGAACTGGTCGAGCGCGAGGGGGCGGGCGAGGGCGAGCGGCGCACCGTGCTGCGGCTGCACCCGCGACTGGCCCCCGTGAAGGTGGCGGTGCTGCCGCTGGTGGGCAAGGACGGCCAGCCAGAGCTCGCGCGCGAGGTGCAGCGAGCCCTGCGCGAGCGTGTGCAGTGCGAGTACGACGAGGGCGGCGCGATCGGACGACGCTACCGCCGCCAGGACGAGATCGGGACGCCCTTCTGCCTGACCGTCGATCACCAGAGCATGGACGACGGCACGCTCACGCTGCGCGACCGCGACTCGCTCGAGCAGGAGCGCGTGCCGATCGCACAGATCGCGGATGTGATCGAGCAGCGAGTGCACGCGCCGTGGACCACGCCCAAGCTGACTAGGAGATAGGAGCGCCATGGACTTCGACCTGACAGATGAGCAGCGCTTG
Source organism: uncultured Solirubrobacteraceae bacterium (assembly GCA_963722435.1). Lineage (GTDB taxonomy): Bacteria > Actinomycetota > Thermoleophilia > Solirubrobacterales > Solirubrobacteraceae > Palsa-744. Next base: position 125,436 of record CAVRKZ010000001.1, on the reverse strand, counting down.
ATCAAGGAGACCGCGCGCGAGTTCGCGGACAAGGAGATCGTGCTGCAGTCGCGCGAAAACGCGCGCAACCACCACTTCGACATGGAGATGGTCAAGAAGGTCGCCGCCCAGGGCTACCTCGGCGCGATCGTCCCCGAGGAGTACGGCGGCGCGGGCCTGGAGTACCTGAGCTACGGCCTGGTGGTCGAGGAGATCGGCCGTGCCGACTCCTCGATACGCACTGTCATATCGGTCCAAACGTCGCTTGTGTGCTCGGGCATCCTCAAGTTCGGCACGGAGGAGCAGAAGCACACGTACCTGCCGAAGCTGTCCTCGGGCGAGTGGCTGGGGTGCTTCGGCTTGACCGAGCCGGACACCGGCTCGGACGCGGCCAACCAGAAGACGCGCGCGCGCAGGACGGACTCGGGCTGGGTCATCAACGGCTCGAAGATGTGGATCTCGATGGCCAGCTACGCGAAGGTCGCGCTGATCTTCGCCCAGACGGACCCCGAGCTGGGATACAAGGGCATCGCGTGCTTCCTCGTCGACACCGACCACCCCGGCTTCACGACGCAGACGATCGAGCACAAGATGGGGCTGCACGCGTCCGATACCGCGTCAATCTCGTTGGACGACGTCGAGGTGACAGACGATCAGATGCTCGGCAGGGTCGGCGACGGCTTCAAAGTCGCGCTGTCCAATCTCGAGTCCGGGCGCTACTCGGTGGCGTGCGGCGCCGTTGGCATCTGCCAGGGCTGTGTGGAGGAGTCCGTCAAGTACGCCAAGGAGCGCGAGCAGTTCGGCAAACCGATCGCTAGCTTCCAGCTGGTGCAGGCGATGATCGCGGAAATGGCGCTCAAAACGGACGCCTCGAGGATGCTGGCCTGGCGCGCGGGCTTTCTCAAGGACAGGGGCCGACCCAACTCACTCGAGACCTCGATCGCGAAGCTGCACGCCACGGAAGCGTCGCTTGAATGCGCGAACCTGGCGATCCAGGTGCACGGCGGCGCGGGCTACGTGGACGACCATCCGGTCGAGCGTTACTTCCGTGACGCGCGCGTGACGACCATCTACGAGGGCACCTCGCAGATCCAGCAGATGCTGATCGGCCGGGCGTTGACGGGGGTCAACGCGCTAGTGCCCGTCTGAGGGCTGGCGGCAGACGATCCGATGTCAGATCAGGCGCAGTTGGAGGAGGATGAGAAGGCCGGCTCCGCCGGCGGGTCGGGTAGGCCGGCATCGGTTATCGGCGTGCTGGGAGCCGGCACGATGGGTGCCGGCATCGCCCAGCTGGCGGCCCGCTCCGGGGCGCGCACGCTGCTGCACGACCCCTTCCCGGAGGCGCTGGCGCGCGGCATCGCGAGCGCCGAGGACGGGCTGCGCAAAGAAATGGTGAAGGGTCGCCTGAGCGAGGAGGACGCGGCGGCGGCATCCGAGCGTCTGCGGCCGGTCGAGGACCTCGAGGCGCTCGCCGCCTGCGAGCTGGTGATCGAGGCGGCGCCCGAGCGCCTGGAGCTCAAGCACGAGATGTACGGCAAGCTCTCGGAGATCGTGAGCGCGGAGTGCGTGCTCGCGACGAACACCTCCTCGCTCCTGGTGACGGCTATCGCAAAGGCGGCCACGCGGCCCGAGCGCGTGGTCGGCATGCACTTCTTCAACCCCGCGCCGCTGATGCGCCTGTTGGAGGTCGTCGCCGGCGTCGAGTCATCCGCGCAGGCGCTCGCCACCGCCACGGCCACGGGTGAGGCGATGGGAAAGACGGTGATCCTGGCCAGCGACGGTCCCGGCTTCATCGTCAACCGCTGCAACCGGCCCTTCGGGCTGGAGGCGCTGCGGCTGCTGCAGGAGCGTCTCGCCGACGTCGAGACGATCGACCGCATCTGCCGCATGGAGGGGGGCTTTCGCATGGGGCCATTCGAGCTCATGGACCTGGTGGGCGTGGAGACGGGCTTCGAGATCTCCCAGAGCTTCTACGCACAGAGCTTCGGCGAGCCGCGCTGGCAGCCGTCGATGATCGCCGCCCGCCAGGTTGCGGCGGGGCTGTATGGCCGCAAGAGCGGGCGTGGCTATTACGAGTACTCCGACGGCGAGCACCGACCGGAGGACCCGCCGGCGCCGCAGGCGAGCGCCCCGGGCGGTGGCGAGGGTGTGGTCGTGATCTCCGGCGCCGGCGTGCTCGCCGAGGAGCTGCGCGCGGCGGCCGCCGCGGAGGGCTATGAGGTGCGCTCGCCGCACGCACCCACGGGAGGCGTGCTGCCGGCACTGCTGATCGACTGCGACTGCGGGCCGGAGTACGAGGACGATGAGCCCGTCGGGACGGCGAGCCGGAGCGAGCGCGGTGGCGCCTTGGCCCAGCCGCAGGGGGGCGCACGCTTGATCCTCTGCGCGCGCGGCTCCCTCGGCGCGCTCGACCCGGGTGGCAGCGCGGTCGGCTTCCACGTCCTGCCGCCCCTGGGGGCAGCGCGGCTCGTGGAGCTGACGCGCACGGAGTCCTCCTCACCCGTCGCGGCGGCGCGCGCGGAGCGCTTCTTCGGGGCGCTCGGCAAGCACGTGGCGTGGGTTGGAGACGCGCCGGGGCTCGCGCTGGGAAGGATCGTCTGCCAGGTGATCAACGAGTCGGCGTTTGCGCTCGGCGAAGGCGTGGGCAGCGCGCAGGACATCGACACGGGCATGGTGCTCGGCTTGAGCCATCCGCGCGGCCCCTTGGAGTGGGCCGATGCGATCGGCCTCGACCACGTGCTCACCGTGTTGCGGGCCCTGTGGACGGAGTACCGCGAGGAGCGCTACAGGCCGGCGCCGGGCCTGCTTCGCCTCGTGCGCGCCGGGCGACTGGGGCGCGCGAGCGGTGGCGGCTTCCTCGAGTACGGCGACTAACGTGGAGTAACGGCTCGTGCGACGGGCCGCGCGTGCACGGGCGGGCCGAGCGCGAACGCCCAAGCGAGCGCCGGCCTCAACACTGGGCGTGCACGCCACGCGGAGCGTGCACCTCACAAAATGCCCGGCGGGAGCGTTTCAGTTCAGGTGACGCAAGCGGTACCCCCCTTTCAGCGCTTCCTCGACGAGCACCGCGAGGCGGTGTGGCGCTTTCTGCGCGCTTCCGTGGGGCCGGTCGAGGCGGACGATTGCTTTCAGGAGACGTTCATCGCGGCGCTGCGCGCATATCCGCGCCTGCGCGACGGGTCCAACCTGCACGCGTGGGTCCTGACGATCGCGCATCGCAAGTCGATCGATGCCCACAGGGCGCGCGCGAGGCGCGCGCAGGCGCTCGAGCAGAGCGCGCTGGCCGACGGTCGCGTGGCTGCGGCGCCGGCGCCGGCGGACGAGACGCTGTGGCACGCCGTGCGCGAGCTCCCCGCACGTCAGCGCTCGGCGGTCGTGCTGCGCTACGTGGCCGACTTGCCCCATCGCGAGATCGCCGCGGCGATCGGCTGCTCGGAGGAGGCGGCGCGGCGCTCCCTGCATGAGGGGATGGTCAAGCTGAGAAAGGTGATGACGGCATGAACGGGCGCACGCAGGCACAGGCAGACGAGATCGAGCGGGCACTGCGACGGGCAGGCGGCGCGAAGGGAGCGAGGCCGTCGGGGGCGGCGTCGAGCGCGCCCTTGCGCGCCGGCGTCGAGGCGGCGGCTGCAGCCGCTCGCGTGCGCACGCGCATCGCCGCCGAAGGACTCGCGGACGTCAGCTACGGCACGATCGACTCCCCGCTCGGCTCCCTGCTCGCGGCCGTCACCGAGCGTGGCCTCGTCCGCCTCGCCTTCCCCGAGGAGGACGTGGACGCCGTGCTCGAGGGCCTCGCCGCGCGGATCTCGCCTCGGATCGTGGAGGCTGGGCAACCGCTCGAGGGCGTGCGGCGCGAGCTGGAGGAGTATTTCGGAGCCCACCGCAGGGACTTCGGCTTATCGCTCGACTGGGCGCTGGTGGGGCCGTTCGCGCGGCGCGTGCTGCGAGCCACCGCACGGATCCCATACGGCTCAGTGCTCAGCTACGGCGGCGTCGCACGTGCGGCAGGCTCCCCGCGCGGCTCGCGCGCGGCGGGCAACGCGCTCGGCGCCAACCCCATCCCGATCGTGATCCCGTGCCACCGCGTGCTGCGCACGGGGGGCGCGCTCGGCGGCTATGGCGGCGGCCTGGAGCGCAAGCGCTGGCTACTCACCCTCGAGGGCGCCCTCCAGACGCGGCGCTGAGCCTCGCGGCTGCTAGGCGGACTCCGCCGCGGGCGCCCACTGCGCCTCCACGGGATCGCCGAGTGGCATCCCCTCGGGGACGGGCACGCCGGGCGTGTCGCGCAGGTACCACTCGGCGTCGAGCGCCGCCTGGCAGCCGGTCCCGGCGGCGGTGATCGCCTGGCGGTAGGTGTGGTCAACGAGATCTCCCGCGGCGAACACGCCCGGCAGGTTGGTGCGCGTCGAGGGGCTCTGCGTGAGCACGTAGCCGTTGGCGTCGAGCTCGACCTGGCCCCGCACGAGCGCCGACTGCGGCTCGTGGCCGACCGCGATGAAGGCCCCGGCGATCTCCAGCTCGAGCTCCTCGCCGGTGTCGGCGTGCTCGAGCGTGGCGTGGCCCAGCGTGCCGCTCTCGGCGGCGACGAGAGCCTTGACGGTGTAGGGGGTGAGCAGCTCGATGTTCTCTTGAGCGCGCGCGCGCTCGAGCATGATCTTGGAGGCGCGGAACTCATTGCGCCGGTGCACGACGGTCACCTTGCGGGCGAACTTGGACAGGAAGATCGCCTCCTCCATGGCCGAGTCGCCGCCGCCTACGATGATCGTGGTGGCGTCGCGGAAGAACGCCGCGTCGCAGGTGGCGCAGTAGCTGACGCCGCGGCCGGCGAGCTCCTGCTCGCCCTCGATCGCGAGCTTCTTGTGCTCGGCTCCCATCGCCAGCACGACCGTACGTGCGAGGTGCTCGTGCCCGCCAACCCACACGCGGTGCACGCCGGGGTGGGCGGGATCCGATCCGCGCGCGAGCTCCACGCGCTCCGCCTGGTCGGTGAGAAGGCGCGCGCCGAAGCGCTCGGCCTGCTCGCGGAAGCTCTGCATCAGCTGTGGGCCCATGATGCCCTCGACGAAGCCGGGATAGTTCTCGACGTCGGTCGTCTGCTGCAGCAGCCCGCCCCACGCAAAGCCCTCGATCACCAGGGGCTTGAGGTTCGCGCGCGCGGTGTACAGCGCCGCGGTGTAGCCCGCGGGGCCGCTGCCGATGATGATCACGTTCTCGACGTTCCCCTGCTCGTGCTCGCTCATCTGTTCTCCTGATCGCCACGCGCCCAACGCGCCCGGCGGGGTCGCTTTACTTTGTAAAGTATACCAGTCAATAGCCCTGCAGCGCCCTCGCCGGCGCGAGCGCCTCGCCGCCGGGGAGCGCGCCCTGCTCGCTGCGCCAGCGTGCGACGGTTCGGCGCAGCTGGAAGTAGGCGACCACGCCGGGGAGCGTCGGCAGCCAGAAGGAGATCCCGCGGTAGGCGAGCACGGCGAGCACGGCGAGGTTGAAGTTGACGCCGAAGGCCGCGAATGCGCCGATCATCCCCCCCTCGACGCCGCCGAGGCCTCCGGGCAGCGGCAGCAGGTTGCCGAGCATGCCGACGAAGTAGGCCATCCAGATCACCGTGAACGGGGGCGCAGAGCCGAACGCGTGGAACATGCTCCAAAGGACCGCTATGTCAAAGCCCCACCACGCGGGCGCGCCGAGCACACCGGCGTCGCGCGAGCGCACGAGGTCGATCGCCGTGCGCACGCCGGTCGCCGCGAGCGCAGGTGCGGCGGCGGCGCGCGCCACCCAGTGCGAGAAGCGCCCGGCGCCTGCAGCCCAACGGCCGAGCCGGCGCTCGAGGTCGCCGGGAATGAGCGCCATCGCGCCGGCCGCAGCGAACAGCAGCGCGGCGACGATCGCGGGGACGATCGTGATCGCGAACGAGCCGCCGCCGGGGAACAGGCCGGCGCCGAGACCGATCCCGTCAACCAGCAGTGAGCCAGCGTAGATCACGTACAGCAGCACCATGAAGGCCACCATGCGGCAGGCGACCAGACGCGGCCCCATGCCTGAGCGACGCAGCGCCCAGGCCGTCAGCGCGACGCCGCCCGCGCCGGCGGCGGCGAACAGGCGTGTGGCGACGAGGCCGGCCATCGTGACCTCGTAGCTCTCGCGCCAGCCGATGCGCGACGCCTCCTCGGGGGTCCCGGCGACGACGAAGACGGAGCGGAAGAGCACCACGTACCCGCCGAAGGACAGCATCTCGAGCACGACGCCGACGGCGATCCACCACTTGTCCCCGCCCTCGAGGTGGTGAACCGTCGTACCGACCCCCGCGAGGTTGGGCAGCACGAAGTACAGAAAGCCGACGACGAGAAGCACGAAGACGGCGAACGCCACGACCTGCTTGCGCGTGAGCAGGACGCGCGGCATCTCCTCCCCGTGTGGCGCTGGCGGCAGCTCCGGCTCACGCGCGGCTCGCGGCGTCTCCCCCTCGTGCGTACCCCCCTGCTCGTGGCTCACGTCCATACGCTGCTCAGACCGGCGCGTGCGCGATGTCCCCGAGTCTCGCGATCCCCCGCCCGACGCGCTCGAGGGCGGGCTGCGCGTGGGGCGCAAGCCCCCGCATGCCGACGGCCAGCGCAGCGCCGGCCAGCAGATCGACGACGTAGTGCTCGCCCAGGTAGACGAGCGCGAGCGCGAGCGTGGCCGTGTAGCCGAGGCCGACCGCACCCGCCACGGGACCGGCCTCGGCGAGCAGAAGCGTGGCCATCGTGGATGTGGCGAAGTGCAGCGAGGGCATCGCGGCCAGTGGATTGCCTCCGAACAGACTGTAGAGCGAGCCCCAGCCGTCTCTCCAAAACGACTCGCCGTACTCGACCATCAGCCTCCGTACGGCCGGCTCGCCGGCGCGCTCGGCAGCGCTCGCCTCCCTCGCGTACCAGGGCGGCGCCGTGGGCAGCACCCAGTAGACGCTCGCGCCCACGTCGAAGACCGCGTACGTGAGCACGGCGGCGCGCGGAAAGCGCTCGCGATGGCGCATGAGGATGTACACGAGCGTGCCGTGCGGGAAGGCGAACCAGCTCCAGTGCGTCCACACGAGCACCCGATCGAGCGTGCTCCACTCGCCCTCGCGCGCGAGCGCACGCTGCAGGCGCACGGTGGGCAGCTCGCCGAGCCCGAGCGCGCGATCGGCGTGTATGGGGTAGGCGACGTGCACCCGGCGCGCCTGCGCCTGGGCGTCGTCGTGCGGCGACTTGTACTCCGCGATGTATGCCCACATCTGCAGCGCGCACACGGCCACATCGCGTGCCCGCGAGCGGCGCGCCGCGATGCTGAGTCCCAAGGGCGCGCCGAAGGCGATCGACTGCACGAGCAGCGGCGGGGCGCTCACCCGCTTGCGCATAAGCGGAGTCGCAACGCCCGCCGCGACCATCGCCCAGCCGCTCGCCCTGAGCGCCGTGGACAGGCGCACGCGCCGGCGCAGCTTCAATCGGACACGCGCGCCGCCGTGGCCGCCCCGACGAGCGCGCCCACGACCGGGCTCAAGGGGTCGGCCTCGGGATGCCACTGAATGCCGAGCACGAAGCGCGCCTCCGGGAGCTCGATCGCCTCGGGCAGCTCATCGAGCGTCGAGACGCCGCTCACGACGAGCCCGTCGCCGAGACGGTCGACTCCCTGATGGTGATGCGACTTGGTCGCATGATGCAGCTCGCCCGCCGCCCGCGCCGCCAGCGAGCCCTCGGTCAGGATCACGTCGTGGTCGGCGCCGTCGAAGGAGCCCACCACGCGTCTGTGCTCGTGATGGCCGAAGCGCTCAGGCAGGTGCTGCACGAGCGTGCCGCCGCAGGCGACGTTGATCAGCTGCATGCCCCGGCAGATCCCCAGCACCGCAAGGTCACGCTCGATCGCCGCGCGCGTCAAGGCGATCTCGAAGGCGTCGCGTTCGGGCACCGTTCCCACCGTCTGCGCGTGCGCAGGCTGGTTGTAGGAGGCGGGGTCGATGTCGGCGCCACCGGCGAGGATCAGGCCATCGATCAGCGCCAAGACCTCCTCGGGTTCGCGCGTGCTGTGCGCATCCGGGGGCAGCATCACGACCATTCCGCCGGCGGCCTGCACGGCGGCGATGTAGTTCTGTGGCAGCAGCGCCGCGTGCAGGTCCCACACGCTCCACTTGGCGCGCTCGAGCGCCGCGCATATGCCGATCACGGGCCGACCCATGCCTCAAACCATAGGATCAATGCCGGCCGAAGCGAACCAGGAGGATCACGATGAGCGACGCGAGCATGCAACTTGAGTGCGTCAACGTGCGGGTGTCGGGCGCAGCGACCACGATCGAGCTCAATCGACCGGAGGCGCTGAACGCATGGAACGCCCAACTCGGCGCCGACCTGCTCGCCGCGTTGCGCGCCGCCGGGGAGGACGATCAGGTGCGCGCGATCGTCATCACGGGCGCCGGGCGCGGATTCTCCTCGGGCGCGGACTTGAGGGATATGAGCGGCGGGCAGACGACGCCGGAGGGGCGGCCGGACATCTACACAACGCTCACGGAGCGCTACCACCCGATCATGGAGACGGTGCGCGAGATCCCCAAGCCGGTGCTCGCCTCGGTCAACGGCCCAGCCGTGGGCATCGGCTGCTCGCTGGCGCTGTGCTGCGATCTGATCCTCGCGGCCGAGAGCGCGTACTTCGTGCTCGCATTCGTCAACATCGGCCTCGCGCCCGACGGCGGCTCCTCGGTGTTCGTGCCGAGCCGCGTGGGGATGGCGCGCGCGAACGAGCTCTCGATGCTCGGCGAACGCCTGCCCGCATCGCGCGCGCTGGAGTGGGGCCTCATCAACCGCGTCCTCGCCGACGATGCGCTCGAGGCCGAGACGCAGGCGCTGGCCGCCCGTCTCGCGCAGGGACCGACGCGCGCATACGCCGCCCACAAGCGCCAGCTGAACAGCTGGCTGTACGCGCGCATGGAGGAGCAGCTCGAGCTCGAGGCGCGCATCCAACAGCAGATGAGCGAAAGCGAGGACGTCCTCGAGGGCGTCGCCGCGTTCGTGCAGAAACGCCCGCCGCACTTCAGCGGTCGCTGATGGCAACCGCACTCGCCCGTCGAGCTCCACGGCTCCCGCACCGGCTGCCAACGCCTTCTCCAGACGCCCGCTCGGCCCTTGTGACGAACGTTATCAAGCGCGTTCCGGCGCGGCCTGAATAGAATCCCCGCCGCCTTGGGCCACCTGCTGACCGCCACGCTCGCGTTCTTCACGCCGTCCTCGGGTGCCTCGCCGAACGCGCGGGAGATCGACACGCTCTACCGCATCACGCTGTACGTCGCGATCGTGATCTTCGTGGTGGTGGAGTTCGCGCTCGGCTACGCGCTGGTGAAGTTCCGCAAGCGCAAGGGCGCAGTGCCGGCGCAGATCCGCGGCAACACGCGCCTGGAGTTCAGCTGGACGGTGGGCGCAGCCGTGATCCTGCTCGGGCTCGCGGTGCTCACCTTCGCCAAGCTCTCCTCGATCCAGGACCCCCCCAACTCGGGCCCGGACGGGTCCGTCCTCGGCGAACCGGAAAGCCTGATCTACGCGAGCACCGATCGCAAGCTGCCGCCCAACGGCAAAGCGTTGGACATCAACGTGATCGGACGCCAGTTCATCTGGCAGTTCGTGTACCCGGGCGCCAACGAACCGGATGGCCTCGGCGCGCCCTACTCGTATGAGGAAATGGTCGTGCCGACGAACACGACGGTGTCACTGGACATCGTCTCGGAGGACGTCGTGCATTCGTGGTGGGTGCCGGAACTGGGCGGCAAGTTCCAGGCCGTGCCCGGCTACCACAGCTACACCTGGTTCAAGGTCAGCAAGCCGGGGATCTTCCGCGGGCAGTGCGCGATCCTGTGCGGCCGCGGGCACGCGCGCATGATCGCGACGGTCAAGGCTGTGCCGCCGGCCCAGTTCGAAGCATGGCTGGCGCGCCAGAAGCAGCTGATCGCGAGCGCGAACGCGGAAGCGGCCAAGGAGCGCAAGACGCTGGAAGCGCAGACCGGCGCGGGCAGCGTAGAGAACCCCTAGGACAGCGAGGAGACTGACCAAAGCACATGGCCACCTACGCAGCCCCGATACCGCAGGTCAGCACAGGCCGCGTCGAGCGCGAGGGTCGAGGTTGGACGAGCTGGGTAACCACGACCGACCACAAGCGCATCGGGATCATGTACATGGTCACGACCTTCGTGTTCTTCTGCCTGGGCGGCACGGAGGCGCTGATGATGCGCCTGCAGCTGGGCGTGCCCAACAACACGCTGGTCACCCCGGAAGTCTACAACCAGCTGTTCACGATGCATGGCACCACGATGGTGTTCCTGTTCATCGTGCCGATGATGGCCGGGCTGGCCAACTACTTCGTGCCGCTGATGATCGGCGCGCGCGACATGGCCTTCCCGCGGTTGAACGCGCTCTCCTACTGGCTGCTGCTGGCCGGGGGGATCGTGTTCTACTCGTCGGTCTTCTGGCATCCGCCGGAAGCCGGCTGGGTGAGCTTCGTCCCGCTCGCGAACTCCACATATTCTCCCAGCGGCGGCGAGGACGCGTGGATCTATCTGATCCACCTGACCGGCCTCTCCTCGCTGCTCGGTGCGATCAACTTCTACGTGACGATCGCGAACATGCGCGTGCGCGGCATGAGCTGGGGGCGCCTGCCGCTGTTCATCTGGACGATCCTGACCTACTCGGTGCTGCTCATCCTCGCGCTGCCGGTGATCGCGGCGGCGGTCACGCTGCTGCTCACCGAACGCCACTTCGGCACCCACTTCTTCGACGCCGCCGAGGGCGGCTCGCCGGTCCTGTGGCAAAACCTGTTCTGGTTCTTCGGGCACCCCGAGGTCTACATCATGGTGCTGCCGGGCTTCGGCGTCATCTCCGAGGTCCTGCCCGTGTTCGCGCGCAAGCCGATCTTCGGCTACAAGGCGATCGCTGCCTCTACCGTGGCGATCGCGTTCCTCGGCTTCCTCACGTGGGCCCACCACATGTTCACGGCGCCGATCCCGGAGGCGATCCTCGTCTTCGTCATGCTCAGCTCGTATCTGATCGCTGTGCCCACGGGGGTCAAGATCCTCAACTGGATCGCGACCCTGTGGCGCGGAACGGTTGAATTCACGACGCCGCTGATGTTCTGCGCGGGCGCGATCGCGATCTTCCTGATCGGCGGCATCTCGGGGATCTTCCTGGCGACCTTCCCGATCGACTGGCAGGTCAACGAAACGTACTTCGTCGTCGCGCACCTGCACTTCGTGCTGCTCGGCGGCGCCGTGCTGCCGATCTTCGCCGCGATCTACTACTGGTTCCCGAAGATCGCCGGGCGCATGCTCGGCGAGGGCCTCGGCAAGATCAGCTTCTGGCTGATGTTCGTCGGCATCCTCGTGACCTTCATGATCCAGCACGTGATCGGGCTGGATGGGATGCCCAGGCGCGTCTACGAGTACGACAACGTCGGGCATCTGGCGCTCTACAACTTGATCTCCACGGTGGGCTCGTTCATACTCGCCGCCGGCGTGCTCGCCACGATCATCAACGTCTGGCGCAGCCTGAAAGTCGGCGTGGCCGCCGGGCCCGACCCGTGGAAGGCGAACACGCTCGAGTGGTTCACCAGCTCTCCGCCGCCGACGAACAACTTCGACGTGGTGCCACTGGTGCGCTCGGCCGAGCCGATGAAGGACATCCGCCACGAGGTGGAGCGCGGTGCGGCCGGCGTAGGGCCGGGCGCTGCAACCGCCCCGGCCGGTGTCAGCCAGGTCGGTGTGTAGATGAGCGCAGGCGCACCGATCGGACGGGCGTGAGCGCCCTCGCCCCAGGCGAAGGCGCAACGCGGGCGCTCGCAGCGCCCGAGCTGACGCTGCTGCCGACGCGACGCTCCTCGCGTGCGCTGGCGCTGCTCGGCGACTACCTCGAGCTGACCAAGCCGAAGGTCCAGTCGCTGTTGCTGCTGACGACCATCGCGACCATGTACGTCGCCGGCGACCCCTCCCCCCTGCTCGTGCTGCTCACGTGTCTCGGCGGATATCTCTCGGCGGGTGGGGCGGGCGCGGTCAACCACTGGTTCGATCGCGACATCGACGCGCGCATGAAGCGCACGGCCACGCGCCCGATCCCCTCCGGGCGGATCGCGCCGACGGCGGCGCTCGTGTTCGGCTGCATGCTCGCGGCGCTGTCGCTGCTCGAGCTCTCGCTCACCGTCAACGTGCTCGCCGCCGCGCTCTCCTTCTCGGGCTTCCTCGGATACGTGTTCGTGTACACGGTCTGGCTGAAGCGGCGCACGCCGCAGAACATCGTGATCGGCGGCGCTGCCGGCGCGGTCCCGCCACTCGTCGGCTGGGCAGCGGTGCGCGGATCGGTCGGCGGCGCCGCGGTGATGCTGTTCTTCATCGTCTTCTTCTGGACGCCGCCCCACTTCTGGTCGCTGTCGCTGCTGATGAAGGACGAGTACGGCAAGGTCGGCGTGCCGATGCTGCCGGTCGTGCGTGGAGAGGCGGAGACACGCAGGCAGATCCTGCTCTACGCCGTCCTGCTGTACGCGGTCACTCAGCTGCCCTTCTGCGCCGGCGGCTTCGGGCTGACGTACCTCGTGTGCTCGGTCGTGCTCGGCCTCGGCTTCGTCGCGGGAGCCGTGCACCTGTGCCGGCACCCGGGGCGCCGCTCGGCGCTGCGCCTGTACCTCTACTCGCTCGCCTACCTCGCGCTGCTGTTCGCCTCGATGGTCGCCGACCGTCACCTGTAGATGCGCGCTCCCGCGGGCGGGCACACGGATATGCTTTCGCGATCATGAGCCGACGACTCGCACGCAAGAACATCCGCACCGCACTGATCGTGGCCGCGATCTGCATGTTCATGTTCGGCATCACGTTCGTCGTGGCAGCCGCCTACGTCTCGTGAGCCCGCTCGACCCCGACGTCCCTCCCGCGGGCGAGGAGATCCATCTTCCGGGACCGAGCATCCTTCCGGTCCTCACCGCGGTCGGCATCACGCTGGCGCTGATCGGCATCACGACGTTCATCGAGTTCTCTGTCATCGGCGTGATCCTCACGGTCGTGTGCATCGTGATCTGGATCAAAGACACACGCCGCGAAGTCGACGAGCTGCCGCTCGACGCGCACGACTGACGCGTCGCTCGACCCCACGACCCGCTCTAACGCCCGCGGCTGACGCGCCGCTGCGGCGGGGCGACCCGCTCTGCGCCCACGGCTGAAGCGCCGCTGCGGCGGGGCGCTCGACACACGACGGACACGCCGCCTCGGCCGGGGCGAGGCGCTCGACGGGCACAGCTCGAGCGCCGCGTCGCGGGCGCCCGAGCGAGGGCCGCGGCGGTGGCATGCCGGTCCCCGGCAGGCGTGCCACCTCCCCTGCCTATGCCACGGCCACCCTCGCCGGCACCGCGCAGATCGCGCCATCGTCTGTCCAGCAGCGCACGATGTCGCGGACCGACAGGATGCCAGCAGTCTCTCCGCTGTCAAGTACGATCAGGTGACGGAAGCGTCCCCGCACCATCGCGGCGGCGGCCTCCTCCAGGGACCAGTCGGGCGAGGCGTAGACGACCTCGCGGGTGAGATGATCGGCGACGACCTCACGATCGGGATCCTCGCCGGCGGCGAGCGAGTGCAGGAGGTCGCGCTCGGTGATGATTCCGGGGCCGTGGCCGTCGGGGTCCATGACGACGGCGGCGCCGACGGCGCGCTCGGACATCAGACGTGCGACCGCGCGCAGGGCGTGCCCGGGCCCAACGGTGAGGATGGCATCGGTCATCCCGTCGCGTACCTGCATACCTCACCTCCACTTTGGTTTGCAACGATTGCCTCAATCTAGCGCGCCGGCGGAGGTTCGTCAAGGCCGCCGCCGGGCTCGCGGGGCAGGCGCGCGGACGCGCGCGCACGTTCGTCGGCGCAGGTATTAGGATTCGCGCCCGGGATGGAGCGAATCGGCTTAAGCGGGCCACACGGCGGCACAGCGCGGGAGCGCAGAGGCGGCGATGTCTAGGCGCGGCTCGCTGACGCTGGCCTTCGTCGCCGGGGTCATCGCGATCGCCCTGGGCATCCTGATCAGCTACGAAATCCACTGGTTCCCGGTCCAGGCCTCGACGCAGGCCCACAACACCGATCACCTCTACCACGTGCTGGTGATCGCCACGATCCCGATCTTCGTACTGGTCGTGGGCGTGATCCTCTACTGCGTGTGGCAGTTCCGCATGAAGCCCGGCGAGGAGCTCAAGGACGGGCCGCCGATCCACGGGAACACGCGCCTGGAGGTCTTCTGGACGGCGCTGCCGACGGTGCTGCTGATGAGCATGGTCGGCTACTCGTTCGTGGTGCTGCACGAGAACGAAAAGAAGCAGCCAAACGAAATCCAGATCGGCGTCACCGGACAGCAGTTCTTCTGGTCTTTCCAGTATCCACCGTCGGTCACGGGGGGCGCGCCCATCGACAGCTATGACCTGTATCTGCCGGAGAACCAGACGGTGGAGTTCAACATGCGCTCGAAGGACGTCATCCACGCCTTCTGGATCCCGGCCTTCCGCCTGCAGGAGGATGTCGTGCCGGGCATCACAACGCATTACCGCGCCACGCCGGACCGCCTGGGCAACTATCCGGCCGTGTGCAACCTGCTCTGCGGCGTCGGGCATTCGCTCATGCGCACGACCGTCCACGTGGTGACGCCCGCACAGTTCCACGCCTGGATAAAGAGCCAGCTCGCGCTGAGCTCGACCAGCACGACGGGCGCAAGCGGCGGCACGGGCGCGAGCGCGAGCGCCAGCTCGACGCGCGCCGGCCCGAAGCTCTCACGCGGGGCCGTGGCCAGCGCGAACACGAGCAGCTCGCATGTGACCGGCCGGGGATCGACAGGGTAATGTTCGGCGCGAGGATGACGCAGGGGCTGCAGACACCCTGATGGCGGCCAGGATGAGAGCCCCGGGCTTCTATCGCGCCGGCTGGATGATGCTCGTCAGCATCGGCTTCGCGACGGCGCTGACGTGGCTCGTGCGCATGACGACGGGCCACGTGACCTACCAGCACTACCTCTCGGGCGACGCGATTCTGACGGTCTCGCTACTCGCCGCGCCGCTCGCGTTCCTCGTCGGGATCGGCGGCTTCGACTACTGGTTCTACTGGGCCTCGGGGCGCCCGACGCGCCCGGAGGACCACTCGGGCCACGGCGCGTACAGCTGGAAGGACTACTTCCGCATCAACACCGATCACAAGGTGATCGGCATCCAGTACACGGTCAACTCGTTCATCTTCCTGCTGATCGGGGGGCTGCTCGCGATGCTCATGCGCGCTCAGCTGGCGCAGCCGGGGTCCCACTTCGTGAGCGCCAACACCTACAACAGCCTGTTCTCCGTGCACGCGACGCTGCTGATCTTCCTGTTCGTGATCCCAGTGTTCGCGGGCCTGGGCAACTTCGTGATCCCGATCATGATCGGCGCGCCGGACATGGCCTTCCCGCGCCTGAACGCCCTCTCCTTCTGGCTCTTGCCGGTCGCCGGCGTGATCATGCTGGGGAGCTTCCTGGCGCCGGGAGGGGCGTTCGCAGACGGTTGGACGGCGTACGCGCCACTGTCGGACAACATGCCGATCGGGCAGACGTTCTTCTCGATCGGCGTGCAGTTCGCGGGCGCATCCTCGATCATGACCGCGCTCAACTTCCTCGTGACGATCATCACGATGCGAGCGCCGGGGATGAGCTTCTTCCGCCTGCCGCTGCTCGTGTGGGCGAACTTCGCCACGTCACTGCTGGTGGTGATCGCGACGCCGTTCATCGCCGCCTCGCAGTTCTTCGTGCTGCTCGACCGCGCGCTCGGCTTCAACTTCTTCGATGCGGCCAAGGGAGGCGACGTGCTGATGTACCAGCACGTCTTCTGGTTCTACTCGCACCCGGCCGTGTACATCATGATGCTGCCGGGCTTCGGCATCATCAGCGAAATCATCGCCGTGAAGTCGCGCAAGCCGATCTTCGGCTACCGCATGATGGCCTTCTCGCTGCTGGCGATCGTAGGGCTCGGCTTCACAGTGTGGGCTCACCACATGTTCACCTCTGGGATGGCGGCGTGGATCCGCATCCCGATGGCGATCACCACGGCGATCATCGCTGTGCCCACGGGCATCAAGATCTTCTCCTGGCTGGCGACGCTGTGGCGTGGCGTGCTGCGCCTGGATACGCCGATGCTGTTCGCGCTCGGCTTCCTGACGACGTTCACGCTCGGCGGGATCAGCGGCGTGATGCTCGCGATGATCCCGTTCGACATCGACGTCAGCTCGAGCTACTTCATCGTGGCGCACATCCACTACGTGCTCTTCGGCGGCTCGCTGATGACGATCTTCGCGGGCGTCTACTACTGGTTCCCGAAGATGACCGGGCGCATGTACGACGAGCGCCTCGGCAAGTGGCACTTCTGGAGCACGTTCATCTTCATGAACTTGACGTTCGGGCCCATGCACATCCTCGGCCTGCAGGGGATGCCGCGACGCGTGGCCACTTACGCCGCCAAGTTCGCCGACCTCAACCTGTTCATCTCGCTCGCGAGCTTCGCGCTCGGCCTGAGCACGCTGATCTTCGTCTACAACATGGTCAACAGCTGGCGCGGGGGCCCGCGCAGCGTTGGCAACCCGTGGCGTGGGATGACGCTCGAGTGGCTCGTCTCATCGCCGCCGCCGGTGTTCAACTTCGACCGCGTGCCCACGGTCGTAGGAGGGCCGTACGAGTACGGGGTGCCGGGGGCCGTGCACGGCATCCTCACCCCGCCGACCCCCGCCACGGTGGGCGCCGGCAGCGGGCTAGCGCGGGCGCCGAGTCAATGACAGGGAGGGAGCACAGGTGAAGGAGGTCCTCGTGATCGCCAGCAGAACGCTGGGCGGCGCAAAGCTGCTCGAGGCGGTGCGCCAGCGCGCCGCCGCGGGCGACGTGCGCTTCCGGCTTGTCGTCCCCCAGGCCAAGCCCTCGGCCGGCCTCGTGATCTACGACGAGGCCGTGCGCGAAGCGGCGCAGGTTCGCGTCGATCTCGCCCTTTCGGCCGTGGCAGCCGAGGGCATCGAGGCCAGTGGCGAAGTCGGCGACGGCGACCCGTTCATGGCGACGATGGACGCGGTGGCGCAGAGCAGGCCGAATGAGATCATCCTCTCGACCTACCCCGTGCAGCACTCGGGGTGGCTCAGGCGCGACCTGCTCGAGCGCATTCGCAACGCCACGGCGCTGCCCGTGGAGCACATCGTCTCGGACATCGACCACGAAGGCCTGTCGTTCAAGGTCACGCTGGTCTTGGCCCACAAGACGGCCAGCGGGCACGAGCTGCTGAGCTATCTGCGCGAGAAGGCCGCCCAGGACGAGCGGCGGCTGTTCATCGCCGTGATCCCGCAGCTGGACGGCAGCGGCGGCGCCCCGCGCGAGGCACGCGCGCGCCTGGCCGAGATGCTCGACCACCTGCACGCCGCAGGCCTGCTCAGCTCGGGGATGATCGGCGATCCGGACCCCTACACGGCGACGATGAACGCGCTCGAGCTGTTCCGCGTCGACGACGTGGTCATCTCCACGCTCCCCGGCGAGCGCTCGGGATGGCTGCGCTCGCAGCTGATCGAGCGTGTGCGCGGAGCGAGCGCCGTGCCGGTCGAGCACGTGGTCGTCGACCCGCAGGCCAAGCCCGCGGCTGCGCCGAGCGTCTGAGGAGCGCCGTGGAGGCAGCCAGCATCCCCCACCCGAGCGCCCACGGCGCTCACGCCGCCGGTGAGCATCACGGTCCGCCGCCGGCCAACCGCAGCTCGCGCGTGGAGGCGCCGCTGCTGGGGATGATGCTTTTCATCATCTCCGAGGTGATGATCTTTGGCGCGTTCTTCACGGCCTACTTCTTCATCCGCATCGCAGAAGGCGAGCCGTGGCCG
The DNA here is from genome assembly GCA_963722435.1 of uncultured Solirubrobacteraceae bacterium. GTDB lineage: Bacteria > Actinomycetota > Thermoleophilia > Solirubrobacterales > Solirubrobacteraceae > Palsa-744. The sequence continues at coordinate 107,591 of CAVRKZ010000001.1, read as the reverse complement.
GCACCGGGGACGCACCTGCCGGTGCCGGTAGCGGGCGTGAACGCTGGGATCCTCATCTCCTCCTCCTTCACCCTGCACTGGGCCGAGAAGTCGATCAAGAACGGCAACCGCTTCGGCCTGAAGGCAGGGATCTTCACGACCTTCCTGCTCGGCTGCGCGTTCCTGTTCATCCAGATCAACGAGTACGCCAACATCGGCTTCGCCCCCCAGGACCACGCTCAGCAGACGATCTTCTACTCGCTCACCGGCCTGCACGGCTGCCACGTGTTCATCGGGCTGTGCCTGCTGTTGTTCGTCACGATCCGTAGCTTCCGTGGCCACTACGGCCCGGACGAGCACAAAGGCGTCGAGATCCCGGGGATCTACTGGCACTTCGTGGACATCATGTGGATCATCGTCTACACGACCGTGTACATCCTCTGAAGGGCCCTCGCCTGCGCGCCGTGATCCTGAAGACGCTGCGCTCGGAGGATGCCGCCTTCCGCCTGCTGCTGGTCGTGATCGCCGTGTTCGCGGTGATCATCGCGCTGATCTTGATCGTGCGCGCGCTCGCGTGATCGGTGGCACGGACGTCGGCGGGCGCGCGCGCGGCGCTCCGCGAGAGCGCGGCTCTCGCGGCCGCTCTACTTGACGGTCATCGTGCCCCACATGCCGGCCGCGCGGTGACCCGGGGCCTGGCAGAAGAACGTGTACTTGCCGGGCTTCAGTTTGACCGTCAGCGTGGTGCTTCCCTTGGTGATGAAGCTGCTCGCGCCGATCGGCGCCTTCTTCTGCGTGGCGCCGTTTTCGCCTTCTTCGATCGCGATGTTGTGCATCACGCCCGACATGTTGGACATCGTGATCGTGACCGTGCCGGGGGTCGCTTCGGCCTTGCTGGCAGTGTAGGCGAGCTGTCCGGCCGGGTTGGCGGCGATCGCGAGCTTGCCCGCCTTCTCCACGGCCGGCTTGCCCGCCCCCGGCGCTTCCACGGCGGTCGCGAGCAGGCCCGTGTCGGGACCGGGCGCGTCCACCGAGCGCGCGACATAGGCGGCGATGTCGGTCAGCGCGGCGCCGCTGGCGAGGCCTTTCGGCATGAGCCCCTGTGGGTTTGGGTTCTGGACCTGGCCTTCGACCACCGTGCGCACGGCGTTGCGCTGCAGGCCTTCGGCGATGTCTGTCGCGAACACCGCGTCGAGGTTTGGTCCGACGATCCCTTTCGTGTCGGCGCGGGCGAGCGTGTGGCAGGCTCCGCAGCGGGCGACGAAGGCCTGCTTGCCGACGATCAGGTTGGCATTCTCGGCGCCCTTGACCGCACAGCCGCAGAGGCTGAGCGCGAGCGCGAGTAGCCCGCCGGCCGCGAGCGGGCGAGTGCGGCGTGCGCCTTGCCGGCAGCGCCGAAGGGGTTGATGGACCGGCTTTCCCTCGGCGGGCCGCATGAGGCGCCGAACCCTATCCGAAGCGGCGGGCGAGCAGGACCCCATGCGCCGCCGCGCCCGATGGCGTGCTCATGGCAGGGGCAGCTCGCTCAGCCGGCCTTCGGCGGCGGCGATCACCCCGCGCGCGACACCCTCCCAGGACCAGCGCTCGCGAGCCACCGCAACGAGCCCGGCGCGCGCGCGCTCGCGTAGGTCGGGCGGGGCCTGCAGCCAGCCGCTCACGTCGCGCGCGATCGCGCGCACGGCGTGCTCGTCGAGCGCAAAGGAGAGCCAATCGCCGACCTGCGCCGGCAGCGCGCTCGCGAGCGCGCCGCTCACCTCGGCGAGGCCCGAGTGGGCCGCGCTGATCGGCAGCGCCCCACATGCAGCCGCCTCGGCGGCGACCATGCCGAACGCCTCCGGGAAGGTGCTTGGAACGACCACCGCCGCGCACGCGGGCAGCAGCTCGGCGAGCTCCTCGTGCTCGAGGCGCCCGCACAGCAGCACCTGCTCGGCGAGCCCGCGCGCCGCGGCCACGTAGCGCTCGCGCTCCGCCCCCTGCAGAGAGTCCAGGAAGGCGAGCAGGAGGCGCAACGGGCGCCGCGGCGCCTCTGCGTCCTCGAGCGCCCTCCCGGCGAGCGCGATCTCGCGGGCCTGCTCCAGATCGCCCGCCTGCAGGGCCGCGCACAGCCGCTCGACGCCCGTGCGATACGCGCCGAAGCCGACGATCACGAGGCGCGCCCGCGCCACCTCCTGCACCACGAGCGGCCACGCCGCGACCAGCAGGTCGATCCCCTTGCTGACTATCAGCTTGCCGACGAACGCGACGAGCGGCTCGCGCTCCGGCTCGAGGCGCTCGAGCTGATCCGCCGCCGCCGAGGCGTCACGCGCGAAGGTCCCCGCGTCGACGTCGCTATGTGCGCTCAGAGCACCCTCGCGCAGCCGCCCCGCCAGCGCGCGCACACCAGCGGCCGCCGCCGCGCCCTCGCGCGCGGCAAAGCGCGCCACGTCCACGCCCGGAGGGCCCAGGCGCGTGCGTCGAACGAGCGAGCGGTCCTCCAGCGCCTGCCACAGGCTCGCGGCCGTGTGACGTGAGCCGACGAGCACGCCGGCGGCCCCCGCGAGCCCCTCGCGGGCGAAGCCGAGGAAGCGCTGCGGTTCGGGCTTGACGGTGTACTCGAGCGCGCTGCCGTGGACCTTCACCGCGTAGGGAACCCGGCCGCCGATCGCGCGCGCGAGGATCGCCGGCCCCATCACCAGGTGGTTGGCGAGCGCCACCTGTGGCTGCGCCAACTCGAGCAGCTGCGCCGCCGCGGCGACGTTCGCGTCCAGGTAGCGCGCGAGCTCGGCGTCGCTGCACTCGGCGAACGTGCGCGCCTGCACGCCCTCGTAGCGGTCGGCGACGTACACCGGCAGCAGCCCGCCGATGTCAGGTCGGTAGAGCGTGCAGCTGCCGCGCGCACCAGCGCCGTCGGCGCGCTCGAGCTGGCGAACGCGCAGCTCGCCGGAATCCCAGTCGGCGACCGCGTCGATGAAGTCGAAGCGCTCGGGATGGCGCTCCTGACAGAGCAGATGCACCTCGTGGCCGAGACGCGCGAGCGTCGCCGCCAAGCGCGCGTTGTACACGTTCGATCCGGTGCCCTCCAGCAGGTAGCCGTGGAAGATCAGCACGCGCACCGGGGGCGCAGCCTATCCACGCGCGATCTGGGGACGGGCCGCTGAGATAGAGTTTTGCGCCGTGAGCGCGAGACAGCTCTACCGCATGCGCAATCCGAGCACGGGCCGCGAGGTGATCCTCGAGGCCGAGCCCGACAGGATCTACCTCGATCGCGAAACCGGCGACGAGCTCGAGATCGTCGGCAAGGTGCTGCCGCTGGCCCCATCGGCGTCGCGGCTGCCGTGGGCCATCGAGAACCTGCGCTTTTGCCCCTGGTGCGACCAGCACGCCCAGAAGGACCTCAACGACTGTCCCGCGTGCGGGCGGCGCATGGGCCCGCTGTGAGCGCGCGCGCGCTCCTGGCGGGGTGCGGAGCGCTCGCGTGCGCTGTGGCACTGGGCGCATGCGGTGGCTCGAGCGTGTCGGACGCCGTGCCCAAGAGCACGCCGAACATCACGCCGCCGACCAACACCAGCGCGGAAGCCGCCGCCGCGCAGGCCGCTTCGAGCTCTGCGACGGGCAAGACGGGCAAGAGCGGCAAGGCGGGCGAAGCGACGCCGGCCAGCAGCGAAAGCACCGCTAGCTCGAGTGGCGAAACCGGAGCGTCAGGCGCCGTGAGCCCATCAGGCGGGGCGCCCGCCACGGAAGCGACCAAGCCTGCCTCCGAAGCGCCCCCCACAGCCAGCGAACCGGCTTCGAGCGCCGCCAGCCCCACCGGCGGGGCGAGCGCCCCCTAGCTGCTTCTAGCGGGCGCTCAGGGCGTCGAGATGAGCGTCGCGCTGTAGGTGAGCCGGGCGGTCTGGTAGAGGCAGTAGTACTGCACCGCGCTGCCGAGGGCCGTCTGCGTGGTCTGCGCGCTCGTGCTCTTGCAGCCGGTCCGCGGCCGGCTCGCGCGCCACGAGGTGGTGTTGCCGAAGCCGAGCGCCAGCGCGGGCGCCCACGTGGGCACGGTGAGGGCGACCACGTAACCCTTCTTGATCGGGATCGTCGTTTCCAGGGGGAACTCGGCTGTCTCGCCAAAGTAAGGCTGCAGTTTCACGAGCGGGCCCTGCGCCACGAGCTTGTATGTGAGGTTGGGCTTGGGCTGCGGGGCGAGGACCGCTATGCCGGCTTCCGCGGGTCCGCCCTCGTTGGTGTTCAAGTACTTGATCTGGGCGGCGCTCGGCTTGCCCAGGGTGATCGTCCAGGCGACGACGGTGCCGCTACGGGGCGCGCTCAGGAGGTTGCGCGCCGATTCGACCTTCACCTGAAAGCCGGTCGTGCGGCTGACCGCTACGCAGGGGCTGCCCGGACAGCTCGGCACGGTGGCCGGCGTGGTCGCGCCGATCACGCCCACTTCGGTCAGCGTCGCGGGCGCCATCGCGGGGAGCGCGAGCGCGAGCGCGAATGCGGCGACCAGCGCGATGGATATGCGTCTCATACGTGCCATTGGAACACACTGCCCTGCCGGACGTAGCGCTGGAAGATTTCGCTACCCCGCCGAGAGTTCCTGCGCGGCGCGGGCGATCTCGGCCTCGTCGCCTGCGCTCGGGGTCCATGGCAGCCGCAGCGGATCGCCCTCGTAGCGGGGAATCACGTGCACGTGGAAGTGAAAGACCGTCTGCCAGGCAGCGCGCCCACTGGAGTTGAGCAGGTTGACGCCGTCGGCGCCCAGGCGCTCCCTGGCGCGGGTCGCGAGGCGCTGCGCGGCGAGGGCGACCGCGCTCAGGTCCTCCGCCTCGACGCTCAGCAGGTCGACGGAGTGCGCGCGTGGGATCACGAGCGCGTGGCCGCGCGTGGCCGGCGAGATGTCCATGAAGGCGATCGTGCGCTCGTCTTCGTCGACGATCGCGCGGGCAGCTCGCCCGCGACGATCTTGCAGAAGATGCAGTCCGGCGCGGCCATCAGCCGGCAGATCCTAAGTCACGCGCCCGGACGGCTCACGCGCGAGCAGTCCACGGGCGTGCTCGAGCGCCTCGGCACGGCCCTCGAGCTCGCCGGCGTACTGGGCCGCCGCGAGCTCCTCGAGCATGGACCCGAGACGCGGCCCCGGAGCTATCCCCAGCTCCTCGGCGAGCTCGTCGCCGCGCAGCAGCGGCTCGCAGGCCCCTGGCTGCGCCAGCGCAGCGCGTCGACGAGCATCTGCTGGGCGAGCGCCAGGTGGGCGCGCACGGACTCCTGCGCGCGATCGCCGCGCGTCGCCAGCCGGTCGGCGATCGACAGCAGCGTCACGTCGACCTCCACGGGCGAGCAGGCGCGCAGGTAGGCGAACACGGCCCGGCGCGCGAGCGGCTGGGGCTCGTGGACGAGGAAGCCCAGGCGCAGGTGGTGCTCGACGAGCGCCGCCACGTGGGCGCGCAGGCGCTCGCTCGCGTGCAGGCGCTCGAGCACGGCGCGCGCCAGCTCGGCGCCGCGTGCGTCGTGCCCGAGGAACGTCACCGCCCCGTCGGCGGGGCGTACCGCGCGCGTGAGCGGCTTTGCCGCGTCGTGCAGCAGGGCGCCCCAGCGCAGCGCCTCGCCGCGCGTGAGCCCGTCGGCGAGCGGCTCGTCGAGCAGCGCCCTCACCTGCCCGCGCACGGGCGCAATGCACGCCTCGAGCTGCTCGTCGCTGGCGAGATCCGCGCTCGTCAGCTCGACGGTCCGCCCGAGCACCTCGAGCGTGTGACCGTACACGTCGAGGTGGTGAAAGCGGCTCTGCTCCACCCCGTGCAGCGCCTCGAGCTCGGGCAGCACGACCGCCGTCGCGCCCAGCTCGTCCATCAGCTGCAGGCCTCTGAGCACGTGCTCGGCGGCGAGGACACGCCGCAGCTCGGCGAACACCCGCTCCGGTGCGACCTCGCGCAGGCCCTGTGCGTAGCGGGCCGCGCACTGCATCGTCTCGGCGTCGGTCTGCAGCTCGAGCTCGACCGCCAGGCGCACCAGGCGCAGCACGCGCAGCGGGTCGGCGCGGAAGGCGCCCGGCGAGGCCATGCGCAGGCGCCGCGCGCGCAGATCCTCGATGCCGCCCAGCGGGTCGATCGGCGCCCCGCCACGAGCGGCTCGGCGATCGCGTTGACGGTGAAGTCGCGCAGCGCGAGATCGGCCTCGATCGTTGGCCCCCGCAGCGGCTCGACGTCGACCTGCCATGCCCCGTCGCGCGCTACCACGCGCCAGGAGCCGAACTCCTCGGACAGCGCGAAGCAGGCGGCGCCCCCGGCGGCGCGGCCAAGCTCGCGCGGCGCGCCGCGCGGGGTCGCCGTCGAGCACGACGTCCAGGTCCGTGCTGTGCCTGCCGAGCAGCCGGTCGCGCACGCTGCCGCCGACCAGCCACGCGGGCACGTCGCCGAGCACCGTGCGGGCGGCGCGCACGGCGGCGCTCATCGCACCGCGTCACGCCGGCGCTCGAGCGGCGATCGCCGTCGCGGTGGTAGACGCGCGGCACGCGCGCGGTCAGCCCGCAGGTGATCTCGTAGTTGATCGTCTCCAGGCGCCGCGCGACCTCCTCGGCGGTGATCCGCTCGCCGCCCTGCATGCCGATCAGGACCGCCGGCGCTCCGCGCAGCGTGGAGCGCCTCGTCTCCGTGGCCGAGATCGACGGTGACGCTGTCCATGCTCACTGTGCCGACCAGCGGGTGGCGGGCCCGGCGATCAGCACGTCGGCGTTGTTGGACAGCCCGCGCCGCCAGCCGTCGCCGTAGCCGATCGGCAGCACGCCGACGTACGTGTCGGCGTCGGCCACGAACCGGCGCCCGTAGCCGGCGCTCTCGCCCGGCCGGCACGGCTTCACCTCGGCGACGTAGGAGCGCAGCTCGAGCGCCGGCTCGAGCGCGCGCGCCGCCGGGTCCCTGCCGAACGGGTCCATGCCGTAGATCGCGATGCCGCAGCGCACCATGTCGAAGTGCGCGTCCGGCTCGCGCATCGTCGCGGCGCTGTTGGCGGCGTGCACGATGAGCTCGCGGCTGCTCGCTCCTTGACGCGGCGCGCCCAGCGCGTGAAGCGCTGCAGCTGGCGCGCGAAGAAGCCCTCGTCGTCGAGCTCGTCGGCGGTGGCGAAGTGCGTCATCACGCCCGCGAGCTGCGACGCCCGGGGCCTGCTGCGCGCGCCGCCACGACGCGCGAGGCCTCGTCGGGGTCGCGCGTGCCGAGCCGGCCCATGCCGGTGTCGAGCTTGACGTGCACGCGCCCGCCGCCCGCGCCGACCACGGCCTCGAGGAACGCGCTCGCTCCACACCACCACGTCGGCGTCCGCGGCGAGCGCCTCGCTCGAGCTCGGCGCGCGCTGAGCGCGCCCATCACGAGCACGCGCACGTCGCGAAGCCCCGCGTCGCGCAGCTCGCGCGCCTCGCGCGCGTCGGCGACCGCCAGCCAGCTCGCCCCGCCGGCGAGCGCCGCGCGCGCGCTCTGCACCGCGCCGTGGCCGTAGCCGTCGGCCTTGACGACCGCGCACAGCGCCGTCGCCGCGCGCAGCTGCGTGCGCAGGCGCGCGCAGTTGCGCTCGATCGCGGCCAGGTTCACGCGCGCCGACGCTCGACTGCGGTCGGCCCCCGTGCAGACGCATCGCCAGCGCTGCCCCGCGCGCCTCGCGCGGGCGCCGCCGCTCGCGCACGCGCCGGCGCGCGGCAGCGCGGCGATCACGTCGGAGGCGATCACGCCCTCGCGCGCGCCCAGCCGGCGCGCCGCCTCGCGGCCGGCCTGCGGCGTGCAGCCACACGCCCGCGGCAGCCGCGCGTGAACGCGTCGAGGCCCTGCGCGAGCAGCGCGGCGATCACGCCGGTGAGCACGTCGCCCGTGCCGGCCGTGGCGAGCGCGGGACTGGCGCCGGGGCTGACCGCGACGCGTCCCGTCGGGGTCGGCGACCAGCGTGTCGTCGCCCTTCAGCACCACCACCGCGCCGCGCCGCTCGGCGGCCTCGCGCACGTGGCGCAGGCGCTCGCGCTCGATCTCGGAGCTGTCGAGCTCCGAGCAGCCGCGCCGAGCTCGCCGGCGTGCGGCGTGAGCACGGTCGGGCGCGCCTCGCTCGGCGAGCTCCTGCGAGACGCGCCGGCGTGCGCGTTCAGGCCGTCGGCGTCGAGCACCAGCGGCACCTCGGCGTCGCGCGCGAGCGCGCGCGCGAACGCGAACGCGCCGCTCGCTGCGGCCCGAGCCCGGGCCCGAGCGCCAGCGCGCCGCCGCGGGCGCTGGCCTCGAGCACGGCCTCGCGACCGCTCGCGCGGTGAGCGACGCCGTCCTCGTCGGGCAGGCCGCGCGTCATCATCTCGGGCAGTCCCGCGCCCGCGAGGATCGTCCTGCAGCGAGGCGGGCACGCACGCGGTCACGTAGCCCGCGCCCGCGCGCATGCTCGCCTCGGCGGCCATCCGCGGCGCGCCCGTCAGCCCGCGCGAGCCGCCCGCCACGAGCACGTGGCCGGAGGTGAACTTCGTCGAGCTGCGCCTCCCGGCGCGGCAGCAGCGCCGAGCACCGCGGCGCGATCAGGCCGACGCTCGCGCCCGCGCGGGCGCGCCCCGCGGGATGCCGATGTCGAGCGTCTCGCACCTCGCCCGCGTGCGCCTTGCCCGGGCTGATCCACAGGCCGGGCTTGGCGGCGTGGAAGGTGACGGTCAGCGCACGCGCGCACGGCGGCGCCGCGCACGACGCCCGTGGAGGCGTCGACGCCGCTGGGCACGTCCACGCTCACGACCGGCGCCTCGCGCCGCGTTGATCGCCTCGATCGCCTCGGCGACGGCGCCGCGCGGCTCGCCCGCTGAAGCCCGTGCCGAGCAGCGCGTCGACGATCACGCGGCGCCTCGAGCGCGGCCGAGGCCCCGGCGAGCCTCGAGCGCGCCCGTCCGAGGCGCCCACGCGCTGCCGTCGAGCCGCACCGGCGCGTCCCGGGGAGGCGCTCGAGGTTCGCGCGCGCGTCGCCCGTGAGCTCGCCGGCGGCGCCACGCACACGACCGTCACCGCGCCTCGCGCCTCGCGCAGCAGGCGCGCCGCCACGAGCCCGTCGCCGCCGTTGTTGCCCTTGCCGCACACGACCGCGACGCGGCCCGTCGGGAGCGAGCGCGCTCGACCGCGCGCGCCACGCCCGCGCCCGGCGCGCTCCATCAGCTCCAGGCCGCCGACGCCCCGCTCCTCGATCGCCCAGCGGTCGATCGCGCGCATCGTCTCGGCGTCGGGCAGGCGAGCAGCGGCAGCGAGCCAGCCGGTGCTAGAGGTCGCTCCCGCACTCGAGCGACGCGCGGGCCGGCGACGGCGGGCGCTACTCGACGGTGACCGTCTTGGCGAGGTTGCGCGGCTGGTCGACGTTCAGGCCGCGCCGGCGCGCGATCTCGTAGGCGAGCAGCTGCAGCGGGATGACCGCGAGGATCGGCTGCAGCATCCAGTCGGTCGCGGGCACCGCGATCGTCGCGTCGGCGTGCGGCTCGACGACGTCGTTCGCCGGCGGTCGCGACGGCGATCACGCGCGCGCCGCGGGCGCGCGCCTCCTGGATGTTGGAGACGAGCTTCTCGAGCACCGGCGAGCGCGTGGCCACGCACACGACCGGCGTCGCCTCGTCGAGCAGCGCGATCGGGCCGTGCTTCATCTCGCCGGCGGCGTAGGCGTCGGTCGAGATGTAGGAGATCTCCTTCAGCTTCAGCGCGCCCTCGAGCGCGACCGGCAGCCCGATGTGGCGGCCGATGTAGAGGAAGAACTCGGCTTCGCCAGCAGCCGTCTCGGCGATCGCTCGCGGCGCGCTGCTCGCAGCCGCCGATCAGCTCGTCGATGCAGTGCGGCAGCGCTTCAGCTCGCCGACCAGCTCGGCGATCCGCGCCGGCGCGAGCGTGCCGCGCAGCTCCGCCAGGCGCAGCCCGAGCAGGTACATGACGGCGACCTGGCAGACGAACGTCTTGGTCGCCGCGACGCCGATCTCGAGGCCCGGCGCGCGTGTAGCAGCACGCCGTCGGCCTCGCGCGTCGCCTGCGAGCCCATCGTGTTGGTGATCGCCAGCACCGTCGCGCCGCGCTCGCGCGCGAGGCGCATCGCCGCGAGCGTGTCGGCGGTCTCGCCCGACTGCGAGATCCCGATCACGAGGTCGCCGGGCCCGACGACGGGGTTGCGGTAGCGGTACTCGGAGGCGATGTCGAGCTCGACCGGCAGCCGCGCCCACTCCTCGATCGCGTAGCGGCCGATCAGGCCGGCGTGGTAGGCGGTGCCGCAGGCGACGATCACGATCCGCCGGACGCCGGCGAGGATCGCCTCGTCGAGCGCCCCGTCCTCGTCGAGGTCCACGCCGTCGCCGCGGGCCGTGCGGTCGGCGATCGTCTCGGCGACGGCGTCGGCCTGTTCGTGGATCTCCTTCAGCATGAACGTCTCGTAGCCGCCCTTCTCGGCGGTCTCCTCGTCCCAGTCGACCGTCTCGACGGCGCGCTCGACCGGCTCGCCGTCGGCGGTCGTGATCAGCACGCCGTCCGGGCTGCAGCACGACGATCTCGCCGTTCTCGACGTACTGCACGCGGCGCGTCTGCGCCAGGAACGCCGGCACGGCCGAGGCGACGAACTGCTCGCCCTCGCCGCGGCCGACGACCAGCGGGCACTCCTTGCGCGCGCCGACGAGCAGCTCGGGCTCGTCGAGGCTCATCGCCACGAAGGCGAAGTGGCCCTCGAGCTGCGCGTAGGCGGCGCGCACGGCCTCGGCCAGGTCGCCGTCGTAGCAGCTCGGCGATCAGGTGGGCGATCACCTCGGCGTCGGTCTCGGAGGTGAACACGCTGCCGTGCCGCGAGCAGGCGCTGCTTGAGCGCCATGTAGTTCTCGACGATCCCGTTGACGACCACGTGCACGCGGTCGTCGCTGTCGAAGTGCGGGATGGGCGTTCTCCTCGCTGACGCGCCCGTGCGTCGCCCAGCGCGTGTGCCCGATGCCGGTCGTCGGCGGCGGCGCTCGCGACGGCAGCGCGACCGGCGCGCCCGCGCTGCGGAGCGCGTGCGCGTGCGCTCGAGCTTGGCGCGCAGCGCGCCGAGGTTGCCGACCGCGCGCACCGCCTCGATCCGGTCGTCGGCGATCACCGAGATCCCGGCGGAGTCATAGCCGCGGTACTCGAGCCGCTCAGCCCGGCGAGCAGCAGCTCCCGGGCGGGGCGCCTGCCGACGTAGCCAACGATGCCGCACATCGCGATCGACGATACCAGCGACGCCGACGCGCCCCCGGCGCGCCGGAGCTCGCGGCCGCTCGGCTGCTCACGACGCGCGCGGGCTAGGCGAGCTCGCGCTCGACGAGCGCGACCAGGCGGCCGCACACCGTCCTCGGCCTCCTCGTCGCTGGGCGCCTCGACCATCACCCGCACGAGCGGCTCGGTGCCGCTCGGGCGCACGAGCACGCGCCCGCGACCGTCGAGCTCGCGCTCGGCTGCGCGCACCGCCGCGTCGACCTCGCGCGCCTGCGCCAGCGCGCCGCGGTCGCGCACGCGCACGTTGACCAGCCGCTGCGGCAGCTTCGACATCGCGTCGCGCTCGCTGCAGGTCGCGCCCGTCGAGCGCCTCGAGCGTGAGCAGCGCGCTGGCGATGCCGTCGCCGGTGCGGTTGAAGCCCATGTCGATGATGTGCCCGGACTGCTCGCCGCCGAGCGTCCAGCCGCGCGCGCGCAGCTCCTCGAGCACGTAGCGGTCGCCGACGCTGGTGTCGTCGCCGACCGCCACGCCCGGCGCGCTCCATCGCCGCGTGAAAGCCGTAGTTGGTCATCACCGTCACCGCCACGCCGTCGCCGCCGAGGCGCCCGTCGCTCGCGCAGGTGCAGCGCCGCGAGCGCGAGCAGCTCGTCGCCGTCGACGACCTCGCCGCGCGCGTCGACCGCGAGCACGCGGTCGCCGTCGCCGTCGAAGGCGAAGCCGAGCGCGTGTCCGCCCGCGCACGCACCGCGCGGCGAGCTCGTCGACGTGCGTCGAGCCGCAGCCGGCGTTGATGTTGCGCCCGTCGGGCGCGTCGGCGAGCACCGTGACGCTCGCGCCGAGGCGCCGGAAGATCTCGGGCGCGACCTCGTAGGTGGCGCCGTTGGCGCAGTCGAGCAGCACGTCGCAGCCCGCGCAGGTCGAGCTCGCGCGAAGCGCACGTGCAGCTCGCGCAGGTAGTCCTCGCCGCGCGCCGCGCAGCTCGCGGATCGCGCCCGATCGCGGCTCGCGTCCGCGCCGGCGCCGGCAGCGCGCAGCTCGAGCTCGCGCTCGATCGCCAGCTCGGCCTCGTCGGAGAGCTTGTAGCCGTCGCCGGCGAAGAACTTGATGCCGTTGTCCTCGGTAGGGGTTGTGCGAGGCGGACAGCACGCCGCGAGGTCGAAGCCGTAGCGCGCGATCAGCAGCGGCGCCGCCGGCGTCGGCAGCACGCCGCCGAGCAGCGCGTCGCCGCCGGCGGCGCTGACGCCGGCGGCGAGCGCCGCCTGAGCATCTCGCCCGACTCGCGCGTGTCGCGGACGACCAGCACCTGCGGGCGCTCGAGCGCCGGTCTGTGCGCGTCGCCGCGCGCCCGAGCGCGAGCGCCAGCTCGGCGGTGAGCAGCTCGCCGGCGACGCCGCGAACGCCGTCGGTCCCGAACAGCTTGCGGGTCATGCCCGTCCGTGGCACCGGCGCGCCGGCCTAGCGCTTCGAGAACTGCGGACGCTTGCGCGCCTTCTTCAGGCCCGGCCTTCTTGCGCTCCTTGGCGCGCGAGTCGCGCGTCAGGAAGCCCCTGCGCTTGAGCTCGCCGCGCAGGTTCGGGTCGGCCTCCAGCAGCGCGCGCGAGACGCCGTGGCGCAGCGCGCCGGCCTGCGCGGAGATGCCGCCGCCGTGCAGCCGCGCGACCACGTCCATGCGCTCCTGGTAGCCGACCGTCTCGAGCGGCTGGCGGATGTTGCGCTGCAGGGTCAGCCGCGGGAAGTGCTCCTCGAGCGTGCGCCCGTTGACGAGGTAGCTGCCGCGTGCCCGGCCGCAGCGTCACGCGCGCGATCGCCGACTTGCGCTTGCCCGTCGCGCGGTAGCGCGCGCCGGAGGCGAGGTCGATCGCGGCCGTCGAGATCGGCTGCGCGAGCACCTCCTCGCTCCTCCTCCTCCTCGGCGGCCTCCTCGGCCTCCTCCTCGACCGCGTACGGGTCGACCGCGTAGGCGTCCTCGTAGCTCCTCGCTCGCGGCCGAGCGGGTCGACGCCCTCGGGGACGATGTCCACCTCGAGGTGCGCGCCCGGCACCGCCGGCTTCTCGCGCGGGGCCGGCTCCTCCTCGTCCTCGTCCGCCTCGCTCGCCGGCCGCCGGCGCGGGCCTGCGCTGCCTCGGCTGCCGCGCGGCGCTCCGGCGACCGGCTGCCTCCTCGCGCTGGCCTGGCGCGCCTGCTCGCGGCCTGCTGCCTCGCCGCGCCCGCGCTCGGCGGTCGGCTCCTCGCGGCGGCGTCGCCGCCGGTGCGCTCCTCGGGGGCGTCCTGCGGCCTCCTGCGGTGCGGCGTCCGTGCGTCTGCCTGCCTCGCTCGGTGGCGACTCGGCTGCGTCCTCGTCGCCTGCTCGTCGGGCGTGCTCGGTCGTCTGCCATCAGGCCTCGATCTCCAGCGGTTGCGGTTTCTGGGCGACGTGCGGGTGCTCGGGCCCGGCGTAGATCTTCAGCTTGGTGATCTGCTTGCGCGCGAGGCGGTTGCGGGGCATCATGCCCTTGACGGCCAGCCTGATGATCTCCTCGGGGCGCCGCGCCAGCATCTCCTCGAACGTGCGCGAGCGCAGCCCGCCGGGGTAGCCGGAATGGCGGTAGTAGCGCTTGTCCTGGCGCTTGTTGCCGGTGACGTGGATCTTCTCGGCGTTGACCACCACGACGAAGTCGCCGGTGTCGATGTGCGGCGTGTACTCGGGCTTGCGCTTGCCGCGCAGCACGTCGGCGATCTGCGTCGCCAGGCGCCCGAGCGTCTTGCCGTTGGCGTCGACGAGCAGCCAGTTGCGCTCGCGGTCGGTCGGCTTGGCTACGTAGGTCTTCGTAGAGGGGGCCATGGCGTGAAAAAGGCCACGCGGACGCGCGCGGCGAGCGCACATGGCATAGGCCGAACGCGCCTGATCAGGCGTCGAGCGCGATGCCGCGAGCGCATCAGCGGCGTCGCAGGCGCGTCACTCCCACTCGATCGTGCCGGGCGGCTTGCGAGGTGATGTCCAGCACCACGCGGTTGACCTCGCGCAGCTCGTTGATCATGCGCGAGGCGATCGTCTCGAGCAGGTCGTAGGGCAGCCGCGCCCAGTCGGCGGTCATCGCGTCGTCGCTGGTGACCGCGCGGACGACGACGACGTAGCCGTAGGTGCGCTCGTCGCCCTGCACGCCGACCGTGCGCACGTCGGGGAGCACGCAGAAGGACTGCCACAGCTCGCGGTAGAGCCCGGCCTTGCGGATCTCCTCCTGGAGGATGTGGTCGGCCTCGCGCAGCACGTCCAGGCGCTCCTTGGTCGCTTCGCCGCCGACGACGCGGATCGCGAGGCCCGGGCCCGGGGAACGGCTGGCGCCAGACGAGCCGCTCGGGCAGGCCGAGCTCGGTCGCCGACCGCGCGCACCTCGTCCTTGAACAGCGCGCGCAGCGGCTCGACGAGCTCGAACTGCAGGTCGTCGGGCAGCCCGCCGACGTTGTGGTGGGACTTGATCGTCGCCGCGCCGGTGCCGCCGCCGGACTCGATCACGTCCGAGTAGAGCGTGCCCTGCACGAGGAAGCGCGCCGGTCGCCGGACCCGCTCGTCCTCGCGCGCGTCGGCGAGCTTGCCGGCCTCCTCCTCGAAGACGCGGATGAACTCCGCGCCGATCGCCTTGCGCTTGGCCTCGGGCTCGGTGACGCCCCGGAGCTTCTCCAGGAAGCGCTGTCTCGGCGTCGACGGCCACGAGCGGCACCTTGAACGTGTCGCGGAAGGTGCTGCACGACCTGCTCGCCCTCGTCCTTGCGCATCAGGCCGTGGTCGACGAACACGCACGTCAGCTGCTCGCCGACCGCGCGGTGCACGAGCAGCGCCGCCACCGAGGAGTCCACGCCGCCGGAGAGCCCGCAGATGACGCTGCCCTCGCCCACCTGCTCGCGGATGCGCCGCGACCTGTTCCTCGACGATCGACGCCGCCGACCAGCGTCGGCTCGCAGCCGCAGACCTCGGTCAGGAAGCGCGTCAGGATCTCCTCGCCGTAGGGGGTGTGCACGACCTCGGGGTGAAACTGGATGCCGTAGATGCCGCGCTCGGGCGTCCTCGACCGCGGCCACCGGCGAGCTGCTCGAGGAGGCGAGCGCGGTGAAGCCGGGCGGCGGCTCGAACACGGTGTCGCGGTGCGACATCCAGCAGGTCTGCTCGCGCGGCAGGCCCGCCGAGCAGCACGCCCGGCTCGGCGACGTGCAGGTCGGAGCGCCCGAACTCGCCCACCTCGGCCTGCTCGACGCGCCCGCCGAGCGTGTGCACGAGCAGCTGCATGCCGTAGCAGATGCCCATCACCGGCACGCCCAGCTCGAGCAGGCCGAGGTCCAGCGGCGGCGCGCCGTCGCGCGTACACCGACGCCGGCCCGCCCGAGAGGATGATCCCGCGCGGTTTGCGCGCGGCGATCTCCTCGAGCGGCACGTGGTGGGGCAGCAGCTCGCTGAACACCCCGCAGTCGCGCACCCGGCGCGCGATCAGCTGCGAGTACTGCCCGCCGTAGTCGAGCACGACGACCTCCTCGTCGCCACCGCGGGCGTCGCGGCTGTCGCGCTGCTCGACCGCCGGCGCGGGACGCCGTGGCGGCGCGAGCTCAGTCATTGACGAGGGCGGCTACCTTCCCGTTGGTCGCGCCCATGCCGACGCCCTGGTCGCGCTGCAGCGCCTTGCCCTCGGTCTGCAGCGCCGGCGCGACCACGACCTCGGCGCGGTTGAACTCGGCGAGGTCCTTGTGGCCGCAGGTCGCCATCGAGGTGCGCAGGCCGCCGAACAGGTTGAAGGTGCCGTCGTTCTCGCGCGCCGGGCCGACGAGGATCTCCTCGAGCGTGCCGTTCTGCGTGGTCGCCACGCGCGCGCCGCGCGGCAGCGTCGGGTGGAAGGTCGCCATGCCCCAGTGAAAGCCGCGGCCGGGCGCCTCGTAGGCGCGCGCGAGCGGCGAGCCGATCATCACCGCGTCGGCGCCCAGCGCGATCGCCTTGGACGACGTCGCCGCCGTTGCGCATGCCGCCGTCGGCGATCACCTGGCAGTACTCGCCCGTCTCGAGCATGTGCGTCGAGCGCGCGTGCGCGACGTCCGCGATCGCGGTCGCCTGCGGCACGCCGATGCCGAGCACGCCGCGCGTCGTGCACGCCGCGCCCGGGACCGACGCCGACGAGCACGCCGGCGGCGCCGGTGCGCATCAGGTGCAGGCCCGTGTGGTAGGAGGCGCAGCCGCCGACGACGACCGGCACGTCGAGGCGTGGGGATGAACTCCTTCAGGTTCAGCGGCTCGGAGACGCGTCGAGACGTGCTCGCCGGAGACGACGGTGCCCTGGATCACGAGCACGTCGAGGCCCGGCCTCCATCGCGATCTCGTGGTAGTCGAGCACGCGCTGCGGCGTCAGCGAGGCGGCGACGACGACCTTCTGCTCCTTGATCTCGCGCGATCCGCTGCGCGATCAGCTCGGGCTTGACCGGCTCGCGGTAGATCTCCTGCATCTCGCGCGTGGCGTCCTCCTTGGGCAGCGAGGCGATCCGCTCGAGCTGCTCCTCGGCGTCCTCGTAGCGCGTGAAGATGCCCTCGAGGTTCAGCACCGCGAGGCCGCCGAGGCGGCCGATGATGCCGGCGCGTCTCCGGCGAGACGACGCCGTCCATCGCCGAGGCCAGCATCGGCAGCTCGAACTGGTAGGGCCCGAGCTTCCAGGAGATGTCGATGTCGTCGGGGTCGCGCGTGCGCCGCGAGGGCACGATCGCGATGTCGTCGAAGCCGTATGCGCGACGGCCCTTCTTGCCGCGTCCGATCTCTATCTCCATCGCAGCATCCTCGCATTCGTCGCGGACATACGTCGGCGTAGACGCGCCACGGAGCCCCGCGCACGGCGGCGACCGGAGGCGCCTGGCGGGCGCGCGCGCAGGCGGCTTGTGAGCGGTCGCGTGGGCAAGTGCGGCTGAGCATAGCAATCGCCACGCTGGCGGCAATGCCCTTGGATATGCTCGATCGCATGAGCGACGCCGCCAGACACAGGCGCTATGAGCCCGCACGCGATCGAGACGCGCCGCCAGGCGGCCTGGCGCGAGCGCGACGCGTTCAGCACGCCGCCGCTGCTCGACGAGCAGCCCCACATCTACATCAAGCCCTCCGCGCCGTTCACCTCCGGCAACGTCCACATCGGCCACGTGCGCAGCTACTCGATCGGCGACGCCTACGCGCGCTTCCGGCGCGCGCGCGGCGACGCCGTGCTGTTCGCGTTCGGCTTCGACGCGTTCGGCCTGCCCGCCGAGCTCGGCGCGATCGCCGGCGGCGAGCCGCCGAGCGAGTGGGTCAACCGCTGCGCCGAGCACATGACCGGCCAGCTGCAGCGGCTCGGCTTCTCCTTCGACTGGGAGCGCTCGTTCATGAGCTCCGACGCGATCATGTACCGCTGGTCGCAGTGGCTGTTCCTGAAGCTGCTCGAGGCGGGGCTGATCTACCGCGGCACCGGCAACGTCGACTGGTGCGAGAACTGCCAGACGACGCTCGCCTCGATCCAGGTCGAGCCCGGCGGCACCTGCTGGCGCTGCCACGGGCCGGTGCGGCTGATCGAGCTGCCGCAGTGGTACCTGCGGATCAGCGCCTACGCTGCAGGAGAACGACCGCCGCCTGGCGGAGCTCGCAGCCGAGCGGCATCTGGGACGAGGTCGCGCTCGCCTCCCAGCAGATCGTGCTCGGACGCATCGACGGCGTCGAGCTCGACCTGCAGAGCGCCCGACGGCGCAGCAGCTGACGGTCTTCACGCCCCACGCGGACGCGCTCGCGGAGGCGCGCTTCGTGCTGATGTCCGCCGCGCCACCCCGACGCCGACGCGTGGGCGTCGGCGCCGACGTGCGCGAGCAGCTCGAGCAGCTGCGCTCGGGCGGCTGGGAGCGCAGCTCGCGCGAGGCCGAGACGATCCCCGTGATCGACACCGGCCGCGTGCTGCTCGGGCGCCGGACGGCGCGACGCTGCCGGTGCTCGTCTCGCCGCTGGTGGACTCGCGCTTCGGCCCGACCGTCGTGCTCGGCGTGCCCAGCGCACGACCGCACCGACGAGGTGATCGCCCGCCGGCTCGGCATCGACGTGCCCGAGGGCGGGCGAGCCCGAGCGCAGCCGACGCGACGCGCACGGCGCAGCGCCACGGCAGCGCCGGCGACGAGCGCTGCGCTCGCGGCGCACGCGCGCGCGGCGGTGCGCTACCGCGCCTCCGACTTCACGATCTCGCGCCAGCGCTCGTGGGGCACGCCGATCCCGATCGTCTACTGCGAGCAGTGCGGCACCGTGCCCGTGCCGCGCGAGCAGCTGCCGGTGCTGCTGCCGCTGGACCTGCGCCCGACCGGCGACCGGCAACCCGCTGGCCGAGCTCGAGGAGTTCGTGCACACGACCTGCCCGAGCTGCGGCGGCCCGGCGCGGCGCGAGACCGACACGCTCGACTGCCACTTCGACGCGCTGTGGCTGTGGGTCCCCGCATGCGTGCCGCGCCGGCGCGCGAGGCGCCGCTCGAGGAGATCCTCGCGCTGCGCGACCTGCGCCACTGGCTGCCCTCCGAGCGCCTGGTCGCGGGCTCGGACAGCGGCAACTTCGTGTTCGACCAGCGGATCGTCACGAAGGCGCTGCGCGACATCGGGCCGCTGGCGTTCCTCACCGACGGCGAGCCGTTCGCGGGCTGCCTGTTTCACGAGATGGTCATCGGCCGACGGGCGCAAGATGAGCAAGCATCTCGGCAACGTCGTCGACCCCGACGAGCTGGTCGAGCGCTACGGCGCCGACACCGTGCGCCTGGCCGTCCTGTACGCCGCGCGCCCGCAGAAGTCGCTGAACTGGAGCGACTCGGCGGTGCTGCGCTGCCACCGCTTCCTCACGCAGGTATGGGAGTACTCGCACGCGACGCTCGCGCGGCAGCTGGCCGACGGCCGCGAGGGAACGAACGGACGGTCCGCGGCGCGAGCTCGATCGCGCGGGCGCTGCGGCGGGCGATGGCGAGCCGGCGAGAGACACAAGCGAGCACCTGCGGCTGAAACTCTCGCAGTGGTGCGAGGCGGGCGTGGAGCGGATCACCGAGGACATGGAGAGCCTCGAGATGCACAGCGCGGTGCGCAACGTGATGCGCCTGTTCGACCGCATCAAGGACTTCGAGAAACGCGTGCTCGGCGCGCCAGAGCGAGCTCGTGGCGGCCAACCTGGACGCGCTCCTCGAGGCGCTGGGTGCTCGCGCAGATGCTCGGCCCGCTGGCCCCGCACATGGCCGAGGAGCTGTGGATCGCGCTCGGCCACGAGGAGCGCGGCGCACAGACGCCGTGGCCCGGCGTATCGTTCGCAGTACCGGCATGAGCACACAGACCGCACAGAGCCCCACGCAGGGGGCCGCCAGCGGACGCGCTCGTGCGCGACCGGCCTCGTCTGCCACCGCTGCGACCACAGCTACGCGCTCGACGACAGCGATCTTCGCGTGCCCTGACTGCGGCAAGGGCCTCGACGTCGTCTACGACTACGAGCTCGCCGCGCGCCACTTCAGCGATGTCCCGAGCTCCGAGCGCCCGCAGAACATCTGGCACTTCGAGGAGCTGCTGCCGATCGTCGACGCCTCCGCCCAGGCGCGCGTCGGACAGCACTCCGGCTACACGCCGCTGATCCGCGCCGACCGCCTCGGCGCCGAGCTGGGCCTCGCAACCTCTACCTGAAGGACGACTCGAGCAACCGGCCGAGCCTCTCCTACAAGGACCGCGTGGTCTCGATGTCGGTCGCGCGGCTGCTCGAGCGCGGCAAGGAGCGAGATCGGCTGCGTCTCCACCGGCAACGTCGGCACGGCCGTCGCCTCGCTGGCCGCCAAGGCGGGCGTGGACGCGTACGTCTTCTACCCCAACCGCCTCGAGGACACCAAGGCGCGGGCGTGCATGGCGCTCGGCGCAAAGGTCTGCCAGGTGGAGGGCAACTACGACGAAGCCAACCGCCGCTGCCGGGAAGCTCGCCGAAGCCACGGGCATGGACTTCGCCAACATCACCCTGCGTCCGTTCTACGCCGAGGGCGCCAAGACGGCGGCGTTCGAGATCGTCGAGCAGCTCGACTGGCGCTCCCCCGACCACATCATCACGGCGGCCGCCGGCGGCACGCTCTCCTCGCGCCTGCACAAGGGCCTGCTCGAGCTGCAGCTGCTCGAGCTCTCCGAGACCGACGCGCACGCGCATCCACATCGCACAGCCCAGCGGCTGCAACCCGATCGCCAGCGCGATCCTCGCCGAGGAGGCGGAGATCCACCCGGTGACGCCGGAGACCGCAGCGCACTCGCTCGCGATCGGCGCGCCCGGCGACGGCTACCTGGTGATCGACGCGGTGCGCAAACGCGGCGGCACGGCCGGCTTCGCCAGCGACCCTGAGATCTTCGCCGGCATCGACCTGCTGGCCGCGACCGAGGGCCTGCTGACCGAGCCGGCCGGCGGCACGACGGTGGCGGTGCTCGAGAAACTCGCCGCCGCCGGTCGCTTCGCGCCCGACGAGACCGTGGTCGCGATCATCACCGGCAACGGCCTGAAGACGCTCGACGACCATCCGCCCAAGCCATGGCCGGCGAAGATCGACTGCGAGCTGGGGGCGATGATGGGTGCGCTGGAGGAGCTCAAGCACGAGGGCACGCTCGTGGAGAGCGCGCGCGGGCAGCTGCGAGCCTCCTGAGGGGCGCCGTGGCCGAGCGATTCGACTCCTGAGAGAGCGACGTGGCCAGCCCCTTCAGATCGCCGCGCGAGTTCTGTGAGGTGATGGATCGCGTATACGCGCTGATGAGCGAGGACGCGCGCATGGGCCCGAGGCTGCGCGAGGTCGCGATGTCACAGCGCCTGTCCTTCGAGGACCTCGGCCTGGTGCTGAACGTGCGCGCGGGCCGAGCCGGCGAGCAGGCGAACCTCCTGTGGAGCTGGAACGAGGAGGTTGACTTCTCGCCGAAGGTGCGCTTCACGATGTCCTCGGAGACCGCCAACCGCTACTTCCAGGGCCGCGTCAACGTCGCCTACGCGATCGCCCGCCAGCGCATCAAGACGGGCGGCGACTTGACCGCCGCGCTCGAGCTGCTGCCGATCACAAAGCCCGTCCACGAGCTCTATCGCGAGCTGATCGCCAAGGAGTATCCGCACCTGGAGGTCTAGGGCCGCGCCGCGCGCGGCGCGCGAGCAATCGGCGCAGGGGGCGGGCCGCAAGGCGCGCGCACCCGCTTCGAGCGCCCCGGCCTGAAAATAGGAAGCCCCCGCAGTGCGGGGGCTTCCGTTAGCTGGCGATAAGCGGGATTCTGTCGTGAGCAGCCATCCATCTAAGCGGCCTACCTGGACCTTGGCGGGCAGCCTGCAAACGGTCCCGTTTGGCCTTGCATCGAGTGGGGTTTGCCCAGCCGCCGCGTCGCCGCGACGCTGGTGCGCTCTTACCGCACCATTTCACCCTTGCCTGTGGGCCGTTCACGTGGGACGGCCCCATCGGCGGTCTGTTTCTGTGGCACTTTCCCGCGAGTTTCCTCGGGTCGATTCCTCGACCACCCTGCCCTTCGATGTCCCGACTTTCCTCGAAGGCCACCTGGCCTCCGCGGCTGCTTGTCCAGCACGTGAAGGCTAGCGCGCTCGAGGCGCGCATCTCACACTTTTCTGAGCAGCCCGACGACGCGCCCGAGCACCTTGACCTCCTTGCTTCGGATCGGCTCCATCGTCTCGTTATCCGGCTGCAGGCGAATGTGGTCTGGTTCGCGGAAAAAGCGCTTGACCGTCGCCTCCTCCCCCAGCAGAGCGACGACGACATCGCCGTCATCGGCGGTCTCCTGCGGGTGCACGACGACGTAGTCGCCCTCGAGGATGCCCGCGCCTCGCATCGAGTCGCCGCGGATCCGCAGCAGGTACTCGCCATCGCTGCCGCCCGCGAGCTCGGGCACGGAGACGTACTCCTCGATGTTCTCCTCCGCGAGCATCGGCTGACCGGCGGCAACGGAGCCGACCAGTGGCAGGCCGTCGGAGCGCACGATCCCGCGCACGCTCCCCACGGCGCTGCCCACGGCGCGATCGAGCAGCTCGATCGCGCGCGGCTTCGAGGGGTCGCGCCGGAGCAGCCCGATGCGCTCGAGGTTCGCGAGGTGCGCGTGCACGGTCGAGGACGACGCCAGGCCTACCGCTTTGCCGATGTCGCGCACGGTGGGCGGGTAGCCGTAGCGGGCGGAGTAGCGGCGGATGAAGTCGAAGATCTCCTGCTGGCGCTTCGTCAGATCCATAGGTGCGTGCCTCCTCGCGGTTGCCGGGTCGACGACGCTTCGACGAACATGTGTTCGCACTGTAGCGTCGCACGGGGACGGATGCAAGCGACGGCGTTGCATGCGAGCGCCGGAGAACCCTGAGCCTCCCGGCTTGCTCCGTCGAGCAGGGCTATACTCGCCGCTCCCTGCGCCCGTGGCGGAATTGGTAGACGCGCAAGGTTGAGGGCCTTGTGGGGAGATTTCCCCGTGATGGTTCGAGTCCATTCGGGCGCATTGGGCCGATTTGACCCCTGTTAGACGCGGTCAGAAGAGCCGTCCACCACGCCTGCTTTTTCGTCTTTATGTCCTCCCTGGCACTGAGCTCTCAGCCTCCAGGGGGCCGGATGGACTCCTCAGGTACTACACCTGATATATGCACGCAGGCATTCGCGCAAGCGAGGGAGCGTCCACCTTGCCGGCTGACACCCGTCCGGGCATCGATCGGGCAAGTCGCGCGGACACCCGGCCGTTATTAGGCTCGACCCGACTGCGCACAGCGAGAATGAGCCCACGCGGGCAGGGCGGCCCGAGTACCGGGTATTCGGTGATCGTCCGGGGGGCGCTACGAATCGCGTCTAATGGTGACGCCGGCCAGTTGGAAGCTGGCGAGCAGAACGTAGAGAGTTGTTGCGGCGAACGAGCTCAGCGGCCATACCTCCCAACCGTTCATCTCGGTGATCAGGGCAACGCTTCCGACCGCCGTGCCGACGGCGAGCCAGTGCAGCGCGCCGGCTAATACGCGGTCGGCCGCGTCGTCGAGCGACTCCATGCTCGTGAGCGCGCCGCGTGCCAGTAGTCCCATCAGGCTAAAGCCGCAAAGTGCGCCGGCCGCGAATGCGAAGACCTCCCCGACGTGTGGCAGGCCGTGTGAGCGAATCAAGATCGCTCCCGAGCTCCACAGCGTGACGGTGTATCCGTAGGGCGCGGCGCTGGCGGCGACCATGGTCCCAAGCGCCGCCCGGACGGTGCGCCTCGCCGTCCAGGTTTTGCTTGTGTCTCCGACCTTCAACGATACTCCGGGTTTGGATGCTCGCTCCACTCGAGCTTCCAGTCGCGCGTGGAGTTGCCGTACGCAGGGAACCCGCCTCCATCCTTGAGCATGCGCGCCAGGTGCAGCATGTTCCAAGTCATGAACACTGTGTTGCGCGTCGTCCAGGCGTTGTGCTGTCCGCCACCCTCCTCGTCTAGGTAGGACGGGCCTGGGCCGGCCTCCCCGACCCAATAGCTGTCTGACTGCGGCGGGATCGCCAGGCCGATGTGCTGAAGCGCGTAGAGGACCTG
This sequence comes from uncultured Solirubrobacteraceae bacterium, assembly GCA_963722435.1. Lineage (GTDB taxonomy): Bacteria > Actinomycetota > Thermoleophilia > Solirubrobacterales > Solirubrobacteraceae > Palsa-744. The sequence continues at coordinate 83,942 of CAVRKZ010000001.1, read as the reverse complement.
GGCGCTGACGTGCTTGCCGCCGTCCTCGTTGCCGGTCGTCAGCACGCCTCCGACCTTGCCGTAGTAGGCCCACTGGCCTCGGTCGTTGATCTCGCTCGAGTAGGCGTACAGGCGCTCGATGATCACGCGCGTCTGCGAGCTCTGATCTCCTAGCCAGATCGGGCCCGCCAGCAGCAGGATGTCGGCGGGCTCCACGAGCGAGCGATAGATGTCGGGGAACTCGTCCTGGGCATAGCCGCGCTCGCGCATGTCGGGCCATAGGCCAGGAGGGATAGTGCGGTCGACGGTGCGCACCTCATCGCAGCGCACGCCAAGCGTGGAGAGGATCCGGCGAGGGATTGCAAGCAACCCGTCTGTCTGGCTCGGCTCGGGCGAGCGCTTGGTGGTGCCGTTGAAGATGACGACGTGTAGGTCGTCGTAGGAGACAGGCGAGCGCTTGGCCTGAGCGTCGATGAAGGCAGCAATTGAATCGGGGATCGGCATCGGGCGCGGGTCCTTTCGGTTGCCGTCAGACGAGCTCAGGGTCAGAGATGACCTCGACGAGCGCCGGGCCATCATGCGCGATCGCCGCGGTGATCGCACCATCCAACTCGGCTCGGCTCGTTACGCGCGAGCCGAGTGCGCCGCAGATGCTTGCGTACTGCGCGAAGTTGGGATTTTGGAGCGAGGTCTGCCAGACGTCCCAATCTCCCGCGCGCTGCTCCTTGGCGATCTTGCCGAGCTGCCCGTTGTTCAGGAGCAAGTGGGTGATGTGCATATCGTGCTTGACCGCGGTGAGCAGCTCGGCCATGTATTGCGCGAACCCGCCGTCGCCGGTGACGGCGAAGATCGGCCGCTCGGGCGCTGCAGCCCACGCGCCGATCGCGGCTGGGTAGCCGAAGCCGATGGAGCCTAAATAGCCGGACATCAGGACCGTCTGGCCCTTCTTGCACTCGAAGTAGCGGCCGAACGAATATGCGTTGTTGCCGACATCGACTGCGATGACCGCCCGCTCGGGAACGTGGCGCTGGAGAGCCGCGAAGACAGCGGCCGAGTTGACCCCCTGGCCGCGATCGTCCTGGGCCCGACTGGCCTTCTCAGCGCGCCAGATCGACCAACGGTCGGCCAGCTCGGGCCGCTGATCGAGGCGCTCGGGGCCCGCTGCTGGCAGTCCCTCCGCGAGCAACGCCACCGTCACGCCGATCTCACCCCAGACTGGCACGGTGACAGAGTGGAATTTGCCCAGCGCCATTGCATCGAAGTCGACCTGCACGATCGGCTTGCCGGGATAGATGCCCGTGTGGTTGGAGAACGAGGCCCCAAGCACCAACAGGGAGTCACTCTCGTTCATGAACCAGCTGGCGATCGGCGTGCCGCTGCGCCCAAGCACACCACAGGCAAGCGGATGCTCATCGGGGATCTGCCCCTTAGCCTTAAACGTAGTAATCACCGGCGCGCCGATCTGCTCAGCCAGAGCGACGATCGCATCCATATCAAACCGCGCACCGTGTCCGACGATGATCACCGGCCGCTTGGCATGTGCAAGCAGGTCAATCGCGGCGCACAGCGACTCCTTGGGTGGCGCGATCTGCTGGCTGGTGATGCGACCCTCGGGCCCCGAGGCCTGCTCCTCGCCCGCTGGGAGTGTTTGCACCTCGTCAGGGAAGATAAGGTGAGCGACGTCGCGCCGCAGGATCGCGTTCTTGGCGGCCAGACTGGCCAGCTCGGCGTGGCGGCTGGTCGGCAGCACCGTCTGACTGAAGGCCGCGACCGAACCGTACGCAGCCTGCAGATCGACCTCCTGAAAGGCGCCGGGCCCGAGGACCTGGGTGTCCACCTGTCCAGTCAGAGCGATCACCGGCGAGCGATCGACCTTCGCGTCCCACAGGCCAGTGAGCAGGTTCGTCGCGCCGGGGCCAGCAATCGTAAGGCACGCGGCGGGCTTGCCCGTGAGCTTTCCGTAGGCCGACGCGGCGAAGGCAGCCGCGCCCTCGTGGCGGATTCCTATATAGCTCAGGTTGCCTTCGCTCTCCTGGCGACGCAGTGCGTCGGCGAGACCGAGGTTTGAGTGGCCGACCATACCGAAGACGTGGCGCACACCCCACTTGACGAGCGTCTGGGCAATCACATCGCTGACCGTGGTGACGTGCGGTAGGTCGGGTGCCACACCGACGTAGATGCCATCGTCGCGCTGCTCGATGGGGAACGTGGCGACCGAGTCGCCGAAGGGCGACGTGCCGCTCAGCGGGCAATAGTCGTAGCCGTGCCACGGGCAGCGGAGCATGCCCTTCTCGATCGTGCCCTCGCCTAGAGGGCCACCCTGGTGCGGGCAGCGATTAGAAAGAGCCCCGTACTGACCTTCGAAATGGGTGAGCGCCAGCGTGTGGCGTCCTGCGGTAACCGTCATGACTCGACCCTCCGGCAGATCGCAGGAACGGGCCACGCGGTGCCACGTGAGGGCGGCGAAGTCGACTGGCGGGTGGGTGGACGTAGGCATCGCGGTTTAGTAAGTCAGGCAAGCCGAGCGTTACGCCGGGGTTGGTTAAGGTCGCTCCTTGCGGCAGTCCCGCAACAGCGCGCTTCACCTTCCGTAGTAGTGACCGCGACCTTCCCGAGCGGCACAATATACCTGCGCAGGAGCAGTCTGGGGTCGGCATGCTGGCAGCAGTCAGGCATCCAGACGCATACCCGCGATCTCGGCAAGATAGTCGGGGTTCGACTCGCGATCACATAGTGACCGCGGGCCACACGCCCGAACCTTGGCGCAGACCCTCGAGCACCGGTCGAAAGGCAGCTGTTGACCGACCCAGGCGAGACCGGATGGCCGAGACAGCACTCGACCGCAGCATGCTTGGCGGCGTAACAGAGGTGCCGTACTCAAACCCTCCTCCGATCGTGAAAGCCGCCTTCGCGCACCGCTATCACGAAGGGGTTCCCCTGCTTTCCCGCAAACGAGGTCTTGGCGGGACCTGCGCGGATGACGCGTGGCCGGTGGAAAGCAGGTCAGCCCAGGACGAGGCGCTGCTTTCGGCGATCTCGCGGATTCGCAGCGGTGGGCCTTCAGCACTCGCGTCGAGTGCAAGCAGGAACACGGACACGCGTCCGTGAGACACTCGCTGCTCGTCCAACTGAGGAGCCGGGGCGGTGTGCGTCGCACCGTCCGCCGTCCCATGCAGACGCAAGGATTCCGTGCGGATCCTAACGGGAAACCCGGTCACGTCGGTAGAAGTGGTGTAGCGAGCGGCGTGTAGGCCGGAGAAGGTTCCGGCCACCGCGGCGTCCACACTCGTCGGTTCCACCAAGAATCGATGAGAAGGGAGCACCACGATGGCCGAAGGCCACAGGATGACCACTGCCGATGTCGTTGCCAAGGTGATGGCGGGCGAGCACGGCGACTTCGTGCGCGAGGCGGTCGCATTGGTCGCCCGCGAGCTGATGGAGGCGGAGATCTCGCTCGAGGTCGGCGCAGAGCGCGGAGAGGTGAGCCCAGAGCGCCTCACCCACCGAAACGGCTACCGCCCAAGGCCCTGGGAGACGCGGGTCGGGGAGATCGAGCTGTTGATCCCCCGCAAGCGCCAGGGCCCGGCCTACTTCCCGAGCTTTCTTGAACCGCGGCGGCGAAGTGAGCAGGCGATCGTCGCGGTCGTGCTCGAGGCCTATGTCAACGGCGTATCGACCAGGAAGGTCGATCGCTTGGTCGAGCAGCTGGGGATCGCCGGGATGACCAAGGACCGCGTCTCTGCGCTCTGCAGGGCCCTCGACGAGCAGGTGCAGATCTTCAGGGAGCGCCCGCTTGAAGGCAGCTATCCGTATCTGTGGCTTGACGCCAAGCACTTGAAGGTCCGCTCCGGGGCGCACGTGCGCTCGAAGGCGCTCGTGATCGCCTATGCCGTGCATGACTCCGGCATCCGCGAGGTGATCGGACTCGATCTCGGCGAGGTCGAGTCAGAGGCCTTCTGGGTCGAGTTCCTGCGCTCCCTGAGAGCCCGTGGGCTGCAGGGAGTCCGTCTTTGTGTCTCTGACCAGCATGAAGGTCTCAAGCACGCGATCGAGCGCGTCCTCGCGTGCCCCTGGCAGCGCTGCACCGTGCACTTCGTCCGCAACATGCACCAACACTGCCGGCCCTCACAGCGCGGCCTAGTCTCCGCCGCCTTGCGGGAGCTCTTCCAGGCCGAGGACGGCGAGCAAGCCTCAGAGCGCGTTGGGCAGGTGATCGAGCGTCTTGAGCCGACCGTCCCGAAGGTCTGCCGGCTCTTGGAAGAGGCAGAGGCCGACCTGCTCGCCTTCTACGCGTTCCCGAGCGAGCACTGGCCGAAGCTCAGGAGCACGAATCCGCTCGAGCGCGTCAACCGCGAGATCGGCAGACGCTCTGATGTCGTCGGCATCTTCCCCAACGACGCCTCAGCGATCCGTCTCGCCGGCGCCCTCTTGATCGAGCAGAACGACGAGTGGCTCGTCTGCCGACGCTACCTCTCCGCCGAGAGCATGGCCCTACTCGACGCTGTGAAAGCCCAGGACCCCGACATCCACGAGGGAAAGGGAGAGGAGGTCGTCAAGCTCAACGCCGCCTGAGCCATGAGCGTCACCGACGAGAGGGCGTTACACCACTACAGACGACTTGACTGGAAACCCGCGCGCAGCAGCTTCAAGTCAACGTGACGCAAGGGGCGCCGCGCCCGCATGCCAAGCGGGTCATACCGAGATCTCGATCCAGACCGCCCGTGCGACTGCATGAAGCTCGCCCTCCTCGGAAAAGAGCGCGGAGCCGGTCGACATTTTGCGTCCACTCTGATCGATCGGCCACGATGCCAGTGCATACTCCCCGTCTCCCGGGACTGGGCGCAGCAGATCGACGGCGAGCCTGCCAAGCAAGATCCGTCCTGCAGGATTGAACGTGTTGGTGACCAGCCCACTCGGGCAATCCAGCGCTGCCCAGACAAACTCGGAGCGCACCTGCCCCTGGAGGTCGACGAGCGAGTCGTCCGGGCGCCACGGGGCGCCGTAGAGCTCGCGGCCGGAAACCGGGCCAGGAAATATGCGCATGCCATCCCGTTCTCGGCGTGATGGCCCGCAGACGAAGCAGTTCGGGTACGGGTGATCGCTCGGCTCCGCCCACTCATACTGTTCCGCTCCCAGACGAGCTTCGCCTAGTGTCAACCGCGCGGGAACCTCCCGATCGACGGCAGCCGCAACGGCCTCGGCGATGAGTCCATCCTGGTCCAGCAGGCCGACCGTAGCGTCCGCATTCACTTGAATGGTCAACGGCCGATCGAGCGGCGGTGGCTTGCGCAACGTGACCTGGGCCGGCCCCTCGATGAACCCCGCGATCAGCCCACACGTGTAGCCGCCGTTACCGCTGTCGGACGGCCCGCAGAAGCGCCCCGCGATGATGACCTCGGGCACCGCCCCAACTCTACTCGCAGCCAAGCGAGCATCGAGGCCCCGCGCGAGCGCAATGGACGCGCGTGTCCCCGCGTTACGCGGTCCGCGCCAGTTCGCTGCGTCTGCGGTCTCCATTGGAGCTGGCGATGAGGGCAACGGGGGTACCGGCCGTCGATGGTCCGAACGCTAGCTCGTGCGCGGGCTTCGGCTTACCAATGAAGTAGCCCTGGCCAAGGTCGCAACCGAGCTCGGCCACCAGGTCGAGGGTGGCTGGGTCCTCGATGCCCTCGGCGACCACTCTCAGCCGGAGCGCATGGCCAAGCGCGATCGTCGCCCTGACGAGTTCTATGTCGTCTTGCCTGCTCCCGCTCGCGAGTCGAGTGATGAGCTCGCGGTCGATCTTTAGCTCCTCAACCGGGAGGCTGCTCAGGTAGGCGAGCGAGGTGAACCCGGCGCCGAAGTCGTCGATCGATACGGACACTCCGAGGTCGCGCAGATCCTGTACTACGCCCCTGGAGCGCTCGAACTCGGTGATGACGCTTGTCTCGGTGATCTCGATGAGCAGAGAGCTCGCAGGCTGGCCGTGCTGTTTTAGGAGCCTGACAATCAGGCTGGTGAGGTCGGCGTCGAGCAGATCCGTCGCCGACACGTTGACCGAGACTCTCATGTTCCGCCCTTCCGCCCGCCACGCCGCGCATTGTTTGATGGCCTGCGCGAGCACCAGCCGCGTTACGCTTCCCATTAACCCGGCCTCCTCGGCTAGCGGAAGGAACTTGATCGGGGGGATCAGCCCGATCGTCGGGTGTGGCCAGCGGACGAGCGCCTCGACCGTCGAGATCTCCCCGGTGCTGCGCAGATCGAGCTGCGGCTGGTAGTGCAAGACGAGTTCGCCCGCGTCGACCGCCGCGCGCAGCTCTTCGGCGAGGCGCAGTCGGCTGCCACCCTCGCTGAATCCATGCTCGTAGAGCGCATGCGTTCTGGCTCCGAGCTTGGCTCGATACATCGCCACGTCGGCGCACTCGATCAGGCCGGCAGTGCACGACGCGTCGGCGGGCGCCAACGCGATGCCGATGTTCGCGCCGAGCTGGGCACGCACCGCCTCGAGCGCAAACGGCTGTTCGAGGCTCGCGCTGATTCGTTCCGCGAGGCTCACCGCCTGGGTGGCATCCGCATCCACCACCACGACACCGAACTCGTCGCCGCCGATTCGCGCCAGAACGTCACCGGGCGCGAGTGATTGGGCGAGGCGCTCACCGAGCTGTCTGAGGAGCTCATCGCCGGCGGGATGCCCGAAGGAGTCGTTGACCTTCTTGAAGTGCTCAAGATCGATGAACAGGAAGGCGAGGCTCCTGTGCGCCTGCGCGGCCGCCTCGTCAGCGAAGAAGCCGTCGAGAACGTCGAACAGATACCGGCGGTTGCCGAGCTCGGTCAGATGATCGGTCACAGAGAGGTGCTGGCGTTCCTGGGTCAGTACGCGCATCGCGCGCACCGACGAGGCCACGCGTATGCCGACAAGCGCCAATGTGGCGGTGGCCAGTCCGATCGCGACGCCGTTGACCCCGTTGAACGTGCCCAAGACGAGGATCACGAGCCCGCTCACCGCGGCGAGCCCCGGAAGCAGAAAGCCCGCCGGCTTGCGCAACTCACGCGGATCGGACTGCACACGTGGAAGCCACATCGCCCTCGACATGAGATAGATCGCAGCGGGCCATGCGATTCCACCGAGCACCATTCCTACGCGCGAGTGACTCGCTGAGGACTGGAACAGGTTGAACGTGTCCCCGACCATGATGACTGCGATCGCGCTCCCAACCACCAGCCATGGCCGCCTGTCTCTCCCGGAGAGGACTGTAACGCCGCCGACGACGAGCAGAAGCAGCAGAAGATCGCCGATCGGGTAGGCGAGATTGACCGCGGTCGCCAGGCCGTATTTGCCGGTCACACTCACGACCTCGTGGAACGTGGTCGCCGCGCACAGCGCCGCCGCGCCCAGTCCGGCGATGATCCCGTCCAGCCAGTTCAGGGTCGCCAGCCGCCGAACCTCACCCCGCAGATAGAGGGCCAGGGCGACGTACGCGAGCGGATAGAAGGACAGCTGGAAGACGTCGTAGACCGCGACTGCCGGGGGAGTCGCCCCTCCCAGGGTTTCGATGGTTTCAGTGAGGTGCCCAAGAGCCCACGCCATCAGAGCCGCACCGAGGATGATCGGCACCCACCGCGCCGTTCGCCGCACGAGCCCACCCGTGATGCAGAGGCTGGCGCCGAGGATCTCGAATGCGCTTACGCCCCAGCCGTTCACAAGGGTCGAGCTATCGCCTGAGATCAGCCACCCGAGGTAGGCGAGGAGCAGGACGCCCATCGCCAGATACGCGACCCACAACTTGGACGTGCGGTCGTAGCCCATCCAGCGCACCCTGTGGGAGCCCTTGTGCAGAGCACTGGAAGACCACGGGGCCGGTCCCGACATTGTGGCCGGTTTCGGTGCTCGCGGGCAATAGTTGCACCTCTTGCCGGTATGATGGACGAGGAGATGACCCGCTCGCAGCTGTAAAGCGAGCTTGTCCCTCGTCACGCGCCAGACGCTCGCGAAACTGGGCGCACAGTCCGTCGTTCGGGTCGAGCTGCGCAATGAAGCACCCAGCAATCGTCCCCTTCTCGTCTCGATTGGTCTCCACCCCTAGAGCAGCTCGGCGATGCGCCGGGCCGCCTTCGCGGCGCCGTCGACCTCCACGTCGCGATAGGTGACATCGCGGCCGATCTCCTGCGCGATCGCCGCCGCGATCTGCTCCGGCGGGGAGTCGTCGAAGTCCATGCGGCGACCGGCTCCGTAGCGTTCGAGCCGGTGGCGGACATGGAAGTTCTGCTCGAAGTGGTGGCGTAGCGGGAAATACAGGAACGGCCGCTTCTGCGCGGTCAGCTCCATCGAGGTGGTCAAACCCCCCTGCACGACGGCGAGGTCGCATGCAGCCAGGTGACGGTAGAGGTTGTGCACGTAGGGGACCACCTCGAGTCCTGCATGGGAGGGGAGTGACTCGGGGTCGATGCGGGGGCCCGCGACGACGATCATGCGCAGGTCGGGGATGCGCTCCTTGGCCTGCGGGAAAGCGGCGATGACCCGGTGCAGTAGAGCGGCGCCGACGCCCGACCCACCCACGGTGACGATGCAGACACGCTCGTCGTCGCCGTAGCCGAGCTCGGCGCGCAGCTTCGTGCGCTCGCCGAGGTCGGCCGGGTCAAAGCCGGTCACGTAGCCGGTGAAGTCGAAGTTGCGCTCGGTCCAGTCACGAATCATCGGCAGCTCGGGCCCGAGTCGCTCGGGGATGATGTCGTCCGGGCTACCCACGAACAGTGCCTGGTCGCGGACCTCGGGGTGATTGGCGATGTGGTCAACCATGTCGGCGTTGTAGTCGGCGGTCAAGAAGCGCTCACGCTTGTCCCCGTCGTCCATCGGCAGGAAGCCGACGAAGTCGGTCAGCCACGCGAATGGGACTCGCTTCTCGCGCGGGTTCTCATGCAGGTAGTAGTCGAGCTCCCACGCCTCGTCCCCGATCCAGAGGTCATAGCGCTGATCGCGCACGACGTCGTGGAAGAGCATGAAGTTGGCGGCGAGGATCTCGTCCATGCGGCGCAGCGCGTGGAAGCAGTGCAGGTCGTGCTCAGCGGACTCCGACTCGATGTGATGGGACTCATTCGCCAGATGAGCGCTGGCGGGGTGGATGCGCTCGCCCTCCGCCTCGAGCACCCGGGTGACCGGGTCCTGGGCGAGCCAGTCGATCTCGAGGTCCGGGTGCAGGCGGCGCAGCTCGCGGGCGATCGCGACGTCACGCTGGGCGTGGCCCAGCCCGATCGGTGAGGAAACGAAGAGAGCGCGGGGACGTCCGTCTGGTCGGTAGACGGTGGGGTCGCGCGGTGTGCGCTGTCGCCCGAAGGCTTCCTCGGAGAACTCCCGCAGCGCCAGGTTGACCTGGACAGGCTTGCGGGCGTGCGGGAAGTGGCCGGCGCCGCGCACGACCTCCAGCTGTCCGCCGCCGAGTCGAGCCAGGGCGCGAGCGTCGCGGGGCGGCGTGATCCGGTCGCGACTGCCGCTGATCACAAGCACCGGGCAGTCCAGATTCTGCGCCAACCGGAGCAGGGTGCTCCGGTGGCGGTGGATCATGCCACCCGCGGTGGCGATCAGCGTCTCGGAGTCGGTGTCCAGCACCCACCCCACCCCATCCTCGATGGCCTTGGTCGAGTGCGGCTCAGGAAGGCATCGCGAGATGAACCACTGAGCGAAGTCGGAGTAGTCCTGGTACCAGTGGACCGCGTTCATGTGTCCCCACCAGCGGTAGACGCGCACGCGCCGCTGAAAGACCGAGCTTGTCCGCGGATGAAGCAGGACCGACCAGTGCGACGGGGTGTAGGGGAACATCGGGCCGATGAATGCGGCGCCGGTCACCCGCTCGGGGGCGAGTTGCGCCAACTCGAGCTGGTACTGGGCGCCGCGCGAGAGGCTCACCATCACCGCCCGCTCGGTCCCCGTCGCGTCCATCACGGCCAGGCAGTCGCGAGCGAACTCCGCGGCTCCATAGCGCCGGGGGTCGCGGCAGCGGTCAGAGCGCCCGTTGCCCAGACCGTCCATCGTCAACACGCGGAAGTGGCGCGCGAAGTAGGGGATCTGCATCTTCCAGTGGCGGGAGTGGACCAGCGACCACGTCGGTATCAGGAACAGCGTCTCCTCGCCCTCGCCATAGACCTCGTAGAAGAGACGCTCACCGTCGCGCTCGACGTAGCCCTCGCTGTCGGGGTAGCGCGCCCGTGTCGCCTCCACACCCCGAAGGCCTTCCGCGCCGCGGGGCCGCGGTCCTGTCCTCGTATCAGTTGTCATGTTGCTTGCCTGCCTTAGAGGAGCTCGGCGATGAGCCGCGCCGCCTTCGCCGCCCCGTCCACCTGCACTTCGCGGTAGTCCACCGGGCGGCCGATCTCCTCGGCAATCGCCGCCGCGATCTTCTCCGGCGGGGAGTTCTCGTAGTCCATGGGGTGACCGGCGCCGTAGCGTTCAAGTCGATGGCGAACGTGGAGGCTCTGCTCGAAGTGGTTGCGCAGCGGGAAGTACAGGAACGGCCTGCGGTTGGCGGTCAGCTCCATCGTCGTCGTGAGCCCGCCCTGCACGATCGCCACGTCGCACGCGGCGAGGTGCCGGTGCAGGTCCGCGACGAATGGCCGGATCTCGAGCCCGTCATGCGTCGGCAGGGTGGCGGGATCGATGCGCGGACCGGCGACCACCACCATGCGCAGCCGCGGCACGAGCCGGCGCGCCTGCGGGAAGCTGTCGATCACGCGTCGCAGCAGCGGCGCGCCGACGCCCGAGCCGCCGACGGTGACGATGCACACCTGGTCGTCGCTGCCATACCCGAGTTCGGCTCGCAGCGCGTCGCGATCGGCGAAGGCCCTAGGGTCGAACCCGGTGACGTAGCCGCAGAAGCTGTAGTGCCGCTCGGTCCACTCGCGGATCGACGGCAGCGACGCTCCAAACGTGTCGGGGACGATGTCGTCGGGCTCGCCGACGAAGATCGCGCGGTCGCGCACCCGCGGGTAGCGAGCGATCTGCTCGATCATCTCGGCGTTGTAGTCGGTGGTCAGGGCCGCCTCGCGCGCGCCTCCGTCGGGCATCGGCAGGAAGCCGACGAAGTCGGTCAGCCATGCGTACGCGGCCGACTTCAGCTCCGGGTTCTCGTGCAGGAAGTAGTCGAGCTCCCAGGCCTCGTCGCCGATCCACAGGTCGTAGTGGCGCTCGCGCACCACATCGTGGAAGACCATGAAGTTCGCGAGCAGGATCTCGTCCATCCGCCGCATCGCCTGGAAGCAGTGCAGCTCGTGCCCACTGGCCTCGGATTGCCAGTGCGCGGACTCGCCCGCTAGCTCGCGCGCTGGCAGGATGCACCCGCTCCCCGCGCTCCTTCAACACCGCGGTGACCGGGTGCTGGGCCAGCCATTCGATCTCCAGCGTCGGGGTGCAGCTTGCGCAGCTCGTCGGCGATCGCCACGTCGCGGCGGGCGTGGCCGAGGCCGATCGGCGAGGAGATGTACAGCGCGCGCTTGGCGCGCGATGTACCGCGCTGCCAGCGCCGCGGCGGTGCGGGCGGGCACAGGAAGTCGCGCAGCAGCAGGTTGACCTTGACGGGATCGCGCCCGGTGGGCATGTGCCCGGCGTCCTCGAGCGTCACCAACGCGCCGTGCGTCGCCTCCGCCAACGCCTGGCCCTGCGTGTGCGGGCGCACCAGGTCTAAGTCGCCGTGGATCACGAGCGTCGGGCAGGTGATGCGCGCACACGTCTCCCGCACGGGCTCGCGCGTGGGCAGCCCGAGTCCGCGCGTGGTGTCCGCCAGCACCTCCGGGTCGGTGTCGAGCGCCCACGCGACGCCGTCCTCGATCTGCTTGGTGGAATGGGGCTCGTTGACGCACTTCTCGAAGAAGAACTCGAGGAAGCCGCCGTAATCCCGGCGCCAGTAGTGGCTGTTGTACTTCGCCCACCCCTGGTCGGTCTCGAGTGGTTCGTCGAACGCGTGCTCATCACGCTCGGGATGGTTGGGCGCGAGCGCGAGCGCGGGGCCGATGCAGACGATCGAGTCGACGCGCTCGGGGTGCTCGGCGGCGAGGATCGTCGCCCACCGCGCGCCGCACGACAGGGCCACGAGGCCCGCGTGCTGGGTGGCCGTCGCATCCATCACCGCGAGGGTGTCGAGCACGAACTCGTCGGGGTGGTAGGCCGCGGCGCCGGCCGGACGGTCAGAGCGGCCGTTGCCACGCCCGTCGAATGTGATCACCCGGCAATGGCGTGCCAGGTAGGGGATCTGACCCTTCCAGAACCGCGAGTGCACGATCGACCACGTCGGCAGCAGCACCACCGTCGTCTCGCCCTCGCCGTAGACCTCGTAGAACACCCGCACGCCATCGCGCTCGACGTAGCCCTCTGCGTCGGGATAGCGAGCGCGGGTCTGCTCGGTGCCGGCGCTGAGCCTCTGGCCCGCTAGCGGCCTCTCGTCCGTCCCAATTTGCATTGCCATGTCGCCTCCCGTCTCGTACAAGATGGTCTGTTTTCGCCGTGTAGTCAACGCGGCGACCCTGCTGCGGGTCGCCGCGTTGCTGTTCTCCGCGCTCCTATGCCTTCACCTCGTAGAGGACCGAGAACGGGTCCTCGAACGGGAGCTTGCGGAAGTGCGCAAAGCCGGCTGCGTACGCCAGCTCGCGCGCCTTGTCCTCGCCCATGCACGCGCCGATGCCCGCGCCGCCGTGGGCGAGCGAGGTGGTCATGCAGTAGAGAGTGCTGACGTTGTAGAGGAGCCTGCCCAGCGGCTTGCGGTTCTCCTCGACCTCGCCGGAGGCGTTCATCTCCAGCATCAGATATGTGCCGTCCTCGCGCAGCGCCCGGCGGATCGCGCTCATCAAGCCCACCGGGTCGACGGAGTCGTGGACGACGTCGAACGTGCTGATCAGGTCGAAGGCGCCCTGCGGCAGCTGCGCGCCGTCGGCGACCGTGAACGTCACCCGCTCGGCGACGCCCTCGGCCTGCGCGTTCGCGCGCGCCCGCTCGATCGAGCCCGGGTGCACGTCATAGCCGTGCACCTCGGCCGCCGGGAAGCCCTTGGCGATCGTGATCGGAGCGCGACCGCACCCGCAGCCGACGTCACACGCCGAGCCCCCCTCCTCGAGCTTTTGCTGTACGCCGGCCAGCGCCGGAATCCAGGTCTGGACGAGGTGGTGCTTGTACCACGGGGCGGTCAGACGTTCGATCGCCTCGTACATGTCCGGCAGGTAGCGATCCTGCGTGACGCCGCCGCCGGTCTTGAACGCCTCGGCCACCTGCGGCGCCACCGTCACCGTAGGCACGACCATCTGCACGAGCCCGCCGGTGAAGAACGGGAACTCCTCGTCGGCGAGCGGCAGCGCGTGCTCGGGCGGCAGCAAGTAGGTGTCGCCGTCGCTGTCGTGCTCGATGTACTCGGCGGTCGCCATCGACGCGAGCCACTCGCGCAGGTAGCGCTCGTCGAGATCGCGTTCTCTGCGCGAGCTCCGCGGCCGTCACCGGCCCTGACTGCGCGAGCTCGGAGAAGATGCCAAGGCGATCGCCGATGTAGGTCAGCCCTCCACGCATCGCGGTTCCGGCGTCGAGCACGATGCGCTCGACGAACGCTTGGAGCTTCTGTTGGTCGAGTTGCACCTCGGTAGCCATCTGTGTCTCCCTTCGCGGCGGTTTTGCTTGTGCGAAGGACTCTCCCAGGGCCCCGTGGCGCCACCGCGAAGCGCGCGCGAAACGCCCGTGAATCCGCGTAGGCTTCGTCCATGCTGCGCGTCAAGCTGCTGGGGGAGCTGACGCTCGAGGTGGACGGCACGCAGATGGAGCTGCCCGCGAGCCGACGGGCGCGTTCGCTGCTGGGCCTGCTCGCGCTGGAGCGGCGCAGCCATCCCCGCGGCCAACTCGCAGCGCGCTTCTGGCCCGACGTGCTCGACGAGAGCGCGCGCACGAGCCTGCGCAGCGCCCTCTCGGCGCTGCGGCGTGCGCTCGGCGACGACGCCGACCGCTACCTGGTGGCCACCCGTGAGGCGGTCGCGCTCGCCGGACCCGACGAGGTCTGGACCGACGTGGGCGAGTTCGAGCGGCTGCTCGCCGCCGGCCAGCTGCAGGACGCGCTCGAGCTCTCGGACGGCGAGCTGCTCGCGGACCTCGACGACGACTGGATCTACGAGCGACGCGAGGAGCACCGTGCGCGGCTGGCGGCGTTGCTCGAGCGGATGGCCGCTGCCGCGCAAGCCGCTGGAGAGCTCGTCGCGGCGATCGCGCTCACGCGCCGACAGACCACGCTCGACCCGCTCTCCGAGGAGGCCCACCGCGAGCTGATCCGCCGCCTCGCTGCGAACGGGGATCACTCGGCCGCGCTCACCACCTACCGCCGCCTCTCCGACCGTTTCGCCTCCGAGCTGGGGATCGTGCCCTCCCCCGCCACACGCGAACTGGTGGAGCAGATCCGCGCCGGCGCGAGCGCTGCGGCTGCTCCCACCTCGCCGCCGCCCGCACCGGGCTCTCACCCACCGGGCGACTCCCCCTCGCCACCATCCGGCTCCCTCCCGCCGCAAGGCGGTTCGCCGCCGCCCGAACCCTCTCTCGCCGCGGCGCAGGGCGAGCGCAGGAGCGGCACCGTCACGCTGCTGTTCACCGACCAGGTCGGCTCGACGGAGACGCTACAGAGACTCGGCGACGAGGAGGGCGAGCGGCTGCGACGCGCGCACTTCGCGCTGCTGCGCGAGGCGGCGGCGATGCACGGCGGCGAGGAGGTGAAGAACCTCGGCGACGGGCTGATGGTGGCGTTCGACAGCGCCGTCGACGCGGTCGCCTGCGCGATCACCATTCAGCAGGCCGTGCACCGCGCCCGCGCCGGCGGCGAGCTGGCGTTCGCGGTGCGCATCGGCCTGAACGTCGGCGAGCCGATCCGCGACGAGGGCGACTACTTCGGCACGCCGGTGGTGATCGCCAAGCGGCTGTGCGACGCCGGCGCCGCGGGCCAGATCCTCGCCACCGAGCTGGTGCGGGGGCTCGTCGGTACCCGCGGCGGGTTTTCATACCGTCCACTCGACCCCTTCACGCTGAAGGGCGTCGCCGAGCCGGTCCCCGCCTGCGAGGTGGTGTGGGAGCCGTCCTCCGAGCAGCGCGTGCCGCTGCCTGCGCTGCTGGCCGGCGGGGACAGCAGCGCGTTCGTCGGGCGCTCCGACGCGACGGCGATGCTGGAGGCAGCATGGGGCACCGTGCGCAAGCGTGGCTTCCGCGCCGTGATGCTCGCGGGCGAGCCCGGGATCGGCAAGACGCGCCTGGCGAGGGAGTTCGCCCGCGCCGCCCACGAGCAAGGCGCGACGGTGCTGGCGGGCAGCTGCCACGAGGAGACGCTCGTACCCTACCTGCCGTTCGTCGAGGCGCTGCGCCACTACGTCGCCTGCTGTCCCCCAGCCGAGCTGGCCGTGCAGGTGACACCCCGGCGCGTGCAGCTCGCCGCGATCGTGCCGGAGCTGGAGGATGCGCACGCCCCCTCCGCGCCGAGCGGCGCGGGAGCCGAGCAGGAGCGCTTCCGCCTGTTCGAGGCGGTCTGCGCGCTGCTAGGCGATGCCGCGCACGTCCGCCCGATGGTGTTGTTCCTGGACGACCTGCACTGGGCCGATCAGCCGAGCCTGCTGCTGCTTCGCCACCTTGCGAGATCCGCGCGGGACACGCCGTTGATGGTTCTCGGCAGCTTCCGGCCTGTCGAGGTTGGCGACGAGCACCCGCTCGCAGAGGCGCTGGCCGAGCTGCGCCGCTCGCGGTCGGTCGAGCTGCTGGGGCTGGCGGGGCTCGGCGAGGCCGAGGTTGGCGAGCTGATCGCCGGGCGCGCCGGGCGACAGGCGCCGCGCAGGTTCGTGCGTCGCGTCGCCGACCGCAGCGAGGGCAACCCGTTCTTCATCGAGGAGCTGCTCTACGACCTCAGCGCAGAGTCCGATTGGGATGTGGCGGCTGGCGGCGTGCCCGACAGCGTCAAGGATCTGTTGCTGCGCCGCCTGCGCGGGCTCGGCGACGACTGCCGCCAGGCCCTCTCGGTGGCTGCTGTTGCCGGCCGCGACTTCGAGCTCGACGTGCTGGAGCGCGTGCTCGAGCACCCACGCGATCGTCTCATCGATCTGGTCGAGGAGGCGATCGACGCGGACGTCCTTGTCGAGTCCGCGCAGTTCGTGGGGCGGCTCAGCTTCTCCCACGCGCTCTTTCGCGAGACGATCTACGGGCAACTCTCGGCGACTAGGAAGGCGGCCATCCACGGACGGATCGCCGCGGCGATCGAGCAGGCGCCCTCGGATCGCCCCGACGAGCGCGCCGGCACGCTCGCCTACCACTACCGCGCCGCCGGCGAGCTGCGTAAGGCGTTCGACTACCACCGCCAGGCCGCCGCGGCGGCCGAACGGGTTCACGCGCACGAGACGGCGCTGGAGAACCTGGAGGGAGCGATCCTGGCGGGCGAGATGCTCGGCATGACAGCCGCCTCGCAGCAGTCGATCCGCGACCTCTACCGCGCTCGCGCATGGATGCTCGAACTGCTCGGCGAGCCCGAAAAAGCGCTGGCGGACCTCGACCACGCGCTGGAGGGCGCCCGCGCAGCGGGCGACCGCGCGAGTGAGATGCACGTGCTCAACGCCCTCGGACTGCACTGGCACGTGCTAGACCCGCAGGCCTCTCGCGGCTGTCACGAACGGGCTCTGGCGCTGGCCGAGGAGCTCGGCGACGAGGCGGGTCGGGTGAGCGCGCTCAACCGGCTCTCGCTGGTGCTCGCCAACGAGCTGGAGTTCGCCGAGGCGGTCGAGCTGGGTGAGCGCGCGCTCGCGATCGCCCGCGCAGCCGGCGATGGCGTCGCCGTCAGCCGCGCGATGGACAGCCTCAAGTTCGCCGCGCTCCAGCTCGGCGACATCGAGCGCCTGGAGGAGCTATGCGCGGAGCTAGAACGATCCCAGCGCGAGCGCGGCGACCACTACTTCCTGCAGTGGACGCTGATGGAGTCCTCCTACGCGCCGCTGGAGCGCTGCGACTGGTCCGAGGCCGAGCGGCGCATCGCCGAAGCGCTCGCCATCAGCGAGCGCATCGGCGACCCCACCAGCGGTGTGCTGATACGTGACGCGTCGAGCTGGATCGCGCGCTGCCGCGGCGATTACGCGCGGTCGCTCGCCTACGGCCGCGAGGCCGTCACGCGCGCGGACACACCTGGTGCCGACTGGCTCGGCTGGGCGGCGGCGGCGCTCGCTACGCCTCTTCTCGACCTCCGGGCCGCCGCCCAGGCAGTGGCCGTCCTCGATCGCGGGCTTGCCGCCGCCGAACGCAACCGGGCGCGCGGGCAGACCTTCCGCTGCCTGGGGGCGCTCTCGTCGGCGACGCGAATGGCGGGCGACGAGCCACGGGCGCGGGCTCTCGCCGAGCGTGCGCAGCAGATCGCCGAGCGGATCACCACGCCGCCCGACACAGTCGACTTCTGGGGCGAGCGGGCCTACTGCGCCATCGCCGAGACGCAGCTCGCCGCCGGCGAGGTGTTGCGCGCCGAGACGATGATGCAGGTCCGCCTGAAGGCGTGTGAGCGCACCGGCGCGTGCAGGTCGGTCGTAATGACCACTCGTGTTCTCGCCCGCTGCGCCGAGGCTCGCGGCGACTGGGCCGCGGCGGCGCAGATGCTCGCGCGCAGCGCCGATGCGGCCGGGTCCGATAGCCCGATCTGCGAGCGCTGGCAGATCGAAGCCGGGCTCGCTCGCGTGGCCGCCGCGGCGGACAGGTCCGAGGAGGCAGAGGAGCACAGCCGGCGCGCGCGCGAGCTGATCGACGCGATGACCGCATCGGTCGGCGACGAGCAGATCGCCGCGCGCTTCCGTGAGCACGCTCTCGCGGAGATCGCTCAGCCCGGCCCCACGCTAGGCCACTAGCGCCAGCCGCCAGTCGACCTCGAAGCCAAGCACCTCGGGATCCTCCAGTGGGGATCCGAAGACTCGCTGCAGCGGCGCGATCTGCGTGGCGTAGGCGAGCACCGCCTCCAGCTTGCGCTCGTACTCGTACGCATCCAGCCGGTGCGTCGTGGGCGTCATCCGCTCGAGCGCGATGCCGGTGGCTTCGAGCTGGCTTGCCCACTGCTCGCTCGCCCGATCTTGCGTCGAGGGCTCGCCGTTGAACACCCACCGGGGCCATCCGAGCATGGTCGCGTGGGGCAGGTCGGCGTACAGCGTCACGTCGGCCCCCTGCGCGTGCAGCGCGAGCGCCGCGGAACGCACGGCCGTGTGGTCGGGATGGTGGTCGCCGAGGCTCGCCGGCGCGTATATGCGGGCGTCCGGCGCAAGCTCGCCGCGCAGCGCCTCGACGATCTCCGCCGCGGCCTGCTCGCCCTGGCGGTACTGGCGGTCCAGGAACGGCAGGTTCACCGCCGTGCGCCCCGCCAGCGCAAGCGCCCGGCGGTCCTCCTGTACACGCGCGCGCACCGCCGCGGACGATTCGCTCGCGCCCGCGAACCGGTCCCACCAGCCGAGCACCCCCGTGGGCGGCTCGCCCGCAAAGACATTCACGACCAGTACCTCGCCGGGGCCCACCAGCAGATGCCAGCACGAGAGCACCGCGTCATCGAAGTGGGGTGAGAGGATGATCGAGTCGGCACTCATCTGCGCCTACTATCGCGCGCTAGCGTGCAGCCATCGTGAAGCCGTCGCGAAAGCTCGCGCCGGGCCACCTGCTCGGCATATAGATTGGCGATCGCGTCGTTGACGGCGCTGGCTGGGATGCCTCGTTAGGGAAGAGGGCGCTCGCCTGCCATGGGGCGTAGGCTCGCTAGAGCAAGTGCAGCGTCCAAGCTGAGGAACGGAGGAGCAATGTCTCGCAAATACATCGACTGCCGGGAGATGCCCAGCGATAGCAACTGCGATGTGGCAATGGCCGGGAGCGAAGAGCATGTCGTTGACGCCGCCGTGATCCACGCGGTAACGGCACACAGCCACGAGGACACGCCCGAGTTGCGCGAGCAGATCAAGCAGATGCTGAAACACGAGGCCCCCGGAGCGCTCACCTAGCTCCTGGCGACGCTCGACGTGCGACTCGAGCGCCAGTGCGCCAACGCTGGCGCGCTGGCGCGGCTGCTCGCGGATCGAAGCGATTTGGGGGCCGTGCGCTACCCCGGCCTCCCAAACAATCCAGCTCACTCTCTTGCAGCTCGCCAGATGAGCCGCTTTGGAAGCGTGCTTACGTTCGACCTGCTGGCAGCGAGTCGCGCCACGCGCTTCCTCGAAAAAGCTGCATTGATCATCGAGGCCACGAGCTTCGGCGGGATCCACACGACGGCCGAGCGTCGAGCCCGTTGGGGGATCGATCACGGAATATCTGAGGGTCTGATCCGCCTGAGCGTCGGCATAGAGGACCTAGCGGACCTAGCCGACGACATCACGAGCGCTCTCGACGCTTCATAACCAACTTCAGCCGGTAGCGCACGCGATTCGCGCGCACTCGCCATGCGACGGGCGCGAGCGGCGTCGCTCAGGCGCCGGCGAGCAGCTCCAGAAAGGCGGGCGGCGAGAACACGGGTATCTCGCCCTCGAGCGCGAGAAGGTGTTTGTCCCCGGAAACGAGAGCCGCGCGGCACGCTGATGCGAGCGCGACTAGATAGTCATCGTCGGGATCGCGCGAGTGCACTGGCGAGTCGCTCTCCGGATCGACGACGACGGTTGCGCTGCCGGCGACCCAGCGCACTAGCTCGACAGCGTCGGGCTCGCTGATATATCGCCGCAGCTTGGGATATGCGAGCGCACGCTCGAGCTCGTCCAGCAGCGCCTGGGACACGATCAGCTCGAACTCACCCGCGGCGAGCGCCCGCAGCACGTCGGCCGGTGCGCGCCGTGAGGACAGGACGCCGGATATCACGACGTTGGGGTCAAGTACCGCCCGCACGCGTCAGCGCTGGCGACGACGCGTCCGGTGCTGCGCCTCGACGGCAAGCGCCTCAGCGTCACGCTCGGGAACGTCGTTCCGCTCCCACAGACGCTCGAGCAGGTCCAGCCCCATGTCGCGACGCAGCGATTCCTCGATCACCTGGCTGTCGCCGCGGCCCGTTCGGGCCGCTCTCATCTTGACCGCCGTCATGACGGACTCATCGATCGTGAGCGTGGTGCGAACCTTGGACATCCTCACAGCACCATAGCGCTTCGGCATACCTGCATCAAGATGCGCTCGTGGCAACAGTTCGGCAACGTCGGGGCCAGGCCAGCAGTTGCTATCGCAACGCGCGAGACTTCAATCTGTGGCGGCTATCGGCGCGCGATTCGTGGTGCATGTCTCGGCGACCCCTGACCGGGGTCATTGAGGCTGAGAATGGCGGTGGAGGCCTGCTTGAACGGGGGGCGCATGCGCGCGGAGCACCGCGCGGTACCGCAGTCCTCGGCCGAGCTTGCCCTAGACGCGATCGCTGTTCGAAAGGCAGGCGCGTTTGCCGTGCATGTGCACCCACGCGACGCTCATGGTGCGCAGACGCTTGAGGCAGTGGTGTGCGACGCCGCGGTCGCCGCGATCCGCGCTGCCGCCCCCGGCCTGCCGGTTGGGCTCTCAACCTCGGAGGCGATAGATCCTGACCCGTTCGCGCGAGCCGCTGCTGTGAGCTCCTGGCGCCAGCGACCGGACTTCGTCTCGGTGAACTTGTCGGAGTCCGGCTGGGCCGGAGTCGTCCGCGCGGCGCTGCACGCGGGGATCGGCGTCGAGGCAGGCCTCGCCACGCCAGCGGATGCCGCAGAGTTGGTGCGCAGCCCCTTCACGCATCAAGTCCTCCGTGCGCTCGTGGAGGTCGACCGTGGCGTCGAGGAGGCCCATGCGATTGCGCAACTGATCCCCGACGGGGTGCAGCAGCTGTGGCACGGCTACGACGAGCGGACATGGGAGGTCATTGCGGCGGGCGCCGCAGCCGGATTCGACGTGCGGGTCGGCCTGGAGGACGTACTCCTAGCCCCAGACGGTCACGTTGCCGCAGACAACGCCGAACTCGTCACCGCTGCCATTGAGCTGATCGGTCGTCCGGCTTAGAGCCTCTCACAGACTGGCCTACTCCCCTGCGGTGATCACGGTAGGACGACGAACTCCCAGCCGTGACGGGTGGCGCACGTGAGTACGGCCGCGAGATCAATCTCGCCCCCGGGCGTGGGCGCCCCGGCTTCGAGGAAGAAGCGCTCGATCCCGGCTGGGCTGAAGAGCACCACGCGGTGGCCGGGTTGCTGTCCGATATTCGCGCCCGAGTGGATCACGCCTCGGGGGACGTGGACGGTCTCTCCGGCGGATAGATGCGATCGCTTCCCGTCTACCGCCATCTCGAAGTCACCCTCGACTATGTGGATCGTCTCGGCCTCGTTGTGGTGTCGGTGAGCCGGCAAAGACCAGGCCGCTGGGGGATGATCCACGAGTAGGCAGAACGCGCCGCCGGTGTCTTCGGTCGCGAGGTGGATCTCGGTGCGGACGCCACCCGGCATCCAAACGACGCGAGCATCGGCTGCCATGCGCCGACGATAGCGGGACGGCGCTAGTGACGTGCGTCTGCGCGCAAGCGTCTTGAAGCAGGGCTCCTGGGAGTGCTCTGGAGGGCCGATCACGCGCGGGTCAGCCTCATGGCAACAGAGGTCGGTGGCTCTGTGGTAAGTTGCCGGACGAGGCGCGTGCCGCTGTCGGGGGAGTTGGGCGCGCTCGCGTCGCGAGACAGATCCGCGATCAGCTTGAGGGGACCATCATGCTAGGGCAGGCCGGGCGCGTAGATGCAGTAGCGGGCGCATCGGTGACCGGTGAGAGCGCGCCTTGGGCTAGGCCAGCGCTCCCGTGGCGTGCGCTGGCGGCGGTCAGAATCATCGGGCTTTGCCTCGTAGTTGTGTTCGCGGTGAGCATGGTGGCTGCGGCGTCTGCCGCGACGGCGGCCACGGTTACGGTCACGGCCTGGGGCTACAACGGAAACGGCGAACTGGGCAACGGCACCGAACCCGAAAGCAACGTGCCGGTGGCGGTGAGCGGACTGAGCGAAGTCACGGCCATCGCGGCCGGCGGGCGTCACAGCCTCGCGCTGCTGAGCAACGGCACGGTTATGGCCTGGGGCGCCAACGGACATGGCCAGCTGGGCAACGGCACCAGAGGACACCACAGCGACGTGCCGGTGACGGTGAGCGAACTGAGCGAAGTCACGGCCGTCGCGGCCGGCGGCTCTCACAGCCTCGCGCTGCTGAGCAACGGCACCGTCATGGCCTGGGGCGCCAACGAATTTGGCCAGCTCGGCGACGGCAGCGAGGCTAACAGCGACGTGCCGGTGGCGGTGAGTCTGGGGCTGCCGCCCGGGGTCACGGTCACGGCCGTCTCGGCCGGCTTCGCTTACAGCCTGGCGCTGCTGAGCAACGGCACGGTCATGGCCTGGGGCGAAAACGAATGGGGCCAGCTGGGCAACGGCACCAGAAGAAACGACAGCGACGTGCCGGTGGCGGTGAGCGGACTGAGCGAAGTGACAGCGATCGCGGCCGGCTTGGGTCACAGCCTGGCACTGCTAAGCAACGGCACGGTCATGGCCTGGGGTAGCAACGAATATGGTGAACTCGGCAACGGCACCGGAACCGAAAGCGACGTGCCGGTAGCGGTGAGCGGACTGAGCGAAGTCACGGCCGTCGCGGCCGGCGGGACTCACAGCCTGGCGCTGCTGAAAAACGGCACGGTCACGGCCTGGGGCAGCAACATATTTGGCGAACTCGGCGACGAAACCTTCGGTGGACCCGAAACCTGTAGCGAAGGGGGGTTCGAAGGGAGCTGTAGCGACGTGCCGGTGGCGGTGAGCCGACTGAGCGAAGTCACGGCCATCGCGGCCGGCAGGTATCACAACCTGGCGCTGCTGAAAAACGGCACGGTCACGGCCTGGGGCAGCAACGATTCCGGCGAACTGGGCGACGAAACCTCCAGTGGACCGGAAACCTGTATCTTCGGCCCCAACAGCTCGGCGTGCAGCGACGTGCCGGTGGCGGTGAGCGGACTGAGCGAAGTCACGGCCATCGCGGCCGGCCGACTTTTTCAGCCTGGGCCTGGGCTTGGCGGTGCCGTCGGACCCACCGCCGACGATCACACAGCTGCAGCCGAACAGGGGGTCTGCGGCGGGTGGCACGAAGGTGATGATCAGTGGCACGGGGTTCACTGGCGCCACGGCGGTCAAGTTTGGCTCCGCTGAGGCGAGGAGTTTCACGGTCGACTCGTCGACGTTGATCACGGCCAAATCGCCGGCGGAGACGCCGGGAACAGTGGAGGTAACCGTGACGAGCCCCAACGGAACCGTGACGATCCCCAAGGGCGCAAGCGCTACCTCCAAGGTGGACAACTTCACGTTCAAAAAGCGCGAGCAGTGATGAACACTCAGGCCGACCTGGGTAGATCGACGCGAATGTTGTCCCAGCGCTCGCAGACCTCCTGAGGGACCGGTCCGGCGCGCATCAGCAGCGCGAAGGCCATGCAGCCGAGGCACAAGCCGAACACCGACTCGAGCGTCGCGGCGAGAATCAGCATCCCGAGCACCGCATAGGCGGCACTCGTCAGACCGAGGCCGACGGCCAGCACCGCGGCTGACACGGAGAAGGCGGCGCCGATCGCCTGTGCGAAGCCACGAGGGAGCCGTCTGCGGCTCGCACGCGGCCGTCCACGATCGGCCCCTGCCAACGCCTTGACGAGGGCCCTCTGGACCGCCCCGTGCTACCGGCCCGCGGTCACCGCTCTCAGCTCGTCGAGCGACTCTCGCATGAGCCGCGAGAGGTCCTGCTGGTCGGTCTCGTTGATCCAGCGTTCGAAGGCGATTCTGAAGACAGCGATGCCCGCCTCGGCAGCCAGGCTCGCAGCCGGCTCGCTGACGCCACGCCGGCGCAATGCGTCGGCGAGCGCCGAGGCGAGTGACGCGAGCTTGATCAGCTCGCGCTCTTGGAGCTCTGCGCTTGCAGCGATGATCTTCTGGCGCTGTCGCGGGAGCTCTCCTCCCTCCTGGATGGCAGCGCCGGCGGCTTTGATACCCGCTGCCGCCGCCTCGATCGGCGCAAGGCCATCGGGCGCTTTGGCAACCGTGCTGACGAGGAGGTCTTCCAGTGGGCCGGCGCCCGCGAACAGAACCTCGCGCTTGTCGGCGAAGTGCCGGAAGAACGTTCGCTCGGTGAGTCCGGCTCGCACTGCGATCTGCGCCACCGTGGTCTGTTCGAACCCGTGCTCGCCGTAGAGCTCCATCGCCGCCTTCATGAGCCGGCCGCGTGCGTCTGGCTCCCATCGGCCCATGCCCTGGATTCTAGCTGACGACAGCGGCTGACATCGCGTGCTACGCTGATGGCAGCAGCTGACATCACGCCGTCTATGCGCGGGATCTGCGATCGGGACGGCCGACCACTTGGAGGTTCTCTCATGCGCGTATTCGTCACCGGTGCGTCGGGCTGGATCGGCTCGGCTGTCGTTCCCGAGCTCATCGGCGCGGGCCATCAGACCGTCGGGCTCGCTCGCTCAGATGCCTCGGCCGATGCTCTCACCGCGGCCGGCGCAGAGGTGCACCGCGGCACTCTCGATGATCTCGAGGGCCTGCGGAGTGCTGCTTCCGCGTCGGACGGCGTGATCCATCTCGCGTTCAAGCACGACGTCGCTTTCTCGGGCGACTTCCAGGGCGCTGCCGACGCGGATCGCCGCGCCGTGGAGACAATCGGCGAGGCGCTTGCAGGGTCTGATCGGCCGTTTGTCATCGCCTCGGGCACGCTCGCGGTCGCGCCGGGCCGTGTGGCGACTGAGCAGGACGGTCACGCCGCCGACGCGGCCGTGACCGGTTTGGGGGGCGGTCCGCAGACCCGGTGGGGCACCGCCGAGTTGGTGCTCTCGCTCGCGTCCAGTGGCGTCCGCTCGTCGGTCGTGCGACTTCCTCCGACGAACCACGGAGATGGAGATAACGGCTTCGTCGCGACCCTGGTCGCCATCGCGCGCGAGAAGGGCGTCTCCGGCTACATCGGCGACGGCACCAACCGCTGGCCTGCCGTGCATCGGCTCGATTCGGCGCGGCTCTTCCGCCTCGCGCTCGAAGAGGCCCCCGCGGGATCGACGCTGCACGCGGTCGCCGACGAGGGCGTTCCGCTCCGCGACATCGCGGAGGTCATCGGACGGCATCTCAACCTCCCGGTCGTCTCAATCCCCCCCGAGGACGCAAGCGAGCACTTCACTTGGCTTGCCGGCTTCCTCGCGCTCGACGCCCCGGCCTCCTGCGCGCTGACCCGTGAGCTGCTCGGCTGGCAGCCAACCCACATCGGGCTCATCGCCGACCTCGACGAACAGCATTATTTCCAGGAGGCGCATCGGGCTGCCGGTGATGTGGTAGGCGCCGGCCGAGATCCCGGCGCCTACCCGATCGACCTCATGACTTCGAAACGCCCGTTGACCTAGCTGGCCTTGACTTCGAACGCCGGCTGGTCGTACTTCCAACAGTCCCCGGTCGCTCCGAAATAGCCTTCGGCCCCACCGCAGGTGATAGCGCTATATGTTGAGTTGAGGAAGACCTGTTCGGGCAGCGGGTCGCTGCCTACCGACGGTGCCGTCGGGAGAAGTTCGTATTCTTCGTGTTCACATTCTTTGGTGGCTTTGTCTTCGTGGAGGCATTGGTAGTCCGTGTTTTCCGCCACGTTCAGCGAGTCGTACGGTCCTTCCTCCCCGGTCGGTTCATTGCCGTAGGTCTCGGTGTTGAAGGCCACCGCGATGATCGCCTGCGCGGGCAGTACGGCGCCTGGCAAGCTGAACCTGATCTTTGTCTGCTTGGCAGTAAAGCATTCTTTTCCGTAGCCTTTAGTCCACCCTAGATTGGGGCACTTCGCCGTCTCCGAAGGCCGGTAGGGGATCTTGAACGTCCTTGTGATGCGATCGATCGGAGAGCTCAGCGAGCCCACTCGGTAAACGCTGAGAGTGATCGGCCATTCAAAACTCGCACTCCGAGACGTTGTGCACGTTTCGACGCTCCCTTCCTGACACGCGAAACTCAACATCTCGACCGCAATCGTCGGGCTCTTGCGGGCTGTGCCCGGAAATTCGACCTCGCCGCCGAATTCCCAAACCGAGTCCGACTCAAAGCCTAAGGCCGAAAACGACTCTGTGCTGGGAAGGTTCTTATAGATCACCACTTTAGAGGCGCTCGCTGCACCAGCACCCACCGCCAAGAGAGCTGTTGCCACGAGGAGCGCCGCAGCAAGCCTCGCGGGCCCCGCCGAAATAATCCTGCTCATGTCTGTCTCCTCTCAAGCCCCCGGACCCACAGCCCTTTAGCATCTCATGAGCCTCGAGGCGATCCCGCTTCCAGGCCGAACCGGAGCAAACCCTATCAGGCCTCACAAGCGTCAGACCTCCTCAAAGCTCCGCAACACGTACCTGAGAGGGCTACCGAGGACAGGTCCAATCAAGCGCCCCGCGGCCCCGTAGCATGCCAACGATGTCCGTCCCGGACGGCTATGAGCCGTTCTCGCCGAGCCCGTTCGGAGAGCTCGTGGGTCCCCTTTATGCCGGCCGGCGTGACTCGCGCCCGACGATCGCCGTCAGGGTCGGCTCAGAGCACGGCAACAGGAACGGCCGAGCGCACGGCGGGTTGATGATGACCGTGGCCGACATCGCATTGACGCGGGCGGCTCGCGAGCAGCTTCCGCCGAACGCAAAGGTGGCGACGGCCGACCTCCACATCGCATTTCTGGAGAGCGTCAGCGAGGGCGAGTGGTTGGAGGCGATCCCCAGCATCGACCGAGTAGGCCGGTCCCTGATCCACGGGAGCTGCGTGCTCGAGGCCGGTGCCAAGACGGCCGCCAGGGTGCTCGCGACCATCGCTGTCCACCAATTGCCCTAACGGACCTCACCGCTGTCTGGCATGATCGTCCTATGGCCAAAGCAAGAACCGAGACACTCGAGACCGGACCCGTAGAGAAGATCAAATGGCTCGACGACGTCGCTGACCACGACTACGATGCCGCCGAGGCCTACTTGTCACTCAAGTTCGACAGGGAAGCCGTGCGCAAGACTGTCAAAAGGCTACGCACCGCGTCGCTCACAAGGCGGCGCGCAAACGACATCCTGCGTGCCGCTGGGCTAACTGCCGCGCCGTTGAACGATCCAGGCGTAATGAAAGACTTGATCAAGGTCATCGAAGGCAAGCATCTCAGCCCCGTGCTGGTCGTCAGCGCCCACGCGGGCGCCGACATCGCCGACGGCTATCACCGTGTATCACTTGTGTACCGCATCGACCCCTACGGGGAGATCCCTTTGAAGCTCGCCTGACCACGTCGAAGGCGCCCCGTCAGCCTTCGATCAGCTACCGGCCTCCCCGCGAGCAATCCCTTGTGAGACGTGCTTTCCTTCGCTGGGTTTGCCCGCATCGAGCGCGCCGGAACCAGCGAGGCGGGAGGTCGGGTCTCCGCCCGCTCCGCGCAGCACGTATGCACTGCCGACGGCGATCATCGCCCCGGCGATCGGACCGACGACGTATACCCAATAGCTCCTGAAATCACCACTCACGAGGGCCGGGCCGAAGGAGCGAGCAGGGTTCATCGAGGTGCCGCTCACGGGCGCCGACCAGAGACCAGCGAGCGCGATGTAGCCGCCTACGCCGAGCGCCGCGATCGCGCCGACGTTCTGGGCGGCAGAGGCGGTCCCCAAGATCACGCTCACCAACGTCCCGGTGAGGGCGACCTCCATCAGCAGCGCCTGCCAGTTGGCGTAGCCTGAGCCTGGGAGCGTGGCTCCGAGATGCTGGACGTTGCCGAAGACCGCGTAGAGAAACAGGCAAGCGAGGGTTGCACCGACGAGTTGGATGAGGATGTAGCCCGGAAGGCGCTTCCACGGGAAGTCTCCGCGCAGGGCAAACGCGAACGACACGACGGGGTTCAGATGCGCGCCTGAGACGGCACCCATGAAGAGAATGATCGCCATGACCATGAGCCCGGGCGCAACCACGGCGGCGGCCAGGCTGATCTGACCCTCGCCGTGAAGCAGCCCGCCCCCGGCGGCCACGAGCACCAGCATGAAGGTGCCAAGCAGCTCGGAGAAGAGCCTTCGCCACTCCAAGCGCGGGTCGTCGAACTCGGCCCTGGAGCCGAACTCGAGCGCGAGCACGTGCCGCGTCCGCGGACCGAGCAGTCCCGGGGCGGCCTCCCACTCCGCAAGGCGCTCATCGGCCATCGCCCCAACCTAACACGGCTCTCAGGGGACAGTCCAACCGGCAGCGGCTATCCAGCAGGCGATGCTCGCGCTTCACGCCGAAAGCGCCATCGCGAGCCGGCGCTCGGCGCTCTCTAGGACCCGAGGTCGGTCGCTGCCTGGAGCGGGCGTAGCTCCTCCGTGTGGGACACCGAGTGACGGATGAGGACGCCGTCGTCGTCGATGAGGTAAGCGCCCATGCGCTCAAGTGGCGGGGAGTAGACGTGGAGAGTGACCGCCGGGTCCGAGCCGGCGTGGCGCACGCGGTGAATGTCGGCCGGCGAGAAGTGAAAGACCCCGCCCGCGGCGCACGTGCGATTGCGCGGTGGGCCATCGATAACGAGGCGCTCCTCGCGCACCGCTCCACTGACCACCGCGACCGCGCCGGCCGAGCCGTCGTGATCGTGAAAGCCCGTGTCGTGATCGTCCATCCAGCAGATCAGCCAGGCCGTGAGGTGGTCTTCGCTGAAGAGATGCTCGTACA
Source organism: uncultured Solirubrobacteraceae bacterium (assembly GCA_963722435.1). Lineage (GTDB taxonomy): Bacteria > Actinomycetota > Thermoleophilia > Solirubrobacterales > Solirubrobacteraceae > Palsa-744. The sequence goes on along the minus strand of CAVRKZ010000001.1, from coordinate 55,356 downwards.
GACGCTGCTCGCAGTCGTGCTTGACAAGGTGGATCCACAGCTCAGGCCGGTCGGCGAGCTCTGCCGCGAAGGATTGGAGCTCTGGTGCGGAGAGGTCGCGCCCGCGCGGACGCGGGATCGCGGAGAACGGCTCCAGGTTCGTGTCCCACTCGACTGCTGGAAGCGATGCCTGACTCATCGCGCCCCTACCCCCACGGTCTCGCCAAGCGCACGGCGGGTGCCATCGGCGATCGCATCCCAGTCGAGCCGGTCGGGCATGCCGAGGTCGCTGGGCTCTACGACGGGACGGTCGGAGCCGTAGAGGAGCTGCTGCGGCCCCACCAACTCCGCGACCGTGCGCACTGCCGAGGGCCCGTAGGAGGAGGTGTCATAGAACACCAGCGGATCGGGGGTCTCCGGGGAGGGGCCGCCTCGCGAGGAGAGTCGCTCGGCGTGCAGCGGGGCGAGGCCGGCGAGCATCGAGAAGACCACGCGCAGCTCGGGATGTTGCAGGCGGCCGGCTCGGAGGAAGGCCAGCCAGGCAGCGTGCATGTCGGCGACGTAGCGGGTGAGCGCCGGCCACCACAGAGGATCGCTCATCGACGCCGCCCCCGCCGCTCGCGAGTCCGTGACGGCGAGACCAGGTCCGGGGTGAACCAACAGCGGAGCTCCCAGCGACTCCAGGCGCGCCAGCACCGAGTGCAGGCGAGAGAGTGCGTCGACGCTGCAGAGCGCGCCGGCAGGGAGCGAAAGCCCCACGCAGCCATGACCGATGGCATCGTCGACGTCGTCGGGGTCGGGGCGGTCAAGCGCGATGGCGCCCCACACGCCGAAGGGACCGCCGAGCGGAAGAACTCCTTCGTGGTAGGCGTCGATCAGCGGAAGCGACTGCTCGCGTGGAAGCGACTCGATTCCGAGCGGGCTGGAGAGGCATAGGAGCGCTCTGTCCAGGCCGTCGAGCTCGACGAGGGCGGCGCGATGAGCCGGAGCCTCGCCCGACAGGTTGATCACGTAGGGACGCTCTCCCGCGAGGAACAGAACGGTCAGCCCGTGTTCGCGGCGAACGAAGGGAAGCTCCCGACGCTCGGCGAGGGCCCGCACGAGCGGCGCCGTCCATAGGTGCTGGTGTATGTCGACCTTCATCATCGAGCAATCGTTTCGACAGGCCGCGGCGACAGGGGCACCGCATCGGCACGGGCGTAGCCCGGCGTGGTCCGTTGCCCTTGCTTGGCCGGCGTGATCGTGACCACTGCGCTCGGGTCCATCAGCTCTCCCACGGCAGGAGACGGTGGGCGGCTGTACTGCAGATCGCCGTTGCGGGCCGCGATGCACAGGCTGGCGACGAGCGAGACGGCGAGCATCCAAGGGGCGCTTATGAGCAATAGGACCATGGGATCTCCGGGGTATTGAGTTGTCGCGCGGGTCTATGCGCGAGGGCGAAGTCGAGGCATCCCTACTAGAGCGGTGCGGTTGAGAGCGGCGTCCGGGGAGGGGGGGTACCCTCCCCGGACGCGAGGGGGAGAGATACGTCAGGGACAAGAGCAATGTTCGAGCCCGCGACCCCGCCCCGGCGCGAGGCCAGTTACCGCGTGCTTCATGGCTTCTCTCTCCGCCGGCAAAAGGTACGCGAGGATCGACATTGCACACAAACTCTATCAAGATTCTGCTGTTTGTCAAGCGTCCTGCTCGCCGCGACAACGGAGAGCTGGAGGCGGCGCGCTCACACGACGATCCGGCTCGGCGTGGACGAGCTCCCCTCGCGCCGGCCGGATACCGCCGGCCTACGCCTGCGGCCGGCGAGAGCCGTTAGCCCCCAGATGGCTGTTGCGTGCTTCGGGATCGAGTTCGAGCAGCTCGAGCGCGAGCGTCGACCAGGCGAAGCCCTCCGCTCCCATCCCGCGACCGTCGCGTGGGTCGTAGAATTCCCGCAAGCCGCTTCGTAGGAGCGCTCTCTCAACCCCTCGCGCGAGGGTCGCAGCCTCGGCGCGGTAGCCGAGGCGAACGAGGCCGAGCCAGACGAGCCACGCGCTGTTGATCCACGTCGGTCCGCGCCAGTAGCGGCGCAGCCCCCCGAAGTGCTCGCGCAGGGAGAAGCTCGGCTCATCCGTCGCGACCGACGGCGGCGCGACGGTCGTCCAGAAGCGCGCTGAGAGCAGGTGCTCCTCCACCAGTCTCCTGCCAATCGCGACGGGCAGATCGGGGAGCGCCAGTGGCGCGAGCGCGCTCCACGTCACCGGGATCCGCTCCACCGGCGAGGGCCGAGCCTCCGGCATGAACAGCCCGCTGCGCTCGTCGTAGAGGCGATCGACTAAAGCCGCGGTCACGGACGGACGGCCCATCGCTAGCTGGGAAAGGCCGTACAGCACGTTTGTCATCACCTCGCATACGATCGGCCCCCCGGCCTCGCGCACGGCCTGCATCTGAAAGCCGAGCCCGCGGTTGCGATGAACAAGCTCGAGAAACCCGGGTCGTCCTTGGGCTCGATGGCGCCAGATGGGGTCGAACTGTGGCGATGCGTCAAGCCCGGACTCGTCGGGCTGCAGCAGCCACAGCAGGCCGTCGCCGTCGATGTCGCGCTCGCGCTTGAGGAACTCGTGGTGAGCGACGATCGCCTGCTCGCCGGCAGGGTCCCCCACGGCTGCGCGCCATGCCCACGCGAGCATCGGCGGCTGAATCGTCGAGGTCGTGAAATCCGTCTCCTCGATCACGTTGTAGAAGAGGCGACGCCCGCCGCTGACCGGCCGCTCCCAAAAGATCGTGTGCCCGATGAAGCCGTCGTCTCTTGCGGCCGCGAGCAACGTGCAGAGCTCGCGCCGCGAGCGCTCCGCATCGAACCGACGCCAGACGATTGCGCTGAAGCACGAATCCCAGTACCACTGCCAGCGGTAGCGACCGGGGCTCGGCCGCGTGTAGGCGAATGCGACACCGTCGCGCTCGCCTACGGCCCAGTTAGCCGCCAAGGTCTCCCGACAGAGGGCACGCACCCGCCCCGCCGCTGGCTGCTCGATCGAGCCGGGCGGCTCGGACGGTGCACGATCGCCGGTCGTGTCTTTCATGGCTCGCCATTCTCTCCCCTCGTGAGCCGGAGCTCGGGAGCTGACAGACACGCAGCGAGCACTTCGCCGCGCGATTCGCCCTAGGCCACCGGCGTTCGCTCGGCCGGGGCGCGGGGCTCGCGCGCGCCTGATTTCCCTGGCGCTCCCAGAGCCCTGTGCAGCCCAGTGAGGGCCGCGAGGCCGAGCACCGATCGTGGCTGGTAGGCAGCTCGCCACAAGCCGCCGTGCGCCGCGCCGTCGCTGAACAGCGTCTCGGGATGGCCGTTTTGCGCCGACGGCTCGTGCAGGTCGTGCACGAGCAGCGCAGCCATCAGGACGCGGGAGGTGGCGGGCGGGAAGATCTCGATGCCAAAGCGCCGCGCCCCCGAGTATGCGGCGCCGAGCACGCGATTCTTGGTCACCGAACGCGTCCACGTGGCGGGAGCGACGTTGAAGGCGACCGCGCGGCCGCTCGCGCTCGCGACGAGGCCTCGCCAGCGCTGCATTCTCTTGGCGAGTGCGTAGTTGGGGCCCTGCTGGGCGACGAGCACGTCGGCGACAGTGCTCGTGCCCGGATATGCGGGGGCGAACAGGCGGCCCCACGAGAGGGCACGTAGCGGCGCTTGGGCGATGCGCCGGATGCCGCGACTCGCGTAGGCAGCTCGCGCGTCGGCGACGACCTCGTCGGGCACCACGAACGCGTCCGTCGGCGTAGCGAGATAGGCGAGCGCCGTCCCTGGTCGGCGCTCGAGCAGATCGACCGCGAGCGCATCGAAGGCGGCGCTTACACACACGTGAGCGCCGCCATCGGCGTACGCGTACATGCCCAGGATGAGCTGATCCTCCTCGGCGACCTCATCGAGCCATCTGCAGGTCTCGGGTAGCGAGCGCGCGACGTCGATCCCGGGGGTCCCGTCGGGAGCGATCGGAATCGTCGCCCGGCCCGCCCCTCGGTGGATCGTCTCGGTGATGCGTTCCCAGATCGTCCCCACCGGCAGGTCGATGGCGAGCACGTGCGCGCCCCAGCTGCTCAGCGGTCCCAGAGGTGCCATCTCGGCGCCGGCGCCGATGACGCACGCTCGCCGCCCGGGAAGCGCGAGCCACTCGGGGTGCTCCATCACGCGCCCGATAGCCTGCGCGAAAGACGGCTCGACCGTGCCCGCGCGCACCCAGCGCTCCAGCTGCGCCTCGAGCTCGTGACCGCGTAGCTCGCGCCCGCGGTAGGGCACGCGCAGCTCGCTCACCGGCGTGCCCGCGCCCTGAAGCTCACGCGCCTGAAAGCGCTCGCCCCCATTGGCCGTGGGCGCCTGGGCGAGCTCGAAGGTCTCGCCGTCGCGCTCGAAGACCATGCGCTCGCGCATCGACGCGAGCCCCGCCTCGGAGATTGCGAGCGAGGACTGCGGCGTCAGCGCGCACGCCTCGGTCAGCTCGTACACGAGCGGGACGTACTGGCGGCGCCAGTCCCTCGCCGCCTCGATCCGCTCAGCGAGTCCCCCGTCGACGGCGCGAGCGGCGTCGGCGAGGATCGCTCGGCCGGTGACGCTCGTCGAGCGCGCGCCGTCGTTGGCGGGGAAGCAGACGCCCTCGGCGCTCGAGCTAGGCGACCTCACGCATCATCCGTTCGGCCTGGCGTGCCGGGGTGATGCGAACGACCCTGCGCGCCAGTCCGAGCAGCTCGAGGATGCGGATCACCCAGGCGGTCGGGTCGAGCTCCCACCAGCGCAGTCCGTGCTCGGCTGAGCGCGGAAACGCGTGGTGGTTGTGGTGCCAGGCCTCGCCGAGGGACGGCAGGGCCAGCCAGAAGACGTTCGTCGAGTGATCGTCGACGTCGAAGCGGCGGCTACCGAAGTAGTGGCAGACCGAGTTGATGCTCCAGGTGACGTGGTGGAGCAGGAAGACGCGCACGAGCCCGCCCCAGAGCAGCCCCGTCGCGGCGCCGACGAGCGATCCCGACAGCAGATACCCGGCGAGCGCCGGCACGAGCAGGCCGACGAGGAAGATCCACTCGAAGCGCTTGTGGATGCGGTAGAGGCCGGGATGCTCGACGATGTCACGGGCGTAGCGGGCATGGTCAGCGCGTCCGTAGGAGATGAACAGCCAGCCGAAGTGGGCGTGCGCGAGCCCCAACAGGACCCCGCGCGCGCCGGTGCCGTGATCGTGCACGTGGGGGCTGTGCGGGTCGCCCTCGCGGTCGGTATGGGCGTGGTGCTTGCGGTGGTCGGCGACCCAGTGCGCGAGCGGTCCTTGCGCAGCCATCGAGCCGAGCACGGCGAGCACGTACTGGAGCGGCAGGACGGCGTCGAAGGAGCGGTGGGTGAAGAGGCGGTGGTAGCCGACCGTGACGCCGAGCGCCGTGAGGAGGTACATCACCGCGAGCAGCGCCAGATCGGTCCAGCCCACCGCTCGGTTCCACAGCAGCACGACAGCTCCCACGAACGCCAGGGCAGGGAGGATGACGGAGGCGAGGCTGACGTTGCGCTCGAGCCTCGACATCGACGGACGGGACCCGGTCGCCTCGATCCGCGCCTCGATCCGCGGCACGCTAGCTGTGCTCATCGACGGCACGTTATCTGCGCCCAATGACATTTTCTGTGCATGTGCGCAAGAATTACCAGCGCGTTTTTATAACCCCCATGAGCATCCTTGATAGCCAACCGTGGCGCGCGCTGCCGCCTGAGACCGCTTCCTTGATCTCGCCCGAGATCCCCGCGCTGCGGGCGGAGATCCTCGAGGTGATCGCTCACGAGGTGCCCGAGTACGCGCGCCCGCTCGAAGGCGCCTTCGGCCGTGGGATCGAACGCGGCGTCGAGGAGGCGCTGCGCCAATTCGCCAACCTGATCGAGGATCCACGACCCGCTCGCGCGCAGAGCCGCGAGGTCTACCGAGAGCTGGGTCGGGGCGAGATGGGAGCCGGGCGCAGCCTCGATGCCCTCCAGGCCGCCTACAGGATCGGCGCCCGCGCCAGCTGGCGGCGGCTGGCGCACGCGGGGCTGCGCGCCGGGCTCGAGGCGCCGGTGCTGTGCGCGCTCGCCGACTCCATCTTCGCCTACATCGACGAGCTCGCGTCCGCCTCCGTGGAAGGTTTCGCCGAGGCCCAGCGGGAGGCCGCCGGAGAGCGCGGCCGTCGCCGCCGCCGGCTGCTGCTGATGCTGCTCGCAGAGCCGCTTGACCGTGAGGCGTTGCGCACGCTCGCTGTCGATGCGCAGTGGCCGATCCCCCATGCGCTCGCCGCGCTCGCATGCCACGCCGACGATCTGGACTCGATCACCCGGCGACTGCCCGAGGAGTCACTCGCCGGCACGATCGAGGATCGAGGCTGCATCCTCATCGCCGACGCCGCGGCGCCCGGCCGCGCGCGCGTGATCGGCGCCGCTTGCCAGGGCCGCACTGCCTGCCTCGGGCCGATCGGGGCACCCGAGCATGCGGTGGCCTCCTGGAGGCACGCGCAGAGCGCGCTCGAGGCCATGCAGACCGGTGCCCTCCCGGCGGGGTTCTGCCGGGCGGACGAGCATCTGGCGGCACTCGCCCTATTCCAAGCGCGTGAGCCGCTACGCGAGCTCGCTCGCCAGCGACTCGCGCCCCTGCGGCCGCTGACGCCCACCGTCCGCGCGCGCATGATCACGACGCTCCGTGCATTCCTCGAGCAGCGCGGCAGCACGCCGGCGATGGCGCAGGTGCTTGGCCTGCATCCACAGACCGTCCGCTACAGGATGCGCCAGCTGCGCGAGCTCTTCGGTGACGCGCTCGAGGATCCAGACGCCCGCTTCGAGCTCCAGGCCGCCGTGCGGGCCCCTTATGCATCCGTTCATGCGCCCTTAGCTGCGGCTCAAGTCCGTGCGTGAGTCTTCCGATGTAGCCGCCACATCCGCAGGTACCTCTAAGGAGCATCCATGGCCAGGATCATCGTCACAGCCGATCCAAGCGAGCGCAGCGACGCTCCCGTCGTGCTCGAAGAGTGCGTCTACCCGGTGCACCTCGCGAGCGAGCACTCCGCGGCGCAGCTGATAGAGCGCCTGGCTTGGGCCGTCCGCGACGCCGAGAGCGCGCGCCGCGCGAGCGGCGCCGCCCGCTAGCCTGTCCTCTTCCCGAGCTGAGATTCGGCCCGCTGGCTGGCCGCACACCGGGTGGCGCTCAGCGGGCGCGGCCCGCTCCGGCCCGCGCTTGGCCTACGTTTCCGGAGGCGCGGTCTCGCGCTCGAGTTTCCAGCCGCTGTTCGTCGACGGGGCCAGGAAGTCCGGGGGCTGGTCGCTTTCAAGCCGACTGTCCCATTTGTAGCTCTTGACGTAGTCGCCGCCCGCTGCGCAGCAGGTCACGCGTCCTCGCCAGTCCTCCGCGATCGAGCCCCAGAACGTGATCTTTTCCAGCGCGAACGAGGTTTTCGAGTCCGGGCACGCGAAGTTGTCCACGCCCCAAGAGTTCTTCGTGCTGAGGACCGCAGCGTCGATGATCGGATCATTGAGATCGGGGCCGAGTTCTTTCGTGACCGCGTCGTAGGTGCTGCTGGTGGTGTCGGTGGCGTTACATGTGTATTCGGCACCCAGGCTTTCTTTGGCTTCGCACGACGCGGTTTTGCCGCTTTCGCAGGCTCCCGAGGAGACCTGCACCGGGTGATAAAGACGCACGTATTTGTCCGCGATCAAGCCCAACGTGGCTGCGCCCGTCGGTTCTCCCCCAGTGGCGCCTCCTGTAGTCGTGAGGTTGCCGTTGATGATCACGTCGTTTTCGGCGATGATAGTCAGAGACGACGTGTACTTGCCCGAGATGTAGACGTCGCCGCATTCCGTATCGCTGGTGTAGCTCGGGAAGAACGGCGTGTATGTGACTTCGCAGCCTTTTGCCCCGTTTTCCACAGCGATCACCCCATTGGCCGGCGTCGCGACGGTTTTCGTCGTAACGGGGTTGCCGGTTTTGACTTCCATCATGGCGCCTTCTTTGAGCACGATGACGGTCCGCCCTTTGTATTTGTCTTCCGCTTCGGTGATCAGTTCCGGCCCCGTCGTAGGCATCCCCAGCACTGGGCCTTCCTTCGTATAGCCGGTGCCGTTGATTTTGGGCGTGCCGCCGTAATAGCCCTGATCCATTTCGATCGCGTCATTGTGACCTGAACGACCGAACGTGGGGGTTCCGCTGATGTCGGAGGCGTCGTTGGTATGGAAGGGGCCTTCGATCGCGTCTTCGCTGATCCACGGAAACGAAACGCATCCCGACCCTTTACCTTCTTGTCGTTCTTTGTAATAATATTCACATTCTTTTGCAGTTTTCCCGACGGTGAGCGGGTCCACCAGTTCGTAGTTGCTGACGAACACGTAGTTGAGGAAGCTGGGATGTGTGAACGTCGCCACGATCGAGCGCGAGCAGGTCTGCGAGCCGCAGTGGCTCGAGGTGATCTTGCCGGTCGCTTCCACGCGGAAGGTACCCGAGGCGGAATCCGCGGACTCGATGATGCTCGTGAGCACTTCTGATTCGCACGTGGCGTGTTTTTCGTTGGGCAACGTCTTGAAGGTGTACGTCTCTTCACTTACGCCAGGAACCGCCACGGCCGTCGTCGTTTTCGGACATGTCTCCCAGTAGTTCGGGTTCGCGGTGAGCTGGTATTTGTAGGCCTCGATGCCCGCGAGCGCTGCGAAGTATGCACGCTGCTGATTGGAGGAGGTGTGGGTCTGCGTGATGTCTTCCCTGGCACCCATCACGGTGGCAGCGACGATCAGTCCACAGATGAACAGGACGAGCAGGGCGACGATCATCGCGAAACCGTCGTCGCGCCGGAGGCGATTGGGTGGGGTCACGTGCATGGTTCATCCTTTGCCGACGTTCCGGTTTCGGTGGCGTTGAAGCGAACGAGGACCGAATCGTTGAACGCCACCATTCGGTCGAGCTTCGTGCTCTTGCTGTGGGGAGCCTGTTTGAAGGCGATCGTAACCTTCGAGATCTTGTTGGCGGCCGCTTCGGTCGGGACGCTCGCTGCGGCGACTTCCGAGAGGCTGCCGGTGGTGGGCGAGATCGTGTAGTACTGGAAGATCGTGTCCGCGCCCGAGCTGCTCGGCGGAACCACGTTTTCCGCGAGCAGGCGGCGTTTGGCGTTGGCTTCTTTCAGCGCAGGGAATTCCCACTTCCCTGCAGCCGTCCCCGGACCACTGCCTGTCGTGCTTTGGAAGGACCAGTCCCAAAGCGCACCCAACGGTTCACCGGTATTGCTCGTTTTTCCCGAGGATTTCCAGAAGACGTCGTGCTCGTAGACGCTAGTCAGCACGGCCTTGGCGCTCGTAGAGGTGCCGTAGGCGCTGATGAACCACAGGTTGAGCGCGCCGCTCGAGGCGAGCGGCGTTTCCGGCGTGCCGCTCGGGGCCTGGATCGCCGTCGTGCCGGATCCCGTACAGCTCGAGTGCAGCTCATCGATCACTCTGGTCATAGCGGCACGACCGACCTTGTTCGCTTCGCCCCTTTCACTGAGGTATGACTCCTCGTTGGTCGAAAAAAGGAGAACCCCGAGCAGCGCTATCATCACGACGATTCCCCCGACGATCGCGACGAGGAGCTCGATCAGAGTGGTGCCGGACTCGGCGGCGAGTGTTGGTGGAAGCCGGAGCGGTCGCATGGTTGGCTACGGGCACGTCGCTTCTGATTCTTTTGTCTTTTTTTCGTGACCTGTACCGGTCGCCGCCATGTGTATTTCCGGGACAGTGACGCCGGCGGCTGACGTGTTGGCGAATTCGCCCTTGTACTTGTAGAATTCGGTCGAGCTCTTCTTCTGCACGATGCAGAGTTCGAGTTTGGCCGCATAGGGCTGATAGGCCTGCACGAGGTGGCCGGCGCTGATTTCCACTTCGTGCTCGTAGGGGACGCTTGCCGAGCCGTTGAGGATGCGGCCTTTTTCTGTTGAGCAGGCTTTATTGATGACCATCGCGTGGAGGGCGCTGGGGAGCGGGCTCGTCGTCCCGGTCGTGCCTTCATAGACGTTGACGGTCACCTTTGGCATTTCGACTTTCACGGGGCCGGTGGTCGCGTCCGGTTCGACCTGTGCGGTAGCATCGGTTGCGCTCCCGGTCACGGTTTTCGGGTTGTTTGCTTCGCAGTCGCCGGCGAATACCGTGTAAGGGGCGGTTCCCGTCGGTGTTTCGGTGATCTTGCGCCAGGGGAAGAGGAAGTTTTCCGTGAATTTGGCGGTCGTCAGGGCGCTGGGTTTGGTCACGACGCCGGAGTAGGTCCCGCCCACGAACCCGTTGGGAGTCGAGGTGATGTCGGTGTTGAAGGCGTAGAAGGTGGAGCCTTTGACTGCCCCGTGGGGAGATGCGGCTTCGACGAATTCGACGGAGATCGCCCCTGGTTCGGCGATCACGAACTTTTCTTCGGCGGTCGCGTTCGTCGTGATCGTGACGCTCTTTGCTGTGGGAGCCGTTTCGGACTCTCCGTTGATCCAGCCGGCTTTGGTGGCGGTGACTGTGACGGCGCCGGGCGACAAGGCGCCGAAGACCGCGCAGCCGCTCGCCGGAGTGGTCTCGGTGCGTTCGGGAGAGATGCCGCCCACGGTGACAGTCGCACCTTGGACGGCTTCGTTCTTCTGGTTGAAAACCTTGACGACGAGGGCAGAGCTGCTGGGAAGGGCGAGGATGCTCGACTGGGTGACCGCTGGCCGGGTGCCGAGCGAGGGCCAGGTCACCGACGAGGTGGTCTGCAGATAGCTGGCGGCCCCGGTGGTCGTTTCGCACGTGAAGGAGGTGTTCGTGCCGCCTTTTTCAGCGGCGACGTACTTGGCGGTAGTCGCGACCGTGAAGACGATGCCGCTGTACGTCGTTCCGGCCAGGCCGGTGGCTTTTTCGCAGAAGGACGTGTTCGTCGCGCTCCAGTAGTGCCACGCGCTGGAGACTTTTTCGAGGCAGTCGCCGTTTTCGGCCCGGTAGGCGGTTTCGCTGCTGAATTCGCCCAGCGTGCTCGTTGACAGGCTGCGAACGCGTTCCTCGTCCTGACCCGCGAGCTGGATGGCCTGCGCGTGTGCGCGCGTGTCTGCGGTGCTGTGGCTCGCGGCGCTGAACGCCGAGAAGGTTCCGATCGCGATCACCGCCACCAGCAGGGAGGCGACGAGCACTTCGATCAGCGTGAGCCCGGCCTCGCCGGCACACCTCCGCGCGCACGTGCCCTGGAGTACGAGGCGCGTGGGGACCGCGCGCATGCGGTCACCGACCCGCCCGATCGAGGGTGGGTTGAGCCGCTGCCAACGGCGGCGTCCGGGCCGTGGGGTGGCAAAGAAAGTGCGCATCCGTACAAATTGCTCGTTCTAACTACTTCTCGGCACCTCCGAACCACGGCTTTAGCCAGCACGGCGCTTCTCGGCGCTTTTGACGCCGACACGACCGACGCAGGGGCGCGGGGACGTAGGTGGCGCGGAACCGGACAGCGCGCGTGCGGCGCAGCCACCGAGGCCGCGTGCGAGGGGGCCCGACGTCCTACAATTGCGCACTCCCGGGGGACTGGTGTATCGGTAACACGGTGGTCTCCAAAACCGCAACGCCAGGTTCGATTCCTGGGTCCCCCGCTTCGCTGCGTGCCGGCCTCAGCGCCGGTAGCCGCTGCCGCGCAGGCGCACGAGCGGATTCCAAGGCGGCGAGGTAACGCTGGGGGCCGCGCCGCGCAGGCGCACACGGCTGGGCGATGCGGGCCCGTGCAGGAGGAAGCCCTGGCCAACCGCGCAGTCGAGCTCACGCGCGAGTGCGAGCTGGCGATAGGTCTCGATCCCGACCGCCACGGCCGTGACGCCGGACTCCTTGGCGAGGGCGACGGTCGCGGCGAACAGGGCGCGGCGTTCCTTGTCCTCGTGAAAGCTGCCCGTGAGCGCCCGGTCGAGCTTGACGAGATCCAATGGCAGGTTCCCCGGGAGGCGCATGGTGAGCTCGCCGACGCCGAATTTGTCGAGTGCGATGAGCACGCCCAGGCGCTTGATGTCCTTGAGCACCGAGCGCGCGCGGTCGGGGTCGCGCATGACGGCCTCCTCGCTGACCTCAAGGCACAGCGCGTGACCCGGAAGGCGGCAGTACGCGAGCTCCTCGCGCACGCGCTCGGCAAGGTCGAGCTCGATCAGCTCGCGCGCGGAGATGTTCACCGAGACCGGGACGGTGATCCCGTTGCGACGCCAGATCTCGGCCTGTGCGCAGGCCGCATGCAGCACCCAGTTGCCGATCTGCACGATCAGGTCGCTGTCCTCCGCCGGCGGCAGGAAGATCGAGGGCAGCATCGTCGTGCGCAGCTCAGCGCTCGTGCCGCTCGGTCGCCAGCGCACGAGCGCCTCGCATCCGACGGCCTGACCGCCGGCGAGGCGGAGGATCGGCTGGTAGGCGAGCATCAGCTCGTGCTGGGGAAGCGCGTCGCGCAGGCGGCTCTCGAGCTCCACATTGGCGCTCAGCTCGCGGCGGAGGCTCTCGTCGAAGAGCTCCAGGCGACGCCCGCCCGCGGCCTTGGCGCGGTACATCGCGACGTCGGCCTCGCGCAGCATCGTCTCGGGGTCCGCGTCCGGGCGATGGGCCAGCGAGATCCCGACGCTGGCCACGATCGCGACCTCGGCTGATCCGAGTACGAAGGGCTCCTCGAGCGCGTCGATGATGCGCTCGGCCAGCGCCAGCGCCTCGCCGTCGCTCTCGATGTCGGCGGCCAGCACCACGAACTCGTCGCCGCCCAGCCGCGCGACCGTGTCGCTGTCGCGCATCAGCACGGCAAGGCGCTCGGAGACGGCCTGCAGCAGACGGTCGCCGACCTCATGGCCGCGGCTGTCGTTGACGGCCTTGAACTTGTCGAGGTCGATGAAGAGCAGGGCCACGAGGCCGCCGCTTCGATGCAGCCGCGCGAGCGCCTGGCGGGCGCGGTCCATCAGCAGCAGCCGGTTGGGCAGGTGCGTGAGGGGGTCGTGCAGTGCCTGGCGTTCCAGCCCCACGCGCTCGGTGACGTCCTTGGCGGCCACGTACCAGCTGCTGCCGTCGCGGCGCGCGCTCCACAGCAGCCAGCGCCAGGAGCCATCCCGGTGCAGATACCGCGTGGTCACGTTCTCGAGCTCGTTGGTGTCGGCGGCGCTGTCCAGCATGAGCTCGACGGTGTGCTCGAGGTCGTCGGGGTGGACGAGCTCGCGCAGATCGCGTGCATGCAGCTCCTCGAGACTCCAGCCAAGCAGCTGCTGCCAGGCGGGGTTCACGAGCGTGAAGCGGCCCTCGAGCGAGACGGTCGCGAGCAGGTCGCTGGTCAGCTCGAACAGGCGTCCGATGGGCGTCGCGCCGTCGAGCGTCGAGACGACGCTCGCGCGACCCTGCGTGCTCGTATCGTGAATTCCCATCTCCTTCGAGGACGTCGGCGTCGCGGGCGGCTTGCTCGGGCGCCGCCCGCACTACTTGGACGGATGGACAGCCGAAAACGGCGCTAGGAAGCCGCGAGCGGGGTCTAGGGGCGGACTACCGAGGTGTCGTACCTATGCGGCGTGAGCCGCAGGGCCGGGATCGCGTCGGCTCTAGGGTGCGGTGCCGACACGCGCGGATGGCTCCACGCCTTCGCCGTGATCGAGACCGGCGACGGCGCCGACGGGCAGTTCGGCGCTGGCACGCAGGTAGCGCCAGATCGACAGGCACATCATGATCGTCATGATGATCGCGCTCGACAGGCACTCCTCGCAGATGGCGTGGATCGAGAAGACCTCGCGATAGGTCAGGTACACGCTGAAGCCGAACCCGCCGACCGTCAGTGCTCCCGTCGCAAAGCGCGTCGTCTCGCCCTGGGGAACCACGAGCGAGAGGAGGATCGCGACATAGCCGATCAGCCCGATCAGCGCGACGGGGACGCCTTCGATCTCGGCGTATCGAGAGGTCTGGACTTTCGTGCAGCTTTCACCGAGGGTGCACGCTGGCTTGATCCCGGCGTAGTGAACGTAGGTTACGTAGCTCGCGACTCCCAGCCCTAGAACCGTGAGCGCGATCAGCGTGGCCCTCAGCGACGGCAGGCGCATCGCGCTAGGAGGACAGGAGCTTTTCGATCTTCGGGTTGAACAGGGCGGAGGCTTCTTTGAGGTCGGCGTCTGAGAGTTCGGTGACCTTTTCGGTGCCGCCGCCGGTCTTGCCGATCAGGAACGAGGGCGTGCCCGTGAAGCCTTCGTTGTTCGCTATCTGCTTGTCGGTTTCGACCTCGCTGAGCAGTTCGGTGTTCTTGCGCTGGGTTTCCCACACCGGGAGGTTGAGCCCGGGCACCTGGCGCGCGATGCCCTGGAGGTAGCCTTCGTTGACGTAGCCGCTGTCCTCTTCTCCCTGCTCGTGGTAGAAGGTCTCGATGAAGTACCAGCCCTTGTTCTGCTTGCCGGCCGCGTATGCCGCGACCTGCTGCTCGGTGAAGACTTCCGGTTCGCGCGTGGCCGTCTCCATCGAGTCGTATTCGACGCGCACCTTGCCCGCGCGCACCCACTTCTTGATGATTTCGGGTAGCGCACCGAGCGTGAACTCCTGGCAGATCGGGCACTCGAGGTCGCCGAAGTACTTCAACGTCACCGGCGCGGTCGGGCTACCGAGGACGTTTCCGCTCTGGGGGATGCCGCCGAGCAGAGATCCCACTTCGCGCGATACGGCCGTGCTGTTCGTGCTTGGTGACGCACTTTTTTGCCGCCGCTGCCGGTGACGATCAGGACGACGACGATCACCGCGACGACGACCGCGATGACGATCCCGAGCTGGGTCATGCGCATCCGCCGCACTGCGCCAGCTGCTGCTGCCTCCTCCATCGCTTTGCGCTCCGCGCGGGCCTGCTCGCGGCGCTGCTTGCGGGTGAGGTCCTCCTCCTCCTCGTCGTTTCCAACGGAGCTCATGACATGAACTTTTACAGGTTTCTGCTCAAGCGCGCCTAAGTAGGTCGCACAGCCCGCAGACCCGCAGACGCGCAGCCCGCAGACCCGCGGCCTCGCGACGGGGCGGCGTCGCGTAGGCGCCGTCGGTCCCCGCCACCTGCCACGATGAGCCTCGACGCGAGCGCCTGAGTGCTCGCCGCCGGCGTGCCGTGCGGCGCGCCTGCTGCCCCGGTAGCTCAGCTTGGATAGAGCATCGGACTTCTAATCCGAGGGTCGCTGGTTCGAATCCAGCCCGGGGCGCTGCGGGCTGTGAGCGCGCTCGGGCGCAGGGGCACGCAGGGGTGGGCTTTACGATCGCGCGGATGTTCGTGGCCACGACGCTGCTGTACCCGTGCGTGCTCGCGCTGCTGTGCCTCGGGGCGGGACTGGCGGTGGATGCGACGGCGGGGCGCGTTCTGGGTCCGGGACTCTTGCCGGCGGTGGGCGCGGCGGCGCTGGTCGGGCTCTCGCAGCTGAGCACCTACGTCTCGTGGCTCGCGCCGGCGACCCCCTATCTCATGTTGGCGCTCGCGCTCGCCGGCTTCGCGGCCTGCTGGGCGAAGGCGGTGGAGCTCGCCGCCGGCTGGCTCAGGCGCCCGGGCCTGGTGGCGGTGTCGGTGCTCGCATACGCGCTCGCACTCGCTCCCGTGCTTGCGGGCGCTCGCCCGAGCTTCTCCTCCTACATGGCGTTGGCGGACTCGGCGGTGCACATGCTGGGGGCCGATTTCCTGATCCACCACGGGCAGGAGTACGCGCAGCTGGATCTGAGCAACTCCTACGGGCAGTTTGTCCACGACTACTACGGCTCGGCCTATCCGTCGGGCGCGGACACGCTGTTCGGAGGTAGCGCGCTGCTGCTGGGGCTGCCGCTGATCTGGGCCTTTCAGCCGTTCAATGCGTTCATGCTCGCGCTCGCCGTGGGGCCGGCTGGCGGCTCGCACGCGCTGTCGGGCTCACGCGCGCGTGGCTGGGCGTAGCCGCGCTGACGATCGTGCTGCCGGCGCTCGTGTATGCGTATGAGCTGCTCGCGTCGGTCAAGGAGATCACGGCGCTCGTGATGCTGCTGGCGCTAGGGGCGCTGGTGATCGCGCACGACGCAGTGGCTGGATGGCAGGCGCGCCCGAGGCGCGCTGTCCCGTTCGCGCTCGTGCTCGCGGCGGGGCTGTCGGCGTTGGGGGTCGCATTCGCGGCATGGGCGCTCGCGCCGGTCGCTGTGCTCGCGCTCGTGCTCGGAGTGCGCGCCCGCGAGGGCCGAGCGGCGGGGCGGCTCACGCTGGTGGGCGTGGGCGTGGGCGCGCTCGCGCTCGGCGTGGCGCGCGTTGCCGACCTGGGCGAACGTCGCGCAGGCGCTGCGTGTCGCAAGTGCGATCGCCTCGACGAGCAACGCTGGCAACCTGCACGCTCCGCTGCGGGTGATCCAGGTCGTGGGGGTGTGGCTGCGAGGCAGCTACAAGCTCGCACCGACTGGGGCCGCGCTGCTGGCGACCCACGTGCTGATCTGGCTGGGGCTCGCGGCGGCAGTACTGGGGGTCGTGCAGCTGGTGCGCATCCGCGCGTGGGCGCTCGCTGGCTGGCTCGCGCTGATGCTCCTGGCCTCGCTGGTGGTGAGCCGCTCGGTGACCACGTGGGGTGAAGCGAAGACGCTCGTGCTGAGCTCGCCGATCGCGCTGCTGGTCGTGTGGGCGGGGATTGCGGCGCTGCTAGCGGCGCGCGGGCGCGCGGCTCGCCTGGCGCACGCGGCGGGCGTGATCGTCGCGCTTGCGCTGAGCGGCGGCGTGCTCGTCTCGGACGCTCTGCTCTACCACTCCTCGAACCTCGCGCCGAGCGCCCGCTACGACGAGCTCGCATCGCTGAACTCGCGCTTCGCGGGCAGGGGGCCGACGCTGTTCGCGGACTTCGACGAATACGCGCTGTATGAGCTGCGCTCGCTCGACGTGGGCGGCCCGGACTTCGCCTACCCGCCGGCGGCGCTCGCATCTGCGGCGGGCGGCTATGGGCGCCCGACAGACCTCGACCGCATCGCGCCGCGGGCGCTCTTGGCCTACCCGCTGATCGTCACGCGCGTGGACCCGGCGGCGAGCCGTCCCCCCTCTGCCTACCGGCTCTTGTGGCAGGGCTCCTACTACCAGGTGTGGGGCAGGACGGCGGGGGCGCCGGCGGCAAGCGCGCACGTCGCGCTGGCAGGCCCGCCCGGCGCGCAGTGCCGGCTCATCGGCGTGCTGGCGGCGCACGCGCGTACGTCGGCTGAGCAGCTAGTGGGCGCGCAGGCCCCGGAGTTGATCGGCGTGGATCTCGCGCGCGCGTCGCGTCCGCGCGCCTGGGGGCGCAAGCGCTCAGGCGTGGTGATGAGCAGCGCGGGGCGACTGTCGACGAGCTTCTCGCTGCCGCACGGCGGGAACTGGGAGGTGTGGGTGCAGGGGCAGATCATGCCGACGGTCACGTTGTACGTGGACGGCCGGCGCGTGGGCTCGATCTCGGGCAGCTCGATGGGAACTCGCTCGTGCCCGACACCGTGCCCCCCTTTCGCGTGCGGCTCGCCGCGGGCGCGCACCGCTTCACGCTCGTGCGCTCCGGCTTCAGCCTCGCGCCGGGGGCGGGCGGCTCGGCGGTCCTCGACGCGGTCTTCCTCACGCCGGCCGACACGGATCCGAGGGGACCGCTGCGCTCAGCGGCCGCTTCAGACTGGCAGAGCCTGTGCGGGCGCCGCTACGAGTGGGTCGAGCTCGTCCCCTCCGTCGGCGCGCGAACGTAGTCTCTGCGCAGCGTGAGCGCGCATGCGGACCCGCCCGCCAGCGACCAGATCCTGCTGGGCGAGAACCTGCGGCTGCTCGCGGACTTCGCGGACGAGTCCTTCCAGCTCGTGTACGTGGATCCACCGTTCAACACGGGCAGGGTGCAGTCGCGCAGGACGCTCGCGGCGGTGCGCGACGAGGCGGGTGAGCGCACGGGCTTTCAAGGCCGGCGTTATGCGACGCGGCTGCTGGCCGAGTCGAGCTACGGCGACCGTTTCGATGACTACCTGGCGTTCCTCGCGCCGCGCCTGGAGCACGCGCGCAGGGTGCTCGGCCGAGAGGGCACGCTGTACTTCCACATCGACTACCGCGAGGCGCATCACTGCAAGCTGCTGCTCGATGAGATCTTCGGCCGTGAATGTTTTTTGAATGAGATCATCTGGGCATACGACTATGGGGCCCGCGCCCGGCGCCGTTGGCCGGCAAAGCACGACACGATCCTCGTCTACGTCAAGGACCCGACGGCGTACTTCTTCGACTGCGAGCAGGTCGACCGCGAGCCGTACATGGCGCCGGGCCTCGTCACCGCTGAGAAGGCCGCGAGGGGCAAGCTGCCGACGGACGTGTGGTGGCACACGATCGTGCCGACGAGCGGGCGCGAGAAGACGGGCTATCCGACGCAGAAGCCCGAGGGGATCGTGCGGCGCATGGTGCAAGCCTCGACGCGTCCGGGAGAGTGGTGCCTCGACTTCTTCGCGGGCAGCGGAACGCTCGGCGCGGTCGCAGCGCAGCTGGGCCGACGCTACGTCCTGATCGACTCCAACCCGCAGGCCGTGCAGATCATGCGCGCCCGCCTCGCCGCGCCGGCGCGCGCACGAGCGCCCGCGCGCGCCCAGGGCTGAGCGGCGAGGCGCCAGCGAGCAGTCGGGCACGCCGGGCGTGAACGGCGAGCGACGGGCGGCGCTACGCGATCAGCGAGCGCGTGCGAGGCTTTGCGCGTGTTCCACGTGGAGTTGCGCCAGTTTCCGCACAACGCCTGCCGTTTCAACCTTGACGAGCGGGCGCTGCAGGCGATCGTCGAGCCGTGGGCGCGCGAACGGGTGGTCGAGGTGGAAGGCCGCAAGTGGAGCCCGCAACAGGCCAAGCTGACGGTCCTAGAGGGCCCCGAGCTAGCGCTGGTGGAACTCTCGATGGGTCGAGGATGGCGCGCAGCCCAGCGCCGCAGCACCGATGTCACCGAGCGGGTGCTGGCGGCGGCCCAATCCGCGGCTCGCGCATCGCAGCCCGAGGCGCCCATGGGCTTGGCGGCGGCTGGCGGCGCAGGGGACGCGCTCGCGCTGGGCGTGCAGATCGCGACACTCCTCGGAGGCGACCCTCTGCGACTGCTAGAGGCCTGGCGCGAGGCGGCCGTGAGCTCGCCTGAGCTGTCTCCGAGCGAGGCGCTCGCACTCGCCGAACGGGCGCTCCGCGCAGACGCGCCGCAGTCATGAGCGACGCTAGACTTGGACCTCGCAGGACGTGGTGGGCGTAGCTCAGTTGGTAGAGCTCCTGGTTGTGGTCCAGGCGGTCGGGGGTTCGAGTCCCCTCGCTCACCCTTAAGAAACGCCTGTAAATGGGCATTTTTTCGGATTTGCGACGAGCCGTAGAAGGCGCGCTGGGGAACAATTGGGGAACAAGTTTTTTTCGGACGCGCATCTGTCGGTGACTGAGCGCAGTTGTTCGGGATGCACCGGCTACCTCCGAGCGGGGTTGTCTTGGCGTCGGCGCTACCCGCCGAGATCGGATCGTTCCCGAGGCTGGACCTCCAGGGAGGGTCCCGAATCGCGGTGACTCTGGCGTTCGTCGCAATGCGAGCGCGCTTGGGGAGACCGCGACACGCTTGGTCCTCGTCGTGGCTGTCGCACAAAGGGTGCTGTCCGGCGCGTTTAAGACGATGCCTGCATGAGCCAAAACTTCCTTGCGTGCGATCGCGATCAGGTGCTGTTGATGCCGGTGTCGTTGCGGGAGTGGTTGCCGGAGGACCATCTCGCGTGGTTCGTTCTTGAGTCGGTCGCGGGGATGGACCTGTCGGCGTTCTACGCCTCCTACCGCGCGGACGGCCACGGTCGCGCGGCGCACGATCCAGCGATGATGGTCGCGCTGTTGATGTACTCCTACTCGTTAGGTCAGCGCTCCTCGCGCGGGATTGAGCGCAGGTGCGTCGAGGACATCGCCTATCGGGTGATAGCGGCCAACTGCACACCGGATCACGCGACGATCGCACGGTTCGTGGTGCGCCATGAGGCCGCGCTGGCCGGGTTGTTCGGCGAGGTGCTCTCGTTGTGCGCGGATGCCGGGATGGTGAAGGTCGGGGTGATCGCGATCGATGGCACGAAGGTGCACGCGAACGCCTCCCAGCACTCGAACCGTGACTACGAGCAGATCGCGCGTGAAATCTTGGCCGAGGCCGCGGAGACCGATCGGCGCGAGGACGAGCTATACGGGGATAAGCGTGGTGATGAGCTCCCGCCGCAGTTGGCGACCGGCGAGGGTCGTCGTGCCTGGCTGCGCGACACCAGGCGCCGGCTGGATGAGAAGCGTGCAGCGGAGCCCAAGCCGGTCCCGCGCTCACGCCCGAAGCGGCTGAAGGAGTCAAAGCGTCGGCTGGAGGAGGAGCTGTGGGTGGAGTCTGAGGCGAACGGCGCCTATGAGGCCTACCCGGCGCGTGGAGTGATGAAGGACGGCCGGCGCTTCGGAGGGGGCTCCAAGCCATATCAGCCGCCTGAGACTCCGGCGGGGAAGGTCAACATCACCGACCCTGACTCAAAGAACGTGAAGACACCGCGCGGGTATATGCAGGGCTATAACGCACAGGCGGTCTGCAACGAGCAGCAGATCGTGATCGCCGCCGAGGTGAACGCCGACTCCTCCGATTTCGGGCACTTGGAGGCGATGGTCACCACCGCCCAGACTGAGCTTGAGCGGGCGGGTGTCAGCGACCCGGTCGAGGTTGTCGTCGCGGATGCCGGCTACTGGCATCAGAAGCAGATGGAGGGCGTCGTCAACAAGGGGATCCAGGTGCTGATCCCGCCGGACGCGGGCAAACGTCGAGGCATTAGGCCAGGGTGGGACGGCGGCATCTACGCGCACATGCGACGAGTGCTCGAGGGCGAGCTCGGTGGAGGGCTATACCGAAAACGCAAGGCGATGATCGAGCCCGTGTTCGCCAACACGAAGTTCAACCGGGGGATCGATCGGTTCGGGCGCCGAGGAAGATCGGCCGTTCGGTCAGAGTGGCGCTTAATCACCGCCACCCATAACCTCCTGAAGCTCCACAAGCACCAAATAGCCGCCGCGGGGGCCTGAACGGGCCCCGGACCGGCCCGGCTGCCCCAACAACCGCCAAGGCGACCATCACCACACACGTCGCAGCTTGCGCCTCGCGCTCATTTGTGCGACAGCCACCGTCCAAAGCAGCGGTGTCGTCGTGCCGATGCTGGATTCCCCCTTCGGGGCGAAGCAGGCAGGGGGTTTTCTTGTTTGTGGGGGAGGCTGGACGGCCGGGGCGGGGTGCAAACGGGGTGCGACTAAGAAAAAAGTGGCCGCCCGGCGGCTTCTAGGCCGGCCCGGTCAATGACGCCAACGGCTTGCCGCTGGCACACCCGTGCGACGCCTCCCCATAGTCGCTGGTAGTCGCGAGGACGCCCTTCGTGGAGGCCTCGTTCTGCGTCGTGCCGAGAGATCTCGGAGGCCGCTCACACCGACGGTGTTCGTTCAGCGCTTGCGTCGACGACCACCTTGCCTCCGAAGATCGCACAGGGAGGTCCTAGGCAACGCAGGCGACACCGCCGTCCCGTGACGGACGCGTCGCCCGAGCCGATATGCGAGGCGCCAAGCAACGCATCATGCAGATCAGTCGACGGTTCAGGTGTGATACGCTCTGCCCATGGCACGCAAGCGTCACATTCTGGCCGAGCTGGCGGCTATGCCTCAGGAGGACGTCGAGGCTGAGCTCGAGCAGGTCCGAGAGGAAAAAGCTCGCCTCGACATGGAGGAAGCACTCCTCGGTCAAGTACTTCGGATGCGCCAGTTTGCCCAGACCGGGATCGCTGGCTCACAAGACATCATCAAAGAGCTTGCGGCGGCGGCGCCCCAACAGGTCGAACAGAACCTCTCAGCCAACGTCTTGACCCTCGTAAAGCAAGCGCAGGGCCATCCCCTGTCGCCGGCGGATGTGCGCGAGCTCCTCGCCGACCGTGGTGTATATGCAGACCTGAGCGCTGTCCGCCTGGCCCTCCGTCGCTGGGCCGAACGCAATCAGATCATGAAGGATGGCCATGTCTACAAAGGCTTCTCCAGCGACCCTTTCCGCGGAAGCGGCGCTTGAGACGAATACTCGCCATCGATGGAGGCGGCATCCGCGGGATTCTTCCCGCCGCGCTTCTCGCCACGCTCGAGGACGCGATCGGTGCGCCGCTCGTCGATCACTTCGATCTGATCGTCGGTACCTCGACCGGCGGAATCATCGCGCTCGGGCTCGGCGCAGGGCTCACCGCCGAGCAAATCCGTGACTTCTACACCGACCACGCACGGGACATCTTCCCGGGCGCCCGGCTTCCGCGAATGCTGAGACACCTCGCGATCGGCAAGTACGACTCAGGCTCCCTGCGCAGCGCGTTGACCGCGGCCGTAGGCGAGACGAAGCTCGGCGAGAGCAAAACGCGACTCGTGATCCCGAGCGTGAACCTCGAGAACGGCGACGTGCATATCTACAAGACTTCACACCACCCCCGTCTTGAGCGTGACCACAAAGAGCGGATGGTCGACGTTGCGCTCGCGACGACCGCAGCACCCAGCTACCTCCCCACGTTCACCACTAGCGGTGGCATCCCACTGCTCGACGGCGGACTATTCGCGAACAACCCGACCGGGCTTGCTGTCGTCGAGGCGATCGGTTTGCTCGGTTGGCCGCGTGATGAGCTGCGCGTTCTCAGCCTCGGATGCGGCACCGCGCCGCTGGATGTGGGGCTGGGGCGGCGACGGAACATGGGCTCGCTCTACTGGGCGGCCAAGGTCGTGAACGTGATCATGAGCGCGCAGTCCTCCTCCTCACACGGAACCGCGCAGCTCCTCGCCGGCCACAACAACGTCACCCGAGTCGACCCTATCGTGCCCGGCGGGCGGTTCGCGCTCGACGGGATCGGAGAGTTGGCGTCCCTGCGCGGGCTCGGCGAGCACGCCGCCCGCATCGCGCTGCCAACGCTCAGGCCCGTGTTTTTTGACAGGCCCGCCGAGTCGTTTCACCCCCAGCGTAGTGACCCGCGGCCATGAAGCTCCCGGCGCACTTCGACCACTTCTTGGCGAGCGAGGTGAATCTAAATCAGAGCAGGATCGACACGATCGACGCGCGTCTGGCTGCCGTGCAAGCGTTTCTCGGCCAGCACGCCGACCTCGGGGCGATGCTGGCCGGCGATCTGATCCCACAAGGGTCGTTCGCGCAAAAGACGATCATCAAACCCCTCCCTGGTCACGACTTCGATGTCGACGTGCTGTTGCCAATGCACGTGCAGGACGGCTTCGAGGCGCTTGACTACATCGCCAACGTGTATGCCGCCCTGCGCTCGAGCGGCACCTACCGAGAGATGACGAACCGCGGAACTCGGTGCGTGACAGTGACCTACGCGAACGAGTTCCACATCGACATTGTGCCGTTCCTCGAGCGCGACGGGGCGCTCTGGATCACGAACCGTCAGGAGAACAGCTACGAGCTATCCAACCCTGAGCGCTTCAACGAGTGGCTCGACGAACACAACCGCACAGCCTCGCTGCACCTGGTTCCGGCGATCAGGATCTTGAAGTACCTCCGAGATTACAAGGAGACGTTCACCGCAAAGTCGATCGTGCTCACGACGCTGCTCGGCGCCCAAGTTCACTCTGCACGGTTGCTCGGCGACCCCGAGTACTACATCGACGTCCCGACAGCCCTGCTCCACATCGTCGGAGACCTCGACGAGTATCTTCAGGCGACACCGCAGATGCCGGTGATTCCCGACCCAGGCGGGACGGGCGACGACTTCTCACAGCGCTGGGACGAGACGCAGTACTCGAACTTCCGGAACCGCGTGCACTCCTACGCCGAGAAGATCCGCGCCGCCTGTGAGGCCGACGAAGAGCACAGCCTCGCCTTGTGGCAGGAGCTTTTCGGAACAGCCTTCCAGACGCCGCCGACGGGTCGGGTCGCGTTGAGCGAGACCGCCCGAGTGCCTTCGGGCGAGCAGTTCCTCGACACGGACTTCGGGATCCCGACACACCTGACGGGCCAAACCGTCCACATCGTCGGACGAGTGGCGCGACGTCCGGGGTTTCGCGACTATCCCCTGCCCCAACGAGGCAACCGCGTCCCGAAGGGCTGCTCGCTCGTGTTCCGGATTGACCGGTGCGACGTGCCCGCGCCCTACCAGGTGTACTGGAAGGTACGCAATCAGGGGGAGGAGGCGGCCAAAGCTGGCCAGCTGCGGGGTGAGATCCGGTTAGACGCGGACGGCGCGACCAAACGTGAGCGGACCCTCTACCGAGGCAGCCACTATGTCGAATGCTTCATAGTCAAGAACGGGGCATGCGTGGCGCGCGACCGCCAGCCGGTGTTCATCACTTAGGGAATTGGAGCGTCCCGCCTCCCGGGACCGGGGCCATCCGATCCTGACGGCGAGGCGTTCTTCATGGTCTATACGGTCATGAGAGTGGACAGCTCCGGCTGTGTCCGGTCGAGAGCATTGGTTCGCGCAGATCCGCCGGAATTTCCGCTGCCACTACTGCATCTCGGTCATTCCGAGGCTAAGCGTAAAGGCACCAGTGCCCAAGCCTCCAAGTGCTGGGCGGCCGTGCAAGACTGCCGCGATGGCTGACGAGCCGCAACTTCACTGGAGGATCGCGGGGCAGATAGCAGGCCCACAGGGAGCAGCCGCATCGTCGATCGCGATCGGGCGCGAGCTCCCCGAGAACGAGATCAAGCACGTCGACTACGCGATCCGCATGCTCATCAGGCTGGCGCAGACCGAGGCGTACGCCCGTGCCGCGCAACTCCTGCAAGCGTACGGCACGCAATTCGCCGAGCTCACCGGCCGTGACCGGCCTCCACCAGCCGCCCTGCTGACACCACCGGCACGCTCGGCGGCTGCGGTCATTGTCGCCCTACGCCGAATTCCCGGTAGCAACATCTCGGTCGCCACAGACTTCGTGAAGGATGAGCAGACGCTCGAGGAACTGCGGGGCCACATTGAGGTCCTTGAACAGACCGAGCCCTGGCGGCTCGTTATCGCGCTCGACCAGTACATCGGCGATCCGCGCCGCAACCTCAGCTTTACGGATGAGCGGCTCCTCCTGCGGCCCGAGCCGCTTGCGGCGATCGCCGCCGCTGCCGATGCTGACGCTGACACGATCCCCCACGCCGTGGGTGAGCTGCTCAGCGGCGCCATGAACGTTGCTCTCAAGATGGTCTCCCGCCAGCTGCTCGCCTGCGACCAGCCGATCCGCGACTCAAGCCTGCTTGTTCGCCACCTCGCGGCAGAGGTCCTACTTGGCCACCCCGTACTCGTCGGATTCCCACCAGGCGAGGAGCCCACGGACTCTCTGACGCTAAGAAACTGTCCGAAAACTCTTCAGGCGGGTTGGAGTCGTTGGTGGCGTCGGCGGTACCAGAGCAGGGCGCAGGCGAGTTGGATGAGGCCGAGGTAGTTGGTCGGCTTCTTGTCGTAGCGGATGAGCAGGGCGCGGCAGCGTTGTAGCCAGGCGATCGTGCGCTCGACAACCCAGCGGCGGGCGGGCTGGGTCTTCTCGCCCCAGCTGTCCTTCTTCTCCTCGCCGATGCGGCGGATGTGCGGCACGTAGCCGCCGGTAGCGCACGCAGCGTCGCCGGTCGGGTTGTCATAGCCCTTGTCCAGGCACAGCTGCTGGGTGAGCTTCGTGGCGTCTGGGCGTGCGATCACAACCGCGTTGATCGTCTCCTCAAGCAGCTTGTGATCGTTGACGTTCGCGCCTGCGATCACGACGGCGAGCGGGCCGCCGTGCTGCTCGACCTGGATGCTCTTCTTGGTGCCCATCTTGGCTCTATCAGTCGGATTCGCGCCGGTCTTCTCCCCGCCGAAGCGGCTCTTGCCCATGACACCGTCGACGGCCTGCCACTCCCAATGGACCTCCCCGAGCTCCTCGCACTCCCGCACGAGGTAAGCCCAGATCTCCTCCAGCACGCCGTCCTGGGCGAAGCGCTGGAACCACCCGTGGACGGTCGAGCGAGGGCCGAAGCGCTCCGGCAGCCGCTCCCATTGGCAGCCCGAACGCAAGCGGAAGATGATCCCATCCAGCACGCCGCGCAGATCAGCGCGTGGACGTCCTGTCGGCGCGGGCGGATAGAAGCACTCGAGGATCGGCTCGATCTCTTCCCAGAGGTCATCCGGGAGCTCCCAGATCGTTGGCAGCGGGCAAGCGCAGCTACGCTCAGCGGCAGGCAAGGCACACTCCTTTCGACGGGTGGTGTGCCTTGCCGCTTCAAGACTGCTTTACATAACTCCTGCCGCCCGCCAAGAGTTTTCGGACGGTTTCTAAGCCACAAACCGCTCCCCCTCGCGGAGATCGACGCATTGCAGCAAGCGCTCACTCGTGCACGGGCGCTTCTCAACGACACAAGCACCGCTCGCGCCGAGGACATCGACACCCAAGCCGTCGAGGCCACTGAGGGCCAGGAGACCGAGCCACAAGTACAACAACAGACGGCGGAGCAGGCGCAGGTGCCCGGCCAACGGGGCCCAGGAAAAGAGTTCGGGCCGCCGCCACCCCCCGCCGAGCCCCAGCCCCTCGACTTCAACACTCTGATCGAAGACCTGGGCCGACTGCCCGCCGAAACCGAGCGGGCGTGGTCAAAAGCCCTCGACGCCGATCTACTCGGTGAGTCACAAAACGAGCTCCGCGCCGAGTGGACGTCGCTGCTCGCGGTGCTCTACCGCGAGGCGGACGACGCGACCGGACGGATGCAAGCGCGAGGCATCGATCCGACTTTCTTCATACATCCAGAGGACCCCGCCGTCCTTGAGACGCTGAACCCAGACGGCGCCGAGCTCGAGCTCTGGCAAGCCCTGTCAGTAGCGCAGATGCGCGCACTGCTCGGCGTCGCAACCTGCCTTGAGGGGCTCACGACACCACGGGCGCCATTCGGTGTGGGCCGCCCCGACGAGCTGACCTGGTGGGAGGCTGGTGCGTTCGCGCTGATCCGTCTGCGAGCCGCCGAGCTCGCCCGCGTCACCGGACAGCTAGACGAAGCCGAGCGCGCCCTGGACACGCCCGCGACAGAGGAGCAAGCGGGCGCACTGCGCCTCACCGGTCCGTGGCGTGAAAGGCTCACGCTGGCCGATGAGGCAGTGCTGCGTGGAGACCCGGAGGCGAGCGTGATGCATCTGCGACTCGCCATACGCGAACGAGCTGCCCAACTCGCCGGGCTAGCTCTCGCCGACGTGCCCGCAGACATCGAGCAGCGCCTCGCCACCGACCCGGAACTCGAGCAGATGGCGACCGGTCTGCGCCTCCTCGCGCGCGTCGGCGACCGCCTCCACGAAAGCCGGCCTCTCAGCCTCGGCTTCGCGTTACCCGTCAGCGAGCTGATGCTCAAATCCGTCTCAAGGCTCTGCCTTTCGCTTTCTGCCGCGCTCATAAGGGCAACGCGAACGGGCCAAGATCTGCCGACAACCCAGAAGAGCGATGACAAAGACCCAGCCGGCTAACGACGGCGGCGAGGAACTTGACGTGCTCGGGCTAGGCACGCTGGGCCTCGGGCTTGAGGTTCGTTTCGGCGACATAGATGCTTCTGGCGCCGCACGCAGCCTCAAAACGAGGAGCGCCATAAACGACCTTCCGAGTGCCGAGCTGGCGCTGGACATCGAGCTGCTCGGAGGACGCCCGCCCGACTATTTCGCCACAGCCGAGATCACCCAGGTCGGGCTTGCCCTGAAACACCTTCTGTTCACCGGCAATGTCACGACCGCGGAGCCGGGGGGAATGCGGGCACACGTCTCGCTCGGCGCCATGCCCGAGATGAGAGAACTGGCGGTGCCGAGCTTTGCCGCCTGGATGGTCAGCGCGCCGGAGATCATGCACGCGATGATGCGCTCCGTCGGCCTGCCGAACACTCAGCTGAACATTCAAGGGCTCGACTCCCTGCCGTATGAGACCTTCGAAATCATCGCGCCGGTGGAGCAGCTCCATGTCTCCGTGCGCACCCGGCTCGACGACGTCCATATCCTCCCCGGCGATTATGCCCGCCGAGCGCTCGCGAGACTGGGCGTGGACGAGATGCTCATCGCCCCGTTCGCAGAGGCGAACTGCCATGCGGTCACATACGTGACGGCCACCCACATGTTCGACGCGGAGGTCGAGGCGCTCAGGCGCATCGATGTGGCGCTCTCATGGCTTGCGGTCCAGGCCCGCTACGGATTGGCCGTGTGGCCCGACGGCACGGCCCGCAGGCACGCCCGGGCGTGGAGTCGTGTCGCCCCGGGACGCGGCTCAATGGTCTGGGTACGAGGCCTGATGAGCACCCGTCAATGGATCCGCGTACCTCGGCCGGTCGCGCCCGCCGGCCCGTTCCCGATCGAGGGTGCCGGACAGCCCGGAGGCACGGGGCAGCTGGGTCTGCTCTCCGTGCAGGAGCGCCAAGCCGCGCTCGCGCTTGCTCGCGCGGGATCAAGCGGCGAGCCGCTGCAGCGCGTAGCCGCCCTATGGGAGGCGGTGGAGTTTTATCTCGCGGGAACCGCGATAGCAGACTCCTTCACTCAGTCGCAGCTGCGCGCGTTGCGCAAAGCCGTCCCGAAAGACCTACCCGGCCCGCTCCGACAGCGGGCCATCAACGCGCTCAACAGGCTCAACGAGCCGCCACTGATGGCAAGACTACGCGCCGCCGGCGAGACCGATGGCGTAATGCTCTCACCGGCGGAGTCGGAGCTGCTCTCGCGGTTGCGGCGAGTACGCAACGAGTCCGTGCACGGTGCGCACCACACGACTATCGGCGATGCCGATCTCGATCTCGGGGTCAGCATCCTCGCCCGGCTCCTCTTGTATCGCGCACACAGACGGCGGATCGAGCTGAACGGCTCAGACCATGGCCGGCAGTGACACCTGGCGAGGGATCGACTTTCAGGCCGCTTACACCGTCGCGCTAGCACTCGAGGTGCTCTCCGGTGAAGCGGGCGAGATACTGGCGGTCGACCCCGGCCCGGACATCGTCGACTACAGCACCCGCGACCAAGATCGGACGCTGACGTTGCTCGGCCAGGCCAAGACGCGCGGCGAGCGGTACACGTGGCCTCCCGGTGAGCTCGTCTCGATCATTAAGCGCCTCGCCGCGGTCCCCGGCAGCGACTCCGCGAGTATCGAGTTCATCACCGACGGGGCGCTCAGTCCCGAGACACTCGCACGACTGCTCCCGGCGATCGAGCGCGTCGCGCGCTCGGAGGCGGATGAGCAGGACTGGGAGTACCTCTCCGGACACGACATCTCCCCGGCACAGCAGGACCTCCTTGCCCGCGTGAACGTTGTGAGCGGCTACGACAGTGCGGGCGCCCAGCTCGACCGGGCCGTACGGCGTGTCCGGGCTATGCGCGACCTCAATGCTTCGGTCACCGACGAGGAGGCCGAGCGCCTGGTTCTGCTGTTGTTGCGCGCGGTCACAGAGCGGGGGACAGGCACCGACGGGCCGCGGGAGCTCACGCGGCGAGAGGTCGGCGACCTCCTTGGGGTGCCTCCGGAGACAGTCGACGCGGCGCTCCCGTGGTCACCCGAGCTCGCCGAACGCCAACGCGAGCTGATCATGGCGGTTCCCATCGCTCCGGGGATCATCGAGCTGAGTGTGCAGGAGCCGGAGCCGCCACCGGCCTACGAGCGGCTCCTCTCAAACGCGATGCAAGACATTCAGCTCCCCGATGCGCACGCGCGCCGCGAGGTCCGCCCGACGCTCGACCTGCTCGCCACCGATGCCGCGATACTCGGGCCCACCGGGGCGGGCAAGTCCACGGCGTTCGAAGGACTCAGACGCCGCGCCGCAGAGGAAGGCCTGACACCCGTTCTACTCGACCCCGTCAGCTACCGCAGCGGGGGACTCCCGGCTCTCGTCCGTCAGCAACTTTCGATGGAGCTCGGGGTCCAGCTTGGGCCCGGCGCAGGCGTCGCGATCCTGCAGCGGCCGGACACTGTGCTTTTGATCGACGGTGCAGGCGAGCAGTCCTCACCGGAGATGGCCGCCGCGCTAGCACGTGATGTCGCCGAGCTGCGTTCCCGGCTCCATGCTCCGACGGTCCTTCTCGCTGCGCGCTCGCTTACGACTCTGCGTCCGTTTCATCTCCCAGCGTGGGAGATGAAGAACCTCGACCGCAGCTCCCGCCGCGAGATCGCGAGTGCGTTAATCGGCGATGAGCAACAGGCCGGAGAGCTCTGCGCCCTTCTTGAGAGCCGCGTGGCGGGCCCTGTCGAGAACCCGTTGCTGTTCAGGATGGCGCTGGGGCTCGCGGTTGCCGAGCGACCTCCCCAGAGTGTCGGTGAGATTTTCGCAGGGTTCCTCGATGGCCTGCGCGTCAACGCCGCGCCAGGTCTCGATTGGAGCCTCGCGATCCCGTGCGTTGGAGCTGTTTGCGCTGAGATGGTCGCCGCGGAGAGCTTTGCCAGATCGCGCTGGGATTGGCTCATATCACTCGAGCAGATAGTCGAGTCGCTGCGTAAGCGAGGCGTGAGCGGCAGCATCACGGCGGCCGAGATAGTCGACGCCATGTACAGCGCCGGCGTGCTTGTGCCGAGCGAGTCCGGCGGAGAGCTCTCGCTGCTTCATGACTCCTTTCGCGACTGGTTCGCGGCACAGGCCGTGAGAGCGGCGACGGCAACTCTTCCCGAGAGGCTGGCAACTCCCTGGAAGGGCGTCGCTGGTTACCTTGCGGAGGCGGGTGCCGACGACGAGATATTGCTCGCCTTCTGTGGCGACCCTGAGGTGGCAGCGCACGCGGCGTCGATGGAGATCCGCCGACCAATCGCTGACATTGACGAGCTCGCCAGCGCCGCTTTTGCCCGGTTGAGCGACCATCTTGGACCGGAGGTCAGCGCCAGCGTCGCCGGCATGCGCATCCACTCGACTGAGGAGGGGGGAAAGTTGAAGCTCTTGCTTATCCCCGACGACGGTGCGGAAAATCTGGCCGCGGCGGTGATGGGAGCGGACCTGGCTTCAGGGTCTGGGCCGTTGGCGTGCGCGAGCGCGTTGTGGCTCGAGCACATCCGCTCCAGTCTCCGTGCCCGACCGACGCTGCCAGAACAGATCCCCACGGAGCGTGGCGAGCTCGCGGTCGCGATCGAAGCCCGCTTCCATGCCCAGCGCGAGGAACTCTCGCGTATCACTGGAAGAGTGCTACCGGGCCTCGGCGAGCGTGTGCTCGCCAACACGGGATGGAACGGTCTTGAGGGGTGCGTTGGTGCCGTGAGTGAGGATCGCAAGGGGCGGGTCCATCCGTTCAATTACAGCTACGGCTCGAGCGCAATCCGTGTCAGCGCCGACGACGACGAACGCCCTGATTTCACGAGCCGGACAACGGCCGAGCACTGGCTTCAGGGCAACGTCCGCGAAGCCGCGCTGACGGCGCTCCGAGGGTCGCTTGCGGACCTCCTCACCGGATTCAGCGGATGATCACGGGATGCGAGGACCGGACTAGGTGAGCGCACGAGCCCTATGGGACGTGAGTCGGCGCACGGGCGACCTGATCCGCACGTCCAGCGACGCGGCGGCTCTGCGCGACGTGCTCGACCTTGAGGGGACCTCTGGCGTCGTACTCCCGCATGCCACTATGGTCCGGCACATGCTTGCCGGTTTCGGCGCGTTGCGGTCGCGCGCGATGCTGCTCGGCTTGTATCTGCCGCGAATCCCGTCGATTGGTCCGATGCCTGGCTATGAGGATCTTACGGGCATTGAGGGGGGACCGCGGTTCGTCGACTCCGCGGCCCACCTAGCCTCGATGCTGCTGCTCATCGTGGAGCATGTGCGCGCGCACCTCCCGCGCTATCCGGAGATCCCGGTACCGGACTTGTGTCCGGGGTCTCCGGCCGTCGTCGACGACGGCTTCTTCGCGTTTGAGCGATTTCCTTGGCCCGCGTCCGCCCGCGCGCAGCCGACGGGCGGGCCGTCCGCCGAGACGGCGACTCTATGTCTCGGCGTCGAGGTGGCCGCAAAGGTCGAGGAAATTGTGGCGACACTCGAAGGTCATGATGCGTGGCAAGCCTTTGTGAGTGTCGGGTCCGGGCTTGACGACAAGGATCTCGAGCAGCTGAAACGCATCTGCGACGAGTTCGCGGCGACGACGACGGAGAAGGTCGTGGACCAGCGCGCCGGCAACATCTTGATGCAGCGCTCACAGTACGCACGCGCTGCGCTTGAGACCGCCCACACATCAGCGACCGGTCTCGCTAGCCAGTATTTGGCGACTTTCAGACTGGTCGATCGCACCATCAATCTGGCGGCCGGAATCATCTCCGAGCGGGTCGCCTACGACGCTCCCGTTGGACTCCCTGAGGACGCCCAGGTCAGCTGGCACCGGGTCGAGGGAACGATCGAGGCGCGCGCGCTCGTGCCGTCGAACCCGTTCCCGTTCCTCTATCCCGGCCGACTGGTCGTCTACCGAGCAGGACCGCCCGCAGGTGGCGCCTGGTTCCTGAACGCGTCGTCGCACCAGTTCAACTTCGAGTTGGGCTCCACATCGACGCTGACCGGAGAGGGGCTCGAGGATTCGGATGGGGTGTTTGACGATCTCCTTCCCAACGGGCTAGCGGATGCGGGCGACGAGGCCTCCGACGCATGAGGCGTCCCGCACTTTCGCGCGAGTCGACAGCTCCCGACGCGGCTTGTCCATCCGTCGCCGGAGGTGTAACGCCGTCGCGAGGTAATGCGTCGTAACGCCCGTATCGCCGAGCGTCAGCCCCACGGCCACAGCATGGAGCAACCGAGTGCGAGTTGAAACTTCAGCGCCCAGTCGAAGGTTCTGAGCGTCGAGCTCGGTTGCCGATGTGGTACGAGCGTGGCCCCGCGCAGGCTCTCCGCCTCATGCGCAAAGTCGAGCAGACCGTACGCACCAGCGTGCGACGGCCTGACCTTTACCTAAATGGTTTGTGTTTCGGCTATCCACGACTAGCTGTCAGTGGCCCTGAGCGTCACACTTATTGAGCTGCGCGGCGAGCGCTGTTACGGCGTGAGCGGGAACTCGGCTCAGGGAGGCGTGGCTTCGCTGAGTCCGCGCGTCCTTTGCGTCCGGTGCAAAGGCGGCGTCGACGAGTTGGACCTCGTGCTCGGATGGGGCGTAGTGGGCGTAGATCTGAGTGGTCTTGCTGTCGGCGTGGCCGAGGAACTCCTGGATCGTGCGGACCGGGGTGCCTGAGGCTGCGAGGCGGGTGGCGAAGGTGTGGCGGAGGTCGTGGAAGCGGACCGGGCGCACGCCCGCGTCGACGCAGGCGGCTTTGAAGCGCTTCGTGAGCTTCGATCCGTCTAGCGGCGTGCCCTTGCGGGGGTGGGCGAAGACGAGGTCGTCGTCTTGGTCGTAGGCGCTGCGGCGCGACCAGAGCTCGAGCTCTCGGGCGAGCCGCCCGGCCATGGGAACCGAGCGACGGGTCGAGAGGTCGGACTTGCCCTCGCTCGAGTGCTCGCGGCGGACGTAGGTGTTGCGCACGCGGATGCGCTGCGTGCCCCAGTCGATATCGCGCCAGCGCAGGCCGAGGAGCTCGGACCGGCGCAGGCCGGTCATCGCAGCGGTGAGGATCACGATGCGCAGCACCGGCCCGAGGACGTCCGGAGAAGGCGGCGGCGCCGGGCCTGGCTTCCCGCGCCGGCGCGGTGCGGGCGCGCGCGTCACGACCTCGTCAGGGATCGCTCGGATCACCGCCTCGAGCTCGCTGACGCTGAGGAACTGCAGATCGGGATTGGCACCCGTGCGGCGGCGTCCTGGCTTCTCGGCGCGACGGACGGGGTTCTCGCGGCAGAAGCCCTGGTCGATAGCGTGCTCGAAGACACCATGCAGGAAGCCCATGATGTTGCGCACGCTCTTCGGCGCGAGCTTGCGTTTGAGCAGGATCGTCGTGAATGCTTCCACGTCGTGGCGGGTTACGTCAGTGATCTTGCGCTCGCCCATGGTCGGCGAGATGTGGACGCGCTGCATGTACTCGCAATTCTCGCGGTAGGAGGTCCGCCGGCCCCTGAGGACGAGGCGCTCGCGCAGGGAGTCCGCGACCGCGTCGACGGTCGGGACATCGGCGCCGTGAGCGAGCCGCGGCGTGCGGTCCTCCTCTTCCTGCAGGCGCCTGAAGTGACGCTCGGCCTGCGCACGACTGAGCCCATCTCTCTCGCCCGTGTTCCTGACTCTGCCGATCTTGCGGTTGAGCAACCGTCCATCGAGGGTGCGCCAGCGCCCGTAGTAAGAGCCGGACTTCTCGTAGAGGTGCCCGGTGCCGTGGCCGCGCCTGGCGCCCATCGCTAATCCTCGCCCAGCGGCACACGCACCCCGCGTGAGGCGTGGCGCTCGAGCGCGGCAATCCAGGCGAGCACCGCGGAGCGGCGGTAGCGCACGTAGCGCCCGAGCGGCACGTGCGGGATGCGCTTCGCGCGTGTCTCCGCATACACCCACGCCTTGGTGACCTGAAGCAGCGCCGCTACCTCATCGGCCGTGAGCAGGGGGTCGGCTCCCGGACGCGAGCCGTCAGGCGAGCTCGGGGCGATCGCGGCAAGCCCACGTCGCGAGCGAGCCCCATGGCCGCGACTGCGGTCACCCGCGGAGCTCCCGGAGCTCCTGTACAGACGAGGTGAGGGAATCGTCGAGCGGGAAATCATCAGTGTGCCTCCAATCATTCGATGTGGTCTGTTCTTGACAGAGGTCGGTTGCCGGCCTCAGGGTCACAGCTCGCCCCGCTCCAGTCGGTCGATGCGGTGCTCGCTGTAGGGATGGCTCTCCTGGGTGAGCCACATGAAGGGCACGGGCAGGTCATTTTCCAGGGCGTTGGTGTCGAGGAAGCGCGCGAGCGCTGGCCCCTGGCCGAGCTTGGCTGCGTACTCGTCGGCGGCGAACTCCCGCGCGCGCCAGTAGGCCGCCCACGGGGTGCGCGTGAGCCAGGCTGCGGGGGCGCCGCTGACGAGAAAGCCGAGCGTCGCGAGCGGGAAGTGCAGCTTGCGCCGCGGCGGGATCGTGAGGCGATGGAGCGCCGCGACTAGGCGCGCGTCTGAACTGTTCAGGTGCCCGAGCTCGTGGGCGAGCACCGCCTCGAGGTGGCCGCTGTCGATCAGGCCGCGGGTGAGCATCAGCGTGTCGGCGTACGCCGCGGCGTTCGGCACGGGCTCGTCGAGCACGAACCAGTGGCGGGGCGCTCGCAGCTTGGGCTCGGCGCGTTTGAGGAGCGTGAGGGCGTCCTCGAAGATGAGGCGCTCGCGCTCTGAGGGCCTTCGCCCGCCGGACTGCGCTCGCCACAGCCGGCCGCCGAGCGGGAGGATGAGCGTCGCGCCTGAGAGGATCAAGGGGCCGTAGCCGGCGATCCAGGCGAGCGTGTGCACGTCGCTGGTAGACCAGCCGAGGATCTTGAAGATAAGCCACAGCAGCGGGTAGGCGATCAGGGCGCGGAGCACCGCGCAGAAGAGCTGCAGGAAGAACGTGAGCGCGTAGAGGAGAGCCAGCCCGGTCTGATCTCGCGCGGGCGGATCACATACGCGCTCGTGGCTGGCCGTAGCGGCGTTCGCATCGCCTGACCTCTTATCCGGCGGCGCTGGTGCCACCGGAGCGTAGGTGCCAACCGTCGTCCCTGCGCTGGAAACGGGTGCTCTTGGCGCGGTAGAGATGCGTCGAGACGTTGGTGACTGGAACGCCGAGCGCAGCCGCGATCTGCGCGGGCCACGAGCCCGGGTTCTCGGCCAGGTAGCCGGCGACGTCATCTTGTGAGATGCGCTTGCCTCGCGCCGGGCCTGCCCCCGCCCTGCCGGTCAGCGCGGCGCGCGCTCGAAGCAGCCGCGCGCGCTCCGCAGCGAGCGCCCTCTCTCGCTCCTGCAGGCGAGAAAGCTCCTGGTCGATCTCGCGCACGACGCCTCGAGCCGAGTGGCCGACCGGATCGCGTTTGCCGTTCATCGGCGTCCCCCTCTGTGATCAGTTGTGCTTGCCATCGCTCGGCACTATAATATGATGTGACTCTGATGTCAAGCACACAAGGAACTCGGGGCTGGGGACCCTCACACCAGCATCGCCGCCCGCCAGCAAGACGCCGCCACTGGATCAAACTTGGCGCGATCGGGCTGGTGGTCGTGGCGCTCGAGCTACTCGTGCGTCGCCTCGGTCAGGGCGACCCGCTCGGAGCGACGCTGCACACGATGGGCGCATGCGTGCTGCTCGCAGGGTCCCTGTGGGCGCTCATCCGTGGCGTGAAGTCCGGGCGGCTGCGTCTCGCGCTCACCGCCCTCGAGCGCCGCCCGCCGATGCGCCTGGCCGATCGTATCGCCGCGAGCGAGGACCCCGGCGCGGCGCTGCGCGCGCACTCGCTGAGCCTCGGCGGGGGCGCGTTCCTCGGCCTGCTCCCGGGCGGGCGCTGGGTGAGCGCCGACCCCGAGCACGCCGTGATGGTCCTCGGCCCCCCAAGCGCGGGCAAGACGAGCATGGTCGTGATCCCCTCCATGCTCGCCGCGCCCGGCGCCGCCGTCTCCACCGCGACCAAGCGCGACGTGATGGCCGCCACGTGGAGGGCGCGCTCACGCGCGGGGCAGGTGTGGCTGTTCGACCCGACCTGCGAGCAAGACGAGCTCCCGCGCGAGATCCGCCGACTGTCGTGGTCGCCCGTGACCGCCGCCTCGAGCTGGGACGGCGCGCTCTTGATGGCGCGGGCGATGGCTGCGTGCACGGCTGTCGGGGCCGGCACGACGAACGAGGGCCACTGGCGCGAGCGCTCGAGCGCGCTGCTCGCGCCGTTGCTCTACGCCGCCAACCTGACGGAGCGGCCAATCGCCGAGGTCCTGCGCTGGGTGCTGCGCGCAGACCTCGGGCCGGCCGGCCTCGCGCTCGAGGACCACGACGCCCCCGTGGCAAACGACGTGCTCGTCGGGATCGCCAAGACCGACGCGCGCGAGCGCTCCTCGATCTTCTCCGCCACCGCCGGCGTGCTCGCAGCGTATAACGCCGACGCGACCAGGCGAGCCGCCGCCAAGCCGAACTTCGACCCCGAGCGCTTCGTCACGAGCGCCGACACGATCTACATCACCGCACCCGCGCACCGCCAGGCGCTGTGCGCGCCGCTCGTCGTCGGCCTGCTCGAGCAACTCCGTCACGCCACCTATCAGCGCGCCAACACATACCCCCACCCACACGAGCCACCCGTGTTCTTCTGCCTGGACGAGGTCGCGAACATCGCCCCCATCCACGATCTCCCCGCCCTGGTCTCAGAAGCCGGTGGGCAGCGCCTACACGTCCTCGCCTGCCTGCAGGATCTCTCACAGGTGCGAAGCCGCTGGGGCGAGGCAGCGGCCGACGGGTTCCTGTCGCTGTTTCAGACCAAGCTCATCCTCACCGGCATCGCCGACAGCCGGACCCTGGAAGCGCTCTCGCTCGCGCTCGGCGAATACGACCGCCAGCTCGTTTCTTACACGCTGGGGCGCAGCCGTTCAGAGCAGCTCTTCTTCCCCCCACCCGGCACGAGCTCCGAGAGCGTCACCTACCACACCCAGCGCCAGCGCACGCTCCCCCCCGGCGAGATCGCGCGGCTGCCGTCCGGGCGCGGCCTCTTGCTGCGGGGGACGCGCTGGGGGCTCTTGCGGCTCACGCCTTGGTATCAGACACAGCCGTGGGTGACCGTCGCTCGGGGGGCTGGTGCCGCCGGGGAGCCCCGAGCAGAAGACTAGGCGGCGACCTCGACCTGCGGCGGCGGCAGCATCCCAAGGAAATCAGCCGGCAGCTTGCGGCTCGCCTCCCAGAACTCCAGCCCTACGACCTGTCCGGTGCTCGGGTCGAGTTCTCGCAGGCCGGCGTCGGTCTCCTTGGCCACAACCGTGCTTGGGTCATAGTTCTCGAAGCGAATCCAGGCGATGTCCGCCTCCGCATCGTAGTGCCCGTCAATCCTCATGACCACAGGCTAGCGCCGCCGCCACACGGTCACAATCCGCGCCACGAGAGGATCGTCGCGATCCGGGTGCTCGTACACGATGACGAGACGACCAGCAGCGATGCGCCAACGCGCTCGACCACTATTGCGCGTCCGCTCGCGGTGACCCTCGAGCAACGCTGACTCGACATCCCCACGCGCGAAGCCTAGTCGCTCGGCCTTCTCGAGCGCATGAAGCGTCCAGCGCACAGTGGTGGGGTCTACGGGCACAGGCCCGGAGGCTAGCGGCGGCCCCGTCGCTCCCTGAACCGCTCCGGGAGTCCGGAGCGGTTGACGTTGCCTGAAGATCACGCTCGCGTGACTGGCGTCGCACGGTGTGAGCTTCTCGACACGATCACGACTTCGATGGACCGGGCCTCCCCTCCCTCTCACAGATCGCGGGGGTCCGGGGGGCGTCGATCCACGCCCCCCGGTGCCCGGTAAGAGACCTCGCGCTGACGATCCACTCGACACCAGTCTCGACGGCCTGTCAGCGGCGTCAACGTTGCCTCACGGTCTACGTCCGCTCTGCTTCGCGCTTGAGACCCTCGACCGGGCGACTCGTAAGGAGCTCTCGGACCTTTGCCTCGACAGGTCCGCGCACCCCCTTGCGCAGAAGCCCAGGCGCCCGGCTCAGCCCGATCTCAAGCGAATAGGTCACACGCGTCCGGCCGGCGCTACGGTCCTCGAGTTGCCAGGCGCCGACCAGTGACTTGAGGTCGCCGCGCTCGCGCGTCCAGCGCATGCCGGTCGGCTCGAAGTACTCGAAGCGCAACCACAGGGTGACGGTCGCCACGATCGCATGTATCTGAGCCTCGACCAGGACCGGCCGCCCTCGAGCGTCGTATTCGAGCGCCTGCGCTCGCTGCATGGCGCCCTGCCATTTGGGCGCACGCTCGACGTCGGCGATGACCTCGAAGCAGCGCTCGATCGGTGCGTCGATTTCGAGCCAGCTCGAGCCCTCTAGATCGGCCACGACCGTCGCGTCCTTACGCTCAGTCCTGCAGCGCCACCGCCGGCGAGACTCCCGCGGCGAGGTAGCCGGGGATCGCGATGATCGCCGCGGCCGCGGCCGTGACGACCGCGAGGCTGAGCAGCGCGGAGAGGACGGCCACGGAGTGGACGACGGGGAAGTTGATCACGTTCGCGAGGGCCCGATCGAGCAGCTGCTGGCCGTAGAGGCCGAATAGCGCGCCCGTGAGGCAGCCGACGGCCAGCAGGACGAGGCTCTCCAGCAGGATCGTGAGCCAGAGCTCGGCGCGGGCGAAGCCCTCGAGCTTCAGCTTCGCAAGACGGGGGCGGCGCTGCCAGACCATGTTGGCGATCGCCGCCGCCATCGCCAGCACCGCAACGAGGAGGATCAGCGTGGCGATCTGGCTGAGGCGCTCCAGGCCCTGGCGGCTGAGCGCGTTCTGTTCGGCGGCGTGCGCGCCGGCCGTCTGCACGGAGAGGCCCGAGGACCGGCCGAGTGCGGCGGTGATCTCACGCGCACCCTGCGCCGGCGTCGTGCCCGGGCTCAGGAGGACGTTGTAGGCGCTCGCGTCGGTACTCCCCCACGCGCGCGCATATTCGGAGGCGGTCATGGTCACGGCCCCCGGCGCCCAGCCGATGTTGGTGGAGAGTGCAGCGACGCGGACCGTCGTGGGAACCGGGGTGGGAAGCGTGACGCGCTCGCCTATGTGCAGATGGTTTTCGGATGCGAGGGCCTGCGAGAGGACGGCCCAGCCACCGGCGCGCAGGCGCCTCGCCGCCGCGGAGATGGAGCCTTCGAGGATCTGCGAGGACGCGAGCAGCGGCGTCGCTTCAGCGGGCGGGGCGATCACCCACACCCTGCGCTCGCCCCAGTCCAGCAGGCCGCCGCGGTAGACGCGCACACTACGCACGCCGGGCAGACGCTCGAGCGCTCGCTGCTGGGTGGCGGCGAAGGGTGCGGTGCGCAGCAGGTCGTAGGCACCCGGCGGCGAGACCCAGAGATCCGTGAAGGCGTTCTCATCGTGCGCCGCGTTCTGGAGCCCCTTGAGCAGGTCTGCGTGGGCACCCTGGATCGCGACAGCACCAAAGACGGCGATAGCGCCGGTAGCCGCGACACCGATCGCCCGGCCGCGCGCAGCGCTCAGCTCCATCGCGGCGATGTGCGGCACGGCACCGATCAGCCAACGGGCGAGACGCGCGAGCAACGAGAGGGCTAGATGGAGCGCGAGCGGCAGGACGAGCAGCAGCGCGGCGACGAGCAGGATCATCCCGAGAATCGCCTGCTTGGGCGCGCCGATCAGGATCGCCGTCGCGGCGGCCAGGCACAGGGCTCCCGCGAGCGCCGTCCAGACGCTCGCGCGACCGGCGCCGGAGCGCTCCCTCGGGGTAATCGCAGCGAGCGGGTCGCGGGAGATGATGTCTCGCAGCGGGCTCAGCACAGCGATGATCGCCGCGAGCATGCCACCCCCAGCGGCGATCGCCACGCTACGTGAGCCGACGACTCGCTGCGTGCCGACCGAGAAGGCCGAGCCCAGATATCCCGGGTTCGCGTGTAACAGGTGGATCGAGAGCTCGTCCCCGAGCACGAGACCGAGCAGGGACGCGATGAAGCCAAGGACGAGCGCGTCCAGGAGCAGCACGCCGATCACAGTTCTCGGGCGGTAGCCGTCGCGGCGGAGATCTGCGATCAGGCGTCTGCGCTGCGGGACCGTGAGGAGCATCGCGTTGAACGCGAACAGAAACCCGACCAGCGCGCTGATGAGGGCAAACAGGGCGGTGGACTGGTTGCTCGCGTACGCCGCCTTTGCGAACAGCCTTTCGTCGTAGCTGGTGGCCTCCACGTTGAGGCGGCCCGGTGCCAGCCCCAGGAGCGCCGCGCGGACCCGCGCCTGCATCCCGGCCGCGGGCTGCACGAGGACGCGGGAGATGCGACCGCTGAGACCTGTCAGTTCCTGGGCGTAGAAGAGCGGCGCGACGACGATCGGGCTGGCGAGCAACGGCCCGATCTGCTTTGCATTGAGCTCCTTGTAGAGCGGTGCGTGTTCGCTTCTGCCGTACATCTCCAGCGCCACTTCCTTGCCGAACTTCGTGACGCCGAGGTGAGACGCGAGCGGCGCCGGCAGCAGGACGGCGCCGATCCCGGCGAACGGTTCGAGTTCGGTGTGACGCACGAGCGCGCCGCCGAGCGTCCTGAGGCTCGAGTCGGCTCCGACCAGCTCGACCGACTCGCTGCCGTTGGGACCCGTGGCCTGGGCGCTGGCTTCCAGCAAGGGCGCGGCGACGCGCACGCCGGGGATCGCGCGAACCCGGGCCAGGAGGGCTTCCGGCATGCCCTGTGGGTCGCGCGCGAGCAGCTGCAGCGTCGCGTTACCGACTATCCCGTGCGAGAGCTCTGCTACCGAGTTCGTGAGGCTCTCGCTCGCCACCTGAGAGGCGAACAGCAGAGCCACCCCGGCCGCGATCCCCACCATGGCGAAGAGCTCCTGCACGAGCCGCGCACGGACACGCACGCGGTAAAGGTGAAGGACGTTCGCCGACTTCACGTGCGCAGCACCAGCGTCGGCTAGCGGATCGTGGGCGGCTGATCGGGCCGGCGGTCTGTGAGCTTGCCGTCGGTGAGCGCGAAGACACGGTCGGCGTAGCCGGCGGCGAGCGGGTCGTGACTGACGAGCACGACCGCCACCATGCGCTCGTGGCACAGCTCGCCCAGCAGCTCAAGCACTTCCCGGCTGCGGCGCGTGTCCAGACTGCCGGTAGGCTCGTCGGCGAGCAGCAGGCTCGGCTCGGTCGAGAGAGCGCGCGCAATCATCACCCGCTGGCGCTCTCCCATCGACAGCGTCTCGGCGCGATGTGTGAGGCGCTCGCCGAGTCCCAGGCGCTCGAGCAGCGGCATGATCTGACGGTGCGCCTCGCGCCAGCGCATCGTCTTGAGCAA
The DNA here is from genome assembly GCA_963722435.1 of uncultured Solirubrobacteraceae bacterium. GTDB lineage: Bacteria > Actinomycetota > Thermoleophilia > Solirubrobacterales > Solirubrobacteraceae > Palsa-744. The sequence continues at coordinate 13,725 of CAVRKZ010000001.1, read as the reverse complement.
CTTGAGCACGGCGTTGTCGATCGCGCTCACACCGGGCAGAAGGTCAAAGTTCTGGCGAATGAAGCCCAGGCGCGCGAGGCGAAACTCCGATGCCTCGCGCTCGGTGAGGGAGGAGACGTCGCGTCCGTCGATCAGAATCGTGCCAGCGGTCGGCTGCAGGAGGGTCGCGACCATCAGCAGCAGCGTGGTCTTTCCCGAGCCGCTGGGCCCGTACAGGGCGACCATCTCCCCCGGACGGACGCGCATCGAGACGCCGTCGACGGCACGAACGGGCTCCCCACCCATGGCGGGGTAGTGCTTGACGAGGTCGCGGACCCTCAGCAACGCGCCATCCGCGTGCCACGTAGGCCGCGGCGCCCTACCTAGCTTCGCTCGTCGGTCGCGGATCCGCTCGGTGAGCCTCGCCAGCTGATGCAACGCGCCCCGCTTCCTGCCCTACGTGTATCCGTCGCCTATCAAGGCGTGAAACAGCCGCCTCGAGCGGAACATCAGGATCGCGAGGTTCAGCGGCATGCCCAAGGCGTCGGTGAGAGCGTCGGTAATGGTCCTCCCCTCGGTGGTGTCGCACTCGTGGGCGGACAGGTAGTAGCTGCACATCGCCGTCAGGATCACCCTGTGGGCATGCGGGTTCGGGAGCTGCTGCACCGCGCCGCGGGCGGTCCTCGCCAGTGCGGCCAGCCGGGTCGCGGCGTCCCTGGGCGAGCCGTAGTAGTCGAGCAGGCTGCGCTGGCCGTTCTTGCGGTCCTCCGCGCGGTCGACGAGGCTGTCGAGCAGCGAGTGCAGCGCGCCGAGCGACGGAAAGTACGCGGACTCGATCTGACGGGCGTGCGAGGCGTCCAGATCAGCGTGCGCCGCCGTGGCGATCAGGGCGTGCACGGCCAGGGAGCTGCCCGACGCCGCGGCCGTCTCCCACCACGCAAGGCCGCTGCCGGGGCGGCTCACGTCCTTGGCCCAGCGCCGCAGGGTGCGATGGCCGCCTTGGGCCTCGCTCAGGTTCAGCGCCTGGAACTGGACGATCCGGGCCGCCGCGCCGTGTGCGCGCGGAGCAGCCGCCGCGTGGGATGGCAGTCGAGCGAACGCTTCTCGGCAGGCGTCTACGAGGGCGTCGAGATAGCCACCGTCGTTGCCGTCTGCGTTGTAGGCGTAGTAGTCCGGGCGTGGAGCCCCCGGGTGCAGGGCGCTCAACAGCGCCTGATGCAACTGCTCCCCGTTGGAGATCGGATCCTCGCTGGGCAGCTCCGAGAGTGCGTCTAGGTAGTTGTAGGCCGTCTGGAACGCGACCAGTGCACGCACCGTGCTCCGGCGCTGCGAGGCCGGCGCGAGCGTGGCGAACAGCGCGGCACCCTCGATGTTGCCGCGCTTGGCGAGCGCCTCTGCTGCGCTGCGGCGAAGGCTGGGGCTCGGGATCTCAGCGGCCTTGGCGCGCCAGTGCGATAGCTCTCGGCTCACCAGCGGCAGCACGAGCAGCAGGTAGCGCAGCACCGTATCGCTGAAGACACGGGCCAGCTCGAGACGCTCGGCAAGGCGTGCGCCTGCTCGCAACGAAGCCGGCGAGAGGTCTTTGAGCGAGTCGTGCGCGACGCGCCCGTTGTTGGTGTGTATCGCAATGCTCATTTCGCGACCAGCCGCCTAACGACGATGCGACGGGCAGGGAACGGTGGTCTGCGCGCTCGTGCTGCTGCCGTCCTCGAAGGTGAACTGCGCAGCGAACGGGAACCCGCCGTGCGGGCAGCGTGCAGGGACGGCGACGCCGCGGGGATGAAACGCCACTCGGCGGCCGTGGACGCGCCTGTAGTAGACGAGGTGGCTTGGGCCGATCGTGCTCGTCACGCTCACGATCGATACGTCCGGTCCGCCGGGCACGCTCGTCACGAGGGGGACGTTGGTCTCGAGCTGCGAGCCGTAGCGTCCGTTGTCCGGGAGCACTTCACCGGAGAACGTGAGCTGCGCCGCGACCGGATACAGGCCGTTGGCGTAGAAGAGAACCACTGTGTTGCCGGTCTCAGAAGGCCCCGCGACCGCCTGCACTTCAGGGATCTCGTGGCCCGAACCGGTCCCGAATGGCACTTCCACGAGGGCACTGCCGTAGCCGAGGCGCGAGTTCGCCGGGCAGCCCGCGATCCCCTTCGCGAGCAGCGCGGCGGGGTTGCAGAGCGCGAGGCCGAGCGTCGTGGTCGCGTAGCCGACGCCCGCTGGCATCTGCAGGTCCATGCTCGTGAGCGGCGGCGGCGCCGTGCCTTCGCTCGTGGAGAGATGGAAGCCGAAGGTGATCGTCGTCGGCGCGCCGAGCTCGTCGGGGGCGAACGAGGCGTACAGGCTCGCGCGCTCGGAGACAGCCTGAGCAGCGCTCGGTGCGAGGAGGCACCCGAGCATGAGCGTCAGTGTCGAGAGAGCCGCAAGGCGGGACATCGGGCGCTCAGGCGGCCGTCCGCGTCACGTGTACATCCTGCCGGTGACGCGCACGGTGATCGCGTCGTTGATGCGCTGGACGGTGCCCGTGAAGCTCAGCCCTGAACCGCTGGCGTGGGCATAGCGGCCCGTCCCGCGCTCGATGCTCATCGTTCCCGAGAAGCTCGCCGTAGACCCGGCCGAGCGGTAGCTGGCGCTCGCGTAGCCGGTGATCGACCCGCCGCTCGGATAGATGTTGACTTCGGCGGTGACGCGGTTGACCGACACGACTTTCAGGTGGATGTAAATCGTTCCCGAGATCGTTCCGGACGCCGATCCCTCCTCGTTGAGAACCTGGTTGATCGTGATGCCGCGGCCGCTGGTCTTGTGCAGGTGGCCGGTCTCGGTGAGCGTGTAAGTTCGTGCGGCGTACGCGCCGACGTCGCGGGTAGCGGCCGCGCTGGCGGGCATCATGCATAGGAGCGCGGCGAGCACCAGGGTGACGGTCGTTCGCTGTGCACGTGTGGGGCTCCGCATGGGCTAGCGCCTGAAGCTGGCCTTCAGCGTCTTGCTCTGCTTGTGGCCTTTCGCGGGCACATATGAGAGCTTGACGTCGGTGCGCAGGCGCCCACTGTGCTTCTGTGTGAGCGTCAACGTCACGAGTTCCTGACCGCGAGCAACGCGCTTGCTGCTGGTGACGCCTTTACCCGACAGGGCGAGCTTGCCGGCGGCGGGAACATAGACGATGATAGTGAGGCTCCGCGCGTGAACGCTCGACGTGCGCACGGACAGGCTCTGCGGGCAGCCCGTTACCGCGATCGGGGTTTCCTGCTTGAGTTCGGCGCCGTTCTGCGCAATGAAGTGCGTCGGCATCACCATCTTCTGACCGCAGAAACTGTAGTTGGCCGTGTTGGGCAGATTCGGGCCGAGAGCCGAATAGGGCTGCGCAGGGAGGGTCAGTTCGAAGCTCGTGACGGGCTGGTCCGGAACCGTGCTGAAGGTCGAGCTCGTGATCCCAGCTTTGCTGATGAACGTTTCGCCGTGCAGGTAGATCGTCACGCCGTAGCCCTGTAGGACCATGACCAGTTCGGGGAACTTGGCGCCACCGTAGCTCACGAAATACGCGGGTCCGGAGAGCGGCACCGGCAGGATCGGCGTCACGGCCGTGGCGTGCCCGACGATCGAGTGTTCCGGACAGTTCGCCGGGTCTTCTTCGAAGACCTTCGCCAAGCACGCCTGCTGCAGCGTCCGCAACTCCGACGGGAGCTGCTTGGGGAGATCGACCTTCACATAGCGGATGTTCGCCTCGGTGCCCTGGGCGGAGGTCGGGAACGCCAGCCTGACATGCAGGGTCTCGCCGTCCGCTTTGCTGCTCTTGCCCGGGACCGATGCCGAGAATTTCGGCGCGAACTTCAGGAGCGCGCAGTTGGTCACCTGGAAAGGGGTCGATACCGGGAAGGAGGCGCCTTCCCAGCCTCCGATCGTGCCCGTGATTCCCATTGGGGTGCAGTTGGTCGGGTTGAACGTGAACCCGGGGCGGCTTACGGTGACGTACACGTGCTTTATCTGGAGGGGGAAGCCGTCGATGATCTGCGGGATCTGGCCTGTCGTGATCGTCAACGCGGCGGTGGTCGGGTTGATTTCGATCTTCGCGCGGACGATCACGGGGCGGCCTTCCTGAAGGTCGAAGGGGCCGGCCTTCGCTGGGTTCACGATCGACAGGCCGAACGGCGCGCCCTGGTAGCTTTCGGTGAGGTAGACCTTGCCGCCGGTGACGGTGAACGGGTCGCCGCCGACGCCGACGGAGACGATCGTTTCCCCAATCAGGCTTTCTGGGCCGCAGGTTCCGGCGTTCGCCTGCGCTTCGGGGCAGAGCGGAACACCGGTGAGCATTCCCGAGACGCCGGGCGGGTAGTGCAGGATGACGCTCTGGATACTCTGTTGGCCGTCTTCACGGCTAATGGTCGTGTCGAGCGGCGTGAACGCGCCGGCGTCGATGTTCGAGGTCTCCGACACGAGCGAAGGCGTGAACGGGAGCGTCGCGCCGGGGCACGGTCCGCCGTTGGGGCCGGTGGTGATGTCGAAGGTGGAGCTTGAGTGCAGAACTTCTTCGTCGCCCGGGGTGCCGGACCAAGGTTCGAAGGAGGCGGTGGTGGTGTAGGAGCCGCAGCGGGCGGGGGTGGTGAGCGGGGCGCGCTCGCCGCCGAAGAATTCCAGTTCGGCGTCTTCGAACGGGAGCTGCGGGTTGTCCGCGAAGGTCGATGTGATCTGCCCGGACGGGCTCAGCGAAACGCTGCCGGGTAGCTTGATGAGCGTGCCAGAGACCGGGTCCTTGACGATGAGGTACATCGCGACGAGGCTCCCGAACGGGTTTTCCAGCGGGTTGGCCGGGAAGGCGAAGTTCTGGGGCGCGGCGAGATACACGAAGCCGCGCAGCAGGTTGGGCAGGAGGGGTGTCCTGACCGTGACGCTGGCGATCTTCGACGCGTTCGGGCAGGACACTTCTTCGTCTGTGAAGCGGAGCGTGTGCGTTTCGGGGTTTTCGCCCTCGAACCCGGCCTCGGAGGGGGAGCAGGCCTGCAGGCCGTCGGCGGCGGAGGGGTTCAACGCGACCCCTTCGGGGAGGGTTACGGTGATGTTCTTGATGTTCGACTGGGCAAGCCCTTCTGCGTCCAGCTGCCCTTCCTGGGGGACGTGCACGTCGACGGTCACGCCGGTCGGGGTGCTTGCCGCCTGCCCGTCAGGTGAATCCCTGATTTCCGCGTGAAACGGCAGGAGGCCGCAACCGTCGATCAGCGGGCCAGGCGCGGTCGGGTCGGGCTGCGGCGAGACGAGGTTGGAGGGGTGAAGCCATGAGGACACCTCGACGGTGTTCTGGAGCGGTTCACCCGAGCACGAGGTCGGCAGCGTGAGGAACGGCGGAGGGCTGCTCTCGTGCTCCGCTTCGCAGGGACCCGGGAGTGGGAACCCCTCTGCTTGTTCCAGACAGCCGGCGCCGCGGGCGTCGTTGTGGCTCGCGGCCCCGGGGACGCCCCAGAAGGTGACCGTGTTGTTGAGGAAGCCGATGTCCTGGGGAATGTCGTCGACATGGATCGTGACGCCGTAGTCTTCGCCGGTGCGCACGGAGGCGCCGAGGAAGGTCGGGACATGGATTGTGGCGAAGCCGAAGCGCGCGGCTTCGCCGGGGCCGGGTTCGAGGTTGAAGATCGGGTCCACGCGTGTCTGGGTGCCGCCCGCTTCCGAGGTTTTCTCTTCATAGAAGGTGACGGTCGCAGCGCCGAGGATCGTGTCGGCCGGGCAGGCGTTGCCTTCGCCGACAACTGCACCGAACTGTGCGAGGGTGCAGCGCGCGTACGCTGTCGGGTCGCCGACGAGTCCCGGCGGGAGCTTGACGATCACTTCCTTGGGCAGCGCCGCGGGTGCCGGGACCAGTTCGCCGCCGTGGCTTGCGTCCGGAGTCAAGCGCGCGTTCAGGTTCAGCGTCGTGGTGAACTGGAAGGGGTGCGAGCCCGCCTGCGAGTCGGCGCTGCCGCCGGCTTCTTCGAGGAGCGGTTCGTAATCTTCGACGCCGAACGGGGTGGGTTCGCTGCTGACGGTGATGGGACGTGCGATTTCGCTGCTGGGTGCGCCGCCGCCGGAAATGCTGAGCTGGTTGAGCTCGCCCGTGGCGGCGCCCGCTTCGACAGCGACCCCGATGAGGATTTCGACCTGGCTGAACGGCGGCAGGCTGCCCGCGTCGAAGGTGCAAGTAATCGTCCGGGATTCACTGACCTCGCATTCTTTGCGTTTGGTCGTGGGGTTTTCTTCGAGCACCAGATTGGTCTTGCTGCCCTGGACGATGTCGCCTTCCTTGACGAAGCGCGCCCTCAGGTGTTCGGGCAAGACGTCGGAGAGCACCACCGGGACCGACGTGCTCACGCTGCCGTCCCCGACGTTGATCGCGGTCACCGCGATCTCGCCTTCTTTGCCGGTCAGGTTCCCCGGGCGCGAGACGGAGGCCAGGTGAAACCAGGGGGAGAGCGATTCGGCTTGGGCAGGGGCGGCAGCGCCAAGCACCACCATGACGAGTGCGGCGATGGCCGGCGCATATCTTTGTCCTCGCCCCTTCATGTGCAGAGCACACCTCAGGGGCTGCGTCCGCGATCTGCTTGGTCCTCGCCGCTCTCGCAATGCGGAGTGCTCTTGAAGCGAGAACCGGAAGGTGCGCCGCGCGTATCGGGTGAACCCTACGGTTCGGTGCGGCAGGAGCCCGCTGACGTACGCCGCGAGGGGGGCCCGGCCTGACCCCAGCGCCCACGCGACGGATGCGCGGAGTGCGGAGACCGCGAGGAAGGCGAACGGGGGTGAGGACCGGTCCACGCTCGAGGTACGTGGCTGTCCGTGGGTGGGGCGCATCATTTCGCCCTCCGGTCGTTGCTGGCTCTACTGGCCTTAATGGACCTGCTCGCCTTGCGCGCGCCGTATTTTTTGCGGGCCTGTTTTTCGCACGCCTGGCGCTTGGCCTTCTTCTTGTCTTTCTTGCAGGTTTTCAGTGCGGCCGTGAGCTTCTGGGCTTTCGTGAGGGGTTTTGCCGCCGGTTTGGTGGTGTCGGTGGCGAGTGGGGTGATGAGGTTGCCGGGGCCGGAGAAGGTGGCACTGCCGGAGGGCCCGAAGATTTCTGGCTGGGGGGATGGCGCGGGTTTGCAGGAGGCTTCGTTATCGCACGGCGGCGGCTGTTCGGCCGTCGGTGCCTCGCACGGGGACTGCGGTGTGCATTCGCGGGCGTCATAGACGTCATAGCTGGTGTCGGTGTCTTCGGGCACGAGCTTGGCGGTGGTCAGGAAGAACACTTCAGAGCCCGTTTCCGAGGCGTCCAGGAACACCGATTGCTGTGCGGATTCGCCGGAGGAGATCAGCCCCACGCAGCCCGCGCCTTCCTGCACCGTGCGGCCTTCAACCACGGTGCTGCGGGGCGGCTTGAAGGCGACGCTGCCACTCTCGCTGGTGCTCGTGCAGGCGTGTTCGCCTTCGGGCTCGTACTCGTAGACGTCCTCGGTCTTGTTGATGTCCTTCGGGACGAGCTGGTCGCTCGAGTCGAAGAACAGCCGGCCGCTATCAGAGAGATAGCGCGACTGGTAGATCGAGGCCCCTTCGTCGTTCGGGGTCCACGGCGGAACGATCCCCGCGATCCAGCCGTTCAGGGCCTCCTTGCCGCCGACGATCCCGATCGTTTCGGGTTCGGCTGACAGGCCGGCCGGACGCGCTCCAGTCGGGTCACAGGACGCGCACGCGAGCGTCCCCGCGGCCGCGTTGTACTCGTAGACCTCCTGGTCGGGCTCGCCACTGACGGCGTCACGGTTGTCATAGCCCGTCAGGCTGTCCTGTGACATGAACGCGAGCCATTCACCGTTCGGTGAGACGCGCGCATTCAACTGAGTCAGGTCGCGGTGTTCGCCGCCCCAGTCCACGCTATCCGCGCCGGAGAGCACCGTGATCAACTGCGGCGATCCCCAGGCAGCGCCGTCATAGTGCATCACGTACAGGTCGCACCTTTCGCTCGCGGATGTCCCGTACGGGCAGGCGCCATTGCCGGCCACGAAATACACCCACGAGCCATCTTCGCTCGCGCCGATAATCGCGCCGATCACATTAAGGCCCCCCGTGAGCGCGGTCAGCTGCCTTGTTTCAACATCATATTCAAAGAGCTCCGATCCTTCTAGGCTGCCGTTGCCCTCGGTGAAGAAGATACGCGTCAGGTCGCTATTGGCTGTCTGGAAGTAGGCGTTGAGCGGCAGCCCGGCGTCGAGCTGGATCGTGCACGCATCGGAAGCCACGAGGCATTCACCGTGTTCCCCGAGCGCGCTCTGCGGCCGCGTGGCGTTCTCACGCAGATAAAGGTGCTTTCCTTCCGAGCCCCACACGACGCGTTCGCCGTCATCGGAGATCACATGCCGCATGTTCCCGAGACTGAGGCCGAGCGTCGGGTCCGGTGCCGGCAATGCTTCGCCGTGTTCGTTGCCGGGCAAGACGCTCACAAGCCGCAGCTGTTCGCCCGCGGGCGCGTCTTCGCTCCACTCATACAGACTTCTCGGGGGAATGCTATGTTTCGACGCGGGCGAGGTGGTCAGCGCCGCCCACGACCTCAGCAGGACATGGTTGGCGTCGGGCGTGGCATCTTCGAGCTCGGGACCACAGAGGACTTCCGGTGGACACAGATCACCTAAAGTGTTGCGTTCCCCGAATTTCGTGCCCGCCGGCACGTCTTCGTAGCCTTCTGCGCCGGTCACCAGGGGCGTGAAGCAGGAGGTGGCGCAGGGTTCGCGGGAGCCGGCACCGCCGGAATACAGGCTGTCCAGGAACGCCGTCTGTTCTGAGGCCTGCGGGGAAAGACACGGCTGCGCTTCACCCGAGGCGGATTCGCAAGGCACGAATTCGCCGAACGGCTGCACGATCGCACGCGAGAGATCTTCAGAGAAGAACCGATACTCCCAGCCTTTACCCAGCGACAGATCCGTTGGCGTGAGATGCCCGATCGACAGGTCTCGCGAGGACCAGCCACCCCCACTCCCGCGTGTCGCGAGCACCGACTGATAGAGCAGATAGCCCGCCGGGCTCGGTTCGGTCGGCGCATCAGCGACATACGCCAGGCGACCGCCCCCAGCAGCCGCCTGGATCACCCAGTCTTCGCCGATCGGTTCGATCAGCGCCCCCAACTTGTCCGCCGGAGAGACCATTTCCCACTCACGACCATCAGGCAACGCGAACGGGCCGGTACCCCAGGTCGTGAACGTCCCTTCAGAGCCCAGCACCGGTTCGCCCTTCGGGGTCTTCGCGTTTTCCGCGACGAGCCTGAAGTGATAGGCAGTGTCCGCCCGCAACCCCTGCACGTCGGCGCTCACGCTGTCGACTTCAAAGCTCGCGCTCAACGACCCCATAGCGGTACGCCCTTCCCAGCCACTACCGCGACACGTCGCCACCGACGAGCACGCCCCGTATTCAAACCAGTAGCTCGTAGTCGGTTCACCGGGCACACTGCGCGGCTTGAGTTCGCCGCCAAGCTTCGCGCTGTCGTTGGTCACTTCCGATAGCGACCCGGATAGGATCAAAGGCGGAGCTTCCGGTTCGAGCTCATACACCCGCACCACGTCAGAGCTCCCCACCCCCACAAACACCTGCCCCGTCAGCGAATCCACCGCCAAACCACCCTCGCAGTTCCCCTGCTGATGCTGAGTGCACCCCAGTTCTCCTTCCCCGAACGTTTCCAACGGGGCTCTTTCCGGCGTGCCTTCGGGAGTGAACCGCTGAACGCTGTCGATCGCGTCCGCATAGATATCGTCGCTCGAGCCAAAGATGCTCTTGTTGGGCAGTTCCGCCGCGAGCCCGTTCAGGGCGTATTCCTCGGTGGCGTTTTCTGGGTAGCCGAATTCACCCAAAATCGCGCCCGTTTCGCTGAACCCTATGATGGCGGGGGGCCTGTGGTGGTGCGCGTAAAACTCGCCGTCGGCGCTCAGCGCAAGTCCTACCGAGCTAATTTCAGCGGCTAGAATATCGAGCTTCGCAGACTTTTCAAGGGTCGGGATCGGGGCGTCAGAGAACCTGTCGATGTAGTCATCAGGTTCCCCGCTTGTGGTTTCGAGGGATTCCTCGAATAGCCATGCTTCGCCTTTCGCGCCCGCCACTAAACCTCTGAGTAGGAAAACCCCGCCGGGGGCGGCTGCGACGGTCTTGGCCGTGATCTGCCCTATGTATTCACCTTCGGACGTGAACTTATCCACGACCTTATGCCCCTCGTCGGTCACATACACATCACCATAGGACAGGCTCGAAGGGTCGTTATCGACCGCGATACCCTCCGGCGCGTCAAAGCCGCCCGTTACCTCTTCGTCGGGTTCCGGGCCGGCGCCCGCCTCCCTACCGTGTTCGTTGGGAAGTTCACCGCTGCCGTTGAACTGGCCCGCGTATTCGTATTCCTGCGTGGTCGTGTTGGACGTGAACCACTCGACGCGGCCTTTGTCTACACCGCCTTCTTCTTCCTGGTCGACGACGTAGACGTCGCCCGTGGCTTCGTTGACAGCGACACCCGCGGGGCTTTTGAACTGGCCGTTCCCGGAACCTTCGGAGCCGAAGGTCGTCTGGAGCACGTGCCCGCGGGCGGCCAGTGCCGGAGTGGCACAGAGCAACACGCTGGCTAGCAGGAACGACGTGGACAGCAATATGGAGAGGGCGCGCGTCAAGCGCATGGAGGAGCCTTTCGTGTAGCGGTGCTCGGGTCCGAAGACGTCACGGGTCCAAGTGGGTGTGGTCATCTTGCTCTGGCCCTGCCTGGGACAGACAGGGCCAGGATGGACCGGGCGAGATAGCTATTCGGCCGTCACCGCCCACGAGCCGTACGCGAAGTACCCTTCCTTTGCTTCGGGGAGTACATCCCACAGCACGACGCCGCCGGTAGTCGAAGGCACTCCTTCTCCGGCCAGCGTAGGTGTCACTTGTGAGCCGGGGTCATAGGCGATGTACACGCAGAGGAAGCCCGCTTCCGCCTTGGGATCGGCCGCAGTGCCGGGACATTCGGCCTGAGAGCCCGCGTACCCGAGAGGCTCGATCTCGATCTTTTCTTCTTCCAGGGCGCCGGCAAGCGGGATTGTGAATGAGATCGGCGCGAGCCCGACCGCTTCCGTATACGCCGCGGCTTTCTTGGGGATCGTCATCGACCAGGTGCCAGTCTCGGTTGCTTCTTTGGGGAGGGTTCCGCCGGCGGTCCACGGGGAGCCGTTGCAGGCATAGGTTTTCTTGGCTTCTGCGGCGATGAATTCAGACCCGCCTTCTTTGCAGGGGCCGATCACGCCCGCTTTCTGTTCTTTGCTCGTGACGCTCGTGCCGTTTGAACCGGCGGTGCCTTCGGTGCCACCGGTGCCGTTCGTGCCGGCGTTACCGGCAGGACCCTGTGGCCCTTGCGGTCCCTGAGCGCCGTTGGCTCCATTCGCCCCCGCTGGGCCCACGGACCCGGCCTTGCCCTTCAAAGACGCAAGGACACTCGGCTTGATCTGCTTGGTCGAGGTGATGAGACGCAAGGACACTCGGCTTGATCTGCTTGGTCGAGGTGATGAGGTAGTGCGAGGCGGCCAGGGCTCCGCCGGACATGGCAAAGAACAGCGCCAGGGTGGCTGTGACGTTGGCGTAGGACATGTGGGTGCGTAGACGTGAGAGCATCGTTAGATCTCCTGAGACTTAGACGTACGAGCGCTCAGCGCTACGGACGCGATTCTGGTTGTCGATGGTTGAAACGCATGCGTCCCGGTTAGGCGCACGGGGGCAAATAGAAGGGTGAATGCACGCGCTCCAGCTGGTGCGCTGAGACGGCACACTGCTTCGAGACCGCGCGCGCAGGACGGCAGAGCCAGGCTGCTGGCGCCGGGCGCGATCAGTCGTGATGGATGCGTCGCGCGCACCCTGAAGGGCACAGGCTGAACGGCTGTCCTTGGGTGCACCGGTTGGTTGCGGAACAACCGTGTCGAATATGTCGAGGGCGGCGAGAAGCCGTCGCCGGCGAGCCGAGCTCGCGTGGTGGACACCACCCATCGGGACAAGCCGCACCATCCCGTCCCCGATCTCCTGCCCCCTGTCCGCAGCGCGCCCGGCATAGTGGACGTCGCATCGCTCGGCGACCGTGTCGAGGCTTGCGCGACGCGAGCAGCAGATGCGGTTAGGTCTCCCAATGCGGTTGCGCCTCCCAAGATGCCGCCTCTCCTCCGATGTTCGGGCGGCACCGACCTGCGCCGCCTATAAACGCTGGCGCGCACGCTATAGCATTGCGGCGCGTTCTGCAACGCGGAACCGCTGCGGCTCACGAACAGACCCGATCGCGAGCATTTGCGCCGATGCCAACTGGCAGTCTGCGGCACTGTTGCTCTGGCCGGTCGGAGGAAATGTCGCGTCCGACGTGCACGTTGCACCGGGGGCGATAAACGCTGCCGCTGCGTTTGCGCGAAGGTGCCGCCACGCGAGTCGCACCGAGAGCGCACGGGTCTTCCTCCCTCACCACGAAACGGATGATCGTGGGCGAGCGAGCCGTTGGTAAGTCAAGGGGTAGAAGGAGCAGCCTCCCGAGGAAGACCCTTGCGACGCGACTCCGGCTTGGGGGTTCGGTTGTGGGCCGGGCGAGCGCGAGGCCTCGATGCTGGATGTGGGGGTGGAGGATCGCGCCCAGCAGAGACGCATGCGGAGCTGTGATGTGGCGCGGCGGGGCGCACGCGCGCGTTGCCGATGAGCCGAAGTCGAAGGCAACCGAAGCTCGCAAACAGGCCTTCCCCACGAGGCTCAAGCTCATTCGCAATGCCCTCACCGGTCCCAGCAAGCGACCGGCCCGTCCATCAACTCCACAGAGAGCGCGCCGACCGGTGCGAGGCCCGGTGGCTGTGATGCTCGCGGGAAGGGCTCCGACCAGCGGCCTCAGCAGAAATCGCCACGACAGAGACAAGCCCGCCTCGCTAAACGTCAGCCGCCCCGTTTATTGTCGTGTCGCAGGGCTTGCGGCTGCGACACGCCGCGCCACTCGTCGGCGGGTCGACAGTCGCCGCGGGCGTATGTTACCCTCCTTGATCGCGCGTGCTCGCGCGCGTTTATTTCTGGGCCTGCCCATGCGACCTGGGCCTGCACATGCGGCCGCGACAACCGCCGTTGGTAAACGAGGAGGAGACGAGAAGATGAACGCCCGCAGAATGGCCCTGTCCGGCGTCAGTTCGCTGTGTGCCATGGTCGTTGTGCTGTTGGTGGCGTGCGTCCCCGCCTTGGCGGCCGAAGAACACCCGTACATCCCAACTGACTCCGTGATCGGCCAGGTCGGAGAAGGCCAAGCCGATGGCCTCGCGACCCACTCGCACGGCGACATCTACATCACCAACCACAACAAAGACGAAATCCAGATCTACGATCTGAAGCCAAAAAAGATCACCGATTTCAAAACGCCCAGCGAAACCGGCAATGGGCCAACCAGCCTCGCCGTCGACTCGGAAGGCGCCGTATACGTCGACTACTTCAAACACGGGGTCTACAAGTACAGGCCCACGGCCTTCCCGCCAACCGCATCCACCACATACGCCCTGGAAGAATCGGCGGGCAACAAGGGGGTGATCGTGGAAAAAGAAGGCGGAGCCTACGCTGATCGCCGTCGACCCCGAAAGCCAGCACCTGTATGTCGCCGAGGGCTCGCACATCGCCTCCTACGAACCCAACGGGAAACTGATCTCGGCGACCATCGGCGAAGGCCTCGCCCCCGGAGCAGACTACTTCGGCCTGGACGTATACGGCACCAACAATGATATCTACGTGACCGACACGAAACACGAGAAGGCCTACATCCTG